>CAVZTF010000005.1:0-122413 GCA_963778185.1 uncultured Gammaproteobacteria bacterium | reverse complement strand
CGGCGACAATTATCTTGGCCGGTGTGATGGGGATCGGTTCGGCTATTTCCTCTGACTGACCTTGGCCTTGCCGGCGGCCTTGCCCTCCGCCGCCTTGCGTCGGTAGCTCTCCACGTTCAGTTCGAAGATCGTCGAGTGGTGTACCAGGCGGTCGACCGCCGCGACGGTCATCGCCGCTTCCGGGAACACCTGATCCCACGCGGAGAACGGCTGGTTGGCGGTGATCGCGATGCTCTTGCGCTCGTAGCGTCGGAGATCAGCTCGAACAGCACGCTGCTCTCGGCCTGGTCGCGACGGACGTAGCTGAAGTCGTCGAGGATCAGCAGTCAAAGCGATCGAGCCGCGCAAGCTCGGCGGGCAGCCGCAGATCGCGCCGGGCCGCCTGCAGTCGCTGCACGAGGTCGCCGGTGCGCGAGAACAGCACGCGCCAGCCACGATCGATGAGTCCGTGGCCGATGGCGGCGATGAGATGCGACCTGCCGACGCCGGGCGGGCCGAACAGCAGCACGTTGGCGCCCTGCTCGAGCCAGCCGTCGCCCTCGATCAGCGCCGCGACATGCGGCTTGGACAGGCACGGCACAGCGGCGAAGTCGAAGCTGTCGATCGACTTGTCGGGCGGCAGGTCCGACTCGGCACGATGGCGCGCGAGACGTGCGCGTCTCGCGCTCGGCCATCTCGTGCTCGAACAGCACGGACAGCAGCCGCTCGGCGCGCCAGCCTTCGCGGTCGGACTGCGTGGCTAGATCGGTCCACAGACGCTTGATCGTTGGCAGGCGCAGGTCGGTGAGCATCAGCGGCAAGCGGGCCGCGTCTGCCGAGGCGCGGGCGGCGCTCATGGCCGAACCCCGACCAGCTGGTCATAGGCCGCCAGCGGTGGCAGATGCACCTGCACGCTCGGCTGCAGCGGGATACGCGGTGCGAACTCGGTACGCAACCTGTCGAGGTCCGGCAGCTCGTTGGCGTCGCCGATCTCGCCGAGCCGGTGTGCGACGTCTGCCTCGCCGGCGGTCTGTGCCAGCTCGAGCAGGCCGACCATGATCTTGGCCGCCCGAGCCTCCGGGAGTCGCTCGATCAGCCGGCGCCAGGTGTCGCGATACTCCGTGCGCGGGAACAACGCATCGCGCATCCGCCAGCGCACCAGGGCGCCGGGCTTGCGCTTGAGCGCCGGCAGGACGTGCCGGAAGTCGATGACCGGCGTACGGCGCAGTGCGCGCGGCGCGCGCAACACGCACACGCCGCCGAGCATCGCCTCGATGTGATCGGCGTAGACGCGCACCTTGAGCCGATGGCCGATCAGCCGGGACGGAGCTGAGTAAGGCACGGCGCGCACGGTGAAGATCGCGAACTTGGTGACCCGCGCATCGACCTCCTCGTACTCGTTCGTGCGCCGTGGCGGCAGCGGTCGCAGGCAGGCGCGTTCGACCTCGAGCGCCTTGGCGATCCGGCCGTTGGCCCGGGCGGTGACCTCGGCGAGGAAGTGTCGGTAGGCCTCGAGCGTGTCGAACTCGCGGTTACCGCGCAGCAGCAGCGCCTGATCGACAAAGTGCTTGAGCGTGCCGTGGCGGGCCTCGATCGAGCCGTTCTCGTGGCTCGCACCGCGGTTGTTACGCGACGGGACCATGCCGTAGTGCGCGCACAGCCACTCGTAGCGGCGGGTCAGATCCTCCCGCTCGGCGAGGTTGCGGAACGCCGCCGACAGGCTGTCGGTGCGATGCTCGTGCGGCGCACCGCCGAGCTCCCACAGCGCATCCTGCAGACCGGCCGAGAGATCCAGGAAGCACTCGCCGCCGAGCACGACCGCCACGTGCCGCCACCCTGAGTAGGCCAGCGCGAACTGATACAGCAGGTGCTCGAACCGCACGCCGCCGATGTGCACGCCGAGCTCGGTGGCGTGGGTGAAGTCCGACAGGCCCAGCCGGCCCGGCTCGTGCTGCTGGGCGAAGAACACCTCGCGCTCCGGGCCCTCGAACGCCCGCCAGCGACGGACCCGTCGCTGCAGGGTCCGCAGCACGGCGTTCGGGTAATCGTCGGGATGGCGCCGCTGCAGCTCCTCGAGCACGGTGACCGCCGTCAGGCCCGGCGCCGCGCGGAGCATCGGTAGCACCTCCGCGTCCCACACGGTGGCCAGCGGGTCGGAGCGTGTCCGCCACGTTCGTGGCGCCCGATGCGACGGCAAACCGTCCAGACGCTCCAGGCGCCTGGCCGTTCGCTCGCTGATGCCGACCTTGGCGGCCGCGGCCTCCTGGCTGAGCCGCTGCCGATACTGCTTGTACTTGATCACTTGATGATCCGTGACTCGCTTGCCGGGCATCGCGACCCCTCGCTCCTACGTCGAGGGGGCACTGTAAGCCCCACCACCAAGCGCCCCCGGCCGGCGGCGCTAACCGGCCAAGATAGTTGTCGTCAGCCGGTCAGGATCATCGTCGCCGAACAGCGTTGTCTGCCTGGTCGTGCTGGCCACCGGCTGCGCCGTTGCGCCCGCCACGGTGGATCCAATGTCGACGATCAGCGCGGTCCGCGAGGAAGGCTGCAGTGGACGGCGCGGCGTCGATCGGGCGCTGAGGCGGGACCCGCGGCTCGACCGGGTCGCCGCGCGATTGACCCAGGGCGGGGACCTTGCGGACGCCATTGCAGCAGAGAAGGTTCCGGCGGCCCGCTCGAGGTTGATCCATGTCGTGCAGGCGCCCAGCGAGGCGGCCGTGGCCCGGCTGCTCGAGACACGATTCTGTGCGGCGATCACCGACGCTGCCTTCGAGACGATCGGCATCGCGAGCCGGGACGGCGAGACGTGGGTCGTGCTTGCGGCTCCCTTCAAGGCTCCGCAGGTCGCGGATGCGCGCGCGCTGGCGAGCCGCGCACTTGAACTCGTCAATGCGGCCCGAGCCCGGCCGCGGGTGTGCGGCACCCGGAAGTTTGCCGCGACGAACGCGTTAGTACTTGATGCGACGCTCGGGCGCGTGGCCGAGGCCCACGCGCGGGACATGACGCGCCAGCGCCGGATGTCGCACACAGGCTCGGACGGCAGCAGTGCCGCGGAGCGGGTGACGCGGGCCGGGTATGCGTGGCGAGTGGTGGCCGAGAATGTCGCCTCCGGCCAGAGCAGCGCGGAGGAAGTTGTGCAGACCTGGCTCGAGAGTCCCGGGCACTGCGCCAACCTGATGAATCCGGAGGTGCGGGAGATGGGGATGGCTTTCTCGTTCGACGCGTCCAGCGACGCCGGGACCTACTGGGTGCAGGTGCTGGCGGCGCGGCGCTGAGACAGGTCGTAAGGCGGACGGAGCGCGTCCAGCTCGACCGGAGACGGGCGAAGGGCGGACAGGGATACGGGAACCATGTCAGACCATGTGGGTAACTCGTACACGTGGAGGGTGGCTGGCTTCGGGACGCGATCCGGGATCGGGCTCAACGGGTGAGCTCCGGCCGCGCTGGGCGCGGCTGGTCTAGCAGTGCGGTCGAGAGCAAGCAGCGGACGCTTTCGTCCGCGGCGACTTGCGGCTAGCGCTCGTCACCCGCAAGCGGCGGGACCTTTGGTGCACGGCGCAGGTATTTCAACATGTCTCTCGGCTTGGCCGATCCGGCGCGCTCGTGCAGCAAGTCCCGCGTGGTGCGAATCGTGCCGACTTTTTCGGCGACTGCAGCGGCGATGAACTGGTTCAAGGACACGCCGTCGAGTTTGGCGAGTTCCGCAGCCGCGTTCTTTACCGAGGTTGGCAGCTTCAGCGGGTAGGTGCTCTTGCTCATTTCGACAGCTCCTTGAGAACCTGTGCCGGGGTCTTCACCGGGACGCCGAACAGCCGCAGGACCGGGTGAAAGTCCCGAACGTTGTGCGTGACGATCGCCTCCGCCTGGCCGTTCACGGCCGCCTCGAGGATCAGTTCATCGGCTGGGTCCGACAACTGCGGTCGCCACATGAAATGAACCTCCACCGGTTCGGCGGCGCTGGCGAGAGCCGCAAGAAATCCGGTCACGTCGCGCTCGCTCATGCCAGTGGCCAGCCTGTGCTCGGGTCGCAGCAGCACGTCTTCGTACTCGAGGAACACGGCGGTGGTGACCAGTGGTATACAGCGGCGTTCGGCGACCAGCATCAGCAGCCGGTTGCTCGCTCCGAGGCGGCTGCGCAGGGCAGCGACCAGAACCGAGGTGTCCAGTACGACGCGCATTCGCTACAAAGGATATGACATCCTATGGGATGTGGCAAGACGACCCGAGGAAATGCACCGGGCAGGTCCCGGGTACGGTCATCGACGCAGCCGCGCGGAGTCGTACCGCTTTACGACCATCGAAGCACGGGTGGCCGATTTCCTGAACGATGTGGCCGAGGAGAGACGACAATGAGCACAAAGGCAGTGTTGCGGATTCGGCGCGATGCGGATGTGGCCCTGGCGGAAATGGGCAAGCGCTTCACCGCGGCATGGAAGTCCGGGCGCTCCTCGGCGCACGTGTTCACGTTCGAGTCGCCGGCGGCGCTGTTCCGGGTGCTGACGCCGAAGCGTTGGGACCTCGTCGAGCGGCTGCAGGCCCTGGGTCCGTCCAGTGTCCGCGGACTGGCGCGGGCGCTGGAACGGGACGTGAAGCGGGTGCACGAGGACGTCGGCGCGCTCATCGAATTCGGGCTGATCGAAAAGACCGAGCGGGGCAAGGTCCACGTGCCCTATGCGGTGATCGAGGCAGATTTCGCGCTCAGGGCGGCTTGAGGGAGGGATGCAGGCGATCGTCCCGGCCGGTACGCCGTGGAGCAGGGGTGAGTCGCACGGCGACGAACGCCGAGGCACTGACGCCAAGGCCGGTACACAAGCGCCGCACGGGCGGGCACCGATCAATTGCAGATCGACGTGTCGCCGTACCTTACGACGCTGCCACCGATGTTTTCTGCGCCGCCGAAGAACACCATCTTTCGGGTCGGCAGGTCGAAGGCCATCCTGGCGCCCGGATGTAACGACGTGAAGCAGCCGGGCAGGTCCGGATCGGTCGACCATTCGTCCGCCACGCCGTTGGTGAAAGACAGGTAGTAGGTGACCTGGTTGCGGTTGTCATTTGCATCCGTGTAGCCGCCGGTCACGACCAGCCGATGGTTCGTGTCATCCCACGCCATGCTTTGGCTGTGCAGGCACGGCGCCCCGGCAATGTTCATCCGGGTCCAGCTGTTGTTCTGCCAGTTGAACATGTCGCACAGCACCGCAAGGCTCTGGGAGTCCTGCCCTCCGAGCAGAACTATGCCGACTCCGGGGACGTAAGCGGCCGCGGCCCGATTTCGCTCCTGTGGCCAATTGTCCTGGCGCACCTGCAGGTTCCAAGCCATCGTTTCTGGATTGAATATCCAGGTGTCGTTGAGACCTCCGCTGCCGTCGCGACCGCCGAACAGCAGGTGGACTCCGGCTGGATCGTACGCCGCGGCGACCATCTGCCGAGCGGATGGACACGCCGATCTCCGACAGCTGACCGACGTCCAGGCGTTCGTACCCTGAGCGTAGAACCAGGCATCCGCGGCGAGGCCGACGCCATTGCTGCCGTTCGTCAGGAGACACCCGCCGCCGCCGCACGACCAGCCCATGTGCTGACGCGGACCGGGTCTGGCCCTGCCGCTGGGGACCACGAAGGTCCAGCTCATGGTGTCGACGCTGTAGTACCAGAGGTCGGCGAGGGCTTTCGGAGTCGAGTCGGAGCCACCATAAAGGTAGAGTCGACTTTGTTCCGCCAGTACTGCACCGTTACTGGTGAACCCATGCCAGGCACGCCCCGGCGGACTCGATGGCGTCGGCGGCGGCAGTGGCTTGCCGCGCGCTTCAGCGAGGCTCACCGCCAGCGCTAAACCGAAACCCAGCACTGCCGCCACTGCGACGGTGGAACGGTCGTATTCGTGCAGATTCATCATCTTCTCCACCCCGATCCGCGGGGCTGTGCCCGCAATCCCGATACCGTGCGTAACGGGGGCTCTGTCAGTCTCTATCAGTGAGTAGTGGTCGAGCGGAGTCGGAACGTGACCACCGGCCCTGCAATCGATGGCGAACACTACGAACGCGTCCCATTGCGTACTGGACGAGCACAGTCCGCGATGACGTGATGGCTGTGCCCCGAGGGGAGTAGAGTCGGACCGGCTGGTCGATTGCCTCATGGAAGTTGGTGGAGCGAGCGCAAAAGAACAACGCGAACGACGAGGCGACATGCGCGCTCCGTAAAGGAGACGACAGTGATGGCGCCCGAGGCGGGGATTGGGGGGGTAGCGGACGACACCGCGCTCAGCAGGCGCATCCAGCATGGGGACCGCGCTGCCGAGAACGAACTGGTGGGACTTTACTCCGGTCGAGTGTTCGCCATGGCGATGGCACGCGTGCGGGACCGCGAGGCTGTCCGCGAACTCGTCAATGACGTCATGATGGCCACGGTGACCGCGCTCCGCCGCGGGACCGTGCACGATACGGCACGACTTGGCGCGTTCATTCATGGCACGGCACTCAATCTCGTGCACAGTCACCTGCGTGCACGTGGTCGCATGCCACGGGCCGACGGCACCGGGGAGGAGCCGATGACCCCGGACCTGGCGGAGTCCTGCGAGAGAGACAGTGACCTTCAGGAAATCGGGGACTGCGTACGGCGACTGCCGCCGCAGGATCAGCAAGTGCTGTTCTTGAGTCTCACTGACGGGCTCAAGCCGGGCGAAATCGCCCTTCGGCTAGGTATCTCCGCGGAGGTGGTGCGCCAGCAGAAGAGCCGGGCATTAAAGCGGCTCAAGGAAATGCTGAATGGGGCGTCACGAAACGTCTCCCACGAGCCACATAGCAGCAGGTAGATGCGATGGACTGCAGCCTCATCGTGCGTGATGAATTGGCCGAAAGGTATCTGCTCGGTGACTTGAGCCCGGCGGAGCAGGAGGCGTACGAGCAGCACTACTTCGAGTGCGCACGATGTTTTGGGGAGCTGCGGCGCCTACAGGCCATACGCGACGTCCTCCGGGCAGCGCCACCGGCAATTCCTGCCCCGAAAGGCTCGCGCGTGTGGAACCCATGGTGGGGATGGGCCATGGCCGGAGCCGTTGCCGCGGCCCTCGTCGCCGTGGTGCTGCTGCGACAGTCCGGGGCACCCGAGCCGGTGGCTGGATTGCCGCGCGCTGCGGCGCCGGCAGGACCGACGTCCTCGCCGGGCGCCGATCCCGCCGGTGTACCTGCTGCCGCGGGAAACGCCGAGCCATCGGTCGCATTGGCGCCGCCTGCGGCGGCGGCCTCGCCCGAGGCACGACGGTTGGGAGTCCTGGCGCGTCTCGCGCGCGCGGAACCGCCTCGATACTCGCCCAGAGTCCTGCGCGGCGCGGCGGACGAGGCGACCGTTTCCTTCCAGCAAGGGATGAAGGGTTATGTCGCGGGCGACTACGGCGCGGCCATACGCTCGCTGCGCCAGGCGGGCCAGCTCGATCCGGAGCGGCCGGATATCGCGTTCTTCCTGGCAGCGTCCGAGCTGCTGGCGGGCAATATCGCCGGTGCGGTTGGGGAATTCGAGCGGACCATCGCGATGGGGGACACGCCGTTTCTCGAGGAGGCGCATTTCTATCTTGCTAAAGCGCTGCTGAAACGAGGCGATGTCCGGGGAGCGCGCCGCGAGCTGACGGCCGTGGCAGACATACAGGGAGAGCTGCGGCACGATGCCGATGCGATCCTGCGTCAACTGGAGAACCTCGACACCAGCCATTGACCGGGAATCGTTCGGGGGAGTCATGGGAGAGCGGGTCTCGATCCAATCCGCGCGTGCGGGCGTTGCAGCGGCGCTGCTGGCGCTCGTCGGACTGTGCTTGGTTGAGTCGACGGCGCTGTCTTCGCCAGCCGAGCTGGCACGCGACGAGATCGACGAGCGGATGTACCTGGGAAGTTACCCGGAGGCCGAAGATAAGGCCCGTGCCACGCTCGCCGCACTGAAAGCGAATGGCCAGGACGGCTCCGAGGCGGCGGCATGGTATGCGGACCGCCTGGTGGAAGCGATGCTCGCGGGACGCCGAGGTCCAAAGCCCGAAGCGATTGCCTGGGCTCGACACGCCGTTGTGCTGAATGAGCGCCTGTTCGGGGCCGCAGATCCCGTGACTGCTCGGAGCCAGATACGTCTTGGCCGCGTGCACGCGACTCGCGGCGAATTCACCGAGTCAATGGTCACTCTGCAGGGCGCCTTGCGTCTGCTCGAACACAAGCTTGGTTCCAGCCACCTAGACGTTGCAACGGCGAAGCAGGCGGTCGGGCGCCTGCTGATGAGTCAAGGCAGGCCGGAGGAAGCCGTGGCCTGGGCAAATCAAGCGCGCGCCATTCGCGAGGGGGGACTCGGCGCGCTCGACCCCGCGGTTGCGGAGAGCCTCGAGTTGATCGGCACCTGCCTCGTCCTCCAGGGTAAAGGCGAGGATGCCGAGTCGCTACTGCGAGAGGCGCTGTCGATCTACGAGCAGTCACTGGGTTCGACCCACCCCAGAGTAGGCGAGGCCCTCGTGTCACTTGGTGAAGCACAAGGGTATCGCGACTCGCTGGCAGCGTCGCAGGCAACCCTCGAGCAAGGTCTGGCGATACTCGAGAGCGCCTACGGTCCCGACAGCATCATGGCAACGAGGGCACTTAGTGCGCTCGGATATACACACCTCGCGGGAGCGGAATGGTCCCGCGCCAGCCAGTACTTCGAGCGCAGCCTGGCGATCTTCGTTAAGGAACTGGGTGACGAGAGTCAGCAAGCGGCGGAGGAACTGCTCGCGCTCGGAATTGTCCGCAACGACATGGGTGATCACGCGGCCGCGGCCGCGCTCGAAGCCCGCGCCGCCGCCACGCTCGAGCACATACACGGTCCGTGGCACCCCCAACTGGGACGGGCGCTCCGCCACCTCGCCGTCAGTCTCACGAATCTCGGTCGTTTTGCCGAAGCCGAGCCGATCATGCTGAAAAGTCTCGCGATCAACGAGAGACACTTCAACGCCGACAGCTATGCGGTGGGCAACGCCTATCGGTCCATCGGCAGCAATTACCAGGATGCAGGCAAGTACGAGGCGGCGCGAACCTACAGTCTGCGCGCACTGGAGATATTCGAGCGAATAGAACCGACTGACGAGCCATCCGTGCTGGTCGCCGCCGTTCTTGGCGATCTGGGACGGGCCAATCGTGGTCTCGGCAATCCTGTTGCCGCGCTGAGTTACGCGGAGCGAGGGCTGGAAATACACCAGAGGGTTCTCGGCGACGCGCATCCCGACAACGCGATCTATCTGACCGATATCGCACGCATCCTGTTCGAAATAGGACAGTACGAGGCAGCCCGGAAGGCCGCGCAGCGGGCTGACGCAATAAATCGTGAGCACCTGCGGCTGATCACCCGAGTGTCACCCGAGGAGCAGGCGTTGGCCTTCGCGGCCGCGAGCCGGTATGCAGGTGACCTGCTTATCTCGGCGATCAGCGACATCCCGGGTCTCGGTGATGCTGTCGCGCTCGAAGCCTGGGACAGCGAGATCCGCGCGCGAGGCCAGATTCTCGATGGCTTGATCGAACGCCGGCAGTTGCTTGTCGACTCGAAGGATCCCGATCTGGCCGAGTCGGTTGGTGCTCAACAAATCGCGACGGAGCGACTCGCGAAACTGGTCCTGCGTGGTCCCGGGTCTCGCGAAAAGCAAGACTATCGGCTGGATCTGGAAGCGGCGAGAACGGAGTTAAGGAGGGCAGAGGCAGTCCTCGCCGCGCACGGTCGGCCGGAGCGCAGGTTGCCCTTGTCGAATCAGGTTGGTTTACGCGACGTCAGGGTGTCGCTGCCACCGCAGTCCGCCATGGTGGCATTCGTCCGTTACGGGCATTTCCCGTTGACAATGCACCCCGGTGAAAAGCCGCGACCTGTCAGCGAATCGGCACCTGCCTACGTTGCTTTCATTCTTCCCGCCAACGGCGCGGCACCGATTGCGATACCGCTCGGCGATGCTGCACTCGTGGACGCGCTCGTCGCTCGCTGGCGATCGGCAATCGCGAACGAGGCACGGGCAGCCGGCAGAACGTCGCAGGCTGGCGAGGCATCGTACCGAGTGGTGGCCGAGCAACTACGCCGCGCGATCTGGGACCCGCTCATTCCGAGACTCGAAGCCGCCGAGGAGATCTTCATTGTTCCTGATGGAACCTTGAATCTCGTGAACTTCGGCGCGCTGCCGGCAGCAGATGGCAAATATCTGGTGGAGGCCGCTCCGCGATTGCACTACCTTTCTGCCGAACGCGACATCACGGTTCCGGCGTCCCGCGGTGCCAAGGGTGGGCTACTTGCGTTCAGCGCCCCTGACTTCGACGACCGTCACCTCTTCGCAGCGTTCGGCCCTCAGCACTCTAGCGTAGCCGACGAGCGGAAGGAGCGGCTCGTCAGCGACCTGCGCGGTACACGGTCTGCCTGCGGCACCTTTCAAGCGATGCGATTCGAGGCGCTTCCGGAATCCGCGATCGAGGCGCTGCAAATCGTCACGCTCTGGCAACAGGCGTTGACGGAGGCCGGACCCGACGACGAACAAGTGGTCGCGTCACTGTCGGGTTCTGGCGCGAATGAAGCGAAGTTCAAGCAGCTCGCTCCAGGGCATCGGGTGATTCATGTTGCCACCCATGGCTTCTTCCTCGGTGACGACTGCGGTTCAGGCGAACCGGCCGCTGACGACCGTATGACCCCAGCTTCTTATGAAGTCACGCGTGAGAATCCTCTGCTGCTTTCCGGGCTGGTGCTCGCGGGTGCCAATCACAGGCATAACGCGGCGCCGCACGAGCAGGATGGAATCCTGACGGCGCAGGAAGTCGCGACGCTGGACCTGCGAGGCACGGAATGGGCCGTGCTGTCTGCGTGCGACACGGGGACCGGCCAGATCCGGGCGGGGGAGGGTGTGTTCGGCCTGCGGCGCGCGTTCCAGCTGGCCGGGGCACGCACCGTGATCATGAGTCTGTGGTCGGTGGAGGATGAAGCGACGCGTCAGTGGATGGCGGCGCTGTACCGGCATCGTTTCGTCGAGGGGAAATCCACGATGGCATCCGTGCAGAATGCGAGCCTCGAACTGCTTCGGCAGAGACGGGCGCGTGGTGAGAGCACGCACCCGTTCTACTGGGCCGGGTTCATCGCGGCGGGGGACTGGCGCTGACGGCCGGGCGTCTCAGCTCCAGTCCCGGGTCGCGGAAGCCCTCAGGGACGCCACTTGGGGACGGTGAAGCTGCCGGTCCGCTTGCCCGTCAGGTTGGTGGCCCTGCCTGAGGCGTCGGCCTTCATGCGGTAGATGTCGACTCCGCCCCACGGATACAACGCGGAACCGGTCGAGAACGTCAGGTATTGACCGTCGGGCGAGAAGCAGGGAAACATGTTTCGCGGGGCGCCGGTGGTGCCCTTGGTCGTCACCTGGGTCACAGTCCCGCCCGACGCCGGCTGCGTGAAGATGTCGAAGCGGTAGGTCCCGCGCACGGCAACCATGCGTATGAAGGCAATGCGGTCGTCCACTGGCGAGAATGCCGGGTGGTCTTCGTTGAACCCGGTGGAATTCGTCACGTTGATCGAGACGCCTGAAGCCAGTTCGAGCACCCAGATGTCGTTCTGCAGTCCGCCGCTGCCGTTCGAAGCCGAGGCCACGTAGGCAATGCGCTGGTCGTCGCCGGACCAGGAGATCAGGATTTCCCCGGGGGAGTCTATGACCCGAAGAAGATCGGAGATCCCGATCGGTCGGCCCCCGCCGTCCCGAATGACGTCCGCAACGTAGATGCCACTCGTCTTGACAAGCCCGTCCTCGGTGACGACCCAGGACTCGGCGTACACAGCGACTCTCGAGCCGTCGTGGGACCAGAGCGGCAAGTTCGAGAATCGCAGGTCGGGTGTGCTGGAGATGACGAGCGTCTCGGCACAGTCTTCGTCGGAAGCGACCAGCACGGACGCGAGATTGCCATCGGGCAGGTAGTTAGCTGCGGCAACGGCGTCGACGAAGTACCGCGGGCTGCCACCATGACTCAGGTCGCCGCCGCAGGTCAGGTGCTCGAAGCTGCCGCCATTGCTCGCCGACATCACTGCATGGCGCCCGACCGATGCGTCGTAGGTCGTGATGACCTCGCCGACGACCGCGGCGTGAGCGGCGGCAGCTGCAAAAAGCGTTGCCGCTAATGGCAGCGCTATCAGGCCAAGACGAGCCTCGAATGAGGCGACTTTTTCCGTACGGGTGAATTTTCTCAGGCTCCTCATCTCCCCGCTCCTGCGCCTCCGGGGCGCTGTGATTGCGACCCTGCCTCAACTAACGAAGCTGCCCGTCTGGCATCGCGTCTCCGCGAAGGGTGTTGCTGGGTCTTGCGGTAGATAGTGGTCGGGTGGCGGGAGAACGTGACGGAGCGGCGACGGAGCAGAGCTCGTGAGCGGTTCTGTTGCTGCGCAAACGGCAATCAGCGCCGTGAAGGCTGCCCGAGTCTGGTATCCATCGGAGCGTGAGTACTGGAACGAGGCACAGCCGCAGGGAGGGAAACGTGGACGCGGCTTGGCGCCGCTCGCGTGGCTGGGGCAGCCACGCCTAAGATTGTTCGGCCGTGGAGGTGCGCGCAATGGACACCGTAACAATCAATAGAGCGCCGGTGCTGACCTTGTGGGCCGCGGGTTCGTGCGGGTGGCGCTGCGCCGGTATCTCAGCGTCGCGCCGATTTCGCAGCGCGACGAGATCCGCGAGCGGTTCATGACGATCAGGTCGAGCTACGCGGCGCGCCTGTTCCTGAAGGAAGCGCGCGATGCGGTTCGGCTGCAAAAGCGCGAGCGGCCGCTCAGAGCCGCGCCTGGGTGCGGTGGTCTTGCGTGGCGAGATCCCCCACTTGGTTGCGGATTTCTCGAGTGCCGCCGTACTTCACGCGGCCGCGTTTCACCGGGCTGGCCTTCGGCGGCGTGGTCCACCAGCAGGAGCGCTGCGCGCCGCGGTCGAGCGCGCCTCGACAGGGGAATTATCGCTAATCGCTAATAGACTTGTTGTTTATCGATACATAGTGTATCGTTTTTCGTGACGATCCTGCTGACCTGTCCGGAGAACGCTGCAATGCCCCTGAGTCATCGAGGGACCGAATGGTCCCGGACCCTCCTGAAGACGCTGGTGGTCCTCAACATCGTCCTCGCATTGCTGATCGTCGCCGCGTTCGTCCTGAGTTTCGTGTTCGAGGCGCAGGTCGTCGCGTACTACCGGAGCCTGCCGACCGGTCTCGACGGCGCGCTGCTCGTCGTCGGCATGCGCGTCTTCATGGTCATCGGCATCTGGCTGTTCCCGCTGTTCCATCGCGTGCTGACGAAGCTTATCGCGATCGTCGACACGGTGCGCCTGGGCGATCCGTTCGTGCCGGAGAACGCCGAGCGGCTGCAGCAGATTGCCTGGGCGCTGCTCTGGGTGCAGGTGCTGCACCTCGTGTTCGGCGTGCTGGCGAAAATGCTGTCGTCGACGAACGCCGTCATCGAGTGGACGTTCTCGGTGAGCGGATGGCTCGCGGTGATCCTGCTGTTCGTGCTCGCGCGAGTGTTCGAGGAAGGCGCGCGCATGCGCCGGGACCTCGAGGGAACGGTGTGACATGCCGATCGTCGTGAAATTGGGTGAAGTGCTCTACCAGCGTCGCATGAGCCTCACGGAGCTCGCCGAGCGCGTCGATATCTCGCTCGCGAACCTGTCGATCCTCAAGACCGGCAAGGCGCGCGCGATCCGTTTCTCGACCCTCGAGTCGATCTGCGCCGCGCTCGATTGCCAGCCGGCGGACCTGCTCGAGTTCGTGCCCGAATCGAGCGGAGCCGCGCGCGGCGAGGGTTAGCGTCGGGTCTGCTGCAGCGAAGGAGCCTCCATGTTCGAACAGATACTTCCCCGGCGAGTCGATAATTCCTATCGCGGACACACGTTCGCGCTCTGGCTGTTCGGCGTGCTGGTACTGATGAAGAGCAGCATCGGCGTGGGCACGATCTTCAACGGCCGCAATGCGGCCATCTCGGCGGACGGCATCCCGCTCGACAGCTTCGGGCCCGCTGGTGCGCAGGCGTTCGTGTCGATCTTCGCAGCGTGGGGGCTCGCACAGGCCACGATCGGCCTGCTGTGCATCGTGGTGCTGGTCCGGTATCGCGCCCTGGTCCCGTTCATGTATGCGCTGCTCCTGCTGGAGCACCTGTGCCGGAAGTGGCTATTCGCCGTCGTGCCCATCGACAGGACCGCCGATGCACCCGGTTACTTCATCAACCTCGCGCTGGTCGGGTTGATGGTCGTTGGGCTGGTGCTGTCGCTGCGGAACACGGACCGCCGGCAGGCACTGAACTAGCGTGCCTGTGTATTCGAGGCCGACGGCCCCTGGGGCGTTTCACTTCGGGGCGATGTGGAACCCCGCGACTATGTATTTCTCAGGGCTTGCGGTTCACATCATCCGAATTGTGCGGCTCACCGGTTGGCCTAGGCTGAAGAGTCATGGGGGGAAGTGTCGCCCGTGATGGGATGACCGCGAGTCCGCGAGGGGCGACATCCCGGAAAGGAGTCGTCCATGACGTTGCGTAAATGGATTCTCGGTGGTTCGATACTGTGGGCCTGCGTCGCTGCGCAGGCGCAATTGGTCGTGAACGGCAGCTTCGAAGACGGCGTTTTCACGCCGCCGGGCAACGCGACCATGTCGCTCGCTCCTGGCGCAAGCCAACTCCAGGGCTGGGAGATCATCGGGGACTCGGTCGCCTGGATCGGGGTCGGCAATCCGTTCGGACTGACTGCGTCCGACGGGGAGCGGCTCCTCGACCTGACGGATTACCAGTCCGGTGCACCCTTCGGAGGTGTCCGACAGACCATTGCAAGCGTGCCAGGCCGTGAGTACGTGCTGTCCTTTTACCTCGGCAGTGCGACCAGCCAGGGCCGTCCATCCGCGGTGACGGTATCGGCCGGTGAAACGGTGGAGACCTTCACCAGCCCGCTCGATGGCACGAACAATGATTGGAACCTCAATAGCTTGAGATTCACGGCGTCCGGCGCAACCACGACGATTTCGATTGCGGGTGTCCAGGGGCTCCACTACATCGGTGTCGATGGCGTTTCGGTGGCGCCTTTGGGTGGCGGTGTGTTGGTGGGTGGCAACGAGTGGCGTCAGCTGACCGAGACGCTATGGGTGAGCTGGAACGAGGTGGCCGCGGCCTGTCCTCTCGACGGAACGACACCCTGCAGCGGCTCGATCGTCCGGGCGAACGACGGGACGTCGGTCGACGTCACCGGCTGGATCTGGGCCCGGAACAGCGACGTGCAGGCCCTGCTCGACGCAGTCATCCAGCCCGGGACGGTGAATATCCCGAGCGAGTTCACCAACTACTCGAGTACCGACGATCCCGACATCGAGGACGCCCTGAGTGGCGGGCCGAGCTGGTTCGATCCGACCCGATCGGATGCGGCCGGCCGCTACCTGTACGGCCTGACCGCCACGGCGGGGAGTACGACTGGCTACAGGCCATGGCTCCGCGACGCAATACCCGGCAATACGGACTGGGCCAACCTATCCACGACCCTGGCCAAGACGAGTCGCCAGACCTACACAGGTATCTGGCTGTTCCGACCCCACGGCGCTGGCGGCGAATTGCAGGGCCTCACGCTCAATTCGTCCACGGTGGCCGGCTGCAAGAGTGTGACTGGCAGAGTCACGCTGCCCGGTCCCGCTCCGGCAGGCGGGGTCGTCGTCACGCTCAGCGACACGCTGGCGGCAGCCAGCCTGCCCGCGACCTTGAAGATCCTTGAAGGCGCCGTTTCCAAGACCTTCACCGTGAAGACGGTCCCCGTTGCTGCGAGCCAAAGCGGCGAGGTCAGGGCCACTCTCGGCAGCACGACATTGGGCGAGGACCTGACGGTACGCCCAATGGGGATGTCGTCCGTGTCGCTCAGTCCGATCTCGGTGGTCGGCGGCTTGCCGGTCGCCGGTACCGTCAAGCTCGAGTGCAAGGCGGGTCCAGGGGCCGTGACGGCGGATCTGGCCAGCAGCAACCCGGCCGCCGCGAGTCCGGTCGCCGCGAGCCTCGCGGTGCCGCAGGGAGTGCAGTCGGTGTCGTTCGATGTCAGGACATCGGCGGTGCTGAGCCAGACGTCTGCGACGATTTCGGCAACGGCCAACGGCATCATGAAGTCCAGGAAGCTGACGGTGAACGTCGCTGCCTCGGTCAGCCCGACGAGCCTGAGGTTCGGCAACGTGACCGTCGGCGCGACGAGCGGGGTGCTGAGTACCACGCTGTCCAATCGCGGTGCGGTTCCGTACGCGATCTTGAGTATCGGGTTCACGGGCACCAGCGCGAAGCATTTCGTGCAGACGAACGACTGTCCCGCGACGCTGGCGGTCGGTGCGACGTGCCGGGTCGACGTGCGCTTCGCGCCGACCACCGCGGGCAGCAAGTCGGTGCAGCTCAAGATCGCGACGAGTGCGAAGAGCACGGCGTTGAGCGTGACGGTGTCGGGGACGGGGGTAGTGCCTTAAAAGGGCGGTTCGTCGTCGCCGCCCGGGGCAAGTTTCGTCGCAGCCCAGCGTCGGAGTTCACGCACCTTTTGCGGTCCGGTACCGGGGTGGCGGATCAGCGTCTCGATGCCGCGCATGATCGCGTCGACCTCGGAATCCGGATCGTCCGCGCCGGTCGCCGTCGTGCCCCAAAGGTCGATTCGGCGCTCGCAGCGCTCGCCGAAGCGCAGCACGGCATGGAACAATCGCGGCCGTCGCCAGTTCCCGAGCAGCAGGTCCAGCGCGGCCGCCGCAAGCGACGCCGGAATGAGTGTGAGGTCGAGTACCGCCTCCAGGCCCAACTTGACTTGAAACACGGCGACGTCGTGCACGAGTCGCCAGCGCGAGCCGCGGTTGGAATGTGCCGTCATCACCGTTCTCCGCCTGATGCCGTCAGTGTATGCGTGCAGGCCTGTCCCGTGGTGCTGGTGCTCCAGGAGACCGACGATGGTTGCGAGGGCGATCAATAGGCACTTTGTTCCAGTCGAATGTCGAGGGAGGCGTCCACGCCAACACGCACTTTCTTGGTGGCGTTCTCGACAACCTGCACCGCGATTTGCGCCAGGCCCTTCCCGCAGTAACCTTCGCGCACACTGACCCCGAGAATGCGCTCACCCGTGTCTGCATAAAGGGTCACCTGTTCGCCTGCCCGCAGCCCGGCCACGGCCTTGCCGTCGATGGCGACATCAAACGTACAGGCAAGGGCAGCAAGTCCCTTGTCCCGCGTGACGACGATGGCACCGGCACCGGGGCGTGGAATCACCGCGGACCCATCAAGGATGGACGAGGCGGGCTTTACGTCCGGCGATGCACTCGGGACAGGTGCGGTTGCGCAGCCGAGCAGGACGACAGAAGCGATCCCGACGACGAAGACCCGCATGAAGGCCCTCCCTGTGCGACCTCGGGCGACGATAGCACCGGAACGCGGTCACCGGCGTGACATGCGAAAGCATCTCGACGGCCGCCAGTGCGGTCGAGGAAGACGTGGCCGGCCAAGCCGTCAGGACGGTCGCGCTGGCTCTGCCTGACACGTACACGACCCCCCGCCAATCCGGTCGCGAACTTCCGGTTTTCACGGAAGCAGCGTGCGCGAGCGCAGGTCTAGCCCTGGACGTCCTTCATCTCGAGCCGCCGCAGCCGCACGCCGGTCGTGACCGACGGGTCCCAGATGATCATCCGGTTTCGCCCGGCTGCCTTCGCCAGCGTCAGCGCCTGGTCCGCCCGGTCGATGGATTCCAGCGCATCCACTTCCGGGTCGAGCAGCGCGACTCCGAACGACGCCGTCACCTGGAAGGCCACCCCGTCCGCGCCGACCGACGTGAGTCCACGCGTGACGGCCTCGCGGAGCCGCATGATTACCGTCTTGCCGGACGTGAGGTCCGACCCTGACAGCCGAATGAGGAACTTGCTCCCTTCGTAACGGAACACCTTGTCAGAGAGCCGGAGGTGCACGGCAACGACCTTCACCGCCGTGACGAGCGCCTGCGCGCCCAGGGAGCGGCCGTGGGTTGCGCTAATCTCCCGGACGTCGTCGAGTTCCATCAGGGCGATGCAGCATTGCCGGCCTGCCCGCCTTGCCAGCGCGTGCCACTCGCGCAGGTCCCGCATCATCTCCCCCGAGCTGTGCGCGTCGGTCAGCGCATCCCGACTGTGCAGTGCACACTCGATCTCGCGCCTGATGAAGTACAGTGCGTAACTGAGTCGCGCGCTGACTTCCTCGAACTCCTCGATGGCCGTCCGCCCGATCGGCACACCGGCCGCCAGGCCTCGCAGCAGCGTTGCGGCCACTGCGTGCTGATGCTCGTGCTCGGCACCAAGCATGGCGAATGACGGCAGTGCCCGGAGTTCGGGAAGCGCCTGCTCGAAATACCATCGACCGAACGGGCAGTGACGGTGCGCATCCGCCGCCAGGTCGTTTGCATCACACGGCTGCCGTCTTGAGATCGCACGCAGCAGATGATCGCGCCACACGGCATGGTCGAGCGTGGCCTGTTCCAGCTGCTCCAGGGCCTTCTTGAGAAGGGACGGGTTCGTCCTGAGCATCGGCGTTCCTCGGTACCAAAGTCGCCAGAACCTGCAGCATCGTCGACTTCGCTGCACTCGATGGGCGTGCAATCGACGTCTGTTGTCATGCTACTCCGAACCCGCAATGCCCACGCAGCGGCCAGGCTGCGACCCTGTCTCCGATTTGCGACGCATCCTTCCTTGCTGTCCTTGCTCAGGTGACGATACTTCGCCCACGCCGTGCAGGCATGCGATGACCCCGGGATGAGGGGGAACTGCGCAGGTCACGAACGGTGTCGGTCCAGCTGGCATCAGTGGACCGCGGCCATCCGGCCGAACGCTGACAAAGGCAAACCCGTCGAAAGGCGGGGGCGCAAAACCTCCGGTCCTCGGGAATTTTCCGAGGATAGCGGGGCTGCCGGCCCACGATTGCTCCGCAAGGTCGTTCGACCGCCAGAGCATCATCCCGCGCATCCCGCTCCGGTCCTGCCGCTTTACGGCAGGGTAGGTGTTGCGTCGTCCCCAAGTCGCCGAAAAGTTTGGGGGCTGACCAACTCGCGCCATCGCCCTGAGCGATTGCGCCGGAGTGCCCTTACTGATGATTCGATTCAAGTTGCCTGGACGCAAGTCTCCAGTCGTCGCTGTCGTGTTGCTCTTGCTCTCCTTCTGCCAACCCGCAATCGCAGGGACCTGGAACAGGCCGCCGACGATTTCAGGCACAGCGGGCACGACGGGCAAAGTTGGCGTTGCTTACGCCTTCCAGCCCTCGGCAACGGACCCCGAGGGCCAGACGCTGAGGTTTGCCGTGAACAATCGCCCGGCCTGGGCAGGTTTCAGCACCCTCACCGGTCGCCTGAGCGGCACCCCGACGGTAGCGGGCACGTACTCGAATGTTCGTGTTTGGGTCAGCGATGGCAGGCACAAGACGTCGCTGCCTGCCTTCACGATCACCGTAGCGCCCGCAGATCCAACCGCACCGGTCGTCAATCATCCGCCGACGATCACGGGCACACCGGCCACGTCGGTGACGGCGGGCCAGGCCTATGACTTCACACCGACGTCGTCGGATCCGGATGGGCAGGCGCTGGCCTTCGCTGTCGCGAACAGGCCCGCCTGGGCCATGTTCAACACCGCCACGGGCCGGCTGAGCGGCACGCCGACGTCGGCCGGAACCTATTCCGCCATCGCGATCGCCGTGTCCGACGGTACGGCGAGCGCGTCGCTCGCGGCGTTCTCGATCACAGTGCTGTCCACGAACCAGGCCCCGGTCATCAGTGGCGCCCCGGTGACCTCGGCGACCGCGGGTCGGCCGTACTCGTTCAGGCCCACGGCCCATGACGCGGATGGCGATCCGCTGGCGTTCAGCATCCAGAACAAACCGGCCTGGGCCACGTTCGATGCCTCCAGTGGCACGCTTTACGGCACGCCCGCCAGCGCGGACGTGGCGGCCTTTGCCAGTATCGTCATCAGCGCAAGTGACGGAAGCGCCTCCGCATCGCTGCCGGCGTTTGACATTACCGTTGCGGCGGCGACGACAAGCTCCGTCACGGTGTCCTGGGTGCCGCCGACGACCAATACGGACGGTACGCCCGTGACTGGGCTTTCCGGTTATCGGGTGTTCTACGGCACTGCGTCCGGCCAGTACGGTCAGAGCCTCTCGGTCCCAAGTGCGGGCGTCACGTCGGTCGTCGTGGAGGGCCTCAGCTCCGGGACGACGTGGTATTTCGCGGCCAAGGCCGTGACCAGCAGCGGCGTCGAAAGCGACTACTCACAGGAAGCCAGCAAGACACTGATGTAGGCAGACTCCATCACAAACCGGTCGATCGTCTGCGCGCATAATTCCCGGACCTGCGATGGTTCGCCTTGCGGCAATCTTGAGGAATCTGCGCCTTGCAGTGGGAGATGCATGACATAGACGGAGACGAGGCGGTCGAGGGCCTGGCCGAGCGCATTGCACCGCTGACGACCGCGACTGGCAGCAGTTCCATTTACCACGAGGTGAAGTTCGTCCAGAGCGGTGCGCTCGAGCCGTCGCCCAGGTTGAAGGTCTGCCTGCTGACGGATGGGCGCTCTGTCGCAGGGCTGGCACTGTTCCGTGACGAGCCCGCAAAGCTCGCGCTTCGCCTCGGGCCCGTGACGGTCGGCTCGTTTGCCATGCGCCGCTTCGCCATGAACGTCACGCCATTGTTCTCCAGCGAACTCTCCCCGGCGCAGTGCGAAGCCTATGCGGGGGATCTTGTGAACAAGGTGTGCAGCGAGTTGCCGCCGGGGGCGGCGGTACTGCTGCGGTCGTTGCAACTGTCCTCGCCGGTCACGAGCTATGTGACCCGGGAAAGCCTCCCGCGCGCGAGGCGAGAATTTCGTGCGGTGCGCCATGGCCGCCGCCAGAGACACTACCGCATCGAGTTGCCGGGGTCTTTCGATGACTACCTGCGGCGCATGACGAAATCGAACAGGCGCGACCTAAAGAGGACGCTGCGCAGATTCGACGTGGCGGTCGCGGGCCAATGGCGGGCACGCTGTTATACGGCCGCCGACGAGGTTTCGTCGTTCTATGCCCAGGCCGCCGGGATCGCCCGGAAGTCCTGGCAGTCGACCAGACTCGGCGTGGGTTTGAACAATAGACCCAGTCTCGAGGGAGCATTCGAGAACATCGCCCGCCTGGGCTGGTTCCGCGGCTACATTCTTTACGCGAAAGAAGCGCCCATCGCATTCCAGGTTGGCTTCGTTCACAAGGGCGTCTATTACCTCAAGGTCACCGGGTTCGACCCGGCCTGCGCGAAACTGCACGTGGGCGTTGTCCTGCTCCTGGAAATCCTCAAGGACCTGATCGCCAATGACGTCGCTCCCGACGGCGTCGACCTCGGCACTGGCGAGAACCTGCTCAAAGCACGTTTGAGCAATCAGGCGACGCAGGAAGCCTACTACTACCTGTTCCCGCGAACCGCCTGGGGCGTGAGCCTGAGCGCAGCGCTAGGGATGACCAACGGACTGTCTTCTCTCGGCGGGAGAATCCTGGGGCTGTGCCAGCCGCACTAAGGTCGAACAGCGGCCGGCTGCCTGCGCCCCGCGTCGGTGCAGGAGGCGTTGTCTGCGGACCCGATGAATCCCCCGAAGGAACTCGGGACCTGCGAACCGGTCATACAACCCTCGCGCTCGATTGACGCACGTCGGAGGAAAGCGGCATGAGATACCTGATGGTCCTGCCCATCCTGATCCTGTTCAAGATCGAGCGCGAGATGCTGCTGCGAATTGCGAGGCGCCAGGTGCCGCGATGACGCGGAGCGGGAGGACGGGCGTTGCGTAGTCTGCTCATGGGCATTGCGATGATCCTGCTCTCTCGCATGGTTCTCGCGGAGACAAGCGCAACCGATGCGGCGCAGGCGCCGCTGGAGGAAGTGCTGGTGACCGGGCAACAACCCGGCCCCGGCCTGTGGAAAGTCACCCTGCCTTCGGCTGCCAACGACCACGTGCTGTGGATCCTGGGCACGTATGGGCCACTCCCGAAGAAGATGCGCTGGCGATCCACCGAACTCGAAGCCGTGCTCGCGCAATCGCAGGAGTACATCGGGCCGGTGGTGATGCGGGCCGAGGTGGGTCCGCTGGGCGGTGTTACGCTGCTGCCGTCGCTCGTCGGGATACGCAAGAACCCGGGCGGCGAACGGCTGCAGGATGTCGTGCCGCCGGACCTGTATGCGCGCTGGCTTCCGCTCAAGGAGCGCTATATCGGGCGGAACGACGACGTCGAGGAGTGGCGGCCGATCTTCGCGGCGCAGGAGGTCTACACGAAGGCGCTGCGCGAGTCCGGACTCGAGCAGTATGGCGTCATCGGGCCGGCCGTGGAAAAGCTCGCACGAAAAGCCAGGGTGAAGGTTACGGAGCCGAAGGTCACGGTCAAGGTCGAGAAGGCGCGGGCAGCAATCAAGGACTTCAAGCAGATGCCGCTCGACGACGTGGAGTGCTTCGCGAGAACGATCGCGCGCCTCGAGTCCGATCTCGACCTGATGAAGGTGCGCGCCAACGCCTGGGCGAGGGGCGACCTGGCCAAGCTGCGCGAGCTGGCGCCCGTCGATAACGCAAGCGCTTGCATCGCCGTGGTGATGAACGCACAGGTGATGCAGGACCGTGGCTATACCGACTGGCCTCGCCGCCGCGCGGCAGCCTGGGTGAGCGCAGTAGAGGAGGCGCTGGCGGGGAACGCCTCCACGGTGTCCGCGCTCTCGATCGAGGAGATCCTGAAACCGGACGGCCTCGTCGCCCGGTTGCGGGCGAAGGGGTATGTCGTCGAGGATCCTTGAGTCTCGAGTTTGGGGTGATTACCACAATCACCTATTTGGCGACGGAGCGCCGGGAGCTATGCTGCATAGCAGCAAATGCTGTGCTGAAGTCTGAACGCAAGGAGCTGCCGATGATTAGCCAGATCAGAGAATTCGTGAGTGAGCAGAGGCAGGCCCTGGTCGAGCGTGTCGAGAGTTTCCGCGAGGCGCCGATGGCGCCCGTGCGCGAACTGGCAATGACTTCGGCCGGCGGGATCAAGTCGCTCAGGGCGCCTGTGCGCGCTTTCGCGCACTCAGGTGTAAGGCTGGCCGCGGTGTCGCAGCACGCCCTGCGAGACCTGATCGAGCTGGAGTCCGAGGTCGTCACGTCGGCATTGACGGACGCGGCCGAACGCCTCGAGCGCGTCGTGGAAGCTGACGGCGTCATGGACCTGATCCTCGACCAGGCCGAGATGGTGGCTGGCACGCGTGAACGCCTGGTGGGCGAGGCGACTCGTGCAGCCGCGATCTTCAAGGTGGCGGGCCGTGACGTCCGCAAAGTCGGGACGCAGCTGTACGGCAAGGTCTTCGTGCCGGCCGAGGAAGTGCCGCCAAAGGCGAAGTCTCGTGCCCGCAAGGTGCGGCGTGCGGTTCGCAAGCCCGCCACCCGCACGCATTGACTGGTCTCCCCCTGATTGCGCCCTCTCCGGAGGGCGCTTTTTTTGTCTGCGGCACCCGGGCGATTGACCGATTCTCCCAGCGGAGTATGTTCGTCGGTACGAAGCTTCGTGGCGTGGCCGTCCGGACGGTAGGAGAAGCCGATGCACCTCGGATTGAGCGAATTCATCGACGAGCAGACGAAGGGCTTGGCCGAACTGGCCGAGAATCTTCGCAGGTCCCGTGTCGCGGCCGCACGCAAGGCGGCGATCGAGTCGGCAGCGCGCATCAAGTCGCTGAACGGGCGGGTGCGCGCGCTTGCGCGCTCGGGCGTCCGCTTGACGTCCATCTCGCAGGGCGCCGCGCAGAGCCTCATCGAACTGCAGGCTGAAATTGTCACGGACGCGCTCGGTGACGCGGCGGTCCAGATCGAGCGCATGGCTCACACCGAAAACGTCCGTGACCTCGCGCGAGTGCAGGGCGAAGTGCTGCAGGCGGCGCGTCAACGCATCGTCGAGGACATTGCGCGCGCCATGAAAATCCTGAAGGGCGCGGCCGGTGACGCTCGCAAGCTTGCCACGCCCGCACCGAAGAAGGCCGCGCGCCGCGCGGTCGGGAGCCGGGCCAAGGTCAAGACAAAGGCGAAGGCCAAGGTCAAGGTCGCGACGCGAGCCCGGCGCAAGGTGCGCAAGACGATCCAGCGCGTCGGGCGGGCTCGAGCCTAGGGAACGTCCGTCCAGGGCTGCGCGAAGGCCCCAATGGTCGGTGGGCTGCCGTATTCCCTGCGCTCGAAATCCCCGGCAATGCCACGCGGCACCGCCCTGCCGGCGGCAAGCACAGGGCTGGTCGCCAGTGGACGCAGGCTGGAATCCAGGCGCGGATCCTGGCCGACGATCGAATTCTGCTCGGCAGGCAAACCGTCGCTGTAGACGGGACCGGCGAAGGATGGGTCGTCGAGCGCGTGCCAGAGGTTCCAGCCGAAGGTGAACGTCGCCGCCCTCGCTCCGCTGCCCACGTCCACGTAGCTGCGCCTGCCTGACGCTTCGAAGACGATGATGTTGTTGATGAAGTATCCACCGGCTCCGGGTACGCGCGTCCTGTTTTCCTCGACGATCCGAGCGACATGGTCGCCGGGATCGACGATCGTGTTGTTTGCGAACACACAGGCATCGCAGCCGGAGAAAGTGACCGGCGTGCTTCCGCTGGCCTCGATGAGGTTCGCAACGATCTGGATGCGCTCAGCCTCGTGCCCGGCGTCGATCGGCCGGAAGTAGGGCTTGCCGGTCGACCCGCCGGCGTTGATGGCCCGCTGCGCGATTCCCGTGAAGCGGTTGCCGTGAACCAGTACGTCCGCGCTGCCGCCCTTGGTCTGCACGGCGCTCCCGGGCATGTCGGCGAACGTGTTCCCGGTGATGACCCCGTCGTGGCACCCGACCATGTCGATGGCCTCACCCTGATTGCAGCCCGTGAAGCGGCTGCTTTCGACGTAGAAGTGGTCGACGCCGGACATCTTGAGGCAGTCGTTGTTCCCACCATTGCCGATCCGGCTGAACGACAGGTTGCGCAATACGACGTGGCTGGCCGGGGACGCGTACGAGCCGCCGTCATCGATGTTCATTCCATGGGGCACCGCGTCGCGGATGGTGATGCCTTCGATGACCACGTAACGCGGGTCGACGAGGTGCAGCGCAACGCTGCTCCCGTTCGCTTCGATGATGACCTCGCCATCGCCGACGAGTGCAATGGGCGCTTGGGCCGTGCCCTGCAGATTGACCACCGTTCCGATCGCGCCGTATCGGCCGGCCGCGACGATGACCCGGGTTCCGGGCTGCGCCTTCCCCAGGGCCGCCGCGATCGTCTGGAACGCAGCGTCCTTTCCGCCATTGCCGTCGGGTCGCGCAGAAGCATCGACATACAGGGAGCGGCTGTAGGTGGCGCCGACATCGAACGGCCGCGGAAAATCGCTGCCTGAGGACACGGCCGGAACGGGCAGCACGGCAATCGACATCAGTCGAGCCAGGAAGGCACCCCTGCGAATCGTCGATCTGGTGAACATCCTGCAGTACCAAAGCCGACGTATGCCAGCGGCGGTACCATTGACACGGCGCCAGGCAACCGGAGTATAAGCAAGAAAACACGGGAGTCCTCGCTTGCGCTGCACGCCCTGCGTGCTCGCGGGAGTGGGCATCTCGAGGCGATTCCAGCGGCCGGTGAACCGAGCATGCAAGCCGTAGTGTCCCTCAGGCTGGTCAAGCGCATGGCCAAGCGCTGGGTGAGTCCCGCGCACTGGCGCTGCATGAGCTGGTGTCGACGTCGATTCGGGCTCACCAGCGCATGCATTGGCTACCTGAGCCTGTTGAGGCATCCGGAACTCTATGTCGTCAAGGCGCGGCGGGCCAACGTGCGGTCGGCCATCCGCATCCGGCCCGGCACGGCCGATCAGGATGTGTACGACGAAGTGTTCGTCACTCGCGAGTACGACATCGATGGCATCAACCCCAGGACGATCATCGACGCGGGAGCTCACATCGGCCTGACGTCAGTGATGCTGGCCAATCGATACCCTGACGCCAGGATCGTGGCGATCGAGCCGGAATCGAGCAACTTCCGGTTATTGCTTGGAAACGTGCGGGGGTATGCCAACATCACGCCCATGCGGGCTGGCCTGTGGGGGCACTCCACCACGCTGCGTATCGTGAACCCAGGTGCCGAGACCTGGGGATTCAGAGTCGTCGAGGTTGCGGAGCAGGGTGACGGCATCCAGGCAGTGTCGATTCCGCAGCTGATGCAGCAGCTGGGGCTGCAATATGTAGACGTCTTGAAGATCGACATTGAGGGCTCGGAGATCGAGGTGCTGCTCAACTCCGAGTCGTGGATCGGGCGGGTCGGCGCGCTGCTGATCGAACTGCACGATCGCTTCCGTCCAGGTTGTGCGCAGGCGCTCGAGGGGGCGCTGGCCGGGTATACCTTCGAACGGAGCATTCGGGGCAACACGGTCATCATTCGCAACATCCGAAAGTCGGAACCTCGAGCCCCTCTTGAATCCCGGACTCGTCAGGGTGTCGGCAAACTAGGCAGTCCGCAGACCAGCATGACGGCTCGGTTCAGCTAAGTCATTGAACATATTGATGTCCGCTGCGCTGGCGCAATTCTTGCTGCATATGCACATCAGCCCTCAGTCGTGACCTGTCCGCACCGTGGAAAAGAAGCCATCCAGCGATGCAGCGCCGCCGGAGCGCCGCAGCGACTCGCCGGCGCAAGGCGATCGGCGCGTGCAGCAACGTCGACAGGAAGGCAGCGCCATGGACACGGGGTCCCGCTACATCGCCCAGGATCGAAGGATGGGGCTTGGTCGTCGCTGGGACGATTGGCGCTCGACCAGGTGAGCCGACGGATTTCCCGGACCTGGATCACAGACCCCGCCGGCCCGATTGGGAACACTGGCTCAACGTCCATGCACCGAGCGAGCACAGTGCGGAACAAGGAACCGTCCCGACCCCAGTCCACCCAGCGGCAAGGCGCCGGTACCACGGGTTACGCCGGCGTGACGATCGTTGCCTCGGGCGCCTGCTGCCCGGAAGTTCGGGGACTCCTCGGCAGCCAGGTCCTGATCGCCAAGGCTCCGAAGCTGCCCCTCGCCAATTGCAGCACGCCCATGCAGTGCCAGTGCCGCTTCGGCAAGAAATCCCCCGACCGGAGGGACAGCGACGACGAACGCAGGTTCCACTCGGGTTCGACCCGCTCAGTCTGGTTCGCGGGGCAGGAACGTCGAAAGTCGACCGGCCGCCGCGACGACGACTGATCAGCCGGCGGGAGTGTGAGACGTGGTTCACATGGTCGCCGACGCCAAGCCGATAGGATGCTCGAGACTGCGTGTCATACCCGCGTGATCGGCGAAGGATCGATATGAAGAACGGTTTGTGGCTGATGCCCCTCGTGGCCCTGGTCTTCGTCGCCGATGCGCAGGCCGGCGCATTGAAGCATGAACTGGTGGTCGGGGATCCCCAGGCCTACGGCGAAGGCCAGAACGCATTTCCGTTCGGGACGTTGCCGGAGTACTACGGCCACGAGAGCAACCGGTACCAGCAGGTCTACGGGGCGGGCGCCTTTTCCGGTCCACTCTCGATCAAGGAACTGGTGTTCTACGTCAGTGGCAACGGCCAGGCACCGATACTGCCGGGAACCCTCGAGATCTACCTGTCGGTGACCAGTCACGGCGTCAACGAGATCAGCCAGTGGTCCTTCGACGACAACCTCGGCGCCGATCCGCAGCTCTTCACGACACTGGTGGGCGGGTTCTCGTTGACGGGCAGCGAATTCGCCATCGGCGGCAAGCCCTTCTTCTACGATCCGGCGCAGGGCAACCTGCTGCTCGACATCCGCCTCAACGGCGTCCCGCTCGGCCACCCCGGCCCGTTCTTCGCCGCGCTCGGTCCCGGCAATTTCGGGGATGGCGCGACGGCTCCGTTCAGCCGCTGGCACAACTTCGGCACTGGATTCGACAACCAGGGGCTGGTGACTGGCTTCCGCGAGTACGTTCCGGAGCCTGGAAGCCTGCTGCTGCTCGGTCTCGGCCTGGCCGGCTTCGCGCTGGTCCGACGCAGGCCGCCGGCCACCTAGCGGACCGCCTGCGTCACCACCCTGCGGACGTGGCGCACGCCGAGGATCGTCGCGAGCGCCACCACCGGGATGCTGAGCGCCATCGCCAGCTCGACGTTCACCGGCCACCCGGCCGAGTGCAGGCCCTTGGCGACGTAGCCGACGAGGCCGACGACGTAGTAGGTGATGGCCGCGGCCGACAGCCCCTCGACGGTCTGCTGCAGCCGCAACTGCGCCGCCGCGCGCCGGTTCATCGTCTCGAGCACCTGCTGGTTCTGGCGCTCGCGTGAAACGTCCACGCGCGTCGAGAGCAGCTGCGTGGCGCGCGCAACGCGCTGCGACAACGACTCGAGGCGGGCCGACACGGAGCGGCAGGTGTTCATCGCCGGCGCGAGTCGTCGCTCGGTGAACTCCTGGAACGTCTGCAGGCCCGGCAGGCGCGCCTCCCGCAATTCCTCGATTCGCCGCTGCACGAGCTCGTGGTAGGCCTCTGCCGCCGTGAAGCGGTAATGGTGGGCGGATTCGCGGCTCTCGATCTCGGCCTCGAGCCGCGTCAGGCGATCGAGCAGGACGGGCTCGTCCACCTCCTGCGACTCCACCAGCTGCGTGGTGATCTGGGCGAGCTCGCGTTCCGCGCTCGTGAGCCAGGGCGCGAGCCCCTGCGCCACCGGCAGGGCGAGCAGGGCCATGAGCCGGTAGGTGTCGATTTCGAGCAGCCGCTGCATCATGCGGCCGGCCTGGCGTGGCGTCATTCCATGGTCGAACACGAGCAATCGGCTGAAGCCGTCGCGGATGCGGAAATCCGTGAGCGCGATTGCGGAGCCGCCGCCGATGCCGGCGCCGACGAGGACGTTGCCGGCGAAATACCGGGTCGCGAGTGCCTCGGGGTCCAGGGCATACGGCGAAGCGGGCAACAGCGTCGCGTGGGTCGCAACCATCAACTGGCCCGGCAGCTGCGCCAGCCAGTCGTCCGGCACCGCCTGCAGCGCGGTCGCCTCGTACGGATCGTCGCTCAGCCCGGCGACGATGAACATGTAGCGCGTGAACTCCGAGTGTCGTTCCCACGTCATGCGGAAGGGCCCGAGGTCCGCACTGTAGTGCGAGGCTTGCGGCGGCGGCGTGCCATCGAAGCGGCGCGCGAGCGCGCGCACGTGCTCCCACTCGCGCTCGCGCTGGGCAGCGTCGGAGTACAGGGCCAGGAACGTCAATCGCAGCGGGGCGCTGATCACCTCCGGCGGGCGTGCATGCGCCTCGTCGTTCAAGGTGACGCGCAAGGGGTGATCGGATGGCAGCCGCACGGGACAACGCTCCCCGCCGGGCGGAACCGGCCCGGCGCCAGTGACGTGGCGCCAGTGTAATCAAAACCGGCTCGCAAGCGCTGCCGACGCCCTGCAAGGCTGCGTTTACCCGGAGCGCGCCTGCGCGTTGTCCGTATTGCGGCCGTGCCGGGCCAATCTATGTTGACCGCAGGCCGCCTCGGTCTTCACGCCGACCTTCATGCTCGAACGATTGTTTCGCCTACGCGAGAATGGCACCACGGTGCGGACGGAGCTCGTCGCCGGCCTGACGACGTTCCTCACCATGTCGTACATCATCTTCGTGCAGCCGGCGGTGCTGTCCGGGGTGATGTTCGGCCAGCCCACGGGCATGGACTTCGGCGCGATCACGACCGCGACCTGCCTCGCGGCGGCGCTGGCCTCGGTCATCATGGGCCTCTACGCGCGCTACCCGATCGCGCAGGCGCCCGGCATGGGCGAGAACTTCTTCTTCGTCTTTTCCGCGATTCCAGCCGCGGCGGCGGCCGGGGCGGCCGTGCCATGGGCGACCGCGCTCGGTGCGGTGTTCATCTCGGGCGTACTGTTCCTGGCGCTGTCGCTGGTGGGCGCGCGCGAGGCCGTGATGAACTCGATCAGCCCGAGCATGAAGCACGCGATCGCAGGCGGCATCGGGCTGTTCATCGCCTTCATCGGCCTGCAGAACGCCGGGCTGGTGCTCAAGGATCCGGGAACGGCCGTGAAATTGAACCCGCATTTCGCCTCGCCGGATCTCGTGGTCTTCTTCGTCGGCCTGATGGTCGCCGCGGGCCTGTACGCACGACGCGTGCGCGGCTCGATCCTGTGGGGCATCCTCGCGGCGGGCGCGCTGGCCGTCGTGATCAAGCTCTCACTGCCGCACCTCGGCGAGGCCGTGGCGAACTCGCCGCTGGTCACCGACTCGGCGCTCGTGCAGCGCTTTCACATCGCGGAGCACCTGGTGGCTCCGCCGCCGTCGCTCGAGCCGACACTCTTCAAGATGGACCTGCGCGGGGCCCTGTCGGCGGCCATGGCCCCGTTCATCGCGATCTTCCTCTTCATGGTGTTCTTCGACACGGTCGGGACGCTGGTGGGCGTGGCGCAGCAGGCGGGCCTGCTGCGGGACGGCCGCCTGCCTCGCGCCCGGCAGGCCTTCGTATCAGACGCGGTCGGCACCGTTGCCGGCGCCTGCCTGGGCACGAGCACGGTGACGAGCTACATCGAGAGCGCGACCGGCGTGGAGCAGGGCGGCCGTACGGGGCTCACGGCCGTCACGGTCGCGGGGCTGTTCCTGCTCGCGCTGTTCTTCAGCCCGGTGATCGCGATGCTGGGCGGTTATGCGCCGGTCACCGCACCGCGCGCTCGTGCTGGTCGGCGCGATGATGCTGCGCAACGTCGCGCACCTCGCCTGGGATGACTTCACCGAGCTGTTGCCGTCGTTTCTCGTGCTGCTGGGCATTCCGCTCAGCTATTCGATCGCGGACGGGCTTGCGCTCGGCTTCATCAGCTACCCGGTGGTCAAGGTGCTCGGTGGCCGACTCCGCGATGTGCGCTGGATGTCCTGGCTCATCGCAGGCCTGCTGCTCGCCTACTTCGTCTTCATCCGCTCGCGCACGTAGTCTCCGCCAACCCGCTGGCGATCAAGGTGCCTCGATGGCCCCGATGTCGCCGGGGCCGCTTGCGGGCCGGGCGACCCCGAGCTGGTCCACGGACATGCGCTGGACGCTGAGTCGTGGCTGCGTGCTGACCGTGATTCGAATGCCCGGGTTCTCCGCAAGGGAGCCGCTGGTGAAGAGAGTCCGCCAGGCCTCGTCGCCGAGCATCTGCTGTCCCATGCCGGGGACGCCGGCGACCGCCAGTGCGTTGTCCAGCCGGTGCCAGAACTCGATGTACGGGTGGTTCTCGAGTTCCCTTGGCCAGGTCTCGGCCGGTCCGAAGAACTGCGTGGCCGCAAGCGTGAGGATGGGACTTCCCGACGGCGTCCGGTACGGCTGGATGCCGGCCGTGTCGGGGTCCGAGTCGGCGTTCTGCAGGAAGGCCTCGAAGTCCCCGGTGAAGCCGGCGGCGAAGCCGGGCAGGGCATAGCGGGTCTCGATGCGCCCGAGCACGATCTCCAGGAAGTCGTCGGTGGCGCCCGAAGCCATGGCGTACTCGGCCAGGGTCTCCGCGACCTCGTAGCGCGACGCCGGCACCTGGCCCAGTGCACTATCGCGCGGGGCGTAATGCAGCACGGCGTGTTCGCCGGCCCCGACGCCCACCGACAGGATCGACGTCGAATGCACGACGCCGCCCGTGAGATCGAGCACGTCGGCGACGCCGACGCCGTCCTCGTCGCCCGCCTGCGGGTAATGCTTGCGGCTCAGCGACGCCCAGCCCGATTCACCGACCGGCACCAGCATCTGGCTGAAGTCGAGCACGCCGAGCCGGTTGTGTCCGGCACTGCGGAAGTAGAACAGGGAGCCCGTGAAAATATCGTGCGCGTAGCGGCTGCCGCCGATTTCCTCGACGGTGTTTCCGGCGACGATCGAATGACCGAGGATCAAGTGCTCGGTCGCGTGCGCATTGCCGACCGTGGCGGCGACGCCGCCCGCGAGATTGCGCCGGCCGAGGCTGTCGGTGCGCGGCACGCCCCGCACCTCGTTCTCGACGATCGTGCAGGCCTCGATCTCTAGGTAGCCGTTCGACATGTAGACGCCGCCGCCGCGCCAGTAACCCATCGCGAGCAGGAACGGGGGGAGGCCCGGCGCGGGCTCGACGAGATTGCGCGCGACGGTGCTGTTGCTGATGCGCAGGGTCTTCCGGTTGCCGATGCTGCCGCCGTCGGAGAACACACCGCCGCCATAGGTGAACAGGCCGCTGATGCGATTGCCGGTAATGGTCGAACTGTCGATCGTCGAGGTGGTGCGGTCGTGGCCGGCGCCGCCGACCGAGTACACGCCGCCGCCCGCCGCGCCGCCCCCGAGCGCCGAGTTGCCGCTCACGATGCAGCCTTCCATGTCCACGATGTCGGCATACACCGCGCCGCCGAACGCCCCACGGTCTCGCGACGAGTCGAAGTCGCCTTGCACGTGGTTGTCGTGGAGGCGGCAGTCCACGAGACGCGCCACGCCCCACACCGCGATCGCGCCGCCGCGAGCCAGGGTCCAGGGCTGGTCGTCCGGGTCGCCGGTGGAGATGTCCTCCGCGACGCTGCGCCCGCCGGTGATCGCGACGTTGACCAGCGCGAGGTTGCCTTCGACGGCGAGGACCCGTGCCGCGGGCTGCGTTCCGCCGGTCCAGGCGATCGTGATGCCCGACGGTAGCGTGGAGGCGTCGATGACGACGTTCTTGCGCGCGACCAGCGCCGAGCGCCCGTAGTCGCGGTCGAAATAGCCGACGAGGTAGGAGACGGGCCCGCTCGGCTCGTCCCGGATGCCCATGACTTCACCCTTCAGCAGGGTGTGCTCGTCCGCAACGATCGAGAGTGCGATGGTGCCGCCGTCGAGGCTGGCGTCGAACCCGATGGGTTGGCCCGACTCGGCGGTCGCGAGGGCCGAGCGCAGCGTGACTGTCCCGGCCGGCGGCGACACGGAGTCGAGCAGGCTGTTGACGACGATCGGCGGCTTGCTCGAGCCCGGCGAGTCGCCGCCGCCACAGCCGGCGATCGCGAGGACCGCCAGGACGACGAGGGATCTTGCGATGAACCACATGGCGGTGCCTCGCTGGCTCCAGGGGGGCTCCCCACATGCTAGCGGCGGACGCGGGAGGAGGCGTCAGTGAAACCCGCGAGTGTCCTCGCGCCGCAACAGCGGAAGCAGCCGGCCCGCGAAGATCGCGAACGCACCCCACGCGAGCGTTCCGCCGGCGAGGGCCACCGCCCGCTGCTCGGCGGCCAGTCCTCCGATCAACAGGAGCGTGCCGGCGTGGCCGAGGCCCTGTTGCAACCACGCGATCCCGCCGCCGCGGATCGGTGCGTCGGTGAAGCGTGGCAGCATGTGCTCGCCGAGCCCGAAGACGACGAAGGCCGCGAAGCCGAGGCCGAAGGCGTGCAGGGCGGAAGCTCGCCATGGAGGGTCGCCAGCGATGCCGCCGCCGAACACCAGGGCCGTGCCGGCCAGCGCGAGGTAGACCGCCGCGGCGGCAATGGCCCATCGGCTCGTCGGACCGAGGGTCATCCCGACGTATTGCGAGGCGCCCGCGGCCTTGTCCGGCGCCGTGGAGACGAATGCGAGGGCTTGCGCGAGCGTGGGCACGCCGACGTGACGGAGCGTGCCGTCGACGACCGTCGCGGGAACGGTCTTCAGGCCGATCCGGGCGACGATCGCGCGGCCCTCGCGCTGGCCCACGTCGAGTACTTCGAAGGCGATCGCCTTCTGCCGCGCCACCTGCTGCCAGACTTCCTCGGCGCCCCGGCAGGGTGCGCACCACTCCGAGACCAGCAACTGCACCCTGGCCGTCATTGGGTGCAGCGCATGCACTGCAGCTCGTACTTGTCGATCCAGGCCTTTAGCGCGGCGATGGCCTCGGGACCACACTTCAGCCGCGCCAGGGCGGCATCCACGTCGTCGGGCCGCAGCACGATCAGCCACGCGTCGGTGTACGGCGACACGTTGACGAGGCCGGGATCCTCCACCACCGCCGGGTTCACGCGCTCGATGGTCCCGTCGAAGGGCGCGGGGATACCGCCGACCCATTTGCCCGACTCGAGCGTGCCGAGGTGGCGCCCCGCGCCGCGGTGCGTTCCGGGCTTGCGAAAGGTCGCGGCGACCACGCGGCCGGCCATGGTCTGGGCCGGATCCGTCAGGCCCACGGTAAACGTGCCGTCGCCGTTCGGACGCGCCCAGAGGTAGTCGAGGTCGTACCAGAGGTCTTCAGGGAGCTCGCAGCCGTTGTACTCAGTCATGGTTGTTCACCGGCGTGCCCATGGGCGCACGGTCGCCACCACGTTCACCGCGAAGAGCAGCAGGCCCGCCCACAGCACCGCTCCGCCGGCCAGCGCGGCCACGCGCAGTCCGCCGAGCCACCCCGCCACCATCGCGAGCAGACCGGCATTCACGAGCGCGAACTGTGCGTCGGCCATGCGCTCGGAGTAGAGCGGGCGGCCCGTGAAGCGCGGGAGCACGTGCAGCCCGACGCCGAAGATCATCATGCCGAGGAAGCCCATCAGCATCAGGTGGGCATGCGCGCGCAGCGCGTACGGCGGCAATGCGGCCGGAAACGCGAGCCAGGCGAGTGCCAGCAGCCCGCCGAGCAGCGCATAGGCCAGCGCCGCCGCGATGAACCAGCGATTGCGCGGAAGCATGCGCCGATGATAGGCGCGCGGGCGGGCCCGTCCTTGATCCAGGTCAACCGGCGGCGACGGGCAGCGTCACCACGTTGGTGCCGGAACCTGCGACAGACTGGGCCGTATCGTCGCGTCGCTCGAGCCGGCCGTCCACGCCGGCGCCGCATTCCATCTGCAGCTGGCGATAGGTGATGTTGCCCGAGACGCGCGCGTTCGCCTGCAGCTCGAGGAAGTGCTCGACCTCGATGTCGCCGCAGACAGTGCCATTGACCACCGCGTCGTACACCTTGACGTTGCCGGTGATGGTGCCTTTCTCGCTCAGCACGAGCAGGCTGTGGTCGCCGTCCTTGCCGACCACGTTGCCGTCGACCTGACCGTCGACGCGCACGCCGCCGGTGAAGATCACGTCTCCGGCAACTCGCACGTTGACTGATACCAGGCTGGAGAGCTTGGTGACCTCGATCGACTTGTTTTGCTTGCGACGGAACATCGGTCTCGACCCTCGTTGAGTGCGGCGGATCAGTCGGCCTTGCGGGCCTTGCCGCTGTGGGCATTGAAGAATTCCAGCTGCGTGGCGAGCTGGGTTACCTTTTCATTGAGCTCGGCCGTCTGCCGCTCGAGTTCCACGCGCGTGGCGCGCTCGAACTGCAGCTCGATGCGGGCACGCTCAGCCTGCTCGCGCAGCCGCGAATTCTCGCGCCGCGTTTCCGCGAGCGCGGTGGTCGGCGCGAGGATCGGCGCCAGCAGCTGCACGCCGGCGCCCGCCAGGGCCACCACCATCAGCACCAGCCCCCCGATCAGCAGCCCGTTGGTGACGCCGCGGCGGGAGGTCAGCTCGTAGTTCGCGCCCGACAGTCTTCGCGTGGCCGAGGAGCTCAGCGTCGCCATGGCGGACCGTCAGGTGCCGTTGCGCGCGAGGTAGTTCCTCGGCTCGACGTGGACGCCGTTGCGGATGACCTCGAAATGCAGGTGCGGACCGGTCGAACGCCCGGTCGTGCCGACGGCGGCGATCCTCTGCTGCGGCATCACGAGGTCGCCGGCGCGGACGTAGAGCCGCGATGCATGGGCGTAACGCGTGACGAGCCCGTTGCCATGGTCGATCTCGACGACGTAGCCGTAAGGGCCGCGATACCCGGCCGAACGGACCTTGCCGCCGGCGCTGGCGCGGATCGGCGTTCCCGACGGCGCCGCGATGTCGATGCCCATGTGCCGCGCGAGCCGGCCGGTCATGGGGTCGCGGCGCACGCCGAACCCGGAATTCACGGCACGACCCACGACCGGCAGCCGGCTCGGGAACGCCATGGATTCGAGGTCGCGGTCGTTGGCGACGTCCACCATCGCGTCAAATGCAAATTCGAGGCGCTCGAGCTCGGCCTCGAGCCCCGCGACCGGCAGCAGGGGGCCGCCGCTCGGTTCGGGGACGAGCGCGCCGCCGACGCCGGCGTCGTTCGCGTCTTCAGGGGCCGACAACGGCTCGTCCGTGTCCTGCAGCTGGATCTTGATTCCGACGCGCTTGGCCAGGACGGCAGCCTCGCTTTCCAGGCGGTTCAGGCGGCCCGAGAGCGCCCCGATCCGGTCGACGATCATGCGGCCTTCGGGCTGGTCGAGACGGAGTGCCGAAGGGCTGCCGGCCGGCGACTGCCCGGCCGCCTTGAGCTGGCCGATCCGATAGCCCAGCGCGAGGCCGCCCGCGAGCATGCCGATCATCGCGACGCCGGTGCACAGCAGCAGCGTTCGTGCTCCAATCGTGCGCAGCCGTGAGTCGGTCAGGGCGCCTGTTGAGAGAATGACAAAAGCCAACCGTATGCCCTCGTCGATGGCCGGTCCGTCTGCCGTGCGGACTGAGTGGACAATTAACGCCACCCCCGCCGGCAAGGCAATCCTCAGGCCGGATGAGGGACAGATTTGTGACCGACCGCGCAAACGACCCTGACGCGCCGCGGCTGCCGGGCCACCTCCTGCTGGTGTTCGGCCTCGTCAACCTGCCGTTGTCGATGCTCATGTCGCCGACCGCGGCCGTGCTGCCGAACTTCTATCTCGAGCACAGCGCGGTCACGATCGCAGGGCTCGCGACGGCAACGTTCATCGCGAGGATCTTCGACGGGTTGACCGATCCACTGATCGGATACCTCTCCGATCGCTCGGGCACGCGCAAGCCGTGGATGCTGGCCGGCGCCGCGCTCGTGGCGGCCAGCGCGTGGTTTCTCTACAGCCCGGGCCCGCAGTCGGGCCCCGCTTACCTGCTCGGGTGGTACCTCGTGGTGACGCTCGGCTGGACGCTGGTGGAGATTCCCCACACCGCCATGGCCGCGGGGCTGTCACGGGACTACCACGAGCGCTCGCGCATCGCGCTTTGGCGACAGTTGCTCGGCTTCGTCGGCGGGGTGCTGTTCATGGCGTCGCCCGTGCTGCTCGCCGGTGGCACGACGGAATTCTCGCCGTCCGTGATGCGCGCGATCGGGCTGTTCATCGCCGTCGGCCTGCCGCTCGCCGTCGTGCTCATGTGCTTGGCAGTCCCGGAGCCGCAGCTGCGGGTCCCCACGCGGCGCATCCGGCCATCGGACCTGTATGGCGCGCTGCGCGACACGCCGCCGCTGCGTTACTTCCTCGCGACCCAGGTGCTGTTCGGCCTCGCGACGGGCGCCGTGTCGAGCCTGTTCGTGATCTACGCGAGCCATTACCTCGGGCTGCCCGACAAGGTGCCGCACATCGCGCTGCCGATGACGCTCGCGATGGCGCTCGGCATGCCGTTGTGGCTGCAGGTGATGAAGCGGGTGGAGAAGCACCGCGCGTGGGCCGTCGCCGCGGGCGGCATGATGCTCGCACTGCTCACGGTGCTGACGCTCGCGCCAGGACCGGGATCGCTGCGCCCGATGATCGTCATCATGGCGGCGTTCGGGTTCTTCCTCGGCCTGTCGTCGATTGCGCTGCCGTCGCTGCTGGCCGACATCGTCGACTACGACGTCTGGCGCAACCGACAGGAGCGGGCCGCGATCTTCTTCTCGTTCCAGGCGCTGGTGACCAAGCTGAACCAGGGCATCGGCGGTGCCATCGCGCTTGCGATACCGGCGGCCTTCGGGTTCACGAGCGCGCGCGAAGGGCTCACGCCCGAGGCGGCGGCGGGTCTCAAGGTGGCGTTCGTCGCCTGGCCGTGCGCGCTGCTCGTGCCCATGCTGCTCATGGCGTGGCGCTATCCGCTTGGACGCCGCGCCCACGGCGTTCTCGCCCGCCGGCTCGCGGGCAGGAAGCAGGGGCCCCGGCTCACGCCGGGGCCCCCGTTACCGCCGTCTCAGAACCCGACGGAAACGCGGCCGTAGATGTAACGGCCGGAACGTCCGAAGGGCGAGAAGTTCGAGTACGGCGTGTTGCCGGTGCCGTTGCGGGTCGCCGGGGGGAACGCATCCGGATACTCGTCGAACGCGTTCTCGATGCCGAGCCCGACCTTTAGCTTGTCGGTCACCGAATAGCGGCCTTCGAGATCCACGAGTGTCTTCGCGCCGAGCTCGAAGTCGTTGGCCGGCGAGGCGTCCGGGTCGAGCGCCGAACCGTAGCGCGTCGCGCGCGCCGTCGCGCCCCACTTGTCGGACTTCCAGTTGACCACCGCCGCGAACTTGTCCTTCGGATTGCCCTCCTCGAAGGTGAGGACGTTCACCCGCCCGAACAGCACCGGAGCCGGGTCGAGGTCCTCGAGTTCGGGCACCGCCGGCACCTTGGTGACGTCGGTGCTGTTGAAGTTCGCGGTCAGGGTGAAGTCCCAGCTGCCCGCGCTCCCGGTCGCGAGTGGCCAGTTCACGACCACGTCGACGCCCTCGGTCTCGGTGTCGACACCGTTGATGAAGAACCGTCCGCCGCCCGCGCCGATGAAGCCGAGGTCCTCGAGGTACGCCCGCACGTTCGCGGCGGTCAGGTTCTCGGACAGCACGATCCGGTCCTCGATGTCGATCCGGTACGCGTCGACGGTGATGTTGACCGGCCCGAGCTGCAGCACCGCGCCGACCGAGAAGTTCACCGACGTCTCGGCGTCGAGCGGCTCGGCGCCCAGGGCCTGGGCGACGGGGTCCGTGACCGGGAAGGTCGTGATGTCGAACGGTACGCCGCCGATGAAGTTCGTCGAGGTCGTGGCGAAGTACTGCTGCGGCAGCGACGGCGCGCGGAAGCCGTTCTGCACCGAGCCTCGCAGCGCGAACGAATCCGTGAAGTCGTAGCGTCCCGCGAGCTTGCCGGACACGTTGCTGCCGAAGTCCGAGTAGTCCTCGGCGCGCACGGCGATCGAAGCGAGCAGCTTCTCGGTGACGTTGGCCTCGACGTCCAGGTAGGCGCCGACCGCCGTGCGGTGCTCGTCCACCTCGTTCTCCGGACGGAAGCCCGGGAACACCTGCGCGCCGGAGGCCGTGGGTGAGCCATTCAGCAGCACGCCGCCATTGCGGTAGGAATCGCGTTCGCCGGCCGTGATGGAATAGCCCTCGCGGCGCGCCTCGAGGCCCACTGCGAGGTTGACCGGCGAGTCGAATCCGCCCAACTCGATCTCGCGCACGCCCGAGAAGTTGAACACCAGCTGGTCATAGTCGAAGCCGCCGGCATCGAACTCGGTCGGGCTCAAGGGGCCGAGCGAACGGTTGAGCGTGTTCTCGATCGTGAACTGCATCTCGTTGAAGCCGTAGACCAGCGAGGAATCCATCTTCCAGTCGCCCCAGTCCCAGGTGACGCCGCCGGCGGCGCTGAAGTCCAGGACCGCGGGCGCGATGATGGGCAGGAAACCGTTCGGATAGATCTCGATCGTGTTGCGCGCGTCGGATGCCCGGCGGAAGAAGCCGGCGGAACGGGCGTCGCGATCCTGGTAGCTGGCCCAGCCGTAGAGGTGCGCGCCGTTGGAGAGATCGCCGCCCGCGTTCACGAACAGCGTCATCTGCTCGAGCTCCGGTTCCCCGTACCAGGCGTTGAAGCGGCCGATGGTTGCCTCGCGGGGATCGAACGCGCCGTTGACCAGCGCGTACTGCTGGCGGGCATCCCAGCCGCCGCGCTCCGTGCGCCGCTGGTCCTTGAACTCGCCCGAGACCGTGATGAAGCCGGATTCGCCGAGCGCGAAGCCCTTCCACAGCGACGCGGTGATCGTGTCGCCGTCCGAGGCGGTGCGCGTGATCTTCGAGGGCGCGGACCACGTGGCACCGGCCGGTGGCGTACCGGTCGGGATGTCGAATTCGGTCTCGCGTGCGCCGTAGGTCAGCGTCAGGTCGCCACCGTCGTTCGAGTCCCGCAGGCGCACGTTGATGACGCCGGCGATGGCGTCGGAGCCGTACTGCGCCGAGGCGCCGTCGCGCAGCACCTCGATCGAGCCCACGGCGGCCGTGGGAATCGTGTTCAGGTCGACCGCCGCCGCGCCGCGGCCGATCGTGCCGTTGACGTTGACCAGCGACGAAGCGTGCCGGCGCTTGGAATTGACCAGCACCAGCGTCTGGTCGGGCGCCAGGCCGCGCAGCGTGGCGGGGCGGATGGTGTCGGTGCCGTCGGCGAGGCCGGGGCGCGGGAAGTTGAACGACGGCAAGGCCGTCGACAGCGCCTGGTTGAGCTCGGTCAGGCCGACGTTCGCAAGCGCTTCGCTCGACACGACGTCGACAGGCACCGCGGTCTCGGTCGCGGAACGATTCGCGACGCGGGTGCCCGTGACGATGACGTTTTCGAGGTCGTCCTTGTTGTCCTGCGCCAGCACGGCGGGCGCGGCCGCGGCGGCCAGGATGCTCGAAACGATCATCGCCAGTGAGCGGCTGCGACTGTTGTGCATAGACATCTCCCCTCGGTATTGCGCCGTGCCGGCGCGGCTGTGACTGTGGTGATTACGCAACAGGATTGGCGTGCCGTCAAGCTCATTTGCGCCTGAGCTGCTCGCCCGCGGTTATGGAGCCGGGATCCTCCTTGTTCGGCCCGCTGTGCAGGACCGCTCGCCGGGTGCGCAAAGACCGGCGCTCCGTCCGCGATTACACGGATTGCGGTAGCTCGCCGCCGGGAGGTACTACCTGACGCCAATTTCCGGTCCGCGCGACAGGGGCCTTGTTCAGGGGGTACAGGTACTTGGAACCATCAGGTCTGAGGAACGAAATCGTCCGGCGCGAGGACTTTTCCGACGTCACCTTCCTGCTCGAGGTGCGCCACCCGATGCTCGCTCGCGCCGCGCGCGCGGGGCAATTCGTGATCGTGATGGAGCACGAGCACGGTGAGCGCATACCGCTCACGATCGCCGACTTCGACCGCGGGCGCGGTACCGTCACGCTCGTCATCCAGGCGGTCGGCAAGACCACGCGGGAAATGCAGCAGTCCTGCCGCGTCGGCACCTGCCTGCACGCGCTGGTCGGCCCGATGGGAATCCCGAGCCACGTCGGCGCGGCTCGCAAGGTCATGTGCGTGGGCGGCGGCCTCGGCGTCGCGCCGGTGTACCCGCAGGCCCGCGCCTACAAGGAGAGCGGGGCGTACGTCATCGGGATCCTCGGCTTCCGCAACCGCGGCCTCGTGTTCTGGGAGGACAAGTTCCGGGCCACCTGCGACGAGCTGATCCTGTGCACGGACGACGGCTCGGCGGGCATCAAGGGGCTCGTGACCGAGGGGATGAAACAGGCGATCGCGCAGCACCCGGACATCGACGAGTGCGTCGCGATCGGGCCTCCCATCATGATGAAAGGCTGCGCGGAAGCAACGCGCCCGGTGGGCATCAGGACCGTCGTCAGTCTCAATCCCGTGATGGTGGACGGCACGGGCATGTGCGGCGGCTGCCGCGTCAAGATCGGCGAGGTGGTGAAGTTCGCGTGCGTCGACGGCCCGGACTTCGACGGGCACCTCGTGGACTTCGACGACCTGATGTCCCGGCTGCAGCGCTTCAAGGCGACCGAGCGGGAGGCGACCGCGCGCTGGCAGGACAACTGCCGCATGCGCGACCCCGACGGCGCGCAGACCACCCAGGGAGAGTCCGGCTGATGGCTCCGAAGAAAAAGACGATACGCACCATCCCGCAGGAGCGCACGCCGGCCCGCGAGCAGGACCCCGCGGTACGGGCCCGGAACTTCGACGAGGTGAACTGTGGCTACCGCCTCGAAGATGCAATGCGCGAGGCGGACCGCTGCCTGATGTGCCCCGAGCAGCCCTGCGTGAGCGGCTGCCCGGTGAACATCGCGATTCCGCAGTTCATCCGCAAGATCACCGAGAAGAATTACCACGGCGCCTACGACGTCATCACGGCCACCAACCTGCTGCCCGCGGTGTGCGGCCGGGTCTGCCCGCAGGAGAGCCAGTGCGAGGGCGTCTGCACGGTCGGCGATTCGCTGGAGCCGGTCGCGATCGGGCGGCTCGAGCGATGGGTCGGCGACATGGCGATCGCGGAGGGCTGGAGCAACGTTCCCTACATCGAGGCCAGCGGCTACCGGGTCGGCATCGTGGGCTCGGGCCCGGCCGGCATGGCCTGTGCGGCGGACATGGCCAAGGCCGGCTGCGAGGTGACGGTGTTCGAGGCCTTCCACGAGGCGGGCGGCGTGCTCAAGTACGGCATCCCCGAGTTCCGCCTGCCGAACTCGGTGGTGGACGCCGAGATCGCCAAGCTGGTGCAACTCGGCATCAGGTTCGAGTGCAACACGCTGGCGGGGCGCCTCTTCACCGTCGAGCAGATGCTCACGGAAATGGGGTTCCACGCCGTCTTCATCGGCACGGGGGCCGGCTACCCGAGCTTCATGGGCATTCCCGGCGAGTCCCTGAACGGCGTGCTGTCGGCCAACGAGCTCCTGACGCGCTGCAACCTGATGCATGCGCGTGAGTTCCCGAATTACGACACGCCGCTGCCGCCCGGACGTCGCGTCGCCGTGATCGGCGCCGGAAACACGGCGATGGACGCGCTGCGCGTGTGCCTCAGGCTCGGTGCCGAGCGGGTCACCTGCGTCTACCGGCGCTCGCGGACGGAGGCCCCGGCCCGCGCCGAGGAGGTCCACCACGCCGAGGAGGAGGGCATCGTGTTCGAGTGGCTCACGAGCCCGGTCGAAGTGCTCGACGACGGCCACAAGGGCGTGCGCGGCCTGCGCTGCGTGCGCATGGAGCTCGGGGAGCCGGACGCCTCCGGGCGCCGCCGTCCAGTGGCGGTGGAGGGCAGCGAATTCGAAATCGAAGCCGACCTCGTCGTCTATGCGATCGGCACCAATGCCAACCCCATCCTCGGCCAGACCTCCAGGTTCAAGCTCGACCGCCGCGGCTACATTGCGACCGACGAGAACCTCGCGACCTCGATTGCCGGCGTGTACGCGGGCGGCGACATCGTCACCGGCGCCGCCACGGTCATCCAGGCCATGGGCGCGGGGCGGCGCGCGGCCCGCAGCATGAAAGCCTGGCTCGGACTGCGCGACACCGAGAGCGTCTACTGCGAGGATCGCAACGACCCGGCCCGCAGCCTTTTCGGCATCGACCTCGACGAACACGAATTCGCACTCGTGCGCTCGCCGATGCGCGCGACCCAACCTCCGGCGGCAAACCCATGACAGCAGCGCACGCACTGCAGGACGACTCCATCGAGTCCTGTCCTCGCGCCGGCCAGAAGCCGGCAATCACCCTCCAGGAGCACATCGTCGAGGTCATCAGCGACTCGGGCGAGGGCGCGCAGCGCTGCGGCCAGTCGCTCGCGGCGATCGCGGCCAAGATGGGCAACGGGATCTGGACCGTCGAGATCATCCCGGCGGAAATCCAGCCCCCCGCGCGCAGCGTGGCCGGTGCGAGCGGCATCCGTATCCGCATGGGCGCGGGCCCGGTGACCAACGGCGGCGACGAGACCGACCTGGTGGTTGCCTTCAACGAGCAGGTGCTGCTCGGGCGCGTGCGCGACGGCGAGTTGAAACCCGGCTGCACCATCCTGCTCGAGTCCATGTGGCGCGAGCATCGCGACCCGAAGGTCGCCGCGTTGTATGCCGAGACCGTGGATCGCCTGCGGGCGGACGGGTACCGCGTCAACGAGGTCCCGCTCGAGCGCGAATGCCTGAAGCTCGTTTCCGACGCGCGTCGCGGCAAGAACATGTTCGTGCTCGGCATGCTGTGCAGCATCTACAGCCTCGACCCGGCGCTCGGTCGCGAGCAGGTGGCGTACGCGCTGCGCAAGAAGGACGAGAAGGTCGTGAAGGCCAACATGGCGCTGCTCGACGCGGGCTGGCTGTGGGCCGAGGCCAACCTCGACCTGAAGTTCCGCATTCCGGCGGTGCAGTCGAGCGAGCCGCAGATCGTCGTGAACGGCAATACGGCGGCGGCGCTCGGCATCCTGGCCTCGGGCATGGAGATCTGCGCCATGTACCCGATCACGCCGGCGACCTCGGTGTCGCACTACCTGAGCGACGTCTTCGAGAAGGTCGGCGGCCTCGTGCACCAGGCGGAGGATGAGATCGCGGCCGTCACGTTCGCGATCGGGGCGTCCTACGCGGGCAAGTGCGCCGTCACCGTCACGTCGGGGCCCGGCTATTCCCTCAAGCAGGAGGCGATCGGGCTCGCCGTCATGGCCGAGATACCGCTGGTGGTGCTCAACGTGCAGCGTGGCGGGCCGAGCACGGGCCAGCCCACCAAGGTGGAGCAGGGCGACCTGCTGACGGCCTGCTACGGCAGCCATGGCGATGCGCCCAAGGTGGTGATGGCGGCGAGCGGCATCGAGGACTGCTTCTACTCGATGATCACCGCGCGCAAGATCGCCGAGACCTTCAACATGGTGGTCGTGGTGCTCTCCGACGCGGCCCTCTCCACCGCGCAGCAGCCCTTCCCGCGCCCCCAGTTCAGCGAGGGCTGGCTGGCGCCGCCCATCGACCAGAGCCCGGTGCCGCCGGACGCGACGCCCTACGGCTGGGACGCGATGACGGGGTTGTTCCAGCGCTTCGTGCCGGGACAGCCGAACGGCATGCACACGCTCACGGGCCTCGCGCACGATCGGTCGAGCAAGGTGGCCTACGACCCGGCCAACAACGAGGAAGGCCTGCGCAATCGCAGCAACAAGCTCGCCGCGCTGGCGAAGACCCTGCAGCCGCCGGAGGTGTTCGGTGACCCGGAGGGCGAGCTGCTGGTCGTCGGCTGGGGCAGCACGCGCGGCGCGATCGAGGAGGCCGTCGGGCGGGTGCGCAAGGATGGCCACGCCGTCTCCTCCCTGCACCTGCGCTTCATCCAGCCCATGCCGCCGGGCATCGGCGGCATCCTCAAGCGATTCCGCAAGGTGATCACGATCGAGAACAACTGGGCCGACCGCATCGATGAGCCGATCATCGACGCGGACAACCGCCGCTACTCCGCGCTCGCCTGGATGTTGCGGGCGCGCTTCCTGGTGGACATCGACTGCTGGACCGAGGTTCGCGGCCGGCCGATCAAGCCGGGGACGATCCACAAGGTGATCCTCGACAGGCTGGCCGCAGCGCCGGGAGAGCAAGCATGACGACCGCCACCCAGTGCCTCGTCCGGATGCACGACGAGCACCACAAGCTCGAGGACTACCAGGGCGGCGTGCCGCGCTGGTGCAACGGCTGCGGCGACAACGCGATCCTCGCGGCCGTGCAGCGCCTGTGCCGCGACGAGGACCTGCGCCCGGAGCGGACCGTGTTCGTCTCGGGCATCGGCTGCTCGAGCCGCCTGCCGCACTACATGAAGACCTACGGCTTCCACGGCATCCACGGCCGTGCCCTGCCGATCGCGGAAGGCGTGAAGATGTCGCGGCCCGACCTGCACGTCTTCGTCAACACGGGTGATGGCGACTGCTGCAGCATCGGTGCCGCGCACTGGATCCACGCGATCCGCTACAACATGAACCTGACGATGATGCTGCACGACAACCACATCTACGGGCTCACCAAGAAGCAGGCCTCGCCCACTTCGCCGGTCGGCCTCAAGAGCAATACGACGCCGCGCGGCTCGTACCTCGACGCCTTGAATCCGCTCACCGTGACGCTCGGCGTGCAGAACGTCTCGTTCGTCGCGCAGGTGGTGGACTGGATCCCGGAGGTGCTCTACCAGGTGCTCTCGGCCGCCTTCCACCACAAGGGCTTCTCGTTCGTGCGCATCATCCAGCGCTGCCCGGAGTTCCTGCCGAAGATGTTCGAGCCGTGGCTGCACGACCCACAGAAGACCTTGCTGCTCACCCACCAGGACGGCCTGTCGGTCAGTCCCGAGATCGGGCGGATCTATCGCAACCAGCTTGCGCACGACCCGTCCGACATCGACCGCGCCCGCGAGATCGCGTCTCAGGAGGACCCGATCCCGGTCGGCATCCTGTACCGCAACCCGGACGTCCCGTGCTACGAGGAGATCCGCAAGGCAGGGCAGTTGCGCACGCCCGAGATGATTCGCGCGGGCCTCGAGTCCGAACTCGACAAGTTTACCGTGTGGCCGAACTGACATGGATGCGTCCATCCGGCACGAGACATTCTTCCACCTGACGGGCCAGAGGCCCGGCGCGTCGCTCGACCCGATCGAGGGGCTCCGCCTGCGGCCGGCGCTGCTGGCCCGCTACCGTGACCTGACGCGCCTGCGCTACGACTTCCCGCTGGTGCTGGTCGAGGCGGGCGCCGACGCTGGGTTCGTCCACTCGTTGTCCGGAATCGTCGACGACATGCTGCGGCAGGTGGCGCCGCAGGGCATCGATGGCGAGGGGCTTCGCAAGCACGTCCTGTCCATCGAACGCGGCATCCGTCGGCTGGTGGCGGGCGGGGCCTCCGGCAGCCTCTCGAGCCTCTGGGAGCGCGCCGTCCAGGAGGGCGCCGTCGGGAAGGACACGGGCCTTGCGCGTTACCTGGAGGAGGCTGGTGCGTCCCTGGGCGTGGATGGCGCGGTGCTCGACTGCGACGCCGCCATGCCCCGCCGGCTCCTCGCGCATGCGTGGCGCGCGGCGCAAGCGCGGAAGGCGCTGCAACGGCGCGCCGAGATCAACCGGCTGATCGTGAAGTTGAGCGATGCGCTGCGAGCCGACTTCGTCAAGTCGGAGGCGGGCAGCCGTCCCGAGAGCCTGCAGGCCTCGCTCGGCGACCGCCACCAGGGCCTGTTCGACTTCCAGGCGATGTCGCGGCTGGTCGGTCGCGCGACGCACGGATCGCCGTTGTCCGCGGCGCGGCGTCTGCGGATCGAGCGCGTGCTCGCCACGTTGCGGTCGCAACGGTTCTTCGCCGCTCCCGAAGGCAACCCGGCGACGCGCGCCGGTGCGCCCCGTACGAGTTCGAGTTCCAGGCGGCGGGCGAGGTGCTGGCTGCGTTCCGTGAGCGCCTGCCACCGATGATCGAGCTGATCAAGGCCATGGCGATCGCGGAGCTGGAAGTGGACGGTCGCTACGTCGAGGGCACGCACGACGCCTTCTTCGCCACCTTCGGCGAGGGGGCGCTCGGCCCGGACGACCTCGCCCGTTTCCCCGATTACCTCGTCTGCCTGCGGGCGAACGAAGCCCCGGCGGGCGTGGCGCTGATGGAACTGCTGTCCTCCGGCGTGCCGGTCAAGGTGCTGGTGGAGGTCGACGACCTGCTCGAGGACGCTTCGCTCGGGGCGGGCCGTTTCGCCTTCGGCGTGCGCAACGTGCAGATCGCGAGCATGGCGCTCGGCGTGACCGACGCGTTCGTACTGCAGTCGAGCAGTTCGAACCTGCTGCGCATGCGGCGGGCGATCGAGCGCGGGATGTCGGCCTCCGGGCCGGCACTCTTCAGCGTCTTCTCGCCGGCGACGGCGGAGCGGGGCCTGCCCGGTTACCTCGTCGCGGCGGCCGCCATGCAGTCGAGGGCCTTTCCGGCGTTCGTCCACGATCCCTCCGCCGGGCCGGACCTCGCCGATCGCTTCTCGCTGCAGGACAACCCGGAACCGGGCGCCGATTGGACGGCGGCCGCCTTCGAGTACGCCGACGCCGACCTGCAGCGCGTGACGGAACGCGTGGCCTTCACCTTCGTCGATTTCCTGGCCTGCGACCCGCGCCATACGCGCCACTTCGCGGCGTTGCCGCACGCCGCCTGGGGCGATGACCTGGTGCCCGTCGCCGAGTGGCTGTCGCGCCCGGACGCGGGGGGCTCCGGACGGGTGCCTTGCCTGCTTGCGGTCGACGACGAGAACACCCTGCAGAAACTGGTGGTGGACGAGAGGGCGATCCAGGCGGCCCGGCGCTGCCGCGACACCTGGCATCGGCTGCAGGAGCTGGGCGGAGCGCGCAGCTCGCATGCGGACCGGGCGCTGGCGCGCGAAAAGGCGGCGTGGGAGCAGAAGGGGCTTGTGGAGACGGCGGCAAGGGCGATCGAGGCCCCGGCGGCAGTGGCGACGTCGCAGCCTGACGTGACGGAGGACCAGGCGCCGGCCCGCGCGCCGGACGAAGCCTACGTCGAGACCATCCGCTGCTCGAGCTGCAACGAGTGCACGCAGGTCAACGACAGGATGTTCGCCTACAACGCCAACAAGCAGGCCTACATCGCCGACGTCACGGCCGGCACGTTCCGCCAGCTGGTGGAGGCTGCGGAGAGCTGCCAGCTCGGCATCATCCACCCCGGCAAGCCGCGCAACCCGCAGGAGCCGGGGTTGGAGGACCTGTTGGAGCGGGCACGCCCGTTTGGCTGAGGACCGGCGGTCCATGCCACAATGGGCGGATGTTGCGCCTGAAAGACTGGCTGTCGAGGCACCTCGGCGGCGATGACGTCGACTCGTCCGCCGGCCGCGAGACGGCCCTGAACCTGGCCGTCGCCGCGCTGCTGGTCGAGATCCTGCGGGCAGACTACGAGTTCACTGCGGACGAGCGGAGCCAGGTGCTGGCGTCCATCCGTGGCCTGCTGGGCCTGGAGCAGGGCGCTTGCGAGGAGTTGCTCGCGCTCGCGGAGCAGCGGACCGACCAGTCCCACGACCTCTACCAGTTCACCTCCGAGGTCAACCGGACCTGGTCGGCGGGGGACAAGCTCCGCCTCGTCGAGCAGCTCTGGCAGGTCGCGCAGGCCGATGCCACGGTGCACAAGTACGAGGAACACCTGATCCGCCGGATCGCGGACCTGCTGCACGTCCCGCACCGCGAATTCATCGCCGCAAAGCTGCGGTCGGCCGGTGAAATGTGAGCGAAGTCGCCTTGGACACCCGGGCCATGCCCGCCGGCTTGCCGGGCCGGGCCGTGTCGGTTACGGTCCCGGCAGGAAACCGCCGCGGATGATGGAACAGCCCGCACCATTGCAGAGGATCGTCATCCTGAACCCCAAGGGGGGGTCGGGAAAGTCGACCGTGGCGACCAACCTCGCGGCGTACTACGCGTCGAAGGGCAGCCGCGTGGCGCTGATGGACATGGATCCCCAGGGGTCCAGCATGCGCTGGCTCAAGATCCGTCCGGCCGACCTGCCGAGCATCCACGGCATCGCCGCCTACGAGAATCGCATGGGCGTCACCCGATCGTTCGCGTTGCGGCCGCCGCCGGGCACCGAGCGGCTCATCGTCGATACGCCCGCGGCGGTCACCGGCCTGCAGATGCCGGAGATCGTGCGCGACGCGAGCGCCATCGTCGTGCCGGTGCTGCCTTCGGACATCGACATCCACGCCGCCTCGCGCTGCATCGCCGACCTGCTGCTGGTCGCCAAGGTGCACCGCTCGGAGAAGCGGCTGGTGATCGTGGCGAACCGCGCCCGGCGGTACACCAAGGCCTACCAGTCCCTGATGCGCTTCCTGCAGAGCATGAGGATTCCGGTGGCGGCCGTGCTGCGCGACTCCCAGGCCTACGTGCGTTCGGCCGAGACCGGGATGGGGCTGCACGAAATGAAGGGCGCGTTGTTGCAGGAAGACCTGGATACGTTCCGGCCCCTGGTGGACTGGCTGGACCGGCGCTCGTTCTCGCTGGTGCCGATCGACGAGGCCCAGCCTGCGCCCGCTGCAAACCCGTCCGGAGACGCCGTGCCCGCGTCCGGGACCGTCTCGGCCTGATTACCGACCGCCCGAGGGCTGGTGCGAGACGCGCTCGGCGCCGCCGGAATGCAGGCCGATGTCGTTCGAGACCGTGAACGTCACGTCCACCGGCTGGTTGTTCGCGTCGTTCGCGCTCGCCACCTGCACGACGTACGGGGCGTCCTTCATCCACAGCATGGCGGTCGACCGCGACTGGATCGCGTTGTCGTCGCGACGCACCGCGTCGAAGTCGCCGAACATCGTCCGGGAGCGGTTCACGACCGCGAGCAGCGCCGGCAGCGAGGCGTCCATGCGCGCGGTGGCGCTTGCCAGGGCCCCGTCCGAGCCCATCAGGAAGCACAGCTCGCGCGTCTGGTACTGGGTTGACAGCTTGAGGATCGACTGGCGGCTCGACGCGCAGTAACGGGCGTGGCCCTTGTCGTCCGCGTCCCACTTGCCGCCCGGGTAGCGCCCCTCGACCTGTGCCTTGCTCGGCGCCCCAGGAAAGACCGAAAGCACCGCCACGGAACTGCTCGCCGACGGCGCCTGCGCCAGCCGCGCCCGCCGCCAGCATGGAAATTCCGCCCAGGGCGGCTGCAAGACCTAGTTTCCGTCGCATGCGTATTTCTCCAGAGTTTGCCCGTGCAGGAAGTGTAAGCACGCCGGGCAACCCTCCATCTGGCGCAAGCCGAAAATCCTGACGCGCCTCACAATCGCGGCGCGCTCGAAGATCGACATGATAAGCCCTCTCTACGCTTCCGGGCGATCCGTAGCGGCCGTTTCGAGCTCGAGCAGGTCTTCCGGGGTATCGAGGTCGACGCCCGCGTTCTGCATCGGCACGCGCACGACCTGGTCGGCATTGCGGCGGATCGCGAGGCGCGGATCCTGGTCCCCGCGCAGCTGCAGCAGGTCACCGAAAGTCCAGCGCGGGAAGATGGCGGGCAGGCCGGGCGCCCCGCCGTACAGCGCGGCCGCAATCAGGACGGGGTGGCGGCGCCAGGCCACGTAGAGGCGCTTGAGGTCGTCGGCCGTCACCGCCACCTGGTCCGCGAGCACCAGCAGCAGCCCCTCGCCGGCGGCCGGGACCGAATGGACGGCCGACCGGATGGAACTGGCGAGGCCTTCCTCCCAGTGGCGGTTCACGACCATGCAGACCGCCGACTGCCGCAGGGCAGGCGCGATGTCCTGCACATGCGCCCCCAGCACGACGGCGACCGAATGCCCGGCGACGAAGGTCGCGTTCGCGATCGCCCGATGCAGGACGGGCTCGCCGGCCAGCCGGACGAGTTGCTTCGGGCTGCCGAAGCGCGTCGAGGCGCCGGCCGCGAGGATCGCGGCGTGCAGGGCCGGTGAGCCGAGGTCGTCCATGTCGCCTTAGTTTGCCTGCCGCGATGCAAGAAGATACAGTGACTTGGACTGTAATCGAGGAGTCCCCCGCCAGTCCCCACGCATTGCGGCCCGTCGCCTCCCAGCGATCGGCCAGCGTGGCTGCGTGGGCGGCCATCCGGGAGCCAACCTGTCGTGGAAGCGTGGAAAGTCCATAAGTTCGGCGGATCGAGCGTCGCGGACGCGGCCTGCATGGAGCGCGTCGCCGGCATCATCGAGGGCGATCCGGCCCTGCGCAAGGCCGTGGTGCTTTCCGCCTGCCGTGGCGTCACGGATGCGCTGCTCACGCTGATCTCGCTCGCCGAGCAGCAGGATCCGGCGCTCGACGACCGGATCCAGGAACTGCGGCAACGCCACATCGCGATCGCCCGCGAGCTGCTCGATGGCGAGCTGTACGACGATTTCGTGGTTCAGCTCGACCACGATTGCCAGGACATCGCCGGCATCCTGCAGACGGTGCGACTCGTGCGCTCGGCCTCGACGACCCTGCGCGACCTGATCTCCGGCTACGGCGAGCTGTGGTCGACGCGCATCTTCGAGCGCCTGCTGCGCCGTCGCGGACGCTCGAGCGGCCGGGTGCAGTGGCTCGATGCCCGCCGCGTGCTGCTGGTCGAGTGGGGACCGCTGGGCCCGGGTATCCGCTGGGAGCAGTCGCGGGAGAACCTGCACGCCGAGATCGCACCGGACTTCGTCGGCACGGTCGTGGTCACCGGCTTCATCGCCACCGACACCCAGGGCCTGCAGACCACCCTCGGCCGCAACGGCAGCGACTTCTCCGCCTCGATCTTCGGCTCGCTGCTCGACGCGGGCGAGATCGTCATCTGGACCGACGTGGACGGCGTGCTGAGCGCCGACCCGCGCCTCGTGCCCGAGGCGCAGGTGATCGACGCGCTGTCCTACAACGAGGCGATGGAACTCGCCTACTTCGGCGCCAAGGTCATCCATCCGCAGACCATGGCGCCGGCGGTGCACAAGCGCATCCCGATCTGGATCAAGAACACCTTCGCGCCCGGCAAGGCCGGGACGCTGATCCACGACCGCTCGGCGCCGAGCCCGCTGGTCAAGGGCATCACCACCGTCGAGAAGATCGCGCTGATCAACCTCGAGGGCGCCGGCATGATCGGCGTGCCGGGCACCGCGCACCGGCTGTTCGGCGCGCTGCGGGAGGAGGGGATCTCCGTGATCCTGATCTCGCAGGGCAGCTCCGAGCATTCGATCTGCTTCGCAGTCCCGCAGATCGAGGCCGACCGCGCCGAGCGCGTGGTGCGTCGCGCCTTCGACCCGGAGCTGCGCGAGGGCCAGATCCACAGCGTCGAGGTCAATCGCGGCTGCAGCATCCTCGCCGTCGTCGGCGACGGGATGGCCGGCGCGCACGGCGTCTCGGCCCAGGTGTTCAGCGCGCTCGGCAAGGCGGGCGTCAACGTTCGCGCGATCGCGCAGGGCGCCTCCGAGCGCAACATATCGGTCGTCATCGACGGCCGCGGCAGCGCTCGTGCGCTGCGCGCCGTGCATTCGAGCTTCTACCTCTCGGCCCACACGGTCTCGATCGGGCTGATCGGCCCGGGCTCGTGGGCGGCGCGCTGCTCGACCAGATCGCCTCCCAGGTCGAGCGCCTGCGTCGCGATTTCAAGCTCGACCTGCGCGTGCGCGGCATCGCGGGCTCGAAGTCCATGCGCCTGACGCAGGGCTCGATCGACCTCGCGCGCTGGCGCGAGCAGCTCGCGACCGAAGGCGACCCGGTGGACCTCGAGCGCTTCGCCGAGCACGTGCACGCGGACCAGTTCCCGCACGCCGTGATCATCGACTGCAGTGCGAACGCCGCCGTGGCCGATCGCTACGCGCACTGGCTGTCCGAAGGCATCCACATCGTCACGCCGAACAAGAAGGCGAACAGTGCGTCGTACGAGTACTACGAGCGCATGAAGGAAGCGCGCCGCGCGGCCGGCTCGCACTACCTGTACGAGGCCACCGTGGGTGCCGGCCTGCCGGTCATCCAGACGCTGCGCGACCTGCGCGAGACCGGGCGACGAGATCCGCCGCATCGAGGGCATCTTCTCCGGGACGCTCGCCTACCTCTTCAACACCTGGGACGGCAGCCAGCCGTTCTCCTCGGTCGTGAAGCATGCGAAGTCGCTCGGCTATACCGAGCCCGACCCGCGCGACGACCTCTCGGGCATGGACGTGGCGCGCAAGCTGATCATCCTCGCGCGCGAAATGGGGCTGCGGCTCGAGATCTCCGACGTCGCCGTCGAGAGCCTCGTGCCCGGCGTGCTCGCCGACTGTGGCGTCGAGGACTTCCTCGAGCGGCTGACCGAGTTCGACGCGCCGATGCTCGTCCGGCTGGAGGCGGCCCGCAGCCGCGGGCACGTGCTGCGATACGTCGGTTCCGTGGGCGTCGACGGGCGCGCGCAGGTCGGCGTCGTCGAACTGCCGACAACGCACCCGTTCGCGAACATCGCGTTGACCGACAACATCGTGCGCTTCGAGACCGCGCGCTATGACAGGAATCCGCTGATCGTGCAGGGCCCCGGCGCCGGCCCGGCCGTGACGGCCGCGGGCGTGTTCGCCGACCTGCTGCGCGTCTGCGCCTACCTGGGGGCCCAGTTGTGAATCGTGCCAGGGCGTCGGCGACGGCGTTCGCGCCGGCGAGCGTCGGCAACGTCGCCGTGGGATTCGACATCCTCGGGCACTCGGTCGCGGCCCTCGGCGACCGCGTGCGGGTGTCGCGGCGCGCCGAGCCGGGCGTGACGATCCGCTCGATCAGCGGGGTGGTTGCGGATCTCCCGCTGCTCACGGAGAAGAACACGGCCGGCATGGCGGCCCTCGCGCTCAGCCGCGAGCTCGACCTGTCCTACGGTTTCGAACTCGAGATCGAGAAGGGCATCCCGCTCGGCTCGGGGCTCGGCGGATCGGCGGCCTCGGCCGTCGCGGCCGTCGTTGCCGCGGCGGCGCTGGTCGACGAGTCGCTCGATCGCACCCGCCTGCTCAAGTTCGCGATGCAGGGTGAGGCCGTCGCGAGCGGCTCGGTGCACGTGGACAACATCGCGCCGTCGCTGTTCGGCGGGCTCGTGCTCACGGTCGGCATCGACAATCCCTTCGTCAAGCAGGTCCCGGTGCCCGCGACCGTGCGCTGCGTGCTCGTGCACCCGCACATGGTGCTCGCGACGCGCGAGGCGCGCGAAATCCTGCGCAAGTCCGTCGCGCTCTCGGACGTGATCTGGCAGCAGGCCAACCTCGCCGGATTCCTCGCCGGGTGCTACACGTCCGACCTGCCGCTGATCCGCGAGTCGCTGCTCGACGTGGTGATCGAGCCGCAACGCCAGGTGCTGATCCCGGGCTTCGTCGCGGTGAAGCAGGCCGCGCTCGAGGCCGGGGCGCTCGGCGCCTCGATTTCCGGCGCCGGACCCACCGTGTTCGCGTGGGCCGAGGAGCCGGACGCCGAGAACGTGCGCGCCGGGATGGTCGCCGCGTTTCGCAGGCACGGGCTCGAGTCCGACAGCTGGGTTTCCCGCATCGACCGCGAGGGCGCGCGCGTGGTGGGCGACTGATGCGGTTCCTGAGCACGAGGGACGCCTCGCTCGCCGCGGGATTGAGCGAGGCGATCGCCCGGGGTCTGGCGCCTGATGGCGGCCTGTACGTACCTGCGAGCCTGCCCGCCATCGACGCCATGTCGCTTGCGGACCACGACACACTGCCGGGGCTGGCCGCTGACATGCTGCGACCGTTCGCGGCCGGCGATGCGATGGCCGCCTGGCTGCCGGCGATCACGGCGGACGCGTTCGACTTCCCGGTGCCGCTGGTGGAAGTGGCAGGCGCGGCCGGACCGCTGTCCGTCCTCGAACTGTTCCACGGGCCGACCGCGGCCTTCAAGGATTTCGGCGCGCGCTTCCTCGCGGCGACGCTCGAGCGCGTGCCGCGCGCGGATCCGCGCCGGCTCACGATCCTCGTCGCGACGTCGGGCGACACCGGCGGCGCGGTGGCGGCAGCCTTCTTCGACCGTCCCTGGGTCGACGTCGTGGTGCTGTACCCGCGGGGCCTCGTGTCGCCGCGCCAGGAGAAGCAACTGGCCTGCTGGGGGCGCAACGTGCGAACGCTCGCCGTCGCCGGCACCTTCGACGACTGCCAGCGCATGGTCAAGGAGGCGTTCGTCGACCCGGCCCTGTCCCGTGACCTGCGGCTGTCCTCGGCGAACAGCATCAACGTCGGGCGCCTGCTGCCGCAGATGGTCTATTACGCCCGGGCGAGCCTTGCGCTCCACGCGGCGGACGGCCGCGCGCCCAACTTCATCATTCCGACCGGCAACCTCGGCAACGCGCTCGCCTGCATCTGGGCGCGCGAGATCGGACTGCCGATCGGCGACATCGTGCTCGCCAGCAATGCCAACCTCACCGTGCCGGAGTTCCTGCGCACGGGCGAGTGGCATCCGCGGCCGAGCGTCGCTACGCTTGCCTCCGCCATGGACGTCGGCAATCCCAGCAACATGGAACGCCTGCGCTGGCTCTTTCCGGAGCGCGAACGGCTGGCCGGCCGCGTGAGCGCCCAACCAGTGAGCGACGACGAGATCCGGGCGACCATCCGCCGCGATCATCGCGAGCTCGGCCAGACCTGGTGTCCGCACACGGCCACGGCCGCGTGCGTCTACCGCCGCCTCGATCCGCACCGCGCCGGCGAGCGGTGGGTCCTGGTCGCCACCGCGCACCCGGCGAAATTCAACGACATCGTCGAGCCGCTCATCGGCGCCGAGGTGCCGGTGCCTCCGGCGCTCGCGGCCCTGCTCGCGCTGCCGTCGCAGCAGGTCGAGGTCGAGGCGCGGCTCGAAGACCTGCGCGGCATCCTGGCGGTGGCGGCATGAACACGTTTCTCGGCCTGCCCCTGTGGCTGTGGGTGCTGTTCGGCCTGGCCGCCCTGGCGGGTGTCGCCTACCTGGTGCTCATCCGCATCCGGCAGATGCGCGCGCAGCGCGCGATCGACAACGTGATTTCCTCGGTGGCGTACGACGAACTGCGCAACGTGCTGCTGCCGACCGGCGGCGGCGAGCAGGTCCACGTCAATTACCTGCTGCTCACGCAGCGCGGCCTGCTGGTGATCGACCTCTTCGACGTCGCCGGCGTGGTCTTCGCCGGCGAGAAGATGGAGCAGTGGTCGGTCTTCGGACCCAAGCGCCACTTCACCTTCAGCAATCCGCTGCCGATGCTCTACGACCGCGTGGCAGCCGTGCGGCACCTCGCGGGCGACATGCCGGTCGAGGGGCGCATCCTCTTCTCGATGCGCGGGGAATTTCCGAAGGGGCGGCCGGATCCGGTGCTGCGCCTCGACGCCCTGCAGGACGAGTTCCCGCCGGTCGAGCGCACACCCGGGGGCGTCGCCGCGGCCTTCGCCCCCACCTGGGAGCAGGTCAAGCAGGCGGCCCAGCCGAACCCGCTCGCGCGCTAGCCGCGCGCGGCGTGATCCGCGAGCACGCGCGACACGCAGGCCGTCAGCCGGCGCGCCGTGTCGATGTGCAGGAACTCGTTCGGGCCATGCGCGTTCGACTGCGGCCCGAGCACGCCGGTCACCAGGAACTGCGTGCCCGGGAAGCGCTCCCCGAGCATCCCCATGAACGGGATGCTGCCGCCGGTGCCCATGAAGAGGGCGTCGCGGCCGAAGAACTCGCGCGAGGCCGCCTGCATCGACTGCTCGAGCCACGGGGCGAGCGGCGGCGCGTTCCAGCCGCCCATCGCGGATTCGACCTTGAAGCTGACGCGCGTGCCGTAGGGCGGGTCGCGCTCGAGCGCCTGCTGGATCGTCGCCAGGGCCTGCGCGGGATCCGTCGTCGGTGTCAGGCGGAACGACAACTTGAGCGTCGTCTGTGGACGCAGCACGTTGCCCGCACTGCGGAAAGCCGGCAGGCCGTCGGCCCCCGTCACGCTCAGCGTCGGCCGCCAGGTGTTGTTCAGCAGCAGTTCGAACGGGTCGTTCGACACCGGCCGCATGCCGGGCAGCAGCGGAAACTTCGCGTACACCGTTGTGCCGAGCACCGACGCCGCGGCCTGCGCCTGCACCCGCCGGTCCGCGGGAATGGGCGTATTCAAGTCCTCGAGCAGGATCGCCCCCGACCCGGCGTCCTCGACGCGCGCGAGCAGTTCACGCAGCACCCGGAAGCTCGACGGCACGACGCCGCTCGCCGTGCCCGAATGCACGCCCTCGGACAGCACGTCGACCCGCAGCGCGCCGATCAGGTTGCCGCGCAGCGAGGTCGTGCACCAGAGCTGCTCGTAGTTGCCGCATTCGGCGTCGAGGCACACGACGAGGCTGGGCCGCCCGAGCCGCTCGCCCAGCGCATCGATGTGGTGGGCGAGGTCGGGACTGCCGCTCTCCTCGCTGGCCTCGATCAGGATCACGCAGCGCGCGTGGGGAATGCCTTGCTCCTGCAGGGCGCGGATCGCCGTGAGCGATGCGAACAGCGCGTAGCCGTCGTCGGCGCCGCCGCGACCGTAGAGCTTTCCGTCGCGCAGTACGGGGGTCCAGGGCTCGAGGCCCTCGGACCAGCCGGTGAACTCGGGCTGCTTGTCGAGATGGCCGTACAGCAGCACGCAGTCATCGACCTCGCCGGGCACGTCGACCATGAGCACGGGCGTGCGTCCCGGCAGGCGCAGGACTTCCACGCGCATGCCCTCGAGGGCCTGCGACTCGACCCAGCGCTTCATGAGCTGCACGGCGGCTTCCATGTGGCCGTGGGCTTCCCAGTCGGGATCGAACATCGGCGACTTGTTCGGGATGCGCACGTACTCGACGAGTTGCGGCAGGATCGAGTCGTCCCATGCCCGGTTCACGAATGCGCGAGTCTCGAGTGTATTCATATCGTTAAAAGTCAATAAGTTATTAAATTAAATTAATGTCGAATCGCAACCCTGTGCACGGGGTTCGCTACGGGCCGAAACCGAAGAATGCCAGAGCGTTGCGGGTCGTGGCGTCCGCGACGACCGCAGGGCTCTCGCCCCGGCAGGCGGCGATCGCCTTGAGGATGTGCGGCAGGTACTTCGGCTCGTTGCGGCGGCTCTGCGGCTTCGGCTGCAGGTCGCGCGGCAGCAGGTAGGGCGCGTCGGTCTCGATCATCAGCCGGTCGAGCGGGATGAGGCGGACCAGCTCCCGCAGGTGCTGCCCGCGCCGCTCGTCGCAGATCCAGCCGGTGATCCCGATCGAAAGACCCAGGGCGAGGTAGGCACGCAGCTCGCGTTCCTCGCCGGTGAAGCAGTGCGCGACACCGGCGGGCAGGCGCGGCAGGTATTCGCGCAGGATGGCCACGAACGCATCGTGCGCGTCGCGCTGGTGCAGGAAGACGGGCTTGCCCAGCTCGGCCGCCAGGGCGAGCTGGACCCGGAACACGCGTTCCTGGTCCTCGTGCGGCGAGAAGTTGCGGAAATGGTCGAGGCCGCATTCGCCCGCGGCGCCGACTTCCGGCGCGAGCATCAGCGTGCGCAGCTCGGGCACGTCCCGGTCGTGGAATTCGCGCGCGTGGTGGGGGTGGATGCCGGCGGTGGCCCGGAACGACAGGGGGTCCGAGCGGGCCAGTTCGATCGCGGCCCGGGTGCTGGCGAGAGTGCTGCCGGTGATCACCATCTGGCTCACTCCCGCCTCCCGGGCATGCGATACGACCGCGTCGCGGTCGTGGTCGAAGCTGTCGTGGCCGAGGTTGAGGCCGATGTCTACGAGGGCTGGGGTCATGGATGCGAGGGCTGTGCTAATGTGCGCGGCCTCGCGTCGCAGCGTAACAAGAACGAGAGGCGCCAGGTAACCATGCCGCTGGACAAGGAAGCACTCCAGAGTCTGCGCCTCGAGCACGGCTCGGATCCGCGTCGCTACGAGGATTCCCCGTCGCGCCGCTATCGTCGCTGGATCATCGCGGGCGCAATCGCGCTCGTGCTGGCCGTGCTCGGCTGGCGCTACATGAACTCGGCCGTCGAGGTGCAGACGGTGCTGGTCGAGGCCCCGGCGGGCGCGACCGACGGCGCCGTGCTGAATGCTTCCGGCTACGTCGTGGCGCGACGTCTCGCGACCGTCAGCTCCAAGGTGACCGGCCGCATCGCCGAGGTCCTGTTCGAGGAAGGGGCCGCGGTGGAGGAGGGCCAGGTGCTTGCCCGGCTCGATCCGGCCACGGCGCGCGCCGAGCACGGACTCTCCGTCAGTGGACTCGAGGCGGCCCGGCGCAACCTGCGCGAGATCGAGGTGCGGCTCGACGACGCGAAGCGCACGCTGGCGCGCAACCAGAGTCTCGTCGAGCGCAAGCTCGTGTCGCAGAGCGTGCTCGACACGTCCGAGGCGGAGGTGGCGGCGCTCGCGGCACGCCTCTCGGCGTCCCGCGCCGAGGCCGACGTCGCGCGCAGCCAGATGGCGCTCACCTCGCAGGCGCTCGACGACCTCGCCATTCGTGCGCCGTTCGCCGGCGTGGTGATCTCGAAGGACGCACAGCCGGGCGAGACCGTCTCGCCGATGTCGGCCGGCGGCGGCTACACGCGCACCGGCATCGCGACGATCGTCGACATGGATTCGCGGGAGATCGAGGTCGACGTCAACGAGGCCTACATCAACCGCGTCCACGCTGGGCAACGCGTCGAGGCCGTGCTCGATGCGTACCCGGACTGGACGATCCCGGGGCACGTGGTGAACATCGTGCCGACGGCCGACCGGCAGAAGGCGACCGTGCGCGTGCGCATCGCCTTCGAGGAACTCGACCCGCGCATCCTCCCCGACATGGGCATCAAGGTGCGCTTCCTGGAGGCGGCGGCCGCCGGACCGCGCGGCAACCCGACCCTGCCGGAACGGGCCGTGGTGCGGGAGGAGGCGGCGACCTTCGCCTGGGTGGTCCGGGACGGCCGCGTCGAACGGCGGGCCGTCAAGGTCGGCACCGCGAAGGACGGCGTGGTGACGGTGCTCGAGGGGCTCGCGGGGGGCGAGGCCGTGGTCGTCGACGCGCCGGGCCGGCTGCGCGACGGCGCGACCGTCGAACTCAAGGGCGAGTGAGCACATGGCGGCGACGCCGATCATTCGCATCCGCGACCTCGTCAAGGTCTACCAGCGCGGGGCGGAAGCCGTTCGCGTGCTCGACGGGCTGTCGCTCGACATCGACGCCGGGGATTTCGTCGCGTTGATGGGTCCGTCGGGCTCCGGCAAGTCGACGCTGCTCAACCTGATCGGCGGCATCGACCGCCCGACCTCCGGCCAGCTCGAGGTCGAAGGGCTGCGCGTGGACCGGCTCGGCGACGGCGCGCTGTCCCGCTGGCGCGCCGACCACGTGGGCTTCGTGTTCCAGATGTACAACCTGCTGCCGGTGCTGACGGCCGAACGCAACGTCGAGCTGCCGCTGTTGCTCAAGGACCTCACCCGCGAGCAGCGCGCGCGCCGGGTCGCCGCGGCGCTCGCGCTCGTCGGGCTCGCCGACCGCGCCAGGCACCGTCCGCGTGAACTCTCGGGCGGGCAGGAGCAGCGCGTGGGGATCGCGCGGGCGATCGTGACCGACCCGACGTTGCTGCTCTGCGACGAGCCCACCGGCGATCTCGACCGCAAGTCGGGCGACGAGGTGCTCGACCTGCTGCAGGCGCTCAACCGCGAGTACGGCAAGACGATCGTGATGGTGACCCACGACCCGCATGCCGCGGAGCGCGCGCATCGCACCATCCACCTCGACAAGGGGATGCTGCGCGAGGACGCGGCGTGATCGCCAAGTACCTCCCGCTGCTGGCGGCGAGCCTGCGGCGCAAGCGGCTGCGCACCTTCTTCACCGTCGCCTCGATCGTGGTCGCCTTCCTGCTGTTCGGGCTCGCCGAATCGCTGCGTTACGCGCTGCAGTCGGGCGTCGACGTCGCCGGGGCGGATCGCCTGCTCACGATGCACAAGGTGTCCTTCACGCAGTTGCTGCCGTCGAGCTACGAGAACCGCATCCGCGCGCTCGACGGCGTGGTGGACGTCACGCCGCAGACCTGGTTCGGCGCCTGGTTCCGCGACGAGCGCAACCAGATCCCGGCCTTCCCGTCCAAGCCCGAGCCGTTCCTGCGCATGTACCCCGAGTACGTCATCGCGGAGCAGGACCGCCTCGCGTGGCTCGCCGACCGCGGCGGTATCCTGATCGGGCGCGGCCTCGCGGACCTCTATGGGTGGAAGGTGGGCGACGCCGTGCCGCTGCGCTCGGCGATCTGGCGCCGGGAGGACGGCAGCGACGCCTGGGAGGTCACCGTGCGCGCCATCTACGACCTGCCGCAGGGCGGGGACACGCGCCAGCTGATCATGCACCAGGACTATTTCGAGGAGGCCAAGGCGCAGGCCAAGGGTCTCATCGGCTGGTACGTCGTCAAGGTCGACTCCGTCGAGCGCGCCGCCTCCGTCTCGCGCCAGATCGACCTGCAGTTCGCCAACTCGCCGGCGGAAACCAAGACCTCCTCCGAGCGCGCGATGGCGCAGTCCTTCGTCAACCAGATCGGCAACATCGGGGCGATGCTGCGCGCGATCGTCGGCGCGGTGTTCTTCACGATGCTGCTCGTGACCGCGAACACCATGGCGCAGTCGGTCCGCGAGCGCACCAACGAGATCGGCGTGCTCAAGACGCTCGGCTTCACGAACGGCGGCGTGCTCGGGCTCGTGCTGTCGGAATCGGTGCTCGTGACGGTGCTGGGCGGCGTCATCGGGCTCGCGGGCGCCGCGTGGCTCGGCGTGCAGTTCGAGCCGGTGTTCCGCCAGTACCTGCCGGGGTTCCAGCTGCCGCGCGATTCGATGGTGATGGGAGGCGTGTACATGCTGGGCCTCGGGCTCGCCGCCGGGGCGGTGCCCGCGGCGCAGGCCATGAGGTTGCGGATCGTGGAGGCGCTGCGACTCGACTGAGCATGACGAACGCACGCTGGCTCAATCAACTCGTCGCGATCACCGCGATGAACCTGCGCAACCTGCCGGCGCGCGCCGGCACGTCGCTGGTCGCGGTCATCGGCATCGGCGGCGTCGTCGCGGTCCTGGTGTCGCTGCTGTCGATGGGCGAGGGGTTTCGCGCGGCGCTCGACCTCTCCGGGCGGGACGACGTGGCGGTCATCCTGCGCGGCGGGTCGCCCGACGAACTGTCGAGCTCGTTCGGCCGCGAAGACGTGAACGTGGTGGTGTCCGCGCCCGGCATTGCGCGGGACGCACGCGGTCCGATCGCATCGCCCGAGCTCTACACCATCGTGGACCTGCCGATGCTGAGCACCGGCACCGCGGGCAACGTCCCGTTCCGCGGCGTGACAGCGCGCGCGCCCGCGATCCGCCATGGCTTTCGCATCGTGGCCGGCCGCATGTTCGAGCCAGGCAAGGACGAGGTGATCGTGGGGCGCGGGGTGTTCGCCCAGTTCGGCAACGTCGACCTGGGACGGGTGGTCACCTGGGGCTCGCAGGACTGGCGGGTGGTCGGGGTGTTCGAGGCCGGCGGCAGCGTGTCGGAATCGGAAGTCTGGACCGACCTCACCGTGCTGCAGGGCGTGTATCGGCGCGGCAACTCGGTGCAGGTGATCCGCGCGCAGCTCACTTCGCCCGAGGCGCTGGCCGCCCTCAAGACGACGCTGGGCAACGACCCGCGCGTGAACGTCACCGCGCGCAGCGAGCGCGAGTTCTACGCGGACCAGTCGCGGATCCTGATCATCATGATCCGCTACGTGGGCACGACGATCGCGCTGCTGATGGGCATCGGTGCGATGTTCGCGGCACTCAATACGATGTACTCCGCCGTGTCCTCGCGGACGCGCGAGATCGCGACGCTGCGCGCGCTCGGCTTCGGCGCCACGCCGGTGGTGGCCTCGGTGCTGCTCGAGGCGGTCGTGCTCGGCCTGCTGGGCGGCATCGTCGGCGGCGCGCTGGTGTACTTCGGCCTGAACGGCTACCAGTCCTCGACGCTCAACTGGGCGAGCTTCAGCCAGATCACCTTCGCGTTCACCGTGACGCCGGGCCTGCTGATGACGGGTCTCGCCTATTCCCTCATACTCGGCCTCGTCGGAGGCCTGCTGCCGGGAGTGCGCGCGGCGCGAATGCCGGTGACGGCGGGCCTGAGGGAGCTCTAGGGGATGAGCAACCGCAGCAGTCCGCTGCAGCTGTCGCTGTGGTCGCCGCGCGAGTCGGCGCCGGGCTGGAACGTGCGCATCAGCCGGCGGGCCCGCCGCTTGTCCATGCGCGTGTTTCCCGGCGGGCGGGTCGAAGTCGTGGTGCCCCCGGGCGTGGGCATTCCGGCCGTGGAGCGATTCGTGGCGCGCCATCGCGAATGGGCCGAGCGGCGCTCACGGGAGTACTCGCTGCAGGCCCCGCACGTCGTGGACCGGCGCCCGTCGTCGATCGACCTTCCGCTGCTCGAGCGGCACTGGCAGGTTCAATACGTCGCCGGCGCCCGCGCTGGGGTGAGCGATGACGGGCAGGGCGTGCTGACGGTCCGCACGGCCGGATCGACCGACCGCCACGTGGGCCAGGCGCTGCTCAAGTGGCTCGGTCGCCTCGCGGCCGTGGAGCTGCGAACGAGGCTCGACTCGCTGTCCCGCGACACCGGCATCGGATACTCGCGCATGCTGCTGCGTCGCCAGCGTACGCGCTGGGGCAGCTGCTCCTCGACGGGAACCATCAGTCTCAACCTGTGCCTGGTGTTCCAGCCGCCGGACGTGGTGCGCTATCTCATGCTCCACGAGCTCTGCCACCGCCGGCACATGAACCATTCGCCGCGGTTCTGGGGCCTGGTCGAGACGCTCGAGCCACGCTGGCGCACGCTCGATGCCGAACTGCTCAGGGGCTGGCAGCACGTGCCGGTCTGGGTCTTCACCTGATGGGCGAGCGCGACGATCTCCGGCCGGCCGCCCCCGGCCCCCATGTCGACGTGGCGGGCGAGGGCGTCTACTGGGACCTCGGCGAGTCGCTGAGCTATGGCGAATACCTGCGTCTCGACCGGCTGCTCGACGCGCAGCGGCCGGCATCGCAGGAACACGACGAGATGCTGTTCATCGTCATCCACCAGGCGTCCGAGCTGTGGATGAAGCTCTGCATCCACGAACTCGCCGCGGCGATCGACCACGTGCGGCGCGACGTGCTCGGGCCCGCGTTCAAGATGCTGGCCCGCGTCTCGCGGGTGCAGGCGCAGCTCACGCAGTCGTGGGACGTGCTCGCCACGATGACTCCCTCGGAGTACTCGGCCTTCCGTGACCAGCTCGGCCGTGCGTCCGGGTTCCAGTCCTACCAGTACCGCATGCTCGAGTTCCTCATCGGCAACAAGAACGCCGCGATGATCGAGGTGCACCGGCGCGACCCGGCCGTCCACGGCTGGCTCGACCGGGCCTTGCGCAGTCCCGGCCTGTACGACGAATGCCTGCGCCTGCTCGGCCGCCGGGGCTACGCGATCCCGGCGACGAGCCTCGAGCGGGACTGGAGCGAGCCGTATGCTGCGAGCGAGGGCGTCGCAGCGGCCTGGCTGCACGTCTACCGCAACGCCGAGGAGCATTGGGATCTCTACGAGCTGGCGGAGAAGCTCGTCGACCTCGACCACCAGTTCCAGCTCTGGCGGTTCAGCCACATGAAGACGGTCGAGCGGATCATCGGCTACAAGCGCGGCACCGGCGGGACCGGCGGCGTGAGCTACCTGGCCAAGGCCCTGGAATTGCGGTTCTTCCCCGAGCTGTGGACCGTGCGCACGTCGATGTGACGCCGTGTAAGATGCGCGGGTTTCGTCATCGACCCGCGAGCAGCCATGAAAGAGCGTCTGCAAGACATCAACGTCGTTTCGAGCGACCTGCTGCCCACGCCGGAGCAGGTCAAGGAGGCGCTGCCGCTGCCGCCGGCCGCCGAGGAGTTCGTCTTCCACAGCCGCAGCACCCTGCGGCGCATCCTCGACCGCGAGGATCCACGGCTCTTCCTGGTGGTGGGGCCCTGCTCGATCCACGACCCGCTCGCCGCCCGCGAGTATGCGACGCGCCTCGCCGGGCTCGCGCGGCAGGTCGAGCAGACGATGCTGGTGCTGATGCGGGTCTATTTCGAGAAGCCGCGCACCACGATCGGCTGGAAGGGGCTCATCAACGATCCCGACATGGACGATTCGTTCCGCGTCGAGAAGGGCATCCGGCTCGCCAGGGAGCTGCTGCTGTTCCTCGCCGACATCGGCATGCCCGCGGCGACCGAGGCGCTCGACCCGATCATGCCGCAGTACCTGTCGGACCTCGTGACCTGGACGGCCATCGGCGCCCGCACCACCGAGTCGCAGACGCACCGCGAGATGGCGAGCGGGCTGTCGACCCCCGTCGGCTTCAAGAACGGCACGGACGGTTCGCTGGCCGTGGCCATCAACGCGCTGCAGTCGGCGCGTCATCCGCACCACTTCCTCGGCATCACGCAGCAGGGACAGTCCGCGGTGTTCCGCACGCGCGGCAACCGCTACGGCCACATCGTGCTGCGCGGCGGCGGCGGCCGCCCGAACTACGATTCCGTGAGCATCGCCCTCTGCGAGCGCGAGCTCGAGAAGGCGGGGCTGCCCGGCGGCATCGTCATCGACTGCAGCCACGGCAATTCGAGCAAGGACCCGGGCCTGCAGTCGCTGGTCGCCGAGAACGTGGCGAACCAGATCCTCGAGGGCAATCGCTCCATCGCGGGCATGATGCTCGAGAGCAACCTGCACTGGGGCCAGCAGTCGATCCCCGCGGACCTGGCGCAGTTGCAGTACGGCGTGTCGATCACCGATGCCTGCATCGACTGGGAAACGACCGAGGGGCTGCTGCAGTCGCTCGACCAGCGCTTGCGGGGTGCGCCCCGGTTCGCCAGGGGGCCTGCGGCGGCTTGAGTCGCGTGCGGTGTGGGCGCTGGCCGCGGTTCGCTGGCGCGTCCCGTTGTTGGCGGGTCCGTCCGGTCGGGGTGATCTCGACGGGACGCCGTGAATCCATCCGTGGAGGCTCCGGGCGCGCCGTCCATGGCGCGCACGGCCCGTCGAGATCACCCCGACCGGACGAACCCGCCAACGCTTCGCGCCTTTGGCCGCACGGCGTTCCGCTGCGGCAGTGCAAGGCGAACGCCATCGGCGCAGCTAACGCCTGTCCAAGTAACTTTCGCCGTCGGGCTGGCCGTTGCGGCGGGTGCCGGCTGGGGGGTCCTCCGGCGGGCCGTGCGCGCCATGGACGGCGCGCCCGGAGCCTCCAGGACGGATCCACGGCGTCCCGCCGGAGGACCCCCCAGCCGGCACCCGCCGCGACGCCGGCTCCGAACGGCAGGTACAATCGGTGTTTACTCGAACAAGACCTCGGAGGACCACGACCATGACGATCAAGGTGGGTGACAAGATGCCTGCGGGCGTGTTTACGATCCCGGGCCCGGACGGTCCGCAGAAGCTCACGGCCGAGCAGCTGTTCACCGGCAAGAAGGTGGTGCTGTTCTCGGTGCCGGGCGCGTTTACCCCCACCTGCGATGCACGGCACCTGCCGGGCTTCATCCAGCACGCCGCCGACTTCAAGGCCAAGGGCGTCGACACGGTCGCGTGCATGGCCGTGAACGACGTCTTCGTCATGAAGGCCTGGGGCAAGGCCTCGGCCGTCGAGGACAAGGTGACGATGCTCGCCGATGGCAATGGCGATTACTCGAAGGCGCTCGGCCTCGAGATGGACGCCACGGGCTTCGGCATGGGCCTGCGCGGCAAGCGCTTCGCCATCATCGCCGACAACGGCGTCGTGAAGGGGCTGTTCGTCGAAGGTCCGGGCGAATTCAAGGTCTCGAGCGCCGAGCACGTCCTCGGCCAGCTCTGACGGTCTCGCCGCCGGTCAAGCCAGGAAGTCGCGGATCACGGCCGAGCGTTCCGCGACGCTCGCCGGGCGAGGCGCTTGCCGCGCGTCCGGCAGTCTCCTGAGCACGCGTCCAGTGCCCCGGTAGCGCACATCGCGCGAGTCGTTCAGCAGCAAGACCGGCTGCCGGACGCCCGGCAGAATTTCCCGCAGGGCGGCTTCCAGCGCCGCACGCGCCGCATCGCCGTAGCTGGGCAGTTGCTTCATGACGTCCACCAGCACGGCGTGGCGCTGTCCGGCGTCCGTGTCGGGGTCCCGTACTCGCGCCGCGGCAGGACTGCGGTCGAACCACGGCCAGCTCACCTCGGCATCCTGCAACTGGCCCCAGATCGCCTGCAGGTACGCGCCGTGACGGTCCTGCTGCAGCCCGGGACAGTACTGCCGCCTGAATAGCCCGCGTTCACGGTTTCGGATCCAGGGCACCGCGTCCAGGGCCAGGCGTCGAACCTGTGCCGGCCGATTCGCGGCGAGCGCGATGGCGAACGCCGTGCCCAGGCCCTGGGCGACGACGTCCACGACCGGCACCTGCAGCGCGTCCAGCGCCTCGCTCAAGGCACTGACGTACGAGCCGAGGCTCGGGTAGAGCAGTGGCGTCGATTCCCCGAGCCCTGGAAGGTCCGGCGCGATCGTCACGCGGTCCTGCGACAGGCGATCGGCCAGCGCCCGCATCTCCACGGACGAGCCTGGAGCATCGTGGATCAGCAGCGTGGGGACAGCCCCTGGTCCCGCCGAGCCCCGCGTCCGGATGCGTATCTGGCCGTACACGAGATCCACGTAGCGCTGCCTCTCGGCCTGCGCGGCCCCGGCCGTGGAGGCCGGCAGAGAAGGCCGTCGCATGGGCGGCAGCCCGGCGTCACGCAACAGCTGCAGCAGGCGCACGCGCCACGCGCCGACATCCAAGGCCGCACGCGACAGGGACACCGTGGGCGTGCGAAGTCGGGCGAGGGCAGGCGCCTGCTCGTACGCGAGCGCAGCCCGGCAGGCGCTGCCCGAGCCAGGCTCCGCCATGAAGAAGTCCGTGGCGTACTCGTGCAGTTGCAGGTCGTCCGGCAACGTCGCCTGCAGGCGCGTCCCGGCCGAGCGCTGGAACCAGGGGAGGTAGCGGTGAGTGTCGAGGACCTGGCTCCATGCGCGGGCGAGGTGCGCTCCGTCCGCCGTGGCCTCGAGGCGCGGCAGGCATCGATCGAGGTGGTCGTCGCCGGCTGGGACCTCCTGCGACGGCAGGCCGTCGAGGACGGTGAGGGCGGCGCGCTCGGGGTGATCGGCTGCGAACTGCAGGGCGATGCAGGCGCCGGTGTCCACGCCGTAAATTGCGCAGCGCTCGATGCCGAGGGCCTCCAGCGTGGCTGCGAGCGCGGCCGAGAAGTCGGCGATGGCCGGTCGGGACCCAGGCAAGGGCGTGGAGTTGCCGCAGCCGGGCGTATCGAGGGCGATGACCGTGAAGTGCTCGCCGAGCCAGTCGATCGTCGGCACGTGCTGGACGGAGGAGCGGGGCGAGTCGTGCAGCAGGACGACCGGCGGTCCACTCCCGCCGTAGCGGAAGTGGACCTGGCCGTGGGGAACGTCGATGAACCCCTTGAGGACTGCTGTCATCCGCCCAGTTGCTTCTCGAGCTCCGGAACGAGGGTGAACAGGTCGCCGACGAGGCCGATGTCGGCCGCCTCGAAGATCGGCGCCTCGCCGTCCTTGTTGATCGCGACGATCGTGCGCGCGTCCTTGATGCCGGTCATGTGCTGGATCGCGCCCGAGATGCCGATCGCGATGTAGAGCTCGGGCGCGATGATCTTGCCGGTCTGGCCGACCTGCAGGTCGTTCGGCACGTAACCCGCGTCGACCGCCGCGCGCGAGGCGCCGACGGCGGCGCCGATCCTGTCGGCGAGGCTGTAGACGAGCTTGAAGCCGTCGGCGCTGCCGAGCGCCCGCCCGCCCGAGACGACCCTGGAGGCGGTCTGCAGGTCGGGACGTCCCGTCGTGGCGCTGGACCGGGAGACGAACCGCGTGTGCGTCGGAAGCGCCACGCCGGGATCCGCTTTTTCCACGGGGGCGCTGCCGCCCTGCGCGGCGGCTTCGAAAGAGGCGACGCGCACCGTGGCGACGACCTTGGCGTCGGCCGGTGCGTCGACCGTCAGCACCGCATTGCCTGCGTAGATGAGGCGCTTGAAGCGGTGCGGGCCCTCGACCGCCATGATGTCCGTGATCTGGCTCACCCCGAGCAGGGCGGCCACGCGCGGCATCAGGTCCTTGCCGAAGGTGGTCGACGGCCCGAACACGTGGGTGTAGTCCGCGGCGAGCCTGGCCACCTGCGGGGCCTGGATGGCCGCGAGCGGCTCGGCGTTGGCCGGGTTCGCCACCGCGATCACCCTGGCGACGCCGGCGATCGTCGCCGCCTGCGCGGCCACCGCCGCAGCGTCCGCCGCGAGCACCAGCACGTCGATGGCGGCGCCTGGGACCTTCGCGGCGCAGGCCACGCACTTGGCGGTGCTGGGATTGAGCTTCGCGCCGTCATGTTCCGCAACGATCAGTATCCTGCTCATCACACCAACCCCTTCTTCTTGAGCGCGTCCACGAGCTCGGCCACGTCCTTCACCATGACGCCCTTCTGCCGCTGCGGCGGCGGCTCGACCTTGACGGTCGTGAACGCCGGCGCGCCCTCGACGCCGAAGTCGCCGAGGCTCATCGTGTCGAGCGGCTTCTTCTTCGCCTTCATGATGTCGGGCAGCTTCACGTAGCGCGGCTCGTTCAGGCGCAGGTCCACGCTCAGCACGGCGGGCAGGTCGATCTCGAGCGTCTCGAGGCCCGCATCGACCTCGCGCGTCACGGTGGCCTTGCCGTCGGCGATTTCAACCTTGGAGCAGGAGACGGCCTGGGGACGATCCCACAGCGCGGCGACCATCTGGGCGGTCTGGCCGTTGTCGTCGTCGATGGCCTGCTTGCCGAGCAGGACCAGCTGCGGCTGCTCCTTCTCCGCGAGCTTCAGGAATATCTTCGCGACCGACAGCGGCGCGACCGCCGCGTCCGTCTGGACGAGGATGGCGCGGTCCGCGCCCATGGCGAGTGCCGTCCTGAGCTGCTGCTGCGTGTCGGCGGGGCCGATGCTGACGGCCAGCACCTCGTCGGCCAGGCCGCGTTCCTTGATGCGCAGCGCTTCCTCGAGCGCAATCTCGTCGAAGGGGTTGATGCTCATCTTGACCCCGTCCGTGACGACCCCGGAATTGTCCGGCTTCACACGGACCCGGACGTTGTAGTCCACCACCCGTTTGACGCCCACCATGATTCTGCGCACGCGGCTCACTCCTCTAACTTTCAACGACTGCTTTGCAGTGCAGCATCATACCAGCCCGAAATCCATCCGGGGCTAACCCCGCCAGCCGCGCTTTTCGTCGAGCTGGCGGGTGAGGTTGAGGAGCCGGCGATAGCTTTCGTAGCGGCGCGCGTCGATCGCTCCACCCGCGACCGCGGCCTGGACGGCGCACTGGGGCTCGCGCAGGTGCAGGCAGTCCGGGAAGCGGCAACCTCCGGACAGCGCTGTGATCTCCGCGTAGCCGTGCTGGACGTCCCGCAGGGGAACGACGGGCGGGGCGTAGTCCCGGACGCCGGGAGAGTCCGCGAGCTCGCCCCACGGCAGGCGCAGGACCGCGGAGGATACCGTGGTGTGGCGGCCTTCACCGGAGCCGGCCGAGAGGTGGCCCGTCGCGCGCAGGGCATCGCCCGCCAGGGCGTTCAGCAGCGAGGACTTCCCGACGCCGGACTGTCCGGCCAGGAGGCTGCGGCGGCCGCGCAGGCCCTCGACGAGCTCCGGCAGCCCGGAGCCCGTGCGGGCCGAGACGACGTACACGGGCATGCCGAGCTTGCGCAGGGGCTCGGTGAAGGAAAGGTCGCCCGCGCCCCCGGGCAGGTCCAGCTTGTTGAGGATCAGGATCGGCGCGATGCCCGCGTAGCAGGCGCCGGCGACGTAGCGATCCACGATGAAGGGATCGCAGGCGGGCTCCGGGGCCACGACCACGCCCAGCTGGTCGAGGTTCGCCGCGATGGATTCCTCGAGGCCTCGGCTGTCGCTGCGGCTCAACACGTTGCGGCGCGGCAGCCGCTCGACCACCGTCCAGTCGTCGCCGCCCGGCCGCTCTTCGATGCGCACCTCGTCGCCGGCCACGACCTCGAGCTTCCGGCCGTGCAGCTTGCAGGCCACGGATTCGCCGCCGGCCGGCGCGACGACCACCCGGCGGCCGTAGGACTCGATGACGCAGCCGGTGACGGTTCCGCCGGTCACGGCTGCACGGCTTGCAGGCGCGCGATGCGTGCGGCCGGGGGCGGGTGCGAGTCGTAGAACGCGGAGTAGAGCGGATCGGGCGTGAGCGTGTTCGCGTTGTCCTTGTAGAGCCGCACCAGCGCGTCGGCGAGCGACTGCGCGTCGCTGTGCCGGGCGGCGAAGGCATCGGCCTCGTACTCGTGGCGGCGCGACCACGCCGCGAGTACGGGCGCGACCACCCACGTGAAGGCCGGCGTGACCAGGACGAACAGCAACAGCGCGGCCGCGCTGCTGCCCTGCGGCACGCCGAGCGCGGAGTAGAACCAGGGTTGCAGCGCCAGCCAGCCCAGCAGTGCGAATCCGGCCAGGCTCGTCAGCGCGCCGACCACCAGTCGCTGGGGGACGTGCCGCAGGCGGAAATGCGCCAGCTCGTGGGCCAGCACCGACTCGACCTGCGCCGGCGTCAGCGAGGACAGCAGGGTGTCGAAGAACACGATGCGCTTCTCGCGGCCGAGGCCGGTGAAATAGGCGTTGCCGTGCGAGGAGCGGCGCGACCCGTCCATCACGAAGATGGACTTCGCGTGGAAGTCGCAGCGCTCGAGCAGGGCTTCGATCCGCTCGCGCAGCGACGGGTCCTCGAGCGGCGAGAACTTGTTGAACAGCGGCGCGAAGATCCGCGGCCAGGCCCACGTGACCAGCAGCGCGAACCCGAGCCACGCGAGCCAGCCGACCAGCCACCAGGAGCGGCCCGCTGTCGCCATGATCCACAGCACGCCGGCGACGACCGCGCCGCCCAGCAGCAGGCCAAGTCCCCACGACTTCAGGGTGTCGGCGACGAACACGGCGGGACGCGTGCGATTGAATCCAAACCGCTCTTCGAGCACGAACGTCCGATAGAGGCTGAACGGCATCGACAGCACGGCCAGTACCGCGAACACACCCAGCACGTGCAGCGTGCCCGCCGGGATCGAAGCCACGCCGAGACGCGCGATCGCCTCGCCTACGAGTGCGATGCCGCCGCCGAGCGTGAGCCACAGCAGCAGGAGGGCATCGATGACCGTCTCAACCATGCCGAAACGCTGGCGTGGCCACCGTGTACGCTGCCGCCTTGGAGTGCTCTTCCGGGCTGACGGCCGACGCGAACCCGGTCGGAACGGCGTGGCGGTGTCGATCCACGAACGTGGCCTGGCGCCGGGCCAGCCAGAGCTGGACAGCGACGTGCGCGGCAAGCGCGGCGATGAAGACGGAGGTGAATGGATGCATCGTGCACGGGGTAGGCGGAGCGGGGCGCAGCTTAGCCTTTGCTAGAATGGGGGACAATCAGCCTGCGGGGGGTCTGGGCGCGTGGACAGGGTGGCTAGCGCGGACAATCTGATCTGGATCGACCTCGAGATGACGGGGCTCGATCCCCTGCGAGACCACATCATCGAAATCGCCACCATCGTCACCGATGCCTCCCTGAACCTGGTGGCCGAGGGGCCGGTCCTCGCCGTGCACCAGCCGGATGCGGTGCTGGCGAAAATGGACCAGTGGAACCGCACCACCCACGGGTCGTCCGGACTGCTCGAGCGCGTACGCGCGAGCACCGTGGACGCCGCCTCGGCCGAGTCCCAGACGCTGGAATTCCTTGCGCAGCACGTGGTGGCCGGCGCGTCGCCGATGTGCGGCAATAGCATCTGCCAGGACCGGCGCTTCCTTGCGCGGGAGATGCCGGACCTGGAGAAGTTCTTTCACTACCGAAATCTCGACGTCAGCACGGTCAAGGAACTCGCCCGGCGCTGGGCGCCCGCCGTGCTGGCCGGAGTACAGAAACAGTCGACTCACCTGGCCCTGGACGACATCCGCGAGTCGATCAAGGAGCTGGAGCATTACAAACGGACCTTCCTTCAGGTCGATTGACGCGCCGAATTTCTACGGCCGACGCCTGGCCGCGGGCCAACGTGCCGCCACACTTTTGATCGGTGACCAATGAACAATGCGCTGCAAGTGCGCGTGCTTTCCGCCCTTGGCTCGTGCCTACGTCCGCTCGCACGTGTGCTACTGCGATCTGGCATCGGTTACAAGCAGTTCTCCGAAGTTGCGAAACTTGCATTCGTGCAAGAGGCGCTTGGAGACAGGGACCATCGAGGTCGTGTAAAGAATACATCTAGGGTGGCGATCAGGACCGGGCTGTCACGCAAAGAGGTCGCGCGAATCAAGAAGCAATTACTGGCAGCAGCGGCGGCCGACGATTCGACCATCGCCGCTTCACTGCAAAGTAGTCACGCGGCTCGCGTGCTTCAGCTCTGGCATGTCGATCAGGCCTTTGTCGATCCTGAGGGGCGACCAAGAACGCTGCCGGTTTCAGGTGAGTCAGAATCGTTCACCGCGCTAGTTAGACTGGCCGGAGGCGACGTTCCCCCTGGAGCGGTAAGAGCTGAACTGCTTGCTGCAAAAGCGATCGATGAGATGTCTGACGGCAGTCTTGTCCCTTTGCGCCGTTACTTCATTCCCGCCGATGTTGGCGAGGACTTAGTCGTTGGGTTAGCGCACATCATTGCGCCGGTGCTAGAAGGGTTGGCTCACAACACTGGCCCAGCTAAGCAGGACCCGTTTATTCAACGCCTGGCTTACTCCGACACTTTGATACCCGCTGCTGTGCCTCTGTTTAGGCAACTTGCGCGTGTTCGCGCGGCCGATTTTCTGCACACGATGGATGATTGGCTAAGCTCGCACGAGCAGCCATTAACTGATTCGGGCGAGCAGGGGCCACGCGTCGGGATTGGCGTCTTTTACTACGAAGGCGCCCTGATCGATGTCCAGGGCGGCACAATGCAAGACGGCAATGGGACGTCTACGGCCGACTCAGCCGATCAACGCATCGCACCCGACACGAAAGGTTGATTGCACCGACCTCGCGGACTTGCCGCCCGGAGGGGCCACATTTCCAACGTCGACAGCGGCCCTATCGCAAATTCGCCGGTGATCGAATGCCTACTGCCTGCAATGGAGCGCCCTGCGCCGATTGCAGACCCACGACTGCAACGACGTCGCCTGTCATGACCCTAACCTCGCGGGTAGACAGCAATGCCGTGTAGTCCACAACCAGCTTGCCAACTGTGAACGTGCCGCTGCTAGCGTCAACGTTTGTGGCTCGACCGGTGACCATCACTTTACTCGCTCCAGGCACATACGACTGCGAAACGAGCAAGAACTTGCTGGCTCGATTTCTTCCCTGATTGTCGGGTTGTCCGAGCACCGTGGCGAATGCTGTCTGGCCACTGGCGAGTTGGCTCGCGAGTTTCGCAACTGCGGTCGACTTGGGTGCTGCTTGATACAGCTGGCCCAGAATCGTTACCTGGCCGGTCGCGACGTTGACTTGTTCAATTGGGCCATGCACCAAGGCGTCGCTTGCAATGCCCTTGAATGCGTCGCTGCCGATGATCGCGTCGCTACCGATGATGGCGTCACTGCCGATGATCGCATCGCTGCCGATGATCGCCGCTGCCGATGATGGCACTGGGACGCTTCACCTTTTGGACGTCACTACCGATGATCGCGTCACTGCCGATGATCGCATCGCTGCCGATGATGGCGCTGGGACGCTTCACCTTCTGGACGTCGCTACCGATGATCGGCGTCACTGCCGATGATCGCATCGCTGCCGATGATGGCGCTGGGACGCTTCACCTTTTGGACGTCGCTACCGATGATCGCGTCACTGCCGATGATCGCATCGCTGCCGATGATCGCATCGCTGCCGATGATCGCATCGCTGCCGATGATGGCGCTGGGACGCCTCACCTTCTGGACGTCACTGCCGATGATCGCGTCACTGCCGATGATCGCGTCGCTGCCGATGATGGCGCTGGGACGCTTCACCTTCTGGACGTCGCTACCGATGATCGCGTCACTGCCGATGATCGCATCGCTGCCGATGATGGCGCTGGGACGCCTCACCTTCTGGACGTCACTGCCAATGATGGCGTCACTGCCGATGATCGCATCGCTGCCGATGATGGCGCTGGGACGCTTCACCTTCTGGACGTCGCTACCGATGATGGCGTCACTGCCGATGATCGCATCGCTACCGATGATGGCACTGGGACGCTTCACCTTCTGGACGTCGCTACCGATGATCGCGTCACTGCCGATGATCGCATCGCTGCCGATGATGGCGCTGGGACGCCTCACCTTCTGGACGTCACTGCCGATGATGGCGTCACTGCCGATGATCGCATCGCTGCCGATGATGGCGCTGGGACGCCTCACCTTCTGGACGTCACTGCCAATGATGGCGTCACTGCCGATGATCGCATCGCTGCCGATGATGGCACTGGGACGCTTCACCTTCTGGACGTCGCTACCGATGATCGCGTCACTGCCGATGATCGCATCGCTGCCGATGATGGCACTGGGACGCTTCACCTTCTGGACGTCACTACCGATGATCGCGTCACTGCCGATGATCGCATCGCTGCCGATGATGGCGCTGGGACGCTTCACCTTCTGGACGTCACTGCCAATGATGGCGTCACTGCCGATGATCGCATCGCTGCCGATGATGGCACTGGGACGCTTCACCTTTTGGACGTCGCTACCGATGATGGCGTCGCTGCCGATGATGGCGTCGCTGCCGATGATGGCACTGGGACGCTTCACCTTCTGGACGTCGCTACCGATGATCGCGTCACTGCCGATGATGGCACTGGACGCTTCACCTTCTGGACGTCGCTACCGATGATCGCGTCGCTGCCGATGATCGCATCGCTGCCGATGATGGCGCTGGGGCGCTCAACCTTGGCAGCGTCCCGGTCGATCGCGTTCTTTGCGGATGCGCTGGCGGCAAAGGTGCCAAGCGCCAAGGACACTGCAAGTGCAATACCTTGGTAACGGCGCTTCTCGGTCATCGCTGTCCCCTTGTTCTTCAATTTGGCGTCGCTCTAAGTCGGAAGTAGCAAAAAGTCTGATGGTTACTGCAGCGTCTCTTCCGGGTTCGGCGGAGACCTGTCGACGAAATGAAAGATCCCAACGCCGGTGCGGATGGATTCGCTCGGTGACAACTTGTGGCCACCTTTGATCTCGTGCTGTCCGAGCCAGTCATCCAGGATCTCGAGGAGTTCCTGCGCCTTCTCTCGGACCAACGCGTCAAACGCCTCGTAGTCCCTTGGCGACAGCCCTTCCATGGTTATTGCGTAACGTTCAAAGCGGCCTTCGCCCTTTCGCTTGATCTGCAGGTTGTTATCGACAGTGTCGATGAAGAAATTGACAACGTTTCCCAGTCGCTCTAAGCCGACTGGGTCAAGCGGAGTAGGCAGATAGGTTCGATTGAGCAGGCGGACGTAGCCGTCCTCCGTTTCCAGCGCGGCATCCACGCGGAGCAGTTCTTCAATCAGGGCTCTGGGAGAAACGTCCCCTGCGTACTTCAACACCAGTTGCTCAAACGATCTGCCTTCGCCGGCAAACGGCACTTCGAGCGGGAGGCCGTACGGCCCGAGATACTCAGGGTCTTGGCTCCATCCTTGGAGCACGCGGGCGATACGATTCAGGCCGACGGCATCGTCCGCATTCGCGTCTGCGGTGCGAATTCGAGTGACCTCTCGCTTCGTCAGGCCGGTCAGGATCGCGAGGCGCGAGTCGGTCTGGGGCCGGTTGGGAGGCACCAATTCAGCCGCCGCGATATCGATGTAAGCGCCACGCACCGAGTCCGAAAATTCGCCGTAGGAAACGCCGTGGCGCAACAAAATACGGACGAGCGGGTGCAGCAGGTGCCGGCACGCTGCAAGCAACGGTTTCTTGAAGTTCTCGCTCATTTCAAGCCCGAACGCGGGTTCCCCCATCCGTAATGCAATTACCGCTGACATCAGTGGTTATTGTTAACTCCCTGGCCGGACTATATCGGCCGGACATAACGGGTCAAGCGTTGAACATATTCGGGTCCCGGCGTCGGGGAACCGGGGCGCGGTCTGCGAGTGGCGGGCACGGAGGCCGAGCGAAAAACGTCGGCTATTCAGTGGGCTGGCGAGGATGTCTAAAGCGCCCGCGAGGAACCCCGTCCGGCGGGTGACGAGCGCGCTGGCCAGCGTCTATGTCAAGTCGCGAGATGCGTGGCTGCAGCTCAGGCCAAGGCTGTCGGGCTGGAAACTGTGACCTGCTTCACAGTTCGTTGACGGTGGTTTTTTAATCCACAAGAACCAATAAGATACGAGTGATACCTAAGAAACAATATTAATTCTGATTTCCGGCCCGTCGACCCGCTCATTGCAACGCGGGCAAGGCCTCGCGGCACGACCTGCGATGCCCGACCTTTCGCCGCAGGACTCATCCTGTCGAACCGTTCGACGCCCACGATCCAGCCCCTCCGTCGGGGCTTGCGCAGCCCCAAACGAAAACGGCCGGCCACCCGCATGGGAAGCCGGCCGTTCCGCCGACAATGTCGGCTTGACAGTTAATTCGTTTTCTGGATCTTCGCCGTCTTGCGAAGCTCGTCCAGGTAGGCCTGCAGCTTCTTCCGCTGCGCGAACATCTGCACCTGGGGCTTCACGTCCTCGAACGGCGGGGCCTCGGCGCTGCGCACGTCCTCCAGCTGGATCACGTGGAAGCCGAACTCACTCTGCACCGGCTGCTGCGTGATCTTGCCTTTCTCGAGCGTCGCGACGGCATCGGCAAAGGGCTTCACCATCGTCTGCGGCGCGAACCAGCCGAGGTCACCGCCGTTCTTGGCGCTGCCGGCGTCCTTCGACTCCGAGGCCGCCAGCTTGGCGAAGTCGCCGCCCGCCTGCAGATCGCGAATGAGCGACTCCGCTGTCTCCTTCTTCTCGACGAGGATGTGGCGCGCCTTGTACTCCTTCGGCATGTTCGCCACCTGCGCGTCGTACTCGGCCTTGAGCTCGCTCTCCGACGCCGGGTGGGCCTTGATGTACTTGTCGGTCGCGGCCTCCGCGAGGATCTGCGTGCGGAGCAGGTCGAGGCGCGACTGCACCACCGGGTCCTTCGCGAGGCCTTCCTTCTCGGCGACCTGGGCAGCCAGCGTCATGTTGATCAGCTGGTCGAGCAACTGGGTCTTCTGCTCGTCGGTGGCTTCCGCGGCCGGCTTGTTGGTCACGGCCTGCATGAACGTGTCATAGAGTTCGCTGCTGAGCACCTTGCCGTTGACGGTGGCTACGGTTTTCGCGGCGGCGGGTGCCTTCGCATCGGGGGCCGCCTTGGACGCGTCCTCCGCCGGGCGAGTGCAGGCACCGAGCAGTGCGGTGACGGCGAGGAGGACGAGTGGGAAACGATTGATACGCATCGGTAGCCTCTTCGGTTGGATGCCGGTCAGGTAAGGGCCGTCTCGCCGGGGGCGAGGGCCTGGATCGATAACGCGTGAATGTCCGTGTCCATCATGTCGCCGACGACCTCGTAGACGAGGCGGTGGCGGCGCACGGTATTGAGTCCTGCGAATCGTTGCGACACGACGAGGACGGTAAAATGCCCGCGACCATCGGCGGCGCCAACGTGGCCCGCGTGGTGGTGACTGTCGTCGATGACCTCGAGTTGCGCGGGCTCGAGGCCCGACTGCAGTCTTTCGGTCAGTCGCTCCACGCGCGTGCTGGTCATGGCTTGGCCTCGCCGTCCGTGCCCGGGTGCTCGGACTTGCGCGCGATCCACACGCCCTGCAGCAGGGCGAAGACGAGCGTGAGCCCCATGAGCCCGAAGAGCTTGAAGTTCACCCACGTGGCTTCGTCGTAGCGGTAGGCGACGAAGAGGTTCAGCGTGCCCGCGACGATGAAGAACGCGATCCACATGAAGTTGAGCCGCCGCCAGTCCGTCGCGTCGAGCACCACGTTCTCGCCGAGCATGCGCTGGATGATGCTCGGGCCGCGCATGAACTCGCTCACGAGGAAGGCGGCGGCGAACAGCCAGTTGACGATGCTCGGCTTCCACTTGATGAACGTGGCGTCGTGCACGAGCAGCGTGAGGCCGCCGAAGACCAGCACCAGCACCGCCGAGGTGAGCAGCATGCCGCTCACCTTGCGGTGGCGGATCCAGCTCAGCGCGGTCTGGGCCAGCACGCCGACGATCAGCACCGCGGTGGCCACGTAGATGCCGGCCAGCTTGTAGGCGACGAAGAAGGCGATGACCGGGAGCAGGTCGACGAAAAACTGCATTCGGGGAGGGGCGGGGAACGGCGGCGCATGGCCGGGGCGGGTATCATAGCCAAGTCGTTCGCCGTACCCAACGGCCGTTCCGCAAACCATGGCTCTGCTGCTCTCCATACATCCGGTGAACCCGCAGCCGCGCCTCGTGCGCCAGGCGATCGCCGCCATCCGCGACGGCAGCGTCGTGGTCTACCCGACGGATTCGTGCTACGCGCTCGGTTGCCTGATGGGCGACAAGGAGGCGATGGAGCGCATCGAACGCATCCGCGAGACCGACAAGAACCACAACTTCACGCTGGTCTGCCGCGACCTCTCGGAAATCGCCACCTACGCCCGCGTGGACAACATCCAGTACCGCACGCTCAAGGCGTTCACGCCCGGGCCCTACACCTTCATCCTGGAGGCGACGCGCGAAGTGCCCAAGCGCCTCCAGAACCCGAAGCGGCGCACCATCGGCATACGCGTCCCGGACAATGCGATCGTGCGCATGCTGCTGTCCGAGCTCGGCGAGCCGATCATGAGCTCGACGCTGCTGCTGCCCGGCGACCCCGCGCCGCTGACCGACCCGCAGGAAATCAGGGAGCGGCTCGCGCACGCGGTGGACCTCGTCATCGATGGCGGCCAGGGCGGTGTCGAGCCCAGCAGCGTCGTGGACCTGTCGGGGCCGGCCCCGGTGGTCATCCGCAGCGGCAAGGGCGACGTCGCCGCATTCGAATGACGACTGTCCTGCGCGGCTGCGTATAATCCCGCGTTCGCGTCGGCACCGCGGCCGCGACTGTCTCTGTCGGCCGTGAGAAAGGCGTTGTAACTATCTGATATTTGTAATGTTTAGGCGGCGAATTCGTCGCGAGGGTGTGCCTTGAGTTCCTCCGTTTCGACCCCCCGCCGCGTGCTTTCGGGAATGCGACCGACGGGCAGTCTGCACCTCGGCAACTACCACGGCGCCCTCAAGAACTGGACCGAGCTGCAGTACGAGTACGACTGCTATTTCTTCATCGCCGACTATCACGCGCTCACGACCGGGTACGACGACACGTCGGACATCGAGGCCAGCACCTGGCGGATCGTGATCGACTGGCTCGCGGCGGGCCTGAACCCGGCGGTGGCCACGCTCTTCATCCAGTCGCGGGTGCCGGAGCACGCGGAACTGCACCTGCTGCTGTCGATGATCACGCCGCTCGGCTGGCTCGAGCGCGTGCCCACGTACAAGGACCAGCAGGAGCAGCTCAAGGAGAAGGACCTCGCGACCTACGGGTTCCTGGGCTACCCGCTGCTGCAGAGCGCGGACATCCTCCTGTACCGGCCGATGTACGTGCCGGTCGGCGAGGACCAGGTCGCGCACGTCGAGATCACCCGCGAGATTGCCCGGCGCTTCAACTTCATCTACGGCCGCGAGCCGGACTTCGAGGCCAAGGCCGAGCGGGCCGTCAAGAACCTCGGGGCGAAGAACGCCGGCCTTTACCGCGCGCTGCGCCGCAACTACCAGGAGCAGGGCGATGAAGTGTCGCTCGCCAAGGCGCGCGCGCTGCTCGAGGGCAACTCGCGCCTGACGCTCGCGGACCGCGAGCGCCTGATGGGCTACCTCGAGGGCACCGGCAGGACGATCCTGACCGAGCCGGACGCGCTGCTCACCGCCACGCCCAAGGTGACGGGGCTCGACGGCCGCAAGATGTCGAAGTCCTACGGCAACACGATCGGCCTGCGCGAAGACCCCGACGCCGTCGCGGCCAAGCTCAAGACCATGCAGACGGATCCCGCGCGGGTGCGGCGCACGGACCCGGGCAATCCCGAGAAATGCCCGGTGTGGGACCTGCACAAGCTCTACTCCAGCGAAGAGACCCGGCGCTGGGTCGACCACGGCTGCCGCACGGCCAGCATCGGCTGCCTCGAGTGCAAGAAGCCGCTGATCGACCGCGTGGTGGAGGAGATCACGACGATGCGCCAGCGCGCCCAGGAGTACGAGGACAATCCCGACCTGGTGCGCGGCATCATCGCCGAGGGTTGCGAGAAGGCCCGCGCCGTCGCCGGGCAGACGCTCGACGACGTGAAGCAGGCCATGGGCCTCGTCTACCGCTGAGGAATCCGCATGACCAAGCCCGACTTGAGGCTCGTCGAGAGCATTCCGCCGCCCGCCGCGCCGGAGCCGCACGTCGCGGAGATCGCGGAGCAGGGTGAGATGCCGTTTGCCGTCGTGGAGGGCGAGCCGCTCACGCAGATGCCGCGCGACCTCTACATCCCGCCCGACGCGCTGCAGGTCTTTCTCGAGGCGTTCGAGGGTCCGCTCGACCTGCTGCTGTACCTCATCCGCCGGCAGAACCTCGACATCCTCGACATCCCGCTCGCGGAGATCACGAAGCAGTACATGCAGTACATCGAGCTGATGCAGGAGCTGCAGCTCGAGCTGGCCGGCGAGTACATGCTGATGGCCGCGACGCTTGCCGAGATCAAGTCGCGGATGCTGCTGCCGCGGCCGCAGGGCGAGGCCACGGAGGAGGACGACCCGCGCGCGGAGCTGGTGCGCCGCCTGCAGGAGTACGAGCGCTTCAAGAGTGCCGCCGCCGACATCGAGCAGCTGCCGCGCATCGACCGCGACACGTTCCCGGCCTCGGCCGAGCTCGCGGAGCGCCGCGTGGTGCGCCTGCTGCCCGACGTCACGCTGCAGGAGATGCTGGTCGCGCTGAAGGACGTGATGGGCCGCGCCGAGATGTTCGCGCACCACCACGTCCAGCGTGAGCGACTCTCGGTGCGACAGCGCATGTCCGACGTCCTCGGCGCGCTGCGCGACCAGGCCTTCGTCGAGTTCGTGCAGCTCTTCCGTCCCGAGGAAGGGCGCATGGGCGTCACCGTGACCTTCTCCGCCATCCTCGAGCTGCTGCGCGAGGGGCTGATCGAGATCGTGCAGTCGGAGCCCTACGCGCCCATCCACGTGCGTGCGGGCGCGCCGCGGCACGTCACGCTCGTCATCGACAACGACCGGCTCGAGGCCGGCAACCGGACTGAATCATGAGCGAAACCATGAGCGAACATCCGCTGACCAACGTGCTCGAGGCCGTGCTGCTCGCCGCGGGGCGTCCCGTCACCGTCGAGCAGATCCTGGAACTCTTCGAGGAACCCCAGCGTCCCGCCGCCGACGCCGTGCGCGAGGCGCTCGCCGACCTGCAAGGGCGCCTCGCCGGTCGCGGCGTGGAACTGCGCGAGGTGGCGAGCGGCTGGCGGGTGCAGGTGCGCTCCGAATACGCGGAGATCGTCTCGCGGCTGTGGCAGGAGCGGCCGAGCCGCTATTCCCGCGCGCTGCTCGAGACGCTCGCGCTGATCGCGTACCGCCAGCCGGTCACGCGCGGCGAGATCGAGGACATCCGCGGCGTTACGGTCGCCTCCACCATCATGCGCACGCTGCACGAGCGCAACTGGATCCGCGTCGTCGGCCATCGCGAGGTGCCGGGCCACCCCGAGCTGCTCGGCACGACGCGCGAGTTCCTCGATTACTTCGGCTTGAAGAGCCTCGACGACCTGCCGACGCTGGCCGAGCTGCGGGACCTCGACGACATCAGCGTGCAGCTCGAGTTCCCGGGCGGCGAACCGGTGCCGACCGACCCTCCCGCGCTCGAGGCGCCGGCCGCCGACGCGCAGGCGGCCGATGAGCTGGCGGCCGATGAGGAGACCGACGACGAGGACGACGGCGAGCCGTCGGAAGACCCGCAGGCGCCGACGCTGGTCGCGGCGCCGCCTGCCGACACCGAGCACTAGCCGCGCGCTTGGACGAGCGCCTGCACAAGCTCCTGGCCCAGCACGGCATCGGCTCGCGCCGACAGGTCGAGGGCTGGATCGTCGAGGGACGGGTACTGGTGAACGGCAAGCCCGCCGTGGTCGGGCAACGCGTGGGCCCCGCCGACCGCGTCGTCGTCGACGGGCGCGACGTCACGAAGCGCATCGCGAGCGCGCCCACGATGCGCGTGATCGTCTACCACAAGCCGAGTGGCGAAATGCTCAAGCGCCAGCAGGGCGACGAGCGCTCCGGCGTCGAGACGCGCCTGCCATCGCTGCGCTCGGGCCGCTGGCTCCCCGTGAACGCGCTCGGCTATGGCGAGGACGGCCTGCTGATCATGGCCAGTGACGGCGCCTTTGCGTCGGCCGCGGCCAGGCTCGGACGCGCGCTGCCCGTCGAGTATCGCGTGCGGGCGCTGCGGCCGAAGGACACGGACGAGTGGCCGGCCATCCCGCACCTCGTGGACGTCGAGGGCGAGGAGGTCGCGTTCGCCTCCGTGGAGCGGCTCGAGGGCAGCGCCACCAACGCCTGGTTCAAGGTCACCGCGGAGCGCAATCCGCCGCGCGGTGCGGTGCGCGCGCTGTTCGATTCGGCCGGGCTCAAGGTGAGCCGCATCATGCTGGTCCGCTGGGGGCCGGTGACGTTGCCCCGCGACCTGCCTCGCGGCCGCTCGCGGGACCTCGACGGCGAGGTTCTCGATGCGGTGCTCGCGATCTCCGGGCAGTCGCGCCCGCGACCGCCACGCCGCGCTACTGGGCGTCGAAGCGGCGGCCGTTGACGCCGCGGCTGTCGGGACCGAGCAGGTAGAGAAAGGGCGAGAGCGCCTGCTCGGGCAGCGGCACCGAAGCCGGATCCTCGCCGGGGTAGGCCTTCGCGCGCATCGGCGTCCGCAGCTTCCCCGGGTTCACGCTGTTCACGCGGATGTGCGTCGTGTTCTCGACCTCGTCCGCCAGCACCTGCATCAGGCCCTCCACCGCGAACTTCGAGGCGGCATACGCGCCCCAGTAGGCGCGGCCGCGCACCGACACGCCGCTCGTCGTGAACACCACCGAGGCATCCTCGGACGCCCGCAGCAATGGCAGCAGGGCCTGGGTCAGGATGAACGTCGCATTCACGTTGACGTGCATCACCTTCATCCAGGTGACGACGTCGTAGTGCTCGATGGGCGCGCGCTCGCCGAGCAGCCCCGCGACGTGCGCGAGTCCGTCGAGGCGGCCGAACTCGCTGCGCACGGCCTCCATGAGGGCGGCATAGTGCGTCGCGTCGGCGCGCTCGAGGTCGAGCGGGGCGATGGACGGCCGCGGCGCGCCGCTCGCCACGATCGCGTCGTAGACGGCCTCGAGCCTGGTCACCTTGCGGCCGCTCAGCACGACGCGCGCGCCGAGCGCCGCGCAGGCTTTCGCGAGCGCACTGCCGAGGCCACCGCTCGCTCCGGTGACGAGGATCACACGGTTGGCGAGCGCTCCGGGCGGGGGCACGTTGGCGCGTACGTCGATATCGGTCTCACTCATCGGCGGCGTCCCCCTCGGCGGCCCGCGGCTCCCGGGCCAGCTTCTCGACGGGCGCGATTTCCTCGATCTCCCGCTCCGGCCGCAGGCCGAGCTCCGTGAACTTGCGCGCGCCCGGCAGCACCTGGCGCTCGAGCGAGCCGACCGCGCTGTTGTAGGCGTCCACGCTCTGTCCCAGCGACTTGCCGATCCGCGCGATGTGCTCGGTGAACTTCGCGAGTCGCTTGTACAGGTCCTCGGCCAGTTCCTGGATGCGCGCCGCGTTGTCGGCGAGCACGTTCTGTCGCCAGCCGTAGGCCACGGCCTTGAGCAGGGCGACGAAGCTCGACGGCGTGGCGATGATCACGTGCTGGCGGATCGCGTCCTCGAGCAGCGTGGGAATCTCGCCGATCGCGGCGGTGAGGAACTGGTCGCCCGGGATGAACAGCACGACGAAGTCGGGGCTGCGCTCGAACTGCGCCCAGTAGGCCTTGGAGGAGAGCTGGCGCACGCGCTCGACGACCGCCTGGGCGTGGCGCTTGATGGCGAGCGCGCGATCATCGTCGTTCACCGCCTCGACGGCCGTGAGATAGGCGTCGAGCGGCGTCTTCACGTCGACGACCAGCTGCCGGCCGTCCGGCATGTTCACGATCATGTCGGGGCGCAACGCCCCGTCCTCGCCCTGCACGTGCGCCTGCTCGACGAAATCGCAGTGCTCGACCATGCCGGCGAGCTCCGCGAGGCGGCGCAGCGTCATCTCGCCCCACTGGCCGCGCACCTCCGGTCGCCGCAGCGCGGTGACCAGGTTGCGCGTCTCGCGCTGCAGCGCCTGCTGGCCGAGCGCGACGCTCTCGATCGAGCTGCGCAGTGCGCCGAAGCTCTCGGCGCGCTCCTTCTCGATGCGCGCGATCTGCTCGTGCGTGCGGGCGAGGGCCTCGCGCACCGGGGCGAGCATCGTCTCGACCGCCTTCTCGCGCTCGCCGAGATTGCGCGAGGCGGTTTCCTGCTGCTGGCTGAGCGTCTGCCGGGCGAGCTGGAGGAACAGCGTGCTGTTGTTGCGCAGCGCCTCGCCGGCGACGGTGTCGAAGCCTGCGCGCAGCCGCTCGAGCGCGAGGTCGAGCGCGTACTCGCGCTCCCGGGCGAGATCGGCGGCGGAGCGCGCCTCTGCGCAGGCCGTGGCCAGCTCGAGTTCGAGCGCATGAACTCGCCGCCGGCCGATCAGCCAGCCAGCCACCAGCGCGGCGACCGGCGCCAGCGCGATCAGCACCAGGGTGGCGGGAGAGTTCCAGTTCATGGGCGGGCGCCGGAGAGTCTCGTGGCCTGCGGAGCCATCCAGTCGCGCAGTTCGCCGGGCTCCGCGACGATTCCCGTCGGCTGCCAGCCGCCCGGGTCGTCCTGCTCGGAGAGGTACCCGTAGGCGGCGACGACCGTCGCCATGCCCGCGGCGCGCCCGGCCTGGATGTCGCGTTCGGCGTCGCCCACGTACACGCAACGCTCGGGCGGCACGCGGACCAGCGCGGCGGCATGCAGCAGGGGCAGCGGGTGCGGCTTGCGCTCCGGCAGCGTGTCGCCGCTCACGACGCAGGCCGCGCGGCGATCGAGTTCGAGCGCGGCCAGCAGTGGATCCGTGAGCCAGCCGGGCTTGTTGGTGACCACGCCCCAGGGCAGCCCGCGTGCCTCGAGCTCGTCGAGCACCGCCTCGATGCCGGGGAACAGCGTCGTGTGCTCGGCCAGGTGCTGCGCGTAGAGCTCGAGGAAGCGCAACCGCAACGCTTCGAACGCATCGCCGGCCGAGCCGGGAAAGCCGAGCGTCACCAGTCGCACCGCGCCGTGCGAGACCACGGGCCGGATCGTGGCGAACGGCAGCGGCTCGAGGCCGCGCTCGGCGCGCAGCCGGTTCAGCGCCCCGCCCATGTCCGGCGCGGTGTCGAGCAGGGTGCCGTCGAGGTCGAGCAGGAGTGCGTCGTAGCCGCTCATCGAGCCGCGGGGTTGCTGCCGGTCGGTCGGCGCAGGTGCATGAGATAGTTGATGCGCGCGTCGCTCGACAGGCGCGCGGTGCGCGCGAACGGGTCGTAGTCGAAGCCGGCCACGTCCACGAGCGTGAGTCCGGCCGCCTTCGCCCAGGCGGCGAGTTCCGACGGACGGATGAACCTGGCGTAGGTGTGCGTGCCGGCCGGCAGCAGGCGCAGCACGTACTCGGCGCCGAGCACTGCGTGCAGGTACGCGCGCGGCGTGCGATTGATGGTCGAGACGAAGAGGTCGCCGCCGGGCCGCACGAGTGCCGCGAGCGCAGTGACCACGGACGCAGGGTCGGGGACGTGCTCGAGCATTTCCATGCAGGTCACGACGTCGTAGGCCGAGGCATGCGAGCCTGCATGCTGCTCCGCGGACTCCCGCAGGTAAGTCACGGGCACGTTCGCTTCGAGCGCGTGCAGTTCGGCGACCCGCAGCAGTTCCTCGGCGAGGTCGAGTCCCACCACCTGCGCGCCGGCGCGCGCCATGGCTTCGGCCAGCACGCCGCCGCCGCAGCCGACGTCGACGATCGCGCGGCCGGCGAGGCTGCCTGCGCGCTCGACGTAGGCGAGCCGCACGGGATTGATTTCGTGCAGCGTGCGGATCTCGCCCTCGGGGTCCCACCAGCGGCTGGCGGCCGACTCGAAGCGCGCGATCTCCGCGTGATCGACGTTCACTGGGTCATGCATCGGGCTGGGCCTCCAGGCCGGTTCCGTCGAGCCGGTCGCGCCACGCATCGGCGCGCGCGAGCACGGATTCCTCGTCGAGGTAGATGAGCGTGCCGTCCGCGAGCAGCCGGCGCCCGGCCACCCAGGTGTCGGTGACCTGGCGCGACGACGCGGAATAGACCACGGCGGCGGGCACGTCGTTGACTGGCCAGCTGCGCGGCTCGCGCAGGTCGAGACAGCACAGGTCGGCCCACTTGCCCGGGCACGAGGCTGCCGGTCACGTCACCGAGGCCGAGCACCCGCGCGCCCTCCAGCGTCGCCATGCGCAGCAGGTCCGAGGGGACCAGGCTGCCCGGCGAGGCGGAGACGCCCGAAGCGAGGAGGCCGGCGGTGCGCGCCTCGGCCAGTACGTCGAGGTCGTTGTTCGAGGCGGCGCCGTCGGTGCCGAGCGCGACGCGTACGCCCCGGCCGAGCAGCCTCGGCAGTGGACACACGCCGTTGCCGAGCTTCAGGTTCGATTCCGGGCAGTGCACGACGCTCGCGCCGGACTGCGCCAGCGTGTCGAGGTCCTGGTCGTCCACCTGCGTCATGTGCACCGCCACGAGTTGCGGGCTCGCCAGTCCCAGCGCTGCGAGGCGCGCGAGGGGACGCCGCCCGAACTTCTGCACGCCCTGGTCCACTTCCCAGGCCGACTCGTGCAGGTGGATGGCGACCGGCAGGTCCAGCTCGTCGGCGAGGCGACGCACGCGCGTCAGTGTCGCGTCCGTGACCGAGTAGGGCGCGTGGGGCGCGAAATGCGTCGCGATCAGCGGATCACCCTTGTACTCGTCGCGCAGGCGCATGCCGCGGTCGATGTACTCGTCGGCGGTGGTGGCCCAGCTCGTGGCGGCCTCGGTCACCACCAGGCCGATGCTCGCGCGCATGTGCAACCCGGCGGAGACCTGCGCCACGACCTCCGGCCACAGGTGGTCGTCCGAGAAGCAGGTGACGCCGCCGCGCAGCATCTCGGCGATGGCGAGCTCCGTGCCGTCGCGCACGTACTCGGGATCGACCCAGCGACGTTCGAGTGGCCAGATCGCGGAGCGCAGCCAGGGCCCGAGCAGCAGGTTCTCGGCGCGGCCCCGCAGCAGGACCATCGCCGCGTGCGTGTGGGCGTTGACGAGTCCCGGCATCAGCACGTGGTGCGGCCGCTCGAGGATCTCCGCCGCGTCGAATCGCACCCGCGCCTCTGCGGCGGGCAGCACCGCGACCACGCGGCCGCCCCGGATGGCGACGGCGTGGTCGTCGAGGACGCGTTCATCGGGCTCGACGGGAAGGACCCAACGTGCGGTGACGAGCGTATCGACGGCTTCCATGCGGACCGGGCCAGGGGAGGGGCGCGCAGTATACCGAGTCCACCTCGCGGAGCGGCAGCGCCGGGCCCCCGGCGGCTCGGGTCGGCGGGGGGTGCTGTGGTATGATTCCGCTTCTTTTGACCGGGGTGCGCAGCCGCCCCGAAACGCCCGGAATTATGGCCGAAATCGCCCGCGAACTCCTGCACGTCAACCTCGAAGACGAGATGAAGCAGTCGTACCTCGATTACGCGATGAGCGTGATCGTGGGCCGCGCCCTGCCGGACATCCGCGACGGACTCAAGCCCGTCCATCGCCGCGTGCTCTACGCCATGCGCGAGCTCGGCAACGACTGGAACAAGTCCTACAAGAAGTCGGCCCGCATCGTGGGCGACGTCATCGGCAAGTACCACCCGCACGGCGACACCGCGGTCTACGACACGATGGTGCGCATGGCGCAGCCGTTCTCGATGCGCTACCTGCTGGTGGACGGCCAGGGCAACTTCGGCTCGGTCGACGGCGACGCGCCGGCGGCCATGCGTTACACCGAGGTGCGCATGTCGCGCCTCGCCGCCGAGCTGCTCGCGGACATCGACAAGGAGACGGTCGACTTCGTCCCGAACTACGACGAGTCCGAGTCCGAGCCGTCGGTGCTGCCGACGCGCGTGCCGAACCTGCTGGTGAACGGCTCCTCGGGCATCGCGGTGGGCATGGCCACCAACATCCCGCCGCACAACCTCCGCGAGATCATCGACGCCTGCGTGGCGATGATCGACAACCCGGCCATCACGATCGCCGAGCTCATGGAGATCGTCCCCGGGCCGGACTTCCCGACCGCCGGCATCATCAACGGCGCGCGCGAGATCTACAACGCCTACACCACCGGCCGCGGCCGCATCCTGGTGCGCGCGCGCACCGAGATCGAGGAGATCGACGACCACGGCCGCGAGGCCATCATCGTCAACGAGCTGCCCTACCAGGTGAACAAGGCGCGCCTGCTCGAGCGCATCGCGGACCTCGTCCGCGACAAGCTGATCGAGGGCATCTCGGAACTGCGCGACGAGTCCGACAAGGACGGCATGCGCGTGGTGATCGAGCTGAAGCGCGGCGAGGTTGCCGACATCGTCCTCAACAACCTCTACAAGCAGACGCCGATGGAGTCGGTGTTCGGCATCAACATGGTCGCCCTGCAGGACGGCCAGCCGAAGCTGCTCAACCTCAAGGATTTCATCGAGGCCTTCCTGCGCCACCGGCGCGAGATCGTCACGCGCCGCACGGTGTTCGAGCTGCGCAAGGCGCGCGAGCGTGGCCACATCCTCGAGGGCCTCGCCATTGCGCTCGCCAACATCGACGAGGTGATCGCGCTCATCAAGGCCTCGCCCTCGCCGGCGGAAGCGAAGGTCGGCCTGATGGGCCGCGCCTGGGGTCCCGGCGCCGTGCCGGAGATGCTGGCGCGCGCCGGATCGATCCAGACGCGCCCCGACGGGCTCCCCGACGAGTACGGGCTCAAGGAAGCCGGCTACCGCCTTTCCGAAACGCAGGCCCAGGCGATCCTCGACCTGCGCCTGCATCGCCTCACCGGCCTCGAGCAGGACAAGATCCTGGCCGAGTACGGCGAGCTGCTGACCGTCATCTCCGACCTGTGCGACATCCTCGCGCGCCCCGAGCGCCTGCTTGGGGTGATCCGCGGCGAGCTGCTCGAGATCCGCGAGCAGTACGGCGACGAGCGCCGCACGCGCATCGAGCACGACGAGTCCGACCTCACGATCGAGGACCTGATCACGCCCCAGGACGTGGTGGTCACGCTCTCGCACGGCGGCTATGCGAAGGCGCAGCCCGTGAGCGAGTACCGCGCGCAGGGCCGTGGCGGCCGCGGCCGCTCGGCCACGGCGGTCAAGGACGAGGACTTCGTCGACAAGCTCTTCGTCGTGAACACGCACGACACGCTGCTGTGCTTCTCGAATCGCGGGCAGCTCTACTGGCTCAAGGTCTATCGCCTGCCGCAGGCCGGCCGCGGCTCGCGGGGCAAGCCCATCGTCAACCTCCTGCCGCTGGAGGAGGGCGAGCGCATCACCGCGGTGCTGCCGATCCGCGAGTACGTCGAGGACCAGTTCGTGTTCATGGCCACGGCGGGCGGCACGGTCAAGAAGACGCCGTTGACGTCCTTCTCGCGGCCGCGCTCGGCGGGAATCATCGCGGTCGGCCTCGACGAGGGCGACAAGCTGGTGGGAGTGGCGATCACCGACGGCACCCGCGACGTGATGCTCTGCACCTCGGGCGGCAAGGCGGTGCGTTTCACCGAGGACGACGTGCGCGCGATGGGCCGCACGGCCGCCGGCGTGAGGGGCATCCGCTTCCCGGTGGACGAGGAAGTCATCTCGCTCATCATTCCCGACGCGGACGGACTCATCCTCACCGCCTCGGAGAACGGCTTCGGCAAGCTGACCCCGGTCGAGGAGTTCCCCATCCACGGCCGCGGTGGGCAGGGCGTCATCGCCATGCAGACCACCGAGCGCAACGGGCGGCTGGTCGCGGCCACCCAGGTCGCCACCACCGACGAGCTGATGCTCATGAGTTCGAGCGGCACGCTGGTGCGCACGCGCGCGAGCGAGATCTCGGTGCTCGGCCGCAACACCCAGGGCGTTCGGCTCATTCGCCTCGACGAGGGCGAGCGGCTCATCGGCGTGGAGCCGGTCGAGCCCGAGACCGTGGACGGCGAAGAACCCGCCGGCGAGGACGCCGAAACGGCGCCGAGCCCCATCGATCCGGAGAGCCCATCGCCATGAGTCGCGTGTTCAACTTCAGCGCCGGTCCCGCCGCGCTGCCCGTGGAAGTCCTCGACCAGCTGCGCGAGGAAATGCTCGACTGGCATGGCCAGGGCATGTCCGTGATGGAAATGAGCCATCGCGGCAAGGCGTTCATCAGCATCGCGGAGCAGGCCGAGGCGGACCTCCGCGAGCTGCTCGCCGTCCCCGCGAACTACAAGGTGCTGTTCCTGCAGGGCGGCGCCACGGCCCAGTTCGCCGCCATCCCGTACAACCTGACGCAGCCGGACTCGGTCGCCGACTACGTCAACACGGGCGCGTGGTCGAAGAAGGCGATCGGCGAGGCCCGGCGTTACTGCAAGGTGAACGTGGCGGCGGACGCCGCGTCGGGCAACTACAGCAGCATCCCGCCGCGCGGCGATTGGAAGCTGACGAGCGGCGCCGCCTACCTGCACTACACGCCGAACGAGACCATCGGCGGCGTCGAGTTCCCGTTCGTGCCGGACGCGGGCAGCGTGCCGCTGGTGGCGGACATGTCCTCCACGATCCTGTCGCGACCCGTCGACGTGAGCCGGTTCGGCGTGATCTACGCCGGCGCGCAGAAGAACATCGGCCCCGCGGGGCTCGTCGTGGTCATCGTGCGCGACGACCTGCTCGGCCGCGCCCGCCCCGAAACGCCCACCGTCTTCGACTGGAAGGCCATGGCGGCGGACGGCTCGATGCTCAACACGCCGGCGACCTACTCCTGGTACGTCGCGGGCGCCGTGTTCCAGTGGATCAAGCGCCAGGGCGGGCTCGCCGCGATGGAGCGTCACAACCGCGCCAAGGCCGAGCGTCTCTACGGCGCGATCGACGGCTCGGGCTTCTATCGCAACCCGGTCGCGAGGGACTGCCGTTCGTGGATGAACGTGCCGTTCGTGCTGCCCACCGCCGAGCTCGACAAGCCGTTCCTCGACGGCGCGAAGGCCGCGGGCCTCGTGGCGTTGCAGGGCCATCGTTCCGTCGGCGGCATGCGCGCCAGCCTCTACAACGCCATGCCCATGGCGGGGGTGGAGGCGCTGGTGCAGTACATGGCCGAGTTCCAGCGCAAGCACGGCTGACGGCCCCGCCATGTCCTTCAAGGTTCTCACCCTCAACAACATCTCCGTCCGCGGCCTCGAGCGGCTGCCCCGCGATCGCTACGAGGTGGCCTCCGAGATCGGCCACCCGGACGCGATCCTGCTGCGCTCGGCGGACATGCACCCGATGGACGTGCCGCCGAGCGTGATCGCGGTGGCGCGGGCCGGCGCGGGCACCAACAACATCCCGGTCGCGAAGCTGAGTCGCCGTGGCATCCCGGTCTTCAACGCGCCGGGCGCGAACGCGAACGCGGTCAAGGAACTCGTGCTGGCCGGCATGTTCCTGGCCGCGCGCAACATCTGCCAGGCCTGGGGCTACGTGCGCTCGCTCGAGGGCGACGACCACGCCATCGAGGAAGCGATCGAGAAGGGCAAGAAGAAGTTCGTCGGCCACGAGCTGCCGACCCGCACGCTCGGCGTGGTGGGCCTCGGGGCGATCGGCGTCGAAGTCGCCAACGCCGCGCTCGGCCTGCGCATGAAGGTGCTGGGCTACGACCCGCAGATCACCGTGCAGCGCGCCTGGCAGTTGTCGTCGGGCGTGGAGCAGGCGTTGAGCCTCGACGACCTGTTCGCGCGCGCGGACATGATCACGCGTGCACGTGCCGCTGAACGACGCGACGCGCGGCCTCGTGAACGCGACGCGCATCCGGCTGATGCGCCGTGGCAGCGTGATCCTCAACTTCGCGCGCGCCGCCATCGTGGACGAGGCGGCGGTGCTCGCCGGCCTCGACGAGGGCCAGCTCGCGTCCTACGTCTGCGATTTCCCGACCCGCGCCGTCAAGGATCACCCGCGGGTCGTGGCGTTGCCGCACCTCGGCGCCTCGACCGGCGAGGCCGAGGAAAACTGCGCCATCATGGTCGCCGACACGCTGCGCGACTTCCTCGAGAACGGCAACGTGCGCAACTCGGTGAACTTCCCCGAGGCCGTGCTGCCGCGGATCGGCGAGAACCGCATCGCGATCGCGAACGACAACGTGCCGAACATGGTCGGCCAGATCTCGACCTGCCTCGCCGAGGAGAAGCTCAACATCGCCGACCTGCTCAACAAGTCGCGCGGCGACCTCGCCTACACCCTGATCGACACCGACGCGCCGATTCCGGCGCGCGTCATCGAGCGGCTGGGCGCCATCCCGGGCGTGCTCGCCGCGAGGCTGGTGTGAGCATGGCGCGCAAGGCGAAGAAGCCCGCCAGGGCGAAGACGACCGCCGGGCCCGGCCTCGAGAACATCCGCGCGCGGATCGACGACATCGATGCGCAGCTGCACGCACTGATCAACGAGCGGGCGCGGTTTGCCCAGCAGGTCGGCATCTCCAAGCACGCGTCCGGTCACACGGTCGATTTCTATCGCCCGGAGCGCGAGGCGCAGGTGCTGCGCATGGCCATCGAGCGCAACCGCAAGGAGCGCGGCCCGCTGCGCGACGAGGAAATCGTCCGGCTGTTCCGCGAGATCATGTCGGCCTGCCTGGCGCAGCAGGAGCCGCTGAAGGTCGGTTATCTCGGACCCGAGGGAACCTTCACGCAACAGGCGGTCCTGAAGCACTTCGGCCACTCGGTGCGGGCGTTGCCGCTGACCTCGATCGAGGAGGTGTTCCACGAGGTCGAGGCGGGCACGGCCGACTTCGGGGTGGTGCCGATCGAGAACTCGAGCGAGGGCACGGTCAACAACACGCTCGACATGTTCCTGGCGTCGTCGCTCGGCATCTGCGGCGAAGTGGAACTGCGCATCCACCAGAACCTGATGGGTCGCATGGCAGTCGCTCGACAAGGTGCAACGGGTCTGCGCCCACCCGCAGGCGCTGGCGCAATGCAGCAGCTGGCTCTCGGAGTACCTGCCGGGGGTCGAGCGCGTTCCGGTGGCGAGCAATGCCGAGGGCGCGAGGCGCGCGCGCGACGAGGACGGCACGGCGGCCATCGCGGGCATCTCGGCCGCCGAGGTCTACGGCCTGAACGTGCTGGTGCCCGAGATCGAGGACCGGCCCGACAACACGACGCGCTTCCTGGTCATCGGCCGCAAGAGCTTTCCGCCGAGCGGTGCCGACAAGACCACGCTGCTGGTGTCCGCCGCGCACACCGATGCGCCGGGGGCGCTGTTCCGGTTGCTCGAGCCGTTTGCCGCCCACCGCATCAGCATGACCCGCATCGAGTCCCGGCCGTCGCGGCGCCGCAAGTGGGACTACGTGTTCTTCATCGACCTCGAGGGTCACGGCAGCGTCGAGCCGCTGGCCGGGGCGCTGGCGGAGGTCAAGTCGCGCGCGTCGCTGCTCCGGATCCTGGGCTCGTACCCGAAGGCCGTGCTCTGAAATGAGCTCCTATCGCGTCGCGCCCTCGCCCGGCATCGCCGGCGAGGTCCGGGTGCCGGGCGACAAGTCGATTTCCCACCGTGCACTGATGTTCGGCGCCATTGCGTCGGGGACGACGCGCGTCGACGGGTTCCTCGAAGGCGAGGATTGCCTCGCGACACTGGAGGCCGTGGCGAGTCTCGGCGTGGAGGTGCGGCGCCCGGGCGCCGGGTGAGGTCGTCGTGGAAGGCGTGGGGCTGCGGGGGTTGCGGGCGCCGGACAAAGCGCTCGACATGGGCAACGCCGGCACCGCCATGCGACTCTTCATGGGGCTGCTGAGCGCGCAGCCGTTCGATTCGGTGCTGGTGGGCGATGAATCCCTGATGCGCCGGCCGATGGAGCGCGTCGCAGCGCCGCTCCGTGACATGGGAGCGCGCATCGAGACGACCCAGGGCCGTCCGCCCGTGCGCATCGGCGGCGGTTCGCGCTTGCGCGGCCTGCGCTACGCCATGCCGGTCGCAAGCGCGCAGGTGAAGTCCGCGGTGCTGCTGGCCGGCCTCTACGCGGAAGGCGAGACCACGGTCGAGGAGCCGGCGGTCACGCGCGATCACACGGAGCGCATGCTGCAGACATTCGGCTGCGACGTGGTCGCTCGCGGCGGCCGCGCGACGGTGCGCCCGCCCGCGAAGCTCGAGGCCACGAGCATCAGCGTGCCCGGCGATTTTTCCTCCGCGGCGTTCTTCATCGTCGCGGCCTGCATCGGCGCGCGCGCGCCCTTCACGATCCGCGGCGTCGGCGTCAACCCGACCCGCACCGGGCCTGCTCGAGATGCTCTCGCTCATGGGCGCCGACCTGCGCCTCGTGAACCACCGCAGCTGCGGAGCGGAGCCGGTGGCGGACATCGAGGTGCGACCCGCGGCCCTGCGCGGCGTCCGCGTGCCGGAGCACCTCGTGCCGCTCGCCATCGACGAGTTCCCGGCGTTCTTCATCGCGGCCGCCTGCGCCGAGGGCGAGACCCTCGTCACCGGCGCGGAGGAACTGCGGGTCAAGGAAAGCGACCGCATCGCGGTCATGGCCCGGGGGCTCGACGCCCTCGGTGTCCGCAACGAGGTGCGGCCGGATGGCCTGCGCATCGAGGGCGGCCCCTTCAGCGGCGGCGTCATCGAGAGCGCGGGCGACCATCGGGTGGCCATGTCGTTCACGGTCGCGAGCCTGCGCGCCTCGGCCCCGATCGAGATCCGCGACACCGCGAACGTCGCGACCTCCTTCCCGGGCTTCGCGGCGCTGGCCCGCTCGGCGGGCCTCGCGGTCGAGGAGCGCGCGTGAGGAAGCCGCGCCGGGTCAAGGCTGAAAAGGGCGGTGTCCCCGTCATTGCCGTCGACGGGCCGAGCGGCTCGGGCAAGGGCACGGTTTCGCGCATCCTGGCCAGGCGCCTGGGCTGGCACCTGCTCGACAGCGGCGCGCTGTACCGGCTGGTGGCACTCGCGGGCATCCTCCGGGAGTTCGCCCCGGACGACGAGACCGGGCACGCGGCGCTGGCGGCGAGGCTCGACGTCCGGTTCGAGGTGGACGAGGAGGGCGCCGAACGGGTGCTGCTCGAGGACCGCGACATCACCCGCGACCTGCGCGCCGAAACGACCGGCAACGCCGCCTCCCGGGTCGCCGTCATGCCCACCGTGCGGGAAGCCCTGCTCGAGCGCCAGCGCGCCTTTGCCACGCCGCCGGGCCTGGTCGCGGACGGCCGGGACATGGGGACGGTGGTTTTCCCGGAGGCCGGGGCCAAGGTCTTCCTCACCGCGAGCGCCGAGGAGCGCGCGCTCAGGCGTTATAAGCAGTTGAAGGAAAAGGGTCTTCCTGCTAATCTCGCCGGCCTTTCGCAGGAGATCCTGGAGCGGGATCAGCGCGATTCCAGCCGGCCGGTGGCGCCCTTGCGCCCGGCGTCGGACGCAGTCGTCATCGATTCGACGGGCATGACCGTCGAGGCGGTGGTCGACCGGATTCTCGCACTCGCCGCAGTCCAGTTCCCCTCGATCCATTCCTAGAGGCGCACGGTAAGGAAGCCGCGCGCATTTTTATCAACCCTCGCAGGCAGGAAGCTGGCGGGAGCAACGGGCTGCAGCAGCCCCTGGAAACCAAGGTAATGACCGAAAGCTTTGCCCAAATGTTCGAAGAGAGCCTCGCGAGTCAGCGGATTCGCCCGGGCCAGATCCTCACCGGCCGCGTGATCGAAATCGGTCCCGACAAGGTCGTGGTGAGCGCCGGCCTCAAGTCCGAGGCCATCATCGACATCCAGCAGTTCAAGAACGAACGCGGTGAGATCGAGGTGAGCGTCGGCGACGACGTCGAGGTCGCGCTCGACAGCGTCGAGGACGGCTCCGGCGAAACGCGCCTCTCCCGCGAGAAGGCAAAGCGCGCCCGCACCTGGGAGCGCCTCGAGACGGCGTTCGAGAAGGGCGAGGTCGTCACCGGCCTCATCAACGGCCGCGTCAAGGGCGGCTTCACGGTCGAGATCGATTTCGTGCGGGCGTTCCTGCCCGGCTCGCTCGTGGACGTGCGCCCGGTGCGCGACCCGGGCTACCTCGAGGGCAAGACGCTCGAGTTCAAGGTCATCAAGCTCGACCAGAAGCGCAACAACGTCGTGGTCTCGCGCCGCGCCGTCGTCGAGTCCGAATACAGCGCCGAGCGCAGCGAGCTGCTCGACAAGTTGACGGAAGGCTCGGTCATCCGCGGCGTGGTCAAGAACCTCACCGACTACGGTGCGTTCGTCGACCTCGGCGGCATCGACGGCCTGCTGCACATCACCGACATGGCGTGGAAGCGCGTCAAGCACCCCTCGGAAGTCGTCAACGTCGGCGACGAGATCGAGGTGCGCATCCTCAAGTTCGACCGCGAGCGGCAGCGCGTGAGCCTGGGGCTCAAGCAGCTCGGCGCCGACCCGTGGCAGAACATCGGCCGCCGCTACCCGGCGGGCACGCGCCTCTTCGGCAAGGTCACGAACATCGCCGACTACGGCTGCTTCGTGGAGATCGAGGAAGGCGTCGAGGGCCTGGTGCACGTCTCCGAGATGGACTGGACGAACAAGAACGTCAATCCGTCCAAGGTGGTGCACATCGGCGAGGAGGTCGAGGTCATGGTCCTCGACATCGACGAGGAGCGCCGCCGCATCTCCCTCGGCATCAAGCAGTGCAAGCCCAACCCGTGGCGCGAGTTCGCGGACAACTACAACCGCGGCGACCACGTCACCGGCCAGATCCGCTCGATCACCGACTTCGGCCTGTTCATCGGGCTGCCGGGCGGCATCGACGGCCTCGTGCACCTCTCCGACCTCTCCTGGGACATCCCGGGCGAGGAGGCCGTGCGCGGGTACCAGAAGAGCCAGACGGTCGAGGCCATCGTGGTCGCGATCGATCCGGAGCGCGAGCGCATCTCGCTCAGCGTCAAGCAGCTCGCCAAGGACCCGTTCTCGACCTGGATCGCCGAGCACCCGAAGGGCAGCATCGTCAAGGGCATCGTCCGCGAGGTGGATGCCAAGGGCGCGGTCGTCGACCTCGGCGGCGGCATCGACGGCTACCTGCGCGCCTCCGAGCTCACGCGGGACCGCGTCGAGGACGCGCGCGCGCTCCTCAAGGTCGGCGACGAGGTGGAGGCCAAGTTCACGGCCGTGGACCGCAAGGTCCGCACCATCGCGCTGTCGATCAAGGCGAAGGACATGGCCGAGGAACAGGAGGCCATGCAGGCCTACCGTTCCGATAGCACGACCGGCACGAGCCTCGGCGACCTGCTCAAGGAGCAGATCTCCGGTCAGTAGTAATTAAATCGCGGCGTCCGGGGTGGGGTTAAGCTCCCGCCCCGGGCGAACGCGGTGCGAGCGTATCCGACCAGACCGCGGGGAGTGTCAGAGTGGACGGCGAGCGCAGCATGACCAAGTCTGAGCTCATCGAGCTCATCGCGGCTAAGCAGAGCCATTTGCCCGCCAAGGACGTCGAGCTGGCCGTGAAGCAGGTGCTCGAGATCATGAGCGACGCCCTGGCCCAGGGGCAGCGCATCGAGATCCGCGGCTTCGGCAGCTTCAGCCTGCATTTCCGTCCCCCGCGCCAGGGCCGCAATCCCAAGACCGGCGAAACGGTCGCGCTGGCCGGCAAGTACGTTCCCCATTTCAAGCCCGGCAAGGACCTGCGCGAGCGGGTCAACGAGCCCGAGACCGACGACCAGGCCGCCGCCGCGGAGTGATCGTGCTCCGGCGCTTTGCCCTCGGGTTGACCGTCGTCCTGCTGTTCACGCTGGCCGTGATCTTCACGGCGTTGAACCGGCAGCACTTCGACGTCGACGTGGCCTTCGTGGAATTCGAAGTCTCCTCCGGCCTCGCGCTCACCATCGCCTTCGCCGCGGGCGTGCTCGGCGGCGCCCTGTGGCGCTCGAGCTGGATCGCGCGCCTGCTCGCCGAACGCGGCCGGCTGCGCCACGCGCTGCGCCGCGCCGAGGAACGCCGGCTGGGCCCGGGCGACGCGCCCACCGATGCTGGCTGACGCAGCCGGCACGTTCTGGCTCACCCTGGCGGGCACGCTGGCCGCCGGCTGGGCCGCCACCGTCCTCTACAACGAGCACCGCAGGCGCCGGCGCAAGCGCCGCCGCGAGCGCTACCTCGAGGGCCTGCGCTTCCTGCTCGACGACAAGCCCGACCGTGCGCTCGCGGTCTTCCTCGGCCTCGCCGAGCTCGACGACGAGACCGTCGACACCCACTTCGCGCTCGGCAGCCTCTACCGCCGCCGCGGCGAGGTCGATCGCGCCATCCGCGTGCACCAGCACATCGTCGAGCGCGCGGGCCTCGATCCCCGCCACCGCGACGCCGCGCAGACCGAGCTCGCGCGCGACTATTTCCGCGCGGGGCTCTACGACCACGCCGAGAAGCTGTTCCTGCAGCTCGCGGAGAACGGCCGCGAGCCGGCCGTGGCGCTCGCGCACCTGGTGCGCATCGCCGAGCTGCAGCACGACTGGCCGCAGGCGATCGCGATGCACGAGCGACTGCGCGTCGTGGGCGTGCCGCAGCAGCCGTTCGCCATCGCCCACTACTATTGCGAGATGGCGGAGGCGGCGGTCGCCGAGCGCAACCTCGACCTCGCACGGGAGCACCTGCGCAGCGCCCGACGCGAGCAGCCCGACTTCGAGCGCGGCGCGATCCTGCGCGGCGACGTGGCGCGCATGCAGGGCGACCCGCAGCTCGCGCTGCAGCTCTACCGTCGCGTCGTGCGGCGCGACCTGCACCTGCTGCCCGTCGTCCTGTCGCGTCTCGCCGATGCAGCGCAGCAGGCGGGCAACACCGGCGCGTTCGACGAGGCGCTCGTCGAGCTGCTCGAGAACGGCGTCGGCAACCGTTCCGAGCTCGCCTACGCGGCCATCGTCAGCGGCTACTACGACCACCCCGTCATCCTCGGGTGCGTGCGCGAGCTGCTGGTGACCGACCACGACCTGCGCGACCTCACCGGCGCGCTGATGCCGGTGGGCACCGAGCCGAACGAGGACCAGCTGCGGTCGGTCGCCGGTGCCCTGCGCAACGTGGTGCTGCGCCACGCGCGCTATCGCTGCAGCGAGTGCGGCCTCGACAGCTCGACCTTCCTCTGGCAGTGCCCCGGCTGCCGGTCCTGGGACACGCTGCGCGCGATCGCGGCGCTCGAGTTCCTGCCCCGCGCGGCGCGGCCGCGCTCCTCGCCCGACTGAGCGCGAATCTGCACGAACCCGGCAGGTTCGCGCCGGCGGCGTGCCCGGGCCTCGGCTAGCGTGTGCCCGACCGCACCCGCATCGGGCCGCGGCAGCCGCATGCCAAGGAGGCAGCCATGAAGAGGGAGTCTCGTGTCCTGGTCCAGGCGCTGATCGCGGGCCTCGTGCCCGCCGTGTCGTGGGCCGGGCCCGTCAACGTCAACAGCGCGGACGCGTCCGCCATCGCCCGGGAACTCGACGGCATCGGGCCCGCCAAGGCGCAGGCCATCGTCGAGTACCGCCAGAAGAACGGCCCGTTCCGCACCGCCGAGGACCTGCTCAAGGTCGAGGGCATCGGCCAGCGGGTGCTCGAGCAGAACCGCGGCAACATCCGCCTCGACAAGGCGGCGCCGGCCGGGGCCACGCAGAAGGCCCCCGCCAAGCGCTGAGTGAAGCCGGGCCGGGCGGCTGGCGGCTGCCCGGCCCGCGATCCGCTATGATTCGCCGGTTTCCACGGCAATCAGCAGGGATCCTGAATGACACGCATCCGGACGGCCGTATTTCCAGTCGCCGGCCGCGGCACCCGCTTCCTGCCGGCGACGAAGGCGAGCCCCAAGGAGATGCTGCCGATCGTCGACAAGCCCCTCATCCAGTACGCGGCCGAGGAGGCCCTGGCGGCGGGCGCCGACAAGCTCGTCTTCGTCACCGGCTCGTCGAAGCGCGCCATCGAGGACCATTTCGACGCCGACCACGAGCTCGAGGAGGAACTCGAGGCGCAGGGCAAGAAGGAACTGCTCGCGACCGTGCGCGGCATCGTGCCCTCGTACGCTAGCTGCATCTACATCCGCCAGCCCGCGCCGCTCGGGCTCGGGCATGCGGTGCTCTGCGCGCGCCCGGCGGTCGGCAACGAGCCGTTCTTCATCCACCTCGCCGACGACCTCATCGACGCCGAGGAACCCTGCCTGAAGCAGATGGCGCGGGTCTTCGACCAGCATGAGGCGAGCGTCATCGGCGTCGAGACCGTGGCCCCGGACCAGACCGACAAGTACGGCATCGTGGCGACGACCCCGGTGGCCGAGCGCGTCTCGCGGATCACGCGCATCGTCGAGAAGCCGAAGCCTTCGGAGGCGCCCTCGAACCTCGCCGTGGTGGGGCGCTACCTGCTCACGCCCGGCGTCTTCCAGAAACTCGAGACCGTCGGCCGCGGCGCCGGCGGCGAGATCCAGCTCACCGACGGCATCGCCGCGCTGCTGGGCGAGGAGTCCATCTACGCGTACGCCTTCGAGGGCAAGCGCTACGATTGCGGCTCGCAAGCTCGGCTACCTCGAGGCGACCGTCGAGTTCGGGCTCAAGCACTCGTGGCTGGGCCCCAAGTTCGACAAGTACCTGCGGGAATTCGCGCGGCAACGCTACGGCGCCTGACCCGCCACCGCCCGGAGCAAAGCACATGGCCAGGAACCAGGACCTGCAGACCCGTCGCGACGCGGCCTTCGCCCGTGGCCTCGGCAACCAGCTGCCCGTCTACGTGGAGCGCGCGCGCAACGCGGAGATCTGGGACGTCGAGGGACGCCGCTACATCGACTTCGGCAGCGGCATCGCGGTCGTCAACACCGGGCACCTGCACCCGAAGGTGCAGGCGGCCGTCGCGACGCAGCTGGACGCGTTCAGCCACACCTGCCTGATGGTCACGCCGTACGCGGTCGCGGTGGAGCTGGCCGAGAAGCTCAACAAGCTCGCACCCGGCCCGACGCCCAAGAAGGCGATCTTCGTCACGACGGGCGCCGAGGCCGTCGAAAACTGCATCAAGATCGCGCGGGCCCACACCGGCCGCTCGGGCGTCATCGCCTTCGGCGGCGGCTTCCACGGCCGCACCTTCATGGCCATGGCGCTCACTGGCAAGGTGGCGCCGTACAAGGCGGGCTTCGGCCCGTTCCCGGCCGAGGTCTACCACGCGCCTTTCCCGATCGCGTATCACGGCGTGAGCGTGCAGGACAGCCTCGACGCGCTCGAGCACATTTTCAAGTACGACATCGAGCCCGCGCGGGTGGCGGCGATCATCATCGAGCCGGTGATGGGCGAGGGCGGCTTCTACATCGCGCCGCCGGAGTTCCTGCGCTCGCTGCGCAAGCTCTGCGACCAGCACGGCATCGTGCTCGTGGCGGACGAGATCCAGACTGGCTTCGCACGCACGGGGAAGATGTTTGCGGTCGAGCACGCTGGCATCGAGCCCGACCTCATGACCATGGCCAAGAGCCTTGCGGGCGGGTTTCCGCTGGCGGCGGTCGTGGGAAAGGCCAGCATCATGGATGCGCCGGGGCCGGGCGGCCTCGGCGGCACCTATGCGGGCTCGCCGATCGCCTGCGCCGCGGCGCTGGCGGTGCTGGAGGTGATCGAGCAGGAGAAGCTCTGCGCGCGGGCGGTGAGCATCGGCGAAATGATGGTGGCGTCGCTTCGCGACCTGCAGCGGGAGATCCCGGCGATTGGCGAGGTGCGCAACCTCGGGGCCATGGTCGCCATGGAGCTCGTGAAGAACGGCGATCCCCATGCGCCGGACCCGGACCTTACCAAGGCGCTGACGAAGCGCGCGGGCAGAGAAGGGTCTCGTGCTGCTGTCCTGCGGGCTCCATGGCAACGTGATCCGCTTCCTCGTGCCGCTGACCGCGTCGGATGCGATCGTGCGGGAGGGGTTGGGGATCGTGGCGGAGGCGTTGCGGGAGCTGACCGGGGGCGTGAAGGCGGCGGTGAACGCTTGAGGAGCGGCGACGGCGGGGCATTGTCGCTGAAGCCTGTCGGGGTTCCCTACATGCGGGCGCAAGGAACCTCTCGAAGCGGCCTCTACGATTCCCCTAAGCCATTGATCCGAGAAGGCACACGCTGGCTGGCATGATTCATGCTCCTTTGCCTGCGACTCGCCGCTCGAGGCGGTGATCGACGAAGCAACCTGGAGTGAACGTGCGGAATTCTGTCAAATTGCTTGCAGCTGGCTTGATCGGTCTGAGCGCTTCTGCGGCCCAAGCCGTCGTGGTCACCACGTCCGCTTTGGGCGTAACCACTACGTCGATCGCCGGCGCCACGACGGTGGATTTCAATGACGGCAGCTGTGGGTATGCCAGCTGCACGGGTAACTTCCAGGTCGTGCTGGGCTCGGTGAGTGGCCAGTACGCCCAGCCGGCGGGCACGAATACGCGATATCTGTCGGTCCCGAACCCCGTTTCCAGCGGCTCGGCGACCTTGTCGCTCGGCACCGAGGCCGATTACTTCGGGCTGTACTGGGGCTCGATCGACAACTACAACAGCATCAGCTTCTATCTCGCCGGCAGTCTGGTTGCCACCTACACGGGCACCGACCTCGTCGGTCAGTTCGCGAATGGCAACCAGGTCAGCTACAGCTCGAACCGCTACATCAATTTCGACTTCGGCGAGCGACCGGTTCGATTCCATCACGTTGACGAGTCGGGGATTTGCCTTCGAAAGCGACAACCATGCATTCCGCGCCGCGGGCGGCAGCGTCCCCGAACCCGGCCCGCTTGCGCTGTTTGGTCTCGGGTTGGTCGGCCTTGGCCTGCGGCGGCGACACAAGACGGCGTAATCACGCGCTCCCTTCGAAAAGAACCCCGGCCTCCGCGCCGGGGTTCGTGTTTGTGCAGGTTCCAGACACAAGCGTTTGGCATATCGCCGACCGCGTTCCAGCCTTGTCGGATTAAGTTAAGATCGGCGTCGCCGCCCTGCAGGTGCCGCCAACATGGATCGTCGGTCAAGGACGAGCCCACGTCCGCTGTTCATCCGCAGCTCGGTGCTTGTGGCCGATGCTGGTGATCGCGATGGGCGCGTGTGGCGACGGTGGGGGGCTCCCGATGCGCCGGTGGCGGCTCGGGTGGCCGCCTGGTCCGCCAGCCGCAGGTAGCGCCAAGGTCAGTTGGTTTGCACCTGCCATGCGAGAGGACGGTTCTCCGCTGGACAATCTGGCTGGTTTCAGAATCTATTACGGCACGTCACACCAGAGCTTGCGCCGGACAAGTATCGAGATCAGGAATCCGTCGGCAATTACCTGGACGGTCACCAACCTGGAACCCGGCACGTGGTTGTTTGCGGTCACCGCATTCGACCAGCACGGCGCTGGAGAGCGACCTCTCGAACATCGCCTCGAAGACGTATCTTCTGAGGAGAGCCAACGACTCCAACGAGCCACGCTTGCGCGGCGGCACGGTGCCGGTGGCGGCAGGTTCGACAACGCGACCGGAAGGCACTGAGCTTGCGACGTGCTTGGGCGGTCCCAAGCGGTCAGCGAAGCGCTCCAGGATAGTCCGGCCTAGGAGTGTTTGGCATGGGACTCGGACGCCACCCGACGGTGACGGCCCCGCAGCGCGAACTCTGGCGCCGGTATAAAGCTGGCGAGCGGTGCTCCGGATCGCGTGCGCGCTGGGTCAGCCGCCGAAGCCTCTACCGCGTACTGCAAGGCGCGGGCGGTATCGCGCCCGCGCAACGGAATCGTTCCCCCAAGGGTACTGAGCTTCGGCGAGCGCGAAGAGATTTCGCGCGGCGTCGCTGCGGGAAACTCGTTCCGCAGTATCGCCCGTAGGCTCGCCCGCGTCGTTTCCATCGTCAGACAGGAAGTGGCCCGGCATGGCGGAGAGGGCGTGCTATCGCGCCGCACAAGCCGACTGGGCCGCCTGGGAATCAGCGCGTCGCCCCCAGCCCTGCCTGCTCGCCCCGAACCGGCCGTTTCAGCGGATCGTCGCGGTTAAACTGAAGCAAGACTGTCGCCTCAGCAGATCGCTCGGCAAAGACCAGCACCCCGGCAACCCGGAGATGTGGGTGTCACACGAAACGATCTAACGCAGCATGTTCGTCCGAGCTCGCGGCGCCCTGAGAAAGGAGCTGCTCGGCCATCTTCGCTCCAAGCGACGGCTCCGCCGTCCCCGTCATGCCACCGATGGCCGTGTCGGGAGCGAATCGCGGATGCCGTCCCATCCGCCAGCGGCCGGCGAAGGTGGAAGATCGAGCGGTTCCGGACACTGGGAGGGCAATCCGTGGAGGGTTCGCGTGGGACCGACGATCGCCACCTGGTTACGGATCAGCGGTTGGTCATCTTGGTCGAAGATTCCCGGACGCGCTCACCGTGCAGTGGTCGACGCCGTGGTCAAGGCAGTTCGCAAGCTCCCTCGGCCCTCCGGAAATCGCCGACTTGGGATCGCGGCTCGGACTCACCGGCACGCCAGGTCACTGTCGCAACGGCTGCCCCGAGTCTACTTCGCCGATCCCCGTGCCCTGGCAGTGTGGATGTGACGAGAACGCCGTTGGCCGCCGGGAGTACGTACGCGACAGGGAACGGATCGCTACGAGCGCTGGCCGAGCCAGTGGACCCGTGGCCGAGAAGCTGTCACCGACACTCGGTAAACCCTGGCAACTGGAAGGCTGCCAGCTAAGTCGCGAATCGAGCGTTTCGGCGCCCATAGCCGCGTAACCGGTCCGACACGCGAAAACACCCAACGAAGAGTTGGCTCCGACACCTGGATTCGAACCCGGGACCCGCTGATTAACAGTCAGCTGCTCTACCGCTGAGCTATGTCGGAACCGGAGGGCGCGGAATTGTCCGGATTGCTGGGGCCGTAGTCAAGAACCGTCGCCCGCCAGCCGGGGCCGGCTCGCTGTCGACTCCAGGGCCGCGGCAATCCGCGACGCGACGCGCGTTTCCGGGTTCCGGCCGGGATAGACTGGCAAATGGCGTATGATCGGCCCGGGGCGCTCAACGATCGCACGGACGCTGTCGAGCAGGAGCGATCGGCGCTTCAATGCGCCTTTACTATGATCTCGGCGAGCTAGCCCTCACGGCCCTGCTGTATTGGCCCACTTCGCTCGAAATAGCGGATCTCTGGGAGGACACGGTCCGGCGTCGCTACACGCACGGCTGGATCGTGCTGGCCGTCACCGTGTGGCTGGTCTGGCGCGACCGTGCGCAGTTGGCCTCGGTAAGCGCTTGGCACCCCCGGTCGGCGGGTGGGTTCTGGTTGCAGTCGGCAGCATCGGGTGGCTGGTCGGCTTCAATGCCGGCGTGCTGGCGATGACTACGCTCGCCATGCCGCTGCTCGTGCTCGTCGACGATCTGGGCCGCGGGCGGGTGGGCATTGGCGCGGCGAGCGGCCTTCGCCGTGCTGTTCCTCTACTTCGCATTCCCGGTGTGGGAGCTGATCAGTGCGCCGCTCCAGTCGCTAACGGCGCTCGTCAGCCTGTGGCTGACTCAGATGGTCGGCATTCCGGTGGCGATGGACGAGTACGTCATCCACATACCGGAAGGCTGGTTCGAGATTGCGGGCGGCTGCAACGGCCTGCACTTCTTCATCGTCGCGCTGGGCATCGCCACGCTTCACGGCGAAATCGACCGGGACGACTGGCGGTCGCGATTGCTGCTGCTGGCCATCGCGGGCACGCTGGCGCTGGTCACCAACTGGTTGCGTGTGTTCATCATCATCGTGGCCGGCCACCTGACGAACATGCAGCATTTCCTGGTCAAGGTCGATCATTACTATTTCGGCTGGTTCCTGTTCGCCTTCGCGCTGCTGTTCTATGTTTACGTCTCCGCGCGCCTGCCACGTAGAGCGAGCGCCGAGCGGCCGTCGGTATCTCGCGAGTTCCGCAGCCTCTCGCCGCCGTAGACGTTAGCGGCTGCGATAGCTTTGGCGGCGGTCTGGCGCTTGCCGTCGGCCCAGTGTTGTCGCTCGCGGAACCGCGGAACCGAGGCGACTCGCGTAACTCAGCCACCGCCTTCTCTCGACGGTTGGTCAGGTCCGGAGGCCGTACCAGTCCGATTGGCAGCCGGTCTTCGCAAATGCAGACGAGGAATTCCTGGTGGCGTACCACAGTGAGATCGCCGGCGACGTCGGGCTATATTTCGCCGTCGTACCATTCCCAGCGTCAGGGCAAGGAACTCCTCGGGTACGGCAATTCCGTCGTTGGGGCGCAGCTACCAGTTGAGGTCGTCGAGCAACCGTGATGTGAGCGCCGGCAGCGGGGTCGTGTCCGTCACGGAGCAACTTGTCGAGCGCCGGACGGGCAGCGAACTCTTGATCTGGTCGGTGTTTGCCGTCGACGGGCGACCGGACCCCATGCGGCTGTCGAGCCGGGTGGCATACGGGATCCGCTCACTTCTGGCGTGCGCCGACAGGCAAGCGTAATAGCCCTTGCAGCGGAATGCCGGCCCGACTGCGACCACGCCCGGTCAGCGCTCGAAGCGCTGTCGGTGGAGGCCCTGCCAGCGCTGCTCCCGGCGCTGCAACAGAGTCGAGCGGACGCGCCTGGCAGATGCGAACTAAGTTCAATAGCACTTGCCATGCGATTGAATTTGATAGTATTTCAAGCTTGCCCCAATATCGGGGCGCAAATCCACGCAGGGGGGCGACATGACAGCACGGCTTGCACGTACCAGCGAGCTGCGCGATTGCTCGCCCCCGAACAGTGGCCGTGAGGTTAGGCGCACCAATATGCAGGATATCGTCAAACTACTGCATGCCGAACTGCGAGGCGCCTGGCGCTACCGTTGGCATGCGCTCGGCGTGGCTTGGGCCGTGTGCGCCCTTGGCTGGCTGGCCGTCTACCTGACGCCTGACACCTACGAGGCCCGGGCGAGGTTCTACCTGGACGCGCAGTCGGCGCTCGAGCCGTTCGTGAAGGACCTGTCGGTAGCCTTGGACGTGGACCAGCAGGTGGACATGGTCAAGCAACTCGTCCTCGGGCGCGACGCGCTGCTGAAGCGTCGCTCGTGAAACGGATCTCGATATCCTGGCGACGACCCCGTTGAACTCGAGGTCCTGCTCGAGAAGCTCAAGACCAATATCCAGCTGACCGGAGGGGGGCCTTCGCGCATCGATCTTCGGGCAGCGGGACCGAAATTTCGAGATTGCCTACCGCGATACAGATCGCCAGCGCGCGGTGAAGGTCGTGCAGATCATGCTCGACAACTTCATCGAGAATACGTTGCAGAAGCGTAGTTCGGGCTTTCAGTCCGCCCAGGATTTCCTCCAGCAGCAGATTAACCAGCAGGAACAGCGCCTGGCGGAGGCCGAGAACAAGCTGGCCGATTTCAAGCGGCGCAACATCGACAACCTTCCGACGCAGGAGGGCAGCTACATCGGCAGCGTGCAGGCTGAAATGACTTCGCTGCAGACATCTGAAATCGCAGCAAAGCGTGCTGGCGAGCCGACGCCAGCAGCTGACCGCGCAGTTGGCGGCCGAAAAGCAATACGTGCCAGCCAGTTCGGTGCCGGCTGCACCCGGGCGGCAGTCAGCCGACCGGCAGCAACGCACTGGACGCGGCCATTCTTGCGGCGCAATCGCGCCTGGACGAGTTGCTGCGGGTCTATACGCCCAAGCACCCGGAGGTCATTGCGCTCGAGGAGAACCTGAAGCTGCTTCGTGCGCAGCGCCGCGAGGAAATGGCGAAGATGGGAGTCACGGACATGCCCGAGCGCGGGGGCCTGGTGGCGAATCCCGTGTACGAGCAGATCCGACTGCAGCGCAATCAGGTCGATGTGGATCTGGCGGCCGTCGGCGGGCAGATTGCCGAGAGCTCGGCGCGCATCAGTGCGATGCGGTCCAAAATGGCCACGATGCCGGAGGTCGAAGCCGAGTTGGCGCAGTTGACGCGCGACTACGACGTGCTGAAGGAGCGCTATGCGGCCTTGCTGCAGCAGCTCGAGGCAGCGAAGTTGAGCGAGTCCGTTGGCGAGACCGATCAGGTCGATTTCTCGATCGTGGACCCTCCGACGGCGCTCGCCGCGCCGGTAGCGCCGCCACGCCTGCTGCTGCTGATTGGCGTGCTTGTGCTCGGCCTGGGTGCCGGCGGCGCTGCCGCCTACGCGATGTCCAAGATGAATCCTGTGTTCGACTCGCTGACGACGCTGCAGACCGTGACCGGGCTTGCCGGTGCTCGGCGCGGTCAGCGTCACCTGGCTCGATCGGCGCAAGGCGCGCAGACGCACCGAGGTCGTGCAGGTGGCTGCGGTTGGGGCGGCGCTGTTCGTGGTGTTCGTCGCCGTCGTGCTGGCTCGGGACGTCGGCAGCCATTTCCTGCACGGACTCATGGGCTGAACCATGAGCTTCATCGAACGAGCCCTCGAACAGCTGAATCAGGAAAAGCCGGTCTGCGCCGGCGGAGTCGGCGCAGCCGGTGGCCCAGCCGGTCGAGCAGCCTGCCGCGCGTCAGGCCGACAAGCCCGGCAGCCGGTCGCCCGGACGCCGTCCGCTCGATGCCGTGTCGCACTGATCGGGTCTTGCGGACGGACCTGGCCGCATTGCGTGATGCCGGCGTGATCGCTCCCGAGGACGAGGAACGCCGGCTCGCGGAGGAATACCGCATCATCAAGCGGCCGCTGCTGAAAGCCATGACGGGCGACGAGGCGCCGGCGCTGAGCAACATCCTCGTGGTCACGAGTGCCGTGCCCGGCGAAGGCAAGACCTTCACGAGCCTCAACCTGGCGCTCAGCCTCGCGCTCGAGCGCAATCGCGAGGTGGTCCTGATCGACGGCGACGTGGCCAAGCGGGACATCACCCATGTCTTCGGGCTCGATGAGGAACCCGGACTGCTCGATGCCGCGGGTACGACGGACCATGACCTTGCGAGCACTATTCTCAAGACCGACGTTCCTTCGCTCTACGTGATGCCCGCGGGCAACCAGCACCTCGAAGCGACGGAGATTCTCGGGTCCGAGCGCACGGCAGCCTTGCTGGCGTCGCTGGCGTCCGACCCTCGTCGCATCGTGCTGATCGATTCGCCGCCGTTGCTGGTGACCACTGAGGCCGGCGTGTTGACGTCGCTCGCTGGGCAGGTCGTACTGGTCGTGAAGGCGTCCGAGACGCCGCAGGAAGTCGTGGTCCGCGCCGTCGAAAGCATCACCGAGGACAAGTCGGTGAGCCTGGTTCTGAACCAGGTCCTCTCCGTTCCAGAGCGCAGCTACAGCAACTACGGCTACTACGGCAGCTACGGCTACGGTCGCAAGTCGGGTAAGGACGAAGCCGTTCCCGCTGCGGGCGACGATCCCGAATAGCGGTTCGCCGGACGCGTCGCGTCCAATAAGAATGCCAAGAATGTATGTGCGGACTCGCGGGAATACACCTGGACTCGCCGGAGGCATCGCCGGACGCCGACATGCTGCAGCGCATGGTCGCGGCCATCCGGCATCGTGGGCCTGACGGCACCGGATTCCACCTCGAGCCCGGCGTCGGTCTCGGTCACGCGCGGCTGAGCATCATCGACCTCGAGGGCGGTGCGCAGCCCGTCCACAACGAAGACCAGTCGATCTGGATCTCGTACAACGGCGAGGTGTTCAACTACATCGAACTGCGCCGCATGCTCGAGCAGCGCGGCCACCGCTTCTATACGCACACCGACACCGAGGTCATCGTTCACCTCTACGAGGAACTCGGTGACGATTTCGTCCAGGAGCTGAACGGTCAGTTCGCGTTCGCGCTGTGGGACAGGCCGCGCCGCCGGCTGCTGCTGGTGCGCGACCGCACCGGCATCCTGCCGCTCTATTACGCGCGCACGCGACAGGGCGTGCTCTTCGCGTCCGAGGTCAAGGCGCTGCTCGCGAGCGGCGAGGTGCGCGCGGCGCTCGATCCCAACGGACTCGACGAGACGTTCACGTTCTGGGCCCCGCTCGCGCCGCGCACGATGTTCAAGGGTGTCTCGCAGGTGTGCCCGGGCGAGATGATCGTCTTGCAGGGGCAGCGGCTCGAGCGGCGTACCTACTGGCGCTGGGAGTTCCCGCAGGCGGGCGCACACCGCACGGCGCCGCAGGCACAACTCGAAGCTGAACTGCGCGAGATCCTCGCCGACGCGACGGGCATTCGGCTGCGCGCGGACGTTCCCGTGGGCGCCTATCTGTCCGGTGGCCTCGATTCCTCGTCGCTGGTGGCCCTGCTCAACAAGACCGTGCCCGAGACCTTGCGGACCTTCTCGATCGGCTTCGACGATGTGGGCCTCGACGAGACCGACTCGCAGCAGCGCATGGTGTCGCACCTGCGCACGGTCAACTCGCGCATCCAGTGCTCCCTGGGGGATATCGCGGCGAGCTTTCCCGACACGATCCGCCACGCCGAGAGCCCCGTGCTGCGCACGGCGCCCACGCCCATGCGCCTGCTCTCGGGGCTGGTTCGCCGCTCGGGCATCAAGGTGGTGCTGACCGGCGAGGGCGCCGACGAGGTGCTGGGCGGCTACGACATCTTCAAGGAAGTCGAAGGTCCGGCAGTTCTGGGCGCGCAACCCGGCCTCCACCTGGCGCCCGGCCTTGTTGAAGCGCCTGTACCCATACCTGGACCTCACCTCCGCCCAGAGCGCCGCCTACCTGCGCGAGTTCTTCGGCGTGGGGCTCGACCGGCCCCAGGATCCCTTCTTTTCGCACCTGCCCCGCTGGATGACCACGGCGCAGTGCAAGCTGTTCCTGTCGGAGGACCTGCGGGCGCCAGATCGAAGGCTCGGCCATCGAGCGCTTCCGGGCCGCGCTGCCGGCCGACATCGACCGCTGGCACCCCTTCAATCGCAGCGAATACGTCGAGGCGCGGACCCTGTTGCCGAGCTACCTGCTGTCGTCGCAGGGCGACCGGATGCTGATGGCCAATTCGGTCGAGGGCCGCTTCCCGTTCCTGGACCACCGCCTGATCGCCTTCGCCAATGCGCTGCACCCCCGGCACAAGATGCGCGTGCTGCGGGAGAAGCACCTGCTGCGCGAGACCATGCGCGCGGACCTCCCGCCGGAGATCGTGCAGCGCCACAAGCAGCCCTACCGGGCGCCCGACGCGGCCGCCTTCCTGCAGGGCGAGGGCGGCACCCCTGATTATGTGAACCAGTTGCTGGGGCGGGAATGCCTGGCCCGCTATGGTTACTTCGACCCCGACAAGGTCGGGCGCCTGGTCGCCAAGCTGCAGCGCGCGCGCGTCAATGCCGCGCGCGACAACATGGCGTTCGTGGGCGTCCTGTCGACGCAGTTATGGCACCGGCAGTTCGTCGAGGGCCAGGCCGCGGCCTGAGCGCCGCGGCTCCCGGGCGGAATGAGCAATAAAGGCAGGAGAGACGCCGATGTCTGACAGTTTGCGCGACCGTATCCAGAAGTTCATCCTGGAGAATTATCTTTTCACCAGCGACACCGGCGCCCTGGCGCTCGACGACTCGCTGCTCGGGCGCGGCATCGTCGATTCCACGGGCATGCTCGAGATCATCATGTTCATCGAGGAGCAGCTGGGCGTGATCGTCAAGGACGAGGAGATGATCCCGGAGAACCTCGACTCGGTCAGCCGGATCGCGGCCTTCGTCGAGTCGAAGCGCAAGGTGGCCTGACGCCCACGCGAACAACGTCATGACGGCCTCGCTCGTAGACCTGTTGCTCGCAGCGGCCGCGCGAGCCCCCGACAAGGTGGCATTGCGGCGGCAGCTCGGTGCATGGTCCTACGGCGACCTCACGCGGGGCGCCGCTGCCGCCGCGGCCGCGCTGCGCGAGGCCGGTCTCGAGCCCGGCGACCGGGTGGGGTTGCTGTTCCGCAATTCGCCCGAATACGTGGCGTTCTTCTATGGGGCGCTGGCCGCGAGGCTGGCGGTGGTGCCGCTGAACGTGCAGGAACGCGCGAGCGTCCTGGCATTGCAGGTGGCCCACAGCGGTGCCCGCCTGGTCGTGGGTGATCCCGACCATCCCGAGTGGACGGCACTGAGCACGGCGCTGCCCGAGCGGGTTTCCGACGCTGGCAGTGCCGTGTCACGACGCCGCGGATTCCGCGGCGGCCTTCATTTCAGAGTCGGGCGGCAACCCAGCCCGCAGCCTTCAGCCTCCGACCGTGGCCCGCGACGACATGGCCATGCTGCTCTACACCTCGGGCACCACCGGTCGACCCAAGGGCGTGATGCTGAGCCACGGCAACCTGGTGGCCAACAACGACACGATCCTGGACTACCTCAAGCTCGGTGCCCGAGGACATCGGGCTCACGGTGATGCCGTTCCATTTCTCCTACGGCAACTCGGTGCTGCACACGCACCTCGCCGCGGGCGCGACGCTCCTGCTCGAGGACAACCTCGCGTACCCGCTCAGGGTCGTGCAGCGCCTGCGAACGGGAGAAGGTCACCGGGTTTTCCGGCGTGCCGTCGACCTTCGCCATCCTGATGTCGCGCTGCCGCCTCGAGGAATTCGACCTGGGCTCGATGCGCTACCTCACCCAGGCCGGCGGCGCGATGACCCGCGCGGCCATCCAGCGCATGCGCCAGCTGGTGCCGAGCGCGCGGTTCTTCGTCATGTACGGCCAGACCGAGGCGACGGCCCGGCTCACCTACCTGCCGCCCGAGCGCCTGGACGAGAAGCTGGGCTCGATCGGGCAGCCGCTCGAGGGCATCGAGATCGAGGTGCGCGGCGAGCGATGGCCAGGTGCTGCCGCCCGGGCAGACCGGCGAGCTGTGCGCCCGCGGGCCCAACATCATGCTGGGCTACTGGCGCGACGAGGAGGCGACACGCCAGGCCGTGGTGGACGGCTGGCTGCACACCGGCGACCTCGCGCCATCGCGACGAGGACGGGTTCCTGTACATCGACGGCCGCGTGGTCGAGATGATCAAGGTGGGTTCGTTCCGCGTCAGCCCGCTCGAGGTCGAGGAGGTGCTCGCGATGCTGCCCGGCATCGCCGAGATGGCCGTGGCCTCGACCCCGGACGAGTTGCTCGGCCAGGCCGATCAAGGCCGTCATCGTGCTTCGAGAGGACGCCACGCTCGACGAGCGGCAGGTCAAGGCCCATTGTCGGGCGCACCTGGCGAGCTACAAGGTGCCGAAGATCGTGGAGTTCGCGCGCGAGCTGCCGCGCACCTCCAGTGGCAAGATTCAGACGATTCAAACTCGCATAGAGGATCCATGACTACGACCGCCAACCTGCCGCTCGGCCCCAAGGTGCTCGAGCTCGATTACGACCGCGAGATCGAGCGAATCTCGGCGCGCTTGAAGGAAATCCTGTCGCGCGACCTGTCGCGCCGCGGGCTGGTGGTCGCGATGTCCGGCGGCATCGACAGCTCGGTGTCGGCCGCGCTCAGCGTGCGCGCGCTGGGTGCCGAGCGCGTCTACGGCCTGCTGCTGCCCGAGCGCGATTCGTCGGGCGGCAGCGTCACGCGCGGCCGGATGCTGGCCGAGCACCTCGGCATCCGTTACGAACTGTTCGACATCGCCCCGACGCTCGAGGCCATCGGCTGCTATCGCTGGCGCGACGAGGCCATCCAGCGGGTGTTCCCCGAGTACGGCGAGGGCTGGAAGAACAAGATCGTGATCAGCGGCGGCCTCGAAGGGCGCGTAAACCACTTCCAGCTCGTGGTGCAGACGCCGTCGGGCGAGACGCGCCAGGCCCGGCTGGGTCTGAAGGAATACCTGCAGATCGTGGCGGCCACGAACTTCAAGCAGCGCATCCGCAAGACGGTGGAGTACTTCCACGCGGATCGGCTCAACTACGCCGTGGTCGGCACGCCGAACCGGCTCGAGTACGACCAGGGCTTCTTCGTGAAGAACGGCGACGGCAGCGCCGACGTGAAGCCGATCGCGCACCTCTACAAGACGCAGGTCTATGCGCTGGCGCGCCACATGGGGCTGCCGGACGAGATCTGCAGCGCCACGCCCACCACCGACACCTACAGCCTCGCGCAGGGCCAGGACGAGTTCTACTTCGCACTGCCGTACGCGCAGATGGACATCGCGCTGTGGGCGCTGAACCACGGCCGGCCGGCGGCCGAGCTCGCCGACCGCGCTCGGCATCACCGCGGCGCAGGCCCAGCACGTCTACGACGACATCGAGGCGAAGCGGCGCACGACGCGCTACCTGCACTCGAAGGCGGTGCTGGTCGAGCCCGTCGCCGAGCTCGCGCTCTGACGCGAGCCGGACGCTGCGCCGTGAGGTGACGGGTCCCGTGGAAGCCCTGTTCTGGATCAGCCTGCTCGCGGTGGCGTACCCGTACGCCATCTACCCGGCGCTGCTGGTCGGCTGGAACCGACTGGCCGGTCGCCGGCTGCCGCAGCCGGACGCCGACCTACCGCCCGACGCGTCACGCGTCATCCTGCCCGTGCACAACGAGGCCCGGCGCATCGAGGCCAAGATCGCCAACCTGCTGGCGCTGGACTACCCGCGGGACCGCCTGCAGGTGATCGTCATCGGCGACGGCTGCACGGACGACACGCTCGAGCGGGCCGCGCAGGGCGGTGGCGGCGCGGTCGCCATCCACCCGCTGCCGGCGCGTGCCGGCAAGGCGGCGGCCCTGAACGCGGGGCTCGAGCGGGCCACCGGCGAGATCGTCGTCTTCACCGATGCCGGCATCCTGCTCGACCGCGGGGCGCTCGCGAGCCTCGTAGGCCACTTCAGGGCCCCGGAGGTCGGCTGCGTCTCCGGCGAGGACTACGTCGAAGGCGGCGGCTCCGAGGGGCTCTACGGCCGCCTGGAGCTGCTCATGCGCCGGGAGGAGGCCCGGCTGCACTCCATCGCCGGGGCCAGCGGCTGCTTCTACGGCATGCGGCGGGCGCTGTGCCGGCCCTTCCGGCCCGGCATGGCGCCGGATTTCCTGTCGGTCCTCGACACCGTTCGGTCCGGCCACCGGGCCCTGTGCGAGCCCGCGGCCCGGGGCGCCATGACGGCCACGACGAGCCAGCGGGCGGAGTTCTCGCGCAAGGCGCGCACGTTCCTGAGGGGTCTCACGGCGCTGTTCGGCAATGCCGCGCTGCTGAATCCCGCTGCGCTATCCGGCCTTCAGCTTCATCCTCTGGTCGCACAAGCTGATGCGGTGGCTCGGGCCCGTGTCGCTGGCGCTGTGCCTCGTGTCGGCCTTCGTGCTTCGCGCGCAACCCTTCTATGCCGTCATGTTCTATGGCCAGCTCGCGTTCTACGCCATGGCCCTGGCGGCGCTGGCTTGGCCGGACACGGCCGGCCGATTCACGCTGGCGCGCCTGAGCGCGTTCTTCCTGCTCGTGAACGCGGCGGCGGGGCAGGCCCTGCTGCATGTGGCTCGCGGGCGTGCGGCAGGAACTCTGGGAGCCGACGCGGAGGCCGGCGTGAGCGCCTCGGCGGCGGGATCGCGGCCGATCCGCGTGCTGCACCTGCGCGACTCGCCGTGGGTCGACGGGCCGGGCAGGACCATCCTCGAGACTGCGACGCGCATCGATCGGTCGCGGATCGACTATCACGTCGGTGCGTTCGTGTCCGATCCCGGCGAGCCGCACCCGCTGGTCGATGCGCTGCGCGAGCGTGGCCTGCCGGTGCACGCGATCGCGGATCGAGGCGGCGTCGGGCCGGACGATGGTGCGCAAGGTCGTCGACCTGATCGATCGGCTGCAGATCGACATCCTGCACACCTCCGAATTCCGCTCGAACGTGCTGGCGCTGCTGTGCCGCCGGCGACGGCCCGTCAAGCTCGTCAGCACCGCGCACGGCTGGATCGCGAACGACCTGCGGGGCACGGTCTATACGTCTTGGCCGACCGGGTGCTGCTGCGCCGTTTCGACCGCGTGATCCTGGTTTCGCACGCGATGCGACGTCGCCTGCCGGCGTGGTGGGTGCCCGACTGCAAGGTCCGCGTGCTGCACAATGCCCTGATGATCGATTCGTACGGCCGCGGAGGTGCTGGACGCACCGCGCCGCGCCGGATCCGCGGGGCGATGTGCGCCTGCTCAACGTCGGGCGGCTGTCGCCCGAGAAAGGGCAGGACGCTGCTGCTGCGGGCCGTGGCGCGCTGGCCCGGGAATACCCGGGCCTGCAGCTCGCGTTTGCCGGCATTGGTCCGCTCGAGGCGGAGCTGACGCGCCTGGCCGCCGAGCTCGGTATCGCGGCCCGCGTCGAGTTTCTTGGCTACGTGACGGACATGCCGGCGCTGTATGCTGGCAGCCGACCTCGTGGTGCAGAGCAGCTACACCGAGGGCCTGCCGAACGTCATGCTGGAAGTGGCCTATCTCGGCGTGCCCGTCGTCGCGACGGACGTCGGCGGCACGCGCCGAGGTGATCGAGCACGGCGTATCCGGCTGGCTGGTCGAGCCGCGCTCCTTGCCTGCCCTTGGAGCAGGGCTTGCGGCGATTCCTCGAGGCGCCGGAGCAGTTCGTCGCGATGGCGCGTGCTGGCCGGCAACGCATCGAGCGAGAGTTCTCGTTTGCGGCGCGAACCGAAGCGCAGACGAAGATCTACGAGGAACTGGCGTGAGCAGCGTCTTGAGCCTACGCCGCAAGACCAGGGTCAATCCGCTGCGACTGCTGCGACGCCATACCTGTACTGGTGGCTGCTGGTCGCGATTTTCTTCGAGTACGCACGTCCCGGGGCATTTCTTCCGGGCATCAACTCGCTGAGACTCAACAGCCTGATTCCCCTAGCGTTGGTGGTTGTCTGCGTCTTCGCTTCAAACCTGCGGCCGCGCCAGGAGATCCTGCAGGATTCCATCACCAAGTGGATCATTGCGTACTTCGGGCTCATAGCTCTCTCGCTTGTGCACGCCGAAGTGACCCTGTATGCCTTCGATGGTGGCCAAGACGGTCCTTGGCTACCTACTGCTCGCGTTCGTAATCGTTCGCATCTGCACGACGCCGATCGAATTCGCGGCGTATTCGCAGTTCTAGTCGTGGCCCACCTATTCCTGCTGGCCATGAACCCGGCGGCCGTACTGAATCCCCATCAGCGCAACTACATCATTGGTGGCACGTTCTTAGGGGACGGCAACGACTTTGCGCTCTCCGTCTGCATCCTGGTCCCGATGGCAATCGAGCTGGCGCTATCGTCAACCTCAAAGCTCCGCCGCGTCATCTGGTTGAGTAGCTTAGCTGTGTTGGTACTAACGGTGATTGGCACGCAGAGCCGTGGCGGTACTCTTGGGCCTTGCCGCGGTCGGCGGCTACCTTTGGTTGCGTAGTCCGCGCAAGGGTTTGTCCCTGACATTGGCGTTGGTTGCCGTAACCGTCATCCTCACGTACGCACCCGACGAGTATTTCAATCGAATGCAGACCATCTCGGCCTACGAGGAGGATGGTTCGGCCATGGGGCGGATCACAGCCTGGAAGGCCGCAATCCAGATGTGCCTCGACCACCCACTATCGGCGTCGGTGCGGGCATGTTTCCAGTGTCGTTCGGTACGACTACCGACCGAAAGAGCATATGCCTTGGCTGACGGCCCATTCGATGTACTTTTTGGTGCTGGGTGAACTTGGGCTGCCCGGCATCGTCGCACTATTGGGGTTGACTCTTCGGCAATCTGCTAGCGAACAGACGCGTCTCGCGCCCAGGAGGCCCAAGTCGCTGGATCGCGGCAGGGGATTTTCCCCAAGGGCTCGTACCGGCTGCTGTACCTGCTGAGTGCCAGCATGATTGGTTTCGCTATTTCTGGCGCGTTCCTATCGGTTGCCTACTATCCGCACTTGTTCGTCCTGTCCGCATTGATGATTTCGGCGCGGCGCGTAGCGGTGGCCGAACAAGGAGCCTCGGATTCGCCGCATGCAGGTGCCCTAGCAAGGCTAGTTGATCCACCGAACTACGACACGAGCAGTGAATCGAGCAAGCGGGCGGTCAGCGCGTCGAGACCCGGAGCGCGCTCCCGGCCGCGCCCCCGCATCAGTCCGGCCCGCTGGAGCGGCGCAGAACTAGAATGTTGCCGTAGGCCGGGCCGGCGGCTCCGATCCATCGGAACCAGAAGTTGTTGCATGCGTGCACGATTGCGCGCAGCGGGCGAGCTGGCAGCAGAACATAGATCTCCGAGAACTGACCGGCGCGACGCTCGACCAGTTCCAGGCCGTGGCGCTGGAACTCGGCGATGAGCCAGTGAATGTCGGCCTGTCGCGTCATCAGCCGCGCCGTGCTCGTCTCCTCCCAGAATTCGATGCCTGCGGGTGTGCGCAGGATTTCTGCGCGTTCGCGGCCTAGCAGTCGTTTTAGCCACCGCAGAGCCACCGCCTGCAGGGACCGCATGTTTCCCTCGCTGACAACCAGCGTGCCGCCGGGGGCGATGACGCGGCCAACTCGGCCACGGCCGCGCCGATGTCCGGCACGTGCATCAGTACGCCCCAGCAGACCGCCGACGGACGCTGCAGGAGGGCAGTGAGAGCGCGGTCAGGTCGCCCTGGCCGAAGCTGTAATAGTTCGAATAACCCTGCTCCGCAGCAGCAGCGCGCGCCTGTTCGAGGATTGTCGCAGAGAAGTCGAGCGCCCGGACGCGGTAACCGCGACGTGCCAGCTCGAACGACTTCGTGCCCGAGCCGCAGCCAGCATCACGACCAGGTCGTCGTCGGGCGGGCCGAAGACCGAGGCAATGTAGTCGAACGCAAGCTTGTAGAAGGCGGCATTCTCGCCGGTGCGGAATTGCCGAACCCAGACCGAATGAACCTCCATGTCCTGCAGCGTGGTCCTGGGCTCTTGTCGGGGCATCGGCATCCACTGGCATTCCGCGGCACTCCGTTGGCCGCAATTGGGTCCGGGAGAGGATAACGCACTATACCGGCGAATCCTGCGGCGTCGTTCTCACAGGGCGCGGTCAGAGTCCTAAGTCAGGAGCTGAGTAGACTCGGAAGGCATCATCGCGAAGAAGGTCTATTGAGGACATGGTGCACTTGCTGCAGAAAGTTTACAGACCGCGGTCGCTGGCGATGGAATGCCAACAGGCGTCGTTGCGGTCGCTCCGTGACACGCGTCGCCAACCTCGGCGCAACCCCGGTCCGCCGCGTATCTAGTCGTCTGCTACGGCAACATCTATCGAAGCCCGTTCGTCGCCGCGTACCTGAGTCTGGCATGTGGCGGTAGACTCGACGTTCGCTCCGCTGGATTTCACCCGCGCGCGGTCGCGCCAGCCCTCCTCACACGTCGAAATGAGCAAGGCGCACGATCTCGACCTATCCGGGCACCTGTCGATCGTAGCTCGAACCTGCGGACGTGACATGGGCGGACGTCATAGTGCTGATGAACAGACACAACTGGCAGGCCCTGCAATTGATTGGGGCGACCCGGCGAATCGGCTAGTCTGGCTCGGGCGCTTGGACGACGGCCCCGTTGAAATACCAGACCCCTACGGGCGGGATGAGAAGGTCGCAGCGAGGCGCATACTGCGCCGCCTGCGGCTGTGCACCGCAGGTTGGCCGATGATCTCAAATCGCACCGCGCGATGGCACGCTGCACGACTTCACCGACCAACAGGCGACGGCGCCACTCGAGCGCACTAGGTGTCGGGTCGTCGAGACGTTCGACCTCGTAGTGAAGATCCCGTTGCCACAGACGCAGAAACTGCGGAGCGCCACCCGACGACCGGGATGGACGACGGCAAGGACAGCGTGCGGCGCGACCGCGTCAACAGCATGATCAACGTATCGAAGTCGCCGGCGAGCCAGCGCGTACGCACGCCCACGCGATACCCGGCCGGCGACCTGCAGGAGCTTGCCCAGGGCGGCGATCCGGCAGGATCACGGAAATTAACGCCCGCATCGATCGCCAACTGCAGTGAGCCCCAGAAGCGACGCGTCGATTCCCATGAGACGCAGCGACACCGTCGCGGGAATCCTGCTTGAATTCCACCATGGCCACGCCCTGCCAGCCCAGATCGCGACAGAAGACGAGTCGCCGTACTCGACGGCGACGGATCGAGCGGCGTGCTTTCGCAGAGCACGCTGACGCCGCCCGAAGGAGGTTTTTCGCGCAATCGCCGATGAGCAAACAGCGCGATAGGCCGACGCGGTGATCAAACATGCGAACAGGCCGCGACCCGGGCCTTCGATCCGCTCCTGCAGCAGCACCGGGTACGTGGCGGCGGCAGGTCGACTGAGAATCTGCCGCAACGTCGGCGAGTCCGATGCATAACTGACCCCGGTCAAGAAGCCATTCCGATCCCGTACGGACCCGCGACCGAGCTGGCTTAACGACCACCGGGAACGGCAGTTCATGTGCGGTGTCCACCCCTTGCTCCGCCGAGTGCACGACGAATGTCTGTGGTGTTGGAACTCCCAGCTCTTCGGCCAAGGCCACGACGAGGGACTTGTTCGACGCGCGGCCACGTCCGGGCCTCCGGAAACGGCAGGCGGCAACTGGCCGGTAAAAGCTCGATGCTCCGTCGCCAGCAGCGTCGTGATCTCCGTCATCGGCAACAGCAGAATCGATCGTCCGGCGGTCGCACAATAGCGACCAGGGTGGCCGACGAAGTCGTCCGGACTGGACCCCGGATGTCGAATAGGCTCTCGAAGCCGCGACAATAGCGGCCCACCGACGCCAGCGAAGGATGGTGATGCCCGCGGCAATCACCTCGTGACCGTCGCGGCCGAGCGCCCGCGTGGCCGCAAGTGCGAACGGCTCGATCGCTGTCAGTAACGAGTATGCGCATCGCCTCGCGGTTTCCTAGACCTGTCGAGGCCATTTGTGAAACACACCCAAGATGAGGCACAGAAACTCCGGCACGGAGCGAGTGGACGACTCGTGCACGTTCAGTCGGTCGAAGGGCCCGGTGGGCGTCATCGCCTTCGGCCACCAGTCCGCGCTGTGTCGTGAACCCGATGCAATAGCCGGCTTGGCGAGTCAACCGAACGACCGTGTCATCGTAATTGCCGTTCGGATACGCAATGGCGGAAACTCGGTCGACCGAGCGCGGCCTCCACGCGTCGACGAGAGTTCACCGACCGACGCTGTTCCGCCTTGCAGATGCCTCAACTGTGGTCAGCGGCACGTGCGAGCAGCCATGTGCGGCAGCGACCAGGGGCGAAGGCGGCGCGAAATCGGCGACGTCCGACCAGTCCATGAAGCGATCGTCGCCGTTGGCCGTTGACTCTTCGCGAGCTCCGGACAGAGCCTGATTCAGCTCACGCTCGAAACGAGCAACGTCGGCGGCCGGCGACTCCTTCATACCGGTGACAGCGAAGCGGACGATGCGACGGAGCTCCGCTGGAGGCAGCAGGTGCAAACCGGCGTAGGGTTCGCGCCTCCACCAGGGTGCGTGCGAGCCCCCCCCGTGCCACGGCCCCGACCATTCGGCGCGCCAGCCGTTCCTGCCAGAAGCATGATTCGCTTCCCACGTAGTCCATTGCCACAAAGACGACCGCCGGCACCTGGAACTGGCGCAACAACGGCAAGGCGTGGGTGATGTTGTCGTGCCAGCCGTCGTCGAAAGTGACCAGGCACCCTCGTGAGGGCAGGCGAGTGCCCGGCCGCAGCGCATTCGTCAACTGTTCGAGGTTCAACGGTCGAAAGTAACGGCGCAGAAAGCCCAAGTGCCGAGCGAACGTGTCGGGCGTGACGATGATGCCTTCATCGGAAAAGGTGTCCGCGCCGGCTGGAAGCACGCGGTGGTACATCAAGACGACGACGCGACGATGAAGCTTGGGATCGCGGCGTATATCCAAAGGAGGCCCGAATAATACAAGCCGTTGGCTATGGCAATACGCAGGAGCT
>CAVZTF010000004.1:0-689985 GCA_963778185.1 uncultured Gammaproteobacteria bacterium | reverse complement strand
ACCCGGTCGGGTACGAGGATGACATCAACCTCTATGCGTACGTCGGCAATGACCCGCTGAACAAGACCGATCCGGCTGGCCAAGCGGCGAATTTCCTGGCCAAGGCGCTGGTGGATTTCGGGCTGGAGGTTACATTCCAGTATTTGACGACCGGAGAGGCGGACATTGGCTCGGCGCTGATTGAGACCGGCAAGGGGCTGATCAATCCGGCCAAGACATACGAACGGGCGCGAGACGTAGCGCGGATCACAGCGAAAGAGTTGCGCCGGATGCAACGTAAAGACTTCGATCGGAAACGGGAGCAGGTTCTAAAGCGCGACAACAACACCTGCACCTACTGCGGTAACGACGGCAGCCAAGTTGATCATAAGACCTCTGTGGCTGAGGAAGCGGGCAGAGTAAACGCTGGAGAGAAAACTGCCGATCAGGCGGCAAGGGACCTGGTCAAGGACGAGAACTTGACGACCGCCTGTCCGGCATGCAACGGTCTGGGCGAAAAAGGCACCAGGCCGCTCTCCATTGAACCTGGCGACGGCGGTTGGGTACCGCCCTTGAAGAGGGACAGGGACAGGCATTGAGTCGAATGTCGACCACCATAACTTTGTCGCCCTTGCAGAACGCCACACTTGACCATGTGCTGACGAGGTGTCCGGTGCATCCAAGTGCTGAGCTGCGGGAGTTCGCCCTGGCTGGCGCCGATCATCGTTATGTGATCGCAGCCGCCCGGGTTAGAGATACGGGTGGCGATGTCGAGCGCTTGATCCTTAATCTCCCGGAATCGACTCCGCATGCTTTCGTAACGGTCACCGACGCCGAATTCGCTAAGATGGGCCGACTGTTGGCGAACATGGAGAAGTACGAACGATGCGTCATGCCTATCGGCGAGTACGAGTTTATCGAGCTCTACAACGAAAACTACATGGCCGAGAATGGCAGGGTCGGGGCCATGATGGTGCCGGTCGAATACAGCTCACCCCTCGCGCGACTAGATGAGATCTTTACGTTCCGCGGTCAGAAGTTGCACTTTCTGATGCCAGTATTCTTAACACCGGAAGAACACGAGTTGCGCACCCGGTCCGGCACGGACGCGTTGCTCAAGTCTTGGAACAAGACCGGCCGCGACTTGGTGACATTCTCCGCCGCTCCGTGACGAGATGGGAGCTGCCGAACGCGGTCATCTTGATCGACTGGCGCACGGCCGCGTGATCCGATTCCAAGAATGAGGATTCGAAGTGAGCCGGTGGACCAGGCACCCCAACCGACAGGCTACTCGTTGTCGCAGTTGTCCTGGATCAGTTGCCGTTGGCGCTTGATCTCCGCCTTGTGGGCAGCGTCGTCGAGGAACTCGCGCTCGCCTTCCTCGTTTATGGAATACACAGGGCGGTTCATCAGCAGGGCGTATAGGTTCTGCTGCGCCGCAACGCAGGCACGCTTGCGCGCAACGGCTACCTGCATGGCGGCGACCTGTTGGCTTTCACGTTCCAACCGCTCCTGCTCGCGGCCGGCGGCGCTTTCCTCCTGCTCCGCGAGCAGCTTGTCAAGGCGCTCCTGGGCCTGCCTGATCTGCTGCTCGCTGGGTACCGGCTCCGTCGCAACCGTCTCGGCCTTGCAGCCCGGGGGTGGCGGACAGTCCGTGTAGTGGACGTTGCCTTCCTTGTCTTTCCACTTGTAGATGGTGCCTTCAGCTCCAACGGCTGGGACAAGCGCGAGACTGAGCAGAATCGCGAGAACGGTGACACCGATCCGCCGGTTCAGTCTTGTGGTGATCATGGGTGTCTCGAGTCGTCCTTGTGCACGCGGAATCCATCCCACGCACTAGGCTCACCCGGGAGGATGCTGCCCGCAATGCGCAATGACGGCAGATCCATTGCGTGTATCGAACCGCGTCTGCCGACACGTCGGGAGTCGCTTTGCTGCGCATCATCCGGGTTTCCGGCGCGCTGACGCGGAAGCCCGGCGTGTCGATCCAAGGCAGCGCGGCGCTGAGATCAGTATCGTCAGCGGGCTGAGCGACAGGTGGGGTCCGAGCACTTGGCGAAAGACCAAGAAAATGGCCGGCGATGCCGGCCACTTCGTCCCCACCAACCGCCAACCGCCAACTGCTAGTCACTCGCAGGAATTCCTCCCAGGAATTCCTCCAGCGCGTGCCCGAACCGCTCGTGGTCCACGAGAAACGCATCGTGGCCCTGCAGCGACGGGAAGGCGTGGAACTCGACCTCGACGCCGGTGGCGCGCAGCTGCTCGGCGATCTCGCGCTGCTGGTCGATGGTGAAGAGCATGTCGGTCTCGACGCCAAGCACCAGTGCGCGCTTGACGCGGAACTTCGCGAACGCGGCGGCAAGCGAGCCGCCGCCGTGCTCCGCGAGGTCGAACTGGTCCATGGCGCGCGACAGGTACAGGTAGCAGTTGGCATCGAAGGTGTCCGCGAACCGCTGCGCCTGATGCTCCAGATAGGACTCCACCTCGAACTGCGGGCGGAAGTCGCCCGGCAGCCCCGAGGGCTCCGCGACTCGCCTGCGGCCGAATCGCTGCTGCCACTCCTGCGGCGACCGGTAGGTGATCGTGCCGAGCTTGCGCGCGAGCCTCAGGCCCTGGCGCGGACCGCGCCCCGCGGAATAGCTGCCGCCGTGCCAGGCCGGATCGCCGCGCACCGTCTCACGCTGCAGCGAGCGCAGCGCGATCGCGAAGGGCGTCGCCCGCGCTGCGCCTGAGATCGTCACGAGGTTGTCCACCTCGTCCGGGAACAGTGCGCAGTAGGCGAGCACGACCATGCCGCCAAGCGAGGGACCCACGACGGCGGCGACGCGGCGGATGCCGAGCGTGCGCAGGGCCTCGCGGCCGGCCGTCGCGATGTCCTCGACCGCGATCTCCGGAAAGTCGACCCGGTAGGGCCGCCCGGTGCCCGGGTCGATCGACAGCGGACTCGACGAGCCGTACGGGCTGCCGAGCGAGTTCACCGCGACCACGAAGAAACGACGCGTGTCGATCGGGCGGCCCTCGCCGATCATCGGCTCCCACCAACCCGGCTTCGGGTCCTCCGGCGAGGAAGCCGCGTGCGCGGACGGCGACAGGCCCGTGAAGATCAGGACCGTGTTGTCCCGCGCCTCGTTCGGCTGGCCCCAGCATTCGTAGGCCACCACCGGCTGCTCGATCATGCCCCCGCGATACAGGCGCAGCGGCGCATCCAGCTGCGCGAAACGGCGTGCCGGCATCTCGTGGGGGGCGGACGGCGGTGTACGGGCGAGTGCCATGGCCATGGCGGGCAGTCTAAGCCCGGGTTCTCCCGAGGGAATAAGTGCCAGAGGATAGCGCTTCAGAAGCGTTGGTTATTAGCGAAACGCGCGCCGGCCGTTCAGCGCTTGCCGCGGCCTTCCTTGCGACGGCTGACCAGGCGCTTGCGCTTGCGCTCCTGCCGGGGCGTGAGCACGTTGCGCCGCCCCGCGAACGGGTTCTCGTCGGTCCGGAACTCGATGCGCATGGGCGTTCCCTTCAGCCGGAAGGTCTGGCGGAAGTGGTTCTCGAGGAACCGCCGGTAGGCGTCCGGCACGTGCTGGGTCTGGTTGCCGTGGATCACCACCACCGGCGGGTTGCGCCCGCCCTGGTGCGCGTAGCGCAGCTTGATGCGCCGGCCGCGCACCAGCGGCGGCTGGTGCATGGCGATGGCCTGCTCGAGCGCGCGCGTGAGGTCCTTGGTGGGCAACTCCTTCATCGCCGCCTGGTAGGCGGCGCGCACCGTGACCATCAGCTCGCCGACGCCGGTGCCGTGGCGCGCCGAGATGAAGTGCACGGGGGCGAAGCCGAGGAAGTCGAGCCGCAGGTCGAGCCCGTCGCGGATCGCCTCGCGCTGGTCGGGTGCGATGCCGTCCCACTTGTTGACCGCGATCACCAGCGCCCGCCCCTGCTCCGCGATCAGCCCGAGCAGGCTCGCGTCCTGCTCGGCGATCGTGTCGTGCGCGTCGACGACACCGATCACGACGTTGGCCTGCTCGATGGCCTGCAGCGTCTTCACGATGCTGAACTTCTCGACCTTGTCGCTGACGCGGGCCCGGCGGCGCACGCCCGCGGTGTCGATCAGCGTGTAGCGCTGGCCGTCGCGTTCGAACGGCACGAACACGGTGTCGCGGGTGGTGCCCGGTTCGTCGAACGTAACCAGGCGCTCCTCGCCGAGCAGTCGGTTGATCAAGGTGGACTTGCCGACGTTCGGCCGGCCGACCACGGCCACGCGGATCTCCTTGCCGTCGGTCGCCGCGCCTTCCGCGACCGTCGCCGGTTCGATACCGGCCAGCGCCTGCTCCATCAGGTCCTCGATGCCCTGCAGGTGCGCGGAGGAAATCGCGATGGGCGTGCCGAAGCCGAGCTGGTGGAAATCGGCACCCGCCATGTCCGGGTCGAGGCCCTCGGATTTGTTGGCGACGACGAGCACCGTCTTGCCGGCGCGACGCAGGATGTCGGCGACGTGCTGGTCGGTGGGCGTGCAGCCCTCGCGCGCATCGACGACGAGCAGCACGCGGTCGGCTTCCTCGACAGCCTTCAGCGTCTGCTCGGCCATCAGGCGCTCGATGCCCTGCATGGTCTCGACGAGCCCGCCGGTATCCACCACCACGCAGATGTGGCCGGCCACGCGGGCATACCCGTACTTGCGGTCGCGCGTGAGCCCGGGCACGTCGGCGACCAGCGCGTCGCGCGTGCGCGTCAGCGCGTTGAACAGCGTGGACTTGCCGACGTTGGGGCGCCCGACCAGTGCGACGACGGGCAGCACGGTCAGCGCTCCGTCGCGTCCCCGCTCCGATAGGCGACGACCTCGCCGGCCTCGTCCATCACGAACGTGCGATCGCCCGCGACCAGCGGTGCTCCGGAGATGCGCGCCCTTCCCGGATGCTCGCGCGCCACGAACTTGCCCGTGTCACGGTCGAGCCAGTGCAGGTAGCCCTCGTAGTCGCCGACGACGACCGCGTTGCCCACGACCGCAGGCGTGCCGAGGCCGCGGCGCTTGAGCCCTTCCTGCTGCCAGACCACCGTGCCGTCGCGCCGACGCAGTGCGGCTACGTCGCCGTCCGACGTCGCCACGTAGACCCGCTCGTCGTCGATCGCGAGGCCGCGGTAGCTCGACATGTCGCGCCCCCACCAGACCTGCCCGCTGTCGAGCGCGAGCATCGCGACGCGGCCCTGGTAGCCCGCGGCGTAGACGTCGGCGCCCGACACCCGCACGGCGGAGTCGACGTCCGACAGGCGCTCGAGTTCAGTGCGCCCGCGCGCCGTGCTGACCTGCGACTGCCACAGCAGGTCGCCCGACGCCAACGCGACGGCGATCACCTTGCCATTGTCGAATCCGCAGATCACGGCATCTCCCGCGAGGACCGGCGCGGACGTGCCGCGCAGGGAAAGTCGCGGCACGAGTTCCTCGACCACCCACTGCTCCTGCCCGTTGCTGGCCGCGAGCGAGCGCAGGCGTCCGTCGACCGTCCTGACGACGACCCGGTCCGCGGTGACCAGCGGTGCCGCCAGGACCTCGCCGCCGACCTTGGCCTTCCAGCGCTGCTTGCCGGTGGCCGACTCGAGCGCGACCAGGTCACCATCGTTGGTGCCGACGGCGACCAGGCCACTGCCGAAGCCGGGGCCGGCCGACAACGCGAGGCCGACGTCGGTTCGCCAGCGGACACGCCCGTTGGCCGCGTCGAGCGCGCGTACGTCGCCCTTGCGCGAGGCCGCGTACACCGTCTCGGCATCGCCCGCGAGCCCGAGCGCGAGGCGCAGGTCTTCCTCGCCACCGCCCACGCCGGATGACCAGATCTCCTCGACCCGGAGCTTGGCCTCGATGTCCACCAGTTCGGCGGGCGGCGCGACCTCCTTGTCCTTGCTGCAGCCGGCCAGCACCGCAAGCGCGGCGAGGAAGACCAGGCAACCCCGGTTGCTCATGGGCGCGGCGCCTCGGCCGCGGCCGGTGGCGCAGTTACCGCCGCGACGGGCAGCGCATCGCGTTTCAGTTCGACGTAGGCACGGTCGATACCGGCGTCCTCGCCGGCGGCCAGGGCCGCCTCGTATTCGCTCGCCGCCGCCTTGGAATCTCCCTTGGCCGCGTACGCATCGCCCCGGACCTCGCGATACAGGGCCGCGAAGGCGCCCGCCGCGGCAGGGTCGAGCAAAGCCAGCGCATCGTCGTGCTTGCCCTGCTCGAGCAGCACGCGCGCCAGCCGGGTGCGCGCGACCGCGCGCAGCTCGGCGTCCTTCGATCCTTCCATGACGGCACGCAGGCGCTGCGCCGCGTCGTCGAGTTCGCGCCGGTCCACGGCCATGCGCGCGAGCGCGAGGTCGGCCTGGTCGGCGTAGGGCGAGCCGGGTCGCCGGTCGCGCAGTTCCTTGGCGCGGGCAACCGCTTGCTCGAGCTGGTTCTGCCCGAGGGCCTCGAGGACGGAGAGGTAGGAAGCCTCGTCCTGCTCGGCGGACTGCACGCGGGTCTGCTGCCAGTACTGCCAGCCGCCCAGCAGCGCGAGGCCGAGCACGATGCCGCCCACGATCCACAGCCAGTTCTCGCCCCACCAGCGGCGCAGTTGTTCTTCGCGTTCGTTGTCGTTCAGGTCTTCCACTTCACGGACTCCATCGTATTCGCCAGTTCGGCAGCCAGGCCCGCGAGCGGCACCTCGCGCTGCCCGGATTCATCCCGCAAGGCCTTCACGGCCGCCACGCCACGCGCCACTTCCTCGTCGCCAAGGATGACCGCGTATCGCGCGCCGCTGCGATCGGCGCGCTTCAGCTGCGACTTGAAGCCGCCGCCACCGCAATTGGTCTCGACTTTCAGGCCCGCCACGGCGTCGCGCAACTGCTCGGCAATCCTGAGCCCCAGGCCCTCGGCGGCTGCGCCCGCCAGCACCAGGTAGACGTCCGGCGCCGACTCGTTGCCGGCGAGCTGCTTGAGCCGCATCAGCTCGACGATGCGTTCCTCGCCGAGCGCCCAGCCGATCGCCGGCACCGCCTCGCCGCCGAGCTGCGCGACGAGCCCGTCGTACCGGCCGCCCGAGCACACCGCGTCCTGCGAGCCCAGGTCGCTCGTGACCCACTCGAACACGGTACGCGAATAGTAATCGAGCCCACGCACCAGGCGCGGATTCAATACGTAGGGGATACCGACGGCGTCGAGTTCGGCCCGCAGCCGGGCGAAGTGCCCGTCCGACTCCGGGTCGAGGTGGTCGGTGATCAACGGGGCGCCGGCCACGACTTCGCGCATCGCCGGGTTCTTGGTGTCGAGGATTCGCAGCGGATTGCCGCCCAGGCGCCGCAGGCTGTCCTCGTCCAGCGTGGACTCGTGGCGGCGGAAATGCTCGACGAGCTTCTCGCGGTAGACCCGGCGCGATTGCGGCGTGCCGAGGGAATTGAGGTTCAGCTTCAGCCCCTCGAGGCCGAGCCGACGCCAGATGCGCGCCGACATCATGATGAGCTCGGCATCCACGTCGGGTCCAGGGAAGCCGAGCGCCTCGACGTCGATCTGGTGGAACTGCCGGTAGCGGCCCTTCTGCGGCCGCTCGTAGCGGAACATCGGACCCATGCACCAGACCTTCTGGCGCTGGTTGTGCAGCAGTCCGTTCGTGATGCACGCACGCACGATGCCCGCGGTCGCCTCGGGACGCAGCGTGAGCGAGTCGCCGCCACGATCCTCGAAGGTGTACATCTCCTTCTCGACGATGTCGGTGAACTCGCCGATCGAGCGCTTGAACAGGTCGGTCTTCTCGAGCAGCGGCAGGCGGATCTCGCGGTAGCCGTACTCCGCGAAGGTCTCGCGCGCGACGCGCTCGAGCACCTGCCAGGCGCCAGAATCGCCCGGCAGCACGTCGTTCATGCCGCGGATCGGCTGGATGGTTTCGCTCATGGGGATGCGCCAGTGTCAGTGCAGCGACCCGTCCGGGCCGATGCTGAATCTCGCCACGGTCTGTCCGGCCGGCGGCGGCGGCACGGCCACGGCCTGCCCGTTCACCCGCAGTGCCACGGCCGCCGCGTTGCCGAACGTGACGCTCAGCGGAGCGGTCGCCGCGATCGTGCGCTGCGTTCCCGCCTGCCCGAGATCGTACAGGACCGCCCTGCCCGAGCCGTCGAAGATCTCGACCCAGGAGTCCGCCACGAAGCTCACCTGCAGGCCGACCTGCCCCGGCTGGACGGCCACGGGGACGCCCGCTTCCGCCGCTCCCGGACCAGACGCGGCGACACCTTCCGTGGAGGACGCTGCGGTTCCGGCCGGTGGCGTGGCCGTCGGCTGCAGGGTCTCGATGGCCGAGGGCACCGCGAGCGCGGCCGGGCGGCCCGGCAACCCCAGTCCGTACTCGGACAGGTAGGCAATGGCCGCGGCGACCAGCAGGAACAGCGCTACGCTGCCCACGACCCACGGCCACTTCGGCCGCGCGCGCACCGGCATCATCTCCTCGCGCGACCTCGGCACCAGCGTCGGTTCGTGCAACTGCTCGCGCGACTGCTCGAAGGCCTCGAGCAGCTCGGCGTCGGGGATGCCGAGCAGGGCGCCGAAACGGCGCAGGTGGCCCTTGGCGAACACGGCCACGCCGAGCGCGGCATAGTCGTCCGCCTCGAGGGCGCGGATCACGGACGGGTCGAGATTGAGCTGCTCGGCAGCCTGCTGCTCGGTCAGATCGCGTCGCTCACGCTCGCGCCTGAGCCGTGCCCCCATGCCGTCCGGGCGCTCGGCGGCCGCCTCTGCGCCCGACCCACTCACTGCTCCGCCTGCTCCGCCTCGAGCAACTGGTTCACCTGGGCGGACATCGCGAAGTCCTTCTTCAGCCGCCGGGAGTAATCCTGCGCCTGCACTGCGTCGCCGAGTGCGCGCTCGATGCGGTAGCCGAGCCAGAGCGACTCGGCCGTGGGCGTCACGGCGGCGTTGTAGCGCTGCACGAACGCGCGCGCCGACTGGTCGTTGCCGGACTCGTGCTGCAGGTCCGCGAGCTGCAGGAGGGCGTCCGGCAGGTCGGGGCGGACCGCGAGTGCCTTGCGGAAATATCCCTCCGCGTCCTTCGTGCGCCCGTCGGCGCGGGCGCAGCGACCGGCATTCGTGTACGCGGCCTCGGGCGTACTGTAGAGGGGGCTCTCAGCCGCCTGTATGAAGTAGCCCACGCCGCGCTTCTTGTCGCCCTTGCGGCACAGGTAGACCGCGACGTTGTTCAGGACGTCGGGGTTGTCCTTGCCGAGACGGGCCGCCTGCTCGTAGTGCGACACGGCCTTGCGCGCGTCGCCGAGACGGTCGTAGAGGAAGCCAGCCGCCATCTGCGTATCGGCCGTGTTCGGGTACTGCGCCAGCGCCTTCTCGATCTTGTCGCGCGCCGCCGGCAGGTTGCCCTGCCGCATGTAGGTCATGCCGAGCTGCGTATTCACGAGCGCGGCCCGCGCGCGCTCCTCGCGGTTCATCGACTTCTCGGCCGGGAGCGCAGGCTGGGCCGCGAGCAGCAGCGTGGCGGCGGCCGCGAGCGTGAGTCGGATTCGCTTCATGCCTGCACCACCGTCACTGGAAAGAGTTTCTGCCCGAGGCGCGTCGTCGTCCGGTCGTTGACGCGCCCGACCAGCTGTCCGCAGGCCGCGTCGATGTCGTCGCCACGCGTGCGCCGAATCGTGGCCATGACGCCACCCTTCACGAGGATGTCACGGAAGCGCTCGATTGCCTCCTCGGACGAACGGCGGTACTGCGTGCCGGGGAAAGGATTGAAGGGGATCAGGTTTACCTTCGCCGGCCGTCCGCGCAGCAGGGCCACGAGCTCGCGCGCGTGCGCCGGATGGTCGTTCACGCCGTCGAGCATGACGTACTCGAACGTCACGCTGCGTGCATTCTGCTTCTCGACGTAGTGCCAGCAGGCGTCGAGCAGGTCCGCGATCGGGTGCCTGCGGTTGATGGGCACGAGTTCGCTGCGCAGTTCGTCGTTGGGCGCGTGCAGCGAGACCGCCAGCGCCACGTTGGTCTCGTCCGCGATGCGGATCATCTGCGGCACCAGCCCCGAGGTGCTGACGGTGACGCGGCGGCGCGAGAGGTCGAGCCCAAGGTCGTCCATCATGACCTCGGCGGCGGGAACGACGTTGCGATAGTTCGCGAGCGGCTCGCCCATGCCCATGAACACCACGTTGGTGATCACGCGGTCGCCGTCCGGGGAATAGCCGAGCTCGCGGTTCGCGAGCCACACCTGGCCGACGATCTCGGCCGTCTCGAGATTGCGATTGAAGCCCTGCTGCGCCGTGGAGCAGAACGTGCAGTCCATGGTGCAGCCGACCTGGCTCGAGATGCACAGCGTGCCGCGGCCCGGCTCCGGGATGAACACCGTCTCGATGGCCTGCCCGCTCTCGAGCCTGAGCAGCCACTTGCGGGTGCCGTCCTTCGACGCCTGGGCAACCATCACCTCGGGCGTACGGATCTCGGCGACCGCCGCGAGACGCTGGCGGAATTCCTTGCCGAGGTCGGTCATGGACTCGAAATCGCCCACCGCCCGCCGGTAGATCCACTTCATCAGCTGGCGGGCGCGGAACGGCTTCTCGCCCATGCCGAGGACGAATTCCTCCAGGCCGGCCCGCGTCAGGCCGAGCAGGTTCGTTTTCGGTGTGGAGATCTCATCCATGACTTCATTTGACAGCGGCGACGCGCCGGGTTCCTTGGCGCCGGTCAGCGCGGGCAGATCTCGGTCTCGGCGAAGAAGTAGGCCACTTCGCGCGCCGCGTTCTCCAGGCTGTCCGAGCCGTGCACGGTATTCGCTTCGATGCTGTCAGCGAGGTCCGCGCGGATGGTGCCCGGCGCCGCCTTCTTCGGGTCGGTGGCGCCCATGATCTCGCGGTTCTTCGCCACGGCGTTGTCTCCCTCGAGCACCTGCACGATCACCGGGCCCGAGGTCATGTACGAAACGAGGTCGCGGAAGAACGGCCGCTCGCGGTGCACCGCGTAGAACCCCTCGGCCTGCGCCTGGGTAAGATGCATCATGCGCGCAGCAACGATGCGGAGCCCCGCTCGCTCGAAGCGGCGGTAGACCTCGCCAATGACGTTCTTGCGGACTCCATCGGGCTTGACGATGGACAGGGTGCGTTCGACGGCCATGCGATTCCTCTCGATGATGCAATAAAAGGGGCCCGAAGACCTAAGGACCCGCGCGAGCGCGGGTCCGGCCGGGGCCAACCTCGAGGTGGGACGCGGGAGTATACTCGCGGCGCTGCCGCGAGCCAAGAATATTCAATGCCCGCAGGCAGTTAGACGTTGAAGCTCTCGCCGCAGCCGCACTCGCCCTGGACGTTCGGGTTGTGGAATTTGAAGGCCTCGTTGAGGCCCTGGCGCACGAAGTCGATCTCGGTGCCGTCGACGAAGCGCAGGCTTTCCTTGTCGACGATGACTTTCACCCCGCCGCAGTCGAACACGACGTCGGCGGCGCCGACCTCCTCGGCGTAGTTCACGAGATAGGCGTAGCCCGAGCAGCCGGTCTTCTTGACCCCCAGCCTCAGGCCCACCCCGTGCCCGCGCTGGGCGAGGAAGCTGCGCACGCGCTCGGCGGCCGACGGTGTGAGGGAGACTGGCATGGCTGCGTCGAAAGCTCCTTATGGCTGCGGCGGATTCTACACGGTAGACCGGGCCCCGCCCGGCCAGTTCCGGGCCGCGTCGCGAACGGCATCCTGAAGCGTGATCAGCCGCCCGAACTTGGCGGCCGGCACCTCGAGCGCATCGACCGCCTCGCGCCAGTCCCATGCCTCGAGTCCGGCCCTTTCCTCGCCGCGCAGGCGCTCGCAGAGCCACGAAGCCGTGGCGATGAAATGCGGGCAGCCAAACGCGCGGAATCGCACGTCGGCGACCCGCCCGCCCTCGAGTCCGAATTCGAACCGCGCCTCGGCGCCCTGCTCGCGATCACCCGCTCGCCCGACGACCGTGACGCCTCCGGCTGGCAGGTCGCCCGCCCCCGGCAACTCCTGCATGCGCCGGCAGACCTCCGCGCCGTAGCGGGGATCGTCCCCGCTCATGGACGCCCGCCCGCAGCCGGCCGCGGCGCGATATTTCGCAGCCGCGCGACCTCCTCACGGATGCGTCCCGCCGCGATGGCGACTTCGTCGCGCGTCGTGAATCGACCGAGGCTCAGCCGCAGCGTGCTCTGGGCGAGTCGGTCGCTGCGCCCGAGCGCACGCAGGACATACGACGGCTCCGCGCTGGTGGTCGCGCAGGCCGAGCCCGAGGCGACGGCGAGGTCGGCAAGCGCGAAGAGCAGGCTCTCTCCCTCCACTGCGTCGAAGCTGACGCTCAGGATGCCGCAGACGCGCCGCTCGGGATGGCCGTTCAGCTCGGTCCCCGGCAGGTCGCGGAGCCCGGCCCAGAGCACCTCGCGCAGGGCGGCGATTCGCGGCGGCTCGCTCTCCATCGCTGCGGCCGCGATGCGGAAAGCCGCGCCCATGCCGACGATCTGGTGGGTGGGCAGCGTGCCGGAGCGCAGGCCACGCTCCTGCCCGCCACCGTACAGCAGCGGCACGAGCCCGAGGCGCGGCTCGCGCCGCACGCACAGCGCGCCGATGCCCTTCGGCCCGTGCAGCTTGTGCGCCGTGAGTGACAGCAGGTCGATGCAGTCGCGCGTGACGTCGAGCGCAAGCTTGCCCGCGCCCTGCGCGGCGTCGACGTGCAGCAGCACGCCCCGCGGGCGGCACAGGCGGCCGACCTGGCCCACGTCCTGCACGACCCCGGTCTCGTTGTTCACGTGCATCAGCGACACGAGAACCGTGTCAGGCCGCAGGGAGGCCTCGACCTCGGCGGGCGCGACGATGCCGTCCGGGCCCGGCCGCAGGTACGTCACCTCGAAGCCCTCGCGCTCGAGCTGCCGGCAGGGATCGAGCACGGCTGGGTGCTCCGTACGCGACGTGACGATGTGGCGGCCGCGCGAGCGGTGGAACCGCGCTGCGCCGAACAGCGCCAGGTTGTCGGCCTCGGTTGCGCCCGACGTCCAGACAACCTGCTCGGGTGCGGCGCCGACCAGTTGCGCCACCTCCGCGCGCGCCTGCTCGACACGCGCGCGCGCGCGCCGTCCAGGTGCATGGGCTACCGCCGAGGGGTTGGCGAAGTCACCGTCCGGCCCGCAGCACTCGAGCATTGCCTCGATCACCCGCGGATCCATCGGAGTGGTGGCCGCGTTGTCCAGGTAGATGATGCGGCTCACGGCAAGTCACCCGCCTTCGGCAGATGCGGTTCGCCGGCACGGCGGCGCCGTCCCTGCACGGAGGTGAGGATGCCGCGCAGGATGTGGACCTCGTTCTCGTCGAGCACGGTGCGGTTGAAGAGCCGCCGCAGGCGCGCCATCAGGTGGCCTTCGCCCGTGCGGTCGCGGAAGCCGATCTCGTCGAGCACCTGCTCGAAATGCGCATAGAAGCGCTCCATCTCGAGTGCGCTCGCGAGCCGGAGGCCGCTCGGGGCGCCTTCAGCGGTGTTCGCGCGCAGCGCGAGCAGCACCTCGTAGGCGACCACCTGCACGGCCATCGCCACATTGAGCGACGCGTAGTTCGAACCGGTCGGGATGCTGAGCAGCCGCTGGCACTGCTCGAGGTCTTCGTTGGAGAGTCCCGTGCGCTCGGCGCCGAACAGGATGGCGACCCGGCTCGACCGGGCGGCCGCAGCAACCTCACGGGCTGCCTCGCGCGGCTCCATCACGCGCCACGGCAGGTGGCGGGCGCGCGAGGTGGTGCCGACCACGAGACCGCAGTCCGCAACCGCGCTGCTCACGTCCGGATACACACGCGCTGTCTCCAGGACGTCGCCGGCGCCGGCCGCCAGCATCGTCGCCTCGGTCGCGGGAAAGCGCTCGGGCGCCACCAGCCTCAGATCGACGAGTCCCATGGTCTTCATCGCCCGGGCGGCGGAGCCGATGTTCCCGGGGTGCGAAATACCTACGAGGACGATGCAGATGGACATGCTCTGGTATTCTAGCGGCCCGCATGCAGCCACTACTGAACATCGCCGTCCGCGCCGCCCGCCGCGCGGGAGACCTGATCGTCCGCAACGTCGACCGCGTCCCCACCCTCGGAGTCCGCGCCAAGAGCCGCAACGATTTCGTCACCGAAATCGACCAGATGGCCGAGCGGGACATCATCGAGACGATCCGTCGCACCCACCCTGACCACGGGTTCCTCGGCGAGGAGGGCGGCCGCAGCGGCGGCGACGAGTTCGTGTGGATCATCGACCCACTGGACGGCACCACGAATTTCCTGCACGGATTCCCGACCTTCGCGGTCTCGCTCGCCTGCGAGTACCGCGGGCGCCTCGAGCACGGCGTGGTCTACGACCCCATGCGCCAGGAGCTCTTCACCGCCTCGCGTGGCGACGGCGCGCAGCTCGACGGCCGCCGCATCCGGGTGAGCAAGCAGACGGAGCTCGAAGGCGCGCTGATCGGGACCGGCTTCCCGTACCGCGCGAACGCCCGCTGGATCGACGAGTACCTCGCGATGCTGAAGGCGATCATGCAGCAGACCGCCGGCATCCGCCGGCCGGGGGCCGCCTCGCTCGACCTCGCCTACGTGGCCGCGGGCCGTATCGACGGCTTCTGGGAAATCGGGCTCAGTTCCTGGGACACGGCAGCCGGCACGCTCCTCATCACCGAGGCTGGCGGACGCATCGGCACGCTCACCGGCGGGGAGTACCGCCAGGGCGGCAACGTCATCGCCGGCACGCCGAAGGTCTACGAGGCGATGGTCGAGTGCCTGCGCCCGTTCGTGCCCGAAGCGCTGCGCGAAGGCTGAGCCGGCCGCGTCTCCCCTATCCGGACCGGATGCGCTCCGGTACATTCCCCCGACCTGCCCACAGGGCGCCGCAGAAACGCTCGCGAGGCTCGCTCCATGCCCAAGCGCCTGTTCTCGACCAAGCCGATCGGCGAACTGCACGAAGCCGACACCGTCAACGAGCTGCAGCGCACGCTCGACGCGCGCGCGCTCGTGCTGCTCGGCATCGGCGCCATCATCGGCACCGGCATCTTCGTGCTCACCGGCACCGCCGCCGCCAATCACGCGGGGCCGGCCCTCGTCCTGTCGTTCCTGGTCGCGGGCCTCGGCTGCGCGCTCGCCGGCCTGTGCTACGCCGAGTTCGCCTCGATGATCCCTGTCTCGGGCAGCGCCTACTCCTATTCCTACGCCACGCTCGGCGAGTTCGTCGCCTGGTTCATCGGCTGGAACCTGATCCTCGAATACCTGTTCGCGGCCGGCACGGTCGCCGTCGGCTGGTCGGGGTACGTCGTGAGCCTGGTGGAGCAGATGGGCTTCCACCTGCCCGACCATCTCACCAACGCGCCGTTCACCAAGGGCGAGGGTCACCTCGAGATCGTGCGCACCGGCGCGTTCATCAACCTGCCCGCGGTGCTGATCGTCGCCGCGATCACCGCGCTCTGCTACGTCGGCATCCACCAGTCCGCGCGCTTCAACGCCATCGTCGTGGCCATCAAGGTCACGGTGATCGTTCTGTTCATCGGGTTCGGCATCTGGGTCGTGGACGGCGCCAACTGGACGCCGTTCATCCCGCCGAACACCGGTGAGTTCGGCAGGTTCGGCGTGAGCGGCGTGCTGCAGGCGGCCGGCATCATCTTCTTCGCCTACATCGGCTTCGACGCGGTCTCGACGGCCGCCCAGGAGGCCAGGAATCCGCAGCGCGACATGCCCATCGGCATCCTCGCGAGCCTCGCGGTCTGCACGGTGCTCTACGTCGCGGTCTCCGCCGTGCTCACGGGCATGGTGCACTACAGCGAACTCAACACCGCGGCGCCGGTGGCGCTTGCGCTCGACCGCCACCCGGAGCTCTCCTGGCTGTCCGGGTGGATCAAGCTCGGCGCCATCGCGGGCATGACCTCGGTGATGCTGGTGATGACGCTGGGCCAGCCGCGCATCTTCTACGCGATGTCCCGCGACGGCCTGCTGCCGCCGATATTCCGCAAGGTCCACCCGAAGCACCGGACCCCGTACATCGGCACGCTCGTCACGGGCTCGCTCGCCGCGCTGATCGGCGGCCTGTTCCCGGTGACGATCCTCGGCGAGCTGGTTTCGATCGGCACCCTGCTCGCCTTCGCGACGGTCTGCATCGGCGTGCTGGTGCTGCGCTACACGCGACCGGACATCAAGCGACCGTTCAAGGTTCCCGCGCCGTGGTTCGTCTGCATTGCGGGGGCGCTCATCTGCGCGGGCATGATGGCTTCGCTACCGCACGATACCTGGCTGCGGCTGCTGGTGTGGACCGCGCTCGGGTTCGCGATCTACTTCCTGTACGGCTTCCGGCACAGCGAGCTGCGCAAGGCCGGACGCTAGAGTCCCGCGCGGGTCCAACGCGCGGTTCAGCCGCGCGCGGCCCGCCGCTCCTCGCGGCGCGTCGCCCACAGCGACGCGAGCACACCACCGGCGAGCGTGCCGACGATGATGCCGAGCGACACCAGGTTCGGCACGTGGAAGTGGGTCACCATCAGCATCTTCACGCCGACGAAGGCCAGGATCAGCACGAGGCTGTAGCGCAGGTAGCGGAACATCGCCATCAGCCCGGCGACCGCGAAATACAGCGAGCGCAGGCCGAGGATGGCGAAGGCGTTCGAGGTGAACACCAGGAACGGGTCGCGCGTCACCGCGAGGATCGCCGGGATCGAGTCGACCGCGAACACCACGTCGGTGAGTTCAACCATGATCAGCGCCACGAACAGCGGCGTGGCGTACAGGTGCCCGGCCTTGCGCACGAAGAACCGCGCACGGTCGATCTCGTCGGTGACCGGCACGAAGCGGCGCACCAGGCGCGCCGGGAAGCTCGACCCGAAATCAGGCTCGCCGTCGTCGTCGCGCAGCATCCTGAGGGCGGAGATCAGCAGGATCGCGCCGAACACGTAGAACATCCAGTCGAAGTGCGCGAGCAGCGTCGTGCCGGCGGCGATCATCAGGCCGCGCAGCACGATCGCGCCCACGATGCCCCAGAACAGCACCCGGTACTGGTACAGCGTCGGGATCCTGAGGTAGGAGAAGATCAGCGCGATGACGAAGATGTTGTCGACCGACAGCGACCACTCGAGCAGGTAGCCGGTCACGAACTGCACCACGGCGTCCATGCCGTCCACCACGCCGGGCCCCGGCTCGAATCCCAGCCAGCGGTACTCGTAGAGGCCGTGCACGACGAAGGTGAACGAGGAGGCGACGCTCACCCAGACCAGCGTCCAGAACAACGCCTGCTTCACCGACAGCTCGGCGGCCTCGCGGTGCAGCACGCTCAGGTCGAGGAACAGCAGCGTCAGGAAGAACGCTAGAAAGGCGCCCCAGACCAGTTCGGTCACTGCACGTCTCCGGCGTCAGGCAGGTAAGGCCGTCCCCGGCCGGTCAGGGCATGTCGTCTACGGCGCCCTTCTCACGCTGCGCCGGCATCAGGTCGCGCGCGGTCAGCTTGAGGTCGAGGGCGATGGAACTCGCGACGAAGATGGACGAATAGGTGCCAACGAACACGCCGATGGCGAGCGCCGCCGAAAATCCCTTCAGCATGTCGCCCGCGATCAGCAACAGCGAGAACACGGCCACCAGCGTCGTGACGCTGGTCATCAAGGTGCGCGACAGCGTCTCGTTGATGGCGAGGTCGATGATCTCGGCCGGGCTGCCCTTGCGGGTCATCACGAAGCGCTCGCGGATGCGGTCGAACACCACCACCGTGTCGTTGAGCGAGTAGCCGACGACGGCGAGGATCGCCGCGAGCGCCGGCAGGTCGAACGTCATCTGCGTGGCGGCGAATGCGCCGAGCACCAGGATCGGATCGTGCAGCGCCGCCACGATCGATCCGACCGCGAGTTTCCACTGGAAGCGCACCGCGACATAGGCCAGGATCAGCAGGAACGCGAACAGCGCCGCGAGCGCCCCCTGCTCACCGAGTTCCTTCCCGACCTGCGCGCCCACCACCTCGGTGCGCCGCAGCTGTGCCGCCGGCTCGTAGGACTGCAGTGCCCCCAGCACTTCCCGACTCACCGCGTTGACGTCCTTGCCTTCCTCGGGCAGCAGGCGGACCAGCACGTCGTGCGAGGTGCCGAAACTCTGCACCACGGCGTCCTCGTAGCCGGCCTTCCCGACCGCGCTGCGCACCTGGTCGAGGTCCGCGGCCTGCGGGAACGTGAGTTCGAGCACCACGCCGCCCGTGAAGTCGATGCCCAGGTTGAGACCCCGGAACGCCAGCAGCGCCATGGACGCGAGCAACAGCACGACCGAAATGGCGTACCAGCGCTTGCGCAGCGGCATGAACCGGAAGCTGGTCTTCTGCTTGAAGATTTCCATGTTGGCGGCCTCAGATCGGCAGGGATTCCAGCTTGCGCCGGCGGCCCCAGATCACGTGGATGAGCGCACGGCTGCCGACGATCGCGGTGAACATCGAGGTCAGGATGCCGATGCAAAGGGTGACGGCGAAGCCGCGCACGGGGCCGGTACCGAACGTGAACAGCACGATGCCGGCGATCAGGGTCGTGATGTTCGAATCCGCGATCGCCGAGAAGGCCTTGTCGAAGCCCGCGTTGATCGCCGCGTGCGGGCTCATGCCGTTCCTGAGCTCCTCGCGGATGCGCTCGTAGATCAGGACATTGGCGTCGGCGGCCATGCCGACCGTGAGCACGATGCCCGCGATGCCGGGCAGCGACAGCGAAGCCTGCAGCAGCGACATCATGGCCGTGAGCAGCACCATGTTGGAGAACAGCACCACGCAGGCCACCAGGCCGAACCGCCGGTAGTAGACCGCCAGGAAGATGAACATCCCGATGAGACCGATCACCAGCGCCTTGAACCCGCGGTCGACGTTGTCCTGGCCGAGGCTCGGCCCGATGGTGCGCTGCTCGACGATGTAGAGCGGGGCCGCCAGCGAGCCGGCACGCAGCAGCAGCGCGAGCTCGCGCGCCTCGCCGGCGAGCAGGCCGGTGATCTGGAAGTTGCTGCTGAAGACGCCGCGGATCGTCGCGACGCTGATGACTTCCTCCTCGGTGCACTCGGTGTCCGAGCGCACGCCGTGGCAGGGCTCCGTCTCGGCGATGCGCTTCTTCTCGATGAAGACCACGGCCATCGGGCGGCCGAGGTTCTCGCGCGTGGTCTCGAGCATCTCGGAAGCGCCACGGGCGTCGAGCTTCACGTACACCGCGGGTTGCCCCTCGGAGAAGCCCGAGCTGGCGTCCACCAGCTGCTCGCCCGAGGCGATCACGTCTCGCTTCAGCAGCACCGGCCCGCCCTCGCGACGCTGGTACAGCTTGGAGCCGAGCGGCGCCCGCTTGGTGCGCTCGGCCTCGATCGCGTCGTTCTGGTCGTCCACCAGGCGGAACTCGAGGGTGGCCGTGGCGCCCAGCACCCGCAGGGCCTCGTTCGGGTCCTGCACGCCGGGCAGCTGCACGACGATGCGGTCGATGCCCTGGCGCGTGACGATGGGCTCGGTGACGCCGAGCTCGTCGACCCGATTGCGCAGCGTGGTGATGTTCTGCTGGATCGCGAAGTCCTGGCGCTGCTTGATCTGCTCCGGCCGGAGCGTGATGCTCACGACGCCGCCCTCGCCGAGCCGCTCCGTCGCGAGGGTGACCAGCGGGTCCTGCTTGCGCAACACCGCTGCGACGCGCTCGACGTCGTCACCGCTGCGCAGCTCCAGCTTCACCGTGCCGGCGCCGTCGTGCTGCACGCCCGTGTAGGGAATACGCTCATTGCGCAGCAACGTGCGGTAGTCGCGCTCCATGCTCGAGAGCAGTTGCGTGACCGCGCCCTTCACGTCGACTTCGTAGAGGAAGTGCACGCCGCCGCGCAGGTCGAGGCCGAGGCTCATGGGTTTGAGCCCGATGGCGCGCATCCACGCCGGGGTACGCGGCGCCTGCGAAAGCGCCGTGAGGTACTCGCGAGGGGCCGCTTCGTTGACGGTATCGCGGGCCGCGAGCTGCTGCTCGACGGTGGCGAACCGCAGCACCAGCCGGTCGCCCTCCAGGTAGGACGCCTCGACCGGGACGCCCTTGCCGGCAAGGATGGCGATCACGCCCGCCTGGCCTTCCGCAGTGATGGCGGCCCTGTCGTTGCGCGACAGCTGCAACGCTGGGGCGTCGCCGAACACGTTCGGCAGCGCAAGCAGCATGGCCGCCAGCATGACGACGGCGACCAGCCAGACCTTCCAGGCCGGATACGTGTGCATTCTCGAGACTCCGCGGCTCAGGCGCTCTTGAGGGTGCCCTTGGGCAGGATGCTCGAAATCGTGTGGCGCTGGACCTTGATGCGCATGCCGTCGGCCACTTCCACGGTGAGGAACTGGTCGCCCAGCTCCGTGACCTTGCCCAGGATGCCGCCGCCGACGACGACCTCGTCGCCCACGGCGAGCGCGGCGACCATGGCCTTGTGTTCCTTGGCGCGCTTGGCCTGCGGCCGGATCAGCAGGAAGTAGAAGACGACGAAAATCAGGACCAGGGGCAGCAGCTGCACGAACGCATTGGGCTGCGCGCCGCCTGCCGCCTGCGCCCAGGCGCTCGGGATCAACCAATCCATCAGAGGAAACTCCTGTGTCGGCCCCCCGTCGGGGGGCTTCAAAAAAGGCCCCAAATTATACCCGAGCGTCGGCCGGGCTGCCGGTCGCAGTGTTGGCGCCCTCCGGCCCGGCCAGGAAACCGGCCGCGAACCGGCCGTATTCCCCCCGTTCGATGGCGGCGCGGATCCGATCCATCAGCCGCAGGTAATAGCGGAGATTGTGGATGGTGTTCAACCGCGCGCCCAGGATCTCGTTGCAGCGGTCGAGGTGGCGCAGGTAGGCGCGCGAATAGTTGCGGCAGGTGTAGCAGTCGCAGTCCGCGTCGAGCGGTCGCGTGTCGGACTGGTGGGCGGCGTTGCGGATCTTGACCACGCCCGCGCTCGTGAACAGGTGGCCATTGCGGGCGTTGCGGGTCGGCATGACGCAGTCGAACATGTCGATGCCGCGGGCGACCGCCTGCACGATGTCGGTCGGCGTGCCCACCCCCATCAGGTAGCGCGGCCGGTCCGCCGGCAAGTGCGGCGCGAGCGCCTCGAGCACCGAGTTGCGCTCCCCGGCCGGCTCGCCGACCGCGAGCCCGCCCACCGCGTAGCCGTCGAAGCCGACCCCGGTGAGCGCCGCGAGCGATTCGAGGCGCAGTGGCAGGTGGGTGCCACCCTGCACGATGCCGAACAGTGCGTTCGGGTTGCCGAGGCGAGCGAACTCGTCGCGACTGCGCCGCGCCCAGCGCATGGACAGTTCCATCGACTCGCGCGCCTGGCGCTCGCTCGCCGGATAGGGCGGGCACTCGTCGAAGACCATCGCGACATCGGAATCGAGCGCTGTCTGCACCTGCATCGAGATCTCGGGGCTGAGGAACACCGCGTCGCCATTCACCGGCGAGCGGAACCGCACTCCCTCCTCGGTCATCTTGCGCAGGTCGGCGAGGCTGAATACCTGGAATCCGCCCGAGTCGGTCAGGATGGGCCCCGCCCAGTGCATGAAACCGTGCAGCCCACCGTGCGCGCGGATGACCTCGGCGCCGGGTCGCAGCATGAGGTGGAAGGTGTTGCCGAGCACCACCTGCGCGCCGAGGCCCGTGAGTTCCTCGGGAGTCATCGCCTTCACCGTGCCGTAGGTGCCGACCGGCATGAACACCGGAGTCTCGACGGCGCCGCGCCTGAGCGTCAGGCGGCCGCGGCGCGCGAGCCCGTCGCTCGCCAGCCGCTCGAAGCTCATGCCGCCCTCCGCGGCGCCAGCGTCGCCGGGTCGGGCTCCACGAACATGGCGTCGCCGTAGCTGAAGAAACGGTAGCGCGCGGCGACGGCGTGGCGGTACGCGGCGAGCACGTGCTCGCGGCCCGCGAGCGCGCACACGAGCATCAGCAGCGTGGACTCGGGCAGGTGGAAGTTGGTGAGCAGCGCGTCGACGACGCGGAAGCGATAGCCCGGCGTGATGAAGAGCCGGGTGTCCGCCTGGAACGGCGCGATGCGTCCCTGTCCGGCCGCGGACTCGAGCGCGCGCACCGTCGTCGTGCCGACCGCAACGACGCGGCCACCGCGCGCCCGGCAATCCTCGACGGCCGCGCAGGTCTCCGCCGGGACCTCGACACGCTCCGCGTGCAGGCGGTGCTCGCTGACGTCGTCGACCCGCACGGGCTGGAAGGTTCCCGCGCCGACGTGCAGCGTCACCCGCGCGCGTGTCGCACCGGCCGCGCGGCAGGCTGCGAGCAACGCCTCGTCGAAGTGCAGCCCAGCCGTCGGCGCCGCGACGGCACCCGGCTCGCGCGCGTAGACCGTCTGGTAGCGCTCGCGGTCGAGATCCTCGGCGGGCCGGCGCAGGTACGGCGGCAACGGCACCTCGCCGTGACGTTCGAAGACCGCGCCCGGCTCGTCCGGGAATTCCAGCTCCCAGAAATCGTCCTGCCTGCCCACGACCGTCGCACTCGCACCTTCGGCGAACCGGATCTGCGCCCCCGCGGCCGGCGGCTTGCTCGAGCGCAGCTGCGCCAGCACGCGGCCGTCGCCCAGCGTGCGCTCCAGCAGGACTTCGACGCGGCCCCCGCTGTCCTTGCGACCGATGAGGCGTGCGGGCACCACGCGGGTGTCGTTGAGGACGAGCAGGTCGCCGGGACGCAGCAGGTTTGGCAGTTCGGCGAACGCGCGGTCGTGGATCGCCCCGTTGCGGCCGTCGAGATGCAGCAGTCGGCTTTCGCTGCGCCGCGGGGCCGGATGGCGCGCGATCAATTCGTCCGGCAGGTCGTAATGGAAGTCGCGGCGCAGCATGGGCCGCGCATGCTAGCAGAGGGGCCGCCAGCCACGACCCCCGGCCAGAACCGGCCGCGCGTCAGGCCGGGCCCGAGTCCGCCGGAGGCGGGGGCGGCGGGGGGACGGGCAGCGCCCGGGGCTTCCGCGGCCACGCCGGGCCGCTCATCGCCCCGTCCGTCGGGATCACGGCCTCGAGGACCAGCCGCTTGCGGTTGCGCAGCACGCCGAGCTTCACTTTCTCGCCCGGCTGGTAGGAACGGAGGATGCGGAACGCATGTCCCGGGCTTTCCGGGGTGCGTCCGTCGATCGACTGCAGCACGTCGCCCTCCTCGAGCGGGAGCCCGCCTCCGGCCTGCACGCGCACGACCAGCAGCCCGCTGTCCGTGCCAAAGTACTGGCCAAGCCGGGGCGTGACCTGCACCAGCTCGAGCGAACGGAACGAGCGACCTGGGCCGAGCATCTCCTCGAAATCCGGAAGCTCCATGCCTTCGGGCAGCGGCAACGCCATGCGGTCACGCAGGATGCGGGCCATCGGGGTCGCTGGCCGGGTAGTCGTGACCTCGGTGGACTGGCGCTTTCCCGTGCGCAGGTACTCGACCGTGACGACCTGCCCCGGCTCGACGCCGCGCATGAACTCGACGAGCTCCTGGCTGGGCGTGCGCTCGGCGCTCTTGCGCAGCGCCTTGCCATTGACGGCGACGATCACGTCGCCGGTGCGCAGGCCCGCGCGCTCGGCAGCCCCGCCCGGGCTCACACCCATGACCTCGACGCCCTCGTCGCGCTGCGGTGCATCGGCGATGTTGATGCCGAGCATCGCCCCGCGTTGCCGGCCCTGCCCGCCCTTGACGACGTCGCGCTCGTGCCCGCCGTACAGCTGGCGGCTCAGGTCCGCCACGTCGCGTGCAGCGTCATCGAGCCTCCCGCGGGCCTCCGCGAGCTGCTTCTCGATCGCGGCACGGTCCGCCGGCGGATTCTCCGTCGCCGACTGCGCCGCCGGCGCGAGCAGCATCAGGCCCGCGAGCGTCGCGGCCCCGACCACACCTGCCTTCCACCTGAGATTCATGCGCTGTCTCCAGTTCAAAGTACGTAACGCTGCGCCTCGACGTAGCGCAACTGCACGAGCGAATTCATGGTTTCGACGCGGTCGCGCCACAGACGCTCGGCCTCGGGCGCCGCCACCTGCGCGAGGTGAGCGAGCGACAACTGGTGGTCGAGCCACTGCACCTCGGCCTCGAGGGTGTCGATGGGCAACGAGGTACCGGCGCGCCCCACCGCCGGGCGCGACGGCAGGGCGGCAAGCAGCTCCTCGAGCGCCTGCGAGCGAGCCCGCAGCGACTCGATGCGATCCTCGGCCAGCGCGGATGCGACCGTTGCAGGACCGGGAAGTGCCTCGAGCGCCGGGCGGTCCTCGACCAGCATGAGGCCGGCGAACAGGCCGAGCGCGGCGACGGACGCCGCGGCGGCGAAGCGCGCGACGCGTCCCTGCCGGCGCGGCCGGCCGGCCCTCGCGTCGAGCTTCCTCCGCACGGCCTGCCAGCCGTCCGGGTCGGTCGCGATCTGCGGCAAGGCGCGCAGGCGCTCGGTGAGGCTCAGGTACTCGTCGACACGCGCAGGCATGGCGATTTCTCTCCTTCGGGCTCCAGCAGATCTCGCAGGCGCGCGTGCGCGCGGGCGAGCTGCGACTTGGACAGGCTCGGCGTACCGCCCAGGAGCGCGCCGATCTCCGCGTGCGTGTAGCCCTCGACGTCGTGCAGCCACACGACGAGGCGCGCCTCGTCGCCAAGGCGGTTGAGCGCGCGCTCCAGGTCGACGTCCACCGGCCCCGCCGCCGTGGCAGCGGGCGCGACGGGATCGTCATCCAGCCAGCGCAGGCGGCGGTGCCAGGGCGAGCGCAGGTGCATGAGGCACTTGCTGACCGCGATGCTGCGCACCCAGCCAGCGAAGGAGCCGCGGCCGTCGAACTGGTGGAGGCTGGTGAGGACCTCGACAAAGGTGTCCTGCGCGAGATCCTCCGCAACGGCGCGCCGGGCCGCCAGCCGCCGGGTCAGCGTGCGAACCGGCCGCTCGAACGCCTGGTAGATGGCTGCGCACGCGGCCTCCTCCCCCGCACGGGCGCGGGCGACGGTTTCAGGAGGCACGGAATTGTCGAAGAACGAGGTCATTCGCCTGGGTTAGATGCACCCCAGGCGAAAAAGGTCGCGCGAGCGCGAAATACCCCCGGGCGGGCGATCAGCCCCGGGGCGTGGCCGGGGCGCGATTGGCGACGACCTGGGCGGGCTTCGCATCGCCGCAACGCAGCGTCGGCGATTCATGCAGCCACTTGCTGTCGGGGTAGTAGGCGAAGAGCAGCGCCCCGCCCTTCAGGGTATCGATGACGGTGCGCGCCACTTCCGGCCGCACGGCCGGGCAGCCCCAACTGCGGCCGAGGCGGCCCATGCGTTCGGCGATGGCCTCGCTCACGTAAGGCGCGCCGTGCATGACGATGGCGCGTGCAAGCGCGTTGTCGTTGAAACCTGGATCGAGGCCGCGCAGGCGCAGCGAGTAACCGTTGCTGCCGTAATATGTCTCGGCCGTCTGGAAGAGGCCCAGGCTCGACATCTTGCTGCCTTCCACGTTCGAGAAGCGCTCGGCGTGCCGCTCGCCCGTGTTGCGCCCGTGGGCCACCAGTTCCTGGTACAGGAGACGACCGCGGCCGACGTCGAATACCCAGAGCCGGGGCTGGGTGGACGGCAGCGAATAATCGATGACGGCAAGATGCTTGAAGCCGTCGAGGAGCCCCTGGCGGCGGGCGCAATCGGCCGCGCGCGTGGCGAGTTCGAGGACCTTGGGGTTGGCGGCCGGAGCGAGCGCGGCGAGTTCAGACGCAAGGCGCTCATCGGCCCGGGCGGTGCCGGACAGGACGAGGAACGCCAGGGCAAGCGGCCAGAGCCGTCGTCGCATGCGGGAACTCTCCATGTCGAAGCTGGCCGCCCGCGGGCGACGCCGAAGCCAATCGGGCCCGAGGCATTCTACAGGGTTCTCGCCACGCCCCGTCCAGCCATCGGAGCCGTTTCGGAAGATTCGACTCGACCTGCGAAGTCACGGGCAAGCCACTGAAATTAATGTGATTCACACCACCGGGCCGACGATCGGGTAAGCTGCGCGTCCGCGCCGGGATGGCGGAACTGGTAGACGCACCGGACTCAAAATCCGGCGGTGGCGACATCGTGAGGGTTCGATTCCCTCTCCCGGCACCAAACCAGGCGACTGTGCGCCAGCGTACCGATCGCACCGCGCACCAGCCGCGATACTCATCCGGCATTCGCAAGATGAGTCCGCCTACCAAGACGTGCGCCTGAAGTGAGTCACCGCGAAGAGTCGTGGCTGGAGCCCGGTCCGCTCGCCGGGCGGGTCACGGGCTGGCTCGCGACCCTCTGCCAGGTGCTCCTCCTGACAGCCTGCAGCACGCTCCCCGTGATCGTGCCCGACATGGCGCCCGCGAAGACGCGGCCGCAGGTCGAGGACGCCCACGGGCCGCTCTCCACGGCACGCAGCCGGGAGATCCTGGCGCGCCTCGAGAGTGGAGCCGACGCCACCAGTATCTTCGACCGCCACCTCGCGCTCGAACAGGCCGTTTCCGACAGTCCGCTGGTGGCTGGCAACCGGGTCCGGCTGCTGCAGGACGGCCCGGAGACCTACCGCGCAATGCTCGTGGCGATCGAGTCGGCGACCGACCACGTCAACATGGAGACCTACATCCTGGAGGACGACGAGGTCGGCCGGCGCTTCGCCGATGCCCTGATCGAGAAGCAGCGCCAGGGCGTGCAGGTAAACCTCATCCATGACAGCGCGGGCACGCTCGGCACGGCGGCCGCGTTCTTCCAGCGACTGCGCGACAGCGGCATCCGCACGCTGGAGTTCAATCCGGTCAACCCGCTGACCGCCAAGGCCGGGTGGGACGTGAACCAGCGCGATCACCGCAAGCTGCTGATCGTCGACGGACGGACGGTGTTTCTCGGCGGCATCAACATCAGCAGCGTCTACTCCGGCGGCTCGTTCAGCCAGCGCTCCAGGATTCGCCCGGGCGGCGAGCTGCCGTGGCGCGATACCGACCTGCAGCTCGACGGGCCGGTCGTCGCGGAGTTCCAGAAGCTGTTCCTCGAGACCTGGCAGAAACAGCAAGGCGAGCCGTTGGCGCCGCGCAACTACTTTCCGCAGCTGCAGCCCCAGGGCAAGGAAGTCGTGCGCGCCATCGGCAGCTCGCCCGACGATGCTTTCAGCCTGATCTACGTGACGTTGCTCTCGGCGATCAACAGCGCCGAGACCGAGGTGCTGCTGACCAATGCGTATTTCGTGCCCGACCCGCAATTGCTGAGCGCGTTGAAAGCGGCCGTGGCACGCGGCGTCGACGTGCGACTGGTCCTGCCGGGCAGCACCGATTCGGCGCTGGTGTTCCACGCCGGGCGCTCGTACTACGACGAGTTGCTGCATGCCGGCGTACAGATCTTCGAGCGCCGCAAGGCGCTGATGCACTCGAAGACCGCGCTGGTCGACGGCGTGTGGACGACAGTGGGCTCGACCAACCTCGACTGGCGCAGCTTCCTGCACAACCAGGAGGTCAACGCCGTCGTGCTGGGCACGGAATTCGGCGACCGCATGCGCGCGGTCTTCGAGAGCGATGTCGCTCAGTCCGAACAGATCACGCTCGAGCGGTGGCGGCGGCGCTCGATCGGCCTGCGCGCCAAGGAAGCGTTCAGCCGGCTCTGGCAATACTGGTTGTAGCGCCAAAAAAAAAGCCCGGAACGCGGGGCGTCACCGGGCAAGTGTTGTGAGCGCCCGGCGGGGGTTGGGAGCTTGCCGAGCGCTCGGGCGGATGATCTCCGAAACGGCCGGCACGACTCTGTTCGGTCGCGCACAGAGCACGGGCGCCTAGGTCGCGATCGTGGCCGGCAGCAAGCGGTCGTATTCGTTCTTGACCACGGAATAGCACTCGCAGCTACGGCGCTCGAGCCCCTCGCGGTCGAGGATCGTGATGTGGCCGCGTCGATATTCGATCAGCCCGTCCACCTGCAGATGGCTGGCCGCCGCGGTGACGCCCTCGCGGCGTACCCCGAGCATGTTGGCGATGAGTTCCTGGGTCATCACGATCTCGTTGCCGTCCAGGCGGTCGACGCTCAACAGCAGCCAGCGGCACAACTGCTGATCGATCGAATGGTGACGATTGCAGACGGCTGTCTGCGCCATCTGGGTGATGAGGGCCTGCGTATAGCGCAACATCAGGTGCAGGACCGGGCCGGACCGGTTGAATTCCTGCAACATCAGGTTTGCTTTCAACCTGAAGCCCAGGCCGGCGCTCTGCACCACCGCGCGGCTCGGTGTCGATTCGCCGCCCATGAACAGCGAGATGCCGACGATGCCCTCGCGCCCGACCACCGCGATCTCGGCCGACGCCCCGTCTTCCAGCACATAGAGCAGCGAGACGATTGCCGTCGTCGGGAAGTACACGTGCCTCATCCGGCCACCGGGCTCGTAGAGCACCTTGCCGAGCGGCAGATTCACGGGCTCCAGGTGCGGCAGCCAGCGCGCCAGATCGCCGTCAGGAAGCGCCGCAAGCAGGCGGTTCTGTTGCGGTTCCGGAATCAATGCCACCAGCGTCCCCGAAGTGGCTCCACAGCTCATGCGACGTCGCGCTGTAAGGCCGCAATTGAACGTCGCCCCAGCCGATTGTAGCCGGATGGGTGCGGTAACGCTGCTCGGCAGAATGCGTACCCAGGACTGGTTCTCAGTCCGGGGTAGCCGCAACCCGCGTATGGACGCTCTATCAGTCCTGAGGCGGAACGATGACGACGGTGTCGCCGCCCGTATCGCCGCGTTCGCCCTGGACCCCTTCTGCACCGGTGGCACCGGTCGCGCCCGTGTCGCCCGTGTACCCGGTTGCACCGGTGTCGCCGGTGTAGCCAGTTGCGCCGGTGTCCCCGGTGGCGCCGGTTTCACCCTTCTCGGCCTGCGCGCCGGTTGCGCCAGTGGCGCCCTGCGGTCCCGCAGGACCCGGCACGGTGACCACGGCCGGCGCCGGCGCCACCTCGATCGTTCTTTCGCATGCGCTCAATCCGAGCACAGTAGCCATCGCTCCAATCAGTATCGAATATCTCATGTTCGTCACTCCGTCCGCGCTTCGTATCTGATCCAGATATACGCGGCCACCCTGTCCGCTTCCGTACGCCAGCGCACTCTTGATGCCATGAGTGCCGGGGCGTCATCGCCGTGAGTACGCCACCGCACCGACCGAACGAGAATCCACGCGCAACCTGCAGTGATCGCTCCGGAATCTTCTTCCGGACCGGACTCGACGCTAGGATCAAGCGCAATGAAGACGATGCAAGGCGCATTGGAGCAACGATGAAAGCCCTGAAGATCGTCGCCGCGACCCTGTTCTGCGCTGCATCGCTTGCAACGCTCGGCGGGTGCCAGACCACGACCAGCGGAGGTGCCGTGGGAGGCGATCGCAAGCAACTGATGCTCGTCTCGTCGCAGGAACTCGACCAGGTCGCGGCCCAGAGTTACGCCAAGCTCAAGTCCGATGCCGCCGCGCAGGGCAAGCTGAACCAGGACCGGGCCCTGCTGGGGCGCGTGACCGCAATCGCGAACCGCCTCGAACCACAGACCCGGGTCTTCCGTCGCGACGCACCGGGCTGGAACTGGGAAGTGAACGTGATCACCAGCGACCAGGTGAACGCGTTCTGCATGCCCGGCGGCAGGATCATGGTCTATACCGGCCTCGCCAATCAGCTCAAGCTGAGCGACGAGGAGCTTGCCGTCGTCATCGGCCACGAGATGTCGCACGCCCTGCGCGAGCATTCCCGCGAGCAGGTTTCGCAGGCGATCGCGGCGCAAGCCGCCATTGGCGTCGGGACGTCCTTGCTCGGCCTCGGGCAGGGTTCGGCGGACATTGCCGGAGTGGGCTACCAGGCCCTCGTCGCCACCCGGTTCAGCCGCACCGACGAGAACGAAGCCGATCGCATGGGCCTGGAGCTGACCGCGCGTGGTGGTTACGACCCGCGGGCCGGGGTCACTTTGTGGCAGAAGATGATCAACGCAAACGGCGGCTCACAACCGCCTGCGTTCCTGAGCCGCCATCCGACGGACAGGAGCCGCATCCAGGCGATCCAGTCGTTGCTGCCAACCGTGATTCCACTGTACGAAGGCGCCCGGCGACGTTGATGGATGGCCAGCCACGACCGTGTGGCCGAGGAGCTTTGGGAGGGCGCAGGCGGGGCGGTCGTCGCTGACGACTCCGGCGACTACTTCTTCCGCAGGGCAGGCCTTCCGCCCAGCAGTCCTTCGTGGCCCGCAAGGATCCCGCCGATCCTGATGCCATCGTCATCGATGTCGAACAGGCGCAGCTCGTTGGAATGCGCGCTTCCGCGCACCTTCACCACGGCCATGACCCGCAGCAGCCGGCTCTCGACCTCGATGTAGCGCTGCACGATGATCGAGTCGGTCAGGAAGGCCGTCCCGTAGGGACTGAAGCGCAGGTCGTTGTACCGGTCCTCCAACTCGGACGTCATGAGCACCGTGGCGCCGGTGCTGGCGAGCGCCGACACCATGCGCGCTAGGGATTCGCGGAAATCGTCGCGGAACGTGGGTGCCAGTGCCAGCTCGAAGCCCGAGAGCGAATCGATGACGACGCGGCTCGCCTCCAGCCGGCGAATCTCCTTGATCAGCAGCGTCGAGAGTTCGTCGACCGACAGGCCCGGCGCCCGGGTATCGACCACGCCGACCCGGCCGCTGCCGATGAGTTCGACCATGGCGCGGCCGCGTGACATGGTCGGGCGCTGCTCGAAGGCCGCGATGACGCCGGTCTCGCCCCCGCGCGCGCCCTCGGCAAGGAAGGCCGACGCCAGGATGCTCTTGCCCGATCCGGACGGGCCCGCAACGAGCAACGAGAATCCCTGCGGCAATCCGCCGCCCATCATCTCGTCCAGGCCGGGCACGCCCATCCGCAGCCGGACACCGTCATGCGCCACCGGCGCCGCTTCGGCCGGAGCCGCCAGCTGCGGCGGCGCAAATACGTGGATTCCGGCAGGGCTGATACGAAACGTGTGCAGCCCCGGCAACGTGGGCTGGCCGCGCATCTTCATGACCTCCATCTTCCGGACCACGGAGTTGCCCTGCGCACTCTGGCGCAACCACAGCACCCCGTCGGCTACCGTGAAGATTGGATTGGGGTCGCCCTCCGTGGAGTACTCCCCGATCAGGAAAGTCGTGGCCTGGCTGGCCGTCAACAGCACGCCCAGGTCATGGATGAACTGCTGCAGGCGATCGGGCGCCTTGCCCTCGCCCTGACCGGAGAGGACCACCGAACGGAAGGAATCCACGAACACCAGGCCCGGCTCGCGTGCCTCGACTTCAGCGACGATCCGGCCCAGCACCTTGCCGAGGTCGCCGGAGGCCACGTCGTCGGCGAGATTGATGAATCGAATGGACTTGTTGAGCTTGTCGAGGTCGAAGAAAGCAAACTGCTGCTGGTAGCGCAACATTTTCATCGGCGGCTCGCCGAGCACGGTGAAGTACAGCGCAGGCCGCTCAGGCTTGGCCAGCTGGAACATGATCTGGTGTGCCAGCGTCGTCTTGCCGCTGCCCGGCGGCCCGGCGATGAGATTGAAGGAGGACTCCGGCACGCCGCCGCCGAGCACCTCGTCCAGGCCCGGCACGCCCGTTTGCAGGCGCCTGAGGATCGCTTTGCTCTTGGTCATCGATGGATTCCCTGGCGGCGTGGGTGGCTCACCAGGTTTCTACGATCGTCTCCCGACGAGGGCACGTCTGTACGACTTCGCACACAAAGGCGACGGTTCGACGACGCGGTTGAATCCCGGGCCCTCCCCCGTTCATTATTGGCCTTCCTCATGAACTTCTGCTCCCACTGCGGCAAGCCGGTTGCACGCACCGTCCCCGCCGGGGACCACCTGCCTCGCCACGTCTGCACGGGCTGCGGCACTGTCCACTACCAGAACCCGAAGATCGTCGCGGGCTGCGTCCCGGAGCACGAGGGCCGGATCCTGCTCTGCCGCCGCGCCATCGAGCCGCGGCGCGGCTACTGGACCATTCCAGCCGGATTCATGGAAAACGGCGAAACGACGCAGGACGCCGCCCGGCGCGAGTCGATCGAGGAGGCCCTGGCCGACGTCGAGATCGGTTCCCTCCTTGCGGTGGTGCACGTGCTGCACGCGGACCAGGTGCACGTGATGTTCCGCGGCCGGCTGGCGAAGCCGGAATTCGGCGCAGGCGCAGAAAGCCTGGAGGTGATGCTGGTCGACGAGGCGGACATCCCGTGGCCCGAGATCGCCTTCCGCAGCGTGGATTTCGCCCTGCGCCGTTACCTCGACGACCGCCGCCGGGGTGCCGAGGGGCACCACTTCACGACCATCGATTACCGCAAGGCCGGGGCGCGTTGATGCGGAATGTTTTGCGGTGCGGCGTGGCTTTGGCACAATAGCGGGCCCTGCGGCCGTCGACGTGCACGGCCGGCACCCCTAAGCCCCGGAGCGAGCAGATGACCTTCGTCGTCACCGAGAACTGCATCAAGTGCAAGTACATGGACTGCGTGGAAGTCTGCCCGGTGGACTGTTTCCACGAAGGGCCGAACATGCTGGTCATCGACCCGGACGAGTGCATCGACTGCACCTTGTGCGAGCCGGAGTGCCCGGCGGAGGCGATCTTCTCCGAGGAGGAACTGCCGGCCGGCCAGGAAGAATTCAAGAAGTTGAACGCCGATCTGGCCAAGGGCTGGCCGGTGATCACCGAGAAGAAGGACGCTCCGGACGACGCCAAGGAATGGGACGGCCGCCAGGACAAGCTCAAGCTGCTCGAGCGCTGACCGGCTGCGCTCAGCCCCGTGCCGGCGGCGGCGCCCGCGCGATCAGTTCGCGACCTTCGCGGCCTTTTCCGACTCCTGGACGGTCTGCACGAGCTGCGCCGGCGTCATGAAGCCGCCAATGTAATCGCCCGCCTCCGTGAAGACCGCGGGCGTGCCTTCCACGCCCAGGTCGTCGCCCATCTCGTACTGGGACTTGATCGTGGCGTCGCCGCAGTCCTTGGCCTTCACGTCCTCGCCGCGCTTGGCCTTGGTCAGCGAATCCTTGCGATCGCTCGAGCACCACACGGCCTCGGCCTTGCGCCACGACTCGGTGCCGGGACCCGTGCGTGGATACGCCATGTAGCGCACCCGCACCCCCGCCTTGTTCAGCTCGGCCATCTGGCTGTGGAACTTGCGGCAGAAGCCGCAGTCGATGTCGGTGAACACGGTGACCGTCATCCTGGGCTTCGCCGGCCCGAAGATGATCATCTGGTCCTCGCGCGCGGCGGTCAGCGCCTTGGCGCGCGCGGAGTTGCGCCGCGAAGCGGTGAGGTTCGCCTGGGTCTCGAGGTCATAGAGGTTGCCGCTCACCAGGAACTTGCCGTCGGCGCTTACGTAGGCCACCAACCCGCCCATGGTCACTTCGTACAGGCCGGGGATCGGCGAGTACGCGACGTCGTCCGGTTTCACGCCATTGAGCTTCGACACGACCTTCGCACGCACGTCCGCCGGCACCGCGGCCGGCTTCGCGGCCGCCTTGGCGCCCTTCTCCTGGGCGTGCGATGGCGCACCGCCGAGACCGATGAGCCCGATTACGAGCAGGCTGGGAAGTAAGCTGGCGATGCGCATGCAGACCATCCGTGACGCGGTGGAAGCGGTATGGCAGTGAGACAAGCCAAGGGGCCGCGGGTTCAATCCGCGGCGCGGCAAGTCTAGCAGAGCTCAGCCGCGCGGATGGTGCTGGGAGTGAAGGTCTTTGAGGCGCTCGCGGGCCACGTGCGTGTAGATCTGCGTGGTCGACAGATCGCTGTGCCCGAGCAGCATCTGCACCACGCGCAGGTCCGCGCCGTGGTTCAGCAGGTGGGTGGCGAAGGCGTGGCGTAGCGTGTGCGGGGAGAGCTCCTTGTCCACGCCGGCCTTCTTCGCGTAGCGCTTGATGATGTGCCAGAACGCCTGGCGGGTCATGCGGTCGCCGCGCCGGGTCGGGAACAGGTAGTCGGTCTGCCGCTCGAGCAGGATCTCGACGCGCGGTCCCTGCAGGAACTGCTGCACCCACTGCACGGCTTCCTCGCCGAGCGGGATCAGGCGCTCGCGGTCGCCCTTGCCGACGATGCGGATGACGCCCTGGTTCAGGTTGACCTGCCCGATCTTGAGGCTGACGAGTTCCGACACCCTGAGTCCCGTGGCGTAGAGCACCTCGAGCATGGTGCGGTCGCGATGGCCGAGGGGATCGCTCACGGTGGGAGCGGCCAACAGGGCCTCGACTTCCTCCTCCGTGAGCGATCGCGGCAGGGATCGACCCACCTTCGGCATCGCGATCTGCGCGGTCGGATCCTCGCGCAGCACGCCTTCCCGAACGAGATAGCGGTAGAAACGGCGGAAACTGGACAATTGCCGCGCCGTCGAGCGCGGGCGGGCGCCGGCCTGCACGCGCGAGGCCATGAACGCCAGCAGGTCGCCCCGGCGGGCGGCCGTCAGGTCGGTCTCGTGCTGCGCGAGCCAGCGGTCGAGCGCCGTCAGGTCGGCGCGGTACGCGGCAAGCGTGTTGGGCGAGAGGCCGCGCTCCATCCAGACCGCGTCCAGGAAGCGGTCGATCGGCCCGGGGCCGCGCGCGCCGTCGCCGCCCCGCTGGGCGCGCGCCAGTACGCTGGATTTCACTGCTGTGCTCATGAGACCTCGGCAGGGTTCGTGGCGCGGAGTATGCGAGGCGCCCGGACCCCGCCACCGTGACTACCCTCACAGAACCCGGCCCCCGTTAACATAACCGGAACCAGTTCACAGAACGCCGGCGGCCCGTCAGACTGCCCGCCCCCGCCCGAGGTTTCCCCATCGATGCTGCGACTGATCAGGGGTGCGATCTGGACCCTGTATGGCGCCTGCGTGCTCGCCGTATTCGGCCTGTTGTTCGTCGTCGCCGCCCTCCTCGTGCTCGCCGTACCCCGCCTCGACTGGCGCCGCAGCCTCGTGCGGCTGCTCGCCCGCGTGGCGCTCGCGCTCTTCGGCGTGCGCGTCGAGGCGACCGGCCTCGCCAACCTGCCCGACGACTCCTGCGTGGTGGTGGCCAATCATTCGAGCTACCTCGACGGCATCGTGCTCAAGGCGGCCCTGCCCCCGCGATTCTCGTTCGTGATCAAGCGTGAGGCCGCCTCGATGCCGGTGGTGGGCGTAGTGCTGAAGCGGATCGGCTCGGAGTTCGTGGACCGGCACAGCCATGGCGGCCGTCAGCGCGACGCGCGGCGCGTGATGCGTCGCGCCGAGGAAGGTCACTCGCTGGTGTTCTTTCCAGAAGGGACGTTCGACGAGCAGGTCGGCTTGAAACGCTTTCACGTCGGTGCATTCGTAGCCGCCAGCCGCGGCGGCTTGCCGGTCGTGCCCGTGGTGATTCACGGCGCGCGGCAGTCCCTGCCCCCCGGCTCGCGGGTGCCGCGGGCGGGACGCATCGAGGTCGAGATGCTCGAGCCACTGCCGGCGAACGGCTCGGACATTTCCGCGGAAGCGCTGCGGGACGACGCGCGAGGCCGCATGCTCGCGCGCCTCGGAGAGGCGGACCTCGCGGCACCCGCCCGCGGCTGAGCGACGCGGGTCACATGTTGCGCCGGTACTGCCCCCCGACGTCGTAGAGCGCCCGCGAGATGCTGCCGAGCGACGCGACCTTTACCGTTTCCATGAGCTCGCCGAAGACGTTGCCGCCGTGCGCGGCGACGTCCTGCAGTCGAGCGAGTGCCGCCGGGCGGCGGTCTGCATTGCGCTCGAGGAATTCGCGCACCGAGCGTACCTGGTGCTGCTTCTCCTCGTCGGTCGAGCGGATGAGCTCGGCGTTCTTGTTCTCCACCGCGCCGTCCTGCGCCCCGAGGAAGGTGTTGACGCCGACGATGGGCAGGCGCCCGTCATGCTTCATCGTCTCGTAGTAGAGGCTCTCTTCCTGGATGCGGCTGCGCTGGTACATCGTCTCCATCGCACCGAGCACGCCGCCGCGCTCGGAGATGCGGTCGAACTCCCTGTACACCGCCTCCTCGACGATGTCGGTCAGTTCGTCGACGGCGAACGAACCCTGCCAGGGGTTCTGCGTCCGGTTGAGGCCGAGCTCCTTGTTGATGATCAGCTGGATCGCCACCGCGCGGCGCACCGATTCCTCGGTGGGCGTGGTGATCGCTTCGTCGTAGGCATTGGTGTGCAGGCTGTTGCAGTTGTCGAACAGCGCGTAGAGCGCCTGCAGCGTGGTGCGGATGTCGTTGAACTGGATCTCGCGCGCGTGGAGGCTGCGACCCGAGGTCTGGATGTGGTACTTGAGCATCTGCGAGCGCGGCGTGCCGCCGTAGAGGTCGCGCATGGCGCGCGCCCAGATGCGACGGGCGACGCGGCCGATCACCGCATACTCCGGGTCCATGCCGTTCGAGAAGAAGAACGACAGGTTCGGCGCGAACTCGTCGATCCTCATGCCGCGTGCGAGGTAGTACTCGACGATCGTAAATCCGTTCGCGAGCGTGAAAGCGAGCTGCGAGATCGGGTTCGCCCCCGCCTCCGCGATGTGGTAGCCCGAAATCGACACGGAGTAGAAATTGCGGACGTCGTGCTCCGCGAAGAACTGCTGCACGTCGCCCATCATCCGGAGCGCGAACTCGGTGGAGAAGATGCAGGTGTTCTGCGCCTGGTCTTCCTTGAGGATGTCGGCCTGCACCGTGCCGCGCACCATCGACAGCGCCTCCGCGCGGATCCTTGCGTAGGTTTCGGTGTCCACGAGCTGGTCGCCCGTCACGCCGAGCAGCCCGAGCCCCGAGCCGTCGTGGCCCTGGGGCAGTTCGCCAACGTAGCGCGGCCGCTCCCGGCCACGGTAGATCCCGGCGATCTTCTGTTCGGCCGCCGCCCAGCGGCCGGTCTCGCGCAGGTGACGCTCGACCCGCTGGTCCACCGCGGTGTTCATGTACATCGCGAGGATCATCGGCGCGGGGCCGTTGATGGTCATGGACACCGAGGTCGTGGGCGCGCAGAGGTCGAAACCCGAATAGAGCTTCTTCATGTCGTCGAGCGTCGCGATCGACACGCCGGAGTTGCCGATGCGCCCGTAGATGTCGGGACGCTCGGCGGGATCCTCGCCGTAGAGCGTGGTGGAGTCGAAGGCGGTGGAAAGGCGCGCCGCCCCGTGACCAGCGGCGAGGTAGTGAAAGCGGCGATTGGTTCGCTCGGGTGCGCCCTCGCCCGCGAACATGCGCGTCGGATCCTCTTCCTCGCGGCGATACGGATAGACGCCCGCGGTGTAGGGGAAGTGGCCCGGCAGGTGCTCCTTGAGCAGGAACGTGAGCAGGTCACCCCAGTCGCGGTACCTGGGCACCGCGAGCTTCGGCACCTGGTTGTGGCTCAGGGTCTCGGTGTAGTTGGCACCGCGGATCTCGCGGCCGCGCACCACGTAGGCGTACTCCGCGTCGGTCGCGGACTTCGCGATCGCCGGCCAGTGCTTGAGCAGGTCCACGGCCTCGGGCCCGAGCGACTCGAGCGCGTCGTTGTAGCCCTCGCGCAGCCGGGTCCGAGCGCCCTCCCCCGTCTCGGCGAGCGCGGAATCGGGAAAGTGCTCGAGCGGCGCCGGCAGCGCCGGATCGCCGAGCATGCGCAGCGCCTCGTGGAGACTGTTGGCGCGGCTCGCGGCCTCCGCGCGATGCTGCACGTCCTCGCGGGCCCGGCGGCCGTTCGCGGCAATCTCGGCAAGGTAGCGCGTGCGGCCCACGGGCACGAGAGCATGGCGTTCGACCAGTTCGGTGGGGCCGGGGTTCGCGACCCGCCAGCGGCGGCTGCCCTCGCCCGCCTTCTCGTCCAGCGTGCGGCACAGCGCGGCGAACAGGCGGTTGACGCCCGGATCGTTGAAACGGCTGGCGATGGTCGGGAAGACCGGCACCTCGGCATCGGGCGCGTGGAAGGCCACGTGGTTGCGCCGCCATTGCTTGCGTACGTCCCTGAGCGCGTCCTCGGCGCCGCGCTTCTCGAACTTGTTGAGCGCGATCAGCTCCGCGAAGTCGAGCATGTCGATCTTCTCGAGCTGGCTCGGCGCGCCGTACTCGCTCGTCATGACGTAGAGCGGTACGTCCACGAGGTCGACGATCTCGGAGTCGCTCTGGCCGATGCCCGCGGTCTCGACCACGACCAGGTCGAAGCCCGCGTACCTGAGCAGGCCCAGCGTGTCGCCGAGCACCGCGCTGGTGGCGAGATTCTGCCGGCGCGTGGCGAGCGAGCGCATGAAGACCTGCTCGGCCGCGAGCGAGTTCATGCGGATGCGGTCGCCGAGCAGCGCCCCGCCGCTGCGTCGGCGCGTCGGGTCCATCGCCACGACGGCGATGTTGCGGTCCGGGAACGTGCGCACGAAGCGCAGCAGCAGCTCGTCGGTGAGGCTCGACTTGCCCGCGCCGCCGGTGCCGGTGATGCCGACCACCAGCGCGCGATGGTTCGACCGCGCCACGGCCTTGTGCAGGACATCGCGCAGGCCGCCCTGCGCCTCGGCCGCCTCGAGCGCCGAGATGGCGCGCCCGATCTGGCGGTGGTCGCGTGGGCCGAGGGGGCCGAACTCATACGCCGGGCGCTGCCAGCGCCGCACTCGCTCGATCACGTCCTCGATCATGCCGTCGAGGCCGAGCTTGCGGCCGTCCTCCGGCGAGTAGATGCGCTCGACGCCGTAGGCCTCGAGCTCCTCGATCTCGTGCGGTGCGATCGTGCCGCCGCCGCCCACGACGATGCGGACATGGCCCGCGCCCTCCTCGCGCAGCATGTCCACCATGTAGCGGAAGTACTCGTTGTGACCTCCCTGGTAGGAACTCACGGCGATGCCGTCCGCGTCCTCCTGGATGGCGGCCCGCACGATGTCGGCGACGCTGCGGTTGTGGCCGAGGTGCACGACCTCCGCGCCGTGGCCCTGCAGCAGGCGCCGGATGATGTTGATCGCGGCATCGTGGCCATCGAACAGCGACGCCGCGCTCACGAAGCGCAGCGGGGCCGCCTCTTCCTCGACCGCGGGTCGCCGCAGCGCGCTGCCGCTCGTCTTGCCTTTGCTCATGAGCCTGCCCCCGTGCCGGTCGCGAACGACCGAAGTGTATTCCTACTATTGAGTAGTATCTTACTCGCGAGTATGATTGCTGCAATATCGACAGTCAACCGGCCTGCCGCGAGGACAGCGCCGCCTGCCAGGAACCGCCATGGCCGACCCCCGGCGACAAACGACCCTGCCCCCCACCCCGTCCGGCGACGACGACTCGCCGTGGGCCGCGCGCCGCCGCCGGCCTCGCGACCACGACCTGAAGCGCGACGCGGTCGTGCGCGCGGCGGCGCAGGCTTTCAACGCGCGCGGTTACCACAACACCTCGCTCGACGACATCGCCGCCATGCTCGGTGTCACCAAGCCCACCGTCTACTACTACGTCGAGAACAAGGAGCAACTCCTGTTCGAGTGCTTCCGCGCCGGACTCAAGCGTATCCGCGAGGCGTTCAGCGAGGCGAGCCGCTCGGACCGCCCGGGACGCGAGCGCTTGAATGCCGTGGTGCGCGGCTACGCCGAGGCGATCGCCTCCGATTACGGCTGGTGCATGGTGCGCGCCCACGACCAGGATCTCGGGCCGGCGATGAGCCGGCAGATCAATGCGCTCAAGTCGGAGATCGACCAGGGCATGCGCCGCCTGCTGCGCGAGGGCGTCGAGGACGGCTCGATCGGCCCGTGCGACCCGAAGATCACGGCGTTCGCGATGGCCGGCGCACTCAACTGGATCGCGCACTGGTATCGCGAGAACCAGCCGATGACGGCCGCCGAGGTCGCGGACGCCTTCGCCACCTTTTTCGAGAACGGACTGCTGCCGCGCGGCAGACGTTGAGGCCGGCCCACGCGAGCAGCAGGCCACGGGCTGAATCTTGCGCTGCAAAATCCGCCGGGCTTACACTCGCCTGATTCCTTACCACTCCCCGCCCTCCGGCGCCGGGGCCCAGCACGAGGGTAGACGCATGAACAAGGTCGTGATCCTGGCCGCGCGGCGCACACCGATCGGCGCTTTCCAGGGGGCCCTCGCCAGCGCCACCGCGCCGCAGCTTGGCGCCACCGCGGCCCGTGCCGCGATCGCCGATTCCGGTATTGCCCCCGAGGCGGTGGAGGAGGCGCTGTTCGGCTGCGTGCTGCCGGCCGGCCTCGGCCAGGCGCCCGCGCGCCAGGCGGCGCTCGGCGCGGGGCTCCCGATGAGCGTGCCCGCCACGACGGTCAACAAGATGTGCGGCTCGGGCATGAAGGCCGTGATGCTGGCCTCCGACACGATCCTGGCCGGGAACGCCGCGATCACGCTCGCGGGCGGCCTCGAGTCCATGTCCAACGCGCCCTATCTGCTGCTCAAGGCCCGCACCGGTTACCGCATGGGCCACTCCGAGCTCATCGACCACATGTTCTACGACGGCCTGCAGAGCCCCTGGGACGGCAAGGCGATGGGCTGCTTCGCGGACGTGACCGCCCAGAAGTACGGCTTCACCCGCGCGGCACAGGACGAATTCGCCGCCGAATCGGTGCGGCGCGCGTTGCACGCGGTGAATGAAGGCGCATTCACCGCCGAGATCGCGCCGGTCACTGTGAAGACGCGCAAGGCCGAGTTGCTCGTCGCCCAGGACGAGACGCCCTTCACTCTCGACGTCGCGAAGATCCCGTCCCTGAAGCCGGCCTTCGGCAAGGACGGCACGGTCACCGCGGCCTCCTCATCGTCGATCTCCGACGGCGCCGCAGCGCTGGTGCTGGCGAGTGAGTCGGTCGCGTCCGCCAAGGGTCTCGCGCCCATCGCCCGCATCGTCTCGTATGCGAGCCACGCGCAGGCGCCGGAGTGGTTCACCACCGCGCCTGGGCCCGCGATCCAGAAGGCGCTCGACCGCGCCGGATGGAAGGCCGGCGACGTCGATCTCTACGAGATCAACGAGGCCTTCGCCTGCGTGGCCATGGCGGCCATCCATGACCTCGCGCTCGATCCCGCGCGCGTCAACGTGAACGGCGGCGCCTGCGCGCTCGGTCACCCGATCGGCGCGACCGGCGCACGCCTCGTCACCACGCTGGTGCACGCCCTGCGCAACCGCGGGCTCAAGCGCGGCGTCGCCTCGCAATGCATCGGCGGCGGCGAAGCCTGCGCCATCGCGGTCGAGCTCGTCGGCTGATCGCCCCGGATACGCAGCAGGAATTCCGCATGGAACTCAAGGACAAGGTGGTCGCCGTCACCGGCGGCGCGCGCGGCATCGGCAAGGCCATCGCGCAGTCCTTCGCGGCCCGCGGCGCGAAGCTCGCGCTCATCGACCTGAACCAGGCCGATCTCGACGCGGCGCAGACGGATCTCGCCGCGGCCGGCGGGACCGCCATTGGCTGCGCCGCCAACGTCGCGCGCGAGGACCAGGTGATCGCGGCCCTCGACCGCGTCGTGGCCGAGTACGGCCGCCTCGACGTGATGGTGAACAACGCGGGCATCATCAAGGACGGGTTGCTGGTCAAGTTCAAGGACGGCAAGGTCACCGGCAAGATGGGCCTCGAGCAGTGGCAGGCGGTCATCGACGTCAACCTCACGGGCGTGTTCCTGTGCGGGCGCGAGGCCGCTGAGCGCATGATCGCGCTCGACCACGGCGGCGTGATCATCAACATCTCGAGCATCTCGAAGGCCGGCAATGCGGGACAGAGCAACTATTCCGCCGCGAAGGCCGGCGTGACTGCGATGGCCGTGACCTGGGGCAAGGAACTCGCGCGCTACGGCATCCGCACCGGCTCGATCGCGCCCGGCTTCACCCGCACGGACCTGCTCGCCGGTATGCCGCCGGAGATGCTCGAGAAGATGACCGCCCCGGTGCCGCTGAAGCGGCTCGGCCTGCCCGAGGAGATCGGGCATGCGGCCGTGTTCATCGCCGAGAACGACTTCTTTACCGGGCGCGCCATCGACATCGACGGCGGACTGAGGCTCTGAGGCCGTGCCGCGCGATCGCAATCCGAACCCCGGTCCAAGTTGAGCGCCCCGGACACGGAAAAATGCAGATCTCGAGCATGCGCGAACTGAGCGACTGGGTGAACGGCCAGGTATTTCGGGCGAGCCACCCTGGGAAGCCGCGGTTCGAGTGCCCGATCTGCGGCTACACGGGTCCGTTCAAGGATTTCCAGTCGAGCGCCGGAACCAGGCTGCACGCGTTGTGCCCGCGATGTGGTTCAAAAGAGCGTCACCGGATCCAGTGCCTCGCAATGAAGCAGGTGTTCGCGGTCCGGGACACGTCGCGTCTCTCGATGCTGCATTTCGCGCCTGAACGATACTTCCGGTCGTGGTTCATGCGTTCCTTCGGTCGCTACGAAACGGCCGACCTGCTGAAGCCGGGCGTCGATCACCACGTAGACCTGCAGCGCTTGCCTTTCCCGGATGCCAGTTACGACTTCGTCTACGCGTCGCACGTGCTGGAGCACGTGCCGGACGACAGGCGTGCGATTCGCGAGATTCGCCGCATCCTCACGCCATCGGGAATCGCGGTCCTGCCCGTGCCCATCGCGGCAGAAAGCACGGTAGAGTACGGGGCACCGAACCCGCACGAGTCCGGTCACGTCCGGGCTCCCGGGTACGATTATTTCGATCGATACCGCGAGGTCTTCGCGAGGGTCGAACTCGTACGCTCCGAGTCCCTGCCCGAAATCCACCAGGTGTACGTCTACGCGGACTTCTCGATGTTCCCCACCGAGGCCTGCCCGTTGCGGCCTCCAATGTCGGGGACGAGGCACGCCGACATCGTGCCAATCTGCTACGCGTGAGTCGGGTCGGGCCTGCCGTACCTTGGGATCCGGACCGACACTATCTTGAGATAGGTTCTAGAATTCCGAGCGAACGCCGGCGCCGGTCCGAGCGTACCGCTGACACGAGTCCCCGGGGAACCGTAAATGACTGAATCTGCACTCGAGAACATCGAACGCGACGTGATGGAGTACGACGTCGTCGTCGTCGGCGCAGGCCCGGCCGGCCTCGCCACGGCGATCCGGCTCAAGCAGCTCAAGCCCGACCTCAACGTCTGCGTGCTCGAGAAGGCCGCGAGCGTCGGCGCGCACATGATGTCCGGGGCCGTCTTCGAGCCGGGCCCGCTCGAAAAACTGCTCCCCGGCTGGCGAGAGCAGTACAAGGGCATCTGCGTGCCCGCGGGACACGACGAGTTCGCGTACCTGACGCGCACCGGCCGCTACAAGCTGCCGACGCCGCCGCAGATGAACAACCACGGCAACTTCATCATCTCCCTCGGCAATCTCGTGGCCTGGCTCGGCGCCCAGGCCGAAGCCCTCGGTTGCGACGTTTTTGCCGGCTTCGCCGCCGCCGCGCCGCTGTTCGACGAGTCGGGCGCCGTGGTCGGCGTGCGCATCGGCGACATGGGCCTCGACAAGGACGGCAAGCCCGGCGACAACTTCGCTCCCGGCCCCGAGATTCGCGCACGCACCACCATCGTCGCGGAAGGCTGTCGCGGCAGCGTCGCCAAGGTCCTCATCAATCGCTATCGGCTGGACGCAGGCAAGTCCCCGCAGACCTACGGCCTCGGCTTCAAGGAGCTGTGGCAGCTGCCCGCGGGTCGCGTCGAGCCCGGCAGGATCCAGCACACGGTCGGCTGGCCCATGGACGGCGCCACCTACGGCGGCAGCTTCCTCTACCACCTCGACCAGAACCGCCTGTACGTCGGCTTCGTGGTCGGGCTCGATTACGCCGACCCGCGCTTCAAGCCCTTTGAGGCCTTCCAGCAGTTCAAGAACCACCCGACCATGCAGCCGCTGTTCGAGGGCGGAGAAATGCTCGCCTACGGCGCGCGCACCATCGTCGAGGGCGGCTGGCAGTCCATGCCCACGCTCGAGATGCCGGGGGCACTGCTGGTCGGCGACGCAGGCGGGACGCTGAACGTACCGAAGATCAAGGGCGTGCACCAGGCCATCCGCTCCGGCGCTCTCGCCGCCGAGCACCTCGTCGAGCACTCCCGCACGGACGGCTTCGACCAGCGCTGGCGCGCCTCGCCGGGCGGCCGCGAGCTGCACAAGGTCCGCAACATCCGCCCGGGATTCAAGCACGGCGTGTGGGTGGGCATGGCGAACGGCGCGCTCGAGACGCTCACCGCCGGCCACTCGCCCTGGACGCTCGCCAATCACGCGGACCACTCCGCGTTGAAACGCCTCGACCAGTACGCCTCGCCCGACCGCGGCTGGGGTGACCGCCAGCTGAAGCCGCGCGACCGCGTGAGCGCCGTGTTCTTCGCCGGCAACACCCACGAGGAAGCGCAACCCGTGCACCTCAAGGTCGCCGACACGAGCATCTGCGCAACCCGCTGCGCCCAGGAATTCGGCAACCCCTGCGAGCACTTCTGCCCCGCGCACGTCTACGAGATGGTGGATGACGGCGCCGGCGGCAGGCGGCTGCAGGTCAACGCATCCAACTGCGTGCACTGCAAGGCCTGCGACATCAAGGATCCGTACGAGATCATCACCTGGACGACGCCCGAGGGCGGCTCGGGCCCGAACTACCAGGCGATGTGACCTGAGGGCCGGGCATGACCGCACCGATCTGGACGCCGCCGACGGAACGCGTTGCCGCGGCGAACCTCACCCGCTTCGCGGAGTTCGCGCGGGCGGGGCACGGCGCGCCGCCGGGGGATTATCGCGCGCTGTGGCGCTGGTCCGTGGACGAGCGTGAGTCATTCTGGTCGGCCCTGGCGGAGTTTGCGGGCATCAAGCGAACTCCCGGCCACGCGCCGGTGCTGCAGCACCGCGACCGCATGCCGGGCGCCAAGTGGTTCGAAGACACGCGACTCAATTTCGCCGAGAACCTGCTCACGCGCGACGACGAGCACCCGGCGCTCGTATTCAGCAACGAGCGGGGCACGCGGCGCGAGTTGAGCTACCGCGAGTTGCGCGCGGAGGTCGCGCGAGTGGCCGCCGGCCTGCGCGAAGCCGGCATCCGTCCGGGGGACCCCGTCGCCGGATACCTGCCGAACCTCGCCGAGGCGGTCGTCGCCATGCTCGCCACGACGAGCCTCGGCGCCGTGTGGACCTCCTGCTCGCCCGACTTCGGCATCAACGGCGTGCTCGACCGCTTTGGCCAGATCGAGCCGCGCGTGCTGTTCACGGCAGACGGCTATTTCTACGGCGGCAAGACCCTCGACTCGCTGGGACCCATCCGGGGCGTGCTCGAGCGCCTGCCATCGGTGGAGCGCGTGGTCGTCGTCCCCTACGTCGCAGCCGAGCCTGACATATCGAGCCTGCCCGGGGCCGTGCCGTACGCGAGCTTCGGCACGCCGGGCGCCGCCCTCGAATTCACGCGCGTCCCGTTCGACGCGCCGCTCTACGTGATGTATTCCTCCGGCACCACCGGGGTGCCGAAGTGCATCGTCCACGGCGTCGGCGGCACGCTGCTGCAGCACCGCAAGGAACACCTGCTGCACACCGACCTCACGCCCGGCGACCGCATGTTCTTCTTCACCACCTGCGGCTGGATGATGTGGAACTGGCTCGTCAGCGGGCTGGCCACCGGTTGCACGCTGCTGCTGTACGATGGCTCGCCTTTCGCGCCCGACCGCGATGTGCTCTGGCGAATGGCGGAGCGGGAGCGCGTCACCATCTTCGGCACCAGCCCCAGGTACCTCGCCGCGCTCGAGAAGGAAGGCGGCGCGCCGGGCGCGTCCTTCGACCTGTACGCACTGCGAACGATGCTCTGCACCGGCTCGCCGCTCGCGCCGGAGCAGTTCGACTTCGTGTACGCGAAGGTGAAGCGCGACCTGCACCTCGCCTCCATCTCCGGCGGAACGGACATCATCTCCTGCTTCTGCCTCGGCAGCCCGTGGCTGCCGGTGCACCGCGGTGAAATCCAGTGTGCGGGCCTCGGCATGCGCACCGAGGTCTACGACGACGCGGGCCGCCCCGTGCGCGGGCAGCAAGGCGAGCTGGTCTGCAGCGCGCCCTTCCCCTCCATGCCGGTCGGCTTCTGGAACGACCCGGACGGCACGAAGTACCGCGCGGCGTATTTCGAGCGTTTCCCGAATGTCTGGTGCCACGGCGACTATGCGCTGCAGACGGAGCACGACGGTATCGTGATCCTTGGCCGCTCCGACGCGGTGCTGAACCCGGGCGGCGTGCGCATCGGCACCGCCGAGATCTACCGCCAGGTCGAGAAGCTCGACGAGATCCTCGAGAGCCTCGCCGTCGGCCAGGACTGGATGAACGACGTGCGCGTCGTGCTGTTCGTGCGCCTGCGGCCGGGCATCGAGCTCGACGCGACGCTCGAGAAGCGCATCCGCGACACGATCCGCGCCAGCACCACGCCCCGGCACGTACCGGCGAAGATCGTCGCGGTCGCCGACATCCCGCGCACCATCAGCGGCAAGATTGTCGAGCTCGCCGTGCGCAACGTGATCCACGGCCGGCCGGTGCGCAACACCGACGCGCTCGCCAACCCCGGCGCCCTCGAGCATTTCCGCGACCGCCCGGAATTGCAGAGCTGAAGCCAGCACGCGATGGGCGACCGGAACCTGCTGCGCCGCGCCTACCAGGAATCCCTGCGTCGCCACGGCTATCGGGCCGATCCCGCACAGGAGCACGCCATCGCGCGCCTCGAGGTCCTGCGCCTGCGCCTCGCCAAGGCCGCCGCGCCGCGCACCTTCCCGTGGCTCGATCGCCTGCGACCTGCCCGCGCAAGCGCCGGCGAGGTCCGCGGCCTCTACCTGTGGGGCGGCGTCGGGCGCGGCAAGACATTCCTGCTCGACCTCTTCCATGCGCACGCGGGCGTCATCGCGCGACGCGACCACTTCCATCGTTTCATGAAGGACGTGCACGGCCGGCTGCGCCAGCTGCGCTCGGTGGAGGACCCGCTCGCGGGCGTGGCCGCGGAGATCGCCCGCGAGGTCCGCGTCGTCTGCCTCGACGAGCTCTTCGTGAGCGACATCGGCGACGCCATGATTCTCTCGGGACTCTTCGCCGGTCTCCTCGAGCGGGGAACCGCGCTGGTATTCACGTCCAACGTGCCGCCGTCCGAGCTCTACCGGGACGGTCTGCAGCGCGCGCGCTTCCTGCCTGCCATCGCCCTCCTCGAGCGGCATTGCGAGGTGCTCAATGTCGATGCGGGCTCGGATTACCGGCTGCGCCAGCTCGAGAAGGCTCCGCTGTACCTCGCATCGGGCGAGCCCGGCACGGAGTCGGCCCTGCTCGAGCGCTTCGCTGAAATCGCCGGCCAGGCGGGCGAGCCCGGCGGCACGCTCGCGGTCGAGGGGCGCGGCATACCGCTGCGGCGGCTCGCCGCGGACGTCGCCTGGTTCGACTTTGCCGCGCTCTGTGAGGGGCCGCGCGGCACGGCGGACTACGTCGAGATTGCTTGCGACTTCCAGACCGTGTTCGTGTCGGACGTACCCGTCTTCGACGCCACGCGCGACGACGCCGCCCGGCGCTTCATCGCGCTGGTCGACGAGTTCTACGACCGGGCCGTGAAGCTGGTCCTGTCGGCGGCGGCGGCACCCGACGCCCTCTACCGTGGCGAGCGCCTCGCCTTCGAGTTCCAGCGCACCCGCAGCCGCCTGGCCGAGATGCAGACCCACGGGTACCTGGCGCGACCGCACCGGGCGTGAGCCACTGGCGCGGGCGGGGCCGGGATCGTTACACTTGCAAGTATCTCCCCGCCGCGGCCCCAGCGTGAAACACGCCCCAACCGTCCTCATCGACCTCGAGCGCTTCCTGCCCTACCGTTTGTCGGTGCTCACCAACGTACTGAGCGGCGCGATTGCCGGCGTCTACCAGCAGCGCTTCGGCCTCACCATTCCCGAATGGCGGGTGGTCGCCGTCCTGTCGCGGCACCCCGGGCTCTCCGCAGCCGAGGTCGCAACCCACACGCGCATGGACGCCGTCGCGGTAAGCCGCGCCGTGAGTCGCCTGCTGCGCGCCAGGCGGATCCGCCGCACGATCTCCGCCACGGATCGCCGGCGGTCCGTGCTGCACGTGTCCGCGGCAGGCGCGGCGATGTACCGTGAAATCGCCCCGCTCGCGCTGCAGTACCAGCGCGAACTGCTCGCGGCGCTGCGCCCCGCGGAACGCGCGCGGTTCGACGCGATGCTCGACAGGCTGCTGGCACGGGCGCAATCGATTGCGGGCGCGAGTCGCGGGCCGGGCGGGCGCCGGCGGACCCGGGCGTGATCTTGCAACGCAGCATGGACGGGCGGCGGCCGACTCGCGCGCCTGACCTATAATTCGAAATTCGACGGCGGCCGACCCAGAGGACGACAACAAAATGCCAGGCATCATTCCGGCGGCGAGACAGCACCTGATCGACGCGATCGCCGCCCACACGCGCGCGCAGCGCAAGCGCCGCGTGCCAGTGCCACTCGCCGCCTTCGTGCGTTCCTACTACCGCGGCGTCGACGAAAACGACCTGCGTGCCTCGGGACCTGCGTTCCTCGCCCTCGCCGCCGCGGGCCACCTGCAGTTCGGCGCGACGCGTCGCCCGGGCCAGCCGCTCGCACGCGTGTTCAACCCGACGGAGTCCGAGCACGGCTGGGAATCCTCGCGCACCGTCGTCGAGGTGATCACCGACGACATGCCGTTCCTGCTCGACTCGCTGACCATGGTACTGAACGACTGCGGGCTCAACGTCCACGTGATGGTGCACCCCGTGCTGCAGGCGGTACGCGACCGCGCGGGCCGGCTGCGACGCATCGCCGACGACACGCCCGAAGGCGGGCGCCCCGAGTCCTGGCAGCACATCGAGGTGGACCGCATCCACGAGGCCGCGCACCGCGAGGAGATCCGGGCGAGGATACTCACCGTGCTCGACGACGTGCAGTGCGCCGTGCGGGACTGGGCCACCATGCGCGGGCGCGCGGAGAAGATTGCGCGCGACGTCAGTGACGGGGTGACCGGCGTACCGCGCGCGGAGGCGGCCGAAGCGGGTGCCTTCCTGGCGTGGCTGGCCGACAATCACTTCACCTTCCTGGGCTACCGCGAGTACCGGCTGCTGCGCGGCCCGTCCACCGACAGGCTGGTGCCGGTGCCGCGCTCCGGTCTCGGACTGCTGCGCACCGGCGGCGGCCGCGCCCGCCCGCGGCCGACCGTGCTGCGCGACGACGTGCGCCGCAAGGCGCGCGAGGCCTCGTTGCTCGTGGTCACCAAGGCGAACTCCGTCTCCACGGTGCACCGCGCAACCTACCTCGACTACATCGGCGTGAAGACCTTCGACGCGCGCGGGCGCGTCACCGGCGAGCGTCGCTTCATCGGCCTGTTCACCTCGGCCACCTACAGCGCGAATCCGCGCGACATCCCGTTGCTGCGTCACAAGGTGCAGCGGGTGATCGACCAGTTCGGGATCTCGCCGGTGAGCCACGACGGCAAGGCGCTCATGCACGCACTCGAGAGCCACCCGCGCGACGAGCTGTTCCAGGCGAGCGTGCCCGAGCTCATGCGGGCCGTGCGCAGCATCGTCAACCTGTACGAACGCCGTCGCGTGCGGCTGCTGCTGCGCCGCGATCCGTACCAGCGGTTCTTCTCCTGCCTGCTCTACGTCCCGCGCGACCGCTACAACACCCAGGCGCGCCAGCGCATCGAGGCCATCCTGCTCGCCGAGCTCGCCGGCGAGGCGCTCGAGTCGCAGGTGCAGATCTCTGAATCGACGCTGGCGCGGCTGCACACGCTGGTGCGCACCGACCCCGAGCGCAAGGTCAGCGCGGATGTCGAGCGCATCGAGCGCCGCGTCGCCGAGGCGCTCAGGACCTGGGATGACCGGTTGCGCGAGGAACTGCACGCACGCCTGCCGGAAGACCAGGCCTCGCGCCTGGCCGGCCGCTTCGCGAGCGCCTTCCCGGTCTCCTACCAGGAGGACGTGCCGGCGCGCGAGGCCATCGACGACATCGCCGAGCTGCTCGCGCTGGGGGATGCCACCCCGGCGCTCGGCCTGCAGTTGCGGCCCGGCGATGCGGCCCGCAAGTCGCTGCACCTGCGCCTCTACCGCCGCGGCGACCCGGTCGCCATGTCCGACATGCTGCCGCTGCTCGAGAACTTCGACCTGCGCATCCTCAACGAGAGGCCCTACCGCATCCGCGCCGACGACGGCCAGTGGATCCAGGACCTCGAGGTGACGCACGCCGGCGGCAAGGTCCTCGACCCGGCGCAGTGCGGCCCCCGCTTCGAAGAGGCCTTCTTCGCCGTGTGGAACGGCCGCGCGGAGAGCGACGGCTTCAACCGGCTGGTGCTCGCCGCCGGGCTCGACTGGCGCCAGGCGCTCGTCCTGCGCGCCGTCTGCCGCTACCTGCTGCAGACCGGCCTGCCGTTCAGCCAGCGCTACATGGAGTCCGTGCTCGCGCGTCACACCGCCCTTGCCGCACGCCTCGCATGGACGTTCGAGGCGCGCTTCGACCCCTCCCTCAAGGACTCGACGCGCACCTCGCAGTTGCGCTCGCTCGCGCGCGAAATCGACGAGGCGCAGGAGCAGGTCACGAGCCCGGACGACGACCGCATCCTGCGGGCGTTCCGGGTCGTCATCGGCGCGACCCTGCGCACCAACCACTACCAGCGCGGCGTCGACGGCCAGCCCAAGCACTACCTGTCTTTCAAGCTCGATCCCAAGGCGATCCCGGAATTGCCGAAGCCGCGACCCATGTTCGAGATCTGGGTGTATTCGCCGCGCGTCGAGGGCGTGCACCTGCGCATGGGCCAGGTCGCCCGCGGCGGCCTGCGCTGGTCCGACCGCCGGGAGGACTTCCGCACCGAGGTCCTCGGGCTGATGAAGGCGCAGAACGTCAAGAACACCCTGATCGTGCCCGTCGGCGCGAAGGGTGGCTTCGTGCCGAAGCAGATGCCCCGCGGCAGCCGCGAGGAGATCCAGCGCGAGGGCACGGAGTGCTACCGCCTGTTCATCCGCGGGCTCCTCGACCTCACGGACAACGTGCAGGGCTCGCAGGTCGTACCGCCCGCCGACACGGTGCGCTACGACCCGGACGACCCTTACCTCGTGGTCGCGGCGGACAAGGGCACGGCGTCGTTTTCCGACACCGCCAACGCGCTCGCCGCCGAGTACCGCTTCTGGCTCGGCGATGCATTCGCCTCGGGCGGCTCGGCGGGCTACGACCACAAGAAGATGGGCATCACCGCCAAGGGCGCGTGGGAGTGCGTCAAGCGGCACTTCCGCGAGATCGGCATCGACACGCAGTCACAGGACTTCACGGTCGCCGGCATCGGCGACATGGCGGGCGACGTGTTCGGCAACGGCATGCTGCTGTCGCGGCACATCCGCCTGGTCGCGGCATTCAACCACCAGCACATCTTCCTCGATCCGGAGCCCGACGCCGAGCCGAGCTTCCGCGAGCGCGAGCGGATGTTCCGCCTGTCGCGCTCGTCCTGGAGCGACTACGACACGCGCGTGCTGTCGAAGGGCGGCGCCGTGCTGCCGCGCGATGCCAAGGAACTGGCACTGAGCCCGCAGACGCGCGCGCTCCTCGGCCTCGAGACCGCCAAGGCCACGCCGCAGCAGGTCATCCAGGCGATCCTCAAGCTGCCGGTGGACCTGCTCTGGAACGGCGGCATCGGCACCTACGTGAAGGCATCGTGGGAGTCGAACTCCGCGATCGGCGATCGCACCAATGACGCCGTGCGCGTCGACGGGCGCGACCTGCGCTGCAAGGTGATCGGCGAAGGCGGCAACCTCGGCTGCTCGCAGCTCGGGCGCATCGAGTTCGCGCTCAAGGGCGGGCGGGTGAACACCGATTTCGTGGACAACTCGGGCGGCGTGGACTGCTCCGACCACGAAGTGAACATCAAGATCCTGCTCGACGTGGTCCAGCGCCGCACCCGCCTCACGACCGCGGCCCGCAACCGCCTGCTGGCCGACATGACGAGCGACGTCGGTGCCCTGGTGCTGCGGGACAATTACCTGCAGGGCCAGGCCATCAGCCTGCAGCAGGCGACGGCGGCCGAACGCCTCGGCGAGCACGCGCATTTCATCCGCTCGCTGGAACTGGCCGGCGTGCTCGACCGCGCACTCGAGTTCCTGCCGAACGCGGAGGACCTCGAGGAACGCCGCCGCAAGGGCCAGGGCCTGGTGCGGCCCGAGCTCGCCATGGTGCTCTCCTACGCCAAGATCGCCCTCAACAGCCAGCTGATCCAGTCCGACGTGCCCGAGGACCCCTACCTCGGCCGCGAGCTCGACCGTTACTTCCCCGACCGCCTCACCAAGCGATACGGCGCCTTGCTCGGCGAGCACCGCCTGAAACGCGAGATCATTGTGACGGCGACGACCAACAGCATCGTGAACCGCATGGGACCGACCTTCGTCGCGCGCACCCAGCAGGACACGGGAGCGGACGCGGCCACGGTGGCGCGGGCGTACTCGATCGCGCGCGAGTCCTTCGACGTGCGCGACCTCTGGCAGGCCATCGAGCGCCTCGACAACCGCGTGCCCGCCGGGGTGCAGTACGCGATGGTGCAGGACACCATCGCGCTGATCCGGCAGGTCACCTACTGGCTGATCCAGCGCCATCGCGGCGATCTCGGCATCGAGATGCAGGTCGGCCGGCTGCGGCCCGGCATCCGCGAGCTCTCCGCGGAGCTGCCGCACTGGCTGCGGGGACTCGAACGCCAGTCGTTCGAGGCGCGCACCGCCGAGCTCGCGGCCGCCGACGTCCCGGCGATCCTCGCGAAGCAGATCGCCGCCTGCTCGGCGCTGCAGTGCGCCCCGGACGTCGTGGAACTCGCCCAGGCCCGCAAGCAGTCCTTCACCGCCGCCGCGGATGCGTACTTCGCCATCGGCGCCGAGTTCGGGCTCGACTGGCTGCGCGGCCACATCGAGACGCTCGACACCCAGGGCCACTGGCATGCGGTGGCGCGCAGCAGCCTGCGCGAGGGGCTCTACGAGACGCAGCGGGCGCTCGTGCAGCGCGTGCTCGAGGAAACGCGCGAGCGCGATGCTGCGCGGGCCATTGCGCGCTGGCAGCAGAAGCATGGCGCCGAGGCGACCCACGCGCGCGGCGTCGTGAATGACATACGGGCGCAGACGACCGGAGTCGACTTCGCCTCGCTCTCCGTAGCGCTGCAGGCGGTGCGGCGCCTCGCCATTGCCGAGCGGTGACGATCGCGACTTTCCCGTCTGGTCGCGGCGTCGCCTCGTTGCTATAAGGGAAGCATCCCCCAACCAACCGACTACATCATGAGCACCGGCAAACTCGTACTGCTGCGCCATGGCCAGAGCATCTGGAACCTGGAAAACCTCTTCACCGGCTGGATCGACGTCGACCTGTCGCAACAGGGCCTCGTCGAGGCCCGCGAGTCCGGCCAGTTGCTCAGAGCCGAGGGCATCGCCTTCGACATCGCCTTCACCTCCGTACTGAAGCGCGCCATCCGCACGCTGTGGATCGCGCTCGACGAAATGGACATGATGTGGCTGCCCGTGGAGCGCTCGTGGCGACTGAACGAACGCCACTACGGCGCTCTGCAGGGGCTCAACAAGACGCAGACGGTGGCGAAGCACGGCGCCGAGCAGGTGAAGGTCTGGCGTCGCAGCTACGATATCCCGCCGCCCCCGCTGCCCACGTCCGACCCGCAGCACCCGCGCTTCGACCGGCGCTACGCCTCGGTGCCATCCGGCGAGCTGCCGTCCAGCGAATCGCTGAAGGATACGCTGGCGCGCGTGCTGCCCTACTGGACCTCGCGCATTGCGCCGGAACTCGCGGCCGGTCGCAACGTGCTGGTCGCCGCGCACGGCAACAGCCTGCGTGCGATGGTCAAGATGCTGGACCGCATGACGGACGAGGCCATCGTGGAGTTGAACATCCCCACCGGCGTGCCGCTGCTCTACGAGCTCGACGCGAAGCTCTCGCCGGTGTCGAGCCGCTACCTCGGCGATGCGGACGCGATCAAGGCGCGTGCCGAGGCGGTGGCCAGGCAGACCGAAGCGAAGAAATAGCGCGTCAGACCAGGAAGCCGCCGTCCACGACGAGGAATTCGCCGGTCACGTAGGCCGAGGCGCTGGACGCGAGGAAGACCGCGGCGCCCGCGATGTCCTGCGGCTCGCCGACCCGGCGCAGCGGGTTACTCCCGATGTAGTGCTCGAGCTGCTGCTCGTCGGCGAGCAGTGCCCCGGCGAACTTCGTGCGGATGAGTCCCGGCAGGATGGCGTTCACACGGATGCCGTCCGGGCCGCATTCGGCCGCGAACGCCTTGGTCATGTTGAGCACCGCGCCCTTGGTGACCGAGTAGATGCCCTGTTTCGGTCCCGGCCGGATCGCGTTCACGGACGCGATGTTTATGATCGAGCCGCCGCCGCTCGCGCGCATCATGCGACCGCCGAGGATCGACGCGAAGAAGTAGCCGCGGATGTTCACGTCCACCGTCTTCTGGAAGGCGCCGAGGTCGGTGTCGAGGATGTGTCCGTAATACGGGTTGGTTGCCGCGTTGTTCACCAGCACGTCTAGCCGGCCGAAACGTGACTGCACCTCGGCGAACAGCGCCTCGATCGCCGCCATCTCCCCGATGTGGCAGGCGATGGCAGTCGCCTTGCCGCCGGCCGCGACAATCCCGCGCGTCACCGCCTCGCAGCCGTCCAGCTTGCGGCTCGACACCACCACCTCGGCGCCCTGGCGGGCGTACGCCTCGGCGATCGCCTCGCCGATGCCGCGGCTCGCGCCCGTCACCACCGCTACCTTGCCCGTCAGGTCGAACATCCCGCTCATGACCGTCTCCTCCTGGTGCGGACTCCCGCTCAACCGCAGAGGCGACGTCTCGCCGCCTCGTACTCCGCCACCATGCGCGCGATCAGCTCGCCCGCCGGCAGCACCTCGTGGATGTTGCCCACGCCCTGGCCCGCGCTCCAGATGTCCCGCCAGACCTTCACCTTCAGGTCGCTGCCGGATCCGAAGTTCATCTTGCTCTTGTCGGCCTCCGGCAGGTTGTCCGGGTCGAAGCCGCTGCGCACGACACTGCCGCGCAGGTAGTTGCCCTTCACGCCGCTGAAGAGCGAGGTGTAGACCACGTCCTCCGAGCCCGAATCGACGATCATCTGCTTGTACTCGTCCATCACGTGCGCCTCGCGCGTGGCGAGGAACCGCGTGCCGACGTAGGCCATGTCCGCGCCGATCGCCTGCGCCGCGAGCACGTCCGCGCCGCTCGACATGGCGCCCGCGAGCACGATCGTGCCGTCGAAGAACTCGCGGATCTCGCGCACCAGCGCGAACGGGCTCGTGGTGCCGGCGTGCCCGCCCGCGCCCGCGCAGACCGCGATGATGCCGTCCACGCCCTGCTCGGCCGCCTTGCGCGCGTGCCTGACGTTGATCACGTCGTGGAACAGCAGCCCGCCGTAGCCGTGCACCGCCTCGACGATCTCCCGCGGCGGCCGCAGGCTCGTGATGACGAGCGGCACCTTGTAGCGCACGCAGGACTCGACGTCGTGCGCCAGCCGGTCGTTCGACGCGTGGCAGATCTGGTTGACCGCGTAGGGCGCGACCTTCGCACCCGGATTCGCCTCGGCGTGGGCAGCCAGTTCCTCGCTGATTCGTGCCAGCCACTCGTCGAGCTGCGCCGCCGGCCGCGCATTGAGCGCCGGGAACGACCCGACCACGCCCGCCTTGCACTGCTCGATGACGAGGTCGGGCGTCGAGGCGATGAACATCGGCGAGCCGATGACCGGAAGGCTCAGGCGATCTCGAAACGCGGCTGGAATCGGCATGTAGTAGCGCTCAGTAATTCAGGTGAAACGACATGGCGCGATCACAGCGACGCGGACGAGACAGCAGCCGCCCGCGCTCAGTCCCACCGCGTCAGCGAACGAAATCAAGCCGCCTTCTCGCCAGCGCCACCACCCGCCGGGTGAAACGCGTCGCCGCGCTCAGCCCGCGCCTTGAGCCACTTCGAGGGCTTGAACCGCTGCCCGTAGCGCCTGGCCATGCGCTCGCACTCCGCCACGAACTCGCGGACGCCGATCGTGTCGATGTAGGACAGGGTGCCGCCGGTCCAGGCCGGGAAACCCCAGCCCAGGATCGAGCCCAGGTCCGCCTCCGCCGCGGTCGTCACCACGCCCTCCTCCATGCAGCGCGTCGTCTCGAGCGCCTGGATGTACAGGATGCGCTTCTGGACTTCAGCGACCTCCGGCTGCCGCCCGGCAAGTGGGTACACCCCGCTCAGGCCCGGCCACAGGTGCTTCCTGCCGCCCTGCGGATAGTCGTAGAAGCCGGCGCCGAAGCGCCGTCCGGGCCGCTTGAGGTCCTCAACGAACTTCTGCACCACGTCGTAGCCCACGGGCTTCACGAACCTGCGACCGAGATCCTGCTCGCTCTGCCTGATGACCTTCCACTGCAGGTCGATCGTCACCTCGTCGGCGACGGCCAGCGGGCCCACCGGCATGCCGGCCATCCGCGCCGCATTCTCGATCAGCGCCGGGCTGACGCCCTCTTGCAGCAGGGCCATGCCTTCGTACACGAAGGTGCCGAAGCAGCGGCTGGTGTAGAAGCCACGGCTGTCGTTCACGACGATCGGCGTCTTGCGCAGCTGCCCGACGTAGTCGAGCGCGCGTGCGAGCGTCTCTTCCGAGGTCTTCTTGCCGAGGATGATCTCCACCAGCGGCATCTTGTCCACGGGGGAGAAGAAGTGGATGCCGATGAACTGCGGGGGCCGCTTCGAGGCCTGCGCGAGACCCGTGATCGGCAGCGTCGAGGTGTTGCTCGCGAACACCGCGACCCTGGAGATCACTGCCTCCGACCTCTGGGTCACGTCCGCCTTGATCTCGCGGTTCTCGAACACCGCCTCGATGACGAGGTCGCAACCCGCGAGATCGTCGTAGCTCGTGGTCGGCTTGATGCGCACGAGGATCGCGTCCGCATCCGCCTGCGTGCGCTTGCTGCGTTCGACGTCCTTCGCAAGCAGGGAGCGCGAGTACGCCTTGCCCTTCTCCGCGAGCTCGAGCGTGCTGTCGATCAGCACGACGTCCATGCCGGCGAGCGCCGAGACGTGGGCCACTCCGGCGCCCATCATGCCGGCGCCGAGGATGCCGAGCCGGCGCACCTGCGACTTGGGCGGTCCCGCCGGGCGCCGCGCGAGCTTGTCGGCCGCGCCCTTGTTCACGAACATCGTGCGCATCAGGTTGCGCGCCACGGGGCCTGCGAGCAGCTGCCCGAAGTACTTCGATTCTACCGCGAGGCCGGCGTCGATCGGCAGCTGCGTGCCTTCGTAGACGCAGGAGAGGATCGCGAGCGGCGCGGGGTAATTGCGCATCGTCGACTTCGCCGTGAGCGCCGTGCCGGCCATGTAGGCCTGCGCCACCGCCGGGGAGGCCTGGCCGGCACCGCCCGGCACCCGGAAACCCTTCTTGTCCCAGGGCTGCACGCCCTCGCCGCCCTTCAGGATCCACTGCCGTGCGCGCTCCATGATCTCGCCCGTGGGCGCGACCTCGTTCACGAGGCCCTTCTTGAGCGCCTCCTGCGGGCGCAACTGGCGGCCTTCCGTGATGAGCCTCAGCGCCTCGATCACGCCGATCAGCCGCGGCACGCGCTGGGTGCCGCCCGCGCCGGGCAGCAGCCCGATGGTCACCTCGGGCAGGCCGACGCCCGCCTTGGGCTCGTCGGCCATGACGCGGTAGTGGCAGGCAAGCGCGACCTCGAGACCGCCGCCGAGCGCCACGCCGTTGATCGCCGCCGCGACCGGCTTGCCGCAGGTCTCGAGCTTGCGCAGCAGGCGCGAGAGCTCCTGGCTGAAGCTCGCGGCCTCGACCGCGGTGATGCCGCGATCGAAGGCGCCCACCATGTCCTTGATGTCGGCGCCCGCCATGAAGCTCGACTTCGCCGAGGCGATGACGGCACCGCGGACGTTCGAGTCCGCCTTGATGCGGTCCACGCACTCCGAGAGGTCGGCGCGGAATTCCGGCGTCAATACGTTCATCGGCCGCCCGGCCACGTCGATCAGGAGGAGGGCGATGCCGTCGGCGTCGACGGAATAGCGGATGTTCTGTGTCATGTGATGCATCCCGTGTCCGTGGTGCGGCGCGGCGTCAGACGCGCTCGATGATCGTGGCGGTGCCCATCCCTGCGCCGATGCACAGCGTGACGAGCGCGGTCGCGAGGTCGCGCCGCTCGAGCTCGTCGAGCACCATGCCGAGGATGATGGCGCCCGTCGCGCCGAGCGGGTGGCCGAGCGCGATGGCGCCGCCGTTGACATTGACCTTGTCGGGCGTCAGCTCCATGTCGCGCATGAAGCGCAGCACCACCGCGGCGAACGCCTCGTTGATCTCCCACAGGTCGATGTCCGAGGCCTTCAGGCCGGCGCGCTTCAGCGCCTTGCGCGAGGCCGCCGCCGGGCCGGTGAGCATGATGGTGGGCTCGCTGCCGATCGAGGCGAAGGCGCGGATGCGCGCGCGAGGCGCGATTCCGGCCTTCCTCGCCGCGCGCTTGCTGGCGAGCAGCACCGCCGCGGCACCGTCCACGATGCCGCTCGAGTTACCGGCCGTGTGCACGTGATGGATCGTCTCGACCTCGGGGTAGCGCTGCAGTGCCACGGCGTCGAATCCGCCCTCCTCGCCGATCTGCGTGAACGCGGGCTTCAGCTTGGCGAGGTCCGCCATCGACGTTCCCGGGCGCAGGTACTCGTCCCGGGCGAGCGCGACCTGCCCGATGACGTCCCTGACCGGCACGATCGAGCGGTCGAAATAGCCCGCCTGCTGCGCGAAGGCGGCGCGGCGCTGGCTCTCGACCGCGTAGGCGTCGAGATGCTCGCGCGTGTAGCCGTCGAGCGTCGCGATCAGGTCGGCGCTCACGCCCTGCGGAACGAAGTACTGCTGCCAGGCGACCTGCGGGTCGATCGCCCACGCGCCGCCGTCCGAGCCCATCGGGCAGCGCGACATGTGTTCCACGCCGCCGCCGATCGTCATCTCGTCCTGTCCCGACATGATCTGCGCGGCGGCCGTGTTGATCGACTCGAGCGCCGAGGCGCAGAAGCGGTTGATCTGCTTGCCGGGCACGTTCTGCGCGTACCCCGCCACCAGCGTCGCGACGCGCGCGATGTCGGCACCCTGCTCGCCCACGGGCGTGACGCAGCCGAGCACGACGTCGTCGACCCTGGACGTGTCGAGTCCGTTGCGGTCGCGGAGCGCCCCGAGCGCCTGCGCTGCGAGCTGCACCGGCGTGATCGAGTGGAGCGAACCGTCCGGGCGGCCGCGGCCGCGCGGCGTGCGCACGGCGTCGAGGATGTAGGCGTCGGTCATGTCGTTGTCCTCATCAGACGAATCTGGCTTTGCGCTTTTCGAGGAAGGCCTGCACACCCTCCGCGCCGTGCGGGTGCAGCGCCTGCGTCGCGATCGCCCGGCCCTCGCGCGCCATCTGCGCCTCGAGCCCCGGGTCCGCGGTGTCCATCAGGCGCTTGACCGCGGCGTATGACCCGGTGGGGCCCGCGGCGAAGCGGGCGGCGAGCGCGTGCGCCTGCGCCAGCACCTCCGCGTCCTCCACGACCTGGTTCACGAGTCCCCAGTCCAGCGCCTCGTCGGCGCTCAGCACGCGATTGGTCAGGAAGAGCTCCGCTGCACGGCGCCGGCCGACGATGCGTGGCAGCAGGAAGGACGTGCTGCAGTCGGGCGCAAGGCCCACGCCGGTGTAGGCGAGCGTGAAGCGGCTGCCACGCCCGGCGATCGCGAGATCCGTCATGCACACGAGGCCCACGCCGCCGCCGGCGGCCGTGCCGTTCACCGCGGCGATCACGGGCGCGCGCATGCGCGTGAAGGCGCTGATCGCGGCGTGGATGCTGGTCGTCAGCTCGTTGAGGTAGCCACCGACGCGCTCGCCCTGGTCGGCCATGGCGCGCAGGTCGCCGCCGAAGCAGAAATGCTTGCCGGCGCCGGTGACCACCACCGCGCGCACTTCCGCGTCGGCCTCGCAGCGCAGCGCTGCTGCGAGCAGGTCGCGCCCCATGGCCATGTCGAGGGCGTTGCCGCCCTCGGGCCGGTTCAATGTGACGGTGGCGACGCGGTCGCGGACCTCGAGCAGCACGGTTTCGTTCATGCGGGTCACCTCACTCGTCGGGCGCGACGCTGAGGCGGATGCCGTCCAGGGACTCGGTGAAGTCCACCTGGCAGCTCAGGCGGGAACGGCCCGCCTCGTAGTACTGCAGCTCGACCAGCAGTTCCTTCTCGTCGCCCTGCGGAGCCGGCAGGCGCCCCGCCCAGTCGGGATCGATGAAGACGTGGCAGGTGGCGCAGGAACACAGTCCGCCGCAGATGGCCGTCACGCCATAATCGAACTCGCGCAGGGTCTCCATGAGCTTCACCCCGACGCGTCCCTCGACCTCGTGCTCGACGCCGTCGCGATCCACGACCCGGATCATCGCCATGCCCAGTTCCCCATTCATTGCGTAAACCTGAGGATTATTGCAGCGCGGTAGCGCCGGCGCACCTGCGATAAAGCGCGAGGGGCTCAAGCGGCCTTGAACGGCTCCTGATAGACCTTATAGAACAATCGGTTATGAGGCATTATTAAAGCCAGACAAACCGCCTCGACCAAGCCGTCTCGCCAGGTCGGCGGCACGATCGGCATACTCCCCCGCCGTGCCCGGATGAGTCGCGATCCAGAGCCGGTACCACAGCCACTGCACGTAGTCGAAGATCCGGCAGGCCGCCGCCAGTCCCGGACTCGACGCGAGCCACGGCTGCCCGTAGGCGTCGAGCACGGCCAGGCGCTGGGCGGCGGAGCAATCGTGCTGGCAGAAGAGCCCGGCGAGGTCGAACAGCGGATCGCCGCGACCGCCGTACTCCCAGTCGACCAGCCAGAGCCGTTCGCCGTCGTCGACGACGTTCAGGTGATGCAGGTCGTTGTGGCACAGGGTCACCCGCGACTCCTGCAAGGCCAGGATCGCAACCGCCCCCTCCGCTGCCTGCTTCAGGCCGGCATCGGCGACCGCAAAGCTCGCGAGGTCGGCCTCGAGTCGTGCGGCCTGCGCCACGAAATCGAGCCTGCGTACACCGGCGGCCAGCGGCAGCGCATGCAGCCGCCGCAGGGCCTCGCCGATGCGACGCAGGTTGCGCGGCTCGTGCGCATCCGCACGACTCCAGTGACCGCCCGCCACCCATCGCGTCACGAGCAGGCGGCTGCCCGGTTCGCAGGCAATCACCTCGGGCGCAAGACCGGCGGACGCCGCGGTCGCAAGCAGTGCGCACTCGCTGGCGCGATTCACCCCGAGCCGTTCCGCCTCGCTCGCGCCCAGCCGCACGAAATAGCCCTCGCCTGCGCACTCGGCCCGCCAGGCGTGATTGCTCAAGCCGCCCGGCACGACCTGCATCGGGCTCGTGGCGAGCGCTCGCGTGGCCGGATGGCGCGCGAGTGCCGCGCGCACCTCGCGCTCAGGCACGGGCCGCCGCCTCCCGGCCGTGGGCCACGTCGGCCCGCCACCTGTAATAGCCGTGCACGGCGATCACGACGTAGACCAGGAACAGCACGCTCGTCGCACGAAAGTCCTGCGACCAGTAGAGGCCGGCTGCAACGAGGTCGATCACGATCCAGTACAGCCAGTTCTCGAGCACCTTGCGGGCCACCATCCAGGTCGCGAGGACGCTGACCCAGGCGACGAACGCGTCCACGTAGGGCAGGGCCGCGCCCCCGGCCGGCGCGAGCAGCCAGCCGTTGAGACCCGTCGCAACCAGCGTGGCACCGATCGCGCACGCATGTGTCGCAGGTGTCCACGTCGAGACAACGAGCGCTTGCCCTCGTCCCCCGTGCTCGCCGCGCCCGCCGCGCCAGGAGTGCCACCCGTAGGCGGCCATGGCGACGTAGAACACCTGCAGGGCGGCCTGCATGGAGAGCCCGCCGCGGGCGAACAACACCAGGTAGATCGCCGAGCTTGCCGCGGCGCAGGCCCAGCACCACAGGCTCTGGCGCACCGCGAGCAGCAGGTAGCCGAGCGCGAGCGCGACCGCGATCCACTCGGCGACGGAGTTCACGGCGTTCCGCCGAGCACCTTCATCACGAACACCGCGCGGCGGCCGGACTCGAAGCTCGTCTTCGTCTCGGCGGCCAGCGCGGCGAACACGCTGTCGTGCTCTCCCGATACCTGGGTGCTCATCGCGTTGGTCGCGACGTCGAGCTCCTCGTGGCGCTTCAGGCGATCGATGAAGTCCTTGATCGGGGGCACGAAGTCCGCGTCGAGCGGATACAGGCTGATGTCGACTGCAATGCGCATGAGCTCACTCCTCACAGAATCCGCCACTCGAGGGTCACGCCGAGCTGCCTCGGGTCGCCGCGCTGCACGTACAGCTCGTTCGCATAGTCCGGCGGCTCCAGGCCGAAATAGAAGCCGCGCACGGCGTATTCCTCGTCGAACACGTTGCGGGCCCAGGCGTACACGGACCAGCGCGGGCCCTCATGGCCGGCCTTCAGGTTCACGAGCGTGCAGGGACGCGAGCGCTCGTCGTGGCTGGCGTCGAAATAGAAGGCACCCGACCCGTTCAGGTCGACGCGCGCCATCCAGCCGCGCACGTCCCGCCATTGCGCCGAAAGTGCGTACTGGTAGCCGGGCGCATGCGCCTGCTCGCGGCCGTCGAGGTCGCGCTCGCCGTAGCTGTAGTCGAGGTACTCCGACTCGAGCAGGCCGAGCGACGCCCCGAGGGTAAGTGCGCTCGTCACCCACCAGCGCAGCGAAGCCTCGGCGCCGTAGTTGCGACCGCGCGCGGCGTTGTCGGTGTAGAAGACGTAGGACAGCGGATCGCCCGGGTCGAGCTGGAACGACGTCGCCACCTGCTGCTCATCGCGCCACATGTGGAACAGCGCGAGCCCGGCCTCGAGCGTGCCGGGCGCGTTTGCGTACCGCAGGCCGGTCTCGAGGCTCCACAGGTACTCGGGCGCGAACTGGCGGCGATCCTCCGGGACGAACTGGCCGATGTTGAAGCCGCCCGCCTTGTAGCCGCGGCTCGCAGTCACGTACCAGCCGGTCGTGGCGCTCAATCGGCCGTCCAGGGAGACGTGCCCGCCGACCATCGTGTCGCCGGGGGAGAAGCGCGCCCCGTCGCTGTCGCGGTAGTCGGTCGAGCGCGATTCGACGCGCAGCCCGCCCGAGAGCACCGTCTCGCCGAACACGCGTCGTTCGAGTTCGCCGTAGGCTGCGACGTTGGTCGCCCGGTAGTCGGTCGCGAGCGGCGGGCGCAGCAGTTCGGTCGCGAAATAGTCGTGCTGCAGGTTGTCCTCGTCGAGGCGCAGCAGATAGGCGCCGACGAGCCAGCCGAAGCCGCCCTCGGCGGCGGACGTGTCGCTCACGAGGCGCAGGTCCTGGCTGAGCGTGCGCCGCTCGCGCGCATAGCTGGAGAAGTAGTCGTACGGCGCGAACTCTCCCCAGTACGTATCGTTGCCCCAGTCGCCGTCGAAGCTGTAGACGATGTCCGAGTCGGCGTAGGCTGAAGTCGACTGCAGCGACGCCTGGCCCAGCTCGCCCGTGACCTTGAGCGATGCGCCCGTCGAGCGTTGTGCGTCCTGCCCGGGCCGATCGGACAGCGTGCGCAACGAATTGTCCGGCACGAAGACGTCGAAGCCGTTGTCGAGGTCGACGTAGAGGCCGCCGAGTTCGGCGCGCCAGTCGTCCGTCGCGTGCCAGCGCAGCTTGCCGCGCAGGGTAAGCTCGTCGCGGCCGTTGGTGTCGTCGCGTCCGAGGTAGGCGTTGTGCCGGAAGCCGTCGCTGCGCGCGCGCTGCGCAGCGATGCGCCAGGCATCGTCCCGGGCCGCGCCGCCTTCCCCCAGCGCGCCGCCCGCCACGAGCCCGACCCCGAGCATGCCGTCGTCCCCCGCCGTGAATTCGCTGCGCAACTCGGGCTCGACGCGTGGGTCGCGGGTCTTGACCTTGATGAGCCCGGCGAGCGCGTTTGCGCCGTAGCGCGTGCCTTGCGGTCCGCGCAGGACTTCCACCTGCTCCACGTCGAAGGAGGTCGCCGGCATGCCGACGCCGCTGAAATCGATGTCGTCGACCAGGAAGGCGACCGAGGGGTTGGGTGCCCCCTGGTACTGCTCGAGTTCACCGATGCCGCGCAGCTGGAAATAGCGCGGGCGCGACGTGCCGCCCGACCAGTTGAGGTTGGGCACCAGACCGAGGACGTCCGCGAAATGCTGCAGGCCGGCCGCCTGCAGCAGCGCGGCGTCGAGGACGGTGGTGCTCACCGGGAAGTCGCCGACCGCTTCCGGGCGCAGCGAGGCGGTGACAACGATCTCCTCGAGCGGCCGAACCTCGCCGTCGGCCGCGAGCAAGCCCGCCGGCAGCGCCAGGAGCGCCACGGCCGCACCTCGCAGCACGTAATAACCCACTGATTGGGATGAACAAATGGTCGATCGAAACGGCATTGCACCTGCTCCCTACGCCGGTACTAGCCGGATCAGGTTCAACGGGTTCGCCGGTGTGCGGTACGCGCCGCGGCCAGCATCTCAGGCCCGAAAGGCCACCCCAAGGTTGTGTCCAGTATAGGACAGAGCGGCAGCTGCGGCGAATGGCGGCTGTTGACGCCGGCCGCGCGCTTGGTGGCTAATGCGCTTCCATCAATCCACGGGTATCCCTGCATGGCCCAGCGCAAGTGCCGGCTGTTCTTCGTCGATGCGTTCACGCGCGAGCGGTTCTGCGGCAACCCGGCCGTGGTGGTGCTCGACGCCGAGAAACTCACCGAGGACGAGATGCGGCGCATCGCGCGCGAAATGGGCAGCATCGAGACGGCGTTCGTGCTCTCCGCCGACTCGACCGACCACGACGTCGAGGTCCGCTTCTTTTCGCCGCGGCGCGAGGTCGCCTTCGTCGGCCACGCCACGGTCGCCGCCCATTACGTGCGGGCCATCGCGGATGGACTACCGCGCGGCAAGGTGCGGCAGAAATCCGGCAACAGCCTGGTCGAGGTCGAGGTGACCGGCAAGGCCCCCGCACTGCGCGTCGCGATCCACCAGAGCCCGGCCACGTTCGGGCCCGTGGTGCCCGAGGAGCGGCGCGCCCCCGTGCTCGACGCGCTCGGCATCAGTTCCTCGAGCCTGCACCCCGCCTGTCCGATGCAGGTCATGAGCAAGGCCAACTCACGGCTGCTGATCGGGCTCAAGTCGCGCGAGACCCTCGACTCGCTGCAGCCGCGCATGGACGACCTCATGCACCTCACGCCGCTCGTCGGCGCCGACGGATTCTTCGTGTTCGCGATGCAGGCCAATGGCGAATACACCACCGAAGCGCGGATGTTCTGCCCGGTGATCGGCGTTCCCGAGGACCCCGTGAGCGGCAACGCGCACGGCATGCTCGGCGTCTACCTCGTGAGCAACGGCCTGCTGCCCGTCGAGGACGGCAAGGCGCGCCTGGTCGGCCACCAGGGCCGCTTCGTGGATCGCCCCGGCACGGTCGAGGTCGAAATCACCGCCTCCGGCAAGCGAGCGACGAACGTGAGCGTGGCGGGCAACGCCGTGATCCTCTACCAGGCGGAGATCTCGCTCTGACCGAAAGGCCGCACGGCCCGCGATCCCGGGCTTCCGGCCCCCTGGCCATCCTCGTGCTGGCGCTTGCGCCGGCGCTACCGTTTCCGGTCCACGCGGAACTCTGCAACCTCGGCCCGCTCGAAGTCCTGCTCACGAACGACGACGGGATCACGGCGCCGGGACTCGCCGTCCTGCGCGAGCATCTCCGGGCGCAGGGACATCGCGTGACGGTCGCAGCGCCGGACTTGAACGCGAGCGGCAGCAGCACCAGCGTGACCTGGCGCAACGTGCGGGTCACGCGCGATGCGACGGACCCGCGCTCGTTCGCCATTGCAGGGACACCGGCGACCGCCGTAATACTTGCCGCCACCGCGCTCTACCCCGCAGGCACCCGTCCGGACCTGGTGATCTCCGGCATCAACAACGGCGACAACGCAGGCTCGCTGCTCGCCGTCTCGGGCACTGTCGGCGCCGCGCTCGCGGGCACGATTCTCCTCGAGCCGCCGGTTCCCGGCCTGGCTGTCAACGCCCCGCGTCTCGTGCCGCGCGAGCCGGTGGATTCACCCGCGAACCTCGCGCATCTCGCGCTCGCCGCCGACTACTTCGTGCGCTTCGTCGACGCCGCGCGGGGCTGGTTCTGCGCGGGCGGCGAGGTCGCCCGCGCGCGGACCGTGCTCAACGTGAACTATCCCGCGCTGCCGGCCGAACGCGTGCGCGGCACGGTCGTGACCCGGCAGGGCCGGACGACGGAGCTGCGCGTCAAGTACGTGGACGCGGGCAACGGCGAGTATTCGGCGCGAACCGAGACCCTGCCGCCGGCCGCCGGCGACTCGGATACGGACCTCGCCCGGCTGGCGGCCGGCTATGTGACGGTCACGCCGGTCGCCGCGGCCCTCGACGACGAGTCCGCGCCGCGTCGCGACCTCGCCCGCCGTCTGCGCAAGCTCGGGCCCTGAGCGGCCCCGACGACCCGTGCACTCGAGCCTGACGGCCTCGAGGCGAGGCGCACGCAGCGAAACGGTCGCGGCTCACTCGCCGAGCCACCGATAGGTGTCGCCGTCGCGGACGGCGCTACCCTCCTCTTCGAGCTTGATCGCGTGCGCGAGCAGCGAGAACCGGGCGTAGGCGTGCATGAACTTCGGCACGTCGGCGTACACCTCGGGCAGGACCTCTTCGAGCGTCGCCTGGCCGCGCCGCGCGAACGCCGCTGCAAGCCTGGCCTCCCGCTGCAGGCGGTGCGCAATCACCCGGTCGATCTCCACGATCGCATCCGGAATGACCGCACCATGGCCCGGCGCGACGGGTCCGAGCGGCAGCGTGCGCAGCTGCCGCAGCGATTCGACGTATTGCCGCATCGACCCGTCCGGCGGCAGGATCACCACCGTGGAGCCGGTCATGAGGTGATCGCCGGTGAAGATCATTCCGCTTGCCTCGGCCAGCAGGCAGACGTGGTTCGACGCGTGGCCGGGCGTGTGCACGGCGCGCAACACGATGTCGTCGACCGCGACGCGCTCCCCGTGCGGGAGACCGTCGTCGGGGGCGTAGGTCTCGTCCTGGTAGCCATCGTCTGGAGGCGGCTGCCCGTACACCTTCGCGCCTGTCCACTCGCGAAGACGCGCCGCCCCGGGTGAGTGGTCCGGATGCGAGTGCGTGCAGAGGATGCGGTCGATCGCGCCACCCGCCGCGGCGAGGATGCGCTCGAGGTGCGCGTCGTCGTCGGGACCCGGGTCGATCACGATGGGACGGCGCGAGCCAACCACGTAGGTGTTCGTGCCTGGCCCGGTCAGCGCGCCCGGGTTCGGCGCGACGATGCGCCGGACGCCGGCCGCGATCTGCCGCACGCCGCCGGTCACGGGCGGCGCGAGCAGTTCGACGCTCTCTTCCGTGGAATCGGTCATCGAGTCTCAACCATCGACGGGATTGCGCGGAGCGTCCAGTATCCGCTGGTAGAACGCGAGGTCGAGCCAGCGCCCGAACTTGAACCCCGCCTCGCGGATCGTTCCGGCATGCACGAAGCCGAGCCTTTCGTGCAGCGCGATACTGCCGGCGTTCGACGCGTCGATACCGCCGACGAGTACGTGCACGCCGGCCTCACGGGCACGCGCGATGAGCGTTTCGAGCAGCTTCCTGCCGATGCCACGACCGCGGTGCGCGTGATGCACGTACACAGAGTGCTCCACTGTGTACTTGTAGGCTGGCCAGGCGCGGAACGTGCCGTAGGTCGCGAACCCGAGCAACTCGCCCGTGTCCGACTCGAATCCCATCACCGGAAAGCCGCCCGCCGCCTTGATGGCGAACCACGTCGTCATGCTGTCGCGTGAGCGCGGCCGATAGTCGTAGAGGGCGGTGGTGTTGGCGATCGCCTCGTTCAGGATGTCGAGTATCGAACCGGCATGACGCTCGAACGTGCAGCCGACCAGCTCCATGCCGCTACGACTCGTCATCTCGACCTGCCGCCGGGCGTCCAGTGCCTTGCTCATGAACGTGGACGAGGCCGGGCAGAGGACCGAGAACTGCGCGGTGGCTGCAATCGCCGGCGGCGCCTCCGAACGTGACGCCGCCGCGTAACCCAGCCGCGAGAAGAAGTCGGCGGCCGTGGTCGTCAGCAGGTACAGGGTCCGCACGCCCTGCCCTGACGCCCACGTCTCGACGTGATCCACCAGGGCGCGCCCATGTCCGCCGCTGCGACTGGCACCGGCCACGACCAGCGACCGCAGCAGGCCCGCCTCGCCGCAGGCCTCGACGCCGACCACTCCGATGAGTCCATGTTCGTCGCGCATGCCGAACAGGCGAACGTTGCTGCCGTCGCGGAGGTCCTCGATCGGGAGCCCGGCTCCATGCAGCAATGCCGCGACCTCCGCGTCGAATCGAATCGGCAGGACCTTCATGCCATGCGTACGAGGCCAGCCATGGGAGGCGAGAGCATATCGCAGCCCCGATCCAGGAACTTTCACAACTTTCAGCCGGCCTCCGCCCGACCCCGGACGGACGTAAAATGGCGGGAGGGCCTTTCATAGCGGTTGCCGCGAGAACCCGTCGCGGGGGAGTCTGTCATGAGCACGCTCACCAAGATCGCTCTCGGTGTCATGGGACAATTGCGACCGCGCCCCGCCAAGGGCGACGCGAAGGCGGCGATCAAGCTGCCGGCCCCCGACAAGCGCGGCGGCTTGCCCCTCATGCAGGCGCTCGCGAAGCGTCGCTCGTCGCGCGAATTCGCGAGCCGGCCGCTGCCGCTACCCGTGCTCTCGAGCCTGCTGTGGGCCGCGTTCGGAGTGAATCGCCGCGGCGGCGGGCGCACCGCGCCCTCGGCGATCGACGCGCAGGAGATCGACGTCTACGTGGCGCTCCCGCAGGGGGCGTATGCCTACGACGCCAGGACACATGCCCTGAATCTCGTGGCCGCGAGCGACCTGCGGCGCGTCACGGGCTACCAGGACTTCGTGGACCAGGCCCCGCTCGATCTAGTGTACGTGGCCGACCATGCGCGCATGAGCATGGTGCCCGTGAGCCAGCGCGAGAGCTATGCGTCCGCTGCGGCCGGGGCGATCTCGCAGAACGTCTACCTGTTCGCCGCGAGCGCCGGGCTCGCCACGGTGATACGTGCCTGGATCGACCGCAGCGCGATCGGCGATGCGCTCGGCCTCACGCACGACCAGCAGGTGTTGCTGTCGCAGACGGTCGGCTACCCGAGGGCCTGAATCTCAGTGTCCACCCTGCACCCGCAGTCCCTCCTCCCGGAGCGCTTCGGCCAGGCCCTCCTCGATCGCGGCCGCCTGCGCGCGCGGAATCCGCTGCAGGTGCAGCACAGGCCCGGTCAACACCTCGAGTCCGCGCTTGAGTACGCTGCCCGCGGCGCGGATTCCCGCCTTGTGCTGGTCGAAACGGTCGGCTGGAGAGTAGCGCGTCGCGCCGACGTATACGCCGAAAGGATCCGCGCGACTGTCGCCGTAGTCGAGCAGCACGAGGTAGATGTTCGAGCGGCCACGGCCTTCCGGCTGGAAGCGCGCCGCAACCTCGTAGGCAAGCGGCAGCCACTCGACGTAGCGCATCGGCAGCCACTCGGGCACGGAATCCGCCGCCGCGTCCCACAGCCGCACCAGCCACGCCTCGACGTTCATGGACGGCTCGTTGCGCATCCACAGTTCGTGGATGCAGTGCGCGCCCGCAACCCCGTCACCCTCTGCGATGGCGGCCGCGAGGCGCTCGAGGAGCTGACCCCGTTCGAGCGGCCGCAGCGGCCGGCGGCCGGGAGTCTCGCCTTGCTTGCGAGTTACGTGCCTGGCGATGGTCGGCCGCGACCTCTTCACCCCAGCCGGGCCGCCGTGCGCGAGGCCACCAGCTGCTCCATGTCGATTGACAGGTGCGTGCGCAAGGTGACGAGTCCCTGGTCCGGCGCACCGATGCCGTAGTGCGCGCACAGGCCCAGCAGGTCGGGCGACCGCTTCAGTACCCGCACCCAGTCGACCATTTCCTCGAGGATCAGCCGGCGTGGCTCGACGAGAAAATTCGGCAGGGCCTGGTTCAGGGCTGCCAGGCTTGCGTCCGACTGGCTGGCCAGCCAGACCCCGAGGCTCGATTCGCCCAGGGCCAGGCAAAGACGCAACACGCGGGCGACCAGGCCGGTTTCCCCGGCTACCGTCACGAGCTTCGAGTCATCGTCAGGAATCCACGACAGGTCGACACTGGCCGGGATGCGGTCCGCATGGCGGCGCCACTCGCAGAGCATCTGCGCAAAGGCCTGCCAGCGGTACGGCTCGGCGCGACTGTCAAGGACCCACCCGTTGCCCATTTCGCCGTCGCAGTAAGCGAGCGAGAAACCACCGTCGCCGGGCCGTGCTTCCATCCGCCACAGCCAGGACCCGTCGGCGAGCACCGCACCGAGCGCGCACCTGGCTTCAAGACCTTCAGTCACGGCAGTCCCTCCCGGCGACCCAGGCCTCCGTTGCGGAAAATCCTACCAGCCCGACGGGCGTCCCATGCGCCCCGGATGGACTATCCTGTGCGTATTCGCTGCAAGGCAGCGAAGCAACCGATCCCTGCATGGAGCAAAGATGAGCGTCAACGGCACCTGGAACCTGACTTTGAATTCACCGCTCGGCGCGCAGTCCGCCGTGCTGGTCCTGGATGAGGCGGCCGGCGCCTGGCAAGGCACGCTTGCCGGCAAGGGCGACCCCAGTCCACTGGAGCGGCTGACGATCGACGGCGAAAGACTCGAGTTTTCCGCGGACGCCGATACGCCGGTCGGGCGCCTGAAGCTGGCATTCACCGGCATGGCCACCGCCGACGCGATCACGGGCAAGTACAACACGCCTTTCGGCGCGTTCGACTTTTCCGGGTCCCGCGCCTAGCCCGATCGATGCGGCCAGGATGAGCACCGCGGCGGACGGCCTCCCGCCAGCGCCCGGTGTCAATTCCATATCTGCCCATTCTGGTCGCGTTCCCGACCTCACGGGCGCGTCCGCGCATCAATATGGGCCGCCTGGTAATCACGCAGCCGCGGACACATGCTCGACACGAAAGTCCACATCGCCGCCTGGAACCTGAACCACCGCTCCGGCAGGAAGGCGATCCCGCCCGCGGTCATCCACGCAATCGCCACGCTGGACGTCGACATCCTCGTGCTCACGGAATTCGTGGACGGCGAGCATCACGCCAGGTTCAAGGACAGCCTGAAGGACATCGGCTTCGAGAGCGTCGCCGTCTCCGTGAAGGCCCCGCGCCAGAACCAGGTCCTGATCGCCGCGCGCACCGCGATGGCCGACGACGACCTGCTGCCCGTCCCCGGCTACACGGAGGCGGCCAGCACCAACTGGCTGCACCGCCGCTTCCCCAACTTGAAGCTCGAGATCGTGGGCCTGCGCGCCCCCGTCTACCTTGCGGCTCCGGAGCGCAGCGGGTATTGGAACCAGGTCGAGTCGATCATCCAGGTCGCGAAGGGTCGACAGATCCTCTTCGTCGGCGATTTCAACTGCGACCCCCACACCGACACCCGGCCCTGCGCCGCGGTGTTCCCCCGGCTCAGGCAGGCGGGCTTCCATCTGCCGAACCCCGCCGGCGAGTGGAGCTACCGCTCGGCCGACGGCTCGGCGACGACGCGCATCGACCATGCGCTGGCGAGTCCACGCCTGCGCATCTCCGACGCGCGGTACCTCTACAAGGCGGGGCGCACGGTGCTCGCCGGCCAGGCCAACGGCCACGGCGAACCGCTCTCCGACCACGCTTTGCTGTCGGTCAGGCTCGCCCTGTCGAACGGCCAGGCTGCATCAACCGGCGCTAACCGCTAATCTGTAGCGGACCCAAGCCGGTCGCAGTCATCGGAGAGCTCATGGCCAAGCCCAATTACGCCCACCAGAAGAAACAGCGGGAAGCCGCCGCGCGCAAGAAACGCGACGAGAAGTTGCAGCGCCGGCAACAGAAGAAAGACGAGACGCCTGCGCAGCCGACGGGCCCGGCTGAGTAACGGGCACCACTGCCCGCGATACAAAGGACGCGAACCGGCCACTGGCCAGGCTCGCGCCCGTCGATCCGGCGGTGTCGCTCGCCTTCCGAGCCGCCGCACTGGACGTGGCGGCAACGTATCCACGGGCGCAGGCAATCTACGAGCGACCCGGATTCGTCGTGACCCGGGAGCGCGCGTCCCGACTGGCGAGTGTTCGCCCCTTCCAGTTCCACCACTTGAGCAGCTCCGCCTTTGGCCGGACGGTCCGCGCCGCATAGATCGCGCAGCGGAACGTGTAGAGCACGCAGGGATCCTGCCGCTCGCCCGTGATCACGCACAGCCGCGCGTAGAGGCGCTCAGGATCCCGCCGGGCAAGGCCTTTCACGGACCGCACGCCGAGCCGCCGCAGGTCCGCCGCCATGCTCGGGCCCACCGCCGGCAATTGTTGGAGTTCGTCGCGCACGTTCACCTCCCGAAGTCGCTGGCCCTCATTCTGCTACACCGCGCAACGCCCCGGGCTATCCTTGCGCCATGCAGCGGCGTGAGCCTGCTCCGCTGTACCGCACGGGCGCACTTCCCATGAATCCCGCCGAACGCGCATCCATCGAACGCTTCGTCCGCGGCACGCTGGGCTGCAGGTGCCCCGACGAGGTCTTCGAGTCGATCACCGTTCACCATGCAACCTCGCCGGAGACGGCGGATCCGTACACGCGGCTCGCGGTGGGCAGCCGCCTGCTGATCTACGTGCTTGAATTTCCAGACCGGCGCGTGGCGCCGGCCACCGTGGAGCGCCTCGCAAGCAGGGGGCGGTCGGAACGAGACGCGCACGGATTCAACCGCTTCCGCCTCGTCGTCGGATGCGACCCTGCGGCGCGTGACCCTGGCGAATTGGCCGCCGGCTTCGCGAGCATCACGGACAACGACGACCGGGCGCACCTGCACGTCGTCGAGGCCTGCCAACTGCCGGGCATGCTGCGACGGCCATAGGTACTTCTGGCGATGCATGCATCGCGAGCTGCGGCGTAAAAAGAAAGCGAGTCCCGCGTGTCGATGCCTGCTGGCGGTCGGCGACACGGGGCCGAGTGGGCCTGGGCCGCAGTCGATCCTCCCTTGCAGTCCGCCCCTCGAATCCGCAGTGCACACGCTGCGGACGGGAGACCGGAGCCAGCAGGGCCGGGCACGCTCAGGCGCCGCTCGGCCCTTTCATTTGCGCGGCTCGGCGCCGGCGGCTCCCAGAGCCGCGACATCGTCGATCTCGAGCCGCCTGAGCCGCGTGCCCGTCGTGACGGACGAATCCCAGTTGATCGCACGATTGCGGCCCGCGGTCTTGGCGAGCAGCAGGGCCTGGTCGGCTCTTTCGATGGACTCCTCCACGCCGACATCCGGGTCGAGCAGCGCGAGCCCGAACGAGGCGGTCACGTGGATCGCCACGCCGCTGGTGCCGGCGGGCAGCGGCCCGCTCGCGAGGCCTTCGCGGACGCGCTTGATCACGGCCTGCCCCATGGCGAGATCGGCGCCCGGCAGCGCGATGAGGAATTCGTCGCCGCCGTAGCGAAACACCTTGTCATAGGGTCGCAGGTGCCTGGCGAGATATCCGACGACGCCCGAGAGGACCTCATCGCCCACCTGATGGCCGTAGGAGTCGTTGATTTCCTTGAGGTGATCCACGTCCATGAAGACGATGCAGCACCGCTGGATGTCGCGCTGCGCCAGCTGGCGCCATTCACGAAGCGCCGGCAGCATCTCGACACGGTTGTGGGCGCCCGTCAGCGCGTCGCGGTTCTGCAGCGCGCCCTGGATCTCGTGCTTGAGGCTTTCGAGCTGCAGGCGCATGCGCGCGCTCCCGGCCACCAGTTCCTCGAAGTTCTCGCGCGCGATGGGCGCGTCGGCGGCCAGGTCGCGCAGCAGCTGGGCGGCGGCCCGGTGCAGGCGTTCGTGCTCCGTCCCGATCGCCGCAAACGCCGGCTGCCCCCACAGCTCCGCGGGCGCCCGCTCGTGATACCAGCGGCCGAAGCGGCAGTGGTGGTGCGCGTTCTCGCGGACGTCGTCCAGGTTGAATGGAAGCCCGCAGACCACCGACCGCAGCAGGCTCTCCTGCCATTCGGCGTGATCTTGTGCGGCCTGCTCCAGTTGCTCCAGCACGTTGTGAAGCCTGGAGGGATCGATTCGGTGCATGCGCGTCACTCCTTAGCGCCCGATTTCAGCCCCCCGATTTCAGCTCCCCATTCCACATGCACAAGTACTATCCGGCGGACGCCAGATCAACCCCGAATAGCGCGCCGTACGTCACAGATCAGTGAAATTCCGGGCCTGCGTCCCTGCGTGACTAGGCCGACAGCACGTCCCGCCAGTCGGCGTGGCGCTCGAACTGCGCCTTGGCGAACGGACACAGCGGGATGATCCTGAATCCCTCGCGCCGCGCATCCTCGACAGCGCGCAACACCAGCGCCTGCCCGACGCCGCGACCGCGCAGCGCATCCGGCACGCCGGTGTGATCGATGATGACCAGGGTCGGCGAGGCGCGCGAATAGGTCATTTCCGCCTCGTGCCCGTCCACGACCGCAACCCAGCGGCCGCCGGAGGAGCCACGCTCCACGCGCCGCACATCGGAGGAGGAGAGCTTGCCCGTGGACCCGCTGCTTTCGTTGCTCATGCCCGGATCATATCAGCGCCGCCTCGACGCTCATCGGTGCCCCCCTTCCCGCCTTGCCCGTCGCAGGACAGAATCCCCCCATGCCGACCCGCAAGGACGCCCCTGACCTCGACCGCCTCGACCGCATCGTTGCGGATGCGCGACGCACCCGGGAGGAACGCGACCAGGGCTATCGCGCCCAGGCGCTGAAGCTTTATCCCTGGATCTGCGGTCGCTGCGCGCGCGAATTCGACCGCGGCAATCTCCACGAGCTCACCGTCCATCACAAGGATCACAACCACGACAACAATCCGCCGGACGGCAGCAACTGGGAACTGCTCTGCCTCTACTGCCACGACAACGAACACCAGCGGTACCTCGAGCAGCCCGGCACGCTTGCAGGCCAGCGCGAGACCCGGCCGGCCGCCACGCACACTCCTTTTGCCGACCTCGCCGGGCTGCTGAAGCGAGACGACTAGCCTGCCGATGGCACTACGCACCCCATCCACCCAAGGAGGCAATGACCGTGCCCACGACCCGCACCCGCCTGCTGATTCGCGTCCTCTCGCCCGCCGCCCTGTTCGGCCTGGGCATCGCGAGCGTGTCGGCCGCCGACTGGCCGGCCTTCAAGCCGGGCATCTGGACGTTTGAACGAACGATGACGGACGCTGGCGCGGCACCCACCCGGGTGTCGAGCACCCGCTGCACCGACCCGACGGCGGACCAGCGGCAGCAGCAGGCAATGCTCGGGAAATCAGGCTGCCAGTTCACGCCGCTCTCTCACAGCGGCAAGACCTACCGTTACTCGGCCACCTGCACGATGGCCGGCATGACCTCGAAGTCCGACTCGGTGCTGGAAGTCGCGAGCGCCGAGGCCTACACCATCACCGTCGACTCGGTCGTGAACGGCACCAGGTCGCAGGAGGTGCTGCAGGCGCGACGGATCGGGGACTGCAGGAAGTAACTCAGGGCCCGCGCGGACTTCCGCGCACGACCACGACGATATCCACCGTGCTGGTCACGGGATCGAACATGATCTGCGCCTCGCCGCGCTGCAACTGGCGCATCACCTGCGCGACCTTCTGCTCGTGCGTCACATCGCGCGCGCCGTAATCCGTGCCTTCGCGCAGCACGAATGACTCGATGACGCCGCGCAGGGCGTCGTCCGACAGCTCCGTGTACGGCACGGCCAGCGGGGGCGGGCGTTCCTGTTCGTCGTACCAGTCGGTCAACGCGCCCTCAGAGCGATACGAAGGTCTTGAAGCCGCCCCAGAACATGCGCTTGCCGTCGAAGGGCATGTTCTTCGGGTCCGCGTACTTTTTCAGCCGCGGATCGCTCATGAACCGGGCGCTGATGCGGTCGCGGTCACGACGCGACCGGTAGACGATGTAGGAAAACACCACGGCCTCGCCGGGCTTCAACTTCACGCTTTGCGGAAACGAGGTCCACTTGCCCGGCTTGACGTCGTCGGCCAGTGCCTCGACGTATGCCAGCGCGCCGAGCTCGCGGAAGATCTTGCCGGCGAGCCGCGCCATCTTGCGGTAAGCGGCCAGGTTCTTCTTCGGCACCGGCAGTACGAAGCCATCCACGTATAGAGCCATGTCGATTCTCCCCAGTTGTCGAACGTGATCGGACCGCCTGGCCCTTGCGCTCAGGTCGCGCCGCCGTAGCGGTTCTCCGGGCGCAGGAATTCCTCGATCGGCCGCACCTCGATGCTGCCGAGTCGTGCAGACGGCCACCGGGCGGCGACCTGGATCGCCTCGTTCAGGTCGCGGGCTTCGATCAGGAAGAACCCGCCCAGGCTCTCCTTGGTCTCGGCGAACGGGCCGTCCGTCGCCGACAGCCGTCCGTGACGGACCCGCACCGTCGTCGCGCTGCGCACGCTCTGCAGCGCGTGCGTGATGACCAGGCGCCCGCTGCGCCGGAGATCCTCGACGTAGTCCAGGGTCTCCTTGCGCAGCACAGCCCATTCCTCGCGCGAGAGCGCATCGAGCATCCCCTCCTCTTCGTACGCGAGGCAGAGGTATTTCATGGCGTGTTCTCCACGTCGGCCCCGTTCATCCACTGGTCGAACGGCGACACGCCCATTCGACAACGGTTGCAAGGAAAGAGCCGCCCGGACATTCAGCGCGCCGTCGTCTCGGCAGCGAACGCCGCGAACCCGGCGAGAAACTTCGCCAGCTGCCCGCGAACCGCCTCGTCCCGGATCCCGCCGTGTTCGTCGAACACCTGGCTGGCTCGCGACACCATCAGTCTGCCACCGGTCCAGTGGCGGACGCCGAGGGTGCGCAGCACCGGCAGCCAGGCATTCTGCGACAGGATCGTCCCGAATCCACCCGGCGACGCGCCGACAATCGCGAACGGCCGCCCGGTGAAGACCCGTGCGATGTCGTTCGACGGACGCGACAACCAGTCGATCGCGTTCTTGAACACGCCCGGAATGCCGTTGTTGTACTCCGGCGTCGCGAGCAGCACGCCGTCGCTGGCAGCGACCCGCTCCTTGAGCGAACCGACCGCCCCTGGCACTCCCTCGCGCTGCTCCAGGTCGCCGTCGTAGAGCGGTATGCCATGCAGCGTTGCGACCTCGAGTTCGAAGGCAGCACCACCCATGGCCTGCGCAGCGCGCAACAGCGCCGTGTTGAACGAGCCCGCCCGCAGGCTGCCGGAAATGCCGAGAATTTGCAGCACGGTTTCAGCTCCCGCCGGGGATGGCCGGACGATCCAGGTGGTGCATGAAGTCGCGACGAACCTGCACGATCCTTTCCCATCATACGCCCGGGGCCGCGCCACGACGACGAGCCGAGGTACCGACGACCCTATACTTGCTGGGTACTTGTATTCGCAAGCATCTACCGTACAATGCGGGCATGAAGAACCCAGCCACCCAGGCCGTCCTGCGCCTCGTGCGCGCCCAGTCCCACCTGCAGTACCGGTTTGCCGCGGAGCTCGGCGGCGTGCACGGCCTGTCCGTGAACGAGCTCATGCTGCTCATGCATCTCGAGCAGGCCGCGGGCGGGCGCCTGCGCCGCGTCGACCTGGCCGACCGACTCGACCTCAGCCAGTCGAGCGTCACCCGCATGGTGGTTCCGATGGAGAAGCTCGGCTGGGTCACCCGTGGCGATGATCCGCGGGATGCGCGGGTGGGCTACGTGGTGCTCACGGCGGCGGGCCGCCGGCTCGCCCGCGAAGGCGGCAAGACGCTCTCCCAGATGGCGGCATCCCTGTTCGGCGACCACTGGACTGAACGGGAACTCGAAACGCTCGGCCGGCTGCTGGGCCGCCTCACGGCCAACCTGCCGGGCCAGCTGGGCACCTGACCAACGCTACCAGGGCAACACTTCGCCGTTCTGGTGCAGGAAGCGTCCGGTGGTCTCGAGCCGCAGCTCGTCGATGCGCTGCAGCAGCCCACGAACGGACTCTTCCGCATCGATCATGCCCTGTCCCCCGGTCATCCCCGTGCGCACGGCACCCGGGTGCAGGATGACCACGGCGATCCCCCGCGGCGCGAGGTCGCGGGCCAGGGAAACGCCAGCCGCATTCAACGCGGCCTTGCTCATGCGATAGCCGTAATAGGCGCCCGAACCGTTGTCGCCCATGGAACCCATGCGGCTGGTGACGAGCGCTACCCTGGAGCCGGCATGCAGCCGCGGGGCGAGCGCCTGCGTGAGAAACAGCGGCGCCATGGCGTTGACCTCGAACTGCGCCCGCACGCCGTCGGGACCGACGTCCGCGAGGTTGTCGGCCACCACCATGCCGGCATTCTGGACCAGCAGGTCGATCTCGTCGTTCGCGAGCCGCTCCGCCAGATTCGACCACGCCGCGGGCCGCGCGAGGTCGCCGACGCTTTCAATTCGCACTCCCAGCGCATCGAGCTCGGACGTGCTCTTGCGGCAGACCGCGACGACGTTCGCTCCGCGGGCCTTGAGCTGCCGTGCCAGCTCCAGACCGATCCCGCGATTCGCACCAGTGACGACCGTTACGCCCATTTCATCTGCGGGGCCGCACCACCACCGTCCCGGCCAGCTTGTCGTGCCAGCCCTGCTTGCGCGGGTCGAACGCGACCCACAGGAGCCCGAGCATCAGCGGCACGGTCGAAACGTAGTAGCCGAAATAGCGCACGATGAGCTGCCGCGTGCTCGGCTTCTCCCCGCTCTCGGCGTCGACGATGCGCGCGGAAATGGCCATCTTCCCGGGGGTCGCCTGGCGGTAGATCCAGAACAGCACGACGGCGACCGCAGGCAGGACCCAGGTGATGAGGAAATCGACGGGCCCCCGGATGACGGCCTCCGAGGTCCAGTAGTGCCACCCGTAGATCCACGTCACGAGCGGGAAGCAGATGACGACGATCAGCAGCGAGTCGATCAGCGAGGCGCCGACTCGCGGCCAGAACCCGACATATTCGAGATCTTCGGTCTTCACGTGCCGGATGCTACACGAGGTTGCGGCACGTCCGGGCACAGCACCTGCCCCACGGTCCGCAAGCGCTCCAGGCCCCGCACCTCCCGAGAAAAAAGCGGGATCTGCACGATCGGCACGTCGCCGTGTCGCTCGTGCAGCCGCTCGAGGTGCGGCTGTTGGTGCCGACGCTTCTCCTCGAGGAACGGCGAGTCGGTCGCCTGCACCACATTGTTGACGATCAGCCGCGAGATCTCCAGATCATGGCGGCGCAGTTCGTCCCGCACGGAGTCGAGCTGGCACACCGCCAGGGCCTCGGGGATCGTCACCATGGAGAACTGGACGTCGCGACGCAGAAACTCCATGCAGACCGCGGCCAGATCCTGCCACCGGGCCAGGATTTCCATCACCGACTCCTTCCGCTCCCCGGTCGTGCGCAGGCGCGCATAGATGCGCGGCGCGGTCCGCAGGTGCTCCGCCAGCATGGAGGGCATGCCGAGCAGCGCGAGCGTCTGGCCGAGCGGAGCCGTGTCCCACACGACGTTGCGATAGCGCGCCTCGAGCGCGAGGCGGCGGATGTAATCGACCATGAACTCCTCGTTCAGCCCCGGCAGCACCGAGGTCATGAACTGGACGAAGCTCGGGTAGTCGATGTCGACGAAGCTCGAGAACACGTTGTAGACGTCGCGGCCGAATTTCTCGTCCCACATGTGCCGGACGTCGTCCAGGCCGAGCTCGGTCAGGAAGAGCCGCGGTTGCACCTCGCGCTCGCGGTGCTCGCCTTCGATCTCGAAGATGTGGGACAGCGACGGCGTGGGATCGGTCGAGATCACGAGACTCGGCTGGCCGCAGTCCGCGAGAGCCAGTGCCGTGGACGCGGAGCAGGTCGTCTTGCCGACTCCGCCCTTGCCCAGGAAGACCTGGATGCGAGTGGCGGGCGTCGGACCGGAACCATCAAGCGAGGGTTGCATGAGCATTCAGGACTCGGCCCCGTTGCGGGCTCCAGCGTGCGGCACGGGGCCACGGCCTTCCCGTCGCCACGCCCGCCGGATTAGACACCCAAACCCCGGGGTGCAGCAATTCGCCGCCCGCCGTTACGACAGCGGGCCGCCACCGATTTCGTGGGACAATCCGCCGCCAGGTACACCGCTCGGGGAGTTGCCGTGATCACGCTGTTTCACCATCCGAAGAGCCGCTCGACACGCTTCATCTTCCTGCTCGAGGAACTCGCAGCGCCCTACCAGATCAAGGTCGTGACGATTCGAAGATCGGACGGCACGGGTGCCGTGGATCCGGCGAATCCTCACCCGCACGGCAAGACGCCGGCCATTTCGGATGACGGCACCGTCGTCTTCGAATCGCCCGCCATCGCGCTGTACCTGACGGACCGGTTCCCGACGCACCAACTCGGTCCGCTGGTCGGCGAGCGGGAGCGCGGCGCCTATCTCTCCTGGCTGTGCTACTACACGGGCGTGCTCGAGCCGGCATTCATGTCCAGGCTCATGAACGTCGAGGTTCCGCGAGGTTCCGCCGGCTGGGTTCCGGTGGAAGAAGCCATGGCCGCGGTGATCAAGGCCTTGTCGCCCGGGCCGTACATCCTCGGCGAGCGGTTCAGCGCGGCGGACGTGCTCTACGGCACGACGTTCGCGATGTTCGCGCAGAGCCCCTTGATGCCGAAATCCACGGTCGTCGAGGCTTACGTGAAGCGGATCGTCACTCGCCCGGCCTTTGCGCGGGCGCAGGCGCTCGACGCCGGCGCCTAGGAGCGCTTGCGCCCGGGCACGGCGCCTCACTCCCGCGTCGTGTATTGCTCCAGCACGCCGTAGCCTCGCTGGTCGATGCGGTCCAGCCGTTCCGCGAGCGGCGGATGCGTCTTGTAGAGCTGTGCGAGGCTCGCCGACTCGCTGCCGAGTGCCGCGAGCTTCTGCAATACGGAATACAGCGCCAGCGGGTTCATGCCGGCCCGCGCGAGATAGAACTCCGCGGCTTCGTCCGAGCGGTACTCGGCATTGCGGTCCAGCGAGGTCAACATGATCGTGGCACCGTTCTTTTCGACGTAGTTTCGCGCGTAGTTGCCGGCCACGCTGTCGGTGCCGGCGCTGACGTCCTGCAATACCATTTCCTTGCCGGTGGTCGTCAGTTCCTGCTTGCGGATCACGTTGTAGTGATCGCGCTGCACGCAGTGGCTCACCTCGTGGCCGAGCACCGCCGCCAGCTCGCTGTCCGAGGCCAGCAACTCGTACAGGCCGCGCGTCACCAGGATGTAGCCGCCGGGCGCCGCGAACGCGTTGACTTCCGGAGTATCGATGATGCCGAAGGTCCACGGCAGGCCGGGACGGCTGGTCTGCGAAGCGACCCAGCGCCCCACTCGATTGACGCGCTGCTGTGCACCGGCGTCGTTCCACAGCGGCCGTGCGCCGAGGACGCGTCCGGCGATGGCCGGGCCCAGGGCGAGTTCCTCCGCCGCCAGCTCGTCTTCGGACTTCGGGGCGGCCTTGGCGGCCCCGTCGAGCTTCGTGCCGGTCCCGCTCAGCTTCGAGGAAACCCCGCTGCCGAGCGAGCCCAGCAGTCCACCAACGGACTTCGCCAGGCCGGCCGCCGAGGAGGCAGCTTCCCCGGTCGACTTCTTGCCCTTCTTCCCCTCACTGGCCTCGCCGGGATACTCCAGGCTCGTGGCCTGCCAGCCCTGTTCACCGGCGAACGCCGTGGCGGCCACGGCATCGACCCGATATCCGACCATTGCGTCGAGTTGCGCCTGGTTGAACGAGGCGGCCTTGAGGTCGCTCTCGTCCACGCCGCGCACACCGGCGGTCTCGCTGACGCGCCCCTTCCCGGCCTTCCCGGTCATCAGCACGCGCAGGTTGGATTCGCCGGCCTCGTTGCCGGCCTGGGCGAGACGCAGGTCATTGACCCGCACGTAACCAGGCGCTCCGGCGGGCATGAGCAACTGGTACCAGAGGCCCTGCTGCGCGGAGATCTTCACCTGGGCGTCGCGCCGCAGGGTCGTGAGCCTGGGCGCGTCGAACCTCGGCTCGGCATACACGTCGGCGGCCGGCTTCTGCACGACGGCCGACAGCTCGGCCGCCTGCACGCTGGATGCCAGCAGTGCGAGCGCCACCAGTGCGAACGGAATAGCGCGCATCACGATCCTCCCGGCGGTACTTGTGCAGTATCGAAGAACGCCCCTCTCATCGCCAGTGGCTGCTCGTTCCCCGCGGCCACCGCCTCGCCGAGCAGCTCGTACACGCGGCGGCGCTTGCCCCGATCGGCATCGGGAGCGCCATCGTCGATTTCGGCGCAGCAAAAGGCAAGCAGCACGCTGCCGTCGTCGGGCAGGCGCGCGTCGTGTTCGGCAAGCTGCCGCTCGAGCCTCGTCAGGTCACGCATCGCGGCCCTGCGTGCCACGGCCTCGTTCTCGCCATTCCAGACCATCACCATGAGGTCCTCGAGCGCGTCGTGCAGCCAGGTCTTGCGCTCCACCACGCCCTCCAGCATCACCGCGTCCGTGCCGGCATACAGGAACCGTCGCAGCCGGCGCCGGTACTCGCGGCGCCGTCGCGCCGCGGCCCGCCGGCCGAGTTGTACGTCGGGCACGAAGCGCAGGCTGGCGATCGCGAGCCAGCGATGCCGGCCCGGTACGAATTCCGGCAGGAAGTCGCCGTTGCCGACCGCTCGCCCGCGCTGTATCCCCGCGTACATGCGACATAGACCGAAGACCAGGCTGACGAAACCGATGCTGGCGAAGATGTCGAAGAAGAACCCGAAGAACGTCAGGCCGACGAACGCCGAGCTCAACAGGACCAGGTTGGTGACGACGAAGATCGAGTCGATGTCGGGTGTCGGCTCACCGCGGAAGAACGCGAGCGTGGTCAGCACGGCCAGCAGCGTTGCGATGACGTACTTGAGCCATGCCGGCGGCGAGCGGATGGCGCTGCCGGCGACCAGCGCTTCGGTGGCCTCGGCCATGACCCCCACTCCCGCCATCACCGGATCGACCGGGGTGGGCTTGGCGTCGTTCAGTCCCGAGGCGGTGTAGCCGACGAGCGCCACGCTGTCCTGCAGGATCGTCGCGGCCATCGCCTCGCCGCAGACGGGCCCGCCGCTCAACAGGTCGGCAGCACTGACGCTCGGCAACCGATTGTGCCGACGCCAGTTCGGTCGCACGCTGGCAGGAAAGTCCGCGGTGCTTCGCCCCGTGGCAAATGCCGCGAGCCGCAGCGGCAGCGAGGGCAAGGCCCAGTCGCCCGCCGGTTCGCGCAGCGGGATGTCGCGCAGCACGCCGTCCTCGTCGCGGGCAACGTTGGCGATCGCGCTGAACGCGGCCATCGACGCGCCGTAGGGCAACAGCAGCGCCACCTTGGGGTCGTCCCTCGGGTCGGGCTGTAGCGCGAATGCCCCCGGCGCCTGCGAAGCCCGGATGGGCGAACCCTCGTCATAGTCCGGATGCAGGCGCGTCGAAATGAACTCGAACCGGCCGGCGCCCCCCTGCGCCATGGCCTCCAGGGTCTGGTCGCCGAGCGGATCGTCCCGCGACAGGTCGGTGAACAGCACGTCGTAGCCGACCGCCCGGACCCCGGCGCGATCGAGCTGGTCGAGCACGTCCGCATGACGTTGCCGGCTCCACGGCCAGCCACCCTCGTTGCGGGCCCGGAAATACTCGATCGAGCACTCGTCGATCTCGACCACCACCACGCGGCCGGACGGCTTCGGCTCGAACGGACGCCACTGCACCACGCGATCGAAGATCGCGTTCTCGGCCGAGTTGAGCGAGCGATCGTGGCTCCAGTCCCAGGCGAGCCAGGCGAACGCGCCTAGTGCAAGCAGTGGATAGAACGCGAACTTGAGCCGCAGCGCTACCTGCGACAGCGGCCGCCGGTAGCTGCGCTCGACTTTGCCCCAGCCGCGGATGAAGCTGTCGCCCAGTGCCGCCAGGCTCGCATCCACCCACGAGAGCACCCGTTCGGTCCATCTGCCGGACATCGATCATCCCTCCGGGCGGGGATGATAACGTGAACGGCGCTGGCGCCCCGGCGTCCGATACCGAGGCACCGGCGCCCCCGCCTATTTCCGGGGTCGGGGCTTGCCGACCGGTCGGAAGTAATTCTGCGCGACCCAATGCGCCGTGCGTCGGCCGAGCGTGGCGCCGTCGTCGTTCGCGAAGCGGAAGTGCATGCCGCCGTAGACGCGCGCGTCCTTGATCTCCCGGATCATCTCGTGGACCGAATCGTAGGCGTGCGTGGTCCCGGTCGCCGTGCTGGTCCAGTTGAAGGCCACCCGCGGCGTGCGGTAGTACGACTTCACGACCTCCCCGACAGCTCCGGCGATACAGCTGTGCCCGGACGGATATTCGGGATGGTTCGGGCTGGCTGCGAACGGCGCCCACCCCTGCTCGTCGGTCGTCGCCGGATTGCCGTCGGTCGCAGCGGCGGGAATCGCCGTCCGCGGCCGCCAGGCATCGAAGAAGTACTTCGAGTCGAAGCAGCCGAGGATCGAGTCGGCGATCGACACCTGCAGCAGGGCCGCGATCCGGGCATTCCTGAGCACGCCCGGCTGCGTCATGAAGGCCTGCGAGGCACGCGGCCAGAACAGGTTCGGGTTTTCGGTATGGAAGCGCGCGATCTCCTGCTGCTCGGGTGTGAGGGCCGCTCCGCCCGCCCGGCCGAGTTCCTTCACCTCGGCGAATTGCTCGGCGTAGGTCGCGCTGCTCAGCGCGGGCGGCCCGTCGGCGCGGAACTGCGCCGGGCTCGCCAGCGTGAAGGCCCGCATGTGCGGCGCGAAATGCCAGATCGGATTGCCGGCCCCGGCCGGGACGAAGTCGCCGACCCCGCCGCCCGGGGTGTAGTTCTCGGGCGTATCGCGTCCGTCGTCCGCGCGTTCGACCAGCATTTTCCGGCCGACCTCGATGCCGAGCGTGATGCCCCTGGCCGTGACCACATCGGCACCGCCGCCGGCCTGGTAGGGCGCGCAATCGGCCTGGTACTGCGGCGCCCGATTCGGGAACAGGCCCTGCAACACCGCGCAGGCCGCGGCGGCGGCGGCGGCCGCCGAGGAAGCACCCTCCTTCGGGCTGACCGGCACGATCGCATAGGGCTCGTAACCGCCCTCGATGGCGACCACGGCGTCGTACATCGCGAGGTGCACGGTCGCAAGATCGACGAACGACAGCGTGCGTCGCTCTTCCGGCGTCACCGCCGGGTACGCGACGCCCGCCGGCGGCGTCGCGGTGCGGGCCGCGACCGCGTTGAAGTCGGCGATGACGTCGCCCTGGGCCGTGCCGGCCGTCACGAGGGCAAAGGCGGCCAGCGAGCCGGCGGAGCGCCGAGTTCGGGCCGCGGGGGACCGGTGTCCTGTCAGTGATTTCATGGCGTGTCTCCTTGCAGACGAGTGTGTTGAACGCGGCCGCAACGCTAGGCTCCCGTGCTCGCCGATGCTTGGAGAAGGCCTGGAGATTTCGTGGAGACCGGCACCTTGCATGCTTGCGCCGTACTCATCGAGCAGGGACCGCCGGACTGCGACATCGGGTCGATACGGGCCGGCTTCTGCGGCACGGCTTCGTAACCCCTGGCCGTGGGCGAACGCTTCCGGCGGCGCCGGCTCGGTCGGCTTTCCGCTGCCCTACACGCGGGTGGTCGTGCGGCGCCTCGATGCAGACGGCAGGCAGGGTGAGGCCTGCGCGGGAGGCGAAGTCGGCGTGGTGCCCGTGCGCGGGCCGACCGAGTCGCCCGGCTACCGCAATTCCGAGCATGACCGAGGCGTGTTCGTCGACGGCATGCTCGACACCGGCGACCTGGCCTATACCGACTCGGCGGGGCGCATCCGCATTAGCGGCCGGGCGCCGTCGCCACCGAGGCCGAACTGCGCGAGCACGCGGAAAAGGTCATCGCCGAACGTCCGGCCTGGCCGCGGTACATCCACATCGTCGAGACGATTCCGATCACCGCGGTCGGCAAGATCTACAAGCCGCCGCTGCGCAGCGATGCGGCCACCCGCCTGGTCAAGCGGGTCGTGCTCGACGAGCCTGGCCTCGGCGACGCAGGGGTGCAGGCGCACGAGGGCGGCGCCCGCGGCATGAGGGTGAGCGTTTCGCTGCCCGAGGCACGGCGCGAGTCACTGCCGCGCGTGCAGCAGGCCTCGAGCGCGTACCTGTTCGAAGTCGACGTTTCCGTGGCCTGAATGCCGCTACTTGATGAGCGTGACGTGGCCCTTGAGTTCGTGGGCCTTGCCGATGCCCGCGGCAGAGCGTTTCCCGGCGGCCGGGGCCGGGCAACTCACCGACACGTCCTGCATCTCGACGCGCGTGCCGCGCGCCGTCAGAACGACCTTGTCGAAATGCTTGCCAGTCGCGCACGCTTGCGCCAGGCGCGCCGCCGTCGCGCTGCTCGCCGGGTCGACGACGACGCTCGCGGTAGCGACGGAGCCCACGGCAGGCGCCGGCGCTGCGGCCGCCGCGTCGCCGGCCGCGACCACCGCGGCATGACGAGTCATGCTGATGTCCTGCACATTGACCTTGCTGACGCCCCATGAGAACGACTGCAGCTCGATCGAGCTCGAGCCGTCCTTCGCGGCCGCTTCACCTGGGACGCCGGGGATCTCGAGCAGATAGTCGGATGCGGCCGTGGCCGATCCGGCAGCCAGCAGCAGGCTGGATGCAACGGTCATCGCAATGCGGCGGTACTTTGTCACGGGTCGCAACCTCCAGGAGATACAGGCCGCCTAGACTACGGTTTGGCCGGCGCGAGACCGGGGCGCACGTCGCGGTTTTGCCCGGACGGCCGGGCGAGCGATCGGCGGGAACCGCCATTGCGGTTCGCCAATACGTAGATTAGGAGCTGCCGCCGCCCGCTTGCGCGGCGTAGAAAGGTAGTGAGTCCCGCGTGTCGATGCCTGCAGGCGGTCGGCGACACGGGGCCCGAGCGGGTCGGGTCGCAGGGTTCCCCCTGCTGGAGATCCGCCCCTCAGACCGGCGCGCACGGTCGCGACCGGGGCCGTGGCTGGCCGATGATCTGCGACCTCGTCGCCGTCGGCACCAGGGCGTGGCAAGCCGAAGCCAGCAAGGCCGGGCGCGCTTGGTCGACGCTCGGCCTTTTCATTGCCGGGCTGTCGTGCGGCTCCTAACGTGCGATGCGTGATCGTCCAGACGCAACGGCTTGCGCACCAGGCCACTTGTCGGCGTCCAGGAACGCCGCCACCTCCCCGCGGCGCGCCATCGTGTCGGCGTACCCGAGCGCGATCAGCTCGCGCGTATAACCGGATTCGAAGAGCAGGTAACTGAGCAGTTCCGAGCCCTCGCTGTTGGCGGCGCCCAGGATTCGCAGCAGTGCGCGTACGGTCCGCGGCATCAGGCGCGCATGCCGCGCTGCGATGACGCCGAGGTCCTCGCCGGGCACGAGCACCAGTGAGTCGATGTGACGCAGCCCCTCCGGGTTCGGGGCGGCGGACTGCGCCACCAACCGGTTGACCCGCTCGAGTTGTGCCACACCGGCGTGCAGCGAATCCATGAACAGCGTGTCGAGCATGAAGCCGAACAGCTGTCCGAAGCTCGGCTTTCCCACCGCGTCCGGGTTCGGCGGCGCCCGCCGGCGTTCGCCGCGCACCCCCACCACGAACAGCCGGTCCGCGCCGAGCCGGATTGCCGGACTCAGCGGCGCGACCTGGCGCATGGCGCCGTCACCAAAGTACTCGCCGTTCATTGGGACCGGGGGAAAGAGAAACGGCACCGCGCTGCTCGCCATCAGGTGATCGATCCCCAGTTCGGCAGCGACTCCCCGAGGCCACGGCGATGCGTCGGTCACCGGGCAGGCGTGGCCCTCGTAGAAGGCGAACGACCGGGCACTGGTGTACCCGGCCGCGGAGATGGCAAGGGACTTGAAATGCCCCGCCGCCAGCGCCTCGCGCATGCGGTCAAAGTCGATCCGGCGCGCCAGCAGCTGCCGCAGTGGCGTGTTGTCCAGCAGCGAGTCCGGCGGCGATGCCAGCCGCCCGACGGACAGCACGGCCGCCATCCAGCGCATGCCAGCGCGCAGCATGCTCGGGGTGTCCGCGCGGAACACCTGTTCGACGTGGAAATTGCGCCAGACACGCTCGAGCGCCACGGCGCCCTTGCGGAAATGAGCGGCGTACGCGGCGACGCTCGTGGCGACGATTGCGCCGGCCGACGTGCCGGTGATCACGTGGAACGGCGACGGCGCGTCACGGGGCATCAGGTCGGCCACCGCCCGCATGACGCCCACCTGGTAGGCGGAGCGCGCCCCGCCACCCGTCAGCACGAGCCCCGTGCGCCCCCGCGCGGGTGGCGCAGGGAATTTCGAAGCAACGGGCAATGCATCGAGGTTCACCCTGTCGATGGTGTAAGGCCAGCCGCGCGCAGACCTTCGACCACGTCACAATCCTGAGCCGGCTTACGGCCTCGGGGCGGCTCCCCGGCGCCGCGACCCCGGGACGCGACCAGGACCTGCCCGACACAAGAGCGCGCACACATTCGCCTCGCCCCCAGCGGGCCCAGCCTGCCCGCGCCGCAAATCTGCGACACTGTCGCGGCCGTGTCGAACAACCTTTCCCTCGCCGCCCGCGTCATTTCGGAAGGCTTCCTCCCGGCCCGGTCGGCCCTGCTGCAGGGACCGATCCAACCCCTCACGGGTGCCGCCCCGCCCGACCGGATTCGCGGCATGCTCCTGGGGCTCGCCATCGGCGACGCACTCGGCAACACGAGCGAGGGCCTGACCGCGGCGCAGCGTACGGAGGCTCACGGCGAGATCCGCGACTACCTGCCCAACCGCCACGGCGGCGGCCGTCGCGTCGGCCTTCCCTCCGACGACAGCCAGCTCGCGTTCTGGACGCTCGAGAGCCTGCTCGACTGCGGCGGCCTGGATCCGGAGGATCTCTCCGCCCGATTCGCGTCACGACGGATCTTCGGTCTCGGCCAGTCCGTGCGGCAATTCCTGCGCAATCACGCCCAGGGCGTCACCCCCTGGTACCGCTGTGGCGCCGAGAGCGCCGGCAACGGTGCGTTGATGCGCATCGCCCCGCTCGTGCTGCTGCACCCGCAGGGCACCAGCGCCGCCCTCTGGCTGGACACGGCCCTGGCATCCATCGTCACGCACCGTGACGCGTGTTCCGTCGCCTCGTGCGTCGCGTTCGTCGACCTGATCGCACACTTGCTGCGGATGTCGGAACCGCCCGCCCCCGGCTGGATCACCGCCGCCTTTGTCGCGACCGTCCGTCGGGTCTGCCCCGACCAGTCCTACCGGCCCCGCGGCGGCCGCTTTATCGACCAGGAGGGTCCGTTCCCCGACTACCTCGAGCGGGTCCTCGATGAGGCTGGGCGCCACGGCTGGAGTACGCGCGAAGCGTGCGACGCCTGGCACTCGGGCGCGTATCTCCTCGAGACCGTGCCGAGCGTGTTGTGGATCCTGGCGACGCATGCACACGACCCGGAAGAAGCGATCGTCCGCGCCGTGAACGACACCGAGGACAACGACACGGTCGCCGCAATCGTGGGTGCGGCCGTGGGGGCACTGCACGGTGTGGACGCGCTGCCGGAGCGTTGGCGGTTCGGGCTCCTGGGGCGAACACAAGCGGCGGATGACGGTCAGGTGTTCCGCCTGGTGGAGGCGGCAGCACGGGCGTGACGCAAGCGCATTTGTGACGCGCGCCCGACGTCGCCTCGAACGGCTGCGGTAGGTTTATTCGTCCTTGGCCGCGACCACAGGGGATATTCCAATGGCTGCTCCGCACGACGCCGCTTCCGACCGCGCCTCGATCCTCGGCCCGACCCTGCGCTTCAAGGGCGAGCTCTCCGCCGGGGAGGACCTGGTCATTTTCGGCCAGGTTGAAGGCACCGTCGGCCCCGCGCCCAAGGTGACGATCGGCCCGGAAGCACACGTCAAGGCCAGTGTGAAGGCGGACGTGATCATCGTCGAAGGGCGGGTCGACGGCGACCTGACGGCCCAGGTGTCGATCTCGGTGCGGCCCAAGGCGATCGTGCGCGGTAACCTCGAGGCGCCGTCCGTCAACATTGCCGAGGGCGCGACATTCAATGGCGGCATCAAGATGGAGCCGGGCCGCTCCGAATCGAGCGCCAGCCCGGCTCGCGGCGGCGATGCGAACGCGTTCCGCACGGGAACCGGCCACTGACACCGGGAGGGATGCCGAAATGTGGAAACGCGAAAAGGTCGAGCGCACCGACCTGGAACTGGAACACGTGATGACCGATCCGGCGGCCGTCGTAACCCCCCCCGCAACGCGCACGGTAGCGCCACCGCCGGCGCCAGTGGCTGAGGTCGCGCCGCCGCGCCCGGCGACGACGCCGTCGTCACATGCGTCGGCGTCGAGCAAGGGCTCGACCCTGGGCGCCACGATACGATTCAAGGGCGACCTGGTCGCCGACGAGGACCTCGTCGTCCAGGGGCAGGTCGAAGGTTCCATCCTGCACACCCGCAGCCTGACCATCGGCGCCGAGGGCCGCATGATCGGCGACATCCGCGCACGGCGGATCGTGGTGGACGGGTCGGTCGAGGGGAATCTCTATGCCCTCGAAAGCGTGGCCTTGCGGTCAGGGGCCGTCGTCCGCGGCGACGTCTTCGCACCGCGGGTCGCCATCGACGAGGGCGCACGCCTGTGCGGCCGCATAGACATGGACAACGCGCCGACGGTGCCCACGGTCAACATCCATGGACCCGGCGCTGCGGAGCCGGCTGCGCGGGAACTGACCGACCACGAGGCCGCCGAGATAGTGTCGGGTGGACCCTAGCGCCAGGTCTCGGAGCACTGGCGGGCAACGTACGGGTCCCCTTTCTCGTCGTACGCCACTTCGTCGTAGCAGGTGACCACTTTGCGCTTCTGCGGAGGCGGCAGCGGCGCCGACACCTGCGACGCGGCGGCCGCGTTCCTGGTCGCCGCCGACCCTATGATGGTACCGAGTACCAGCCCGCCGACCGCCCACAGGGCTTCGTCGGAATCGTCGTCGTCATGGTGGCCGTAGTAGCGGCCGTAGGACTGGTAGGGGTAGTAACGTCCGTATTGACCGTGCCCTCCGTAGTATCCGGAGGAGTAGCCGTGCGCCCCCCCACGCTTCCCGTGCCGGCCGTGGCCACCGCCGTCGGCGGAGGCGAAGGTGGGTATCAAGAGGGATCCCGCGGCCAGGACTGCCAAGAGTTTCTTCATTTGCGGCTCCTCGTCTGCCAGGCACGCTCGTCCGCGCCATCCGGCTCTTACTGCAGACAACGCGACCGGCGAAACCAGGTTGACACGTCCCGGCAGGAACCTCAGTCGAGGGGATGCTGCAGCACCTCGCCTGAGTCGATCTGGACGTTCTCGCCGCTGCGGAAGCCGAGGTCGTCGTTATCCACCAGCACCTCCTCGTTGCCCCTGCAGGTCAGCGCGAGCGTGTAGTTGCCGCCAGGCAGGAACCGCAACGCATAGCGGAACCCGGCCACGCCCGCGGTGACGACACTGGTCGTGGCCAGCGGCTGGGCCCCGGTGCCATCGAGGTCGTCCGGCTCCACGTCCCTGCCAGGGAACAGGTAGACGGCCCCGCCCGTCGCCAGCGACGTCCCCACGGGACAGGTGGCCGCGACCTCGCCCTCGATCCGCGCCGCCTCGTCCGTGCGGACCGCTCGCAACCGCGGGGTCAACGTGTATTCGTCCGCCGTCTCCTCGAAGCTCAACGACTGGCGGAGGTCCAGCAATAGGGTGAGCTTTTCGCGGCTCGTCTCGTCGTCCACGACCTTGAAATCGACGGCGGCAAAGTCGCCGTCCGCGAGCAGCAACGGAAACCCGCCGTCGCCGGTCGTCACGGCGTTCTGGTCCTCGTCGCCGTCGAAGAGCAGTCGCACGCCGGTATACCGGCCCGCGGGAAGTTCCTCGTCCGTGAACAGCCGCAGGGGATCCCCGTCCTGCAGATCGAGCAGGTCGACGAGTTCGCCGTTGCGGAACTCGAGCGTCCGCGTCGTGCCACTGTCCCGGCGAAACTCAAGGCCCAGCAGGTTGACCTGCACTCCGCTGATGTCGGGGTCGGCCGGTGGGTCCGTGGCGAGATCGGCAGTCAAGTTCGCCTCGCAGCCGGCGAGCACCAGGCCGAGCGCTGCCGCCGCCCCACTTGCGCCAATTCGCCTTGTCCTGTGCTGCACGGGTGTCCCACCTCCGCAATGACTGCGACAGGATCTTAATACGCGCCGAAGCGGTATTGAACTTCGAGCAGGATCGAATCGATGCTCGTGTCTTCCCGGGCGTCCAGCATGTCCTCGTCGATCCCCACGGTCTGCAGATCGAGCCGGAAGTGCCAGGCCCTGGCGACGGTGAATCCGGCGCCCACGCCGAGCAGCAGGCTCGTGCCGTCGTCCTCGAATTCACGGGTAATGACCGCGTCTCCGAACGACTCGTCGAGGCGCTGCGTACTCTGGCCGTCCCAGAACCCCGCGCCGATCCTGAGGTAGATCTCGAACCAGTCGTCGAACGGGACGATTCCAAGGACGGACACTTCGGTCACCTTCGCCTCGAAATCCACGCGGTTGTTGTAGTAGTCGTTGAACTCGGGCATGTAGACCAGGTCCTTGTCCCAGCGAATGGTGCCGGGCTCGAGATAGCTCACCTCGAGCGCGGCATACCGGTGGACACGCAGGCCGGCGTGCACCGAATAGCCGAAGGCACCGTCCCCCTCGTCATAGTTGTCGTAGTCGCCCCAGTAGCAGTCGTAATCGCAACCGTCCCCGTCGACTCTTACACTGACGTTCGAGTAACTGCCGCCGCCGCCGATGTAGAGGCCACGCCAGTCCCCTGACGCGGCCGTGGGAGCGGGAGCAGCCGGGCCCGGGTCCTGCGCGCGAGCGCTTGCCGGGACCAGAAGTACCGCTGCAATGCCAGCCAGCAGGCTGCAGGCCACTCGTCCGGGCGATCTCATTTTCGACCCCTCAGTCACGATCGGCACTCCCGCCGACACCTGCCATTTAGGTCGGCTCGGGCCGCCCTCTCAATGCGGCTTTCCGGAATGCGAACCGTCTGCCGTGCGAGGATGATGCTCGAATCCGTGCCAGAACCTCCGGCCCGCACCTCCAGGACCGCGGTTTCGCCGGCACGTCAACGTCGCAGCATCAGGACATTGCCGGCCACGGCGAGGGCCGCACCCGTGAGCGTAAGTGCGTCCGGGTGAAAGCTCTCGAAGACGACCGATACCAGCAACGCCAGCAGCGGGACCATGACGCCGACCGAGCCGGTAGGACCCGGCCCGATGCGCTCCTGCAGCGTCAGGAAGCAGGCGAACGTCAACACCGATCCGGCCAGCGCCAGGTAGAACAGCGACAGCCACCACGAGGCGACCGCCGGCACCGCGAAGCCCTGGCCCTGCAGCAGCGCCACGAGCGCGCTTACGGCCGCGCCGTAGAGCATGCCGAAGCCCAATGACGGCCAGAAAGGCAGCCCGTGCGAGCGGTTGCGACTGGCGGCCAGGCTGCCGATCGCAGAGAGCAGCACCGCGGCGACGGTGAACAGCGCACCGAGCGCGGCGTCATGGCTGCCGGCCGCCTTGCCGAACTCGGTCCAGAACATCAGCGCCACGCCCGCAAGCCCGAGCAGGCCACCCGAGACGAATCGGCCGGTCACACGCTGTCCGAACAGTGCATGGGCACCGAGCCCGGTGACCAGCGGCGAGCCCGAATAACCCACCGCCACGATTCCCGACACCACGTGCCGCTCCGCGTGATACACGCAGACGTACGACACGCCGTACAGGAAGGTGCCCTGCAGCGCCAGCAGTGCGTGCTCGCGCAGCGCGAAGCGCAGCTTCATGCCACGGACAACGCACCATGCAAGCACCACCGAACCGGCGAGCGCGAAGCGCAGGGCCACACCGACCTCAGGCGCCGTGTGCCCGATCTGGAACGTGATGGCGTACCAGGTCGTGCCCCAGATGAGCACGCAGGCCGCGAACAGTTGCCAGGTCTTGAGCCGGTGCACGACCACGCATCCTACAATCAGCAGGCCAGCCACGCCCGGGAGAGATCGATGCTCGCCGCCCTGACCGTCCTGCTCGTCTATCAACTGGTGGGCGAAATCGCCGTCGTCGCTCTCGGGCTCCCGATCCCGGGCCCGGTCGTCGGCATGGCCCTGCTGTTCGCCTCGCTCATCCTGCGCGGGACCGTCTCCGAGGACCTCCGCGACACGGCGAACGGTCTGCTTCGCCACCTGTCGCTGCTGTTCGTGCCGGCCGGGGTGGGTGTGATGGCGCACCTGCACCGGCTCACGAACGAGTGGTTGCCAATCTCGGTCTCGCTGGTGTCGAGCACGCTGCTGACCGTGGCCGTGACGGCGATCGTCATGCGCGCACTGCTCGCACGTCGCGTGAAGGACCAGCGGCCATGACTCCGCCACTCGCCGGACTGTGGGTGTATCTCTCGGCCACGCCCCTGCTCTTCCTCACGCTCACGCTGGTGGTCTACCAGGCGGCGTACTGGATCTACCGTCGCGCGGGGTTTCATCCGCTGCTGAATCCGGTGGCGATCTCGATTGCGGTGCTCGTGACGCTGCTGCGGCTGACCGGGACGCCGTACGAGACCTATTTCGGCGGCGCGCAGTTCGTGCACTTTCTGCTCGGCCCGGCGACCGTGGCCCTGGCCGTACCGCTCCATGCTCAGCTCGGCAAGCTGAAACGCACCGCCTGGCCTGTTTGCGGAGCGCTGCTGGCGGGCGCCGTGACGGCGCTCGTGTCCGCCGTGGGCATTGCCTGGGCCCTGGGCGCGAGCGACGTCACCCTGCTGTCGATTGCGCCGAAGTCGGTGACGACGCCGATCGCCATGGGCCTCGTGGAGCGCCTGGGAGGCTTGCCCTCGCTCACCGCCGTGCTGGTTGTCTGCACAGGGATCATCGGCGCGGTCGGCGGAAAGTACGTGCTCGACGCCCTGCGGATCACCGACCAGAGCGTCCGTGGCTTCGCGCTAGGCACGGCCGCACACGGCATCGGCACCGCGCGCGCCTTCCAGGAAAGTGATGAAGCGGGCGCGTTTTCCGGGCTCGCGATGGGCCTCGGCGGGCTGGTGACGGCCGTGCTGTTCCCGCTCGGCGTGTGGCTGCTGCCTGGCTAGGCGCCGCGAATTAGTTCGGTGGCGCGGGCATGCGCTCTCGTGGCTACTTGAAGGCAAATTGATCGTTGGCGACCTGCATGACCGAGCTTGTGGGTGCCAGCGCCCCCGACCGGTGGGCGTCGGCGCGCGGCAGGAGTCGCGCGAAGTAGAACTCCGCGGTCTGGATCTTTGCACGATAGAAGTCCTGCGACTCCTTGCCCTGGCCATGCGCAGCAAGCTCGGCCGCCCTGGCCGCCTGCAGCGCCCAGAAATAGGCCATCATCACGTAGCCTGAATACATCAGGTAGTCGAAGCTGGCGGCGCCCACGACCTCACGGTCGTGGCGTGCGCGCAGCATGATTCGCATCGTCAGGAGGTTCCATTGAATCGCCCGCCGGGCCAGCGTCCGGGCCATCGTGCCGATGCGGCCCGCCCGCCATGCAGGTGCCGCCTCGAGAAGCGCCACATCGTCGCCGTGAAGTCGCGCACGCATTGGCCCCTGGTGGCAAGCAGTACCTTGCGCCCCAGCAGGTCCAGCGCCTGGATGCCGGTGGTGCCTTCGTACAGTGTCGCAATGCGCGCGTCGCGCGCGATCTGCTCCACGCCGTTCTCGTAGATGTAGCCATGGCCACCGAGCACCTGCATGCCGAGATTGGCCGCTTCGACGCCCATTTCGGTCAGGAAGCCCTTGAGGATCGGCGTGTAGAAGCCGAGCGTGCCGTCGATCTCTTCGTACCTGGCGGTGTCGCCGGCCGTGCTCGCGTTGAACAGCTTGTCGGCCAGCTGTGAGGCGCTGTAGATCATGGCGCGGCCGCCTTCGGCGATGGCCCTTTGCGTCAGCAGCATCCGGCGCACGTCGGGATGCCAGATCAGCGCGTCGGCCACCTGCTCGGGTTCCTTCTTGCCGGACAGTGCGCGCATGGAGCGGCGTTCCAGCGCATAGGGCAACGCGCACTGAAACGACGCCTCGGCATGCGCGATACCTTGTATCGCGGTGCCGATGCGGGCCGTGTTCATGAAGGTGAACATCGCTTCGAGCCCCTTGTTCGGCTCGCCGATCAGGCTGGCCGGTGGCCGCGTCGAAGTTCAGCACCGCCGTGGCCGAGGCGCGAATGCCCATCTTGTGCTCGATGGAGCCGCAGTTGACGGCGTTTCGCTCGCCGAGCGACCCGTCGGCGTTGACGATCACCTTCGGCACGATGAACAGCGAGATGCCGCGCGTGCCCGCCGGCGCACCCGGCAGGCGGGCGAGGACGATGTGGATGATGTTCTCGGTGAGGTCGTGCTCGCCGGACGAAATGAAGACCTTCGTTCCGGTGACCCGGTAGGCTGCCGTCGGGCTGCGGCTCCGCGCGGGTCCGGATCTGGCCCGAGGTCGGTACCGCAATGCGCCTCGGTCAGGCACATGGTGCCGGTCCATGCGCCGCTCACCAGTGACGGCAGGTACTGCCCCTTCTGCGCCTCGGTGCCGTACTGCAGGAGGGTGTTGATGCACCCGATGCTCAGGCCCGGATACATGTTGAACGACCAGTTCGCGGTCCCCATCATTTCCGACTTGAACACGTTCACCGAGACCGGCAGGCCCTGGCCGCCGTAGTCCGTCGGGAACGACAGCCCCTGCCAGCCGTCCGCCACGAACCGGGCGTAAGCCTCCTTGAATCCGGCTGGCGTGGACACGGCCCCGTCCTTGGAAATGGCAGCCTTCACGGTCACCGGGCAGGCTCAGCGGCGCCAGGATTTCCTCGCAGAACGTGGCCGCGCCTTCGAGAATGGCGTCCACCGATCTCCGGGGTCGCATCCGCGCCGTTGGCAAGACCTGCATAGTGAGCGGGGTAGTCGAATACCTCGTTCATCTGGAAGCGCATGTCGCGCAGGGGGGCTTTGTAGGGCGTCATGGACTCAGGATTCCTGCATTTCGATGAACCTACGCCGGGCCACCGGCGTGGACATCCGGACTTCTACCGTGAAATCCCCGGCCCGCCACCTCTCCGCCGCAACGCCAGCACCACGCACCAGACGCCGATGCCACCAAGGAACAACAGCCACTGGGTGTCCAGGAGCGTCGGTCGCCGCGCTGAGAGAATCGCTGCAGCCATGAGCCCGGTCACCACCAGCAGCCCTGCCCCAATCGCAAACCACGCCGGCCGGGAGAACATGGTTCCGGTGCGATCCGGCCGATCGAATGCGAGTCGATACCCCGCCTGCCAGCAGATGCCGCACAGCGCCAGTTGGATGAGTGCAAAGATCAGCGACGAGCTCGTGAGCACGCCACGGCTCTCCCCTGCCGTCACGAAGTCCCAACCCTCGTAGCCGAGCCACGCGGTCAGGCCGGCACCTGCAACCAGCAGCGCGACGCCCGCGACCCGTGGCCACACTTTCGCGACTGGCGTCAGGTAGGGATTGGCCACGACCACCTCGAGCGGCATTCCTGCGTTACGTCGTCGAGACGCGTCGGGACAATTCCCGACGCCGGCTAACCCGTTGCGCCTCGCCGCAGGTAGGCGAGTGCGAACGTTCCCACCAGGAGACACCCGAGCGCCACCCAATCGGCCACGACCACCCGCCCAACCTGCGCGTTGTATCCGCCCACCGACAACGCGAGAGCGAGGAACGAAACCACGCTGACGAATCCCGCCGCGAATGCCGCAGGCTGCCACGATGGCCGGAAGGCCGCGACAACCATGAATGTCCCGAGCAGTCCGAACAGCACCGCCCGGTGCCGCATCAGCACGGCGAGATTCGGCTCGTCGAACGAAAGACCATAGAGCACCGCCAGCGGCTCACCGCCCAGCACTCCGCGCATCGGCAGCAAGTGAATGATGGCGGCCACCAGCAACATTGCCGAGACCAGGTAGCGCATAGGCGTGTACCACCGCGTCAGGAGGCAGGACGTACCTGCCTGGTCGGGCCGACTACACCACCGCCCGATCGGACCGTCAATTCATTGCGATGCCATCGTCGAACGTGCTGCCGGCGGTCGCTCAGCTCGACTCCGAGATGATCCGCGTCATTTTCCCTACGAAGAGGCCAAGCATCGCCTCCTCGCCATTCTTCGCATACGGTCCCGCGGGATGCAGGCGGGTCGCCTGAGCGTTCAGCGGTCGCGGTTGGGAGTTCTCAAAGGCCTCCGCGTAGAGTCGGTGAAATGAAAAGGGGTCCCGTGCGAGGGACCCCATGTCATTTTACTGGCGCGGCCGGAGGGATTCGAACCCCCGACCCTCAGGTTCGAAGCCTGATGCTCTATCCAACTGAGCTACGGCCGCAAGAGAGAACGAACGACGGGAGGAATATTACTTCATCGTCGGCATGACGAACTGGGCGTTTTCGCGAGCGGTGGTGGGCCACCGGGACGTGACCGTCTTGAGCCGGGTGTAGAAGCGGACACCGTCGGGGCCGTGGACGTGCAGCGGCCCGAACAGCGAGCGCTTCCAGCCACCGAAGGAATGGAAGGCCATGGGCACGGGAATCGGCACGTTCACGCCCACCATGCCGGCCTGGACGGCTTGAGTGAAAGCGCGGGCGGATTCGCCGCTGGCGGTGAAGATGGAGGTGCCGTTGCCGAACTCATGGGCGTTGACCAGCTCGAGGGCGGTGCCGAGGTCGGGTGCGCGGACGACGCACAGGACGGGCCCGAAGATCTCCTCCTTGTAGATCCGCATCGAGGAGGTAACGTTGTCGAAGAGGCACGGGCCGAGGTAATAGCCCTGCTCGTGACCGGCCACCTCGAGGTCGCGACCGTCGACAACGAGCTTTGCGCCCTCCTCGACTCCGAGGTCAACGTAGCTGCGAACGCGCGCGAGATGTTCGCGGGTGACCAGTGGACCCATGTCGGCGCCGGGCTCGGTCCCGGGCGCGACCTTGAGCGCGGCGAGCTGCCGGCCAATCTCGGCGACCAGGCGATCCCCGGCATCGCCCACGGCGACGGCAACGGAGATGGCCATGCAGCGCTCGCCGGCGGAGCCGTACGCGGCGCCGACAAGTGCGCTGGCGGCATTGCGGGTATCGGCGTCGGGCATCACGACCATGTGATTCTTGGCGCCGCCAAGGGCCTGCACGCGCTTGCCGTGAGCGGAAGCGGTCCGGTAGATGTACTCGGCAACGGGCGTCGAGCCCACGAAGCTCACGGCCTCGACGCGAGGATCGCCGAGCAGCGTGTCGACGGCCTCCCGATCGCCGTTCACCACGTTGAAGACACCGTCGGGCAGCCCCGCTTCCTTCAGGAGTTCGGCGAGCCGCATGGGTACGCTCGGGTCCTTCTCGGAGGGCTTCAGCACGAAGGTGTTCCCGCAGGCGATGGCGACGGGGAACATCCACATCGGCACCATGGCGGGGAAGTTGAACGGCGTGATGCCCGCGCAGACTCCGACCGGCTGGCGGATGGACCAGCTGTCGACGTTGGTGCCGACGTTCTCGGTGAACTCGCTCTTCAGCAGCTGCGGAATGCCGCAAGCGAACTCGACGACCTCGATGCCGCGAGTGAGCTCGCCGCGGGCGTCGGAAAGCACCTTGCCGTGCTCGGAGGTGAGCAAGCGCGCGATCTGGTCGGCATTCTGCTCGAGCAGCGCCTTGAAGCGAAACATGACGCGGGCGCGCTGCAGCGGCGGGGTGGCGGCCCAGGCCGGCAGCGCAGCGGCGGCGGCGCCGATGGCCTCGCGGGTCTCCTCGACGCTGGCGAAGGCGACGTGGCCACGCAGGGCGCCGGTGGCGGGGTTATGGACAGGGCCCTGCCGGCTGCCTGCGGTGCCGTACACCGGGCGACCGCCGATGTGGTGACCGAGGAAAAAGACGGTATCGGCCGCGTCGCTCGCGACGGGCTTGGGGCTACTCATGGTGATTGCACTCCTGCGCCCGGGGAGACGCCCCGGGGACCTCCATTGGACACCAAATCCCGCCGGGGCCGCCAGCCAACGGATCCGTTTCAGCCAAAGACTTTGTCGGTCGCCAGCACGGTGTTGGCCGGCAGGTGATCCTGGTGCGCAATTTCGCCGTACAGCGGCGTGAAATCGGGCGCGGTCTCGCGGAACAGCTGCCCGAAGTGGTCGATGACGAAGTAGGATTCCTGGAAGCTGTCGATCTTGTAGCGGGTGCGCATGACGCGCCTCAGGTCGAAGCCGATGCGGTTCGGCGACGGGCTGGCGAGCGCGTACTCGATCTCGCTCGGCGAGGACATGATTCCGGCGCCGTAGATGCGCAGGCCCTCCCCCGTCTGGATCAGGCCGAACTCGACCGTGTACCAATACAGCCGAGCGAGGTACTCGAGGGCGTTCAGGCCGTCGGCCTTCTGCCCGCCCTTGCCGTAGGCCTGCATGTAGTCCGCGAACACGGGGTCGAAGAGCAGCGGCACGTGGCCGAAGAAGTCGTGGAAGATGTCCGGCTCGACGATGTAGTCGAACTCGTGCTCGTCCCGCAGCCACACCGTCACCGGAAAACGCCTCGCGGCAAGGTGCGAGAAGAACACGTGCTCGGGCAGCAGCCCGGGCACCGCCACGACCTGCCAGCCGGTGGCGCGCGAGAGACGCTGGTTCACCTCGTCGAAGCGCGGGATGCCCGTCTCGTAGCCGAGGCTGTCGATTACGCGCAGGAACTCGGGGCAGGCCCGCTCCGGCACCAGCTTCATCTGCCGGGCATAGAGGCGGCGCCAGCGGTCCTGGTCGGCCTCGCAGTAGGCGGCGTAGGCCTGCGTGACCGTGTAATCGGCCCGCATGTCGCGATAATCGCCGCGCAGGCCGTGGGCGCTGGCGCCGTAGGTCACCGGTGCATCGGCAGCCGACATCAGACTCTCCTCCCCCCGCTTCGAGGCGCCAAGCATAGCGCCCGGCGACCGATGAGGGGTCCGGCGACCCTCTGGTATAGTTTCACGCCCCCTGACCCTGCCGAGGATCCCATGAAGCTTTCGACCCGCTTGTCCCTCGTTTCCCTGTTGCTGCTGTCCGGCGCCGCCGCGCAGGCCGCCTGCGTCTACACGCAGGCGCCCCAATCGCTCCCGAACGGCGCCACCGCCACCAAGGACGAGATGCTTGCCGCGCAGGCCTCGGTCAAGGAGTACACCAGGACCGTCCAGGAGGTGTACCTGCCGTGCCTGGAGCAGGAAAAGAACGAGTCCCTGCTGGCGCTGGACGCCGCGGACCCCGAGTTGGCTGCGAAGAAGGCCGCGATCGAGAACGTGCACGCCAAGAAGCACAATGCCGCGCTCGACGAGCTGCAGGCGACGGCGGACCGCTGGAATTCCGAGCGCCGCGCGTTCACGGACAAGGACAAGAAGTAGGCCGTTCCCGGGCAGGCGATGCAGCCGCTCTCCACTCCCGCCGAAGCCGAAACGCTGGTCCGCGAACGGGTGGGGGTGCTGCCCGTCGAGTCGCGCCCCCTTGCCTCGCTGGCCGGCGCGGTGCTGGCGCAGTCGGTCCGCGCGGAACGTGACCAGCCACCCTTCGACAGGGTGACGATGGACGGCATCGCGTTCGCGAGCGAGGCCTGGCGCACGGGCCAGCGCCGCTTCCGCATCGCAGGCACACAGGCGGCCGGGCAGCGGCCGGTCACCCTCCCCGCGCCGGACACCTGCCTCGAAGTGATGACGGGCGCCATGCTGCCCCCGGGCTGCGACTGCGTCGTGCCGGTCGAGTTGCTGGATTCGGCCGACGGCTGGGCCGAGGTCGACGCCGAGGCGCGCGTCGAGCCCTACGCCAACGTCCACGCGCGTGGCCTCGACTGCCGCGAGGGCGACCTGCTGCTGGCCCGCGGCACCCGGCTCGGCGGCCCTGAGCTCGCGGTGCTCGCCGCCGCGGGCCTGCCGCGAGCCGACGTCCACTCCGTCCCGCGTGTGATGGTCGTCTCGACGGGCGACGAGCTGGTCGAGCCGGGCGAACCGATCGAGGACTGGCAGATCCGCAGCTCGAACGGGCACGCCCTGCGCGCGGTGCTCGCCCTGCACGGCTTCACGCGCGTCGCCGAGGAACGCCTGCCCGACGACCCGCAGGTGCTGCGCGAGCGCCTCGCCACCCATCTCGCCACGCACGACGCCCTGGTGCTCACGGGCGGCGTTTCGATGGGGCGTTTCGACCACGTGCCCAGTGCGCTGCGCGCGCTCGGCGTCACCGAGGTGTTCCACAAGGTCTCGCAGCGCCCGGGCAAGCCGCTGTGGTTCGGCATCGCCCCGGGCGGCCAGGCCGTGTACGGCCTGCCCGGGAACCCGCTCTCCTCGCTCGTGTGCCTGGTGCGTTACGTCCTGCCCGGCCTGCGCACGGCGATCGGAGCGCGCGGCGCGCCGGCCGAGTCGGTGCCGGTCGGCGCCACGGTCCGCGCGCACCCTGCCCTGTGGCTGTTCGTGCCCGCGCAGCTCGAGTCGAGCCCTCTGCTCGGCATGGTCGCGATGCCGAAGCCGACGCACGGTTCGGGCGACCTGGTCTCGCTGCTTGGCACGGACGGATTCCTTGAACTGCCGCCCGGCCCCGCGGACGCCGCCGCCGGCCAGGTCCTGCCGTTCTACCGTTGGTGACCCCATGGCCGCCTTCGACAATCGCATGACGACACAGGACCGCCTCGGCCGTCCGATGCACGACCTGCGCATCTCCGTCATGGACCGCTGCAACTTCCGCTGCCCCTACTGCATGCCGAAGGAGCAGTTCCACGACCGCTACCGTTTCCTCAAGGCCTCCGAGCGCCTGTCCTTCGAGGAGATCGTGCGGGTCGCGCGGGCGGCCGTGCGCCTCGGCGCGCGCAAGCTCAGGCTCACCGGCGGCGAGCCGCTGCTGCGCACCGGCATCGCGGACCTGGTGGGAGAGCTCTCTGCCATCGAGGGCGTCGAGGACGTGGCGCTCACCACCAACGGCATCCTGCTCGCGCAGCACGCGGCCGAGCTGAAGGGCAACGGCCTGCACCGCGTCACGGTCAGTCTCGACTCGCTCGACGAAGAGACTTTCGCCCGCATGAGCGGCGGCTTCGGCGGTCTCGAGCAGGTCCAGGAAGGCATCCTTGCGGCGCTGGAGTCCGGCCTCTCCCCGGTGAAGGTCAACGCAGTGGTGCAGCGCGGGATCAACGACCACACAGTGCCCGGCCTGCTCGAGTACTTTCGCGGCACGCCGGTGATCGTACGGCTGATCGAGTACATGGACGTGGGCAACCGCAACGCCTGGCAGCCGGAACAGGTGGTGCCGTCGGCGGAATTGCTCGCGCGCATCGAGGAGCGCTGGCCGGTGACGGCACTGCCGGGCAACTATCGCGGCGAGGTGGCCGAGCGCTACACCTACGACGACGGCGCGGGCGAGATCGGCTTCATCTCCTCGGTGAGCGCGCCGTTCTGCGGCGCCTGCAGTCGCGCCCGACTCTCCTCCGAAGGCGTGCTCTACACGTGCCTGTTCGCGACCCAGGGGCTGGACCTGCGCGCGCCGCTGCGAGCGGGCGCGAGCGACGAGGACCTCGTCGGGCTCGTGCGCGGCGCCTGGGCGCAGCGCGGGGACCGCTACAGCGAGCTGCGCGAACAGCTGCGGCGCCAGGAGCAGCCGCTGCACAAGATCGAGATGCACTACATCGGCGGGTGATCAGATGTTGAGTCACGTAGACGAGCGCGGACAGCCCACGATGGTGGATGTGGCCGGCAAGGCAGTGACGAAGCGCACCGCGCTGGCCGAGGCGCGCGTGCGCTTTCCCGCCGAGGTCGCGGCCACGCTGCGCGCCTCCGGATTCACGACCAGCAAGGGCCCGGTGTTCCACACCGCGATCGTCGCGGGGACCATGGCCGCCAAGCGCACCCACGACCTGATCCCCTTCTGCCACCCGCTCGGCATCGAGAACTGCCGCGTCGAGATCGCCATGGACGCGGGCGACGAGGCGGTGATCCACTGCACGGTCGCCGTGCACCACAAGACCGGCGTCGAGATGGAGGCGCTCACCGGTGCCTCGGTCGCCGCGCTCACCGTCTACGACATGTGCAAGGCGCTGTCGCACGAGATCGTGATCGCCGAGGTCCGCCTGCTCGAGAAGCACGGCGGCAAGCGCGACGTGAGCCGATCATGAGCGCGGTGGTACGCAACGTGCGCGTGCAGTATTTCGCGGTGCTCCGGGAGCAGGCCGGCCGCGGCGAGGAGACCGTCGCGACCGACGCGCACTCGCCCGCCGAGCTGTACGAGGCGCTCAGGGCGCGCCACGGGCTCAAGCTGCCGCGCGCCGTGCTGCGCGTCGCGGTCAACGAGGAGTTCTGCGACTGGGATCGCCCGCTTGCAGACGGCGACCACGTGGTCTTCATCCCCCCGGTGGCCGGCGGCTGATGGACGCCTTCTGGTTCAGCACCGCCCCGCTCGAGCCCGAGCGCTACCGCGCGACGCTCGGCGACCCGGGCGCCGGCGGCTATGCGAGCTTCGAGGGCTGGGTGCGCGACCACAACGAGGGCCGGCACGTGCACCGCCTCGAGTACGAGGCCTACGAGTCGCTCGGGATCAAGGAGGGCGAGCGCATCGTCCGGGAGGCAATCGAGAAATTCGGCGTGAAGGCCGCGGCCTGCGTGCATCGCGTGGGCTCGCTCGCGATCGGCGACCTCGCGGTGTGGGTGGGCGTGAGCTCGGCGCATCGGGGCGAGGCGTTCGCGGCGTGCCGCTACATCATCGACGAGGTCAAGCACCGGGTTCCGGTCTGGAAGAAGGAGCATTACGAGGACGGGGATTCCGGGTGGGTGAATTGCGAAAGGTGCGCCGAGGGCAGCGGACATCATCACGAAAGCAGGAGAATGTCCCCGGATTATTCGAGGCAGATGGCTCTCCCCGAAGTGGGTGCGGAAGGCCAGCAGCGCCTGCGTGAGGCATCCGTACTGGTCGTCGGGGCTGGCGGGCTCGGAGTACCGGTGCTGCAGTACCTGGCGGCGGCGGGAGTGGGCCGGCTGTGCATCGTCGACGGCGACCACGTCGAGGCCAGCAACCTGCATCGACAGCCGTTCTATGGGCCGGCGGACATCGGCCGGCTGAAGGCCGAGGTCGCCGCAGCACAGGTTGCGCGACTGAACGGCGAGGTGCAGTGCGAGGTCGCAACGACCAAGGCAACGGCGGAGAACATCGACGAGCTCGTGGCCGGCTACGACCTCGTGATGGAGTGCACCGACAACCTGCGCGCGAAGTTCCTGGTCAACGACGCCGTGGTGCGCGCCGGCAAGCCCGCGGTGTTCGCGAGCATCTACCAGTACGAGGGCCAGCTGCAGACCTACCGGCCGGAGCCCGACTCACCCTGCCTGCGTTGCGTGTGGCCGGAGGCGCCGCGCGACGGGCTGGTGGGCAACTGCGCCGAGGCGGGCGTGCTCGGTCCGGTGCCCGGGACGCTGGGTGCGATGCAGGCGATGCAGGCGCTGAAGCTGATCCTCGGCCTCGCGGACTCGCATCCGCCGGGCGTGGTGATCGTGGACCTGCTCGGTTTCGGCACGCGCCTCATCAAGGCGCGTCGCAATCCTGACTGCGACCACGGGCCCGGCGCGCGCGCGAGTGCGGGCCAGGGCGCGAGCGATCCGCTCGAGCTCGACTTCGAGACACTCGCGGAGGCACTCGCCGCGGGCTACGAGCTCGTGGACATTCGCGAGGGCTGGGAACTGCGCTTCGACGGGCCGGGGATCGAGACCGGCCTGCACCTGCCGCTCAGCGAGATCCTGGACGGTCGTGCGGCGTTCCCGGCGCAGGGCCGGCAGCTGATCATCTGCGCACACGGGGTGCGCAGTCTCGCGCTCGCCGAACACCTGCGTGCGCAGGGCCGTCAAGGTGTGTGGTCGATGCGCGGCGGTCTCGCGGCCGTCAAGGCCTGACCTGGCCCGCCCCCCGTACGACGTACTTGTAGCTCGTCAGTTGCTCCACGCCCACCGGGCCACGGGCGTGGAAGCGATCGGTCGAGATGCCGATCTCGGCGCCCATGCCGAACTCGCCGCCGTCCGCGAACTGGGTCGAGGCGTTGTGCAGCACGATGGCGCTGTCGACGCGCGTGAGGAATTTCTCCGCGGCCGCAGCATCCTCGGTCACGATGGACTCGGTGTGCGCCGAGCCGTACTTCGCGATGTGGGCGATCGCCTCGTCCAGCCCGCGCACCACTCTTGCCGCGATCACGGCGTCGAGGTATTCGGTGTACCAGTCGTCCTCGGTGGCCGCGCGCACACGCGGGTCGGCCGCCCTCACGCGCTCGTCGCCGCGCACCTCGCAGCCCGCGTCGAGCAGGTCCTTCACGATGGGCGCCAGATGGGTCGCGACGCACGCCTCGTCCACGAGCAGCGTCTCCGCGGCGCCGCAGACACCGGTGCGGCGCAGCTTCGCGTTTTTCACGATCGCGCGCGCCATGCCGAGGTCGGCCGCGCCGTCCACGTAGACATGGCAGTTGCCCTCCAGGTGGCCGATGACCGGTACGCGCGCCTCGCGCTGCACACGCTCGATGAGGCTCTTGCCGCCACGCGGCACCAACACGTCGATGTAGTCCGTCATGCCCGCGAGCAGGTAGCCCACCGCCGCGCGATCGGTCGTCGGCACGAGCTGTACACAGGCCTCGGGGAGTCCCGCCTCGCGCAGGCCGTGCACCAGGCAGCCGTGGATGGCACGGCTCGAGCGATGGCTCTCGCTGCCACCGCGCAGGATCGCGGCATTGCCGGACTTGAGGCACAGCGCGCCGGCGTCGCAGGTCACGTTGGGGCGGCTCTCGTAGATGATGCCGATCACGCCGAGCGGCACGCGCACGCGCTGGATGCGCAGTCCGTTCGGCCCCGTCCATTCCGCGGTCACCGTACCGATGGGGTCCGCCAGCCGCGCGATTTGCCCGACGCCCGCGGCCATGGCTTCGACGCGCCCCGCGTCGAGCGCGAGGCGATCGAGCATCGCGCCGGTGGCGCCGCTCGCCTGCGCATCCTGCACGTCGGACGCATTGGCGGCGAGGATCTCGTCGCAGCGCGCGCGCAGCGCGCGCGCGACCGCCTCGAGCGCGCGGTTCTTCAGTTGCGCCGGCGCGAGCGCGAGCACGCGCGCGGCTCCCACCGCGGCGCGGCCGATGGGCTCCATCACGGCGGCCATCTCGGTCATTCCGGGCGTCGTCACACGAGCACCATGTCGTCGCGGTGGATCATCTCGTCCCGGCCACGGTAGCCGAGCAGGCCTTCCAGCTCGGCGCTGCGGCGGCCGCGGATGCGCTCGGCGTCGGCGCTCGAGTATGCGGTGAGTCCGCGCGCGATTTCGAGGCCGGCGGGATCCTTCACGGCCACGGCATCGCCACGATCGAACCGGCCGCTCACACGCACCACGCCCGCGGGCAACAGGCTGCGGCCGTCGCGCAGCGCCTGCGCGGCGCCCTCGTCCACGTGCAGTTCACCGCCGGGCTTCAGCGTGCCGGCGATCCACTGCTTGCGCGCCGTGACGGGCGAGGCGTCGGCGACGAACCACGTGCAGCGCGCGCCCGACTCGATGCGCTTCAAGGGGTTCGTCTCTCGCCCGGCCGCGATGACCAGGTGGCAACCGGCCGCCACCGCGACCTTCGCCGCCATCACCTTGGTGGCCATGCCACCCGAGCCGACGTCGGAGGCCGAGCCGCCGGCCATGGCCTCGATCTGCGGCGTGATGCGCGGCACCTCGGCAATGAACCCGGCCTTGGGATCCCGGGTCGGATCGGCCGTGTAGAGGCCATCCACGTCGGACAGCAGCACCAGGCAGTCCGCGCTCACCATCTGCGCGACGCGCGCGCCGAGGCGATCGTTGTCGCCGTAGCGAATCTCCGCCGTCGCCACCGTGTCGTTCTCGTTGATGACCGGGATGGCGCCGAGCCGCGTGAGCGTGGTGAGCGTGTTGCGCGCATTCAGGTAGCGGCGCCGCTGCTCGGTATCGCCCAGCGTGAGCAGCACCTGCGCGACCTTGAATCCACGCTGCTCGAGCACTTCCTTCCAGGCATGCGCGAGGCGGATCTGCCCGACCGCCGCCGCGGCCTGGCTCTCCTCGAGCTTGAGTTTCCCCTCGGGGAGCCCGAGCACACGCCGGCCGAGCGCGATGGCGCCCGAGGAGACGATCACCACTTCCTGTCCGCGCGAGCGCAAAGTCGCAAGATCGTCGGCCAGCGATTCGAGCCAGGTGCGGTTCACGCGCCCGGTCGATCGCTCGACCAGCAGCGCGGACCCGACCTTCACTACGACCCGGCGGGCCGCGGCGAGTCGTGAGCGGCCGGCCGCGGCGGATCTCATGCGAGGGCGAAATGCTCGGCCGGCAGGCCCATCAGCCCCGCCGCGCCCGCCCTGGCCGCCGCTGCGTGCGCGTCCACGCGCGGCAGGATGCGGTCGAAGTAGTACTTCGCCGTCACCAGCTTTGCATTGTAGAAGTCGGCCTCCGCCGTTCCTGCGGTGAGCTTCTTCGCGGCGACGCCGGCCGAGACCAGCCAGCACCAGCCCATGCACACGTAACCCGCGACCTGCAGGAAGTCCCACGCGGCGGCGCCCACCTCGTCGGGGTTCTGCATGGCGGCCTTGCCGAGTTCGATCGTAAGCTTGCCCCACTGCTCGAGCCGCTTGCCGAGTTCCGCGGCCATGGAGGCCACTTCCGGCAGCACGCCGAACTTCTGGATGGAGTCGACGATGCGGGCACTGATCATCTGCTGGCTCTTGCCGCCGGTGCCGAACACCTTGCGGCCGAGCAGGTCGAGCGCCTGGATGCCGTTGGTGCCTTCGTAGATCGGCGTGATGCGTGCGTCGCGCATCAGCTGCTCGACGCCCGTCTCGCGGATGAAGCCCGCGCCGCCATGGACCTGCACGGCGAGGCTGGTAACCTCCATGGACACGTCGGTGAGGAAGGCCTTCACGATCGGCGTCAGGAACGCGATCAGGTCCTCGGAGCGCTTCTTCGCCTCGGCGTCGGGATTCAGCTCGGCGCTGTCCATCTCGCGTCCGGTGAGGAAGCACAGCACGCGCCCGCCTTCCACGAAGGCCTTCTGCGTGAGCAGCATGCGCCTCACGTCCGGGTGCACGATGATCGGGTCGGCCGCCTTGCCGGGCGACTTGGCGCCAGTGAGCGAACGACCCTGCAAGCGGTCGTTCGCGTAGGCGATCGCGGCCTGCCAGGCGAGCTCGGACAGGCCCTGGCCCTGCAGGCCGACGCCGAGGCGCGCGTGGTTCATCATCGTGAACATGCACGAGAGGCCCTGGTTGGGCTTGCCGACCAGCCAGCCCACGGACTCGTTGAAGTGCATCACGCAGGTGGGCGACGCGTGGATGCCCATCTTGTGCTCGATCGAGCCGCACCGGACGCCGTTCGCCTCACCCGGCTTGCCGTCGGCGTCGGGCAGGAATTTCGGCACCAGGAACAGGCTGATGCCCTTGGTGCCCGCCGGTGCGTCCGGCAGGCGCGCGAGCACGAGGTGGATGATGTTGCTCGTGAGGTCGTGCTCGCCGGCGGTAATGAAGACCTTGGTGCCGGTGATCGCGAACGACCCGTCCGCGCGCGGCTCGGCCTTGGTGCGCAGGATGCCGAGGTCGCTGCCCGAATGCGCCTCGGTGAGGCACATGGTGCCGGACCACTCGCCCGAGACCATCTTCGGCATGAAACGCTGCTTCAGTTCATCGGTGCCGTGCGCGTCGAGGGCGGCACAGGCGCTCTCGGTGAGCCCCGAGTACATCTTCCACGCCATGTTGCCGGAGATGAGCATTTCGCTGAACGCAAGCGCGAAGCCGGCTGGCAGGCCCTGCCCGCCCCACTCCGGGTCGGCGATCATGGTGTTCCAGCCGTCCTGGCAGTAACGGTCGTAGGCTTCCTTGAAGCCGGGCGGCGTGTAGACCTTGCCGTCCTCGAAGCGCAAACCGTGCTCGTCGCCCACGCGGTTGGTCGGAGCGAGCACGGTCTCGGCGAACTTCGCGCCTTCCTCGAGGATGCCCTCCAGCAGGTCGCGGTTCAGCTCGTCGCGGCCGAAGGAACGATAGTGATCCTCGAAGTCGAGCACTTCATGGACCACGAAGCGGATGTCACGGAGGGGTGCGCGGTATGACACGGTGCTGCCTTCCAGTTTCGTTGCATTGCGTCAATTTTACGCGACCGACGCTCCCGAAGGCGTAAGTGTGTTCCGGTTGCCTGTCGCGCGGAGGCGACCTTATAGTTGTTCGGGGCCTGTTCGGGCCCGGAATCCCGCTTTTCACGACCGAGGACCCAACGTGAGCCGCGATTACGACCCGGAGCCGGGCCAATGGTACGAGGACCTCGACCGCGAGGAGATCTTCAAGGTGGTCTCGGTAGACCCCGACGAGGAAATCGTTCGGATTCAGTGGCTTGACCGGGAAATCCAGGAAATCGACCTCGACGCCTGGGTCGAATTCGACCTTGAGCTCGCCACGGAGCCCGAGGGCTGGGCGGACGAGGAAGCCGACGATGACGAAGAAGAAGAGGACGACTCGGAAGAAGAAGAAGAAGACGAGGACGATTGGGACGAGGATGACGACGACGAGGACGAGGACTACGACGACGAGGATGACGAATTCCGCGACCGGGAGTGAACCGTCCCCGCCCGGCTACCCGTCAGAGCTGCAACGAACCTGGCAGGGCTCGGATGGCACCGCGGTCGCCATCCGCCCGTTGCGCCCCGATGACCTGGAGCGTGAAATCACTTTCGTCAATGGGCTGTCACTTGAAACTCTGCGCCTGCGCATGCAGTACTCGGTGGCGCGAATAAGCCGCGAGGATGCGGTCCGCATGCTCGACCTCGACTACCACGACCGCCTCGCGATCGGCGGCTTCGTGCAAGGCGAGTCCGGGGAGGCGCTGATCGGCGTAAGCCGTTACGCGCGCATCGACGACAGCGACCAGGCCGAGTTCGCCATCGTGGTCAGTGACGGCTGGCAGGGCCGGGGGCTCGGCACCGAACTGATGCGCACCCTCGGCATCGGGGCCCGGATGAATGGCCTGCGGACGCTCGTGGGCGAGAGCCTGGCCGAGAACCAGCGCATCACGGACTGGGCCCGCCGTTTCGGCTTCGCGGCCCGCACCGAGCCCGACACGGGCGGCATGCTGCGGGTCACGATCGATCTCGCCTCGCTCGTTTCCTGACAGTCTTGCAGGCACGGCGCCCGGCCCGGCGCCACTCGCGCCAGGCCGGCGGGACGTTGCGGTTGCGGACGACCGCGTTTCTGAGCAGGGTTGCCTCGCGCGCCTCGAGCAGCGGCACCAGGCGCCCTACCAGCGGCCGGCCGAGTGCGCGCTCGTGCGCAATGACCCACTGGTGCGCCAGCAGCGTGTCGCGGTGCTCGCCGATGGCGTCCTGGGCGCGACGCAGGCGCCGCAGCAGCCTGGCCGTCGTCTTCGGAGCGATATCGGCCACCGGCTCGAGAGCGTAGCGGCAGTGCTTGAGTGCCAGCCGCAGCGTGTGCAGCTCGGCCGGTTCTTCCGTGTCTTTCTCCAGTAGCCGCAAAGCCTCAGGCCATGGTACCTCGACCAGCTCGAGCATCCGGGCGAGGTCCGCGTCGCGTACGGCCAGCAGTTGGTCACCCGCGGCATGTCGCTCGAGTGCAACACAGAGCGCCGCCCAGCTGGGGTTTGCGACCTGCCGGCGCAAGCCGTCGCGCGCCGCGAGGCACTGCTCCTCCAGCAGCCGACCGAGTCGCCGGAAGGCGGCAGGTGTCACGGCCGGCTCGCGCCGTCCCAGTGCCACCAGCAGGCCGCGGCGGACGTCGGCCTCGCGCGCGACGGTGAGACTGCGGGCGTAGCTGCGCAGGTCGATTCGATAGAGGCGCGCCCGCCTCGGGTCGAGCAGAGGCCGGAACGTCTTGAGCAGCGAGCGCAGGCGACGGGCCGCCACGCGGGCGTCGTGCACGTCCTCGACCGAGCCGTCGGCAAGCCGCGCGGTGCTTGCCGTGATCCGCCACTGCTGATCTTTCACGCTCGCAACCAACCGCTGGCTGCCTTCCGCGACGGGTGGGGACTGTGCCGGCTGCGGGGTGCGGGACCTGGTCATCGTGAGGGTTATGTCGCGGGCTTGCGACCCAGCACGAGGCCGAGCAACACGCCGACCGTCCGGTGGGCCTCGAGCGCGTGCCGCAAGGGGGCATTCAGGTTCAAATGATAGCTGTTGCGGCGGCCCGCGCGCTCCCTCACCAGGATGCCGGCCTCCTCGAGGTCGCCGACGATCTTCTGCACGGCCCTCTCAGTGATTCCCACCTGCGCCGCCACGTCGCGCATCCGGGCGTTGGGGTCGACGGCGATACAGACGAGCACGTGCCCATGGTTGCTGAGAAACGTCCACTGCCGGCCGGCATTCGTCGTCATCCCCTGCCCCTCCATCGCCGGAACTCCCGTCGCACCCTGATGTCTGAAGCCGAGTTCAGGTTTTATACTTCCTGAAGTATGCTTGAAGCCACGGACCCCGGCCATACGAACATGCTTGGCCAGGTCTTGAAAGCCGTGTTCCTACCCCCACGCTCGGTGCCACGATTCCAAGGGCCCGTCCCGGAGTAATCATCGATGAAGCGCATTGCCCTCTTTCTCGCCACGAACCTCGCCATCATCGTGCTGCTGAGCATCGTGCTGCGGCTGCTCGGCGTCGAGAGCATCCTCGACGCGCAGGGCGTGGACCTGAACCTCGGCGCGCTGCTCATCTTCGCCGCGGTCGTGGGCTTCACCGGGTCTCTGTTCTCGCTGGCCATTTCCAAGTGGACGGCGAAGCGGATGATGGGCGTGAAGGTCATCACGCAGCCGTCGAACGCCACCGAAGCCTGGCTGGTGCAGACCGTGCAGATGCACGCCCAGCAGGCCGGTATCGGCATGCCCGAGGTGGGCGTTTTCAATTCCCCTGAGCCCAATGCCTTCGCGACCGGCGCGCGGCGCGACGCGGCGCTGGTGGCCGTGAGCACCGGCCTGCTGCAGTCGATGTCGCAGCAGGAAGCCGGGGCCGTGATCGGGCATGAGATCAGCCACGTCGCCAACGGCGACATGGTGACGCTCGCACTGATCCAGGGCGTGGTGAACACCTTCGTGGTGTTCTTCGCCCGCATCATCGGCCACACGGTCGATCGCGTGGTCTTCAAGACCGAGCAGGGCCATGGCCCGGCCTTCTGGATCACGACCATCGTCGCCGAGATCGTGCTGGGCCTCTTCGCCACCATGATCGTCATGTGGTTCTCGCGGCAGCGCGAGTTCCGGGCGGACTCGGGCGGCGCCCGCCTCGCCGGCCGCGGCGCGATGATTGGCGCGCTCGAGCGCCTGCAGCAGCGCCATGCGGGCCCGCTGCCCGAGAAGATGGCCGCCTTCGGCATCTCGGGCGGTGTCGCCTCGGGCCTGAAGAAGCTCTTCATGACCCACCCGCCGCTCGACGAGCGCATCGCCGCGCTGCGCTCGCAGGCCGGCTGATGCGAGAGCCGGACGAGCGGCCGTGAGCGGTCCAGCCACGGCCATCGTCTGGTTCCGCCGCGACCTGCGCCTCACGGACAACCCGGCGCTGGCTGCGGCGTGCGCGAACGCGGAGCGCGTCGTCGCACTCTACGTGCACGCCCCCGACGAGGAAGGCGAATGGGCCCCGGGCGCCGCGAGCCGCTGGTGGCTGCATCACAGCCTCGCACGACTGGGCGCAGGCTTGCGCGAGCGCGGCGGCGCGTTGTGCCTGCGTCGCGGCCCCACGCTCGATGCGTTGTTGCGCGTCGCGCATGAAACGGGCGCGGAACGCGTGTACTGGAATCGCCTCTACGATCCGGCGATCGTCGCCCGCGACACGCGCATCAAGGTGTCGCTGCGAGAGGCCGGACTCGAGGCCGGGAGCTTCAACGCCGCGCTGCTGGTCGAGCCGTGGGAAACGCGGACGTCGCAGGGCGACCCCTACCGGGTGTTCACGCCGTTCTGGCGCAGCTGCGTGCCGCTGCTCGACACGCGGCCGCAGCCGCTGCCGCCGCCCGAATGCATTCCGGCGCCGCAGGCGTCCACGCCCGGCCTCGCGCTGGACGATCTCGCGCTGCTGCCCTCCATCCGCTGGGACCGAGGCCTGGCAGCGGCCTGGGTCCCGGGTGAACGCGGCGCGCTCGATCGACTCGAGGCGTTCTGCGGGGGCGCGATGGCCGGCTACGCCGATGGGCGCAATCGTCCTGACCAGGCGAACACCTCGCGCTTGTCACCCTACCTGCATTTCGGCGAGGTGGGTCCGCGGCAATGCCTCGCTGCGGTGCGCAATGCCCTCGTCGAACGGCCCGGTGCGCAGTCCGCCGCGGAGGCGTTCGTGCGCCAGATCGGCTGGCGCGAGTTCGCGCATCACCTGCTGCACCACTTCCCGCACACCGCCACGCAGCCGCTCGATGCGCGCTTCGAGCGCTTTCCATGGGAACCGCGCGATGACCTGTTCGAGGCATGGCAACGCGGGCGCACGGGCTATCCGCTCGCCGATGCCGGCATGCGGGAACTGTGGACCACCGGCTGGATGCACAATCGCGTTCGGATGCTCGTCGCGTCGCTGCTGACAAAGAACCTGCGGCAGCCGTGGCTCGCGGGCGCGAGATGGTTCTGGGACACGCTGGTCGATGCCGACCTCGCCAACAACACGCTCGGCTGGCAGTGGACCGCCGGTTGCGGCGCCGACGCCTCGCCGTTCTTCCGCATCTTCAATCCCGCCCTGCAGGCCGAGCGACACGATCCGGACCAGGCATACGTCCATCGGTGGGTGCCGGAGCTTGCCGGGGACGGCGACGGCCGCGCGAGCTATCCGGCACCCGTCGTGGACTTTCGCGAGAGCCGGACGGCGGCCCTGGCAGCCTTCGGCGCGCTGAAAGGCTAGCGGGTTTCACCTACTATCGCGACGCGGCCCGGGCCGCGAAAATCCGGCCCTACGGCAATTCGACGCGCGGAGCGGACGACCATGAGCGAAGCGGGCATTTTCGAAGGACTCGGCACGTCGAAGCTGGCCGTCGAGCTGAACGACGACGAGCGCAGGGTGCTGGCCAAGGCCATGACCCTTCGCGACCTGAGGCACGGCGAGGTGCTGGTGCCAGAGGGCTCCGCGGACGACCATCTCTACGTGGTCGTGAGCGGCGTGCTGGGTGTGGTCAAGGGTGCGGGCACGGACGGCGAAGTGACGCTTAGTGCCATCCGCCCCGGCGACGTGGTGGGCGAGCTTTCGTTCCTCGATGGCAGCACCCGCTATGCCTCGCTCGTGGCGCTTTCCGACACGCGAGTGCTGGGACTGAGCCGCGACGCACTCGAGGGCCTGCTCGAGACGCGGCCGAAGGTGGTCTACCACGTGATGCGCGCCATCGTGCGAGTCGTGCACGAGATCCAGCGCCGTCTCTCGATGCAGACGGCCGAACTCACCAACTACCTGTACAAGACGCACGGGCGCTACTGACCGTGCGTCCACCTGCGCAGGGCCGCGGGCGGCCCCGTGCACCAATCTGGAGCCGACAGCCCGCCGTGGCGCAGCTGGCCGCACCGCAGCGGGGCATCGCGTGCCCGTGAAGCGCGGCCCGCCATGCTGGCATGAATTTCGCTTGGGGGTTCCTGAAGGAACGCCCCGATGCACCGCCCCATGCCTGCCTACGACGAGATGTACACGGCCGACGGGCAGGTGCGGCCGCACTATGCCGCCTACGCCGACTGGCTGATCCGCCAGCCCGAGGACGTGCTGCGACAGCGGCGCGCGGAGGCCGACAGCTTCTTCCACCGGGTCGGCATCACCTTCTCGGTCCATGGCGAGCAAGACGGCAACGAGCGACTGATTCCCTTCGACATCGTACCGCGGGTGCTGTCGGCGGACGAATGGAGCAAGCTCGCCGCGGGTCTGCGCCAGCGTGTGCGGGCGCTGAACGCCTTCATCGGCGACATCTACCACCTCCAGGAGATCCTGAAGGCGGGCGTGCTCGCCGCCGAGCAGATCTTCTGCAATCCGCAGTACCGCCCGGAGATGCAGGGACTCGATGTGCCCGGCGGCATCTACGCCCACATCGCCGGCATAGACGTGGTGCGCGCGGGCCAGGGCGAGTTCTACGTGCTCGAGGACAACCTGCGAGTGCCCTCGGGCGTCTCCTACATGCTCGAGGACCGCAGGATGATGATGCGGCTCTTCCCCGAGCTCTTCTCCCTCCACCGCATCGCGCCGGTCGAGCACTACCCGGAGCGGCTGCTCGAGAACCTCGCGAGCGTGGCGCCCGAAGGCGTCGCGGAACCGGTGGTCGTGGTCCTGACGCCGGGCGCGCACAACAGCGCCTATTTCGAGCACGCCTTCCTCGCGCAGCAGATGGGCGTCGAGCTGGTCGAGGGGCAGGACCTCTTCGTGCGCGACGGCTTCGTCTACATGCGCACCACGCAGGGGCGGCAGCGGGTGCACGTGGTCTACCGCCGCATCGACGACGACTTCCTCGACCCGCTGGTGTTCCGCCCCGATTCGGCGCTCGGCGTGCCGGGGCTGATGACGGCCTACCGCGCAGGCCGCGTGACCATCGCGAACGCCATCGGCACCGGTATCGCCGACGACAAGTCCATCTATCCGTACGTCCCCGACATGGTGCGGTTCTACCTCGGCGAGGAGCCGCTGCTCGCGAACGTGCCTACGCGGATCCTGCGACGCAAGGACGATCTCGCCTACACGCTCGCGCACCTCGACGAGCTGGTGGTCAAGGAAGTGCACGGCGCGGGCGGCTACGGGATGCTGGTGGGGCCCACCGCGACGGAGGCCGAGCGCGAGGACTTCCGGCTGCGCATCCTCGCCGCCCCCGGGAAATACATTGCACAACCGACGCTGGCGCTGTCGACCTGCCCCACTTTCGTCGAGCAGGGCGTCGCGCCCCGCCACATCGACCTGCGCCCGTTCGTGCTCTCGGGTCGCGACGTCACCATCGTGCCGGGCGGTCTCACGCGCGTGGCGCTCCGCGCGGGCTCGCTGGTCGTGAATTCGTCGCAGGGCGGTGGCACCAAGGACACCTGGGTGCTGGAGGCCTGATGCTGAGCCGTACCGCCGACCACGTGTACTGGATGGGGCGCTACGCGGAGCGCGCCGAAAACCTCGCGCGCACGCTCGACGTGGAGTACCGCCTCTCGCTGCTGCCGCACGAAGTCCACTCCGACGGGCTCGGCTGGTCGCAGGCGCTGGTCGTGCTGGGCCTCGACGACGCCTACGCCGAGCGCCACGGCGGGATCGAACCGCACAAGGCCATCGACTTCCTCGCCTTCGACGCCGGCAATCCTTCGAGCATCATGAGCTGCCTGCGCTGCGCACGCGAGAACGCGCGCGCGGTACGCGGCTCGATCTCCTCGGAGATGTGGGAGACGTTCAACTCGACCTGGCTCGAGGCCCGCAGCCAGGCGCCCACCCGCTTCACCGCGCGCAACGTCGCGGAGTTCGTGGACTGGGTGAAATACCGGGCGCACCTGGCGCGCGGCGTGGTGCTCGGCTCGATGCTGCGGGACGAGGGCTACCATTTCATGCAGATCGGCACGTTCCTCGAGCGCGCAGACGGTGTCGCGCGGCTGCTGCAGGTGCGCCTGGCCTGCGAGGACCCCGTGCCGGCCGCCCCTGGCGCCGCGCACGACTACTACCCCTGGAGCGTGCTGCTCAGGGCGCTGTCGGCGTTCGAGATCTTCCGGCGCGTCTCGCGCGACCGCGTGAGCCCCGCGCGCGTCGTCGAGTTCGTGGTCTTCCGCAAGGACGTGCCGCGCTCCATCTACCGTTCGGCACAGCTCGTGTACGAAAACCTGCAGGCGGTCGCCAACACGCAGTCCGGCGAGGCCGAGCGGCGGGCAGGCAAGCTGCACGCCGACCTGCGCTTCGGGACGGCGGAGTCGCTGGTCGACGGCGGCGCCGGGCCGTTCCTGCGCGACGTGCTCGCTTGCATCGCCGACCTCAGCGACCGCATCGGCCGCGACTTCCTCGGGCACATCCCCCAGGGGTGACCATCATGCAAGTGCACATCCGCCACGAAACTCGCTACGTCTACGAGGAGCCCGTGAGCTACAGCATCCAGGCGCTCAAGCTCACGCCGCGGATCGATCCGGGGCAGCGCGTCGTGAGCTGGCGCGTGACCTCGCCCGGTGAACGCCTCGAGCAGCTCGACGCGTACGGCAACCTGACGCACATCGTCACGGTCGAGACCCCGCATCGCCAGATGTGCATCGTCGTCGACGGCATCGCCGACGTGGGCGAGGGCATCGCCTCCGACGCACCGGACGCCTGCGTCCTCTCGCCCCTCGCGTTCCTCGCGCCAACGGCACTCACCTGCCCGGACGTGGGCTTGCGCCGGCTCGCGGAGCGGCACCTCGGCCGCCACCCGGCCTCGCAGGGTTCGCTGCTCGAACTCGTCGAGGGTATCCGCAGGGCGGTCACCTACGAGCCCGGCATTACCGACGTGACTCACACGGCCGCCGAGGCCCTGGACCTCGGTGTCGGCGTCTGCCAGGACCAGGCGCAGGTCATGGTGGCCTGCTGTCGGGCCGCCGGCGTGCCCGCGCGCTACGTGAGCGGCTACTTCTACGGGGGCGATCACGGCGAGGTCGCGAGCCATGCCTGGGTCGACGTGTGGCTCGGGCCGGAGCAGGGCTGGGTCAGCCTCGACGTGACGCACGGCGAGGTGGCAGGCGAGCGCCACTGCCGGCTCGCCGTCGGCAGGGATTACCTCGACGCGGCGCCCGTGCGCGGCATGCGACGTGGCGGCGGGCAGGAATCGATGTCGGTGTCGGTGCAGGTGACGAACGGGACGGGGCAGCAGCAATGACCTATTGCGTGTCGATGCTCCTCGATTCAGGGCTGGTATTCCTCTCCGACTCGCGGACCAGCGCGGGCGTGGACCAGATCAGCACCTTCCGCAAGACGACGGTGTTCGAGCGGCCCGGGGAGCGAGTGATCGTGCTGCTCTCGGCGGGCAACCTCGCGATCTCGCAGGGGGTACTGAACCTGCTGGCCGAGAAACTCGCCGAGCAGGATCCGCAGACGATGAGCCTGGACAACTGTCCCAACATGTTCGAGGCCGTGCGCTGTGTCGGCGAGGCCCTGCGCGAGATGCACGTCCGGGACGGGGATGCCCTCAAGTCGCAGGGGGTCGAGTTCAACTCGACGTTCATCGTCGGCGGGCAGATCAAGGGCGAGGCGCCGCGGCTCTTCAACGTCTACGCCGCCGGCAACTTCATCGAGGCCTCGCCCGACACGACCTACTTCCAGATCGGCGAATCGAAGTACGGCAAGCCCATCATGGATCGCGTCACCCGCCGCAGCATGGCGCTGTCCGAGGCGGCCAAGTGCGCGCTGATCTCCATGGACTCGACCATCCGCTCGAACCTGACGGTCGGGCCGCCGCTCGACCTGGTGATCGTGAGGCGCGACGAGTATCGCGTGGCGGGCCACGTGAACATCGACGCTGACGACCGCTACTTCCAGTTGATCCGCAGCGGCTGGGGCGAGGCGCTGCGCGAGGCGTTCAGCGAACTGCCCAACCCGGACTGGCTGGGCGTGCGCTGATCGTGCCGCCCGAGATCCTCGCCCAGACCCAGGTGGACGCCGAAGCCCGGACCGAAGTCAGCACCACCGCGATCTACTACAAGGACTGGGAGACCCACCGGATCCGGCGGTCGTTCACCTGCCAGTTCCATCCCGAGCTGATGACCGACATCCGTGACATCGGTACTCGCGATGGTCCGCGCTATCCCGAGCTCAAGGACAACGACGGTGCGCGCCTGCTGCTGCGGTTGCTTTACCACGGCATGCAGGAGTGACTCCGCAGGGCGCCCGGACATCCGTAGAAAACCGCACCGTCCTGCGGGTCGCCCCCGGTATCATTCGCGCTCCCTGTTGCCGTGCGGACGCGACCGAATGTTCCTGACCCGTCTTGCCTCCCTGCTCGTCCTCCTGCTCGTATCCGGGTTCGCCGCGGGCGCCGACCCGGGGCCGGAGTCCGACGCGTTCTGGTACGGCCAGGCCCCCGACGGGACGCCCACCGTACGGCTCTACTACTTCTTCTCCCCCACCTGCCCCCACTGCCAGGCGGCGGCGCCGTTCATCGACGAGTTCGCCACGCGCTCGCCGTGGCTCGAGGTGAGAAAATACGCGGTCAAGGACAACCGGGCCAACGCAAGGTTCTACTACGAGACCGCGCTCTCGCTCGGTACGCAGGCGCTGTCCGTCCCGGGCTTCGTGTTCTGCCGGCAGGTGCTGATCGGCTACGACACTGCGGAGACGACCGGCGCCCAGATCGTCGAGGCGCTCGAGCAATGCCACGCGGACCGCCTCGCCCATCCCGGTGCCGGCGTTTCCGCGGACACCGCAGGTGGCGCAACCGGCGTCCCCGCGGCAACGTCCGGCGCGGCCGAGGGCGAAGCAGGCACCACGGTCCACCTGCCCTTCATCGGCACCGTGGATGCCAAGGCCTTCTCGCTGCCGGTGCTCACACTCGTGCTCGCCGGCATGGACGCGTTCAATCCCTGTGCATTCTTCGTCCTGCTGTTCCTGCTGAGCCTGCTGGTGCACGCGAAGAGCCGTGCCCGCATGGCCATCGTGGGCGGCACCTTCGTCATGTTCTCGGGGATCGTCTACTTCGTGTTCATGGCGGCGTGGCTCAACGTGTTCCTGATCGCGGGCGAGTTGCGCGTGATCACGGCGGTCGCGGGCCTCGTCGCCCTGTTCGTCGCAGCGCTCAATATCAAGGACTACTTCTGGTTCAAGCAGGGCCCGAGCCTGTCCATCCCGGACGCGGCGAAACCCGGGCTCTTCAAGCGCATGCGCGAGGTGGTCGCGGCCGGAAGCCTCGGCCCCATGCTCGCGAGCACCGTGCTGCTCGCGATCGTGGCGAACTCCTACGAGTTGCTGTGCACCGCGGGCTTTCCGATGGTGTACACGCGCACACTCACGCTCGCGAAGCTCGAGACCTGGCAGTACTACGCCTGGCTTGCCGCGTACAACGTGATCTACGTCATCCCCCTGCTTGCGATCGTCATCGTATTCGTGCGGACGATGGGCGCCCGCAAGCTCAGCGAGTCGGAGGGGCGGGTGCTGAAGCTCGTCTCCGGGTTCATGATGCTGGGCTTCGGCCTGATGCTGCTGCTCGCGCCGAACCTCCTCACCAACGCGCTCGCCTCGATCGTCATCCTGCTGGTGGCGGTTGGTGCGGCCTTGCTCGTGGCGAAGGTGGCCACGCCGCGCGGTGCCTGAGCTACCCGGTGCAGCGGGCGCCGGTTCCGGGTTATAAACGCCGAATGTCCCGAGCCGAACCCGGAAACCTCGCCGCGGCCGTCGAACACATCCGCCGTTCGCTCGGCGAGGCTTCGTGCCTCGTCGCGCCCGAGCAGGTCGAGCCGTACCTGGTCGATTTCCGTTCGCTCTACCGTGGCGCGACCCCCCTCGTCGTCTGCCCGGGCTCGACGGCCGACGTCGCGATCGTGCTGCAGATCTGCGACGAGCTCGGTGTCGGCGTGGTGCCCCACGGCGGCAACACGGGTTACTGCGGCGGCGCGACGCCGTCCGAGCAGGGCGACGAGATCGTGCTGTCGCTCAGGCGCATGAATCGAGTCCGCGAGGTGGACGCAGACAACTTCTCGATGACCGTCGAGGCTGGCTGCCTGCTCGGCCAGGTCCGCGCGGCCGCCGCCGGCGCCGACCGCTACTTCCCGCTGGCCCTTGGATCGGAGGGCAGCTGCCAGATCGGCGGCAACCTGTCGACCAACGCAGGCGGATTGAATGCCCTGCGCTACGGAGTCGCCCGTGACCTCGTGCTCGGACTCGAGGTGGTGCTCCCCGGCGGGCGCGTCATCGACGGGCTCAAGAGCCTGCGCAAGGACAACACTGGCTACGACCTGCGGCACCTGTTCATCGGGGCCGAGGGCACGCTCGGCGTGATCACGGCGGCAAGCCTGAAGCTCTTTCCCAGGCCACGTACCGTCGAGACGGCCTTCGTCGCCGTACCGAGTCCCGCGGCCGCCGTGGACCTGCTGTCGCGGCTGCGCGCCGTCACGGGCGACGCCGTGACGAGCTTCGAGCTGCTGCCGCGCATCGCCGTCGAACTCGCCGCGCACCACATTCCCGGCGTGACCGATCCGCTCGAGCGCCCGTATGAGTGGTACGTGCTCTGCGAGATCTCCACGGCGCGCGAGGACTCGGCCCTGCGCGGTCTACTGGAATCCGCGCTCGAGCAGGCCTTGACGGACGGCATCGCGCAGGACGCGGTGCTTGCGCATTCACTGGCGCAGCGCGACGCGCTGTGGAAGTTGCGGGAGTCCGTACCCGAAGCCCAGCGCGCCGAGGGCGCCAGCATCAAGCACGACGTCGCGGTGCCGGTCGCCGCGCTGCCCGAGTTCATGTCCGAGGCCACGGCGGCCGTGCTCGCCATCGTGCCCACCGGGCGCATGGTCACCTACGGACACGTCGGCGACGGCAACCTGCACTTCAACGTCAGCCAGCCGCTCGGCGGCGACCGCACGGCGTTCCTCTCGCACGAGCACGCGATCCAGGCGGCGGTCTACGGACTCGTGCAGCGCTTCCGCGGCAGCATCAGCGCGGAACACGGCATCGGCCGCCTCAGGCGCGACGACCTCGCAAGATTCAAGGGACACGTGGACCTCGAGGTCATGCGCGCCATCAAGGCCGCGCTGGACCCGCGGGGCATCATGAACCCGGGCAAGGTGCTCTGAATGAAAACGCTCAAGACGGGGACGCTGCCCTTTTTCATCGCCGGCCTCATCCTCACCGCCAGTTGCTCGCGCGAGCCGGCGCCCGCTAACGGGGCGACGACCGTGCCCGCCGAGCCCGCTGCGCAGGCGCCCCCTCCTGCGCCGCCGCAGGTCGTGGCGCGCGAGGGCACGGTCAAGTCGCTGGCAGCAGACGCCACCGCGATCCGCTACCGCGTCTACGGCAGCGGCGCGCCCGCGATCGTGTTCGTGCACGGTTGGTCCTGCGACTCGGGCTACTGGGACCCGCAACTGAACGAGTTCGCCGTGCGTTACACGGTGGTGACGCTCGACCTCGCGGGCCACGGGAAGTCCGGCGAGCAGAGCCGCAAGGACTGGTCCATCGCCAACTTCGGCGCGGACGTCGCTGCCGTCGTCGAGGCGGTGGGCAGTCCACGCGTCATCCTGGTCGGCCATTCGATGGGTGGACCCGTGGTGCTCGAGGCCGCGCGCCGCCTCCCGGGCAAGGTCATCGGTATCGTCGGGGTGGACACGCTGCGAGAGATCGCGGCGCCGGCGCCAAGGGAGCAGTTCGAGCCGGTCATCGAGAAGATGAGAGCCGATTTCGCGGCGACCACGGCGGAATTCGTCAGCCAGAACTTCTTCACGGACAGGACCGACCCGATCCTGAAACAGTGGATCGTTGACGACATGTCCGCAGCCCCGCCCAAGATCGCCATTCCCGCAGTGCTCGGCCTGCTCGCCATGGACTACAGGTCGGCCGTCGAGGACCTGGACGTGCCGATCGTCGCGGTCAATTCGGCCGGCCATCCCACCGACGAGGCGGCGATCCGGCAGTTCGAGCCACGTTTCCGCCTCGTGCCGATCGCGGGCGTCGGGCATTTCCCGATGCTCGAGGCGCCGGCGCAGTTCAATCGGATCCTGAATCGCATCGTCGAGGCCTGGGCCGGCCTCGAGGCGGACCGAAATCCCTTGCCCGGGGCAGCCGCGGCTGGTTAGGCTTGGCGGCGGGGGTAGGGGTGATCAACCAGTCGAAGCAAACAATAGAGGATCGATCATGCCCATGTCCAAGAAACTCGTCGCCGAGTTCATCGGCACTTTCTGGCTCGTGCTCGGTGGTTGCGGCAGTGCCGTGCTGGCGGCGGCCTTTCCGGAGGTCGGCATTGGCCTGGCCGGGGTCTCGCTCGCGTTCGGCCTCACCGTGCTCACGATGGCCTACGCGATCGGTCACATCTCCGGTTGCCACCTCAATCCCGCCGTAACGGTGGGCCTCTGGGCGGGTGGACGGCATCCGGCTGGCGAGGTGTTCCCCTACATCGCCTCGCAGGTGCTGGGCGCCATTGCGGGCGCCGGCGTGCTCTACATGATCGCCTCCGGCAAGGTGGGCTTCGACGTGTCGCAGGGCCTCGCGTCGAATGGCTACGCCGACCATTCACCGGGTGGCTACTCCCTTGCATCCGGCTTCCTGAGCGAAGTCGTCATGACGCTGATGTTCCTGCTGATCATCCTCGGCGCGACGGATCGCCGCGCGCCGGCCGGTTTCGCCCCGATCGCGATCGGCCTCGGGCTCACGCTCATCCACCTCATCAGCATCCCGGTCACCAACACCTCGGTGAACCCCGCGCGCAGCACGGGGCCCGCCGTGTTCGTCGGCGACTGGGCGCTCGGCCAGCTGTGGCTGTTCTGGGTCGCGCCGATCCTGGGAGCGCTGATCGCCGGCTACGTCTATCGCTGGCTCGCCGACAACAGATAAGCCGGCGGCCGCCGTGCCAGCCGTCCTGAAGTCCAGGGTCCTCTGGGCCGGCGCGATCGTCGCCGGCCTCGTCGGCCTCTATGCGCTGCTCGGTTTCAAGGTGGCGCCGGGGATCGTGCGCGACCAGGCCCGGAAGTTCGTACAGGAGGAATACGGGCGGGAACTCGCCGTCGGCGAAGTGCGCGTGCAGCCCTTCAAGCTGCAACTCGAAATCAAGGACCTGTCGCTGCCCGACGCGGACGGCACGCCGATGCTCGGATTCGCGCGATTCTTCGCGGATTTCGAGTTGGCGTCGCTCTGGCGACGATCCTTCATCTTCAGGGACGTGACCCTGCAGTCATTTTCCGTGGCGGCCGTGGTGAGGCCCGACGGCCGCATCAATCTCGCCGATCTCGCGCTCGAGGAAGACCCGGAGGAAGAGGAAACCGGCCTGCCCGCACTCTGGCTGCAGTCCTTCTCCGTCGAGAACGGGAAGGTCGATTACCTGGACCTGTCGCGCAGCAGGCCCTTCGAGCGCAAGGGCAGCGGCGCGACCTTCACCCTCAAGGACTTCCGGACGACGCGCGAGGGCGGGGATTTCAGCTTCGCTGCGCGTACCGCGGACGACGAGTCCGTCGAGTGGAAGGGCAACTTCGCGCTCGAGCCCGAGATCGCGTCGCACGGCGAGTTCGTGCTGGGCAACGTGAGCGCGCCGGGGGTGGCCGAGTTCCTCGGCGACGCCCTGCCCTTCGTCGTGAGCTCCGGGCTCGCGCAGATCGCCGGCAGTTACCGGATGACACTGGGCGACGTGTTGACCCTCGAGGTCCAGCTTCCGCAGATCGATGTCACCGGGACGAAGCTGCGCCCGCGCGGCGCTGATGCGGACTGGGTCGAGATCCCGAGCGTGGGCGTGACCGGCACCGCCGTGGCGCTGCCGGCCCAGACCGTCACTGTGTCGAGGGTCTCCATCGCCGGCCTCAAGGCGCAGGCGTGGATGTCGCAGGACGGGTCAGTCAACCTCGAGCAGTTGTTCGTTCCAGTGCCGTCCAGGCCGTCCGCCGAGGCTGCAGCCGCGACAGGAGCGGGGGCCGCCGCTCCGTGGACGCTCGACATCGCCAGCGTCGAGCTGACCGGCGCGGCGATCGACTTCGAGGACCGGATGTCCGATCCGGTAAAGAAGTTCGTGGTTGCGCCGCTGTACGCATTGGTGAGCGATGCGAGCCTGGACCTGGCCAAGCCGCTGCCGGTCACCCTGAAGGCGACGATCAACGGCCAGGCGCTGCTCGACATGGGCGGCACGATCACCCCTGAGCCGCTTGCGGCCGACCTCGACGTTTCGCTCGAGAAGGCTCGCATGCAGATCCTGCAGCCGTACATCCTGCCGCTGGCGGATCTCACCATCACGGAGGGTACGCTCGGCGTCAGGGGCAAGGCGCAGCTTGTCCCCGCCGACCAGCCGGGCCCGGAGATCTCCTTCGCCGGCGACATCGCCATCGACGGCTTCAAGTCGATCGACAACGCGATGAAACAGGACTTCGTCAACTTCCGGCGCCTGCAACTGCAGAAACTCCGCCTCGACCTCGGCCCAGAAGCGTTGACGATCGACCGCGTGCTGGTGCATGGCCCTTACGCCCGGGTCATCGTCAGCGAGGAGCAGGTCGTGAACCTGGCGGCCGTGCTGGACCCGCAGGGCACGGCGACCGCACTCGAGGCACGCCGCGCTGCGGCGGCGGCCGAAGCGGCGTCGTCGCCGGCGGAGAAGCGGCGCCGCGAGAAGGAATCGAAGGCGGCAGAGAAGACGGCCGCCAGGGCACGCAAGGCCGCCGGTGCCCAGGCTGCACCGCCCCCCCGCGCCGCGCCCGGACCGGAGACCTTCCCGATCCGGGTACGAGAGGTGCGCATCGACGGCGGCCGCATGAACTTCTCGGACTACTTCGTGGAACCGAATTTCTCAGCCGACGTGCAGGACCTGCAGGGAACCATCCGCGGGATCTCCTCGGCCTACGACTCGCGTGCGACGGTGGACCTGAAGGGCAACCTGGGCGAGTTCTCCCCGGTCTCGATCGCCGGCGAGCTGCAACCGTTCGCCTTCGACCGCTACACGGACATCGGCCTCGACTTCGAGAACATCTCGCTGCCGGTCTTCAACCCCTACTCGGGGCGCCTCGCCGGGTACAACATCGCCAAGGGCAAGCTGACGACCCAGCTGCACTACCGGGTCGAGGACCGCAAGCTCGATGCGAGCCACAACATCCGTATCGACCAGCTCGAGTGGGGCGAGGCGACGGCGAACAAGGGCGAGGCATCCCTGCCGGTGAAGTTCGCCACCGCCTTGCTGCGCGACCGGCACGGCGTCATCAATCTCGACGTGCCGGTCACGGGCACGCTCGATGACCCGGCGTTCCGCATCGGGCCCATCGTCTGGCAGATCATCAAGAACATCATCGTGAAGGCCGTCACTGCGCCATTCGCCCTGCTCGGCTCGCTGTTCGCCGGCGCGGAGGAAGCGCAGTTCGTGGACTTTGCGCCCGGCGACGCGACCGTGCCGGCCGTGACGGCCGCGAGCCTCGCGACGCTCGCCAGGGGCCTCATCGAGAAGCCAGACATCAAGCTGGACGTGCCGATGGGCGTCGTGGCGGAACTCGACAAGGCCGCGCTGGCCGATCGCGCATATGAGCAGCAGCTGGCTGCATCGGTGGTCACCACGCTGGGCCGGAAGGCCGACGATCAGGCGCCCGCGCCCTCGTTCGACACCCTCGAGCCGAAGCAGAAGATCGCCGCGCTGGAGGCCTTGCTCGAGCGCCAGGGCGGACCGGTGCCCGCGACGCCTGAGCCGCCCGCTCCGCCCGATGGCATGCCTCGCGCGGCAGCGAAGGCGCTCCGCGAGAACGTCGAGATCGAGTTCCTGGTGAAGGAAGCACGTGCGCGCGTGTCCGTCACGGATGAGCAGGTCGATGCGCTCGGCCAGGCACGCGCCGAGGCGATTCAGCGCGTGCTGCTCGGCGACAGCGGACTCGAGCCGACCCGTGTGTTCCTGAGCAGGAACGGCAAGGTGGCGGCGCAGGACGGCAAGGTACGGTTCGAGCTGGGACTGCAGTAGTCCTGGCGTCGCCGCAGCAGTGCGCCGGCTTCAGGAGCGCCTGACCCTCATCAGGCCTTCCTGCGCCGTGCTCGCGACCAGCCTTCCCTGCCGGTCGAAGATGCGCCCGAATGCGAGCCCGCGCGACCCCGAGCTGCTCGGGCTCACGAGTGCGTAGAGGTGCCAGTCCGAGAGGCGCAGCGGCCGGTGGAACCACATCGCGTGGTCGAGGCTCGCAAGCATCACGTCACCCGAGGGGTGCGACAGGCCGTGCGGCAGGGTCGCGGTCTCGAGCAGGTGGAAATCCGACATGTACGCGAGCAGGCAGCGTTGCAGCGCCTGGTCGTCGGGGGCGTCGCCGCTGAGACGGAACCACATGTGGTGGACGCCCGGTCCCGGCTCACCCGCCCGCAACGCCTCGACCGAGCGGAACTCGAACGGCCGCTCGAGCGACCAGAAGCGCCGCTTCTCCTCCGGCAGGTCGTTCAGGCACTTGCGCATCTCCACGGCGAGGTCGGGCAACTCCTCGGGAAGCGTGACGCTCGGCGCCGGCACCTGGTGATCCGGCCCCTCTTCCTCGACCTGGAAGGACGCCGACATGTGGAAAATCTGCTGGCCGTTCTGGATCGCCACCACGCGCCGGTTCGAGAAGCTGGTGCCCTTGAGGCTGCGGTCCACCTCGTAGACGATCGGGGCATTGAAGTCGCCGCGGCGCAGGAAGTAGGCGTGCAGCGAGTGCACGAGGCGGCCGTCGGCCGTCGCGCTCGCGGCCACGAGCGCCTGGCCGAGCACCTGGCCGCCGAACACCTGCGGGCTGCCGATATCGCGGCTCTCGCCGCGGAACAGGTTGACCTCCAGCCGCTCGAGCTCGAGCAGCCGCAGCAGGTCCGCAAGCACGGTCTTCACGGGGCGCATGGCAGGTCGACCGGGCGCCGGCTCAACCGTTGACGCCAAGCCGCTTCTGCATGATCGGGCTCGTGGTGGTGTACTGCAGGTGGACCTTCTTCGCCGGATTGAGCTGCTCGGCAATCGCGAAGGCCGCGAGCGCCGCCTCGTGGAACCCGCTCAGGATCAGCTTCTTCTTGCCGGGATAGGTGTTGATGTCGCCGATCGCGTAGATGCCGGGCACGCTGGTCTGGAACTTCGCCGTGTCGACCTTGATCGCCTTCTTGTCGAGCTCGAAGCCCCACTCGGCGATGGGCCCAAGCCTGGGATGCAGCCCGAAGAACGCGAGCACGTGGTCGGCATCGAGATCCCGCAGCGCGCCGTCGGTGCCTTTCACCGTGATGCCCGTGAGCCGCCCGTCCGCCGCGCGCAGGGCCGTTGCGACGCCCTCGACGTAGACCATGCGCCCCTCGGCCACCAGCTGCTGCATGCGGGCCACGGACGCGGGCGCGGCCTTGAACTCGGGCCGCCGGTGCACGTGGACGATGCTCTTCGCCTTGCCGGTCAGGTCGATCACCCAGTCGAGCGCGGAATCGCCGCCGCCGAAGATCACCAGCCGCTGGCCGTGGAAGGTGGACGCGTTGCGCACGCGGTAGTGGACCTGCAGGTCCTCGAAGGTTTCGACCCCCTCGACGCCCAGCCGCCGGGGCTGGAAGGAGCCGAGCCCGGCGGCGATCACCACGGCCCGGGCGACGAACTGCGTGCCCGCCGAGGTCACGAGGAGGAAGGTGCCGTCGTCGCGCCGCCCGAGGGTCACGACCTCCTCGCCGAAGTGGAACCGCGGCTCGAAGGGCTGGATCTGCTGCACGAGGCGGTCGACGAGCTCCTGTGCGCCGCACACCGGCAGCGCCGGGATGTCGTAGATCGGCTTGTCCGGGTAAAGCTCGGCGCACTGCCCGCCGGGGTGCTTCAGGGTGTCGATGACGTGCGACTTGATACCGAGCAGCCCCAGCTCGAAGACCTGGAACAGCCCGGCAGGGCCCGCCCCGACGATGACCGCATCGGCGGCGATCGGGCCGCCCGCGGCCGGGACGGCAGATTCAGTGGAAGTCACGCTCGGTCTCCGGAAATCTTGCGGCGCAAGGGCGGCATTCTAGCGGATTGCCGACCTCCCTCCCCGCCGCGCTTCCCCCCGGCCCCCTCCCCCTACTATCCTTCGGCATGTACCGCTTGCCCCGGAGCCGCGGATTCCCATCCTTGACGCACGTCAAGGCAAGGGGGAGCGGCCCGGCGCAGGCTCGTCGCGCGCGTGCTCCCAGGGAACAAGATGGATTCGCACCAGATCAAGTTCGACGCTGACCTCATCCGCCGCTACGACCGCTCGGGGCCCCGCTACACGTCGTACCCGACGGCCGTGCAGTTCACGGACCGCTTCGGCCTGAACGAGTACCGCGCGGCGGCCATCGCCAGCAACCAGGACCCGATCCCGCGGCCCCTGTCGCTGTACGTGCACATCCCGTTCTGCTCGAGCCCCTGCTTCTACTGCGGATGCACCAAGGTCATCACGCGCAACCACGAGAAGGCCGAGGCGTACCTCTACCGGCTGCACCGCGAGATCGAGCTGCAGGGCCAGCTCTACGACCGCGACCGCGAGGTGGAGCAACTGCACTTCGGCGGCGGCACGCCCACCTTCCTCACCTCGCTCGAGATCGACCGGCTGATCGAGAAGCTGGGCTCGCACTTCAAGCTGTCCAGGGACGCGGGCCGCGAGTACTCGATCGAGCTCGACCCGCGCACCATCACGCGCGATTCGCTGCGCGATCTCGCCAACGTCGGCTTCAACCGCTGCAGCCTGGGCATCCAGGACTTCGACCCGCTGGTGCAGGAGGCGGTGAATCGCATCCAGTCCGTGCCCGATACGCTGCGCCTGATCCGCGAGGCACGCGAGTTCGGCTTCGGCTCGGTGAGCGTGGACCTCATCTACGGCCTGCCGAAGCAGAACCTCGAGGGTTTCGCGAAGACGCTCGACACCGTGCTCTCGGCGCGTCCCGACCGCTTCGCCGTCTATGCCTACGCGCACCTGCCGCAGATGTTCAAGGCGCAGCGGCAACTCAACGCCGCCGACCTGCCGACGCCCGAGGTGCGCCTCGCGCTGCTCGGGCTCACCATCGAGAAACTGATCGACGCAGGCTACGTCTACATCGGCATGGACCACTTTGCGCTGCCGCAGGACGAGCTCGTGATCGCGCAGCACAACGGCACGCTGCACCGCAACTTCCAGGGTTACTCGACGCGCGGCTACTGCGACCTGATCGGCCTCGGCGTGAGCTCGATCGGCAAGGTGGGCGACAACTTCGCGCAGAACCTGAAGACGCTCCCCGAGTACTACGGTGCGCTCGACCGCGGCGAACTCGCGGTGCACCGCGGTCTCACGCTCACGCGCGACGACATCATCCGACGCGACGTGATCCAGCAGATCATGTGCTACGGCGTGCTCGACTACGACGCGACCGCCGCGCGTCACGGCATCGACTTCCGCGGCTATTTCGCCAGCGAGTTGCAGGCGCTCGAGCCGCTGGTTGCGGACGGCCTCGCCGAATTCGCAGCGCCCGGGCTGCGCGTGCTGCCCGCTGGCCGACTGCTGCTGCGCCACCTCGGCATGGCGTTCGACGCCTACCTGCCCGCAGCGCAAGCCGCGCAGCAGCGGTTCTCGAAGGCGATCTGACGAAAATCAGGGCGCCAGAGTCGGCGAGCGACGAGGGGCCAGTTAGCCCCCCCCGCCGGCGCCGCTTTCCGCTCAGGCCCGGAGTTGCGCCTTGCGCTGCGTGGCCTTGAGACGAACCTCGGGCGTGAAGAACTCCATCGCGGCCCGGGTCTTGGTCTGCTGGTTTCCGGTCAGGTCGATACCGATGTCCCTGAGGTAGGCCTTGGTCGCCTGCGCGACCTGGAAAGCCTCGGCAGGCTCGGCCTTCGTCGAGATCTCCAGGTTGCGGGAGCCATCCGGAAACAGCCACATCTCGACGACGAGCCGGCGATCGAGCCGTTCTACCCACTGCCTCGTCTTGAGCACGAACGTCGGGCCGAACGTCGCCAGCGAACCGAGCGTGATGCCCTTGGGCGCATGCGCCTTGTAGAACGCGCGCTGCTCCTTGGAGAACAGCCTGTCGAGGGGCGCCTTGCCTTCGACCGCCTCGAGGACCTCCTGGGCCGTGCAACGTCCCTTGAACGACCCCGAGCAGACGAAGCCACCCGGCACGGCGTCGACCTCGGTCTTGAAACTCGCCGAGCGACGCAGTTCCTTGTCGATCGCCGCCGGGTCCACGGGCCGCAGCTTGACGACGGTGTCGCCCCCGCCACCCTGGATGCGCCTGGCCCGCACGACCACGCCAGCCTTGTTCAGGTCGAGGTTTGGCGTGTCGAAAAAATAGGCCTGTCGCACTTCGGCCTCGATTGGGTCCACACCGAGCTTCCGGACGGTCGCGCGGTGAGTCTCCATCGGCGCGACCATTTTCAGCTCCACGCTGTTCACATCCTTGAGGATCGTCAGGACCTCACCGATCTGGCTGCGGGAGAGTTCCGGGACCGGGTCCTGCCTTGCAGCCTTCCTCGCCGTCTTTGCGGTCTTCCTTGCGGTCATTGCCTTGCTCCTTTCAGATTTCGAAGCGCTCGGCCAGCACGCCGTGGCGCAGGCCGCGGTCGCTGACGGTGAGCGATTCCTTGCCGAGCTTTTCCATGACGGTGCGAATGATGCACGCGCCCGCCAGGATGACTTCCGCCCGCTTCGGCTGCAGGCCGGTGATGCCACGGCGGGCCCCGGCGTCCATCGAGCGGTAGATCTCGATCTGCCGGTCGATCTCCGTCCGCTCGAGCACCGTTCCCTGCACGACGTCCGGATCGTAGCGGGCGAGCCCGTGCTTCACTGCCGTGATGTTTGTCGTGGCGCCACCCATGGCGACCAACGCATCGGGCGCCGGGCGGCCATCGAGCCGCGACAGGTCGGCGGATACCGCGGCGAGGGCGTCGCGCAATACATCGGGCGACACGGCTTGATCCAGCCGGAATCGCTCCGTGTAGCGCACTGCGCCCACGTCGACGCTGAAGCGCTCCAGCACTTCATCGCCGCGCCCGAACGTGAATTGACTGCTGCCTCCGCCCGTGTCGAACACGACCAGCGAGCCTGCGGTCTGGGCGAGGCTCGACTTGGCGGCCAGGTACGCAAGCCTCGCCTCCTCTTCACCCGAGACCACTTCGACTCGCACGCCGGTGCGAGCTTCGATCGCTGCGACGACCTCGTCCCGGTTCTCGGCGATGCGCAGGCCCGCCGTACCGACGGCCACGATGGCCAGCGCACCGTTCTCCTGCGCCTCTGCGACCATGCCCGCAATGGCCGCGACCGCCCGCTCCAGAGCGGACTCGCAGATGCGGCGGGTGTCGTCGAGCCCTTCGCCGAGACGGGTGACCTCCGCGCGATCGGCGATGGTGCGCCAACGGCCGTCGGACGCCTGCCCGGCGAGGTGGAACTTGATCGAGTTGGTGCCGACGTCGATCACGGCGCAGCGCAGCGGCGTTCCATCGACGAGGGCGGCCAGCCCGCGCGGGTAGCTCGTGTTCACGTAACCGTCCAGTCCGAGGCTGCGGACGGCGGCGTTGACGGCGGCGGCATCTTCCGATTCAACGGCAATCGTGCGCGTGGGCCTGCCGTTTGCAACGACCGCCGAGAGCTCGGCCATGCACCCGCCGACCGTGTAGCGGGTCCGCCGCTTCTGCACGCTGACCGCCCGGATGCGGCCGCTCGGCACGGCAAGCTCGTCGATGAACTGCTCGAGGTCGTAGCTCGCACGGCGCAGCGGCGGCGGATCGAGGCGAAGCGCCGCGAATACCTTCGCCACCTCGTCCGCCGGCAACGGAAATGCCGCCTTCATGACCGGCGTCCACTGCTCCAGGCCGTTGCCGTCCACCTCGCGCAGGACCTTGATGTCCATGAGTGCGTCACGCACCTTCACATTGTCGCCGGCCCCGGAGAGCAGGTAGGTCTCGCTGCTCTCCTGGACAGCGCCCGGAGCCAGTGCCGCCAGGCGTGACTCGGCCGGCCCGAAACGGCGCCCGAACCAGCGCCATTCCCACCGCGGTACGATCTCAGGCATGAATGCGCCCCCCGGTACGTGACCCTGATCCCTGGACTCGCAGCAGCCACGGACATGGACATGGACATGGACATGGACATGGACATGGACATGGACTGGATAGCATCGGCGCAATCCGGCGACAAGCCCGGCTTTCCGGTCTCGCGGCGTTCCGGGCGGCCCGCCGGCAGGCCTGGCCAACGGCACGATTCTCGCGCAGGCTGGACGCTTCGGCGGCTGGTCGCCGCATGTCGAGGACGGCGTGCCGGCTTACGATTACAATTTCCGGGGCCTGCGGCAGAGCAGCATCGTGGCGTGCAGGCCGAGTCAAGATTCAAGGGTCACATTCCAAAGGTGACCGTGGAGGTTGGGAAATGATCAGCATCCGCCGATTCGTTGCGGTAACGACCCTTCTCGTGCTCACCGCGCCGGCCATTGCACAGGCGCCTCCTGCGTCCAAGCCCCTTTCCACCTCGCTCGGCATGGTGGTGTTCCCGGCCAAGGGACAGACCCCGCAGCAGCAGAGCCAGGACGAGGGCGAGTGCTACGCCTGGTCGAAGGGCCAGACCGGGGTGGACCCGATGGCACCGCCGCCGCCAGCCGCACAAACCGCAGCTCAGCCGGCAGCTCAACCGGCTCCCGCCGCCGACGGATCGCGTCTGCGCGGAGCCGCCCGAGGCGCAGCAGCTGGCGCAGTCATCGGCGAGGTAGCGGACGACGACGCCGGCAAGGGCGCGGCGATCGGCGCCACGGCCGGCGTCCTGGCCGGCGGCCGGCAAAGCCGCAAGAACCAGCAGCAGGCCGCGCAGCAGGCGACGCAGCAACAACAGCAGGCCGCCCAGCAGCAACAGGCCGCGTCGCAGGAGCAGCTGGACCTCTTCAAGAAAGGCTTCGCCGCGTGTCTCGAGCCGAAGGGCTACACCGTCAAGTAGCCGCTCGAGTCATGCGCATGAAATGCCAGCTCGTCGCGCGTTGTTGTGCCGCCGTCCTGGCATCCGGTCTCGCAGGCTGCGCCAGCGTGGGTCCGCGCACGGTGGCGGTGGACAGGTTCGACTACAGCTCGGCCATCGCCGACTCGTGGAAGCAGCAGACGCTCCTCAACATCGTCAAGATCCGCTACGTGGACCTGCCGGTGTTCGTCGACGTGTCGTCCATCGTCGCCGGATATTCGCTGCAGACCGGGGTGACGGTCGGTGGTGTGGTCTCATCCGGGCGTGCCGTCCAGGGCAACTACGGATCGATCGGCGGGCAAGCCGTGTACACGGATCGACCGACGATCACCTACGTGCCGATGACCGGGGAGAAGTTCCTGCGCGGGCTGATCACCCCGATCGACCCCAGGAACATCTTCTTCATGTTGCAGGCCGGTTATGCAGCGGATTTCATCCTCGGCCTCACGGTGGAGTCGCTGAACGGCGTGCGCAACCGCTCGGCCGCGGGCGGCATGGTGCGGGAAGCAGACCCTGATTTCGTGCGCGCGGTGCAGCTGATGCGCGATGTACAGGTGGCCGGCGGCGTCGGCATGCGCGTGGAAGAGGACAAGGCGAAGGGCTCGACAGCCGTGCTGTTCTTCCAGCGCGAAGACATGCCCGCGGACGTCCGGGAGAAGTCGGCCGAGATCCGGCGGTTGCTCAAGTTGCAGGGTGACCAGCAGAAATTCGTGCTGTCCTACTCACCGATGCGCGGCGCCGAGAACGAACTGGCCGTGAACAGCCGCTCTATCCTGCAGATCCTGCAGGCCTTCGCGAGTTACGTGGACGTGCCGCAGCAGGACCTGGGAGAAAAGGTCGCCGCGCCGGCCTTCGAGCATGCCGCCGCAGGCCAGCGCGACGTCGGCCGGATTCGCAGCGGCCCGCAGCAGCCGGAGCAGCCCTTTGTCGCCGTGCAGTACCGGGGTCAATGGTTCTGGATCGATGACAACGACTGGCTGACGAAGCGGGCGCTCACCGCCGTCATGTTCTTCTTCACATTGGCCGACACCGGCACGCCCGAGCGGCTGCCGTTGGTGACGATACCGGCGCAGTAACGCTCCGGTGAACCTGTTGGCTTGCAGGCCAAGGGCCAGCCGTCCCGCTCGATGGTCTGACGGCAGATGCACGGCGACCGGACCGTGTCCACGAGGAACCTCGCACGCCAGATCGGCGCAAAGTCGGTCCCCTCACCTCGTCAGAATGGCTTGCCCCTCATGGCGTGCGCCCGCTTGATCTTCATCAAGGCATTGCGTCGCGCTGCACCGCAACATCCGCGCCATCCCGCGCAAGCGCACGGATGAGGAACGGAGAAATCCCATGACCAATGCGAGCCGACTTTGGAAGTTGCTGGCGGCACTGATGGTGGTGTCGTTCGGCATCCTCTTGTACTTCGGGCGCGAGATCTATCTCGCAGCGCCGCCGATGCCGACCGAGGTCAAGGCGACCACGGGACAGACGCTCTATACGAAGGCCGACATCGAGACCGGCCGCCAGGTCTGGCAGACCATCGGCGGCCACCAGATCGGCTCCATCTGGGGACACGGCAGCTACGTCGCACCCGACTGGTCGGCGGACTGGCTGCATCGCGAGGCCGTCGCGGTGCTGGACACCTGGGCGCAGCGGGAGACCGGCAAGCCCTTCGCCGACCTCGACGCGGCCCGACAGGCAGCACTCCGCGCGAAGCTCGTGCCGGAGATGCGCTCCAACAGCTACAACCCGGACACCGGCGTGATCACGGTCTCCGAAGACCGCGCCGCCGCCATCGCTGCCACCGCGGACCATTACCAGCGGCTGTTCGGCGACGATGCGGCCTTGGACACGTTGCGCGCGCAGTACGCGATCCAGGACAACCCGATCCCGGACGCGGAGCGCCGGCGGCAGATGACGGCGTTCTTCTTCTGGTCGGCGTGGGCGACGACCACGAACCGCCCCGGCCAGGACATCACCTACACCAGCAACTGGCCGTCCGAGCGGCTGGTTGGCAACGAGCCGACGGCGGCCACGTTCATGTGGACGTTCATCAGCATCCTGGCGCTGCTCGCCGGCGTCGGCGCGTTCGTCTGGTACTACGTCGCGCAGCACGGCAAGGAGCCGCCCCCGCAGGTGCCGGACAGCGACCCGCTCAAGAGCCTGAAGCCGACGCCCTCGATGAAGGCGACGGCGAAGTACTTCTGGGTCGTGACCGCACTGATCCTGGTGCAGATCCTGCTCGGCGGCATCACGGCGCACTACGCCGTCGAGGGCCAGGGCTTCTACGGCATCGACCTTGCTTCGATCCTCCCCTACTCCGTCACGCGCACCTGGCACCTGCAGCTCGCGGTGCTGTGGATCGCGACGGCCTGGCTCGCGACCGGACTCTACATCGCGCCCGCGATTTCGGGGCACGAGCCGAAGTTCCAGCGGCTGGGCGTCAACTTCCTGTTCGTCTGCCTGCTCGTGATCGTGGTGGGCGGTCTCGGCGGGCAGTGGTTCGCCGTGATGCAGAAAATGGGCCTCGGGGCCAACTTCTGGTTCGGCCACCAGGGCTGGGAGTACGTCGACCTCGGCCGCTTCTGGCAGGCCTTCCTGTTCGTGGGGCTGATGCTCTGGCTGCTGCTCGTCGGCCGCGCACTGTGGCCCGCTCTCAAGGCGCGTGACGACAGCCGCTCGATCACGATGCTGCTGTTTCTGTCGACGGTGGCGATCGGCCTCTTCTACGGCGCGGGCCTCATGTGGGGCCGCAACACTCACCTCTCGATGGTGGAGTACTGGCGCTGGTGGGTGGTACATCTGTGGGTCGAGGGCTTCTTCGAGGTGTTCGCTACAGCGGTCATCGCCTTCCTGTTCACCAAGCTCGGCCTCGTGCGCACCAGGGTGGCGACCAGCGCAGTGCTGTTCTCCACGATCGTGTTCCTGACCGGTGGCGTGCTCGGCACGTTCCATCACCTCTACTGGACCGGCACCCCGACGGGCGTGCTCGCGGTCGGCGCGGTGTTCTCCGCGCTCGAGGTGGTACCGCTGGTGCTCGTCGGCTTCGAGGCCTACGAGAACTACAAGCACGGCTACGCGAAGCCCTGGGTCGCCGCCTACCGCTGGCCGATCATGTTCTTCGTCGCCGTGGCGTTCTGGAACCTGGTCGGCGCCGGCCTGTTCGGCTTCCTGATCAACCCGCCGCTCGCGCTGTACTACATGCAGGGCCTGAACACGACGCCGCTGCACGGGCACACCGCGCTCTTCGGCGTGTACGGCATGCTCGGCATCGGCCTGATGCTGTTCTGCCTGCGCGGCCTCGGCAACCTCGCCCAGTGGGACGAGCGGCTGCTGAAGGGCTCGTTCTGGACGCTCAACATCGGGCTTGCGGCCATGGCGCTGCTCTCGCTGCTGCCGGTCGGCCTCATGCAGGTGCACGCGGCCGTGTCCGAGGGCTTCTGGTACGCGCGCTCGGCCGAGTTCCTGCAGCAGCCGCTGATGCAGCTGCTGGTGTGGCTGCGCATGCCGGGCGACATCGTGTTCAGCGTCGGCGTGTTGCTTCTGGCGATGTTCGTAGCCAAGCTCTGGCTGGGCCGCGGGCGCAGGCAGGAGGCCGCGCTTCCTGCCGGCGCGGAAACGGCCCGCCGCTGAGCGGCGGCCGGTGACGGCAGCGGGCGCCCTCGGGCGCCCGCTGCATTTGTCCAGGACCTGAATCGAGGTGATGATGAACGCGGACGCCACGAGGACGTCGAGGCTCGCCACGCTGACCGCCGCGCCGCACCGGCTGATGTTCTTCGTCGGCATGACGAACCTCCTGCTCGCAAGCGCATGGTGGGCGCTGCACCTGGTCGCGCGTTACACCGGAGCGCCGCTCTTCGCGCTCGATCTCGCGGTCGCACCGATCTGGTCGCACAGCTTCCTGATGCTGTTCACGGTCTTCGCGGTCTTCTTCTTCGGGTTCCTCTACACGACGTTCCCGCGCTGGATGAACGGGCCGCTGGTGCCACGCGGCACGTATGTAGCGACCGGCACGCTGTTCGCGGCAGCTGCGCCGGTATGGATAGTCGGGGCGCATACCGGGCTGCCGCTGCAGCTCGCGGCCTGCGTACTTGCAGGGCTCGCCCTGGTGGTAGCGCTCTCGTCGCTGGTGCGCGTGCTGCTCGATGCCGAGCAGGTCGTCTCGCACGCCGTGGTCACGATCATCGCGGTCGCGGTAGGAGTGGTCGCGATCGCAGGATTTGGTTACGGCGCGTGGGACGCCAACGACCGCGCCCTGCACTTCGCCGTGCGCGCGGCGTTGTGGGGCTTCCTGCTCCCGGTATTCTTCTCCGTGTGCCACCGCATGGTGCCGTTCTTCTCACAGGGGCCGCTGCCGGGATACGTGGCGTGGCGACCGCTGTGGGTACTTGTCGCGGTCGTCACGCTCTTCTACGCCCGACTTCTGCTCGGCACGGCCGGTGCACTCACCATGCTCGTTCCCGTGGACGCAGCGCTGTTGGTGCTCACGGCCACTTGTGCTGTGCGCTGGACGTCGTTGCGATCGCGCGGCATCCCGCTGCTGTGGACGCTGTATGCCGGATTCGCGTGGCTGCCAATGGCCCTGGCGCTGCAGACCGCGCGGGACGCGAGCTTCCTGCTGACCGGCGAATGGGCGCTCGGCCGGGCGCCGATCCACGCGATCGGCATCGGTTACTTCTCCGGCATGCTGGTCGCCATGGTCACGCGTGTCACGATGGGGCACTCCGGGCGCCCGCTGCACATGGACCGCCTCACGGTGGCATGCTTCCTCGGCGTGCAACTCGCCGCGGTCTCGCGGGTGGCCAGTGAAATCGTGCGGGCACCCGATGCCGTGAAGCACCTGCTGCTGTGCAGCCTCGCACTGTGGCTCGTGGCCTTCGGCATCTGGGGGACGCGCAACTCACGCATCTATCTGGCCCCACGCATCGACGGGCGGCCGGGATGAGCGAGTACTACCTTGCGCTGCGCCACGTGCACATCACCTGCGCGATCCTCACGATCGCGCTGTTCGTGCTGCGCGGAGGGCTCATGATCGCCGAGTCACGCTGGCTGCAGACCCTTGCGTTGCGCATCCTGCCCCACGTGATCGACACCGTGCTGCTCACAACGGCGCTGATGCTGGCCAGCATCGTGCACCAGTACCCGTTCGTGCACGGCTGGCTCACCGTGAAGGTGGTGCTGCTGGTCGTTTACATCATCCTCGGCAGCGTCGCGATCAAGCGTGGCAGGACCAGGCGGATACGGTTCGCGGCGTTCGTCGCAGCGCTGGCGACGGTCGGGTTCATCTATACGGTGGCGCGGACGCACCACCCGCTCGGGATCTTCGCGGGTTGAGGCTGCGGTTGGCGGCCCGGCGGGTGCGGGGTGCGCGGGGAGTCGCACGTATTCCCCATGCGTGCGAGTCCTGCTACGGTGCGCAGTCATGCTCGACCACGCCACCAACCTCGCGGCCATCCGCGGCCACCACCTCTTCGCGGGACTCTCCCCGCCGCAGCTGCAGCGCCTGCTGGCGACGAGCCACATCGACGAGTGCGAGGCGGGCCAGCTGCTGATTGACCGTGGGCAGCCTGCCCTGCATTTCTTCGTCGTGCTCGAAGGGCAGGTGAACCTCGTCCTGTACTCCAAGTCGGGCGAGGAGAAGATCGTCGACATCCTGGGCCCGGGCAACAGTTTTGCCGAGGCCGTGATGTTCATGGAAAGCCCTGGCTACCCTGTTTCGGCCGTGGCGGCCATGAAATCCAAGGTCGCGCGCTTCTCGAGCCGCGAATACCTCGCGATCCTGCGCGAGAGCCCGGAAACCTGCCTGCGCATGCTCGGGCACGTGAGCCAGCGCCTGCACATGCGCATCCGCGAGATCGAGTACCTGACGCTCGAAAGCGCGACCCACCGGCTGGTGCGGCACCTCGAGGGACGCCTCGAGCCGGGCGCGACGGGCCCCACCGAGATCACGTTGCAGGAGTCGCGCCAGGAACTCGCCTCGCGGCTGTCCATGAAGCCCGAGACGCTCTCGCGCATCCTGCGCCACCTGTCCGACTCGGGCGCAATCGTGGTCCAGGGCCGGGTGCTGCAAGTTCCTGATCTCAAGAAGCTTCTTGCGGTGCTCGAAGCCTCCCGCTAGGGCTCATCGGAAAGTCCGGGTTGACCGAGATCAAGGCGCGGGCGAACGTCCGCGGCTACTGTCCTGCGCAGCGTCGGCAGGCGCCCCCGGGGACCCGCCGGCACCTTTCAGACCACGGGAGCAATCCATGACGTCGAAGCAGAGTTTCCGGGCCCGCACAGCACTCGCGCTGGCGATGACCGGCTCGATCGCCCTCGCCTCCACCGCCCTCGCCCAGCAGGTCCACCAGGCGGAGGTCGCCGGTGCCGCACCGGCTGCCGCGCAGGTGAAGGCAGGCGAAAGTGTCTACCAGACCGTGTGCCTGGCTTGCCACCAGGCTGACGGCAAGGGCCTGCCCGGCGCCTTCCCGCCACTCGCCGGCTCCGATTACCTGCTCGGCGACAAGGAGCGGGCGGTCGGCGTGGTCGTGCGCGGCCTCGAGGGCGAGGTCGTCGTAAACGGAGTCAAGTACAACTCGGTGATGCCGGCGATGACGCAGCTCTCCGACACGGAGATTGCCGACGCGCTCACCTTTGCCATGAATTCATGGGGCAACGCCGGCGGCGCGGTGCCGTCCTCGCTGGTCACCGCCGTGCGCGCCAAGGCGGCCGCGGAGCCGAAGACGGCCTCGTCGCCGACGCAGCACCCGACCACGACCGCCGAACTCAAGTACGCCGGCGCGCCATCTCCGGCCGGCGCTGAGGGCGTCAAGATCCTCGTGACCCCGGGTGCGCCGGACATGACGGAACCCGAGTTCCAGCACGCCCAGCAGATCTACTTCCAGCGCTGCGCGGGCTGCCACGGCGTGCTGCGCAAGGGCGCGACGGGCAAGCCGCTGACCCCGGACATCACGCAGAAGAAGGGCACCGAGTACCTCAAGGTGTTCATCAACCAGGGTTCGCCGGCCGGCATGCCGAGCTGGGGCAAGTCGGGCGAACTCACGGCGGCCGAAGTGGACATCATGGCCCGCTTCGTCCAGCACGAGCCCCCGCAGCCGCCGGAGTACGGCCTGCCCGAGATCAAGGCGACCTGGAAGGTCCTCGTCCCCGTGTCGCAGCGGCCGACGAAAAAGCAGAACAGCTACAACATCGACAACATCTTCGCGGTCACGCTGCGCGATTCAGGCGAAGTGGCCCTGATCGACGGCGACACCAAGAAGATCATCAACATCATCCGCACCGGCTATGCCGTGCACATCTCGCGCCTGTCGCACTCGGGCCGCTACGTGTACACGATCGGCCGCGACGCCCGCATCGACCTGATCGACCTCTACATGGAGAAGCCCGACCGCGTGGCCGAGATCAAGGTCGGCCTCGAGGCGCGCTCGGTGGAGACCTCGAAGTACAAGGGCTACGAGGACAAGTACGCGATCGCGGGCTCCTACTGGCCGCCGCAGTTCACGATCATGGACGGCGCCACGCTCGAGCCGCTCAAGGTCGTCTCGACCCGCGGCATGACGGTCGACACCCAGGAGTTCCACCCCGAGCCGCGCGTGGCCGCCATCGTCGCCTCGCACGAGCATCCCGAGTTCATCGTCAACGTGAAGGAGACCGGGCAGATCCTGCTGGTCAACTACGAGGACATCGACAACCTCAAGACCACCACGATCGGCGCCGCGCGCTTCCTGCACGACGGCGGCTGGGACGTCACCAAGCGCTACTTCATGACCGCGGCCAACCAGTCGAACAAGATCGCGGTGGTGGACTCGAAGGAGCAGAAGCTCACCGCGCTCATCGACGTGGACAAGATCCCGCACCCGGGCCGCGGCGCCAACTTCGTCGACCCGAAGTACGGGCCGGTGTGGGCGACGAGCGCGCTCGGCAACGAGAAGGTGACGCTGATCGCCACGGATCCGGACAAGCACAAGGAGCACGCCTGGAAGGTGGTGCGCGTGCTGAAGGGCCAGGGCGGCGGCTCGCTGTTCGTCAAGACGCATCCGAAGTCGGAGCACCTCTACGTGGACACCACGCTTAATCCCGACCCGGCGATCAGCCAGAGCGTGGCGGTGTTCGACATCAACGACCTCGAGGCCGGCTACAAGGTGCTGCCGATCGCCGAGTGGGCGAAGCTCGGCGAGGGCCCGAAGCGCGTGGTGCAGCCCGAGTACAACGCGGCCGGCGACGAGGTGTGGTTCTCCGTGTGGAACGGCAAGGACCAGCGCTCGGCCATCGTCGTGGTCGACGACAAGACGCTCAAGCTGAAGGCCGTCATCGACGACAAGCGCATCATCACGCCGACCGGCAAGTTCAACGTCCACAACACCGTGGGCGACGTTTACTGACGATCCTCCCTGCGTGTGCCCTGTGAGGGCCCGCTTCAGGCCCTGCCTCGCAAGAGACAGGGCCTTTTTCTTTCTCCGGTGCTGGTCTCGCGGCAGGCCGCGCGCGGCAGGTCAATCGGCGCGCGCTATGCTTGGGGCTCCTGACGCGCCCCCGGAGTACCCCATGCCCCTGCACAAGCCTGCACTCGATCCCGCGACGCTCGCCCCGCGCACCGATTCGGGATACCCGGAGCCCTATCGCTCGCGTGTGCTGCCGCGCGAGAAGCGCGCGCTCGGCGACGCACTGGGCCTCACGAAGTTCGGCGTGAACCTCACGACGCTGCCGCCGGGAAGGGAATCCTCGATGCGCCACTGGCATTCACACGAGGAGGAACTCGTGTACGTGCTCGAGGGCGAGGTGGTGCTGGTGACCGACGCGGGCGAGCAGATCCTGACGCCCGGCACCTGCGCGGGGTTCCCCGCGGGCTCGGGCGACGGTCACCAGGTCGTCAATCGCGGCAAGGTCCCGGCCGTCTATCTGGAGATCGGCAGCCGCGACGATGCGGACAGAGTCACCTACCCGGACGTGGACCTGTTGTGGAATTCGCCGGGAAATCCCGATCGTTACTCGCGGCGGGACGGCACGCCTTACTGACGCACCGCCCGACCGCGCTGGATCAGGGAATCACGCCGCAGGCCACCCGGGGGCCCGCATTGCCCGCAGGCTGCGAGGAATAGTCGTCCGGGTCGCGGTGCACGACGACGGCGCGGCCGGCAATCGAACCGGGACCGGCGTCGAGCGTGGCGCCCGCCACCAGGACGTCCACCGCCGCCACGCCCTTGTCGTCCGCAACGACATTCGGCATGTCCCCGGCGTGGTGCGCCCCGCTGCCGGCCTTGCCGTGCGGCGCGCCCGCCGGATTGAAATGCGGCCCGGCCGAGCTCGCGTCCGGTGCCGAGCAATCGCCTTTTTCGTGGACGTGGAAACCGTGAGTGCTGCCCGGGGGCAGGCCGCGTACCTCGCCGATCAATTGCACCCCGCCCTCCTTCTGGCGCAGCGAGAGGGTGCCGGTGACGTTGCTGCCGGAGCGCGACTCGAGCGCGACAGGTGTTGCGGGCCCGCCGCCGGAAGTTGCGCAGCCGGCGGCCAGGATGGCTGCCACGGCCAGCATGACTGAGGACAGTTCATTGCGCGAGTTCATGGGACCTCCCGGCGTCCTGTTGGGGACCGCAGTAGACGCGACCCCGAGCTGGATCGCAAGTAGCCGGCGGCGGATCAGAACCGCCCGTGCAGTGTGACTGAGAGGTTGCGCCCGGGGCGTGTGTAGTACGGAATCAGGGGGTCGTCGTCAGTGCGGCCGCGAACGTCCGACCACTCGATGTATTCCTCGTCCGCGAGATTGAAGACACCCGCATTCAGTCGCAGGCCGCGGCCGAGGTCGAGGTGCGCGAGCAGGTCCATCGTGACGTAGCCCTCGGTCTCGTAGAGGTCGGCGCGACTGTCGTCCACGTCCCGCTTCGCCTCTACGCCCGTGACCACCAGTGTGCCGCCCCAGCGCAGCGACGGCGCGTCGTAGGCCAGCGCCAGCACGACGCTCGCGGGGTCCACCGAGTTGAGCGGCTCGCCGCGCACGAGGTCGTCGCCGCGCGTCCAGGCCGCCGAGAGCCGCGCCGTCCAGCCCGCGAGCCGCCCGCCTTCGGGCGCGCGCAGGTCCGCCGCCAGTTCGGCGCCGTAGATGCGCGCCTCCGCGACGTTCTGCGACTGAAACAGGGTCATGCCGCTGTCGGGATCGACGCCGAGGTTGACCTTGGACTCGATGAAGTCGCGGTAATCGCTGTAGTAGGCGCTCACCGTGAGGTTCGCGGGCCCCGCGCGCCATCGCAAGCCTATTTCGTAGCCGTCGCTCTGCTCCGGCTTGAGGCTGGGGTTCGGCAGGGCGCGGATGTTGAGCAGCGGGATCTCGAGCCCGATGTTGACGTCCTCGGGGGGCGGCGAGCGGAAGCCGTGCGCATACTGGGCAAAAGCCGTGAGCCGATCGTTGAACGCGTAGGTGGCGCCCAGCTTGGGCGCGAGCGACAACTCGTCGACGTCGACGGCGGGCGCGTTCGGGTTGTCCTCGCGGTAGATGCGGTCGGCTTGCGAGTCGAGCCGGTAGTAGTCCATGCGCAGGGCGGGAATGAGCGACCACGCGCCCACCGCGGGCCGGAGCTCGTCCTGCAGGAATACGCCGACCTCCGCGACATCGGTCAGCGGAAAGTCCCTGAGGGGGAAGGTCTCACCCAGGATCGTAGGGGTCTCGGCGCCGGTATCGACGGTGGTCTGCAGGCCGTCGCGCAGTTCGTCGATGTTGGAGAACGAGGCTTCGAGGCCATAGACGACGCCGTGCTCGAACGACCGGCCCGCGACCTCGCGCAAGGCCGTGAACTCGAACCCGACCGTGCGCTCCTCGAGGTGGAATTCCCGCTCGAGCGCAACCGCCGGGCTGCGCGGCGGCACGGCCCTGCGCAGTTCGTAGGTGTCCTGCTGCGTATCGGTCCCCTGCCAGTAGAGGTGCCAGTCCGCGCTGTTGGCCCAGGTACCCCTTTCCAGTTGCTGCTCGACGCTTACCCGGAACCGTTCCGCGCTGTCGTCGCCCGTGAGCATCGTCGTGTTCACAAAGCGCCCCTGCCCCAGGAAAGCGTCAACCGAGGTGTCCTGGCTGACGCGGCCGCCTTCCGCGCTCAGCGTGACAGGACCGCCCGGCGCTCCCGGCAGCACGTATTTGGCGAGCAGGCTGTCGCTTGCGTAGTCGCGTGGATCGGGCTGCACGTCCGCGGCGGTGTCGGCCTCGTGGCCCTCGCGGTGGACGTAGCCGAGCAAGGCTTCCCCCGGGCCCAAGGAGCCGGCGCCGATCAGGGCGGCGTGCCAGCCCTCGTCCTCGGAGTCGTAGCCCGTCTCGACGCGTGCGCCACCGAGCACGCTCCCCGGCGCCAGGGTCGTCATCGCGACGACGCCGCCGATTGCATCACTGCCGTAGAGGGAGGATGCCGGGCCACGCAGCACTTCGACACGCTCGACGAACGCCAGGTCAACGAAGCTGCGGCCCGAGTCCGAGTAGCTGCCGATGGCAAACCCGCCCGCCGCCGGTATGCCGTCGATCTCCACGGCCACGCGGTTGCCACCCATGCCGCGGATCGCAAAAGTATCGAGCCCGAAGCGGAACGGATCGCTGCGCACCGTGAGCCCCGGCTCGTAGCGCACCAGTTCCTTCGCGTCCTTGGCAAGCGTGGTGGCGATGAATTCCTCGGTGATCACCGTCACGGCCGCCGCGACGCGCGTGACCGGCGTGAGGCGGCGGGCGTAGACGGTGATGGTCTCGAGGTCGGCCCCGGCCTCCCGCGACGGGAGGTCTTGCGCGAGGGCGCCCGCCGGCAGCGCGGCGGCAATCACCATGGCGATGGCATATCTCAGGGTAATCATCTGCCTGAATTCGGCCGAGCGGGTGCCAAGCTTGCGCCCACACCGCCCGTTGACACCATGATTCAGGTCAAAACGGCCTGTCCGCCGGTGAGACGGACCATCCACCGCGTTCCAGTCACATAACAAGCTATTATTTACGGCCGCAAGGCCGCGTTCCTTACCCTTGGCGTCGTCGTCCCGGCCTGCTCCAGCAACGGAATACCCCATGAAGCTCGAAACGATCGCCGTGCACGGCGGATACAGCCCCGATCCCACGACCAAGGCGGCCGCAGTGCCGATCTACCAGACCACGTCCTACGCGTTCGACGACACACAGCACGGCGCGGACCTGTTCGACCTCAAGGTCGCCGGCAACATCTACACGCGCATCATGAACCCGACCACCGACGTGCTCGAGAAGCGCGTCGCGGCCCTCGAGGGCGGCGTGGGCGCGCTCGGGCTCGCCTCCGGCCAGGCAGCGATCACCTATGCGCTGCTCACGATTACCGAGGCCGGGCAGAACGTCATCAGCTCGTCGGCCCTTTACGGCGGCACCTACAACCTGTTCGCGCACACCCTGCCCCAGTACGGGATCGGGGTGCGCTTCGGAGATCATCGCGACCCTGCCTCGTTCGAGAAGCTGATCGACGCGAACACGCGCGCGATCTTCTGCGAGTCGGTCGGCAATCCGGCGGGCAATGTCACGGACTTCGGCGCCCTGGCCGAGGTCGCCCACCGCCACGGCATTCCGCTCATCGTCGACAACACGGTGCCGACGCCGCTCCTGTGCCGGCCGTTCGAGCACGGCGCCGACATCGTCGTGCACTCGCTCACCAAGTACCTGGGCGGCCACGGCACCAGCATCGGCGGCGCGCTGGTGGACTCGGGCAGGTTCCCCTGGAGCGAGCACGCGGACAAGTTCCCGCGCCTGAACACGCCGGACGTCTCGTACCACGGCGTCGTGTACACGGAGGCCTTCGGCCCGGCCGCCTACATCGGCCGCGCGCGCGTGGTGCCGCTCAGGAACACGGGCGCGGCGATCTCGCCGTTCAACAGCTTCCTGATCCTGCAGGGCATCGAGACATTGGCGTTGCGCATGGACCGGATCTGCGACAACGCGCTCGCCGTCGCGTCGTACCTGAAGAAGCACCCCAAGGTGCGCTGGGTCAATTACGCCGGGCTGCCCGATCACCCGAGCCACGCGCTCGCGCGGAAGTACATGGGAGGCCGGGCCTCGGGCATTCTCACCTTCGGCATCGAGGGCGGGCTCGCCGCCGGGTCGCGCTTCCAGGATGCGCTCAAGCTGTTCGTGCGGCTGGTGAACATCGGCGACGCGAAGTCGCTGGCCTGCCACCCGGCCAGCACGACCCACCGCCAGCTGAATGCGGCCGAACTCGAGAAGTCCGGCGTGAGCGAGGACATGGTGCGGCTGTCCGTGGGGATCGAACACGTCGCGGACCTGCTCGAGGATCTCGGGCAGGCCCTCGCCGCCGCCTGAGCAGCCCGGCGCAAGCAGGCAAGCTGCCGACGTGGCCGAGGAATTCGCCTATTCACGCCGCGAGGAAACCCTGCATTGGGCCACGCACGCCGCGGGCATCGCGGCGAGCCTGGTCGCGATCCCGTGGCTGGCCGCGACGGCCGCGGCCGAAGGCGACACGTGGCGCCTCGTGTCGGGCGTCATCTTCGGCGTCAGCGCATTGCTGCTCTTCTCGACCTCCGTGGCGTACCACGCTGCGACGGGGCCTCGTGCGAAAGCGCGGCTGCGGGTCCTGGACCACGCGGCGATCTACGTGCTGATCGCCGGAAGCTACACGCCGTTCCTGCTCGGCGTCCTGCGCGGCGCCTGGGGGTGGAGCATGTTCGGCGTGCTGTGGGGCCTGGCGCTCGTGGGCATCGCCGCAAAGCTGGCGCTCGGGCCGCGATTCCGCATCGCTTCGACGCTGTTGTACCTGGGAATGGGCTGGGCTGGCGTCGTCGCGGCGAAGCCGCTGATGCACGCGCTAACGACCCACGAACTCGCCTGGATCGCCGCCGGCGGCCTCGTGTACACCGCGGGCGTGCCCTTCTACCTGTGGAAGGGCCGGTCATTCTCCCACGCGGCCTGGCACCTGTTCGTGCTGGGCGGCGCGGCCTGCCACTTCGTCGCAGTGTTGAGCGTCATGAGGGTGCCAGCGCCGGCCTCGCTGTACTAGAAGCGCGCGGACGGTTTTCAGACCGCCACGTGTCCCGAATCGACGCGCAACGCCCAGTGCAGCCACTGGCCGAGCGCTGCGAGGAACAACACCAGCCCGCTCGCGACCAGCAGCGCGCCGACGCCGTCGCCCTGGGCCAGGCGGCCCGGTCCCGGAGAGGCAAGCAGAATGAGCAATGGCGTGATCAGCACCGACGGCAGCCATTCCCAGCGTCGCGTGCCGGCAACCATCGTGAGGACGAGCACGACGACCAGGCCTGCCTGCAGGTCCGGGGACACGACAACCTCGACGAGGATGGCCAGCAGCACGATCCCCGCGAGCGCCCCCGTCATGCGCACCATCGAGCGGCTCACGGACTTGCCGACCGCAGGCTCGCCAGCCGCCGCGACGGCGAGCGGCAGCCACCATGCGTGGTCCAGGCCCGCATATCGCGCGATCAGCCAGGCGGCCATCACCAGCATCGCGAGCAGCACGGCGTAGCTGAGCGCCGTCTGCGGATGCACCGTGCGCCCGGGGACCCGCACGTCGCGCAGCACCGTCACGGCAAGCAGGAACCCGTATGAGCTGCCCGCGAGCATGGCGGCCGCCCGCTGCAGGATTTCGGACGGCACCGCCGGCTCGCCCGACCCGATGAGCACGGCGGCGAGTACAGCGAGCAAGCCCCGCTGGTAACCGAGCGAACTCGCGGCGCCCACTGCGGCAGCAATGGCGATGACCAGCGCGATAATGCCCTCGGTCGCCTGCGCCGTCATGGCCGCCGCGGCGTAGACCATGGGCAACAGGATGGAGAAGCGGCCGACCGGACGGGCCAGGAGGGTCAACTGCAGTGCGAGCACGGCGCCAAGGGCGAGGCAGCGGGCGGGCTCGACATACCCCGCCAGCAGGGCACCGGCCGCAGGAGCCAGCAACAGCATCGTCAGGCCGAGAGATCTCATTAGCATTCTTATCCCGCCTGCGCCCTGTGGCTGCAAGTTCCACGCCATGAGGCAGAAATGCTTTTCTTTCCGTCACTTGCATCGTTCGCCGCGACCACCGGCTCCAGCATATGTAAAAAGCCCCGACGGGTGTGCTGGCCCGGCCGACGCCGGGCGGCGATACTTCGGGCCACCATGCCGTACCTCATCAGCCTCAAGCGCGCGACCCTGACCGTGATCAGCGCCCTCCTCGCTTTTGCCGCGGGCTGCGGAGGCGGCGGGGATGGCAATGGAGGCGGCAATGGCGGCCCCCTCGCCTGCTCCCAGGACGCCCGCAAGGATTTCGTGCTGAGCGTAGCCCGCGACTGGTATCTCTTCCCGGAACTGCTGCCGGCCACGGTCGACACGGCGAGCTTTGCCACGGCCGAGGAACTGCTGGACCACCTGACGGCCACGGCGCGCGACCAGCGCAAGGACCGCTACTTCAGTTACCTGACTACGCGCGCCGAGGAGAACTCCCTGCTCGGCGACGGCCAGTTCAATGGATTCGGGCTGCGCACGCGCACCGATCCCGGGCCGCGGCCCGTCATCGTCGAGGTCTTCGAGGGGAGCCCCGCGGCCGAGGGCGGGCTGCAACGCGGCGACGAGATTACTGCCGTCGACCTGGACGACGGCAACGGCTACGTGCTGGTCAGCGAGTTACTGGCCGACGGCAGCAGCTTGAGCGACGCGCTCGGCCCGGCGGAAGTGGGCGTGCGGCGTGGACTCAGGTTGCTGCGCGACGGCTTGGCGCGGGAGGTCAGCCTCGTCAAGCGCACGGTCACCATCGACCCGGTCTCGAACGTGTACGGCACGCAGGTACTGCCCCTCGCAGGCACGGCGGGCGTGGGCTACGTGAACCTGCGCACCTACGTCTCCACCGCGGACACCGAGCTCCGCAATGCCTTCGCCGGGTTCCGGCAGCTGGGCCTCGACTATTTCATCGTCGACCTGCGCTACAACGGCGGTGGCCTGGTACGCATCGCGGAACTGATGAACAACCTGTTCGGCGACGGGAAATCGGCGGCCGACGTGCAGTTGCGCCTGGTTTACAACGCGGCCCGGTCGGCGGAGAACGCCACATTCACCTTCCGGCCGCAGCCGCAATCGGTGCAGCCGGTGCGCATCGCGTTCCTGACCACGGATGCGACGGCCTCGGCGAGCGAGATCAACGTCAACTCGATGGCGCCTTGGGTCGAGGTGGCCATCGTCGGCGAAGACACCTACGGCAAGCCCGTGGGCCAGCTCGCATTCGACCTCCCGGGCTGCGAGGATCGCCTGCGACTCATGTCGTTCAAGACCGAGAACGCGCTCGGCCAGGGCGACTACTACGACGGCCTCGCGGAGACGCTGTCGTTCGCCTGCGCAGCACAGGACACACTCGAGCAGGCCATGGGCGAACCCTCGGAAGGCATGGCGGCAGCCGCGCTCTACTGGCTGGCAAACGGCCAATGTGAAACTGTCATCGCGCCGGCGGTTGCAGCGCGGGCCAAGCCGGGCGGCCGGGCCGGCGCAGGTCGTTTCCCGATGCCGAGGCATCCCTCGGCCGCACAGTTCTGGTTGCCCGGCGTCTCGTGAGCCTCACCACACCGGGTCGGTAATCGTGCGTTCCTCCAGCGGCCGCCCGAGGCCGAAGACCAGTTGCCAGGAGGTTTCGCTGGTCAGCGCCAGCGAGATACTGGCCGGCCCGAGCGGAGTGCGCGCGCCGAGCACGACCGCGCCGGAGTATATCGGCGCGCTGCGCTCCAGATCGATCCGTCCACTCATGTCGGCCGCGGTGAGCGTGGCGCCGAGAAAGAGCGCATGCCCGAAGACCGGACTGATGTCCGCCACCTTCTGCAGGTAGGCGGCCTGGCCGCTCCAGTAGGAGCGCCCGCGCAACTCGCCGATCGCAAGCCCCGGCATGCTGATCGGCCCCCCCAGCGTGAAGAGGTCGTACACCGGCAGCGGCGAGTCGAAGGACGAGCCCCCGCCCACCCGCAGGTAGGCGACGTTGTCGCCGACCGGCACCGTGAGTGTCGCCATGCCCTCCAGGCGCTGGTAGTCACCCGCCGCTCCGAGCGATTCCACGCTCTTGAAATATGTCATCCGGGCCAGCACGCCCCGACTCGCGAGCACCTCGCGATCGCGGCTGTCGTAGGTGTAGCCCAGCGCGATGCCGCCATAGCCTTCGCCGTTGATCTCGGGAAACTCCGGATCGGCGATCTCGTGCAGGGCCCATTGCGCGCCGGCGCGTAGCCCCGCGCGAACCTCGGAACGCGTGCCGAAGACGCGCCCGACGTCGAGCGACCCCAGCACGTGCTCGAGCTCGTAACGCGCGGCGGCTTCGCCGTCGACGTAGAAGTCCTCGAGCGACCGCTGCGCGGTGATCCCCGGCTCCACGAACCACGTCTGCGCCGTGTCGAACGGCTGGTAGAGGGACGCCTCGACGCCCGAGGTGCGGCCGACGCGAATCGCGCCGTGGAGTTCGCCGCCGCGGTCGTTGACCCAGGTGCGCAGGTAATCGCCGCCGATGGTGAACGCCGTGTTCGCGCCGGTGCCCATGTAGAGTCCGAGGTCGAAACGCACGATGTGCGGCCCCCATGATTTCTCGCGCAGGCGCAGGTCGAGCACCGGGTTGTCCGGATCGCCGCTCAACGCGTACTGCGCGCTCTCGAAATCGGACAGCGCGAACATGCTGTCGACCTTGCGGCTGATCGCCGGCAGGTCGACGACCGAGCCGCTCGCGAGGCCGAGCTTGTCGAGCACGTAGTCCGGGTTGACGCGCTCGAGGCCCTGGATCGTCACGCCCGCGAGCGTCACCTCGCCCCGCTCCATCCGCGAAACCGAGCGGCGCCATGCCGCGTACTGCGCCTCCGGCACCGAATAGCGCGAGAGCTCGGCCTGTTTCGCCTGCGCCGCAGCCCGCCCGACCGGTATCGCGTCCGCAACCCTGTCGAAGGACGTCCCGACCATGTCCCCCATGTCGATGACGATCCTGACGTCGCGGGGCCCGAGGGTCGCGAGCTGTGCGGTTTCGTTGGCGCCGACCAGCACGTCGATCGTGCGCGACATCATCGTGAGCGGGGACTGCATTTCCTCCGCGGTCGGCACCGCGTTCGGCAGGGCCACCGCGATCACCACGTCGGCGCAGGTCTCGCGCGCGATGTCGACCGGCAGGTTGCGGGTCAATCCGCCGTCGCCCAGCACCCGGCCCTCGATGACGACTGGTGCGAAAACGCCGGGAACGGCCATGCTCGCGCGCATCGCTCGCGCGAGGTCGCCGTGCGCCAGTACCGCCAGCTCGCCGCGCTGCATGTCCGTCGCGACGGCCCGGTAGCGGATCGGCAGATGGTCGAAATCGGCGATGCCGCGGCTGCGCTCGACCAGGGACTGGATGGTCTGCTCGATGTTCTGCGTGTTGATGAGACCCGCGGGAGTGGTCATCCCGTCGGCCTTGAGACCGAACTCGAGCGAATTGCTGTAGGTCACGCCCGCGAGCTTGCGGCGCATCGGCAACTTTTCCCGGTGCCCCTCGAAGGCGATGGTTCCCTGCCACGAGATCCCGCGGATCGCCTTCTCGAGTTCCTCGGCGTTCATGCCGGATGCGTAAGTGCCGCCGACGAGCGCCCCCACGCTGGTGCCCACCACGCAATCGATCGGGATTCGCAGCTCGTCGAGCACCCGGATGACGCCCACGTGCGCCGCACCCTTGGCGCCGCCACCCCCCAGCACGAGACCGATGCGGGGTCGCGATCCAGGCGCCGCCGCAACCGCGGCGGACGTCGCGGGGGGCGCTGCCTCGGGTGCCGTGGCAGCCAGCGCAGGCACCGCGCCGCCGACAATCGCGAGCAGGACCAGGGAACGGGCGGCGCGGTCGACAGGCAGGCGGTTCATGGCCGGGAATGCTAACGCAAGGCGACACCGGCCGCCGAGGCCGCAGGACTAGAATGGGCATACGGGGCCAGGCCGCCACAGGACACCGCCGATGGACGTCACGAAGAAAGAACTCGAGTTCATCAACACCTTCACCGAGCCATTCCGCGTGACCCGCGGCAAGGGCTTCAAGCTCGACGACTACGATCCCGGCGACACCCTGCACCTCGCCTCGGCTGACAGGCCTCGCGCCCAGCAGGCGCTGCAGAAGGGCATCCAGTACGTCTCGGCGCTGCAGGAGAAGCTCTATGCGCAGGACCGCTGGTCGGTGCTGGTCGTGTTCCAGGCGATGGACGCGGCCGGCAAGGACAGCGCCATCAAGCACGTCCTGTCGGGCGTGAACCCGCAGGGCTGCCACGTGACCGCGTTCAAGGCGCCGTCGGCCGAGGAGCTCGACCACGACTACCTGTGGCGCTGCATGGACTCGCTGCCGGAGCGCGGCCGCATCGGCATCTTCAATCGCTCGTACTACGAGGAAGTGCTGGTGGTGCGCGTGCACGAGGAGGTGCTCGCGCGGCAGAAGCTGCCGCCCCGGCTGGTGACGAAGAAGATCTGGAAACAGCGCTTCGAGGACATCCGCAGCTTCGAGCGCTACCTCGCCCGCAATGGCACGCTGATCCTCAAGTTCTTCCTGCACGTGTCGAAGGACGAGCAGAAGAAGCGCTTCCTGGAGCGGCTGGATGACCCGGACAAGAACTGGAAGTTCGAGCTGGGCGACGTGCGCGAGCGCGACCACTGGGACGACTACATGGAGGCCTACGAGGACACCATCCGCCACACGGCCGACGAGCACGCGCCGTGGTTCGTCGTGCCGGCCGACAACAAGTGGTTCACGCGCGTCGTCGTCGTAGGCGCCATCATCGAGGGGCTCGCCTCGCTCGACCTGCAGTTCCCCAGGATCGACGCGGCCAAGAAGACCGAGCTCGACCAGGCCCGCGCCCTCCTCACGAAGCGCGCTCGAGGAGCGCGAGCACTTCGACGTGATGGGTGAGCGGGAAGAAGTCGTAGGGCCGCAGCGCCTTGACGGCGTAACCGGCGTCCGAGAACGCGCCGAGGTCGCGTGCGAGGGTGCCCGCGCTGCACGACAGGTAGGCGATCCGCGCCGGTCGCAGTTCGCCGGCGAGCGCGTCGACCACCTCGCGCTCGAGCCCGGAGCGCGGCGGATTCACGTAGGCGACCCCTGCACCGGCCTGTCTTCGCCACCACACCCGCACCTGCGGCAGGCGCTGCACGCAGGTTCCCCGCAGCACCTCCGCCGCCGGCGCATTCCTGGCGGCGAGCCCGACTGCTTCGCCTGATAGTTCCACGCCCAGTGCCGGGCTGCCGGCCGTCGTCCATTCGCGCAGGCTGCCGCCGAGGCCGCAATACAGGTCCAGGACGAACGTTCCCGGGCCCGGGCGGACGTGCTCGCGCGCAGCGGCAATCGAGTGCTCGTGCAGCCGCGGCACGGCCTGCAGGAACGCCGTCGGGCCGTGCAGCAGCCCGCCGGGCCCGAGCGAGTCGCCGCGCCCCCACAGCAGTTGCCAGCCGCTACGCGCGAACAGGCGCCGTCCCGCCGATGGATGCAGGTGCAGCCAGACGCCCTCGATCCCGGCCGGCAGCCCTTGCAGCGCCGCGGCGACGGCCAGCGGATCGGCCTCACGCGCCTTGACGATGAGCGTCGCCTGCGCGCCCGCCACGTGCAGGTAGGCGAGGGGCAGCACGTCCGATGGCGGCAGGCAGCGAGCGAGATGCCGCACGAGAGCACGCACGCGCTGGCTGTGTACCGGGCAATCGTGGATCGCGATCAGTTCATCGCGGCGCACGAGCCCGAAGCACCAGCCGCAATCGGCCGCCCAGCGCGTGGTGAGCGTGACCCGGTCGCGGTAGCCGAGCCGCTCGGCGGCGGGCGGCGATTCGACGGGCGAAATGCGCGCTGACCACGGGTGAAGCACGCGCGCGAGATAGGCGGCTTTCTGTGCGAGGCTCGCCTCCAGGGCGAGCCGCCGGTGCCTGCAGCCGTGGCAGGCCGGCTCGCAGCCCGGCGGCAGGGGTTCGTGTACGCTCATGGCCCGCATGTTGCGACGGACTACGAGGAACGCTCAATGGCCGCGGGCTACGCCGGGCGATTGCCCACCTTTGACGACGTGCGGGCAGCGGCCCGCCGCATCGCGGGGCACGCGCGACGCACGCCCCTGCTCGCCGACACGCCGCTCGACGAGCGTACCGGCGGGCGCATCCTGCTCAAGCTCGAGACCCTGCAGCACACCGGCTCGTTCAAATTCCGCGGTGCCTACAACCGGCTCGCGCAGCTCGACGGGGACGAGCGGCGCGCGGGCGTCGTCGCCTACTCTTCAGGCAACCACGCGCAGGGCGTCGCGGCCGCCGCCCGCCTGCTCGGCATCCCGGCGACGATCGTCATGCCGGCGGACGCACCGCGCGTGAAGATGCGCAATACGCTGGCACTCGGCGCCAAGGTCGTCGCGTACGACCGCCAGCGCGAAAGCCGCGAGGAAATAGCCGCGGGGATCGCTCGCGAGCAGGGCGCCGTCCTCGTCCCCTCCTTCGACGACCGCCACATCGTCGCGGGGCAGGGCACGGTTGGGCTCGAGATCGCGGAACAGGCACGCGATATCGGCCTTGCGCTTGACGACGTGGTGGTGTGCTGCAGCGGCGGCGGACTCGTCGCTGGCACGGCGCTCGCGATCGAGGTGCTCTCGCCCGGCACGCTGACCTGGAGTGCCGAGCCCGCGGCGTTCGACGATCACCGCCGCTCCCTCGCGGCCGGCGAGCGCCTCGGCAATGAGCCCGGCGCCCGGTCGATCTGCGACGCGCTGCAGGCGCCGATGCCGGGTGCCCTGACCTTCGAGATCAACCGGCACCGGCTGGCCGGGGGGCTTGCAGCCAGCGACGACGAGGTACGCGAGGCGATCGCCTGGGCGGCGCGGGTGCTGAAGCTGGTGGTTGAGCCGGGCGGCGCCGTGGCGCTCGCCGCGGTGCTCAGCGGCAAGCTCGACGCGCAGGGTCGCACGGTGGCGGTCGTGCTGTCGGGCGGCAACGTCGACGACGAACTGCTGGCCGCGATCCTGGCACCCTGACGCACGTGCCGCCGCGGGCGCTCACTGGCGCTCGGCAAGGTGGTAGTGTTCGGCAGTCGACCGGCACGGGGGAATGCATGTTCGAATTCGAGGCCTGGCTCACGGCCCTCGCGGTAATGCTCGGCGCGGCCACACTCACATGGATGGCGAGCGTGAGGCTCCGCAACGTCACCATCGTCGACACGTTGTGGGGACTGCTGTTCGTGATTGCGGGCTTCGTCTATGCGGCGTCCGTGCCGGACACCGGGCCACGCACCGCGCTCGTGCTCGCGCTGGTCGCGGCCTGGGGCGTCCGTCTCGCGGCCTACCTCGCCTGGCGCAATCGCGGGCACGAGGAAGATCGTCGCTACCAGGAAATCCGCCGCCGCAACGAGCCGAACTTCGTGCTCAAGAGCCTGTACCTGGTGTTCGGGCTGCAGGCCACGCTGGCCTGGGTCATCTCGCTGCCGCTGCTGGGTGCCATCGCCGGGCCGGCGCCACTCACCTGGCTCGACGGCGCCGCCGTCGTCCTGTGGATCACTGGCTTCGCCTTCGAGGCCGGCGGCGACTGGCAGCTTGCCCGCTTCAAGGCCGCTCCGGGGAACGCGGGCAGAGTGATGGACCGCGGCTTCTGGCGCTACACGCGGCACCCGAACTACTTCGGCGACTTCTGCGTCTGGTGGGGCCTCTACCTGCTCGCGCTGTCCGCAGGCGCATGGTGGGCCATCGCGGGTCCGCTCCTCATGTCGGTCCTGCTGCTCAGGGTCTCGGGCGTCACGCTGCTCGAGAAGGACATCTCCCGGCGGCGGCCGGAGTACGCCGAGTACGTGAGGCGCACCAACGCCTTCTTCCCGGGCCCGCGCAGGTAGGCTCGGCGCATGGTTTCAGGGCTCCTGCTCTCCGCGCTTGCGATCCTCTACCTGCTGCTGCTCTTCGCCGTGGCGTTCTACGGCGAGCGCAAATCCATCTACCCGGGGCGCGCCAGGCTGCGCCCCTACATCTACAGTCTCTCGCTCGGCGTCTACTGCACGACCTGGACTTTCTTCGGCGCGGTGGGCACGGCCGCTCGCGACGGCTGGACCTACGTCCCGATCTACCTCGGGCCGGCGCTGGTGTTCCTGTTCGGGACGCCGTTCCTGGAGCGACTGGTGGCGGTCGCCCGGGCGCACAACACGACGTCGATCGCCGACTTCATCTCGTCGCGTTTCGGCAAGAGCCCGGCACTGGCGGCACTGGTGACCGTCATCGCGCTCACCGCCGCCGTGCCGTACCTGGCCCTGCAATACAAGGCCGTGGGCAGCAGCATCGACGTGATGACGGGCTCCGCCGGGTTGCACCCCGCGTGGTACGCCGACACCGCGCTGTGGGTCGCCATGCTGATGGCGGTCTTTGCGATCCTGTTCGGCACACGCAGGCTCGACGCCACGGAGCACCACGAGGGAGTGATGCTGGCCATCGCCTTCGAGTCCTTCGTGAAACTGCTGGCCTTCGCCACGGTGGGCGTCTTCGCGGTGCTGCACCTCGACACCGCCCCGCCCCTCCGCGAGACCAGCCTCGGCGACCTGCAGGACATCGCGAGCAGCGGCTTCGTCGCCTCGACGGCGATTGCGGGCGCGGCGATCTTCTGCCTGCCCCGCCAGTTCCTGGTCGGCGTGGTCGAGTGCGCCGATCCCGCCGACGTACGCAAGGCCCGCTGGGTCTTCCCCGCCTACCTCGCGGTGTTCACGGTGTGCGTGGTGCCGATCGTGCTGGCTGGCGCCGGCAGCGACCTCGGGTCGCGGCACAGCCCGGATGCCTTCATCCTCACGTTGCCGCTCGAGAACGGTGCTCCGGCACTGGCAGTGCTCGTGTTCCTCGGCGGCCTCTCGGCGGCGACCGCGATGGTGATCGTCGCGAGCATCGCGCTCGCGACCATGATCACCAACGACATCGTGATGCCGACCCTGTGGCGCAGCCGCTGGCTGGGGCTGAGCGAGGGAGCGGACGTGGGGCGCCTCGTGCTCTGGCTGCGGCGCGGCGCTATCCTGCTGCTCGCGGTACTCGCCTACGCCTACTACCGCAGAACTGCCGCGCCCGCGAGCCTCGCCTCCATCGGCCTGCTCGCCTTCGCGGCGGTCGCCCAGTTCGCGCCCGCGATCCTGACGGGGCTCTACTGGCGGAGGGCGACTCGCCAGGGCGTGTTCTGGGGGCTCGCCGCGGGCTATGCCGTCTGGCTCTACACCCTGTTGATGCCCGACGTCACGGAGGGCGGCCTCGGCACGCTGACCCCGACGACGCTCGGCACGCTGCTCGCCGTGGGCGTCAACGTGATCGTGCTGTTCCTGGTCTCGCGGCTGCGCGGGCTGTCTTTCCGCGAGCGCATGGCCGCGACGTCCTTCCTGCGCGGGGCGCTGCCTGCCGCCGAGCCGTTCACCGCCGGCGGCGCGCGCGTCGGCGACGTGCTCGCCATCACCGAACGCATCCTCGGCGTCGAAGCCGCCGCGCGCGCCCTCGACGAGTACCACCAGCTGGCGGGACGCCCGGTGCCACGCCCCAACGCCCCGGCCGACCGCGGGCTGCTGCAGTACATGGAGCGCCTGGTGGCCGGCGCGATCGGGGCGTCCTCGGCGCGGCTCATGTTCACGCACGCGCTTGCCGGGCGCGGCATCGCCGCCGAGGACGTCGCGGAACTGCTCGACGAGACCTCCCAGGAGCTGCGCTTCAGCCGGCAGCTGCTGCAGGCCACGATGGAAAACGTCGCGCAGGGCATCGCCGTGGCGGACAGCGAGGCGCACCTCGTCGCGTGGAACCGCCGCTATCTCGAGATGTTCGACTACCCCGAGGGCATGGTCTACGTGGGCCGTCCGGTCGCGGACCTGATCCGCTTCAATGCCGAGCGCGGCGAGTTCCGCAGCGGCGACGTCGGGCACGAGATCACGAAGCGGCTCGCGCACTTGAAGGCGGGCACCCCCTACGTGCTCCAGCGCACGCGCCGCAATGGCCGCGTGTACGAGATCCACGGCCAGGCGATGCCGGACGGCGGCTACGTCACCACCTATACCGACGTCACCGAGTTCAAGCGCACCGAGCAGGCGCTGATCGAGACCAAGCTCACGCTCGAGCAGCGAGTGCACGAGCGCACCGGGGAGCTCGAGGCGGCACTGCGGGCGCAGCAGGCCGCCAAGCGGCTGGCCGAGGAAGCCAACGCGACCAAGACCCGCTTCGTGGCCGCCGCGAGCCACGACCTGCTGCAGCCGCTAAACGCCGCGCGCCTGTTCGCCTCCACCCTCGAGGAACGCTCCTCGGACCCGGAGGTCGTCGAGATCGCCGGGCGCATCGACAGCTCGATGCGTGCCGCCGAGGAGGTGCTCGACGACATGCTCGACATCGCGCGCCTCGAGAGCGGGACGATGCGTGCCGAGGTGACCGATTTCGCCGTCGCCGAGGCCTTCGAGCATCTCGAGCGGCAGTTCGCGCCGCTCGCCGCACGGCGCGGCCTGCGCCTGCGCTTCACGAAGGCGCGCTACCGTGTGAGCAGCGACCGCGTCCTGCTGCGGCGGGTGCTGCAGAACCTGGTCGCGAACGCGCTTCGCTACACGCAGCGCGGCGGAGTGCTGGTGGCCTGCCGCCGCCGCAATTCGCGCGTCGAGCTGCAGGTGTGGGACACCGGTCCGGGCATCGCCGAGCAGCACCAGCGCGCGATATTCGAGGAATTTCGCGGCCTCGACCACCCCTCGCCCTGGGGTGAAAAGGGCCTCGGGCTGGGACTGTCGATCTGCGACCGCATCGCGCGCCTGCTGGAACTGCAGCTCGGCGTGCGCTCGACGCCGGGCCGCGGCTCGGTCTTCACCGTGTGCGTGCCGCTCGCCGCGTCCCGCGAGGACGCGCCGGTGCCCGCCCGGGCCGAGGCGGACGTGTCCACCCCGGCGAGTCTCGTGGGGCTCTCCGTGCTCTGCATCGACAACGAGCCCGAGATCCTGGCCGGCATGGAGGCACTCCTCAGCCGCTGGGGATTGCGCGTACTGACCGCCTCCAACGCGGCCGAGGCCCGGCAAGCGGCCGAGCGCAACGCGCCGGACATCGTCCTCGCCGACTATCGTCTCGGGGACGGGGAAATCGACGGGCTGGAACTGCTGAAATCGCTGCGCGGCCACCGCGCGGCCGCGACGCCCGGCGCGCTGATCACGGCCGACCACTCGGCCGCGCTGGCCGTGCACGCGAAGTCGATCGGCTATCCCGTGCTGCGCAAGCCGCTCAAGCCGGCGGCCCTGCGGGCGCTGCTTGGCGCGCTCGCCGCACAGTGCCCGCCCCGCTCGTCGCGTGCGATCGACGGCTGATTCAGTCGGGCTCCTCGGGCGGCGGCTTCACGCTGGCGCGGTCGATGGCAAGGCGTCCCGCCGCAAGCACCGCCTGCGTGCGCGTGGCGACGCCGAGCTTGCGGAGGATGGCGGTGACGTGGGCCTTGACCGTCGCCTCCGACACGTCGAGCTCATAGGCGACCTGCTTGTTCAGCAGGCCCGTGCAGAGCATGCCGAGCACGCGGAACTGCTGCGGAGTGAGATCGGCCATGCGGCGCGCGATCTCGAGATCCTCCCCACCGGTGGGCGCCGCACGGGGCGCATGGAAACCGGGCGGCGTGTAGATCTCGCCGGCCAGCACGGCCTCGATGGCCTGGCCGATGCGTCCAGCCTCGGTGGATTTGGGGATGAATCCCTGCGCGCCGTAGCGCAGGGCCGAGGCGATGGTCTGCGGGTCGTCGTCGGCGGAGACGACCACCACCGGCAGGCCCGGCCGGCTGCCGCGCACGTGCGCAAGTGCGTTGAAGCCGTGGGCCCCCGGCATGTTGAGGTCGAGCAGCAGCAGGTCGGCATCGGGCTCGGCCTCGAGCGCGGCGAGCAATGCCGCCACGGAGTCGGCCTCGACGAACCGCATGCCGGACTCGAGGCGGCCCACCGCGGCCTTGAGTGCCTCACGGAACAGGGGGTGATCGTCGGCGACTACGATCTGGCGAGTCATGGTCGATGAGCCTACACTCCCGACGCCGTTTCTGCGGCGCGCTTCGACCAAAGGCGAATTCCCACCGCGGCAGGCGCGCCTCAGGATCTCGTCAGTCTCAACCGGGGGTCCCACGATGCATGCCAGACACAACAGCGGGCCGGTCATCCGCCGCGTAATCGCCACCACGCTCGCCATTGCGGCCCTGGGCTGTTCGGCAGGCGCGCTTGCGCAGACAGCGAAGGAGGCGGAACTCGAAGCCCGCGTCGCCGAGCTCGAGAAGCTCGTCAAGGATCTGTCTGCCAGGCAGGCCGCCGCGACGCCTGCGGCCGCGCCGGTGGCTGCCGCCCCGGCCAAGCCCGGCACGCCGGTGCAGGCCAGCACGATCACGCCGAACGCCGCGCCGGGCACCAGCTTCGTCATCAGCGGCTTCGTCAAGGCCGACGCCCTGTTCACCGATACCGAATACGCCGAAATCGCCGCGGGCAATGCGGGCCGCGACTATTACGTGCCCGGTTCCACCCCGGTCACCGGCGAGGCCGAGGACATGGACTTCCATGCCCACGTGAAGCAGTCGCGCGTCAACTTCGGCACCGACACGATTCTCGAGGGCGGCGACAAGCTCATGACCCGCTTCGAGATCGACTTCTTCGGGTCGTCGCTCGGCAATGAACGGGTCAGCAACACCTACGCCCCCGTCGTCCGGCACGCATACGTGCAGTGGCGCAAATGGCTGGTCGGCCAGACCTGGTCCAATTTCATGGATGTCGCAACGCTGCCCGAGGCGGTGGATTTCATCGGCACGACGGACGGGACGACCTTCGTCCGCCAGCCCCAGGTCCGCTTCACCAGCGGCGGCTTCTCGATGTCGCTCGAGAATCCGGAGACGTCGATCACGCCGTTCGGCGGCGGCGCCCAGATCACGGCCGACGACAGCCGGCTGCCGGACATCACGGCCCGCTACGCGTTCAAGGGCGACTGGGGCCATGTCGCCCTCGCGGGCCTGCTGCGCGAGCTCTCGTACGAGACGGCGACGATCGACGACACCAGCTGGACCGGCGCGCTGAGCGCATCTGGCAAGTTCAACATCGGCAAGGACGACATCCGCTGGATGCTGCTCGGCGGCAACCTGGGGCGCTACGTCGGCCTCAACTTCGCGAACGACGCGGTGCTGGACGCGGGCGGCGAGCTCGAGGGCATCGACGGCTACGCGGGCTTCGTTGCCTACCGGCACATGTGGACGCCGAAGCTGCGCAGCACCTTCAGCTACGCGATGCAGGACTACGACAACGACACCGACCTGACGGGATCGGCCGTCAACAAGTCGAGCGACAGCTGGACGTTGAACATCTTCTACTCCCCGCTGCCGAAGCTCGACATCGGAGCGGAGTACCGCCGCGCCAATCGCGAGATCGAGAACGGCGACAACGGAGACCTCGACCGGTACCAGTTCACGACCAAGTACTCGTTCTGATCAGCCGCGCCGCGCGGACCGCCGCGCGGCGCGTACCACCTTCCACTCGTCGTCCTCGAGCGCAAGCTCGAGGACGACTTCGTTTACGGCCGAGAGACCCAGGCAATTTCCGCATGCGCGCCTACCGGTACCACGCGACTGGATCGCCTCCGCGGCTCGACGACGTGCCCGTGCCGGTCGCCGGCACCGGGGAAGTCCTGGTTCGCGTGCAATTCGCGGGCCTGAACCCGGTGGACTGGAAGCTCGCGGACGGCAAGTTCCGTTACCTCGTGAGGGGTGGGCGGCCGCGGACCATGGGCGGCGACTTTGCGGGCGAGGTCGCCGCGCTCGGTGCGGGCGTGACCGGCTTCCGTGAAGGGGACAGGGTGCATGGCTTCATCGACCCGTTTGCTCGCTCGCTCGGGTCGTTCGCCGACTTCGTCCCGGTACCGGCCGGGTTCGTCGTCCCGCTGCCCGACCACATCGATTTTCGCGACGGCGCCGCCCTGCCCTGCGCCGGCGTCTCGGCCGTCGCCCTCTGCGATCTCGGCAGGGTCTCGGGCGGAACGCGGGTCCTCGTCAACGGCGCTGCGGGTGGCGTGGGTCACATGGCGGTACAGGTTGCCAAGGCCCGCGGCGCGACCGTTTCGGGGACGGCCAGTGCGGCACGGCGCGAGTTCGTGATGTCGCTCGGCGCGGATGCCTTCGTGGACCATGCGAACACGCCGGCGGACCGCTGGCCGGCCGGCTTCGACGCGGTGATCGATTGCGTTCCAAACCTGCCGCGTCGGTCGCACGGGCGGCTCGTGGCAAGGGACGGCCACTACGTGAGTACGCTGCCGGCCGCCGCCACCTACACGATCGATCCGTTGCTGAATCGCGTCGGCCGGGTTAAGCGTTCTGCGTTGATGCTCCGCCCAAGCGAGGCCGCGTTCCAGGAACTCCACCGATACGTCGCAGGCGGACGGCTGCGCTGCGCGATCGAAGCGGAATACCCGCTCGAGCAGGTGGCCGCCGCCATCGAGCGCTCGCGTTCCGGACACGTGCAGGGGAAGCTGCTCATCCGGGTCGCGTGACGATCACCTGCGCGGGATCGAGGAAGACCTGGCACCGCGTGTCACACGAAGGCCTGGACGTGCGATACGGCGTAGGAGAGCGAGCCGACGACGATCGACACCGCGATGACGAGGCCGGCGAGAACCCGGTTGGTGTAGCTGTCGCACTTCTGTCTGGTGGTCATGGCTGAATCCTCCGTTGCGTGCGGGGGAGAAGCTACGCCTGGGCATTGATCCGATAAATGCCAATAGTCTTACTACTCTGTTCAGCTTTCTAGAACAATGCTCCACCCGCGGGATCATGCCGCCGTTCACCGCACGGCAGCAACGACCTGCCGCGGGCCAGCGGCCGTCCTCGCGCGCAGCCTAGAGGGAGAGTGTCATGTCGACGAGTTCGGGATCGTCCGGATCACGCCGCACCTTGAAGCCGTTCGAACGCGACAGCTCGATCATCCTCACGTTCTCGCGCAGGGTGAGCCCGGTCATGACCTTCAGGCGCCGGTCCCGGGCCGCCTCGATCAGCATCGCGAACAGCCGCTTCGCGAGCCCCTTGCCCTGCCAGGCATCTCCCACCACGATTGCGAACTCGCAGGTCTCCTCGTCCGGCAGCGTGATGTAGCGCGCGACGCCGATCTGCTCCTCGCCCTGCGGCGTGTCGATGACCGCGATCAGCGCAAGTTCACGGTCGTAGTCGATCTGCGTGAAGCGCGACAGCATGGCCGGGGTGAGACTGTGCATCCCGAACATGAAGCGCAGGAAGCGTGACTGCTCCGACAGGCCGTTCACGAACGCCGTCTCGATCGCGGCATCCTCTGGGCGGATTGGCCGCAAGGTGGCCGTGACGCCGTCCGTCAGTTCCAGACTCTGGATCAGGCCGCTCGGGTAGGGGTGGATTGCCATGTGCTCGTAGGGCCGCGCCGTCGCACTGCCGCGCAGCACGCCGATGCGCGCGTCCACGACGATCGCGCCGGTCTCGGTGACGATGACCGGGTTCAGGTCCATCGCGCCGATGTCCGGCAGTTCGCAGACGACCTCGGACACGCGCAGCAGGATTTCCTCGAGCGCCTCCTCGTCGGCTGCGGGCGCGCCTCGCAACGGCTGCAGGGCCTGCCACGCGCGGGTGCGGCGCATCAGCTCGCGCGCCAGGAACCGGTTGAGCGGCGGCAGCGCCACGGCGCGGTCGCGGATGATTTCGACCAGTGTTCCGCCCAGCCCGAAGCTGATCGCGGGCCCGAACACCGGGTCGCGCACGACCCCGATCATCACCTCGCGGCCGTTGCGCTCGCGGTACATCGGCTCGATCAACACGCCCTCGAGTCCGGCGTCCGGGCGCGCCGCCGCCACGGCCGCAAGCATGGATTCGTAGGTCTCCCGCACTTCGCGCGCGCTTTCGAGTCCGAGCCGCACGCCGCCCACGTCGGTCTTGTGGGCGATGTCCGGCGAGAGGATCTTCATCGCGACCGGGAAGCCGATCTCCTGCGCGACCATCACGGCGTCGGCGGCCGAGCGCGCCGGCAGGCTGCGCACGATCGGGATGCCGAAGGCCGCGAGCACGGCCTTCGACTGCGCCGGGTTCAGCCATTCCTGGCCCGCCTCCAGCGCCGCGTCGATGATGATCTGGGCCGCTTCGCGGTCCGGCACCGAACTCGTCGCGAGCGGCTCCGGCACCTGCAGCAGCTGCAACTGGTTTTCTGCGAAGAGGTTGAGCGCCGCGATCGCGTCCACGGCCGCCTCGGGCGTCGCGTAGGTCGGCACCCGGTGCTCGGCGAAGAGGGTGCGGCTCGCGGCGACCGCATCGCCACCCATCCAGCAGGTGAACAGCGGCTTGCGCTGGCTGCCCGCGAAAACGATCAGCTCGCGGGCAAAGGCGTCCGGGTCCGTGAGCGCGTGCGGCGTCAGGATGGCGAGCAGCGCATCGACGCCGGGATCTGCGAGGCAGATGCCCGCCGCGGCCGTGAATTGCGCGGCATCCGCATCGCCGCGCACGTACACGGGCATGCCCTGGTGCGCGCTCGGGGGCAACAGGCTCGCCAGCTGCTCGAGCGTCGTGCCCTCGAGCGATGCGAGCCGTAGACGGCGGTCCTTGGCGTGGTCGGCCGCGAGCGCTCCGGGGCCGCCCGCGTTCGAGACGATGGCCAGCCGGCGCCCCGCGACTCGCACTCCCACGCCGAGCGTCGAGGCCGCGACGTACAGTTCGGAGAAGTTGCGGATGCGCAGCACGCCCGCGCGACGCATGGCGGCGTCGAACACGTCGTCGGCGCCGACCAGGGAGCCTGTGTGGAAAGCCGCCACGTCCGGCCGCTCGGCGTGCCGTCCCGACTTCATCACGACCACCGGCTTGATGCGCGAGGCCGCCCGCAGCGCGCTCATGAATCGGCGCGGGTGATCCACGCCCTCGATGAACAGCATGATGCTGTCGGTCGCCGGGTCGCGGGCCAGGAAGTCGAGGATCTCACCGACGTCGATGTCGATGCCGATGCCGGTCGAGATCACCGTCGAGAACCCGACGTGCCGCGCGCGCGACCAGTCGAGGATGGCGGCGCACAGCGCGCCCGACTGCGAGACGAGGGCCAGCCGCCCCGGCAGCGGCTGCTGCGGGCCGCAGGCGGCGTTGAGCGCGTCGTCGGTGCGGATCACGCCGAGGCTGTTGGGCCCGAGCAGGCGCAGGCCGTGCTGCCGTGCGCGCCGCTTCAGCTCGGCTTCGAGCTCCCGGCCGGCCGCGCCGCCCTCGCGGAAACCCGCCGAGATGACGACGGCGCCGCGAATGCCCTTCTCCCCGCAGGCCGCGACGACGTCCGGCACCGTCGCCGCCGGCGTGACGATGACCGCGAGGTCCGGCGCTACGGGGAGGTCCCGCACGCTCGCGAAGACTGCCTGGCCGTCGATGGACGCGTGGCTCGGGTTCACGAAGTACACCGGGCCGCGGAACCCGGCCGCGTGCAGGTTGCGGCGAACGACGTCGCCGAGCGTACCCGGGGTGTCGCTTGCGCCGACCAGCACGATCGACGCGGGCTTGAACACGGCTTCACTGCGCTTGGATGGCAAGGTCGAACCCTTGGAAAGCCCGGATGAGCCATTACATGCTAGCGTTATAAGCTGGTTCGAGCATCCCGAGTCACCGCAGCCGGAGTCGTCCATGCCCGTGGCATTCATTACGCATGCCGCCTGTCGCCGCCACAACATGGGGGACGGCCACCCCGAGCAGCCCGCCCGGCTGGGCGCCATCGAGAACCAGTTGCACGTCCGTGGACTGTTCGACTTCCTGGTGCACCACGAGGCGCCCCGCGCCTCGGTCGAGCAGCTCGCCCGCGTGCATCCGCGCGATTACATCGAGCGCTTGGGTGCGTTGTCGCCGGCCGAGGGCCTGGTGCGTGTCGACCCGGACACCTCGATGTGCCCGGAGACCCTCGAGGCCGCGCTGCGTGCCGCCGGCGCCAACGTGCTCGCGGTGGACCTGGTGATGAAGGGCGATGTGAAGCGCGCGTTCTGCAACGTCCGCCCTCCGGGCCACCACGCCGAACGCGCCCAGGCCATGGGCTTCTGCTTCTTCAACAACGTGGCGGTCGGCGCCGCGCACGCCATGGCGGCGTACGGACTGCAGCGGGTTGCCATCCTCGACTTCGACGTGCACCTCGGCAACGGCACCGAGGACATCTTCAAGCGCGACGAGCGGGTCCTCATCTGCTCGAGCTTCCAGTATCCACTTTATCCGGACATGAACCCCGGCTCGGTTCCCGGGCACATCATCAACTGCGCCTTGCCTGCCGGTGCCGGCGGCGAGGAGTTCCGCGCGGCCGTCAGGCAGCACTGGCTGCCGGCGCTCGAGGAATTCGCGCCGCAGCTCCTCTTCATCTCGGCGGGTTTCGACGCCCACGCGGCGGACGATCTCGCCGAACTTCGGCTCGTCGCCGGGGACTATGCCTGGGTCACGCAAGCCGCCTGCGACGTGGCGTCGCGCCACTGCGCCGGCCGCGTCGTCTCGACGCTCGAAGGCGGCTACGAGCTCGCCGCGCTCGCCACCAGCGCCGCGGCGCACATCGACAAGCTGATGCTCGGCTGAGCTAGAAGTAACGGTAGTGCGAGGGCTCCACGCGCCGCGTGGCCAGCCAGTACCGCCACGTCGACCAGGGCCAGAGCGTGAAGTTCCGGCCGTCCGCCTGCTGGTACCAGCTGCGGCAGCCGGAGCTCCACACCGTGCCCCGCATCTGCCGCTGCAGGCGCGCGTTGAACTCGGCCTGGGCCTGTGGCCGCACGTCGAGGCAAGCGGCACCGCGCTTACGCAGCTCGCGCAGGCATTCCATCACGTATCGCACCTGGCACTCGATCATGAACACGACGGAGTTGTGGCCCAGCGCCGAGTTCGGGCCGAGCAGCTGGTACATGTTCGGATAGCCGCTGACCGTGACGCCATAGTAGGCCTCGGCGCCTTCCCGCCAGTCCTCGGCGAGCACGTGGCCCGGCAGTCCGGTCACCGGGAAGTGTTGCATGTAGATGCGCGGGTCCACCACGAAGCCCGTGCCGAGGAGGATGCAGTCCACCGTGCGCTCGACGCCGTCGTCGGTCACGATGCCGTTCGTGCGTATCTCGCGGATGCCGGCCGTCACCAGCTCCACGTTCGGGCGGCGGAACATCGGGTACCAGGCGTTCGAGATCAGGATGCGCTTGCAGCCGATCGTGTAGTCCGGCGTGAGACGGCGGGCCAGTGCCGGCTCCTTCACCTGCCAGCGGATGAAGCGCCGGACCAGCCACTGGAACAGCCGCGCCAGCCGCGGATGGAAGATCGGCCAGACGCGGGACTCGTTCGACCAGTACAGGCGCGCACGATGCAGCTTGCGCAGCCACGGGAAACGCGCGTAGCGACGCTTCGCCGCCGCGGTGTAGCCACGCATGTCGCGCGGGATGACCCACGCGGGCGTGCGCTGGAAGACGTGAAGCTGCGCGACCTCCGGCCCGATCTCCGGGCAGTACTGGATGGCGCTGCCGCCCGTGCCGATGGAAGCCACGCGTTTGCCCTTCATGTCGTACGAGTGGTCCCAGCGCGCCGAGTGGAACACCTTGCCCGCGAAGGACTCCAGGCCCGGGATGCCGGGGATCTGCGGCACGTGCAGCGGCCCCGTGGCCAGCACGAAGTGCCTCGCAACCACGCGCTCGCCCGACGCCGTCTCGAGCGACCAGGTCGCGCGGCCGGCATCGAATCGGGCGCCGGTGACCTCCCGGCCGAAGCGGATGTACTGGCGCAGGCCGTGCCTGGCCGTGACGTCGAGGATGTACTGCTGGATCTCCTGCCAGCCCGGGTAGCGCCGGCTCCAGTCCGGCTTGCCCTCGAACGAGTATGAGTACATGTGCGACTGCACGTCGCAGGCGCAGCCGGGGTAGGTATTGTCGCGCCAGGTACCGCCGACCTCGCGATCCTTCTCGAGGATCACGAAGTTGCGGATTCCGGCCTCGAGCAGCTTGATGGCCATGCACAGGCCGCCGAAGCCCGCCCCGACGATGGCGACGTCGAAAGTATTATTCTTTCCCGGATCCATGGCCGGCATGATGCCGCAGTAACACTGGGAGAGCGAAGTGACGAACTACCAGGAGTTCCACGCCCGGTCGACCAGGGATCCGGACGGCTTCTGGCGCGAGCAGGCGACCTTGATCGACTGGCAAGCGCCGTTCAACCAGGTGCTCGACTATTCGCGGCCTCCGTTCGCCCGGTGGTTCGTCGGCGGTCGCACCAATCTCTGCCACAACGCGGTCGACCGGCATCTGGCAACGCAAGGGGACGCCCCGGCGCTGATCTACGTCTCGACCGAGACCGGCGAGCACAGGACGCACACGTTCCGGCAGCTGTACCGGGAAGTGAACCGCATGGCGGGCGTCCTGCGTGCGCTGGGCGTCGCCAGGGGCGACCGGGTGCTGATCTACATGCCGATGATCCCGGAGGCGGTCTACGCCATGCTCGCCTGCGCGCGCATCGGCGCCATCCACTCCGTGGTGTTCGGCGGATTCGCCTCCCACAGCCTTGCGACGCGCATCGACGACGCGCGGCCGAAGGTGATCGTTAGCGCCGACGCCGGTTCGCGCGCGGGCAAGGTCGTGCCCTACAAGCACCTGCTGGACGAGGCCATCGGTCTGTCGAAGTCCCCTCCCGCACACGTGGTGCTGGTCGACCGCGGGCTCGCCGACATGGCCCGGGTGGCGGGCCGCGACGTCGACTACGCTCAGCTGCGCGCCGGGCAAATGAACGACGAGCTGCCGTGCGAGTGGCTCGAGAGCTCCGAGCCGAGCTACATCCTCTACACGAGCGGCACCACCGGCAAACCGAAGGGCGTACAGCGCGACACGGGTGGCTACGCCGTCGCCCTCGCCGCCTCCATGAAGCTGATCTTCGACGGCCGCAAGGGCGAGACCTACTTCGCCACCAGCGACATCGGCTGGGTCGTGGGCCACAGCTACATCGTCTACGGCCCGCTGATCGCCGGCATGACGACCATCCTGTACGAGGGCACGCCGTTGCGGCCCGACGCGGGCATCTGGTGGAAGATCGTCGAGCAGTACAAGGTCACGACGATGTTCTCGGCGCCCACGGCGATCCGGGTGCTGAAGAAACAGGACCCGGCGTTCCTCGGCAAGTACGACCTCTCCACGCTCAGGCTGCTGTTCCTCGCCGGCGAGCCGCTCGACGAGCCGACGGCGCACTGGATCTCCGACGCCCTCGGCAAGCCCGTCGTCGACAACTACTGGCAGACCGAGACCGGCTGGCCGATCCTCGCGATCCAGCGCGGCATCGACCCGATGCCGGGCAAGTTCGGTTCGCCCGGCGTGCCGGTCTACGGCTATGACGTGCGGCTGTACGACGCGCTCACCGGCGAGGAGGTCGGCGCCAACGAGAAGGGCGTGGTCGGCATCCGCGGCCCGCTGCCCCCGGGGTGCATGACCACCGTCTGGGGCGACGACCGCCGCTTCGTCGAGACGTACTGGAAGAGCGTGCCCGGGCAGGAGGTGTACTCGACCTTCGACTGGGGCATCCGCGACAGCGACGGCTACTACTTCATCCTCGGCCGCACCGACGACGTGATCAACGTCGCGGGCCACCGCCTCGGCACTCGCGAGATCGAGGAGTCGATCTCCTCGCACCCGAACGTCGCAGAGGTGGCCGTGGTCGGCGTGACGGACGCGCTCAAGGGCCAGGCGGCGATAGCCTTCGTCATCGTCAAGGACATGAGCCTGATCGATACGCCCGCAAAGCGCCTCGCCCACGAAGCGGACGTCATGAAGGTGGTCGACGACCAGTTGGGCGCCGTGGCGCGGCCGTCACGCGTGCACTTCGTCACTGCCCTGCCCAAGACGCGCTCCGGAAAGCTGCTGCGCCGCTCGATCCGCGCCTTGTGCGAGGGTCAGGACCCGGGCGACCTGACCACCATCGAGGACCCGAGCGCGCTCGAGCAGATCATCGCGGCCGTCAGGCGCTAGGGTGCGCCAGCCTGGCGGCGAACTTCGCCGCAGCCTGCGTCGCGTCGACGTGCTCGCACTCACGATCAACGTGATCGTGGGCGCCGGTATTTTCGCCATGCCGTCGGCGGTCGCAGCCGCCGCCGGCCGCTTCAGTCTCGCGGTGCTGTTTGCGGCGTTCGCGATCGTCGCACTGCTTGCGCTGTGCCTGGTCGAGGTCGCGAGCCGCTTCGACGCGACGGGTGGACCGCCCGTGTACGCCAGGGCCGCATTCGGCCCGCTCGCCGGTTTCACCGTCGGCTGGCTGCTCGCGCTGTCGCGGGTTGCGGCGTTCGCCGCGATTGCCGTGATCATGCTCGACTATGCGGCAGCGCTGTTCCCGGCCCTCGAGTCGCGCTGGACGCGCAACGCGGCGGTCACCCTGTTCATCGCCATTCTCGCTGCGACTAACCTGCTCGGCGTTCGCCAGGGCGCTGGGTTAGGCAACCTGCTCACGCTCGCCAAGCTGCTGCCGCTGCTGCCCCTCGCCGCCGCGGGCCTGTGGCTCGCCGGCTGGAAGTCGCTGCCCGAGTCGTCGCCCGCGGGCCCTGCCGCGCTCGGGCAAGCGCTGCTGCTCGCGCTTTTCGCCTGTTTCGGTTTCGAGCAGTCCGCCGTCGTCGCGGGCGAAATGCGCGATCCGCGCCGTGACCTTCCGGTGAGCATTCTGGGCGGCGTCATGATCGCCGGCGCGCTCTATGCGTTCCTCATGCTCGCATGCTTCGCCACCGTTCCCGACCTCGCGAATTCGTCGCGACCGCTCGCCGACGCGGCGGAAGCCCTGACCGGTCCCCTCGGCGCCACGGTCATCGTGGCCGCCGCCGTGTTCTCCTGCGCCGGGGGGCTGGCCGGCTCGATGCTGGTGGCGCCGCGCATCTTCTACGCGCTCGGCGCGAGTGGCGACCTGCCGCGGGGCCTCGCCGCCGTGCATCCGTTGCACGGGACGCCGCAGGTCGCGATCGTCGTCATGGCGCTCGGATCATGGCTCCTCACGGTGACGGGCACGTTTGTCTACATCGCGACCGTGTTCGTCATCGCACGCATCATCACTTACGGCTCGACCTGCGCCGCGCTCCTGGTCCTGCGGCGTCGCCACGGAGCCGCACCCGTGCCGATCCCCGGGGGCGTCGCGATCGCACTGGTCGCGCTGGCGTGCTGCGCAGGCGTAGTGCTGACGAGCTCGCTCACGGCGGTGCGGGACGTCGCCATCGGGCTCGCTGCCGGTCTCGTGCTGCGCGCCCTGGTGCGCCGCCGCCACTCGCGAGGCCCGGACGTGGCCGCGTGATAGCGGAACCCCGCATTGCGGGGCCAAGCCCGGCGGCGCAATCTAGCCGGTGACCCAATGCGTAAAGCAAGGAGGTTTCAATGAGCTTTTTCGGCAAGATCCTCGAGAAACTGGGCATCAAGAAAGCGGCGGCAGAGCCGGTACCGGCTCCGGCCCCGGGCGCGCCCAGGACGGCGCCTGCGGGCACGCCCGTGGCACCTCCTCCGCCGAAGCCCATTGCCGTCGTCGACGTGGTGGCGCAGCTGGAGAAACTCGCGGCGGCCAACCCCCAGAAACTCAACTGGAAGACCTCGATCGTCGACCTGCTGAAGCTCCTCGACATCGACAGCAGCTTCGCGGCCCGCAAGGAACTCGCCGTGGAACTCGGCTGCCCGGCCGAGAAGATGGGCGACTCCGCCCAGATGAACATCTGGCTGCACAAGACCGTCCTCAAGAAGATTGCCGACAACGGCGGCAACGTACCGAAGGACTTGCTCGACTGAACGATGGCCGACGCGGGCCGGCATTTCCGGTCTGGCGTCCGCCTTCAGGCCCTCTCATGAGGGCCTGATTTATTTAAACGTACACAGTAGGTTACCTAGACTTTCAAAACGTAACCTCAAGCTGCATCAGCGCATCAGCTTGCCCGCCATCCCGAGGATGTCGTCGAGCGGATTGCCGTCGCCGTCGAGGTCGAGCATGGAGGCGAGTCCGCCCGGCCCGCCCGTGGCCGCTGGACGCCCGCCGCCGAGCATGCCACCCAGCAGGTCGCCGAGGCCTCCGCCGGAGGACTGCGGAGCTGCGGACGCGGATGCAGCTGTGCCTCCCTGCCGTGCCATGTAGCCGGCCACCAGCATCGCCAGGATGGGCAGCATCTTCTTGAGCAGCGCCGGGTCGAGCCCGGTCTTCGTGGAAGCGTCCTGCGCGACCGTGCGGCTCACCTCCTTCGACCCGAAAATCTGGCCGAGGACATCGTTGCCATGACCGACGTTGGTCGGCTGTGGACCCAGCACCTCGTCCAGCAGCCCGCCGCCGCCAAGGCCGCCGAGCATCCCGGCCAGTCCCTCGAGGCCGGTCGGTTGGGCGCGCGCCTGTTTCTTGAAGCCGCCGAGGATCGCCGGAATCAACGCCGCGGCGCCCGTCGCGGCCTGCGATTCGTCGATGCCGAGTTCGCGGGCCATGGACTGGATCCCGCCCATCTGGTTGAGGATATCCGTGATCTGCATGTGGTGCGCCCTCCTGGTTCGCGCGACGGATACGCCGCAATTTCGCTTCATGAAGCATACGCCACCGATTCGGCACGCGCTGCGGGAGCCCCGTATAGTTCTCCGCCAGACCAGCGAAGTTACGCGAGTTGACAGGAGTCCCGATGAGCCGAAAGACCCAGAGAAACCGCGACAGCCAGCCACCCCGTCCGTCCGCCACCGACGCTACGCAGCAAACGCGACAGACCCGTCGATGGGTCATCGTCGTCAGCGCCATCGTGGGATTGCTGCTGGCCAGCGCCGCCGCGATGATCCTCAACGAAAGAAAGATGTCGCCGACGCCGGCAGCGGCACCGACGACCGTGACGAACCAGGCCGCCCTCGTGAGCAGCCATGCGCCCACCCTCGGCGACCCGGGCGCGCGAGTGCACATCGTCGAGTTCATCGATCCGGCGTGCGAGACCTGTGCCCAGTTCTACCCGCTGGTGAAGCAACTGATGGCGCAGAACCCGGGCCGCATCCGCTTGTCGCTGCGGCACGTCGCCTTCCACGACGGTTCCGACTACGTGGTCAGGCTGCTCGAGGCCAGCCGCGGGCAGGACAAGTACTGGGAGACGCTCGAAGCCCTGCTCGCGTCGCAGGCTTCCTGGGCGCCCAATCATACCGTGCAGCCGGAACTGGCCATGCAGGCCATCTCGGGCGTGGGCCTGGAGATCGATAGGCTCACGGCCGACATGAGTGCGCCCGAGGTCGCGCAGCGCATCGCGCAGGATCGCAGCGACGCCATGGCGCTCAAGGTTACGGCGACCCCGGGATACTTCGTCAACGGGCGGCCGTTGCCGAGCTTCGGCCAGCAGCAGTTGCTGGCCCTCGTCGCCGAGGAATTGCAGCGCGCCAACTGACCCGCGCACTGCGACGGGCCGGTACGGGGCTTCGACCAGCCGCCTGACGCCTCGAGGGCCCCGGACGCACCCGTGATAGCATCGCCTGCCTTCCACCTGGTCCGGAGGCCGGCATGTTCGCGCTTTCCCGTCCCATTCGTGCGTCGTGGCTCGCCATCACCCTCGCGCTCGCCTGGTTCCCCTCGTCGGCGACGCTGGCCGATGCCGACGCGAGGGAAATCAGCGCCTACCGGCTGACGGACGCCGGTTTGCAGAGATACAGCCACGCCGTCCGCAACGTCTCCAAGCTCGAAGGGCAGGCACCCGGCGCCTGCGGCGACGACGACGATGACGACGGCGAGAACGTGACCAGCATCGACGCCGCGGTCGCCAGGCTCGTGTCGACGCCAGGCGTCGTCGAGGCGCTCCGGTCCGCAGGCATGCCGCCGCGCGAATTCGTGGTGTTCTCGATGTCGGTCCTGCAGGCCGGGCTTGCCGCCTGGGCACTGGAGCAGCCGGGCGGAAAGCTGCCGCCGGAGGTCGACATGGCGAATGTGGATTTCTACCGCAAGAACCAGGCGGCGATGCAGCAGATCGGCGACGAAGAGAAGTCCGGCGCCTGCGGCGGCGACGACCAAGACGTGGAGACTGAGGAATAGAGCCCGTCGGGTACCGGGTCGCCGACCGAGTCTACCCTCGACATGCCGCATTGCCCCGCATGAGGATTCGCCGCGCCCGTCCGCTCGCCACGCTTGCAATCCTCGGCCTCGCGGGTTGCATCACGGTCGGCCCGGATTACACGCCGCCCAGCGACGAGGTACCGGCCGCCTGGAGCCGGCTGGACACCGCGACGCGGGCCACGACACCCGGCGACCTGAGCCTGTGGTGGCGACGCCTCGAGGATCCCCTGCTCTGCGCACTCATGGACGAAGCGTTACAGGCAAGCCCGGACCTGCGCAGCGCGCAGGCACGTCTGCGCGAATCACGAGCGCGTCGCGCGGTGGCCGCCGCCGACCGGTATCCGAGCGTGTCCGCCACTGCGTCCGGCAGCCGCACCGAGGCTGCCAGTGACTCCGGCGGTTACGACGCACGCGAGTTCTACAGCGCAGGGTTCGACGCGAGCTGGGAACTCGACGTCTTCGGCGGCGTGCGGCGCAGCGTGGAGGCCGCCGAGGCCGATCTCGAAGCCGCGGTCGCCGACCTGGACGACACCCGCGTCACCCTCGTGTCCGAGGTCGCGGCCAACTACGTCGAGGTGCGGGTACAGCAGGCCCTGCTGCGCATCGCGCACGACAACCTCGCCAGCCAGTCCGAGACGCTGCAACTCACCGAGTGGCGTGAAATGGCCGGGCTGGCCAGCGCGCAGGACGTCGAGCAGGCTCGCACCAATCGCGAACGGACCCGAGCGCTGATCCCGAGCCTCGAAACCAGCCTGGCGGAGGCCGAGCACCGACTGGACGCCCTGCTCGGCCAGCCGCCGGATGCGCTACACGCGCGCCTCGATGCGAGCGCGAACCTGCCCAGGGTGCCGGACGGACTGGCGGTCGGCATCCCGGCCGACACACTGCGTCAACGACCCGACGTCCGCGCGGCCGAGCGCAGGCTCGCGGCAGAAACCGCCCGCGTGGGCGTGGCCGAGGCGGCACGCTATCCGTCGGTCAGGCTGTCGGGATCGGTCGGGGTCGAAGCGCTGTCCGCGGGCGCGCTCGACGACGACGGCGCGACCGTGTCGTCGCTGCTCGGCGGCATCACGGCACCGATCTTCGAGGCGGGACGATTGCGCAATCAGGTCGATATCCAGCAAGCCGTGCGCGAACAGGCGCAGGTGAGCTACGAGCAGGCCGTGCTCGCTGCCCTGCAGGACGTGGAGAACGCCCTCGTTGCGTTTTCCCGCAACCGCATTCGTGACGATGCGCTGACGCGAGCGGTCGAGTCGGCGCGGATCGCATCCCGGTTGGCGCAGGAGCGCTACGGCGCGGGGCTCGTCGACTTCCAGTCGGTGCTCGAGACCGACCGCACCGTCCTGGCCGTCGAGGAAAGCCTCGCCCGGACACGCGCCGACGGCGTGCTCGCGGTCATCAGTCTGTACAAGTCGCTGGGCGGAGGGTGGTCCCCTTCCTCCGCTTCCGCTGCGGCCAGCAAGGACACTCCATGAACGCCGCCGACACGCCGCAAGCCCCCCGACGCAGCGCCTTGCAAGGGATTCTCGAGGCTCGGTCACCCGGGCTGCTCTCGCGTCGGCGGTTGTGGATCGCGGTCGCACTGATCGTGATCGTGCTGGCGACCGTGTGGTTCCTGCGCTCCGGAAAGGACTCGACCACGCCGAGTTACACGACCGAGCCGGCCACGATCGGCACGCTGGTGGTCAAGGTGTCGGCCACCGGCAACCTGCAGCCGACCAACCAGGTGGACGTGGGCAGCGAGCTGTCCGGCATCGTCGAGCAGGTGTTCGTGGACGACAACGACGAAGTGACGCAAGGCCAGCTGCTGGCCCGTCTCGACCTGTCGAAGCTCGAGGACGCCGTGGCACGGTCCCGGGCAGGCCTCGCCGCCGCCGATGCGCAGGTGCTGCAGGCCCAGGCGACCGTCGCCGAGGCGCGCGCAGCGCTGGCGCGTTTCCGGCAGGTGTCGCAGCTGTCCGGCGGCAAGGTTCCCTCGCGTACCGAGATGGACACGGCCGAGGCCAACCTCAAGCGCGCAGAGGCCAACGAGGCCAGTGCGCGCGCGGGTGTCGTCCAGGCGCGGGCCGAGCTGCAATCGAACGATACGGATGTCGAGAAGGCCAACATCCGCTCGCCGATCAACGGCGTGGTGCTGTTGCGTGACATCGAGCCGGGGCAGACGGTGGCCGCCTCCTTCCAGGCGCCGGTGCTCTTCACGCTGGCCGAGGACCTCTCGAAGATGGAGTTGCAGGTCGACGTGGACGAGGCCGACGTCGGCCAGGTGAAAGTGGGCCAGCCGGCCACCTTCAGCGTGGACGCCTGGCCGGGCCGCGAGTACGGCGCGGTGATCACGCGTGTGGGCTTCGGTGCCCGGGCCGAGGAGGACGTGGTGTCCTACCTCACGGTGCTCGCGGTGGCCAACGACGACTTGAGCCTGCGTCCCGGCATGACCGGCACCGCCGACATCACCACCCTCACGCGCGAGAATGCCTTGCTGGTGCCAAACGCCGCGCTGCGCTTCACTCCGTCGACCACGACCGAGACGGTGCAGGACAAGTCGAGCGGTAGCGTGGTGAGCAAGTTGATGCCGCGGCCTCCACGCGAGCCCCGCAAGGTCAAGGTGACGACCAACGGGGCCACGCCACGCGTCTGGGTGCTGCGCGACGGCCGGCCCGTGCCCGTCGACGTGCAGACCGGCGCGACCAACGGTCGGCTGACCGAGATCACCGGCGGACCGCTCGACGCCGGCATGCAGGTGATCACGGAGTCCCTGGGCACGCGGCCATGACCGAAGCGGCCCTGATCAGGCTGTCCGGCATCACGAAGACGTACGGCCAGGGGCAGGCCGCACTCCAGGCGCTCAAGGGCATCGATCTGGTCGTCGCGAGCGGCGAATTCGTCGCCGTCATGGGCCCCAGCGGCTCGGGCAAGTCCACCGTCATGAATATCCTCGGCTGCCTCGACACGCCCACCAGTGGCAGCTATGAATTCGAGGGCGTGCGCGTCGAGCAGTTGTCGCGCAACCAGCGCGCCCTGCTGCGGCGCAATTACCTCGGCTTCGTGTTCCAGGGCTTCAACCTGCTGGCGCGCACCACGGCGCTGGAAAACGTCGAGCTGCCTCTCATCTACCGCGGCGAGCCGGCCGCAGCGCGCCATGCCGCCGCGCGTGCCGCGCTGGCGCAGGTCGGCCTGCAGGGCTGGGAACACCACACGCCGGGTGAGCTCTCGGGTGGACAGCAGCAAAGGGTCGCGATCGCGCGCGCCATCGTCACCCGCCCCGCCGTGCTGCTGGCGGACGAGCCCACCGGCAACCTCGACACCCACACCAGCCAGGAGATCATGGAACTGATCGGCGGCTTCAATCGCGACCTGGGCATCACCGTGCTCATGGTCACCCACGAGCCGGACATGGCGGCGCATGCCAGGCGCATCGTCCGCTTCGTCGACGGCCAGGTCGATAGCGACCGCCGCAACGGGGAGGCCGCCTGATGTTGTGGATCACCCTGCTGCTCGCGCTGCGCGCGATCCGGCGCAACCTGATGCGCTCGATTCTCACCATCCTCGGCATCGTGATCGGCGTCGCTGCCGTGATCACGATGGTGACCCTGGGCAAAGGCGCGACTCGCTCCGTGTCCGACCAGATTTCCAGCATGGGCAGCAACCTGCTGATGGTGATGCCGGGCCAGCGCTTCGGTCCCGGCGCCGAGCCGGCACCCAGCTTCAGGAGCGCCGACGTCGACGCCATCCGCAACCAGATCAGCGGTGCCAGGCTCGTCGCACCCGTCGTGACCCGGTCGGCGACCGCGGTGTACCAGGCCAACAACTGGTCCACGTCGGTCACCGGCAGTACCAACGACTACTTCGAGGCGGCCAGCTGGGACATCGCGGCCGGCCGCGACTTCAGCGAGGCCGAGGAACGCAGCGGCAAGGCGGTCTGCGTGATCGGCGACACCGTGCGCGAGAAGCTGTTCGGCAAGCAGAACCCGGTGGGCAGCGAGATCCGCATCAAGCAGTTCTCCTGCGACGTCATTGGACTGCTCAGGGCCAAGGGCCAGTCGGCCATGGGCCAGGACCAGGACGACGTCGTGCTGATGCCGCTGCGCACCGTGCAACGCCGCCTGAGCGGCAGCCAGGACATCAGCCGGCTGACCATCTCGGTGAAGGACAGCTCCTCCATCGACGCGGTCAAGCAGCAGATCACCCTGCTGTTGCGCGAGCGGCGCAACATCGCCGAGAACGAGGACGACAATTTCCGCGTCATGGACACGCGGCAGATTGCCGAGACCCTCACCAGCACCACGAAGATCCTCACCATGCTGCTCGGCGCGGTCGCGGCGGTGAGCCTGCTGGTGGGCGGCATCGGCATCATGAACATCATGCTGGTGTCGGTCACCGAGCGCACGCGCGAGATCGGCATCCGCCTCGCCATCGGCGCGCTGGAGCGCGAGGTGCTGCTGCAGTTCCTGATCGAGGCCGTGGTGCTGTCGAGCCTCGGCGGCGTGGTCGGCATCGCGCTCGCCACCGTCGCCTCGATGATCCTCGCGAACGCAATGAACGTGCCCTACCTGTTCGACGCCGGCATCAACCTGCTGTCGTTCGTCTTCTCGGCCGCCATCGGCGTGATCTTCGGCTATTTTCCGGCGCGACGGGCCGCGAGCCTCAACCCGATCGACGCGCTGCGGCACGAGTAAGCGGTCCCAGCCATGGAGAACACCTTGTTCAGACTTCACGGGTTCCCGGTCAGCAACTACACGAACATGGTCCATCTGGCGCTGCTGGAGAAAGGCGTGCCGTTCGAGTACGTGGTGGCGTACCCCGAGCAGAGCCCGGCCTTCCTCGCGAAGAGCCCGCGCGGCAAGGTGCCGTGCCTGGAAACGCCACGGGGTTTCATCAACGAGGCGAGCGTCATCCTCGAGTTCCTCGAAGATCACGGCACCGGCAAGCCGCTGCTGCCGGCGGACCCGTTCGAGAAGGCGCGGACGCGCGCCTTGATGAAGGAGATCGAGCTCTACGTCGAGTTGCCCGCACGCGCGTGTTTCCTCGAAGCGGTCTTCGGCATGACGGTGCCGGAAGCGATCAAGGACAAGGCTCGCGCGGACCTGGTGGCCGGCTTTGCGACACTCAAGCGTCACGGCAGGTTTGCGCCGTACGTTGCCGGCGACAGCGTCACCCTGGCCGATATCGTGTTCCTGTATTCCGTGGACCTCGCCGCGATGGTCGTCCAGCGGCAGTTCGGCCTCGACCTGCTCGCCGATCTTCCCGCCGCCCGTGAACTGCTGAAACGCCTAGGCGAAAACCCGCACGTGCAGGCGATCGCCCGGCGCCGTGATGCGGAGACACCCGGCTTCATCGCCGCGGTCCGCGTCCGATACCAGGCCGCAAAATAGCCGCAGGTAGCAGTTGCGTCGCCTGGCGGGCAATCGGCAGAAGTTCATGGGCATCAAACTGATTGCCGCGACGACGATGCTGTCGGTCGCGGCCGTGGCACTGGCGGCGGACGACGGTTTCGTGGTACCGGCGTGGCCCTATCCGGGCAACACGTCGGATGCCGCAGCCACGGTACTACCGCCCGCGAAGGACAAGCTACTGTGTCTGCCCAACAGCAGCCGGACCTTCACGCGGGCGCAGGTTACCAACTTGTTCGCGCCGCCCGACTGGCATCCCGACCAACATCCCCCGATGCCGGACGTCGTCGCGCAAGGCAGGAAGCCCGACGTGTACGCCTGCGCATACTGTCACTTACCGGAGGGACAGGGTCGGCCCGAGAATGCCGCGCTCGCGGGCCTGTCGGCCGCCTACATCAAGGCGCAGCTCGCCGACTTCCGCAGCGGAGCGAGGCGAAGCGCGTGGCACGGGTCGTACCTGCCGACGGAACTGATGCTTTCGTCGGCGCAGAACGTGACCGACGCGGAGATCGCATCGGCCGCGGCGTATTTCTCGCAGCTGCGCCTGACGCGTCGTGTCGAGGTCGTCGAGACGATGCAGATTCCGCAGACGCGCGAGTCCAGCTGGCTCTACGTCCGGACCAGCGACGCGGACACCGAGCAACTCGGACAGCGTATCGTCGAAGTTGCGATCGACCCCGAGCGCCATGAACTGCGCGATTCCGCGGCGGCATACCGCGCCTACGTGCCGGCAGGCAGTGTCGCTCGCGGCCGCCACATCGCACAGGTCGGCCTGGGCGGAACCGCTCTCGCATGCTCGAGCTGCCACGGTGCCGACCTGCGTGGCGTGGGCGACATCCCGCCGCTGGCGGGCCGCTCTCCGACTTACATCGTGCGCCAGTTACTCGCGTTCAGGACCGATGCGCGTGCTGCTCCCACCGGCCAGGCCATGATGCCCGTGGTGGCGCAGATGAACGTCGAGGACATGATCTCGGCGGCCGCTTATGCGGCCTCGCTGCAGCCTTGAGCCCGATCGGGCATCATGGTCCGTCGCCCACCGAAGGAATCGTCATGGCCCAACCCAGGAAGACATCCCCGAGCACCAGTCCGAAGCCAGGCGTTGAGCGGGCACGCCCGAGGCGGCCAGTGGCCGCCGCGGAACCCTCACTTCGTTTCCACTATCCAGTCGCCCTCCGCAAAAAGATCCTCGGCGTTCTCGACAGCATCGAGTCCTCGCAGGATCCCACCAGGCATCGGCAGGCCCTGGCCGACATCGTCGTGGAGCTCACCCGCACCGGGATGGATGCGTATTTCATGAAACCGCTGAAGCTCGCCCAGGCCGGATTCGTCACCGAGCAGTCGGCGAACCTCGGCATGGCCGGTGCGGTTCAAGTCATGTCCTCCGTCATCCGGAACATCGTCGGCGGCATGGGTTCGCCGCAACTCCTGTCCGTCTGCAGGTCCATCCGACTCTTCATGCAATGACAGCTGCCGGGCGCCCCGGGGGCATTCCAGCGCGGGTTCGGATACCATGTCGCCCTGGCAAGGAGTACGGACCTTGATCGGTCGCCGGCGAAACTTCGCGGTCTTCCTGGCGCTGATTGCGTTGTGCGTCGCGCAGTCGGTAGCGCAGATCCATGCCTTGTCGCATCTCGGGGACCGTGACACGCCCGCCCTGCCCGGCCAGCACGCACCGCTCTGCACCGATTGCGTCTCGCATGCCCCGTTGCTCGTCCTCGGTGCAGCCGCGTCCATCGTATTCGTCCTTGCGGTCCAGGCCCGCAGGCTACTGCGGTTGAGTGAGGTCCGTGCCCCGGCCGACCGCAGACATCACTACGCTTTTCGCTCCCGCGCTCCTCCTCGTTGACCGGCAGTTCCGCTTGACCGAGTCCGGCTGCCCGACGGCCGGCCTGCCATCGTCTGACGAGGAAAATTCCCATGGGACCTGCATCCCGACTCATTGCTTCCGCCGCCATTGCGGGGGTACTGCTACCCGCCACCGGGCGGGCCACTGACGACGTTGCCGCGTTGCGCGCCGAGATCGCGGCACTCAAGGCCGAGTACGCGGTGCGCGTGACGGCGCTCGAGACCCGCATCGACCAGCTCGAATCCGCCTCGACCGTGGCGGCCGAGGTTGCCGCGGCCGAGCCCCCTGCCCCGCAGCCCTCCGCCCCTGCGCGGGCTGCGTCGGCGTTCAACCCCGCGATCTCGGTGATACTCACGGGTAACTACGCTGATCTCTCGCAGGATCCAGCCGATTACCACTTCGCCGGCGTCATGCCGAGCGGCGGCGAAACAGGCCCCGGGGAACGCAGCTTCAATCTTGGCGAGTCCGAGATCACGTTTTCCGCGAGCGTCGATCCCTACTTCTCGGCAAGCCTCACGGCAGCGCTGTCCGGCGAGGGCGAGCTCGGCGTCGAGGAGGCATTCTTCCGAACGACCTCGCTGCCGGCGGGCTTCAACGTCAAGGGTGGCCGGTTCTACTCGGGCCTCGGCTACCTGAACGAGATCCACGCGCACGCCTGGGATTTCGCCGACCAGCCGCTCGCCTACCAGGCGTTCTTCGGCGGCCAGTACGCGCAGGACGGCCTGCAGGTGAAATGGCTGGCGCCGACCGACGTGTTCCTCGAGTTCGGCGCGGAGACCGGCAATGGAAGTGGCTTCCCCGGCACCCGGCTTGACCGCAACGGACTGAACGGCGCCACCCTGTTCGCCCACGTCGGCAGCGATATCGGCGACTCCATCGGCTGGCGCGCCGGCATCTCGTGGCTGGATCTCGATGCCGAGCAGCGCACGTACGAAGACGTGGACAGCGCCGGCCGTCCGGTCGTCAACGCCTTCACGGGCAGCTCGAGCACCTGGGTTGCGGACGCGACGCTGAAGTGGACGCCGGCGGGCGACACGCGCCGGCGCATGCTCAAGCTGCAGGCCGAGTACCTGCAGCGCACCGAGGATGGCGACCTCGCGTTCGACATCGATGGCGGCGGCGCGAGTGGCCGCTACCACAGCCGGCAATCCGGCTGGTACGCGCAGGGCGTCTATCAGTTCGTGCCGCGCTGGCGCGTGGGCCTGCGCTACGACGACATCGACACCGGCTCGACGCGCATTGGCCTCGTTGAGCAGGGCGACTTGCTCGCGGCGGATTTCCCGGTGTTGCTGCCCGGCTCGCCCACCCGCCTCACCACGATGATCGACTGGAGTCCGAGCGAGTTCTCACGCCTGCGTGCGCAATACGCCTGGGACGACGCGCGTGACGCGGGGACCGATCGGCAGCTGCTCATCCAGTACATCTACGCGATCGGCGCCCATGGCGCCCACAAGTTCTAGGAGCCCGCCATGAACCGATTGATCCGCGGCATGTGCCTTGCGTGCGCGCTGGCCTTTGCACTGCCGGCCCACGCGGCGATCAGGATTCTCGCGACGACGTCCGACTGGGGTGCACTCGCCACCGAACTCGGCGGCGACAAGGTCGACGTCTACACCGCGACCAGTCCATTGCAGGACGTGCACAGCGTCGACGCCAAGCCAAGTCTCGTCGCCCGTGCCCGCACGGCCGACCTCGTCGTCGCGAACGGCGCCGAGCTCGAGATCGGCTGGCTGCCGGTGCTGCTGCAGGAGTCCGGCAATGCGCGGATCCGGCCGGGCTCACCCGGTTACTTCGAAGCGACCTCGGTCCTGCACCTGGTCGATGCCCCGACGACCGTCGACCGTTCGATGGGCGACATCCACCCCCAGGGTAATCCGCACGCCCATCTCGATCCGCGCAACGTCGCATTGGTGGCGAAGGCATTGACGGCGCGGCTCGCCGCCATCGACGCGCCGAATGCGTCGCACTACCAGGCGCGCGGCGCGGACTTCCAGGCGCGATGGCAGCAGGCGATGGCGCGCTGGACATCCCGTGTCGAGCCGCTCAAGGGCCTGCCGGTCGTGGTCATCCACAAGGACCAGACGTACCTCGTGCAATGGCTCGGCCTTAAGGAGCTGGCGGCGATCGAGCCGAAGCCCGGCGTGCCGCCGAGCGCGGGGTATCTTGCGGGACTCGTGACGCGGCTGGGGTCGGCGCCGCCAAGAGCGATCCTGCGCAATGCCTACAACGATCCGAAGGCGGCCGAGTGGCTGTCGCAGCGTGTGAAGGCGCCTGTCGTCACGTTGCCATTCTCGGTGGGCGGCACACCCGAGGCCAGGGACCTGTTCGGTCTCTTCGACGACACGCTCAACCGGCTCCTGGCGACCGCCAAATGAACGAATTCAGCGCAGACTTAAGCATCCTCTGGCCCGCCCTCGTGGCCGGCGCCCTCGTGTTGCTGTCGCACGTGCCCCTCGGCCAGCAGGTGCTGAGGCGTGGCATCGTGTTCATCGACCTTGCCATCGCGCAGGTGGCGGGGCTCGGTGTCATCGCCGCGCATTCGTTCGGCCTCGAACTGCAGGGCTGGACCACGCAGGCGGCCGCATTCGCCGCGGCACTGCTCGGCGCCCTGCTGCTGACGTGGACCGAGCGCAGGCGCCCCGAGGTGCAGGAGGCCCTGATCGGCGTGCTGTTCGTGCTGGCCTCGACGGGGCAGATCCTGTTGCTCGCGAACAACCCGCACGGTGGCGAGATGCTGAAGGACCTGCTCGCCGGGCAGATTCTCTGGGTGTCGACGGAGCAACTGGTACGTGCGGCGGTGCTGACTGCGGTTTTCCTGGTGGTCTGGTTCCGCTGGCGGGAACGCATCGGCAGCATCGGCTTCTACGCGCTGTTCGCCCTGATGGTGACGATGTCGGTGCAACTGGTGGGCGTCTATCTCGTATTCACGACGCTGATCGTGCCCGCGCTCGCGACGTATCGGCACGGGCGGCACCGGCAACTGACGGTCGGTTATCTGGTGGCGCTGGCGAGCTACCTCGTGGGTCTGGGGGTCTCGCTCGTGACCGACCTGCCGTCGAGTCCGGTGATCGTCTGGGCGATGGCGGTGCTCGGGGTGGCGCTGCACCTCACGGCACGCCCTCAGGGAAGCCTCATTCCAGGACCTGCCGGTTGCCCGGGCGGGTCTCGGCGCCTCGACGAGTAGGCGGCCGCGGCTCACGCGGTTCGCGCGTCTGCGGAGGAGAGCCTGAGCCCGCCCGAGGCGTGACACGCGGCGGTGGCGGAACCGGGGTCGCGTCCGGGCGAGGCGGACGGTTGGGAGGCGGTCTTGCGCCATCTCCATCCGGCCGGCCATGGTCGTGGCGTCCGTCACGCCCGTCACGGTCCTGCCTGTCGCGATCGTCGTGTGGCCGCCGATCATCGTGGTTCCGGTAGCGGTCGTGGCCGCGCTCGTGACCGTGGTCGTGACGATCAATGCGCGATGGGTAGCGGGTTTGCGCGTAGTAACCCGGATACCCGTAGTAGCCGAGCTCCGCCGGCGAATGGTAGCCATACGCGCCGTCGTAATAGCCTGCCTGCGGAGGGTCCAGGAGGTAGGGGCTCGGGACACACGCAGTGAGGGCGAGGGCACCGAGCACGGAGGCGACTTGAACTTTCGAGACGCCTTTGCGGACTGGTCGCGTGAGCATGACCGTAACAACGCACGGCACCCGGCGTCGTTGACACCCGCATCCGAGGTTCGACCGGCACCTGCGCGGCAGCCCTAGACCGTCGCCGCCTTGTGCACGGTGATGTGGGCGGCGATGCAGCGCCACTTGCCCGCTCGCTTGAGCCAGAGGTCGGTGTAGCGGTTGATGCCCTTGCGGCCGTCCTTGGTCTCGTAGTCGTTCTCGGCGTGGATCAAGGCGACGTCGCCGTAGCGACGGATGCTCACGTCGTGCACCGGAAACGACTTCATGTGGGTGGCGAAATACGGCTCGGCAAAATCGGCCAACGCGGCCGCCCGGTCGTGGAATGAGCCGTCGCCGTAGACGACCACGTAGTCCGGTGAGAGGTGCGCGTCGTACCAGGCCACGTCCGCTGCGCGGAACGCCTGGACGTAGTTCTCGTTGAGCGTCCGCAGCACGGCGAGGTCGTTGCCGGTCGGGTCCCGTCCCTGCCACGGCAGGTGCGCAGGCGCGATGCCCGTGCGCTGCTGCACCGCCACGCCGTCCTTGAGCGGCGTGTTCTGCGCACTCACCAGGCGCCAGGCCGTGCCATCCCAGAAATACACGTTCGTGCCGCGGGCCTTCGACACGATGCCGTCCTTGCCCATGCCGTCGAACACCGCATGCACCACGGCCACGTGCCCGAACAGGCGCACGCGCACATCCTCGTAGGACGCTCCGCCGAGCGTTGCCGGCTGGCGCATCCGTGCGAGGAAGTCGGCGCGATGAAGCCAGGCGCCGTCGCGGTCCATGTACTGGAAGTCCTCGCCGATCAGCGCGTCCATGAAGTCGCCGTTGTCCACGACGAATGCGTCGACGAAGCGATGATGGATGGCCCGCAACTGCGCCTCGGCGATCAGCGGCGGCGGGACTGGCGAGGCCTGCGCCACGCCACCTGCGAGACCCGCGACTACGAACAATGGCGCGACCATGGAAGGTGAAGGCATGTGCGATTCCTCGCGGTAGCGCAGACGGCAGTCAGACACGGTGCATCCAGGCCGGCATGCTGGCGAGCAGGGCACGGGCCATCTCGCGAGCGGCTCGCGCGTCCAGGCCTTGCTGGCGCACCAGGTACTCGGTGTTCACCTGCAGGACTTCGTCATAGGGTTTCAGTCGGCCCGTTTCGTCGCCACAGCCGCAGCAATACGCCGCATCGGTCCTGCCGCCAGCGAAATCCGCGGGCACCCGCATCGGAAAGCCGCAGGAACCGCAGGACGGGCAATGGGTATCTGACATGGGGCACCTCACGGACGGATGATCTCGAGGAATTGCGCCTTGAGTTCTGCGCCTCGCATCGCTATCACACTCGCGTCGGGAGCGAACAGGTCGCGGTTCAACAGGTAATGATTGGTGAGCGCGATCCAGACGTTGGCGAGCGCAACCGGATCGAAGGCGCGGGCCGCGCCGCGCGCGACGTCGCGTGCATGGGCGGCTCGCAGCCGCCAGGCGATGCCGGACTGGAGCGCGAACACCCGGGCGCGCGCGACCAGCGGCAAGGCCGCCGCCTCGCGCAGCAGGCGGGCATAGATCTCCTCATGATCGGCGAGGGCCGCGAGGTGCGCATCGAGCACTTCGCCGACGTCGAGTGAATCGGCGGGGATCTCGGACAGGCGCTGCGACATGGTGCGGCCCACCTCCTCCACCAGTTCCGCCACCAGCGCGTCGCGGGTCGGGAAATGGACGAATACGGTGCCGTGCGCCTTGCCCGTTGCCCTGGCGATTGCTGCCGTCGTAGCGCCAGCAAAACCATTGGCGGCAACCACTCGCAGCCCTGCTTCGATCAACTGGCGGCGGGTCGCCTCTCGCTGGCGGGTGCGTGGACGGGGGATGGAAACTTTCGCAGCGTTCATTGAGCTATTACTCACTGAGTTAGCGCTCATTATATGACGAGAATTGAGGGTGTCAAGGCCGTCTACACTGAGTCGCGAGACGTTCACCGATCCTCACGAGGTGCTCTGAAATGACCATCCAGTCTCCGATGCTCGCCGCAGCCGCCGTTGTGGCCTTGTCGATTGCCACCTCCACTGCAGCGCAGACCAATTCGGAGGTGCCAGCGGCAGTGCCCGCCTCGACAGAGACCGCGGCATCCCCGCCGCAGGGCACGGGCAAACTCAGTTACTCCAGCAAGTGGCGGATCGAGGTGAGCGAGAGCGCGAAGTCCGACGGTGAGATCCTGTTTCACGTGACGCCCAGGGGCGGAGCGACGCAGGAAGTCAGAGTCGCCGTCGTCGATGACACGAGCGAGAACGGTGTCGCGCGGGCCATCGAGCACGCGTTCAAGCAGCAACTCGACGCCGCCCGTTACGAGGCGGAGATCGACGACGGCGAAGACGTGCTGGTCGAGACAAAATCCGCCGAACCGTTGTTCGCGCTGCAGTTCGTGACTTCGACCGTGAAGAGCGTGCGGATCAACATCGACAAGGAGTGAGCGGGCGCTCAGCGGCGCCATTTGCTCATCGGCTCCGACCGGCTACTCCTGGGCCGCGAACTCACCTCGAAGCCAGGGGTAGCCGTCCTTCGCCATCGCATAGCCGCGCTCGAAAAGTCCCTGCATGTAGTCACGGTCGAAGAACTCCGTCGAGTCGTAGCTGAAATCGTCGGGAATTCGCGCCAGGTTGAAGCCGAGTTCCGCTCCGTGCGTTGCAAGGTAGGCACGGACGGCGTCGTTGAAGCCGCGGGTCAGGATCAACGACGACAGCGAGCGCAGTAGAACCCGCGAAACGCTCGGATCGACCTCCTGCCATTCGGGCGGCCCTTGCGGTTCGCGACTCACCGTCGAGACCGACCGCTCGAGCATCGGCGACAGTCGCGTGCGGATTGCAGTCCATCGCGGATACGCGCGCGCGTTCCGTATGACGTACACCTGCGGCACCCCGGTCACGTGGAGGCGTTCCGTGACGCGCGTCCACTCGACTCCGGGCGGACTGAGGAACAACTGGGCCGAGACGCCGCCGTCGACATGCAACTCGTCGTAGCACACCCCTCCTGCCTCGACACCAACGTGCACCGGCGGGAACACTCCGGGAATCGAGGCGGATGCGAGAATGATGTCGCCGATCAGCTGCCTTGCGTTAGGCGCCCCGCTGCCGGCGATTCTCGTCAGGTCCCAGACCACCGGCCGCGCCGCATTCAGGTCCGTCGTGCCGACGAGGAGCTTGCGGCCCCTGCGTCCCTCGGCGGCGATTCGCGCGACCTCCTCGTCACCGAGGTAACGGTCGATCAGACGGCGCAGCGGCGCCGTATCCATGGCTGCATCGCCCGCCAGCGCTTCGAACACTCCGCGGCGCTCGACCAGGTCCTTCGACGAAAACCTCGAATGGATCTCGCGAAGAGCCCCGTCATACGCAGGCCCCAGGAATGCAAACGGAGCGATCATCGCGCCGGCGCTGACCCCCGTGACCAGTTGAAACTCGGGACGCGTGCCGGCTGCCGTCCAGCCGACGAGCAGTCCGGCCCCGAACGCTCCCTCGACACCACCGCTCGAGATCACGAGATAGTTGTGTGGCCGCCCGACCAGGCCATCACAACAGGTGACGAGTTCGTCATCGGAGCCTGCGAGCCAATCGCGAAACGCCATCGAGGAATCGTCGCCCCAGTAGCGCACGTCTGCGGGCATGCCTGGCACGACCGCCTGCTCGCTGCGCGCAGAGGGCGGCGCAGGCCTGGTCGCCTCGGCTGCGCAACCCTGCAACACCAAGCCGAGTGCTGACGCGATGACCGCACGAAACGGATGCGTAAACCTGGGTACGGGCGGCATCATCGGTCGACGAACAGGTCAGCGTGCGCTGCGCTGGCTCAAAAGCGAAAGGTGATTCCGACGGCCGGCCCGTTGAATTCGACCGACTGGATCGGCGTGCCGTTGCCGAGATCGTAGTCGAGATAACGCCAGACCCCGAGGACCTCCACCGACTCGAAGCGGCAGCCGAGCCCGACCCGGGCCTGCCACGTGATGTCGGACTCGCCGGCGCCGACGTCGAGGTAATACGGCACGAACCAGTGGTGCTCGGCGCCCAGGGTTGCGCGCCCCTTCACTCCGACGATCGCGTCCAGGTAAGTGTCCTCGGCACGGCTGGAACCCGTCCGTTCCGTCACCGGCAGCGACGCAATGTCGCCATTGAATGTCCAGTGCAGTTCCTCCTGCAGCTGAAGCAGCCGTGCACCCGCCAGTACGTCCAGGGACACGTTCTCCTGCTTCAGTACCGAATAACTGCCAGTCAACGTCCAGAGCCAACCGATCACGTCGAGTCGAAGGTCGGCATCCACGCCAGCCGGCAAGTCTCCCGGCCCGACGCTCACCTCGCGCGTCCCCTTTCGCGACGCACCGAGGTCGATGTAGACGACGTCGGTCGCCGCGCCCCAGCGGCCCTTGCGACCCTCCAACGCTGCCATGAAGACGAAATTGATGCTGTCGAGCACCGCGTCGGAACTGACATCGATCGGGGGCCCGCCGCCATCCGGCGGAAAAGCCGTCTTGCCGTCAATGCTCGGCAACCAGAGGTAAACCGTTGCGCCCCACTGCCAGGTGTTGCTCACGGAGTCCGCGTGCGCATGAGCAGGCAGCAGCGCGCCGACGACGACGACGCACGACGCGACCACGACGCGTGCCTCTCGGCGGGAATTGTGCAGGAATCGTTTCAAGGCGATCACCGGTCCCTTGCAACGGCGAGGGGTTACAACACGTCGAGTCTACGCGTGTCAGCCCTCGGCCGGCGCAAAGCCCCGTGTTTCCGCAAAGTGTTCCACGACAAGCGGATTGACCTCGAGTAGCGCCACCCGCACCGGCCAAGCGCGGCGTTACACCGACGTGGGCTTACCTGGCCGGCTTGCTGCTCTCCGATTTGAGCCCTTCTTTCGCGGCGGCACGCCTCTCCTGGTCCTCCGAGATCAGGCGATAGGCCACGTAGTACTTGTAGATGTTGCCCACGTAGGTCACTGTTTCGCGTCCGATGCGCTCGGACGCGATCTGCTCCACGTTGCCGAACCAGACGTTGGGGTCCAGGCCGCGCTTCTCCGCCTCGCGCCGCAACTGACGGATGCGTCCGGGCCCGGCGTTGTAGGAGGCGAAGGCGAAGAGCCCCTTGTTGAGACGGTCCATCGGCTCGTCCTTGTAGTACTCGTCCACGACCCACCGCATGTATTTCACGCCCGCGTGGATGTTGGGCTCGAGCCGGGAAATGTCGCCCACGTCCAGGTCCTTGGCGGTGGCCGGCATCACCTGCATCACGCCAATCGCGCCGACCGGGCTCTTCACCCCCTGGTCGAGCCCGGACTCCTGGAATCCCTGCGCGGCCATCAGCAGCCAATCCACGTCGTACTGATCGCCGTACTTCCTGAAATACTCCGTCAGCGCCAGGAATTTCCGACGCTCGGCCTCCGAGGTGGCGTCCTTCACGAACTTCGTGCTCTGCAGGTAGCGCTTCTCCATCGTGTTGCCGAACGCCGTGCCCAGCCCATACTCGTCGATGATGGCGTTCAGCCCGGCAGCAAGCTGCGGGCTGTCCTTGCGGATCGCGACCGCCAGGGTGCCGCCCGTCCGCACGGCGACCGCGTCGTTCACCGTCAGGTTCGTGAGGACCTGCTTCCAGAACTCCGCGAGGTAGTTGTCGACGACGATGATCTTGATCAGGCCGGCGTTGACCATCTCGAGCAGGTCTTCATCCTCGAGATTTTCCGGTGCCGCCCGTATGGACACGGGTGGCTTGCCCGCGGCCTGCAGCCGCTCGTTGAGCGCGAGCAGGCTCTGGTGATAGCTGCTGGACTTGCGGACGAACACCTCCTGCCCGGCCAGGTCGTCTACCGACGCGATTGGCGGCGAGCCGGGGCCTGTCACGACGATCTCGTCCACGTCCTTGCGGACGGGGTCTGTGAAATCCACGAGCTTCTGGCGCTCGGGCGTCACGGTGAGCTGCGCAATCGCCATGTCCACCTTGCCGTCCACGAGCGCCGACAGCAGCTGATCTCGCTGCAAAGGCACGAACCAGAAGGCAACCTTCAGGTTGCCGGTCTTGCGCCGCTGGTTCAGCTCGTCCTCCATGAGCTTGCCGTACTCGTAGGCCGCGCCCCGTTGTACCCCTTGGTCGACGAAATAAAGCGTGTGGTTGTACGTGACGCCGACGCGGACGAGCCGGCGCTTGACCATCTCGTCGAGGTCGCCCGTGAAGGGCTCGCTGAGTCTGGCGAGCACGGCCGCGGGCAGCGCCGATTCGTACGGCAGCGGCGGCAGTGGCTCCTCGCTTTCAGCTTCGGACGCTGCCGGCCCGGTGGCCGACGCAGTGCTGGTCGTTATCGAGTCCGACGGCTGTGGCCCGTTCTTCTTGGCGGAGCAGCCTGATACCGCAAGCGACGCGACCAGGAGCAGGAACGATGCAAGAGCGATCCCGACAGGAGGAGAGATTGCAACGCGCATGAGTCGTCTCCCATTTGCCTGTCTTTTCGTGAAGTTGACGATTCAACGCTACCGTGTCAGCCCGTCCCGGCGCAGCTGATTGGCGATCGCGGCCGCAATGTCGTGCAGAGCGGCATCGGTCGACTCGCTGTCGCGAACCTGCGTATCCAGCGTGTAGATCAGGGTCTTGTCCCGCGTTGCGTAGAACCGCGATGCGACGCGGGCCTCGCGATCGGCAATCGTCATGGCGGCCGCCGTGGTGAACTCACCGTAGATGACCGGCACGCCGTATGCACCGTAGTACCCTGTCGCGTACCCGGCGTCCGTCGCCTTGTACACCGCGCTGCCTCGTGTTTCCCGGCTGCCGCCTTCCTTCGTTCCGAACTCCTTGGATACGAGAAGGGTCGACAGCACGGCATCGGCCTGGACGGATGCGACCGCCTGCTCGATGCTCTCGAGGCTCAACGGTTCTTTTTGCGCGACCGCGTCGCAACTGCGAATGGCCGTCACCGACTCGCTCTTCAGTTGCGATGCCATGAAGAATTCGAAACTGCAGCGCTGGTTGAGGTGCGGGGTGACGCCGACGACCAGCACCCTCTTGAACGACTGTTCATGCGGCGCCCCGTCCTGCCACGCGCCCTTTACGCTGGCCTGCTGGGCGCACCCAGCAAGCAACGCGGTTCCTATCAGGCAAAGCAACGACCCGGCGGCCGCCGTCCGGACATGCTGGCTACTGACGGCTCTGGTATGCACTGCTGGTTCCTGTGTTGAGGTGTATCAAAGGCGTGTGCGCTGGGTGCCCGCCCGGCCATACGACCAAGGCAGTCTACCGTACGTACCGCGGGGCGGGGGCGCCGCGCTATGATCGCCGCTGTTTCGCCAGGCACTTCGAATTCGCGGGGGAGTGATTTGCCGTCCCTGAAGCACCAGCTGACGAAGGTCCCGGACGGCACGGCCGCGCTGTTCTTCATCCAGATATTCGCCACCCTGGGCTTCGCGGTGCTGTACTCGACGCTGGTGCTGTACGCGACCCGGCACCTGCACTTCTCCGCCCGGGAGGCGTCGGCGACCATGGGCCTGTTCGGCGCCTTCAACTACGGACTGCACCTGTTTGGCGGCTACCTCGGCGGGCGCTTCCTCAGCAACCGGAACCTGTTCGTCGGCGGCATGGCCTTGCAGGTGCTCGGGTGCGCCTGCATCTCCATCGGCTCGACGGGCGCGATGTACTGGGGCCTGGCGTTCTTCCTGACCGGCAGCGGCCTGAACGTCACCTGCATCAACATGATGCTCACGCAGCGCTTCGCGCCCGAGGACCTCCGCCGGGAAAGCGCTTTCCTGTGGAACTACGCCGGCATGAACCTCGGATTCTTCGTCGGCTTCGCGGTGGCCGGCCACTACCAGCTGGCGGAAGACTACACGCGTCTGTTCCTGTTCGCGACGACCGGCGGTTGCATGGCGATCGTGCTGGCGGTCGTCAACTGGAGGGTCCTGGCGGACCTGAACACGACGCTGCTGGATGCGACGCCCGGCCAGTTAAAGGCCCGGTTCGCCGCCGGCGTGGCGATCCTGCTCGGAATCCCGCCGGTCATCTGGATCCTGCTGCAGCACACCGGACCGACCGGGGCCCTCCTCAAGACACTGAGCGCCGTGGTGGCCGGCGTGCTGGTCTACCTGACGGTGAAGCATCGCGACCCGCGCGAGAAGAACAACATGTGGGCCTACCTCGTCCTCGGGCTGGGTTCGCTCGTTTTCTGGTCCCTGTACCAGATGGCACCGAATGGCCTGCAGCTGTTCGCCGTCAACAACGTCAATCTGCACGTCTGGGGCATCGAGATTGCGCCGCAGTGGGTGCAGAACATCAACACGGTCTCGATCGTGGTGGGCGGGCCGCTGCTGGCGGCGCTGTTCAGCAAGCTGCGGGCGCGTGGCTGGAAGATCGACATTCCACAGCAGTTCGCCGTCTCGCTGATCCTGATGGGCCTCGGCTTCCTGGCGCTGCCGGTCGGAATATCCCTGGCCGACGAAGCGGGCCGGTCCGCGTTCTTCTGGTTGTTCCTCAGCTACCTGCTGCAGAGCGTCGGCGAGTTGCTGATCTCGCCGATCGGCTACGCAATGATCGGCAAGCTGGCGCCGCGGGAATACCAGGGAATCATGATGGGCAGCTGGATGCTCGTCACCGGCCTCGCCTCGCTGTTCGCCGGCGACTTCTCGGGGATGATTCCGGAACCGACGGGTACCACGGCCGCGGCAAGCAACCCGGTCTATTCGACGCTGTTCGCCGGGCTGGGGTGGGGCAGCACTGCGGTGGGCATCGTGCTGGTCCTGCTCATCCCCTTCCTGCGCAGGTTGATCAAGGACAAGCCGGCGACTCCGGCGAACCTGGCAGCGGTCCTGGCGCCGTAGCGTCCGTCACGATGGCCGGTCGAGCCGCCTGTGCAGTGCCCGCAGGGCATACAGACTGAGCGCGGCGCCGAGCAGGCCGAACGCCACCAGCCAGCCGACGTGGCGATTGACTACGCCATCGGCGAGCAGCACGGCGCCGCCGGCGTAAGGCAATTCCGCCAAGGCCAACGCCGCAAAGTAGGTGCGGAAACGCACGCCCAGATACCCGCACAGGTATCCGGGAACCTCCGATGGCAGCGCGAGGCAGAGCAGCAGGACCACAGCAAACGTGGCTTCACCCGCTACGCGCTGCCGGTAGAATTCAAACTGGCTCGAGGTCGCTGGCGCCTCCTCGTGCGGCCTGCGCAACCCGCGACCCAGCGCATAGGTGCCGATGCCGCCCAGCAGCCAACCGAGCCAAAGCAGACCGAGAGTGAGCGTGTTGCCCCACGTGAACACAGCAGCGGGCAACAGCAGCGCGCTCGAGAAGAACGCGAGGATCGCCGAGACGGCCGCGAGGAACACGAAGACGATGGCACCCATGAAAGGGTGCCGGGCGATCAGTGGCTCCGCGGCCGACAATGCCCGCTGCAGGTGTTCGTAGACCGCGTCGACGGACACCAGGAGAGCCAGGGTTGTGCAGATCAGCGCAACGACGACCGCGCGCCGATGGTGGACGTTCATGAAGATCACTTGCGCCAGTACATGGGTGTGAAAGGCTCGTGCGGGGCCTGGGACCGGGGCTGCCGGGAGGCCGCACGTGCCCGGCCGTGAAGCTTGACCGTCAAAGCGAGAATCTGCACGCTAGACCGACTGACCCGTTCGCCCGGGTCGCCCGTCGGAGCCGATCGGCGTCCCGCCCGGACATCGGGGAACCATGAATAAGAACGCCTATTCGCGCGAAGAACTGCTGCTGGCCGGCAGCGGTCAACTGTTCGGTTCCGACCGCGCAAGGTTGCCGATGCCGCCGATGCTGATGATCGACCGGGTCACGAGCATCACGGGCGACGGCGGCCCGAAAGGCCTCGGCCAGGTCGTCGCCGAACTCGACATCACGCCCGACCAGTGGTTCTTCAAGTGCCATTTCGACTCGGATCCGGTGATGCCGGGCTGCCTGGGCCTCGATGCCATGTGGCAGTTGATCGGCTTCTTTCTGTGCTGGCGGGGTGGTCTCGGGCGTGGGCGCGCGCTCGGCGTCGGCGAGGTCAAGTTCACCGGGCAGGTCCTGCCCACGAACAAGCTCGTCACCTACACCGTGGATCTCAAGCGCGTGATCCTGCGCAGGCTCAGGATGGGCATCGCCGACGCGACGCTGGCCGTCGATGGCCGCTGCATCTACACGGCCACCGACCTCAAGGTCGGCCTTTTCACCTCAACCGACTCATTCTAGGCGGGTTTCCAGATGCGTCGTGTAGTCGTCACAGGCATGGGCATCGTTTCCAGCATCGGCACCGGCCGGCAGGAGGTGCTGGCCTCCCTGCGCGAGGGGCGTTCCGGCATCCGCTTCAGCGAGGAATATCGGACCATGGGCTTTCGCAGCCACGTCCATGGCCCGATCGACCTGCAACTCGACACGCTCATCGACCGCAAGCTCAAGCGCTTCATGAGCGACGGTGCCGGATACAACTACCTTGCGCTGCGCGAGGCGATCGCGGACGCCGCGCTCGGCGACGACCAGGTCTCCAACCCGCGCACCGGCCTGATCGTCGGGTCGGGCGGCGCATCGACCGAGAACGTCGTGTGGTGCGCCGATACCGCGCGCCAGAAGGGACCGCGCAAGGTGGGGCCCTACATGGTGACCAGGTGCATGAATTCCGCCATCGCCGCCAACCTCGCCACGGCGCTCAAGATCAAGGGGGTCAGTTACACGATCAGTTCGGCGTGCGCCACCAGCGCACACTGCATCGGAAACGGCGCCGAACTGATCCAGATGGGCAAGCAGGACATGGTGTTCGCGGGCGGCGCGGAAGAAGTGCACTGGGGCACGACGGTGATGTTCGACGGCATGGGTGCGCTGTCCTCCGGGTACAACGATACGCCGGAGAAAGCGTCGCGAGCCTACGACGCGAACCGCGACGGCTTCGTCATTTCCGGCGGCGCGGGCATCCTGGTGCTCGAGGATCTCGAGCACGCAAGGGCGCGCTCCGCAAGGATACTCTGCGAGCTCGTCGGCTATGGCGCGACCTCCGACGGTGCGGACATGGTTCAGCCCTCCGGGGAAGGCGCTGTCCGCTGCATGCGGATGGCGCTGCAGCACGTCAGCCGCCCCATCGACTACCTCAATACGCACGGTACCAGCACGCCGCTCGGGGACGCCAGGGAACTGGAGGCCATCAAGGAAGTCTTCGGCGCGAAGACGCCGCCGATCAGTTCCACGAAATCGCTGACGGGCCACGCCCTCGGCGCGGCTGGCGTCAACGAGGCCATCTACTCGCTGCTGATGATGCAGCACGACTTCATCTGCGCTTCCGCCAACATCGAGCAACTGGATGCGGCTGCAGAAGGCATGGACATCGTCCGCGAGCGGCGCGACGGCGTGCCTCTGGGCGCCATCATGTCCAACAGTTTCGGTTTCGGTGGCGCAAACGCCACGCTTGTCTTCGAGCGTTTCCAAGGTTGAGCGGTGCCTCGTGCTGGCATGTCGCGAGTCGCCGCCATCGGGCAGGCGAAAGGAGGACGCTCACCGCTCCGACACCGGTATGGCCCAAGCCAACTGACGCGATTGCCGTCCGGTGGTCCAGTCCGGCCAACGGCTAAACCCAGGCGTCGGGCCTCCAGGAGAGTCCCCCCATGCCCAACCTGCTGCGCAACGTGCTTGCCGTCCTCGCGGGAATCGCCATCGGCGGAGGCGTCAACATGGCGCTCATCACTCTTGGCCCGTCACTCGGCAAGTTTCATGATTCCCGCCCCTGCCTGGTTCATCGCACTTGACCTGCTGGCCGCTTACCTCCCGATGGCGTGGTTGAGCATCCAGATAGGCGCTCGTGTGAGGCAAGGGAACAATGGTGCGCGGAGGAAGGAGGCCTGAACGTTTGTTCCAGCGAAACGCATCCGGCGGCCACTGAACTCAAGCGCTCGCGGGCCATTGGAATCACGGCCCCCCAGTGCCCTCGCCATGTGATGGATCGCGGCTCGGCCGCAGACGCTTGTTATTCGGCGCCTCTGGCGATGACGAGCAGCAGCAAGAAGTTATGGGCTGCTACTGCCAGCGCGAGAATGAGCCCGATGATGAAAATCAACTCGTATTGCCTGAGGATGCCAGCCGCGGCGAGCAGGAGTGCTCCGACAGCCAGGCGGGCAAGGACCAGCAAGACACGTTGACCGATCGTCGCGCTCGCGAAGCGTGACCGGGCGATGAATGCAGCACCGGCGGCCACGCCCAGCAATCCCAAGGCGGCATTCGACAGCCGCCAGACCAGGGGTTCCGGGTCGAATGCGCGGTGCAGCGCGCCACCGAGGACAATTCCAGGCACAGGGCTGCGGTCATAGTAGTCCGCTAACGATCCCGTCCCGCCGGTCGCGCTCCGGAGCAGCGCACGTTCGTCCTTCGATCGCGCGTGTCCGTTCGCCGCATACGGCTTGAGCCGTGTGAATCGGCGTCAGTTCGTCACATCGACCGTAACCCTCGAGATGCGGCCGTTGAACTTCGACTTGGCTTCGGAACCGATCGACTCGACCACGGGCGTTCCGAGGTCGATACCGACGTCGGCGGTCTCGTCCGCCGAGAACATGCCTGCCTGCGTATTCTCGATCCGCCCCTCGGCGACCTTCTCGCCATCGACGTAGAGCGTGCCCAGGCCGCCCCTGCCCGGCCCACCGCCGTCGTAGGCGAAGTTGAACTTGACCGTCGTCCGGCCCGGAACCAGCGGCTTGCCCGCCACGATGCTGGCCTGCCGCATGCCGAGGAAGTTGTAGCTGTACGCAGGCACGCCGTCCTTGACGTAGAGCGACCACCCGCCGAAGCGTCCGCCCTGGGCGAGGATCGTGCCGTTGGCCACGCCCTGCGGCACTTCGAGTTCCGCCGTGATGGCGCTGGAGCGGTTCTTCACGTTGATGAACACGCCTTCCATCATGCCGGTCATGCCTTCGGCCAGCGTCAGCGACGTACGGCCGGCCATGAGGTCGGGGCGGCCAACCGCCGCGCCGTCCATGCGCTCGAAGACGCGGTCGTCCATTGGCAGCACGTGGTATTTCCCGGCCTCCTGCAGGTACACAGCCTTCAGTTCCGACAGTTTCTGCGGGTTCTTCGCCGCAAGGTCGTTCGCGAGGCTGAAGTCCGAGCGCACGTCATACAACTGCCAGGCAGAGTCGTCCTGCAGCGTGCGGCGCGGCTTCGCTTCCCAGGGCGCCCTGTGGATCGTGCGGGCGAACCAGCCGTCCTGGTAGATCGCACGGTTACCGGCGATCTCGAAGTACTGCGTCGTGTGGCGCTCCTTCGCCGTGGGATCGTCGAACGTATAGGCGAGACTCGTTCCTTCCATCGGGATCTGCGGCGTGCCGTTGACCACCTTTGGTTCCGGCAGACCGATGGCCTCGAGGATGGTCGGTGCGACGTCGATCACGTGGCTGAACTGGGGGCGAATCCCGTTCTGCGCCTTGATGCCCTTTGGCCAGGACATGACCATGCCGTTGCGCGTGCCGCCGAAATCCGACGGCACCTGCTTCATCCAGCCGAAGGGCGCGTCGAATCCGACCGCCCAGCCGGACGCCATGTGCGGATAGGTCTCCGGCCCGCCCCACTGCTCGATCTTCGGCAGCATCTGCGCGACCGTCTCCTGCACGCCGTTGAAGTACGTGTACTCGTTGAACATGCCGCTCTGTCCGCCTTCGCCGCTGGTGCCATTGTCGCCAGCGATGTAGACGACGAGCGTGTTGTCGGCCTGGCCGACGTCGTCGAACGCCTTGAGCATGCGGCCGATCTCGTGGTCGGTGTATTCCACGAACGCGGCGAATACCTCGGCCTGGCGCGTGAACAGCCGCTTTTCGTCGGCGGAGAGAGTGTTCCAGTCGCGGATGGCTGGCGGCTTCGGTGCGAGCCTGGTGCCCGGCGGGACGATACCCATCTTGATCTGGCGGGCCAGTGTTTCCTCGCGCATCTTGTCCCAACCCTGGTCGAACTTGCCTTTCCAGCGTGCGATCCATTCCTTCGGCACGTGGTGGGGCGCATGCGTTGCACCCGGTGCGAAGTAGACGAACGACGGCTTCTGCGGAGTGAGCGCCTTCTGGTACTTGATCCACGCCACGGCCTTGTCCGTCATGTCGGTCATGAAGTGATAGTTCGGGTCGTGGGGCAATTCAACCACGGCCGTCCCGTCATACAGGAACGGCGCCCACTGGTTCGTCTCGCCACCAAGGAAGCCGTAGAACTTGTCGAAGCCCTGGTGCGTCGGCCAGCGTTCGAAGGGACCTGCGACGCTGGCTTCCCAGGCCGCGGTCTCGTGCCACTTGCCGAATGCCGCGGTGGCGTAGCCATTGAGCCGCAGCGTTTCGGCCAGCGGCGCGGTGGCGTTTGGAATCTGGCCGGTGGCGCCTGGGAGGCCGGTGGCCATCTCGGTGATGAAAGCCATGTTCACCGTGTGGTGATTGCGTCCGGACTTCAGCGCCGCACGGGTCGGCGAGCACAACGCCGTGGTGTGGAAATTGCTGTAACGCAGACCGTCCTGCGCAAGCTGGTCGAGCGTCGGCATTGCGACCGGGCCTCCGAACGTCGTCGGCACGCCGAAGCCCATGTCGTCGATCAGCACGATCACGACGTTGGGGGCGCCATCCGGCGCCTTGACCTCGAATCGCGGCGGCGCCTTGACGTTGCGCGCGTCGATTTCCCTGTAGCTGGGTCGGGCCGGCTCCTGGATCGGCAGGACCGTGCGATCGACGGCTGCCGGGGCCGCAGCGAGGGCCTGCGACCCGAGCAAAGCGATGGCGTAACCAGTGGTCGCCGCACCAATCCGTGATCTGGTCATCGCCTGGTTCCTCAACGGTGGAAACGAGGAATACTACGCGCTGCGGACCTCGCTGGCTTCACGTATCCGGCGGATCTCGCCAGCTTGACCCCATGACGACGCGGAGAACTGTCCGGACGCCGGATCGTGTCTCGGCACGGAGCCTGCTGCACGCAATGCGCCAGCGACCCAATGCGAAACGTGCTCGGGGCACCCGTGGAGATTGCGCCGTCGCTCCGGTGGTGCGACGCCCCGTTGGGGCCGTTGCCGCTGCGCTCTTTAAATGGGAATCGGCAACGTCCTGCCGCCGACCTCACCTGTCTGCTATCGACGCGAGGCAGACAGCCCTGCGATCGTGAAGCTGTCGATCGCGGCTCGACACCGCATTGTTCTCATGCTGAAGTGCCTTAGCCGCAAGTCACACCCAGCGCCTGGATCTCGGCAACATGGCACCTCGACAACTGCAATGCCCGCGCTCGTCGCTGCCGCTTACCCGGCTCCGGATCGGTGGCATCGACACCGACGTGTGTGAAGATTGTGGCGGCCTGTGGCTCGATAGAATCGAAATCGCCCGGCTTCAGGATCCGAAAAGCGTGTTCGGCGACGCGCTCGTAGCCCACCTCAATCAGTTCCCCCCACCGCTAATCGACCACTCGATTCGGCTGACTTGTCCGCACCATCCTGACGCCGTGATGCTGCGCCGCCAGTTCTCCATCGGAGTTCCCGTCGAGATAGACGAGTGCCCGGAGTGTGGTGGCATTTGGCTCGACACGGACGAACTCGCACAGATTCGCCGCTAGACATCACACGCGCCTGATGCAAACACGGGCACCGATCACATGCCCGCTGTCATACCAGACTGGCGCGCCCGGAGAGATTCGAACTCCCGACCTTCTGGTTCGTAGCCAGACACTCTATCCAACTGAGCTACGGGCGCGTATTTACCGGCGCAATTCTACTGGCGGAGAGAGAGGGATTCGAACCCTCGAAGGGCTTTTGACCCTTACACCCTTAGCAGGGGTGCGCCTTCGACCACTCGGCCATCTCTCCGATGTGCAGAGAGCCGCGAAGGATAGCCGCCCGGCGCGCCGCCGTAAAGCACCGGCCGGGTGAAGGCCGAATATCGGGCTGCAAACCCTGGGATTGTCGGGTCCGGAGGTCTCCGGACCCCCTCGGGATCACGGAAACGTGCCGTGCCCGTTGCCGGACTTCGCAGGCTGCGGGGACCCCTCGCCCTGCTCTTCGCGCTTGATGCGTTCGAAGATCTCTTCCCGATGAACGGCAACATCGCGCGGCGCGTTGACGCCGATGCGCACCTGATTGCCCTTGACGCCGAGTACGGTCACAGTGACTTCCTCGCCGATCATCACCGTCTCGCCCACGCGCCGAGTGAGTATAAGCATCGAATGCTCCTGGCCAGATGGCCTGCCAAGTCAACGGTTGCGAGTCCATTCACCCATTGGCTCGCCCCCACCAAGTGCGGCGCGGCTATTAAATGTTCTTGTTCCGGACGATGCCGCTGCCTGCGTCTCGCACTACCCACGAAACCATTAGAGTTCCGTGAAATACGCGTCGCGAACGATACGCCCGGGCGACCGAAAAGTCAGCCGACGAGGGGCATCTGCAACCAATCTGGTTGTGATCGGCTTTCGCACCGCAACAGCGACGCCTCAGGCGAGCTTGGCTCTCAGCCAGTCGCCCACGCTGCCGAGCGCGGCCGTGAGATTCGCCGGCTCGTTGCCGCCGGCCTGCGCGAGATCCGCACGGCCGCCGCCGCGACCGCCCACCTGCCGCGCCACGTGGTTCACGAGGTCGCCCGCCTTGACCCGGCCGATGGCGTCCGCCGTCACGCCCGCGATGAGCACGACCTTGCCCTCGGCATCGACCGAGCCGAGCACGACGACCGCGCTGCCGAGCTTGCCCTTCAGCTGGTCCACGGCGTTCCTGAGCGACGCCGCGTCGGCGCCGTCCACTTGCGTGGCGACGACCTTGAGGCCGCCGATCGACTCGGCGTCCTCCGCGAGGTCCCTGCCCCGGCCGGTCGCGAGTTTCTCCTTGAGCTGCGTGACTTCCTTCTCGAGGCGCCGGCTGCGCTCGACGAGCTGGCGAGCCTTCTCCTCGACATCCTCGCGAGTGGCCTTCAGGAGGCCGGCCACCTCGTGCAGCGCGTGGTCCGTCCGGACCACGAATTCGCAGGCGCCTTCGCCCGTCACCGCTTCGATGCGCCGGACGCCCGAGGCGATGCCGCCCTCGCTCACGATGCGGAACAACCCGATGTCGCCGGCGCGATTTACGTGCGTGCCGCCGCAGAGCTCGGTCGAGAAGTCGCCGATGCTGAGCACTCGTACCTCGTCCTCGTACTTCTCGCCGAAGAGCGCCATCGCGCCAGCGGCCACGGCGTCGTCGAAATTCATGAGACGTGTCTCGGCTGCGGCGTTGGCGCGGATCTCGGCATTCACCCGCCGCTCGATCTCACGCAACTCCCCGGGCGAGACGGCCGAGTAATGCGCGAAGTCGAAGCGCAGGCGGTCGGGCGCGACGAGCGAGCCTTTTTGCGTTACGTGGGTGCCGAGCACCTGGCGCAGCGCCGCGTGCAGCAGGTGCGTCGCCGAATGGTTGAGCCGCGTTGCCTGGCGCAGCGCGCCGTCGACGAGAGCGTCCACGGACTCGCCCGCGCGCAAGGTCCCGGATTCGAGGCGGCCCACGTGAACATGCGCCTTACCGAGCTTGCGGGTATCGCTGACGACGAAGCGCGCAACCGCGGTTGCGAGCGAGCCGCGGTCGCCGACCTGGCCACCGCTCTCGGCGTAGAAAGGCGTGGCGTCGAGCACCACCTGGCCCTCCTCGCCCGCGCGCAGTGCCTCCACCGGGTCCTGGCCGCGGAACAGCGCGACCACGCGTCCCGTGCCGCGCTCGCTGTCGTAGCCGGTGAACAACGTCTGCCCTTCGACCTGCACACCGCCGCGCAGGTCCACGCCGAACTTGCTCGCGGCGCGCGCACGCGCACGTTGCTCGTCCATCGCGGCCTCGAAGCCGTCGGTGTCGATCTCGAGGCCGCGCTCGCGCGCGATGTCGTTCGTGAGGTCCACCGGGAAGCCAAAGGTGTCGTAGAGCTTGAACACGGTCTCGCCCGGGATGCGCTTGCCCGCGAGCTGGCTGATGGCCCCGTCGAGCAGCGCCATGCCCTGCGCGAGCGTCTCGGCGAAGCGCTCTTCCTCCTGCCTGAGCACGCGCTCGATGTGCGCGCGCTGCGAGCGCAGCTCCGGGTAAGCCTCGCCCATCACCTCGTCCAGCGCCTTGACGATCCGGTGGAAGAACGGCTCGCGCCGGCCGAGCATGAAGCCGTGGCGGATGGCGCGACGGATGATCCGGCGCAGTACGTAGCCGCGGCCCTCGTTCGACGGCAGCACGCCGTCGGCAATGAGAAAAGAGCTCGCGCGGATGTGGTCGGCGATCACCTTCAGTGAGTTCGAGTGCCGATCCTGCGCGCCGGTGGCCTCGGCCGCCGAGTCGATCAGCTGCTTGAAGAGGTCGATGTCGTAGTTGCTGTGCACGCCCTGCATCACGGCGGCGATGCGCTCGAGGCCCATGCCAGTGTCCACCGAAGGCTTCGGCAGCGGCGTCATGGTGCCGTCGGCTGCGCGGTCGTACTGCATGAAGACGAGGTTCCAGATCTCGACGTAGCGGTCGCCGTCCTCGTTCGGCGAGCCGGGCGGCCCGCCCTCGATGCCGGGGCCGTGGTCGTAGAAGATCTCGCTGCAGGGGCCGCAGGGGCCGGTGTCGCCCATGGCCCAGAAATTCGACTTCGCCCCGAGGCGCGTGAAGCGGCCCGGGTCCAGGCCGATCTCCTTGAGCCAGATCTCGGCGGCGCCGTCGTCTTCCTCGTACACGGTGACCCACAGTCGCTCGGGCGGGATGCCGAGCGTGCCGGTGACGAAATCCCACGCGTAGCGGATGGCCTCGCGCTTGAAGTAGTCGCCGAAGCTGAAGTTGCCGAGCATCTCGAAGAACGTGTGGTGGCGCGCCGTGTAGCCGACGTTCTCGAGGTCGTTGTGCTTGCCGCCGGCGCGCACGCAACGCTGCGAGCTCGCGGCGCGCGTGTAGGCGCGCTTGTCCTTGCCGAGGAACACGTCCTTGAACTGCACCATGCCGGCGTTGGTGAACAGCAGCGTCGGGTCGTTGCCCGGGACGAGCGAACTCGAGGCCACCACCGCGTGGTCGTGGCTCGCGAAGAAGTCGAGGAAGGCGGCACGCAGCTCGGCACTGCTCATCCGTCGGGTCGGTTGCTGCATCTTGCTCATGATTCGATGTCGTCGCCGGGGCCCATCGCGGCCCGGATCTGGTCGGGGGAAAACCCGCGATATTGGAGGAAGCGGGCCTGTCTTGCACGCTCGCGGTAGTCGCCGGGCGGCGACAGGCCGAAGCGCCGGCGGCGGGTTTCGCGGGCGATGGCCGCCCAGTCCTCGGTCGCGGCGCCGAGGGCCTCGTCGATTTCGGCGGGTTCCACGCCGCGCTCCCGCAGATCCATGCGGATACGCACCGGGCCATGCCCCCGGCCCGCGTGCTGGCGGATGAACTGCTCGAGGTACCGCGACTCGCTCAGGAGCCGCTCGGCAACGAGGCCTGCCACCACGGAGGCGACGAGCTCCGGCGGGTAGCCGCGGCGCTCGAGGCGCCGGGCGAGTTCCAGGCGGGCGAAATCGCGGCCGGCGAGCAGCGCAAGCGCCGCAGTGCGTACCGTGCGCTCGTCCGCCTCGCCGGCCTGCGCGTCAGGCTTCCTCGGCCGCCTCACCCTTGGCCGCCTCGCCCTTGCGCGCCGGCAGGAGCTTGGCCCGGATCGCATCCTCGATCTCACGGGCGGTTTCGGGATGCTGCTGCAGGTAGTTGCGCACGTTGTCCTTGCCCTGGCCGATACGCTCGCCCTTGTAGCTGTACCACGAGCCCGACTTCTCGACGAGCTCGTGGGCCACGCCCAGTTCGATGATCTCGCCTTCGCGCGAGATGCCGGTGCCGTACATGATCTCGAACTCGGCCTCGCGGAACGGCGGGGCGACCTTGTTCTTCACCACCTTGACGCGCGTCTGGTTGCCGACGACTTCCTCGCCGGACTTGATCGCCCCGATGCGGCGGATGTCCAGGCGCACGGAGGCGTAGAACTTGAGGGCGTTGCCGCCCGTGGTGGTCTCCGGGTTGCCGAACATCACGCCGATCTTCATGCGGATCTGGTTGATGAAGACGACGATGGTGTTCGAGCGCTTGATGTTGCCGGTGAGCTTGCGCAGGGCCTGCGACATCAGTCGCGCCTGCAGGCCCATCTGCATCTCGCCCATCTCGCCCTCGATTTCCGCCTTGGGCGTGAGGGCCGCGACCGAGTCCACCACGACGATGTCCACGGCATTGGAGCGCACCAGCATGTCCGTGATCTCGAGCGCCTGCTCACCATTGTCCGGCTGCGAGACCAGCAGTTCGGTCACGTTGACCCCGAGCTTCCCGGCATAGGCCGGGTCGAGCGCGTGCTCGGCGTCGACGAACGCTGCCGTGCCGCCCTGGCGCTGCACCTCGGCAATGACCGTCAGCGCGAGGGTGGTCTTGCCGGACGATTCAGGGCCGTAGATCTCGACGACACGCCCCTTGGGGAGACCGCCGACGCCGAGGGCGATGTCCAGGCCGAGCGAGCCGGTGGAAACAGTCTCCACGTCGTACGTGGCGCTGGCGTCGCCCAGTCGCATGACGGAGCCCTTGCCGAACTGCTTCTCGATCTGGCCGAGCGCCGCGACCAGCGCCTTCTTGCGGTTTTCTTCGATCATTGCCATTGCTTTGCTCGCGGAGCCTGGCGGCTCGGTCAGGATGGGGTGGAATCCGGGAAAGGGGCGCATTATTCCACAGCGTCTGCGCCCCCGCAGCGCGATAAACTGATGTAAATCAGCATGATCTCATTGCTCAACCGGCCCCCGCATTCCACACGTCCAGAGGCTCATAGCGTGAGCCCGACGAATCGCTGACGGACCGCACCAGCGTGACCCGGCGGGCGGGCCAGAGCACCGGCTCGAACTGCGGGACGCTTTGCGGCTGAGTGACCCTGCGCGCGAGCGTCAGGTGCGCCCGGAACTCCCGGCGCTCAACCTCGAAGTCCCGCGCGGCGAGTTCCCGGCGCAGCGACTGCGAGAGTTCCACGAGCGCCTCGGGTGTCTGCCGGGCCGTCAGGCATAGCACCTGCGGACGCCGCCAGTGATCCAGCTGGTCGAATGCGATCTCGAACGGCCGCGCCCCGGCCGCGGCCGCCGCACCCACGGCGCGGGTCGCACCGATGCGCGACTCGGGAACCGCGCCCAGGAACTCGAGCGTCACGTGCAGTTGATCCGGCCGCTGCGGTTTCCCGACCCCGGTGGGCGGTACCAGCCGCCTCAGGCGCTCGACCAGGGGCTCGAGCTGCTCGGCCTCGGGCCACAAGGCGAAGAACAGCCTCTGCGCGGGCTCGCTCATGCCTCCAGCACGCCCGACAGCGCGCTGGCGACGGCCTGGCGCCGCACGGCATCCCGGTCGCCCGGGAACACCTCGAGCCGGGTGCTGACCTCGGACCGGTCGTCGGATCGGACGGCCCAGGCGAACCACACGCTGCCGACCTGCTTGCCGGGCCCGCCGCCGTCGGGCCCCGCGATGCCGCTCACGGCCACGGCGATGTCCCCGCCCAGCCGGCCGAGCGCACCCACCGCCATTTCCCGCACGGTAGCCTGGCTCACGGCCCCCTCGGCGGCCAGGATGCCGCGGTGGACGGCGAGCAGGGTGGCCTTGAGTTCGTTGTCGTAGGCCACGATGCCGCCCCTGAACCAACGCGAGCTGCCAGGAACATCCGTGCAGGCCTTCGCGATCCATCCGCCAGTACAGGACTCCGCGGTCACGAGGCAGCGGTCGAGCGCCACGAGGCGATCGGCGACGCGAAGCACCAGGTTGCGAATGTCGCCATCCGTAGGAACCGTCATGCTGCGGATTCTAGCTGCCTATGGACAGCCGAGGGGGTACTGGCCAAGACTTGGCGCCGGCTCCCACACCCAAGGACAGGACACACATGAGAATTGCGTCGCTTGCAGCCGCACTGCTGATAAGCGTTACCCCGCTTGTCGCCCAGGCACAGGCCCAGGATCTCGGCCTCGCAACGGACGAGCAGATCCTGCTGAAGCAGGTCATGACGGACAGGCGGGCCACCTACGCGAAGAACCTCGGCCTGAGCGAGGCGGAAAGCAGCGCCTTCTGGCCCGTCTACGACGACTACGAGGCGAAGGTCAAGAAGGTCAACGACCGGTTCCTCGCGCTGGTGAACGACTACGTGGCCAAGTACCCGGCGCTGACGGATGCCGACGCCACCGCGATGCTCAAGGAGAAGATGGCGATCGAGAAGGACCGCGCGGCGCTCAAGCAGGCCTACACGAAGAAGGTCGCGAGGGTGCTGCCTCCGGTCAAGGCGCTGCGCTACGCGCAGATCGAGACGCGCATCGACTACATGGTGCGTCGCGACGTCTATGGACTCATCCCGCTCGCCAACTGAGCGGGCTTGCCACGCACGGAACAGGAACTACCCATGAAAAACCGGAACATTCTGGTCGCGCTGGCGGCCATCGGCTCGCTGTGGACCGCCGAGGCCACGCTCGCGCAGCCGACGAACGCGAACGACGAAACGCAGGTGCTCATCAGCCAGATCCAGACGGACAAGCGCGCGATCGTGCTGCGCGCGATGCAGCTCACGGATGCCGAGGTCGCGGCCTTTGCGCCGGTCTACGACCAGTACCAGGGCGAGATGAAGGGCCTGCTGCAGCGCGGCAGCGACCTGCTGACCAAGTACGTCTCCAACTACGACTCGATGACGGACGACGCCGCGAAGGACATCCTGAAGGACGTGCTTGCGCTGCGCGAGGATCGCAACGACGTGGTGAAGGAATACGCCAAGAAGCTCGGCAAGGTGCTTTCGGCCAGGGACGTGCTCCGCTGGGTCCAGATCGAGAACAAGACCCTCGCGCTGCTCGACGTGCAGGCGGCCGCCGCCATCCCCCTGACGGCCAAGTAGCAAGGAGATGAACGTCATGTTCAAACCCACGATCAGCCTGCGCCTCCCGGTCGCCGGCATTGCACTCGCGGCCCTGCTGGCCGGTTGCGCGAGCGGCCCCGACATCCGCGGCGACTACGACAAGACGGCCGACTTCGGCAAGTACCGCACGTTCGGCTTCGTTGCGCAGGCCGGCACCGACAGCTCTGAATTCCGGTCGCTCGCCACGCAGGTCCTGCAGAGCGCAGCGTCGAGCGAAATGGAGGCCCGCGGCTATACGCGCGCCGAGAACCCGGACCTGGTGATCAACTTCAAGGGCAAGCTCGAGGAGAAGACCGACATCGAGTCCACGCCGGCGCCCTACTACGGGCCGGGCTGGGGCTATCGCGGCTGGTACGGTTCGCCCTACGGCGGCTACGGCGGCACCGAGGTGACCACGCGCCGTTACAACGTCGGCACACTCGTGATGGACGTCGTGGACCGCGAGCAGCGCCAGGTGGTCTTCCAGGGCGGCATCGAGGGCATCGTGACGAAGGAGATGCTGCAGAACCGCGAGCAGTCCATGCGCCGGGCGGTCGGCGGCATCTTCTCGAAGTATCCGTTCGTCGCTGGCCAGTCGGCGCCGGTTCCCCTGCCCGACACGAAGAAGTAGCGGCCGGGCGAGTCGGCCCACCTCGCGTCACCTTTTTAGGGGTAGTCCCGCATTGCGGGACTGCCGCGCGGTATCTACCGTGCGCCGCATGAAACAGCGCATTCGCGCGGCGTTCCTTGCGTCGTTGCTCCTGATCGGGCAGCTGGTGCCGGGCGTCGTAGCGCAAGCCGAGCCTTGTGCAGCTGGACCGGCGGCGTGTGGCGAGCACGCACCCGACGGGAGCGCCTGCGGCCCGGGATCCTGCGCGTGCCACTGCGCATGTCCGTGTACCCATTTGCCGGCGCTCGGATTCACCGGCACGCGCCTGCCGGCCGTGCCGCCCGCCGCGACTGCGCCGGCCGTGTCGCCCGGCCCGGCCTTCGACCCACCGATCCTCGAAGTACTCCGGCCCCCGAGTTAAGGACAGCGCCGCTTGCGCCCCGTGGGGCGGCCTCGCGGCCGCGCCGTGCCCGAAGCTCGCTTGCCCGGAGACTTTCATGGATTCCACCCGCTCACCGCTCGAGGCGTTTTCGAGAGTTCCAATCACGCTGACAGCCATCACCCTCACCGCTTGCGGAGGTGGTGGCGACACGTCGGGCAATTCCGCGCAGGATGGATCCGGCTCGACCCCTGCCCCGCCGGCGGCGACCATTGCCACGGCTGGAGTCTGGAAGGGATCGCTCACCTCGTCCGCCTCGGGACAGTCGACAGGATTCGTCGGCATGGTCGACACGAACGGCCACGGCCTCTGGATGACCACCGCCGGTCACGTGTTCGAGGGCCGGATGCCGCAGTCCGGGACGCGTTTCGAGTCGCACATGGCGGCTCATGCAAACGATGAATATCCCTTCCACGACGGCTCGACCCACGGGGCCATGACCATGATGGTCGACGACCACGCATCGGCAACGATGCAGGGACGGCACAGCGGTACAGGTGATTCAGGCACTTTCACCGCTAGCCGCAGCCCGATGTGGATGCGCGCGGCCTCGCTCGACGACGCCGCCGGGGTCTACACGCGCACGACCTCGTCCGGCTATGCAATGACGATGACCATCAGCGCGAACGGGCAGATGCAGGCGAGCGACAGCACGGGCTGTACCATCTCGGGTGACGTCACGATCCCCGACCCAGCCCGCAACCTGTACCGCATCGATGCGATCGTGACCTCCTGCGGCGACCTCGATGGGACCCACCACGGCGCAGGATCGCTGCTCGATGCGGATGCGATGCGAGACTGGATGACCGCAATGCACCCGCTCCAGCACGGGACGCACATGATGGGCGGCTCGCACCAGCACGGGCACAACACGGTGCCCGGCGGTCAGCGCAATCTATTCATGTTCTCGATCGCGAACGAGCAGCACGCGATCATGGACGCGCTGGCGCGGTAGCGGCGCGCTGCCATGACCGGGCCAGCGCGTCGGCCGCGAGGATGGCGTCGTCGTACGTCGTCGCGCGGCCAAGCGTCAGGCGCACGGATCCGATCGCCTCCCCGGCAGGGACGCCCATCGCGAGGATGACGGCGGACGCGCGCTCGTGGCCGGCGTGGCAGGCGGAACCCGTCGAGGCCGCAATTTCCGGCGCGCCCGCCAGCACCGTGTCCCCCGAAACCCGGGGGAAGCGCACGTTCAGCGTGTTCGGCAGACGATGCGTGCGATGACCATTCAGCTGTAGACCGGGCACCTCCGCGTGCAGGCAGTCCCACAGGTCATCCCTGAGACCTGCTATCCGCGCCGCCATTGACGCCATGTCACGCGCGGCGATCTCGCACGCGATTCCGAGACCGACGATACCGGCCACGTTCTCCGTGCCGGGACGCAGGCCACGCTCGTGCCCGGCGCCGAGTGCGAAGGGCGCGAGCGTCGTGCCGCGCTTAACGTAGAGCGCGCCGACTCCTTTCGGGGCATAAAGCTTGTGCCCCGCCACGGACAACAGGTCGAGGTCGAGTTCGCGCACGTCGATCGCGACCTTGCCCACCGATTGCGCCGCATCCGTATGCATGAGCGCCCCCTGCGAATGGGCGGCCTGCGCGAGCTCGGCGATGGGCTGCAATACTCCGGTCTCGTTGTTCGAATGCATGACCGTGACGAGCGCGGTGCGGTGGCCGATCGCCGCTTGCGCCGCCTCTGTGCTCGCCCTACCGTCCCCGTCGACGCCGACGCGCAGGACGGTGAAACCATGGCCTTCCAGCCATGCGCAGGGCTGCTCGGTCGCGGGGTGCTCGATGACCGAGGTGACGACGTGGCGCCGTTCGCCGAGGGCCTCGGTCACGCCGCGAATCGCGAGGTTGTTCGCCTCCGTTCCGCCCGAGGTGAAAATCACTTCACCGTCGTCGCACCCGAGCAGCGCCGCGACCTGCGCGCGTGCCCGCTCGACCGCTTCGTGCGCACGCCGGCCATAGACATGGCCACTCGAGGGGTTGCCGAAGTGCTCGCGCAGGTACGGCAGCATCGCATCCACGACTTCCGGCAGTACCGGCGTCGTGGCATTGTGGTCGAGATAGATGGGGTCGACGGCCATGGTCGGTCAGAACACCAGTGTCTTGTCGGCCCACATCGTCCAGTCAGTGAGCTGGCTCAGCGTGCCTCGCCTGGCGCCCTCGGCGAGTTCGGCATCGGCCATGCCGCGCGCAGGCGAGCCCGCCAGCCGCAATGCGTTGTAGCTGCGCTCCGTTCCGTAAGGGGCGTCGTTCAGGATGAACAGTGTCTTGGTCATGCGTCAGGCTCCACGCTCGACAAACTTGAGCCACGCGGCCGTCCCGCCGCACAGGGATCGAACCGAGGCAAATCCGAGGCTGCGCAGCAGCTCCGCGGCACGCTCCGAGCGGCCACCACCCTTGCCGCATACGGTCACGATCTCGAAGCCCTGCGACAGTTCCCTGGCCCGGGCCGCGAGCGCGTCGAGCGGGATGTTCCGCGCGCCGGTCACGTGACCCGCCGCGAACTCGACCGGTGACCGCACGTCCACGATGACGGCACGACCCGTCGCCGCCAGCGCCTCGCAGTCGATCGGCTCGATGCAGTCCGTATCCGGTGCGACTGTCGCGGTTGCTGACTGGCGATGCAGCGTCTCGGTCATGCGCAAGGCGACCACGATTCCGGAGCCGAAGGTCAGGGCAGCGATGATCCACATCGCGACCGGCAGCCCGAACGCATCCGCGGCGATGCCGGCCAGCAGGGCCCCGATTGCATAGCCGAGATCGCGCCACAGGCGATAGACGCCGACCGACGAGGCCCGCCAGGTGGGATGCGCGACGTCGCCGATGGCCGCGAGCAGGGTCGGGTAGACCATCGCCGTGCCGATGCCGAGCAGCACGGCACCAGCAGCAAACCCGGCAAAGCCCCGCGACAGGATTACGACCGCGATTCCGGCGGCCTGCACCCACATGCCCCAGGCAATGAGCCACTTCCGTCCGATGCGGTCCGACCACGCGCCCGTCGCAAGCTGCGCCATGCCCCAGGTTGCCGGATAGATCGCCGCGAGCATTCCGACCTGCTCGAGGCTCATCTGCGCGGCGACGAAGAACAGCGGGAACAGGCCCCAGGCCATGCCGTCGTTGAGGTTGTTGACGAGGCCCGCCTGGCTCACGCTCGAAAGATTGCGGTCCGTGAGGGACGTGCGCAGGAAGATCTCGCGCTGGGTGGGCTGGCCTTCCGGCGGCAATTCGCCGCTAAGTTTCGACTCGACGGCCACATGGTGCCGCGTCTCCTTCACCAGCACCGCCGACAGGAAGAGCCCGACGCACACGAACACGACCCCGAGGTAGAACGGCTCCGGGCGCAGGCCGTAGCGCGCGGCGATGAAGCCCGTGGCAAGGGCGCTGCCGGCCACCGCGAAGTAACCGGCGAATTCGTTCAGGCCCATCGCGAGACCGCGATCCTTCGCGCCCGCAAGGTCGATCTTCATGATGACCGTCGTGGACCATGTGAGGCCCTGGCTCACGCCCAGGAGCGCATTGGCGGCTAGCACCCAGGACCACGTCGGCGCCCACATCAGCAGGAACGGTACCGGCGCCGCGACGATCCAGCCCGCGACCAGCACGTGCTTGCGGCCATAGCGGTCGGACAGCCGTCCCGCGAGGTAGTTGGTGAGCGCCTTCGTGACGCCGAAGACGACGATGAACGACAGGATCGCGGTGCGGGCCGCGAGCTGGAAATCCTGCTCGGCGATCGGCGGCAGGATGGCGCGCTCCATACCGACCATCGCACCGACGAACGCATTGACGATGACGAGCAGTGAGAACTGCGCCAGGTTCTCGCGCAGGCCGAGGCGCGGCTCGGTCATGAGACCGGCCAGCCGCGAGCGCGCCATTCGAGGACGCCCTGCTCGAGTCGGTGGGCGCGGATGCCCTTCCGGCGCAGCAGTTCGACGGCCTCGACCGCCATGACGCAGTAAGGCCCGCGGCAATAAGCGACGACGTCGCGGCCCTTCGGCAACTCGCCCAGGCGGGCCTTGATCTCGGCAACCGGAATCGAGAGGGCCCCCGGGATGTGGCCGGCGCGGTATTCCTCGGCCGGACGCACGTCGAGGACCGTCACCTCGCCTTGCTTCACGCGACGCAGGAGTTCCTCTCCAGGCACGGCCTCGAAGCCATCGCGCCGCTCGAAGAACGCACGCGTGACCCTTTCGATCTCGGCGAGACGGGATTCCGCCACGCTGCGCAGCGCGAAATAGAATCGGCCGACCTGCTCGTCCGCGAGCCGGTACTCGACATACAGGCCGCGCTTTGCGCCTTCGACCAGGCCAGCGCCCCGCAGGATCTGCAGGTGACGCGACGCGTTCGCCACCGACAGCGCGGCCTGCCCGGCGAGCGCCTCGACTGTGCGGGGACCCTGGCACAGGAGTTCGAGCAGTTCGAGGCGCTTCGGGGCCGATACTGCCTTGCCGACGCGGGCGAACTGCTCGTAGACACTGTCCTTGAACTGGCGGTTGCGCGACGACACGCAGCGAAGTATTCAATCATATAATTGAATAGTCAATCCGCCGGGAGTGCCGGATTGCACTCCTGCTCACGCTCGATCTCGTCGGGACTTCCGCATTCGCGATCAGCGGCGCGACCGCGGGCGTGCGCAAGCGACTCGACCTGTTCGGCGTGCTGGTGCTGGCGTTCGCGGCAGCCACCGCCGGCGGCATCACGCGCGATGCCTTGATCAGCGCCACGCCACCCGCCGCCCTGGCGGACTGGCGCTACCTTGCAGTATCGATGCTCGCCGGCCTCGCCACGTTCTACTTTTCCGGACAGGTCGAGCGGCTGCGCAGTCCGGTACAGTTGTTCGACGCGATCGGCCTGGGGCTGTTTGCCGTCACCGGCGCCGGCAAGGCCCTGGCGTTCGGACTGGGGCCGAGCGGCGCGGTCCTGCTCGGCATGGTCTCGGGCATCGGCGGCGGGATCGCGCGCGACCTGCTGGTCGTGGAGGTGCCCAGCGTGCTTCGGCGGGAGCTTTATGCGGTCGCTGCGCTGCTAGGCGCTTGCTGCGTGGTCATCGGACACTTGTGGGGATGGCCGTCTGCGCCAATGGCGATGGCAGGGGCCTTGGCGTGCATCGTGCTGCGAATGCTGGCCATCCGCCGTGGGTGGCAATTGCCCGTCGCCGGTCACCGCCAGCATCCACCGCGCTGAAGCGGCGTAACGCCCATGCGCAACGGCGGCTCGCTGATGCAGGGGCAGGCTCGTCGCAACGGGACTGTGAGCTGCCCGAAATGCGGACCCTGCGCGCTGGTATGCTCTCGACCCTCCCCGGTTCCATTGCGGATCCCCGGGGAACCCCGTTCGAGGACGAGACGCTGGCCAGGACAGAGAACAACTCCCCCGCCGACGCGGCCGCGAGCCTGTCGCAGCACACCCCGGTGATGCAGCAGTACCTGCGCATCAAGGCGCAGCACCCCGACGTGCTGCTGTTCTACAGGATGGGGGACTTCTACGAACTGTTCTTCGAGGACGCGCGACGGGCCGCGCGGCTGCTCGACATCACGCTCACCGCGCGCGGCCAGTCGGCCGGCGAGCCGATCCCGATGGCGGGCGTGCCGGTGCAGACGCTCGACACCTACCTCGCGCGCGCCGTGCGCAAGGGCGAGTCGGTCGCCATCTGCGAGCAGATCGGCGACCCGGCCAAGGCGAAGGGACCCGTCGAGCGTCAGGTCGTGCGTGTCGTCACGCCCGGCACCGTGACCGACGACGCGCTGCTCGAGGAGCGCCGCGACACACTGCTCGCCGCATTGAACGTGGCCGGCGAGCGCTTCGGCCTCGCCTGGCTCGAACTCGCAAGCGGCCGCTTCCATGCGCTCGAGGCCACGGGGATCGAGGCACTGGCCTCCGAGATCGAGCGCCTCCGACCGGCAGAGTTGCTGGTCGCCGAGGACGCGGCGACCGGGCTCGCGCCGGGCGCAGTGGCGGCGGTGCGCCCGCGGCCGCCCTGGCATTTCGATGCGGGCAGCAGCGAGCAACGGTTGTGCGAGCAGTTCGGAACGCGCGACCTCGCGGGTTTCGGGCTCGGGAACCGGCCGCTCGCGACAGGCGCCGCGGGCTGCCTGCTGCAGTACGTGCGGGACACGCAGAAATCCGCCCTGCCCCACCTGCGCGGCATCCGCTGCGAGGAGCGCGACGAGTCGCTGCTGCTCGATGCCGCCACGCGTCGCAATCTCGAGCTCGACTCGAGCCTGTCGGGCCGCGTCGACAGCACGCTCGTCGGCGTGCTCGACCACACCGCCACCGCGATGGGCGGGCGGGAGCTGCGACGCTGGATCCAGCGTCCGCTGCGCACCCGTGCCCCGCGCGAGCACCGCCTGCAAGCCATCGAGGCGTTTCTCGACACGGGACTGCACGAGGCCGTGCACGCGCTGCTGCGTAGTGTGGGGGATGTCGAACGCATCCTCGCCCGCGTGGCATTGCGCTCTGCCCGTCCACGCGATCTCGCCGGATTGCGGGACGCACTCGGCCAACTGCCCGAGCTGCACGAACTGCTGCAGGGCATCGATTCGCCGCTGCTGCTGCAGCTGGCGCAGTCCGCGGCGACGCACCCCGAGGTGCACGCGCTGCTTTCCTCGACCCTCGTGCCGACACCTCCCGCGCTGCTGCGGGAAGGCAGCGTCATCGCGCCCGGGCACGATGCCGACCTCGACGAGCTGCGCCGCATCAGCGAGCACAGCGACGAGGCGCTGCTCGAACTCGAGACCCGCGAACGCGAGCGAACTGGCTTTGCGAACCTGCGCTTCGGCTACAACCGCGTGCAGGGGTACTACATCGAGGTGAGCCGCAGCCAGGCCGACCAGGTGCCCGCCGACTGGGTCCGACGCCAGACGGTCAAGAGCGCCGAACGTTACATCACCTCCGAACTGAAGAGCTTCGAGGACCGCGTGCTCGGCGCGCGGGACCGTGCCCTCGCCCGCGAGCGGGAACTCTACGAGGCCCTGCTCGACCGCCTGATCGAGCGCCAGCCGCAACTGCAGGCGACGGCGGCTGCGCTCGCCTCGCTCGACGTCCTCGCGAACCTCGCGGAACGCGCGCTTGCGCTGCGCCTCGCGAAGCCGCAGCTGACCGACGACTCCCGCATCGAGATCCGCGGCGGCCGGCACGCGGTGGTCGAGCAGCATCTCGACGGGCCCTTCGTGCCGAACGACCTGCTGCTCGACGAGGGGCGGCGCATGCTGATCGTCACGGGCCCCAACATGGGCGGCAAGTCCACCTACATGCGGCAAGCCGCGCTGATCGTCGTGCTGGCCGGCATGGGCAGCTACGTGCCCGCGGACTCCGCGACCATCGGGCCGGTGGACCGTGTGTTCACGCGCATCGGCGCCGCGGACGACCTCGCGGGCGGCCGCTCGACGTTCATGGTCGAGATGACCGAGGCTGCCAACATCCTCAACAACGCGACGCGCGACAGCCTGGTGCTGATGGACGAAATCGGCCGCGGCACCAGCACCTACGACGGTCTCTCGCTCGCCTGGGCCTGCGCGCGCCATATCGGCCGCGAGGTCGGCGCGTTCACGCTGTTCGCGACGCACTATTTCGAGCTGACTGCGCTGGCCGACGAGCTCCCGGCTTGCGCGAACGTGCACCTCGACGCCACCGAGCACGGCGACCAGCTGGTGTTCCTGCACTCGGTCAAGGAAGGTCCGGCGAACCAGAGCTACGGCCTGCAGGTGGCGCGACTCGCCGGTGTACCCGGGGGCGTGATCACCGAGGCGCGACGCTACCTGGCGGAACTCGAGCGGCGAGACCATGCCGCGCGACCGACGGACGTCCAGCAGGAGCTGGCCTTCGGCCCGGCCCTCGACGCGCACGAGCAAGCGGCGCTCGAGGAACTGCGCACGTTGGATCCGGACGGGCTTGCGCCGCGCGAAGCGCTCGACGCTCTCTATCGACTGAGACGCACGCTCAAGCCGACGGTTTGACGAAGCGCCCGCCACGCAGGAACTGCGCGACCTGCAATGCCACGTCCTCCGCGAACAGCATGCCGATGTGGCTGTGCGGGACCACGATGTGGTCCGAGAGGCCCGGAATGCGAGTCTCGCTGACCGCCACCGTGCCATCGCTGTCCTCGTCGAAGTGCGCGAAGAATTGCCCGGTGCCGATCGCGCGACTGCCGGCGATCGAACCCAGCGCGCCCGGCCCCGCCCAGCTGCGCCGCTGCGGCGCCGCGAGTTCGTTGAGCACGTGGGGCCCGAGCAGCGGCCGCACGATGGGCCATTGCGCGGCGCCGAGCGCCGCCTTGCTGCCGTTCAACGGCGAGCCGAGCACGACGGCGTTGCCGCGGAAATGTCCCGGGCAATCAACCAGCGTGCGGTAGACGAAGGCGCCGCCGAGGCTGTGCCCGACCAGGTGCACGGGCCGGTCACCACCGACGCGCGCAGCAAACTCGGCCAGCTCCCGGCAAATCTCGACCGCATCACCGTGCAGTGTCGGGTACGAGAAGACGTGCACGTCGAACCCGTGCTCGTGCTGCAGTCGATTACGCAGCACGCCGAGCTCCATGCCATTCATCCACAGGCCGTGGACGAGGACGAGGGCGGAGGAAGACATGGAGAAGGGCTGAGGGCTGAGGGTAAGAAGCAGGCGGTGGGCGGTGGGCTGTGGGCTGTGGGCCCGGAGGGCCTCCGACCTTCAGCCTCCAGCCCTCAGCCTATTCCTTGGCTTGCGCCCTCACCCTTATGTGCAGTTCGCGCAACTGCTGCTCCGACACTTCCGTCGGCGCATCGGTGAGTGGGCAGGTCGCGTTCTGCGTCTTCGGGAACGCGATGACGTCGCGAATGGACTCCGCGCCCGCCATCAGCATTGCGAGGCGATCGAGGCCGAATGCGATGCCCCCGTGCGGCGGAGCGCCGTACCTGAGCGCCTCGAGGAGGAAGCCGAACTTCTTCTGCGCCTCCTCTGCACGGATGCCGAGCATCTCGAACACGGTTGACTGCATCTCGTTGCGGTGGATGCGCACCGAGCCGCCGCCGATCTCCGATCCGTTCAACACCATGTCGTAGGCACGCGCGAGCGCGCCGCCCGGGTCGGCCACGAGCGCCGCCGGGTCGTCGTCCACCGGCGAGGTGAAGGGATGGTGCATGGCGGCCCATCGCTTCGTCTCCGGGTCCCACTCGAACATCGGGAAGTCCACGACCCACAGCGGACGCCAGCCTGCCTCGACGAGGCCGAGATCCTGGCCGACCTTGAGGCGCAGCGCGCCGAGCGCATCGTTCACGACCTTCGCCTTGTCGGCGCCGAAGAACACAAGGTCGCCGGTCTGCGCGCCCGTGCGTTGCATGAGACCCGCAACGGCCGCGTCCGACAGGAACTTCAGGATCGGCGACTGCAGGCCCTCGCGGCCCTTCGAGGCGTCGTTCACCTTGACGTAGGCGAGGCCCTTCGCACCGTAGCGCGCGACGAAGGCCGTGTAGTCGTCGATCTGCTTGCGCGAGAGCTTCTCGCCGCCCTGCGGCACGCGCAGCGCGGCCACGCGACCGTCCGCCGCGGCGGCCGGTGCCGCGAACACCTTGAACTCGCTGTCGCGCACGAGGTCCGCGACGTCGACGAGCTCGAGCGACACGCGCAGGTCGGGCTTGTCGGAGGCGTAGCGGCGCATCGCCTCGGCGTAGCTCGTGCGCGGGAACGGGTTGGGCAACGCGGTGCCGAGCACCTTCGCGAAGATCTCGCGCACCAAACCTTCCATCAGCGCCATGATCTCGTCGCGCTCGAGGAACGAGGTCTCGACGTCGAGCTGCGTGAACTCGGGCTGGCGGTCGGCGCGCAGGTCCTCGTCGCGGAAGCAGCGCACGATCTGGTAGTAGCGGTCGAAGCCCGACATCATGAGGAGCTGCTTGAAGATCTGCGGCGACTGCGGCAGCGCGAAGAACTTGCCGGCCTGCGTGCGGCTCGGCACCAGGTAGTCGCGCGCGCCTTCGGGCGTCGCCTTGGTGAGCATCGGCGTCTCGATGTCCACGAAGCCGTGGCGATCGAGGTAGTCGCGCATGGCACGCGTGATCGAGTGTCGCTGCCGCAGCCTCGACTGCATCACGTCACGGCGCAGATCGACGTAGCGGTACTTGAGGCGCGTCTCCTCACGCACGTCCTCGTCGAGCTGGAACGGCAGCGGCTCGGAGCGGTTCAGCACCTCGATCTCGCGCGCCAGCAGCTCGACCTGCCCGGAGGCGAGGTTCGGGTTCGCGGTGCCTGCGGGGCGTGGCCGCACCGTGCCCGTGACCTTGAGCACCCACTCGCCGCGCACACGCTCGGCTTCGGCGAAGACGGCCGCCGCATCGGGGTCGAACACGACCTGCAGCAGGCCCTCGCGGTCCCGCAGATCCACGAAGATGACCCCGCCGTGGTCGCGGCGGCGGTGGACCCAGCCCGCGACGGAGACGGTGGAACCGACGAGGCGCTGGTTGACCTCGCCGCAGTAGTGAGTTCGCGTTGGCATGGCGGTAAGAGTTATTGGCTGTGGGCTGAAGGGAGAAGGCTGAGGGCTGCGGGCTGAGGGTAAGAAGGCTGAGGGCCCGAAGGGCTTCCGACCCTCGGCCTTCTTACCCTCAGCCTTCAGCCTCTGTCCTTCGGCCGGGCATATTCTTCCACGTTGGCACGACGACGCCGAGCGTCAGCAGCATCTTGAAAGCCTCGTCGACCGTCATGTCCATCATCACGACCTCGTCCCGGGGCACGAGGATGATGAACCCGGTGGTCGGGTTGGGGGTGGTCGGCACGAAGACACAGGTCACGACCTGCTCGGTCTTTGCCTGCGCCTCTTCGAGTTCGTGGGAGGTGATGAAGCCGATGCTCCAGACGCCCCTGCGCGGGAATTCGACCATCACGACCTGCTTGAACGAGCCGCCCTTGTCGCTCAGCACGGTCTCGCTGAAGGTCTTGGCGCCGCCGTAGACCGTGCCGACCACGGGGATGCGCCGCACCAGCGACTCGATGCCGTCCACCAACTGGCGACCGAACAGGTTCTTGACCAGCAGGCCGGTGACGAACAGCAACAGCAGCGACAGCGCGATGCCGAGCCCCGGTATGTACGTGCCGAAAAGGGCTTCCGGTCGCCACGGCGGCGGCAGCAGCACCAGCGAGCTGTCCAGGATGCGGGTCAGGAAGCGGACGACCCACACCGTGATCATGATCGGGATCCAGACCAGGAGCCCGCCGATCAGGTAATTGCGGAAGGTCTTCGCCGGGTGGCGCGGCTTGGGTGCCTCGGAGCCGGCCGGGCCCGCCGGTTCGACGGTGGCGGGCACGTTCAACGCTTCTTGCCGCGGGCGGGCTTCGCCTTGCGGGCGGGAGCCTTGGCCTTGGGACGCGCCGCAACCTTCGCCGCGGGCTTGGCGGCCGTGCTGCTCGCCTTCGGCGCCTCCGCCGCGGGCTGGGGCGCCGGCTTCGAGTCAATCTTGGCCTCGGGCTTAGCCGGCTCGGCCTCGCCCTTCTCGACGAGGTTGCGCTTCGTCTCCTTGTCCGACTTGAAGTCGGTCTCGTACCAGCCGCTGCCCGCGAGCCGGAACAGCGGCGCGGACATCAGTCGCGTCAGGCTGTGCTTGCCGCATTCCGGGCACTCGCGCAGCGGTTTGTCCGACAATTTCTGCAGGGCCTCGAGGTGATGGCCGCACTTGGCGCACTGGTATTCGTAGATCGGCATGGTCGAACGCGGTCGGGTGTGGGTCGCGGGATTATACGGGACCTCAGGCGCGGAGCTTCTCGAACGCGAGTTGGCCGTCCCGCACCGTCACGAGCACCCGGTCGCCCGGCCCGAAATCGCCGCGCAGGATCGACTGCGCCAGCGGGTTCTCGAGCTGGTGCTGGATGGCCCGCTTCAGCGGCCGCGCGCCATAGACCGGGTCGAAGCCAGCCTCGCCCAGCAGGTCCCGCGCAGGCGCGTCGAGTTCGAGGGACATGTCGCGATCGGCGAGGCGCTGCTGGAGGTAGCCGACCTGGATGCCGACGATCTTGCGGATGTGCTCGCGGCCGAGCGGGTGGAACACCACCACCTCGTCCACGCGGTTGATGAACTCGGGGCGGAAGTGCTGGCCCACGATTTCCATCACCGCGGCCTTCATCTTCGCGTAGTTGGCCTCGCCGGCGAGCTCCTGGATGAGCTGCGAGCCGAGGTTCGAGGTCATGATGACCACGGTGTTGCGGAAGTCGACCGTACGGCCCTGCCCGTCCGTGAGTCGCCCGTCGTCGAGCACCTGCAGCAGCACGTTGAACACGTCCGGGTGCGCCTTCTCGACCTCGTCGAGCAGGATCACCGAATACGGCCGGCGTCGCACCGCCTCGGTGAGATAGCCGCCTTCCTCGTAGCCGACATAGCCCGGGGGCGCGCCGATCATCCGCGCCACGGAGTGCTTCTCCATGAACTCGGACATGTCGATGCGCACCATGGCCTCCTCGGTGTCGAAGAGGAACTCGGCCAGCGCCTTGCACAGTTCGGTCTTGCCGACGCCGGTGGGGCCGAGGAACAGGAACGAGCCGTTCGGGCGGTTGGGGTCGGACAGGCCGGCCCGCGAGCGGCGGATGGCGTCGGCCACGGACTTGACCGCCTCGTCCTGGCCGACGACGCGCCGGCCGAGCGCCTCCTCCATGCGCAGCAGCTTCTCGCGCTCGCCCTCGAGCATTTTCGAGACCGGGATGCCGGTCCACTTCGAGACGACCTCGGCGATCTCCTCGTCCGTCACCTTGTTGCGCACCAGCGTCGGCGCCTTGCCCTCGGCCTCCTGCGCCTCCTTGATGCGCCGCTCGAGCTCGGGAATCTTTCCGTACTGCAGCTCGGACATGCGCGTGAGGTCGCCGGCACGCCGCGCGGTCTCGAACTCGAGCCGGGCTCGTTCGAGTTCCTCCTTGATCTGCGCCGCGCCCTGGACGGTGGCCTTCTCGGCCTTCCAGATCTCGTCGAGGTCCGCGTACTCCTTCTCGAGCCCGGCGAGTTGCTCGTCGAGCGTCAGCAGGCGCTTCTTCGACGCCTCATCCTTTTCCTTCTTGAGCGCCTCGCGCTCCATCTTGAGCTGGACGATCCGGCGGTCGAGGCGATCGAGCTCCTCGGGCTTGGAATCGATCTCCATGCGGATTCGCGAGGCCGCCTCGTCGATCAGGTCGATGGCCTTGTCCGGCAACTGCCGGTCGGTGATGTAGCGGTGCGAGAGCGTGGCGGCCGCGACGATCGCCGGGTCGGTAATCTCGACCTTGTGGTGCACGGCGTAGCGTTCCTTGAGGCCGCGCAGGATCGCGATCGTGTCCTCGACCGACGGCTCGCCCACGAAGACCTTCTGGAAGCGCCGCTCGAGCGCGGCGTCCTTCTCGAGGTACTTGCGATACTCGTCGAGCGTCGTGGCGCCCACGCAATGCAGCTCGCCGCGCGCGAGCGCCGGCTTCAGCATGTTGCCCGCGTCCATGGCGCCCTCGGCCTTGCCGGCGCCGACCATGGTGTGCAGTTCGTCGATGAACAGGATGACGCGCCCTTCCTGCTTCGACAGGTCGTTCAGCACGCCCTTGAGGCGCTCCTCGAACTCGCCGCGGAACTTGGCGCCCGCGATCAGTGCGCCCATGTCGAGCGCGAGGATGCGCTTGTCCTTGAGGCCCTCGGGCACCTCGCCGTTCACGATGCGCTGCGCGAGCCCCTCGACGATGGCGGTCTTGCCGACGCCCGGCTCGCCGATCAGCACGGGATTGTTCTTGGTGCGACGCTGCAGGACCTGTACGGTGCGGCGGATCTCGTCGTCGCGGCCGATCACGGGGTCGAGCTTGCCCTGCTCGGCGCGCTCGGTGAGGTCGATGGTGTACTTCTCGAGCGCCTGGCGCTGCTCCTCGGCGTTGGCGTCGGTGACCTTCTCTCCGCCGCGCACTTCGTCGATGGCCTTCTCGACCGCGCCCTTCACCACGCCGCAATCGCGCAGGACCTTGCCGAACTGCCCCTTGTCCTCGAGCCCCGCCAGTACGAAGAGCTCGCTCGAGATGTACTGGTCGCCGCGCTTCTGCGCGGCCTTGTCCGTGAGGTTGAGAATCTTGTCGAGGTCGTTCGAAAGGTGGACCGCGCCGCCGGTGCCCTCCACCTTCGGCACGCGGTCGAGGGCCTGGCCGAGCTGCGAGCGCAGCAGGCTCACGTTGGCGCCCGACTTCTCGAGCAGCGGCCGGACCGTGCCACCCTGCTGTTCGAGCAGCGCCAGCATCAGGTGCGCCGGTTCGATGAACTGGTGGTCGCGGCCGACGGCCAGCGACTGGGCTTCGGCCAGGGCCATCTGGAACTTGGAAGTCAGCTTGTCCATGCGCATGGGGCGGGGGCTCCCGGTAAGGGCTGCAATGACCCCCAAGGTGGGGGCGGCCCGGCGGTGGACAAGGGGAGGCGGAAGGTAGAGGGCTGAAGGCTGAAGGCTGAAGGCTGGAGGCTGGAGGTCGGAGGTGCGTCAGCTCCATTCGCCCCCAGCCCCCAGCCTCCAGCCCTCCGCCTTCAATGCATCTGCTGGTGCGTCAGGTACACCACCGCCACCCCGAGCCCGATGAACAGCACCTGCCCCACCCCGGCCCGCACGTCCACCCGGCGGTGGAGTCCGGGGATCAGGTCGGCGACCGCCACGTAGATGAAACTCGACGCCGCGAAGACCAGCGCGTAGGGCAGCAGATGCAGGGCGTCACCGAGCGCGAAATACGCGACCACGCCGCCGACGATGGAGGTGAGGCTGGTCAGGAGGTTCAGTGCCAGCGCGCGGCCGCGCGAGAAACCTCCGTGCAGCAGTATCGCGAGGTCGCCCACTTCCTGGGGGATTTCGTGCGCGCAGACGGCGAGTGCAGTGACGATGCCGAGTTTCGGATCGGTCATCAGCGCGGCGGCCACCAGCACTCCGTCGAGCACGTTGTGGAAGCTGTCCCCCGCCAGGATCAGCCGGGCCGAGGCCGCGTCGCGCGCGGCGTGGCTCGGCGAGTGCATTTCGCAGGGATCGTCGTGGCAGTGGCGCCAGAGGACGAATTTCTCGAGCAGGAAGAACGTGAGGATGCCGAGGAGCAGCGCGAGCCCGACGCGGTGCGTGCCGTCCGGCCCCATCGTATCAATGGCGTGCGGCACGAGACCGAGGAACGCGGCGCCGAGCAGCGCGCCGGTCGCGAAGCTGACGAGGTGTGGCAGCAGCGCCGCGCGCCGTGCGCTGCCGAGGGCGAGGAAGAACGAAGCCGCGAGCGCGCTCAGCAGGCCGCTGAGCCCGGTCATGACGATGATTAGGCCGAGTGTGGTCACGGGTTCGGGTACTGCATGCAGTCGCTCGAGGTTATCACGCGCGTCGGGCGAGCCACGCCAGCGTGGCCATGCGCCCGGTCGTACCGTCACGACGATACGAGAAGAACCGGTCCGCCTCCGCATGCGTGCACCAGCGGCCGCCGTGCACCGCGGTCACGCGGACCGCGGCCAGGACGGCTCGCGCGAGGTGGTACAGGTCCGCCCGGTAGCGTCCTCGCTCGTTCGCGGCAAATGCCTCCGCCAGGGCCGCAGAGCGGCGCGCATAAGCGTCGCGCACCTCGGCGCCCACCTCGAACGCCCCGGCGCCGATGGCCGGGCCCAGCCAGGCCAGCAGGTCCTGCGGCGGACAGCCAAGACGATCGATGGTGGTTTCGACGACCCCGGCCAGCAGTCCGCGCCAGCCGGCGTGCGCGACGCCGACGCGCGTTCCGGCGCGGTCCGTGAGCACGATGGGCAGGCAATCTGCCGTCATCACCGCGCACACGCGGCCGGGCTCGAATGCGACCGATGCGTCGGCGCTGCGCGTGGCGGGCGTTCCCTCGTGCACCAGGACGTCCACGCCGTGGACCTGCTCGAGCCACAGGGGCTCGCCGGGCAGCGCGGCCGCCTGGCGCAACCGGGCTCGATTCTCCGTGACCGCGGCCGGGCGGTCGCCCACGTGCGCCGCGAGATTGAGCGACGCGTACGGGCCCGTGCTCACGCCGCCGGGGCGCAGCGTCGAGATCACGCGCACGCCGGGTGGCGCCGGCCAGTCGGGCTCGATCCAGCGAAGTCCGGCCGTCATGCGCATGATGCGTCGCGCGCGAGCACCGCCAGCAACTCCCGCATGTCCGCGGGCAGCGGCGCCCGGCATTCGATGGGCTTGCCGGACACTGGATGCGCGAACTCGAGGCGCGCGGCGTGCAGCGCCTGGCGCGGGAAGCCCCGCAGCGCCGCGATGAGCTCCTCGCTCGCGCCCTTCGGCAGCGACCATCGGCCGCCATAGACGCGGTCACCCACGATCGGGAACCCCGCGTGCGCGAGGTGCACCCGGATCTGGTGCGTGCGTCCTGTCTCGAGCTGCACGCGCACGTGCGTGTGGGCCCGGAAACGCTTGATGACCCTGTAATGGGTGACGGATTCGCGCCCGCCCTGGCGCACCGTCATGCGCACGCGGTCGGTGGGATGACGGTCAATGGGTGCATCGACCGTGCCGCCCGCGGTCATCACGCCGCGTGAGACGGCCTCGTACTCGCGGTGGATCTGCCTCTCCTCCAGCATGCGTACCAGGGCGGTGTGCGCCTTGACGGTGCGCGCGACGACCAGCAGGCCGCTGGTGTCCTTGTCGAGGCGGTGCACGATGCCCGCCCGCGGCAGCTGCGCCAGCGTCGGGTCGAGCGCAAGGAGGGCGTTCTGCAACGTCTGGTCCGGGTTGCCCGCGCCCGGGTGGACCACGAGCCCGGCGGGCTTGTCGATCACGAACACGTCGCGATCCTGGTGCACCAGCGCGAGCGGGATGGCCTGCGGCTCCGCGCGGGTGTCGTCGGGCACGCTGGCCGCGATCGCCACGGATTCGCCGCCCGCCAGCTTGTCGCGCGGCCGGCGCACGAGTCCGTCCACGCGTATTTCCCCGGACTCGATCCAGCCCTTCAGGCGGCTGCGCGAATAATCCGGCAGCAGCGCCGCGAGCGCCTGGTCGAGTCGCTGCCCGGCGTGTTCCACCGGGATGGTCAGGTTGATTTCCAGGGTCGAGCCGGTCATAAGGCGCGCCATTCTATATACTCTCGCCCTTCCCGCCGCATCGCCGGTCCGACGCACCCCGCCCATGCCCCGAGCCATCGCCGTTCGTACCCCATTGCTCGTGCTCTGCGTCCTGGTCCTGGGGCTGGCGGCGTCCGGCTGCAAGAGCCGGGGCGACGAGAAGGCCGTGGCGGGCACTCCCGAGTCGATCGCCGCGGGCGCCCGGCGCGACATCGGCGTCGGTAACTACGCGCAGGCGATCCAGAAGCTCGAGCACCTCGAGGCGCGCTTCGCGTTCAGCGAAGCGGCCAAACAGGGCCAGCTCGACCTGATGTACGCGTACTACAAGAACCGCGAGGCCGAGTCGGCCATCGACCAGGCCGAGCAGTTCATCCGCGAGAATCCCACGCACCCGCGCGTCGACTACGCCTACTACATCGAGGGCCTGGTCTACTTCGAGTCCGGCGCGAACGCCATCGAGCGTGTCTTCGGCGTCGACATCGCCAGGCGCCCACCGCAGGAGGCGCGCAAGTCGTTCCAGGCCTTCCAGACCCTGGTGCAGCGTTATCCCGCCAGCCCCTATGCTGCCGACGCCCGCCAGCGCATGGTCTACCTGCGCAACCGCCTCGCGGACTACGAAGTGTCCGTCGCGCGCTACTACATGAAGCGCGGCGCGTACGTCGGAGCGGCCAACCGCGCCCGCAACGTGATCGAGACCTATGACGGCGCCCCGGCGGTCGACGACGCGCTCGCGATCATGGCCAAGGCCTACCGCAAGCTCGGCATGGATGACGTCGCCAAGGTCGCGGACGAGGTCCGCGCCGCGAACGTGCGGCCGGACGTCGTCGGTGTCGCCGCCGGATCGACGACGGCGAGGGCGGGGGTTGCCATGGCGCCGGACGGTGGCCGACAGGGATCCGCCGGCCCGGCCGCGCGTGAAGGACGCTGGGAAACCCGCCTCGGGCTGACGTCGTCCACTGCGACCGACATCAATTTCACGGGAGGCTCGCAGGCTGAAATCGACGGAAGCATGGGCTTCGGGCTCGGCGTCGCCTGGCACTACTCCGACCACCTGCAGTTCGGCTCGACCTTCACCTACGACCAGAAGGACTACACCGCCGAGGTCGTCGCGGGCGAGCCGGGCGACTCGTTCACGAGCAAGGGCGATCTCGACTCCATGACGCTCATGGTCGATGCCGCCTATAACCTCCTCAGTGGCCCGTTGACGCCCTTCGTGGCGGCCGGCGTCGGCTGGAGTTGGGTGGACACCAATGTCGCAACGGAGCCGCCCACGGTCGGCTGCTGGTGGGATCCATGGTGGGGATACATCTGCACCGGCTTCCAGGACACGCGAACGGTCGACGGCCTCGCCTACGAGCTGGGCGTGGGCCTGCGATACGACCTCGGTGGTCCGTTCGTCGTGGACGGCAGCTACCGGATGCGCTGGATCGACTTCGAAAATGCCACCGGCAGCCCGTATTTCGATGGTTTCCAGCTGAACCTGGGCTGGAAGTTCTAAGAAACCGTCGGCGGGGCGCCCTGTCGCCAAATGCAGACAGCCGCCGCGCCACGCGCTTGCTGCACCGCAACTAGACTTTACGCTCCTCCTTTTCCTTCAAAGGGTTGAGCGCGTCCTATGCGGAAGGTCTCCAGCCTGCTGATCGTCGTCGTCTTCGCGATGCTGACCATCGCTGCCTGGGGATATGCCAACCGCCCAGTCCCGGAGCCGGCCTGGCCGAAACTGATCCAGGGGTTCGCGTTCCAGCCCTACCAGAAGGACCAGGACGCCATCGAGCAGGAGGACCCGACGGTCGAGCAGATCGACGCCGACCTCGCTCTGCTCGCCGGCCGCACCCGCGCCGTGCGCACCTACAGCAGCCTGGGCACGCTCGGCGAAGTGCCCGCCCTCGCCGCCGGCCACCGCATCAGTGTCACCGTGGGCGCCTGGCTCGACACCGACCGCGACCGCAATGAGCGCGAGGTCGAGCGCGCCATCCAGCTGGCGAACAAGCACAGGAACGTCGTGCGCCTGATCGTCGGCAACGAAGTGGTCCTGCGCCGCGACCTCGCGATCGCCGACCTCGCCGCGCACCTCGACCACGTCCGCGCCGCAACGAAGCAACCCGTCAGCACGGCCGAGCCCTGGCACGTCTGGGTGGACCACCCGGAACTCGCCGAGCACGTCGACTTCATCGCCGTGCACATGCTGCCGTACTGGGAGGGCGTGGACGCCGAGGCGGCGGTGGGCTACGTCGTGGACAAGGTACGGCTGCTCGAGACACGCTTCCCCGGCAAGCCGATCGTGATCGGCGAGGTCGGCTGGCCGAGCGCCGGGCGCACGCGCGATTCGGCGGTTGCCTCGGGCTCGAACCAGGCGCTGTTCCTGCGCCGGTTCCTGGCGCACGCCGAGCGGGAGGGCTACATCTACTACGTGATGGAGGCTTTCGACCAGCCCTGGAAGGAACGGGCCGAGGGCCGCGTCGGCGCCTACTGGGGGGTGTACGACGCCGACCGCCAGCAGAAGTTCGCGTTCCGGGCGCCGATCGTGCGCGTTCCCGAGTGGCAGGTGCTGGCGGCCGCCTCGGTGATCACCGCCGCCGTGATGCTCTGGCTGTTCTATTTCCACAGCCGCAGCCTGCGCAAGCGTGGGCGCAGCTTCCTCGCGATCGTCGTCTATGCGACGGCGACGCTCGTCACGTGGATCCTCTACGACTTCTCGCAGCAGTACCTCACGGTGACCAGCGCGCTGGTGGGCGCCGTGCTGCTCGTCGGCATGGTCGGCGTGATCGCCGTGCTGCTCGCGGAAGCGCACGAGTGGGCCGAGGCGCACTGGGTCACGACGCACGACCGTCTCTACCGCACCCGGGTCGTGCCGGACGCGACGCTGCCCAGGGTGTCGATCCACGTGCCGGCGTACAACGAGCCGCCGGACATGCTGATCGAGACCCTCGACGCACTGGCGCGGCTCGATTACCCGGACTTCGAAGTCCTGGTCGTCGACAACAATACGCAGGACGAGTCGGTCTGGCGGCCGGTCGAGGCGCACTGCCGCAAGCTCGGCGAGCGATTCCGCTTCTTCCACGTGAATCCGCTGGCGGGCTTCAAGGCCGGCGCGCTCAACTTCGCCCTGCGGCACACCGCGGCGGACGCTGCGGTCGTCGGGGTGATCGACGCGGACTACGTCGTGAAGCCCGAGTGGCTGCGCGACCTCGTGCCGGCGTTCGAGAACGAGCGGACGGGCGTGGTGCAGGCCCCGCAGGACTACCGCGACGCCGGCGGGAACGCGTTCAAGGCGATGTGCCACGCCGAGTACCGCGGCTTCTTCCACATCGGCATGGTGACGCGCAACGAGCGCAACGCGATCATCCAGCACGGCACCATGACGCTGGTGCGCCGCACGCTGCTCGCGCGCATCGGTTGGGCCGAGTGGTGCATCACCGAGGACGCGGAACTCGGACTGCGAATCCTCGAGGAAGGCTACGAGGCGACCTACACCCCCGTGAGCTACGGCCGCGGCGTCATGCCCGACAGCTTCCTCGACTTCAAGAAGCAGCGCTCCCGCTGGGCTTTCGGCGCGATGCAGATCATGCGCCGCCATTTCGACTGGCTGGTGCGCGGCGAAGGCCGGCGCCTCACGCCCGGCCAGCGCTATCACTTCCTCGCCGGCTGGCTGCCGTGGCTCGCCGACGGCATCAACCTGGTGTTCAACTGCGCGGCGCTCGCCTGGTCGCTGGTGATGGTCGCGTTCCCGCGCCACATCGAGCCGCCGCTCGTGATCTTCTCGGTGCTGCCGCTGTCGTTGTTCCTCTTCAAGCTGGTGAAGCTGCTGCACCTTTACCGCTCGCGGGTGGGAGCAACGTTCACGCAGACGCTCGCCGCGGCGCTCGCCGGGCTCGGGCTCTCGCACACGATCGCCACTGCCATGCTGAGCGGTCTCGTCCGCAAGGATCGCCCCTTCTTCCGCACGCCCAAGATGGCGCAGAAGCACGCTTTCTGGCAGGCGCTGGCCGCCGCGCGGGAGGAAGCGTTCATGATGGCGGGCCTGTGGTTCGCGGCCTTCGCGGTGAGCCGGATCCCCGGCCTCGACGGCGAACTGACGGGCCTCGTCGGCAGCCCGGACCTGAGCGTGTGGGTGGCGGTGCTGCTCATCCAGTCGCTGCCCTACACGGCCGCCGTGCTCGCCTCGCTCGTGAGCGCGCTCGATCTGCCGGCCGGCTGGATCGGCGAGGCGGGCACCGTGACACTCGTTCCGCAGCAGCCGGCATCGCGGGACACCGCAATATCCGTGGGCGCGCCATCAAGCGAGAATGCAGCTCCATAGGTCCCGTTACGTCGCGTAGCAAGTGACAGCCCTTCCCATCCCGGCCCCCGCGACCGCCCTCGATCCTCCCGCGCGCCTGCGCGAGATCCCCTACAACTACACCTCGTTCTCGGATCGCGAGATCGTGATCCGCCTGCTCGGCGCTGAAGGCTGGCAGCTGCTGGACCAGCTGCGCTCGGAGCGGCGCACCGGGCGTTCGGCGCGGATGCTCTACGAGGTGCTCGGGGACATCTGGGTCGTCCACCGCAATCCCTACCTCGAGGAAGACCTGCTCGACAACCCGAAGCGCCGCGCGCTGCTGCTCGAGGCGCTCAATCACCGCCTGTCGGCGATCGACCGGCGCCGCGACCCGCACGATCCCGAGCGGGACGACCGCGTGGTCCGGCTGCTCGACGCCGCGCGACGCGCCGTCATGGAGTTCGAGCAGTCGTTCGCCACGATCGACGCATTGCGGCGGCGAACGCGCCGCGACCTCAGCCGCCACACTCGCGGCGACAACGTCTGCCTCGATCCCTACGCGCGCGTTTCGCACGCCACCGACGCGACCGACTGGCGCGTCGAAATTCCATTCGTGGTGCTGACGCCGGACGAGGAAGCCGAGATTCCGGGGCTGGTGCGCGCGTGCATCGAGCTCGGCCTGACGATCATCCCGCGCGGCGGCGGGACCGGTTACACGGGCAGCGCCGTGCCGCTCACGCCGTACGCAGCGGTCATCAACACCGAGAAGCTCGCGCGCGTCGGCGCGGTAGCCCTGGTGGAACTGCCCGGCGTACGGGGCGCCGTGCCGACTCTCTTCACCGAGGCCGGTGTCGTCACGCGCCGTGTCGAGGAGGCCGCGCAAGGCGCCGGCTTCGTCTTCGCGGTGGACCCGACCTCGGCCGATGCCTCGTGCGTCGGCGGCAATATCGCGATGAACGCGGGCGGCAAGAAGGCCGTGCTGTGGGGCACGGCGCTCGACAACCTCGCGTGGTGGCGCATGGTCGACCCGCAGGGCGACTGGCTCGAGGTGACGCGCATCGACCACAACCTCGGCAAGATCCACGACGCGGCGACCGCCGTCTTCGAGCTCGCGTGGAAGGACGGCCGGGAGGCTCCCGACGAAGCGCGCGTGCTGCGCAAGGGGCGCCTCGAGATCCCCGGCGGGACGTTCCGCAAGCTCGGCCTCGGCAAGGACGTGACCGACAAGTTCCTCGGCGGCCTGCCCGGCGTCCAGAAGGAAGGGTGCGACGGCATCATCACCTCCGCGCGCTGGATCCTGCACCGCATGCCGGCGCATACGCGCACCGTGTGCCTCGAGTTCTTCGGCCAGGCGCGCGATGCGATCCCCGCCATCGTCGAGATCCGCGACTATGTCGCCGCCGCCGGGGCCGCCCGCGGCGTGCGGCTCGCCGGCCTCGAGCACCTCGACGAGCGCTACCTGCGCGCCGTTGGCTACGCGCCCAAGTCGAAGCGCGGCGCATTCCCGAAGATGGTGCTGTTCGGCGACGTGGTGGGCGACGACGAGGAAGCCGTCGCTCATTGTTCCTCGGAGGTGGTGAGGATCGCGAACGCCCGCGCCGGCGAGGGCTTCCTCGCGGTCGGTGCCGAGGCACGCAAGGCCTTCTGGCGGGACCGCGCCCGCACCGCGGCGATCGCGCGACACACCAACGCCTTCAAGGTCAACGAGGACGTGGTCATTCCGCTCGAGCGCCTCGGCGAGTACACCGACGCCATCGAGCGCATCAACATCGAACTGTCGATCAAGAACAAGCTCGCCCTGCTCGACGCGCTCGCGGAGTATCTCACCGGCGCGCCGCGCATCGGCAAGACCGGCGAGGCCGACGTGGATCGCCTGTCCCGCGAGGACGTGCTCGACGGCCGGCCGGCGGCCGCGATCGCCGTCATCGCCGCCGCGCGGCAGCGGTGGTCCGGCCTGCTCGAGGCGATGGGCCGACCGGAGACCGGCACGTTCGAGGGCCTGCAGGACCGCAGCATCCGCATCTCGTGGAAGAAGGAGGTGCGCAGCGAGTTGCGGCGCATCTTCCCGGGCGGGCCGTTCGTGCCCCTGCTCGAGGACCTGGAGGCGGTCCACCAGCGGGTGCTGCGCAGCCGCGTGTGGGTGGCGCTGCACATGCACGCCGGCGACGGCAACGTGCACACCAACATCCCGGTCAACTCCGACGACTACGCGATGCTGCAGGAGGCAAACCGTGCCGTGGCGCGCATCATGCGCGTGGCGCGCGAACTCGGCGGCGTGATCTCGGGCGAGCACGGCATCGGCATGACCAAGCTCGAGTTCGTGAGCGACGCCGAGATCGCGGACTTCCGCCGCTACAAGGAGCGCATCGACCCGGAGGGGCGCTTCAACAAGGGCAAGCTCATGCCGGGCGCGGACCTGCGGCTCGCCTACACCCCGAGCTTCAACCTGATGGGCCACGAGTCGCTCATCATGCAGCAGTCGGACATCGCCTCGATCTCGGACGCGATCAAGGACTGCCTGCGCTGCGGCAAGTGCAAGCCGGTGTGCTCGACACACGTGCCGCGGGCCAACCTGCTCTACTCCCCGCGCAACAAGATCCTCGCCACCTCGCTGCTGATCGAGGCGTTCCTGTACGAGGAGCAGACGCGCCGCGGCATCTCGCTGCAGCACTGGGACGCATTCTCGGACGTCGCCGACCACTGCACGCTGTGCCACAAGTGCGAGACGCCGTGCCCCGTCGACATCGACTTCGGCGACGTCTCGATGGCGATGCGCGACCTGCTGCGCCGCGTGGGCCAGCAGCGCTTCAACCCGGGCAAGGCGGCCTCGATGTTCTTCCTGAACGCCACCAGCCCCGACACGATCAAGCTCACGCGCAAGGTGATGATCGACTGGGGCTACAAGGTGCAACGGCTCGGCCACCGCACGCTCGAGGCGCTCGGCAACGCGCAGGCTCGCCGTCCGCCGGCGACCACCGGGGGCCGCCCGCCCGTGCGGGAGCAGATCATCCACTTCGTGAACAAGAAGATGCCGGGTGGCCTGCCGAAGCGCACCGCGCGGGCGCTGCTCGACATCGAGGACCGGCACTACGTTCCCATCATCCGCGACCCGGTCCGCACCACCAGCGAGTCGGAAGCGGTGTTCTACTTTCCAGGCTGCGGCTCGGAACGGCTCTTCTCGCAGGTGGGACTCGCCACGCAGGCGATGCTCTGGCACGCGGGCGTGCAGACGGTGCTGCCGCCCGGCTACCTCTGCTGCGGCTACCCGCAGCGCGGCTCGGGCCAGTTCGACCAGGCCGGGAAGATCATCACGGACAACCGAGTGCTGTTCCACCGGGTGGCCAACACGCTCAACTACCTCGACATCCGCACCGTGGTGGTGAGTTGCGGCACCTGCTACGACCAGCTGCAGGGCTACGCCTTCGACGAGATCTTCCCCGGCAGCCGGATCCTCGACATCCACGAGTACCTGCTGGAGAAGGGAATCAAGGTCGAGGGCGTCACGGGGACGCGGTACATGTACCACGACCCCTGCCACTCCCCGATCAAGACACGCGACCCGCTTGCCGTCGTCAACGCGCTGCTGGACGGCGGGGCGAACGGCCGCATCGAGAAGAACGACCGTTGCTGCGGCGAGTCGGGCACGCTGGCCGTCTCACGCCCCGACATCTCCACTCAGGTGCGCTTCCGCAAGCAAGAGGAGATGGAGAAAGGCGCGGCGCGGCTGCGGGCCGACGGGTTCGCGGGGCCGGTCAAGGTACTGACCACGTGCCCGTCCTGCCTGCAGGGCTTGAAGCGCTACGACGACGACGCGGACACGGACGCCGACTACGTCGTCATCGAGATGGCACGGCACCTGCTCGGCGAGGACTGGATGCCCGACTACGTTCGCCTCGCGAACGAGGGCGGTATCGAGCGCGTGCTGGTCTGAGGCCCCACGACCCTCAGAAGCGCGCGGTCAGGCCGAGCATCGCCTCTCCCTGCCAGAAGGTCTTGCCCGAGCCCTTGAACAGGCACCCCGCGTTCTCCCCGGTGCTGACGCAGAGCAGGCCCGTGTCCGAGTCGATGAAGGTCACGTAGCCGCGCACGCCGAGCGTCGCAGCGAGAGTGTCGTTGAACGGGAACCGGAACCCGCCACCGATGCTTGCGGAGAACTTCGTCTCGGAGTCGTAGTCGCCCTTGTCCGCGCTGAGGCGGGTGGCCCCCACTGTCATCGACAGGTAGGGCGCATAGAAGTGTTCGTCGGCAAACAGCAGCGTGCCGCCGAACTGCAGGTATTCAGTCACGACATCCACACCTGCCAGGCTCGCCTCGCTGCTGTCGGGACCGGCGGTCTGGCGGCTGTAGAGCAGTTCGTAGAACGAGCCCGAGTCGCGGTAGAGGCCGAGGTCCAGCCCGAAGCTGCTGCCCTCGTCCAGGTCGACCGTGTCCTCGCTGCCGTCGGTCGTATCCTCGACCTCGAACTGGCCGCCGAGCCGGTAACCGGCGAACGGCGTGACTTCGAAGCGAGGCCCGTCGGCCCGCGCATCCTGCGCCGGGATGGCGGCCGAGGCGGCCACAAAGGCGGCGAGAAACCAACGGACGCTGCGCATCGCTCCTGCTCCCCTGGATCGGTCTGGCCGGTAATTGTACTGGACGCCACGAGTGTGCCGGCCGGCGCGATCACCCTCCTCGCTGTTAAACTGGCCACTGACGACAATCGACCGGTGCACCCATGAGCGACCTGCAACAGACCCTGCGCGACCTGCACTCCGAACTCGGGCGGGCTCAACGCCTCGCTCCGGAGGACCGCGCATTGCTCGAGTCCGCACTGGGAGACATCCAGCGTGCCCTCGACAGCGCGGAAGCGGCGGCCGTCGAGACCCAGGGCGACCCACTGCAAGGTGCCGCGGTGCGCCTGGACGCCGAGCATCCTGGCGTGGCCGGCGCGATCCGCGCCGTGCTCGATGCGCTTGCTAAGGCCGGGATTTAATTTGCCACGTAACCAGCTGTTTTCGATGGACTAAGATCTATATGCAGGACACCGCCCATCCCTTCGACGAGGCCTTCGGCAAGGCCGTCGATCTCGGCAACCAGATCGCGGACGGCGATGAGAAGGCCGACCTCTGGGACATCGCCGACGGCCTGCTGGCGGGCGCCGTGCAGTACTGGCTCTACACCCGGCAGCCCTGCGGCGACCCGCGCTGCGAGGAATGCCTGCCGATCAGCACGGCCGACGGGCGTCTTGCGGAACTGCGGCGGCTGATCGAGCAGTTCTCCGAAGAGAGCCAGTACTTCCACGCGCCGACCGACTCCAATGTCGGCCGCGCTTGAAGCGCGGGTTTCTGCACGTTCGGGTCGCATTCCCGACAGGACCTGACCGGCCGCGCGGACGCACGATAGTCATGGATCAGCCATGGAGGGCAGGTCATGACCACCACCGCTTACGACACACCCTCGCCCGTCCTGCGGGCGGTCGCGGCCTGCGTATTCGTCTGCACATTGCCGGCCGCGTACCTCTCCGCTGAATCGCTCGCCAATCCCACGGGGGGCGGCGCCAGTATCACGCTCGAACCGCTGCCCGCGGCGCCCCGCGAGCGAGCCAGGCGTCCGGTGTTCGTGTGCCGCGACGGCGCGGGCGTCGTATTCTCGGACCGCCCCTGCGGGCAGGTCGTGGAGGCGCGCGTGATCGAGGTGCCCGCGCCCGGCCCGGGACAGGTCGCGACCACCGCGCGCAAGGTGCCCACTGCCGCCGTTCGCCCGCGCGCGGAGCCGGTGGCGCCGGACCCTGAGCCAGCACGTGCCGACGGACGCTGCGCGCGGCTGCGTACGCAACTCGAGGCGCTCGACGACAGGATGCGTACTGGCTATTCGGCGCGCGAGGCCGCGCGCCTGTGGAACCGCTGGCGCGAGATCAAGGCGCAGATCCACGACGCGCGCTGCTGACCGCTTCCGGTGCTGCGCTAGACTTCATGTCCAGCGCAATGCCAGGAGTCCTCCATGCGTCACTTCGCTCGCGGTGTGTTGGTGAGTCTACTCTCCACACTGGCTGCCCTGGCGGCGTGCCAGCGCACCAGCGAGGAATCCGCCCGGCAGCCGGCCGCGCCGGCCCCGGTGCCGGGCGACGAAGCGCCGCCGGAGGGCGTGCTGCGCGCCTACGTCTGGGAGTGCGACGACGGCCGCACGCTCAAGGTGCGAAACCTCTATCGCGAAAACGCGGTGAGCGTCGAATTGCACGAAGGTGCCCGCAAGCTGTCGCAGGTGACGAGCGCGTCCGGCGCGAAGTATGCCGACGCGACGGTCAGCTTCTGGAGCAAGGGCGGCACGGCCACCTTCGAGCGCAATGGGAGCCCTGCGATCAACTGCACCGAGTCGCGCGCGAAGTCATTGCTCGCGGATGCGAAGCTGCGCGGCGTCGCCTATCGCGCCCAGGGCAATGAGCCCGGCTGGCTGGTGGAAGCCGGCCCCGGCACGTCACTGACCTACGTTGCGGACTACGGGCAGGCGCGTCACGAATTCAATCCGGTCGCGCGCAGCGGCGACGGCGCCCGCGCGGTCGTGTTCACCGGCGAGCACGACGGCCGGGCGATCAAGGTGACGCTGACCCGCGAGACCTGCGCCGACGACATGTCGGGCGCGGAATTCGACCACACGGCGGTCGTCGAATTCGATGGGCAGGAACTGCGCGGCTGCGCCGCCGCCCTGCAGTAGCCCGGCGGCCGGTCTCAGGCGTCCGGCAGCGCAATACGTTCGTCGTCGCCGGGTACGGGCGCGAAGTTGCCCTCGCGCCAGTCGCGTTTGGCCTGCTCGATGCGCTCCGGCGAGCTCGACACGAAGTTCCACCAGATGCGGCGCGGACCGTCGAGCGGCGCGCCGCCGAGCATCATCACCCGGGCCGGGCCGTGCGCCCGCACGGCGACGTCCGCCAGCGAGGCAATGACGAGCATGCAGCCGGGTCCGTACGACGCGCCGTCCAGCTCGATTTCGCCCGCAGCGACGTATACGGCGCGCTCCGGGTACTCCTGCGGCAGCGACGCCGCGGCCCCGCCCTCGAGCTGGACGTCGAGGTAGAACATCGGCGCAAACACGGCGGCCGGCGCGCGCGCCCCGAAGGCTTCGCCCGCGATCAGCCGGTGCACGCAGCCCTTGCCGCGCAGTTCGGGCAGCGTCCGCGCGGGATGGTGCGCGAACGACGGCTCGCACTCCTCGTGCGATTGCGGCAGCGCCACCCAGGTCTGGATGCCGTGGATGGGAGCGCCGCCCGCGGCGCGGCGCAGCTCGGGCGGCGTGCGCTCCGAGTGCGCTATGCCACGCCCTGCCACCATCCAGTTCACGTCGCCTGGCCGAATCAGCTGCGCGGAGCCCAGGCTGTCGCGGTGGAGGAACTCGCCCTCGAAGAGGTAGGTGACGGTCGCGAGGCCGATGTGCGGGTGTGGACGCACGTCCACGCCCCGCCCCGGCTCGAACACGGCCGGGCCCATGTGGTCGAAGAAGATGAAGGGCCCGATCGTCTGCAGCCCCGCCGCCGGCAGCACGCGACGCACGCCGAAGCCGCCGAGATCGCGCGGGCGCCCCTCGAGGACGCGGGTCACGGTGATCATCGGCGCCCTCAGTCCAGCCCGAGCACGCTCTTGCCCTGCGTGAACGCCACGTCCACCGGGATGTTGCGACTCGCAAGGCGGTCGAGGTCCGCGCGCAGCTGCGGGCGCACGACGCCGAACTCCTTCACCAGGTTCTCGACGCCTGCGTAGTCGCCGTCGCCCTGCAGCTGCAGGAGCAACGCCGAGAGTCCGTCCACCGCCTTGCGCATCGCGGCCATGTCCACGCGATAGAGGCCTTGCGCGTCACGCGTGAAGGCGCCGCGGTCGGCGAAGTAGTTGAAGCGGACCATGTTGGCCTCGCCGTGCGCCGAGGCCGCGCCGAAGCGCACCGAGCGGAAGATGCCGGCGAGGAAGGTCGTGTAGTAATCCTCGAGCGACCCCGGGACCTCGCCGCGCTCGTGCAGCCTGGTGATCATGTAGAGCCCGAGGACGTCGGCTTTGCCCTCTTCGATCCCGGAGGCGAGCTCCTTCAGCGCGTCGCGCACGGTGCCGCGGCCGTTCACCGTGTTCTTGATCCCGAGCCCGTGCGCCACCTCGTGGAACATCGTGTCGGCGAAGAACGCGTCAAAGGTCACGTGCCTGCGCTGTTCCGGGGCGATGAGCTCCCCCGCGATCGGCACCATGATGGCGTCGAACTTGGCGCGCATCGCGTTCTTCAACTGCAGCCGCCGCGTGCCCTTGGCGAGCTGCACCTGCTCGTCGTTCGGCAGGTTGATGGCGATGGTCTTCGACCCCGCGTTGCAGTCGCCGGCGTAATAGACGACGTCGTAGGCGTTCAGGTCGGAGTCGGTCCCGGGCGTCTCGGCCTTGTACGCGTCCGGCACCGGCAGGCCGCGCTGCAGGTCCGGCAGCATGGCGGCGTAGCGGGCCAGGCGCTTGCTCCACTCCAGGTCCTTGACGAGCACGTAGGCCTCGAAGGCGGCCTTGTAGCCGAAGAGCTTGTCCTCGTAGGTCTCGATCGGGCCGATGACGACGTCGATGCGGTTGTCCTTCATGTCGAGCCAGGCCATGTCGCTCGCCCGGTAGTCATCGGTGAGCAGCGCCTTCGATCGCAGCTCGAGGTACTGGCGCAGACCCGCGTCCTCGGCGAGCGCGGCCGAGCGCTCGAGCAGCGCGGCGACGCGGCCCAGCGGCTCCCGCCACTCGACGCTGTAGGGCACGACCGTGAGCGCGCCCTTCGAATCGCGGCGCAGCACGGTGTATTCGCTGCGGCTGCGCTCGAGGTTGGCGCGCTCGAACTCTTCCTTGTTCATGTCGAGCGGGTAGAAGCCGGCACCCGGCGGCTTCGCGCCCGCGCCCGGCACGAAGGGCGCGTTGCCCTCGAGGCGGTCCCAGGGGCCGTAGTTCACCTCGGCGAAGCGGCGCACGGACGGGTCCTTCAAGCCTTCGAGCAGCGCCTTGCGATCGCCCGGATAGGCCTGCTGCCAGAACAGGTCGTCCATGACCGCGGCGGCGTCGATGAAGAGGCTCAGCATCGTGCGCTCCTTCGCCGAGAGGCCCGACAGGTCGGACGTCAGCGTCACCGGCGCATAGATCTGCGGACGCGCCGGCACGAGGGGCGCCTCCGCGGGCTTCGCCTCACTGGGCACCGCGGCGTGGAACAGCAGGCAGGCCGCGCTCGCGGCTAAGGCTCGACCGGGTCGCATGATGATTCATCTCCAGATTGCGTGAACGGGACTACTTGCGGCCGAACATCGCCTCGAGCTCCGCCCGGGCCTTGTCCGCCGCGGACAGGTCGCCCGGCCGGTACGCCTGCGGCGTCGGTCGGAAGTAGTCGCAGAAATTGGCGCGTGTCTTGTCCTTGACCTCTTCGGCGATGGTTTCGCGGCAGTGCTTGGCGACGGTCGTGTCGTGGAACTCGCACATCCGGCACACGTGCAGCTCCGCGCGGCAGGCGCGGCATTCCTCGATCCGGCGCAGGGGCAGCGTGTAGTCGGCGAGCGAACCCCCGCACTTCCAGCAGTGCAGACCGTGATCCATTTCGTACTCGTCCGGTTCGGACGCCCTAGCTACGCCCGCCCCCTGCCCTTGTCAACCCGCCGGCGTCCACTAAGCTCGGGGCCACGATCAGCCACCAGGAGTGCCCATGGCCGTCCGACCCGTGCTCAAGATGGGGCATCCGCTGCTCAGGCAGGTGGCCGCGCCGGTCGAGCGGCTGGGCAGCCGCGAGCTTGCCGACCTCGTGGCCGACATGGACGACACCATGCGGGCCATGGATGGGGCGGGCCTCGCGGCGCCGCAGATCGGCGTGCCGCTGCGCGTCGTGGTCTTCGAGGTGCAGGGCAATCCGCGTTATCCGCAGGTCGAGACAGTGCCATACACGGTGCTGGTGAACCCCGAGCTCATGCCCCTGGGCGAGGACATGGAGGACGGCTGGGAAGGGTGTCTCTCCGTACCGGGGCTGAGGGGCCTCGTGCCCCGCTACCGACACCTGCGGTACCGAGGTTTCGACGAGCGCGGATCGCCGGTCGACCGCACGGTCAGCGGATTCCACGCGCGCGTCGTACAGCACGAGGTGGACCACCTCGACGGCATCCTCTACCCGATGCGCCTGCGTGACCTCCGCGACCTCGGCTACGAGGACACGCTGTTCCCCGAAGCCGCAGCGCTGCCCCCGGACTGAAACGGCGGATCTCGCCGCCGTTCAGCCGGCAGGCTTGCGACCCCTCGCACGGGGCTTGCCGGTCGGTTCCGGTTCAGCCAGGCCGGCCACCTCAGCCTCGGCCGCCAACCAGTCGTCCAGGTCGTGGCCTGGCGCAAAGCCGCGCTGCTGAGCCCGAAAGTACGCGGCTGTCCTGACCATGGCCTGCCGGTTCGCCTCCGGTGAAGCGCGCTTGGCTGCCGTCGCCACCTTGGCGACCGGCCGGCGCTGGCGTCGCACCGCAGGCTTCTTTTCCACCATGTCGCACCCTCCATGCCACGGTCTCGATTATGGCACCGCAGCTGTCCCTCCAACCCGGCCTTGCGCCATTCCCGTATTGGTCTGCGGCGACCGGCAGGCAATGCTCCGGCTGCGAGCCGCTGCCCCCGGGGCGGCGACCGCGCCACCTGCAGGAAGACCCGCCATGATCGACAAGCTCAGCGCCCGCAAGATCGAGGAACTCAGGAAAACGATGGACCTGCGCGCGGCCCAGCTGCGCGAGGAGATACGCCAGACCCTGATCAAGAGCGACGACGAGCAGTACCTGCAGATCGCCGACCAGGTGCGTGACCTGGAGGCCGAGTCCTTCGCGGACCTCATGGTGGACGTCAACCTCGCGGAAATCGACCGCGACCTCGACGAACTGCGCCTCATCGACACCGCGATCGCGCGAATGAGCGACGGCAGCTACGGCCGCTGCGAGGAGTGCGAGCTGCCGATCGATACCGAGCGCCTCGCGGCGACGCCGTTCGCGAGCCGCTGCTTCGACTGCCAGAGCACCTTCGAGCGCACGCACATGCAGAAGACGGGCCACACGCTATGATGAGCCGGTGCTGACACTCGTCATCGGCGACAAGAACCTCTCGTCCTGGTCGCTGCGGCCGTGGCTGCTGCTGAGGCACCTCGGACTCGACTTCGAGGAGGTCCGGTTGCCGCTCGACACGCCGCGCTTCCGCGACGAGATCGGCCGCTACACCCCGAGCCGCCGCGTGCCCGTGCTGCTCGACGGCCCCCTCGGCATCTGGGATTCGCTCGCGATCTGCGAGTACCTCGACGAAAAGACCGGCGGCCGCGCCTGGCCCGAGGACGCCGCGGCGCGGGCGCACGCACGCTCGGTCAGCGCGGAGATGCATTCGGGTTTCGCACCCCTGCGCACGGCCTGGACCATGCAGGCCGCCGTGCGCGGACTCGACGTGCCGCTGTCGCCCTCAGCCCAGGCCGACGTCGCGCGCATCGACGAGATCTGGAGCGCCTGCCGTGCCCGGTACGCGCCGCTCGGTCCGTGGCTGTTCGGGCGCTACTCCATCGCCGATGCGATGTATGCACCGGTGGCGCTGCGTTTCAACACCTACGGGGCCCGGCTCTCGCAGGGGGCGCAGGACTACTTCGCGAGCACGATGCAGGACCCGCACCTGCAGGAGTGGATTCGCGGCGCGGAGCACGAACTCGCGACCGAGGGGCGCCCGACGCCGCACCCCTGATCGTTCAGGTCTGGCGCCAGGCGGCCTGGTAACCCATCCCCAGCTGCAGGATCTTCTCGAGCAGCCCGTCGTAGCCCACGCTGGCCGCGAGCGCAGAGGTGGCGAAGTCTTCGATCTGCGCCAGGTTGGGATTGGCGTTCGCCTCGAGCACGAAGACGCCCCCGTCGGGCTTCAGGCGCAGGTCGATGCGCGCGTAGCCGCTCATGCTCAGCGCGCGGTAGATTCGGCGCGCCACCTGCGCGATGCGCGGCGGCAGGCCCTCCGGGAGGTCCTGCGCGGGCCCCGTGTCGATGCCGTGCTTGCGCTGGTACTTGCGATCCCACTTCACCTTGCGCGTCGCGATGCCGGCCATCACCTCGGGCAGCGTCCCGAAGTTGAGCTCCCAGAGCGGAAAGGTCGTGAGGCGCTCGTTGCCCATCACCCCGATGTAGATCTCGCGGCCCTCGATGTACTCCTCCACCAGCGCGTCGGAGTTCGTCTGCTCGTGAATGAACCCGACGCGCTCGCGGAGTTTCTGCGCGTCGTGGACGATCGAGGCCTGCGAGATGCCGAGCGAGGCGTCCTCGGTCGCCGACTTCACGAACAGCGGGAACTTGAGCCGCTTCGGCACCTGGTAGCGGTGGTTGCGCGGCAGCAGCGCGAACCTCGCGGTGGCTATGCGGTGGTAGGACAGGATCTGCTTCGACAGCACCTTGTCGCGCGAGATCATCATGCCGCGCGGGTTGCAGCCCGTGTAGGGCAGGCGCATCAGCTCGAGGAACCCGACCACGTACTGGTCGTAGGTCACGATGCCCTGGAATTCCTCGAGCAGGTTGAAGGCGATGTCGGGCTTCCAGTCGGTGACGACGCTGCGCAGCTCCGCCAGGTTGTCGCCCATCCCGAGCACCCTGACGTCGTGGCCGCGCGCCCTCAGCGAGGTCGTCACGTCGTACTCGGTGCGCCACTCGTCGATTTCCTGCTCGCTGTAGCCGCCGGTCGATTCAGGCGGCACCAGGGTTTCGTGCACCAGCACCAGCACGCGAAGCTTCTTCATAGCGCGTAGTTTTCCCGGTCGCGCAACAGCATGTCCAGCATGATCCGCTCGAGCATGGCGAGCGCATTGCGCTTCGCGGCGTGACGGCGGCCATCGACCCGCAGGTCGAGCAGGCGGGCATGCAGGATCGCCGTGCGCATGACGTGATTGACGAGGTAGGGATGCATGCGCGCGCGGCGGATCAGCAGGCGACGCAGCTGCGGCCGCACCTCGCGCAGGAACGTGCTTGCCGCGAGGCCGCGCGGGCGCTCCTCGCGCGTGGCGAACACGCGCCGCAGCGGCCGTTCGTAGGTGCGGATCGCGTCCATTTCGTAGCGCGCCTGCTTGCGCCGGTAGTGCTCGCGCAAGGTGCGCTGGTTCTCGCCCAGCGGCTCGATGATCTCGCGGCTCAGGCGCACGGCCCGCTGACCCTCGAGCGCGCGCATGGTCGCGTCCACGTACTCGAGCTTCGCGAGCGCCGGCCAGCCGGCGTACTGGCTGCGCCACCGGGCTCGGGGCGGCAGCCACACCGCGAAGGTCTCGGCGAAGTCCTCCGTCGAGTGGCTCTGGGCGTACCAGTGGCCGAGGTGCAGCACGAAACTGCGGCTCGCCGGGCGCGGCGAGTAACGCGCGGGATAGCGATGGGAGGCCTTGCCGAAGGCCTCGCGCCACGCCTTGCGCCGGCGCAGCGCGAACGCGGTATCGATCGCGTGCCCGGTCTCGTGGCGCAGGATGCGCATCAGCCACTTGTCGTTGCCGCCCTCGACCTCGTGCATGAAGCGCCGCTCGAGGCGCATCAGCCGCGGATGCGCGAGGTAGAACGGGATTGCAATGCCCGGGATGCCGTCGGGCGAGAACCACTCCTCCGACAACCAGAAGTGCGGGCGGAAACGGATGCCCTTGCGAGCGAGCTCGGCGTAGAGCCGGCGCACGCTTGCCTCCAGCCGCGAGTTGGCGAGGCTGAGGCGCAGGTCGCAGAAACGCATGTCGAGCAAGGCGTCGTCGTCGAGGCGCGTCCAGGCACGCTCGCGCCGGGCCGGGGACTGCGCCCGCTTCACCTCGGCCGCTCCGCCAGGTACGCGGTGTAGCGGGCCGCGACGGACTCGAGCAGGTCGGCGCGCGCGAGCGCCTCGACCTGCGCGCGGGGAACGATGCGTGCCCCATGCAGCGCACCCATCAGCGTACCGGCGAGCGCGGCATCGAGCGCGCTCTCCATGCCCCCGTTGCATGCACGGTGCACGGCATCGTCGAAATCCGCCGCGGCGGCGACCGATGCGCGCGCGTTCGCGAGCGAGTGCACGACGTTGGGCGCATGCGGCGCATGCTTCGTCGCCAGCGCCGCGACCTCGGCCTTGAGCGGCCGCGCCGACCAGAGTCCAGCGACCGGCTCGTACTGCTCCCCGAGCACCTGCGTCGCCGGGTCGCCGCGCAGCGCGCCGGCGAGCATCGCGGCATAGTAACGGCAGGCATCGATCACGACCGGCGACTGGTGCGTCGTGCGCGAGCACTCGCCAGCGAGTGCGACCGCGGCAGCGGGATCGTGCAGCTCGAACAGCACGGCGGAAATGACGCGCGGCAGGCTGGCCGTGCTGTGGTCGTGCGGGTCGTGGGACCCGGCCATCGGCTGGCCGCGCCAGTGGTAGGCGGCGAGCGCGCGCGCAACGTCCGGCGTCACCTGCCTCGTCCGCACGCCGCCATCGAAGTGGCCGTCGCGGTGCCAGCGCACGTAGCGCTCCATCTGGTCGCGCGCATCGCAGCGGTGGCACTCGAGCAGGCTCTCGGCCAGGCACAGCGCGAGCGCCGTGTGCTGGGTCCAGGCGGCCACGCCCTCGTGGCCGACCTGCAGGGCGGCTCCGGCCGCATCCCCGACCGCGAGGCCGAGCAGCGCCCCGCGCACGCGGTCCGCGAGGCCGAGGCGATCGCGCAGGGACTCAATCTCCGTGGTCGTCGGCAGCACCGCAGCCCAGTCGCGTACGAACTCCATCTGCTCGTCAGTCTCGGGCACCTCCGGCCACACGCGTGACTTCGCGCACTGCTGCCACAGCCCCCGCAACTCCTCGAGCGGATCCGTCGCGTGCCCGGGCCGGCTTGCCAGCCAGCAGCCCGCGACCGTCGCGCTGCGCCCGATGCCGGCGCGGCAATGCACGTAGACACAGTGCCCGGCCTCGAGGGCGTCGTCGAGCAACGCCAGGATGCGCGACATGGTCTGGCGGTCCGCGGGGACGCCGTGGTCCGGGATCGGCTCGCGCAGGTACTCGACGCGCCGGCCGTCCGGCGTGGCGAACGGCAGCAGCGCCTCGTATGACGCGAATTCGCGCGCCTCGGTGAGATCGATGAAGCAAGTGACGCCGGCCGACAGGAAGCGGCGCAGGCGATCCATCGCCTCGGCGCGCGACGGCGACCCGGGGTGCTCGCCCACGAGCAGGCGGCCCGGCCACAACCAGTAGGTCTCCGGAATGGGCCTGGGTCTGGACCACTCGGACGGGTCTCGGGGGGACGGCATGCGCACATGATACGGCACGCCGACGGCAGGGCTGCGGACAGCCGCGAGCGTGTGAGAGACTTGCGCGATTACAAGACCCCGGGGGACGCCCAGTGCTCAAGCAACTCGTGGCCCGCAAGTCCGTGGCGGCGATCATCCGCGAGATCGAGACGGGCCCGCGCCTGAACCGGGTGCTCGGCGTCCGCACCCTGACGTCCATCGGCCTCGGCTCGATGATCGGCAGCGGCATCTTCGTGCTGACCGGCACCGTCGCCGCGAACCACACCGGTCCCGCGGTCACCCTTGCCTTCCTGGTGGCCGCGCTCGGCTGCGGGCTGGCGGCGATCTGCTATGCGGAACTCGCCTCCCTCATCCCCGTGTCGGGCAGCGCCTACAGCTACACCTACGCGACGCTCGGCGAGGGCGTCGCCTGGTTCGTGGGCTGGAACCTGTCGCTCGAGTACATGATGTCCGCCGCCACGGTGGCGGTCGGATGGTCCGGGTACGTGGTCAACCTGCTCGAGGAAGCCGGACTGCACCTGCCGGCCGCGCTCACCAACGCGCCGGTCGGCAAGACCGCGGAGCACACGCTGCAGGCGACCGGCGCCATCGTCAACCTGCCCGCCGTGCTCATCGTCATCGCGCTCACCTGGATGTGCTACGTCGGCATCCGCCAGTCGGCGCGGCTCAACAACCTGATGGTGGTGATCAAGGTCGTGATCATCGTGCTGTTCATCGTGGTCGGCCTCGCGTACATCGACACGGTGAACTGGCACCCCTACCTGCCGGCCAACAACGGCGAGTTCGGCCACTTCGGCTGGAGCGGCGTGATGCAGGGCGCGGCGATCATCTTCTTCGCCTACATCGGCTTCGACACCGCGGCCACAACCGCGCAGGAGGCCCGCAACCCGCAGCGCGACGTCCCGGCCGGCATCATCGCGGCGCTGCTGATTTCCACGGTGCTCTACGTGGCCATGGCGGCCGTGATGACCGGCATGGTGAGCTTCGAGAAGCTCAACGTATCGGCGCCCGTGGCCGTCGCCCTGGACGAGCACCCGGGTCTCTTCTGGCTCGGCCTGCCGGTGAAGATCGGCGCGATCATCGGCATGACCTCCGTGATCCTCATGTCCATCCTCGGCCAGCCACGCATATTCATGGCGATGTCGCGCGACGGACTGCTGCCGCGGCAGCTGGAGAAGGTGCACCCGAAGTACCACACGCCGTCGGTCGCCACGATCATCACGGGCGTGCTGGCCGCGATCTTCGCCGGTATCTTCCCGATCGACGTGCTCGGCGAACTGGTGTCGATCGGCATCCTGCTCGCGTTCACGGCGGTGTGCATCGGGGTGCTGGTGCTCCGGCGCACGATGCCGGAGACCCCGCGGCCGTTCCGCGTGCCGCTGGCCCCGCTCACCTGCACGGCGGGCGTGATCATCTGCCTCGGGCTCACGCTCGCGCTGCCGAGGGACACGTGGATCCGGCTGGTGGTGTGGACGGCGATCGGATTCGCCATTTACTTCGGCTATGGCTACCGCAACAGCAGGCTGCGCGAGCGCGTTTCTGGCTGACGCGCGACGGCTCGGGAAATGCCTCCCGGACCAGCCGCCTCAGCGCTCTTCCCAGGGCTCCGCATCGGGCTCCGCCGTGTCTGCGTCGCCGCCGCTCGCCGCAGGGTACCGGCGGGCGTCGAGGCCGGCGAAGTCGAAGGCGGCGGGGTCCGCGAGGTGGGACACCGCGACGTTGCGCATCGAGGAGAAGATGGTCTCGGTGCGGCCCGGGTATTCGCGTTCCCAGTCGGCGAGCATCTTCTTCACCGCGACGCGCTGCAGCTGCTCCTGCGAGCCGCACAGCCGGCAGGGAATGATCGGGAACTGCCGGGCGCGGGCATAGCGCTCGATTTCGCGTTCCGGCACGTAGGCGAGCGGCCGGATCACGATGTGCCGGCCGTCCTCGGACAGCAGCTTCGGCGGCATCGCCTTCATGCGCCCGGCGAAGAACATGTTGAGGAACAGCGTCTCGACGATGTCGTCGCGGTGGTGGCCGAGCGCGATCTTGGTGATGCCGTTCTCGGCGGCATGGCGATACAGGCGGCCGCGGCGCAGGCGCGAGCACAGCCCGCACATCGTGCGTCCCTCGGGCACCACGCGCTTCACGACGCTGTAGGTGTCCTGCTCCAGGATCTCGAAGGGTACACCGAGGTCCGTCAGGTACCCGGGCAGCACGTGGGCGGGAAAGCCGGGCTGCTTCTGGTCGAGGTTGACCGCGACCAGTTCGAAGCGCACCGGCGCGCTGCGCTGCAGGGACATCAGGATGTCGAGCAGCGTGTAGGAGTCCTTGCCACCCGAGAGGCAGACCATCACGCGGTCGCCGTCCGCGATCATCCCGAAGTCGTCGATTGCCTTGCCGACGAGGCCGCGCAGGCGGGCCTGCAGGCGCTTGAAGGTGCTGGACGGGCGGGTGGCGAGTCGGGGCGTGGCGTTCATCGTGGACGGGGGCCGGTGCCGCGGGCTGGGCCCCTCGGGCCCTACTCTTCCAGATACTTCGCTTCCGCGTACCTGAGCCACGGCGCAGCGGACAGCTCCTTGCCCGTCGCCCTGCGGATCAGGTCCTGCGCGCTCAGGCTCGCGCCGACGCCATGCACGTTCTGGCGCAGCCATTCGAACAGCGGGCCGAAGCGGCCGGCCTCGATCTCCGCGTCGAGGTCCGGGTGATCGTTGCGCAGGGTCTCGTAGAGCTGCGCGGCGATGAAGCCGCCGAGCGCGTACGACGGGAAATAGCCGAAGGATCCCACGGCCCAATGGACGTCCTGCAGGCAGCCTTCGGCGTCGTTGGCGGGACGCAGGCCGAGGCGCTCCTCCAGACCCGTGCTCCAGGCCTCGGACAGGTCGCTGACCGGGAGCGAGCCCTCGAAGATGCGCTTCTCGAGCTCGAAGCGCAGCATGATGTGCACCGGGTAGGTGAGCTCGTCGGCGTCCACGCGGATCGCACCGCGCCGCACGCGGATCAGCGTCTGGTAGAGGTTCTCGATCTCCCATTCCGGCCCGGTGGCGCCATAGTGTTTCTCGAGCAGCGGCTGCAGGTAGGCGAGGAACGGCCGGCTGCGACCGACGATCATCTCGAGCAGCAGCGACTGGCTCTCCTCGAGGGCCATCCCCCGGTCGCGGCCCACCGGCTGGTCGCGCCAGGCCTCGGGCAGGCCGAGGTCGTACATCGCCTGCCCCGTCTCGTGCAGCACGCCCATCAGCCCGGTGAAGGGCTCGTTCGCCACGAAGCGTGTCGTGACGCGCACGTCGCCGTTCACGCCCTCGGTGAAAGGGTGGTCGCTCTCGTCGAGGCGGCCGCGGTCGAACGGGAAACCGAGCGCACGCATCACCTCCACGGCCAGCGAGCGCTGCTTGGAGGCGCTCACCTTGCCGAGCAGCGGCAACGGCGGATGCGCGGCCTGCAGCTCGATCGCCTCGCGGATCAGGTTCGGCAGGCGGGGCGAGACAGTGCGGAACAGCTGGTCGATCTCGGCGGCCAGGAAACCGGGACTGAACCCGTCGATGAGCGCGTCGTAGGGCGCGAGTCCGAGCGCCTGCGACAGCACCTGGGCCTTGTCGCGGGTGAGCGCGACGACCTCCTCGAGGTGCGGCGCGAAAAGCGCGAAGTTGCTCTCCTGCTTGGCCTCGAGCCAGCGAACCTCGGCCACCGCCGTCGCTCGCGCCATGCGGGTCACCAGCGACAGGGGCGTGGCAATCGCGTGGTCCCGCTCGCGACGCATCTCGCGCAGGTTGGCGAGCTGCCAGTCCTCGAGCTGAGACTCGGCGGCCAGGGCGCGCTCGAGCAGGCGGGAGAGCTTCGGCGTCGTGAGCAGCGCATGGCACTCGGACTCCAGCGCGGCCAGCTGCTCGCCGCGCACGTTCGCGCTGCCGCGCGGCATCATCACCGCCGCGTCCCAGCGCAGCAGGCTGGCCGCTCCGCGGAAGGCGTGGAGGCGGCGGAACTCCTGCTCGAGTTGTTGGTATGGAGTCTGCGCCATGGCTGGAACCCCGTGGCCGCAGGGGCCGGGGGTCCGGGGAGTCTAGCAAGCCGACCGACCGCCGGCTCGCCGGCCGCTCGTCCGGTCAGGCTATTTTCAATATTTTTCAAGTGCTTATGTAAATCTTCTGAGAACACTCCGACTCAACGGGCCTCCCCGGCCTCCTCCCCGGGCAGCCTGTCGCCGGCCGGCGCCGCGGCCCGCAGCCGGTCGATCACCTTGGCGATCGTCTGCGGGGAACTCGTGTTGCGGGCCACCAGCGTGTAGACCGCCGGCACCACGGCCAGCGTCAGGAACACCGAGATCACCACGCCATAGAAAACCACCACGCCGATGGCCTGGCGCGACTCCGCGCCCGCGCCGCTCGCGACGAGCAGTGGCAGTGCGCCGAAGGCCGTGCAGAAGCTCGTCATGAGCACCGGGCGCAGCCGGATCGCGGCCGCCTCGACGACCGCCTCGCGGTACTCGAGGCCGCGGTCGCGCAGCTGGTTCGCGAACTCGACGATCAGGATGCCGTTCTTCGCCGCGAGGCCCACCAGCATGATCGCGGCGATCTGGCTGAACACGTTGATGGACATCCCGTACAGCCACAGCCCGACCAGTGCGCCGATCACCGCCAGCGGCACCGTGGTCATGATGACGAACGGGTGCAGGAAGCTTTCGAACTGGGCGGCGAGCACCAGGAACACGACCACCAGCGCCAGCAGGAACATGAAGTACAGCTGGCCGCCGGACTGCTTGAACTCGCGCGACTCGCCGTCGAAGCTGAGCCGCGCCGTCGGCGGCAGCTCCTCCTGCACGACCCCCTCGACGAACTCGAGTGCCTCGCCGAGCGGATACCCGGGCGCCAGCGCCGCGCTGACCGTGATCGAGCGCAGGCGATCGAAGCGATTGAGACGGATCGGACCGGCGAGCTCGGTGAGCTGCACGAGGTTCGAGAGCGGGATGAGCTCGCCCGTGCGGTCGGAGCGCACGTAGAGATTGTCGAGGTCCGTCGGCGTCGCACGATCCTCCGCCCGCCCCTGCAGGATCACGTTGTACTCCCGGTCACGGTCGATGTAGGTCGTCACGATGCGCGACCCGAGCACCGTCTCGAGCGTACGCCCGACCGTCTGCAGGGAGATGCCGAGATCCGCGGCGCGGTCGCGGTCGATCGCGACGCGCAGCTGAGGCTTGCGCTCCTCGTAGTTGGACTGGACGTTGCTCAGGCCGGGGTTGTCCTGCATGCGCTGCATCAGCAGGTCGCGCCACTTGACGATCTCGACATAGTCGGTGCCGCCGAGCACGACCTGCACCGGCGTGCCGCCGCCGCGCACCCAACCGCCCGGCGCGCCCACGAAGGAACGCGCGCCCGGGATCTTGCTCAGTTCCGTGCGCACGGCCTGCGCGATCTGATCCGCCGTCCGCTCCCGCTCGCCCCAGGGCACGAGCACGACGAACCCGCGGGCGGAGTTCATCTCCGCACCGCCGCCGAAACCACCCGGGATGCGCACGTTGACCCGCTCGATCTCGCCGCGCGCCGCCTCGCGCATCAGGACGTCCTCGGCCATGCGCGCGTGGCGGTCCATGTAGTCGAGCGAGGCCCCTTCCGGGCCCGTCAGGCCGAAGAACATCATGCCGCGGTCCTCGGACGGCGTGAGCTCGCTCGGCAGCGACCGGAACAGCAGCGCCGCGACCGCCATGGCCCCGATCGTCGCGCCGACCACCAGCCAGGGCCGGTTCATCAGGCGTCGCAGCAGCGCCTCGTAGCGCGCCGCGAGCGAGCGGAAGAAGCCATCAACCGCCCGCGACAACCGGGAGTGCGTGGCGCCGCCGGACAGCAGCTTCGAGCTCATCATGGGCGTGAGCGTGAGGGCGACCAATGAGGAAAACAGCACGGCCGCCGCGATGGTGAAGCCGAACTCGCGGAACAGCTTGCCGACGTTGCCCTGCAGGAAGGAAATGGGCACGAACACCGCGACCAGCACCAGCGTGGTGGCGATCACCGCGAAGCCGATCTCGCGGCTGCCGTCCACGGCGGCGATCAGCGGCGGCTCGCCGAGCTCCATGCGGCGGTAGATGTTCTCCAGCACCACGATCGAGTCGTCCACGACGAGGCCGATGGCGAGCACCATGCCGAGCAGCGTGAGCGTGTTGATGGAGAACCCGAGCGCCGCCATCACCATGAACGAGGCGATGATCGACACGGGGATCGTCACGGCCGGGATCAGCGTGGCACGCACGTTACCGAGGAACAGGTAGATCACCGCCAGCACCAGCACCAGCGCGATGACGAGCGCGATGACCACCTCCTTCATCGATTCCTCGATGAAGACCGCGCGGTCCATGTTGATCTCGAGCACGGTGCCCGGCGGCAGCTGCGCACGCAGGCGCTCGAGCTCGGCGTGGACGCCCTGCGCCACCTCGAGCGTGTTGGCCTTGGAAATCTGCTCGATGCCGATGCTGAGGCCGGGCACGCCGTTCGAGCGCGACAGCGTGCGCTCGTTCTCCGCCGCGAGGCGCACGTCCGCGACCTCGCCCAGGCGCACGAGATAGCCGTCGGCGCCGCGGCCGATGACGAGCTGGCGGAAATCCTGTTCGGTCGCGAGTCCGGTCTCGGTGCGCAGCGTGAGCTCGCGCTGCGAGGATTCGAGGCGGCCGGCGGGCAGCTGCACGTTCTCGCGCCGCAGGGCGCTCTCGATGTCGGCGACGGTGAGCTGGCGGGCCGCCAGCGCTTCGCGGTCGATCCACACCCGCATCGCGTAGCGCCGCGCCCCGCCCATGCGCACGCGCGCCACGCCGGGCAGCACGCCGAGCCGCTCGGCGATGGTCCGTTCGGCGTAGTCGGTCAGCTCGAGCACGTCCAGGGTGCTGCTCGAGAGATTCACCCACATGATCGGGTCGGCGTTGAAGTCGACCTTGCCGATCTCGGGCGGGTCGGCCTCCGGCGGCAGGCTCGACGCGACCCGCGAGACCCGGTCGCGCACGTCGTTGGCCGCCTCGTCGACGTCCCGCTCGGGCGCGAACTCGAGGTTGATGCTGGAGCGCCCGTCGATGCTCTGCGAAGTGATCTTGGTGACGCCCTCGAGCCCGGACACCCGGTCCTCGATGACCTGGGTGATCTTCGTCTCGACCACGTCCGCCGCCGCACCGAGGTAGGTCGTCTCGATGGAAACGACCGGCGATTCCACCTCCGGCATCTCGCGCACCGGCAGGCGCGTCGCGGCGAGCAGGCCGAGGATGACGAGCAACAGGCTCACCACGGTCGCGAACACCGGGCGCTTCACCGAGACGGTCGAGATCATCATTGCAGGGTGACCGCGGCACCGTCCCGCAGCTTCTGCGTGCCCTCGGTGACGACGAGCTCGCCCTCGGCGAGGCCCTCGAGGACCTGCACCTCGCCGACGCGCCGCTGTCCCATGCGGACCAGGCGCTTCTCGGCGGCCTCGTCCTTGACGACGAAGACGAACACGTCGCCCTGCTCCGGGACCAGCGCTTCCTCGGGAACGACCAGCGTGTCGGCCGCCCCGCGCGCGAGGCGCACGGTGAGGAACATGCCGGGCTTGAGCAGGCCGGCGGGGTTCGGTACCAGTGCGCGCACCGTCACCGCGCGCGTCGCGGGGTCGACGCGGGTGTCGACGCTGCCGACGCGGCCACCGAAGTGCGTGTCGGGATACGCCACGCTGCGCGCCGTGATCTCGAGCCCCGGCTCGACCGCCGACAGGAACGTCTCCGGAACGGTGAAGTCGAGCTTGATCGTGCTCGTGTCGTCGAGCGTCGTGATCGCCGTGCCCGGGCTGATGAGGCTGCCGACGCTCACGCGGCGCAGGCCGACCCGGCCGGCGAACGGCGCGCGGACCACCGTGTCGCCGAGCCGTGAGCGCGCCGCATCGACGCGGGCCTGGTTTCCCTTGAACGTGGCCTCGATCTGCTCGATCTGCGAGTCCGACAGCACCTTGGTCGTGTACAGCTCGCGGCTGCGCTGGTATTGGCTGCGACTCTCCGCAAGCGCCGCCTCGGCTGCGGCGAGGTCGGCCTGCGCCTGCGCCCCGTCCAGTTCGACGAGCACGTCGCCGCGCCGCACCTGCTGGCCCTCCTGGAAACGCACCGCCGTCACCTGGTTGGCCACCTTCGCGGTGATCACCACTGACTCGTTGGCGTGCGCGGTGCCGAGCGCCTCGAGTTCCATGGCAAGCTGCTTGGATTGCACCGGTACGGCCACGACGGCGACGGCCGCCTGGCTGAAGCCAGCCGCGCCGCCAGGGCTCGCGCCGGCGCCCGGCCGGGCCTGCGACTGTGCCGGCCCCGCCTGGGCGGCGGGATCCCGCCTGGCGCGCTCTGCGCTCACGTGAAAGTAGAAGAACACCAGCAGCGCGCCGATGACGGCGCCTGCCAGTACCTTTTTCAATGTATCCGGCATGGTCGATCGGCGCGCTCCGGCGCAAAACGGTCAAAGGGAGTCGGTGATTATCCCATCGTTTCGCGGGGGAGACGCAAAAGGATGCACGCGCGCTCAGGGCTCGGGGTCCGACCCCTCGGCGATGCCCTCGAAGAGTGGCGTCGACAGGTAGCGCTCCGCCGTGTCCGGGAGCATCGCGAGGATCACCGCTCCCGGCGGCGCCTTCTCCGCCACCTTGAGCGCCGCCGCAAAAGTGCCGCCGGAGGAGATGCCGCAGAAGATGCCCTCGCTGCGCGCCAGCGCGCGCGAAGCGGCGATCGACTCCTCGTCCGTCACGGGCACGATCTCGTGCGGGACGGAACGGTTGAGCACCTTGGGCAGGAAATCGGGAGTCCAGCCCTGGATCTTGTGCGGTTTCCACTCGGCGCCTGCGAGCATCGAGGCCCCGGCGGGCTCCGTCGCGACGATGCGCACCTCGGGCCGCGCGAGGCGGAGCATCTCGCCCGCGCCGGTGAGCGTGCCGCCCGTGCCCCAGCCGGTCACGAAGAAATCGAGCCGCCGCCCCGCGAAGTCACTCAGGATCTCGGGACCGGTCGTCTGGCGGTGATAGGCGGGATTCGCCTCGTTCTCGAACTGGCGCGCGAGGAACCAGCCGTGCTTCTTCGCGAGCTCCTCGGCCTTGCGCACCATGCCGCTGCCGCGCTCGGCCGCGGGGGTGAGGATGACCTTGGCGCCGAGCATGCGCATCACCTTGCGTCGCTCGACCGAGAACGTCTCGACCATCACGGCGACGAACGGATAGCCTTTCGCGGCGCACACCATGGCGAGCGCGATGCCGGTGTTGCCCGACGTTGCCTCGACGACGGTCTGGCCGGGCTTGAGCGCGCCGCGGCGTTCCGCGTCCTCGATGATCGCGATCGCGAGGCGATCCTTCACCGAGGAGAGCGGATTGAAGTACTCGCACTTCACGTACATCGTGACGTGCGGGGGCGTGATGCGGTTGACGCGCACGATGGGCGTGCGCCCGATGGTGTGCAGGATGCTGTCGTAGATCATGGCGAGACCCCCCGCGGAAAGGTTGTTGTTGACCGCGACTATAGACCAGCGGCCGCAGCCCCTACATGCCGCGTGGGAATGGTGCTATGCGAAGTACAGTCGCATGATCGCCGCCGCCACGCAGGCGGGCTTCGACTGTCCCTCGATCTCCACCGAGTACTGCTCGGTCACCTGCAGGCCGCCGGACACCTCCTCGACCGCGAGCAGCGTGCAGTGCGCGCGCACGCGGCTCCCGGCCCGCACTGCGTTCGGAAACCTCAGCTTGTCGAGCCCGTAGTTGATGACCTGCCGGACCCCCGGGAAGACCGGCTGGTCGGATGCGACGAGTCCGCGCAGCAGCGGGTACAGCGACAGCGTCAGGAACCCGTGGGCAATGGCGCCGCCATACGGCGATTCAAGCTTCGCGCGCTCCGGATCGACGTGGATCCACTGGTGGTCGCCGGTCGCCTCGGCGAAAGCATTGATCCGTTGCTGGGTGATCTCGAGCCACTCGCTCGCGTGGATCACCTGGCCGATGCGTTGCTGGAGGTCTGCGAGAACTTGCTGCTGGGACATGGTCGGACCGGCACCTGGCTGGGGCAAGGATCGCAGTGTAGGACCGTCGGCCGGGGCCGGCCACCGCCAGGAGCGGTGATCGCGAGAACCGGTCCGGATTCCGGCGATTGCGTGTTTTGCGCCGCATCATGGCCGCCCGCTGCAATTCGTGCCTCCCACCACCCGGCCGGGAGGCCACCTCGATGACGACGAAGCCGGGGCGCATTTCTTGCGACGCAGTAACACTGAGGTACACTTCAGCCCCATGAGCCAGGAACGCCTGATTAAGAAGTACGCCAACCGCCGTCTCTACGATGCCTCGCAGAGCCGCCACATCACGCTGGACGACATCCGCAACCTGATCGTCAAGGGCGAGAAGATCCGCGTCGTCGAGGACAAGACCGGCCACGACATCACCCGCCACATCCTGCTGCAGGTGATCGCCGAACAGGAGCAGTACGGGCGGCCGGTCCTGAGCACACCGGTGCTCGAGGCGATCATCCGCTTCTACGGCAACGCCATGCAGGGCCTGCTCGCGGTCTTCCTCGAGAAGAGCATCGAGACTTTCCTGCACCAGCAGGAAGTGCTGCAGAACCAGATCTCGAAGATCGTCGCGCACACGCCGCTCGCGACCGTGGCGGACATCACGCGCCAGAACCTCGAGACGCTGTCCAAGATGCAGGAGAGCGTGCTGAACGCGCTGCTGCCGAAGCGGGACAAGGACAAAGGCCGCGACGAGGACGACAAGCGCTCCTGATCGCGCTGCGCCGCCTGCAGGTGGCCCATCCCTCATGCCCATGCGAATCTGCTTCCTGTCGGCCGAGTACTCGCCCTTCGCGAAGACCGGCGGGCTCGGCGACGTGGCGGCGGCGCTCACGCGCTACCTCGCCCGCCGCGGACACGACCTGCGGGTGTTCGTCCCCCTGCACGGGCAGATGGAACTGCAGGGCGTGGAGCGACACCCGGTCGATTTCCTGCAGGGCCTCACGGTGCACGTCGGGACGCACCTGTACCGCTACGACGTGCACACGGCGCGCGTTCCGGATTCGCAACTCTGGGTCTATCTCGTCGACTGCCCCGCGCTCTTCGACCGTCCGCGGATCTACTCCGACGCGCCCGACGAGCACGTGCGCTACCTCGCGCTCACGCGCGCGACCTTCGACTGCTGCCAGCGCATGGGCTTCGCGCCGCAGATCGTCCACTCGAACGACTGGCACACGGCATTCGCGCCGCTGCTGCTGCGCACGGCCTACGCCTGGGACGAGGCCATCTTCGGCGACGCGAAGAGCGTCTTCACCATCCACAACATCGGCTACCAGGGAGCGTTCCCGGCCGGCCAGGCGGGCGACCTCGCGCCCGGCGTCGGCGTCGAGCACCTCCACCAGCCGGACCTCGCCGCGGGCCGCATCAACCCGATGCGTCACGGCGTCCTCCACGCCGACGCCGTCACGACCGTGAGCCCGACCTATGCGCTCGAGATCCGCACGCCCGAAGGCGGGCACGGGCTCGACGCCGACCTCCGTGCGCGTGGCGAGGCCGTGGCCGGCATCCTGAACGGCGTGGACTACGACGAGTGGAACCCCGCCACGGACCGTTACATCCCTCACCGCTACGACGCGAGCGACCTCGCGGGCAAGCAGCTCGACAAGGTGGCGCTGCTCGACCTGCTGCGCATGCCGGCGCCGCCTGAGGTTCCCCTGATCGGCATGGTCACGCGACTCACGCAGCAGAAGGGGCTCGATCTGCTGTTCGACATCCTGCCCGAGCTGCTCGCGACGCGCGACGTGCGGCTGGTCGTGCTCGGCAGCGGGGAGCATCGCTACGAGTCCTTCCTGCACGGGCTGCAGCAGCGCTTCCCCGGGCGGGCCGTCTACTACAGTGGCTACAGCGAGGAGCTCGCGCATTTCATCGAGGCGGCCGCGGACATGTTCCTGATGCCGTCGATGTACGAGCCTTGCGGGCTGAACCAGATGTACAGCCTGAAGTACGGCACCGTGCCGATCGTGCGGCGCACCGGCGGGCTCGCCGACTCGGTGCGGCACTTCGACCCGGCGAGCGGCCAGGGCACGGGTGTCGTCTTCAACGACTACGACGCCGACGCGGTGCGCTGGGCGCTGGCGACGGCGCTCGAGTGGTTCAGCTGGCCGAGCGTGTGGCGACGGCTGGTCCTGAACGGCATGCGCGAGGATTTCTCCTGGGACAGCCAGGGGGCGGAGTACGAGAAGCTGTATGAGGGGCTGTAGGCGGGAGGCTGGAGGCTGTCGGTCGGAACGGAGAGCAGTGCCTCCGACCCACAGCCCACAGCCTCCAGCCTCCAGCCTGCTCTCTACAACTCTCCGTCCTTCGGGGCGCCGAGCAGCTTGACGAAATCCACCGTGCCGCGGTGGCTGAAGGGGATCTTGCGCATCATGCCCTTGTCCACCAGCACCTTGCCGGCGATCTCGTAGTCGATGTTCTCGAGCTTGCCGCCGCCGACGCGGCTCAGCAGCCGGCCGAAGCTGCTCACGAAGTTGGTGGTCACCAGCATGTCGAACTCGGCCTCGCCCTTGGCCGGCAGGACGAAACGCTCGGTGGTCACGCCCTCGGCGAAGCTGTCGCCCATCATGATGACCGTGTAGTCGATGCCCTTCACGGGCAGCTCGACGTCGTTGGGATTGTGCACCTTGACGCGGAGCTTGAAGCGCTGGGCGAACATGTCGGCCGACATCATCTGCACGCCGCCGAGCTCGACCTGCGGAGCCTCGAGGTCCGCGAGCGTGGAACAGGACGCGGCCAATGCCGCGAGCACGAGCAGCAACGGCACCCGCAGGGGCAGCTTGGACATCGGCGGACTCTCCTCAGTGGACGAAGGGGCGGTCGCCCGGGTCAGCCGGGCCGGGCAGACCCGCGCAGCATCGCGGACGTCACCAGCACCACGCCACCCTCGGTGACGTAGAAGCGCTCGGAGTCCGCGGCGCGGTCGACGCCGATCTGCATGCCGTCCGGCACGACCGAATACGAATCGATGATCGCGTTGCGGATGGTGCAGCGCTCGCCGATGCGCACGCGCGGCAGGATCACCGACTGGTCGATGGTCGAATAGTCGTGTACGCGCACGTTCGAGAACAGCAGCGACTTCGAAACGCGTGATCCCGAGATGATGCAGCCGCCGGAGACCATCGAGTCGATCGCGGCGCCGCGGCGGTCCTCGTCGTCGAACACGAACTTCGCGGGGGGCAGCTGCTCCTGGTAGGTCCAGATCGGCCACTGCTCGTCGTAGATGTTGAGCTCGGGCGACACGCGCACGAGTTCCATGTTCGCCTCGTAGAACGCGTCCACCGTGCCGACGTCACGCCAGTAGTTCTGCGCCTTGGTGCGCACGTCCTCGAACGGGTAGGCGAACACCCGCAGGTTGTCGATCGCGCCCGGGATGATGTTCTTGCCGAAGTCGTGCGCCGAGTTCGGATCCTCGGCGTCGGCGCGCAGCAGGCGCTCGAGCAGCTTGGGGTTGAAGACGTAGATGCCCATCGAGGCGAGCGCCACGTCGGGCCGGCCCGGGATCGGCTCCGGGTCCATGGGCTTTTCCTGGAAGCGCAGCACGCGATTCGAATCGTCGACGGTCAGCACGCCGAACTCGCGCGCGCGATCGCGCGGCACCTCGACCACGCCCACCGTGATGTCGGCCTCCTTCTCGACGTGGAAACCGATCATCGGGCCGTAGTCCATCTTGTAGATGTGGTCGCCGGCAAGCACCAGCACGTGCAGCGGCCGGTGCGAGCGGATGATTTCCATGTTCTGCCAGAGCGCGTCCGCGGTGCCCTGGTACCAGTCCGGGCCGAGGCGTTGCTGCGCCGGAACGATCTCGACGAACTCGCCGAACTCGCCACGCAGGTAGCCCCACCCGCGCTGGATGTGCTGAATGAGCGAGTGAGCCTTGTATTGCGTCAGCACCGAGATCTGGCGGATCCCGGAATTCACGCAGTTCGAAAGCACGAAGTCGATGATGCGGAACTTGCCGCCGAACGGGGTGGCGGGCTTGCAGCGGTCTTCGGTGAGGTGCTTGAGGCGCTCGCCCCTCCCGCCGGCCATGATCACGGCCATGGTGCCGCGCGTCAGGCGGCTCAGGTAGCGACGTGGAGCAAACAAGCGGTGCTGTTCCGATGACATCCTGAGGCCCGACTCCCGATCCGTTGGACACACCGGATGTTACATAGGGTTGATGACGGCAGACACCTGAGCGGAAACCACAAGGCCGCGGCGGAAGGGCGCAACCGCCAGCCTTCGCGAAACTGCCGCAGTCGGGCGCGGTCCGCCTTATCACATAATACTATTGACTTCCTAATAGTCGTTAGTGCCTAATATGCGCAAGCCATGAGTATCACCGACCCGACAATATCCACCGAGCCACGCGACACCGGCGCCGCCGATGCCCAGTCGCGCAAGTTCCAGCGTGAACTCGGCGCGGGCCTGACCTCGCTCGTCCTGCTGTCCGTGCTGGCCGAGGCAGGCGAGGACCTCTACGGCTACGAGATCGCGCGGCGCCTCACCGACGGCCTGCACGGCGAGAGCCCGTTCAAGCAGGGGGCGCTCTACCCGGTGCTGCGCAACATGAGCGCCGCCGGTTTGCTCTCGAGCCGCGTGGTGCCGTCGTATTCGGGTCCACCCCGCCGCTACTACCGCATCACGCCGCTCGGCCGCGAGGTGCTCGAATCGTGGCACGCCACGTGGACCGATACACGGGACTTCGTCGATTCCATCGTCCATCGCCCCCGCTCCCAGGAGACCAAGCCATGACGGCCGCGACACCGCGCACCGTCGAGCAATACCTCGACGCGCTGCGTGCCGCCCTCAAGGGGGCCGACCCCGCCCTCGTCCAGGACGCGCTCTACGACGCGGAGGAGCACCTGCGGGCGGAACTGGCGCAGCACCCCGCCGACGTCGAGGGCGACGTGCTTGCGCGCATCGTCACGAGCTACGGAGCACCCGACGAAGTGGCCGACGCCTACCGCGCGAACGAGGCAACGATACAGGCCGCCCTGCGCACGCCGCCTCCGCGGCCGCGCGCATCGGCGATCGGCCGTTTCTTCGGTATTTACGCCGACCCGCGCGCCTATCTCTCGCTGCTCTACATGCTGCTTGCGATCGTCACGGGCATCGTCTACTTCACTTTCGCCGCCACCGGGCTCTCGATGTCCATCGGCTTCGCGATCCTGATCATCGGCGTGCCGTTCTTCCTGCTGTTCGTCGGAATTTCGCGCGTGATCGCCCTCGCCGAGGGCCGCATCGTCGAGACGATGCTCGGCACGCGGATGCCGCGGCGCCCGATGTACCCGGACCGCGAGACGCCGCTGCTGCAGCGTATCGTCGAGATGCTGAAGGACCCGCGCACCTGGGGCACGCTGGTCTACCTGCTCGCGATGCTGCCGCTCGGCGTCTTCTACTTCACGTTCGCCATCGTCGGCCTCGTCGTGTCCCTCGCGACCATCGTCGCGCCGGTCGTCGTCCTGCTTTACCATGCCGGCCTCGTCCAGATCGACGGGACGGTCGAGGCGCCGCATCCGGCCCTGCTGCCGCTCGTCTCGATCGCGGGACTCCTGCTGCTCACCGTCACGCTGCATCTCGCGCGAGGAATCGGCTACCTGCATGGCCAACTGGCAAAGACCCTGCTCGTACAGGCCCAGGGAGCCGACTGAGGCGCGCGCGCGTCCAGCCCGCACGGCTGCCGTTTGCGCATTGCTGGCAACGGGTTGCGGCCACGCCGGAAACGGCGGCGAACCCGGCACCGCCCCGGCCGCCGAGGAAGTCCTCTGCGCTCCGGCCGACGAAGGCCTGCTGAGAGCGAAGCTGCAGGGCGCCATCGAGGCGGAAATCGACTGGTCCACCGGGGTTCCGCAATGCCGTGGGGGACCGCGGCCGGGCAGCGACGGGATCCGGCTGATTTACAAGGGACGCATTGCCGCGGACGAGCCGCTGCTGGTCGTGTTCGGCATCGGGCCGCTGCGCGCTGGCGAGACAGCGCGCAACGTGCCGGTCAACCTGACGCTCGTCAGGGAGGGAACTGGCCAGTTCTTCGCCACCCGGGGGGCCGACAAGTGCGCGCTCGACGAGGTGCGGCAGGAACCGCTTGCCACGGACGCCCCGCTCTACCGCCTGACCGGCCGCGGCTACTGCACACAGCCGGCTCGGGCGGTGGCCGGCGACGGCGCGGTGCTGATGTCGCGGTTCGATGTGGTGGCGATCGTCGATTATCGTTGAGACAGCCCATGACACCCGCGCGACTCCATGCCCTCCCGGCCTTGCTGTTCCTGTGCGCCGCGCTCGCGGTCGGGGTCTGCGGGGCCGAGACGACCGCGGGCTTCCTGCCGCTGTCCGCCTTCCCCCGCGAGCCCCTCGTGGTCGAGACCCGTGGCGCCCGGCGCCACGCGTTCGAGGCCTGGCGCACCGATACGTTCCAGACACGCGCCCAGGGCCTGATGTTCGTGAAGGAAATCCGCCAGGACCAGGCGATGATCTTCGTGTACGACCCGCCCCAGCGGGTCGCCATGTGGATGAAGAACACGTTGATTCCGCTCGACATGCTGTTCGTCGACGATGCGGGCTGCGTGGTGAAGGTTCACGAGCAGGCCAGGCCCCATTCGCTGGACGCGATCGAGTCGGGCCTGCCGGTCGTCCTCGTGGTCGAACTGCAGGGCGGCGCGGCGCGCGGGCTCGGGATCGCGGCCGGTGATCGTGTCACCCGGCCGTCGGTGGGGTGGCCGAGGAACGCGCCGGGTTGCGCGCATCCCTAGACGCAGTGTCGCCTGCCTGCCTGCGTTGCAAAATAGCAACAGGACCGCAGCCCGCACGTGTTTCGCGTTCACAACATTCGTGGGACGAAGCGTTCGGACGGGCCGGTGAACGGAGTTTCGAGCCGCCCGGCCTGTTGATTCTCCGCAACAAAGGCTTTCCCAGCCCATTGGCTACAGTGTAGGATCCGGTCCACTTATGACCGCTGCGCAACGCTGGCGGCGGTTCATGGGGGAACATGGCTGACCGCTCGTCGGGAGGCGGCTGCGGTCGCAACAACTACCAGTGATCCTTAGAACCCTCCGTGGAGGAAATGATGGCCAATCGTAATGTCGCATGCGCGGTGCGAGTAGCGCTGATAGCGGCCGGCACAGCCAGTGCCGGACTGTACGTTCCCGGGGCGCTCGCCCAGGAAACCGAGCTGGAGCAGGTCATCGTCACGGGTTCGCGCATCGCGCGCCCGGGCGTTGAAGAGGCGAGCCCGATCGCCGTCGTCGGCGCGGAAGAAATCGCCCTGCAGGGTACGCAGAACATCGAAAACGTGCTGTTCACGCTGCCGCAGGTGGTTGCGACCACCAGTGCCGCGTCGAACAACCCGGGCGGCGGCGTCGCCACGGTCAACCTGCGCAACCTCGGCTCCCAGCGCACCCTGGTGCTGGTGGACGGGCGACGCTACGTCTCCTACGACGTGAACCAGATCGTCGACCTGAACACGATCCCGGCGCCGCTGGTCGAGCGCATCGACGTCGTGACGGGCGGCCGCTCGGCCGTGTACGGCTCCGACGCCATCGCGGGCGTCGTGAACTTCGTCATGAAGAAGAACTTCGAGGGCGCCGAGGTCAACACGAGCTACGAGACGAGCGCCAAGGGCGATGCCACCCGCTACGGCGTCGACATGACGCTTGGCGGCAATTTCGGCGACGACCGCGGCAACGCCGTCCTGCACGCCAGTTACTACAATCGCGACGCCCTGCTCGCGGGCGAGCGCGGCTTCACGCGCGTGTCCATGAGCGACGGCTGGCAGATCGGTGCCCCGGGCACGCTTTATCCGGGCGGCTCGTCGCTGATCCCGGGCATGCGCTTCAATGCGGGGCTCGGCAACAGCCGGTTCGACGAGAACGGCGACATCCTGCCGTACAGCAGTGCGACCGACGCGTACAACTTTGCGCCCGACAATTACCTGCAGGTGCCGCAGGAGCGCTACCTGGTCTACGGGTCAGCGCGCTTCGAGGTGAACGACCACTTCAAGCCGTACCTCGAGGGGCAGTTCATCAACAACAAGGTCGACGCCCAGCTCGCGCCCACGCCCATCGGCAACACGACGCCCGGCCTGGCTGACCAGGGCGGCATGGTGATGCACGTCTTCTCGCCGTACCTTTCGCCCGCATCGCAAGCGACGCTCCAGGCCCTGGACCTCGATGGCGACGGCTATCTCAATATCGGCAGTTTTGGACGCCGGATGGGCGAGATGGGTCCGCGCGTGAACCTCGACGACCGCAACGCCTACCGCATCGCGCTCGGCGCCGAGGGCAACGTCACCGGGGACTGGGACTACGACCTGACCGGCATGTTCGCGCGCACGCGCAACTCGCAGGGCCAGCAGGGCAACATCGCGATCTCGCGATTCCTCGCGGGCGTCGAGACGGGCTTCATGAATGCAGACGGCGACGTCCAGGGGACGCCGTGGGGCATTGTTGGCCTGCCGAACGGCGGCGCGGGAACGCTCGTGTGTGCCGACGCCGGCGCGCGCGACGCAGGCTGCGTGCCGGTCAACGTCTTCGGTCCCGACCGGGTCAGCCAGGAGGCCGTCGACTACATGAAGATCGGCACCATCAACGGCGAGACCGCCGAGACCAAGATGGCGAGCCTGGTCTTCACCAACGGCAACCTGTACGACGGTTGGGGCGCGGGCCCGATCGGCATCGCGATCGGTGCCGAGTACCGCGAGGAATTCGGCAGCAACGAAACTGACGAGTACCTGGCCAGCGGCGACGTGGCGGGCTTCAACCCGTCCGACCCGACTGAAGGCCAGTACGACGTCATGGAGTACTTCACCGAAATCAACGTGCCGATTCTCAAGGACGTGGCCTTCGCGCACCTCCTCGAGTTCAATGGCGCGTATCGCTACTCCGACTACTCGACCGACGTCGGTGCCGTGTCGACCTGGGCGGCAGGCGGCCAGTGGGCACCGGTGCGCGGCCTCACGTTCCGCGGCCAGTTCCAGCAGGCCATCCGCGCCCCGAGCGTGGCGGAGCTCTTCCTGGGCCAGACGGTCAGCTTCGACGGCGCGGTCGACCCCTGCCAGGATGCGGCCGCGGCCGTTCCAGGCGACTTGCGAGACCTGTGCATCGCCACGGGCGTCCCGGCGGCCGTGGTCGGCACCGCATTCGGCACGGGCACGTCGTACCCGGCCGTGCAGGGCGGTAACCCCGACCTGACGGAAGAGCAGGCCGATACCTACACCGTGGGCATGGTGATCCAGCCGGCAGCGTTGCCGAACTTCGTCGCGACGATCGACTACTACAACATCAAGATCGAGGACGTGATCACCACGGGCATCGGTACCCAGAACCTGGTTGACGTCTGCTACGACTACGGCCAGCTCTGCAACCAGATTGTCCGCGACCCGGTGGGCGAGCTCCAGATCCTCTACGACACCAACGTCAACGGCGCAGTGCTCGAGACGGAGGGTGTCGACGTCGAGGTGGGCTACAACATGGACCTCGGCGTCGGCGGATTGGGAGGCGCTGATGGCAGCAACCTCGCGTTCCGGCTGAACGGCACCTACGTCATGATGAACGACTACACGCCGATCGACGGCGTGCCGATCGTCAACGAGTGCGCCGGTGCATTTGGCCGCAACTGCGGAGCGCCGGACCCCGAATGGCGTCATTCATTCCGCACGACGTGGGCGAGCGGCCCGTTCGACGCATCGCTGCTGTGGCGGTACATCGGCGACGTCGAGGACGACGACCCGTCGTTCCTGTACGGAACCGAGAAGGTCGGCGCGATGAACTATTTCGATCTGTCGTTCGGCTGGGAGTTCAACGAGAATGTCTCGATGGGCTTCGGCGTCGACAACCTGCTTGACGAGGAACCGAACGAGAAGATCGCGTCGGGCCAGCAGGGCGGCAATGGCGAACAGTCGAACACCTACCCGACCGCGTATGACGTGCTCGGGCAGTTCTTCTGGGCCAGCTTGAAGGTCAGCTTCTGACCTGACCAGGTCGAAATGACCTAACGACGGCGGGGCTTCGGCCCCGCCGTTTTTTTTGCGCGCCGCCCCGCGGGTTACTGGACGCGACGCACGCGGGTCGCCACGCTGCTTGGCGTCAGCAACATGAATGTCCCCATGGCCGCGCGCTTGATGACCACGACATCGCCTGGCCGAACCGGCACGTGCGACTTCGTCTCGGTCTGCAACCAGACCTGTCCATCCTCGAGCGTCACGACGAGTCGATCCGACGCATTGCGCCCCACGGACTTGACGGTGCGAGTGACGCTCTCGGGCCGGGCCGCAATCCACGTTTCCGGATCGCGCTCCCGTTTGAGCTGCTCCGTAACGCCGAAGTCGGCAACGGCCTTCGGCATGTCCGGCCGGGGTCGGCCCGCCAGTCCGTCGTAGCATGCAAGCCTCGCCGAGTCGTCTTCGAACCCGGCGCAGGTGCTCAAGTCATCGGCTGTGCTGGCGCTCGTGGCGCAGGAGGCGACAACGAGGCATGCGAGCGTGGTGGTCGTAAAGCGCGGCATGGGGACGCGGACTCCTCGAACGTGAAACGGTGGCCGGATTATGAGGGCGCAACCGCGGTGCCCGCACCAGGCGCAGCGCGGGGTGTTGCCCATCTGCAACACGGCTTCCCTCCGCGGCTTTGCATGTGTAGCATGCCGGCAACGCGTCATCGGAACGCGATTCGTGCCGCAGATCATCGAGGCACCGAGCGAACGGAGGTGAATTCCGGGGCAGGCCTCGACCGATCTGTGGCGGTATCAGCAAGAACCTCAGTTGGAGGATGAAGATGGCCAATCGAAACGTTGCACGAGCAGTGCGCCTCGCACTGCTGGCGACCGGCACGACAGTAACCGGGCTGTACGGCTCGGGTGTCGCCGCCCAGGCGACCGAAGAACTGGAACAGATCGTCGTCACCGGTTCGCGCATCGCGCGACCGGACCTCGAAGCTGCCAGCCCGATCACCGTGATCGACCGTGAAAGCATTGCGTCGACAGGCATCACGGACATCGGCGACCTGGTGCAGCGCACGCCGTCCATGTCCGGATCGCCAATCGGCACGACCACGAACAACGGCGGCGACGGCTCGGTGCAGATCGACCTGCGCGGCATGGGCGTCGATCGCACGGTGACCCTGGTCAACGGCCTGCGTACGGTCGACGGCGGCGACTGGCAGACCATCCCCGGCATCATGATCGAGCGCCTCGAGGTGCTGAAGAACGGCGCCTCGGCGGTGTACGGCGCCGATGCGGTCGCGGGCGTCGTGAACGTGCTCACGCGCAAGACCTTCGACGGCGTCGAGTTCAGCGCACAGTCCGCCGACTACTTCGACATGGACAGCGGCCGGCAGGACACGATCGGCGTGATCTTCGGCAAGTCGCACGACAAAGGCAGCTTCGTGTTCGGCGCCGAGTACGTCGACCAGGAAGATGCGTTCCAGTCAGACGCGCCGTGGGATTACTTCCAGAACACCTATTACATCTATCCCGAAGGCTGCGAAAAGCATCCCACGAGGCCGTACGATGGCACGCCGCAGGGCGGCTGCTACGTGCTCGGCTCGTCGCGCATCGAGGAAAGCCGTCTGACCTTCGACACCCAGGGCGACTGGATGAACCCGGACGGCAACGGCATCGTCGAGTATGACGGGCGCACGTACAACTATGCGCCGGTCAACTACATCCAGACCCCGTACCAGAAGACGAACCTCTTTGCCGAGGGCTCGTTCGAACTGACGGACACCGTGCGTGCTGAGGCCTCCTTCCGCGGCAACTTCCGCGAATCCCAGCAGTTCCTGGCGCCCACGCCCCTCGACACCGGACCGTTCCTCGATCCCGGCCACACGGTGGTCAACTCGGCTGGCGAGATCCTCAACGGCATTTCCGCCGACAACTACTATCTGGTGCAGGCCGCGACGGCGGCCGGCTTCCTGCCGGAACCAGTCACGCGCGTGCGTCGCCGCATGAGCGAGCAGGACCGCACCTTCGACCAGGAGGTGACGCAGTACCAGTTTGCAGCCTCGCTGCTCGGCACGTTCCGCGAGGCATACGACTGGAAGGTCACCTACAACGCCGGCTGGCGCGACCAGACCGACCGCGACAAGGGCCAGTACTCCGGGGCGAAGCTCTTCAACGCGCTCGGGCCATCGGCCGACCTCGACGACGACGGCACGCCCGAGTGCTATCGCAACATCGCCGACCCGACCAGCATCATCCCGGGCTGCGTACCGCTCAACCTGTTCGGCGGACCGGGCTCGGTGACGCCGGAGATGTACCGCTACATCAACGCCGACCTGACGGACAACCAGCGGTCGGAGATGCAGCAGCTCGACGCCAGCATCACCGGCAAGGCCTTCGCACTGCCGGGCGGCGACCTGGGGTGGGCCTTCAGCATGGGCTACTACCGGCAGGAGTACACCTACTCCCCCGATTCCGGCAAGTCGACGTTCGACGTGACCGGCAACAAGGGCGAGGGCACCGACGGGTCGCTCACGGCCGCGTCGGCAGCGGTGGAATTCCTGGCGCCGGTGTTCAACAACGGCACGCAGTCGTTGAACCTGACTCTCAGCGCGCGCTATGACGATTACAACGAACTCGATGACGCCGAGAGCACGTGGCAAGTCGGCTTCGACTTCACGCCGATCACCAACCTGAAGTTCCGCGGCACGGCGGGCACGGTCTTCCGCGCACCGACCATCAGCGATCTCTATGCAGGACGGGCAGACAACTTCCCGACCTTCTCGGATCCCTGTAACGTCACGGCAAACAATCCGGTGCCGGCCCCGGGCTGCGACCAGGAGAGCCAGCAGCCGGATGCCCAGGTACTGACGGTGCTCTCAGGCAATCCCGACCTCAGCCCGGAGAGCGGCGAAACCTATACGGTGGGCCTGGTCTGGACCCCGGACTTCGGCCTGACCACCACCCTGGACTACTGGAAGATCGACCTCGAGGATGCGATCAGCTCGTACGGCATCCAGTACATCCTCAATGCGTGCTATGAGGACGAGAATCCGACGTTCTGCTCACTGGTCACGCGCAATGCCGACTACGAGATCACGCGCGTCATCGACGATACCCTCAACCTCGCCACGCAGGGCGCGGAGGGCGTCGACCTCGAGCTGCGCTACGCCCTGCCGACGAGCGTCGGTGAGTTCGAGTTCGGGTTCATCCTGTCGCACCTGCTGGAGCGGACCAAGCAGGGGTTCAAGGGCGCCCCGGTGGATGACCTGTCCGGCCGGTTCACCGACCCGACGGCGCAGGACGGCGGCGCGTATGCCGAGGACAAGGCGAACTACTCGGTCGCGTGGAACTGGAATGCGCTGACACTCACCTACCTCGGCGAGTACATCAGCAGCCTCGATGCCGATACGTTCTGCAACTGCGGCACGGGCAACCAGCCCGACGGCTCGTACATTCAGAAGATCGACTCGCAGCTCTACCACGATTTCGTGGCGGGCTACGAGTTCGACTACGGGCTGAAGCTGCAGGCGGGCGTCACGAACATCACGGACGAAGAGCCGCCGTTCATCGAGATCGGCTTCAACGCCACGACGGACCCGTCGACGTACCGCACCATGGGCCGGGGCTACTACGTCCGGCTGCAGTATAACTTCGATTAAAGACCTCCTTTTCGCTAAGCTTGGAGGGCCGCCTCGTGCGGCCCTCTTTTTTTGTCGCAGAATATGCCTGCAGCATGACTGACGACCTGGCAACCTTCAGCGCCACCGCCCGGCGCGCCGTGCAGGCGCGCAACTGGGCGGCCGTGAAGTCCTGCGTCGACGAGATCCTCAGGCGCGATGCGCACAGCGCGGAGGGGCACTTCCTCGCCGGGCTCACCGAGAAAGCTGCCAACCGGCCCATCCGTGCTGCCGAGGCGTTCGCGCGGGCCCTCGAGCTGGATCCCGCGCGCTACGACGCGGCCGTCGAGCTGGCGGACCAGCACGCCATCGGGCGCCGCAACGGCGAGGCCGCGGCCTTGCTGGGCCGCTACGAGGACGCGCTGGCCAACAGCCCGCGCTACCTCGACCTGGCCGGGACCGTCTACACGCACATCGGCCTGTCCGAACGCGCCTGGCCACTGTACCGGCGCGCCAACGAGCTGCAGCCGGGGGTACCGCTGTTCGAGGCCAACCTCGCCGCCTGCAGCGTCTACCTCGGCAAGATCGACGAGGCCCGGGCGCTCTACCTCAAGCTGCTCGAGCGCACCCCGACCCACCAGCGCAATCACTACCACCTCGCGCGCCTCGCGCGCGCCCGCGACACGACCCACGTCGAGCAGATGAAGACCGTGCTGCGCGCAACCCGGCTGCCGCCCGAGAAGAACATCTTCCTGTACTACGCGCTCGGCAAGGAACTCGAGGACCTCGAGCAGTGGGACGAGGCGTTCGAGTACTACAAGATGGCCGGCGATGCGGCCACGAGCGTGTCCAACTACGACGTCGCCGAGGACGTCGCGCTGATCGAGCGGATCATCGAGGTCTGCAACGCTGCCTGGCTCGCGGCCGGGCCCGCGCGCGTGGTGACCGAGGTGTCCGGCAAGACGCCCATCTTCATCGTGGGCCTGCCCCGCACCGGCACGACGTTGACCGAGCGCATCCTTGCCAGCCACTCGCAGGTGGAGAGCCTCGGCGAGACGGAGTTCCTGCAGATGGTGTTGCGGCAGGTCAGCGGTGTGCCCGACGTCGAGAGCATGACTCCGGCCATGATCGAGGCGGCGGCGCGGCAGGACATCGGCCTCGTGGCCGATGGTTACCTCAATGCGGTGCGCTACCGGCTCGGCGTAGCCCCCTGCTTCGTCGAGAAGCTGCCGTTCAACTTCCTGTACCTCGGCTTCATCGCGAAAGCTTATCCGCAGGCCCGCCTCGTCCACCTGCGGCGCCATCCGATGGATGCCTGCTTCTCCATGTACAAGCAGGTCTTCACCTGGGCGTACAAGTTCTCCTATAGCCTCGAGGGACTGGGTGCCTACTACGTCGCGCATGACCGCCTGGCACGGCATTGGCGTTCACTGCTCGGCGAGCGACTGGTGGAGGTCGATTACGAGGCGTTGGTGAGCGACCAGGAAGGCCAGACGCGCAGGCTGCTGGAGCGGCTGGGGCTCGACTTCGAGCCGGCCTGCCTGGAGTTCGACCGGAACGAGGCCGCCAGCGCCACTGCCAGCTCGGTGCAGGTACGCGAGAAGGTTCACACCCGCTCGGTGCAGCGCTGGAAACACTTCGAGCGACAGTTGCGGCCGCTGCGCGAGATGCTCGAGGCGGCCGGCATCGAGGCGGGCTGAGGCTGGCCGGTTCATGCGGTTCCAGCGCCTTCCACGCCCGTGAAGCCAGATCTCGAACGGCTGAGCGTCAACGCACGAAGCGCCGTCCAGAAGAAGGACTGGGCGACCGTGAAGTCCTGCGCCGATGAGATCCTCAGGCGCGACGCGGGCAGCGCGGAGGGACACTTCCTCGCCGGGCTCAGCGAGAAGGCTGCCAACCGGCCCGTCCGGGCTGCCGAGGCGTTCGCGCGGGCCCTCGAGCTGGATCCCGCGCGCTACGACGCGGCCGTCGAGCTGGCGGACGAATGCAGCCGGTCGTTCCGGCATGCCGAGGCTCGGGCGCTGCTCGAGCGATACGAGCCCAGCCTGGGAAACAGTCCGCGCTACCTCAACCTCGCCGGTCTCACCTGGTCAATGCTGGGAATGCACGAACGCGCCTGGCCCCTGCATCACCGAGCCAACGAGCTGCAGCCGGGGGTGCCGCTGTTCGAGGCCAACCTCGCCGCCTGCAGCGTCTACCTCGGCAAGATCGACGAGGCCCGCGCGCTCTACCTCAAGCTGCTCGAGCGCACACCGGCCCACCAGCGCAACCATTACCACCTCGCGCGCCTCGCGCGCGCCCGCGACACGACCCACGTCGAGCAGATGAAGACCGTGCTGCGCGCAACCCGGCTGCCGCCCGAGAAGAACATCTTCCTGTACTACGCGCTCGGCAAGGAACTCGAGGACCTCGAGCAGTGGGACGAGGCGTTCGAGTACTACAAGATGGCCGGCGATGCGGCCACGAGCGTGTCCAACTACGACGTCGCCGAGGACGTCGCGCTGATCGAGCGGATCATCGAGGTCTGTAGCGCCGCCTGGCTCGCGGCCGGGCCCGCGCGCGTGGTGACCGAGGTGACCGGCAAGACGCCCATCTTCATCGTGGGCCTGCCCCGCACCGGCACGACGTTGACCGAGCGCATCCTTGCCAGCCACTCGCAGGTGGAGAGCCTCGGCGAGACGCAGTTCCTGCAGATGGTGTTGCGACAGGTCAGCGGCGTGCCCGGCGTCGAGAGCATGACTCCGGCCATGATCGAGGCAGCGGCGCGGCAGGACATCGACCTCGTGGCCGATGGTTACCTCAATGCGGTGCGCTACCGGCTCGGCAAGGCACCGTTTTTCATCGACAAGTTTCCCGAGAATTTCCTGTACCTCGGCTTCATCGCCAAGGCCTGCCCGCAGGCCCGCCTCGTGCACCTGCGGCGCCATCCGATGGACGCCTGCTTCGCCATGTACAAGCAGTCTTTCTTCCGCTACGCCTACACGCTGGAAAACGTCGGCCGCTACTACGTGGCCTACGACAGGCTCGCCAGGCACTGGCGCTCACGGCTGGGCGAGCGACTGGTGGAGGTCGATTACGAGGCGTTGGTGAGCGACCAGGAAGGCCAGACGCGCAGGCTGCTGGAGCGGCTGGGGCTCGACTTCGAGCCGGCCTGCCTCGCGTTCGACCGGAACGAAGCCGCCAGCGCCACTGCCAGCTCGGTGCAGGTGCGCGAGAAGGTTCACACCCGCTCGGTGCAGCGCTGGAAACACTTCGAACGGCAGTTGCAACCGCTGCGACACTTCCTGGAAAACGCAGGCATCGCCATCGATGCCCTATGACGGCGGAATCCGCGTCTGGCACTTCCTGTCTCCGCACAGGCGGGTGGCTGGCTGCCTGGGGCCGGGTGGCTTGAACTGGAATTCGCGCCGCCGGTAATCGACCACGAAGCGCGGCACTGTGCCGAGCAGGTCCATGCCGATCAACAGGGCGGGCTCCTCCGTCAGGGACCAGATGTTGAACACATGAAGGTCCCCGAAGGTGACGACGAGATCCGTGATGCGGGCGCCGCCGATGTCGACGTTCGGCGCAACGAACGAGACGCCCTGTGCGATCTGCGGCGTGGCACCGAACACCGTCGTATCGACCGTCTCCTGTGGGCGGCGAGCCTTCAAGAACAGCGCATCGCGCAGCGCCTCGTTGCCGAGACTGCTCTCTGCGCCCGTATCGAGGATGGCCTTGACCGCCACGCTCCCGACCCGGCCCTTCACCAGCAGCAGGCCGCCGTGCTTGAGGCTCGCCGGTACGACCAGGTATCCCACCGGGGCCCGACGACCGTTCGACCGGCTGATCGTCACGCGATCAAGCTCGAAATCGACCTCGATGCGGGCCTGCTGCAGGCTGTCGATGCCGAGAATTCCGTCGGCCCCGGCGAACACTGGCGAGGGCAGCACCGGCAGGCGCTGGTTCTCGAACATCAACTCGCCGACACGGAAGTGGGTCACCGCCACCACGGGCAGCGTCGCCGAGCCGGTGATGCCGTGCACGCTGACCTGGTCGTTGTCCTGCGGCGCGATCCCGAGCGCCTCGGCGGTTGCCGCCGACATGGCCGAGCGGTTCGCGCCGGTGTCGAGAATGAAGCGGAACGGTCCGCGACCGTTGATGTAAACCGGCGCAACGATGCGCCCGACGCGATCGAGCGTGGTGGGCGTCGCGAACTCGGGCGCAGGCTCGGACTCCAGGATGTCCGGCACTTGAGACGGCTCGGCGGCCGGCGGCAGCGCCGTGGTGGCAGGCGGCAGTTGCGCGAAGGCGCCCGCCGTAAACAAGGCGAGCCAGGCAAGTGCCACCCGTGCGGCGCTAAGGATTCCTTGCGACGCCGGGATTCGCATCACGCCGGCACCGGAAGCTCGACGCTCTCGCGAACCGATCGCAGCGCGAAACTCGACTGTACCCGGGCCACACCGGGCAGCCGCGTGAGGTGCTGGCTGTGCAGGCGCTCGAAGTCGCTCGGGTCCGAGACGACGACCCGCAGCAGGTAATCCTGCTGCCCCGTCATCAGGTAGCACTCCATGACCTCGGGTACGCGCCGGACCGCTTCCTCGAAGGCCGCCAGGTCCGACTGTTCCTGCCGGTTCAGCGTGATGCTCACGAACACGTTGCCGGGCAGGCCGACCTTCGACTGGTTAATCACGGCGGTGTAGCGGTCGATCACCCCCGCCTCCTCCAGCGTGCGCACGCGCCGCAGGCAAGCCGACTCGCTCAGGTGGACCCTTTCGGCCAGTTCCCGGTTGGTCAACCGGCCGTCACGCTGCAGTTCCTTGAGTAGAGTCCGATCGGTGCGGTCAAGCTTCACGCGCAGATTCCGTCTGTGAGAGCGAATTATTTGAAATTATATTGCGCCACACACTCCATTCGACGGCGCATTTGCACGCTTTGTCGCAAACAGGCGCGTATGCTCGCCGCCAAACAACCCGGCATCCTGAGGGGGAGCCCATGCGCATCGGAGTACCCAGGGAAATCAAGGTCCACGAGTACCGCGTCGGCCTGGTGCCGGCCGCTGCCCGGGAGCTGGTCGAGGCCGGGCACGAGGTGCTGGTCGAGACGAGGGCCGCGGCCGGGATCGGCTTTACCGACGCCGACTACCAGCGCGTCGGCGCGCGGATCGCGGCGACCGCGGACGAGGTGTTTGCCAACAGCGACCTCGTCATCAAGGTGAAGGAGCCGCAGCCGCAGGAATGCGCGCGCCTGCGCAAGGGCCAGGTGCTCTTCACCTACCTTCACCTTGCGGCCGACAAGGCACAGACCGAGGCCCTGCTCAAGTCCGGGGCGACCTGCGTCGCGTACGAAACCGTCACCGCGCCGGACGGGTCGCTGCCGCTGCTCACGCCCATGAGCGAAGTCGCCGGCCGGATGTCGGTGCAGGTCGGCGCCTCCTGCCTGCAGAAGGCGAACGGCGGTCGCGGCATCCTCCTCGGCGGCGTGCCGGGCGTGGCTCCGGCGAAGGTCGTGATCCTCGGCGGCGGCGTCTCAGGCACGCATGCGGCCGAGATGGCCGTCGGCATGCGTGCGGACGTGACCGTCGTCGATCGCTCGGTGCGGAGATTGCGGGAACTGTCCGCACTCTTCGGGCCGTCGTTGCGCACCGAATACTCGACGCAGGAGCACATCGACGCGCTCGTCATCGACGCGGACCTCGTCATCGGCGCCGTGCTGATCGCGGGCGCCGCCGCACCGCGCCTCGTGACGCGCGACATGGTGCGTCGCATGAAGGCGGGCTCCGTGCTGGTGGACATCGCGATCGACCAGGGTGGCTGCTTCGAGACCAGCCGCCCCACGACGCACGCCGAGCCGACCTATGTCGTCGACGACGTGATTCATTACTGCGTCACGAACATGCCGGGCGCCGTGCCGCGCACGTCCACGTTCGCGCTCGGCAACGCCACCCTGCCCTTCGCGCGCAAGCTGGCGGACCTCGGCTGGAAAGCCGCGCTCGCCGCCGACCCGCACCTCGCGAACGGGCTGAACGTGCATGCCGGCCACGTCACGCATGCGGCCGTGGCGCACGACCTCGGGTATGACTACAAGCCGGCGGCTGATGCCTTGAAATGAGGGCTCAGGCGGCACGTCGCTTTTTCACGGCGTCGCCAAGGTCATGGGTCGCCTGCAGGTTCATCCACAGGCGAGGCGAAGTGCCGAGTGCTTCCGCGAGATCCGGCGCCGCCTCCGCGGTGACGCCCATCTGAACACGATTCGCCACTGGTCATTGATGCGTCTCGAGTGGAACCCTTTCCACCTGCCCTTCAAGGCTTCGAGTCGATTGCCCGGGGGCATGCTCAAATCGTCGAGTTCGGCGGCATCGTGCAGGTAAAGCACCTTGCGGCGCGCCGCGCGCAACTAGTTCACCGGGAACCCACGCGTCTCTTTCGACCGTCGATCGCAGAACAGGTTGTCGGCAAGACGACGTCGGGACCATGGCCAGCGGCGGATTCGGCCGCATGTGGCATCTACGACGGCTGGCTTGTACCCTGCGGGGATCGACCTCGAGGTCCGCCCATGCCCCACGCGCTGGCGAATGTCTCCCTGCATGACAAGTACACCCAGGACCACGGACGCGTCTTCCTGACCGGCAACCAGGCGCTCGTGCGCCTGCTGCTGCTTCAGCGGCAGCTCGACGTGGCCGCCGGACTCAACACCGCGGGCTTCGTGAGCGGATACCGCGGCTCGCCCCTCGGCGGCTACGACATGGAGTTGTGGCAGAACACCGAACTCCTCGCTCAATCGCACGTCGTCTTCCGACCCGGCGTCAACGAGGACCTCGCCGCCACCGCGATCTGGGGCACCCAGCAGTCGGTGCTGCTGCCGGGCGCGAAATACGACGGCGTGTTCGCCATCTGGTACGGCAAGGGTCCGGGGGTCGACCGCAGCGGCGACGCACTGAAGCACGGCAACCGCCAGGGCGCGGCGCCGCACGGCGGCGTGCTGGTGGCGATGGGCGACGACCACCCCGGCAAGTCCTCGACCATCTCCCACCAGAGCGAGCAGGCGCTGTCCGCGCACCACATCCCCGTGCTGTTTCCGAGCTCCGTGCAGGAGATCCTCGAATACGGCCTGGCCGGATGGGCCCTGTCGCGCTACTCGGGCCTCTGGGTCGGCCTGAAGTGCGTGAACGAGACCGTCGAGGCCACGGCCACCGTCGACATCGACGTCGAGCGCTTCAGGTTCGTTCGTCCGGAGCATGCGCTGCCGCCCGGCGGCCTGAACGTCAACCCGCGACCGATGGCGCAACGGGAAGCGGACGAGATGCTGGTCGTGCGGCATCGGCTGCCGGCGGCGCTCGCGTTTGCGCGCGCGAACTCATTCGACCGCGTCGTGGTGGATAGCCCCAGGCGCCGCCTCGGCATCGTCACGAGCGGCAAGGCGTTCGTCGACGTGCAGCAGGCGCTCTCCGCGCTCGGCATCGACGCCGCACGGGCCCGCGATCTCGGCGTGCGCGTCTACAAGGTCGGCATGATCTGGCCGCTGGAGCCCGAGGGGCTCAGGGATTTCGCCCGCGGACACGAGGAGCTACTGTTCGTCGAGGAGAAGGCGGCCTTCGTCGAGGACCAGGCGGCAAAGGCCCTCTATCACCTGCCGGCCGACGAGCGTCCTCGTCTCACCGGCAAGCACGACGAGCGCGGCAACCCGCTGCTGCCCGCCGACGTGCAGATCCAGTTCAGCGACGTGGCGCTCGTCATCGCGCGCCGCCTGGCCGCGCTCGGCGCGATCGACGAGCCGCTGCAGCGTCGGCTCGCGCTGCTCGAGGGCCGCGTGGCACACGCGAAGGAAGCCGCGCCCGGTCCGGCGGCACGCACGCCCTATTTCTGCTCGGGCTGCCCGCACAACACCTCGACTCGGGTGCCGGAGGGCAGCCTCGCGCTCGCGGGCATCGGTTGCCACACGATGGCGGGCTACATGAACCGCCGCACCCTGATGCCGACGCAGATGGGCGGCGAGGGGCTGAACTGGACTGGCATCGCGCCATTCACCGCGATGAACCACGTCTTCCAGAACCTCGGCGACGGCACGTATTTCCATTCGGGCCTGCTGGCGGTGCGCGGCGCCGTGGCTGCGGGCGTCAACATCACCTACAAGCTGCTCTACAACGATGCCGTGGCGATGACCGGCGGCCAACCGGTGGAGGGTCACTTGAGCGTCGCCGAGATCGCCCGGCAGATGCTCGCCGAGCGCGTGCGGCGCGTGGTACTGGTCTCCGACGACCCCGGCAAGTTCGACACCCACGAGTCCGGGCTGCCGCCGGAGGTGAGCCTCCACCATCGCGACGAACTGGACGCCGTGCAGCGCGAGCTGCGCGCGATCCCCGGCGTCACCGCGATCATCTACGAACAGACCTGCGCCGCCGAGAAGCGCAGGCGACGCAAGCGCGGCGAATTCCCGGACCCGCCCAAGCGCGTGTTCATCAACGACGCAGTCTGCGAGGGTTGCGGCGACTGCTCCGTGCAGTCGAACTGCGTCTCGGTGCAGCCGAAGGAGACTGAGTTCGGTCGCAAGCGCGAGATCGACCAGTCGAGCTGCAACAAGGACTACAGCTGCGTGAACGGGTTCTGCCCGTCGTTCGTCACGGTGCACGGCGGCCAGCTGCGCCGTCCCAGGGCTGCGGCGCTCGCGCCCGATCTCTTCGCGTCGCTCGCGGCGCCACCACTGCCTGCGATCGACCGCAGCTGGAACGTGCTGATCGCCGGCGTCGGCGGCACGGGCGTGGTGACGGTCGGCTCGGTGCTCGCGATGGCGGCGCATCTCGAGGGCAAGCGCGCGAGCGTCATCGACATGACCGGGCTCGCGCAGAAGAACGGCGCGGTCTGGAGCCACCTGCGCATCGGCGAGGCGGGCACCGCGCTTCCCGGCGCGCGCATCGGACTCGCGGAGGCCGACCTGCTGCTCGGCTGCGACCTCGTGACCGCCGCGGAAAAGGACTCGGTGCTGACGCTCGACGCGACCCGAACGCGCGCCGTGGTGAACACGCACCTGCAGCCGACGGCCGCATTCCAGTTGGACCCGGACCTGAGCCTCGATGCGGAGGCCGAGCTTCGGCCGATCCGAGCCAACGTCCTGCACGGTCGCCTGCACGCCGTCGACGCGACGACGGTCGCACTGAAGCTGCTCGGCAACACGATCGGCGCGAACTTCCTGCTGGTGGGTCACGCGTTGCAGACGGGCGGCCTGCCGTTGTCCCTCGCGGCGGTCGAGCGGGCCATCGAGATGAACGGACAGGCGGTGGAGTTCAACAAGCGTGCGCTCGCGCTCGGCCGCCTCGCCGCCCATGACCCCGCGGCCGTCGAACGCGAGCTCGTGGCCCTTGGGCCCGTCCCGACCATCGAACCCGCGCGAACGGTCGACGCGCTCGTCGAGCGGCGCACGGCCTTCCTCACCGAGTACCAGGACGCGGCCTATGCGGCTCGATATCGCGCCCTGGTCGAGCTGTCGCGCACGGCGGAGCGCGTACGCTGCCGCGGGCTCGATGGCTTCGCGATCGCCGTCGCCCGCCACTACTTCAAGCTGCTCGCGTACAAGGACGAGTACGAGGTCGCCCGGCTGCATTCGAACGGCGATCTCGCGAGGAAGCTCGCGGCGGTCTTCGAAGGAGACTACACGGTGCGCTTCCACCTCGCGCCCCCGCTGCTGTCGCGCCCCGACCCGCTGACGGGTCGCGCGCGCAAGCGCGAGTTCGGGCCCTGGATGCTGCAGGTTTTCGAGCGGCTCGCCAGCCTGAGGCGTCTGCGCGGCACGCCGCTCGACGTCTTCGGCTACTCGGCCGAGCGCCGTCTCGACCGGCGATTGATCGCCGACTACGAGGCCATGATCCGGCGACTGCTCGAGGAGATCAACGTCGACAATCACGCCCTGGCCGTCGAGATCGCCTCGTTGCCGGAACACATCCGCGGCTATGGCCTCGTCAAGGCCGAGCATCTCGCGAAGGCACGCGCGCGCGAACAGGAACTCCTCGCCCGTATGGGCGCGGGCCTGTCGCGGCCGGCTGCGGCGTAGTCAAGAGGACCGACACATGAAACCACTGCGCCCATCGTTCAAGGACCGCACCGTGCTCGTCACCGGCGCATCGAGCGGCATCGGGCGCGAAGCCGCCCTCGCCTTCGCCGCCGCCGGCGCCAACGTGGTGCTCGTTGCGAGGCGCGCCGCCGTGCTCGCCACGGTGGCGGCGCAGGCGCGCAAGCTCGGCGTGGGCGCGCAGGCCATCGCCGCGGACGTGACCAGGCCCGCGGCCGTCGCAGAATGCTTCCGCAAGGCCACCCGCCGCTTCGGTTCCGTCGACATCGTCGTGAACAACGCGGGCGTGATGATCCCCTCACGCGTGACCGAGACACGCGACGAGGACCTGCAGGCCATGCTCGACGTGAACCTGTTCGGTGCCCTCCACGTCATGCAGGAGGCCGTGCGCGTCATGCGCAAGCAGGGCCACGGGCAAATCGTGAATGTCGGCTCGCTCGCCGGCCGACGCGGGTTTTCGCCGCTCGGCGGCTACTGCGCGACCAAGTTCGCGCTGGTGGGCATCACCGAGGCGCTGCGCGTCGAACTCGCCGGCGAGGACATCCACGTGTCGCTGGTGCTGCCGGGCGTCGTCGAGACGCCGATGGTCGCCGCGGCGCAGGAGAACCCCGAATCGGCGGGGTTGTGGCCCGGGAAACTCAACATGCCGGCCTCGTGGGTCGTCACCTGCATGTTCATCGCGATCCGCTTCCGGCTCGCCGAAATCGCCGTGCCACCGGGCGCCGCACTGCTCGAGAAGCTCGCGGCCCTCGCGCCCGGCGTCACCGATTCCCTGCTGCGCAAGGCGACTGACGCGATGCGTCGCGGCCGTTCGAAGCGCAAGAACCTCCATTGAGACAGCGAGAGCAACGATGACCTTCGAGAATCTCATGATCGAACGCGACGGTGCGGTAGCCACGTTGTGGCTGGACCGGCCGGAAAAACTGAACGCGCTGCACCGGGCGCTGTGGGACTCGATCCCGGCCGCGGTCGCGTCGCTCGATGCCGACCCGGAGGTGCGGGTCATCGTGCTCGCCGCGCGCGGCAAGGCGTTCTGCGCGGGCATCGACCTGATGGACCACGCGCCCGCGCTGGCCGCAGGAGGCTCGCTCTCCGGGCGCGGCGAGTCGCCGGTCGCGAAGCGGCGCGCGCTCTACGACGACGTGCGACGCTACCAGCGCACCGCCACCAGCTTCGCGGACACCAACAAGCCGGTGATCGCCGCCGTGCAAGGGATGTGCCTCGGCGCCGGCATGGATCTCATCACGGCCTGCGACATCCGCCTCGCCTCGGCCGATGCCATGTTTTCGGTGCGGGAAACCCGCATCGCGATGGTCGCCGACGTGGGCACGGTGCAGCGCCTGCCACGCGTCATCGGCGATGGGCCGGCGCGCGAATTGATCTTCACCGGCCGCGACATCGACGCGCTACGCGCCCGCGAGATCGGGCTCGTGAACGCGGTGTTCCCCGACCACGCCGCCCTGCACGCCGGCGCACAGGCGTTGGCGCAGGAAGTTGCCGCCAATTCGCCGCTTGCCGTGCAAGGAACTAAGCAGGTTCTCGGCTTCGCCTGCCGCCGCGAGGTCGACGCGAATCTCGACTACGTCGCCGTGTGGAACTCGGCGTTCCTGCACTCCGACGACCTCACGGAGGCGATGCAGGCGTTCCTGCAGCGGCGCAGACCCGAGTTTCGCGGGCGCTGAATTTCGGGCGACCACCCTGCGGGGTGTGGGCCCGCGGAAACGCGCAAGCGTAACAAGTCTAGGCGATCTTCGCCTGTCCCGACGCCCTCTCCGCATCCCTGAGCTCACGCCGCAGGATCTTGCCGACGTTGCTCTTCGGCAGCTCGTTGCGGAACTCGATGAATTTCGGCTTCTTGTAGCCGGTGAGGTTCTGCTTGCAGAACTCCGCCAGCACCGCCTCGGTCAGCGCCGGGTCCTTGCGCACGACGAAGACCTTCACGGCCTCGCCGGTACGTTCGTCAGCCACGCCGACGACCGCGCACTCGAGGACGCCCGGGTGCATCGCCACCACGCCCTCGATCTCGTTCGGGTACACGTTGAAGCCCGAGACGATGATCATGTCCTTCTTGCGGTCGACGATGCGGATGAAGCCGCTGTCTTCCATGATGCCGATGTCGCCCGACTTGAAGAACCCGTCGGGGGTCATGACCTTCGCGGTCTCGTCGGGACGCTGCCAATAGCCCGCCATCACCTGCGGGCCGCGGATCGCGATTTCGCCCGGTTGGCCGTTCGGAACCGGCTGGCCGGCGTCGTCCAGGATCGCGATGTCGGTGCTCGGGAACGGCAGGCCGATCGTGCCGTTCCATTCGCGGGCGGTAACGGGGTTGCTGGTGGCGACGGGCGAGGTCTCCGAGAGGCCGTAGCCCTCGACGATCGGCACACCGGTGAGCGCGAGCCACTTCTCGGCGACCGCCTTCTGCACCGCCATGCCGCCGCCATTCGAGATGCGCAGGCTCGAAAAGTCGAGCTTGCGGAACGCCTCGTTCGCCATCAGGGCGTTGAACAGCGTGTTGACGCCCGGGATCACGTGGAACTTGTACTTGGCGAGTTCCCCGACGAAGCCTTCCATGTCGCGCGGATTGGGAATGAGCACGTTCAGAGTGCCGAGACGCATGCCGGCCAGCATGTTCACCGTCAGCGCGAATACGTGGTACAGCGGCAGCGCGCAGATGTAGATGAGCTGCTCCGGCACCGGGCCGCGTGTCGTGTCCGTGAGCGCGGGCTGCACCCACGCCTCCATCTGCAGGACGTTGGCGACGAGGTTGCGGTGCGTGAGCACGGCGCCCTTCGACACGCCGGTGGTGCCGCCCGTGTACTGCAGGAAGGCCGCGTCGAGCGGCCCGACCGTCACCTGCTCGAACTGCCGCCGCGCGCCCTCGTCGAGGACGTCGGTGAAACGCACGTGGCCCGGCAGCGTGTACGCCGGCACCATCTTCTTGATGCGCCGCACCGCGAAATTGACGATGGCGCCCTTCGGGAAGCCGAGCATGTCGCCGATGGAGGCGACGACGACGTGCTTCACCGCGGTGCGCGCGATCACCTGCTGCAGCGTCGCCGCGAAGGCCTCGAGGATGATGATCGCCTCGGCGCCCGAGTCCTTGAGCTGGTGCTCGAGCTCGCGCGGCGTGTACAGCGGATTCACGTTCACGACCACGTAGCCCGCACGCAGCACGCCAGCGACCGCGATCGGGTACTGCACCACGTTCGGCATCATGATGGCGACGCGCGCGCCGCGCGCCAGGCCATGACCCTGCAACCACGCGCCAACCGCCGACGAGTAACGGTCGACATCCGCAAAGCTGAAGTAGCGATCCATGAACGCGTAGGCATTGCGCTGCGCGTACTTGTGGAAGCCCTCCTCCATCAGCTGCACGAGTGACGAATACTGGGTGACGTCGACGTCGGCCGGGACGCCCGCCGGGTATTGCTTCAGCCAGAACCGTTCCATGTTTCCCCTCCTCGTCTGTCCCGTTACGTTGCCCGTTTCCAGTGCGCGAGGCAATTCGTTAAGCGCTAGGAAACCTCGCCAATGCGATGCTTTTTCCACGCTGCAGCGCAGCAATCAAGGCGGCGCGCGCGAGGGGATCGGAACGTTGCACAGGTCGATGTAGCCCGCGGGCACCCTGTACCAGTCGTCGCGGCGATTGCGGCGCGACTCGACCAGTGCCGCAAACGTCGCGGTGTCGGTGCGCAGGACCTCGAGGCGCGCGCGCTCCGTGCCGGGCACGTCGGCCGCGACCCGGACCGAGGCGATGGGCACGTGCTGCGCCGCGGATTCGTGGAAGCCCATCGGCCCCGTGCCGCGCGGCAGCGACGAGAGCAGTTCCATGCCCTGCACCACGCGGCCCACGAGCGCGATATTGCGGTCGAGCTGCCGCGGCGCGTGGCCGGTCACGACGTACAGCTCGGCGCCGTTGCCACTCTCGGGTTCGTTGCCCCGCCCGGCCCCGACCATGCCGTAGCAATGCGCGAGCCACGCCTGGCCGGACGCCGGGTCGCGCGCCGCCGGGAACCCGGCAGCGAAGCCTGCCTGCGGTGCATAGCCGTCGTGGTCGGGCAGGCGCGTGAACGGCAGGCCGGGCGTCATTGCCACCGTGAACTCGGGCGGCAGCGTGGCGCGTGCCTCGCCCAGGCTGCGCTTGCCGTCCGGGTCGCCCCACTGGACGACGAAGTTGTCCTGCGAGCGGATGATGGCCAGCCCGTCGAAGTAACCCTGGCGGACCAGCTTGCGGATGTTCGCCGCATGCTCGGGCGCGAATCCGGGGGCAAGTTCGATGACCACGCGGCCGCCAGCGAGCTGCAGGTAAAGCGTGTTCTCCGGCTCGGGCGCCCTCCAGTCGGCCGGCGTCGAGGCCGCCAGCACTTCCGCCATGGTGCGACCCGCCGGCGGATCCGACGCGGTTGCGAGTCCTGCGGCCAGCGCCGCGACTGCGGCCAGTGCGCCGGCCCACCACCGATTCGGCCCGATTCCGTGGCTCATACCGGCGCGTCCCCCGTCGATGCGCCGGGGCCATAGGGCGACCCGTCAAAGGTACCGGCCAGGGCCCAGCCCTGCCGGATGCCCACGGCCGCACGGCGACAGGCGTCGAGCGCCCGGGCCAGCGACTCGCGCGACTCCGGGTCCATGCCGCTGTGCTCGAGCAGTAACTCGAGTTCCAGCACGGCGATCGAAAGCTCGTTGTTGATGCCATGCAGCAATTCGCGAATGTCACTCACTGGCGCTACCTTCGTCCGGATTGAACACGGTGCCGGCAAATCCATCGAGAAACACACGCATGCGGGCCAGGCCCTCGGGTGTGAGCTCGACGTGGGTCCTGCGCCGGTCGGCGGCGTCGGGCACCCGCACGGCGAGGCCGCCCTGGATCAGGTCCTCGATGCGACGCAGCGCCGTGGTCATCGGGCTGCGCGAGGCCAGGGCCAGGCTGGTCACGGAGAGCGGCTGGCCTGCGAGGCGCGCGCGCATCAGTTCGGCGAGCATTTCCCAGGCCGGCTCGGGCATCACCGCCTCGCCGAAGATGCTGTTGCGCGCCTCCTGCAGCTTCTGCAACAGCCGCAGCGTGTGCAGGCTGGAGCCCGGCTCGACGGTGCGCCGCATCTCGTCCGCCAGCTCGCGCGCCGTCTCCACGATCTCGTGCAGTTGCGCGGCGCCCGGCGATCCCGGTGGCGTGCCACGGACCTCGCGGATGCTGTCGGCGCGGCCGATCGCGTGCCGCACCGAATCGCGCAGCGCCTTCGGCTCCACGGGCTTGAACAGGTAGTCGGCGGCCTCGAGTCGAATCGCGGCGACGGCGGTCTCGAGCGTGGCGTGTCCCGTAACGATGATCAATTGCAGCCAGGGCCTGTCCGGGTAGCGACGGCGCACCTCGCCGAGGAACTCGATGCCGCCGGTGCCCGGCATGTGGATGTCGCTGACCACGACGTCGATATCCACCGTGGCGGCCAGCAGACCCAGCGCCTCCGCGGCTGAAGTCGCGGTGCAGCACTCGATCGAATCGCCGGCCAATACCCGCGCGACCAGACGCAAGGCGCGCACTTCGTCGTCGACCACCAGCACCCGGCAAGACTTCCCATGTCCCATGCCCGAAACCTACCGTGACTTGCGCCGGCGCGCCACCGCGCCCGGATTCGAACCGATCTGGTCGCAATGGACCATCGCGGGGACGGCGCACGGGTACAGTTCGGTGGAGGAAATGCGCGGAATTGAGGCGAGGTTGCGCGTTGAACACCGAAGATCCCACGGTTACCGGCACGGACCCCTGGCGCGACCTGCCGCCCGAGTGCCGCCTGTATCCCGACTCGCCGTGGTTCCACAAGGTCGTGCGGGACTACCTTGGCGACACGGTACGCGTCGTCCGCCGCCCCGATGCCGGCCCGCGTGAGGCGATCCTCGTCGACTGCGTCCAGTCGTCGGTGGGCGTCAACTCGGCCCGCAGGCTCTATCCGTCGCATCCAGTGGTCGGCGTGCTGGCGCGCGAGGATGCCGGCCGCATCCTGGAGATCCTGGCGGGCGGTGCCGACGGCGTCATCTCGCTCATTGACCCGCCCGACCTGTGGCGGCAGTGCCTGCACGTGGTCCTCGGCGGGGGCCGCTGGCTGGGCGGCCCGGGCCTCGAGGTCAAGCTGCAGCACAAGTTCACCAGCTACGACGTCGCGAAGCGCGAGCAGCATGACGGCGACGTGACGATGCGCACCAAGCTGTTCGTCAGGAACAGCGTGGGAGACAAGGTCCGGGGTTAGGGCACGATGCTCAACCCGGCCAGGCAGTCGCGCAGCTCGCGCCGGTCGAACGGCTTGGGCAGGACGGCATCGGCCCCCGCCTCGATCGCACGCCGGCGCGTTTCCTCGTCGTCCATTCCGCTCAAGACGACGAGCGCCGCGCGCCCATTTGCGGCGGAACGCCGCACGCGACGGCACACCTCGAAGCCGTCCATGCCCGGCATCAACAGGTCCACCAGCACGGCCCGGGGCGCCTGCGCCTCCAGCGTCTCGAGCGCGGCCGCCCCGTCCGCCGCGGTGATCACGCGGTATCCGTCCGCGCCCAGCAGGAGTTGCAGCAACTCCCTCGAGCGTGGATCGTCGTCCACGACGAGCACGAGCGGCGCGGCGGCATCGATCATGACGGCAATCTTATGCGCATCCTCCTGATCGAGGACAACGAGTCGAACGCCTATCTCGCGCAGCTGCTGCTCGAGCGGCGCGGCCACGTCGTGCACGTCGCGCGCACGGGAGCCGGGGCGGTCGGGCTCGCCCGCAGTGCCGACTACGACGCGATACTGCTGGACCTGCGCCTGCCCGACGGCGACGGCTGCGACTTCGTCGAAGCCCTGGTCGCGGCGGGCGCGCGGAAGACTCCGGTCATCGCCGTGAGCGCCCATGCCATGGCCGCCGACCAGCGTCGCGCGCTCGACGTCGGTTGCGCCGGCTTCATCGAGAAACCGATCGACGTGGCGAGCTTCGTCGACCACATCGAGCAGCTGGTCGCCCGCAGCGGCGAGCCGGACTGAGCTAGTGCCCGCGGAACCTCGCCGTGCGCTTGTCGCGGAACGCCGCAAGTCCCTCGGCGAAGTCGAGCGTGTCCCCCAGCCTGTGCTGCTCGGCGGCCTCGCGCTCGAGCTGCCCGGGGAGGTCGCCGACGGCCGGATGCCCGACGAGCCGGCGCACCGCCAGCATCGCCTGGGTGGGACTCTCGGCCAGGCCGGTGGCCAGCGCATGCGCGCGCGCGGCCAGTTCGCCGTCGTCGACACAGGCCGCGACGAGACCGATGCGCTCGGCCTGCTCCGCGCTGACGGGCTCGCCCGTCATCGAGATGGCGCGCGCGCGCGCGATGCCGACCCGGGTCGCCAGGAAGTGCGTCGCCCCCATGTCGGGCGCAAGGCCGAGCTTGGGAGCGAAGATCACCGCGAAACTCGCTGAACGCGCTGCAAGCGTGATGTCGCCCATCAGCGCCAGCGAGACGCCGGCGCCGGCGGCGACTCCATTGACCGCGACCACGAGTGGAACGGGCAGGTCGGTCCACTGCGTCGCGACGGGGTTGTAAAGCCTGCGCAGCCTCCCCGCGACGTACTGCCCGAGAGTCTCGCCCGGCTGGGGCGGCGCCTCGGGATCGGTGAGGTCCGCGCCGGCACAGAAGCCGCGACCGGCGCCCGTGAGGACGACCGCGCGCAGGTCGGTCGCATGGCGGATGGCTTGCGCACACGCCAGCAGGTCGCGCAGCAGGCCGACCGACAGGCTGTTGAGCTTGGTGGGGCGATTCAGCGTGACCGTCAGTACCGGGCCGGAGCGCTCGCAGGTCAGGGTGTCGAATTGCATGCTGGACTCCTCGCAGGCGCGGTATCTTAGTCCAATGATCGTCCAGTTCACGACGCGCTTCGGCCACCTCACGATGCTCGGCGATGCCGCGGTGAGCCTGCTCAGGCTGGCCGGGCACTCGGGCACCGTGCCGGGCGCAATCCTCGCGGCCGACCTGCCGGCCGCGCTGCGCGAATTGCGCCAGGGGCTGGAGACCTCGGGCCACCTTCCCTCCCCGCCGCCGGCGGCGGCAGTCGAGGCGGATGACGAAGACGAGGCGCAGGAACGCGAGCCGCCCATCACGCTGCACAAGCGAGCCGTGCCGCTCCTCGACATGATGCAGACCGCCAGCGCCGGGGGCTCCGACCTGATGTGGGAGCGGGGCTAGGGCGTGGTGCGTGTCGCGGCGCTGGTCGCCCTGCCGTGCGTCGCGCTGCTGCTGCTCGCCGCGCACTTCTACCGTGGCGGGTCACTGGTGGTCGCCGCAGGGTGCTGCGCGATCGTCGCCCTGTTGTTCGTGCGTCGCCCCTGGGCGGCCGCCGTGCTGCAGGCGGCGCTCCTCCTCGGCACGCTCGAGTGGTTGCGCACGGCCTGGGTGCTGGCGAGCCACCGCTCCACGCTGGGCCAGCCCTATGGCCGCCTGCTCGCAATCCTGGGGCTCGTCGCTGCCGTGACGGCCCTCGCAGCCCTGGCCGTGCGGGCCCGGCACCGACTGGGTTAATCTTACGGATTGTCTCTTTCGAGCGAGGATCCCGATGTCCTTCAAGACCCTGCTTGCCGGCGCCGGCGTCGCCGCCGCGCTGGCTACCGGCCCTGCCATCGCCGACACCGCCCCCGAGGCGGCGGCGCCCGCCAACCCGCTGCTTGCGCCCTGGAGCGGCCCTTACGGCGGCGTGCCGCCCTTCGACGCGGCCAGGGTCGAGCACCTGCTGCCAGCCCTCGAAGCCGGCATGGCCGAGCAGCTGCGCGAGATTGACCTCATCGCCGTGGACCCCGCGGAGCCGAGCTTCGCGAACACGCTCGCGGCGCTCGAGCGCAGCGGCCGCACGCTCGATCGGGTCCGGACGGTCTACGGTATCTACAGCTCCACGTTGAACGACGCGGCCGTGCAGGCCGTCGAGCGCGAGATGGCGCCAAAGCTCGCGGCGTTCAGCGACCAGATCACGCAGAACGAGGCCCTGTTCAAGCGGATCGCGGCCGTCTACGAATCGCGCACAACGGCGGGGCTCACCCCCGAGCAGCAGCGCCTCGCGTGGCTCTACTACACTGATTTCGTCCGCGCCGGCGCGAAACTCGACGCGACGGCCAAAAAGCGACTGTCCGAGATCAACCAGCAGCTCGCCTCGCTCTACACGAAGTTCAGCCAGAACGTCCTCGCCGACGAGAACGAGGGCATGCTGGTGCTCGAGTCCGAGGCCGACCTCGCCGGGCTGCCGCCGTCGGCGCGGGACGGCGCCGCGCAGGTCGCGGACGCACGCGGCAAGAAAGGCTCCTGGGTGATCGCGAACACGCGCTCGAGCGTCGAGCCGTTCCTCACCTATTCCGACCGGCGCGACCTGCGCGAGAAGGCCTGGCGCATGTTCGTCGACCGGGGCGACGGCGGCGGCGCCACGGACAACAACGCCACCATCGGCGAGGTCCTCCAGCTGCGCGCCGAGCGGGCCCGGCTGCTCGGCTACGAGACGCACGCCCACTGGCGCCTGGAGAACACCATGGCGAAGAGCCCGGCCCGGGCCCTGGAGCTCATGGAGGCCGTGTGGACGCCCGCCGTCGCGCGCGTCCGCGAGGAAGTCGCCGACATGCAGGCGATCGCCGACAAGGATGGCGCGAAGATCAGGATCGAGCCCTGGGACTATCGCTACTACGCCGAGAAGGTCCGCAAGGACAAGTACGATCTCGACGAGACCGAGATCACGCCGTACCTGCAGCTCGAGAACATGCGCGAAGGCATGTTCCACATGGCGAAGGAACTGTTCGGCTTCAGCTTCAAGCCCGTGGACGCCGCCAGGGTGCCGGTCTACCACCCCGACGTGCGCACCTGGGAGGTCACCGACCCCGCCGGCAAGCTCGTGGGCCTGTGGTACTTCGACCCCTACGCGCGCAAGGGCAAGCGCTCGGGCGCGTGGATGAACGCCTATCGGACGCAGGAGCGTTTCGACGGCGACGTGAAGACCATCGTCTCGAACAACTCAAACTTCGTCAAAGGCAAGCCGGGCGATCCGGTGCTGGTGAGCTGGGAGGACGCGAGGACGCTGTTCCACGAGTTCGGCCACGCGCTGCACGGCCTGAGCTCGAACGTGGATTATCCCTCGCTGGCCGGCACCGCCGTGGCGCGCGATTACGTCGAATTCCCGTCGCAGCTGCTCGAACACTGGCTACCGACCCCGGAGATCCTCAACCGCTACGCGCTCCACGACCGCAGCGGAAAGCCCATTCCGCGCGAGCTCGTCGCAAAGATCGAGCGCGCCGACACGTTCAACCAGGGCTTCAAGACGGTCGAGTACCTGTCGAGCGCGCTGATCGACATGAAGCTGCACCTCGCCGGCGCGCAGAAGATCGATGCCGACAAGTTCGAACGCGAGACCCTGTCGGCACTCGGCATGCCGTCCGAGATCGTGATGCGCCATCGCACCCCGCAGTTCATGCACGTCTTTTCGAGTGACGGCTACTCGGCGGGCTACTACAGCTACCTGTGGTCGGACACGCTGACGGCCGACGCCTGGGAGGCGTTCACCGAGGGCCAGGGCGCCTGGGACAAGGCCGTCGCCAAGCGCCTGCGCGACAACGTGTTCTCCGTCGGCAACACCATCGATCCGGCGGACGGCTACCGTGCGTTCCGCGGGCGCGACGCTGGCATCGGCGCGCTGATGCGCAAGCGCGGCTTCCCGGAGGCCGCTAGGAAGTGATCCCGGCCTGGCCGAGGAGGAACGCGTACTCCTCGGCCAGTTCCCGGTAGCGCTGGAAGCGGCCCGACTTGCCGCCGTGGCCGGCTTCCATGTTCACGCGGAGCAGGATCGGGTTCGGGCCGGTCGTGAGCCGCCGGAGCCGGGCCACCCATTTCGCGGGCTCGAAGTACTGCACCTGGCTGTCCCACAACCCGGTGGTGACATACATCGCCGGGTAATCCTGGCGAGACACGTTGTCGTACGGCGAGTACGACAGCATGAACTCGTAGCTTGCCCGCTCGTTCGGATCGCCCCACTCGTCGTATTCGTTGGTCGTGAGCGGCAGGCTCTCGTCGAGCATGGTCGTGACCACGTCGACGAAGGGCACGTGCGCGACGATCGCCTTGTAGTCCTGCGGCGCGAGGTTGGCAACCGCCGCCACCAGCAGCCCGCCGGCGCTGCCGCCGCGCGCGAAGACGCGCCGCGGGTCGGCATACCCCTCCCGCACCAGGAAGCGCGTTGCGTCGATGAAGTCGGTGAAGCTGTTGCGCTTCTCGAGCAGGCGGCCCGCGTCGTACCAGCGCCGCCCGAGCTCCTGCCCGCCACGAACCTGAGCGATCGCGTAGACGAAACCGCGGTCGAGCAGCGAAAGCAGCGCGGACGAGAAGCCGGGATCCGACGAGAGACCGTAGGAGCCATAGCCGTACTGCAACAGCGGCGCCGTGCCGTCCTTGCGGTAGCCCTTGCGGTAGACCACCGCGACCGGGACCGTCTCGCCGTCGCGGGCCGGCGCGCGCAGGTACTCGGTGACGTAGCGCGACGAGTCGAAATCGCCGAGCACGGGCTCCTGCTTGAGCCGGGTGCGCTCACCGGTACGTACGTCGTAGTCGTAGGTCGTGGCGGGTGTGGTGAGCGACGTGTACTCGTAACGCACCACGTGACTCGCGACCTCCTGGTTGTCGCCGAGCACCGTGCGGCTCGCGGGCTCGTCCGCGGCGAGGCAGAAATCCTCGCCCTCGCCCCACGGATGGATCCGCACCCGCCGCAGGCCACCCGAGCGTTCCTCGACCGCGACGAAGTCGCCGAACACGTCGAAATCGTCGAGGAACGCATCCGGACGGTGCGCAACGGCGTCCTTCCAGCGGGCGCGATCGGCGGGCGCCTCGAGCGAGGCTTCCACGAGGCGGAAGTTCGGAGCCTGCCAGTTGGTGCGGATGACCCAGCGGCCGTCGCAGTGGTCGGCCTCGTACTCGTGGCCGCGCTCGCGGGGAATCAGCACGCGAAATTCGAGGGCCGGGTCGGCGGCGTCGGCGTAGCGCTGCTCGCTCGTGATGGTCCCGTGCGAGTGGATGTAGAGGTAACGCCCGTCCTTGCTCGGGTCGACGTCGGTGAAGAACGCGTCGTCGGTCTCCTCGTATACCAGCGGGTCGCCCGCCGGATCGCTGCCGACGAGATGCCGGCGCACCTTGTTGCCGAGCAGCGTGGCTGGATCCTTCTCGATGTACAGCACCGTGCGGCTGTCGGCGGCCCAGGCGATCGCCGCCTCGACGTTCGGGATGGCATCCGGCAGGAGCTCGCCCGTGGCGAGGTCCTTGAAGCGCAGCGTGTACTGGCGGCGGCCGACGGTGTCTTCGGCATACGCGAGCAGGCGCGTGTCCGGACTCACCTCGAGCGCGCCGACCTCGTAGAAATCGCGGTCGTGCGCGAGTTCCTCGAGGTCGAGCATCACCTCCTCGGGCGAGGCGAGCGATCCGGCACGCCGCGCATGCAACGGGTACTCGCGGCCGGTCTCGAAGCGCAGGTAATACCAGTAGCCACGCTCGCGGTAGGGCACCGACGAATCGTCCTGCCGGATGCGCCCGACGATCTCCTCATAGAGCCGTGCTTCGAGCGGCGCAAGCGGCGCCATCATCGCGTCCTTGTGGGCATTCTCGGCCGCGAGGTGGGCGAGCACCTCCGGGTCGGTGCGCGTGTCGTCGCGCAGCCAGTGATATTCGTCATGCCGCGCGCCATGGGGCGATGCGACCTCGTGCGGCTTCATCGCCGCCACCGGCGGCTGCAGGTTCGTCGTCATCGGCAGAGGCCGCTCAGGTGGCGCGTGCACCGATGCGCACCGGGTGGATCGGCCGCGCGCCGGGCGCGGCATAGTACGGCTGCATCTTCGGCACCAGCGCGCCGAGCCGCTGCCGGCGCTGCTGGTCGCCCGGGTGCGTGCTCAGGAACTGCGGCGGCTCGCTGCCGCCGACGGCGCCCATCTTCTGCCACAGCGTCACGGCGGCGCGCGGGTCGTACCCGGCCTTGGCCGCAAGCTCGATGCCGATGCGGTCGGCCTCGGTTTCCGCCGTGCGGCTGTTCGGCAGGTCCACGGCCAGCTGCGCTGCCGCCGCGGTCGCGGCCATCGACCCCGGGGACTGGTCGAGCAAGACGCCTGCCGCCATGACACCTGCCTGGCTCGCCATCGACACGGACATGCGCTCGGCGGTGTGGTTGGCGAGCGCGTGGGCGATCTCGTGACCGAGTACCTGTGCCAGCTCGTCGTCGGTCGGGTCCACCTTCTGAATCAACCCGGTGTAGATGGCCATCCGGCCGCCCGCCATGCACCAAGCATTCACGGTCTTCGGCTCGTCGATGACCTGCAGGCTCCATTCCCAGCGCCCCGTTTCCGGCCGCCACTTCACCGCCTGGGCGACCAGGCGCTCCGTGATCACCTCGACGCGATTCAACAGGCGCGGGTCGGTGACCAGCTTGCCTTCCTTGCGGTACTTGTCCATCTGCTGGACGTAGGCCTGTCGCGAGGCGCCGATGGCCTGCTGCTCCGATACCAGCATCAGCTGGGAGCGACCGGTGGGACTCGTCGCGCAACCCGCGAGCGTCGCGCAAAGGAGCCAAAACACGATATTTTTCATAGACATGTGTTCCTCCGTGGAACCCCTCCCCGTAGGCGCGGGAGGCTGATCTCTTGAGACCGGTTCCGCCCGGGCGCGTTCCGTCGCCCACCGGGGGTCGCCGCCGCCCATTATGCTCGCTGCATGACGGGTTCGACCCCACGACACGTGCAACTCCCGGGGATCCGGCTCAACGTGCGCGACGCCGGCGCCGGGACGCCCGTCCTCCTCCTGCACGGTTTCCCGGACTCGAGCGAACTCTGGCGCGAGGTGACGCCAGGCCTCGTCGCGGCGGGCCACCGCGTGCTCGCGCCAGACCTGCGGGGCTTCGGCGACTCGGAGGCACCCGCGGGCCGGCGCCACTACTCCATCGATCGGGTGCTCGCCGACATGCTGGCACTGCTGGGAGTCCTCGGGATCGGCGAGCCGGTCCGCGTCATGGGGCACGACTGGGGCGCGGTCGTCGCGTGGTGTCTCGCCATGTTCCATCCCGAACGGGTGGCCGCGAGCGTCGTGCTCTCCGTAGGACACCCGCGCGAGTACGCGTGGGCGGGTCTCGAGCAGAAGCGCAAGGGCGCGTATGTGCTCGCGTGGCAACTGCCCGGCATCGCCGAGGCCCGGCTTTCGCGCAGCGACTGGGCCGGGCTCAGGCACTGGGCCCGTGACCACCCCGACGTCGAGCGGTGCATCCATGACCTCGCCCGGCCCGGCCGGCTCACCGCCGGACTCGACTGGTACCGCGCGAACCGCGTGCGCGTCATGCTCGGATCATGGCCACGCTGCCGCGTGCCAACGCTCGGCGTGTGGAGCAGCGAGGACCATTGCCTCGCCGAGGACCAGATGCGCAACGCCGCCCGCCGCATGGACGCGCCGTGGCACTACGAACGCATCGCCGGCGCAGCACACTGGCTGCCGCTCGAGCAACCGGCGCGGATCGCCACGCTCGCGCTCGACTGGTTCCGCCGCGCCTAGCGCCAGGCGCGCTGCATGCCCCGCAGGGAAGGTGCGGCGGCTGGTCGAGCGCAGGCGCCGTTTGGTGGTGTCCAGTCGCCGGAGTATCATCGCCACCCACCGCTGAACGCGGGCGGGCGGGCACGCGACGCCCTGAGAACTATCCAAATCGGGGAGGGAACACTCATGGTGACGAGGGACAGGTTGACGACGGGCCAGTGGACCGCCGTGCGAGACACGCCGCATCACGTGATCATCGCGGTTTCGGCCAGTGGCGGCAGCCCCTTCGACGACATGCTCGAGCGCAGCGCCGGGCTGCAGGGCGTGGTCGACGCGATGCACAGCTCGCACCCGCTGCTGCGCGAGATCGCCGCGAGCCAGCACATCATGCAGGCGCAGGACGCCATCCGGTCCTGGTACTACACGCTCGCCGACACGCATCGCACACCGCCGACGCTGCAGTCCAAGGCGCTCGACACTTTCGGGCAGTCGCTCGGCTTCCTGAACCTGCATGGCGGGCTCGACGACCTCCTGCACTATGGCGAGTTCGTGATCTCGCTCGCGAGGCGCGTCGCGCGCGCCGCCAAGGAGGGCGACGTCCTCGGCATGGGCGGCAAGCTCGTGAGCGCCCCGGAGCAGCAGTTCATCCAGCGCCTCGAGCTCTGCGTGGAGCAGGTCAACCGCTAGCGTCCCGACGGGGAGCCGGCGGTTTTGCACGACCGAGATGGTCGCGGATCAGCTCGTTCTGCTGGCGGTAATCGGGTGACTGCCAGACGCTCGAGTTCAGCGCCCGGAAGTACGTGCCGAGCTGCGCGAAGTAGTGCCTTGCTTCCTCGCGGCCGGTGAAGCCGAACCCGGGCTGGACCACGCTCCAGAGCAGCTCGAGGAGCGCGCGCTGGCGCTCGATGGGCGTGGACACGTCGACCGGGTCGAACGCGTCCTGCTGCAGGAAGACCCGGTCCAGGAGCAGCGCCTTCTGCAGCAGGACGTAGTCCTCGAGGCTGATCCCCTCCTCGCCGGCCACTTCCATCATCTGCGCGACCGCATCTCCGCGCCGCAGCAGGTCCTGCAGGGACAGGATGCGCACGTTCCACTCGCGGCCGAAATTCGCATCGAACCACGGGCCCAGCTGGTCGCGGTAACGCGACCATGACTGCAGCGGGTCGATGGCCGGATAGGCGCGCCGGTAGGCGCGTTCCGCCGAGAGCCCGAGGAAGACCTTCGCGGCACCGAGGGTCGCCTGGGTGACCGGCTCCTCGAAGTTGCCGCCGGCTGGCGAAACCGTGCCGATCAGCGTGAGGCTGCCGGTCGCGCCGTCGTGACGGCGAATGACCCCCGCCCGCTCGTAAACGCTGCGGATGGACGAATCGAGATAAGCGGGAAAGGCCTCCTCCCCCGGAATCTCCTCCATCCGACCGGAAATCTCGCGCATCGCCTGCGCCCAGCGCGACGTGGAGTCGGCAATGGTCAGCACCTGCAGGCCCATGGCCCGGTAATACTCGGCGATGGTGATGCCGAGATACACGGAAGACTCGCGCGAGACCACCGGCATCGCCGAGGTGTTGCAGATGATGACCGTGCGCTCCATGAGCGGCTGGCCGCTGCGCGGATCCGCGAGCTGCGGAAACTGCGTGATCAGCTCCACCACCTCGGCGGCGCGCTCGCCGCAGGCGATGATGACGACCACGTCGACCAGCGAGTAGCGAGCCAGCAGGTTCTGCAGCACTGTCTTGCCGGCACCGAAGGGCCCCGGGATGCAGGCCGTACCGCCGAGGGCTATCGGAAAGAACGAGTCGACGATGCGCACCCCGGTGATGAGCGGCTCCTGCGGGTACAAGCGCTCGCTCCGGCGCATGTCGAGCAGTGCCTGCGAGTACGGCGTGCGGACCGGCCACTGGCACTGCAGCATGATCGGGCGCACGGTACCGTCCGTCTCCCGCAGCCGCGCGACCTCGACACCTGTCGTCACGCTGCCCTCGGTGATCCACTCGACCTCTGCTGCGCCCCTCAAGTCCGCGGGGGCCATGACGTGGTGACCGAGGGCGCCTTCGGGCACGATCCCGAGCGTGTCGCCGGCGAACACCGTATCGCCCGGGGAAACCCGCGCGGTCAGCTTCCACTTGCGGGCCGGGTCGAGCGGCTCGAGTGCGGCGCCGCGCGGCAGGAAGAAACCGTGGCTCTCGGCGAGGCTGGCCAGCGGGTTCTGCAGCCCGTCGAATACCTTGCCGAGCAGACCGGGTCCCAACGTGGCCGACAACGGCCGGCCCGTAAGGGCGACCTCGTCTCCCACGCTGACGCCGAGCGTGTCCTCGAAGACCTGCAGGTCGGCGAGTCGTCCGCGCACCCGCAGGACCTCGGCCTGCAGGCGCAGCCCGCGGCAATGCACGAATGCGACCTCGTTCTTCACCAGCACGTCGTCCGTGGCGACGACGACCAGGTTCTCCCGCACGGCGATCACTCGGCCGCGCCGCTCGCCCCGGGACCCGCCGTCAGGCGATCGCTGCAAGCTCGTCATGGAGCACCTGTTCCAGGAGGGCGTCGAATCGGGCGGCGGCGCGGGCGGGGTTCATCGAGAGCCAGCGGTCGAGGATGTCCCACTTGAGCAGGTAGACGATCACGTTCTGCAGCGCGTACGTGTGGCCCCGCCCGATGCCGTCGAGCTGCTCCCAGGCGAGCGTCAACACGAGCGTTTCCAGCGCCAGGAACTCGTCCTGCTCCAGCAGCGCCTGCGCCCGGGGCAGCCAGGGCAGGCGGTGAGCCAGCCCGAAATCCGGGTGCGTCCAGCGCCGCGAGATCGTCGCCACCAGTGGCCCGATGCCCCAGGCCGTGGCAGGCGCGGTGGCTTCCCCGTCCCGACGCCGTCGCAGCGCTGCCAGGACCGTGACGATCTCGAGCTGGGCGCCGACGCACTCCCTGATCAATCGTCCGCGGGGCGAATCATCGAGGCGTTCGTACGCCTTGACCAGCTCGGCATCGGCGACGTCGGTCGTCCCGAGCCGCCACCTGACGAACTCCCACGCGCGACCGAGCGTCTCGGCGTCGTCCGGGGCCAGCATCCCGAGTCGCGAGCGCAGGCGCTCCCCACTGATCGGCAACGCCTTCGCACGCGTGAAATACGGCAGGGCGGGCAGGCTCGACAGGAGCGTAACGTGCTGCCAGGCGCTACCCACGATCGTGCCCCGGGGCGACGCGGGCCTCGAACAGGGCCCGGAAGCGTGGCAGCAGGCGCTCGAGCAACAGGGCTGCGAGCGTCTCCTCGGTGACGGTGAGCTCGATTCCGCGCTCCGCGAGGCGGATTCGCACGCCGGCGCCCGTCCGCTGCTCGCGGACCAGCTCGACGCCGCCCTGGAGCAGGTCCCTCGCGAGCGTTGCCGCCAGGGTATCGAGCGCCAGCGTGGCCGCCGGATCCTCCGCCGACGACGCCGGGACCACGAGCTGGGCCCGCTCGGGGGACCGGTCCGCCTGCAGCACCTGTCGCAGGGCGTCGACCACCAGCTCGATGAGTACCTCCGGATCCCGCAGGGAACCGGCAACCAGCGACTGCAGGCGCCGGGCGAACGCCACCTCGATCTGCTCGCGCAACTGCAGCATGGCGTCGCGCCACGCGAGCTCGAGCGCCGCTCCCGCCGCCTCTCGTTCGGTCTCGATCGAGGCACTGGTTGCGTGGGTCACAGCCTCGGCTTCGCGGCGCGCGTCGGCGAGAATTCGCGCCGCTTCCGCACGCGCTGCCGCGACGATCTCCTCTCCTTCGCGGCGGCCGGCGGCCACGCCCTCCTCGCGCAGTCGTTGCACGAGTTCCTGGACGCCCGACGACGGCAGTGTGGATTCGGCCATGGCGTCAGGTGATCTGCGCGCTGAACAGCAGCGCGAATGCCAGGACGAAGACCGCGAAGCCCTCGACCAGGGCCGCGGGCGCAAGCGACAGCCCGAAGATCTCCGGCTTGTTCTTGCCCGCGTTGATGGCGGCGACGCAGCAGTTGCCCTGGTAGATCGCCGAGAACATCTGCGCCAGTCCCGCCAGCGTGCCGATCGCGAACAGCGCCGGCGCGTTGTCAGCCGTGATGGGTCGGCTGAGCGCGAGCATGATCACGACGCCGTAGATGGTCTGCGAGCTCGGCATGGCGGCGATGCCGAGGTAGCGCCCGTAGCGGCCTTCCGTGTCGATCATCGCCCCAACGGCTGCCTGTCCCGCGCGCGCGCAGCCGACGATGCTGCCCACGGCCGCGATGGCCATGGCACCGTAGATCCCGAACCACGCCGCCGCCTTCAACGTCAGGAATTCGTCCAACTCAGTCTCTCCTTGCGCAGGAACGGTGTGAAGGGATAGCCCTCGTCCTCGAGGCTCCAGTGCAGGTACTCGATCAGGTTGAGGCGCAGGCTGTGCACCACGGCGCTTGCGACGCACAGCCCCACGTTCAGCGCGTGGCCGGAGACGATTATCAGCAGCGCCACGAGTTCGCCGAGGCCGCGCACCGGCAGCTCGAACGAATTGCCGAGATCGTTGAACGCGCGTGCGAGCGCCGCGCCCGCCAGCGCCAGCGCGAACAGTCGCAGGTAGCTCAGCACGTCGCTGAAAAGCCCCACCACGCGCGTCAGCGCGAGCAGGCCGTCCACCGCCCGGTTCCGCAATCCGGGACGGCGACCGGCGAACACCACGACCGCGGACAGGCTGGCGACCGCCAGCACCGAGCCGGCCGGTGCGGCGCCGGGCATCGTCGCGGAGTCGTGCGTGAGCCAGGCGATGCAGCCGCCCACCAGCACGCCGAGCCAGCCGAGCGGCACGATCCTCGCGCGCCAGGACGTGGCGCTGCCGGCGAGCGCCAGGCAAGCGAAGGCAATCTGCAGCACTCCCGCCAGCACCGCGAGCTTGAGCCACGCATCGAAGTCGGAGGTGTCGAACACCACGAGTCGTCCGAGCAGGCTGTCCACCGCTGCAGTCGAGCCGAAATAACTGCCCACTGCAATTCCCCACGCCAGGGACAGGAGCACGGCCACGAGCGACAACCCGCGCAAGCGCCTGCCGAGCTCGGAGCGCCCGAGGCGCCGCCAGCCGAGCCCGAGCGCGACCGCGAGCAGCGCGGCGTACCCGGCGTCCGACAGCATGAGTGCGAAGAACGCGCAGAAGAACCAGAACACCGACCGTGACGGGTCCCACGCCGAATAATGCGGCGTCATGAAGAAGGTCAGCAGGTCCTGCCCCGCCGCGTCCAGCCCGCGATTGGCGAGCTGGGTCGGCGGATCGTCGTCCGGCACGGGGTGCCGGGCCAGCACGGCCACTGCTCGTCGCATGCACAGCTGTTGCAGGTCGACCAGCGCGCGCTCCGGCACCCAGGCGTGCAACACGAACAGCGGCGCGTCGTCGGCGGTCAGGCGGCACGCCCGGGCGAACTCCGCCTCGTCCTCGAGGTGGTCGAGCGATGCCGCCAGCAGGTCGCACCAGCGCGCCTCGCGATCGCGGTCCGCCTGCAGCTCGTCGATCTCCACCTGCAGGTCCTCGAGCCGGCGGCGCAGGTCGGACAGGCGCCGGCTTCCCGTGTGGGTGCGCGCCACCGGCATGCCGGCGGGCTCATCCGCCGATATGACCACGACGTAGCAATCCCGCTCGTCGCGATGCACCGCCTGCCATACCAGGTCGCGCGGCACGCCGGGGAGCAGGCGATGCGGCACGATGTAGAACCAGAGCCGATGCTCGATGCTCGCGGGGTCCAGCAGCGCGAAGTCGCCCCAAGTCTCGAGGTCGCGGATGCGACGTTCCAGGCGCAACTGCTCGTCCTCCAGGGCCCGGGTGTCACGCCTGATCGCGAGCGCGCGTTCCTCGACCGCCCGGGCATCGAAGCCCTGCAGATCGTGCACCTGGTGCCAGCGATTCGCGGCTCCGAGCAGGTAGTGCAGGGCCTCCCGGGCCGCCGAAGCGCCGGCCGGCCCCGCGGGCCTCGTCTCGTCTGCGTCTTCGGCGCCGAGCAGGTGCGCGATCCCAAGACCCTGCAGCTCGCGCAAGACGGCGTCCTTCTCCTCGAGGTGCCCGCACAGGGTGACGCGGACGAGCGGTACGATGCTCACGCGCCCTCCTGCGCAGCCGCCTGGCCCCAGGCGCCGCGACGACCCTTGGCGATCTTGGCACGCACGAAGGCCGCCCGCCGCGTGTCGGCGATCGTGATGTTGATCGAGCGAATGGCGCGCCGCGCCCGCGGTATCAGCAGCTTCTCGAGCAGGTTGACGCGCTGGGTAGCGCGCAGGAGCGCGTGCTCGAGGATCGCGACCCGCCGCGCAAGCACCGTGGCCGCCGCCCGCGCCTCGATTCCCGCGCGCAGGTGCTGCACGAGGCCGTCGACCCAGGCAGGATGCGACAGCCGGCCGTAAGGGGTGGACTCGAATTCCACCCCCGCCAGTCGCGACACCGGGATGCCGGCGATGCTCTCCTGCCGCAAGTGCACGGCAGCCACGCGCACCAGCTTCTCGAGCGGCAGTCCGGCGTCGGCCAGCATCGGGAGTTGGGCGGCGACCGCGGCACTCAGTCCACGCAGCCGGGACCGGCCGGACTCGAGCAGCCGCCTCTCCTCGACCAGGCAGCCGGCGATCTGGCGACGCTTCAGGTCCAGCGACGGCAGGGCGCGCTCGATGGCCGTGAGCCGCCGTCGCAGCCGGTGAAGTTCGCTCAGGTTCTGGGCTACGCGTGGCATGGTCGCCCGGCCGCCCTATCCCGGCCTCGGCCAGTACTTCTGCACCAGCCCGGGCCGCATCGAGATCTCGGCGCGCTCGAAGCACTCCGCGAGCGTCGCCCATCCCGTGTCGAGCGCCCGCTCGAGGTCCATGTCGACGTTCAGGTCCATGAAGCGCGCGCGGAACAACTCCGCGAACCGCAGCAGGCGCCGGTCGTGCTCGCCGAGTTCGAAGGCCATCGCGCGCTTGTGCTCGGCCTGCTGGGCGTCGGCATAGAACCGGATGAGGGTGTCAGCAAGCGGGCCGTGGTCTTCGCGCGTCACGTGGCCGATGACGTGCTGCTTCAGGCGCGACAGCGAGCCGAACGGATCGATCATCCCATCGTGGAGATAGAGCTGGCCTTCGGTGATGTACCCGGTCGTGTCGGGCACCGGGTGCGTGACGTCGTTGCCGGGCATGGTAGTGACGGCCAGGATCGTCACGGAACCCGCTCCCCGGAAGTCGCACGCCTTCTCGTAGCGCTTGGCGAGCTGCGTGTAGAGGTCGCCCAGGTAGCCGCGATTCGCCGGGATGTACTCCATCGATATGCCGACCTCCTTGAGTGCATCGGCATAGCTTGTCATGTCGGTGAGCAGCACGAGGACCCGCTTGCCCTCGTCCGCCGCGAAGCGTTCCGCAACCGCGAGCGCGAGGTCGGGGACCAGCAGCCGCTCGACGACCGGGTCCGAGGCGAGGTTCACGAACATGACCGCGCGATGGAACAGGCCGCGGTCCTCGAAGCTGGCGCGGAAGAAATGGTAGTCGTCGAACAGCAGCCCGAGACCGGCGAAGACGATCAGGTCGGCGTCCGCCTGGAAGGCGATGCGGGCCAGCAGCGCATTGGAGGGCTCTCCGGGAACCGTGAAGATCGGTATCTTCTGGCTTTCGACGAGGCAGTTGAACACGTCGATCATCGGGATGCGCGTACGGATCATCCGCCGGGCGAGCACGCGCATCATCGGATTGACGGGGGGGCCTCCCACCGGCGCGCGCGGCTCGCCTTCGAGGCTCGGCCCGGCGTCGATGGTCACGCCGGAGCCGCGGAAAATCCGCCCAAGCACGTTGCGCGAGAACGCGACGTCCATCGGGCGGCCGAGGAACTGGACCCGGCAGTCGGTCGAGAGCCCTTTCGTGCCGCCGAAGACCTGCAGCACGACGAGGTCGTCATGCAGTTCCATGGCCCGTGCGAGGGTGGGCTCGCGCCCGGTGCTTTCGACGATCGCAAGGTCCCCGAGCGCGACATCCCTTGCGCGCAGCCGCAACAAGTCGCCGACGATGTCCTCGACGCGCCTGTATCGCAGCAGGCTGCTCACCCCGTCTCCCTGTCTTGCCGCCGATGACACGACGCAGCGCACACGACTCTCGCTCCTCCGGGACCCGACCCCGCACCTCTCCCGACGCCCAGAAGTCTAGACCACTTCGTCGAACTCGAAACGCCCCGGTGGGAGCCGCAAGGCTCGTTCCGTCAGCCGTGCCGCAGGCCGTACAGGACGATATAAGCCAGTGCACCGGCCGCGTAGCCGACCAGGGCCAGCCCGCCGATCCGCCGTGCGTACCAGAAGAACCTGATCTTCTCGAGCCCCATCGCCGCCACGCCGGCCGCCGAGCCGATGATCAGTATGGAGCCGCCGGTACCCGCGCAGTAGGCCACGAATTCCCAGAGGAAACTGTCCGTCGGGTAATGGTCCAGGCTGTACATTCCCATCGTCGCCGCGACCAGCGGGACGTTGTCGATGACGGCGCTGGCCAGTCCGATGACGATGACGATCACGTCGAGCCGCCCGATGGTGCGGTCGAGCCAGTCGGCCAGCGCGGCGAGGATGTGAGTGTGTTCGAGCACCGCCACCGACAGCAGGATGCCCATGAAGAAGACGACTGAACTCATGTCGATGTTGTGCAGCGCCTGCACGAGCGTCAGGTGCTGCTTGTCCTGCTCCCCCTTGCCGCGGTGGAGGATCTCACCCACCAGCCAGAGGACGCCCAGGCCGAAGAGTATCCCCATGAACGGCGGCAGGTGGGTCGCCATCTTGAACACCGGGACCAGGACGAGGCAGCCGACCCCCATGGAAAACATCAGCTTTTTCTCGAACTCGGTCGTGGCGCTCCCGTCGCGCCGTCGCGGCGCAGCAGGCGGGACCACCACCTTGCCCCGCAGCATGAAGCTGGTGACCGTCAGCGGCACGACCAGGCTGACCAGCGCGGGGATGAACACACCCTCGAGGATGGCCAATGGCGTGACCTGCCCGCCGATCCACAGCATGGTGGTCGTCACGTCGCCGATCGGGGACCAGGCGCCGCCGGCATTGGCCGCGACGACGATCATCCCGGCAAAGAACAGCCGGTCCTCGTGGTCGTCGATCAGCTTTCTCGTCAACGAGATCATGACGATCGTCGTCGTCAGGTTGTCGAAGATGGCGCTCAGGAAGAAGGTGACGCCGCCGATCAGCCACATCAGCGACGACTGGCGTGCGGTGCTGATCCGCGACGAAATGACTTCGAATCCGTCGTGGGCGTCCACCACCTCGACGATGGCCATCGCCCCCATCAGGAAGAACACGATCTGTGCGGTGGCCGCGAGCGACTCCGTCAGGTCCCGATCGACCTGCTGGCGGTCGGGGCTCATGACCGCATAGACGATCCAGAGCAGCCCGGCGGCGAGCAGCGCCGAGGCACTCTTGTTGACACCGATCGGGTGCTCGAGGGCGATGGCCGCGTACGCGACGACGAAGATGGCGACCAGCAGCGTGAGCATCTGGCTTTACGCGAGTCGACGGGCCAGGCGATCGCGCCGGACCACGCCGACCCGGTCCTGGACCGCCTGCCCCATCAAGCAGTTGCGGCAGCCGATTGCTTCGCCTTCGCCGGGTCCTTGACGAGGTACGCGGCGAGCGCCGGCGCGAGCAGCAGCGCGCCGAACACGTTCACGAGGAACATGAAGGCGAGCAGCAGGCCCATGTCCGCCTGGAACTTGAGGGCGGAGAAATACCAGGTGCCAACCCCGATCGTCATCGTCACGGAGGTGAAGACCGACGCCGTGCCACGGGCCTTGAGCGCCTCGACGTAGGCATCGCCGAGCGAGCGGCCGAGGTCGTGCATCTCGTGCTTGATGCGCTCGAACAGGTACAGGCCGTAGTCCACGCCGACGCCCACGCCGAGCGCCACCACGGGCAGGGTGTTGACCTTGACGCCGATGCCGAGCATCGCCATGGCTGCGCTGCACAACAGGGTGACGAGGCCGAGCGGAAGCATGACGCACAGGGCCAGCCGCACGGATCGGAAGGTGAGGACGCAGAAGAGTCCCACCGCCGCGAACACCGTCAGGTTGACCCACTTGTCCGCCGCTTTCACCGCCTCGTTGGTCGCAGCCATGACGCCCACGTTGCCACTCGCCAGCCGGAACGTAATCTTGTCCGTGTCGCCGCCCGCCGCCTTGAAAGCCTTCACCTTGTCGACGATGTGCTCGATGGTCGTCGCCTGGTGATCCACCGTGTAGAGATTGATCGGCATCGCCGTGCAGCGCGAGTCCATGAACTCGTTGCCGAGCCGGGTCGCGTAACCCACGCCCTGGGCGATCTGCGCGCTCGACTCCGGCAGCATGCGCCACTTCGCGAACGTCTCGGCGAACGACTGCGTGATCGACTTGACGAATCCCGACAGGCTGCGCGCCGTGGCGACGCCGTCGACCTGCCGCATCTGGAACTCGAAGTCCTCGACCTTTTCCATCACCTCGCGGTCCACGCAGGGCGAGTCTTCCTCGCCCTCGGCCCTGGCCTCGGCGATGATCTGGAAGTTGTCCACGCCGAGCGCGAAGTGACTCACGATCATCTGGACGTCCTGGTTGTAGCGCGAGTCCTCCTTGAGCTCCGGCACGCCCTTGCCGAGGTCGCCGATGTGCAGGTTCTGCACCTGCACCAGGGCGAAGGCCAGCAGGCCAACGCCCGCCAGTATCGGGATCCACGCCCAGCGGCGCGTGGCGAGCGGCCCGAGACGCTCCCACAGCCAGTCGCCGGCGGTCTCCTTGCCGGCGAGCTTGGAAGCCTGCTCGGGCGTGACCTTGTAGTAGGAGAGCAGGATCGGCAGCATCACCTTGTTGGTGATGATCATCACCGTGACGCCGATCGCCGCCGCGTAGACCAACTCGCGGACGATCTCGATCTCGACGAATGCGATCGCCATGAAGCCGAAGCCGTCGGTGATCAGCGCCGTGGCGCCCGGGATGAACAGTTGCTGGAAGGAGCGCGTCGAGGCCGTCACGCCGTCGGCGCCGTGCAGCGTCTCGAGCTTCCAGGCGTTGGTCATCTGCACCGCGTGCGAGACCGCGATCGAGAAGATCAGGAACGGCACCAGGATCGACAGCGGGTCGAGGCCGAGCCCGAACAGGGGCAGCAGCCCGAGCAGCCAGATGACCGAGGCGAGCGCGCAGATCAGCGAGAGCGAGGTCAGCACGAACGATCCCGAGTACCAGTAGAGCAGGATCGCAGTGATGAGGAACGCCACGCCGAAGAAGACGATCACGCCGGCCGCGCCCTGCGCGATGTCGCCCATCGCCTTGGCGAAGCCGATGATGTGGACGGTCGTGCCTTCCTTCTCGTACTTGGCGCGGATTCCCTCGAGCGCCTTCGCCACCTCCTGCAGGTCGAGCCGCTGGCCGGTCTCCGGGTCGTTCTCCTGCAACGTCGCCACGACCATCGCCGAGCTGTAGTCGTTCGACACCAGGCGCCCGACCCAGTCGGACTTGAGCAGGTTCTCGCGCACCTGCTTCAACTGCTCGGGCGTGCCTGCGAAGTCCGCGGTCACGATGTTGCCGCCGCGGAAACCGTCCTCGACGACCTCGAGGAACCGGACGTTCGACGTGAACAGCGACGCCACCGAGCTGCGCTCGACGCCCTTGAGGTAGAAGACCTCCTCCGTCACCTGGCGGAGCGTCTCCATGAACTCCTTCTCGAAGATGTCGCCCTTCTCGTTCTTGATGGCGACGACCACCTTGTTGGCGCCGCCGAAGTCCTGCTGGTACTCGAGGAAGGTCGACATGTAGGGGTGCTTGAGCGGGATCATCTTGGTGAACCCGGCCTGCACCCGGAGCTGGCTCGCCGTCGCGCCGAGCACGATGGTGATCAGCGTGAGGATGACCAGCAGCACCTTGCGGTTGTGGAAGATCCAGTAGGCGATCTTGCCGACCCAGTCCGCGGAGAACTGCTCGTGCCTGATCTGCTCGTTGTCGCCCGGCGGATGTCCGTCGCGTTCTTTCGACATGGTGTCCTCTTCCTCGATGCGGGCGTCAGCGGGCCTCTAGCCAGGCCGGGTCGAGCACGGTGATGCCGGTCTCGCCCGCCAGCACCACGGCGCCCGCGACCTCGGCCAGCGCGGCAAAGCCGCGGCCGGCCGGGGACCAGTTCAATTCCAGCGTCTGCCCAGCGTCGCGGCTCAAGGCGAGCAACCCGGAATTTCCGACCAGCAGGATGCGGCCGTCCTCGAGCTGCCGGCCGCCGTTCAGCGACGCAGTCGTCTTCAAGTCGAGCTTGCGCCAGGTAACGCCGAGGTCCGCGCTATGGAAGACGTTGCCGCGCATGCCGAACGCCATGATCGAGCCGTCCCGCAGCGCGACCGCGCCGAAGAACGAGCCGACGTACGGCGACTGGATCGCGGTCCACGTGGCGCCACCGTCGTCGGAACGCGCCAGGGTGCCGGCCTCCGCGACCATGACCAGCGACGCGCCGACCGGCACGACCTGCGAGATGTGCCAGTCGAAGTCCTCCGACAGCGTCGTGCGACGCTCCCACGTCCGGCCGGCGTCCGACGAATGGAAGTACATGCCGAAGGCGCCGTACGCGGCAAACTGGTCGCCACCGAGGCTCGCGACGCCGAGCAGCGATTCCGGCCCGGCCTCCTCGAGCGGCACGTGGGTCCAGGTCAGGCCGCCGTCCTCGGTGCGCACGAGCGAACCCCCATGACCCACCGCGACGCCGACCTTGGCGTCCCGGAACGCGATCCCGGTCAGGGTGCGGGTCACCGGCGTCTCGACGGCCTTCCAGGTCTTGGCGGCGTCGTCGGACAGGAGTACGAACCCGCGCTCGCCCACGGCGACGAGCCGGTCGCCGGCGCGCGTGATGTCCATCAGGATGATGCGATCCGGGCGGATGTCGACGACCGTCTTGCCCCGTTGCGCCGCCGTGCTGACGCCGTCCTGGGCCTGCGCGAACTGTAAGGTCAGCAGGCCCGCGCCCAGCCAGACGCACGCCGCCTTCGCCCATTTCTTCATGGAGACTCTCCACGCGGCCCGCACTTGGGGCCGCCTCGCCGTCCCTGCGACCGGCCCCGCTGCATGCCGAGGCCGGTCGTGGATCCTGCAGTCGTCGAACCGGCCTCAGGCTCCAGGCCGCCTCACTTGGTGCCCAGCCGGCGCAGCGCGTCGGGCTGGAAGTCGCCCCAGCGACCCTTCTGGTCGAAGTTCCACGGCGTCTTGATCTGGTTGTCGAGGCCCGCGAGGTAGTACCCGCCGTTGTTGAGGTCGTACCAGATGTTGGCGCGGTACCACGGGATCTTGACGTCATAGAACTGTATCATCGGGTGCACGCCGATGCGCCAGAGCTGCTTGCGCGTGTCGTAGGCGTCCTCGTACACGACCGTCCACGAATCCTCGTCGAGGTAGAAGACGCGCTTGCCGTAGATGTGCTTGCTACCCGCCTTGAGGTTGCCTTCCACCTCCCAGACCCGGTGCAACTCGAAGCGCAGGAGGTCGGTGTTCGGCGTGCTCTTGCGAACGATATCCTCCTTGTACTTGAGCTTCTTGTCGGCGAGCTTGTAGGAGTTGTAGGGGATGTAGATCTCCTTCTTGCCGACCAGCTTCCACTCGTAGCGGTCCGGCGCGCCGTTCCACGCGTCGAACTGGTCGGAGGTACGCATGCCTTCGGTGCCGTCGGTGAATGCGTCGTAGGACAGTTCCGGCGCCCGGCGCACGCGGCGCTGGCCGGCGTTGTAGATCCAGGCCGAGCGGATCTGTTTCACCTGGTCGATCGGCTCATGTACCAGGAACACCGTTCCCACCAGGGTCGCCGGCGCGGTAAAGGCCGACTGGAACACCAGGTGCAGGTTGTCCTGCGGCTGGTCCAGGGCGGTGTTGAAGATGCGGTACTCGTGGGAACCGATCGTGTAGTAGTCGCCGCTGGCGCGAACCGGGAAGCTGTTGTAGTCGCGCACGAAGCCCGGGCCGAGGTAGCGCTGCTGGTGGTTCCACATCGCCTCGATCCCGCTCTTCGGGATCGCGAACGGCACGTCCGAGCGACCGCCGGCGATGCCGAAGCCCTGCACGGAGAGCTTCGTCGCCATGTCCTTGACCCCGGCATACACCGAGTCCGGGTAGCAGGCCGTGCGCCGGGTCTCGTACACGGGCATCTTGAAGGTGTCGTGCTTGTTCAACAGCGCAAGCGTGCCGGGCGTCAGGTGGTCCTTGTACTGCGCGGCGTTCGCCTTGGTGATGGTGAACTTGGGCTTGTCGCTCGCAAACGGGTCGACATAGCCCTTGGCCGGGGTCCAGCCGGCCGGCGGCGCGCACAGGCCGCCCGTCCACGCCGGGATGGTGCCGTCCTTGTTGCCGGCCTTCTCTGCGCCCATCGGCGTGAGATCCGCACCGAGGCGCGCGGCCTCGGCCTCCGTGAGCTTCGCCGACGCGGGCGCCGCGAGCCCGGCCAGGGCTACGGCGGCGATCGCGGAAGCGAGGATCCTGTTCATCGTCTTCATCTGGTTCGTCTCCTGGAATCCGGTCAGAAGGTCACGCTGACGGCGGCCGAGTAGTAGTCACGGTCGAACAACGGGTCGAAATTGTCGTTCGCGTAGCTCACGTAGTTCAGGTCGAGGACGTACTTCTTGTTGTAGTTGAGCTTGACGCCGAGGCCGAGCGTCTGGCGGTCCTCGATGAACGCCGGGTCGATCGAGATGCCGTCCACGTCGTGCGACCAGAACACGCTCGGGGTGACCGTCACGCCCGAATTCATCACGTTGTTGTAGTCCATGGCCACGCGCAGTCGGTATCCCCAGGCCGAGTCGGTGATGTAGCCGTCGTTGCGACAGCCGTCCGGGTGCGGGTTGTACTGGGTGTTAAACGTCGCCCCCGGGATGCCCAAGTAGGTCGGCGTGCAGTGATTGCCCTGGGTCAGAGTCCCAAGCAGCGGTTGGCCATGCGGCGCGCCGCCAGGGCCGTACTCCGGATTCGACCCAGTGCCGAACATGAAGCCTCGCCCGTAGCGAACGCCGCCCTTCGTGTAGTCGGGCACGTTGTTCCACTGCGCGCCGACCTCGCCGATCACAAGCGTACTCTCGGCGCCGAGGATGTTGTTGAACGTCTTGACGAAGTTCACCTGGAACTGCGTCTTGTCGAACAGGCCATAGCCCTGCAGATAACCTCCGACATTGCCGGCGGCGACGGCGGCGGTCGCCTCGCGGTACGGGCCCTCGCCAATCACGGAGCCGACGATCAGGTCGTTGCCGTTGACCTGCGCGGGCACGTCCTGCTGGTAGCTCAGCTCGGCCGAGGTGGAGAAGCCGAACAGGTTGGTCGCGGCGCTCAGGCCGTAGATCTGGATGTCCTCGGGATACTCCCAAAACCCCGAGCTCGTCTTGAGGTCAACGGCGCCGCCGAGCGCCGCCTCGATACCCTTCTCGAGGGCAGGCAGCAAGGTGCGGAAGAACGTCGTCGAGGCCGCGCTCGACTTCCACCATGGTCCGTAGGCATCCTGGCCGATCAAGCCCATACCCAACAGCGCCGTTCGATACGGCTCCGGGATGTCCAGCATCGGGTTCGTACCGGAGTAGCCGGACGAGTACGGCAGGCGGCTGTGGATGTTCATCAAATAGATGCCGAACTCGGTGTCGAGCTTGTCCACCGGGAAGCGGAACGCGAGACCGAACTGGCCGCTGTCACTCGGCTCCCGGCCCTTCACGGCCGGCACGTATTGGCCGGTCGCGCCCATGAACGGCTGGGATCCCAGCTGCGCGATAAGCTCGGTGCCGCCGGGCGGGATCGCGCCCCACTGGCTGCCGACCACCGTGATGATGTCGCACGAGCCCGGGTCGGCCGAGATGAGAGTGCTGGTCGCCGTGAAGTACGTGCCGCAGCCGTCGACGGACGTATTGTTCCACTGGATCTGGTAGAACGCCTCGAGCGAGCCGAAGTTGAAGCCCCAGTTGGCATACGCCGCCCACACGGGCAACAGGATTTCCTTCAACTCGGCGCCCGCACGGCGCGCCGCCGGCACGTCGATGGGGTTGACCTGGTTCACGCCCTGGATGAAGACGCTCTCGCCCCAGTTGATCACCTGGTTGCCGAGGCGCAGTTGCAGGTCGCTGTCGCCGATCGCAAAGCTGCCGTAGACGTAGGCATCGAGCAGGTAGACGTTCGAGAACTTCTGCTCGTCCTCGAAACCGTCGTCGCTCAACTTGTCCTTGGGGAACGAATTGTGGCCGGGTGCAGAAACAGGCAGGCAGGGCAGTCCAGGCGCCACCGTGCCGCAGAGGCCGTAGGCCGGTGAGTAGGGGCCGGGTCCCGGGCGGGTGCCGTTGTAGTCGTTGGCCTGGCTGCCGACCAGCACTTCCTCGTCCTCGAGCACCTGGTCATACCAGGCCTTGGCGCGAAGAAGGGCGCCGAAGCGGCCTTTCTTGAACTCCAGGTCGGTGATGACCTTGAAGGGCGTCGTGAAGCGGTCGCCCTTCTCGTAGTTCAGGTTGCCGTCACCCGCGGCATGGTTGCCGGCGAGTCCGTCCCGGGGACCGACCGCGGTGCCGGGGATGAGCGGGGATGAATAGAGGCCGATCAGCGAGCCGTCCGCCCGCGTGTACAGGCGGCGGCTGGGATCTTCCGCGCGGAAGCTCGCGCCCACCGACAAGGTGGTGTTCCAGTTCAGCGTCGCGCCGTTGTCGAATTCGAATTCCAGAGCGGCGGCGCTGCCGGCGTAGCCCGCGAGCACGCTGCCGATGACGGCGGCGAGCAGAGTGTTGCGCCGACCCTGAACCATGATTTCACTCATCGTCGTAGTCCCCCAGTTACCTTGAATTCGATCGCCTCGTTTGCGCGAGGTTCGCTTGTTGCAGTGCACCAACCACAGTTGCCCTGTCGCGCAAGATCCAGAGCAGGCTATTCCCGATTCACCATGCAGGCACTAGTGAGTATCCGAAATGCCACTACCGCTTGCCGCAGTTCCCCAAGACTGCCAGCGTCCTTGAAACATGACAACTCGATCTCGCGTTGCTTTATTGCCATGCAGCAATTTCACGCGCCTCCCGGGCGTCGCGCGCGCGCCTTGCGCGGGCTCTTCGTTTTCGCACGCGGAGCCATCGCGCTGCGCTTCGCGGCGGGGCGCTCCGTGGGCGTCGCCGCCTCGCGCACCGCTCGCTCCGGCGCGCTCGCCGCGTCGGCGAGTTGCTGGAAACTCTGGCGCAGGCAAGCGGCGAAGTGCGCGGGGTCGGGCATCATGTCTCGGCAGGCGACCGCGCAGAGCCACATGGTGCCGTTGTAGCTGAACGCGGTGACGTTGAGCCCGAGTCCGTCGATCACGATGCTGACCGGCGCGAAGTTCACGAGCCGCGCGCCCGCCATGAAGAGTGGCACGTCGGGTCCGCGCACGTTGGACACCACGATGCTCATCTGCGGAATGACGAGGCGCCGCGCCGCCAGGTCGGCCACCGCCGCCGGCAACACGTCGAAGAGCCGCGCCGAGGTGTCCTTGCCCAGCGCGCCGGCCATGGCCTTGGCCTTCCCGGCGCCCCGCTGGATCGCATGCAGGCGATCGACCGGATCGGCGATCTCGGTGTGCAGCGGCATGATGGCCATGCCGATCTGGTTACCGACATCCTGCCCCTTGTCCGCGCCCCGCAACGTCATCGGCACCATGCAGGTCATCGTCCGGTCCGGCAGCTCGTCCTTGCCCGCGAGGTACTGGTGCAGCGCGCCGCCGACGGTCGCCAGGAACAGGTCGTTGATCGTGGCGTTCGTGAACCGCTGCCGCATCCGCTTCATTTCGGCGAGCGGCAGCCCCACGACCTCGACCACCCGGTGCGTGGAGACCTTGCCGCTGAAGCGCGTCGCGGGCGGCTTGCGCAACCCCGCGGCGAGCTGGGCCGCCTTGGGCAGCTCCGCCGCCTGCAACAGGCGCGGCAGGTCGGTGATCGCCCCGGCGCCGAGGGTGGCGGCGCGCACGGCGGTCTCGACGGACAGGCGCGCCAGCCTGGGCACCCGCTGCAGGTTGTTGGCGAGCGCACGCGAGTAGAGCTCGATCGCCGTCGGCTCGCGGTCGCGGTAGCGCGTGCGCGCGGACTCGCCTTCGCTGAAGTCCTCGGGCGTCAGCGAATGGATGGCCTTGAGGATCTCGGTGCCGGCCTCGCCGTCCACCGCACAGTGATGGAACTTCACGTAGAACGCGAAGCTGCCCGGCGGCAGGCCCGCGATGTTGTCGAGCCCCTCGATCACGTACGCCTCCCAGAGCGGCCGGCTGCGGTCGAGCGGCCGCGAGTGGATGCGCGCCACCTGGATGCACAACTGCCGCCAGTCCCCGGGTTGCGGCAGGGCGATGTGGCGGACGTGGAACTCGACGTCGATGTCCGGGTCCTCGATCCAGTACGGGCGGTCGAGGTCGAAGGGGACGGTCACGAGCCGCCGGCGGAAGACCGGCGAGGCGTCGAGGCGCGACTCGAAGAAACGCAGGACGTCCTTGAAGCGGACCTTGCCCCCTGGAGCGGTGGACGGGTCGTAGATCGCGAGGCCCGCCACGTGCGTGTACTGGTGCCCGCGTTCCAGGTTGAGGAACAGGGCGTCTGTGCCGGAAAGCTGCTTCATGCGTGTCCACCGTTGCCGCAACGATTCGTCGCACCCAAAGCTACTGCTCGCCGCATCCGCCGTCCACCCGCGCATGGCTGCGGTACGATTCGCGCCTTTCGCCTTCCACACGGGTGCACCCCAATGAAGATCCTGCCGCGCCTCGTCCTGATCGCCGCACTCGGGGCCCTGGCCCCCGCCCACGCCACCGAGGGGCCCACGTGGACCGAGCGCAGCAACGCGAACGCGCAGCCGCTGCTCGAGGTTCTTGCAAGATACGGGCCGGAAGGCGCCGCGGCGCTGGGTGTCGAGGGGCACGATGCCGACGTCTTCGACCTCGGGCCGCGCAACGATGAGCGCCTCGAAGCGGACCTCGAGAACGTCGCCGTCGACCTCGAGGCCCGGCTGGCCACGGAGACCGACCCGCGCGTGAAGCAGGACCTGCAGATCCTGATCGCCGCGGCCCGCGACCAGAAGCACACCTCCGAGCTGAACCGTCGGCTGATGCTCCCCTACTTCGACCTGCCGCAGGCGCTGTTCCAGGGCTTCCGCTCGCTGCTCGACCCGCGCGTTTCGAAGGATCGCTACCCGGCCGCGCTCGTGCGTCTGCGCAAGTACACGGGACGCGAGCCAGGCCACACGCCCATCGTCGAACTGGCACGCCAGCGCACGGCGGAGCGTTTCCAGGCGCCGGGGCTCACCGGCCCATGGACGGTCGAGGTCGAGCAGAACCTCGGCAACCAGCCGCGCTTCCTCGCCGGCATCCGCGACCTGCTGGCGAAGAGCGGCCTCGAGGGCTGGGAAAAGGACATGAAGCTGCTCGAGAGACAGTTCGCGGACCACGCGAAGTGGATCCGCGCCGAGGTGTCGCCGCGCGCCCGCACGACGAACCGGCTGCCGCCGGAGATCTACGCCGACAACCTGCGCAACTTCGGCGTCAAGGCCGGCCCGCAGGACCTCATCGACCAGGCGCTGCTCGGCTACGTGCAGACGCGCGACGAGATGCAGATGGTCGCGCGCCTGGTCGCGAAGGAGCGCGGGCTCGCCTCGAGCGACTACCGCGACGTGCTGAAGACGCTGCGCAAGGAAACCATCGCGAAAGAGACCATCCTCGCCACCTACCGCGGGCGTCTGGCGAACATCGAGGAGATCGTGCGTCGCGAGGACCTGGTGACCCTGCCGCAGCGCGATGCCGTGATCCGGCTCGCGAGCGAGGCGGAGTCGGCGGCACAGCCTGCGCCGCACCTGAGCCCGCCGCGCCTCATCGGCAACACGGGCGAGCCGGCCGAGTTCGTGCTGCCGCTCGAGAACCCCAACGCGCCGCCGGGCACGAAGATGGACGATTTCACCTACGACGCCATCGCGTGGACGCTGACCGCGCACGAGGCGCGCCCCGGCCACGAGCTGCAGTTCGCGAAGATGATCGAGAACGGCGTCTCGATCCCACGCGTGGTGTTTGCTTTCAACAGCGCGAATGTCGAGGGCTGGGCGCTGTACGCCGAGGCGCTGGTCAAGCAGTACCTGCCGCTCGAGGCACAGCTCGGCACGCTGCAGATGCGCCTGATGCGGGCGGCGCGCGCGTTCCTGGACCCGATGGTGAACCTGGGCCAGATCGAGCCCGCGGACGTGCAGGCCTTCCTCATGAAGGACGTGGGGCTGTCGGAGCCCATGGCCAAGCAGGAAACCGACCGCTACAGCTTCAACGCGCCGGGCCAGGCGACCTCGTACTTCTACGGCTTCCAGAAACACCTCGCGCTGCGCGGCAAGGTGGAGATGGCGCTCGGCGAGCGCTTCGACGCCCGCAGCTACCACGACTTCGTGCTCGACCAGGGACTGCTGCCGCCGGAGTTGCTCGAGCAGGCCGTGATGGAACAGTACGTGCCGTCGCGGCGTGCGTCGGCCAAGGCGGCCGCCGCCGCGAACTGAACCGCGGCCGGTCAGGAACGGTTCCTGGGGCGGGCCGTGCGCGCGCGCTGGCGCGTGCGCGGCCCCGGCGTCCGCAGGAAGAATCGCACGCATTCCTCGGCGAGCGTGCCCACGTCGAGCGGCCCGCGCGGCCGGTACCAGTGCGCGATCCAGTTGAGCGCGCCGAACATCAGCAGCCTGTCGACCCTGGTCGGACCGGCCCAGTCGCCCGAACGCTGCAGGTCCCTGATCACGGCATCCCACACCGCCTCGTAGCGTTTCTGCAGCGCGACGACGCGGGGCCTTGCCTTCGGCTCGAGGGAGCGCCAGTCATAGAGCAGCACCGGGATGAAGTCCTGCCCGGGGCCGAGGATGGTGTCGAGGTGCGCATGTACCAGGGCCCGGAACCGCTCGCGTGGCGGCAGCGGCTCGTGGCCGATCGCCTCGATGCGCTCGAGCGCCTGCTGCAGGCCCTCTACCATGACGGCCGCGAGGATGTCCTGCTTGGTGCGGAAGTGGTACACCCAGCTGCCGGACTGCAGGCCGGTGGCTGCGGCGATGTCGCGCACGGAAGCCGCCTCGTACCCTTTCTCGCGGAACAGCCGTGCGGACTCACGCACGAGCTGCCCGCGACGGCCGGCGTCGTCCGCCCGCCGGCTCACAGCCCGAGCTGGCGCGCGGCCAGGTCCTTCATGATCTCCTCCGCCCCGCCGCCGATCATGTTGACCTTGACCTCGCGGTAGATGCGCTCGGCGCTGGTGCCACGCATGTAGCCCATGCCGCCCAGCGTCTGCACGGCCGCGTCCGCGCAGAACTGCATGGCGCGCGTGGCGACGTTCTTCAGCATGCAGATCGACGCCACCAGCTCGGTGTCGCCGGGCGGCGAGTGATCGATCCGCCACGCGGTCTCCTCGAGCAACGCGCGTGCCGCCTCGACCGTCGCCAGCATGTCGACCAGGCGATGACGCACCACCTGGTGGTCCGCAAGTCGCTGGCCGAAGGCGCGACGCTCGCGCGCCCAGGCGAGCGCCTCCTGGTAGCAGACCCAGGAGAAGCCCACGGCACCCGCCGCCATGGAGAACCGCTCGCCGTTGAAGTTGCGCATCACGGCCCGGAAGCCGTCGCCTTCCGGCCCGAGCAGGTTTCCGGCCGGCACGCGGCAGTCCGTGAACCTGAGGTGGGCGGTGTCGGATGCCCACCAGCCCATCTTCCGGAGCGGCGACCGCGCGATGCCCGGCCGGTCGCCCTCGATCAGCAGCAGGGATATTCCCCGCGCGCCCTCGGCCTGCGGGTTGGTCCGCACGGCCACGGTGAAGAAGTCCGCGCGCATGCCGGAGGTGATGAAGGTCTTCTCGCCGTTCACGACGAATTCGTCGCCGTCGCGCTCGGCGCGCGTGCGCAGGGCGGCGACGTCCGAACCGCCCGACGGCTCCGTGATGGCAAGCGCCGCGATGCGCTCGCCCGAGAGCACCGACGGCAGCACGCGCCCCTTGAGGCCGGGGCTGCCGAGCGTCGCGACCGGCGGCAGGCCGATGGTGTGCGACATCAGTGAAGCCACCAGGCCGCCCGAGCCGGCCTGGGCGAGTTCGACGCTCGCGACCAGGCGGTGGAACGCGTCGGTGCCGCCGATGCCGCCGTATTCCTCAGGGAAGCCGAGGCCGAGGAGTCCCACGTCCGCCGCGCGCCGGTACAGTTCGCGCGGAAAGGTGCCCGCCTCGTCCCAGTCCGCGACGTGCGGGGCGATCTCCCGCGCCACGAAGCGCCGGACCGTCGCGCGGAAGTCGAGGTGTTCGGGGCGGTACCAGGCGGGATTGAGACGCAACTCCTGCATGGCGTCCATGCTAGGCCATGGGGCTTTATTCAAGCAAGCGCTTGATCTACGATGGACGCATGAACTACCGCAGCGTATTCCGCCCGGGGCTCTTCGCCGGGCAGGTCGTCGTCGTCACCGGCGCTGGCAGCGGCATCGGCCGCTGCGCGGCCCACGAGCTCGCCGCGCTCGCGGCGCACGTGGTTCTGGTGGGCCGCAGCGAGGACAAACTCGCGGCCGTGCAGGCCGAGATCGCCGCGGACGGCGGCGCGTGCGAGTCCCTCGCCTGTGACATCCGCGACGAGGACGTGGTGAAGTCCGCCGTCACCTCGATCGTGGCCGCTCACGGCCGCATCGACGGCCTGGTGAACAACGCGGGCGGCCAATTCCCCGCGCCGCTCGAGTCGATCTCGGCGCGGGGCTGGCAGGCGGTGCTCAACACCAACCTGTTGGGCGGCTTCCTCGTGGCGCGCGAGTGCTACCTGCAGTCCATGAAGGGCCGCGGCGGCGCCATCGTCAACATGCTGGCCGACATGTGGGGTGGCATGCCCGGCATGGGGCACAGCGGCGCGGCGCGCGCGGGGATGCTCAACTTCACCGAGACCGCGGCCTGCGAATGGGCGCCGGTGCGAGTGAACGCCGTGGCCCCGGGCTGGATCGCCTCGAGCGGCCTGGACACCTATCCCGACGCGATGAAGTCGCTCATCAGGAGCCTGCCGCGTCACGTCCCCGCCGGACGGCTCGGCACCGAGGCCGAGGTCTCCGCCGCGATCGTCTTCCTGCTCTCGGAGGCGGCGGCCTTCGTCTCGGGCGCCTGCCTGCGCGTCGACGGCGCCGCGCCCAACGCGCGACGGCACTGGCCGATGGCCGAGGGCCCGCCGGCGCCGGCCTTCGACGGCTTCCACCGTAGCCGCAAGCCGCGCATCTTCGGGGGCTGAGCGTGCCCGTCTTCGCATCGTCCATTGCCTCGTCCGGCGCCGCGCTGGCCGACAACCGCGCGCACATGCTCGCGCTGCTCGAGGAACTCGGCGCACTGCAGGCCCGCACCGCGGCCGCCTCTGCACGGTCGGGACCGCGCTTCGCCAAGCGCGGTCAGCTGCTGCCCCGCGAACGTCTCGGGCTGCTGCTCGATGCCGGCGCTCCGTTCCTGCAGCTCTCCGCACTCGCCGGCTACCTCCTCGACGTTGCGGACCCGGCGAAGTCAGTCCCGGGTGGCGGCTGCATCGCCGGCATCGGCAGCATCGGCGGCTCGCAATGCATGGTGGTGGTGGACGACTCCGGCATCGAGGCCGGCGCGCTGCAGCCCATGGGCCTCGAAAAATTCCAGCGCGCGCAGCAGATCGCGCTCGAGAACCGGCTGCCGTTCGTGCACCTGGTCGAGTCCGCCGGCGCGAACCTGATGCGCTACCGTGTCGAGGACTTCATCAACGGCGGGTCGCACTACTGCCGGCTGGCGCGGCTTTCGGCCGCGGGGATCCCGGTGCTGACGCTGGTGCACGGCAGCGCCACTGCGGGCGGGGCCTACATGCCCGGACTTTCCGACTACGTCGTGATGGTGCGCGACCGTGCGCGAGCCTTCCTCGCCGGCCCGCCCCTGCTGCGCGCCGCGACCGGCGAGATCGCCACCGAGGAGGACCTCGGCGGCGCGACGATGCACTCGACGGTCTCGGGCCTGGCCGAGTACGTCGCCGACGACGACAGCGACGGCATCCGCATCCTGCGCGAGCTGGTCAGTCGCCTGGACTGGCGGCGGTTCGAGGCCACCCTTCCCGAAGGCCCCGCGCCGCGCTACCCGGTCGAGGACCTGCTCGGCATCATGCCGCGCGACGGACGCAAGCCCGTGGACATGCGCGAAGTGATCGCGCGCCTCGTGGACGGCTCGGAGCTGCTCGAGTTCAAGGCCGCCTATGGCCCGGGGACGGTGTGCGCGCACGCCGCCGTGCACGGCATTGCCGCGGGCTTCATCACCAACAACGGCCCGCTGGATCCGGCGGGCTCCGCCAAGGCCACGCACTTCATCCAGGCCTGCTGCCAGAGCGACATCCCGCTGGTGTACCTGCAGAACACCACGGGCTACATCGTAGGCACCGAGTCCGAGCGCGCCGGAATGATCAAGCACGGCTCGAAGATGATCCAGGCCGTCGCCAACGCGAGCGTGCCGCAGGTGACCGTGCAGTGCGGCGCGTCCTTCGGCGCCGGCAATTACGGCATGTGCGGCCGCGGCTTCGCGCCGCGCTTCCTGTTCTCCTGGCCGAACGCCCGCACCGCCGTGATGGGCGCCGAGCAGGCCGCCACCACCATGGCCATCGTGATGGAGGAATCCGCGCGTGCGCGCGGCCAGGAGCCCGACCGCACCCAGATCGACGGCCTGCGCGCGAAGATCGTCGAGACCTTCGAGCGCCAGACCTCCGCCTTCTACACGTCCGGCCGCTTGCTCGACGACGGCATCATCGATCCCCGCGACACGCGCCGCGTGCTCGCCTACGTGCTCGCGCTGTTCCGCCGCGCGGGGCGGGTCGCACCCCGCCCGCTCAGCTTCGGCGTCGCGCGCCCTTAGAACCGGAGACCCGCATGCAACTGACCCAGGAACACGAGCAACTGCGCCGCACGGTCGAGCGCTTCGTCGAGCAGGAACTGAACCCGCACGTGGACGAGTGGGAGGAGGCCGGCATCTTCCCGGCGCACGAGGTGTTCCGCAAGCTCGGCGAGCTTGGCCTGCTCGGACTCACCAAGCCTGAAGGCTACGGCGGCGCCGCCCTCGACTACAGCTACTCGATGGTGATGGCCGAGGCGCTTGGCAACACTCGCTGCGGCGGCGTGCCCATGGCCATCGGTGTGCAGACCGACATGGCCACGCCCGCTCTCGCCCGCTTCGGCTCCGACGAACTGCGCGCCGAGTTCCTGGCGCCCGCGATCGCAGGCCAGCAGGTCGCCTGCGTCGGCGTCTCGGAGCCGGGCGCGGGCTCGGACGTCTCGGGCATCCGCACCACCGCCCGCAAGGACGGCGGCGACTATGTGCTGGACGGCGGCAAGCTGTGGATCACCAACGGCGTGCAGGCCGACTGGATGTGCTGCCTCGCCAACACCTCCGAAGGCAGCCCGCATCGCAACAAGTCCCTGATCATCGTGCCCATGAATACCAAGGGCGTGAAGGTCGAGAAGAAGCTGCGCAAGATCGGCATGAATTCCTCGGACACCGCGCAGATATTCTTCGACGAGGTGCGCGTGCCACAGCGCCACCTGATCGGCCAGGAGGGCCAGGGCTTCACCTACCAGATGCTGCAGTTCCAGGAGGAGCGCCTGTGGGGCGCCGCGAATTCGCTCAACGGCATGGAGACCGCCGTGCGCGACACGATCGAGTACACGCGCGGGCGGAAGATCTTCGGCCGCCCGGTGCTCGACAACCAGGTGGTGCATTTCACGCTCGCGGAACTGCAGACCGAGATCGAGGCGCTGCGCGCGCTCGTCTACCGCGCCACCGAGCTTTACGTCGCGGGGCAGGACGTGACGCCGCTCGCCTCGATGGCCAAGCTCAAGGCGGGACGGCTGACGCGCGAGGTCGCGGACAAGTGCCTGCAGTACTGGGGCGGCATGGGCTACACCTGGGAGAACCCGGTCTCGCGCCTCTATCGCGACGGGCGACTGGCCTCGATCGGTGGCGGCGCCGACGAGGTCATGCTCTCCATCCTGTGCAAGACCATGGGCACGCTGCCGAAGGCCTGAGGGTCACGCATGAGCGATCTGCTGCAGGTCGAGCGCAGGAGCGGGTTCTGGTTCGCACGCTTGAACCGCCCCGACAAGCGCAACGCGTTGTGCGACGAACTCGTCACGGCGCTCGGCGCGCTCTGCGAGCGCGTCGCAGCCGACCTCGAGGCGCGCGCACTGGTGCTGTACGGCGCCGGCGGCAACTTCTGCGCCGGCGCGGACCTCACCGGATTCCTCCAGCTGATGCAGGACGAGCACGGCCACGCGGAGGACCCCGCCGTGCGTTACAACCGGCAATTCGGCGCCATGCTCGAAGCGGTCGCCGGGCTGCCCGTGCCGACGATCGCGGTGGTGACCGGGGTCGCGCTCGGCGGGGGCTGCGGGCTCGCGGCGGCCTGCGACCGGGTCATCGCGTCGGACGACGCCGTGTTCGCCACTCCCGAAGTCGCCCTCGGCGTCGCGCCGGCGCAGATCGCGCCGTTCGTGGTGCGGCGCATCGGCGCAACGCGCGGCCGCTGGTCGATGCTCAACGCCACCCGGCTGCCGGCGGCGGCAGCGCAGCAGGCCGGCTTCGCCGATTGCGTCGTGCCGCGCGACGAGCTGGCCGCAGCCGTGACAGGGGACCTCGCGGCGCTCGCGAGCGCCGAGCCTGCGGCCTTGCGGGCCACCAAGCGGATCGTCAGGCGCGCGATCGAGGCGCCGCTGCCCGAGGCGCTGGATGCGGCGGCGCTCGAGTTCGCGGGCCTGCTGCGGCACGGCGCCGCTCGCGAGGGCATCGCGGCCACGCGTGAGAAGCGTGCGCCCGCCTGGCGGGTGGCGGTTCCGCCGGTCCCGGATTTCACGTGAGGACGCTCACGCGACTGCTGATCGCGAACCGCGGTGAAATCGCCGTGCGCATCGCGCACACCGCGCGCCGGCTGGGGATCACGACGATCGCCGTGTGTTCCGACGCGGATCGCGAACAGCCCCACGTGGCGGCCTGCGACGAATACGTGCCGCTCGGCGGCACGTTGCCGTCGGAGTCCTATCTCGACGGCGACAGGATCATCGCCGCCGCGCGGGCATCCCAGGCGCACGCGATCCACCCCGGCTACGGATTCCTCGCGGAAAGCGCTGCGTTCGCCGCGGCCGTCGAATCCGTGGGGCTCGTTTTCGTCGGCCCGCCCGCGACGGCGATCGCCGCCATGGGCGACAAGGCTCGTGCGCGGCGCCGGATGGCGGCGGCCAGCATCCCCGTGGTGCCCGGCTACGACGACGAGGACCAGGACGAGGCGCGACTCGTCGCAGCGGCGGCGCGCATCGGCTTTCCGCTCATGGTCAAGGCGGCGGCCGGCGGCGGCGGCCGCGGCATGCGCCGCGTCGAGCAGGCCGACGCCCTGGTGGGCGCGTTGCGCTCGGCGGCATCGGAGGCCGCCAAGGCCTTCGGCGATGGCCGCGTGATCCTGGAACGCGCAGTCGCCGAGCCGCGCCACGTCGAAATCCAGGTGCTGGCCGATGCCGCGGGGCACGTCATCCACCTCGGCGAGCGCGACTGCACCGTGCAGCGCCGGCACCAGAAGATCATCGAGGAATCGCCCTCGCCGGCCGTCGATCCGGTGCTGCGCGAGCGCATGGGCCAGGCGACCGTCGCGGTCGCGCGCGAGATCGGCTATGTCGGCGCCGGCACGGTGGAGTTCCTGCTCGACCCGGACGGACGCTTCTATTTCATGGAGATGAACACGCGGCTGCAGGTCGAGCACCCGGTCACCGAGCTGGTCACCGGTCTCGACCTCGTGGAACTGCAGTTGCGCGTGGCGCGCGGCGAGTCGTTGCCGCTGGCCCAGCCGGACGTGCGCATCGCGGGCCACGCGATCGAGGTGCGGCTGTGCGCCGAGGAGCCGGCCGACGACTTCCTGCCGCGGGTTGGCACGGTGCTGGACTGGCGTCCCGACGAGCTCACGCGCTGCGACCACGCGATCGAGACGGGCATGGCGGTGAGCCCGCACTACGATTCGATGCTGGCCAAGGTGGTCGCGCACGGCATGACGCGCGCCGAAGCACTCGATCGCCTCGCGCGGGCGCTCGACCGCACCGTGCTGCTCGGCGTGGCCTCGAACCGCTGCTTCCTCGCGCGCGTCCTGCGGCATCCGGTCTTCGCGGACGGCGCGGCGGTGTCGACGGCCTTCGTCGAACGCCACTACCCCGTCGCCGCCGACCGCGCCGTCGAGCCGGACCCGAGGACATGGGCGCTCGCCGCGTGGCTGTCCACGGCCGCCTCGCCCGAAGCCTCGGGCACGGCGCGCGACTGGCGCAACTGGAGCGCCGGGCGCCCGCTGCCCGCGCCCTGGCGCCTCGAATGGCAGGCGCCGCAGTCGCTGTCCGCTGCCGGGGAGCCGTCGCATTCCGGACACGCCTTCCTCGAGCCCGCTGGGGCGGTAATCGAGGACGGCGAGGCACTGCTTCGCGTGCACGGCTGTCCAGTGGCAGCGTGCACGGACGGACAGGCGGAAGTCGATGGCGAGACCCTTCCGTATCGCTACGCCTGGGCTGGCCACCGGCTCTGGCTGCACACGCGCGGCGGGGATTTCGAATTCCGCTGCCGGCGCCGGGAGACACGGCGCTCGTCTGCCGACGAGGCGGCGGCCAGCGGCGACGTGCGCGCAGCCATCAACGGGCGCGTCGTCGAGATCGCCGTGGCGCCCGGCGATGCGGTGGCCGCGGGCCAGCGGCTGCTGGTGCTGGAGGCGATGAAGATGGAACACGAGTTGCGCACGATCGCGGCGGGACGCGTCGGTGTGGTCGAGGTGCGGGTGGGCGACCAGGTTTCGCCCGGCCAGGTGATGGTCAGGATCGAGCGAGGTTCATGATGTCGAAGGCAGTCGTCACCTGCGCGCTCACGGGCGTGCTCACCGATCCCGCGCTTCATCACGTGCCCGTGACGCCCGAGCAGATGGCGCGCGAGGCTCGTGCGGCGTTCGACGCGGGCGCGTCCGTGATGCACGTGCATTTTCGCCAGCAGGCGCCGGGCAAGGGCCACCTGCCCTCCTGGGAGCCGGCGGTGGCAGCCGAGATCGCGCAGGCGATTCGCGAGAATTGCCCGGGCGTGATCTTCAACCAGTCCACCGGCGTGGTGGGTCCCGACATCTCGGGGCCGCTGGCCTGCATGCGTGCCATCCGGCCCGAGATCGCGGCTTGCAACGCGGGCTCGCTCAACTACCTCAAGGTGAGGAGCGACGGGCGCTGGGCCTGGCCGCCGATGCTGTTCGACAACCCGGTGGAGAAGGTGGCTGCCTTCCTCTCGGTGATGGCGGAAAACGGTGCACTGCCGGAGTTCGAGTGCTTCGACGTCGGCATCGTGCGCAGCGTCGAGATGTACGCACGCACGGGTCTCTACCGCGGGCACCTCGACTACAACTTCGTCATGGGCGTCGAGTCGGGCATGCCCGCGGATCCGGAGCTGCTGCCGATCCTGACGCGATTGGCCGCGGCGAACGCCACCTGGCAGGTGACCGCGATCGGCCGGGAGAACGTCTGGCCGCTGCACCGTCGCACGGCGGAACTCGGCGGCAACCTGCGCACCGGCCTGGAGGACACCTTCTACCTGCCGGACGGAAGCAAGGCGACCAGCAACGGGCAATTGGTGGAGGCCATCGTGCGTGCCGCGCGCGACGCTGGACGCGACATCGCAAGTCCGGCAGAGGCGCGTAAGATCCTCGCGCTCCACTGATCCCGGCCCCGCGCGGCCGCAAGGGGACGATGATGCGGCGGATGCTGAAAGTCCTCGGGCTGCTCGCGATCGCGCTGGTCGCGTACCTCCTCTTCTGGCCGATCCCCATCGAGCCGGTCGCCTGGAACGCGCCCGAGGCCGCGGACTACAGCGGACCGCATCTGCGTAACGAGCGGCTGGCGGCACTCGTCCCGATCTCAGTGGCCCCCGAGATCGGCCCCGAGCACATCGAGTTCGGCCCGGATGGCAAGCTCTACACGGGCGTGCTGTCGGGCGCCGTCCTGCGCATGAACCCGGACGGCAGCGGCATCGAGACCCTGGTCAACACGGGCGGGCGGCCCCTCGGCCTTGCCTTCGACGGCGACGGCCGGCTCGTGGTCGCCGACGCGCTCAATGGACTGCTGCGCCTGGAGCCGAGCGGTGCCCTGACGGTGCTCGCCGACGAGGTGGGCGGCGAGCCGATCCTCTACGCCGATGCGGTCGTGATCGCTTCCGACGGCCGCGTGTTCTTCACCGACGCGTCGCACCGGCTGTCGCCCCGCGAATACGGCACGTTCGACGCGGCCCTGCTCGACATCATGGAACACTCCTGCACCGGACGCGTCCTGGTACACGACCCCGCCAGTGGCCGCACGCAGGTGGTGGTCCGCGGGCTGTGTTTTCCGAACGGTGTGGCGCTGTCCGTCGACGAGCGGCACCTGTTCATCGCCGAAACGGGCGAGTACCGCGTCTGGAAGGTGGCGAGCGGAGCCCGGGAGGTGGACGCACGTCGTGGCGCGGGCGGCAGCGATCCCGACGCGCGGGTGATCCTGGCCAACCTGCCGGGCTTCCCCGACAACCTGACCCGCGGTCCGGCGGGAAGGCTCTGGATGGGCATGACCAAGCCGCGCAGCCCGGCGATCGATGAGCTGGCCGGCAAGCCGTTCCTGCGTGCCATGACGCTGCGCTTGCCGAAGTCGATGTGGCCCGTGCCACCGGTCTACGGGCACGTGGTGGCATTCGACGAAGAGGGACGGGTCCTCGAGGACCTGCAGGACCCGGCGGGCCGGATTCCCGAGACGAGTGGCGCCACCGAACACGACGGGCGGCTCTATGTGCAGAGCCTGCACGCCGCCGCCCTCGGCGTGCTCGAGTTCGCCACGGCCGCCCCTTGAACCTCGGTCCGGCCCTGCCCAAGCGGGGCCGGCACTCACCAGAAGTAGTGGGCGTGCTGCAGCGCGTGGACCAGCGCGGTGACCGCAATCGCAACCGCGGCCGCGGTGAGGGTGACGAGGATGATCGGATAGGCGGCTTTCTGCGTGAACATGATGCCTCCCAGGGCGCCTGGTGGGCGTGGCCGGCGGGACCGTGACTGGCGGCCTCACCGGGCGCGCCCCGTTTCTCTATATACGGCCACTATTTTAGGCTTCGTTTTGCTGCAGTGCAGCGAAAACGAGTGTCCTGCGTCACGTTTCTGGCGACAGACGTAAACTTCATCTATTTCAATTGCTTGTAATCCAATGGGCCCCGGTCCCGGGCGTTCGGAATGCGAGACCGGGGCCTGGACGCCTCAGACATAGGCCTGGATCTGGTCAACGGCATGGGTCAGCGTTGCGGCGACTAGCAATAGAGCGGTGACGAGGCCAAAGGCAACGGCAAGGCCGAACGTGTGGTTCCGGGTTGTATTGCTGAACATGGCGGGGTCCTCCTCCTGCGTTTCAACTCGAGGTGGAGCATAGCCAGCCCAATTAGAGAGATAGATAGCCATAGTCATTGCTCTCTGTTCCGGATTGACGAACAATCGAGCCGTGGACCAGCTCACCGCCATGCGCGTCTTCAACCGGGTGGCCGAGCGTGGCTCCTTTGCGAAGGCTGCCGACGAGCTCGACATCTCCCGCGCTGCCGCCAGCGGGCACGTCGCGGCGCTGGAAAAGCACCTCGGCGCCCGCCTGCTCAATCGCACCACCCGGCGGGTCAGCCTGACCGCGGAGGGCGCCGACTTCCTGCGGCGCAGCCGACGCATCCTCGACGAGCTGGAGGACGCCGAAGAGACCCTGCGTGGCTCGCGCTCGAAACCCCAGGGCCGGCTACGGGTGGAGGTGCCGGTTGCCTTCGGGCGCTACCTGTTGCTGCCCGCGCTGCCGGAGTTCACGCGGCGCTACCCGGAGATCGACCTCGACATCCGCCTGAACGACCGGGTCGTCGACCTCGTCGCCGAACGCGTCGACGTGGCCCTGCGCGTCGGGCCGTTGCGTCAGGCCGGCCTCGTCTCGCGCCGCGTCTCGCAGATAAACATCGTGACCTGCGCAGCCCCGAGCTACCTCGCCGCCCACGGCGAGCCGCGTACACCCGACGACCTGCGCGAACACCGGCTGCTCGGCATGACGCCGGCCGGCGGCGGCAGCCCGGAATGGATCTTTCCACCGCCCTACAGCTCGCGCCGCCTCAAGCTGCACTTCTCACTGCAGTTCAACGCGGTGGAAGGGCCGCTGATCGCCGCTGCGGCGGGGCTCGGCATCACGCACACCGGCGACCTGCTCGTCGCCGAGTACGTCGCGCGCGGCGAGCTGAAGCTCATCCTGCAGGACTACGTGCTGCCCGGCCCGCCCATCTCGCTGGTGTACCCGTCCGCCGGCCACCAGTCGGCGAAGGTACGCGTGTTCTCCGATTTCGCCGCAGACCTGATGCGCCGCTGGAGCGACGTCGTGCGCGGCTGGCTGAAGCCGGGCGCCGGCGCATGAGTCCGGTGCGACCTCCCTCCCCCGTCCTCCCCGCCGACACTCGCAGGAATACCCACCCATGCTGACGCTCGCAGCCGGCCTCGCGCTTTTCCTCGGCATCCATTCGGTTTCGATCTTCGCGCCGGCGTGGCGCGACCGCATGGTGCGGCGCCTCGGGCTCGAGCCGTGGAAGCGCATCTACTCGATCGCGTCCATCGCCGGCTTCGCCCTGCTCGTCTGGGGTTACGGCCTCGCGCGCCAGGAGCCCGTGATCCTCTACCAGCCGCCAGCATGGCTGCGCCACGTCACCGCGCTGCTGATGCTGCCGGTGTTCCCGCTGCTGCTCGCGACGTACTTCCCCGGACGCATCCAGACGGCGGTGAAGCACCCGACGCTCACGGCCACCAAGGCCTGGGCCGTCGCCCACCTGCTTGCCAATGGCGCGCTGGCCGACGTGCTGCTGTTCGGCGGGTTCCTCGCCTGGGCCGTGCTCGACCGCATCTCGGTCGGCAAACGTCCGCCGCGCGCGCTGCCCGCCGCGCCCGCAGCGAAGCTCAACGACGTCGTCGTGGTCGTCGGCGGCCTCGCGCTGTACTGGCTGTTCGTGGGCTGGGCCCATTCATGGCTGTTCCGGGTCGCACCGACGCCATGAGCCGCGGGGCGCCGGATCGCCGCGAGATCGCGTTCGGCAGCGGCTCGGCCACGTGCCGCGCCTGGCTGTACCGGCCGGATGACGGCCTCCCGAGCGCAGGCACGCGCCCGTGCGTGGTGATGGCGCATGGTTTCGGGGCGACCCGGGATGCGTCGCTCGCGCCCTACGCCGAGCGATTCGCGGCCGCCGGCCTGTGCGTACTGCTGTTCGACTACCGCCATTTCGGCGCGAGCGACGGCGAGCCGCGGCAGCTGCTGTCGGTGCGGCGACAGCTCGAGGACTACGCGAGCGCCATCGCGTTTGCGCGCGCGATCGACGGCGTCGACCCGGCGCGTGTCGCCGTCTGGGGCACTTCGTTCGCCGGCGGGCACGCACTGGTCACGGCGGCCCGGGTTCCGGGAGTGGCCGCCGCGGTGTGCCAGTGCCCGATGATGGACGGGCTCGCTGCCGTGAAGCGCATCCTCGACTACGCGGGGCCCGTGCAGCTGCTGCGGCTCACGGCGCACGGCCTGTGGGACGCCCTGCTCGCTCTCTTCGGTCGCGCGCATTACGTTCCCACGGTCGGCCAGCCCGGCGAGCTGGCGGTGATGACCAGCGCCGATGCCGAGGCGGGCTATCGCGCGCTGGCGCCGCCCGGATTCCGCTTCGAAGTCGCGGCGCGCATCGCACTTACGGTCGGCCTGTACCGGCCGGTACGCCATGCCGCCACGGCGGGGTGCCCGGTGCTGGTGCAGATCTGCGAGCAGGACAGCGTTGCGCCCGCGGCCGCCGCCGAGGAGACCGTGCGCAGGCTGGGACGGCGCGCCGAGCTGCGCCGCTATCCGATCGGTCACTTCGAGCCCTATTTCGGCGTGCATTTCGAGCGCAGCGTCGGCGACCAGGTCGAGTTCCTGTGCCGGCACCTGCGGCCCTGAGATTGCGGCCGGCTCAGCCCACCAGCGCGAACTCCGGCGCGTAGCGCAACAGGGCGCCGCCGGCCGGCAGCGAGCCGGCGCGCAGTTCCATCACCATGAACGCTTCGTCGGCGCCGTACTCGTTGTCCAGGCCCGATTCCGACGCGCGCACGAAGCCGAAGCGCCCGTAGTATTCCGGGTCGCCCAGCACGACGACGAAACCGCAGTCGAGCTCCGCGCAGGTCGCCAGGCCTTCGCGGACCAGCAGCGCCCCGACACCTTTCCCCTGGTGCGCGGGCAGCACGGCCATCGGAGCGAGGCCGAGCCCGACCGACGGCCCTGCCGTCACGGGGCTGAACGCGATGTGCCCCACCGTCGAGTGTCCGTCGACCGCGACCAGCGACACCGCCAGCCGGCCTGCGGCCCGCAGCGCTTCCACGAGTCGTGCCTCGGCCGGCGTCGGAAAGGCGGCCTCGAGGACCGTGCGGATCGCCGCGGCGTCGGACGAGTGCTCAGGGCGACAGAAGTACATGGCGCGCGACTCTAGCAGGCCTGCCGCCATTCATCACCGGCCGCGGGGATGCTAACGTGCCGCGCTGTCCCCTCGAGGTGTGCCCGCATGCAACGACTCGCCCTGTTCCTCGTGTTGCTGTCCGTGGCCGGGCCAGCAGTGGCGCTCTCGTCCGCCGAGCGGCGCATCGTCCGTGCGATCGACGCGCGGCAGGAAGCGTCCGTCGCGCTGCTCGCCGAGACCGTGGATACCGCGAGCGCCACCGAGAATCACGCGGGCGTACGCAAGGCCGGAGCGATCTACGCGCGCGAACTCGCGCCGCTCGGATTCGAGACGCGCTGGGTGGAGCTGCCGGCCGAAGTCGGCCGCGCCGGGCATTTCGTTGCCGAGCGTCGCGGTGGCAAAGGCCGGCGGCTGCTGCTGATCGGCCACCTTGACACGGTGCTGCAGGGCGAACGGTTCCGGCGCGAAGGCGATCGCGGCTACGGAACCGGCGCTTCGGACATGAAGGGAGGCAACCTCGTCGTCGTGGAGGCCTTGCGCGCGCTGCACGCGGCGGGCGCACTGGAGGATCGGCGGATCACCGTGGTGTTCACGGGCGACGAGGAAGACCCGGGCGCGCTGCCGCTGTTGAGCCGCCAGCCGCTCATCGACGCCGCCCGCGCCAGCGACGTCGCACTGGCCTTCGAGGGTTCCTCGCCCGGGGTGGCCGTCATCGGGCGACGCGGCATCGGCTTCTGGCGCCTGCACGTCAAGGGCGAGCAGGCTCATTCGTCCGGGATCTTCCGCGAGGAGCGCGGCTATGGCGCCATCTTCGAGGCCGCGCGCATCCTCGACCGCTTTCGCGAGGAACTGCGCGAGCCGAACCTCACCTACAACCCGTCCGTGATCGTGGGCGGCACCGACGTCAACTACGACGGCGAGCGCAAGGCCGGCGCCGCGCTCGGCAAGACCAACGTCATCCCGCGCGAGGTGCGCGTGGAGGGCGACGTCCGCTACCTGTCGCAGGCGCAGTTCGACTCCGCACGCGCGAGGATGGCGGCAATCGTCGCCGACAGCCTGCCGCGGACGTCGGCGACGCTCGAGATGGACCAGGAGTATCCAGCCATGGCGCCGACGGATGCCAATCGCGCGGTGCTCTCCGTGCTCGACGACGTGAGCCGGGATCTCGGCGCAGGGGCGATCCGCGCCCAGGATCCGGCGGAACGCGGCGCTGGCGACATCTCGTTCGTCTGCGACGGGCCGCGGCTGGCGTGCCTCGATGGCCTCGGCGCGATGGGCGACCAGGACCACGCGCCGGGCGAGTACGTCGACCTCGCCTCGCTGCCCATGCTCACCAAGCGCGCGGCGCTGCTGATGTACCGCCTGACGCGGTGACTACTTCCAGCCCTTGAACAGGCTGCCGTCCGCGAAGTCCCACAGCACGTTCAGGTGGTAGCGGGTGTCGTAGGACTGGTCGCTCAGCGGCAGCTCGACGCCGAAATTTAGCGCTACGTGGCCGCCGCGCGTGAGGCCGAGGCGGACCTGGGGCAACACGGTCCACTGCACCGAATCACCGTCGCCGGCATCGAACGGCACGGCGGCCGTGACTTCGAGCGCCGGGAACATCGCACGGGCCCGTGGATACCACTCGTAGTGCACGACGCCGGCGAGCTCGACCTCGCCCTGGTCCGTGTCGTCCACCGGCACGATGACCCGCGTGCTCGACTGGAGGATCCACTGGTCGGAGAGCCGCTTGCCATAGGCCAGGTACGGGATGATCTCCTCGGACTCCTCGCTGTCGGTCGGCACGGCGACGATCAGCGCGCCGGACAGGATCGAGCGCTGCTCCAGGCTCCAGCGCAGGACCGTCTTCACGCCTGCCTCGACCTTGCTGATCTCGCTGTCGATTCCGTCGTCCTCGTGGATGAGCTCGAGCACGCCCATCGAGCGCTTGCCGAAGCGCTTCTCGATCTCGATCACGTTGCGGATCACGTTGTCGCCGTCGTCGCGCTCGGCCACGCGTCCCTTCCAGACGATCTCGTCCTCGGGAAAGGCCTTCTTGGTGCGCACGGGCAGGAAGAAGTTGAGCTCGCCCGGCGGGTACTGCTCGCTGCCTGGCGCGAGCGTCTTCGCGTAGGCGACGACGTTGTGGATCTGCTCCTCGGAGAGTGCGGCGCCCTGTGCCGGCATGATCGGCGAGAGGCCGAGCGCCGGGCCGCCGTGCGTGACGACGACCTGCCAGTCGCTGGCCGGCTCGCGGCTGTTGAAGAGGGGATCCGACAGGTCGGCCGGCTGCGGATCGAGCGCCTGCACCGTGGGATTCGCGAGGTCAGCCTTGCCCGTCACGCCGTGGCACACGGCGCACACCGTTTCGAACGTCTTGCGACCGGCCTCGAGGTCGGCGGACTGGACCGGCGCCGCCAGGCAGGCCGCGCCGAACAGTATCGATGCCGGTGCGAGAACGCGGATCGTCTGCAGGTTGAAGATGGACATGCGTTGCCTCGTGCCGCGCCCGCTCGTGGGCGCACTGGCGAAGCTTAGCCTCGTGCAGCGAGTCGGTGTATCCAGAGGTTTCCGCAGCGTCGCCCGTCGGGTGGCTGGCCTCGGGCACGGATTGTGCGCGGGCCCGGGCGGGCGCAGGATCTGCCGATGCTTAAATCCACCGCGAAGGCGATCCGGGACCTGCTCGACGGCCAGCGGGTGCTGTCGCTGGCGGTGATCGCGGACGGCTCGCCGTACGCCGGGCTGCTGCCGTTCGTGGTGCTGCCGCAGTACGCGGGTGTGATGATCCATGCGTCGCGCATGTCGAAGCACACTCAGGGACTCGCGCCCGACACCAGGGTGGGCGTGCTGCTGCACGAGCAGGATGGACCGGAGAAGGATCCGCTGCAGTTGAAGCGAGCGACGTTCGAGTGCGTGGTCCAGCCGCTCGAACGCGGCAGCGAGGCGTGGGAGCAAGGCCGCACCCGGTACCTGGAGCGGTTCCCGGACAGCCGCATTACCTTCAGGCTCGCCGACTTCACGCTCTACCGGCTGGAATTGCAGCGGGGCCTCTACGTCGGCGGCTTCGGGCGCGCCGTGGAGATCAGGGCTGCGGACATCCCGAAACTCGCGACTAAATAGGGGACATTCACCCTGTCTAGCGCTTGCAGAACTGCTCGTGCAGCGTGTGCATGATCGAGGCCGCCTCACCGCTCGTGAGCGAGTAGAAGATCGACTGGCCGTCGCGCCGCGTGCGCACGAGGCGCTTGCGCCGCAGGACGGCCAGGTGCTGCGAGAGCGCGGACTGGCTCAGGCCGATGAGCGGCTGCAGCTCGCTCACCGACTTCTCGCCGCCGGCGAGCTGGCACATGATCATCAGGCGCGAGCGGTTGGCCATGGCGCCCAGCAGGTCGCAGGCCTTGTCGGCGTTCTTCTCGAGCTTCTTGAGATCGACCTGACTGATCACGGCGGCCGGCTTGGGGGCGGCCACGGAGCCCGACCGTGCACTCACGCGCATCCGGCAAACCCGTCCGCGTTCATCTTCGCCTCGTAGGGGCCGGCCACCTGACTGCCCGGGATGAGGACGGGCTTCACGCTGTCCCAGTCCTCGGGCTTGAGCACGATCAGCCAGCCCTCGCCGTACGGGTCGTCGTTCGCCATGCTCGGGGTGGCCACCACGGCCTCGTTCACGGCCACGACCGCGCCGGCCGCAGCGACCTTGGCAGGACCCACCCACTTGCCGGACTCGACGGTGGCGCAGGACTTGCCTGCCTTCACGTCCTTGCCGACGCCCTTGGGCGTGAACGCGACCAGCCGACCGGCCATGGCCGTGGCCACCGCGGTCATCCCGACCTTGACCGTGCCGTCGCCCAGTTCCTTGAACCAGATCTGGTTCTCGACGTCGTACAGGAGGTCGTCCGGGAGGTTGCAACCCTTCACAGTAGGCATGTCTATCGTCTCCTCAGGCCTTGTCCTGCGGCACGGCGTCCTGGCGCAACGGGCGCGACGCGCAGCAGAAATCGCCGAGCGTCGCGACCTGCATCTTGCCGGCCACGAAAAGAAACAGGTGGTTGGCGACCAGGGTCATCATGATGATCCGTTGCGCCGTCTCGGGGCACTGCGGATCCAGGGTGACCAGGTTGTAATGGTAGACGAGTTCGCGGCAGGTTTCCCGGCACGCGTTGAAACTCGCGTCGTCCGTGCAGCCCTGACGGTGCAGGGCCAGCAGGCGGAAGCCTTCGCGCGCCTCGCGCGTGGGCGCGAGACCCTTGGCGGTCACCCAGTGCTCGAGCACCTCCTCGCCCAGCGCGAGCAGTTCGGCCGCGGCGGCGGTCCCCTGCCCGGCGACGCCCGACTCGATCTCGGCGAGCCGCCGCTCGATGTCGGCCAGGGGCCTCACGCGATTCCCTTCTCCTTGAGGAACCCGAGCGAATCGGAAACGTTCTCGTGCACGCCGAGCTGCCGGGGCTTCAAGCCCAGCGCGAGGCCGAGCAGCTGCGTGAAATAGACGATCTTCACCGTCGTCGCCTGGCCGAACTTCTTCTCGGCGCGCACCTGGTGCATCTCGAGGCCGGAATGGCAGGTCGGGCACTCCGTCGCGATGACCTCGGCCCCCGCGGCCTCGGCCGCGCGCAGGATGTTCAGCACCAGCTTGGTCGAGGTGTCGCTGTCGGAAAGCGTGTGCGCTCCGCCGCAGCAGGCCGTCTTGAGCGGGAACTCGACGTTCACGGCGCCGGCGGCCGCGAGCAGGTCGTCCATGAAGTGCGGCCTGGAGGTCGACTCGCTGCCCGGACCCTGGTCCTTCTCCGGGAAGATGTGCCGCGGCCGCGTGTACATGCAGCCGTAGTAGTTGGCGACCTTGAGCCCATTGAGCGAACCGCGCAGGCGTTGCTTGAGCCCCTCCTCGCCGATGCCGTGCTTGATCCAGTCGAGCGCGTGGATGGTCTCGACCTGCCCGGCCTGGTAGGTGGCGTGTCCGGCCTTCTGCGACAGGCGATCGACCACTTCGACGCTCTGCGGGTCGTGGGCGAGATCGTACTCGGCCTTCTTCAGGTTGTGGTAGCAGCCGTTGCAGGGAGCCATCACCACGTCCATCTTCATCTCGGACGCCGCGGTGGCCATCACGCGCGAGGACAGGTAGGTCTGCAGCTGCGGGTCGATGTTCTTCACTTCCATCGCGCCGCAGCAGTTCCAGTTGTCCACCTCGACGAGCTCGAGCCCGAGCGCCTTGCCGAGCGCCTGCGTCGAGCGGTTGTAGGAGTGCGCCGTGCCCTCGAGCGCGCAGCCCGGGTAGTAGGCGACCTTCTGGTACTTGTCCTTCGTCGTGCTCATGACCTCGCCCCCTCGCCTGCCGCGACCGGCCCGGCATCGCGCTGCGCCGCGTCGATCAGGCCGTCGAGCCCGAGCGCGCGCCGCCGCTTGTGCTCCTGTTCGTGCACGTATTCGCCGATCGCGGCGCGCGCGCCCGCCCACCCGCTGGTGCGCGGCGCCACGAGCGTGGCGAGGCCGAGCTTGGCGAGCATGCCGACCGGCAGGTGGCGCAGCATCCGCTTCACCAGCTCCACCAGCCATTCCTGCGTCAGGCTCTGACCGGTGCGCTTGAAGAAGCGCTGCATCACGCGGCCTTCCTCGATCTTGCCGCGCTGGAACACCTGCTCGGAGAAGACCTCGTCGAACACCATCGAGGGTGACTTCGGCACGTGGCCCTTGAGCTCGAGCCAGTGCGACAGCGCCTTCATCACGCCCTCGGGCACGACGTCGCGCGGGCAGGCGTAGGTGCACTTGTTGCACGACACGCACTGCCAGATGATGTCCTTGTCGCGCAGGATCTCCGACTCCATGCCGATGCGGATCAGGTAAATCCAGTGGCGCGGATTGAAATCCGCGTTGAGCGCGTTGACCGTGCAGGAATTGGTGCACGAACCGCACTGCCAGCAGCGGTGCACGTGCTGGCCGCCCGGCAGGGCCGCGATCTCCTCCTGCATCGCCTCGTTGTAGTCCGTGACGACCCGGGACTGGATGAACGTGCTCCAGTGCCCGGAGACGTCCACGCCGTCCATCACCAGCTGGTCGTGCGACTGCAGGTTCTCCGGGCGGATCAGCGACACTTCATGTATGGGCATTGCCTTGCCTCGTCACTCGAGGGTTCGTGGTGCCGCCTGGGCGAAGGCCTCGCGGGCCTCGCCGTCGATGGCCGCAAATCGTGCGCGTCCATCCGCGGCGCGGACGCCGTCGAGCCCGAGCAGCCGGCGCGTGTGCTGCATCGGATCCTCGGGGGCGGAGAAGTCGGCGCGCAGGTAACTGCCGCCCTGCTCGCAGATGTACTGCGCGTACACCTGCGCGCACAGCATGTCGACCATCTGCGCGGTGTCGCGGAAGACGCCCTGCGCCGTGAGGAACTGCGCGAGCTCCTCGCGCAGCACCAGGAAGGTCTCGTAGTCGTCGCCCGCGCGGATGCTGGTGTGGTCGACGTCCGGGCCGTGCCAGACCTCGCGAAGCACGCCGGTGTTGGCCTCCGCGTCCCACACCCAGCGCGTCATGAGCGGGTAGCGCTCGGGGTCGAGGTTGTGCAGCAGCTCGGCCGCCAGGTCGCGCGTCCAGCGGTGCGAGTCGTCCTGCGGGAAGACCGCGCAGAAGCGGCGGATGCGCTCGTCGGTCCCGGACGTGTCGCCGGTCGGCTCGAGCAGGTCCTCGAGCGCGGCGCGCAGTCGGCCGTAGGCCGGCTGCTCGAGCCAGGGCACCACGCGCCGCCGCACGGTGGGCATGAACGCGCACAGCGGCCGGAACGACTCGATGGCGAATCGCCCGTCGCCGGTCGCGTTGCCGAGCGCCTCGCGGAACACGGCGGACTTGAGCTTGAGCGCATCCATGTAGCGCTCGATGCCGCCGTGCGTATCGGCGCCGGCCACCAGCGCCTCGAGCGCCCGGCGTAGCCGCGGACCGCTCAGGTCGAGCTGCGGGCGCGCCGGCGACACGGGAACGCTGTCTTTTCGCGACCTGCCGAACATCTGGCGCGGTCTCAGGCGCTGGCGCGCTGCGGCTGCAGGAACCCGAGGGCCGCAAGCGCCGCGGCGTGTCCCTGCGCGATCGAGTCGTCGATCGTCTCGGGTCCGGTGGCGGCCCCGGCGACGAACACGCCCGGACGCGAGGTCTCGGCCGTGTTGCCGTAGGAGTTGCCGCGACCCACGAAGCCGTGCGGCTCGAGCGTGACGCCGAAGGTGGTTGCGATCGACGGGTTCTCGAGGTTCGGGTCCATGCCGATGGCGTGCACCACCATGTCGAAGGGAATCGTGATGGGACGCTTGACCAGCGTGTCCTCGCCCTTCACCACCAGCTGCTCGCCGTTCGAAGTGACCTCGGCGATGCGCGCCTTGATGTACTTGACCTTGAACTCCTCCTGGCTCTTCCAGTAGTACTTGGTCTCGTACAAGCCGAAGGTGCGGATGTCCATGTAGTAGATGTACACGTGGCAGTCCGGCAGCTCCTCGCGGATCTCCATCGCGAGGTTCGCGGAGACGGTGCAGCAGATCTTCGAGCACCACTCGCGGCCGATCTGCCGGTCGCGCGAACCCACGCAGAGCAGGATCGCGACGCGCTTCGGCTTCCTGCCGTCGGACGGGCAGCGCACACCCTTGCCCGAGGAGATCATCTGCTCGACCTGCGAGGTCGTGACGACGTCCGGGAAGGTGCCGAAGCCCCACTCGGGCTTGTTCACCGAGTCGAAGTGCGTGAAGCCGGTGGCGAGGATCGCGGCGCCCACTTCGGCCTTGCGGCCGTCGGAGATCTCCACGGCGAACGACCCGGGGCTGCCCGAGAACGAGGTCACCTTCGCGCCCGGGTGCACCTCGACCAGCGGGTCGCCGACGACGCGATCGACCATGCCGCCGATCGCGTCCTTCGCCCACTCGCCGCTCGGCACGAGCTTGGCATAGCCCGTGAGGATGGGCGCGCCGCCGAGGCGGCCCTCCTTCTCCACCAGCACGCTCGGCTGGCCAACACGCGCGAGCGCATGCGCGGCCGCAAGGCCGGCGGGCCCGCCCCCGACGATCAGGATTGGCTTGGTCATGGTGTCGTTGAGATCCGCTGGTAGCCCGGCCCGGAAGTGATCTTGCGGCGCGGGTCGTAGAGGGTTTCGAACCTGCCCGCGGCGACCTCCTTGAGGTATGCCTCGAACTCGGCCTTCTTGGCCTGCCAGTCGATGCCGAGCTTTTCCATCAGGGTCTCGGTCGAGGAGGCGTGCCAGTGCGACTGCACGATCTTGTACGGGTGCGCGCCCAGCACCAGCGCGGCGAACTGGCAGTCGGCCAGCACCGGCACGTCGACGGCCTTGCCGGCCGCCTTGCCGATCCACTGGTTCTTGTCGAGCGTGGTGATGCAGCCCGTGTCGTGGCCGATCATGACGTCGGTGTGCGCCTCGTCCTGCACCACGCGCAGCTTGCGGTCGATGGCGAACGAACGCGTGAACTCGCGCTCGGAGATGATGTGACGGAAGCCGAAGCCGCAGCAGTCGTACCAGGTGCGGTAGTCGATGACCTGCGTGCCGAGCGACTGCATGATGCCGGTGGACACCGCGACGCGGTTGCCGTCGAGCACGTCGTCGTCGTAGATCACGTCCTCGGGCACCATCTTGTAGACGTGGCAGGCCGGGTGGATCGTGGCGCGGACGTGGCTCGCGTCGATGACCTGGCGCTCGGCGATCTTCGCGCGCATCACGTGCAGCCACTCCGAGTAGTGCACCACCTCCTCGGGAATCAGGAGCTTGCCGTCGACCAGGCGGCCGAGCTTGCCGAGGATCTTCTTCACGCTCTCGCGCAGCTTCGCCGAACGCAGCAGGTAGCCGCGCACCTCCTTGTAGTTGCCGAAGGACGTGCCGCAGTGCACCAGCGGGTAGTAGTAGCTCTCGGGCAGGCCCTGCGCCCTGGCCGAGACGTAGGCCTGGTGGAAGTTGCGCAGGAAGACCGCCGCGAGGCTCTCGATGTTGCCGATGCCCGAGCCGTGGTAGTTCCACGCCGTGCAGGAGGTCTGGTCGGTCTCGTCGAGGTACTCGGTGCCGAGCTGGTTCATGATCCACAGCAGCGAGGCCGGGTAGCCCGGGATGTTGCCGCACTGGCCGCAGGACTTGTGGTGCCACAGGCGCGTGGTCGGGATCTTCTTGTCCCAGCCGTAGAGCGTCTTGACCATCACCGGCTGGTGCTCGTCGCTCACGCGATGGACGACGATCTCGCCTTCCTTCTCGAGCTGCCACATGAGGTCCCGCACGTCCTCGACGCGGTCCTTCTGCGTCAGCATCGAGCGCTTGTTGATGACCTGCTCGACCCACGCGGTGGCGGTGCGTGGCGTCCTGGCGGTCGAGCTTCGCGTCGCGCCACTCCGGGCCGTGGCCGGTGAAGCGCTCGCCGGGGGCGGGGGTCTTCGAGTCGATGGTCATGGTCATCCTCCTCCTGTTCCTCGAGCCACTCTTCGAGCTCGTCGCGCTTCTCGTCCATGATGTCGGCGATGACGTCATGGAGGTTCTTGTCGATCGTCTTGAGGCTGGCGAGCACGCCGGTCTCTTCCCAGATGGTGTAGAGCTCGACCGACGTCTTCAGATTCACTTCCCACGCGGTCTTGGTGGTGTGCAGCGTGGGCATCGGGATCGCATTGCGCAGCACCTGCAGCGGGGCGTCCACCTTCGAGATGTTCGGACCCCAGTCGGGGAAGGCGTCCTTGCTGATCATGTCCGGCGAGAGCTGGTTGCCGGTCGAGATGAGCTTCAGCATCACGCGGCTGAAGGGCCGCAGCACGTTCTTCGCCGACTCGAAGCCGTGCTTGATCGCGACCTCGCGCATGACCATGACGAGGCCGCCCGGCGAGTTGCCGAACGGGCAGCGCGCGGCGCAGGTGTAGCACTGCGCGCAGGCCCAGATCTTCTCCTGCATCGCGTCGTAGATGCCCTCGAGATTCTCCGTCCAGAGCAGCTGCACGATTTCGCGCGGGCTGTAGTCGTAGTAGTGCGCCGACGGGCAGGTCGCCGTGCAGATGCCGCAGTTGAGGCAGCCGTTCAGCTCGTGGTCGAAGCGCAGGTCGGACTGGATGTCGCCGAAGATCTCCTCGAGCTTCGCGCGACCGACGGCAGGCGCGTCCGAGACCGGATCCCCGATGTACTGCTGCACTCGCGTGCCGGCGTGTTCCATGCGTACCCCCGGGCCGGTCGCCGGCCCCGCGATCAGTAGGTCAGGACCTTGACGTCGTTCTCCATCACTTCCTCGATCAGGTGCGCGCCGCCGATGATGCCGGCGCATTCCGGGATGAGGTCGTCCTTCGTCATGTCGAACAGGTCGAGGTTGGGCGAGCAGCAGTAGAACTTGGCGCCCGCCTCGTGCGCGTCCTTGATGAAGTCGTAGACGGTCTTGGGCGAGCCTTCCTTGACGACGAGCTTGTCCGCCACGCCCTTCTTCATCAGGCGGCCCGACGTGGCCGTGCAGATCACGTCCACCTCGTATTCCATCGCGGCCGCGACGGTGGCCTGGAAGATCGGCGCGCCGAGCTCCTCGGCGTTGCGCGGATCGGTGTTCGCCATGACGATGATCAGCTTGGCCATGTTCCCTGCTCCGTCGATGATGTTGCGCCGCAGCACGGCCTCGTGCCGCGCGGCGCGTGATGTATTAGTGCACCCTAATGTAAATGGCGTGCGATGACAATATGCCGGAGCCTACTCCGGCTCCATCAATCCGAGTATCCGTACCACTCCGGTCATGATCGGCACCAGCGCGTCCTCGAGCGCAACGCGAACCATCCTCAGCTGCTGGAGCGCCGGGGCGGTCTGCGCCGGCACCTCGTCGAACTCCATGATCAGGTCCTCGACGATCGCGGGCTTCGTGCCGGGGTGGCCGGTGAAGCCGAGCGCCTTCTCGCCGACCTGGAACAGCGCCGGCCGGCCCGCGGCGTCGCGTGCGAGCACGTCGGCCCCCGGCGGCAACTCCGGCCGGTCGCGGCCGTAGATCACGAGCGGGTAGCGCTCGGGCAGGAAGCCGCCGAGCGCCTGGGGATCCGTGCGGAACGCCTCCCCGACGGTGAATTCGAGGTCGGACGCCGTGGAGCCGCCGCCCGCCGCGATCGCGAGAACCTGCGCGCCGAGCCCGATGCCGAGCACCGGCAGCCCCTTGCCGAGCGCGGCCCGCGTCAACTCGACCTCCTGGTCGAGCGTCGGCACGTCGCGGCCGCCCGCGCTGCCCCAGGGGCCGCCGCCGAGCAGCACCAGTCCGTCGAGCAGCATCCCCGGCTGTGGCACCCGGCCGCCGGTCGTGAAGGGTCGCGAGTAGCGGAAGCGGATGCGCCTGCCCTCGAGGTGGTCCTCGACGTTGCCGAGGTACTCGGCCGAGGTGTGCTGGACGACCGCCAGGGTCTTCATGTCGCCCGGGCCGTCGCATTGGCGGCCGCGAGCTCGATGGCGCGACGGAAGTCGTCGGGAGCCACCGTCAGTGCGCTGAGGGTGCGATCGCGGAAGAACCGCTCGATGGCGGGCGACAGCTCCGCAAGGTCGATGCGCCGCAGGGCCGCCTCGAGGTCGAGCACGACCCGCGGCGGGCGCCACGAAGAAATCGCCGGTGATGAGCACCTGGCCGATGCGCCCGCGCGCCGGGCCCTCGAGGCGCAGGTACGCGGTGACGGTGCCCCCGGCGCAGGTGTGCGTGCCGACGGCAAAATCCGCTTCGCGCGCCGGATCGTCGATCCCGGCCACGAACTCGTCGGTGCCGATCTCGTCCCGGTGGTGCTGCCAGGCGAGCGTCTCCTCCTCCGCCGTCAGCGCCTCGGCGCCCCATTCGATGCCGAAGCGCTCGCTGAACGCCTCGAGCAGCGCCTGCTGCACCGCCGGCAGGCCGGGCGTCTTCGGGCCCAGCAGCTCGCGCAGGCTGACGACTCGCTGGGCCGCCGAGTCGAGCTGCCGCTTCTGGAGCTTGGCGCGCGGCACGCGCAGCGCGGCCACCATCGCCGAGGGGTCCATGTCGACGAGCACCGTGCCCTGGTAGATGAGCGTGTCGCCGTCGAAGAAGCCGCCGGTGCCGCTCACCTTGCGGCCGTCCACCTCGATGTCGTTGCGCGGTCGGTAGCGTGCCGGGACGCCGAGGCGCGTGAGACCGGTCGCGACCGTCTCGCAGATGTCGCGGGCCAGCTCGGCGAGCGAGGCGGAGCCGAGCGTCCGCCGGTTGAACACCAGGCCCCAGCCGAGCTGCCCCTCGTCGAGGTAGATGGCCCCGCCGCCGGTGATGCGCCGCACCACGCCGATGCCGTGCGCCTGGCAGTAGGGCACGTCGATCTCCTGGCTCAGCGCCTGGTGACGGCCGATCAGCGCCGTCGGCGGAAAGCGGATGAAGCGCAGCGTGTCGGGAATGCGCCTCGCCTGGTGCAGCTCGACCATCGCCTGGTCGAGGGCGATGTTGAATCGCCCTTCGCGCACGCCGGTGTCGACGACCCGGAAGCCTCCGGCCACCGTCTCAGCCCTGCACGACCGGGATCTTGAGCTGCCGGCGGATCTTCCGCAGGTCCCTCTTGTTCGGCTGGAACGGGAAGCTCGCGATGTTGCTCGGCGGCGAATCGCCGTAGGGCCGGTCGCAGGCCGACACGTCGTCGCGGACCTTGCCCGGGCAGCCCGAGGTGCGGAAGGCGATGCCCTGGCTCACGATATCCTCGACCTCGGCCGGCGGCAGAGCGTATCCCGTCACGCGGCCCTCGGCGTCGAAACTCATCTGCTCGACGCGCACGCCGGCGTAGTCGATCAGGTAGCGCGCGAGCTGCACGCGCCGCCACTGGTCGCGCGGCGTGGCGGGCAGGTGGTCCATCAGCGAGCCCTGCTCCGGGAAGAAGCGAGAACAGGTGGCTGTGCCCGCCGAGGTCGACGAGCTGCTGCACCAGCGTGAGCACCTCCCGCTCGGTCTCGCCCATGCCGACGATGATGTGCGCGCCGAACTTCTGCGGCCCGAACACCTCGCGCGCATGCATGCAGCACTTCCCAGTACTTCTGCCACTTGTGCGGCGACTGCACGCCCTTGCCGCGCGTGCGATCGAAGAGCGCCGGCGTGGACGGCGTCGAGCGCGACCGTGAAGATATCCGCGCCGAGCTCGCGCAGGCGCTCGACGTCCTTGCGCTCCATGGTCGTCGGGTTCGACAGGATCGACACCGGGATCGTGGACGGGTCGATCTTCGCGGTCCACGCCTTCAGCACCGCCACCGTGTCCTCGTCCGAGCGCGGGTGCGTGATCATCGAGATGCACATGCGGTGGAACGGGCTGCGGCCGCCGTCGCGGGCCACGGTGTCCACGACCTGCTGCATCGGCACCGCCGGCCAGTCCACGCGGATGAAGTTGCGGTCGGCGTAGTCGCGCTCCGCCTCGCGGTGCCTGGCAAGCCCGCAGTAGGCGCAGTTGGCGCGGCAACCCTCCGGGTAGGTGAGCAGCAGGTTGAGGCAGCGCGTGCAACCGACGCGGTGCATCCTGCCCGGCATGATGCCGAGCGTGATGGCCGCCGCGTTCGACATCTGCACGTACTCCGGCGAGCGCATCTGCGGCGTGAGCACGTTGTTGTTCGGCAGGTAGACGCCCTGCGGGGCACCGCCGCCTCCTTGACGCGGCGGCCATTGCGGGCCTCCGTCGGCGTCTGGCCCGGCAGCCGCGGCTGCATGGCCTCGAACGCGTTGTAAGCGAGATCCGCTCCGGGCATGCCGGTCGCGGTTGCGGCGCTCTGCTTGAGACAGCTCATCGAAAGACTCCCCTGGATCCCGGCAAGCCTACGCGGCGACGGTGCGGGCGGCCGTCGCGACGGGCGCGCGCCCGAGCTTGATGGAGCAGCAGGCGTGCTCCTGGTGGAACGGCCGGCCGACCGCTCGCGCGACGCCCACGACGCCGTCGGCCGGGAATGCGATGCCGTCGAGCCCGGCCATCACCGCGTAGGCGTCGACCACGCGCTTGTGCAGGCCCGGCGGGCGGGCACAGCCGAGCAGCACCTGGCGGTCCGGCAGGCGCCGGCGCGCCTCGCCGAAAATTCGCCCGACCTCGGCTGCGTCCGGCACGGCGTAGAGCCCCGGCTTGGCGTAGAACGGCATCACCACCACCAGCACCAGCGCCTTCACGGCGTGGCGGCTCACGATGTCGAGCGCGGTCGGCTCGCCGAGCATGCGGCCGTAATGCAGGCCGAGGACGATGTGCGGGCTCACCTCCATCGAGGTGGCGCAGAGCGCCGCGAGGGTCGCCTCGAAATCCTCGACCGGCCGGTCGAGGTGATAGACCTCGCGGATGGTCTCCTGCGCGCCGATCACGTCCATCATGGCCGTGTCGACTCCCGCCGCTTCCATGGAGCGCGCGCCCGCCTCGTCGGTGAGCGCGGTGTGGATCGCGATCCGCAGGTGCGGGAAGTCGCGCTTCAGGCGCTCGACGACGGGGTAGTAGCGCTCGTAGGGAATCTCGTTGCGCCGGTTCGAGCCACCCGAGAGCAGGAATCCCTGCAGGTCCTGCGTCGCCACCAGCTGCCGCACCTTCTGGTCGAGCATCGCCGGCGAGGTGGCCGCGATCATGGGCTTCAGGATTTCGGCGCGGCAGTGGTCGCAGTTGAGTCCGCAGGCACCGGCGGTGATCGAGAACGACGGGAAGCTCATCTTCCCGCAACCCTTGAGCTCCGTGCTCGCGTAGTCCTTGAACGTGGGCGTCGAGAAGCGGATCGGGCGCACGGCGGCGCCGGCCGCGGAGCGCTCGAAGTCCGCGACGAGCCCCACGTCGAGCGCAATACCCTCGTATTCCTCGATCGCAGAGATGGACTCAAGCCATGGCATGCATCTTCCTCCCGTCTCCCGCCAGCGCGCGCACCTGGTCCCGCACCGCGCCACCCCTCGGCCGGTCGGCGAGCGAGGTGAGCCATTCCGGCTGCACGTCCTCGTCGTCGACCAGGTCGCAGGCGAGTCCTTTCAAGATTACCTGCGCTTCGGCCGGCAGCACCATGGGTACTTCATGGCCGGCCAGCCGGCCCCACAGGCCTGTCCAGCAGCGCGCCAGCGTCCACGGGTTGTAGCCGCCACCGCCGAGCACCACGGCCGGGACCGCGAGTTCCACGACCCGCTCGACTGCGCGCCACAGCGCGACGTTGCTGAGCGCGAGGCGCGAGAGCGGATCGCCCGCCAGTGCGTCCGTGCCACAGGTCACGACCACCGCCTGCGGCGCGAACCCGGCGCCGAGCGGCAGGACCACCTCGTCCAGCAGGAAATCGAGTTCGTCGTCGTTGAAACCCGCAGGCACCGGGAGATTGCGCGCATGGCCGCGGCCACGATCGTCGGCCGCGCCCGTGTGCGGCCAGCGGCCCGTCTCGTGAATGGAAATCACTCTCACCCGCGCGTCGTCGAGAAACGCGTCCTGCACCCCGTCGCCGTGGTGGGCGTCGAGGTCGACGTAGAGGACGCGCTCGAGTCCATGCCCGAGCAGCGTGAGGATGGCAAACACGGGATCGTTGAAATAGCAGAAACCACTCGCGCGGTCGCGACGGCCGTGGTGCGTCCCGCCGGCCGGGTGGAACACGATGCGCCGTTCGAGTGCGAGCTCCGCCGCCAGGATGGAACCGCCGACCGCCGTGGCCGCTCGCTCGAAAACCCCCGCAAACAACGGATTTTCCAGCGTTCCGAAGCCATGGCGCGCGCGGATCCCGGCCTCGACGCGGCGCGCGGCGTCGCTGCAACGCAGTGCCTCCACGTAGGCCGGATCGTGGTACGCGGTCAGCTGCGCGACGCTCGCGGCGCGTGCGTCCCGATAAGTGGCGGCGTCGAGCCAGCCGAGACGCTCGCAGAGCTCGAGGACCGTCGAGACGCGCGGGATCGACAGCGGATGGTGCCTGCCGAAACCCGGCTGGCGGCAGAAGTCGCTCGCGACGAAGAGTGCCGGCGCGCGGCCGCGCGGCACAGGGTTGTTGCGCTGCGTCAGAAGAGCCGGCGGCTGCGCTCGCGCATCCATGCCGCGAGGCTAATTCATCCGACTTTGCTAATAAAGAGATCTCTGCTAACGTCCGGCGCGTTTCGCACGTTCACCAGCGCAGAGGGATCGCGAACATGACCGAGTCGTCCGACACCAAGAGCATGTCCATCATCGTCACCAAGGGGTCGCTCGACTGGGCCTATCCTCCCTTCATCCTGTCGACGACCGCCGCGGCCATGGGGCTCAATGTCACGCTGTTCTTCACCTTCTACGGGCTGTCGCTGCTGCTCAAGAACCTCGACCTCAAGATGACCCCGCTCGGCAACCCGGCGATGAAGATGCCGATGGCCGGCGGCCACATGGGCATGCCCAACATCGCCTCGATGATCCCGGGCGTGGATGCCGGGGCCACGGTGATGATGAAGAACATGATGAAGAAGAAGGGCGTCGCCTCCATCCCGGACCTGCGGGCGCTCGCGCTCGAGGCCGACGTGCGCATGATCGCCTGCCAGATGACCATGGACCTGTTCGAGTACACGCTCGACGACATGATCCCGGGCATCGAGCTCGGCGGCGCGGCCACCTACATCGAGGTGGCCACGCAATCCGACATCAACCTCTTCATCTGAGTGAGACACATGGCCGACCAGACACTGGACGCGAAGGGACTCAACTGCCCGCTCCCCATCCTCAAGGCCAAGAAGGCCCTCACCGCCCTGCCCCCCGGCGGCACCCTCGAGGTGCTGGCGACGGATCCCGGCGCGGTGAAGGACTTCGCGGCGTTCAGCCGCACGACGGGCCACGAGCTCGTCGAACAGAGCCAGGACGGCGACGTCTACCGCTTCGTCCTGCGGCGCAGGGCCTGACGCGGGAGGCACCCGGGCGCGACCGTTGCCCGCGGACAACGGTCGGCTGCGGCGCGCGCCCGCGCTGCGGAAAGCCCTGTTGAGAGCGGGAATCGGGCGGACCGACAATTTAGAACGTTCTTATTTTCGACTGGAGCGGCCGCCATCGCGGCAAACGGGGGCTTGATGAACACGGCACGCAATCGGACGGTCCTGGGCCTGGGCATCGCGCTGGCGCTCGTCGCCGGCAGCGCCTCGGCCACCAACGGCTACTACATGCACGGCATGGGCACCAAGAGCAAGGGCCAGGCTGGCGCGGGCAGCGCCAATCCGCAGGAACTGATGATCCTCGCCACCAACCCGGCCGGCATCGTCCACCTCGCCGAGAGCATCGACGCCGGCATTGGCATCTTCAGCCCGATGCGCGACTACAGCACCTCGGGCAGCCTCGCCAACGGCAACGGTGGCGCGTTCACGATCGGCCCCCAGAGCCTCGACAGCGAGAACGAGTTCTTCCCGATCCCGTTCGTGGGCAGGAACTGGAACCTGAGCGACCGCGAGTCCCTCGCGCTGGCTTTCTACGCCCGCGGCGGCATGAACACGACGTGGGAAGGCGGCGACGCGACGTTCGACCCGGACGGCCCGGGCCCCGCGCCGGTGATGACGCTCGACGGCACCTACGGCGACGGCACCGCCGGCGTCGACCTGATGCAGGGCTTCCTCAACCTCGCCTATGCGACCAAGCTCGCGGACCGGTTCTCGCTCGGCGGCTCGGTGATCTTCGCGATGCAGCGCTTCGAGGCGCGCGGCGTTGGCACCTTCGCCGGCTACACCGAGACCTTCGCCAGGAGCGGCGGCACGGTGATGCCGGAGAACCTCTCCGACAACGGGCACGAGATGTCCTACGGCTACGGCGCGACCTTCGGTATCCAGTGGGATCCCTCCGACATGTTCAGCCTGGCGGCTGCGTACACCACCGAGATCGAGATGTCCGATCTCGACGCCTACGCGGATCTCTTCGCTGACGCCGGCGGGTTCAACATGCCGGCCACGGCCACCCTCGGCATCGCCGTGAAGCCGAACGACCGCCTCGCCATCGTGTTCGACGTGCAGGAAATCTGGTACAGCGACGTGGACTCCGTCGGCAACCCCATCCAGAACCTGGGCGCATGCCCGACGGCCGGGTTCGGCGGCACGGACTTCGAGAGCTGTCTCGGCGGTGCGCGGGGGGCGGGTTTCGGCTGGGAGGACATCACGGTCTACAAGCTGGGCGCGTCCTGGCAGGTCAACGACGAATGGACCCTCCGCGGCGGCTACAGCATGACGGATCAGCCGATCCCGGACGACCAGATGACCTTCAACATCCTGGCCCCGGGCGTGATGGAGCAGCACTTCACCGTCGGTTTCACGAAGACGCGGGCGGGTGGCGACGAACTCAACGTCTCGTTCATGTACGCGCCCGAAAACGACCTCCAGGGCACGAACAACTTCGACCCGACCCAGACCGTCGAGTTCGGGATGACGCAATTCGAGCTCGAGGTGAGCTACAGCTGGAAGCGCTGAGCGGCTGACAGACCAGGGGGACGGCGCGCGAGAACGTGCGCCGCCCCCGTTGCCCGCGCACTCACCGCCAGAGACACCGCAAGATGAACGCCCTCTGGGGATTCCTGCTCGCCCTGCTGCTCGCGCTCGCCGGCGAATACCTCGCGACCATCATCGCGCCCGCGCTCGGGCTGCAGAAAGGTGCGATCAGCGGCATCATGATGGCGATCCTGCTCGGCATCCTGGTCAATAACCTGTTCACGCTGCCCGAGGTGCTGCGCCCGGGCATCAAGTTCTCCGTGGTGCGCATCCTGCGGCTCGGCATCGTGCTGCTCGGCATCCGCCTGTCCATCGTCGAGGCGGGCTCCATCGGCCTCAGGAGCCTGCCCATCATCATCGGCACGGTGCTCGCGGCGCTCGCGATCGTCACCTACGTCAGCAAGCGCGTCGGCCTCTCCGAGCGGCTCGGCACGCTCATCGCGGTCGGCACCAGCATCTGTGGCGCCACCGCCATCGTCGCCACCGCGCCGACCATCGGCGCCAGGGACGACGAGGTGAGTTACGCGGTCGCCTGCATCACGCTGTTCGGCGTGGTGGCCATGCTCGTCTACCCGTTCGCGGCCCACTGGCTGTTCGAGGCCGACACGTTCCAGGCCGGCATGTTCCTCGGCACCGCCGTGCACGAGACCGCGCAGGTGGCCGGCGCCGGGCTCGTCTACCAGCAATACTTCGACGATCCCAAGGCGCTCGACGTCGCGACGGTCACCAAGCTCGTGCGCAACCTGAGCATGCTGGTCGTGATCCCGCTCATGGCCGTGCTCTACCATCGCCGCTCGACCGAGGGCGGCAAGGCGCCGAAGTGGTACACGATGATCCCGCTGTTCATCGTCGGCTTCGCCGCGATGAGCATCCTGCGCACGCTGGGTGACATGGGCGAGAAGCCCTTCGGCCTTCTCGAGCCCGCGCAGTGGAAGTCCATCGTCGGCTTCGTCAAGCAGGTCGCCACCTACTGCCTCGCGGTGGCGATGGCCGCGGTGGGACTCGGCACCAGCATCAAGGGACTGAGGCAGATCGGCCTGAAGCCGCTCGCAGTGGGCCTCTTCTCCGCGCTGCTGGTCGGCCTCGTGAGCTTCGTGCTGGTGTCGACGATCTACTGATCGACGAGCTGGTCGGCGACCAGCTCGAGCAGGCTCTGCGCCTTCTTGTCCCATTTGTGGTGGGCCTGGCCGTCGTCGAAACTCAACCGGCAGTTGGCGCAGCTCGAGACCAGCAGCTCGGCGCCCGTGGCCTCGACCTGCCGGATCTTGATCGCGAAGACCTTGTGGCGCATCTCGGTGGCGCGTGACAGGGTCACGACTCCACCGCCGCCGCCACAGCACCAGTTCATCCCCGGATCCGAGGACATCTCGTGCAGGACGAGGCCGAGGGCCCGCATGGCGTCGCGCGGCCCCTGCATGGCGCCGCCGCGCCGCGACACCTGGCAGGGATCGTGGAAGGTTGCGGTCTTGCCGATCGGCTTGAGCTTGAGCTTGCCGGTGCGCGCCATCTCGCCAAGCAACTCGGACATGTGCAGCACGCGGAACGGCAGCGGCTTGCCGTACATGTTGGCGCCCTGCCAGCGCAGCGCACTGTACGCATGGCCGCACTCCGGCAGGACCAGCAGCTCGGCGCCGCAGGCCACGGCGGCGCCGATGAGCTTCAGGCTCATGTCTTTCTGCCAGGCCGTATTGCCAGACAGCAGGCCGAAATTCGTGGCCTCGTAGCCGTCGCTGCGGAAGGTCCAGTCGAGCCCGAGGTGGTTCATGACCTTCGCGGTCGCCACCAGCGACTGCGGGTACTTCATGATCTCGACCGAGGACATCGTGCAGAGCACCCGGGCCTCGGCGCGGTCGACCGGGATGTCGATCCCGGCCTCGTCCGCCAGCCATTCGATGCGCTCCTTGAACACCTTGGGCGTGGCCCCGAGCGGACTGCCCTCGCGCTGCGCACGCTCGGCCACCGCGTGCAGTTCGGCGGGCACGAGGCCGGCGGCGAACATGGCGTGGCGCGCCTGTCCCACCAGTGTCGCGATGTCGATGCCCATCGGGCAGGCCATCGTGCAGCGGCCGCACAGGGTGCAGGTGTCGTAGAGGAGTTCCTGCCACTCCTCGAGCTGTTCGACGGTGACCGGCTTCTTCAGATTGAGCGCCCGGTACACGAGCGAGAACGGGCCCGCCTCGCGCTTGTAGGCCTGCTTGAACGGCTCGAGCTTCCAGACCGGCGTGTGGCGAGGATCCTTGCTCACCTCGTAGTAGTGGCAGGCCTGGGCGCACTGCCCGCAGTGGATGCACGATTCCATGTGGATCGCGGCCGTGCGGCTGAAATCCTTCACGAAGCTCTGCATTGCCCGTTCGACGCGCAGCGCGTCCGGCGCATCGCCCTGCCGGTCGGCGGCATGCACGACGCTCATATCGCGGCGCCCTTGCGCGCGAAGGCGTACCCGGTGGCGCCGCGCGAGGCGAAGACCAGGACCGCGTGCATCAGCTTGCCGAAGGGCAGCCAGGCGATCAGCAGTTCCGCAGCGAGGATGTGCCAGGCCAGCAGGTCCTCGTAGCGGCCACCGACGTGCGCCGTGGCGGCGAGCCCGGTGGCAACCGGCGCCACGGTGACGAACCAGCTGAAATAGTCGTCGAAGTTGGAGAGCAGGCGCTTGACCGGCGAGGCGAGACGCATCACGAGCATCGCGACCAGCGCCGCGAGCGTTACGGCGCCGGCCACTGTCACGGCGGTGTTGGGCAGGTGCGGCCAGGAGACTCCAACGAGATCCTCGACGAAGACGACGTGCGGTGCGGCCAGGAAGAACACGACGAACAGCCCCACGTGGAACAGGTAGCCGAGCGCGGTGCCGATGGCGGAGCCTGCCGCAAACTCGGGCTTGGGCCACATGCGGGCGACGATCATCCGCCAGGCGCCCTGCCACGCCGCGCGGTTGCGCGGCTCGGAGAGATCCCGCCGCTGCGGCTTGAGCAGCAGGCCGGCGAGGCGCCAGGCGAGTCCGAAGGCGCAGATCGCCATCGACCACTGCAGCGCGGGGCCGCGCGCGAACGACAGCAGGTCCATCGTGTTCGCCTACCGGGCCGCTTCCTTGCCGTAGTTGCGCGCCAGGTAGCCGACGATCACGGCGCTGTCCTCGGCCGAGATCGGCGCACCCATCACCTTGACCATCTTGGTCACCGTCTTGTCCCAGCCCGTGGCGTCCTGGAACGGTGAGTTCATCTGGATGTAGTCGAGGCTGTGGCAGATCGCACACATCGACTGCACCTTGTCGATCCCCTCGCCTTGCGCTAGCACCACGCTGGCCTCGTCGACAGCCTGTGCCGACGCGCCGACCGCGAGTGCGCAGGCGACCGCTGCCGCACGCCGGATTTCACGCCACATGGAAGTCCACCCTCTGCACGACGTTGTGGTGATAGCCGGCAGGGTTGTGCACCAGCTTCTCCGACTGGGTTGCACCGTCGCGCGCCAGCGCACGCACCAGGACCGACTGGGTGCCCGCCGCACGCGGTCGAACCGCGAGTCGCCACTGCCGCCAGGAATAACGCCCGAGTTCGCGGCCGAGCTTCGCCTCGCGCCAGCTCGTCCCGCCGTCGAGCGAGTACTCGACCTTGCGGATGCCGGAGCCGCCGTCCCAGGCGATGCCCATCACCTCGGTGCGGCGGCCAACCGGGAGCACGGCGTCCGGCGCGGGATCCACGATCAGCGAGTTGATCTTGATCGAGGTGATCGCCGCGTTCGCCTCGGTGTCCTGGGACGCGAATCCGCTGTCCCCGAACATGCCCTTGGGCACGCGGTAGGCGGTCTTCATCCAGAAGCCGTCGTAGGCCTTGTCGGCCACCTGCAGGTCCACCAGCGCCTTGATCCAGTACGTGGCGGTCCAGCCCGGCACCACGAGGCGCGCCGGGTAGCCGTTCCACACCGGCAGGGCCTCGCCGTTCATCTCGAAGGCGATGAGCGTGTCCGGGTCGAGCGCCTTCCACATGGGGAGGCTCTTCACGAAGTCGGGGCCCGTGAGCATCGGCGCGTCCGCGCCGTTGCCGACGACCTCGAGGGCGCTCCCGGCGAGTCCGGCATCCTCGAGCACGTCCTTCAGGCGCACGCCGCGCCACACGGCATTGCCCATCGCACCGTAGCCCCACTGCACTCCGGGCACGTGCGGCGCGAAGAGGCCGCGCCGGTTACCCGAGCACTGGTTGACCGCCGCCACCTCGTGCGTCGTGAACTTCTTCGTGAGTTCCGCGTGGGTGAACTCGCGCGGGCCCTGCACGGCCGCGCCTGAAATCCGCAGCCGCCAGTCGGCGAGCGTCAATTCCGGGACGGCGCTGTGCCAGCGCACATAGAACGCGTCGTTGGGCGTGTACGCTTCGCGGAACATCGCCACCGACGTCTCGTAGTTCGGCGGGCGAAAGCTGCGCTTGATGAGTGGTCGCTTGCCCGGCAGGGCAGCGAGGACTCCGGACGAAACCGCTCCCGCCGGCAGCGACTCCTGCGCCGCGGCCAATGCGAAGCGAGGGATCAGGAGTCCACCCGCGACGGTGCCGGTGGAATTCAACAGGAACCTGCGGCGATCCATTTCGCCCCCCTTCGGACGAGCAGCCCGACTGCGACATTGATACCAGGCGACGACCGGCCGCAAGCGCGGCGCGGGCTCAGTGCGTCGTCGGCTCCTGCGCAGCCTCGTATTGCGACGGAGTCATGCGCGCGTGCGCGAGGTATTCCCTCAGGTGCCGTACGGAACTCTTGTCGAGCGTGTTGCCGTGGTGTGGTCGGTGCAGGATGCCTTCGGCCCCGTTCAGCTTGACGCGGATGCGCGCGCCGGACAGTGGCTCGACGTCGGCTCCGACGTGGTTGAGGAGCGACTCGATTTCCCGCCAGTGGATGTTGGCGCTGATCGGGTCGTGGAAGATCGTCCGCAGGAGTTGCTCGTGCTTGTGGCTCATGTCGAGATCCGCACGGCGGGCAGTTCCACTGCCCCTGGTGCCGCCTATTTTGCGGGGCGTGGCGAACTACACCGACAGTGGATTACACCTAGGCCGCGCCCGCCGCCAGGCGCCCGCTCTGGTAGTCGAGGATCGCCTGCTCGATTTCCTCGCGCGTGTTCATCACGAACGGCCCGAACTGCGCCACCGGCTCGTCGATCGGCTTGCCGGCGAGGAACAGCAGCTTCACCCCGCGCTGGCCTGCCTGGATGCGCACGCCGTCGCCGGGCGTGAGCAGCCCCGCCGAACGGAACGGCAGCGGCCTGGCGTCGCCGCCGACCGCCGCTTCCCCGTCGTAGACGTAGAGGAACGCGTTGTGGGTCGTGGGCGTCGGAATTGTCGCGACCCCGCCCGGCGACAGGCGCAGGTCGAAGTAAAGCGGTTCGGTCGAGAGGCCGCCGACCGGCCCGGCCGTCGTCGTGCCGCCCTGCGCGAAGTCGCCCGCGATCACGCGCAGCTCGCCACCACCGTCGAGCGCCACGGTCGGGATCTCGCGCGACGGGATGTCCCGGTAGGCGGCCGGCTTCATCTTTTCCCGCGACGGCAGGTTGATCCAGAGCTGGAAGCCCCGCATGCGTCCCTCGGCCTGCTGCGGCATTTCCGAGTGGATGATGCCGCGCGCCGCGGTCATCCACTGCACGTCGCCCGGGCCGAGGTCGCCGCGATGGCCGAAGCCGTCCTCATGGCGCATCCGGCCCTCGAGCATGTAGGTCACGGTCTCGAAGCCGCGGTGCGGATGCGAGGGGAATCCAGCCAGGTAGTCGTCGGGATCGTCCGAGAAGAACTCGTCCAGCATCAGGAACGGGTCGAAGCGTGCCTGCGGCGACCAGCCGAGGCTGCGCCGCAGCTTGACACCGGCGCCGTCGGACGCCGCCACCGCGGGAATGACTGCCTGTAGCGTTCGAGTGCTCACGATGCTTGCTCCTTACGGCCTGACGAGCGCCTCGCGGCGCGCGTCGAGCGACCAGTCGCCCGTTCCCCGCGCCACGAGCAGCAGGAAGCCGCCGGCCATGGCAATGTTCTTCATGAACATGATCGCCTGCGTCGCATCGCCGGCCGCGCGGTGGAACAGCAGGGCGGACACGACCGAGAAGCCGGCGAGCAGGAACGCGGCGATGCGGGCGCGGTAACCCACGATGATCGCGACCGGCGCGAGGATCTCGAGCGCGATCACCAGCGGCAGCAACGCACCTGGCACGCCCATGGCCTCCATGTAGCCCTGGGTACCGGCGTAGCCACCGATCTTGCCGAGGCCGGACTGCAGGAAGATGGCCGAGATCAGGATGCGGCCGGTGAGATCCGCGACGTTCTGTTGTGTATTCATGTCTCGTGCTCCTTCAGGCTGCCAGCTGTTCGATGCGTGCGGCGGCGGTGCCCAGGCCCGCTTCGCGCTGCTCCGGTCCCATCGCCAGGCCCTCGGCGTAGATGAACTCCACGTCCCGGATGCCGACGAAGCCGAGGAACAGCCGGATGTAGCCCGTCTGCAGGTCGGACGGCGTGCCGGCATATCGACCGCCGCGGGTCGCGAACACGTACGCCTTCTTGCCCGTCAGCAGGCCCTCGGGGCCACTGGCGGTGTAGCGGAAGGTGACACCGGCACGCGCGACGTGGTCGAAATAGGCCTTGAGCATCGAGGGCACACCGAGGTTGTACATCGGCAGGCCGAGGACGATGACATCCGCGCGGCGCAGCTCGTCGATCAGCTCGTCCGATTCCGCCGCGACCCGCGCCTGCTCCGGCGTGCGCTCCGCAGCCGGCGTGGCGAACGCCTGGAATCGCTCGGCCGTGAGGTGCGGCAGCGGCTGCTGCACCAGGTCGCGCACGATCACGGTGGACCCCGCGCCGATGTGCGGGAGGCTCGTCATGGCCTTGACGAAGTCGCCCGCGAGGCGCGAGGACTGCCCGTTCTCGCCGAACAGGCTGGCGTTGATCTGGAGGATGGTCTGCATGCTGGGGCTCCCGATAAGAATGGGTGGTTGCTGGTATGGGTATTTTGCATCTATACTGTCGATTGAATAGACGGTTTTTTAGCTAATACAGATCCATCGGATAGATATATGGCTCAACCGAAGATCACCCTGGACCAGTGGAATGCCCTCGTCGGGGTCGTCGAGGCGGGGGGATATGCGCAGGCGTCCGAACGCCTGCACCGCAGCCAGTCGACGATCACCTACACCATCAAGAAGCTCGAGGACCTGCTCGGCGTGAAAGCGTTCGAACTGCGGGGCCGCAAGGCGGTACTCACGGCGACCGGGCAGGTGCTCTACCGCCGTGGCAAGTCGCTCGTGCAGGAGGCCGGCCGGCTCGAGCACGCGGCAGCCGAGCTCGCGCGTGGCCAGGAATCCGAGATCCGCCTCGCCGTCGACATCATCTTTCCCACGTGGCTGCTGCTCGAGTGCTTCGCCGAGTTCGGGCGCGAGCACCCAGATACGCGCATCGAGCTCATCGAGTCGGTGCTGAGTGGTACCGAGGAAGCGCTGACCGAAGGGCGCGTCGACATCGCCATCGGCGGCGTCGTGCCGGGCGGCTTCCTCGGCGACGCACTGATGCGAGTGCGATTCATTTGCGCCGCCGCCCCGACGCATCCGCTGCACGAACTCGACCGGCCGCTGACGCTCGAGGACCTCCGGATGCACCGGCACCTCGTCGTGCGCGACTCGAGTGCGCAGCGCAGCCGCGCCGGCGGCTGGATTGCCGAGCGACGCTGGACCGTGAGCAACAAGGCCACCTCCATCCGCGCCGCGTGCAAGGGGCTCGGATTCGCGTGGTACGCCGAGGAAAGCATCCGCGAGGAACTGGACTCCGGCGCGCTCGCCCCCTTGCCGCTCGAGGCCGGCAGCGAGCGCTTCGTCGAGCTGTACCTGGTGTACGCCGACCGCGACACGCTCGGGCCCGGCACGCGCCGGCTGATCGAGATCATCCGCGCGAAGACGGCCGACGCGTAACGGTCGCGCGAGCGACCTCCTGTGAAATAGACTCCGTGGCATGAGCGGGGGATGGATGCACCGACGACGCGTACGCGGCTGGGTAGCGCTGCTGCTCGCCCCCGCGCTCGCGCTGCGCCTGCTCGTGCCCGACGGCTTCATGCCGGGCGAGTCGGACGGCACGTTCACCATGCAGATGTGCCATGGCGATGCGCGGTCGTCCGCCGTCATCCGCCTTACGCAGGGTGGTGGGACACCGTCCGACCACGGCCAGGACCACGAATCGCCCTGCGTGTTCGCCGCGACCGCAGCCACGGCGCCCCCGCCGGTCGCCGCCATTCCCCTCGAGGCGGAGCCGCTGCCACAGGCACCCGCGCGAGTGCAGGTCACCGCGCCCGTACTCCGCAACTCTCACCGGACGCAATCCCCACGCGCACCTCCGTCGATGGTCTAGCCCGCAGCGCTGGATCCACGAACTACGGAGATACGCCAATGAAGACCTGTCGCGAGGCCCGCCGGGCCTCCGTCATCGTGTCCGTGCCCGCGGCGCTTGCGCTTGCAGGCGCAGCCCACGCAGTACCGACGCTCGACGAAATCATCGTCACCGCATCGCGCATGCACGCGCCGCTCATGGTGGTGACCGACCCGAAGGCGCCGCGGCAGCCGCTGCCGGCTCACGACGGCGCCGACTACCTGAAGACCATCCCGGGCTTCTCGGTGATCCGCAAGGGCGGCACCGACGGCGACCCCGTCTTCCGCGGAATGGCCGCCTCGCGCGTGAACATCCTGGTCGACGGCGAGACGCTGCTCGGCGGCTGCGGTGCGCGCATGGACCCGCCGACGGCCTACGTCTTTCCCGAAGCCTACGACCGTATCGTGGTCGTGAAGGGCCCGCAGTCGGTCCTGCACGGTCCCGGCAACTCGGCCGCCACCGTCTCCTTCGAACGCGAGATCGGGCGATTCGCGGACACCGGCTACACGGCCCAGGGCAGCGCGCTCGGCGCGAGCTTCGGGCACAACGACCTCGTCGGCGACCTGCGCGCGGGAACGCCGCTTGCGCGCGGCCAGCTCACGGCCACGCGCTCGGAATCGGACGACTACGACGACGGCACCGGAGAGACCGTGCACTCCTCCTACGAGCGCTGGAGCGTCAACGGCGCGCTCGGCTGGACCCCGGACGACGACACGCTCCTCGAAGTTACCGGCGCGCTGAGCGACGGCGAGGCCGCATACGCCGATCGCTCGATGGACGGCGTCGCCTTCGACCGCGAGAACGTGGGCCTGCGCTACGAGCGGGCGAACCTGTCAGGGCATGTGACCGGACCTCGAAGCGCAGGCGTACTACAACTACGTCGACCACGTGATGGACAACTACAGCCTGCGCGAATTCACGCCAACGATGACCATGGCGAACCCGGCTGTGTCGAATCCCGACCGTCGCACGACGGGCGGGCGCGTCGCGCTCGACCTCGCCTGGGGTGCTGCCGGCACGGCGACCGTCGGCGCGGACCTGCAGGAGAACGAGCATTCGCTGCGCCAGAGCATGAACCAGCCCGCGCAGCCGTACGGATCGCTGCCACGCGTCGACGACGGCCGGTTTCGCAGCGTCGGCCTCTTCGGCGAGGCGAACCGCCCGCTCGCGGAGCGGACACGGCTGGTCGTCGGCCTGCGCGGCGATGCTTGGGAAGCCCGCGACGAACGGGACACGCTGAGGGTCGGCATGGCGACCGTTGCGAACCCGACGGCCGACGAGACTCGCCGCACGACGCTGGCCAGCGGGTTCGCACGTGTCGAGCGCGAACTGGCCGGCACGCCGGCCACGGCCTACGTCGGCGTGGGCCATGTGCAGCGGTTCCCGGACTACTGGGAGCTCCTCTCCGCCGGCAAGGAGAGCGAGGACGGCTTGAGCGCGTTCCATGCCGCGCCCGAGAAGACGACGCAGCTCGACACGGGGCTCGTCTACGAGGGCGCCCGGCTGGCCGCGTCCGTGTCGGCGTTCGTGAGCGGCGTGAATGACTACATCCTCATCGAGTCCGGCGTCGCGAAGGGGATGCGCACCGCCACCGTGACGCGCAACGTGGACGCGCGCACCTGGGGAGGCGAGATCGACGCGACCTGGGCGCTGGCCGCGCGCTGGAACCTGACCAACTCGGTCGCCTATACGCGGGGCGAGAACCGCAGCGACGACCGGCCGCTCGCGCAGATGCCGCCGCTCGAACTGCGCACCAGCCTGAACTACGCGGGCCCGCGCTGGTTCGCCGGCATGCTCTGGCGCGTGGTCGACGAGCAGGACCGCTACGCGCTCCGCCAGGGCAGCATCGTCGGGCAGGACCTCGGGCGCACCGGCGGCTTCGGCGTGCTGTCGCTGAACGGCGCCTGGCGGCCGTTGCCCGGCGTGCTGGTATCGGCCGGCGTGGACAACCTGCTCGACAAGGCCTACGCGGAGCACCTGAGCCGCGGCGGCGCGATGGTTCAGGGCTTCGAGCAGACGACGCGCGTCAACGAGCCGGGCCGCACGCTGTGGGTCAAGGTGGGCGCGACGTTCGACTGATTCGCGTCAACGGTCCGTGGCGGGGCCCTCGTGAACGTCGAATGCGATCTCGACGCGCATGCCGGCTCCGCCGCGACCGCGGCCGTAGCGCAGCGCAGCGCCGTGCAACTCGACGATGCGCCCGACGATGGAGAGACCAAGGCCGCTGCCACTGCCGCGCGCGGACGGCGCCCGGTGAAAGCGTTGCCCCAGCCGCTGCAGGTCGTCGTCGTCGAGGCCCGCGCCGCAGTCCTCGACGACCAGCGTGGTGTCTCGCCCCGCCGACGCCACGACCACCTTCACCACGCCGGCACCACCGTGCCGGACCGCGTTGTCCACGAGATTGCGTACCAGTACCTCGAGCAGCACGGGATCACCCCGCACGACGTCGTCTCGACGGCCTCGAGATCGAGTGTCGCGCCCTGCTCCATCGCCCACGGCGCCTGCTCGACAAGCACCCGGTGCACGATCGCGTCGAGTCGACATGACACGTGGTTCGTACCCGCGGTGGCCTCGTCCACGCGCGCCAGCATCAGCAACTGCTCGACGAGACGAGCGGCCCGATCGCAGCCTTCGATGACCCGGTCGAGGGCGCGTTCGCACGTCCGGGCCTCCTCGGCGTCCCGCGCCACCTCGGCCTGTGCGCGGATCGCGGCCATTGGCGTGCGCAATCTCGTGCGCCGCGTGGGAGGTGAATCGACGCTCGGAATCGAGTGATTCCCGGATTCGCTCGAACAGTCGGTCGAGCGTCGCGGCGACCGGTGCGACCTCGGCGGGCGGGTTGCGCAGTCCGAGCGGGCGCAGGTCCTGCGGACCCCGCAGTTCCACTTCGCGACCGAGATCGCGCAGTGGCGCAGCCCGCGCCCCACCCAGCCAGACCAGCGCGCCGACCAGCGGCAGCGCGAGCAGCAGCGGCAACAGCGTGTTGCGCGCGATGCGGCGCGCGATGCGCTCGCGCGCCGAGTGGTCCTCGCCCACCTGTACGAGCACCTCGTGCTCGTCGTCCCAGCCGCTGAAGATGCGCCAACGGCGTCCGTCGAGTACCGCGTCGCTGAAGCCCGATTCGACCGGCGACAGGCGCGCCGATGGAGCGGCTGCCGAGCGCAGCAACAGCGTCGCGGCCGTCCTCCCAGACCTGGAACGCGACGCCGCGGCGGTAGCCCGCGACGTCCTCGATCTGTCCTCGAACTCGACGTCCTCGAGTTCGTGACCGGCTTGTGCGATGACGAGGCGCGCCGACTGCGCCAGATGCGCGTCGAGCAGCGCGTCGATCTCGCGATGCGAATCGACGTAGGTCGCGACGCCGATGACAGCCCACGCTCCCGCGAGCACCAGCGAGCAGCAACGCGACGAGCCGGCGGCGGATCGAGCGACCTACGCATCACGCGTCGCTCCGCCGTCCGCCGGCACCATGTACCCTACGCCCCGGACAGTGCGTATCAGCGCCGGCGCGAGCTTTTCGCCGCAGGTGGTGGACGTGCACCTCGATCGCATTGCTCTCGAGCGCCTCGCCCCACTCGTACAGGCGCGATTCGAGCTGGCCGCGGGTCAGCACGCGGCCGGCGTTGAGCGACGAGTTCGAGCAGCACGGCGAACTCGCGCGGCTGCAGCTCCACCGGCACGCCGGCGAAACGCACGGTGCGCGCCGCCGGGTCGATCTCGAGCTCGCCGATACGCAGGACACCGCCCGCGCCGCCCTGCGACCGACGCACCAGCGCGCGCAGCCGCGCCGCCAGCTCGGCGATCGCGATCGGCTTCACCACGTAGTCGTCGGCGCCCGCGTCGAGGCCCTTCACGCGATCGTCCACCGCGTCGCGGGCCGTCAGTATCAGTACCGGCGTGCGGTCGTCGCGCGCGCGCAGCTTGCGCAGTACTTCGAAGCCCGCGAGCTTCGGCAGGCCCGAGGTCGAGCACGACAGCGGCGAAGCGGCTCTCGCGCAGGGCCGCATCCGCGGCCGGCGCCTCACGCAACCAGTCGACCGCAAACCCGGACTGCCGTAACCCGGCCTGCAGGGCATCGCCGAGCAGCGCGTCGTCCTCGACCAGCAGGATCCGCATGGATCAATCGTCGTCCTTCTCGTGCGCCTCGACCAATAGGTGTTCCCCGTCGTGCCCGTCGTCCGCGGCCTCGGCCGCTCGCGATCGCCCCGCCACCGGCCAGCATCGTCCAGCTCCAGAAGCCGAACACGGCCGCCGCAACCGCGAGGCCGACGGCGCTCACGCCGAGTCCGCGCCGCGGGCCGCTCACCTGCGCCACGCTTGTGCCCGTCACCATGGCGCGCGCGAGGTTCTCGCGATGCGCGAGGCTGCTCGCGATCACGCCCGCCACGTGCAGCAGTACGACGACGAGCCAGGTGTTCGCGAGGAACTCGTGCACTTCCTCGAAGGCGTCGCCGCCGATCTCATTGAGGGTGAGGTAGCCGGAGACTGCCGTGCCGACGCTCAGAACGAGGATTGCGTACACCGCCCAGCTGCCGGCGGGATTGTGGCCGATGTAATGGCGGGCCCGGCCGGTCGCTATCTCCTTGAGGTACGCGATCGCCTCCGCCGGCCGGTAGCGGAACGACGCGAACCTCGCGTGGTGAGTGCCCACGAAACCCCACAGCAGCCGGAACGCGACCAGGCCGAGCACTGTGTAGCCGAAGGCCACGTGCAGGTTGCGCCAGCGCTCGCTGTCGGATATCGCGTAGGCCGCCGCGAACGACGCCGCGAGCGTCCAGTGGAAGACGCGGACCGGCAGGTCCCAGACGACCTGTTGCTGGTTCATCGCATTCACCTCGGGATCGAGACCCGGTCTTCGTCGAAATCGCCGCGGGCGGCGCGGGGATGGCAGGCGTCGCAGTTTGCGGCGCTTCGCACCGCGGAACGACGCCAGGTGGCCGGGCTCACTTCGTCGTGCTCATCGCGGAACCACGCGGCGGTCGTGATGCGGGGCAATGCGGCACCCGTCGCTGCAGGCGTGCCCGTTGGCGAGGCGAAGTGGCGCGCAGACGGCCGCGAGGGTCGCCTCGTCGAGGCTCGCATCGACGCCGTAGTGGCGATCGAGATTGCCGAGCACCTCGCCCCAGGCGGCGCGGGGACAGGAGCTTCGCCGGGTAGGCGACGTGGCAGCTGCCGCACTCGGCCTGCATCGCCGCGTAGTCGTCACTCGGCCCGGCGTCGGCGGGACGTTGCGGCGCGAAGGCCAGGACGAGGACCGAGGCTGACCAGACGACGAGATCCGCCGGGCGAAAGTATCGCGTGGGTTTCATGTCTTGCTCCGATTGCCGAGGGATATCAGGTAGGCGAGCAGGTCCGCCTTCTCGGCGGCAGTGCATTCGCGCCCGTGCGTGTCCTTGCAGTTGCGCTTGAACCACTTCTCGGCCTTGGCGCGGTCGGTGAATCGCGCAGGGTCCGCGCCGGGCGCGAGCGGCCTGATCGGCTTGCCCGTGACCGCGTGCCGGCCTGATTGGCGCGGATCCGCCGTGTGGCAGGATGCGCAGCTCCAATCCTTGCCGAGTGCGTGGAAGATTGCGTCGCCGCGAGGCACGGACGGCCCGGCATACGACGGGGTTCGCGCCGTCGCTTCTGCGCGGTAGGCGTCGAGCAGCACGGCTGGTGATCCGGCTTGCGCGGCGGGCCCGCCCAACAGCACGGTCAGCAACAGGATGGTTCGCTTCATGGTCACTCCGTCGGTCCAGGGTACGGAGTGGAACCCTACCGGCTTGTGCTTAACGGCTCCTTAACGCTGGCCAGCACAGTGCTAGCGCGCTACCGTACGTGAATCGTTCATCCGACCTGCATGGAGTCGCGACATGACCCAGGGCCACTGCTTGTGCGGGACCGTGCGTTTCGAAATCGACGGTCCGTTCGTCTCGATGCTGCATTGCCACTGCTCGATGTGCCGCAAGCACCACGGCACGCCCTTCGCGACGTTCGTCGCCGCCCCGCTCGCAGGGTTTCGCATCACTGCGGGCGAGGATTCGATCGCGCACTACCAGTCGTCGCCCGGCTTCCATCGCTCGTTCTGCAAGGTCTGTGGAGCGGTGATGCCGGAGGGCATGCCGGCCATCGGCCTCGTCGTGTGCCCTGCGGGTAACCTCGACGGCGAGCTCGGCATCGAGTCGCAGATGCACATGTTTACGGCCTCGAAGGCGCCCTGGTACGAGATCACCGACGGGCTGCCGCAGCACGAGGAGTACCCGCCACAATTCGGCATGCAAGCGACCCCGCGCAAGACGGTCGAGACGCACGGCGACGCGACGCAGGGCAGCTGCCTGTGCGGCGAGGTGGCTTACGAGATCAGCGGGCCGCCGCTGCGCTTCTACTACTGCCACTGCTCGCGCTGCCGTCACGGGCGCAGCGCGGTGCACGCGGCCAACGTCTTCTACAAGGCGGACGGTTTCCGCTGGCTGCGCGGCGCCGATCTCGTGCAGGACTACCAGTTGGCCGGCGCGCAGTTCTTCGGCACGGCGTTCTGCCGGCGCTGCGGCAGTGCCGTGCCACGGGTCTCGGTCGAGCGCGGCGTGGTCAACGTGCCGGCCGGGTCACTCGACAACGACCCGGGAATCCGCGCCGAGGCACACATCTTCGTGGACTCGAAGGCTCCCTGGGACCGCATCACGGACTCGCTGCCGCAGTTCGCGGAGATGCCTCCGCGCCGCTGATCACGACCGGCGCGGGCTGCGATCAGTCTTCCGGCTCGTTCTCCTCGGCGCTCCACCTGCGCCGGTGCTCGAGCTCGGCCGCCGCGCGCACGCTCGCGTGGCGGTTCGACAGCAGCAGCGACGAAGGATCGCAGACGCGCGCGCGGATGACGCCGAGATCCACGGCGGCGTCAAACAGGCTGGGATACCAGCGCTGCCACTCCGGGAAGATCTCGTCGAGGCGCTCCTTCAGCGTCATGGGTGCGAGTGTGCCGCCGCTCAGTCCGACGGGCAACCCGGGCCGTCCGGGCCGTGCATTGCCGTGGTCCTGTTCGCGGTGGCCGCCACCGCCGCGGCGAGCGGCCCGTCGCCCGCGAGCGACTGCGCTGTCGCGATCTCGCTTCGTGCCGCGGCGGGGCAACCGAGTTCCAGCAGGACTTCGGCACGATTGTTTCGCGCAGCGATCTCGTCGGGCGCCAGCGCGATCGCTTCGCGATAGCCGCGCTCGGCGGCGCGCAGGTCGCCACGGGCGTAGGACAGGTTGGCGAGCCCGAGCCGCGGCATCGCTTCAGCAGGCCATTCCCTCGCCGCCGCCTCGTAGGCGCGCCCGGCCTCGTCGAGCTTGCCGACGGCCTCGAGACCCGCGGCCGCCTCCATGTATGGCGCGAGTTCCGGCGCGGCGGGCATGCGCCCCGGCGGCAGGGCGACCATCGCCCAGCGGTCGGCGCGCTCCCAGGTCGTGAGGAATCGCGTGGCGGACATTTCCAACCGCTCGTTGGTGCCCGAACGGAGCAGGAATCGATCCGTACCGATGTCGTATCCCACCAGCACCGCGTAGTGCCAGCCGGGCCAGGGGCCAGCGCCCAGCTTCTGCATCACCAGCACCGGAGTGCCCGCCGCGAGTTGCGCGAGCAGCGCATCCGTGCGGGGCGGCAGGACATACGGAAGACGACCGCGCCCACGGGTGGCGGCGACGAGTTCAGGCTGCAGGCTGCCCTGCCGTCCGGGCAGGTAGACCTCGGCCACGAGGCTGTCCGCGCTCGTCGGCACGCCGGCTGCCGTCAGCACGGTGGCGAGCGCCGCCGGGCCGCACTGGTAGTCGCGTTGCGGGAAGAACGGGGTTGCCGCGAGCTCGACCCGCGACGGGAAGCCCGCAGAGGTCAGCGGGGCCAGCCGTGGTCCGCGGGCCTGGCAGCCGGCGAGCGAGAAGGCGAGGACGCAGGCAGCCGCGCGAAAGAAGCTGCCTGCGTCCACGCGCAGGTAACTGCGTTGCCGGTCAGGCCTTCTTGAAAATGTCGATGACACCCGTGAGTTCGAGGATCAGCAGCACGATGAACACGATGCCGATCACCGCGAGGGCGTCGCCGCCGGCCGGCATGTCGGACATCTGCACGGCAAGCTTGCTCAACTCCGCATCCGTGAGCGCCGCGATGCGCGCCTCGACCTGCGCCGGCTCCACGCCAAGCGCCACGAACTGCTGTCGCACGTCCTCGCGGGCGAGCGAGGCATTCACGGTCGCGAGGTCCTGGGCGCGGCTGCCGGACTCGACCGCCTGCAGAGTGCCGATCATGGCGGCGCTCGCCATCATCGGCGAACCGAGGTTGAGGACCGCGAAGCAGAGGACGTAAATGACGGAACGATTGAACATGTGCACCACCCGTTGAGAAGGCAGAATAAGCCCCGCGCAGTGTACCTAAACCGCGCGCGACCGGCGCGACGCGGGTCACGGGCTCGACGGCCTTCTCAGTTTCTTCGCTCAGGCCCCGGCCCAGCGCAGCAGGTTCGAGTAGGCGCCGGGGTCGGTGAGGAGCACGAAGAGCAGACCGAAGATCGCGCCGCCGAGGTGGGCGTCGTGGTTGATCCGCCCGCGCTGCTGCCGGGCCGAGTACCAGGAGTACGCGACGTAGCCGATGGCGAACAGCGGCGCGGGGATGGGCACGGGGATCGGGATGATGAACAGCTTCTGCCAGGGGAAGTAGACGATCGAGGCGAACAGCACTGCCGAGATCGCGCCCGACGCGCCGAGGGAGGCGTACTGCGGGTCGTCCTTGTGCTTGCGCCAGGTGCCGAGATCGCTCAGGGCCAGCCCCAGGAAGTACAGCACCGCGAACTTCGCCGAGCCGATGTGACGCTCGAGCGGGAACGCGAAGAAGTAGAACGTCACCATGTTGAAGATCAGGTGCGCCAGGTCGGCGTGCACGAAGCCGCTGGTGACGACGGTCTCGTACTGCTTCTTGCGCAGGAACCAGAACGGCCGGAACAGGCTGCGCTCGATGACCTGCGGCGCGGCGTACAGCCCCGCGAGGCTCGCGATTATCGTCGCAACGAAGATGGCCAGCGCAATACTCATCAAGAGAGATTAACAGGTGCCGGTGGTCGGATCGTAAATAGGGGACATTCTCCGGTTTTTCCGCAGGAAACCGGAAGATGTCCCCTTTGTGCGATCCGATCACCGGCACCACTCAGATGCCGAGATCGTCGGCGAGTTCGTCGGCCTTGCGAGCGGAGTCCGGGGCGCCCACCGCCTGCTGCTTCTGCAGCGACCGAGTAGTACTCCGCTGCAAGCGGCAGCTTGCCGGACTTCGATGGCGAAGACTGCGCGAGCTGCACCGCCTCGCGCAGGTACTGCTCGTTGAATGACGCCGCTTCCTTCCGCAGCGCGCGGTCGAACTGGTAGGCCCCGGTGGCCGCGATGCGCGCATGGGGAATAGCCGTTTTTCTTCGTCACCTCCCGGATGGGCCCGGGAACGAAGGCATGGCCTTGCAGCGCTCCGGCAGCTCGAACAACTGCGGGTCGATGTCGCCCACCTTGGTGATCGTCACGTCTTCAGCCGGGCCGGCATCAGCGTCCAGCCCAGCTGCCTGTCCGGTCGCAGGATCATCACGCTCTGCATTCCCTGCATGTCGATCTCCGTGCACTCCTTGCCTCCGGCGGAGTAAGCGGCTTTCGGCACCGGCACGCCGTTGGGCGTCGCGCTGGCGGCGAGCGAGCACAGACAGAGCCAGACGAAGGCAAACATGCGGATCAACATCGGCGTTCTCCCGAGGTTCCCTGGTTGTTCAGCGGACGGCCTGGGCGACCTGCGCGGGCAGCTGCGGCACGAAGACGATCACCGGCGTCTGGACACGGCCGCCGGGCGGGGCATTCGGCGGCGCGAACTCGCCCGCGGCGCCCAGCGAACGCACGTAGCGATACATGGCGCGCAGGTCCGCGTCGCTCATGTCCCGGAGATTGAACCAGGGCATCGGCGGCATCCGCGGCAGGCGGGCGTATGACAGCCACTGTTCCTCGGACATCGCCTGCAGCGTCAGGCGGAGATTGGCCGGATACGAGGTGCCCCAGGGGCCCTGGAAGCCGACCGCCTGGCCCTTGAGCCACTCCGACTCCGGGACCGCCCCCGCCTGCTCCGCATAGCCCGCCGTGTGGCAGTCGTTGCAGCCGCCGATCTGGACCAGGTATCGCCCGCGCTGGACAGCCTCGTCGTGGCCCGCCGGGTCCGCCATGGCGGTCTCCACGGAGCACAGCCCCACGATCGTCAGCAGCGCGGCGAAAGGCCGTCCCATGCGGGTGCGGCGCGAATTGATCCCGGTCATGTGATTCCCCCCTGCGTCGGTGGATGCAATGCATCCGAGTGGGTCCAGTGTCGCGGGGATGGGGTGACTGGCTCATCGCTCCGAGGAGCCAGCGGAGGTGCGGCGGAGAGCCATGCCCCGCGGAGGGTCAGGGGATACGCGTGTGATCCCCCGGCAGCACCGACCAGGTCTCGATGCAGGTCTCGACCGCGATGCGGCCGTCAGCGATCGTGAGGATGCGCAGGCGCTCGAGCTCCACGGGGTCGCCCGGATGCAGGACGATCCCTTCGATCCCGTCGCCGTCGAAGACGAAGCGCACGGCGTACTCGTCGAACACCTGCTGGCCGCACTGGTTGCGACGCAGCGGCGTGAAACGCGGCTCGCGCATGGACGCGGCCTCGCGCAGCAGGTTGCGGATGACGGTCTCGCGCCCGACCCACTCGATGCCGCGGCGCGGGGCGATCCAGCGCACGTCCTCGGCGTAGAGGTCGCGCAGGGACTCGACGCAGGCACGCAGGCCATCCAGGTCGGTGGGGGCGGGTGGAGCGGTCAGGGTGGCGCTCACGGCGGCCTCGGTCGTCATCGGCCGGTTGCCGACGGGTCGCAGTGTCGGGGCGGGCAGGTCCAGCGCGCCATCCGCCGAAAGAGCCATGCCGCGGGCCACCGCAGCCAGGCCCGGGAATGTCAGCCGGCCTGCCTCCGGTAGAGGTCCGCCGCCTGGCCGCGCGAGGCGCAGTCGAGCTTGTCGAGGATATTGGCGATGTGGCGCTTGACGGTGTGCAGGCTCAGGTCGAGATCACGGGCGATGTGCTTGTTGCCCGCGCCCGCGGCGACCTGCTCGAGGACCTCGAGCTCGCGTTCGGTCAGCGAGGCGAGCGGGCCCTGGGGCTCCGGCCCGGCGGCCGCCTCCGGCGCCCACTCGGCGAGCCGACGCCGGATCGCCTCGGTCTCGGGAGCTCGGCGCACGTCGGCCGGCAGCGCATCGAGAACGGCCGTGACGTGGCGTCGCGAATCGAGCACCAGCAACCCGTAGGCGCCCTCTTCCGTGACCTCGCGGTACGTCGGCTCGAAGGCCTGCCAGGCCCGCTTGCGGTCACCGAGGGCAGACCAGGCATAGGCCAGGCCCACGCGGGGATCACAGAAGATCGCCGGCATGCGGTGACGGGCATAGCCTTCACAGGCCTGCTCGAACGGCTCGATCGCGGCGCGCGCGTCGCTGCGCAGCAGCGCCGCCTGCCCGCGCACAGTGTCCGCGGCCACCTCGTTGTACGGCCATTCCACCGGCGTGCGCGGCGCGATCAGGTGCGGCAACACCTCGAAGAAACCGGCCGGTTCGCCGGCGATCCAATACATGCGCGCGAGCGCGTGCCGGTAGGACCGCAGCCAGACGGCACTGTGCCAGGCGACTTCGGGAGCCTCGAGGCCCGCCAGATGCCGCCGGGCGATGGCGATCGCGTCGGCGTGACGGCCCACGGCCATGCTGTAGACGGCCTTGACCTGCCCGAGCCGCTCGCCCACCAGCCGGATGCTGCCGAATCGGTGGTAGAGGTCCTCGGCACGGGCAACGATCTTTCCAGCGGCCGCGCGCTCGCCTTGCCAGATCCTCGCCCAGCCTTCGACGGCCAGCGCCGCCAGCTGCCAGGGAGCGCTCGCGGGGCCCGCGATGCGATTGCAGAGCGCGGCGAAGCGGTCGAAAGTGTCGGCGATGCCGGGCAGCCCGATCAACATGCAGTGGACACGCCCGGCGGTGACCGGGCAGATCGTCGCCGGGTTGCGCTCGGCATGTGCAACGAATTCCTGCATGTAGCGCGCGACGGCCTCGACCTCGCCCGCCGGCGCGAGGCACCAGGCGCATTGCAGCGCGAGCTCCGCCTGCCCGAGGTCGTCGAGCGGCAAGCGGCTCACCTCCTCCAGGCGCGCCCAGGCCGCGCGCAGGTCGCCGGAGGAATTCAGCGCGTCGACGAGCTGGAACATTGCGCGCACGCGCGGGCGGGCCTCGGCGGGGTCGGTGAGCCCCTCCACGGCAGGCACGAGTTCGCGCTGCGCACGGGCCCAGTCCCAGCGCATCCACGCGATCGTGCCGGTGAGATATGAGAGACGCGGGTTGCCCGCGCGGGCCGTCTCCGGCACCTGCTCGATCCAGCGCTCCACCGTCGCGACGCCGCCCTCGGCGAGCAGCGATTCGCCGACCTCGAGGATGCGTCGGATGGCTTCGTCCCAGCACCCGGCCGCGAGGAAGTGATGCACCACGCGGGCCGACGCCACCTCGGAACGCGCGGCCCGCTCGTGCAGGGCGCGTACCTCGGACGGCAGGCGCCGAGCGAGTTCCGACTCGAGGAACTCGCGAAACAGGTCGTGAAAGCGCAGCACCGGCACCGAGTCGTCGATGGCGGTGAGGAACAGGTTGCGGCGATAGAGGTCCTCGAGCACGGCGGCCGCGTCCTCGCGGCCGGTGACGGCGTGGCAGAGCCCGGGCTCGAGTTCGGTCAGGATCGCCGTGCGCAGCACGAAGTCCTGCAGGTCGCGCGGCAGGCTGCCGAGCACCTCCTTCGCGAGGTAGGCGAAGAGATTGCGCTGCGCGGCTTCCCCGGTCGCGCCGCGCGAGCCGCGGCCCGAACGCGGGGCTCCCCAGCGCGACTGCAGCAGCATCGTGAGTCCCACGGCCCATCCCTGGGTCCGCGCGAGCGCCTCGTGCACCATCCGCTCGTCGGCGATGGGGTTCGCCGCGCTGGCGGCGAGTCGCGTCGCCTCCTCCTCGGTGAAGCGCAGGTCGTCGAGCGAGAACTCGCCCAGTTCGCCGTGCGCGCGCCAGCGCGCGAGCTGCAGCGGCGGCTCCACGCGCGTGCCCATCAGCAACGTCACGTGGTCGGGCAGCCGCTCGACCAGCGAATCGAGCAGTGCGAAGGCGTCGGGACGGCCGATCCGGTGCAGGTCGTCGAGCACGATCAGGATGCGCGGCGTCACCGAGGTGCACAGCGCGTTCACGAGCGTGGCGAGCGCCGCGCGGCTCTGCGCGCCGGTGCCCGCGACGCGCGCGATGAGTTGCTCCGGTTCGGTCTCCCAGGCGAGCTGCAATGGCTCGAGCCCGTGCGTCAGGGTCGCGAACAGGCGGTTCGCGTCGTCGTCGTCTTCGTCGATCGAGATCCAGACTACGCTCGACCCGGCCGCCGCGCGCGTGGCGAGCTGCGCGAGCAGCGTCGTCTTGCCGGAGCCTCCCGGCGCGCACAGGACCGTGACGGGATCGTCCGCCACTGCTCGTTCGAGCCGCGCGAGCAGCTCCGGGCGCTCCACGGTCTCGCTGCGCAGGCGCGGGATGCGGAACTTGGTCAACGGCAGCGGCGTCACGACCGGGCCCCGTGTTCGAAGGCTTCAATGATGGGGCAAGGACGGGAGGCGTCGCCGTGCACGCATTCGTGCACGACGTGCTCGAGGGCACGCGCGATGCGCTGCAGCTCGTCGATGCGGTGGTCGAGCTCGGCGAGCTTGCCGCTCGCGACGTCGCGGATCCGCAGGCGGTCCCGGCTGCGATCGAGCCGCAGCAGTTCGCGGATCTCCGTGAGCGTGAAGCCCGCAGCCTGGACGCGGCGGATGAAGCGCAGGCGGCGCAGCAACTCCTCGTCGTACTCGCGGTAGGCGCTCGACCCGGCGGACGGCACCGGCAGCAGTCCCCGGCGCTGGTAGTAGCGTACGGTTTCCGTCCCGACGCCGGCCTCTCGGGCGAAGCGCCCGATGGTCATGCGCGGCATGGCGGCCCCCCTTGACTCCGTACCGTAGTACGGAGCTTAAAGTGCAGCCACGCGATGAGCAACGAGGAGGGAATCATGGAACACGCACACGGCTCGCACGGCGCTCACCCGCTGGCCCACGGGCATCACGGCCACGGCGTCGCCGGGGCATCGCTCAACCGGCTGGCTTTCGGCGCGACGGTCCACTGTCTCACCGGGTGCGCCATCGGTGAGGTGCTCGGAATGGTGATTGGCACCGCGCTTGGCTGGGGCAATGGAGCCACGATCGCCCTGGCCGTGGTGATGGCGTTGGGGTTCGGCTACGCCCTCACGATGCTGCCGCTGCTGCGCGGCGGCCTCGGGTTGCGTCGGGCGCTCAAGGTTGCTTTGGCGGCGGATACCGCGTCGATCGCCATCATGGAGATCGTTGACAACGCCGTCATGCTGGCGATCCCCGGGGCGATGTCGGCAGGCCTCGGCAGCGTGATCTTCTGGGTCAGCCTCGCCTTCTCGCTCCTGGTGGCCGGCGCCGCTGCCTTTCCCGTGAACCGATGGCTGATTGCCCGCGGCCGCTAAGCGGTGTCAGTGGTCGGATCCGTCGGATTTCAACCTCGCCATGGTCGAGATCCGACGGATCCGACCACTGGCACCTCAGGGTTCGACGTATACGAGTTGGCTGGTGTCGAAGCCCAGCGCGGTCCCGCGGGCAACGAGTCGTTCGACGACTTCCCGCGGTGGTTCGGGCTGCCGCGAGAGAATCCAGAGATAGGAGCGGTTCGCACCCACCACCAGCGCGTGTGAGTACGTGGGGTCCAGGTCCACGACGTTGTAGCCGGCGTAGAACGGCCCGAAGAACGACACCCTCAGCATTCCGACATCCGAGGGGCCGGCGAACTTCGCGCGTCCCCGAGCCTCGCGCCACTCACCTTTCGCCGCATCGAAGCCGCGATTCACGACCACCAGGCCACCGCCTTCGCGTTGCGAGTACGTCGCGGTAACCTTCGTGAGCCCGCGCTCGAAGCGGTTCTCCAGCCGCGCGACCTCGTACCAGGTGCCGAGATAGCGCTCGGAGTCGAAGGCCCGGACAGGCTCGACGCCGTCGGGGATCTGGCCGCAGCCCGTGAGAAGCATCCCCAGGGCGGCCAGGAGGTATCGAACGTTCATGTAGAACCTCGTTCGCTGCAACATTCGCATCGGATTCCCAGCGCGGCCACGATCCGACGGATCCGACCACTGGCACCTCTACTGGCCTACTTGAGCGTCGTGACGCCGGCCACGCCTTTGGCGCGTGGGGGAATCCGCGCCATCTTCCCGCCGGCGTCGGCCTTCACCTTCGCGAGGAGGGTCGGATCGCGCCGTAGTTCTTCGGCGCGCGCGTTGGTCGCGGCGACGAGCTCCGGCGTGAGCAGCCTGCCGAAGCTGCGCAGGGGCGCGATCTCGAACCCGTGCTTGCGGAACAGGCGGTAGATCTCCTTGACGCGCTTGGGCTGCAGGTCACGCCCCAGCGTGAAGCACTCGAAGCGCTCCTCCATCGATAGCAGCGCGGCCTCGGCGAGGCACGCGTAGGCGACGCCCGGCGGCAGCCCGATGTTGAAGCTGAACGTCACCGGCCCGGGAATCACGACCTCTCCGCTCTCGACCACCATGACGTCGGGGCGCAACGCGGCCTCCTCCGCCGAGATGTCCGGCGGCAGCGCGACGTCGAGGATGATGGCGCCCGGCTTGCACTGGCTCACGTCGAGCACGCGCTGCCCGAATGCGGACGTTGCCGTTACGATGAGGTCGCAATCCCCCACGCGCTTCTGCGTGGTCACGTCGACCTCGACCTCGGCATCGGGCGTCTCCTCCAGGATCGTGCGCTTCAGCGCCGCGAGCCGCTCCGGCTCGATCGACACGAGTACGACGTCCTTGACGGCCGCCGCGAGCAGTCGCGAGCAGACCGAGCCGATCGACCCGGTCGCACCAACGACCATTGCCTTGCCGCGCGCCAGGTCCTTCCAGCCCATGCGTTTCGCGGCCAGCTTGGCCGTTTCCAGCGTCGCAGCGATCGTGAGGCTGTTGCCGGTGGTCACCGGGATTGACGCACGCCCTGCCACCGTCACACCCGCATCGCCCACCACTTTGGTGAAGGCCCCCAGCCCGACGATCTTCGCGCCGCGCGCAGCGGCATCGCGCACCGCCTGGTCGAGACGGCGATACGTGAAATCGGGCGGCCGGGTCAGCATCTGGCGCGGAGTCATGCCGAGCGCGTAGATGAGGCCGTCGACTGGACGGCCGGTCGCCGGCGAGCGGCCGCCCTTTGCCGTGCCGACCAGTTGCCCGGGCATGTACGCCGCGGTCAGTTCGACGATCTTGCGGGGCAGGTAGCGTGTCCAGCGGTAGTGCGGGTGGCTGAACATGTAGTCGATCGTGAGCGGGTGCAGCACGAACGCGAAGCGGTGGCCGTCGCGGCCGGGTCGCGAATTGTCATGACGCACTGCCTGGCGAGCCACGGCAGACTCTCCCCGCTGGAAACCGATGCCCATTGTTGCGGCAGGCTGGCGGCGCTGGAATGCGTAAATGGCGCAGCCGCGTGCGCCCGCCGCCAGGTCAGGGCACGGCCGGCGGGCAGAACACCGTCGCGAACCCGCCGCCCGGCGTGCGGAAATTGGTTGTCTGGCCCTGGTACAGGCGCGCGGCCAGCATCAGCACCCGACCGCCATAGGAATAGCAGCGCACGTCGAGCTTGAGCCGCACCGGCTTGCCGTCCACGTGCACGCTGCGCTCGCTGGGCGGCACGAGTTCCTGTGCGACATACGCCCCCGCAAGGATCTCGGCCCACACCCTGCGCGTCACCTTGTCGCCCCGGTAGGCCGCCTTGCCGCCGTAGCCTGCGACCGGCTTGAAGAAGAGTGCCTTGCGCGCGGCCCACAGTGCCTCGGCGTGCGCGGGATCGACGATCCGGGTCTGGGGCACCGTGCGTTGCAGCACGCCGATCCGCGCCGGATCGACGCCCCACTCCGCGAGCCTCCCGCCATCGCTCAGCGCCGCCAGGTTGCGCTTGTCCGAATGCAGCGCATGCGCCCGTGGGTGCGGCGTGACGACGGCCGCGTCCGCCAGGTACGCGGAGCGCAGCTGCGCGTGCGCCGGCAACTCGAGCGCAAAATCGGTGAGACGGTTGTAGACGAGGTCGACGCGGCCGGCGGCGTCCCGCAGCACGCCGTCGCGAAACTCGAGCACCGACGGGTCGCAGATTACCGCATCCACGCCGTGGCGCCGGAACATCTGCGCGGCCAGCAGAAACTCGGGGTACAGGTACTGCTGCTCCGGCCGCTCGTCCACGATCGCGACACGCCGCAGCGGCAGCGCGCCTCGCACGCAGCGCCATTCCGCGTCGAACATCCCGAACAGCGACTCCTCCAGCGCAGCGGCTTCGACCGGCTGGCGCAGGACGGACAGCACCGGCTCGCAGCAGGCCTGCTGCGCTCTGGCCAGCGCCGCGTTCAGGAACGCCCCGCCGGCATTGGTGTTGATCTCGATGAGCCGCGGTCCCCGGGGCGTGACGTGGAAGTCGTAGCCCATGAGCACGCCGCGGGTCCCCGGGTCGAAGCGTGCGACCGGCGGCGCCCACGCCAGCACCGCCTCGCGGTACTGCGGCAGCGCGATGACGGACTCGGCGGCCTCGACCAGCGCCTCCATGGCAGCGACGTTTTCGCGCGAGACGAAGATCGGCGATTTCGCGAACAGGTAGGCATGCGACTGCGCAAGCGAGTCATAGAGCCCGCGCGTTGCGACGTCGGCCTCGAGCTGGCTGCGCAGGGCGGAAGTATCGACGCTGATGCAGAAGCACCCGGCGTTCAGCGCCTCGATTGCGTCAGGCGCCGCCTGCAGTTCGGGGTGGCTCATGCGCGGAACCGGAATTCCCCGGCGTTCTCCGGATGCAGGGCCCGTTTCGTCGCGTAGAACGCCCGCAGGCTCTCGAGATCCTGCTCGCGGTCGCCCGTGAACCGCATGTAGGTATCGATGCCCACGGTGCGCGTGCCGTAGTCGATGTAGCCGAGGCCCACCGGGATGTCGGCCGCGCGCGCAACCTGGTAGAAGCCCGACTTCAGGTGGTCCGTATGGCCGCGCGTGCCTTCGGGCGCGACCGCGAGCCACATCCAGTCGCGCTTGCGGAACTCCACGACCAGCCTGTCGATGAACCCCGTCCGCTCGCGGCGGTTCACCGGCACACCGCCGAGGCGCTCGAGCAGTCCGCGGAACGGCCAGGGAAACATGCTGTCCTTGCCGAGCCAGTTGGCGGGCAGGCCGTGGCCGATCTTGAACAGCATGCCGACGATGAAGTCCCAGTTCGAGGTGTGCGGGTAGACGAGGATGAGGCCGCGCGGTTCGGGCGGCCAGACGAACGCGGTACGCCATCCGAAGAGTCGGAGCAGGGCGAGCGCGCTGCGACGAATCAGGAATTTCATCCGGGGGTCCGCGTTCGACTCTTGAAAGGTGGTGTCAAGCCGGCGATACGTCGAACAGGTTAAACCCGGCATCGCTGTTGCACCGTCAGGGCTTCCACGAATCCCCGCCGGTGACGATGGCCATGCCCGCCGCGAGGATGCCACACTGCCGTAACCGGGGTGTCGTATCCTCGCGTCGCCGGGAGCAGGACCGGCTGCGGGGACGGGGGGAGGCGTGTTCATCGGGCACTACGCGGCTGGTCTCGCGGCCAAGGTCGTCGCACCGCGCACGTCGCTCGGCGCACTGTTCCTGGCCGCGGTGTTCATCGACTTGCTTTGGCCCGCGTTCCTGCTGCTCGGCCTGGAGCGGGTACGGATCGTTCCCGGGGTCACGGCGGCCACCCCGCTCGACTTCGAGCACTACCCCTGGTCGCACAGCCTGCTGGCAGTGTCCGGGTGGTCCCTTGCCTTCAGCGGCGTCTATCAATTGCTGCAGCGCTATCCGCGCGGCGTCGTGGTTACGGGCGTCCTGGTCGTGAGCCACTGGCTGCTGGATGCGCTGTCCCATGGGCCCGACCTGCCGATCCTCCCGGGTGGCGGGGCTCGTGTCGGCCTGGGGTTGTGGTATTCGCTGCCCGCGACCATGGCCGTCGAACTGGTGCTGTTCGCGGCCGGATTGTGGCTATACCTGCGCGCCACCCGGCGCCGCGACGGCCGTGGACAATGGCCCCTATGGACCCTGGTCGCGTTCCTGCTGATCGTCTACGCGGCGAACCTGTTCGGCGCGCCGCCGCCGAGTGTTCCCGCGCTCGCGTGGGTCGCGCACGCGCAGTGGCTGCTCGTCGCCTGGGGATACTGGGCGGAGAAGAGGTGCCGCGTCGAACGCGCTGGTCGTCAGACCCGGCACCTTCTCTTCACTGCTACAAGATGACCTGCGCGTTGAACGCCGCGTTTAGCAACGCACCCATCGCCATGACGACGACCACGGCGAGCGACGCGAAGATTGCGACTTCATAGCGTTTGCTTGACTTGGACGATTCCATTTTCATTCCCTCCTGGTGCCGATCAACCCTGGAATACCGGTGCCAGCGCCGCCTGGATGCGCGACATCTGCGACTCGGTGGTCATGCTGGTGAGCAGGCGCGCGAAGTGCGGGTGCTGCACGCCCGAGATGATGTACTGCCAGCGGTAGGCGCGGAGCAGGCCGGCACGGATCGCCTCATGTTCCTGCGGTGTGAACTCACGCTTGCAGATGCCGGTGAAGTACGCCGCGTCGGCCGCCGACTGCGCCTGCAGGATGCCGTCCACGGCGCCCACCAGCGCGATCAGGTCGTCGACCGCCCGGTCGACCTGCGCCGGCGTGAGCTCGCGGTGCTCACGCGCCCACTCGAGCTCGTCGAGCATCGCGTGCTGCGCTTCCTCCATCCAGTGATACTTGAAGACGTCCTTCCACAGCGGCGACAGCTCGGCCTCGGGCTCGATGCTCTGCTGGTAGTGCGCCTGCGTGAACAGCTCGATGTGGCAGGTGAGCGCGAGCACCGCCCACGTGCTGCTTGCGAGCACGGCGCGCGCCACCTCGTTCGCATCCGCCACCTGGACGTACCCGTCCGGCATGCCGGCCGCGATCATCGACTCGACGCGACGGAACAGTTCCTGGTGCTTGAGCTCCTCGTCGCTGAAGCGCACCAGCGCCTCGAGCGCCACCTGGTCGCCGAGCCAGTGCCGGCCCGACAGCTCGAGGATCTTGACGCTGATGAATCGCTCGACGAGGCCGAAGATACATGCGTAGGTGCGTCCCTGTACCTGGCTCATCAGGCGCTGCTCGTCCTCGCCGAGGAACGCGAAGCCGTCCGTCCTCGCCAGCCCGTCGGGGAGGAACTTCTGGGTGAAGTCGAACCTGCGGCCGCGGATGACGTCCGCGTCGATGTCCCAGCGTGCGCGCTTCGAGGCCTTGATGATGCGGGCATAGCGGGCGGTCCCGGGAACCTCGCGGGGATCGTGGGCATCGTACTTGAGGGCTGCGTTTGGCATGTCGGTCTCCCGAGTGATGGTTGTTCCGCACTGCGACGGATGGTTCCGCTCGCGTTGGACGCCATCCTCGCGGAAGTCGGTATCGGCTCGATGTCGCGCGGGTAATTTCTTGTTTCCGTTTGTAACGGCGCGCCGGCGGCGGCGGGGCGGTTATACTCGCCGCGCCGGAATCTGCATGCAGGGGGGCTGGGATGGCGCACGCCGGCTCGGTACTGATCGTCGACGACGACCGCTCCATCCGCCAGATGCTGGCGGAGTACCTCGGTTCGCACGGCTTCCGGACCGCGCAGGCCGAGGACGGCGCCGCCATGCGCGCCGCGATCGAGCAGGAACTGCCCGACGTGGTGCTGCTCGACCTGCGACTGCCGCGCGAGGACGGCCTCTCGCTCGCGCGCTTCCTGCGGGAGCGCTACGACGTCGGCATCATCATGGTCACCGCCGCGGGCGAGGTCATCGACCGGGTCGTCGGCCTCGAGGTCGGCGCCGACGACTACGTGCCGAAGCCCTTCGACCCGCGCGAGCTGCTCGCGCGCCTGAAGAGCGTCATGCGCCGCAGCCAGGCACGCCCGGCCGGGGACATGCCCGTCCCGGCGTCGCCCGAGCGCGTACCCTTCGGCCGCTGCCAGCTCGACCTCGCCGCGCACCAGCTCTTCGCCGCCGACGGCAGCGAGATCGCGATCACCGGCATGGAGTTCGACCTGCTCAAGATCTTCGTCGAGCACCCCGGCAAGGCCCTGTCGCGCGACCGCATACTCACGCTCACCAGGAACCGCGAGTGGGAACCGTTCGACCGCTCGATCGACATCCGCATCGCGCGCCTGCGCCGCAAGATCGAGGGTTACGGCGAGAATCAACAGGTGATTCGCACCGTGCGCGGCGTCGGCTACATGTACGTGCCTGCCGCCGGCTAGGGCCGCCGGCCGCGATTGTTTCCGCGTTGTAACAGTTGCGCGCCGCGCCGCGCCGCGTGCCTATACTCGGTTCGTGGACACGCAGGTCACTTCGCTGCACGAAGTCGAGCGCGCGCTGCACGAAAGCGAGGCGCGCCTGCAGCAGGTGCTCGACAACAGCTCGGCGCTCATGTTCGCCAAGGACTGCGCCGGTCGCTACCTGTTCGTCAATCGCGAGTTCGAGCGCATCGCCGCACGGCCGGCGGCCGAGATCATCGGCCGCGCCGACGGCGACGTCTTCCCGCCGGAGACCGCCACTCGCTTCCGTTACAACGACCTGCGCGTGCTGCAGGAGAAGCGCGCGATCGAATTCGAGGAGACGGGCGACTTCGGCGCCGGCCCGCGCACCTACCTCTCGGCGAAGTTCCCGCTGTTCGACGCCGAGGGCGCCGTCTACGCGGTGTGCGGCATCGCGACCGACATCACCGCGCGCAAGCACCTGGAGGACGCCCTCTCGAGCGCGGCGCTCGCCGTCTCCACCGCCGAGGACGAAGCGCTCTATCGCGAGCTGGTGCGTTTCCTGGCGACCACCCTCGGCGTGGACGGCGCGTTCATCGCGACCTACGACCCCGCCGATCCCTGCCGGCTGCACATGTGCGCCTTTCACCTCGACGGGCGGATCGTGGAGAACTTCGCCTACCCGATGCCCGGCACGCCGTGCGAGCGGGTCGTCGGCCAGGAGTTCCGCTTCTACCCCGCGCGGCTCGGCGAACTGTTCCCGGTCGACCTCGACTTCCGCAAGCTCGGCCTCGAGAGCTATGCGGGTTACCCGCTCAACGACGCGAAGGGGCGACCGCGCGGGCTCATCGCCGTCGTCGCGCGCAAGCCGCTCGAGGGGGCCGCCTTCGTCGAGTCGGTGCTGCGCATCTTCGCGGTGCGGGCGTCGGCCGAGCTCGACCGGGCGCGCGCCTCCGAGGCGCTCAGGGCGTCCGAGGCGAGCTACCGCACGATCTTCGAGTCCAGCGAGGATGCGATCTTCGTCCACGACTGGGACACGGGCGCGATCGTGGACGCCAATCCGTGCGCCTGCGCGAGCTTCGGCTACACCCACGGCGAGCTGCTCAAGGTACGATTGTCGGACATCAGCTCGGGCGAGCCGCCCTACACCGGGGAAGCCGCCCAGCACCGGATCGCGCAGGCAAAGCGCGAAGGCGTGGCGCGCTTCGAATGGCATCGGCGCAACAAGGACGGCAGCCTGCACTGGGACGAGGTCGTTCTCAGGAGCGCGCGCATTGCCGGGCGGCCGCGCGTGCTCGCGTTCACCCGCGAGGTTACGGAACGCAAGCTGCGCGAGCAGGAGTTGCGCCGCAGCGAGGACAGGCTGCGCGCAACGATCGCGGCCGCCCTCGACTCGATCGTGGCCATGGACCACCACGGCCGCATCATCGAGTTCAACCCGGCCGCCGAGGCGTGCTTCGGCTTCCGGCGCGCCGACGTGCTCGGCCGCCCGCTGGCCGAACGGCTGGTTCCCGAGCGCCTGCGGGAGACCTTCGCGCGTGACCTCGAGGCCTACCTGCAATCGGGCATCGGGCCGTTCCTCGGCAGGCGCATCGAGACGTTCGCGCTGCGCGCCGACGGCAGCGAGTTCCCTGTCGAGCTCGCGACGGGCGTGGCCGAGGGCGCCGAGGGCCGGATCTTCATCGGCTACCTGCACGACATCAGCGAGCTGAAGGCGGCCGAGGCACGGCGACTGCGCCTCGAGGCCGAGCTCAGGCAGGCGCAGAAGATGGAGGCCATCGGCCAGCTCACCGGCGGCATCGCACACGACTTCAACAACCTGCTCACCAGCATCATGGGATACGTCACCCTCGCCGCGGAACGACAGGAGCGCTTCGGCGACGGCCGGCTCGAGGGCTATCTCGCCCAGGCGAGGCGCTCCTGCGAGCGGGCGCGCGACCTCATCCAGCAGATGCTGATGTTCAGCCGCGGGCAGCGTGGCGAAGCCCGTCCCGTGGCCGTCGGACCGCTGGTGCATGAATCACTGCAGACCGTGCGCGCGGCGTTGCCCTCCTCCATGGTTCTCGAGACGGACATCGAACGCGATGGCACCACCGCCCGGCTCGACCCGTTGCAACTCGAGCAGGTGCTGCTCAACCTGTGCATCAACGCCCGTGACGCCGCGGGCGGCAATGGCAGGCTGCGCGTGGCCGTGCGGCCGGTGCAACTCGAGGACGCCACCTGCGCGGGCTGCCGCACGTGCGCCACCGGCCGTTTCGTCGAGCTCTGCGTCGAGGACTCCGGCCACGGCATGGCGCCCGAGATCGTCGAGCGCATCTTCGAGCCGTTCTATTCGACGAAGGAGGCGGGCAAGGGCACGGGCATGGGGCTCGCGATCGTGCACGGGATCGTGCACGAGCACGGCGGCCACGTCGTCGTCGACACGGAGCCGGGCCAAGGCTCGCGTTTCCGGGTGATCTTCCCGGCGTTGCCCGACAGGGCGGACGGCGCGGACGGGCCGACGGCGAGCAGCGTGCGGCCGCGCACCGCGCGGCGCTCGCTCGAGGGCTCGGTGCTGGTCGTGGACGACGAGGAATCGGTCGGCGAGTTCATGCGCGAGCTGCTCGACACCTGGGGCCTGCGCGCCACCTGCACCGCTCGCCCGCAGGAGGCGCTCGAGTCCGTGATCCGCGACCCCGGCGCCTTCGACGTGGTGATCACCGACCAGTCGATGCCCCGCATGACCGGGGTACAGCTCGCACGAGCGCTGCATGCGGTGCGCGCCGACCTGCCGGTCCTCCTGTACACCGGCTACAGCGACGGGCTCGACCAGTCCGAGCGCGACTCGGCCGGGCTCGCCGCCGTGCTCAAGAAACCCGTCGATCCCCAGGCGTTGCGCAACGCCCTCGAGCGGTGCGGGGTCTAGCGTCGACCGGGCTCGACTTCGCGGCCTCATATCGCTGAAGATCGCGCGTTCGCCCCGCCGAGTCCTGCCGATGACCAGCCGCCTGACGTCCATTTCGATCGCTCTCACCGGCAGCGGTGGCGCCGGCGTCATGACCGCGGGCAACATGCTGCTCGAGGCCGCGGCGCACGCAGGCTACTACGCGCTGATGACTCGTTCCTCCGGCCCGCAGATCCGCGGCGGCGAGGCAGCGGCCATGGTCCGCATCGCCTGCCACCCGGTCGACTGCATGGAGGACCGCTTCCACGTCCTCGCCGCGGTCGACTGGGAAAACGTGCACCGGTTCGGCGCGGAGATCCCGCTCGGGCCTGACAGCCTGATCGTCGGTGACCCGGACCAGGGAGCGCCGCACGAGGTCTTCACGCGCAGCGGTGCCGCGCTCGCCCAGCTGCCGCTCAGGAAGATGGCGAGGTCCATCGAGGACGGGCGCGCGAACATGCTGCTGCTCGGCCTCGTGGCCGCGCTCGCGGGCTTGCCGGAGGAGTCCGTCACGCGCGCGGTCGAATCGGCCTTGTCCAGGCGTCCGACGGCGCTCGCGCCCAGCCTGGCGGCCGTCGCGGCGGGACGTGCCGCCGCAGCGGACATGCCGCGGCGAATGCCGCTGGCACCGCCGCCTTCGCGCGAGCGGCCTCGTTGGCTGCTCACGGGCAACGAGGCGGCCGGCTACGGCGCGATCAAGGGCGGCGTGCGCTTCGTCGCCGCCTACCCGATCACGCCCGCGACCGAGTTGCTCGAGTGGCTGAGCCCCGCGCTCGCCGAGGTCGGCGGCACGCTGGTGCAGGCCGAGGACGAGCTCGCGTCGATCAACATGGTGATCGGCGGCTCCTACGGCGGCGTGCCCGCGCTGACCGCGACCTCGGGGCCCGGGCTCTCGCTCATGGTCGAGTCGCTCGGGCTTGCGGTCGCCGCCGAGGTGCCGCTCGTGGTCGTCGACGTCATGCGCGTCGGCCCCTCGACCGGCATTCCGACGAAGTCCGAGCAGGGCGACCTTTCCATCGCGCTGCACGGCCTGCACGGCGACGCGCCGCATCTCGTGCTCGCGTCGAATTCCGTCGCGGACTGCCTGCGCACGACGCAATGGGCGGTGCGGCTCGCCGAGGCGCTGCAGTCCCCGGCGATCGTACTGTCGGACCAGTTCCTCGGGCAGACGCGCGCGGTGATCGACCGTCCCGTGGAGAACGGCGCCGCGGCGACCCGCCTCGTCGCCGACGCAGGGGCCGCGGGCTACAAGCGTTACGCCCTGACTGGCTCGGGCGTATCGCCCATGGCGCTGCCGGGCACACCGGGCACGGCCTATACCGCAGACGGGCTCGAGCACGGTGAGCGGGGCACACCCTCCTCGCTGGGCGCCGACCATCTCGCGCAACTCGAGAAACGGCTGCGCAAGCTGGCCGCCGTGGACTACGGCGACGACTGGGCCGATGTCGAGGGCGACGGCGACATCGCGGTGATCACCTTCGGGTCGTGCACGGGCGTGGTGCGCGAGGCGCTTTCCCGTGCGCGCGACCAGGGACTCGCGGCGCGCCTGGTGTCGTTGCGACTGCTGTCTCCAGCGCAGCCGGCCCGGCTCGCGGCGGCCCTCGCGGGCGTGCGCAAGGCTCTCGTCGTCGAGCAGAACCATACCGGGCAGTTGCTCAAGCACCTGCGCGCCGAGTTCGAGCCGCCCTGCCGGCTCGACAGCCTGCGGCGGCCGGGGGCGCTGCAGTTCACTCCCGGCGAGATCCATGACCACCTGGTCGAGTGGAGCCGCGCATGACCGAAGCCGTCGCAACGCCCGCGCTCACCCACGCGGACTTCAAGTCGGACATCAAACCGGTCTGGTGCCCCGGTTGCGGCGACTTCGGCGTCGTCAACGCCATGGCCAAGGCGTTCGCGAAGCTGGCCCTGCGCCCGGAGGACGTCGCCGTCGTGTCGGGCATCGGCTGCTCGTCGCGCATCCCGGCGTACACGTCCTGCTATGGATTCCACGGCGTGCACGGTCGCGCGCTGGTCGTGGGCACCGGACTCAAGATCGCGCGGCCCGACCTCACCGTGATCGTCACCGGTGGCGACGGCGACGGGTACTCGATCGGCGGCAACCACTTCCTGCACGCCTGCCGGCGCAATGTCGACATGACCTACATCGTCATGGACAACCGCGTCTACGGCATGACCAAGGGCCAACCCTCGCCCACCACCGAGCCGGACTGGGACTCGAAGCTCTCGCCGGACGGCACCGGGTTGCGCGAGTTCCTGCCGATGCCGATCGCGCTCGCCTCGGGCGCCAACTTCATTGCGCGCGGCTTCACGGGCGACCCGAACGGGCTCGCCGACCTGTTCGTGCAGGCGGTGCGCCACCCGGGTTTCTCCTTCGTCGAAGTGCTGTCGCCCTGCGTCACGTTCCGGCCCGAGCAGCGCGAGTGGAAGAAGATGGTGCGGGCGGACGCGTTCAAGCCCGCGACCGACGTGCCGCGAGCCATGCGACGCCTGCTGCGCGACGACGGCTTCGACCTCGGCGTGCTTTACGCGGGCGGGCGGGCGCCGTATGCGCCGCGCGGACCGCGTGGGCATCGTCCCGTGGCGGCGCTCGAAGCGAGGTTCGAGACATGAAGCGCAGGCTGCCGCGCACGGTCGACGAATTCATGACCTGCGCGTGGGCCATGGAGGCAGAGGCCGCGGAACGTTACGCCGAGCTCGCGGAGCAGATGGGAACGCACCACAACGCCGAGGTGGCCGAGCTCTTCGCGCGGCTGTCGCGCATCGAGGGCAAGCATCGCGACCAGATCATGCAGCGCATGGGCTGGTCCACGCCGCCGGATGCTGAGTGCCTGCGGTGGGAGACGCCCGAAGGCCCGGAGACGACCGACTACGGCGACCTGCACTACCTCATGCAGCCGTATCACGCACTCATGCTTGCGCTGCACAACGAGCAGCGCGCGGTGGCGTTCTTCGAGCGCCTGGCATCTGCGCGCGTGCCGGCCGGCATACGGGCGGCGGCGGCCGAGATGGTCGAGGACGAGCGCGAACACGTGCGCCTGATCGAAGCGTGGCTTGCGAAGGTCCCGCCGCCCACGCCCGGCTGGGACGACGACCCCGATCCCCCCGCCGGAGCCGACTAGGAGGTGCCTGTGGTCGGATCGGTCGGATCCGTCGCATCCGACGGATCCGACCACTGGCACCTCGTTAAGTAATACTACCGAGAGGAATTTTGCTGCACCGCAGCTATCATATATTAGATATCACTAATTAGCGGCGGCGGGACCGCGGCGGATGAACAGGATTTCGCGACGGCGCTTCCTCAAGATCGCGGGTTTCGGTGCGGGGGCGGCGGCCGTAGCCGCAGGCACGTCGAGCACGCTGCAGGCCATGGCCGGCAAGCCAGCCGCCGGCGAGGTCCGGACGGTCCCCACCTCCTGCGACATCTGCTTCTGGAAGTGCAACGCCGTCGCCCACGTGCGCGACGGCCGCCTCTGGAAGATCACCGGCAACCCCGAGGACCCGCTCTCGCGCGGACGGCTCTGCCCGCGCGGCACGGGCGGCATCGGCGCCCACTACGACACGGATCGATTGCGCGCCCCGCTCATCCGTCGCAAGTCCCGCGGCGAGGAGGAGTGGGTCGAGGTCACCTGGGACGAGGCGCTCGACTACATCGCCGAGCGCATGCAGAAGGTCAAGGCCGAGTACGGCCCCGAGGCGATGGCCCTCTTCAGCCACGGCATCGGCGGCAACTTCCTCAAGCACACGTTGAAGGCCTACGGCAGCGCGAACATCGCCGCACCCTCGTTCGCCCAGTGCCGCGGCCCGCGCGACGTCGGCTTCGAGCTCACGTTCGGCGAGGGCATCGGCTCGCCCGAGCGCACGGATATCGCCAACGCCCGCTGCCTCGTGCTGATCGGCTCCCATCTCGGCGAGAACATGCACAACACGCAGGTGCAGGAGTTCTCCGAGGCCATCGGGAACGGCGCTTCGATCATCGTCGCCGACCCACGCTTCTCGATCGCCGCGAGCAAGGCGAAGCACTACCTCCCGGTGAAACCCGGCACCGACCTCGCGTTGATCCTCGCGTGGATGAACGTGATCGTCACCGAGGAACTGTACGACCGGCCGTTCGTCGAGCAGTTCGGCTTCGGCTTCGACTACTTCAAGGCCGAGATTGCCGCACGCACGCCCGAGTGGGCCTATCCCGAGACCGGCATCCCGCCCGAGCTCATCCGCGAGACGGCGCGCGAGATGGCGCGTCATCGCCCCGCGACCCTCGTCCATCCGGGCCGCCACGCCACCTGGTACGGCAACGACACGCAGCGCAGCCGCGGCATCGCGCTCCTGAACGCGCTGCTCGGCAGCTGGGGACGCAAGGGCGGCTTCTATTTCCCGAACAGCATGGACGTGCCGGGCTACCCCTACCCGCCGTACCCGGCCATGCAGCGCGGCAAGGTCGACAACCCGGACCACAAGTACCCGTTCGCGAGCGAGACCATCACCTCCGGCATCCGCGAGGCAACGCTCACCGGTCGGCCCTACCCGATCAAGGGCTGGCTCGTGTATGCGACCAACCTGCTGCAGGCGCTGCCGAGCCAGGAGGAAACGATCCGCGCCATCCAGAACCTCGACCTCATGGTGGTGGTGGACGTGGTGCCCTCCGAGATCGCCGGCTGGGCCGACGTGGTGCTGCCCGAGACCACCTACCTCGAGCGCTACGACGACCTCAACGTCGAGTTCTTCCGCGAGCCCTTCATCGCGCTGCGCCAGCCCGTCGTGGCCCCGCCCCACGACCAGAAGCCGAACTGGTGGATCGCGCGCGAGCTCGCGATCAAGCTCGGCCTCGGCGCGTTCTACCCCTGGAAGGACATCGAGGAGTACCTGGACCATCGCCTCAAGGCCGCGGGCCACAGCCTCGCCGACTTGAAGCAGCGCGGGCTCGTGAAGGGCACGAAGCCGCCGCTCTACTTCGAGGACGGCATCCCGCCCGAGTTCGCCACGCCCTCGGGCAAGGTCGAGTTCTACTCGCCGCAACTCGAACAGGCGGGCTTCGACCCGGTCCCGCGCCACGAGCGTCCCGCGGAAGGCCCGGCCGGCTCGTTCCGACTTCTCTACGGCCGCGCGCCGGTGCACACCTTCAGCCGCACGCAGACGAACCCGGTGCTGCGGGACGCCATGGCCGAGAACGAGGTCTGGGTCAACGCAAACGCGGGCGCACGCATGGGCGTGAAGAGCGGGGACTACGTGAGACTGAGGAACCAGGACGGCGTCGTGAGCAATCGCATCAAGGCGCGCGTCACCGAGGCGATACGCCCCGAGTGCGTGTACATGGTCCACGGCTTCGGCCACACCGCGAAGGGCCTCAGGAGTGCCTACGGCCGCGGCGCGAGCGACGCGCAGCTCATCACACGCTACGCGACGGATCCGCTCATGGGCGGCACCGGCACGAACGTCAACTTCGTGACCATCGAGCAGGAGGCCTGAACCGTGACGCGCCTCGGCATGGTCATCGACACGAAGAAGTGCGTCGGCTGCATGGACTGCGTGGTCGCCTGCAAGACGGAGAACGACGTCCCGGACGGATTCTGTCGCGACTGGATCGTGCAGCGCCTCGAGGGCTCGATGCCGGACCTGCGGCTCACGATCACTTCGGAGCGCTGTAACCACTGCGACGAGCCGCCGTGCGTGAGCTGCTGCCCGACGGGCGCGAGCCACGTGCACGACTACGGCAAGGTGGTGCTCGTGGACCACGGCAAGTGCATCGGCTGCAAGGCCTGCCTCGCCTCCTGCCCCTACGGCGCGCGCTTCATCCATCCCGAGGGCTACGCGGACAAGTGCACGTTCTGCATCCACCGCGTCGAGAAGGGCGAGTTGCCGGCGTGCGTGTCGGTCTGCCCGACGCACAGCATGAGCTTCGGCGACCTCGACGACCCCGAGTCCGAGGTGAGCCGCCTGATCGCCTCGCGACGGCACTTCGTGCTGATGCCGGACGCCGGCACGAAGCCGCGCATCTTCTACCTGGAGTGAGGCGATGATCGAACTCGTCACCACCCGCGCCAACCCGATGATCGACCCCACGATGCACGTGTGGGGCTGGGAGGTCCCGGTCTACCTGTTCCTCGGCGGCTGGGTCGCGGGTTCACTGGTGCTGTCCGGGTGGTTCATGCAACAGGGCCGCCGGCCGGGCCAGGGGAGCGTGAGCTACGTGCTGCCGTGGTTCGCTCTGGTGCTGCTGTCACTTGGCATGGGCGCGCTGTTCCTCGACCTCGAGCACCGGCTCTACGTGTGGCGCATGTACCTCACGCTCCAGCCGGCCTCGCCCATGTCCTGGGGCGGCTGGATCCTGGTCCTGGTCTATCCGTTCCTCGCGCTCGCCGCGCTCGCCTCGCTCTCGCCCGACCTGCTCGCCCGCTGGCCCGCCATCGCGAGGTTTGCCGAACGCCTGCGCGATCCGGCCGCGCTGCGCCGGCTGGGCACGGCCAGCATCGCGGTCGGCGTCGCGCTCGGCGTATACACCGGCATCCTGCTCTCGAGCCTGGGCGCGCGACCGCTGTGGGCGAGCGCGGCGCTGGGCCCGCTCTTCCTGGTCTCGGGCCTGTCGACCGGCGCGGCGTTCGCTCACATGATCTCGCGTGACGACACGGAGCAGGCGACCCTGCTGCGGGCGGACAACGTGTTCCTGATGGTCGAGCTCGCGCTGATCGCCCTGTTCCTCATCGGGCACCTGACCTCGGGCGAGGTGCACGCGAACGCCGCCGCGCTGCTGCTCGGCGGGCCCTACACCGCCGCGTTCTGGGTGCTGGTCGTCGGTCTCGGCATCGTGCTGCCGCTCGCGATCCAGTCGCTCATGGCCTCGCACCGCATTTCCCACACCCTGGTCGCGCCGATCCTCGTGATGGCGGGCGGCCTTGCGCTGCGCTTCGTCATCGTCTCGGCCGGACAGTACAGCCACTGGATATCGCCATGAACCCACGTTCCCCCAGCCCCTACCTGAACCCGTATCTCGCGGGCATCGGGCTCGGGCTCGTGCTGCTCGCGGCCTTCGTGCTCGTGGGTCGCGGCCTCGGCGCCTCAGGCGCGTTCAGCTCGACCCTGAGCTGGCTCGTGAGCCTGGTCGCGCCGGCTCATGCGCAGGGCAACGAGTACATGCAGCAGTACCTCGGCGACGGCACCACGCACCCGCTCAAGGCGTGGCTGGTGTTCGAGGTGGTCGGCGTCATGGCCGGCGCGCTGCTTTCCGGGCTGATTGCGGGACGCGCCCACTTCGCGGTCGAGAAAGGGCCGCGGGTCTCGACGGCCGTGCGGCTCGCGTGCGCGTTCGCGGGCGGCATGCTGATGGCGGTCGGCGCTCACCTCGCGCGCGGCTGCACCAGCGGCCAGGCGCTCACTGGCGGCGCGCTGCTCAACGTCGGCAGCTGGGCCTTCATGCTCATGGTCTTCGTCGGCGGCTACGCGGTCGCCTGGTTCATGCGGTGGCAATGGCGATGATGACACCCCTCTACAAGTACGGCTTCTTCGGCGACGAGATGTCGCTCGTGCTCGCGTTCGTGCTGGGGCTCGGCTTCGGCTTCGCCCTCGAGCGGGCCGGGTTCGGCAGCGCGCGCAAGCTCGCGGCCCAGTTCTATCTCTACGACATGTCCGTGTTCAAGGTGATGTTCACGGCCATCGTCACGGCGATGCTCGGCGTCACCTACCTCGGGTGGATCGGCTGGCTGGACCTGAGCCTCGTGTACCTCGTGCCGACGCACCTCGGTCCGCAGATCCTTGGCGGCCTCGTGCTCGGCGTCGGGTTCGTGATCGGCGGCTACTGCCCGGGCACGTCGCTGGCCGCGCTCGCGACCGGCCGCTTCGACGCGGTGCTCTACGCGCTCGGCATCTTCGCCGGCACGTTCGTGTACGCGCAGGTGTATCCCTCGATCAAGGACTTCGTGAACTCGGATGCCATGGGCCAGGTCACGCTGCCCGAGGTGTTCGAGGTGCCGTGGGGCCTCGTGGTGTTTGCGGTCGTGGTGATCGCGGTCGTGGGCTTCTGGGGCGCGACGCTGGTCGAACGGCGCTTCGGAGACCGGACATGAAACGGCCGGCACTGACGCTGAACCAGAAGCTCGGCGCGCTCGCACTGGTGCTCGGCGCGGTGGCGCTCTTCAGCCAACCGCACCGCGGGCCGTTCGTGAAACTCGATGCGCACGAGCTCGCGCTCGTGGTCGAGGAGGAAGTCGACCACGTGACCCCTCCGGAGCTCGCGGCGTGGATCGTCGAGGGACGTTCGGACTACCGGCTGCTCGACCTGCGCACGGACGAGGAATACTCCGCGTACCACATTCCGACCGCGGAGAACGTAACGCTGTCCGGACTGCAGGATTACCCGCTGCTGCGCAATGAGAAGCTCGTCCTGTACTCCGAGGGCGGAATCCATTCGGCGCAGGCGTGGATGTTGCTGCGCGCGCAGGGCTACGACGCCGTGTACATGTTGCTCGGCGGGCTCGAAAACTGGCAGGACGAGGTGCTGTTCCCGACCCAGGCGACCGACGCCACACCGGCCGATCGCGCGCGGTTCGAGCGTGCTGCGGCGCTCGCGCAGTTCTTCGGCGGACAGGCGCGCATGGGCGGCGAGGCCGCCGCTCCGGCCGCAGCGACGGAGCTACCCAGGCTGGCCGCGCCCGTGGCCCCTGGCCCTTCCGTGCCCGCCGCGCCGAAAAAGAAAAAGAAGGAAGGCTGCTGAGAGGTGCCAGTGGTCGGACCCGACCGATCCGACCACTGGCACCTCTAGTCGTCGGCTGGCACGGGCTCTGCGGGCGGCGCCGGGACGGCGAACGCGGGCATGGGCTCGGCGGGATCGGGCTCGGGTTCGGCGGGCTGGATTTCCAGGACCTTCTGCACGGCGGTCAGGAACGAGTCGAAGCCCAGCATGACGACCGACACGACCAGGGCGGCGAGCACGGCCGCGATGACGCGCGGCACCACGTGCCGCGGCGCCATGGCCTTGTCGCGCTCGGCCTGCGCGCGCGCCTGGTCCATGAGGGCGCGTCGAGCCGCGTCCCGCTCGTCAGCCGCTCCGGTCACGCCAGGGCGACGACCGCGCGTGCCGGCGCCCGGTCATTCCAGTTCGTAGGCAAAATCGTACTCCGTGCCTTTCTCGTTCCTCGCGTGCAGCTTCATCTGGCCGCGCGCCGAGGCGTACTTGCCAGTCCCGCCGGTGATCGCGAGCACCGAGTCCCCCTTGTCGAGGAACGGCCCCTGGACGGTGATCTGCCCGTCCTTCAACGACAAGGTCCACCAGCACTCCCACGACTTGCCGACCACCGTACGCACGCAGAATCCCTGGTTGTCACCCACCCTGGCCGAATTCGCGCGATCGAAAACCTCGTTGGCAAACGTCAGGATGTCGCCGGCCGAGTCATCCTTGGCCCCGGTATCGGTAACGGCGTCCGTGGTGGCGCGCTCCACGAGGTGCAGCGTTTCCTCGGCGTAGGCGCTCCCGCCTGCGAGCAGCAACGAAACCCCCAGGACTCGCATGGTATTCATGTGTAACCCCTTGATGCCGTTGTTGTGTGGTGTCTTCCCGGCCCACGGTCGGGCAATCGGGAGGCCCTTCTACCATAATTCCAACGCCACCCATGGCATTGCGGCCCCTCGGTAATTCCTTAATACGAATCGTTTGCATTCGCGAACGGGCGACGATAGGATTAGCGCCGAGGACCCGAACCATGTACGTCTGCGTCTGCCACGGCATCTCCGACCAGCGCCTGAGCCAGGCGATCCAGGAAGGCGCGCGCTCCTTCGAGCAGCTCCAGGCGTGCACCGGCGTGGCTACCTGCTGTGGCGCCTGCGAGCCCTGCGCCCGCGAGATGCTGGACGAGAGACTTGATTCCCGCGGCCCCTCGCCGCAGGCTGCGTAGCCACACGCGGGGCCACGGGCCCCACCACGCAATCCCGCCACTGGAGGACTTCGCCATGAAGGGCGACGCCGACGTCATTGCGCACCTGAACAAGATCCTCAAGAACGAACTCACGGCGATCAACCAGTACTTCCTCCACGCGCGGATGCTGAAGAACTGGGGCTTCGACAGGCTCGGCGATTACGAGCAGCACGAATCGATCGACGAGATGAAGCACGCCGACCGCTTGATCGAGCGCATCCTGTTCCTCGAGGGGCTGCCGAACCTGCAGCAGCTCGGCAAGCTCATGGTCGGCGAGGACGTCGCGGAGATTCTCGAGGGTGACCTGAAGCTCGAGCACCTCGGTCACCCGGACCTCAAGGCTGCCATCGTCCACTGCGAGAAGGTCGGTGACTTCGTGAGCCGCGAGCTCCTCGCGGACATCCTCGAGTCCGAGGAAGAGCACATCGACTTCCTCGAGACGCAACTCGAGCTGATCGGCCGCGTCGGCCTGCAGAACTACCTCCAGTCGCAGATGAAATCGTGAGGCGTGTGCACCTCGGCGCCGTGCTCGCCGGCCTCGCCGGCCTCGCCGCCGTTGCAACGGTGCAGGCGCAGGACATCGTGAGACGCGGGGCTGCCGGCTTCCCGATCTCCTCCAGCATCACCGTGCCGGCGGGCTCCGGCATCGTCTTCCTGAGCGGCACGCTGGCCGACGTCGCGGACCCTGCCGCGCGCGCCGGCAGCATCGAGCGATACGGCGATACGGCAACGCAGACGCTGAGCGTGCTCGGCAAGATCGCGCGCGAGCTCGAGGCCGCAGGCCTCACCATGGCCGACGTCGTGAAGATGAACGTGTTCCTCGTCGGCGACCCGCGCAAGGGCGGGGCCATGGACTTCGATGGGCTCATGCAGGCCTACCGGCAGTTCTTCGGAACCACGGCCCAGCCCAACCTGCCCGCCCGCACGACGGTGCAGGTCGCCGGGCTTCCCATGCCCGGCGCCCTGGTCGAGATCGAGGTCGTTGCGGCCCGCGCCGCGGAACACTGACGAGCTTTAACCCCGCCCGCCCGGCCGCTGCGTTTACAGGGATGAACACCCTGCAAACGGAGCGACCACCATGTCCAATGCCACCTCCCGCAAGCGTGCCCGCACGGCCTTGCTCGCCGGCCCCGCACTCGCCGCCGTCATCGCGCCCCTCACCGTCTCCTGCGCCGCGCCCCTCGCGAACGTCGACATCTACGACCGCAGCGAAGGACTCGTGCTCGAGACGCACCGGCACCGCGGCCGCAAGTACGTCGTCGGCCAGCCCGGCAACGAATACGCGATCCGCATCCGCAACACGACCGGCGGGCGCGTGCTCGCCGTGGTGAGCGTGGACGGAGTCAACGTCGTCACCGGCGAGACCGCCACGCCCGACCAGTCCGGCTACGTCATCGAGCCCGGCGGATACGTCAACATCGAGGGCTGGCGCAAGGGCCTCGACCGTACCGCCGCGTTCTACTTCTCCGACCCCGGCGACGCCTACGCCACGCGTACCGGCCGCCCCGACGACCTCGGCGTCATCGGCGTCGCGCTGTTCCGCGAGCGCGAGTACCAGCCGCGCTACTACGAGCACGAGAAGATCGCACCGCCCTCGCCCGCCGCCGGCCGTGCCGCACCCTCGGCCGCCGAGTCGACCGCGCGAGACGCGGACATGCGCAGCGAACGCCGGAGCGTGATGAGCGTGCCCGCGATCGAGCCACAGCTCGGCACCGGCCATGGCCGCAGCGAATACTCGCCGGTGGAGCACGTGCAGTTCGAGCGGGCGAGCCGCCGCCCCGACGAACGCGTCGTCATCCGCTACGACCGTCGCGAGAACCTGCTCGCCATGGGCGTGCTGCCGGCGCACCAATACCCGTGGCGCGAGCCGAATCCATTCCCCGGCTCGTTCGGCTTCGTCCCGGATCCTTGACCCGGCGAGCGCATGGCGAGCATTGCCGCGCAGGCCGGCCCCGCCGATACTGCCCGTCGCATGAGGGCGGCGGGCATATCGGGCACGGATGGGGCCGACGAGGCGCTGATGCTCGCCTATGCGCGGGGCGACGCAGCCTCGTTCGAGCGACTGTACGAGCGGCACAAGGCCCCGACCTACCGATACCTGCTGCGCCACACGTCAGACCGCGCCGTGGCCGACGAACTGCACCAGGACGTGTGGATGAGGGTCGTGAAAGCCCGCGGGCACTACGCGCCCGATGCGCGCTTCACGACCTGGCTCTACACGCTCGCACGGCACCGGCTCGTCGATCACTGGCGGTCGCGCCGCGGGGAACGGTTCACCTCGCTCGACGAAGAGGCGGACTGCGAACCCGCGACGGACGACGCCGACGGTCCGCTGGCCTCGACGATCGACGCCGAGGCCGGCGAGCGGCTGGTCGCCGCGCTTGCCGACGTGCCCGGCCCGCAGCGTGATGCATTCCTGCTGCATGTCGAGGCGGGCCTGTCGCTGGAGGAGATCGCGCGGCTCGCGGGCGTACCCGCCGAGACCGTCAAGAGCCGGCTGCGCTACGCCTACCGGCGGCTGCGCGCGGCGCTGGAGGACCTGAAATGAGCACCGAACGACCCGATGACGCGCGTTCGGTCGACGATGCCGTCGACCAGGCCTGGCGTGCGACCTCGAACGAGGGGCCGAGCGCCCGCATCGACGCGGCGATCCTCGCGGCGGCGCGGGCGGAGGTCGGGCGCGAGCAGGAACGTCCAGTGGCGGGGGGCGCACTGCCTGCGCGCAAGGCGGTTCCGCCGCGGCGCATGCGGTGGGCGTCCTGGCAACCGCTCGCTGCCGCGGCGACCGTTGCGGGCCTCGCGTTCGTGCTGGTGCAGACGATTCCTCGCGACAACGACGTCGCACCTGCGATTTCGATCGAGCAGACCGCGCCTGCGCCTGCACGCGCACCGGCCGTGATCTCCACGGAAGCGACGGGCGAGTCGGAGGACCGGGAGACGACCACGGATACGGCTGCCGGCGCCGCTCCCGAGGTGCAATCCACGCTGCCGGCATTCGAGTCGCGCAGCGAGGCACCGACGCCCATGGCGCCCGTACCGCCGCCTCCGGCGCAAACGAGGTCGTTGCCGCCAGCGGAGGCGCCCTCCACGGCCTCCATCGAGGCAGCACCCGCTGGGGTTGCAGCCCACGCGGACCGCGCGCTCGGGAGGTCGCGGGCTGCGATGGAGGCCACGGCCTCCGTGCTCGAGCCCGAGGCCTGGGCCGCTCGCATCGAGGAGCTCTACGGCTCCGGTGATCGCGCGTCCGCCGCGGATGAGCTGCGTGCCTTCCGGGCCGCGCATCCGCGAGGCCGATCGCCACCTCGCGGAGGCTCTGCGCGACTGGGCGGCCACGGTCGAGTAGCCGGGAACCGCTGGCTGGAAGCCGCGCCTGCCTAAGAACCGGCGGGCATGACGGCCTGACGCACGGTGATTGGACGGAGCGGACCGCACGGCCGGAACATCCCCGCCATGAGCCGTCATCAGCACTTGAGCGTCCAGGACCTCGTCAGCGCCGCAAAGTCGCGCATTCGTGAAGTCACGGCGGCGGAGTTGCTGGCGCTGCAGGAGGCGGGAGCCCCGGTCGTCGACGTTCGCGAGCCAGACGAGTTCGCCGACGGACACCTGCCCGGCGCGGTCAACATCCCGCGCGGACTGCTGGAGTTCGAGGTCGACGGTCATCCGGCGGTCAACTACCAGACGGCGGAGGCGCTCTCGCACCGCGAGCGTCCGGTGGTGCTCTACTGCCTGAGTGGCGGACGCTCGGCACTCGCCGCCGAGGCCTTGCAGCGGCTGGGATTCACGAGCCCCGTGTCGCTCGCCGGCGGGATCCTGCACTGGGCTGACGCGGGCCAGTCCGTGGTGAGCCCGGGCAGCAGCCTCGATCACGCCGGCCACGAACTCGCCTCGCTCGTCGCTCTCGCCTGAACGCTCACGCGTAACGCGTCCCCTTCTCGTCTCGATGCGCCGCCGGACCGATGCCGGCCCGGGCCACGCTCATTGAGCGTATAAAGACGAGTCCCCACCCGCGAATTCGAGCGAGCCATGTACAACAAGTACGACAAGTCCCAGATTTTCAGCGGCGAGCCGCCCCACGGCGCGCTCGGCGACATCGCGTTGGAGCGCCGCCAGCGCATCGCCGCGGAACAAGCCGCGCTCGAGGAGCGCAAGCTGCGCGACCTCGGCCTGCAGACGGCGATGGAGAGTTCCCCCGAGACGCGCATCAACCTGTGGGAGCGCCGCCACGGCATGAGCCTGCCGCGCGATCGCTCGCACCCGGTGCTGCCGTTCATCGCAAAGAGCACCGGCCTGCAGCTCGAGCAGGTCCTCGAGGAACAGCGCCGCCGCGCGCGGCTTCAGGCCCCGGGCTCGAGCACGAGTTCGATCAGCGCCTCGCCGTAACGCTCGAGCTTGCGCACGCCGATCCCGGGCACGAGCGCGAGCGCCGCCAGGTCGCGCGGCTGTCGCAGGGCGATTTCGTTCAACGTCGCATCGTGCAGGACCACGTAGGCGGGCAATCCGAGCCGACGCGCTTCCACGAGGCGCCACGCCTTCAGCTTCGCCAACCGGTCGGGAGCGCCACCGGCGTCCACCGCGCCGGTCGCCTCGGCCACCTGGGTGCGGGTCGTCTTCGCCTTCCGCTTCCGTTCCGCCGTGCGCCGCATCTCCACGGTACGCTCGCCGCGCAGCACCGCACGGCTCGCCTCCGTGAGCCGCAGCGCGCCGTAGGCCGCGTGATCGACCGTGACGAAGCCGAGCGCCACGAGCTGCCGGAACACGTCGCGCCACGCCGACTCATCGAGGTCCGCGCCGATGCCGAACACGCCTAATTGCTGGTGGTCCCAGCGCTGGACGCGCTCGGTTTCCTTGCCGCGCAGCACGTCGATCACGTGCACCGCGCCGAAACGCTGGCCGGTGCGATAAAGCGCGGAGAGCGCCTTCTGCGAGGCGACCGTCGCATCCCAGGTCTGCGGCGGGTCGAGGCAGGTATCGCAGTTGCCGCAGGGCGCGATGGCCTCGCCGAAATAGGCGAGCAGTCGCACGCGGCGGCACTGCGCCGACTCGCAGAGCCCGAGCAGCGCGTCGAGCTTGGCGGTCGAGATGCGCTTGTAGTCCTCGCTCGCCTCCGACGCCTCGATCATGCGCCGCTGTTGCACCACGTCGCCGAGCCCGTAGACCATCCATGCGTCGGCGGGCTGACCGTCGCGACCCGCGCGGCCCGTCTCCTGGTAGTAGCCCTCGATGCTCTTCGGCAGGTCGAGGTGCGCGACGAAGCGCACGTCGGGCTTGTCGATGCCCATGCCGAACGCGATGGTCGCGACCATGACGATCGCGTCCTCGCGCTGGAAGCGCGCCTGGTGGTCGGCGCGTGTCGCCGCGTCGAGACCGGCGTGGTACGGCAGTGCCCGTACGCCCTGGCCGGTCAGCCACTCCGCGGTCTCGTCGACTCGCTTGCGTGAGAGGCAGTAGACGATCCCCGCCTGGTCCGGGTGCTCGTCGCGGATGAAGGCGAGCAGCTGCGCGCGGGCATCGCGCTTGTCGGCGATCGTGTAGCGGATGTTGGGGCGGTCGAAGCTCGAAACGAAGACGCGCGCGTCCTCCAGCGCCAGGCGCTCGATGATCTCGACGCGGGTCTGCGGATCCGCCGTGGCCGTGAGCGCGATGCGCGGGATGCCACCGTGGCGCTCGTGCAGGACGGAAAGCTGCAGGTACTCCGGCCGGAAATCGTGGCCCCACTGCGAGACGCAATGCGCCTCGTCGATGGCGAAGAGCGCGATGTTCGCGCGGTCGAGCAGTTCGAGGCAGCGCGGCGTCGTGAGGCGCTCGGGCGCGACATAGAGGAGGTCGAGTTCCCCGGCGACGAGGTCACGCTCGACGGCTCGGGCCTGCGCCGCGTCCAGCGTCGAGTTGAGGAACGCCGCGCGGATGCCGAGTTGCTGCAGCGCCGCCACCTGGTCCTGCATGAGCGCGATGAGCGGCGAGACGACGACGGCGGTTCCCGGGCGCAGCAGCGCGGGCAGCTGGTAGCACAGCGACTTGCCGCCGCCGGTGGGCATCAGCACCAGCGCATCGCCGCCCGCGACCACGTGCTCGACGATCTCGCGCTGCGCGCCGTGGAAGTCCTGGTGCCCGAAGACCCGGCGCAGGGTTCCGAGCGGCGTGGGGTTCGACGTTTGCAAGGTCGGCACAGGGCGGGGCGATGAAGCCGCACAGGGTACTAGAGGTACTGGAGGTGCCGGTGGTCGGATCCGACGGATCCGACCACTGGCACCTCCTAGGGTGCGGCAGCGCCCCAGAGGACGCCATCGCCGATGGCGCCCGCCAGGGGATCACCCGCGCGGATGAGCGGCCGCAGGCGCTCGAAGCTCTCGAGCCGCCAGCGCCCGCCGTCCTGCTCGGCGAACCACACGGCCTGCGCCACCACGCCGAGCGGACTCGCGTCCGCCGCGATCTCGGGCGGCGGCACGGGTCCTGTGGCAACGGCCTCCAGGGCGGTCTCGAAGCGCAAGGTCGTCGCGTCGCTGATCATGACGCTGTAGTGGCCGGGCGTGAGCGGCACGTCGTCGAGCCGCACCTGCCGCCCCTCGATGGACTCGCGGTGCACGAGGCTTTGCGTCCCGGACAGCACCTTGACCACGAACGGCGCGCAGCCGCCGCGCCACGCGAGCGGCAGGTCGCGCTCGCCCGCCACGATGCGCGCGCCCGGCACCAGGATCGGCACCTCGATGGCTTTCACCGGCTCGCCCTTCTTCGCGCAGTCCTCGCTACCGCGCGAGGCCGCGGTGCCCGCCATCCGGTACTCGTCGTCGAAAAGCGCCGGGATCGACTTGAGGATCGCGGCGATCCTGCCGAGCGGCTTCGCGTCGGGTACAACGAACGTGCCCGGGCCGTTGAAGATGCTCGCCTGTCCACTGGCCAGCTGCACCGTGACGCTGGCGCCCGAGGGCAGCTTCACGCTGTCGCCCGCCTGCACGACCGTCCCGATCTTCACGGGCACCGGTTGCCCTCCCGGCGCTCGCGCAAACGTGAAGCGACTGGCCGCGGGACGGTACTCCGCGACCACTCCGACTCCCGCATCCGTCGCGGCCCCGGCGACCGCCGTGCACGCGATCGAGACCGCGAGCGCAAGCATCGCGGCGGCGGCAACGTGGCGATTCACTGTCATGCGCGAGCCCTCCCTCAATCCTGCCGCACGCAGGCTGCCTTCAGGGTCTGCAGCCAGCCGCCGAATCCCTTTGCATGATCGCGGCGCGTCCGGCGCCATTCCACGATGAATTCGACCACGACTTCGAGCGCCTTGTACACGATCATCAGCAGGATCGCCGCCTCGAGGGCATTGAACACGGCGTAGTAGTCGACGAGGCCGATCGCGGCCGACACGTAGAGGAGCGCTGTGATCATGACTGCGACCACTGCGACGAGTCCACGCAGCGACCAGGCGAGTGCCGCGAAAATCGCGAACAGCGCGATCGCGTTGACACGGTACCAGGTCTCGGCGGCCAGTCCCGGCCGCGTCCTGAGCGGTGCGAAACGCACGGTGTTCGCAAGCAGCTCGACGCCCGGCAGCACGCCGCTCGGGGTCAGCCAGAAATCGCCGGAGCTCGGGTGCGTCGCACCGATGAACACCACCCGTCCGCCGAAGACCTGCGCCCCGTCGACCTCGACTCCGGGATCGAGCAGCATCGCGGCGGACACGACGCTCGCGTCCGCGGACAGGGCCCGCCGCGCCTTTCCGGTGAGACGCGTGCCGACCAGCAGGCGCTCGGTCGGCGTGGCGTCGCCAGCGAGGCACGAATCGGGCGACGCCGGCACGGCCGGGCGCTCGAGGCCGGCCGGCAGGCGCGCGGCCATGGCGGCGATCCGCGTCGTCACCGACGGCAGCCAGCCCGGGCCATCGTCGTCGCACACCGCGAGCCACGGCGCCCAATCACGCACCGCGCCGCTGCCGTCGGTCTGGAACCTCGCGTGCGCCCAGGCCAACTGCGAGTTCCCCGCGACGATCGCGTCGAACGGGCTCGCCGCGGTCCGCAACGTGCCGTCCGCCGCTGGCTCCACGCGCTTCGGGAAGATGATCGGCGCCGCGCCCCGGTACTGCCGGAGGAATTCCCGGAGCGCATGGTGGCCTGGCCCGGGCGCCGCCTCGCCGTCTCCCCACGAGAGGTCGATGTCCGTTACGACCGCCAGCGGCTGCGCGTCGGTGGTGACCCGCAGCAGGCGCGCGATGGCTGCGCGCGGCGTGACCGCAGGCGATCCCCAGGCGCGGTAAGTCGCCGCGTCGATTTCCACGATGGCGACCGGGGTCGCGTTGCGCGGCACGAACCAGCCCAGCGAGAGTGTGCGCAACGCGAGGTCGAGATCGAACGGGGCCTCGACGAGCAGGCTGGCGGGGGCGAAGGCGCGGACGGTGCCGAGGGCCGCGAACACGATCGCGATGAGCGCCGCGAGCGTCGCCGCGCGGCGACCTTCGGAACGGAAAAGCGTTGCCGGGTTCAAGTTCTTCATTGTTGAAACACCCCCGCGCGACCGGCGCATCATGCACGAAAGCGCCGCGCGAGAGATGATAATCATTCCCCGGCACATTGCGCCTTTGCACCGGAGGCGACGCGGGCGCTTGCCGCGATGACGGGAGCGTCTTGCGGTGCGGTCTCCGCGGCGCTGGATGCGTATCCGAATGCTTGCGTCGACTGCCACGTCGTCGACAAGGCCAAGGCGAGCGACGGACGCCTGCGTGACGAACTTCAGGAGCGACTGCATGCACTGCCACAAGCTCGATTCCCGGACGGGCGAATGGCGGCTGCCCAGCGGGCCGGAGAAATAGCCGGCGCGGCTGTCTATGTCGGGTTTTGCTTAGTCCGATGCGGCAGGGACCGGTTTAAGGTTCGCAGCGCCATGAACCGGCGCCGCCCGTCGGCGCCCCGGAGGTTTGCATGCAACCCACACGATCCGGCCGTCCCCATCCACCTCCCCTTCCCGACTGGTTTCCCCGCGGCATGTCGCTGCTGCGCGATCCGAACCTGAACAAGGGCACGGCCTTCACCGAGCAGGAGCGCGACGCGCTCGGCCTCCGCGGACTGCTCCCGCCCTACATCTGCACGATGGAGGACCAGGTCGCACGCGTGCTCGAGAACTTCAACCGCCTGCAGACCCCGCTCGCCAAGTACATCCTGCTCGAGTCGCTGCATGACCGGAACGAGGCGCTTTTCTTCCGCGTCATCACCGAGAACCCCGACGAGATGATGCCGATCATCTACACGCCCACGGTCGGGCTCGCCTGCCAGCAATTCGGGCACATCTACCGCCGCCCGCGTGGCCTGTTCATCTCCGCCGACGACCGCGGCCACATCGCGCAGGTGATGCGCAACTGGCCGTACCGCGAGGCGGCCATGATCGTCGTGACCGACGGCGAGCGCATCCTCGGTCTCGGGGACCTCGGCGCGAACGGCATGGGCATCCCGATCGGCAAGCTCGCTCTCTACACCGCGTGCGCAGGGCTGCATCCGCGGCGCTGCCTGCCGGTCATGCTCGACGTCGGCAGCAACAACCAGGCGCTGCTCGACGACCCGCTCTATCTCGGCATCCGGCGCAAGCGCCTCGTGGGCGACGAGCTCGACGAACTGGTCGACGAGTTCATCGAGGCCACCCAGCAGGTGTTCCCGGGCATCGTGGTGCAGTTCGAGGATTTCGCCAATCACAATGCCTTCCGCCTGCTGCGCAAGTACCGCGACAAGGTCTGCTGCTTCAACGACGACATCCAGGGCACGGCCTCGGTCGCGGTGAGCGGCATCCTTTCGGCGCTGCGCGTCACCGGGAAGCGCATGTCGGACCAGACGTTCCTGTGCCTCGGCGCCGGCGAAGCCGCGACCGGCATCTCCGACCTGCTGTGCGCAGGGATGGTTGCGGACGGGCTCGATCCCGCGGCGGCACGCAAGCGCTGCTGGATGGTGGATTCGAAGGGGCTGGTCGTCGCGAGCCGCGGCGGACTCGCCGAGCACAAGAAGCCGTATGCGCACGAGCACGCGCCGATCGCCGACTTCCTCGGCGCCGTGAAGGTGCTGAAGCCGACCGCGATCATCGGCGTGGGCGCGACACCCGGAATGTTCGACCGCGCGGTGATCGAGGAGATGGCACGCTTGAACGAGCGGCCGATCGTATTCGCGCTCTCGAACCCGACCTCGAAGTCCGAGTGCACGGCCGAGCAGGCCTACGCGTGGTCGGGCGGCAAGGCGCTGTTCGCTTCGGGCAGCCCGTTCGACCCCGTGGTCCAGCCGGACGGGCGTCGCTTCGTGCCGAGGCAGGGGAACAACTCGTACATCTTCCCAGGCGTCGGACTCGGGATCGTCACGGTGCGCGCTTCGCGCGTGACGGACGAGATGTTCATGGCCGCCGCGCGCACGCTCGCGGCGCACGTGAGCGAGGAAGACCTCGCGCAGGGCAGCCTGTACCCGCCGCTCAACCGTGTCCGCGACGTGTCGGCGCACATCGCAGCCCGGGTTGGCGAGATCGCGATTGCGCAGGGCCTCGCCGAGATCGAGCCGCCGGCCGACCTGCTCGAGTTGATGCGCTCGCAGATGTACCAGCCGCGGTACCAGAGTTACGGATAGGGGGCGCGTCAGTCGAGCACGAGATACTGGGACTCGCCACCCACCACGACGATCTCGTTGCGACCGTCGCCGTCGACGTCGCCGGCGGTGACGCGACTTGCGGGAAACGGCAGGTCCCGGGTCGCCGTGAGCGCAAATCCGCCGTTGCCGGACTGCGTCAGGCGACTGAGACGCGACTCCACCGTCGAGGGTGATCCGACCGGGTAGAACCCTGTCAATGCCGCGTCGGGACGTCCGTCGCCGTCGAGGTCCGCAAAGACCGCGTCATTGAGTCCCCTGAGACCCTGGACCGTAGTGTCGACCGGGGCGAGGAAGCTGGTCGGTACGGGGCCCTGCAGGAGCACCGTCAGCTTCGCGTCGTACGGGGTACTGGCCGGGGTGAAGTAGGCGAACAGGTCGCGCCGGCCGTCTCCGTCGTAGTCGGCGATGGAAAGTCGTTCGACGTTGAGGCCCGTCTGCGGCGCCAGGGTCGTGACGGTACCCATCGAGCCGTCCTGCTGCTGCAGGCTGAATCCCAGCCGCTGCTGCGAGGCGTTGCCGCTGCTCGTCGTGGCGAGGGCCATGGCGAGGTCCGCACGGCCGTCGCCGTCGAGGTCGGCGCTCGCGACCGCGCTGGACGAGATGCCTGGCAAGGCGAGGCTGGTCCCGGGCTCGAACGACCCTCGCACGGTGGGGTCCTGGTACAGCAGCACCAGTCGGCCGGAGCCGCTGCGGGCGTCCGGGATGGCGACGTCGGGGGCGCCGTCTCCGTTCAGGTCGCCAATCGTGATGTCGTAGGGGATCACGCCGGTCGCAAGACGGCGTGGCGCGAGGAAACGCCCCCGTTCGGCGGGGCTCTGGAGGAGCAACCAGACAGCGTTGTCGTCGACGTCCGCGACGACGACGTCGATTCGATCGTCGCCGTCGATGTCGCCGACTGCGAGGCGCCAGGGGAAAAGACCAACGGCACTGGTCCGGCCCTCGCCGAAGGATCCGGGCGAGGCCTGGGGATGGATCGTGAGGCGGCCTTCCCGTTGCGAGGCGCTGGCCGTGTATTGACCCAGGGTGAGCACGTCGTTGCGGCCGTCGCCATCGATGTCCGCGACGACGACGTCCGAGGGCACCCAGATCGGGTACAACCAATCCTCATCGCCGCCACCGCCGCCGCAGGCGGTCAGGCAAGCCAGCAATCCGGCTGCCACGACACGGTTTTCGCGCACGTGCCGATTATCCGACCGAACTCCGCAGCCTGGCATCTCGGTATTACGCGGTCGGGTTCGCGCGGATGCGGCGCCCGGGGGGATCGCGGGAAACCACGGCCATGCGCCCGATCTTCCAGCCGTGGCTCGTCAATGGCCCGTTCGGCGACCCGGCCGCGACTGGTTCGCCCGCCGGCTCTGAGAGGTGCCAGTGGTCGGATCCGTCGGATGTGGCGGTGCAACATCCGACGGATCCGACCACTGGCACCTCTCAGTTCGCCACGGCGACTGCAGTCAGTGCCGGAACCTGCCCAACCAGCCGTCCGCCGGTCACCTGCAGGTCGAGCCCGGTGGCACCCGTGATCTCGACGACCGCACCGTTCGCGACCACCCCCTGTACGTCGATGCCGCCGCCCGGCAGGTCGCCGAGGTCGACAACGCTTTCCTCATTGTTCACCACCACGATGACGGACCTCTGCCCCGCGAGCGTGCGTGCGAACGCGAACACGTCCGGGTCTGCCACGCCAGTCGCCCGCGCTGAAACGGTCAGCACTGGGCTGGCCGTGTTCGTCGCATTGAGCGCAAACGCGTAACAACCTGCCGTCGCTATCGAAATTCGGCTGTTGGTCGTCGTCCCCACCGCCGTGCGCAACGTGATCGGCGCGCCGACCACTGTGTCGCGGTCTGGATTGCTGAATTCCGGCGTCCAGTCCGCCGCCGCGATCTTGAACTGGTGCGCACCGGCGGTCAGCGCGAAGGCCGCCTCGTACTGTCGGCTGCCGAGATTCACCAGCCGCTGCGTCTCCGGCGGCGGGTTCGCCCAACTGTCGAAGCTGCCGCGCGCGAACAGGCGGTCGCCGAAATCGGCCGCAGGGTCGAGCGACGATGCTGCCGGCTGGCAGTTCGAGCCCGGCGCGTGCAGCGTGCGTTGCGCGCCCCGGCGCAGCGCCGGGAACTGCCCACGCGCGTCGGCCAGCGCCTTCAAGCGCTCGTCGAAGCGCGAAGCCGCAAGCGCCGCGAAATCCATGTCCTCGCGGCTCGAGGCGCCGATCGGCCGGTCATACGAATCGCCTTCGCCGCGCGCTGCGATCTCGGTGCCGTAGTACACAACCGGAATGCCGCGCACCGTGTAGAGGAAGGTCAGCGCCAGATCGAGCCGCCGGTCTGCCTCGCCCGGGCTCGCACCCGCCGCCTCGGCCTCCGACGCGAACCGCCACACGTCGTGGTTGTCGAGAAAGGTCGCGAGCCGCGTCGCATCCTGGTGCTCACCGTCCTGCGCCAGCACGTCCGCGAGCCGCCGGGTGCTGCCGCCGCGCGCGAGGCTGTCGATGATCGCGAACTTGAGCGGGAAGTCGAACACCGACGGCGAACCGAGGTCGTCGACGTAATGCGCAAGCCTCGGGATGCTCGCGTCGAACACCTCGCCGACCGTCCACAACTCCCGCCGGTCGCCGGGGCTCCCGGCCGCGAAGAACCGCGTCCAGAACGCGTCGCCGACATGCTTCATCGTATCCATGCGCAGGCCGTCGATCTGCGGCACGTTGTCGCGCAGGTAATCGATCGTACCGAGCAGGAACTCGGGGACGCCCGCCACCTCCTGCCTGAAGTCCGGCAGCCCCGCCAGGCACATCGTGACCTCGTCCGAGCCGCACGCGCTGCCGGTGCGGAACCAGGTGGGATGCTGGGCGACGAGCATCGACCCCGGACCGGTGTGATTAACCACCACGTCCACCACCAGCTCGATCCCGGCGGTCTCCGCCGCGACGCCGAGGGCCTGCAACGCCGCAAGGTCGCCGAAGTGCGGCTCGATCTCGTCGAATCGCTCGGCCCAGTAGCCGTGGAAGCCGACGAACGGCCTGCCTGCATTGACGCCCCCGCCGTTGCCGGGCGGCGGCACCTGCAGCACGACCGGCGAGATCCAGAGGGCGGTGAAGCCCATGGACTGGAAGTAGCCTTCCTCGATCTTGCGGCGGATACCCGCGAAATCGCCGCCGTGCCAGCCGACGGGGTTCGTGACGTCCACGGGGTCGCCGGCACGGTCCAGCCGTCCGCTGTCGTTGCTTGCGTCGCCGTTCGCGAACCGGTCGGTGAGAATCTGGTAGACGATCTCGTCGCGAAAATCGACGCTCATCGACGGCGGTGGCGGCGGTGGAGGAGTGACGCTACCCCCGCCATCACCGCTTCCGCCGCCGCAAGCCGTGAGGAGCACCGCGAGCGAGACGACGATCGAGATGCGAAGGACCGAGCACTGGCAGTGATACATGACGCCACCGATTGATGAAGGTGCCGGTGGTCGGGTTTGCGGAAACCGTCGGGTTTCCCGGTAAGCTGTCCCGTAACCCGCCCGGTCCTGCAAACCCGACCACCGGCACCGCTTACTATGCCCAACCTGCACCTCGAGATCGATCGCACATGCCACGGGGCAACGCGCCTCGTGGAGGAGCCCCTGGCCGACTTGCAGCAGGGTCAGGTGCGCTTGCGCATCGATCGATTCGCCGTGACCGCGAACACCGTGACCTATGCGGTCACCGGGGACACCCTTGGCTACTGGGGCTTCTTCCCCGCCGCGGCAGGCTGGGGTCGCGTCCCGGCGATGGGCTGGGCGGACGTCGTAGACACGGCGCATCCCGCGGTCCCTGTCGGCGGCCGCTACTACGGCTGGTTCCCGATGTCGCGATACGTGGACATGACCGTGACAGTCACCGCCGACGGCCTGCGCGACGACGGCGCGCATCGCGCCGCACATGCGCCGGTCTACCGCGCCTGCACCGCGACCGACCGCGACCCGTTCTACCAGCCCGGCGCCGACGCCGAGGACCGCCACGCCTTGCTGCGCGGCCTGTTCATCACCGGCTTCCTGGCCGAGGACTTCTTCTTCGACCACGACTACTTCGGCGCCTCACGCGTGCTGGTGCTCTGCGCCTCGAGCAAGACCGCCGTCGGATTCGTCGAATGCGCCGACGCGCGCAGTGGCCTCGAGGTCATCGGCGTCACCTCGAACGCCAACCACGCGTTCGTGCACGGGCTCGGCCGCTACGACGAGGCCGTGTGCTACGAGGACGTCGCGGTCGTGCCGGTCGACGCGCCCATCGTATCGATCGACATGTCCGGCAATGGCGTCGTGCTCGAAAGCGTCCATGCGCACTTCGCAGATCGGCTCCGCCATTCGATGGCGATCGGCCGCAGCCACCACGAGGCGCCACCGCGCACGGAGCGGCTGCCCGGCCCACGCCCCGCGTTCTTCTTCGCGCCCACGCAGGTCAAGAAGCGGTTGCAGGACTGGGGACCCGACGGCTACCGGGAGCGCATCGGCACGGCGCTGCGACGATTCGTCGCAGGCAGCCGCGACTGGCTCGCCGTAACGCGCTCCGCCGGACCCACAGCCGCGGCCGAGACCTGGCGCGTGGTCCACGGCGGACGGGTGCCGCCGAACGTGGGCCACATCGTATCGCTGTGGGACTGATGCGGACGAAGCCGGACCCGCGCGGGCTGTTCGCCCGGCGGGTCCCGGTGCCCGCCATCCGGGGCGGTACCGTCATCGCCGGCCGCAGCGTCGCACTCCCGCTGTTGCTGGTGCTGGCCGGGGGCGGAACCGCCGCGGCTGACCCGCCGATCGACGGTTGGCAACCGATCGCGGACGGCGTCGAATACCGGGAGATCCTGCACGAGGGCCTCGACGCACACGTCGTCCGCGTCGACCTCGGCAGCGACGCGATACGCCTCGTGACGACGCAGGAACCCGCGCGCGGCCTGACCGTGAGCGAGTTCGCGCGGCAGGCCTCGGCCATCGTCGCCGTCAACGGCGACTACTTCGACGTGGAGATGCGGCCCTTCGGACTCGCGATGGGCGCCTGCGGCGTCTGGGGCAAGGCGATGCAGGGCATCCGACGGCAGGAGGTCGTCGGCGTAGGCGAACACCGTGCACGGATCTTCCCTCGCAAGGAACCGCTGCAGTCGCCGGAGCCCTGGATGACCGGCGCCGTCTCGGGGTGGCCCACGATCGTCGCCGACTGCGATCCGGTCGCGCGACTGCCTGGCAGCGATCACTTCACACGCGCGCCCCATCCGCGCACGGCCGTCGGGCTTGCGGCGGACGGGCGGCAGCTTTTCCTGGTGGTCGTCGATGGCCGCCGCGAGGGTTTGCCCGGCGTGACCCTGCCGGAACTCGCGAAGCTCCTCGACGAACTCGGCGCCTGCACGGCGGTCAATCTCGACGGCGGCGGCTCGAGCGCGATGTGGATCCGCGACCGCATCGTCAACCAGCCGAGCGACGGCGTGGAACGCGCGGTCGTCAATCACCTCGGGGTGGTCGCGGCGAAGGATTACGTCGGTTGCGAAGCGCCCGCGGGAGACTGATCGGGCTGCGAACGCTCAGTCCCGGCACCGCTCGATCTGCTCGATCAGCGCAGCCGGCGCAACCGGCCGCCCGAGCAGCGACCGCATCAGCGAACGCGTGTCGTGCTCCGCGCCGAACGCCAGCAGCTGCTCGCTGAGCCAGCCGTACCAAGCGGGATTGCCGGCATCGAAAGGCCCGATCGCCTCCACGACGCGCCGGCGCATCTCGGCGGTCAGCACTGCGCCGAGCCCGTAATTCACCATGTAGCCCGGGTCGCTCGCGAGCTGCACGCGCATCGCCCACCACGGCACCTCGGGGTGGGGGACGATGCGCAGGTAATGGCTCGTGATGTCGGTCCACACCGCGTTCGGATCGGCCGCAGGATCGCGCAGCAGGCGGATCTCGAACAGCGCCCACGCGACATCGAGCATCACGTTGCCGTAGAGCGCGCGCAGCGACGTGCGTTCCGGCACCTCGGCCTGCAGGTAACGCCGCTGCCACGCGGCCTCGTACACGCTCCACGAGGGCACGTCCGCAAAGGCCTCGACGAGCAGCGTGTCGGGCCAGTCGGTGTAGGCGGGCCGGTTGCGGATCGCGCTGATGTGCACGGCGTGAGCGTTCTCGTGCACCAGCTCGTTGAGCGAGAACAGGCCGCCGTATGGATAGGTACCGACGACGAGCGCGACGGTGGGGCGCCACTTGCCGCCCACGTAACGACCTCGCACCAGGAAGTCGCTGTAGGCAACTGGAGACTTGTCGGGCCGGGAACCGAGGTCATAAACGATGCCGAGCGCGCCCAGGTCCGCGCCGAGGTCGCGATAGAAGCGCTCGTTCGCGGGCACCAGCGACCCGGCGGGAATGCGGCTCGCGAGCTGGCGGCCGGCCTCGCCGATCACGTAACGATAGTCCCAGGGCTCGACCATCTGCGATCCGCTCACCTGCCGCCACGCATCGAGCACCTGCACCAGCCAGCGCTCGACGTCGGCGGCCGTCACGCCGATTGCACGTGCGGCCGCGTCCAACTCGGAACCGTTGCGTGCCGTGTGCTGCGCCGCCATCGCGATCATGCGGCGGTAGGGACTGTCGGGCTCGTTCCCTGCGTTAAGCGCGGCCCCCAGCGGACCGAATGCGTCGAACAGCGCCTTGCGCCGCGCCGGCTCCTCGATCTCGTGCAGCAGCTGCAGGGCCGAGCCGCGATCGACGGTGCCGCCCTCGAAGCGCAGGCGATTGCCGATTTCCGTAAAGCAGGCGACGAGCGCATCCCTGAGCGGCCCGTAGCCGAGGTCCTTGCGCGCGGCGTCCTTGCAGTCGGGTGCGACTCCTGCGGCGGAGCCGGTCCCGCCCTCCCCCTCGAGCCACGCGAGCGACTTGCGCATCGTGGCGAGGGCGGCCGCGTCGCCGGTTGCCAGCCGCACCTCGTCGATGGCCGCGAGGTTGGCGTCCAGTGCCCTGCGCCTGGCGATCGATTCCGCCTGCCACGCGGCTCGATCGCGGCCCTGGAATTCGCTGAACCGGCCGGCGTCGATTGCGCCGATGGCGCTACCGGCGTTCATCACGTCGAGGTAGAGGGCTTCGGCGGCGGCGAGGCGGGCGACCGAGGTCGGATCGGCGCTCGCGGGGGCAACCGCCGGCACGGACGTGAGCGTACCCGCGAGCACGAACAAGGCCGTAAAGTGGCGCATCGAGTCTTTCCTCGTCGATCGTCGGGGACAGGGCGGCCCCGGGGCGAGGCTTGCCGTGGCGGTCATGATAATCGCTCGCGCAGCCCGGTAAGATAGGCCCTCCCCGCGCGCCTGCGCCCGCCCCACCGACCAGAGAGATCCGCCGATGAGCATGTCCCTACGCGAGCAGCTGCTCAAGGCCGGGCTGGTGACCGAGAAGCAGGCCCGACAGGCGGAGAAGCAGCAGTACCAGCCGTCGAAGCAGAAGCGGAGCAAGAAGGCGCCGCCGCCGGAACTCACGCCGGCGGCGAAGCAGGCGCAGGCGGCCAAGGCGGCGCGCGACCAGGAGCTCAATCGCCGCCAGCAGGAGAAGGCGGCCGCGAAGGCGCGCATCGCCGAGCTGAAGCAGCTGATCGAGCAGCATCGCGTGCCGCGCGTCGAGACCGACGACTTCTACAACTTCATCGTGGACGGGAAGATCCGCCGCATTCCGGTCGACGGGCCACTGCGCGAGCGGCTGGTGCGCGGCGAACTCGCCATCGTCCGCTGCGACGGACACTACGACCTCGTGCCGCTGCCGGCCCTCGACCGCATCCGTGAACGCGATCCCGCGGCAGTGGTGCACCTCGTCGAGCATGCGGAGCAATCGGGTGCAGGAGGAACGGCCGGCGCATCCGACCCCGAGGATCCGTACAAGGACTTCGTGGTTCCCGACGACCTGACCTGGTGACGGCCGGATGCTCACGCGCATGCCGGCATTGCAGGAGCTTGACGACCTCCCGCCGCTGCTCGAACGGACGGTCCCGGCGGAGTGGCAGGACCTGAACGGGCACGTCAACGTGCGCCATTACCTCGAGATCTACGACCAGGCGGGTTGGCCGATGATGGGCTGGCTCGGCATCGACGAACGGCACTTCCGTGACGAGCGGCGCGGCTTCTTCGATCTCGAGCACCACATCTGGTACCTCGCCGAGATGCACGTCGGCGACAGCGTGACCGTGCACGCGCGTTTCCTCGCACGAAGCGCCAAGCGCTTTCATGGCGCGATGTTCATCGCGAATCGCACGCGGCAGAGCGTCGCGAGCGTCTTCGAGTACGTTTCGACCGCGGCCGACCTCGAGGCCCGACGCTCCGCGCCGCTGCCCACCGGAGTGGCGGCGCGCCTCGACGAGCTGATCGCCACTCATTCCCGGCTGGCCTGGCCCGCCCCACTCTGCGGCTCCATCTCCGCATGAAGAGTGCTCAGTGAGATACCACCAGGTCCTTGAAACCCTCCGCTGCAGCGACGGACACTGCACCGCCGACATCCACGAGGACTGGATGCAGGGGCGCACGGTATTCGGCGGCCTCCAGGTGGCGCTGGCAGTCCGCGCCATGCGTGGCCTGCTCGAGCCGGGCCTGCCGCTGCGCAGCCTGCAGGCGACCTTCATCGCGCCACTGCCGGGCGGGCTCATCGAGCTGCGCGTCGACGTCCTGCGCCGGGGCAAGTCCGCGACCCACGTGCACTGCAACCTCGTGCTGGGCGATGGGTCGGTGGCCTGCACGGTGGTCGCCATCTTCGGCATCTCCCGGCCGTCGAGCTTCATCCGCGAGATCCCGCGGCCGCAGGTCGACGTCCGTCCCGAAGACCTTCCGGACATGCCGTACGTCGCCGGCATCGCGCCATCGTTCCTGCAGCACATGCAGCTGCGCTGGGCGCGCGGCACGCTGCCCTACTCCGGCTATCACGAACCGCGGACGCTCATCTACGCGCGGGTCCTCGAGCCCGATTGCACGCCGGAGGAGGCTCTCATCGCGCTTGCGGACGTCATCCCGAGCCCGGCGATCTCGATGCTGCGCACGCCCGCGCCCGCGAGCTCGCTCAACTGGACGCTCGAGCTGCTCGGCGACCCCGACAAACTCGACGTCGCCGACTGGTCGCTGATCGACACCGAGGTTCGCGCCGGTATCGACGGCTATCTCAGCCAGAGCTCCGTGTTGTGGGGCTCGACCGGCCACGCGTTCTCCGTCAGCCACCAGACCGTCGGCATCTTCGCCTAGGGATCCCGGCTCACGCGCTCCTGGCGGCCTCCGTCGCCGACGTGTCCCTCAGCGCACGGCGGAGGATCTTGCCGACGTTCGTTCGCGGCAGTTCCTCGCGGAACTCGATGTACTTCGGCTTCTTGTAGCCGGTGAGCTGCCGACCGCAGTATTCCATGAGGGCAGTCGCCGTGAGCGCCGGGTCCTTGCGCACCACGAACAGCTTCAACGCCTCGCCCGTCCGCTCGTCGGGCACGCCGACCGCGGCACACTCCATCACGCCGGCGTGCATGGCCACGACAGCCTCGATTTCGTTCGGGAACACGTTGAAGCCGGAGACGATGATCATGTCCTTCTTGCGGTCGACGATGCGGGTGTATCCGCGCTCGTCCATCACCCCGATGTCGCCCGACTTGAAGTATCCATCGGACGTCATGACCTTGGCCGTCTCGTCGGGCCGTTGCCAGTAGCCCGCCATCACCTGCGGGCCGCGGATGGCGATCTCGCCCGGCTGGCCCAGGGGCACCGGCCGTCCGGCATCGTCGAGGATCGCAATCTCCGTGTTCGGCAAGGGCAGCCCGATCGTACCGTTCCACTCGCGGGCGACGATCGAGTTGCAGGTCGCGGCCGGCGAGGTCTCGGTCAAGCCATACGCCTCCACGACCGGGCAGCCCGTCAGGGCCAGCCACTTGTCCGCCACCGCCTGCTGCACGGCCATCCCGGCACCGATCGAGATCCTCAGGCCCGAGAAGTCGAGCTTGCGGAACTCCGCACTCTCGGCAAGCGAGTTCAACAGCGTGTTGACCGCGGGGAGCACGTTGAATGGACGCCTGCGCAGGTCCTTGACCATCGCATGGGTGTCGCGCGGATTCGGGATCAGGACGTTGAGCCCCCCGACCCGCATGCCGAACAGTCCGTTCACCACGAGGGCAAAGGCGTGGTACAGCGGCAGCGCGCAGACGTAGACGAACTGCTCAGGGACGGGCCCGCGGCTGGTGTCATGCAGCGCCGGTCCCATCCACGCCTCGCACTGCAGGAGGTTGGCGATGAGGTTACGGTGCAGCAGCATCGCGCCCTTGGCTACACCGGTGGTGCCGCCCGTGTACTGCAGGAAGGCAATGTCGTCCGGGCCGAGCGGTGCCGGTTCGAGCGTGCGGCCAGCGCCCTCCTCGAGCGCATCCGTGAATCGCACGTGGCCGGGCAGCGAGTAGGCCGGAACCATCTTCCTGATGCGCCGGACGGCGAAGTTCACGACCGCGCCCTTGGGGAAGCCGAGCAGGTCGCCGATCGAGGTGACGACCACGTGCCTGACGGGGGTTCGGGCCACCACCTGCTGCAGCGTGGCCGCGAAGTTCTCGAGGACCACGATCGCCTCCGCGCCCGAATCCTTCAGCTGGTGCTCGAGCTCGCGCGGCGTATAGAGCGGATTCACGTTCACGACCACGTAGCCCGCCCGCAGCGCCCCGACCAGTGCGACCGGATACTGCAGGACGTTCGGCATCATGATCGCCACGCGCGCGCCCCGTGGGAGCCCCGCTGCCTGCAGCGAGGCACCGAACGCCGTGGACCAGCGGTCGAGTTCGGCATAGGTGAGCGCGTGGTCCATGAAGACGAACGCATCGCGTCGCGCATACTTGCGGAACGACTCCTCCAGCAGTTGCGGCAAGGAGCGATACACGGTCGCATCGACGTCCGCCGGTACGCCGGGTGGATAATTAGTCAGCCAGAACCTGTCCATCTGATTCCCCCTTGGTTCCGAGGCTCCGATCGAGCAACTCCGAAGGGCCCCTTCCGCCGATCTCCGGGTCCATACGGTTACGCTGCACCACTGCGTAACCGGCCTCAATTCGGACAATTCGCAGGAGGCATTCGCCATTGGCAATGACGATATGCTGCGCCGCCGCATTGTCGACGGAGCGCTGCCCACCGGTACGCCCAGCGCTCGTGGTCGAACCACGCATATCCGACGGATCCGACCACTGGCACCTCCGCACCCCGGCACCGCTATGATTGCACCGTGGACCTGACTGTACCGATCCTGGCGACCCTGGCCGGCACGCTCGCCTGGGGCGTCCTGAGCTACAACCTGCTGGTGCGCGACCGCAACCGCGTCGCCCAGTCGTGGAGCGACGTCGGTGTGCAGCTCGCGCGCCGTCGCGACCTGATTCCAAAGCTGGTCGAGGTGGTCAAGCAACACTCGGGGTACGAGCAGTCCGTGCTCGAAAACGTCGCCAGCCTGCGCGCGCAAGGCATGAACGAGTCGTCGCCCGCCACGCTCGGCCAGGTCGAAGGCGCGCTCGGCGCCGGACTGCAACGGCTCATCGCGATTGCGGAGGCCTACCCCGAGCTCAAGGCTAGTGCGAGCTACGTCGCGTTGCTCGAGAACCTGAGCGAGACCGAAAACCAGATCCAGTACGCGCGCCGCTATTACAACGGCGCGGTCAACAACCTGAACACACGCATCGCGACGTTCCCCGATGCGATCCCGGCGCGGCTGTTCGGCTTCAAGCCGGCCGAGTACTTCGAGTTCGACACGTGACGCGCCGCACCGCCTGCGCCATCGTTACCCTTCTCGTCGCGGCCACGACGCTCGCCCACGCGGACGAGCGCATCCTGTCCTGGCGGAGCGAGATCCGGGTGACGCCGGACAGCACGCTCGAGGTGACCGAGACCCTGCGCGTCCGTGCGGAGGGCAACGAGATCCGCCGCGGCATCCTGCGTGACTTCCCGACCCGCTACGTAAACCGCCGCGGCGAACGCGTGGTCAGCGGCTTCGACGTGCTGCGAGTGACGCGCGACGGCAAGATCGAGCCGCACGCGACTGAACGGATGTCGAACGGCGTGCGGGTGCGCATCGGCAGCGCCGAGGTGTACCTCGACCCGGGCGAGTACACTTACGCGATCGCCTATCGCACCGACCGCCAGCTCGGCTTCTTCGACGATCACGACGAGCTCTACTGGAACGTGACAGGCAACGGTTGGGGCTTCCCGATAGACGAGGCCTCCGCGCAGGTGTTCCTGCCTGGCAGCGTGCCGGCCGAGGACATCGCCGTCGAGGCCTACACCGGGCCGCAGGGCGCGCAAGGCAGCGACTGGACGGCGTCGACCGACATCAGCACGGCGAACTTCCGGACCACCCGTGGGCTCGAGCCGCGCGAAGGGCTCACGATCGTCGCAAGCTGGCCGAAGGGCCTGGTGAGCCCTCCCGGCACGAGGCAGCGCGGCACGTACCTGTTGCGCGACGCCTGGCCCGCCCTGCTCTCCGTCAGCGGCCTGCTGCTCCTGCTCACCTACTACGTCCGCACGTGGTTCGCAGTCGGTCGCGATCCGCCCAGCCGCATCGTGGTGCCGCAGTACGAAGCGCCCGCGGGCCAGTCGCCGGCCTCGATGCGGTTACTCAGGCGCCTGGCCTACGACGACCGCTGCTTCGCCGCTGCGGTACTGAGCCTCGCCGTGAAGGGTGGCCTCGTCATCGAGCAGGAGAAGTCAGGGCTGCTCAAGCGGTCGGACAAGTACACGCTGCACCGCGCGGAGCCGGCGCCCGCCGCATCCGCGGCCGCGTTCTCGGACGACGAGGCCCTGCTGCGCGACAAGCTCTTCGCCGCGGGCCCCACTCTCGCGCTCGACAACGCGAACCACGTGATCGTCAGCGGGGCGAAGCTCGCCCACATGACGCAGCTGAAGAAGCGCTACACGCCGAAGTTCTTCAGCGTCAACGGCTGGTGGCATGCCGGCGGCATCGCGCTCAGCCTGTTGATCGGCGCGCTGGCAGTCGTGCTGCCGGCGGTGGCGGGAGGGTTCGGCGCCACGTGGTGGTTCGCGACCAGGCCCGGCTGGATCGCGCTCGGCGCGGCCGCCGTCGCACTCATCGCGAACGGCGTGTTCGGCCGCCTGCTCAAGGCACCGACCGTCGCCGGGCGCGCCGTGATGGACCACATCGAAGGATTCCGCCTGTACCTCGACGTGGCCGAGGGCGACGAGCTGAAGCTCATCGACGCCCCGCCGCTCACGGCCGACCTGTTCGAGCGTTACCTTCCCGCCGCGCTGGCGCTCGAGGTCGAGCAGCATTGGGCGGAGCGCTTTGCGAGCGTGTTCGCGACCGAGGCGGCCAGGCGCTCGCCGAGCTGGTACAACGGCGACCGCTGGGACGTCGGCAATGTCAGCCGCTTCTCGACGAGCTTCGGCGCCTCTTTCAGCAGTGCGATCTCCGCCGCGTCCACCGCGCCCGGCTCGAGCTCCGGCAGCAGCGGTGGCGGCTCGTCCGGCGGCGGTGGCGGGGGTGGCGGCGGCGGCGGCTGGTAGGAGGTGCCAGTGGTCGGATCCGTCGGATCCGCCGCGGAGCGCCGGGTCAGAAGGGCGAACCCAGCACGAACCGGTAGACGGACAGCCCGTCGCCGAACCGATAGCCGAGGCCGACGCGAGGAAGTGGGATGCCCCAGACCTTCAGCGCATCGGTGGCGCCGAACGTGACCCCGATTTCGATCTGGGCCTGGCTGCCCGGTTCCGGCCGGGTGTCGGCAGGTCCGGCGGGCGAATCCGTGAAGACCTGCATCAGCCCGTACCCAAGGAAGTCCGCCCGACGGCCGCTGCCCGACGTGTCGAACGCCCTGCGTGCGGTCGCGCCAACCGTGAGGCGCGTGAAATCGTCCGTGCCGTCGAGCGACACCTGGTCCACGACGACACGGACGAGTTCGTCGTAGAGCTGCCAGTCGGTGTGGCCCCGGTCGATGTCGACACGGCTGCGAATGCCCAGCGTGTAGATGCGCTGTTCGACGTCGCTGGCGCGGTCGCGTGCGAGACCCGCTTCTGCGAAAGGCTCGATGGACCAGTCGTCCCGGAGCCGGATGTCGAGCGCGATGCCGGGGACGAATCCCAGCGAGTCGAAGCTCTCGGGCAAGCCGCTCTCGACGACATCGCGCGGTTGGAAGTCCACGAAACCGATGGAGACGGGCAACGTCAGTCGCGGCCGGATGCGCGCGTCCTCGGCGGACGGCAGGTCCACCTCGAACGGCAGGGTATACACCTGCAGCGTACGACCCGACATCGTGTAGACGCCCGATCCGAGCTGTGTGGCGAAGCCGAAGTTGATGACGGTCTGCTCGCTGCGGGTGAGGGGCGTCACAGCGTGCGCCGCCATTGGCGCTCCGAGCAGGACACACAGCAGGAAACGTCTCATCGCCGGCGAACTGCAGGCCCGGGCGGACCGGCCAGGGTCGGCCGGTGCCAGTCGTCGGATCGGTCGGATCTCACGCGACCGCCGGACATCAGCCGTGGCATCCCTGCGACGTGCCAGCCGTGGCCGACCCGACGGATCCGACCACTGGCACCTCTACGGTGAACGCGTCGACGACGCCGCGCACTCCGTACAGAGCAGGCAGGACGGCCTCGGGCGGATGCTCGCGCCGCAAGCGGGCCACGAGGTCCGTTCCCGCGCGATATGCGGGCAGGTACATGCGCCCGAGCAGCGGATGCCGCCCCCACGCGCCGGAGAGCTTGTCGGCCCGCTCCGCAGACACCAGGAAATCCCGCCGCAACACCGCCGCGACGTCCGGCTGCGCCGCCCCCTCCTGCCACGTCAGGAAGGAGGCGTGGTTCTTCGCGTCGTCCTGCAGCAGCGCGAGCAGCACGCCGAGCTCGAGATCGCGGTCCGGCAACTGCGCGGGTTCCGTCACCCCATGGGCGATCAGGATCGCGTTGTTCGCAATCCCCTCGAACAGCACGGCCGCGCGCGTGTTCATCGTCAGCACGGACGCCTCGAAGCCGGCGAGCCCGCGCACGAAGAGATCCTGCAGGTAGGCGAACGTCGTCACGTGACCGGGCACGACCTCGTGGCTCACCAACTGCTGGAACTCCGGCACGGAGATCTCCAGCGCCGCGTTCAACTCGTAGGTCGCCTCGTACTCCGGCGAGCCGTCCGGGCGCCGTGCGTGGCCGAGGTAGTTCATCGAGCCCGAGAACCACGCGTTCTCGATGGCGAGGAAGCGAACGTTGGCGCGCGGCACGCGCGCGAACCCGCTCGGCAGGTACGGCAGGAGGTTTCGCGCTGCGAGCGAATCGTAGTACGCGACGAAGGCATCGCCGACCGCCGCGATGGACCGCGCAGGCACGCGCCGTGCCGCGCGCCACGCATCGACCGCCGCGAGCAGTGACGGCGCATCGCTCGACGGGTGGCCGGCCCACGCCAGCAACTCGGCGACGCGCCGGCGCTTGTCCTCCGGCTGCGACGGCTCCGGCAGGCGGCCCGTAATTGTGCGCACGCAGCGCGCGTACGGCACCTGCGGGCCGCGCCCGATGATCTCCATCGCGAGGTCCCACATCACGTAGCAACACTGGCCCAGACCCTCGATGTAGGCGCCGCGCTGCCCGCCGACCACACGCGATCCATCGAGCATGCGATCGATCGCGCCTCGCACGTCGACGGCCGCGAGATACGCATCGATCGACGTCCGGTCGGGCTGGTGTGCACCGACCCCGCCATTCACCCGCAACGACGCGGCGGACGAATGCGTATACGCAGTGGGCAGGGGTTCGTCCGAGAACCAGCAGTCCGCGATGAAGCGCCCGGTGCCGGAAGGATTCATGACGTCGCCGCCCCAGAGTGTGTCGATACCGATCAGGGCGTCGGCGGTGGCGGAATCGAGGGCGTTGAGCGGCATGGAGCTGTTTCCGTCGGTCGCCGGGATGCGGCGCGTCAGCCGCCATCCTCCGTGGTTCCACGGATGCGGGCAACTACTCGCGGACTACAGGCGCGGCGCCCGGGTGCTTCGGTGCCGCCGCCACGCCACGGCGTAGATCAAGGCGTTGACGGCCAGCACGAGCAGGCCGAGCGCAACCTGCACGTTGCGCGTGAGTCCGTCCGGGTACAGCGCGGCGACGACGTAGTGCTCGACGAAGCCGCCGGCATAGCCCTGCTCGCCCGCCCGTTGCCGCCAGTGGTTCTCGAGCGGCGTCAGCGGGCAGATGCCACCGAGGAATTCGATCCCGGCGCCCCACGCGACGATGGGAAGGTGCACCCAGGCGGTGCGCGGCGCGCGCAGCGCGAGCAACGCGCCCAGCACGACGTAGGCGACGAATGCGGCGTGCAGCAGCAGGACGAGATCGGCGAGCAGGCGGTAGTGCATGGCGACCGAGTCTAGCGGCGCCGTGCGAGTCCTGGGTCTGGCGTGCGGCGCTTCGGCTGAAACCGGCGGGAGAATTCAGTTCAGATGCGGCACTGACGATTCGACGGAAGCGCGGCGGGCCGGCATCCGCCGGATTCGCTGGGTGCGAGATCCGACGGATCCGACCACTGGCACCCGTGGCCCGTGGGACTACTTGCTGCCGGTATGGAGCGGGCTGCTAACCTCGCGGCCCTTGTCGTCGTAGAGCGGACTCTTCTTCCCTTGCTGCGCGCAGGCGGGCGGCGAGCTGCTCGTGCTCACACCCGTGGCGCTGGACGACGACGTCACACGGTCGTCCGCCGTGCCGTCGCAGTCCTCGTCCTCGCCCGTCGAGACCGCCGGCGCATGCGTGCGCTTGCCGGACGCCTGGCCCGACGCCGAGTCGCGCGGCGACTTGACGCTCGCATCGCTCCCCGTGTCGCCGTCTTCATCCGTGACCATCGCGACCGGCTTGTGCTGGCGCTTGCCGGTCGGCAGTCCCGACGCAGCGTCACGCGTCGAACCGGTCGAAGCCTGCTTCACCTGCACGCCCTGCGCCGCGACGGGCTCGGCGGCACCGGCCACGCCGAAGGCACCGAGCAGCGCTGTCGCAACGGCGGACTTGAACATCGCATTCATTTTCGCAGCCCCCTGACAGGAATATTCCTGGGCGGGCAGTCTTTCACGCCCCTGTCACGCGGACGGCGACGCGCGTCGTGGAAACGCCGCCGCCAATTTCACATAAGAACGCAAGAGGTGCCAGTGGTCGGATCCGTCGGATGCAGGCGCATCTAGGTCCGTACGCGTTCCCGCTTCCCGAGACGCGTCGAATACCGCGTCCGCGCATCGTACTCGTCGAGGTCAAGCGCGACGCCCTTGCCGCCGTACACCGCCTTCTTGAGCCACGCGATCTCCGCCTGCACCTCGTCGCGCGACCACAGTTCCCGCGACCAGCAGCGCGCCGGCGCATCCCACCAGTAGCCGCGCTTCCTCAGCACGTCCTTGCTCTCGAACGGCGAATTGGTCGCCCACAGCCGGTACGACGTCTCCCGCGCGGAATCGAGCAGCACCTTCAGGGCAGTCTCGCCATCGCCCTCGCCGTCCTTGCGCACGAACGGTCGCCGCAACACCTCGAGCAGCGCGAGGCAGTCGACCTCGGCGCGATGCCCGTCGTAGAAGAAGCCGTAGCGGTACGCGAGGTACTCGAGCTTCGAGCTCTCGATGCCCGCCTCGGACCAAGGGATCTCCTGCCACGAGCACGCCCACGGCAACGAGGCGAACACCGGCAGTCGCGGCTCGAGGAACTTGCGGTCGAAGCCGGCGTTGTGCGCGATCACGATCGCGACGCCGTCGAGCAGCCGCGCGATCTCCGCCTCGTCGAGGCGTTGTCCCGCGACCATCTCGTCCGTGATGCCGTGAATGGCGGTGGACTCGGGTGGAATCGGCACTCCCGGATCCTCGAGACCATCGTAGCGGCCGAGCACGCGTCCGGCGGCGCCGCTCGCGCGGTCGTACTCGAATACCACGACGGCGAGCTCGATGACCTTGTCGCACGCGGGATCCGTCCCGGTCGTCTCGGTGTCGATGACGGCGGCGCGCTTGACCGAGGGACCCGACAACGCAGGCCACTCTCGCGCGGTGTCGAGTCGACGGAGTACCCGGTAGTCCGGATGCCCGGCCAGCTGTGCCGCGATCAGCTCGGATTCACGTTCGTTCGCCACGCCCTGCCCTGCGCCGAGCGACCCGCAGCAGGCGGGCCGGAGTGCCGAGCTTACACAAGGCGAGCAGGGCGAGCGCCGCTCCAGCAACCGGAGGCTGCCGCCGCCACCGGAGCCAGCCGCCCGACCCCGCCGTAGCGCTGGCCGGGGAGACCGGACCCTGAGCAGGGTTCGAGCCCGCCTCCCGACGCAGGTCCACGCACTGGTCTTCCTTGTTGCCCTGCACGTCGGCGCCGACCTCATTGTCGAGCACCTCGAGCTGCGGGCGATTGCCGACCGTCTGGATGTTGCCGATGACGTTGACGTAGTGCGCGACCAGCGAGCCGCCGGAATGGAGCAGCACGTTGCCCTTCACCGTCGTGCCGTTGCGGTTCGAACACGGTGCCCCGCGGATTCAATCGTCGCAGCTCGCGGCACATCGATAGTCTTTGCCTATCATCTTGAACATATCAATCGATTGGAGCGAAGTGATCGCCACCCGTATCGTACCTCCCCATCGAGGCCGACCCCCGCGCCTCAGGAACCTAAGGAGCACAACGCATGACCTCGCTGATCAACACCACCGTCCAGCCCTTCAAGGCCACCGCCTACCACAACGGTGAGTTCGTAAAGGTCACCAACGAAGACCTCCAGGGCCAGTGGTCGGTCGTCGTCTTCTATCCCGCCGACTTCACCTTCGTCTGTCCGACGGAGCTCGGTGACCTCGCCGACCTCTACCCCGAGTTCCAGAAGGCGGGCGTCGAGGTCTACAGCGTCTCGACCGACACGCATTTCACGCACAAGGCCTGGCACGACGCGTCCGACACCATCAAGAAGATCCAGTACCCGATGGTCGGCGACCCGACGCACGCGCTGAGCCGCAGCTTTGGCGTGCTGATCGAGGAGGAAGGCCTGGCGCTGCGCGGCACCTTCATCGTGAATCCGGAGGGCGTGATCAAGGCCGCAGAGATCAACGACAACAGCATCGGCCGCGACGCCAGGGAGCTGCTCCGCAAGGTGCAGGCCGCGCAGTACGTCGCCGCGCATCCGGGCGAGGTGTGTCCCGCGAAGTGGCAGCCGGGAGCCAAGACCCTGGCGCCGTCGCTCGACCTCGTCGGCAAGATCTGACCCGTTCGAACCCCCCCGTTCTCCCCCCTACCCCCGCTCCGGCGGGGGCCTGGGGGGAGCTTTTGACCAGGTGAACCCATGCTCGACGCGAATCTCAGGCAACAGCTGCAGGCCTATCTCACGCGCCTCACGCAGCGCATCGAAATCGTCGCGACCCTCGACGAAGGCGCCCCCGCAAAGGAAATGTGGGCGCTGCTTGAGGACGTCGCATCGCTGTCCAGCCTGATCACGCTCGAGCGCCGCGAAGCCGGCCACGATGGAGACAACGCCGTCCGCGTCCCGTCCTTCAGCGTCAATCGCGTCGGCGCCGACATGGGAATCCGCTTCGCCGGCATTCCCATGGGCCACGAGTTCACTTCGCTCGTGCTTGCGCTACTGCAGGCAGGCGGGCATCCGCCGAAGGTGGACGCCGCTACGATCGAACAGATCCGCTCGCTCGAGGGCGACTACGCGTTCGAGACTTACATTTCGCTTTCCTGCCAGAACTGTCCGGAGGTCGTACAGGCGCTGAACCTGATGGCGGTGGTGAACCCGCGCGTCCGCAGCACCATGATCGACGGTGCGCTGTTCCAGGCGGAGGTCGAAGCGAAGCAGGTCATGGCGGTTCCCTCGGTGTACCTGAACGGCCAGCCGTTCGCGCAGGGCCGCATGACTGTCGAGGAAATCCTCGCCAGGCTCGACAAGGGCGCCGCGACGAGCCAGGCCGAGAGGCTCAAGCACAAGGCCCCGTTCGACGTGCTCGTCGTGGGCGGCGGTCCCGCGGGCGCGGCGGCCGCCATCTACGCCGCGCGCAAGGGCATCCGCACCGGCGTCGTCGCCGACCGTTTCGGCGGGCAGGTGCTCGACACCATGGGCATCGAAAACTTCATCTCCGTGCAGGAGACCGAGGGACCGAAGCTCGCGGCCGCGCTCGAGAACCACGTCAGGAGCTACGACGTGGACGTGATGAACCTGCAGCGAGCCGAAGGACTGCTGCCGGCGGATGACGAGGGCATGCTCACGGTGCAGCTCGCTAGCGGTGTCGCGTTGCGCAGCCGCACCGTGATTCTTTCGACGGGCGCGCGCTGGCGCGAGATGAACGTCCCCGGCGAGCGCGAGTATCGCGGCCGTGGTGTCGCCTACTGCCCGCACTGCGACGGTCCGCTCTTCAAGGGCAAGCGCGTCGCCGTGATCGGCGGCGGCAATTCGGGCGTCGAGGCGGCGATCGACCTCGCGGGCATCGTTGCGCACGTCACGCTGATCGAGTTCGACGGCCGCCTGCGCGCCGACGAAGTGCTGCAGCGAAAATTGCGCAGCCTGCCGAACGTGCGCGTGATCGTCTCCGCGCAGACCACCGAGGTGCATGGCGCCGGCGGCAAGGTGAACGCACTGAGCTACAGGGATCGCGGGACGGGTGAGATCCACCGCCTTGAGCTCGAGGGCGTGTTCGTGCAGATCGGCCTGTTGCCCAACACCGAGTGGCTCGACGGCGCGGTGGCGCTGAGCCCTCGCGGCGAGATCGAGGTGGATGCGCGCGGCCAGACGTCGCTGCCCGGCGTGTTCGCGGCCGGCGACGCCACCACCGTGCCGTACAAGCAGATCATCATCGCCATGGGCGAGGGCTCGAAGGCCGCGCTCGGCGCCTTCGACCACCTCATCCGCTCGTCCGCGCCCGCGGAGACTTCCGCCGCCGCCTGATACCGAGGTGCCAGTGGTCGGGTTCGGTCGGATTGCAGGGTTCAGCGGGTGCAGGGCTGGTCCCGTCCCAGGAATTCGACAAATCCGACCAACCCGACCACCGGCACTTGTACCTTGCGAGTAGGATTCCGCGCAGCGGCGACCGCCATCTCGCGCCGAATCGCTTTGGCCCCCGGCTGGAATCACCCGGCCCAATCCTTCGGCAATCCCTCATTTGACGACGGGGTCGACGCCGTTATCGTGCACTGCAGTAATGTTGCACCGCAGCAAACTAAAGGAACCCTGCCATGATGAACAAAATCAAGGACTTCGTCGCTGAACAGAGCCAGGCCATGGCCGAGCAGGCGCAGAAACTCCGCACGGAGCCCGTCCAGGTCGCTCGCGACGCCGCCGTGAAGTCGGCCGAACGCATCAAGTCGCTGAAGGACCCGATCCGCGCGCTGTCGCGCTCGGGCGTGAAATTGACCGCCATCTCCCAGGGCACCGCCCAGAGCTTGATCGAGCTCCAGGCGCAGATCGTCACCTCCGCACTGACGGAAGCGGCGGAGCAGCTCGAGCGCGCCGCGCGAGCCGACAACGTGATGAACCTCGTGCGCGACCAGGCCGACGTGCTGCGCGCCACGCGCGAGCGCATCGTGACCGACATCTCCCAGGCCGTTGCGATCTTCAAGGACGCCGGCGGTGACGTGCGCAAGGTCGCGACGCAGACCTACGCGAAGGTTGCCGGCAAGGCCGCGGAAGAGCCGGTCGTGGTGAAGGCCAGGCGCACCGTCCGCAAGGCCAAGCGCACGGTCCGCAAGACGACGGCCAAGGCTCGCAAGACTCGGCGCTAGACGCCCCGCCCGTCCGGTGCCGGCGGTCGGATCCGACGGATCCGACCACCGGATCCGACCACTGGCACCTCTAGACGCTTGCCACCCAGGCGTCGACCACCTGGGCCAGCACTTCGAGCGGCATTGCGCCGCCCTTCAGAACGGCGTCGTGGAACCCGCGCAGGTCGAAGCGCGCGCCGAGCTTCGCCTGCGCCGCTGCGCGCAGCCGCACGAACTCGAGGTGGCCGACCTTGTAGCCGCAGGCCTGGCCGGGCCACACGCAGTAGCGATCGATCTCGTTCGCCACCGCGCTCCTCGCGAGCCCGACCGTCTCGACCATGTAGTCGGCGGCGCGCTCCCGGCTCCAGCCCTTCCAGTGCATGCCGGTGTCCACCACGATCCGCACCGCCCGATACAGGAACGACTGCAGCATCCCGAGCCGCCCGAGCGGAAACTCGCGGTACATGCCGATCTCGTCGGCCAATTGCTCGGCATACAACCCCCAGCCCTCGATGTAGGCATTCAGCGCCATGGTCCGGTGCAGCAAGGGCGTGTCCGTGGACTCGAGCGCCAGCGTTCCCTGCAGGTGGTGACCCGGTACGCTCTCGTGATAGGTCAGCGTGGGCAGCGACCACTGCGGCCAGATCGAGGTATCCGCGAGATTGATGTAATAGGCGCCCGGCCGGCTGCCGTCGAGACTGCCGGTCTGCGCATAGCCCCGGGGCGCACCGAGTTCGATGTCGGGCGGCACGCGACGCACTTCGACCGGCGTCTTCGGCAGCACGGCAAACATCTCGGGCATGCGGCGCCAGATCGCCTCCACCTGCGTGTTGAGGTCCCCAAGCAACCGCGCGCGTCCCGCGTCGGTGTTCGGATACAGCCAGCGCGGATCCTTGGTCAGCGTGGCCAGTCGCGCGCCTACGGCGCCCTCGCCCAGGCCCTGAGTCTTCAGCAGTTCATCGGCCGCCGCCGAGATCTCGGCCACCTGCGCGAGGCCGAGCGCGTGCGCCTCGTCGGGCGTCATGCGCGTCGAAGTCTGGAATCTCAGGCACATCTGGTAATAGGCCTCGCCTCCCGGCCGGCCGCGCATGCCCGCCTCGTGACTCGTCTGGGCCCGTTGCTCCTTGACGAGCGCGATCTGCCCGTCAAGCGCCGCCGCAAGCGGTCCGTCGACGAGGCGCGCCGCACGCCGGCCCCAGTCGCCCCCGATACCCTTCTCTGCCGTGCGCCGCACCAGCGACTTCACGAGTCCCGCCCGCTCGCCGGACTGCCCGCGCAGCAACTCGAGCTGTGCACGGGTCTTGTCGGCGATGAAATCGGGCGGCACGAGCCCGCGATTGAGATCGTCGCGCGCACGGCCGCTGTCGTGGGCCACCTCCTGCGCAAATGCAGCGAGGCGCGCGAGGAAGGCTTCGGCGTCCGCCGCCGACTCGATGGGGTGCTGGCTGTCGAGGAAATCGGGTATCGACTGGTAGGCGCCCGTCAGCTGGCTCACGACGTAGGGCACCGGATAACCGTAGGCATCGACACCGCCCGTCGGCCGCGCTTCGATCTCGCGGCTGATCGCAGCGAGCCAGGCGACCGTCTCGAATTGCGATCGATCGCGGCCGACGAGGGCGTCGGCGTCGATCGTGCGCAGGGCGGCCGACGCCTTGAGCAGCGGGGCGAGCACGCCCATGCGGCCAGCAGTGGAGCGATCGTCCAGGCGCGAGCGAGCGGCTGAGTGACGACCAGTGTCGAGACCAAGCGCCGTCGCGGTCTGTGGGGATGCCGCGAGCACGTCCTCGAACATGGCGTCGTACAACGCACGCGCACGAGCCGCGTCGGCTGTCGGTTCCGCCGCCAGCGCGCGTGATTCGAAGCTGCCGGCGACAGCCAGCGCGACGCTCGAGGCGATGAAATCTCTTCGATCCACGGGATCCTCCGGTGTCGGCGAGCCGACGTTGAACGGCGCATCTTACCCGCTCGCGCCGCCTGCACCTTTCCACGGCTGGCGTAGGTAGATTCGGCCCTACCAACCTGCCACGCGGTGCAGTAAAAACAATGCGAGCCCCGCTGTCTTTGCCCGCTGGAGGTCGGCGACACGGGGTCCGGGTGGGCGGAGCGCGTTGGATCCTCCTCCTGTCGGAGGTCTGCCCGTCCCGCGCTTGGGGCGCAGGATCGCGCCGGGTGGCCTTGGCTGACCGCGTTCGCGACCAGGTCCGATCGGCAGCAGGGCGTTGGAAGCCGGTTCCAGCAGGCCGGGCGTGGCTCCCCCGCGCTCGGCCTTTTCAGTGCGACGTTGCGAGCGCCAGGAGCAGCCCGCGGATCACGTGGCGGGAGTAGTCGTGCGCGTCCGCCCAATGGCTCGCGCGCGGACCAGCCACGTTGAGTCGGCGGATATCATGCGCGTCGACGAACTCCTGCGCCCGCACGACCGCGTCGGCGATACCAGCATCGTCGCCGTCGACGAGGCAGACTGGCTTCAGCAGTTCCTCGCAGGCCTTCAGCGTGAACAGCGTCCCGGCGCTCAATGGGCCGAAGTGCAGGATCAAGGTGCCGTCGGAGCCCTGGACGTTCCTGCGGGTTCGCTCCGGGTAGCCAGCTCCGGCCAGCACCTCGACCGGATAGCAATCCGGGATCGCGCCGTCCTCGGCCAGCCGCCCCTCCGGGCACCAGCCACCGCAGGCCGCACCGAGCTCGAGTGCGGCGTCGAGGGCACCGCGATCCACGCCCGTCTGGCCGCCGGAGATGACTTCGAGGTGGCCCGCCATGCCCGCGGAGGATAGCGCGGAGCGGCGTTGCCGCGGAAACGATAGAGTCCGCCTACGAGATGGAGCACCGCATGAACAAGGGCCTGCTTGCCCGCACCTGGTCGGACCTCCGCGGGCAACTGCGCGGGCCGCTCGTGTTTCACCTGCTGGTGCAGCTGCTCGGCGCCGCGATCTGCGCGCCGCTGCTGACCTGGATCGGTCGCCGGCTCGTGCTCGCTTCGGGCGCACCGGTGATCAGCAATTTCGACATCGCCGGTTTCGTCCTTTCGCCGGCCGGCGCAGCATCCGTACTGGTGGTCGCAGCATTGGCGATGGCACTGTTGCTGGCCGAGTTCACCGGTCTCAGCTTCATCGCGGGACACGCCATTGCACGCCGCCGCGTCACGGTCGCCTCGACCATCGCCTTCGTGCTCCGGTCACTGCCGCGCCTGTTCCTGTTGTCAGCGCGTGTGTTCCTGCGGCTCTGCGTGCTGGCCCTGCCGTTCCTGGCCTTCGCGGGCTTCGTCTGGTTCACGATCCTGCGCGGGCACGACATCAACTACTACCTCGCCGAGCAGCCGCCCGAGTGGAACCGCGCGAAGCTGATCATCGTTATCCTCGGACTCATCTATGTGTTGCTTGCGGCCTGGCAGCTCGCACGCTGGCTGTACGCAGTGCCGATCCTCGCCTTCGAAAGCGTGACACCGACGCAGGCGCTCCGGGACAGCGCACGCATGACCCGAGGGCGCATCGCGCGCATCGTGCTTCCCCTGGTGCTGTGGTGGTTGCTGCTCACGGCCATCGCGGCCGCCATCACCTGGGCCTTCCGCCACGTGTCGGACGCCGGGCTCGACTGGGCCGGCATCGACGTCTACCGCGTGCTGCCCCTCGTCGCCGCGTACCTGGCATTCACGTTCGTCGGCGGACTTCTCTATGGCGGCCTGCACCTGGCCGGACACCAGTTCCTGGTGGCGCGCATGTACGCCGAACAGCGTAATCCGGGGCAGTGGCTGATGCCGGCGACGCCCGAGATTGGCGACGAACGCGCGCGGATCGTCGCCCGTCCTGCCATCGCCGCGACCCTGGTAATGCTCACCGTCGCGCTAGGCGCCGCCGGGTTCCTCGCCTTCCAGCTGGACCTGAAGGAGGATGCGGCGATCACCGCGCATCGCGGCGCCAAGGCAGTGGCCCCGGAGAACACCATGGCCGCGTTCCGCGCGGCGATGGACGCCGGGGCGGACTACGTCGAACTCGACGTGCAGCACACTCGCGATCGACAGATTGTCGTGCTGCACGACGGCGACCTGATGCGGATGGGCGGCGACCCGCGCAAGCTGGGCGAGATCGATGTCGCGGAGCTCGCGGGGGTCGACATCGGTCGGAAGTACGACGCCAGGTTTACCGGCGAGCGTGCGCCGACGCTCGAGGACGTGATCGACCTCGTGCGCGGGCATATGAAGATCAACATCGAGCTCAAGTACAACGTGCCGGATCCGGGGCTGGCGCCGGCCGTCGTGAACCTGCTGCGGCGCAAGGACTTCCTCGACCAGGTCGTGATCACTTCGCTCGATTACGCGGCGCTGAAGCAGGTCGAGAGCCTCGAGCCGCGCCTGGAGACAGGCCACATCGTGACGGCGGCCGTGGGCGACGTAGTGCGCACCGAGGCCGACTTCCTCAGCCTCAATTCCGCGCGGGCCACGGCCTCCCTGGTGCGGCGCGCGCACGCCGTCGGCAAGGAGGTCCACGTCTGGACGGTCAACGAGCCGGACGTGATGCTGCGGATGGTCGAGCGCGGCGTGGACAACGTCATCACCGACAATCCGGCGCTGCTCGTCCAGGTGATGCAGGAGCGCAGGGGACTCAGCACCGCCGAGATCCTCGCCTTGCGGCTGCGGGTGCTGTTCACCGAGCCGCCAAGCGAGGTGACCGACCCCGCCGCGGTCGAGTCGCTCTGACGGACCCCCGACTATCCCTCGCAGAACAGGTTGCCGTCGCGGTTGCCCGCGTGGCGGCTGCCGCACTGGCGCAGCTGCAGGCTCGACCGGTGCCAACTGCCGTTGGCCGCCTGGCAGGTCGCGCTCAGCGTTCCAGACGAATCACTGGAGACGTCCCGGCACGACTGGCGGAACGACCCCTGCCACTGGTTCGCACCGGTTGCGCCGCTGTCCGCGGCCTCGCAGAACAGGTTGCCGTCGCGGTTGCCCGCGTGGCGGCTGCCGCACTGGCGCAGCTGCAGGCTCGACCGGTGCCAACTGCCGTTGGCCGCCTGGCAGGTCGCGCTCAGCGTTCCAGACGAATCACTGGAGACGTCCCGGCACGACTGGCGGAACGACCCCTGCCACTGGTTCGCACCGGCTGCGCCGCTGTCCGCGGCCTCGCAGACCAAGGTGCCGTCGCGACTGCCGGCGAGATAACTCTTGCACCGGCGCGGTGACAGGCTCGACCGGTGATAGATGCCGTCTGCAACCCAGCACGTCGCCGTGAGCGTCCCCGCCGAATCGCTCGATATGTGGCGGCAGTGCTTGCGGAAAGTCCCATGCCACTTGTCCGCGCCGACCCCGGATCGATCCGACGACTCGCAGAACAGCTGGCCGTCCACATTGCCGGCGTCGTAGCTGGCGCACTGGCGCACCGACAGGCTCGAGCGGTGCCAACTGCCATCCGTGCCTTTGCACGTCGCCGTCAGCGTTCCAGCTGAATCGATCGACCTGTCACGGCACGACTGCCGGAAAGTCCCGGTCCACTGGCCAACGGCCTCGGTACCCGACGACTCGCAGAACAGTTCGCCGTCGCGATTGCCGGCGACGTAGCCGCTGCATTGGCGCACGGACAGGCTGGATCGTTGCCATTTGCCGTTTGCCGCCTGGCAGGTCGCCGTCAGCGTGCCAGACGAATCGCTCGAAACGTCTCGGCACGACTGGCGGAACGACCCTTTCCACTTGGTCGCACCACTTGTGGCGCTGTCGTCCGTCTCGCAAACCAGCTTGCCATCGCGGTTGGCTGCCCGGCGCTTTATGCACTGCCACAGCGTAAGGTTGGTGCTCTGGTAGGTCCCGTCGTTCTTGCGGCAGCGAGCCTTCAGCTTGCCATGCTTGTCGACCGAAACGTCGGTGCAGGATTCGCGGTACGAACCGGTCCACTGACTCGCATTCTTGACGTTGCCACCGGACCTTTCGCAAAAGAGTTCGCCCTCGCGGTTCCCGAAGGCAGCGCAGGATCCGATGTCCTCCGACGTCGCGATGTAGCGGCCGTCACTGCGTCGGCACTCGGCGTACAGGATGTCGTTGCGAACCTGGCCGCCCCGACAGGTTTGGGTCCATGAACCCCCTGGAAGCTCTTCGTTGCTTGCCGTCGCCACCTGCGGCAGCCCCGCAACGCCGGCCGCGAGCGCAACCGTTGCAAGGGAGCGAGTGATTACTCGTGCGAAACTCATGCCTATCTCCTGGTCGCCGTGCGCGAGGGGCCGGCGAGCCGCGATATTGACGGCACCGGTCATGTCTGCACGCTAGCGCCAGGTGCCGGCCGGGTCTGTTCGGCACCGTACAAACCCTTACGGTCGACGCAGTAAAGAGACGCTTTGAGCCAGTGGCACGCTGGATCCGACGGATCCGACCACTGGCACCTATTTCTTCTTGCGCTCGCCGAACTGCATTTCGAGTGCAACGCCGGCGCCGAGGTTGGCCTCGCGACCCTCCTCGAGGGTCTCGCGGGGCCACGTGAGGCTGGAACGCACCTCCAGGATCAACCAGTCGCGGTAGACGCTGCGCCGGTAGATGACGCGCAAGCCGTAGTCGTTGATGTCGACCTCACCACCGGTCTCACCGGTGATGGCGGCCTGGTACGCCAGGGCGCGCCGCAGACCGAGGCTCTGGTAAAGCGTCAGGCTGGAGGACCAGCGCAGGCCGTCGGTATCCTCCGAATAGGTACCCGAGCCGGCCCAGCGCGCAAGGAAATCCTCGCTGAGCATGTGATCCAGGTATATGCGCGAGGTGGCCCCGAAGCCGACCCGGTCGCGCCAGAAGATCGTCTCGTCCAGGCGCAGCAGGTTGTGCTCGAGGAATGGCTGCGTGAGGCGATAGCTGCCCCTGACGTAGGCCTGCGGCGGCCAATCGAGCTTGGCGCCGATATTCGCGTCGAAGTGTCCGCCGCCCGGGCCGGGCCTGCGGTAGCCGAGGCCGAGCAGGACGTCGTCGTCCTCGGCCCGCGCAAACTGGCGGGGCAACGTATCGAAGTCGTCGCGCGCCCCAGTGACGTACTCGTCAGGATCGAGCCGGCCGACGAATGCGCGGAGTCGCTCGTTGACCTGTGGCAGGCGCAGGTCCACGCGGAAGCGGACGCTCGGATCCCATGCGTCGCGCTCGTCCCACAGCGTGCCCACCGCGAGGCTGCCGTGCGTCGATTCGTACTCGTCGTCGAATCGGGCGTTGCCGAAGAAACCGTCGAAACCGGCCGACGTGAGGCACATCCGCCGGTACAGGCCCGCCTGCATCCGATCGATCCAGGCCGGCCCAGCGGGCTTGTCGGCGCACAGCTCGGTCAGGTCCGACGACGTCAGAGGCATGGGTACCATTCGCAGGTCGACGTGGGCCTGTCGACCCGGCGGCGATTCTTCGGGCCCCGGCGACGAGGCCTCCGGTCCGCTCCCCTGGGCGCCAACGCCACCCGGGCCCATGATCAGTCCGGCCGCAATCACGGCGATGACACCACGACGGCAACCCCAACCGAACCCGGCCTGACTCTCCCGCGTCATTCCCGCCAAGACCCCTCCCGGCACTTCGCACGTACGAGGCTCGGACACTGCGCGCGCCCCGGCAATAGGGAAACTACGGCGTCGGGGGGCTGGACTTCTTGCGCCACCTCTCACTTTTGCCCTGGGTCATTTCCGCTTATGTCACCCGCACGCGTACGCTCGGCGGCGTCGTCACATTCTTGTGCAGCCATGGACCCCTCGACCGGAAACACACGCCCGGGCGCCGCGCCGCCGTCGCGCAAGCCGACGCGGGGATCCCTGCGCGAGGCCTTCGAATCGCTGCCCCTCACGACCCAGTTCCGCCTCATGGCCGTTGCCGCCGTGACGGCGACTGTCCTCGCCGGCCAGGCGATCGGCGCGGTGTGGGACGCCCGCACTGCGCGCACCGACGTCATCGATCTCGCACGTGCCAAGACCGCCTCCATGGCCGCCAGGCTCGAGGCCGCGGGCGGCGGCGCGCTCGACACGCTCGAGGCGCGCCCCCAGTTCCTCGCCGCCACCTTCAGCCTGCAGAGCGGCGAAGTGCTGCAGCGCTACGTGCGCGGCAGCCAGCCCGGCGGGGCCGGCACCGGCCTCGGCACCGTGCCGTACTGGACGAGCCGTCCGACCGGCATCGTGCACGCGATCAAGGGCTACCTGGCCCTCGAGCCGATCTTCGTCGGCAGTCCAGTCGAACTCGGCAGCGGCCTGACTGGAACGGTCAGCATACTGGTCGACCATCGCTGGATCTGGAGCCACGCGTGGCGCCGCCTCGCCCAGACGCCCATCCTGCTGCTGCTTGGCGGCCTCTTCGCGCTGCTCGCCGCCAACGCCATGAAGCGACGGGTGGTGGAACCGCTGCAGCAACTCGCAGAGACGACGCGGGTCAACCAGTGGATGGAGGGTGCAGAGGCGTCCGTCCCACCCAGTCTCGGCAACGAGCTCACCGTGCTCGCGGCCAACTTCGACGCCCTGACCCACCGGCTGAACGACTACGAGCGCGACATCGTCACCGTGCGCCACGCCGCGGCCCAGCAGGTCATTGAGCGCACGCGCGACGTCGAGGCGCGCCTGCGCAAGGCGGACGCCGTGACCCGCGCCAAGGACGAATTCCTGGCGAACATGAGTCACGAAATCCGCACGCCGATGAACGGCGTCCTCGGCATGGCGGAGCTGCTCGCCGGCACCGAACTCGACAAGCGGCAGCGGCGCTTCGTGGACTCGATGCGCGCGGCCGCCGAGACGATGATGCAGATCATCAACGCCATCCTCGACGACTCGAAGATCGAGGCCGGCAAGATGGACCTCGTGCGCGAGCCCTTCGACGTGCGCGAGCTCGCCGAGCAGGCCTGCCAGCTCTACGCCGGTCCGGCCGAGAGCAAGAAGCTCGAGATGATCTGCCGTATCGAGCCCACCGTGCCGGGCGTCGTGGTCGGCGACGCGCTCCGCCTGCGGCAGGTGCTCGGCAACCTGCTGTCTAACGCGGTCAAGTACACCGAACACGGCCAGATCGAGATCCGCGTCGGGCTCGACGATTCCCGCGACGGCCAGTGCCGCCTGCACTTCAGCGTCCGCGACACCGGCCCGGGCATCGCGCAGGACGACCACTCGGGCGTCTTCCAGGCCTTCACGCAGCTCGGCAAGGCCTCCCGCGTCGGCGGCACCGGCCTCGGACTCTCGATCGCCAACCGTCTCGTGCACTTGATGGGCGGCGAGAAGATCGAGCTCGCGAGCGAGCTCGGCCGCGGCAGCAACTTCACGTTCGACCTGCCCTTCGAGATCCGCGAGGCCGCCGCGATTCCGGACCGCGCCAGCGACGAGTTCGCCGGCATGCGCGTGCTGGTGGTCGAGGACAACTCCACGAGCTACATGCTGCTCGAGGAGATGCTCGCCAACTGGTCAGCCGAAGTCAGCGTGATGAACCGCGCGCGGCTGCTCGGCGACCGCATGCACGATGTCGCCACGCGCGGCAAGCCGTTCGACGTCGTGCTGCTCGACCACAGCCTTCCCGACGCGACGACCGACGAGGTACTGCGCACCATCCGGCTCGACCCGGCGATCGCGAACACCTACGTCGTGCTGCTGAGCGCGCTCGACTTCAATACCTCCTACGAGGGGACGCGCGCCATCGCCCCCGACGTGTGCATCGCCAAGCCGGTGCGCGCGCAGCTGCTGCACGGCGCCCTGCAGGCATCGCTGCAGCCGCGCACGCTCGCGGCCGCGCCAGCGGCCGGGCAGCAGGAGCGCAAGGCTGGCCCCGAACGCACCGACCTGCCGGCGCTCTGCCTCAACGTGCTCGTCGTGGACGACAATGCGATCAACCGCGAGGTCGCCGTCGCCATGCTCGAGGAGTTCCGTTGCCGGACTGCGATGGCCGAGGACGGGCAGGTGGGCGTCGAGCAGGCCCGGCAGCAGCGCTTCGACGCGATCCTGATGGATTGCCAGATGCCGGTGATGGACGGCTACGTCGCCACGGAAGCCATTCGCCGCGACGAGCGCGAGCGGGGCCTACCGCCCACCTCCATCGTCGCGCTCTCGGCCAACGTGCTGTCGCGCGACCGCGACCGGTGCATGGAGGCCGGGATGAACCAGTTCCTGGCGAAGCCCTTCAGCGCCGCACAGTTGCTCGAAGTTCTGCGGCCGCTCGCTGAGAGTCGCGAGGCAGCGTTCGCGGCGACGGCACCTCCTGCGCCAGTCGAAACCAGCCTTGCGGCGGCCGCGCCATCGCCGGCACCGACGGCGATCGAGCCCCAGCCGCCCATCGAGGACGAGCCCTCGATGCTCAGCGACGCGGACGTCGAGAGCCTCCTCGACATACAACCTGCCAGCGCGGCCGCGCCATCGACTGTGGCACCTGCCTCCCGCCTCCCGGTGCTCGACCGTGACCAGGTGCAGTCCATCCGCGGCCTCGGCAAACCGCGCGTATTCGAGCGCCTGTGCGAGATGCTGTTCGCTTCCGCCAAGGACGGTTTCACCCGACTGGACGCGGCACTGGCCGCCGGCGATCTCGAGGAGATCGGCATCGTGGCGCACACGCTCCGCTCGCCGGTCGCGAACCTCGGCGGACGCAGGCTGGCGGACCTGCTCGAGCGCTGCGAGATCGCCGCCGTCGACAGCCGCGACCTCGTCGCCGCACGACGCGCATCGGCGGGATTGAAGGCGCACTACGTCGCACTGGTCGCGGCACTCGAGGCCGAGACCCGGCGCGGCCACGCCGCCGGATGAGGAGGGACCCTGCAATGAGCATCCCCGTTCCCCAAACCATTCTGATCGCCGACGACGACCCCTCGCAGCTGATGCTGGCGGAAGCCGCACTGGCCGGTGCCGGCCTGCTGGTGCATACCGTCACGGACGGCGACGAGGCCGTGCAGCAATTCGCCTCGGTGCAGCCAGCCTGCGTCATCCTCGACGTGAACATGCCGAGGATGTCCGGCATCGACGCCTGCCGCGAGATCCGCAAGCTGGCCGGCAGTCGCGTCCTGCCGATCCTGATGCTGACGGGCCGCAACGACCTGCCGGCCATCAGTGACGCCTACGCCGCCGGTGCCAGCGACTTCGCGCAGAAGGGCATGAACCCGCGCCTGCTCGTCGAGCGGGTGCGGTTCCTGTTGCGCGACCGCGAGCTGCAGGAGGAACTCCGCTCGAGCCGCTCGAAGCTGTTGCTGGCGCAGAGCATCGCGCGCGTCGGCCACTGGGAGCTCGCCGCCGACGGTCGTACGCTGCACGTCTCGCCCATGCTCGGCGAATTGCTCGGCGTCGAACCCGAGCGCCTCGCCAGTTACGAGGATTTCGTCGCGCTACTTGACGCCAGCGAGCGGCACGACGCACGAACGGGGTTCATCACGTGCGCGACCGGCAACGGTCGCGTGGGCATCGACCACAGTATCCGTACCGCGGAAGGTGGCGTGATCCACCTGCACCAGGAGGCCGACTTCGTGCCGGGCGCGGGCGGACCCGACGACGGCGTGATCATCGTGACGCTGCAGGACCTCACCCGCCTGCACCACGCCGAGGAATCCGTGCGACGGCTGTCGTACTTCGACACGGTCACCGGCCTTCCGAACCGTCGGCACCTCGCCGAACAGGCGAAGCTGGCACTCGCGGAACCGGGCGGTGCGGCGGCGACTGGCATCGTGGCCTTCCGCGTGCACAACTTCGATGCCATCGTGCAGGCCCAGGGACGCGAGTTCGGCGACCAGCTGATCACCCGGATCGCCGGTCGCCTCGAAGCCGAGTTCGCTCGCCTCGGCGAGGGCGGCACCATCATGCGCCGCGCGGACTCCCCGTCGGTCTGCCGCAGCGCGGACGGCGAGCTCGCGGTCCTGATGCGCAGCCGCGTCTCCGCGGAGCACATCGCGACCGTGACGCAGGCCGCGCTCGAGGCGATCTCGGCCCAGGCACTGCAGCCGGACTCCGAGTACGTGCCCGCCATCAGCGCAGGGGTCGCCCTGGCCGAAGGCGGTGCCCTCGACGCCGAGCAACTGCTCGGCAACGCCCACGCGGCTGCCGAGGTCGCACTGGACCCGCGCAGCTGCGCGTTCTTCTCCGCCAAGTCGCAGGCCCAGCTGCGGCGCCGGCTTGCCATCGAGTCGTCGCTGCGCAGCGCCGTCGAGCGCCGCGAGCTGCACCTGAACTACCAGCCGCGCGTGGCGATCGACACGTTCGAGCTCACGGGCGTCGAGTGCCTGGTGAGCTGGGACCATCCGCAATACGGCAAGATCCGCCCCGAGGAGTTCGTCTCGATCGCCGAGCAGTCCGGCATCATCGACGACATCGGACGCTGGATGATCGAGGAAGCCTGCCGGCAGATGGCCGCGTGGCGCGAACACTTCGACCGGAAATTCTTCGCCTCGGTCAGTGTTTCACGACGGCAGCTGCGCGATCCGCGGCTCGTGACCATGATCCAGGCGGCGCTCGAGCGCCATCGCCTGCCGCCGGACGCGCTGCAGATCGAGCTGGCCGAAGCGAGCATCGTGGAGTCGCCCGACGCCGCGCAGGCCGTGCTCGAGGGGTTGCGCAGCCGCGGCGTGCGCATCGGGATCGACGACTTCGGCACAGGGCGTTCTTCGCTCGGCCGGATGCGCCGCATCCCGTTCAAGTCCATGAAGCTCGATCGCGCGCTGATGGCCGATCTCTACATCGACCCGTGGACCCAGGGCGTCGCGGCGGCCGTGCTTTCGATGGCGCGGGCCCACCAGAGCCGTTCGGTCGCCGACGGCATCGACGATGCCGCGACGCTCGAGATGTTGCGCGCGCTCGGCTTCGATGAGGTGCAGGGCCGCTACGTCGCGCCGCCCATGAAGACGCGGGAATTCGAGCACTGGCTGGAAACCGGCGGCTCCGCCCACCTCGCCCAGCGCCACGGCTTCAAGTCCGACGACGCGACCGAGACGGCCGGGATCACCCCCAACGACGTGATGAAGTGGGCTAACGGCTGAGGTGCCAGTGGTCGGATCGGTCGGGTCCGGCGGATCCGCCGGACCCGACCGATCCGACCACTGGCACCTCCGGGATTCGGTATGATCGCGGCCCCGCCCGGTGTCGTCAGTGTCCCGGCCCCTCGACCGCGACCCCGAAACACCATGAAGACCCCCGCCGGACTGCAACCCCTCATCGACGACGGCGTGATCGACGAAGTGCTCCATTCACTCAAGAGCGGCAAGGAAGCGACCGTCTACGTCGTGCGCGCCGGCCCGCACACGCGCTGCGCCAAGGTCTATCGAAACATGGCGCAGCGCAGCTTCCAGAAGCGCGCCCAGTACCAGGAAGGACGCAAGGTCCGCGGCAGCCGGCAGGCCCGCGCGATGAGCAAGAGCACGTCCTTCGGCCGCAAGGAACAGGAGGCTGCCTGGAAGAACGCCGAAGTGGAAGCGCTTTACCAGCTCGTCGCGGCTGGAGTGCGCGTGCCGATGCCGATCGGCTACTTCGATGGCGTCCTGATCATGGAACTGGTGACGGATGCGTCGGGCGACCCTGCGCCGCGCCTCGGCGAAGTGGAGCTTTCAGCCGAGACCGCCCGCGAGTACCACGACTTCCTGATACGGCAGGTCGTGCGCATGCTGTGCATAGGACTCATTCACGGCGACCTGTCGGAGTTCAACGTGCTGGTCGCTCCCGACGGTCCGGTGATCATCGACCTGCCCCAGGCCGTCAACGCCGCGGGCAACAACGCCGCGCTGGCGATGCTCGAACGTGACGTGAACAACCTCAAGTCCACGCTCGGCCGCTTTGCGCCGGAGCTGCTGGCCACCGAGTTCGCCAGGGAAATGTGGGCGCTGTTCGAGCAGGGCGAGCTGCGGCCTGACAGCGAACTCACGGGCGTCTTCGCGCTCGACGAGACCGTGGTGGATGCGGACGGCGTGATGCTCGTCATCGAGGACGCGCGCGAGGAAGAGATCCAGCGGCGCCTGCGGCTGGCCAGCTGACCGGCCGCGTCGCGGGGAGATGTCGCAAGCCTGCCAACCCCGTGGCGCATCAGGTATCGCCCGACATCGATTTCTTCGAGCCAGTCTGCTGCCGAAACGTCCCCTGGACTAGAATTCCAGTCAACCGTGGGAGGGAGACAGGCAATGGCCTCGATCGAGTGCCGCCCTGCTGGCTTCATGGGCGTGGTGCTCGCCGTTGCAGTCGGGGCCGTCGCCCGTCCGGCGATTCCGGCGGACAGCACAGCGCAGTCCTTGCGAGATCGGTATGCAGATCTGCAGGCGAAACTGGAGCAAGGCCCGTATCAAAGACCGCTCTACCTCGAGTCCGTCGAACGCTCGCGAAGTTGGCAAGGCGACATCTACTCGCTCGTCGAGCACCCCTACGCCTCGGTCGCCGGCGCCCTGACGGGCGCGACCAGCTGGTGTGACGCGCTGATCCTGCACCTCAACGTCAAGTACTGCCACGTCGACACCGGCGCCGAAGGCGTCGTGGTGTCGGTTGCCATCGGCAGGAAGTACTTCCAGCCGCTCGACAAGGCCCATCGGGTCGACTTCACCTTCACCGTCGCCGCGTCGGAGGCGGACTACGTGGCCGTCGTCCTCGATGCCGGCCGAGGACCGTTTGGAACACGCAACTACCGCATTGCGCTGGAGGCGGTGCCGATCGACGACGGCCACACGTTCGTTCATCTGGGCTATTCGTCCAGCTACGGCCTGCAGGGACACGTCGCGATGGCGGCCTACGTCGCGACGATAGGCGGCGGCAAGGTGGGATTCACACAGATCGAGCGTACGGACGGCGGTCCGACGCGCTTCGTCGGAGGCGTCCGCGGCGCTGTCGAGCGCAACGCCATGCGCTACTACCTTGCAATCGACGCCTACCTTGGCGCCCTTGCCACAGCCGAACCCCAGCGCTTCGAACACAGTCTCGACCTGTGGTTCAGCGCCACGGAACTCTATCCGCGCCAGCTGCAGGAGGTCGACCGCGATGCGTATCTGGCGATGAAGCGGCGGGAATACCTGCGTCAGCAGGCGCGCAGATGAACTCCGCGGCGCGTGTCGTGTCGATGATGACGGGGCGTGCCCGATCGACGCTCGGCCCAACTGCATCGAGTCCAGCGAACGCGCGTCCACTGCGTTCGGCAGCGTACAGATGGCGCGGCCGGCAGCCGTTAGCGTTCAGCGTAGACCCGCCGTTACTTTGCTGACCGCGGCGGCGACGGACAACTACCAAGGAGTACTCCATGAGTCTCGGCACGGTTCTACTGATTCTGCTCATCCTGGCGCTGGTGGGCGTAATTCCCGTGTGGCCGCACGCACGCAGCTGGGGCTACGCTCCGAGCGGCATCGTCGGGGTACTGCTCGTGATCGTCCTCGTGCTGTTCTTGCTCGGACGCCTGTAACCGACCGCCGTTCGTCGGCGCGTGGACTACCTGGCCTCGTCGATCATCCGAATGGTGGCCCGCTCGACCTCCTCTGCCACACCTCTCAGCTCCTGAGAGTTCGACAGGCTCGCGAGCATCGCTGTCGGTCTCACCATGCCGATCCTGGTCTGCCCACCCTCCTCGTACACCGAGATGCGGCACGGCAGGGCGACGTTCATGCCCATGTCCGCCGTGAGTACGCGCGCTGCCTGCTGCGGGTTGCAGACGTCGAGAATCCTGCATTCGTGCGGCAGATCAACGCCTTTGCCTGCCAGCGTCTTTTTCAGGTCGTACTGATGCAGGATTCCAAATCCGTTCCGGCGCACGGCCGCCTCGAGATCCGCCGTGGCCAGCTCGACGCTCTTGGCACTCTCGACGACGTACCGCATGGCCGACTCCTTATGCGTAACATTCCATCAACCAACCCGAGCGTGGCCCAGGCAAACCACGGTGTCCACCGTTTTCGCCGGACCGAAGAGAGTTCGATGCGCGCAATCACGACGGTCGGCGCTCCTGTGACGATCCTGATCGCCCGCATTGCGGCCGCTGCGTTCATGCTGCTGGCGGCAATCGCACCTGCGCACGGCAGCGATGCCGTGACGCCCCAGGTCACGGCCGTCGTCGCACAACTCGACCCGCGGGTGGCGCGTACCCTGGCGAGGCTCGAGGGTACCGGCCGGCAACTCCTGGCGCTGCGTTCATACCTGCGGAGCGCGTCGCACCTCGCCGAGCGCTGGAGCTGGACCGAGGAACAGATCGCGGCCTTCGAGGGCTCCCCCGAACAGCGCAACCTGCAGCGTGAAATCGGCCGGGTGCAGGAAGTGTTCACGCGCGGCAACCCCGGCTTCGACCTGTACGTGAATTCCCAGGTGCGCAGCCTCGACGTGCAGATCGAGCACTGGAACAGCAACGCGTCGGTCGCGGCAGCCGCGCACGAGATCCTGGCCGCTGCGCTAGCGCTGGTCGAGTCGAGTGCCTTCCGGGGTACCGATGCGCCGCGGGCAGCGCAGGCGTTCCGCGACTTCCTGTCCAGCCACACCCCGGTGCCGACGCCGACGATCGCGGCGCCTGGGTTGTCGTTGCACGGCCAGATGCGAGCGATCGACTTCCAGGTGCACCAGGGCGGACGGGTCGTCGCAGGCCCAAGCACGGCGTCGATCGCCGCCGATTGGGAGGCAGCGGGGTGGGCCGCGAGACTCGATGCAGCCGTGCGTGCGGCGAGCAACAAGTTCGTCGGCCCACAGGCGTCCCCACCGGCACCGTGGCACTACACCTACGTGTCGGAACCGGTAGCCCCCGACTAGGCTGCGTACCGGTTCGCTGTGTCCTCCATCGCACAGACAAGCGAAAGGCTGTCGCCGACTCTCTGCCAGTCGCGTCGAGTCATGGCGGCAGTACCGTCGGAACATCAACAGGAGACGACGATGACCAGCAGCACTCCATCGATTGACCCAGCCGCCGAGGAAGCCTACTGGCGCTTGAACTTTGCGAGCCGGCCCTACGTCACCCGCGGGGCTACCTTCAACGAGTATCGCCCCGCCTTCGGCTACGGCGTCCATGCCCATCGACTGTACGAAGGCCGCACCTTCGAACAGGCCGAGCCGGAGCTGATGCGCGACTGGGACCACGTCAAAGGCACGTCCAGCCTGACGTGGGACGAGGCCAGGCTCCCGGCTCATGATGCCTGGCAGCGCGTCCGCGACGGAATCACCCGGCTCTCGTGTCCAAACTGATCTTCCACCCCGTCGTCGCGGGACTCCTGCTGCTCGGCCTCGCCGGCTGCGGCCAGCGGGCGACGTTGCCGGAGAGCGCCGGATTCGGCCCGGCACCGACCTTGCCGGCGCCAGACCCGACCCTCATACCGACCGTGCAGATCGCACCGGCCAGGGGCTGGCCCGCCGGTGTGACGCCGGTGGCAGCGGCCGGACTCAAGGTGAATGCCTTCGCGTCCGGCCTCGATCACCCCCGCTGGCTCTACGTGCTTCCCAACGGCGACGTTCTCGTTGCCGAGAGCAATGCCCCGCCCCGGCCGGATGACGCGAGCGGCATCAAGGGCTGGGTAACGAAGGTGATGATGAAACGTGCCGGCGCGGCAGTTCCGAGCGCCAACCGCATCACGCTGTTGCGCGATGCGAACGGGGACGGCGTCGCGGAGACTCGAGCCGAGTTCCTGACCGGCCTCAATTCGCCGTTCGGCATGGCGCTCGTCGACAACGACTTCCATGTCGCCAACACCGATTCGGTCCTGCGATTTCCCTACAAGCCTGGCGATACGCACCTCACCGTACCGGGTGCAAAGGTCGTCGATCTGCCCGCGGGCACGATCAACCATCACTGGACCAGGAACATCATTGCCAGCCACGATGGATCGCGCCTGTACGTGACGGTCGGCTCGAACAGCAACGTGGGCGAGAACGGCATGGACAACGAGGTCGATCGTGCGGCTATCCTGGAAGTCGATCGCGTCACAGGCGAATCGCGGCTGTTCGCATCCGGGCTGCGCAATCCAAACGGCCTGGATTGGGAGCCGCAAACCGGCGCGCTGTGGACCGCGGTCAACGAGCGCGACGAGCTCGGCAGCGACCTGGTACCCGACTTCATGACGTCGGTGCGTGAGGGCGCCTTCTACGGGTGGCCCTATAGTTATTATGGCCAGCACGTCGATGCGCGGGTGAAGCCGCAGCGGCCCGACCTGGTCGCTCGCGCCGTCGCGCCCGACTACGCGCTCGGCGCACACACGGCGTCGCTCGGGCTGGTGTTCTATCAAGGACGCCTGTTGCCGCAGCACTATGCCGGCGGAGCATTCATCGGCCAGCACGGCTCATGGAACCGCAAGCCCCGCAGCGGCTACAAGGTCATATTCGTATCGTTTGCCAATGGACGCCCCGTTGGTACTCCAGAGGACGTGCTGGGCGGATTTGTCGACGCGCAGGGCAATGCTCTGGGTCGCCCGGCCGGCGTGGCGGTGGACCGGGCAGGCGCTTTGCTCGTCGCGGACGACGTCGGCAACGTCATCTGGCGCGTGACGCCGCGCGCGGACTAGCGTGGTTTCCGTCGGGCGTAGAGACTCATCAACGGGGTCACCGAGATCCCGTGCAGCCCGGTTGCTCGTTGAACCCCTGCACCTGCTGCGTCAGATAGGCGCTCGCGTATTCCGCATCGGTGGCGAGCGCCTCGTGGGCCTGCCGGCTCTGCAGGCCCGTTGCCAGTGCGGCCGACCCAGGCGCATCCCCTGGCTGTTCCTTCACGCGTTGCAGGGCGACGCCCGCGGCAAGAACCGCCAGGAAACCGTACGAATGGCTGAGCACTGCAAGTCCGTAGGACAGTGCGATGAGCCCCAGTGCGAGGAATTCGTCGCGACCGACGGACGCCTTGTGGCGGCTCCGCAGGTAGACCACCAGCCTCCCGACCAGCGTTCCGAGCGCACCGCCGATCAGCAGGCCTGCGGAAATCGCCCACAGCACGTCGAGCGCGAGCCAGCGCCAGCCGCCGGTGCCCAGGTCGTGCAGGCCGAGCAGGCCGAGCAGACCGAGGCCCAGCATCCCGATTGCGGCAATCAGCCCCACCGTAATCGTCATCGATACGACGGCGAGACGCACCGGCAGACGCCAGCGCTTGTCCGACAACGGAAGACCGAGCTTGAGACCCACCGCGAACAACGAGATGAGCACCGCCACCTCGGCCGCTCGCTCCAGGATGGCGGAGTAGGCGAGCGGATCGGGCGCCATCATCGCCCATCCAGCCGGCCCGAGACCGAAACCCGCGGCTAGGTAAAGCATGGCGGTGCTCACCGGGAGCCGGCTCGGCAACGCGCCCGACAGGGCCATCGCAATGAGCAGTGCGCCGATGACGAGCGTCCAGATTGCGAAGTACATGGATGACATCCCTGGGCGGCTCAGCGTACAGAGAGAGTGCCGACCGTGGGCGACTATCGGCGACGCGTGTTCTAATGCTCCCATGAGCACCACACTCGACGTACTGAACTCCACGCTCACCTCGTCGTTGCGCTTCTGGCGCGGCACCAATGCTCGTGGGTCCGCGAAGCAGCCCGCGAAGCACCTGAAACTCTATGAATTCGAGGCATGCCCGTACTGCCGTCTCGTGCGCGAGGCGCTTACCGAGCTGGACCTCGACGCACTGATTTATCCGACGCCCCACGGCGGCAAGCGCTTTCGGCCGAAGGTCAAGGTGCTCGGCGGGAAGCAGCAGTTTCCGTTCCTGGTGGATCCCAACAGCGGCGAGTCGATGTACGAGTCGGCCGACATCATCGACTACCTGTACCGTCGCTATGGTGGGCGGCCCGCACCCACGCGCCTGCTGCGGCCACTCGACGTCTCGTCGTCCGTGCTGGCCTCGATCGCGCGCTTTCGCGCCGGCGCCCGGGCCCGACCCTCGAAGGCGCCGCGGCGACCGCTGGAGTTGTTCAGCTTCGAGGCTAGCCCCTATTCGCGGCGCGTCCGCGAGCTGCTCTGCGAGCTCGAGCTTCCCTACCTGCTGCGCAGCACCGGCAAGGCGCGCTGGCAGGACCTGGGACCGCCGGTCCTGCGCGCGACCTTGTTCCCGAACCTGCCGGTGGAGGGTCGGACACGGACCGAACTGCTGCAGCAAGCCGGCAAGGTCCAGGTGCCCTACCTGGTGGACCCAAACACCGACACCGCGATGTTCGAATCGGATGCGATCCGCGAGTACCTGTCGGCAACGTACGCGAGTTAGCGTTCACGCCTGCTTCAGTGCAACCACGATCCTCGCCGCAAGCTCCGCACGTCGGTCGTCACCCCGAACAGGTCGAGCGCCTTGAGTCTCGGCGTCTGGTATCTGGTCAGGGAGTAGATGTTCTCGGTGAGGTGCAGCGCGACATCCCGCAGCGCCACCTGATCGGCATGGCCCCCTGGATAGGCCTCCAACTGCACGACCGCATCGTTCATGCAACCTAGCACCGCACGACTCGCCGTCGCGCCAACCGCCATCGGCTCCATCGCCTGCATTTCCGCCGCAACCAGGGGCGAGGGGACGCCGATCTCGAGCAGCACCTCGGCGACCGCATCCCTGAGACGTTGCCCCAGCCGGTCCCCCGGCGCGGCTGGAACCAGCACGCAGAGCAGGCTCCGCTCGTTCATAGCGAGCACCAGCTGCTGCGGCCGTCGATAGAGCAGATTGGCGTACCAGTCCCCGAGCACCGTGGTCGCGGTGATCGCCTCGCTCGACGGTCGCGCACCGAGTCGCTTCAGGAGCTTCCGCGTGCAACGCAGCGTGAACATGCGTGGATCTTCGCCCAACACGGCCGTCCCTGCCAAATTGCGGTGCGATGGATGACGTTTCGGCGGAAACCGGCGCTCCCGTCGCGGTTTCAGCTGAAACGTGACCCGCCCTCCCCCTCCAAACCAAACTCCAGCGAGCAACATCCAACCAAGACCCAGGTTCCGGAGTCACAATCATGTGCCGCTCCTACGGTCTACTGATCCTCGCCCTGGCCACAACCACCGTGGCCTTGCTTCCCGCCCGACGAGTCCTGGCCGCAGGTGCATTACCGCACCCCAGCGCGCAATTCATCGGCAATGCCGTGGCGGGCGAAACCCTGTCGGCTTTCGACTGGGCCACGGCGAAGACACATCCGGACGCCAGGGTGGAACGTCTCGCCGCCGACTATCTCGCCCGGTTCGTGCATAGCCCCGAGCCGGCGCTGGCGTCCGTGGATGACACCCTGGTCGCCACCGCGATCGAGGACTACCGGGAGTACTGGCGAACCGTGCTGTTGTCGGACCTGCCGACGGCGCAGGCCGAAGCGGTACTGGAGAACAGAATCCGTCGACTGCTGACGGCACACGGGTATCCGCAGGAAATGGACGGTGACTTCACCACCGCGCTGCAGGCCGCCGTCGAGCAGCGCGGCTATCACGCGCTCACCGGTCGCACCCTGCCCTACCTCGAGTTGATGGTCTGGAAGGAGGCCGAGGACGCGGTCTTCCCCGTCGAACTGACGGACGGACCCGTCGACGTGCCGGTGACGTTCATCGGCGATTTCGTCTCCCGAGGCTGGGTGAATTTCGCGACGCTCGGCAAGGCCAGCTCGGGCGGCTGGGCACGGCCGGACCGCCTGTTCTGCATCAAGGACGACTACGACCTCGACAGCGAGGACTTCAGTGTTCATTACCTCAAGCACGAGGCGCGTCACCTCGCCGACTACCGGCGGTACCCGAAACTGAAGTCGCACGACCTCGAGTACCGGGCGAAGCTCACGGAGCTGGTCTACTCCGACTCGACGTTGCGACCAGCCTTTGCGCAGTTCATCGCGAACGCCCGCGATGACGCCACGTCGGCGCACAGCTATGCGGAATTCATCCTGGTGCGGAACCTGGGCCGAGTGTTGCTTAAATCGGGGTCGCCTGTCGCGGAAGGAGCGTTTTCAGCGGTGTCGGATTCGGCGCTGAAGGACGCCGCGTCGACGTTACTGGACGAGTTCGACCGTGCCGCGGCACGGGGCGATCCGCGCACCCTGGAGTCGCTGCTACTGTAGGCGCACCTGGACACTCGGCTTGGTCGACGACACCGGCGCCCGGCAGGTAGTAGGTGACCTCGAACCTGATGGCGTCCAAGTGGCAATCGAGCCTTGAGACGTTCTCTCGCTCCGAGCCGCGAGTAGTCCGACTCCACTCGAGGTGCGCGACACGGCGGCGCGTGAGTACACCGCGATCCTGGAGTACGAGCTTCCCCGCGACTCGCGGCAGCCCGACGTCATCGTGCTGGAGCGCTCGACCCCGACGTGTTCTGGCAGGTCCACCGCTCGGTCATCGTGAACCTCGCCGAGGTCGCCGGCGTGCAGCGCGATTTTCGCGGCCGTATCCAGCTGCGGCTGAAGCATCGGCCGGAGACGCTGCCCGTCAGCCCGCCCTACGGCCATCGCTTCCACCAGATGTAGCGGAATCCCGGCCTGCGCGATACAAAGGGCCTTTCACCCCTTCCGGGCAAGAGGCGAACCATGACCGGCCGGATCGAGCGCATCGAACTGTGGCACGTGAACGTGCCGCTCCCCGCACCCTTCTGGCCGTCGTGGATCCCGGGCTATCCGCAGACGCACGTCGCGCAGACCTTCGCGCGCTTCGTCACCAGCGACGGGCTGGTCGGCGAGACCGCGGGCCCGGCCTTTACCAGCGAGCGACGTGGCCTCGGCGACCTGCTCGGCGGCTTCCTGCTCGGCATGGCCGCCGACGACATGGACGGCTTCCGCAAGCGCCTGCGCGAGGCCTCCTACCTCGGCTGGCGCAACTGGTGGCTCGAGGCGGCGATGTGGGACCTCGCGGGCAAGATGGCCGGCAAGCCGGTCTACAAGCTGCTGCAGGAGCGCGAGCAGACCGTTTCACGCGTGCGCGTCTACGCCTCGACCGGCTCGCTGCGGCCGCTCGAGGAACGGCACCCTTATCTCGACGAGATCCGCCGCATGGGCATCGACGCGGTGAAGATCCGCGTCAAGTACGACACGCTCGAGGAGGACTTACGCGTAGTGCGCGGCGTGCGCGCGGCGGTGGGCGACGGCTACACGCTGGGCGTCGATGCGAACCAGGGCTGGCCGGTCTCGCTGTTCCGCCCCAACCCGGACTGGGACCTCGAACGCGCCACGGCGTTCGCGCGCGGCTGCGATGAACTCGGCATCGCCTGGCTCGAGGAGCCGCTCGACATGCACGACTGGCACGGCATGGCCGAGCTGCGCCGGCGCGTGAAGACGCCGATCGCGGGCGGCGAGCTGCACGGCGCATGGCACGAATTCCTGCCGCTCTTCGAGCACGACGCCCTCGCCAAGTACCAGCCCGACGCGATGTTCAGCGGGCTCACGGTCTCCAGGCGCGTGATGCAGGAATGCCGGCGGCGCGGACTCAGGTTCTCGCCGCACACCTGGTCCAACGGCTTCAACGTGTTCGTCAACCTGCACGCCTTCGCGGCGTGGGAACAGGGCGGGCACCTCGAGTATCCCTACGAGCCGCCGGGGTTCGTGCCGATCGCGCGCGAGGGCATCATGCCGCCGGTGATGGTCAATGTCGACGGCACGATCGACGTGCCGCAGGCGCCGGGCCTCGGCGTGCAGGTCGACGAGCGCCTGTTGCGTCGCTACGGCAAGCGCTTCCACGTCTCGACGCCGACCCGCGTCGCGCTGCACACCCTCCGCGAGAAGGGGCTGAAGTCCGCGTTGACGCTCAAGAAAGCTAAGGCAGGTGGCTAGCCCCCCGTGCTCATTCGAGTGAATAAACCGTAACGTCTCCGACACGGCTGCTGTCGCGCCAGGTGACCACGTGGCGGCCGCCCAGCCGGACCGGCCTCGAGTGTGCATACCGGCCGTTCGGGGAGTCGTCCGAGGGTTCCCCGCTCAGCGCGATGCCGTAATCGCTTCCGCCGCGGCTGACCGTGCCGTTGGCCGCAACTCGTGCCCCGAAGATACCGGACTGGGCGGTGATGCTGCTGAATGCACCCGCGTTCCAGGTCACCAGGAATTCTGAACCGGTGTAGACCACTTGCGGATAGCCGGTTTCAGGCACCTTGTCGCCCGAAATCCGCAAGCCGCCGGTCGTCGCCGGACCATCCACGAGTACGCCGTTGGTGCCGACACGTGCGCCGTAGATGTCGTAGCCCTCCATGGAGTTCGCCGCATTGCGGCCATCGACCCAGACGACGAAGTACTGGCCGCCCCCGAAGGCGACCCGCGGGACCTCGACGCCATTGCCGGTATTCGACAGGACGATGCCATTGGGATCGAGCACGGTGCCTGCCTCGCTGACCCGGGCAGCGGCCACCGTCGTGAAAGCAGGATCGCTGCCACTGCCCGGCTGCTGCTGCCAGACGACCAGGAAGTTCGAACCGTCGAAGGCGACGTCCGGGTGCAGCTGGGTCTGGTTGCGCGGACCGATCGGGAACTCGCCGGCGCCGACCACATTGCCCGAGGACGTCACGAGCCGCCCGTAGAGCAGGTGCTGGCCACTCACGTCGTCGTAGCGGGAGAAGACGACGAGATAGTTGCTGCCGCCGTGCGTAACCGCGGCCATCCACACCGAGCCTTCGTCGATCTCGAAGCCCGTGGGACCGTCGAGCACCGTTCCAGCCGGCGAGATCCGCGTCGCGAGCAGCGGGTTCGGCGTCGTATTGGACGTGCCGTTGGAGTAGAGCAGCAGGTAGTTCGTTCCATCGAACGCAACGTCGATGGCCCGGCCCACCATGTAGCCTTCGGTCGGGCTCGTCACGTCCACCTCACGCACGAGATTCCCCTCCGCATCGCCGAACGCCGCGACGATCTTCGTGGTGATGGGCGCAGCGCTCGTCTGCCGGGCGCTCGCCACCAGGAACCCGTCGTTGCCGTCCGAGGCGGCCGCGGGCACCACGGTGTCCTCCGAAGTCAGTCCGGTCAGGAACACTTGTGGCAAGCCCAGGCCGTGCGCGACCCCGTCGACCTTGTAGCCCCTTGCGTCGTAACTCTGTTGCTCGCTCAGGCCTGCTACCGAGACGACGACGAACTGCTTGACGATGCCGACACCGGGGGCCGACCAGAGCTGCTCCGTCGCCGTGAAAGGCACGTTGCCGGCCGTGGTCGCGCGAACCACCCCCTCGATCGCCGACGTGCGCTTCGCGGTACGCGCGAACGTTCCGGCAGGCACCGTTTGCGCCTCGAAGCCATCCATGGTGATGCGCAGCGTGAAGTCGACTCTCTCGTTTCTCAGGTCGCCGTCGAGGTCCTCGCCAAAGTCGACGTTCGACCGGCTGGCGTTCGTTACGACACCCAGCGTCACCGGGAACTTGCCTTCGAGGTACGGGACGACCGCGGCGGTCAACGTGTCATACGGATCGTTGTTGCCGTGGTTGGTGACGCCGTTGCTGTCCTTGCTGAGGTAAGTCTCGAACGAGGCCCCCGGGTCCGTCGGCGAGGTCATCGTGAACACCTTGGCGACGACGCTGCCGAAGTTCCGCGTCCCGGTGACCGCCATCTGCCCGAACCCATGTTCGTGCATGTTCGGGTCCGCCGGGTCCCCCTCGATCGTGGCGTAGAACCAGGTGTCGCCGATCGCATCGGGGAAGAATCCCTCCGTGTCCCCCGGCCCGACCGGCGGTGGCGGCGAGCCACCATCTCCGTTTCCACCGCCACCGCCACAGGCGGCCACCAGTATCGTTGCGGCAAGCGAAGCGGCGAGGCTACGGAACCAGGTGTGGTTTCCCGGGAAGATGCCGACCATGGCGTTGCTCCTTCCATAAGGGTCGCCAGCGGCATCGGGGTGCGCGCAGAGTCACGCCGCCAGCGAAATGCACGTAGAGCGCGATGGATACATTGTCCACCCGTCGTTGCCCGTGCGGCGTGGGGACTTGCCGCAGACAGTCCGTCAGGCAACGGATGGATCAGACCAGCTTCAGTTCGATGAGGCTTCTTGCCATCGCGACGGCGGCTTCGCGCGCCGGTATGAACGTCATGGCGAGCGCCTGTCGCGTGATGGCATTGTCCACCTTCAGCTCCTTCCCGAGTTCGGGAACGATCATTCGCGCCGTCTGATCGAAGATACCGGTCAGCTTCACAGCCCAGTCCGGCAGGACTCGGGTCGGTACTTTACGGGCGACCGCGCCCAGTCCCTCCCGGATCGCGCGCGCGATGTCGATGAACCACAGGCACTCGGCGACGCCCAGGTAGCGTCCGCCACTCGGCGCATCCGTCTCCAGCGCCAGGCGATGCATGCGCGCGACGTCGCGCACGTCGACGCACGGCATTGCAATCCGTGGCGCACCGGGATACTTGCCCTTCAGGAACATCTGGATGACCGCTGCCGAGGTTCCGATGTCGCGATCGAGCGCCGGACCCAGCACGAGGCCGGGGTTGACCGACGAGTAGTGCAGCCCGGACCGGTCCCGTTCCATGAACTCCCGTGCCGCTCGCTCCGCGAGCGTCTTCGACCTCGCATACGCGGTGACGCCCGGAGTGCCCACGCGAGTCCAGTCGGCCTCGGTGAAAGGCCCGGATCGCTCTTGCGGGTGTCCGTACATCACGGCCACCATCGACGAGGTCTGCACCAGCCGCTCGACGCCGGCGTCGGCCGCCGCCCGCAGCACCCGCAGGGAGCCTTCCACGGCCGGGCGAATCAGCGCCTGCTCATCTCCTGGCTGCGTCGCAGGGAACGGCGACGCCAGATGCAGAACGTGCGTGCTCCCGGCGAGAGCCTCGCTCCAGCCAGCGTCCGACTCGAGATCGGCCTGCGCGAATTCGAGCTGCGACGTGTCGGCCGACCGCGCCAGCGTTTCACGAACCTGGGTCGAGCGATGCAGGGAGCGCAGGGTACCGCGGACGCGGTATCCGGCGTTGAGCATTTCCACCGCGCAGTGCTTCGCGATGAAACCGGAGATGCCCGTCACCAGGACCGTCGGCTTGACCATGTTCGCTCTCCGACCGCGCGGGAATCCGGCCGGAGCGCCGGCAACCTAGAGCGTCGCCCGCAGCGCGTCCGTCGACGCCTTTGCAACTTGAAAGCGCTGCAGGAGACTGCCCGCCGACTCGATGACCAGCACGAACGCTGGCTCGCATCGCTCATCGCGCTCGGCGGCTCCTTCCAGTTTCTCGACGAGCTCGGCGAACCCCGCCAGCACGCCCATCATCGTGGCCTCCATGCCCGACAGCGCCCGGAGGATCCCCGCCACGTCGAGTTGCATCGACAGCGCTGCGTCGCGCTGTTCGCCGACGGCGGAGGTCACGTCGCCCGACACACGGGATAGCCGCTCGCACAGCCCCTTGGCGGCCGCCCGCAGGTTCTCGTCCATGCGTATCTTCGGCAACTCCTCTTGAAGGTTCGCCGCGGTCGCTCGCATCTGCATCGCGCAGTCGCGCACATCTGCGAGCGCATCGAGCACCAGAGTCCGCTTGTCCATGCCCTCGCCTGTCTTGAGCCGACGACCGTGAAAGGTGACCTTATCGGCCAGGGTCACGATCCGCAAGTGGTGCCCAAGGGGCGGATGGGCTCTGGTTCGGGCGCATGACGTGGAGCGGATCCACCCGACGGCGTGCCGCCCTACTGCGCCGCCTTCATCGCCTCCACGTCCATGAAGAACGGCTCCCAGATGTGCCCGTCGAGGTCCTGGAACGCGCGGCCATACATCCAGCCGTGGTCCTCGGGCGGGCGGAAGTCCTTGCCGCCGGCAGCGAGGGCCTTGTTGGTGACGTCGTCCACCTGCGCGCGGCTGCCGAGCTGCAGCGCAACCAGCACCTCGGTGTTGCGGTGCGCGTCCACCAGCGCGTAGGGGGTGAAGTCCTTGAAGCGCGGTTGCGTGATGAGCATCGCGTAGTGGCTGGGACCGAGGATCAGGCAGGCGGCGCTGTCGTCGGTGAACTGCGGGTCGAATGCGAAGCCCAGCGCCTCGAAGTACGCGATGGACTTCTGCAGTTCCTTCACCGGCAGGTTGACGAAGGTGGCTGAAGCAGCCGTGGGGCTCATTGCCGGGGCTCCGGCGAGAACGCGGTCTTGGCCGCCTGCGCCATTTCTTCCGGCGACACGTCGCGCTGGTGCGTAGCGACGGTCCACTGGTGGCCGAAGGGGTCTTCGATCAAGCCGAAGCGGTCGCCCCAGAACATGTCCGCGAGCGGCATGACGACCCTGGCGCCCGCCGCGACCGCGCGCTCGACCGTGGCGTCCGCATCTTCGACGTAGAGATGGATCGAGACCGGGGTGCCGTTGAGCGTCTTCGGCCCGCGTGCGCCGCACTCGGGCACCTCGTCCACGAGCATCACCGCGGAGTCTCCGATCATGATCTGCGCGTGCATCAGGCGGCCGTCCGGCCCGGGCAGGCGCGAGACCTCGGTTGCACCGAAGGCCTGTCTGTAGAACTCGATGGCGGAGGCGGCTCCGGCGCACACCAGGTGCGGGGTGATCGAGTGCATGCCATCGGGGATCGGCTTCACCTTCTTCGTCGTGCCCATGGCTAACTCCTTGAAGGGTCGAGGTTGAGCGTGGGGATGTCGCGATATATGTACCCTTGTCGAATGGGCCCCGGGGGTTTCGACATCGGTTCCGCATTGGGATTCGCCCGGAGCGGCCGGGTGATCGTGCCCGCTGGAGCATATTGCGGAATCGCGTTGAACGCGACCTCCCCCTGCTGGTCTCAGATGCCATGGGGCAGCGCGACGCGGTTCACAGTTCAGGTCCGCCGGGCACCGTCACCGCGTGCATCGCGCTGCATCCGGGGGACACTCCTGCTCCATGGACGCTCACCTCGTGAACCTCGCCCCCGTCAGCACGGGGCCCGTACGGGTGACGCGCACGTACGTCACGGCAACGTTGGCCTTCCTCGCCCTCGCGGCGCTCGACACGCTCGTGCCCGCGACCTACGTGACGGGCAACTGGTGGCTCGTGCTGCTGCTGGTCTGGCTCATGCCGTGGCCCGCGCGACGGTTCGACGCGACACGCACTGTCGCGTGGGACCGGGATTCCCTGCTGCAGCTCGTCACGCTCCTCGTCCTGAGCTGGCTCTACTACCGCGCGAACACCGCGCTCCTCGAGGCCGCGGCCCACTGGGACATCCTGCAGGTGGAGGGCCGACTCAAGGACCTGGATCACGTCGTCCATGACGTCGTGGTCGGAGTTGCGACGGCTGCGCTGCTCGCCTGTCCCGTGCATCGCGCCTTCAATCGCCGAGCCATTGCCGCTGCGTCCTTCATCGCCACGCCCTGGCTCATCCTCACGGCGGGCCCCGCGCTGGACCCCGGTTCGTGGCGCGACAGCCCCGTAGCCAGCGCCCGCTGGCTGTTCGAAGCGACCATCCCGCTGCTGTTGCTGCTCGAAGCCTGCGCGATCCTCGAGCGCCGGCGCGCGCGATCAGCCGCGCCCTCCCCGACCGTGATTCGCTCGACGCTCGAACGGCTGGCGCCGCAAATCGACCGTTGCCCACGATGGCTGACGACCTCGATCGTGCAGCCGGCGCTGGCGATCGCGATGGCGGGCATCGGCGTGCGCCTGTACTACGACGCCTACGTGGACCTCGGCCCGGCGGCCTCCTCGGCGCTCGTCTCGATCGTGCCCCTCTGCGCCGTGCTGCTGACGGCCGCGACTGTCCACCACGTGCGCAAGCAGCCCGCCCGGTCGCGGGAGGCGCGGGCGCGGCGCACGCTGCCGCAGAGGCTCGACACCGCGTTCGCGATGGTGATGCTGTCCGTGCTCTGGTCCTGGGCGCTCTTCGTCGACGCACCCCTCGCGGAGTACTACGCGAAAGACGCCCTGTCCGCCGTCCCGGGGCCCGCCTGGTCGATTGACCAGGTGCCCGGCACGAACACCCTGCGGCTGTCGGGCGAATACAGCTTCGGCGTCGCCGCCGCCCTTGCCGAGCAGCTCGAGCGCCACCCGGACATCGATGCCGTCGAGCTGGAGGGCCCCGGGGGCCGCCAGAGCGAAGGGCTGCGGATCGCGCATCTCATCGAGACGCACGACCTGGCAACCGTCGTGACGAGCCACTGCGCCAGCGCCTGCACGCTCGCCTTCGTCGCCGGCCGCGAGCGAACGCTCGGCGACGACGCCGGCCTCGGATTCCATGCAGTCTCCGCCCCGGTCGCCTCGTTCGACCTGAACCGGACCTACGACCACTATCTCGCGCACCGCGGCGTGGACGCCGAATTCATCCGCCAGGCCGCGGAGGTTCCGCCGGCGGAGATGTGGTACCCGGCGTACGACACGCTGCTCGCCGCAGGTGTCGTGGTCCTGCCCGCGCGGGCCCGGGCGCCGGGGATGCCGAGGACCTGAGCGCGACGTCGCCGCGGATCGCGGCAAGCTGGCTCCGTCGCGAGGGGGCTGCGCAAATTTCTTTACGATCCACGCACGATGGCTCTAAATTGCAGCCATCACGCCAGGGACGGCACTGTGCCCGCACGGAGACCCCGATGCCACTGCAGATCAAGAAGAGCACCCGGCAGATGGTGGCCGAGGCCACGGCAGAGATCGAGACACTGCGCGTCGACGAGGCGCGTTCGTTGCTCGGCCGGCAGGACGTCACTTTCGTCGACCTGCGCGACCCGCGCGAGATCTGGCGCGAGGGCGGCATCCCCGGCGCGGTCCAGGTCACTCGTGGGATGCTCGAGTTCTGGATCGATCCCGACAGCCCGTACCACAAGCACTTCTTCACCTCGGGCAACCGGTTCGTGTTCTTCTGCGGGGGCGGCTGGCGGTCCGCGCTTGCGGCCAAGGCCGCCCAGGACATGGGGCTGACGCCCGTGTGTCACGTCGAGGGCGGATTCACCGAATGGAAGAAGTCGGGCGCGCCCGTGGAAATCGTCGAGCCGAAGGTCCCGGGTCGTTCGAACAAGGCTTAGTCGCGCAGGTTCGCCCACGCCGGCAAACGATCAGAACAAGCCGAGGTGACGGGAATGGACAGGACGCTTGGCCCGAACATCTCCTGGGAGCCCTGCCCGCCGCGACTCGTCGACGACCTGCTCGCGGAACTTCGCCTGCGAGCTCCGCAGACGTTCGCCGAGTCCTCCATCGTGCGCGCGCAGCAGGCACGACTGCCCTTCTACTCCGATCATGTCCTGGTCGACGCAAGGCTGGCCGGTGTGGCCGGCGTCGAGCGCGCGCTGTTGCTGCAAGGCGTGGCGGACACGCAATGGCTGGACGGGCAGGCGGGGCCGATCCACGCCGTCAACGCCCTCGAGTCCCTCGAACTGGCCGACGGCTCCGTGCTCGATTACGTGCGCTTCTTCCTGTTCGCCATGCGCGGCGAGGAAGGCGCATTTGTCCTGATCGAAGCAGCCGACGAGATCACCGTCGCTGGCATTGCCCTGCAATCCGGCGACGGCGCGAGCCGAGCGACGCTTGCAGCTGCCCGCGAACGCTGGACGCCCCTGCGCCTCGACGGTCGCACTGAAGATGGCCGGTTCCGCGTGCGGGCGACGGTTGCCTACGCGAGCGGGCTGTACAACTCGACCTTTGCGGTCAAGGTCGACGGCGAAATCGAGATGGTCGATGACCAGCCGATCGCCCTGCTCGACGGACTGGTCGCCCCGACCTGTCCCGACCTCGTTCGACAACCCGAGGAGCCCGGGCCTCCGCCGACCTCGGCGAAACCTACGCTGGCCGAAGCCCTGAAGATGGCCGACGCCGAAGCGGCCGAGGCCGCGCACGAGTCCGAAGCGACCAGCGACCTTCCGGTTACGGAGGCGTTCGTCTCAGTGCTGCTCGCCGAGTCGGTGCGTGGCACCCTCGGCCATCGCTTGTTGCAGCGATTCAACACCCTGTCCCACCCCGCCGGGCCGATCGGCCAGCTGGCGAGATTTGTCGCGGAATTCGCGCCGATCGTCGTCATCGAATCGGACATCCCGTTCGTCGAGGATATCGTCGTCGGACTGCTCGACCCGGAGAGAACGGCGTTTCCGACGGCCGGCACCCGGCATGCCGCGGCCGTCAGCGGCGACGACTCCCGCTGCTGGGTCGACACCCGCGAAGAGGACGCGCGGTTGCACGTGATCTCGTTCCATGCCTACCGGGCGCTGTGGGACGCCGAGTGGACCGCGCACCGGCTGGCGATTGGCGAGCCGGCGGTCCTGATCGGCTGCGAGCGGCGCGGCGCCGTACCCGAGCCCCTGCGACGGGTCACGGACCTGTATCTCACGTTGCCGCGTATCGACGAGCGCCTGTTCGTCGCCATCTTCCGCCAGGTCGTCGGTGCGTCGCCGCCGCCACGCTGGCGGACCGGCGGCGCCGACTGGGTACGCTATCTGCTGCATACGGATTTCCACGCGCCGCGCCGGCTCAAGCTCAGCGCAGCCGAGGCCGTCGCCTACCTGCGGGAGCGATGCCAGGCGCGCCTGGCGCAGGTGTCCGCCGTCGATTCGCTGGGCCTGCGGGACCTGCACGGCCTGGGCGAGGCGCGCCAGGTTGCCGAAGACCTGATCGAGGACATTGCTGCCGCGCGAGCTGGCCGAATCCCATGGCACGCGGTCGATCGCGGCGTGCTGCTGGTCGGCGCCCCGGGGACCGGCAAGACGACCCTGGCGCGGGCGATCGCGCGCGCATGCGACGTCAAGTTCATCCACGCCAGTGCCACGCAGTGGCAATCCGCCGGCGGCCTGGACCAGCACCTGAAGGCGATGCGCGACACGTTCGCCGAAGCCCGCCGCTATGCGCCTGCCATCCTCTTCATCGACGAGATCGACAGCATCGGCAATCGTGAACTGTTCTCCGGATCCAACGGCGTGTACCAGACCGAGGTGGTCAACGCGCTCCTCGAGCAGATCCAGGGCATGGACGCGCAGGAACCCGTGATCGTCATCGGCGCGACGAATTACCTCGAGAAGATCGATCCCGCGCTACGCCGCGCCGGGCGACTCGACCAGGTCATCCAGCTGCCGCGACCCAATGTGGCCGGGCTCGAGCAGATTTTCGGGCATTACCTGGCGCCGCATCGCAAGGCACGCAACCTCGATCGAGACATCAAGGTGAAAGCCCTGGCGCAGCTCGCGTTCGGGCTCACCGGTGCCGACGTCGAGTTCTTCGTGCGTGGGGCGGCGCGGCGCGCCCGCAAGGCCAGCCGCAGGATCGCCCAGGCCGACCTCATCGCGGAAGTTACGCGCCGGCCGCGGCGACCGGACGCGGTGGTCCGGCTGACGCCGGACGACATGCGCCGCGTCGCCGTCCACGAGACGGGGCATGCGTTGTCGGCGCTCAGCAGTACCACGGGCGCGCCTGAACTCACGTTCGTCTCGATCATCCCTCGCATGGACGGATCACTCGGCTTCACAGCCTCGGTGCCGCCCGAGGGTGCCGTGATGACCCGCATCGAGGTGCTCGAGCGGCTGCGTACGATACTCGCGGGCCGCGCCGCCGAGGAGGTCGTCTACGGCAAGCGCGACATCAGCCTGAATTCCGGGGGCGGCCCGTCGAGCGACCTGGCGGTGGCGACCCGCACAGCCACGAGCGTCATCTGCACGTCGGGGTTCGGAACCGACGGCAGCCTGCATTGGACCTCCACACCGACGACGGCGCAGTCAAAACAGGTCGACGCGCTGTTGCGCAGCGCCTACCGCGCAGCAGTCGAGTTCCTGCGTGCGAATCGCGATGCACTGGACCGGATTGCCGCCGCGCTCGTCGAGCGTCAGGAACTGGACGGCTCGGCCGTGCGCGCACTGTTGAAGGCACGGCGAGGCGCGACGCGACGCGGGCCTGGCAAGCCGGCAGGACCCGCGCAATGATTGCGTAATGCCTACTGCTCGAGGCCCTTGACTATTTCCTCGATCGTCCGCTTCCAGATCGCAAAGGTCATCGCGAGGTTCTCGGTCGTGACGCCTCCGTGCAGCAGCACCGGCGTCTGCACGACGAGGTCGCCCTCCCCGTCCAGGCTCGCCTTCGCCGCGACGGCGTTCTCGTTGATGGCGCTTGCCAGGCCCTCGGGCACGCCGCCCTCGAAGCGGAAGAATGCGCGCAGCCAGGCCATGCCGTACTCGCTGGAACCCTCCGGATGCTCGCCGACCAGGGCGACGAGGAATGGCTGCGTACCAACCGCGCTGCGAATGAGGTTGGGCTTGCTCCCGTGCTCCTCGACCTGCGCCGCGAATCCCCAGCGACGCATCAGTTTCGCGAGGTCGCTGGCACAGGCCGCGTCGAACACCAGGCCGGGCTCGAGGCGCGTGCCGAGGTGCAGGCGGTACGTGAGCGGCACCCGGCCGTCGTAGCCCAGCACCTCGCACAGGATGCCGATCGCCTCGCGCGCGAGTACACGGACTTCCTTTGCAGTGGCTATCGCGACTGTCTTCCTGAAATTGTGCGCCTTGCCGCGCGTCGCGAAGATGACGCCGTCCTCGTCGGGCTCGGAGCAGAACTGCGCACACACCTCGGTGCCTCGCGCGGGGCTGAAGCCGATGACGTAGCAGGAGTAGTCGCCGATGCGCCACGCCTTGTCGCGCTGTCGTCCGGGCCACAGGCAAGCGGCATTGAGGTGGGCCAGCAGCTGGCGCTCGCAGGCGGCGAAGATCGCGCCGGCCTTGCGGGGCGTGCGCAGGGGCTTGACCAGCGTTCCGCTGTCCTCGCACGGGCGTCGCGGCGCGCCGACCTGCGTGAGCCAGTCTTTCGGTTCGGCCATGTGGCCGAACCTACGCCGCGCCGGTGCGTCGGGCAACCGCCCGGCAGGTGCCAGTGGTCGGATCCGTACTCATGGCTGTCCGGCGCCGCGGCGCGTAAGCTCCCGGCCAATCGGGACGGCCGGCGCTCGAATCGGGCCGCCCGCGGCGCAGGAGACTGGAGCCATGGACCTAGCCCCCGACACGCTGGTGCTGCTCTCGCGCATCCAGTTCGCCTTCACGATCAGCTTCCACATCGTCTTCCCGGCCTTCACGATCGGCTTGTCCGCGTTCATCGCGACGCTCCTGATATCCCACCTGCGCACCGGGCGCGAACACTTCCGCACGCTCGCCCGCTTCTGGACCAAGGTGTTCGCGGTCTCGTTCGCGATGGGCGTGGTGTCGGGCATCGTGCTCTCCTACCAGTTCGGTACCAACTGGAGCCGCTTCGCCGAGATCACCGGCAACGTGATCGGGCCGGTCATCGGCTACGAGGTGCTCACCGCGTTCTTCCTCGAGGCCAGTTTCCTCGGCATCATGCTGTTCGGCGGCAATCGCGTGCCGCCGTGGCTCCACGCGCTGTCGGCCGTGATCGTCGCCTTCGGCACCGCGCTTTCCGCGTTCTGGATCCTCTCGGCGAACAGCTGGATGCAGACGCCCGTGGGCTTCGAGATGCGCGACGGCATCGCATTCCCGGTGTCGTGGTTCCAGATCGTCTTCAACCCGAGCTTCCCCTACCGCTTCACGCACATGCTGGTGGCGGCGTACCTGACGACCTCGCTCGTGGTGCTCGCGGTCGGGGCGCGTTACCTGCTCGCCGGACGCTTCGTCGAGGAAGGCCGCACCATGACGCGCATGGGCGTCGGCATGCTCGCGGTTCTGGCGCCCCTGCAGCTCGTGATCGGCGACTTCCACGGGCTCAACACGGCCGAGCACCAGCCCGCCAAGGTTGCGGCGATGGAGGCGCACTGGGACGGCAGCCGTCCCGCCGACCTCGTGCTGTTCGCCTGGCCGGACGCGAAGGCCGAGCGCAATCACTTCCAGATCGCGATTCCGAAGGCCGCAAGCCTGATCATCAAGCATGACCCGAACGGGCTGTTTGCGGGCCTGAAGGATTTCCCGCCGGAGGACCGGCCGCCGGTGTGGCCGGTGTTCTGGACCTTCCGCATCATGGTGGCGATCGGCATGCTGATGATCGCCATCGGGCTCCTGGGCGCATGGCTGTGGTGGCGCGGGCGGCTGTTCGATACGCGCTGGTATCTCGCGCCCGTGGGCTACACGTGGTCGCTCGGCTTCATCGCGATCCTCGCGGGCTGGATGGTCACCGAGATCGGCCGCCAGCCGTGGCTGGTGCACGGCGTGCTGCGTACCGCGCAGGCGACCTCGCCGATCCTGACCTCGACGGTTGCGATCTCGCTCGCGATGTTCGTGCTGGTCTACTGCGTGGTGTTCACGGTGGGCGTGCTGTACATACGCCGGCTGCTGCAGAAAGGGCCGACGGCGATCTCGCACGCGCCGGATGAGTCGCTGCCGAGCCGACCGCTCTCCGCGGCACAACGGGCCGCGCAGGAAGCGCTGTCGACGGGAGGTGCGTCATGAGCGGCATCGAGTACACGGTGCCCGTGGTCTGGGCACTGCTCATCGGTACAGCGGTCGCGCTCTACATCGTGCTCGACGGATTCGACCTCGGGCTCGGGATCCTGTTCCCGTTCTTCAGGAAGGAGGCGGATCGCGACCAGATGATGAACTCGGTCGCGCCGTTCTGGGACGGCAACGAGACCTGGCTGGTCCTGGGAGGCGGTGGGCTGTGGGTGGCTTTCCCGAAGGCGTACGCGGTGATCATGCCGGCGTTGTACCTGCCGGTAATCGTGATGCTGCTCGCGCTCATCTTCCGCGGCGTGGCCTTCGAGTTCCGCTGGGTGGCGAAGCCGCGCCATCGCAAGTGGGACCTCTCGTTCACGGCAGGCTCGACGGTGGCCGCGCTGTGCCAGGGCATCATCCTCGGCGGACTGCTGCAGGGCGTCGAGGTCGTGGACGGGCAGTTCGCGGGGGGCGCGTTCGACTGGCTCACGCCGTTCAGCCTGCTGTGCGGGCTCGGCGTGGTGGCGGGTTACGCGCTGCTCGGCGCCACGTGGCTGCTCATGAAGACCGAGGGGCCGGTGGAGGTTCGTGCGCGGCAGATGGCGCCGGCGTTGCTGGTGCTGCTGATGGTGTTCGTCGGGGCCGTGAGCCTGTGGACGCCGCTGGTGATCGAGCGCATCGCCGAGCGCTGGTTCCGCCTGCCGAACCTCTACTACCTGGCGCCGGTGCCACTCGCGACACTGGCGCTCGCGTGGGCGTGCTGGCGGGGCATTCTCGCCGGTCGCACCGCGCTGCCTTTCCTGTCGGCCGTCGGCATCTTCATGTGCGCCTATGCGGGGCTCGTGATTTCGAACGCGCCGTGGCTCGTGCCGCCGACGATGACCATCTGGGACGCCGCCGCCTACGTCGGCTCGCAGGTGTTCATGCTGATCGGCACGACGCTGCTGCTGCCGATGGTGCTCGGCTACACCGTGTTCGTGTTCTGGGTGTTCCGCGGCAAGCTCAAGCCCGGCGAGGGCTATCACTGAGAGGTGCCGGTGACCCAGTCGCCGCCTTCGAACTCCTGGATGCGCACCCAGGTGACGCCGCGCATGTTCTCGCCTTCCACCTCGATCATCGCCTCGGTGACCTTGGCGATGAGCTGCTGCTTCTGCGTCGGGGTGAAGACGTCCTTGATCAAGTCGATGGTAACGAGGGGCATGTCGTTTCTCCTTCAGGTGTTGAGCTTCGAGTTGAGGTGATCGATGACCAGGCGCATCGGTGCGCTGGGACTGAATTCGACGGCTTCGTAGTCCTCGTCGACCCAGACCGTGTGACCGGGCGGCCAGTAGTAGACGTCGCCGGCGCTGACGGTCTCTTCGCGGCCGTCTGCATAGCGCACGTGGATAGAGCCGTGGAGGACCGTTCCCCAGTGGGGGCACTGGCAGAGGTTCTGCGGCAGGCCCTCGAGCAGCGGGGTTGCGTCCGCGCCCTTCGGAAAACGGATGCGGGCGACGTTCAGGTCGGCCCAGTCCTGCGCCTGGATGCAGACGCCGCCGGCCTCGAGGCGTGTCGGCAGCTGGTTGCGGTGCTGATTCACGGTGGTCTCCCTAGGTTGCTCCCGGCGTCGAAGCTTCCGATGCCGGTAGGCGCATTTGTATCGGCCGTCTGCGACCATTGCTTGTAGAAGACATGGAGAAAGCATGGAGGTGGCCCTGAGAGGTGCCGGTGGTCGGTTCCGTCGGATCTGGCAGGGTTCGGCCCTCGCATGGCCGGGGTACCCCGTAGGATCCGACCGAACCGACCACCGGCACCGCAGGGCACCTCCGGGCGCTCAGGCCAGGACCTGGACGTTGAGCGTGGCGTGCACGAGCGTGGCGGTCAGCGTCGCTACCAGCGCGACCAGCGACGCGACCAGCAGGATCTCGAAGCGGCGGCTATTGGAAGGTCTGTTCATGGGTGGTCTCCGTTGGTGGGAGACGTTTTACGCACGAAGACCGGGCCAAGCTTGCAGCCCCGCAGGAGAAACCCTGGAGATTCCTGGGAGATCGCGCGGTGCGGCGGTATGCTCGCGCCCATGCTCTACCGTTTCGGCCCCTACGAGCTCGACACGGCCAAAGTCGAGTTGCGCACGGGCGGCGAAGTCCGCCCGGTTGAGCCGCAAGTGTTCGGCCTGCTCGCCTTGCTCGTCGAGAACCGCGAACGCCTGGTCTCCAGGGACGAAATCATCGAGAAGGTGTGGGACGGGCGCATCGTCTCCGACGCGGCGGTCGCCAGCCGGGTGAAGTCCGCGCGCCAGGCCCTCGGTGACGACGGCCAGGCCCAGCGCTTCATCAAGACGATCCACCGCCAGGGCTTCCGGTTCGTGGCGGAGGTGAAGGCCTCGCACGACGCGCAACTCGCCGAGCCGGCCCCGCCGTCGCAACCCGCCGCGCAGTCTTCGCGGCCGTCGATCGCCGTGCTGCCGTTCCGCCTCGTCGGCGACGCCGGTCCCCATGCAGCCATCGCGGACGCCCTGCCCGACGACCTCATCTCCGAGCTCGCACGTCTACGCTGGCTCTTCGTCACCGCCCGCGGCTCGTCGTTCCGCCTGCGCGCGTCGGAATCCGACATGGGCGAGGTCGGCCGGCTGCTCGGCGTGCGCTATTGCCTCTCGGGAACGGTGGAAGTGGCGGGACCGAACCTCGTGGTCATGGTCGAGCTCGTGGACACGCGCGACGGCGGCATCGTCTGGGCGGACCGCTTCGCCGTCTCGATCGACGACGTGCACGAAGTGCGTACCGAAATCCGCTCGCGCGTCCTCACGGCCCTCGAGATCCGCATCCCGCTGCACGAGGCGACCCTCGCGCGCCTCACGGTGAGCGAGAACCTCGATGCGTGGTCCGCCTATCACCTCGGCCTCCAGCACGTATACCGGTTCAATCGCAAGGACAATGCCGCGGCCGCCGCGCTGTTCGGGCAGGCGGTCGCCCGGGATCCCGACTTCGCGCGGGCCCACGCGGGACTCTCCTTCGTGCACTTCCAGACCGCCTTCCTGCGGCACACCGAGGACGTCCCGGGCGAGATCGCGCTCGCCCGCCGTTACGCCGAGCGTGGCGTCGAACTCGATCCGCTCGACCCGTTCGTCAACTTCACCATGGGACGCAGCTACTGGCTCGTGGGCGACCTCGACGGCAGTCTCGGCTGGCTCGAACGAGCGTGCTCCATCAGCCCGAACTACGCGCAGGGCATCTATGCGCGCGCGTGGAGCGAGTCGCTGGCAGGGCGTGCCCTCGAAGGCCGCAAGCACGTCGACCTCGCGATGCGCTTGAGCCCGCTCGATCCGCTCTACTACGGGATGCAGGGCACCCGGGCATTCAGCCACATGGAACTGGGCGAGGATGCGGACGCGGCGGCCTGGGCCGAGCGGGCGGCGCGCTCGCCGGGCGCCCACGTGCTGATCGCGATGATCGCGGCCGTGGCGCACCGGCTGGCCGGAGACGAAACCCGCGCGCAGGCGTGGGCGGCGAACGTACGCGAACGCAATCCGGTGCTCACGCGGGCGGATTTCTTCCGCTCGTTCCCGATCAAGTCCGAGGTGACGCGGACGCGGGTATCGAACGCCCTCGCCGGCTTCGGCTTCTGAACCGGAAGACGGCTGCGCAGTCAGGCGTCGGCTGCGGCCGCCCGCCTCGGATCCAGCGGGAATCGACCGACGTGGACGTCGAGGCCACGACGAGGGCTTTGTCCTGTCGCGAACCGGATACGAAGATACGACCACTGGGCTCCCCTGCCGCCGGCAATTAGCCCTGGCATACCCCTTGGAAGGGTCCGCGCCGGCGTTCGGATCGACGGCCCTGTCTGATCTGCAGTCGCGCCGCGTACACTGCAATCCCGTCGGAAGAGCAAATGCCAGAACAGGGGGATCCGTCGCATGGCCACGTTCAATCGCCAGAGGCTCGTCTTCGGCCTCTACCTGCTGGTGCTGATCGCGATCGCGGAACTCGTCGCTGGACACTTCAAGCTACCGGCTTGGCCCGCGTTCATGGCCATGATTTTCTTCTTTGTCGAGCACATGGACCCGAAGAAGGCGCCGCACATCCTGGTGGGTGGCGTGTTTGGCATCGCCTGCATCCTGCTCGCCCCACCAATGGTTGGCGCACTCGCCCCGCTCGTCGGTGTCGAGCTCGCACGGCTCGCCTACATTCTCGTCGTCGTGTACGCGATCGTGGCGTTCGGTGAGATGGCGCCGATGTTCTTCAACAATTACGCCTTCATGTACCTGACCGTGACCGGGCTGGCCATGCTCCTGCCGCAACCCAATCCATACCTGTGGATGGCCGTCGCCGGACCGGGCGGCGGGCTGCTGATCGCCGGGGTGATCGGCATCGGCAAGCTGATGGCGGTGCAGGCCGCCCCGAAGCAACCGACATAGGTGCCAGTGGTCGGATCCGTCGGATCCGGCCGTCGACGCGCAGGTCTAACCCGACCGGCATCGATATGGGCTTCGTTCCGGCGACTGGCGGATGCATCTTGCCGGTCAGTGATTATTCCGCTTAATCCCCGTTCGCGGCTGCTGGCGAATCGGCCTGATCGGCCGCACCTCGATGCTGCCCACGCGCGCCGGGGGGATCTGCGACGCAAGCTGAATCGCCTCGTCGAGGTCCCGCGCGTCGATGAGGTAGAAGCCCGCGAGCTGCTCCTTGGTCTCGGCGAACGGACCGTCGGACACGGACAGTTTGCCCTTGCGGACGCGCACGGTGGTCGCAGTCGCCACAGGCTCGAGCGCCTCCGAGGCGACGCAACGCCCGCTGTCGCGCAGGACCGCGTCGTACGCCAGGCACTCGTGGTCGTCCATCGCCGAGATTTCCTCTTCCACGCCGTAGACCAGGCACAGGTATTTCATGGCGCGCCCCTTCAGCCCTGCAGGTATGCCTGCCGCACCTGGGCGAGGTCGATCTTGATCATCTTCATCACGGCCCCCATGGCACGTTGCTGCCGGGCGGTGTCGGGGTCCTTCAGCATGTCGATGACGGGTGTGGGAACCACCTGCCAGGACAGGCCGTACTTGTCCTTGAGCCAGCCGCACTGCGCGGAGGCGCCACCGCTGGCGAGCAGCCCGTCCCAGTAGTAGTCGACTTCCGCCTGGTCCTTGCAGTTCACGACCAGCGAAATCGCCTCGGTGAACTTGAAGTGCGGGCCGCCGTTGAGCGCTGTGAACGGGCAGCCGTCGAGTTCGAAGGCGACGACCATGACCTGGCCCTTGGGGCCGGGTCCCGTGTCGCCGTGGCTTGCGTGATTCAGGTTTCGGCGACGGCCTTGAGGTTGGCGAGGCCGGCCTCGAAATCCCTGCCGATCATCTTGTCCATGTCGAAGATGACGCTCATCACCTTCGCGACAAAAGGTTGCCGGCCCTGCATGGCCCAGGTGACCTCGGTGGCCGCGCCCCGGGGTACCAGCGTGAATTCGACGACGTTGTCCGCCGCGAACGGCTTGGACATCTGCAGGCGCATCGTCACTTTGTCCGGCGGCAAGTGGCCGGTGATGGACACACGGCCACTCCCCACGTCCTTGTTGCCGGAGAAGTCGAAGGTCGCGCCCGGGCCGCTTGCGGGCCCGCCATACGTACCCTGCATCGCCGGGTCCTTGCGGTAGTACGGCGACCATTGCTCGCCGGCGCGCAGGCTGTCGATCAACGGGAAGATCTTCTCGGGTGGCGCCTGGATGCCTGCGGTTCGCTTCACGACGAACGTGTCGGGACGCGTCGCGGCGTAGACGAGGACACCGGCGATCACGAGGGCGACGATGAGCAGGGTGATCTTCATCATGGGTACCTCCGTTGCGTGATTCGTGCGGCCGGTCAGCCTCTCGCTTTCGCGAGACCGGCCTGCAATTCGCGGTGAATCTCCAGTGCGTCACTCGGCTCGAAGTCCTCCAGTTCGAAGAGCTGCCGGACCTCGATCGCGCCGATGCCACCGTCGAGCGAAGGATTGGGGAAGCGCCGGGTCCACTCGATGGCTTCCTCGCGCGACTTCGCCTGGATCAGTGTGTAGCCGGCGATCAGTTCCTTGGTCTCGACGAACGGGCCGTCGACGAAACTCGTCGTCGCGCCCGAATACTCGATACGCCAGCCCTTGGAACTCGGTTGCAGGCCGGAGCCGTCCAGCAGCATGCCGGCCCTGGCAAGTTCCTCGTGGTACTTGCCCATGCAGGCCAGGAGTTCCGGTTTCGGCATGACGCCCGCCTCGCTGTCCTTGGTCGCCTTGACGATGATCATGAAGCGCATTGGCCTAATCCCCTGACGTGAAAGGTGTTTCTGGATCCTTCACCCGTTAGTCGAACGCCGCCCCCTCAAATCGACATCTCCGGAGGTGCCAGTGGTCGGATCCGTCGGATATCGACCATGGCATGGTCGATATCCGACGGATCCGACCACTGGCACCTCTAGAGCTCGGCCAGGCGTCGGGCGAGGAACCGCCGTTCGACGTCCTGCCGGGTCAGGGCCAGCGCCCGCTCGTACGCTGCCCGAGCCTCCACCTTGCGACCAAGCCGCCGCAGCATGTCCGCACGCGCCGCGTGGGCCAGACGGTAGTCGTCCAGCTCTCCCCGCTCGAGCAGGGCGTCGATGAGCTCGAGGCCGGTCTGCGGTCCGTCGCGCATGGCCACGGCCACGGCGCGGTTGAGTTCGATGACGGGCGAGGGCTCCATGCGCAGGAGAACGTCGTAGAGGCCGGTGATCTCGCCCCAGTCCGTGGCGTCGGCGCCTGGCGCCTGCGCGTGCACAGCGGCGATCGCTGCCTGCACCGTGTAGGGACCGAAGCGGCGCGACGCCAGCGAACGCTCCACCAGCGAGGAGCCCTCCGCGATCTGCGCGCGGTTCCAGCGCGAGCGGTCCTGCTCGTCCAGCAGCACGAGATCGCCGTTGGACGCGGTTCGCGCGGCGCGGCGCGAGTCGTGCAGCAGCATCAGGGCGAGCAGGCCCAGCGCCTCCGGCTCCGGCAGCAAGTCCACGAGCAGTCGTGCGAGGCGGATCGCCTCCGCTGACAGGTCATGGCGCGTGAGCGAAGCGCCGGAGCTTGCGGCATAGCCCTCGTTGAAGACCAGATAGACGACGCGCAGCACGGAATCGAGGCGCTGCGGCAGTTCGGTCGCCACTGGGACTTCGTAGGGAATGCGCGCGTCGCGAATCTTGGCCTTGGCCCGCACGATGCGCTGTGCAAGCGTGGGCGCCGGCGTGAGATACGCGGTCGCAATCTCCTCCGTGGTCAGGTCGCAGACCTCGCGCAGCGTCAGCGCCACCTGTGCGTCGGCGGACAAGGCGGGGTGGCAGCAGGTGAAGATGAGGCGCAGGCGATCGTCCTGGAGGCTCTCGTCGGCCGATTGCGCGGCCTCGTCGGCCACCTCGCCGTGCACCTCGACGTCTAGCGGCTCGAAGCGCGCCTGCCTGCGGATCTGGTCGATGGCCTTGAAGCGCCCCGTGGACACCAGCCACGCGCGCGGGTTGGACGGCACGCCATCGCGAGGCCACTGCTCCAATGCCGCACGGAAAGCCTCGTGCAGCGCCTCCTCCGCGCGGTCGAAGTCGCCGAGCAGGCGGATCAGAGTGGCGAGCACGGCGCGGGACTCGGCACGGTACACCGCTTCGACCGTCTCGCGCGCTTGCTTGGCAGTGTCCGTGCCCATCATCCTGCGCGGTTGTGAGGTGCCAGTGGTCGGATCGGTCGGGTTGGCCGAACTTATCGGGTCTGCATCCGGCTCCCGGTCCGAATCCGACGGATCCGACCACTGGCACCTTCAGGAATCACAGGTGAAATCCGTCTTGCCGACCGCCCTGCACTGCGGTGGGAAACCCTTCGCGCGCCAATACGTCGCGACACCCATGCGCTCGAGCTTCTTCTTGAAGCCGGCGGAGTTGCGGAACGCGGGCGGGTAACGGTCCCAGGCGACGATCGCCGTGGTGACATTGTCATCGGACGCCGCGATGCGATCGAACTCGCCCAGCCAGAGGTAAAGGTGGCTGAGGCCGACCGACTTGGCGACCTCGCCCGGGCTCGCAAGATACCTGTCGATGATCGCCTGGTTGTCGGCGTGCGGCGCACCGGGCCGCTGCAGCGACTCGACCACGACATCACGCAGTTCGGCAGGGAATCCCATGCTCTCCATCAACAGCAGGGCCGCAACGACGTTGCCCCGCGCGATCAACGGCCCGACGAAGTTCTCCGAGCGGCTCACGACGAAGCCCGCGGCAACGCCGCGCTCGAACAGGGCGAAGGCCGCGTCCGTCTGGCCGCTCTGGAGCAGCGCCAGCGCCTTGTGCCGCCGCGCATTGTGATATCCGGGCTCGAGCTTCAGGCACCGGTCCTGGTCCGCGATGGCGCGGTCGAAGAAGCCGAGTTCCATCCACGGGATGCTGCGCCAGAGGTAGGCGGTCGCGTTCTTCGGATCTGCAGCGATGGCACGATCCAGCAACTCGAGGGTACGCGCATAGTCGATCGGCCACTGCTTGCGGCCCGCCATGCCGAGGGCCGCCCACGGCATGGACAGCGTCGCATCCAGCTCCAGGGCCCGTTTCGCGGCTTTCTCCGCCAGCGTCATGTAATCCCGATCAAGGATGCCCCAGCCCTCGATGATGGCGCAGACGGCCGCGAGTCCCTCCCAACCGCGGGCAAACTGCGGATCGAGTTCCACTGCCTGCTCGAACAACCGCACGCTCTCCTTGAGGTCGCTGCGCGCGATGAACAGCTCGCGTGCCTTCAGGTAGAGGTCGTAGGCCTTCAGGTTCTCGGTGTCGGCGCGCACCGTCACGGCGCGAACGGGCGTCTCCGCGCCGAGCGTGCCACGCAGTGCCCCGACGATCGCATTGGCGATCTCGTCCTGGATCGCGAAGATGTCGTTCAACTCGCGATCGTAGGTCTCGGACCACAGGTGCCGGTCGTTGGTAGCGTCGATCAGCTGCGCCGTGATGCGCACGCGATTGCCCGACCGGCGCACGCTGCCCTCGAGGATGTGATTGACCTGGAGCTCCTTGGCGATTGCCGCCGCGCCCAGGTCGCGGCCCTTGTAGGCGAACGACGAGGTGCGCGAGGCGACGCCGATGCCCTCGACGCGCACCAGCACGTTCAGGAGTTCCTCGGAGATGCCGTCGGAGAAGTACTCGTTGTCCTTGTCCGCGCTCATGTTGACGAACGGCAGCACGGCGATCGAGGGGCGCTGGTCGACGACGGGGCCGGCCCCGGTCGCCTGTGTGTTTGCGATTGCTTTCGATGCGGGCGCGGTCGGCGTGACGGCCGCCCGGTCGTAGCGCCAGAAGATGCCGCCGCCGATGAGGAACAGCAGCGTGATGATGACCAGCTCGGTGGCGGTGACGCGTTGCTGGCCGCGGTCGCCGTGGTACCAGGCGATCACCAGCACCATCGGCAGGCCGACCAGCAGTGCGATCGTCACGAGCTGCTGGAGCTGCTCGGGCCAGTGGAAGGTGTCGGTGACGAACCCGAGGCCCTGCAGCAGGCCCCAGGCACCGGCGGCATAGGCGATGCCCCACTGCACCACCTTGCGGCGGCGCAGCTTGGCCCACGTTCCCTCGCGTTCCCCTCCGACCGGCTCCGTCAATCGCCGCCCTCCCCCTGGTGAGCCCGGAGTCTAGCTGCCTTCGAGGTGCCAGTGGTCGGATCCGTCGGGTTGCAACCGCGCACGGGTACTACGCAGCCGGCGGCGGCCGCGGGCGGGTGGTGTGCGCCTGCTCGACTGGTTTCGCCGGACGGTCAGCCTTCGTACTTGAAGGACAGCGACACCCGCGCCCGGTACGCGACGACCTTGCCGTCCTCGACCTTCATGTCGAGCTTGCTCACCTCGGCGACGCGCAGGTCGCGCAGGGACTTGGCCGCCGTCTCGACGGCGTTTGTGGCCGCATCCTCCCAGGACACGGTGCTGGTCCCGATGATTTCCGTGACCCGATAGACGCCGCTGTCGACATTCTTCTTCCTGGCCATGGTCGCCACTCCTTGCTGCTCTGGAGGTGTGGGCCGCCGGGCCGGCAACCCGATCCGGTCATCATACGCCCCATTGCCGCGGCGGGCTTCGCGTAGACTGGCGGCAAGCCGATTGGGCGCGATTCGCGGCCTTCCCCCATCCGCACCGAGGCAGGATGAACACCACTCCCCACCGTCCCTGGGCCTTGTCCCTGATGCTGCTCTGCGCCGCACCGGCACTCGCGGACGACGCCTTCCGCTGCGGGAGCAAGCTTGTCGAGCTCGGCATGACTCAGTCCGACGTACTCGAACAATGCGGCGAGCCGACATCGAAGGACGTCGAGGTCGAGGACGTGCGCAGCGGCCCGCAGGTCGTGGGCAAGACGTCGGTGTCGAGATGGACGTACGAAGCCTATAGCGCGACGCACGTACTGGTGTTCGACGGCGACAGGCTCGTGGGCATCCAGTGATGGGTCCCTGCCGCATGGGCCCGCTGTGTGCGATGCTGGCCTGCAGCGTGCTGCCACCGGCCGCCTGGGCGGAAACGTACACGGTCGAGGTGCGGCCCGAACTGGGCAATCTCCCGATCAAGATCGAAACCGTGCCCACGGACGCGGCGCTGGTCGTAAAGATGACCAACGACGGCAACCTGAAGGCGCGCTGCGACCTGCGCTACGATGCCTCGCCGCAACCGATCCGCCGGGCCTACGTATACGTCGAACCCGGCAAGACGGAAGAAAACGCGTTCCGTGCCAAGCGCAAGTGGTTCAAGGTCCTGGTCGACGTCACCTGCAAGCCGGCGGACAAGTCCTGACATCGAGCCGTTGTGGAAGGTCCGGACGTCCTGGAACACGTACGGGTTGTCGAGCAGACGGCGGCTGTCGCCGGGGAACTCGCGCCACACGAGTTCCTCGATGCGGCCACGCGCCGCGAGGTTGGGATGGTGCGCGTGGCGCTCGGCTCGCTGGCGCACCTTGAGGGATTCGTAGTCCTCCGTACCGTGCATCCCGCCTACTGCATCGAGTGCAGCCCGAACATGTTGCCTTCGGTGTCGACCGCCAGGACGATTGCGCCGTACTGCCCGATCGAGGTCTTCTCGCGGTGGACCTTGCCGCCGGCTCCGGCGACGCGCGCGCCCACGACGGCGCAGTCCTCGCAGGCGAAGTACACGAGCGTGCTGTTGCCGCCCGAGGGAACGCCGGCAATCATTACCAGCGCTCCGGCGGTGCCGGGCTGTCCCGTCGCCACCGGGAATGCCCAGTAATCCAGGTCACCCGTTTCCAGGCGCTCGAGCTTCACGCCGAGGACGGTCTCGTAGAACCTGCGCGCACGATCCATGTCCTGCACATAGATCTCGAACCAGCGGACGGGATTGCCTTTCATCTCGATCCTCCTGTGTGAGTCCTGGCTGCGCCGACAGGAACCGCCCGAGTGTCGCTCGATCCCCGGCGCCCCGCACCTTGCCGAGTGCGGCGGCGACTGCAATGGCGAGGAAGTCTGCGCCTGCCGGAATGCCATGTAGAGCGGCACTTCAAGACTGATCGCGATGAGCATGCTTGCGAGGTAGACCGCGGCCGGCGCCGTTCCGGCCAGGTCCGACCGAATCCGACCACTGGCACCTCAGAGCTGCGATTCGATGGGCAACCAGCGGACGACGGCGATGAGCGCGCGGCGCCAGAAAGTGGTCTCGGGCTCGTGGGTCCAGACGCGACCGCCGCCCTCGGCCTCGTCCGCCCAGCGCAATGCGCCGTCCTCCAGGTACAGCCGGTAGCTCGCCTGGGGGCCCGCCGAGCGCTCGAAGAGCGCGCGCAACTTGCCGGCGAGCGTCGCATCGGCGAACAGAACGCCCATCTCGGTATTGAGCTGCATGGAACGCGGATCGAGGTTGAAGGAGCCGACGAACCCGCGCCGGTCGTCGATCACCATGGCCTTGGTGTGCAGGCTTGCCCGTCGGCTGCCGAGCAGCCCGATCCGCTTGCGGTGCACGGGCTTCAACTCGTGTATCCGAACTCCACCGGCGAGCAATGCCTTGCGGTAGCTCGCATACCCCGCGTGCACCAGCGCGACGTCGGTGGCGGCAAGCGAATTCGTCAGCACGCGGAGGATCGCTCCCGCCCCGGCGCGCGCCACGAGCTGCGCGGCGACCTCGTCGCCCGGGACGAAGTAAGGCGAGGTGAGCAGCGCCTCGTGCTGCGCACCGGCCGTCAGCGCGGTCAGCTGGCGCACGAGCCAGCGTTCGGGCAACTGCTGTTGCGAGAACGGAGCCGCCTTCTCCGGCGGATCCGACACGACCTGCACGTCGGCGCTCCAGACGAGTCGCGACGCAGTCCCGATGCGCGACTGCAGGCTCAACGCGGGCTCCGCCAGGCGGCCGAGCCATGGCGAGTCGGCGGCCCTGAGCGCGAGGGATTCCAGCACCTCGCCGATCTGCGGCAACATGCGATTGCGACGGCGCCAGCGCATCCGATGCAGGGCCTTGATCGGGATCACGGCCTCGCTGTTCCAGAACTCGTCGAAAATCGTGCATGCCTGCGCGACGGCCGGGCCGATGAGCAGCAGGTCGGCGTCCTGGAAATTGACTTGCTCCGCTGCGTCGAAGTACTCGTTGCCGACGTTGCGGCCGCCGACGATGGCGACCCGTCCATCGGCGATCCACGCTTTGTTGTGCATGCGGCGATTCAGGCTCACCGCCCGCAGCAGCATCTCGCCGGCGCGCCGCCAGGCATCGTCCCGGTTGCGCGCTGGATTGAACAGCCGCACCTCGATCCGCGGGTGACTGTCGAGCGCGAGGATGGCGCGGTCCTTGCCGCGGGCGTTGATGTCGTCGAGCAGGACGCGCACCCGTACGCCGCGGTCCGCGGCGCACAGCACCTCGCGCACCAGCAGTCGGCCGGTGTCGTCGTCCTTCCAGATGTAATACTGAAGGTCGAGGCTGCGACCGGCGCCACGCGCGGTGAGCGCACGCAGTTCGAACGCCTCGCGATTGTCGTCGACGAGCAGGATGCCGGTCTCCCCAGGGCGAGCATCGACCAGCGGCGTCACCGCGCGGTCGACCGCTGTCCCCGGCCCCTCGAACGCGATCGAGTAGCCCGACGGTCCCTGCGCGTGCCGGGCAAAGCGGCCGTAGGAATAAAGCGCAGTGGCCGAGAGCGCCGCGAACGTGGCAATCGCGATGAGCGTGATCAGCAACATGCGGCTTCGGAGGTGCCAGTGGTCGGATCCGTCGGATCCGACCACTGGCACCTCATGTCCAAACGACGCTGCGGCGCTGGCTGACCCAGCGCTCGTAGTGTTGCGCGTACACGGCCTCGATGCGGTTGCGCTTGACCTTCAGGGTGGGCGTCACGAGGTCGTTGTCGACGGTCCAGGCCTCGGTGACGATCACCAGGCAGTCGAGCCGCTCGTGCGGATCGAGCCCGGCATTGACACTCGCGAGGTGCGCTGCGAGCGAGGCCTCGAGCTCGCCGCGGCCGGCCGTGTCCGCCGCGCGTTGCACGGCCTCCAGGTTGAGCATCAGCAACGCGACCGGCTGGCCGAGATTCGCGCCCGTCACGCAGCACGCTTCGACGGCCGCGTGCGTCGCGAGCCGGTCCTCGATCGGCGCAGGCGTGACGTACTTGCCCTTGCTGGTCTTGAAGAGGTCCTTCACGCGACCGACTATGCGCAGATTGCCCTCCTGGTCCATTTCTCCCTTGTCGCCAGTGCGCATCCATCCGTCGTCCGTCATCACGTCGCGGGTGAGGTCCGGGGCCTTGTAGTAGCCCAGCATCACGCCGGGACTGTGCACCTGCACCTCGCCGTTCGACGGGTCGATGCGGCCCTCGATGCCGTCGTACGGAACGCCGACCGTCCCCGGTCTCAGCCGGCCCGGCAGCGTGCAGTGCGAGATGCCGCAGTTTTCGGTCATCCCGTAGACCTCGACGATATTGAGCCCGAGGCGCGCGTACCAGCGCAGCAGGTCGGCAGGCATCGGCGCTGCGCCGCCGGCCGCGATCCTGCAGTGGTCGAGTCCGAGCGCACCGAGGACTTTCTTCCGCACGAGGCCGCGGACCACGGGAATGCGCAACAGGCGATCGAGCTTCTCCCCTGGCATCTTCGCGAGCACGCCCTGCTGGAATTTCACCCACAACCGCGGTACGGAGAAGAACAGCGTCGGCCGCGCTCGCTTGAGATCGTCGACGAAGCTGTCGAGGCTTTCGGCGAAGTACACGCGGAAGCCGGTGGCCAGCAGTCCGTGCTCGATGAGCACGCGCTCGGCGACGTGCGAGAGCGGCAGGTAGCTGAGCAGGCGCGCGTCCCCTTCGATGCCGAGACGCTTGCGCAGCGTGGCGAATGACCAGGCGAAGGTCGCAAAACTGTGCATGACGCCCTTCGGCGTGCCCGTGGTCCCGGAGGTGTACATGATGGTGGAGAGTTCGTCCCCGTCGCGCAGGGGGCTCCCTGCGAGCGGTTCGGTGCTCGCGGTGATCGATTCCCACGTCGGATGGGTGGTTCGCACGTCTCGGGGCGCGAGCGGGAGAGCGATGCACGGGAGCGTCGCCGGCACGCCCGCCTTCATGTGGTCCCAGTCGTCCAGCTTGCCGACGAAGAGCAACTGCGCCTCGCTGTGCCCGAGAATCTGGCGGACCGTGCCCGCGGCGAGCGTCGGGTAGAGCGGAACAGAAACGTAACCCGCCAGCCAGATCGCGAAATCGGCCATCAGCCAGTGCGAACTGTTCTTGGAGAGCAGTCCGATGCGGGCACCGGGCGCGAAGCCGAGTCCTCGCAAATGGGCGGCCATTCGTCGCGACTGATCCATCACCTCGCGCCAGGTGCAGTCCCGGACCGTGCCGTTGCCCATCGGCTGCGTCAGCACGACGCGGTCCGGGGCCGTCCGTTCCCAGTGGTAGAGACGCTGCAATGCGAGTGCGTTCGGGTCCATATGAGGCATATGAGGTGCCGGTGGTCGGATCCGTCGGGTTTCTGGACGAATTGGCAGCATATCGGCGTGGCGCCATGCGTGCCAGCGCGTCACCTTCCCACGTTCGCAACACCGATTCGGAGCAGGGATGTCCCGCCCCACCCGCCTTCACGTGCCCGGAGGCCTCTATCACGTGGTCCTCCGTGGCAATCACCGGCAGCCGATTTTTCTCGTGCCGTCCGACCGCACGATGCTCGACGATCTGGTTGCGGAGGGCCTCGCGCGGTTCGGCGCACGGGCCGCTTGTGCAGCGCATAGCCGGCCGGTACGCGCGGCGCCTGCAGCGACGGTTGCCGACCACCGGGCACTTGTTCGAGGGTCGGTATCGCGCGGTGCTCGTCGACGCCGATGACCACCTGCTGCGGCTGACCCGCTACATCCATCTGAACCCGCTGCGCGCCGGAATGGTCGCAGACCCGGCGAATTACCCATGGAGCGGTCACCGCGCGTACCTCGGGATCGAGGACGTGCCCTGGCTCACCACTGATCTCACGCTGCGGGTGCTCGGAGCCGACGTTACGAGCGCACGGCGAGCGTATGCGAGGATGATCGCTCTCGGCGGCGACCCGGACGATTCCGTGCAGAATGCGCGGCCGAATTCGGGGTGAGCGCTGCGGCAATGACCTCGGCATCGAGGTCACCGGGACTCACGAGGTTGCGCTGCACCGTAGCGCAGCGAGCCGTGGCATCGGGCGTGGGTCGCTGAGCGCCGTGGCGCGACGGCTGAATCGCAGTCACTCGTCCCTGAGCGAGGCCCTTGAACGGTCACGGCGACGCGCGACAGCGCGGTCGGATCCGGGCAATTCGTCGCGGCCGGTGGGCCCGGCAGACCCGACGGATCCGACGGATCCGACGGATCCGACGGATCCGACCACTGACACCTCTTAAGCCTTCTTGAACACTCCGAGTGCGCGGAGGATCACGATCAGCAGCACGGCGCCGGCCAGCGCGACTACGAAGCGCATGATGCCGCCGCCTGCCGCAAGGCCCAGCATCCCCGCCGCCCAGAATCCGATCGCGGACCCGACGACGCCGACGAGTACATTGGCGATCCAACCCATCTGGGCGTTGGTCTTCATGACGATGCTGGCCAGCCAGCCGACGATGCCGCCGATGATCAAGCTGATGATGAGGTTCATTGAGATGCTCCCACGGTTGATGGTCGAGCATCCCCCACCGATTGGGCGGGGGAGTGTGGACGGAACGTAACAGATCGCAGCCTCCCATCGCATCGGGGTCAGCCGGTAGGCAAAGAAATTGCTGGAAAATCAATGCATGGTCGCTGTGGGATGAGCCCCGACCCTCAGGCGCCGAGCGATTGAACCAGGCCTCGTCCAGTGGCACTGGGTTGCGGCGTGAGACTCGGCGATTCTCGCGCCTGATCCGACGGATCCGACCACTGACACCCCCGCCGACCCCTCCAGCCGGCCGACGACGCTGGGGCGCTCGTCGCCGGAGAAAAGCGCGAAAATCGACGCACGGTCGGTCGTCGCGGCGTGCATGCGCACGTTCGCTCCGTGGGGCACGGGGCCCTTGAGCCACGCGTCGAGTCGCAACGGTGCGTCGCACTCAGCCGCGGCCGGGGGATACGGTAGCCTGGCGAGGCATTCCCCGAGCACGCGCTGCGGGTGATAGAGAGCGCGCCGGAAGCCGAACCGATGCGCGTACCAGTCCCACAGGTGGATGCCGTTGTAGTCGCCGGTCAGGCGGCCGAACCGCCAGTGGTCCGCGTCGCGCATGGTCCACTCGGCGACGAGCGAGCCGGTGTCGCTGGGCGAGCGCGCGTACGGCGACGCGGGCCCGGGCTCGCCGAAGCGGCCGCGCGCAAAGAACGTGACGAGGCTCTCCCAGACGAGTTCGTCCGCGACGTGGACTGTCGTGCGCAGGTCGAACTCGGCACCCTTCGCGACGGCTCGTCCGTGCATGACGCACGCATCGAAGTCGAGGCGCTCATCCGTTGCGATCCACCGATGCTGCACGAGGTGGTTGCGCGTCTGCAGCACGCCCCAGATCGGCACCGGGAACTGCGGATGCGTCAGGATGGTCATCGCGAGCCGGAACCCGATCGTGTGCGGATACAGCATCGGCAGGGTCGTATCGCCGGACGGCGAGCCGGCGATCCTATTGAATGTCCCCAGCTCGTTGCGGTCCGCGCGGTGACTGCGCCAGCGCGCGCTCAACTGCGGTGAGAGGCTTGCGTGTCGCTTCGCTGGCAGCAAGCCGCGCAACATGTAGTGCACCGCCGACGGGCGGCGATCGTAGTCGAGGTTCACGGTAGCGCTCATTGCATCCTCCCCTGGGAGGCCAGCGTCATCCGATCGAACCGAACACCGCGCGGGCCGTCGTGGCAACGAGATCCTCCACCACGGGCGGAATTGGCTTGCGGCCCTGCACGTAAGGCTTGATCGCTCCGAACGGCGCATCCAGCAGCGCGTACCTGATGCGGGCCAGCGTATCGGCGTCTGTGCGGCCGAACGTGCGCAGGGCGAATGCGCGCAAGGCAGCCCCGAGCTGCGGCTCGAGGGCCGCGGCACGGTCGGCGAGTTCCGGCGGCCATTCGCCGGCGATGAAGTCCTGGCGGCGGTGCAGGAGCAGGAGGCGCGCCTCGTGGGGGTGTTCGCGGGTCCAGGAGACCATGAAGCGTGCCGCCTCGACGCCTCCTTCCGTGCCGCTTGCCTTGGCGAGGCCCGCGCCGAAGCCGGACTGGAAGCCCTCGACCACCTCCATCCACACCTCGGCCAGCAGTTGCTCCCGGCTGCGGTACCGATGATAGATGGAGCCGGTGGGGGCGCCCGCCTCTTGCGCCACCGCCGCAACGGTAACTGCCTGCGGCCCGCGATCTGCCACCAGGCGCAGGGTCGCACCCGTCATGTCCCGTCGCTCGAAAATCGCTTTCCGACCCATCGTTCTAGAATTATCGCTCTATTACTGGCATGTCAAGGGTCACGAGGTGTCAGTGGTCGGATCCAATCCGACCGATCCGACCACTGGCACCTACAGGAAAGGCTCGATCAAGGCGTGAGCATTGACCCGCGCGTGCAGCCGGGCGCAGACGAGGAACGTGCCGACGAGCTTGCGGTGCAGGAACATGGTTTCGGCCGGGGGTGAGCGCAGGCCGCGTCGGAACGCGACGTCGAGACCGAGGTCGCGCGCCCGGCCGATGAGGCCGGAGCTGGCGAAGTCGTACGTCCCGCGATGGGTGATCGGCTCGCAGACCAGCTGGATGATCTCCACCGCGCCACGGATCATCTCCTCGGGATCCTCGGGATGCGTGTAACCGATCTCGAAGGCGCCCTCGCGGATGCCCCGCTCGTCCCGCGCAAGCACGGCCCGGCACACGCGGCGGTAGCGCTCCACGAAAGCCGCCGGGAACTCGTAGGCGGAGCCGAGGTCGAGCAGTGCGAGCTGCTGCGTCGCCGGAAGATAGAGGTAATTCGCAATGTTCGGGTCCGTCTGCATGAAGCGGAACTCGAACAGCTCGCGGAACATCAGCTGCAGGAGCGTGCGCGCCGCGGCGTTGCGCCGCGACGCCGGCACCGCCTCGCTCGCCAGCGCCTCGAGCGGGTCGCCCTCGATCCAGTCCATCGCCAGGACCCGCCGCGTCGTGAGCGAGCGGTCCACGCGCGGCACGATGACAGCGTCGCGCATGTCGGCCACCATCCTCCCGTACCGCTCGAGATGGCGCGCCTCGGCCTCGTAGTCGGTCTCCAGCCGCAGCTGTCGCTTGGCTTCGGCCGCGATGGCCTCCACGTCCAGCGTCATGGGCAGGAACTCGAGGCGCCGCAGCAGGGTCGCGAGGTTATCCACGTCGCTGTCGACGCTGCGCGCGACACCCGGGTACTGGATCTTGAGCGCGAGCGTCCGGCCACCATGCTTCGTTGCACGGTGGATCTGGCCGATCGACGCGGCGGCGACGGGCTCCGGATCGAAGTGCGCGAACTTCGACTGCCAGCCCTTGCCGTATTCGCGGCCGAGCACGCGCTTCAGCTGCGTGTCGGGCATCGCGTAACCCTGCGAACGCAGCATGGAAAGTGCATTGCGGAACTCCGCGGGCACGATCTCGTCGCTCTGCAGCGAGAGCATCTGGCCGACCTTCATCGCCGGACCTCGCAGTGAAGCGAGCCGACGGGCCAGCAGTTCCGCGTTACCGGGCGTCAGGACCGCCGACGCCAGGTCCATGGGTTTGCCGCTGGTGAACTGCCGCGCGGTGGCAATGGCGGTCGACAGCGCTAGCTCACCGCTCAGCATGCCGAATCGCAGCAGGCGGCCGACCCTGGAGGTCGGCACGGCGGATTGCTTGCGCTTGTCCCTCTCCGGCATGCCCGTATGTTACTCGTATGGTGCCGGTGGTCGGATCCGACGGATCCGACCACCGGCACCTCAGAAGCTGTGGCGGGTTTCGACGAGGAACTGAAGGGAATCGATCCCGGGCTGGCGGACGACCGGCACGGCCAGGTCGATGTGCAGCACGTTGCCGAGCCCCGAGCGGGCGTTGCCGATGCGCAACCCGACGCCCACGTCCGACAGCCACCCGAGCGGCGCCTCGCCCTCGACGTCGCGGCCCCAGGTCCGGCCCGCGTCCGCGAACACGGCGGCCCCGATGTGGAACAGCCGCAACGGATACCAGCCCGTGTAGAAGCGCTCCTCCGCGGTGAACAGCAGGCTCCCGGTCCCGGACTGGTACTTGAGCGGATAGCCGCGCAGTCCGTTGTCGCCGCCGAGCAGTAACTGGTGGTCCAGGTCGGGACTCACGGCCGCGGCCCCGCGCACGCTCGCGAAAAGCAGGGCGTGCGGCGACTGCCGGTGGTAGTAGCGCGCTTCGCTCTGCAGCATCGCGTCCCGCAATCCGTCGGATTCCAGGCGGCCCGTGAAATCGCCCTGGAGGAAAAGCGACTGCGGCTCGCCGAAACGCTGCCCGGTCTTGCCATGCAGCGCCAACATCCCGGCCGTGCGGTCCGCGCCCCAGGCGGGAGCAGCCAGGCCCAGCTCGGCGCGCAGCGCAGTGCCGAACTGCAGGTCCTCGGTACGGGCCAGCTGGTCCTGGTTGTGGGCGGTCGTGAAGTCGTCCTCCACCCACTCCAGTCCGACCCAGGGGTAGACCAGCTCGCGGTCCGCGGGTAGCGCCGCCACCAGTTCCTCGTCCGGCGCAGCCTCGAACTCGCTGCGGTCGTAGCGGACACCCGTGAGCCAGCGACGTGCCCAGCCGTCCCGCAGCCCGTCGGATCGGCCCCCGTAGAGGTCGAAGCGATCCGTGCGCTCGACGAACTTGTCGAGCACCTCGCCACGCTGGTAGCGCGAGTCAATACGCTCCCCTGCCAATATGCCCGTGCCCGCGCTCCAGCGTGTGTCGAGCGAATAGAACGGACGGCCGACCTGGAGGTTGCTGTAGCTGCCGTCACTGTTGTCCGAGTATGCGACGCGACCCTGCCACCAGCTGCCGAGGAGTTGCGGGTCCTCGTAGACGAGCGTCATCGAGGACCGGTCAACGTTCTTGCCCCACGACACCGAGACCAGCTCGCCCCGCCCGAGGAAGTCCTGGTCCTCGATCTCGAAGCCGGTCCGGTTGGTGCCGCCCTTGCGATTGAACGTGAACCCCGGGTTCAGGCTCCACACGTCGCGTACGCGGACGTGCAGGTCGACGGTGTGGTCAACCGGGTGGTAGCAGGTCGGTTCGATCCAGGCGTCGTACAGGTAACGCCGGCCGCGCAGGAGGCGCTCCGTTTCGGCGACCTTCTGGTGAGTGTAGGGCTGCGCCTCAGCGAAGAGCAGCTGGGAGCGGATGGCATCGACGCGGGTGCGCATGTGCAGGTCGTTGGCCAGCCGGTAGGGCAGCGCGCTTTCGCCGGGATTGCCGGGGTCGAAGATGTCCTCGACCTCGATGTCGACCGAGCCGATCCGGGCGCCCGTCGACTCGAGTTGCGCCGGCGTCGGCAGCCCGGGCGGCGCCGAAGAGCCGGGATCGTTGCAGGTGGCCGCCATCGCGGCGGCGGGCAGCCAGGCCGCCACGAGGGCCGCAATGACCCGTGACGGCCGCTGGCGTGGGGTCGCTCGCATCACTCTTAGACGGAGGCGCCGCCCGGAATCAATCGCTTCGGAGGTGTCAGTGGTCGGATCCGTCGGATCTCGACCGTAGCATGGTCGAAATACGGCAGATCCGACCACCGGCACCTCCAAGTAGACTACGGGGGTGACCGCGACCACCTTGTCCCCGACGTCGTTCATCGACAGCGACCATCCCGACGTCATCGCGTTCGCCGAGCGCCACTCGCCGGGCGACACCGACGTCGCGCAAGCCGTGTCGCTCTACTATTCAGTGCGCGACGACTTCCGGTACGACCCCTACCGCATCGACCTCACTCGGCGCGGCATGAAGGCAAGCACGGTGCTCGCAAACGGCTATGGCTGGTGCGTGCCCAAGGCGACGCTGCTTGCCGCTGCATGCCGGGCTGTTGGCCTGCACGCCCGGCTCGGCTTCGCCGACGTGCGCAACCACCTGTCCACCGAGCGCATGCGCCAGGTGATGGGCACGGACGTCTTTCTCTGGCACGGCTACACGGAGATCCTGCTCGACGGTGCCTGGCGCAAGGCCACGCCCGCCTTCAACCTCGATCTGTGCGAGCGCTTCGGCCTGCTGCCGCTCGAGTTCAACGGCCGCGACGACTCGATCTATCACTCGTTCGACCGGCACGGCCACCGTCACATGGAGTACGTGGCACAGCGCGGCAGCTTCCACGACGTGCCGCTCGAGCGGATCACGGCAGACTTCGCCGCGCACTACCCGGCCTGGCGAGAGCAACTCGAGGCCATGCAACGCGACGATTTCCTCGCCGACATGGCGCGGGAGACCTGAGGTGCCAGTGGTCGGATCCGTCGGATCTGCCGAATCCGCACAAGCCGCCGGCCGCTACCCGGCCGTCCTCCTGTGCGCCTTCGCTGTCATCTGGATCGGGTTGGCAATCGCTCCCTGGTATCGGCAGGACTGGCTGCTCGAGAACCTGGTCGTCGTCGTCGCCGTGGCGATCCTCGTCGGTACCAACCGCAGCCTGCGCTTTTCCAACCTTGCATACACATGCCTGTTCGTGTTCCTGGTCCTGCACGAAATCGGCGCGCATTTCACCTACAGCGAGGTTCCATGGCGCGAGTGGCTGCAGGCCGGTTCGCGCGGCGACATCGCCGGCCGCAATGACTACGACCGGTTCGTGCACTTCTGCTACGGACTGCTCGTTTTCCCGGCCGCGTGGGAATTGTTCGAGGCCCGCAGCTCACCCCGCGGTCTCTGGCGCTACCTGATGCCGCTGCTCTTCATGATGTCCCACTCGGTGATCTACGAGATGATCGAATGGCTGGCCGCCGGGGCATTCGGCGGCGACCTCGGCGCAGCCTACCTCGGCACACAGGGCGACGAATGGGACGCGCAAAAGGACATGGCGCTCGCCACCGCGGGCGCCGCGGTCGGGCTGCTCGTGACGGCTGCCATGTCCAGGGGTCGGCGCGCGTGAATCTCCGGTCCCGCCCGGCGAGGTGGACCTCGGCCGCGCCCTGCCGCTCATCGCCGGCTGGATGGCATTGTGGAACCCCTGCGAGGTATTCCTTTATGATGCCCCGCCGATCCGACGCCTCCGGCGCCGCTTCGAAGCCATCGCGCGGATGCCCGTAGAGGTGCACTAGACCCGTCGGCGTCCCCCGTCACCCGCCGGCGATATTGCCCCGGCACCCTGAGGCGACAGTCCAGCCTCGACCAATCCGCGCGCCCCCCGGCCGCGAACAGGTTCGAACGCCCCATGGATTCACTCACGCACATCGTCGTCGGCGCCGCAGTTGGCACGGCCGTTCTCGGCCGAAAGGTCGGGGTGCGTGCCGCGCTGTGGGGGGCCGCCTGTGGGACGCTCCCAGACCTCGACGTCCTCGTGCCCTACGGCGACCCGGTGCGCGACTTCACCTTTCACCGCGCCCACAGCCACTCGCTCCTCTGGCTGACGCTCGCCTCGCCGGCACTCGCCTGGTTCATCGCACGGCTCGAGCGCCGCTCGGACGCCACGTTCCGCGAGTGGCTGGCGCTCGCCTGGCTCGCGCTCGTCGCTCACCCGTTGCTCGACTCGTTCACCGTCTACGGCACGCAGCTGCTGCTGCCCTTCTCAGACTACCCTGTCGGCCTCGGCAGCATATTCATCATCGACCCCTTGTACACGGTGCCGCTGATCGTCGGCGTGGTGGTTGCGCTGCGGCTGCGCACCCGGAATCCCGTTCGCGCGCGCCACTGGAACATCGCCGGCCTCGCCGCGAGCACGCTGTACCTCGGTTGGACGGTGGCCGCGCAATCGCACGTCGAAGGAAGGGTGCACGACTCGCTCGCGGGGTCGAATCTCGCGGACGGGCCGGTGCTGGTCACGCCGACACCGTTCAACAGCCTGCTGTGGCGCATCGTCGTCATGGATGAGGGGGGCTACCACGAGGGGTATCACTCCCTCCTCCGTGACGATTCTGCGCTCGCGCTCGAGCGGCACCCGAGCCATCGCGCGCTGCTCGATCCCTTGCGGCAGGACTGGAACGTGCAGCGCCTCGCGTGGTTCGCGAAGGGCTTCTACTCGGTGACACAAGGGCCGCCCGCCATGCATGCGGCACGGGGCGCAACCAGCACACTCGGCCAGGTGCTGGGCCTGGTCGAGACGGCCGCCGCTGCCGGCTCCGGCGTGGAACGGCACGGACCGGCGATCGTGATGACCGACCTGCGCATGGGCCAGACGCCGTGGTTCGTCTTCAGCTTCGTGGTGGGCGAAAGGGACGGCGAGCGGATCGTGCCAGCGCCCGCCCGCAAGCTGCCGATGGAGCGCCTGCCAGCCGACGCCCTCGGCCAATTGCTGTCCCGGATCTGAAAGACTCAACAGACGTGCCGGTGGTCGGATCCGACCACCGGCACCTCAGAACTCCCAGACGAAGCCGAGTGACGGGACAAGCGGCAGGCTCTCGCGCCTGGCGACGTCGAGGAACGGGCTGCCCGCCTCGGTCTCGATCTGGTACTCGACGCAACAGTCGTTGCGGCGGTTCGCCAGGTTGCTGACGTCGAGAAACACGGTCAACAGCTGCCCCGATCCGAGTTCGAACCTGCGCGCAACCCGTGCATCCAGCCGCGCGTAGGTCGCGAGCCGCTCGTCGTTGCGGGGGCCGGTCGCGACCAGCGGAAATGGCTCCAGCGTTGCAAGTTCGATCGAGGTCGTGGGCCAGCCACTACGCCACGACGCCACGAGGCTCATCTCCCACCGCGGGCCCCGGTGAGTGATGCCGGCACCGGCGAAATGCGTCTGGTCCCAGCTGCGGCGCACGGACCGCCCCGCGGTCTCGTCACGCACCGACGACCAGCTGTAGGACACCCAGGCCGCAAGCGGCGCGCCGCCGCCGAAGGCGAGCGACAGTTCCGCACCGTCCGCGGTCGCTTCCGCAGGGTCGATGCGGATCCGGTCGGGGCGCAGTTCCGGCAACACGGCCAACGTGTCGAGCAGGTTCTCGAAGCGCGGCCGCAGATCCCGATAGACCTTTCGATAGGCCTCGAATCGCAGGTCGACGCCCCGGCCGAGACGGCGCTCGAGGCTCGCAACCCAGTGGTCGGCACGCTGGGCAGGAAAGACCGCCGTCTCACCATCCGACAATTGCAACTCGTCGATGCCCTGCGCCTGCTGGAAGCGGCCCCAGCTCGCGCGCAGTCGCGTACCCGCGTCCATCTGCCACAGCACGCTGAGACGCGGCGAGGTCGCGTCTTCGGACCAGCCGTCGAGGGAGTTGTGCTCCCAGCGCAGCCCGGCATCCAGCGTCACGTTCGCCGCCGTCGCGTGCCGCCACCCCAGGTACGCCGCGTACAGGTCGCTCTCCGGACGCGCGGAGAGCTCGCGCGTCCGAGCCGGTTCCTGCGGCGCGCCCGGAATCAGAAACAGTTCGGCGAACTCCGCGTCGTCGCGGTAATCGTAGCGGCCAGTGGAACGACGCCACTCGGCGCCGGCCTGGATCATCGAGCGCGCACCGACCGGCCACCAGCCATGGCCCTCGAGCGAGTCGATCTTGAACGACCGGCGGTCGTCGAGCGAACCCCGGGTCACGCCGGGCAGGTCCGCCGTACCGGAGCGCTCACTGTCGATCCGCGCGCGCACCAGTTGCAAGCGGCCGCCGGCCCCGCCCCTGCCTGTCTCCGGCGAGCCGGCATCGCCCGAGCCAACCTCGCCGAAATCCGCGCGCAACCACACGTACTCGTCACGGTACCGGGCGACCGCCTCCTCTTCCTGGTCGCTGTCGAACACCTCGAGGTCGTCGTCGAACACCAGCACGCTGCCGGAGATGACCGTCGCCTCGGCGACTCTGTGGTCGACCCGCGCGTAGTAATCCGAGTATTCGGGATCGCCGAGTTGCGAGCTGACGACGTCGAGCACCAGGTCGAGGTTGCCGCGCCGCGCGGATGCCAGCCAGTGACCGCGATCGGCATCGAACGACCCGCTCATCCGTGCGCCGACGTTGAACACGCTGGCGCCGACCCGCCCCTCGAAGCCGTCGCCGGGAAGCATCGGGGCGATGTCTATCACGCTGCCCATGCGATCGCCGAAGACGACCGGAAAGCCTGCGGTGTAGACGGTGAGCCCGCTCACGACGCCGGGATCGACGGTGCTGAAGAGACTCTGGAAGTCCTTCAGGTGAAACGGGTTGTACAGGCGTACCCCGTCGAAGCGCACGAGCGTCTCGTCCGCGACGCCGCCGCGCACGTTGGGCTTGCTGGTGAAATCCTGTCGCGCGACGCCGGGCAAGCGCTCGATCGATCGCACCGGGTCCTCGCCGATCGCAGGCAGCAATTCGATGTCGCTCGCCAACAGTCGCGTCGAGGACGAGGCCTCGCCCAGCAGCAGGCGGTATCGGCTCGCACTGACGACGATTTCGTCGAGGTCCGCGGTGGGCGGGAACGCCGGTGGCGGCGGAGGCGCTGCGTCATCCGCGGCCGGCGCCGTTCCTCCGTCCGCCTGGCGCACCAGCATCACGATGCCATCGGGACCCTCGGCGACCGCCAGCCCGTGCGGACGCACGATCTCCTGCAGGATGCCGCGGGGGTCGCGCGCGGTGGGTTCCGCACCGACGAGCATGCCCGGCTTGACGAGGTCGCTGCTGTAGAGGACCGACAACCCGCGTGCCTCGAGTCGCACGAGTGCCTGCTCGAGGTCGAGCCCGCGGAATTCACCGGCCTCGGCCGTGCGCGCACCGGCCAGCATGGCCAGCAGCAACGTCGGCACCGCCCACTTGTTCACTGGCGGACTCTTCTTGTTACCTGAGGCGCACCTCGATTGTACCGTCGTCCCGCAGTTCGCAGGCGAAGTCGGTCGTCGCCAGCAGGGCCTCGAGCGCCTCGAGCGGCGCGAGCGGCCCGACATCGCCGTGCAGGATGGTGGCCGAGGCCTGCCGCTCGACGGCGGAGTTGGCGTAATGCAGCGTGCGCCCGGTTTCGCGCGCGACCCACTCGAGCAGCACGGTGACCGGCTGATCGTCAAAGCCGGGCATCGGCGCCACGGATTCGGCCCATTGCCAGGCGTGGTCGTCGCCTGCGATCGAAGTCCGGCTCCAGCCGCCGGCAGCGTCGATGGCGAGTTGCGTGCCGGCGTCCGCGATGATGCGCTCCGCGTCGAGCAGCAGGGCGACGCGCCCCTCGCGCACGCTGAGTCGCAGCTGGTCGTGCTCGTAGCGGACCTCGAACTGCGTGCCGAAGTCGTGGGCCGTGCCGGCCGGCGTGACCACGCTGATGGTGCCGCCATCCCCCGGACCCGTGTCGGCATAGACCGCTCCATGGCGGAGCACCACGCGTGAAGCCTCGTCGAGTTCGACTTCGGTCATGGGTGCGAGACGGAGCGACACTCCGTCCGCGAGCGCGAGACCCAACATGCCGTCCTCTCGGGTTCTCACACGCGCCCCGGGCGGCAACGCGGAGGAGCTTTCGGAAAGTTGCACCCACGCAGACGCGCCCGGCCAGCGTGCCTCCGACGAGCCGACGAGCCTGTCCACACGTGCGACCGCGGGTGCGTCCGTGGCCGGCAGCCGCGGCCGCAGTACCACCAGCGCCGTCGCGCCTATCGCCACCGCCGCCGCGATCAGGCCGGCGATTCGCCAGCGCCGTCGGCGCGCGACCTTGTCCCGCAACACTTCCTCGGCAGCCGCAAGCACGGCGTGATACGCCTCGGACGGCGGCTCCTCGCGCCGACCCGCGGCGTGTATGAGCGTCGCCACGGCCTGGGCCACCGGATCGTTCCTCCATTCCGTCGTCATCTGGTCACGACTCCCAATCAGGGCCGCCCGGGCGGCTCGAACGAATCCGCCGTGCCGGCCATGGACGTGATCGCATCGCAGAACGCGGTCCGTGCCCGCATCAGGAGCGACTCCGCCGCCTTGTCGCTGATGCCGAGATGCGCCGCGATGGCCTTGAGCGGCTCCTCGTCCACGTACCGCAGTTCGAGCACCTCGCCATAGCGCTCCGGCAGCGCGTCGACGGTGGCCTGCACCAGGCGGCGGACCTCGGATCTCCACACGCCGGTCTCGGGTTGCTCGGCGAGCGGTGCCGCCAGCGTCTCGAGCACGGCGCGGACGTCTGGAAGGTCCTCGAGCGGCACGACGATGCGAGCCTGGCGGTGCGTGTAGCGGTAGTAGTCCGTCAGGGTATTGCGGCAGATCTGGTGGAACCAGGTGTAGAGCGCCGCCTCGCCGCGGTACCCGTCGAGCCGCTCGATCGCGCGGCAGAAGGTCTGCTGCACGACATCGCGCGCCGCCTCGTGGTCCCCGTCCAGGCGCGCCAGCACGAAACGGTAGAGTCGCGGGAAGAAACGGTCGAAGAGCGACCTGAACGCGGCGTCGTCGCCCGCGAGGATGCGGCGAGCCACCGCGAGGTCCACGTGTGCCGCCTCTGCCACGACCCGCCCCTCCGAACCAGGACGCCCCTGTCTGCGAGCTTAGACGCTCGCGGCGAGCGAATCATTCGTCCGAGAGGTGCCGGTGGTCGGATTCAGTCGGATCCGACCTCCCGCCTGCCGCACCTCCCGCGAAGGATTCGGGCCGCGCGATCGTCCAAGTCTGTATTGGTACCCCGAGAAGAGACGAGGAGAAACCGCATGAATACGTCATTGTCGAATCCGGCCCGCGCGCTGGTGCTGCTGACGCTCGGAACATGCGTCGCGTTGGCCGTCGGTCCTGCCGTGGCTGCGGGCGGTTCCACGACTGCCAGGGGCGAGGGAGCCTGCGCCACGACGTCGCAGGCCGCGCGCAATGCCTGCATCAAGGAGGCGCAGGACGACTATTGGATCGCCATTGGCAACTGCGCGAATCTTGCCGATGCGGCCGCCCGGCCGGAGTGTCGCGAAGACGCCCGGTCCGAGCTGCAGGAAGCGAGCCCTGACTGCCGCGACCAATACGACGCTCGACAGGAAGTCTGCGACGCGCTGGGAGAAGGCCCCTACGCCCCGCAATACCACCCGTCGGACTTCGTGGACCCGCTCGACGTCGGCGGATCGGTGGCGCCCAATCCTTACCTGCCGCTCGTACCTGGCACGCGCTTCACGTACAGGAACAATGCCGCCGGCGAGCAAAACGTCGTTTCCGTGACCCGCGATACGATCGAGATCGACGGCGTTACCTGCATCGTCGTGCATGACGTCGTGAGCGAACCCGCGTCCGGGGACACGATCGAGGACACGGACGACTACTTCGCGCAGGACGTGCACGGCAATGTCTGGTACTTCGGCGAAGTATCGCGGGAGTACGAGGACGGATTCCTCGTGAGCCTCGACGGCTCCTGGCGGGCCGGCATCGACGATGCCAAGGCCGGAATCCTGATGAAGGCCGCACCGCAGGTCGGCGACGTCTACCGGCAAGAGTTCCTTCTGGGCGAGGCCGAAGACCTCGCCCGGGTCGCCAACCTGTCGGGTTCCGGCAGTTCGCCGTATGCGTCGTGCGGGGGAACCTGCCTCGTCACGAAGGAGTTCACGCCGTTGGAGCCGGATGCCCTCGAGCGCAAGTACTACAAGCCGGGGCTGGGCTTGATACTGATCGTCAATGCCGGGAGCGGCGAGCGCGAGGCGCTGGTCGCGGTTGAGACGTTCTGACTGACTGATCGGTGATCGGTGCCGGTGGTCGGATCCGTCGGATATCGACCATGGCATGGTCGATATCCGACGGATCCGACCACCGGCACGTCTAGATCGGCAGGCGTCGTACGCGACGGCCGGTAGCGGCGAATATCGCATTGACCACGGCCGGCGTCGCGGCGGGCAGCCCCGGCTCGCCGATGCCACCCGGCGCCTCGGTGCTCGGCACGATGTGCACCTCGACACGCGGCATCTCGTCGATGCGCAGCATCGGGTAGTCGTTGAAGTTGCCCTGCTCGACGCGCCCGTCCTTGAACGTGATCTTCTCGTACAGGGCGGCGCTCAGTCCGTACACGATGGCGCCTTCGATCTGGCGCCGGATGATCTCGGGATTGACCGTCCGCCCGCAGTCGACCGCCGCGACGATGCGATGCACCCGCGGCCGCCCGTCCTTGTCCACGGACACCTCGGCGACCTGCGCAACGTGGCTGCCGAAGGAGCTCGCGATCGCCACCCCGCGATGCACACCGCCCGGAAGCGGAGCGCCCCAGCCCGCCTTCTGCACGGCGAGGTCGAGCACGCCGCGCAATCGCGGCTGCTTGCCGAGCAGCGAGCGGCGGAACTCCACCGGGTCCTTGCCGGCCTCGGCGGCGACCTCGTCGACGAACGACTCGAGGAAATACGAGTTCTGCGAGTGCCCGACCGAACGCCAGAACCACACCTGCACCCCGGGCTCGACCCGCGCGTACTCGACGCGGAGGTTCGGGAAATCGTAGGGACAATCCTTGATGCCCTCGACCGCCGTCTCGTCGATGCCCTCGGGCAGCTCCTGAACGAAACCCGCCGCAATCATGATCGACGGCGATGCGACGCGAGCCGTGAACGACGTCGGGCTGCCATTCGCGTCGAAACCCGCCGTGAACCGTGTCACCGACGCGGGGCGATAGAACCCGGCGCGCATGTCGTCCTCGCGCGTGTAGACGACCTTGACCGGCGCCCCTGCCGCTTTCGACAACAGAGTCGCCGCGATGACGAAGTCCGGCGCGAATCGTCGTCCGAACCCGCCACCCAGGTAGGTCGTGTTGACCTTCACCTTTTCCAGCGGCAGCCCGGTGAGCTGCGCGACGAGGCCCTGGTGCGGCCCCGGCGCCTGCGTCGGCGCCCAGACCTCCGCCGAGTCCGCGCGCACCGAGGCCGTGCAGTTCATCGGCTCCATGCACGCGTGCGCGAGGTACGGCGCCTCGTATACCGCCTCGATCGTCCTTGCGACCGGCGCACCCACGTCGCCCTCGTTGCGTGCGAGCTTGCCCGGCCGCGTCGTCGCATCCGTCAGCAACTTCGAGATTGCCTCGGACGAGAGTCCGCCGAGCGCGCCATCGTCCCACTTGACGACGAGCGCATCGCGGCCCTGCAGCGCGGGCCAGTAGCCGTCCGCCAGCACTGCGACGCCCTGCGGCAGCGGCACGACCTGCCGCACGCCCGGAATCTTCTTCGCCGCCGCAGCGTCGAACGACACGACTTTCGCGCCCGGCACCGGCGCGTGTGCCATCACCGCCGTGAGCATGCCCGGAAGCTTCACGTCCAGTCCGAAGCCTGCGCTGCCGTCGACTTTCGCCGGCGTGTCGAGACGCTTGAGGCCCTGGCCCAGGATTCGGAAATCCTTCGGGTCCTTCACCGGCGCGTCGGTGGGGATGGGCAACTTCGCGGCGGCTGCGACGAGTGCGCCGTAATCGACGGAGCGCCCGTCCGCATGGATGACGCGTCCGTTCTCGGTGCGGCAGCTGCCGGCATCGACGCCCCACGCGTTCGCCGCTGCTGTCACCAGCATTTTCCGAGCGGTAGCTCCGGCCTTGCGCATGGGCTCGTAATGGCCGCGGATCGCCGTCGAGCCGCCCGTGGCCTGCATTCCCAATGCCGGATTTACGTAAGCCTTGTCCGCTGGTGCCTGCTCGATCCGCACCCGCTTCCAGTCGGCGTCGAGTTCCTCGGCGAGCAGCATGGCGATGCCCATGTGCACGCCCTGCCCCATTTCTGAGAGGCCGCAGATGACCGTGACCTCGCCGTCCTGGGCGATGCGCAGGAACGCGTTCGGCGCGAGGGGCGCGGCGGCCGCGGCGTTTGCTGCTGCGAATCGCGAGGCCACGGGCAGCGTAAAGCCGATGACCAGTGCACCGGTCGCGGCGGCACTCCCCTTCAGGAAATCACGGCGCGTGGTGCTCATGACCTGGCCTCCGTCTTGCCGTCGGTCAAGGCCGCGGCGGCATCCTTGATCGCGGCGCGGACCTGGTTGTACGTGCCGCAACGGCAGAGGTTCATGCGCATGGCCTCGTCGATGTCGGCGTCGCTCGGTTTCGGGTTTGTCGCGAGCAAGGCTGCGGCGCTCATGACCTGCCCGCTCTGGCAGTAGCCGCACTGCGGCACGTCATTGCCGACCCAGGCGGCCTGCACGGCGGCGCCGACGCGCGTCTCGTTCACGGCTTCGATGGTCGTCACCTTCTTGCCCGCGACCGCCGCGATCGGCGTGATGCAGGCGCGCATGGGCTGGCCGTCCACGTGGACGACGCAGGCACCACAGATCGCGACGCCGCAGCCGAACTTGGTACCGGTCAGGCCGAGCTCGTCACGCAGCGCCCACAGCAGGGGCGTGTCCGGCGTGGCGGACAACTGGACCGACTTGCCATTGATGGACAGCGCGATCATGCGGGAGCCTCCCCGGGGTGCCGGTGTTCGGATCAAGTATAAAGGTGCCGGTGGTCGGATCGGTCGGGTTTGTTGGATTGCCCGGACTTTGTTCGTGCCATGATCTAGAACCGACCGATCCGACCACTGACACCACTTAGACCATGGACAATTCGCTGCACCAGCTGCTCCCGGTGTTCGAACAGGCCCGCGCCACCGGGTCGCCCCTCGTGCTCGCGACCGTGACGGCGACACGCGGCTCCACCTACCGCAAGGCAGGCGCGCAGCTGCTGATCGGCCCCGGCGGCAGGTTCGAGGGGCTGCTGTCCGGGGGCTGTCTCGAAGGCGACCTGGCCGAGCGCGCGGCCTCGGTCCTCGAGACGGGCAACCCGAGGCTCGTGACCTACGAGATGTCAGGCGAGGACGACCTCGTCTGGGGCCTCGGCTCCGGCTGCGAAGGCGGCATGGACATCTGGCTCGTCCGCCTCGACCCGGCGACGAACTGGGAGCCTTTCGCGTCCGTCGCCCGCCGCCTCGCGCAGCGTGAGTCCGTGACGTACGGACTGGTGTTCGAGTCGGCAATGCCGGCCTTGCCGGTGGGCGCGGTGGCATGGCCGCCCGGCGCAGGTTCGCTGCCGCCCGAACTGCCCGCATCCGTAGCCGGCTGGATCCACGCCGAACTTGCCACGGGGGAGGCTCCATCGGCCGCGCGAGTGGCAGGGCTCGACGATCCGCGATTTCGCATGTTTGTCGCGACGGTCGTGCCGCCGCGAGAGCTTCTCATCCTCGGCGCAGGCCCCGACGCATTGCCGGTGGTCGAATTTGCCGCCACGCTGGGCTGGAAGGTCACGCTCGTCGATCACCGGCCCGCCTATGCCGACGCGGTGAAGTTTCGCCGCGCGAAGCGCGTACTGGTCGCCCGCCCCCCTGAACTTGCGGAAAGCCTGGACCTGTCGCAGTTCGACGCCGCCGTGATCATGAGCCACCACCTGGCGACCGACCGCGCGGCGCTCGCGGCGCTGGCGCCGGCCTCGACTCCCTACGTTGGATTGCTCGGCCCGTCCGCGCGGCGCAAGCGCCTGCTCGCCGATCTCGACCCGGCGGCGGTCGCGATGCTCGACGGACGGCTGCGCTCCCCCGTCGGCCTGGACCTCGGCGGACGGGATCCGGCGAGCATCGCGCTCGCGCTCGTCGCCGAGCTGCAGGCGTTCTTCCACGGGCGCGGGCACGGTGGGGCGGCCTGAGTGGATGGCCCCGCGCGCGCCGCGGTCGATGCACTGCACGTGGTCGTGCTGGCAGCCGGCACCTCATCGCGCTTCGGATCACCGAAGCAACTCGCGAACATCGACGGGCGCCCGATGCTGGCGCGTGTACTGGACACGGCAGTGGCTGTCGCGGGCGGTCGCGGCGACGCCGTGACGGTCGTGCTCGGCGCGCATGCGGAGCAGATGGCGCGGATCGCGCGCGAGGCTTCGGCCTCGATCGCGGTCAACTCCCGGTTCGAGGAGGGAATCGCGAGTTCGATCCGTACCGGGGTCGCGTGCGCGCCGCCATCGGCCCGCGGCGTGCTGATGCTGCTGGCCGACCAGGTCGCCGTGACGACCGACGACCTGCGACGGCTCGTCGCGCGATGGATGCAGGACCCGGCCTGCATCGTCGCTGCGGAGTACGACGGTTCGTTCGGCGCACCCGCGATCTTTCCGCGCGACCTGTTCACGGAACTCGCGGAACTGGACGGCCACGGTGGCGCCCGGGCGCTGATGCTGCGTCACCCTGACCGGGTCGCCCGGGTAAGCGTGCCGTCCGCCGCCATCGACGTGGACACGCCTGCGGATCTCTAGGAAGGTGAGCCGCATGCGGAACCGATCGCTCCTGTTGAGGGTCCTCACCGCCGCGGCCGGCGTGCTGGTGGCCGCTCTGCTGCTGGTCTGGCTGCTCTTCGACCCCAACGATTACAAGGACGAGGCCGAGGCGGCCTTCCTCGAGCGCACGGGTCGTGTGCTCAGGTTCGAGGGCGATCCCTCGCTCTCGATGTTTCCCTGGCTCGCGGTGAAGACCGGCGCCGCATCCATCAGCAACGGCGAGGGCTTCGACGCGGCGCCTTTTGCATCCTTGAAACACGCCCGGATATCGGTGCGACTGCCGCCGCTGCTCCTGCGGCGCGAGATTCGGATCGGCAAGGTCGAGATGGACGGGCTGCACCTCAACCTGCAAGTCGCGAAGAACGGTCGCAACAACTGGTCGGACCTGCTCGAGCGCGTCGCGAAGGAGCGTGCAGCGGAACCGCCCGGCGCAGACGAGGAGCGGCGGGCACCGGCCAGCGTCGGCGTCGCAGGCCTCGCCATCACGAACGCCCGCATCACGCTCGACGACCGCAAGGCCGGGACCCGCTACGAACTGCGGGACTGGACGCTCCAGACCGGCAAGCTCGGGGCTGGAAAGCCGTTCGACCTGCACACGTCGCTGGCGCTGCTGTCCGGCGACGAGCCGCTGGTCCGCGTCGAGCTCGACGGTGAAGTGGACGCTTCGCAGGCGAGCCGCATCACCGTCCGCGGCTTGGATGGCGAAATCGTGCTTCCCGGCGTCGGCGCGAACAAGGAGGACGTCCCGATCGATCTTGTCGCAGATGAACTCTCGGTCGACACCACCCACCTGGCGGGACAGGCTACCGGCCTGCGCGCAAGGCTCGGCGATGCGTTGATCGAGGCGCAACTGCAGGCGACGAGCGGCAAGAACGGCGTTGGAATCCGCGGACCGGTGAGCCTGGTCGCGACGAACCCTCGCGAGTTACTGAAGGCGCTCGGGCGCCCCGTTCCCGTCACGCGCGATGGCGGCGTGCTTGAAAGTCTCGAGGCCAGGGGACAACTCGTAGCCACCGCGCGCGGCTTTGACATCCAGGAACTCACGGCGCAGATGGACGACACGCGACTCGTGGGCCGCCTCGGCGTCGCGGACTTCAAGCGCAAGGCCCTGCGATTCAACCTGCAGGCCGACCAGCTCGACCTCGACCGTTATCGGGCGCCGCCGGCCAAGGACGCGTCGGCCGGACAGGCCGCCGGCCGGCCTGTAGAGCCACTCCCCGTCGACGCGCTGCGCAAGCTCGACTGCAATGGCACGCTCAGCGTCGAACGCCTCGTCGTGAACGGCATCGATTTCGGCAACCTCACGCTGCCGCTCGTGGCGAAGGGCGGCCGGATGCGTATCGATCGGGCCGCGGCGCGCGCGTTCGGCGGAAAGCTCTCGCTGGGGCTCGCACTGGACGTGACGGGCGAGACGCCAGGATTGCACCTCGAGCCGCGGTTGCAGGACGTGGACGTGCAGCAGGTGCTCGGCCAGACGATCGACGTCCGGCAGCTGACCGGCCGCGCGAGGGCCGAAGCGTCGCTCGATGCGAAGGGCGTGGACGCCGCGGCGATGCAACGCAGCCTGCGCGGACGCTTCGACCTCGCGGTGCGTGACGGTGCGCTGGTCGGCGCCGACCTGTGGCACGAGATCGAGCGCGCCGTGGCCGTGGCGCAGGGACGTCCGCCGCCGGCGGGCGCGGGCGCCGGACGGACCGAATTCGACTTTCTGAGCGCGCGCGGGACGCTCTCCGACCGCACGCTGCACAACGAGGTGTTCGCGTTCTCGAACGACTTCGTGCGCGCCAGGGGGCGCGGCGACGTGAACTTCGGCGCGCAGACCGTGAACCTCGACCTCAAGGCGCGGCTGCTGCGCGTGCCGCCCGGGAAGCTGCTCGGGCTCGAGACGAGCCAGCTCGCGGGGGTGGACCTTCCACTCACGGTGACCGGCCCGCTTGCCAGGCCCGAGGTGAAGCCCGACGTCGGCATGCTGCTAGGCGAAGTGGTGAAGAAGAAGGCGACCCGGGAGATCGAGAAGGAGATCAAGAAGCGTCTGCAGGATCTGCTCGGTTCGTAAAGAGGTGCCGGTGGTCGGATCCGTCGGATCTGGCCGGGCCGGATCCGACGGATCCGACCACCGGCACCTCGGCGATGCACTGCGCGACGGTCTGCGCGGAGTAGTCGGTGAACCGCCCACCCAAGGTCTTGCGCCGCCGCCACTCCCAAGGCGCCGTGCGCTGGTCCGCCGGCGCCTGCCACAGGCCCCGCCTCGCCTGCCGCGCATCGAACTCGTAGATGCAGTAGCGCACGTCGTCGAGATACCGGCGGTACGCCCACGCGTAGCCGTTCCTGATCATGAGCGCATTGACGTCCACGCCACCCATCCAGACGCGCGCGACGAGGCGGTCATAGCGATCCTGCGCGTACGGCTCGAGCTCGACCGCCTTGCCGAAGACGATGCCCGCCAGCGCCTCCGTGGCGGCATTCGCATAGGGCTGCCCGCGCTCGGGCGCGTCGATTGCCTGCAGGCGCACGCGAATCATCCCGGAGCTCAGGCGCACGTCCACGGTATCGCCGTCCACGACGCCGACGACCGTACCGGGGAGTCGCGGCAGCTCATCCGCATTCAGCGCCCCCGCGAGTGCGAAGAACAGGAACGCGGCGAGCAGCACGCGACGCCAGCGGGCGCGGCGTCGGGCGACGGATTCGAGACGCCGGGTCCGCGACGCGAGGTGCATTTGCGCATGAACACGTTCGATAGCCACATTGCCACCGGCGGCGGCGTCGACGGATGCTCGATTGCCGGACGCGACGTCGTCGTCCCCGGCGAGGAGCGACGATGCGGACAGCGCTGTGGATCTTGTGCGGATGGCTGTATTCCTGTAACTCGACTGCAGCCGACGATACCCCGAGGGTCCCGCATACGCCCGAGGCGGGGGGCATTCGTCTGGAACAGCTCACATTTCTGGGATATGACTGCCCGGACGATTGCCGCGGTCACAAGGCGGGGTTCGCCTGGGCCGAAGTGAACGGCATCGCGGATGGCGGCGCCTGCGTGGGCGCCGCGAGCACGTTCACCGACGGCTGCCGTGCCTACGCGGAGAGCGGCGGGTCCTCGCGAAGCGCGGGCTACGACTGGGCGGCCGAGAACGAGGTCGGCAAAGAGCGTGCCTGCGACGGTGCCGGGAAATCATTCGCGGCCGGCTGCCGCGACTACGTGCTGGCGTCCTACCGCGTCACCCACCGGTACGCGGTCCCCGCCAGCCCAGAGGGCTCGAACGGCTTCCACTCACCCTCGGCCTGCGACAGCCGCTCGGCCACGACCCACAGCACCACGGCATTGAAGCCGAGCCCGCAGTGGCTGCCCGGCACGCGGATGTTCTCGTGCATCGAGGGGTCACCGTCGAATTTCGCCTGGTGCTCGGGAACCACGCCGTCGCTCGCGGAATAGAGGCAGCTCATCGGCACCGGCGGCTTTGCGCTCAATTGCTTCACCCGCGGTTGCATCGCGTGCGCGGCCGACCCGAGCGGATGCGCCACCAGCCGGTACAACGCGTGGACCATCGCCGGCGACTGGCTGCCCTCCGCACCCACGGTCACCGGGCTGCCGAGCGTGATGATGCCCCGCACGCACTCGGGGGCGTTGTGCGCGACGTACAGGGCAAATGCGCCGCCGAGGCTCCAGCCGACGATGCTGACCTTGCGCCCGTGCTTGTGGTGCATGTAGCGCACCTTCTGCTCGAGCGCGGAGATGTGCTTGCGCTGCAGCCCGACGTTGCGGCCGAACCCCCAGGTCTCGACCTCGTAGCCGCGGTTCTGCAGGAACGCCTTCATGGCGGCCAGCGGGACCTCGCTGCTCATGAAGCCCGGCACCAGCAACACCGGGTGGCCGTCGCCCCGCGGCGCGCGCAGCAGGAATGGCAGCGCCTGCGGCAGCATCGCGAGCTCGAGCGCGGCACGCAGCTCCAGCGCCGTGTGCAGCGCGTTGGGCGGGCCGTTGCGAATCGTCCGGGTCGGCATGATTCGGCCAACGATAGCACGCCCAGTGCACGAGCTGCGGTGCCCATGCGGTAGGATGCTGGCACCGGCGCGCCCCAGCGGCGAGCCCAGGCAGAGGTGGCGCGCATGAAGGCCCTGAGTGGGCTGGACGGGATGTTCCTGCACCTCGAGACGCCCGAGACGCCGATGCACGTCGGATCGCTCGCGCTGCTCGACCTCCCGAAAGGCTTTCGCGGCGACTTCTTCGACGACGTCAAGCGGTTGTATGCCCGGCGCGTGCCGCTCGCTCCGGTGCTGAGCCGCAAACTCGTCGAGCTGCCGCTCGGGATGGCGAATCCCGTGTGGGTGCAGGCCGACGGGATCGACCTCGACTATCACATCCGCCGTGTCGTGCTGCCGGGCCCCGGGACGCAGGAGCAGCTGGAGGCGTGCGTGGGCCGGCTGCACTCGAAACTGCTCGACCGCACGCGACCGCTCTGGTCCGTGTGCGTCATCGAGGGGCTGAAGAACCGTCAGGTCGGGTACTACACGAACATCCACCACGCCGTGCTCGACGGGCAGGCAGGGCGTGGAGCTGTCGAAGGCGCTGTTCGACTTCACGCCGAGGGTGCGGCGGGTGGTGCGCATGCCGAGCCACGCGGCCGGCCGTCGCGGGGAGCATCCGTGGCCGGGCGCATTGATCGCGGGCGCGCTGCGCCACGACGCCGGGCAGTACGCGAAGTTCGTGAAGAGTCTTCCGGACCTGACGAAGACCATCGCGGGATTGAGGCGCGCGGTGCGCAACTACGAGGCTGACGTGGGCGGCGCTGCGGCTGCGCCCCGCCGCGGTGTCGCGCGGCGCCCGCACAACTTCGCGCCGCGGACGCCGCTGAACGTCGCGATCGGCGCCGAGCGCGGCTTCGCGGGCGTGTCGATACCGCTGGCCAGGGTGCAGGCGATCGCGGCCGCTCACGATGCAAAGGTCAATGACGTGGTGCTCGCGATCTGCAGCGGGGCCCTGCGGCGCTACCTGGGGCGGCACGGCGGCGTTCCGGGCGAATCCCTGGTCGCCGCGATGCCGATCTCCCTGCGCGCGGCCGGCAGCACCGAGTTCACGACCCAGGCGACGATGGTGCGGGTGAGTCTCGCGTCCGACATCAGGCAACCGGCGCGACGCCTGCGCGCGATCCGGGACGCGGCGAGTGCCGCGAAGTCGACGAGCGGGCGCGGCAAGTCGATCATGCCCACCGATTTCCCGACCATCGGGCTGCCGTGGATCGTGCACGGTCTTGCCTCGCTGTACGGCCGCTCCGGCCTCGCCAATGTCGCGCCGCCGCTCGTCAACGTCGTCGTGTCGAACGTGCCCGGGCCGCCGGTGCCGCTCTATTTCGCCGGTGCGCGCGTGGCGAAGTACTGGCCGTTGTCGATCGTCCAGCACGGCCTGGGCGTCAACATCACGGTCGAGAGTTATGCCGGTGCGCTCGGCTTCGGCGTGACCACGGCGAGCGCGGCCGTGCCCAAGCCCCGGCAACTTGCCGACGCCATCCTCGCCGCCTACGAGCAACTGCTCTAGAGGTGCCAGTGGTCGGATCCGCCGGATGTGGCATCGCCACATCCGACGGATCCGACCACTGGCACCTCCTAGGCCAGCAGGGGGGTCGTGTCGAGGATGGCGGGGCCGTTCTCGGTACAAACCGCGTACTTGTTTGCGTACAGCGACACGCCGGCGTGCTCGCCACGTGCGTTCACGATGTAGAAACTCACGTTGAAGTTCGGCCGGCCGGCTTCCTTCAGCAGGCGCGGCTCGACGGTATTGGCGGCGATGCGCCGCACCGCCTCGAGACCGGCGTCGAGCGGGCTGCGACCCTGCCGCATCATCTCGACGATCACGTGCGACGACAGGTTGTAGAGGTTCGCCTCGCCGCGACCGGTCGAACCCGCCGCGCCCACCACGCCGTCGACGTAAAGCCCTGCGCCCAGGATCGGCGAGTCCCCGACACGTCCCGGGATCTTCCACGCGAGTCCGCTCGTCGTCGTGACGCCGCAGACCTCGCCCCTGGCATTGACGCCGTTGCAGTTGATCGTGCCGTAATAGTGCTCGGGGTCGATCAACCCGTCGCGCACCATCGAGAGCCCCGCCGCGTGCCCCGCCTGCGCGCGCTTCGCCGGGTCGAGGAAGTGCTCGGGATCGAGCCGCCGTTTCCACTCGAGCCACCTGGCGCGCGAATTGTCCGTGTTGAGGTCGTCCTCGATCGCGAATCCCATCTGCCGCGCGAAGGTCTGCGCGTCGCGGCCCACCAGCAAGTGGTGGTCGGTCTGCTGCATGACCAGGTGGGCCACCCTGGACGGCGTTCGCACGCCTTCGAGGCACGCGACACCACCTGCGCGCTTCAGCGGCCCGTGCATGCAGCAGGAATCGAGCTGCACCACGCCCTCGGCGTTCGGCAGCCCGCCGTAGCCCACGCTGTCGTCGAGCGGGTCCAACTCGACGATGTTGACGCCGGCGATCAGCGCCTCGAGCACGTCCGCGCCCGAGGTCATCGCTGCGTAGGCCGTTTCGACGCAGGTCGTCGCGCCGCCGTTCCTGTACTTGTGGCCGTTCGCGGAGGCGACGACCACGGGCTTCGCACCGGAAACGCGCACGGCCGGCGCCTCGGCGGCCCCTGTGGGAGAGGAAAGTCCGGCCAGCAATCCCGCGGCACTGGTCTTCACGAAATCACGACGATTGATGCGCTGGGACACGGGGGCTCCAGGGTGACGGGCCTGCCCCGAGCTTAACCCGGCACGCACCAGACTGATCAACAGTGAAACGAAGCGCCACCGGCCGGTATCATCCGCAAGCATGATCCAGTACGCACGCATCGCCCCGATATTCGCCCTCGCCTGCACGCTCGGCCTCGCCGCGTGCCAGCAACTTGCCCCCGCACCAACCGACACCGCGCGCACCACGGGTGCTGTCGCGGCGAGCGCCGCTGCATCGCCATCCCGGCAGGCAGGCGTGGCAGCCGCAAGTCCGCTCGCCGTGGAGGCCGGCCTGGCGGTCCTGCGCTCCGGCGGCAGCGCCGTGGACGCCGCGGTCGCCGTACAGGCGGCGCTCGGGCTCGTCGAGCCGCAGAGCTCCGGGCTCGGCGGCGGTGCGTTCCTGATTCATTACGACGCGGAAACCGGCAAGGTCACCGCCTACGACGGGCGCGAGACGGCCCCGGCCGGCGCGACCCCGGACATGTTCCTCGAGTCCGACGGCAAGCCGCTGCCCTTCGGACAGGCCGTCACCAGCGGCCGCTCGACCGGCGCGCCGGGCGCCATCGCCATGCTCGGCCTCGTGCACGAGCGTCACGGCCGCCTGCCCTGGCGCTCGCTCTTCGACGAGGTCGCGCGCGCCGCCGACGAGGGCTTCGTCGTGCCCAGGCGACTCGCCCGCTTCGCCAACAGCAACTTCCCGCAGGCCACCCTTCCCGACGCTCGTGCACTCTTTGCGCGGCCGGACGGCACGCCGGTACAGGCCGGAGACACGCTGAAGAACCCTGCGTACGCGCAGAGCCTGGGAACCATCGCCACACGTGGGCCGCGTGCGCTGCTCGAAGGGCCGCTGGCGGCGCAGATCGTCGCGCGGACGCAGGCCGAGCCGTTGCCGGGGACTCTCACCGAGACGGACCTCGCCGCCTATCGCCCGCGCGAGGTCCAACCTGTCTGCAGCCCGTATCGCGTGTACGTCGTCTGCGTTCCGCCACCGCCGTCGAGCGGGGTATCGCTGCTGCAACTGCTCGCGATCCTGGACCGCACCGACATCGCGACGCGCGGGCCGGCCGACCCGCAGGCGTGGTTCCTGTTCGCCGAGGCGAGCCGCCTCATGTATGCCGACCGCGACCGCTATGTCGCGGACCCGGCATACATGCCGATGCCGGTGGTCGGATTGCTGGACCCGGCCTACGTCGCGGGCCGCGCCGCACTGATCGGCGCAACCGCCGCGCCGTCCCCTGTGGCGCCTGGCCGGCCGCCCGGCGTGACCGTGCGCCTCGGCACCGACAGCACCGTCGAGGTGGCGGGCACCAGCCATTTCGTCGTCGTGGACGCGTGGGGTGACGTCGTGTCCATGACGACTTCCGTCGAGAGCCTGTTCGGTTCGGGCCGCGCCGCCGGTGGGTTCTTCCTCAACAACCAGCTGACGGACTTCTCGTTCACTGCCGTCGAAGACGGCCGCCCCGTCGCGAATGCCGTGGCGCCCGGCAAGCGCCCGCGCTCGTCCATGTCGCCGGTCATCGTGCTCGGTCGCGACGGCCGGCTGGTCGCGGCGCTCGGCTCGCCCGGCGGGTCGGCCATCCTCGCCTACAACGCCAAGGCGCTGGTGGGCCTGCTGGCCTGGGGACTGCCGCTGCAGCAGGCCATCGAGTTGCCGAACCTGATCGCGCGCGGCGCGGACTTCTACGGCGAAGTCTCGAAGTTTCCGCCGGCGGTACTCGAGGCGCTCGCCGCACGCGGGGTGACGATCAAGTCCGGGCGCGGCGAGGAGTCGGGACTGCACGGCGTGGTCCTTGGCGCAGACGGCAAGCTCGTGGGTGCCGCCGATCCACGCCGCGAAGGAATCTGGAAGGAGTAAGCGGAGCCGCCGCGTCCGGCGTTCGACGTCAGGCCCGGCACCTCTGCGCAAGCATCCCGAGCACTGCAGTGCGGGCGGCAAGCGAGTGCAGCAGCAGCACGAGCACGTCCCCGGGCCGCGCCCACTCGAGCGCGCAGCGGGCGGCGTCCACTTCGTTCATGCGCAATGCCAGCGAGGACTCGGGCAAGCCGTCGCGCAGCAGGACGCGGCGCAGGATCCGGGGCACCTCGCCCACGGCGCGCCCACGCAGGTATCCCTCGATCTCCTTGACCACCACGAGGTCCGGCCGGAACCCGGCGGCCACCGCGGCGAGTTGCTCGATGTCGGCATCCTCGCGATTTCCCGCATGCCCGAGCAGCAACGCGATCCGCCCGGCCGACGCACCGCGCAGGTGTCGTGCAACCTGCAGCACGCCTCGCAGCCCCTCCGGGTTGTGCGCATAGTCGACGAGCACCTGTACCCCACCGAATTCGCAGCGCATGAGGCGCCCGAGGTTGTCCCCGGGGCTCGCGCCGAAGCGCGCGAACACCCGCGCAATGGCCGCCGGCGCGACACCGAGTGCCGACGCCGCGAGCGCAGCGGCAGCGAGATTCGCCACGTTGTAGGTCGCGCTCCCCGCCACCGTGAGCGGCATCTCAGCGACCGGTCCAAGGTCGTGCCGGGCACCGGCAACGCACAATCTCAGTCGCCCGCCCGACACGGCGCAGGTCGCGCCACCGTCGCGACGGTGCGCTTCGAGCAGTTCGTGTCCATCGTCGAGCGCGAACCAGCCCCGCTCCGGAGAACGGCCGAAGCGCGCGTCGAGCTGCGACGCCTTCGAACGCAGCACGGGATCGTCCGCATTCAGCACGAGCAGGCCGTGCGGGCCGACGAGCGATGCGAGCGTGAGCTTCACGTCCGCGAGGGCCTCGAGGTCGTGGATGCCGTACTCGCCGAAGTGATCCGCGCTCACGTTGGTCACGACGGCCACGGTGGCACGCGGCACGGCGAGCCCACGGCGCAGGATCCCGCCGCGCGCGACCTCGAGGACCGCCGCTTCCACGCGCGCATCCCCCAGCACCTTGCGGGCACCGGCCGGCCCGGAATAGTCGCCTTCGCTCAGCACCGCATCGCCCACGAACACGCCGTCGGTGCAGTTGTAGCCGTCGCGCCAGCCCTGTTCGCGAGCGCAGGCGGCGATGAGACGCACGGTCGTCGTCTTGCCGTTCGACCCGGTGACTGCGGCGACCGGGATGTCGTGCAGGCCCGGCCACGGCACGTCCGCGACGGACGGCAGGTCATCGATCGGAAAGCGGCGCGACCCGGAGCCGGCGCCGATCGACACGACGGAATCGTCGATCAGCACGGGCAGGTCGCGCGCCTCCGCGGCCTCGAGCAATGCGAGCAAGGCGGGCCGCGACTCGGCGGCCGCCAGATGCCGGAATCGCTCGAATGCCGCCGATTCCTCGAGCACCGCGGGCGGGGCACCTGCGATCGCGGAGGCGGTCTCGGCTCCCGCCGCCGCGAGCGCCTCCGGCAAGCCGGACCAGTGCAGTGGATCGCGCTCGAACAAGGCCGAGCAAAGCGCCCACTCGTTGACCTCGGTCGCGGTGAAGAGCTGGTCCGGTGGGGCCGCGAGCGCGAGCGACGCGCCGCTCGCATGGATTCGTGCGACAACCGGAGCGGGCTTAGAATCGACCGCCCACCCGAGCGACGAACGAGCGTGCTCGACGCGCCCGCGCCACGCGGCGACGACGGCCTCGTCCCGCGCGACGTCGGCGACCTCCAGCACCGCCCCCGTCGCGGTGAAGAACAGGTTCGCGCCGGGCAGTCGCCGGGAGTCCTCGAACGGCAGTGCGAGTGTGACGGTCAGTCGTCCGTCTCCCGTGCCAGGCGGATGCCGCGCTCGTCACGGATCAGGCCCTCGAGACTGGCGAAGGACCCCGAGCCCTGCGCAGCTTCGAACGCGGCCCCGTTGCCCTCCGCCGGGCCGGCACCCGACGCGACCACGCGCCCGAAGTGCTCGTCGATGGCGGCCGTGGCGCCGGCCGACGCGGATGCGGGTGAGAACTTGATCACCTGCTTCCACGAGCGCGTGAGCGCGTCCGCAAATACCAGCAGCAGGTCGCCTGGCCGCCCCATGCGCAACGCCGCGTCGATCGCTTCCTGCTCGTCCGGGATGATCGAGATCGCCTCCTCGGCCACGCCCGCCCCCCGCAGCGCCGCCGCCTGCATGCGCGGCACCTCGTCCGGCCCGCGGTCCCGCAGCGCGTCGTCGCGCCGGCAGACGTAGTGGTCGAAGCGCCCCGCCACGGCGTGGGCGATCGCCACGAGGTCCTCGTCGCGCCGGTCGCCCGGGCCGGCGAGCACGACGATGCGACGCCCCGTCACGTCGAGGCGCTGGGCGAGGTCCGCCATCACGGACACCGCGTGCGCGTTGTGGCCGTAGTCGAACAGCACCTTGAATGGATGCTCGTTGAACACGTTCATGCGGCCCGGCGCCTGGTAGAACGTCGTGTCGAACGTGCGCAGGCCCTGGCGGATCGCGTCGAGCTTGATGCCGAGCGAGAAGGCCATCGCCGCGGCGAACATCGCGTTCTGCACGTTATGCGTCGCGCGGCCCTCGAGCGTCGCCGGGATGAGGTGCGTCCACACGAGCGGGATGTGCCCTCCGCGGTCGTAGAGCGTGACCATCTGTCCGTTGACGCCCGCCTCGATCGCGCAGGCGCGGCCGCCCGCGCGGATGTGCTCCCGCACCAGCGTGTGGCTCGGATTCATGGTGACGTAGCAGATGTTCTTCGCGTCGGCGTAGCCCGACATGCGCAGCACGAGCGGATCGTCGGCATTGAGCACGGCGCAGTCCGTCGCCACCTCGATCACGATGCGCTTCACCTCGGCGAGCTGCTCGAGCGTGTCGATGCCCTTGAGTCCAAGGTGGTCCGCGGCGACGTTCAGAACCGCGCCGACGTTGACCTCCCTGACGCCCATGCCAGCGCGCAACAGGCCGCCGCGCGCCGTTTCGAGCACCGCGATGTCGATCTGCGGGTCGGCGAGCACCATGCGGGCGGAGACCGGTCCGGTCATGTCGCCCTGCACCGTGCGCTGCCCGTCGATGTACACGCCGTCCGTGGTAGTGAGCCCGGGCGTGAACCCCGCCATCTTGGTGATGTGCGCGAGCATGCGCGCCGTCGTGGTCTTGCCGTTGGTGCCGGTGATCGCGGCGATCGGCACGCGGGAGGGCGAACCGGGCGGGAACAGCATGTCGATGACCGGGCCTGCGACGTCACGCGACGTGCCTTCGCTCGGCGCCACGTGCATGCGGAAGCCCGGTGCCGCATTCACCTCGCAGATGCCGCCGCCGATCGTGCGATAGCTTTCGGTGATGTCGGTCGAGAGGAAGTCCACGCCGCCGACGTCGAGCCCGACCGCGCGCACGGCGCGCACCGCCATGTCGCGATTATCGGGATGGATGATGTCCGTGACGTCGGTCGCGGTGCCCCCCGTCGAGAGGTTCGCGGTGGAGCGCAGGTAGACGACCTGCCCGGGGATCGGCACGGAGTCCGGCGCCAGCCCCTGGCGCTCCATCATCTTGTGCGCCTGCGCGTCGAGCTCGAGACGCGTGAGCACTTTCTCGTGGCCGACGCCGCGGCGCGGGTCATGGTTCACGAGGTCGACGAGCGCGGCGATGGTGTGCACGCCGTCGCCGACCACGTGGCCGGGCGTGCGGCGCGTCGCGGCCACGAGTTCTCCGTTCACGACCAGCAGCCGGTGGTCGTCGCCCTCGAGGAAGGTCTCGACGATCACCGAGCGCGAATGCTCGCGCGCGGCCGCGTAGCCCTGGATCACCTCGGCGTCGGTCGCGAGGCGGATCGAGATGCCGCGGCCGTGGTTGCCGTTGTAGGGCTTGGTGACGACCGGGAAGCCGATGCGCCGCGCCGCGCGTACCGCCTGCGCGTCGCTCTGCACGAGCTCCTGCCTCGGCACGGGAAGGCCGAGCGTGGCGAGGATCTTGTTCGTTTCCTCCTTGTCGCTCGCGAGCTCGACGGCGATGTGCGGCGTGCGCCCGGTCACCGTCGCCTGTATGCGCTGCTGGTACTTGCCGTGGCCGAGCTGCACCAGCGACTGGTCGTTGAGCCGCAGCCACGGAATGCCGCGTGCCTCGGCGGCACGCACCAGCGACGCGGTGGAGGGCCCGAGCGCGCGCTTCTGCGCGAAGCGAATGAACTCATCGCGCGCCTCGGGCCAGCTCCAGCCCTCGGGGACGCTTTGCGTGGGGCGGACCTGCGCCGGCAGCAACGAGCACAGCAGGCGCAGGGCGAGCTCACCCGCCGCGATGCCCTCGTCGCGCTGTGCGTACTCGTAGACGACGGTGTAGACGCCGGGCCGGTCTGCACTGCGCGTCTTGCCGAACGTGACGTTCTCGCCCGCGACGTTCTGCAGTTCGATCGCGACGTGCTCGAGGACGTGCCCGAGCCAGGTGCCCTCGTCGTCGCGCATGCGGCGGTAGAAGCCGCCCGGCTCGCCGTAGGAACAGCCGTGCTCGGCGAGGCCCGGCAGCGCGGTGGCGAGCGCGTCGATGAACTCCTCGCCAAGTCGCGCCGTCGGCCAGGCCTCGAGCTCGCCGAGGTCGAGTTCGAGCTTGATGACCGGGAAGTGCGCATACAGCGACGGTCCCACGTAGACGGAGCGGTCCAGGATGCGCATCGGGCGGGCTCCTCCCCTCGAGCCTTTTCTCGCGGAATCATGGCATACGCGGGGCAGGCGCGCGTAGCCCGCGGCCGCTATTCCTTCGAGGAAGCGAGCGAGCCTGAGGAGGCGACGCGAGTGTGGAGGTTGAAGGTGGCGCCGGCGACGAGCACGTGCAGCCGCAGGCCCAGCATGCACACCGGCTGGCCCTCGGTGACACTGTCCATGGACGAATAGCTCACGTCGGCGGCGTCCACGATCGTCACCCCGCCGCTGCCCACCACCTCGACCGTCTCGTCGGGGCCGATGAACGCCGCCGTGTCCTCGTCGAGCCCGATGCCGATGGCGAACGGGTTGTAGGCGAGCGCGGTGAGCAGGCGGCCGAGCCGGTCGCGCTGGCGGAAGTGCTGGTCGATGATGAAGCGGTTGGTGAGGCCGAGGCCGGGGGCGAGCCGTACGCTGCCCGAGATGACCGAGGAGCCCTCGTCGCCGAACGCGATCATGTGCTCGCTCAGGATGCTGGCGCCGGCGCTCGTGCCGCCGACCGTGACACCGTGCGCGTTGCGCATGCGCACGAGCTTCGCGACCGGCGTACCGCCGAGCAGGGTCGTGAGCCGCAACTGGTTGCCGCCGGTGAAGAAGATGCCGGTCGCTTCCTGCAGCCGTTGCAGGCGGCCAGTCTCCTGGCAGTCGCGGCGCGTGTCGAAATCCATGGCCGTGACGCGGGCGGCGCCGATGTCCCTGAAGAGCTGTTCGTAGCGAGGTCCTGTCTCGTGCAGCCGGCTCGCGGTCGGAATGACGACGATGTCGGCGTCGCGGCCGCCCGAACAGTCCACGAAGCGCTCGAGGATGTGCCGGTCGTTCTCCTTGTTCTCCGCGCCGCCGATCGGGATGATCCAGCCACGCGTTTCGCCTTCCGGAACCTTGCTGGGCATGCTGTGCGTGTGTCCTGTGTCGCGTTGCCGCTGCTTGCGCTGGGCTCAGTTCTCGAACGTGCCGCGCCGGACGGCCGCGGCGACCCGCAGTGCCTTGCGCGCCCAATCCACCAGCATTTCGGCGTCCTCGAGCGCGTCGGCGGGTGCCTGATAATAACTCATGGAGAATTCCGGCTTGTCGCGGATCGGCTGGAACGGCCGCAGGCCGAGTGCGAGGTAGTCGTCCCGATTGCTGTCGTCGACCTTCAGGTACAGGGTGTCGTCGTCGACCAGCGCAAAGAAGAGGTCGTCGCAGTAAAGGCCGACGCCGCCGAACATGCGCCTCGACCGGACGCGCCCGAGGCCCGCGAGTTGTTCGAGGACGTAGGCAAGGTAACTGTCACTGACGGCCATAAGGTGCCAGTGGTCGGATCCGTCGGATCCGTCGAATCCGCCGAGCCTGCGCGCAACGATTACCGAACCCGACCGATCCGACGGATCCGACCACTGGCACCTCTTAGCGGCGCTCGAGGCGGATGGGGCGCGGCGCGGATCGCGCGGGGAAACTCGCCTCCAGCCACAACTCGCCGGGGCGGAGGTCGCGCGTCGGATCCGGCGCCTGGTCCGGCAGGAAGAAGGCAACGGGCTCCATCAGCATCCAGCGCAGCCCGCCGGGCGTGGATCGCTCGACGAAATAAGCGTCACCGTCGCGCGGCTCTTCGGCGTCGGCCCGGCCGCGCAACACGGCGACGGCCGCACCATCCCGGACCTCCACGCGTCCGACCGCTGTATTGCCGTCTGGCACGCGTACCGCTGCGGACTCCGCCGACGCCGGGAACAACAGATTCAACGCGACATAGCGTCCGCGGATCGGCAGGTTCGGGTCCACTCCCGCCGTTTCCACCCAGGCGCGCGGCAGGGTCGCCCGGTCATAGAGCAACCTGGCGCCGACCGCACTCATCAGCGCCACCTGTGCGAGCGCCACGATCACCCCTCGCATCAAGGGAGTCATGGCCGATCCCTCCGCGACTGCTCCACCAGCCGCCGGCGCGCGCGCTCGAGCAGCCAGCCGCCGCCAATGAACAGCACGCCGAGGCCAATCAGCCCCAGCGAGCGGCCGAGCTTGTCCAGCAGGCTGCTGAAATAGAACGACAGCACCGTCATCGCGAAGCCGACCACGCCGAGGTTGATGCGCAACCGGTGACCTTCGTGCACACCCCACCACACGAGGCCGACGCAGGCCGCGGCGTAGAGGGCGTGCAACGCGAGGAGCTCGCGCGAGGCCGACGCGTCGACCCGTGAGGCGCAAACGGCGACAACTGCCGCGACGAGGAGTGGCCATGCCTCGCGACCTCGCAACCAGCCACCGACGACCAGCGGCAATGCGAGCGCGAGCGCCCAGGCAATGGCGAGGATGGTGGCCGTCGCAGGCCTCTCGCCCGGTCGCATGCCGGGCTCGAGCGGCAGCAGGATTGCGACGACCAGGAAGGCAATTCCACCGAGCAACCCGAGCGCGTGCCGCCACGTTGCGTCACGTCCCGGACCGACGGCGGCGACGTACGCGACGCACAGGACGAACAGGCCGGCGAGCGGCACACCAATGGGCACCGACCGCAGGGCCTGGGTTGCGATCCATTCGCTGAGCAGCCAGGCCGGCACGAGGATCGCGACCCACAGGACCTGCGGCCAGCCGCGCACCAGCCAGGCCGCAACCGCTGCGCCCGCGGCCCACAGCAGGAAGCCCTCCGGCCAGTGCTCCGCGAGGTTGAAGACCTGTCCCGCCAGGAAGATCCCGCCGCCGAGCGCCGCTGTACCCACGGCGTGCAGCGTGGTTGCGAGCGCCTGCGACCTCGAGGCAACCACTGCGGCGCCGACGTGGAATACGGCCACCGTCGCCGCAAGCAGCGCGAACCGGCCCCAGGGCGACATCTGGTCCCAGTTGGCTGCGACGAAGAGCAGGACTCCCGCGGCGAGCAGCAACCCGCCGAAGGCGAAGGCGATGCGGCCAAACCGGCTCGCATGACCAGGCGCGTACTCCCGTTCCCAGGCGCGGATGCGTTCGGCGGTCGCCGCATCGATGACCCCGGCGGCCTGCCAGCGATCGACGCTCTTTTCAGCTGCGGTATCCATCAGTTGATGCCGGTTTTCCGCGGGCGCGTCCTACTTCGTCCAGCGGAAGCAGTCGAGCTGGTTGCCGTCGAGGTCGCGGAAATAGCCAGCATGGAAGCGGCCCGCGCGCGCCAGGTCATTGGTGCCGAGGGTGATGTAGCCGATCATCTGGGAACCTCTCCGGGACAGCGTGACGCGGGATTGTACCCTCTCGCACCCGCGCGATCCCGCGCCCCCGGGGGCACAAGCATGTCGCCCGGGTCGGGCAACGCGGCATACTTGGTGGCGAGCACCCAGCGCGCTGCTGGCGCAGCGCCCAACGACCCGGTGAACTGCACATGACGAACAACCATCCCAGCCAGGCGCCGCCTGCATCGCTGCTCGCGCACGTCGAGAACGCCGAGAAACTGTTCCTGGCTGGGCGCCGGTCGCGCGAGGCGGACCTCGAGAGTGCAGTGCGCATCTTCCTCGAGTTCCTGCGCGGCTTCGAAAGCTTCATGTTCGAGCAGCCCTGCGTGACGGTGTTCGGCTCGTCGCGCTTCCCGGAAACACACAGGTACTACCAGGTCGCGCGCGAGATCGGCGCGGCCCTGGCGCGCGCGGGCTATGCCGTCATGACCGGCGGCGGCTCGGGAATCATGGAGGCCGCCAACCGCGGCGCGGCCGAAGCCGGGGGCCTCAGCATCGGCTGCAACATCAAGCTGCCGCACGAACAGAAGCCGAACCCTTACCTCACCAGGTTCATCCAGCTCGAGCACTTCTTCGTGCGCAAGGTGATGCTGGTGAAGTACTCCAGCGCGTTCGTCGTGATGCCGGGCGGTTTCGGCACGCTCGACGAGGCTTTCGAAATCGCCACGCTGATCCAGACGGAGAAGGTCGAGCACTTCCCGGTGATCGCCGTGGGGCGCGATTTCTGGGAGGAACTCGCCGACTTCATGCGCAAGGCGATGCTGAAGGAAGGCACGATCTCGCCGGAAGACGCGCGCGTCCTCCACCTCGCGGATTCCGCCGACGACGTCGTCCGGATCATCGGGCACCATAAGGTGCCAGTGGTCGGATCCGTCGGATCCCGGCCATCGGCGCCGGCGCGTGCGCCATGAGCGCCGTGTCCGTGCGGCGTGCCACCGCCGACGATATCGAGTCGGTCGGGAGAGCTTTTTGACGAATACCGGCAGTTCTACCAGCAGCCGCCGGACAAGGCCTTGGCCACGACCTTCATCCGCGCGCGGTTGCGGCGCGGAGAATCGATCGTCCTGGTCGGCAGCGTGAATGAGGGGCCCGCCGCGGGCTTCTGCCAGATCTACCCGACGTTTTGCTCCGTTGCCGCGGCGCCGATCTTCATCCTCTACGACCTCTATGTCAGCCAGTCGGCCCGGCGCGGCGGCCTCGCGAAGGCGCTGCTGCTGGCCGCGCGCGACGAAGCCGTCGCCGCCGGCGCATCACGCATGGACCTGCAGACGGCGAAGACGAATGCGCCGGCCCGCGCGCTCTACGAATCGCTGGGCTGGGAGCTCGACGTCACCTTCGATACCTACCACCTGAGGCTTTAGGCACCTCTACCGGGCCCAGAGTGGGAAGGGCTCGGCGGCGCCGTCGCGGAAGGCGACCGCGACGATCTCCGCAGCATCGCGCACGAACCGCTGGACTTCGCGGGTCGTGGCCGACACCAGCACCTGTGCTGATGCAGCGGGCGGGGGCAGCGGCGCCTCCCCAAGCCCGAGACTGCGCGGTTCGCCGGACAGCGGCACCAGTGGAATCCGCCGCCCGTCAGCGATCAATTCGAAACGCGCGGGCGCTTGGCCCCCCGCTTCCACGCCGCGCTTGTCGATCGTCGACCAGACGTAGCCGTAGAAATACTGTGCGTGGGTTCCGGCCCGGTTGACGTCCACCGGCACCAACGTGAGGTAGTCGCGCGCGTGCACCGCGAGTTCCGGCCGCTCGCGGGCGAAGACCAGCGGGCGTCCGCCGACGGTAATGGTCGCGGCCGTCTCCTCGTCCAGGTACTCGCGCGAGGCGTCGTCCGCAGGCGGAGCCGCCGCGCAGCCGGTGACCACGGCCACGAGGCAGGCGCATGCCCATCGGCGCGCGACCCGCAACGAGCCCCGCTCAGAAGTCATACCGGTACCCGAGGCTCAGGTAATACCGCGTGGTGTCCTCGCTGGCATCGTCGAGCGTGCGCTGACCGAACTCCGCGCCGCCCTCGAATTCCAGCGAGAACTTCTGCCAGCGCAACTCCGTGCGCAGGCTCGGCGCGTAGAGCAGCTGTTCAGACCCGTCGGCGTGAAACTCCCGCTGGTCGACGCGGAGCCGCGGACCGATGCGCCACAGGCGACCCAGCGGAAACTGCGCATTCAATCCGAGCGACACCGCGTCGGTCGTGTCGCCGGACTGGTACTGCAGGCCAAGCGACGACACGTCGCCCCGCCCGAAGAGCCCGTACCCGAGCGCCTGCGTCGACACGACGAAGTCCATCCCCGACTCGGGCGTCTCGGCCACGCCCCCCGAGGCCGGCGTGTCGCCAAGGCTCATGCCGGAGAGGTCCATCGACCACTGCCAGCGCTCGCCCAGCGGCCGCGACAACGACAACGTGTAGATGTCCGATTGCGCCGTGCGATCGCGCGCGAGTTGCTCGATTTCGTCCGGGGTGTACAGCCCGAACAGCTCGTCGAAGCTCGTCACCGCCTGGCCGATCAGGGCGTTGCGGGCGGCAAGCGACGGGCTCTTGCGGTGGTCGAGGTTGACGCTCATCGTCCAGCGCGCCGGCAGCGCGACCGTGCCGAGCAGCAGCACGTCGTTCAGGTCCTGGAAGTGCAGGTCGTAATCCACGAGGCCGACGAAGGTGACGCCCGGGCGGAAGTAGCGCACCTCGGAGCCGATGGCCTGGCGGTCCGTGAGCCCGAAGTATTCCTGGGACACCGCGTACACGGACATGTCCCAGGCCTCCGCGAACGTGCCGAGATCGGCCGACAGCGCGTAGAAGCGACGATCGGTCGCCGGCCCCTCGCGGGTCGACTCCACCGGGTAGCCGAGCTGCGCGTTCAGCCTGAAGCGCGGCAACAGCTGGTATCCGGCATACAGGCCGTCGAAGGTGCCGAGCAATCCGCCGGCATTGCCCGCCTGGCGGCCGCCGCGCACCGTCCAGTCGAGCTCGCGATCGTGGAGCTCGGCGAACATCAGCGTCACGCGCGACTGGTCGCCCGGCCCGTCCTCGAGCAGGTCGAGCCCGTAGCCCGCGCTCACCCGGCTTGCGAAGTCGAAGCGCTCGCCCCGCCGCCGCGCCGAGAGTGCCACGTCGGTCAGCACCGCGTCCTGGGTCGTCTGGTCGCTCGAAGTGACGCCGTTGTCGAACCCCGCGTCGTCGCGCCGGTACAGCTGGGAAATGCCGCCGTACAGCGTCCAGGGCGACCGTGCCTCAGCCGCCGCGCGTGCCCGTGCACTCGCCGGGCTCGTCGCGAACGCGAGCGCCCGCAGTCGCTTGCGCGTACGCTCGGCCGCCTCGCCCTGTGGGTAGCGCCGCAGGTATTCCTCGTACTCCGCCTCGGCGTGCGCCAGCTGCCCGCTGCGCTCGCGCGCGAGCCCGAGCAGCTCGAGCGCCTCCGCTCGCTCGGGGAACTCGGGCTGCTCGATCAGCCGCGTGAGCAACGGGATGGCGGCGGCGTAATCCTTGCGCCGGAAGGCATCCCGCGCCTGCTTCAAGGTCTTGTCGCGGTCCATCGGCGTCAGCGTCGCATTGCCGGACGGGCGCGTGGCCGGGACCTTCCCCACCGCGTCCGGCGCGCCGGGCTCGTTCAATGCCGCGTCGTCGCCGACCGCGAGCCAGGCTTTTGGGTAGCGCGAGCGGGCCGTTGCAAGTACCTGCCGCGCGCCGGTCTCGGAAACGAACGGGCCGGCGCGCAGCCGGTACCAGCGTTCCTCGCCGACGACGATCTCCGAGACGTAGGTGCGCACGCCCGTCGCCTGCGCCGCGGCCGACACCTCCTCCGGCGTGTACGGAGTCTTCGCCGCGTCGAGATTGATCGCATACGACGGGACGCCGCCCGGCAGTTCGCGCACCGTCACCTTCGAGCGGTCCGCCTCGGGGCGCATCAGGCGGAAGCGCAGTCCGCGGCCGTTGGACGACGGCACCAGCACGAACTGCTCGGCACGCGACCACTGGATCAGCAGCTCGACGTTCGTGCCGAGCGAGCGGTCCACCTCGATCGAGCGCACGACGCCGCGGCCTTCGACCAACGGCGGCGCGGACCATCCCGCTGAGGGGGCACCGCATTCGGGTTGCGGCACCAGCCGCACCCTGACCGAGTCGCCGCTGCTCGCGGGCGTGTGGCTCACGTAGCGAAGTGTGCACGCGAACAGCACCGTCACCGCCACGTAGTCGCGCTGCTCGGAGACGCCCACCTCCTCCACCAGGCGCCCCGCGACCTGCGCTTGCGTGGCCGCCGTCACCCAGGTCAGCACCGCACCCAGCCACCAACGATGACGGATCCCAGGCATCAGTGGAACTCGTTCGACGAAATCCGATGCTCGGGCCCCGACCGTCGTTCCCGGATCGTGGTGAGCGTCGAATCCGTGTAGACGTGGCAGGCGCCGGAGCAGTTGCGCAGCTCGCTGATCGTGTACTTCACGTTGCCATACTTCGTGTGCGGATCGGGTTTCCAGAGGTTCGAGTGGCAGCCAGCGCAGTCCGGCCTGTAGGCCGGCGAGCGCCAGAAAGCCGCGTCCGTGTTCGTCGTGTGGCATCGCGTGCAGGTGAGCGCAACGCCGTGGTCGCCCGGGTACCCGCCGCCGCTCCGGTGCCGGAAGGTGTTTGGCGACCACGCGGTGGTCGTATGGCAGCTGTTGCATTCGAAGTTGTTGACCGGGAAGGTCATGTGCCCGGTCGAGGGGCCGCTGGCGGTGGTGCCGTTGTGGCATGTGCGGCAGCCGCCGGTGACCCCGGCGTGGTCGAACGCCGCCGGCAACCACGCGAGTGTCGAGTGACAGTCGCCGCACTGCGCGGTGGTGGGAAGGTGGCCGGTGGGCTTGCCAGGCGCCTGCACGCCGTCGTGGCAGCTGTTGCAGGTGCCCTGGACGTGGTTGTGGTCGACTCGCGACGCCGGGCTCCAGGCGGTGGTCGTGTGGCAGCTGCTGCAGGCCGTGTCGCTTGCGATGTGCGCGGCGCCCTTGCCGGTCGCGATGGTGCCGTCGTGGCAGGAGTAGCAGGTGCCGATGACCTGCAGGTGATCCACGCGCGTCGCCGGCGACCACCCCGACGGCGTGTGGCAGGACGCGCAGGTATTGCTGGTCTGGAGGTGCCCGGGATTCTTGCCCGTCGCGTCGGTGCCGTTGTGGCAGCTGAAGCAGTTGCCCGTGATGCCGTCGTGACTGAAGCCCGTTGCCGGCGTCCATGCCGTAGTGGCGTGGCAGTTGCCGCACTCCGCGGTGGTCGCGATGTGCGTCGGCGGTTTGCCTCCAGCCACCGCGCCGTTGTGACAGCTCGAACACGTGCCGATCACCTGCGCGTGCTCGACCCGGGTCGCCGGGTTCCACGCACTCGTGACGTGGCAGGCCTCGCAGACGGGGCTCGTGAAGATGTGTCCGGCGTTCTTGCCCGGCGCCTTGACGCCGTCGTGGCAGCTCGAGCAGTTCGCGACGATGCCCGCGTGGCTGAACGTGGCGGGCGTCCACGCGAGCGTCGAGTGGCAGTTGCTGCAGGCGCCCGTGGCGGGGATGTGGTTCGGGCCCTGGCCGGCGGCCGTCGTGCCGTCGTGACAGGACACGCAGGTGCCGGTGACCTGCGCATGGTCCACCCGCGCCGCGGGCTGCCAGGCCGCGACCGCATGGCAGGCCTCGCAGGTGTTGCTGGTCGTGATGTGCGCCGCGCCCTTGCCGGTCGCCTGCGTTCCGTCGTGGCAACGCGAGCAGTTGTCCGTGATGCCCGTGTGGTCCCAGCGCGCCGGCCGCCACGCCGTCGGCGAGTGACAGTTCTCGCAACCGTTATCGCTGACGATGTGCGCTGCGTGCTTGCCGGTGGCGGTGGTCCCGTCGTGGCAGGAAAAGCAGCTGCCGACCACCTGCGCGTGGTCGACCCTCGTTGCGGGAGTCCAGACGGCGGCCGAATGGCACGCCGCGCAGTCGTTGCTGGACTGTATGTGCGCTGCGTCCTTGCCCGCGGCCGTGGTGCCGTTGTGGCAGGACCAGCAGCTGCCGGTGACCTGGGTGTGGTCGACGCTCGACACCGGTCGCCAGCTGAAAGTGGCGTGGCAGGCATCGCAGGTGTTGCTCGACTGGATGTGGCTGGTGCTCTTGCCGGTCGAGCGGGCGCCGTCGTGACAGCTCACGCAGGTCGAAGTGAGATTCGTGTGGCTGAATTCCGCCGGCGTCCAGGCCGTGGTCGCGTGGCAGCTGCCGCAGGCGTTGTCGCTCAGGATGTGGTTGGCGTGCTTGCCCGCCGCGGTCGTGCCGTCGTGGCAGGAGACGCAGGTACCGCTCACCTGGCCGTGGTCCACGCGCGCGGCAGGCGCCCAGGCCGCGATGACGTGGCACGCCTCGCAGACGTTGCTCGACGCCATGTGCGTCGGGTTCTTGCCAGCGGCCCGGTTGCCGTCGTGGCACTGCACGCAGTTGTTGACGACGCCGGTGTGGTCGAATCTGGCGGGTGTCCAGGCAGTGGTGGCGTGGCAGTTGTCGCACTCGGCCTGGGTCACGATGTGGTCGGGCTCCTTGCCGGGCGCGGACGACCCGTCGTGGCAGGAGGAACAGCTGCCGAGAACGTTGCCGTGGTCCACGCGCGCGGCCGGCCGCCAGGCCGACGTGACGTGGCACGCGTCGCAGGCAGTGGTGGCCTCGATGTGACCGGTCCCGGTGCCGCCGGCCCTCACGCCGTCGTGACAGGAGATGCAGGTACCGGCGACCTGGGAGTGATCGACGCGCGACACCGGCGACCAGCCGCCGTACGAGTGACAGGCTTCGCAGCGGTCCGTCGTCGCGACGTGTTGCGGCCCGCGACCCGTCGCCTGGCCCCCGTCGTGGCAGGTTGCGCAGGCGGCGCCGATTCCGGCGTGATTGAACCTCGACGGCGACCAGGCACGCGTGCCGTGGCAGGCGTTGCATTCCATCACCGTCTCGATGTGTCCCGGCGGCTTGCCCGGCGCCTGCACGTCGTTGTGGCAGGTCGCACAGCTGCCGAGGGTCTGGTCGTGGTCGAAGCGCGTCGCCGGGGTCCACGCCGCCGTCGAATGGCACGCAGCGCACTGCTCGCCGCTCATGACGTGGCCCGCCGTCTTCGGCGTGGCCGCGACGCGCGACCCGGGCGAGTGACAGGAGAAACAGTCTCTCGGCGTGCCCTGGAACACCGCATCGACGTGGCACGACTCGCAGGCCTGCACGCGGTGCGCGCCGGTGAGTTCGTACCCGGTCGTGAGATGGTCGAAGTCCTTTCCCGCGCCCTGGGCGAACGCGGCGCTCCACCCGAGGATGCACAGGAGCGGCAGGACGAACCTGAATGCGGATCTGTTCATGCTGGAACCCCTATTGCATCCGCGCGCCCTTGAACGTGACAGAGCCGTGGCAGCGCTGGCACTGGCGGCCGAACTGGCCGAGGTGCACGTCGTCCTGGACGTGGCAGGACGCGCAGTCGCCTGAGAGCTTCACCGTCTCGGGCGGCTGCTTGTGGCAACCCTCGCAGGTCGCCCGCGTGTGCGCTCCCACGAGCGCGAAGCCCGTGGCCTTGGCGTGATCGAACTCCCACAGGCCCCAGCCGTTCGGCGAATGGCAGGCCTCGCAGTCCTTGCCGAGCGCTCCCTTGTGCTTGTCGTCGCGCTGGTGGCAGCCATGGCAATCCTGCGGCGCGCCCTTGTAGGCCGGCGTCGCGTGGCACTCGTGGCAGGGCACGGCGACGTGCAGTCCGACCAGGGGGAAGTCGGACAAGTCGTGGTCGAAGGCGACGTCCTTCCGCCAGGCCTCCACGCCGTGGCAGCGCGCGCAGTCGGTGCCGAGCTTGCCGGCATGCGCATCCTGCGTGCGGTGGCAGGCGTGGCACTCCGTGCCCAGCTTCTGCTGCGCCACCACCGCCGTGTGGCAGGCGTGGCAACCGAGCTTCGCGTGCCGGCCGACCAGTTCGAAGCGACCGTCGCGCGTGTGTTCGAACGTGGACGGCTTCCAGGCGCCGGTGCCGTGGCACTTGTCGCAGGCGTCGCCGAAACGGTTCGCATGCGGATCGGCCTTGCGGTGACAGCCCGCGCAGTCGCGTGGCAACGGGTCTTTCAGGTTCGGCGTCGTATGACAGCCCTTGCAGTCGAGCGCGGCGTGCGCTCCACCGAGCGCAAACCCGGTTTCCTTCGCGTGATCGAACCTGGTGGTCTTCCAGAGCGCGGTGCCGTGGCAACTCGCGCAGTCCGGCCCGCGGGCACCCCGGTGCACGTCGTCCGGCGCATGACAGGAGACGCACTGTGTCGGCGTGCCGGCAAAGCGGTTGCCGGCGTGGCAGGCCGTGCAGGTCGCCGTCGCGTGGCGATCGCGCAGCGCGAAGCGCGTCTTGCCGTGATCGAAGCGGGCGTTCGCCCAGGTCGCGGTTGCGTGGCAGGCGCGGCAATCGCTGCCGAGCTTGCCGTCGTGAGGCTCGTCGCTGCGATGGCAGTCGACGCAGCCCCGGGCCGCCTCGCGGTACTTGCGCCCGCGCTGGTGGCAACCCTCGCAGTCCGCGGCGGCATGCGCGCCCGTGAGGGCGAAGTCGGTCCGGCCGTGATCGAAGGCGGTCGTGCTCAGCTTGACGATGTCGGCGTCGCGCCCGAGATGCTCCGAATGACACGCCTTGCACTGCGCACGCTCGATGCCCGCCAGCCTGCCATGGAAGCCTGCGTGGGAACGGACGTCGGCCGCCACGTCCTTGTGGCAGGTCATGCACAGCTCCGCCTGCCGGTCGCGGTTCGCACGGTCGTGGCACTGCGAGCATTCCTGCTCGAACTTCGCGTGCCCGGCGATGACCTTGCCGGGCATGAGCAGCGTCTCGATACCCGCCGCGCGCGCCTGCATGCCGCCGACGAGGCCCGCCATCACGGCCACCGCGGCAAGGATTGAGCGCACATGTGTCATTGCCCCCGCCCGTCGCCTTCAGTAGACGTGCACCGCAACGACGTGCACGACGCCGGCGATGAGCAGCAGCATGAAGAGCGGCAGGTGAAAGGCGTGCCACAGCGAGAAAAGCCTCTCGAAGGCTCCGAACTCCACCACGCGGCGCGTCGCCGCGAGCCGGTCGTCGATGTACTGCCGCGCCGTACCGTGGAGCTGGTCGCGGCGGGCACGTTCCGTGCCGGGCGTCGCGTCGGCCTCGCGAACCGCTCGCGACACGTATCGCCGCAGCCTCCGTCGCGCGACCATCACGCCCGCGGCACCGACGAGCGGGCGGGTGAGTAACAAGGTCCGCTCGCTGCGCTCGACGATCCGCTGCTCCTCGTAGTCGATGCGACTCACGAGGTCCGGCAGGAACTCGACGTTGGTCGTCACCCAGCGCAGCTTCTCGGCGTACTCCCTGAGTTCGGCGAGGTTGGCCTTGCGGCCGTGCAACCCGTGGTGGATGTGGGTGTAGAAGTAGCGGCCGAAGAGCCCGCTGCCCGACACGACCAGCATGCAGAACAACGCGACGTTGCTGTTCACCGCCCCCAGGTTGAAATTGGAGTGGAACAGGACCAGCACCGGGCCGATGATGCCAAGCGCCATGTGCGCCTGAAACCAGCGCTTGGTCGTGCCCAGGAAGGAAAACGCGCGCACGCGCTTGCGCAGCGGGTAGACCAGCAGCAGCAGCATCGACGAGCCGCCGACGATCCCGAGCGCGTAGCCGAGCCCGGTCTGGGGCGCCAGGTATTGCTCGGTCGGGAAGTTGTAGCCCCAGTACAGGAGGACGAGCGTCGCCAGGGTGAAGAAGCGCGGCAGGCTGAGCCAGCGGCGTCGCGACGCCCGGTGCCGGGCGCCTGTGGAATCGCCGCTCGCGGGCCGTGCGACCTCGAGCCGCGGCCGCGCTCGCCCGCTCGCGCCGACTTGTCCAGCGGCTGCAATCGTTTTGCGTTGTTGGAGTCTTGCGCTCACGTAGTGGTCTCAGTTGCTGGCGAGCCGGGTGGCTTCGGTGATGTTCGATTCGACGATGCGTGCATCGGAGGAGCCGGGCGGCACGATCTCGAGCAGCCGCTGCCACGTGTCGAGCGCATCCTGGTAGCGGCCCTCCTCGTGGGCGAGGCTGGCCTGCAGCCAGAGCGCCTTGGCGTGCCGGGGCTCGAGCGCGAGGGCCGCTTCGATGGCCCGGGCCGGCTCGCCCGCGATCCGGCCCGCCAGGGACGCCTGGGCATCCGCGTAATCCGCCCACGAATCGGCCGTCATCGCGCCTCGCCTGGCAAGGTCCGCGTACAGCTCGCAGGCCTGCTTGAAGTCGCGCTTGCGGCGGTGTTCCTCGGCCCGGGCGAGCAGGCTCGCGGTCTCCCCCTGCATGGGGTTCGCCGCCGTGCTCATCCCCGCGCCGCCCTGGCCGACGATCGTGGCGCTGGCGGCGATGGCGTCCTGCAGGCTTCTTTCCGCCGGCATCCCATGCTGGCGTTCAAAGTCGGTGCTCGGCATGGCTGCCGCCGCGCCGGTCCCACGCTCGGGCGATCGGCCGGCCACGAGCGCCACGGACGACAGCGCCGCAAGCAGGCCCATGGCGACAAAGGCATAGGTGCGCGTGCGCGGCCCGGCGGTCGACAGGAACCGATGGCTCCAGGTCCTTGCCAGCAGCACCAGCAGCAACGCTGCCGTCGCGCCCAAGCCGAACGAGCCCAGTTGGCCAAGGGTGAATGAATCTTCCGCCATCACCGATCCTCCAAAGCAGCCCGCGCCGGCAAATGCCGGCTGATCGTGCGAGCTACCCCGGGACCGCTGTGGTCCGACTCTTTTGTTTTCACTCACGCACGATGTTGCGAGGGCAACAGTACGCGTGGCGCGGCGCGAATCCTATGACGCCCGGCCCGGATTTGCCAGTTTTTGTGACACAGTTGGCGGGACGCGGGCGGCTGCCAGTGGGTCGCGGCGTCAATCCCGAGTATCTTTGCCGCCACATGGGTGATAACCACGCACTACTGCTGGCCTACGCGGCACCGCTTGCTTTGATCTGGGGCTGGTACCTCGCACGCGCGCGTCGCCGGGAACGGCACAGCGTCGCCGTCAGGGAGCAGTCTGCCGCCGCGGGCCATGCCGAGCCGGCCTCGCTCCATCCCGTCATCGACACCGTGCGCTGCATCGGATGCGGCTCCTGCGTGAAGGCCTGCCCGGAGCAACCGGAGCACCACGTGCTCGGACTGATCGGCAACAAGGCGCATCTCATCAGCCCCTCGGACTGCATCGGCCACGGCGCCTGCCGCACCGCCTGCCCGGTCGACGCGATCACGCTGGTGTTCGGATCGGCGAAGCGCGGCGTGGACATTCCACTGCTCAGCCCGAGCTTCGAGTCCACCGTGCCCGGCATCTTCGTGGCCGGCGAACTCGGCGGGATGGGGCTGATCCGCAATGCGCTCTCGCAGGGCCGGCAGGCGGTGGACGCGATCAACAAGCAACGACCGAAGGCCCGGGACGCCGACGCGCTCGACCTGCTGGTCGTCGGCGCCGGACCCGCGGGATTTGCCGCCTCCCTCACCGCGAAATCCCACGGCATGAAGTTCGCCGCCATCGAGCAGGACTCGCTCGGCGGCTGCGTGTTCCAGTATCCGCGCGCCAAGATGGTGATGACTTCGCCGGTCACCCTGCCGATCGTGGGCAAGCTGCGCTTCGGCCAGACCTCGAAGGAGGCGCTGCTCGCGTTCTGGCAGGGGGTCGAGCGCAAGACGGGCCTGCCGATGCGCTACGGCGAGCGCGTCGAATCCATCGTGCGCGCGGGCGACGGTTTCGTGGTCCGCACGACCAAGGGGGAGCACCGGGCTGCCAGCGTGCTGCTCGCGATCGGGCGGCGTGGCACGCCGCGCAAGCTCGAGGTGCCGGGCGAGGACCTGCCCAAGGTAGTCTATCGTCTGATCGACCCCGAGCAGTACGCAGGGCAGGACGTGCTCGTCGTCGGCGGCGGCGACAGCGCACTCGAGGCCGCGGCGAGCGTCGCGGAGAGCGGCGGACGCCGCGTGACGCTCTCGTACCGCGGCGACGCGTTCTCGCGCGCGAAGCCGCGCAATCGCGAGCGCATTGCGGCCGCCGAGAAATCAGGGCGACTCGGGGTGTTGCTCAAGTCGGAGGTTCGCAGCATCGAGCCCGCATCGGTCACCCTGACGCACGACGGTCGTGAGTTCGACGTCCCGAACGATGCTGTCATCGTCAGCGTCGGCGGAGTGCTGCCGGCCGATTTCCTCCGCAACGTCGGCCTCGAGGTCGAGACGAAGTATGGAACCGCGTAATCGGGGCGTGCGTAGAGGGTGGTGGCTCGCGGCGCTCGCGTGCGTGACGCCGTTGTGGTGCCATTGGTCGCGTCGGCCACCCCGAAGCCGGGCGCGACGGCGACCGTCGATCCGCTCGAGCCCGCAAAGGCGGCGATCCGGGTGAAGGACTACGGCACGGCGATCAAGGCCCTGACGGCCCTGGCCGAGCGCGGCGACCGACGCGCGCAGTACCTGCTCGGCAGCCTGTATCTCGCCGGGCTCGGCGGGACACAGGATCGCGGCCGTGCACAGCAACTCTACACATCGTCGGCCACCTCCGGCGAAGCGCGCGCGGCGTACGGCCTTTCCGCACTGCTGGCGACGAACGATCCGCCGGACCCGGCGGGCGCGCGCCAGTGGCTCGTGCGCGCCGCGGAACTCGGCGATCCGGACGCGAAGGAACTGCAGCGGCGCGGCGCGCTGCCCCTCGAGTTCCGCCTCGAGGACACGTTGGCGGACGAGGGGTCGCTGCGAATCGAATTGTGGCGCGCTGCGGCGCGAGGCGACGTGACAACGATTGTCGCACTGGCTAAGGCGGATCGCGTGAACGCGACGGACCCGTTCGGTCGGACGGCCCTGCATCACGCGGCGGATTCTGGCGCGGCGGAGGCTGTCAGCCTGCTGCTGTCGCACGGCGCGAAGGTCGATGCGACGGACCAGTACGGCGTGACGGCGTTGATGCTTGCATGCGGTGCGGAGCGTCCGGAGGCCTGTAAGCGCTTGCTCGAGGCAAAAGCCAGCGTGGCCGCCGTCGACCGTGCCGGCAACACGGCCTACGTCTACGCGGCGCGCAGCGGAAGGTCACGACAGTCGCAGGACCTGCTCGCGGCCGGGGCCGTGCCGGTGCGAGTGGCTGTTGCAAATTCGTCTCCTGCGCCGTCGGGCTCGATGTCGCGGGCCGCGAACGACGCGTATGCCGGTTGGCCGGACGTCGTCGTGGCGGCGAGTCGCGCGGACCCAGCGTTGCTGCAGGCATTGCTGGGCCGGGGCGCCGACCCGAACGCCAGGACCACGGGTGGCGACTCGGCACTCATGGTCGCCGTAGCCTCGGACGCGCCGCAATCCGTTGCAGTCCTGCTGCGGGCCGGCGCGGATGCGTCGCGGACGGACGCACGCGGCTTTACGCCGCTCGGCAACGCCGTGCGACTCGGCCGCGAGAAGGCACTGCGGGCGCTGCTGCAGAACGGCGTCGATCCGGGCTCGCATGCCGCGAAGGAACCGGCGCCGCTCGTCGTCGCGGTGGAGGCCGGCAATGCCACGGCAGTGCGCATCCTGCTCGAAGCAGGTGCGAACCCGGACGTGCGCAGCGCCCAGGGACGTGGGGTCCTGCTTGATGCCGCCGGCCGCGACCAGGTGGAGATCGTCGGCCTCTTGCTGGCCGCAAAGGCCGCCTCCTCCACTGCCGATTCTGCGGGGCGCACGCCGCTATGGCTTGCGGCGAGTAACGGCGCACCCCAGGTCGTGGCCGCCCTTCTTCAGGACGGCGCGCAGGTCGATGCGGTGGATGCGGACGGCGTCACCCCGCTTGCCTGCGCCGCAGCGCACGGGCACGCGGACATCGTCGATCGGCTGGCGCGCTCGGGGGCGAACGTCTCGACACGAAGCGCCACCGGAGACACCGCGCTCATGCTCGCCGCGACGGGCGGTCATTCGGCCGTGGTGCGTCGCCTGCTGGCGTCCGGCGCCGAGGTGGACGTGCAGAACCGTAACGGCGACACGGCGCTGATCCTTGCCAGCCAATCGGGAAGCCTCGAGACAGTCCAGGCGCTGCTCGCGGCGGGCGCGAGCCGCAAGCTGCGCAATCGCGAGGGCGCCACGCCCTCCGACGTCGCGCACGCTCGCAACTTCGCCACCCTCGCCGCCGTGCTGGATTAGGCCGCTTCCTTGCCGGCGGTCTCCGCCGGGTGCTCGTAGTCGTTCTTCTCCCAGTCCCGGTACTTCGGCGGGATTGGATTCATCGCTCCTTCGCCGAGCCAGTCGAGCTTGCCGTCCATCAGCAGGCCAGCGACCTTGTTGTAGGAGCGGTTGAAATTGCTCTTCACCGCGCGGAAATTGCCCTCGATGCGGCGCCGCGCCTCGCGGCAGAACAGATCCGCGAGTTCCTGCGGCGACTGGTCGGACGGATTCGTCGCGACGAGGTGGTCGGCGTACGACAGCGTCGAGGCCATCACGAACAGGTCCACCCCGATGTCGACGAAGTTGGCGAGGATGATCTGTTCCTTCTCGAGCTTCGGACCGTACTTCGCCATGGTCGCGAACAGCCGTCGCGCGAGCAGCTTGCTGGTCTTGGCTGCGTACGCCAGGTGCTTGCGGTTCTTCTCGTTCAGGTGCGGCGCCGCGAGGTGGCCGCCCGTTTCCGGCATGAACAGCTTCGGCAGCCAGGTCGAGTAGAACCCGGCGGCCTTCATCATCGCCTCGCGCTTGGTGATCTTCTGGCCGGGCTTCGGCTGCATGATCGGCATGACGAGCTTGAAGTGGGTATCGAGCGCCTCGCGGGCCATGATCAGGTGCATGACCTGCGAGGAGCCCTCGAAGATGCGGTTGATGCGTGCGTCGCGCAGCCCCATCTCCACGCTGGTCGGGCGCTCACCGCGCTCGTAGAGCGACTTGGCCCGCTCGTAGCCGCGGCCGCCGCGCACCTGCAGGTAGTCGTCGTACATCTTCCACAGCGTTTCCGAGCAGAAGTACTTTGCGGCCGCCGCCTCGAGGCGTATGTCGGCGTTCTTGTGGTCGGCGAACGCGCAGGCGACACCGACCATCGCCTTCATCGCGAACAACTGCGCCATGTAGCCCGACACCAGCTTGGCGACCGCCTGGTGCTTGCCCACCGGCTGGCCCCACTGCTGGCGCGTCGAGGTCCACCACTTCGCGTCGTCGACGAGCGCCATGCCGCCGCCGATGGCCGCGGCCGGGATGCCGAGGCGGCCGACGTTCAGCGTCGCGAGCGCGATCTTGAGCCCTTCGCCGGGCTTGCCGATGAGGTTCTCGACGGGCACCTTCACGCCGTCGAACGCGACCACGCCGTTGGCGATGCCGCGCAGCCCCATGAAGCGCGAGCGCCGCACGCGCTCCACGCCCGGCCACGCGGTCTCCACCACGAAGCAGGAAATCTGCGGTAGCTTCCTGCCGTCCGGCAGCACCTTGTCCGGGGTGCGCGCCAGCACGGCAATCAGCGTCGTCTTGGGATCACTGACGTTGGTGCACCAGAGCTTGTCGCCGTTCAGCGTGTAGTACTTGCCGTCGGCCGAGGGCGTGGCCGTCGTCGACATGCGCGCGGGATCGGAGCCGACGCCGGGCTCGGTGAGCGCGAACGCGGAGATCTCGCCCTTCGCGAGGCGCGGCAGGTACTTGCGCTTCTGCTCCTCGGTACCGAATTCCTTGAGCGGCTGCGGGACGCCGATGCTCTGGTGAGCCGAGAGGAAGGCCACCGTGCTGGCGCAGTAGCTGCCGACGAAACCGAGCACGCGGGCGTAGTTCGTGACGGAGAAGCCGAGGCCGCCGTATTCCTTCGGGATCTTCATGCCGAAGAGGCCAACCTCGGCCATTGCGTCGAGCGCCTCGCGGGGGTACTCGCCCTTCTCGTCGATGTCCCACGGGTCGATGAACTTCTCGATGACCGGGCGGATCTTCTCGATGTACGCGTCGCCGATCGCCTTGTCCTCGGCGGACTGCGCCGGGAACGGGTGCAGCAGGTCCCAGCGGAAGTTGCCCTTGAAGACCTCGGCGGTGAAGCTCACGGCCTCCCAGTCCGCCTGTCGGGCGTCCTCGGCCAGCTGCATCGAGACGTCTTTTGCCTTGGTGTCCATGCGACCTCCGCCGGCGTATTGCCGCGCCGAATTTCCCTCAGGAGGCGGCCCCGCGGTATTCGGGGTTATGCGCAGTCGAGTGCGCGTCGACTAGGGAAGATGCGCAATGGCTGCGAGCGCCCCGGACGGGCGGCCGGGGCAGCGGAGGCAGGCAGACGCCGCCGCCTCCCGCCAAAGGCGGGAGAGGGAGGCTCGCGATCAGGCGCGCTCGAGAACGGTGGTGATGCCCTGCCCGAGGCCGATGCACATGGTGGAGAGGCCCAGGCTCGCGCCCTTCTGCTCCATGGTGTTCAGGAGCGCCGTGGTGATGCGCGCGCCGGAGCAGCCGAGCGGATGGCCGAGCGCGATCGCGCCGCCGTTCAGGTTCACGGTCTCGTCCATGCGGTCCATGAGTCCCAAGTCCTTGATCACCGGCAGCGACTGCGCGGCGAAGGCCTCGTTCAGCTCCGCGACCTGGATGTCCTCCATCTTCAGGCCTGCGCGCTTCAGCGCCTTCTTGGTCGCCGGCACCGGGCCGTAGCCCATGATCGCCGGATCGCAGCCCGCCACGGCCATCGAGATGATCTTCGCGCGCGGCTTGAGTCCGAGCGCCTTCGCCCGCTCGTAGCTCATCACGAGCATCGCGGCCGCACCGTCCGAGATCGCCGACGATGTGCCCGCCGTCACCGTGCCCCCCTTCGGATCGAAGGCCGGCGGCAGTGCCGCGAGTCCCTCGAGCGTGGTGTCGGGGCGGATCACCTCGTCCACCTCGCACAACGTGCGGAAGCCACTCGAGTCGTGGCCCTCGATGCCGACGATCTCGTTCCTGAAGCGCCCGCCCTGCGTGGCTTCCCACGCCTTCTTGTGCGAGCGCAGCGCGAACTGGTCCTGCATCTCGCGCGTGATGCCGTGCATGCGCGCGAGCATCTCGGCGGTGAGCCCCATCATGTTCGAGGCTTTCGCATAGGACTTCGACGCCGAGGGGTTGAGGTCGATGCCGTGCATCATGCCGACGTGGCCCATGTGCTCCACGCCGCCGATCACGAACACGTCGCCCTGCCCGGTCATGACCTGGGCGGCGGCCGTGTGCAGCGCCTGCATCGACGAACCGCACAGCCGGTTCACCGTCTGGCCCGGCACGTGGTGCGGCAGGCCGGCGAGCAGCAGCACGTTGCGGGCGATGTTCATGCCCTGCTCGAGCGTCTGGTTCACGCAGCCCCAGATCACGTCCTCGACCTCGTTCATGTCGGCGGCCGGGTTGCGCTTGAACAGCGCCTTCACCAGCTCGGCCGACAGGACCTCGGCGCGGACGTTGCGGAACATGCCGCCCTTCGAGCGGCCCATGGCGGAGCGCACGCCATCGATGATGACGACATCGCGGGGATTGAGACTCATCTTGATCTCTCCAGGATTCGTGGTGGGCGTGTGCTTCAGCCGAAGAACTTCTTGCCCGCGGCGGCCATGTCGCGCAGCAGCTTCGGCGCCTCGTAGAGCTTGCCGAGCGACGCGAACTTGTCGCACAACGCGACGAAGCTGGCGGCACCGGTCTGGTCGACGTAGCGGCAGGCACCGCCGCGGAAGGGTGGGAAACCGATGCCGTAGATGAGCGACATGTCGGCCTCGTACGGCGAGGCGACGATCTTCTCCTCGAGGCAGCGCGCCACCTCGTTGACCATCGGCACCATGCAGCGCGCGATGATCTCCTCTGGCGCGAATTCCTTTCGGGCGGCCACGACACCCTTGATCAGCTCGTAGGTCTCGGGGTCCGCGGTCTTCTTCGGCTTGCCCTTCTTGTCCGGCGCGTAGGTGTAGTAGCCCTTGCCGGTCTTCTGCCCGTAGCGCTTGTGCTCGACGAGCACCTGTGTCGTGCTCTGGAAGTCGGGCTTCATGCGGTCCGGGAAGCCCTCCGCCATCACGGCCGCGGCGTGCACCGCCGTGTCCATGCCGACGACGTCCATGAGGTACGCCGGGCCCATCGGCCAGCCGAACCTCTCCATCGCCTTGTCGACGACCATGAAGTCCGCGCCGTCGCGCAGCAGCATGTGGAAGCCGGCGAAATAGGGGAACAGCACGCGGTTGACCATGAACCCCGGGCAGTCGTTCACGACGATGGGCGTCTTGCCCATCTTCTGCGCGAGCTTGACCGTCGCGGCCACCGCCTCCTCCGACGACTGCTTGCCGCGGATCACTTCCACCAGCGGCATCATGTGCACGGGATTGAAGAAGTGCATGCCGACGAAATTCTGCGGGCGCTGCAAGCCCTCGGCGAGGTGGCTGATCGAGATGGTCGAGGTATTGGAGGCGATGATCGTGTCCTCGCGCACCATGCCCTCGACCTCGGCGAACACCGCTTTCTTGACCTTCGGGTTCTCGACCACGGCCTCGATGATGATGTCGACGTCCTTGAAGTCGCCGTAGTTGAGCGTCGGGCGAATGCGCGCGAGCGTGGCGCTCATCTGCTCGGGCTTGAGCCTGCCCTTCTCGACCTGCTTCGAGAGCAGCTTGCCCGCCTCGTTCATGCCGAGGTCGAGCGCTTCCGGGCGGATGTCCTTCATGATGATGGGCGTGCCCTTAGAGGCGCTCTGGTAGGCGATGCCGCCGCCCATGATGCCGGCGCCGAGCACGGCCGCCTGCCTGATCTCCTTGGCGCTCTTCTTCGCCCACGAGCCGCCGAATTTCTTCACCGCCTGGTCGGCGAGGAAAAGCCCGACGAGCGCGTTCGCCTGCGGCGTCACCGCGGCCTTCGCGAAGTACTTCGCCTCGATCGCGAGCGCCTCGTCGCGGCCCTTGGTGGCCGCTTCCTGCATGTTCTTGAGAGCCAGCATCGGCGCCGGGTAGTTGGGACCCGCCTGCCCGCCCACCACGGCCATCGAGCTCGTGAAGGCCATCATCTGCTCGATCGCGTTCAGCTTCACGGGCGCGAGCTTCTCGGCGCGCTTCGCCTGCCAATCGAGCTTGCCGGCGATCGCCTGCTTCACGAGCGCAAGCGCCGCGTCGCGCAGCTGCTCGGGCGCCACGACCGCGTCGACCACGCCGTCCTTCAGCGCCGCGTCCGGCTTCTTGTCCGCGCCGGTCGCGATCCACTCGACCGCGTTGTCGATGCCGATGACGCGCGGCATGCGCACGGAGCCGCCGAAGCCCGGGAAGATGCCGAGCTTCACCTCGGGGAAGCCCACCGAGGCCGTGGTGGACATGACGCGATACTCGCAGGCGAGCGCGAGCTCGAGCCCGCCGCCGAGGCAGATGCCGTTGATCGCTGCCACCTTCGGGAACGGCAGGTCCTCGAAGCGGCAGAGCATGCGGTTCACCTCGAGCACGCCCTTCGCGACGGCATCCTCGCCCGCGGCGAACATACCGGTGAACTCGGTGACGTCCGCGCCGACGATGAAGACGGGCTTGCCGGAGGTGAGGATGACGCCCTTCACGTCGGGCGCCTTCGCTATGGCCTGGGTCGCGGCGTCGAGGTCCTTGAGCGCGGCCGCGTTCAGCTTGTTGACCGAGTCGCCGGTGAGGTCGAATTTCAGTTCGACGATTCCGTCGCCCAGCGCTTCGGCGCTGAAGGCGGTTCCGGTGTAGAGCATGGGGTCATCTCCCTTCGTCAGGATCGAGCAGGAACAGGCGGATGCCGCGGGCTCGGCCTCCGCGCGATTTCCCGAGTCTGCCGCAGCGCACAATGATTGTTAATGGGAGTTTCCGAGAGTGGCCAGGTTTGTGTCGATTGTCGCAACCAATCAACCACTTACCATGAGCGTCCGGGCGGTCGGGCAAGGCGGGTAAACTCCCGCCCATGCACTCGACGCGCACTTTCCTGATGTCCCTGCCACTCCTCCTGGTGATCGCCCTGCCGACCGTCGCGAGCTGCGCCGCCGCCGATCCTCACGCTGATGCGCGGCGGCAGTTCATCGAGGCGCACGCCCAGGCCACGACCAGCCGGACGGCCGGGCCCGCGACCGACAGCGACGCACTGCGCGCCTACCCGTTGTACCCCTACCTCGAGGCGGCACGGCTGCAGAGGCGCTTCGCCGATCCGACGGCGGCGGCCGGGATCGATGCCTTCCTGCAGCGCCACGGCGACGAGCCGGTCGCACGTTCGCTGCGGCGCAGCTGGCTGATGGAACTGGCGCTGCGCCGGCAATGGACCGCGTATCTTGCGGCCTACCGTCCGGACGTGGACGACACCGTGGCCGCACGCTGCAACTCGTTCTCCGCGCGCCTCGGGCTCGGCCGCACGGACGGTCTCGCGGACGACGTCGCCGCCCAGTGGCTGAGCCCGAAGAACCTGCCGGACGCCTGCGACCCGGCGTTCGACTGGCTCAAGGCGCAAGGGAAAATCACGCCGGAACTCGTCGAGCGCCGCGCCCGGCTCGCGCTCGCGGACGGCCAGGCCGGTCTCGCGCGTCACCTCGCCCGTTCGCTGCCCGACGCCGCGGCCGCGCCGCTTGACCAGTGGGCCATCCTCATCGAGCAGCCGCGCACCGCGATCGACGGCCTGATCGCGAACCCGGCACGACCCGTCGAGCCCGCCGCGTTGCTCGACGGCTGGACGCGCTACGCGCGTGCCGACGCCGAGGCCGCCGCCAGCCGATTCCCGGCACTGCTGCAGGCCCGCAACCTCGATTCGCGCGCCGCGAGCCCGTATGCGCTGGCAGTAGCGCTGGCGCTGTCCTGGAGCCGGCACGACGGCGCGCTCGAGTTCTATTCCCGCGTGCATGCGGACGATTTCGACGAGCGCGCGCACGAGTGGCACGCGCGCGCAGCGCTGTGGGACGGCGACTGGTCGCGCGCGCGCAGGGCCATCGCAGCGATGCCCGAGGTGCTGCGCAACCAGAACCGCTGGCGGTACTGGCACGCACGGGCGGCCGAGCAGATGGGCGAGCAGCCGCTCGCGCAGCAGGGTTACGCCGCGGTGCTGCCGACCGACAACTGGTATGCGGTGCTCTCGGCCGCGCGGCTCAGTGCGCGTTTTGCGCCGACACTGCAGCCCATCGAGTTGAGCGAGGAGGCGATCGCCGGCCTCGCGGTCGAGCCGGGCTTCCTGCGCACGCGTGAACTTCTGCTGTGCGACCTGCAGGAGCCCGCGCAACTCGAATGGAACGTCGCCTGGGAGGCGCTGACGCCCAGCCAGCGCACGCAGGCCGTCGGGCTCGCCTCGCGCTGGGGCTGGCACCTGCCGGCGATCGCGGCCGCGGCACGCCTCGGCCTCTTCAACGACTACCAACTGCTGTACCCGCGTCCCTACGACGCCGAGGTGCGGCGCGCGTCCTCCGGCACGAGGCTGCCGGAGGAGCTGATCTACGCGATCATCCGCCAGGAGAGCCTCTATCGCGCCGACGCGGGATCTTCCGCCGGCGCACTCGGCCTCATGCAGCTGATGCCCGCCACCGCCCGCATTACCGCTCGCCGCGCGGGACTGCCCGCCCCGACGCGTGCCTCGCTGCTCACGCCGTCGGGCAACGTGCCGCTCGGCTCCGCCTACCTGCGCGACCTGATCGACCGCTCCGGCGGCCAGCGGCTGCTCGCCATTGCCAGCTACAACGCCGGTCCCGCCGCGGCGCGCCGCTGGCTGCCCGATGCGCCGATGGATGCAGACGTGTGGGTGGAGAACATTCCGTTCAACGAGACCCGCGCCTACGTGCAGCGCGTGTCCTGGCACGAACTGGTATTCGCGTGGCTCGAGGACCGCAAGCCACGCGACGTGTCGTCGTGGCTGGGGACGATGCGCAAACCCGACGAGGAGTGATCCCCGTCCTCGTCCCGCAGCAGGTCGAGCCAGTCGCTCAGGAACTGGCGCGCGTGCGGGCACGATCGCAGCGCCGCGCGACGGCCCACGGTCGCCACTTCGTCCGCCGACAAGGTGAGGCGCAAGGGAGCGAGTCGCTCGTTGAGCGCCGGATCACCGCGCCCCAGGACCGCAGCGAAGACCGCACCACGATTCAGGGCAAGATTGCGGCGGATCCACTCGAGCGTGTTGTCGACGGGCTCGCCATGCGTGCGGGCGCGGGTCGCGTTCGAGTCGAGGTACTCGGAGACGGCGCCGCAAACCACGTCGTCGTCGATGTCGGCGAGCGCATAGGGAACGAGTGCGTCAGGCGCGAGTTCGCCGGCCCGTACCCGCTGGCAGGTGCGCTGCAGAGCCTGGCTGCGGATGCTCGCCGGGGTGGCCGGCAGCCGGTGCCAGTAGTCGATCAAGGCGTGCGTAAACGTGTTCATGGTCAAACCTCCAGGCCCCTTGCGGGCGTTGCAGACCTGACCGGTGGGTCCAACGAGCGGCGCGCGATGGGCGGGAGGCTGATACGAAAAACCCTCCGTGCCACGATTCGAGCGCCGGAGGGTTCAGAGAGCTTTCACCCGCTTCGTTGCCTTCCGGCCGCATCCGCGCCTCGCGGCGCGCGCCACCTTGCCCGGGAAGGCAGGTTGGCCGGGGCGTGAGCCCCTTTCTTGATGCTGGTGCGCAGCATACCAGAGGCACGCCGCAGGTGTCAGTGGTCGGATCGGTCGGATCCGTGGGGGTTTTCCGACGGGTGGTCAGCCCGGCCGGACCCGACGGATCCGACCACTGGCACCTCTAGAAAAGCCGGTCCAGCGCCCAGTGGGTGGGGATGAATACGAACGCCACGAAGCCGAAGAACAGGATGGGAACGTACACGGTGGCCGGCCACGTGACCTGGCGGGCGCCGAGCCCGTAGGTCCAGTTGATGTTCTTGTCCGGCGCGCTCACCCAGCGGCTCCACGGCAACACGACGGCCGCCAGCACGATCGCGCCCGGCAACGCGACACGATCGTCGTAGCCATACGCGGCGAGCAGCCACAGCAGCACCAGCGGCAGAGGCACGTGGAACAGCGACAGCGCGCGCAGGATCAGCGGCCGCTCGGGCTCGAACATGTAGTCGGTCAGCCCCGTGATGCGACGGCGCAGCAGCAGGCGACCCGCGTAATCCACGTTCCAGAGGATCTCCGGCACCAGCACGGCCACGGCGAGCACGCTCGACAGCGCGGCGTTCTCGAGCCACATCGCCGGCACGGCGCCGATGAACGCGATGTCCGAGAACCACAGGAAGTTCTTCCACCCGTAGTTGCGCCACCAGATCACGACGATGCACGCCACGAACGCCGTGTAGGCGAGCTTGAACCAGAACGGGATCGCCAAGATCGTCACCACTCCATGACGGTGAAGTACACCGCGTATACCACGCTCCAGCCAATCGCCCACAGTGCCCACAGCACACGATCCGCTTGCGGGATCCGCGCTCGCACGAACATCGCGACGCCGCGCGCGAGCAGCACCAGCAGCACCCACCGCGAGAGGCGCGCCGGCACGCTGAACGACAGGAACGCCGCCAGCGACTGCCCCTGCGCGCCCGACTCCACGGCGAGCACCTTGTACGGCACGCCGGTGAACCCGGCGCGTAGCAGCACGCACCCGAAGTCCGCGTGCAGCGCAGCACCCGTCGCGGCGATGAATCCCTCGCTGATCGCGGGCACCGCCGCGACGAGCGCACGTGCGCGGTCCGGCGCATCCCCCGCCAGCAGGTGCATGAGCGTCCCGCCCGCGAGAGCGCCAGCCAGGCACGCCACGACGGCCCGCCACGCCAATCGCGGCCGGAAGCCCGCGAGCCACGTGAGCAGCACGTCCGGCACGACGAAGAACAGCGTCGCCTCCGCGAGACCCCAGGCCGCGGCGAGCGCGATCCACATGGCTCAGGTGAAGAAGAAGCGCGTCAGGTGGAAGAACAGCGGCGCCGAGAAGCACAGCGAGTCGATGCGGTCGAGCACACCACCGTGGCCGGGAATCAGCGCACCGAAATCCTTCACCTGCCGATCGCGCTTCACGGCCGACATGACGAGCCCGCCCGCGATGCCCGCCAGCACGATGACCAGCGACATCAGCGCGGCCTGCCACGGCGCGAACGGCGTCGCCCACCACAGCGCCGCGCCGAGCGCCACCGCGAGACCGCCGCCGCCGAGGTAACCCTCCACCGTCTTGTTCGGGCTCACGGACGGAATGGCCTTGCGCCGGCCGAAGAGCTTGCCGACCGTGTACTGCAGCACGTCGGAGACCTGCGTCACCACGACCAGGAACAGCAGCAGCTTGGCGCCCTGCCCCTCGTAGCCCCGGATTTCCAGCATCTGCAGCGCCGGCGCGTGGCTCACGCAGAACACGCAGATCATGAGCACCCACTGCAGGCGCGAGGTACGCGCCAGGAAGTCCTCGGTGTCGCCGGCGAGCACCATCAGCGACGGCAGCAGCAGGTAGGCGTACACGGGGATCAGCAGCGCGAACATGCCGTACCAGTTGGTCGCGACGAAGTAGTACTGCGCCGGCAGGAACAGGAAGAACGTCCACACCATGGCGCGGTGGTCCGCGCGCCGCGTCGGCAGCAGGGTCATGAACTCGCGCATGGCGAGGAACGAGACGACGGTGAACATCACGAGCGAGCCGTAGCCGCCGGTCGCGATTGCGATGCCGAACACCACGACCATCGCCCACCACGCGCGGATGCGGGCGACGAGGTTCTCGACCGTCGCCCGCGCGGACTCCGACTGCGCGCGGCCCTTGAGTATCCAGGCGATGACCGTTGCCACGGCCAGGAAGACCAGGATCCCGCCGATCAGCCACGTCATCTGGCGATCCCCAAACAACGTCATGCCCGCCCCTCCGCAAGATCGAGCACGGCCTGGCGGCAGCGCTCGAGGAATGCCTGCTTGTCCTCCCCCGTCGACAGGCGCAGCTCCGGGCCGAAGACCACCCGGCCCTGCATCGGCACGGGCAGCGTGGCGCCCTTCGGCAGGATGCGCGCGAGGTTGCCGAGGTACACCGGCACGAGCGCCGCTCCCGGCCGTGCCTTCGCCAGGTGATACAGTCCCGCACGGAACGGCTGCACGGCCTCGCCGCTGCCGCGGGTTCCCTCCGGAAACAGGATCAGCGAGCGCCCGGCGTCGATCACGGCAGTCATCGCCTCGAGGGTTTCGTGGCGCTGGCGCTCGACGGGCTCGGCGCCCTCCGCGGCCTTGCGGTCGATGAGCAGCGCGTCGAAGACGCGGCCGGCGACGTAGCGCCGCAGCGCGCCGTGGCCCCAGTAGTCGCGCGCCGCCACCGGGCGCGTGCGCTCGCGCAAGGCATCGGGCAGCGTGCTCCACACGACGACCGTGTCCAGGTGCGAGCAATGGTTCGCGAAATAGACGCGCGAGGTCGTCGCTCGCGGATCGCAGAGCCAGCGCGGGCGGGCGCCGGTGACCAGCCGGCACGCCGCGCGCAGCAGTGCCGAGACGAGTCTTTCAAGGAGCACGGACGCGAAGCTCCTGCGCGATGCGCAGCACGCGCCGCACCACCGTGACGGTGGACCCGAGCAGCACGATCACGAGCGCCAGCGCGACCAGGCGGCCGGCCCACCCGGTGGCCGGCATCGCGGCCCCAAGCAGCGCCGCTCCCGTGAGCACCGCCATGCGCTGCGACTTCGACTGTGGCCCGAAGAAGAACTGCGGCGTTCCGAGCGCGCCACCCAGCACCCGGACGAACGCCGTGAACATCGCCATCACGGCGCAGGCCCAGCCGAGGGTCGGCCCCCACGGCCCCACCTCCACCGCGTAACCGGCGGCCACGAGGATCATGGTGTCGGCGACACGATCCGGCACGTCGTTGTACAGCGCGCCGACCGCCGTCGCACGCCCGTGCTCGACGGCCACCATGCCGTCGAGCATGTTGCAGAGCAGGCGCAACTGGATGCCGGCGGCCGCGAGTACCAGCCAGGCACGCCAGCCGGAACCGTCCGACAGCACGAACGCGGCGCTCGCAAGCACTGCGAACGCCGCGCCCAGCACCGAGATCGAATTGGCCGTGAGCCCCGTGCGCGCGATCGCCGACGCGAGCGATCTCGCCCAGCCCGTTTCACGCGTCGCGATCGGTCTTCGTTCGGCCATGCGCCATTATGGCCGTCCGGCCATGCGCGCGTCAGGCATGCAGTTCGAGGACGTCCCCGTCCGCCAGACGGTGCTCGCGACCCACGTGCTGTCCGTCGGCCGTGACCGAGCGACCCCAGACACGGGCGAACTTCAACGTCCGCTCCATGTCGCGGTGTACCAGCCTCGCAGCGTCCGCCACCGTCTGCTCCCCGGCCCGCAGCGTGAACGGCCGGTCGCGCACCGCCGGCTTGCCCGGCGCCTTGGTGTACACGCGCACGAGTCCGAGGCGGCGCCACAGCCATGCGCCGAGGTCGCCGAGGCCGAGCCCGGTCCGTGCCGAGACCAGCAGCAGCGGGAAGTGCGGCTCCTCGAGCTCGGCCAGTGCTTCGAGGTCGGTCGCCGGGTGGCCGAGCAGGTCCGCCTTGTTGGCAAGCAGCAGCGTGGGCAGCCGCAGCGCGAACACGTCGTCCTCCGCGACCGGGCCCGCGGCGTCGCCTTCCTGCGGCATGCCTGCGCCGGGCCAGCCGGTCACGAGGCTCGCCTTGCGTCGCGCCAGTTCCTGCTGCACCGAGGTGACCTGTTGCAGGCAGTCGGGGTCGGCGAGGTCCACCACCAGCAGGCAGGCATCCGCCGTCTGCAGTGTCCCGGCGAGCCACGGCAACGGGTGTTCCGTGGCGATCGCCGGCAGGTCGACCAGCTGGAAGTGCACGTCCTCCCAGCGCAGCATGCCGGGCTCAGGGTGCTGCGTGGTGTAGGGATACGGACCGCTGCGGGCGCCGGAGCCGGTGAGCCTGTCGTGCAGCAGCGACTTGCCGCTGTTCGCTGCGCCGACCAGCGCCACCTGCGCGGCACCCTCCGGGCGAAGGACCAGTGCGGGCCCGCCACGCGCCCCGCCCTTCTTCGGGCCGGCGAGTTCCTCGTCGAGTTCCTTGATGCGCCGCTTGAGGTCCGCCTGCAGGTGATCCGTTCCCTTGTGTTTCGGGATCACCCGCAGCATTTCGCGCAGGTGCTCGAGGCGCTCACCCGGGTCGCGGGACTTGCGGTAGGCGTCAGCCGCCGCTTTATATTCCGGTGATAGGTTGGCAGGCATGGTCCGCAGGGGCCGGGTTCAACGTCGCGGATCTTTCGATCCCGCAATCTTATGTACCCATGCGTGGCAAGATTGCAACGTGGCAAACCGCGCCATGCCCGGAGCACGCGCGAGCATGCAGACACCCGACACGTCGAGCCCGGCACCGAGCGACGCGCTGGTGATCTTCGGGATCACGGGCGACCTCGCGCACAGGAAGATCTTCCCGGCGCTCGCCAACCTCGAGCGGCGCGGACGGCTGCCCGACAAGGTGGTGGGCGTGGCCCGCGGCGGGACGACCCGCGCAGCGCTCGTCGCGCGCATGCACGATAGCCTCACCAGCCACGGTGGCAGCGTCGACGCGACTGTCCACGCGCGCCTCGAGGCCAGGCTCGGCATGGTGGACGGCGACTACCGCGACGACGCAACCTTCGCCGCGCTCCGCAGTGCCCTCGGCGACGCGGCCCGTCCTTGCCACTACCTCGCCATTCCACCGAGCCTGTTTGCGTCGGTCGCGGAGCGCCTCGGTCGCTCAGGCTGCGCGGCCGGCGCGCGTGTCGTCGTCGAGAAACCGGTGGGTCGCGACCTCTCGAGCGCGCAGACCATCAACCGAGCACTGCACGCCGTCTTCGACGAGAGCGCGATTTTCCGCATCGATCACTACCTCGGCAAGGAGCCGGTGCAGAACCTGCTCTACTTCCGTTTCGCCAACTCCATCATCGAGCCGATCTGGAACCGCACCCACGTCGAAAGCGTGCAGATCACCATGGCCGAGCAGATCGGCGTCGAGGGGCGCGGCCGGCTCTACGAGGAACTCGGCGCCGTGCGCGACGTGGTGCAGAACCACCTGCTGCAGGTGCTCGCCATCCTCGCCATGGAGCCGCCGGTCGGAACAGGGGCCGAGGCCATGCGCGACGAAAAAATGAAGGTGCTGCGCGCCGTGCGGCATCCGGAGCGGCGGGACATCGTGCGGGGCCAGTACGAGGGCTATCGCGGCGAGGACGGGGTGGATCCCGCCTCGGACGTGGAGACCTACGCCGCGCTGCGCTTCGACATCGATTCCTGGCGCTGGGCCGGCGTGCCGTTCTTCGTCCGCACCGGCAAGCGCCTGCCGGTCACCGCCACCGAGGTCATGGCGACCTTCCGCCACCCGCCGCAACGGCTGTTCGACGAGCCGCTCCCGCGGCGCGCCAACTACCTGCGCTTTCGACTCGGGCCCGACCGCGTGGCAATCGCGCTCGGCACGCGCATCAAGGCGCCCGGTGAGGCCATGGTCGGGCAGGAGACCGAGCTGTTCGCCTGCAACTCGCACGCCGACGAGATGTCCCCGTACGAGCGCCTGCTCGGCGATGCGATGCGCGGCGACGCAACGCTCTTCGCGCGGCAGGACTCGGTCGAGGTCGCCTGGGAGATCGTCGACCGCCTGCTCGCGACCGGATCGCAGGCGGAGCGCTACGCCGCGGGCGGCTGGGGCCCGGCCAACGGCGCGCGCATGCTCGAGCGTTTCGGCGGCTGGTACGACCCGCCGACCACCGGGGACGCCAGTTGCAGCTGAAGATCGCGCGGGACGCGCAACGGGCCGCCGAGACCGCGGCGACTGAAATCGCGAACGCCTGCGCCGGTGCGGTCGCGCTCCGCGGGACGGCGCTGATTGCCTTGAGCGGCGGCGAGACTCCCTGGCTCATGGCTCGCGAGTTCGGCCGCCACGACCTGCCCTGGCGGCACATTTTCGTGGCCCAGGTGGACGAGCGTGTCGCGCCGCGGGCCGGACTCACGCGCAATCTCACTCGACTGGAGCAGGTCCTCGTGCACGAGGGGCCGCTCCCCGCCGCCAACCTGCTGCCGATGCCCGTCGAGGCGGCGGATGTCGAGGGCGCGGCGGCCGATTACCAGCACCAGCTCGAGTTACGTGCCGGGACCCCGCTCGTTCTGGATCTAGTGCAGCTCGGCCTCGGCACGGATGGCCATACCGCGTCGCTGGTGCCTGGTGATCCAGTGCTCGCCTTGCGCGATCGTGATGCTGCCGTGACGGGCGCGTACCAGGGACAGCGACGCATGACGCTGACCCTGCCCGCCATCGACCGGGCACGATGCCGCTTGTGGCTGGTGACGGGCACGGCGAAGCGCACGCCGCTCGCCGAGCTCCTCGCTGGCACCGGTGTGTCCCCCGCTACCGCGGTGAGTCGCGCCAACGCCATCGTCGTCGCCGACCAGGACGCCGCCGGGCCCGACGCCAGGGGCCGTGCGTATCCCGGATGACGCCCACTCGACGCCGCCGCGTCACTTCTCCGGGTTGTTGCGGGCCACGGCGTGGCCGCCGAAGGACTGCCGAAGGCGCGCGAGCAGGCGGTTGCCGAAATCGTCGCCACCCTGGCTCGCGAAACGCTCCATCAGGGCGAGCGTCATGACGGGCGTCGGCACGCCGAGCTCGATGGACTCGATGGCGTTCCAGCGCCCCTCGCCGGAATCCGCCACGATTGGCGCGATGCCGTTCAGGTTGGCGTCCTCGGCAAGCACCTCCGCCGTGAGGTCGAGCAGCCACGAGCGGATCACGGTGCCGTGCCGCCAGGATTCCGCGATCTTCGCGACGTCGAGATGCAGCTCGGACTTCGCGCGCAGCAGCGCGAGCCCCTCGGCGTAGGCCTGCATCAGGCCGTACTCGATGCCGTTGTGCACCATCTTGGCGAAATGGCCGGCGCCGCTGGCGCCGCAGTGCAGCCAGCCGCGCTCCGGCGCCGGCGCGAGCACGCGCAGGAACGGCTCGACGCGCCGCACCGCATCGATCGCGCCTCCGACCATCAGGCCGTAGCCGTTCACGAGCCCCCAGACGCCGCCCGAAACACCGGCGTCCACGAGGTGCAGCCCGCCCGTGGCAAGGTCCTGCGCGCGACGCATGCTGTCGCGGTACCACGCATTCGCTCCGTCCACGACGACGTCGCCGGTCGCCAGCAGCGGGCGCAACTGTCCGAGCGTCTGCTCCGTCGGCGCACCGGCCGGCAGCATCAGCCACACCACGCGCGGCGCCTGCAGCTGCTCGACGAGCGCGTCGAGCGTCTCGACGGTGCGCACCCGCGTCTCGCCGGCGATCGCGGAGCGCGCGCCCGCCGCCCGGTCCCAGGCAACCACATCGAGACCGGCGCGCGCGATACGCCGACTCATGTTGCCGCCCATGCGTCCCAGGCCAACCATGCCGATCGTGTGGCTCATCGTTGTCTCCCTTTGAGCTGCCGTCCGGTGTCCGACACCGGGTGTCCGCTGTCCGCGATGGTCGCGCGCGGACCGCGTGCGCACAAGTGGAAGGCGCTTCTGCGACGAAGCGCCGCGCACGAGCGACGAGGCGCGGCACCAACGAGGCTTCCGTGCATCACAATTCATGCGTGCAACAGGTGCACGCAGGACATCAGAGAAACAGGAGCAAGAACATGAGCACCGACACCACCATCCGCCGCTTCAGCACCGGGAAGGCACTCGTCCTCGGCGCCGTCGGCCTGCTCGTCGCGCTGTCCGGCCAGGCCGCCGAGCGCGTCATGCTGGGCACCGACACCGCGAACGTCACCGTGTCCTTCGGCGATCTCAACCTGGCGTCCACGGCAGGGGTGCAGACGCTGTACGCGCGCCTCGGCGCGGCGGCCCGCACCGTCTGCGGCGGGGAGCCGCGCACCGTCGAGCTGCGCCGGCACGCGAACTTCCAGTCCTGCTACGACCAGGCGCTCGACAAGGCGGTTCGTAAAGTGGACAGCACGCGACTCTACGCGCTGCACCAGGAACGTGCATCGCCGTCCAAGGCGAGTTGATCCATCGGGTGGCCGGGGGGGGGTCGGGTTCGCCATCGCCCGCCCCTCCGGCGCATTCGCGAGTTCCACGTATGTTCCGCGATGCCGCGCCGCGGTATCACTGCGTTCGCACGGGCCCGACCGGGCCCAGTGAGGACTCGCGATGGCCACCAGCGCACGGAAGTGGATGTATGCGTTCGAGGACGGCGACGGCCGCAACAAGATGCTGCTCGGCGGCAAGGGTGCGAATCTCTGCGAGATGACGCGCATCGGGCTGAACGTGCCGCCCGGCTTCGTGATCACCACCGAGTGCTGCCTCGACTACCTCGCTGATTCCCAGCGTCGCCTGCCGGACGGCGTCATGGACGAGGTGCGCGCGCACATGACCGTCCTCGAGCGCAAGTCCGGCAAGCGCTTCGGCGGCGGCGACGACCCGCTGCTCGTCTCGGTGCGCTCCGGCTCGGCGATGTCCATGCCGGGGATGATGGACACCATCCTCAACCTCGGCCTCAACGAGACGACGCTCGCGGCGCTCATCCGCCGCACTGGCAACGAGCGTTTCGGCTACGACGCGTGGCGTCGCTTCGTGCAGCTGTTCGGCAAGGTGGCGCTCGGCGTACCCGACGCGCTGTTCGACGAGCAGTTCGAGGCGGTCAAGTCGCGGGTCGGCGTGAAGCAGGACGTGATGCTCGGCCCCGACGCGCTGCGCGAGATCGGCGAGCGCTTCCTCGCCGTCGTGCAGCGGCACACCGGGCGGCCGTTCCCGATTGATCCCTTCGAGCAGCTCGAGATCGCCATCAAGGCGGTCTTCAACTCCTGGATGGGCAAGCGCGCGATCGACTACCGTCGCGAGTTCAGGATCACGCCCGCGATGGCCAACGGCACCGCGGTCAACGTCGTCGCCATGGTGTTCGGCAACATGGGCAACGACAGCGCAACGGGCGTGGGCTTCACGCGCAATCCAGCCACGGGGGAGAACCAGCTCTACGGGGAGTACCTCACCAACGCCCAGGGCGAGGACGTCGTCGCGGGCATCCGCACGCCCAGGGCCATCGCCGAGCTCGCCGGCGAGATGCCGGCGATCCACGCGCAACTCGTCGAGCTGCGCAACCGCCTCGAGCGCCACTACCGCGAGGTCCAGGACTTCGAGTTCACCATCGAGCGCGGCACGCTCTACTGCCTGCAGACGCGCAACGGCAAGATGAACGCGGCGGCGATGGTGCGAACCTCGGTCGAGATGCACGAAGAAGGCCTGCTGTCGCGCGAGGACGCCATCGCGCGCGTCAACCCCGCGCACCTCGAGCAGATGCTGTTCCCGCGCCTCGACCCGCAGCACAAGGGCCAGCCGCTGGCCGCGGGCCTGCCCGCGTCCCCGGGAGCCGCAAGCGGCCAGGCCGTGTTCGATGCGGATCGCGCCGAGACCCTCGGCAAGCAGGGCGTGAAGGTCGTCCTCGTGCGGGAGGAGACCAAGCCCGAGGACATCCACGGCTTCTTCGCCGCGCAGGGCATCCTCACCAGCCGCGGCGGCAAGACCTCGCACGCGGCCGTGGTCGCGCGCGGCATGGGCAAACCGTGCGTCGCAGGCGCGGAGGGCATCCACGTCGACGTCGCGATGCGTGTCGCCTTCGTCGGCGACCAGGTGATCAAGGAAGGCGACGTGATCACGATCGACGGCAGCAACGGCCAGGTGTTCCGCGGCGAGGTGCCGACCGTCGAGGCGGACTTCTCGCCCTCGCTCGTGAAGCTCCTCGGCTGGGCGGACGCCCACGCGCGGCTCGGCGTGCGCGCGAACGCGGACACCCCCGACGACGCGGCTCGCGCCATTCGCTACGGCGCGAAGGGCATCGGCCTGTGCCGCACCGAGCGCATGTTCAATGCGGCCGACCGGCTGCCGATCGTGGTGGACATGATCGTGGCCGACACGACCGAGGAGCGCCGTGCCGCGCTCGATCGCCTGTTGCCGATCCAGCGGTCGGACTTCATCGGGCTCTTCAAGGCCATGGCGCCGCACCCGGTGACCATCCGCCTGCTCGACCCGCCGATCCACGAGTTCCTGCCGACCGAGCGCCAGCTCGAGGACGACATCACGCGCCTGCACGACCTGCGCGGCGCTGCACGCGGCATGGAGGTGCTCTCGGAGGCGGCGCGCTCGCTGGGCGACAGCCGGCTGGGCTCGGCCTTCCGCGACCTGGGCGAGACGCGGATGATCGACGCGGTGATCGCGCGCAAGGAGGCGATCCTGCGCAAGGCCCGTGCGCTGCGCGAGGTCAATCCGATGCTCGGCCATCGCGGCGTGCGCCTCGGCATCACCTACCCCGAGATCTACACGATGCAGATCCGCGCGGTGCTCGAGGCCGCCGCGAACTGCACGCGCTCCGGCATCGAGGTGCACCCGGAGATCATGGTGCCGCAGGTCTGCACTGCGCAGGAGCTGAAGCTGGTGCGCGACTACATGGAAGCCGTGCGCCACGAGGTCGAGCTGACCTACGGCGTGCAGGTGCCGTGCAAGTTCGGCACGATGATCGAGGTGGTGCGCGCCTGCATGCGCGCCGAGAACCTCGCCGAGGTCGCCGAGTTCTTCTCCTTCGGCACCAACGACCTGACGCAGGCCACGTTCTCGTTCTCGCGCGAGGACGCCGAGAACAAGTTCCTGCCCATGTACAACGAGCGCGGCATCCTGCAGGACAACCCGTTCGAAGTGCTCGACGTGAAGGGCGTGGGCCGCCTCATGGCACTGGCGGTCGAGTGGGGCCGGACGAGCCGGCCCGGACTCAAGGTCGGCATCTGCGGCGAGCACGGCGGGCACCCGGCATCGATCCGCTTCTGCGATTCGATCGGGCTCGACTACGTCTCCTGTTCCGCTCCGCGCGTGCCGATCGCGCGGCTCGCGGCGGCGCAGGCGGCCATCGCGGAGGCGGTGGCCACCGACAAGGCGGCCTGAGCGCCGGCTTCCGTCACTGCGCCGCCGTCTGCGGCGGCGATGCGGCGGGAGCAATCCCGCCGAGCAGGTTGCGGAGGAGCGCGAAAAACGCCGGCGCACGCAACGTGCCCGCGTGGCTGTCCTTGAAGCCATGCAACCGGGTCGCCTCCGCCTGCAGCCCCAGGGGAATCTGGCTTTCCAGCGGCACCGTGCCGTCGCCGCTGTCGCTGCCCGAGTACGAGAACACCACGTGGTACGGGACCTGCGCCGGCCACCCGCTGGCCGCGAGGTTCCTCACGAACTCGCTGTCGGTGGCGACGTCCTGCCAGACGGGCACGACGATCGGCGAGTGCGTGACACCGAGCGCCGCGCTCGCCATGCCCATCATCGGGCTGTTGACGGTCACGACCATGCGCAGGGCTTTCGCGGCCTCGGGGTACCGGGCGGTGTACTTGCTCACGAACGAGCGAGTCAGCAGTCCGCCCATGCTGTGGGCGACGACCGCGAACCGGCGAACGCCGTAGCGCCGCTGCAGTTCGAAGACGGCCGTGACGAAGTAGTCGCTGATCATGTCGAGCCGCAGGCCGCTCGGATAGTAGAGGACCCATGGCTGGTATCGCTCGGGGTCGAGGCTCGCGATGAGCGCGGAAAAATCGCGGGGACCGCCGCCCATGCCATGCACGAAGATCACCGGAATTCGTCGCGCGTCATACGGCCCGAGCATGAACAGTCCGCCCTGGGCGGGACCGTTGAGGAAGTCGACCGGCAGCCACAGGCCGAGCACGCCGTTCTGCGGGTCGAATCTCCCGTCGGCGAGCGTGGTGACGCGGCCGAGGTTTACGTCGAACGCCCAGCTGCGGTCGACGAAAGCGGCATCGGCGACGAACGGCGCGTGCTGCGCCGTGAGGTCGATCGAGACCTCGACCTGTCCTGCCGCCGGCACCCGCACGGCGGTCGGCGCGCCGTAGAAATGCCCCGGCTCCCCCTTCTGGTACCGGGAATCCCCGTTGCTGTCCTGGAACGCGGCGAGGTAATACTCGCCCGCCGGGACGACGAAGGCGACCCGCCCGGCGGCGTCGGCGAACACGCGCCGCCGGAGTGAGAACGCCTGGTCGTCGCCGCGCTGGAACAGCACGACGACGACGTCCTCACCGGAGGCGCCGGCGGTGGTGATGGCGCCGAGGAGGCGCCCCGTCGCACCGATGGCCTGCGCCTGCAACTGGACGTCGGACACTACGCATCCCGACGCCAGCGCGGCCAGCAGCCCGGTCACGGCCAGGGTAGCCAACGGATGAATGCCCATCGCCTCGCGCATGCGCCTCTCCCTGCGTCGCGTGCCCGCGTCCCGGCGCACTAATACCAGTTACTGCCACGTGGGGACCAGCGTCAGTCGATTCGCGCGACTGGAAAGACCATGTGGAACGACTCCACCCGGATCACCGCGGCCACCGCCGCGCCGGAAAGGTCGGGAAACAGCGTACCGTCGAAACGCCACGACAGGAGCCGCCCCGGTCGAATCCGCCCGCGCGGGAGCGGCGCGCAGTAGTAGGTGCGTCCTTCGAACAACTGCGCGAGCGTGCGGAGTCGCCGTGGCACCAGGGCGCCGTGCACCGGCAACGACGGTGCGAATCGCAGCGGCGCGAACTTCAGGTCGCAGATCTCGCGATCGTCCGTCGTGACGTGGATGCGGTCCTCGCGGAAACCTCCGACCCCGCACTCCACGTGGAAGTCGGCGCGGTCCTTGGGGATGCCCCAGTTGCACCGGCCGTTCACGACGCTGTCCCAGGTCGAGACCAGGATGCGGGAAATGCTGAGATGCCGCCGGCCGTCCCCGAACGCAAAGGCGCCCGGGATGAAGAGCAATTCCCGATACGGCCCGCAATTCGATTGCGCGTAGTCGACGAACATCAGGTAGGAGGCGAGGCCCCTTGCCGTGCCCGCCAGTTCCGCGGGCAAGAAGGCCTCGCGCGCGGCCGAGCCCGGCGGCAGTTTCAGGGCGACGATCCACGCCGATCCGCGCAGTTCCCACGGCGCGGGACGCAGAGTTGCCTCCGGCAGTCTCGCCTGCGGCTGCAGCATCAGATCATCGCGGGCGTGCCCGCGATCAGCCATTGCGCCGCGTAGTAGAGCGGCAGGCCCCAGGCGCGATTGGCGAACTCGTGCTTCACGAAGCGATCGCGCGCCACCGACACGTCGGACGCGGTGAATGCGAGCGCACCCACGGCGACAGCAAGCGGTCCGCCCGCGCCCGTCACCCCGCAGGCCAGCGTGGACATCACGCCGATGACGACGAGGTAGGCGCGCACCGGCCAGACCATGTCCTGCGGCAGCGACCGGCCGAGCCAGCGCAGTACGACCCAGACGACGACCGCCAGCAGCGCGCCGCCGAGCAACAGCCCGGAGGCTGCGAGCGGCCGGGTCAGGAAGGCGGTGCCGTAGGCGATGTGGCCGAGCAGGAATGCGAACACGCCGGCACGAAACACGGCGGGCTTGCTGCGCGGGATCAGCAGGACGTCGCCCGCGAAGCACAACAGGAGCCCGAGCATCACCAGCTGCCCGTAGCTCGAAGCGAGCCCGCCCGACTCCAGCCCGGCCCACACGAATGCCGCCGACGCGATGGGCTTCGCGAACCACGGTCCGCGGGCCGAGTCGCGTGATTCGGCGACCAGCAGGCCGATCACCGCGGCCGCGCAGAGCACGGCCGGCCCGGCGGGATTCACAGCTGGTATTCCTCGTACTGCGGTCGCCACATGCGTCCGCGCACCTGCGCGATCAGGTCCGCGACCGGAGCCGATTTGACCGGCGCGCCGTGGGCCGTGGCGATGACCGTGGCCGCGACGTCGGCCGAAATCTCGCGCAGGCGTGTCACGGCGGGGAACAGCATGCCGCTGGCGAGTTCGGCCTCGGTCAGCTTGCCCGCGAGCGTGAATGCCGCGGCCGTCAGCATCTCGTCGGTGATCGTGCGGATGCCGCCGAGCAGGACGCCGAGCCCCAGGCCCGGGAACACCAGCACGTTGTTGCCCTGCCCGACGTGAACGGTCCGGCCGCCCCATGAGACGGGCGCGAACGGGCTGCCGGTCGCGACGAGCGCACGCCCGTCCGTCCAGCGCAACACGTCCTCGGGCACGGCCTCGCTCAGGTCGGAGGGGTTGGAGAACGGCATTACGACGGGCCGCTCGCAGTTGCGCGCCATGTCGCGGATGATTTCCTCCGTGAAGGAGCCTGGCTGGCCCGAGGTGCCGACGAGCACCGTCGGCCGGTAGGCGCGAACCAGCGACTCGAGGCGACGGTCGGCATCCGTCACGATGCCGAGGCGTTGCGCCAGCTCCGGTGGCCACGCGAGCTCCCGCTTGTAGGCATCGCGCAGGTCCCGGCCAGCCACCAGCAGACCGCGGCTGTCGAGCGCCGCGACGCGCTCGAGGCTTTGCGCTTCGGACAGCCCCTCGAGGCGCATGGCCGCCTTGATCTGCCGCGCAATGCCGAGCCCCGCCGCCCCTGCGCCATGCACGATGATGCGCTGGTCGGCGAGCTTGAGGCCCGTGACACGGCGCGACGACAGCACGCCTGCCAGCGCCACCGCGCCGGTGCCCTGGATGTCGTCGTTGAACGACGGCAGCCTTGCCCGGTGCCGGTCGAGGACGCGCAGCGCGATGTCCTTGCGCAGGTCCTCCCATTGCAGCAGCGCGTTCGGCAGCACGCCCGCCACGGCCTCGACGAACTCGTCGATGAACGCGTCGTAGTCGGCGCCCCGCAACCGCGGCTCGCGCCAGCCCACGTACATCTGGTCGCGCAGCAGGTCCTCGTTGTCGGTGCCGACGTCGAGGCTGATCGGGAGCGTCGCCGCGGGGGGGATGCCGGCGGCCACCGTGTAGAGCGACAGCTTGCCGATGCAGATGGCCATGCCGCCCGCGCCCTGGTCGCCGATGCCGAGGATGGACTCGTTGTCCGTGGCGACGATCAGCCGGATCTGCGCGTGGTCGACCGCGTCGCGCAGCACGCGTGCCATGCGGCCGCGGAAACCCGGCGTCAGGTACACGCCCCGGGACCGCCGGTAGACCTGGCTGAAGTTACGCGTCGCCTCGGCAACCGTGGGCGTGTAGATGATGGGCATGAACCGCTCGAGGTCGTCCATCAGCACGCGGTAATAGAGATGCTCGTTGCGGTCCTGCAGCGCGGACAGCTTGAGGTACTGGTCGAAAGACGACGTCGCGCGGTCGAGCGACGCGAGGATGCGGCGCTCCTGCGTGTCCATCGAGATCTCGCCGGAGGGCATCAGGCCGTGCAGGTGGAAGCGCTCGCGCTCCTCGGCGGTGAATGCCGTGCCCTTGTTGAGCAGGGGATCGCGGATGAGGTCGCGGCCGGTCTTGGTGATCCGCACCGGCTCGGCCTGGGCCGGCCAGGGGGTACGCAGTTGAAACTGTGGCATCCGCAAAGCTTGCCCTTCCCGCGCAATATGCGCCAACCGTGGGTTTCCGCGCCCCGGGCGGCCCGCTACAGTGGCTGGCATGGAGCACGTCGCCTCGTATTACGCGGCCACCGCCCACCCGGCGCCGCTCCGCCCGCCGCTCGCGGGCGCTACTCGCGCGGACGCCTGCGTCGTCGGCGGCGGCATCGCGGGCTGCGCGACGGCGCTGGAACTGGCCGAACGCGGCTACCGGGTCGTCCTGCTGGAGGGACGGCGCGTCGGCTGGGGCGCCTCCGGCCGCAGCGGCGGCCAGGCGATCTTCGGCTTCGGGACCAGCCAGGAGAGCCTCGTCGCACAGGTGGGGCTCGAAGCCGCGCGGCGCATGTGGGACATGTCGGTCGAGGCGCTCGGGCGATTACGCGAGCGCGTGGCGCGGCACGACATCGACTGCGACCTGCACTGGGGCCACCTGCACGTCGCGACCAGGGAGCGGCAGCGCCGCGCACTCGCGCAACTGCAGGCGGAACTCGCCTCGACCTATGGCTACCGCTCGCCGCGCTTCCTCGAGCGCACCGAGGTCGAGGCGTTGCTCGCGACCCGGCGTTATTGCGCGGGACTGTACGACCCGGGCAGCGGCCACCTGCATCCGCTCAATTACACACTCGGCCTCGCGCGCGCCGCGGAGGCGGCCGGAGTCGTGATCCACGAGGATGCGCACGTCATCGCCCTGGAGCCCGGCACTCCCGCACGCGTCACGACCGCGCTCGGCTCGGTGACGGCCGACTTCGTGGTGCTCGCACGCGGCGGCTACGTGGACCGTCTGAAGGCAGCGTCCGACTGGCGGATCATGCCGGTGGGCACCTACGTGGTCGCCACGGAACCGCTCGGCGAAGCACGAATCCGCGACCTCGTGCGCGAGAACGTCGCGGTCGCCGACGTCAATTTCGTGCTCGATTACTTCCGGCGCTCGGCCGACCATCGACTGCTGTTCGGCGGGCGCGTGAGCTACTCCGGCATCGACGCGCGCGACACCGGGCGGGCGACGCGCGCACGCATGCTGAAGGTATTCCCCCAGGTCGCCGACGCGAAACTCGATTACGTGTGGGGTGGCTACGTGGACATCACCATGAGCCGCGCGCCGGATTTCGGGCACCTGGGCGGAAACGTGCTGTACCTGCAGGGATTCTCGGGCCACGGAATAGCGCTGGCGGGTCTTGCGGGCCGCCTGGCCGCCGAGGCGATCGCGGGCCAGGCAGAGCGATTCGACATCTTCGGGCGCCTGCCGCACCACGAGTTTCCCGGCGGGCCGGCGCTCCGCACCCCGGCCCTGGTGCTCGCCATGCTGTGGTTCCGGCTGCGCGACCTGCTGTGAGCCTCAACGTCCGCCGCGAAACCGCCGCAACAGCAAGATGGCGACGATCACAAGTACGGCCAGCAGTATGATTCGGTTCATGGCAACTCTGTCCTTTCCACGCCGCGAATCTTACCCTTGCTGAAACCCGGATCGGTCGTCACTTTCCGCGCAGGCCCCGGGGCGACCGCCCACATCCGCGAGCACGGCCTCGCGCCCGCCGACATCGCCTGCATCCCCGCCGCCGCAGGTGGCCCCAAGGGTCTCGCACTGATCCCGTTCGACAAGCTGCTGTACCGGGAGTGGCTGCGGGGCGACGCCGGGGTCGAGTTGATCGGCGCGTCGGTGGGCGCCTGGCGCATGGCGGCGCTCGCGCAGCCCGACGCGCTGGCGGCGCTCGACCGGTTGCAGCATTCGTACGTGCACGACCAGGACTACGACCGCAAACCCACGCCCGCCGACGTGAGCGCCGCCTGCCGCCGCATCGCGCGCGCCGTGCTCGGCGGCCGACCGCTCCAGGTGCGACCCGGCGTGTCGCTCACGATCGTGACGTCGCGCGCCCGCGGCCCGTTGCAGGACGCGCAGTCGCGGCTCGCCTTCGGGCGCGCCGTGCTCACCAATGCCGTCTCGCGCCAGCGGCTCGCCGCCTACCTCGAGCGCGTGCTTTTCACGGCGGGGCCGCCTGGCTTCCTCGTCGAGTCGTTCGACGACTTTGGCCTGCAACGCGTCCCCCTGCGGCCCGACAACGAGGAGGATGCACTGCTTGCCTCCGGGACCATCCCCCTGCTGTGCACCCCGGTGCGCGACGTCGCGGGCGCTCCTCCGGGCAACTACTGGGACGGGGCCCTGGTGGACTACCACCTGCTGCTGCCGTACGAGCGGTCGACCCGCACCGGCGGCCACCGGCGCATCGTGCTCTACCCGCACTTCAACGACTACGTCACGCCGGGATGGCTGGACAAGCACCTGCCCTGGCGCCGGGCCCCCCGCAGCCATCCCTGGCTGACCGACATGCTGCTCGTGGCACCGTCGGCCGCGTTCCTGGCGACCCTGCCCAACGGCAAACTGCCGGACCGCCAGGACTTCTACCGCTATGGCCAGGACCACCGGGCCCGGATCCGGGACTGGGAACGCGCCATCGGCGAATGCGGGCGCTTCGCCGACGCCGTCATGGCCTGGCTCGAGCGGCCCGACCCGTCCCTGCTACAGCCGATCTGAGCTCCCGGTATCATGGCTGGATGCCCCGCCTGGAACCCCGCTACGTCACGCTCGTCCGGCACCCCTCGTCCCCCGACGGGACGGTGCGCCGCATCGACGTGGAAATCGCCTCGACCTCCGGGGGTGGGCTGCGGCTGCGTTACTTCCTCGACGGCGACGTGAACGGAATCCTGGTGCCGCCGCCGGCGACTCCCGGCCCCGCCGACGAGCTGTGGCGACACACCTGCTTCGAGGCGTTCATCGCCGGGCAGGACTCGCACGCCTATTGCGAGTTCAATTTCTCGCCCTCCTCGCAGTGGGCCGTCTACGGATTCTCGGGCTATCGCGAAGGCATGGCACCGCTCGACTATGCGACCGACCCGCTGATCGCGGCCAGCGTGACCGACGACCGCATCGCGCTGGAAGCCTACGTGCCGCTCGAGGCCCTGCTCGCGCTGCCCGGGGAGGCGACGCTGCGGCTCGGACTCGCCGCGGTCGTCGAGGCGACGGACGGAAAGCTCTCGTACTGGGCACTGGCGCACGCCGCGGAGGTCCCGGACTTCCATCACCCGGACAGCTTCGTGCTCAGCGTCGCGCGGGAGAGCACATGGTGAGCTTCGGCATCGACCGGCTGCTCGCCGAGCCCGCCCTGCGCGCGCCGCTCGCGGGACGGCGTGTCGCGCTCCTTGCGCACCCGGCCTCCGTCACGGCGGACCTCAGGCATTCGCTCGACGCACTCGCGGCACTTGACGACCTGCACATCACGGCGGCCTTCGGCCCACAGCACGGGCTGCGCGGCGACAAGCAGGACAACATGGTCGAGTCGCCCGACTTCCGCGACCCGGCGCACGGCATCCCGGTGTTCAGCCTGTACGGGACGGTTCGGCGGCCCACCGACGCGATGATGGACAGCTTCGACGTGCTGCTGGTGGACCTGCAGGACCTCGGCTGCCGCATCTACACGTTCATCACCACGCTGCGCTACGTGCTCGAGGCCGCGGCCCGGCACGGCAAGACGGTGTGGGTGCTCGACAGGCCCAATCCCATCGGCCGGCCCGTGGAGGGCTTGAGCCTGCGCGTCGGCTGGGAGAGCTTCGTCGGCGCAGGCGAGATGCCCATGCGGCACGGACTCACGCTCGGCGAGCTCGGGCACTGGTTCATCGGCCGCCTCGGCCTCGAGGTGGACTACCGCGTGATCGAGATGCGCGGCTGGTCCCCCGCGAACGCACCGGGATCCGGCTGGCCGCTCGGCGAGCGCACCTGGATCAACCCGAGCCCGAATGCGCCCAGCCTCTGGATGGCGCGCTGCTACCCGGGGACCGTCATGCTCGAGGGCACGACCCTTTCCGAGGGCCGCGGCACGACCCGCCCGCTCGAGCTCTTCGGCGCGCCGGACCTCGACATCGCCGCGCTCGTGAACGAGATGCAGCGGCTCGCGCCCGAGTGGCTGCACGGTTGCCGGCTGCGTCCCTGCTGGTTCGAGCCCACGTTCCACAAGCACGCCGCGCGGCTGTGCGCCGGCCTGCAGGTTCACGTCGAGGACGGCGCGTACGATCACGGCGCTTTCCGGCCCTGGCGGCTGCAGGCGCTCGCGTTCAAGGCGCTGCGGCGGCTGCGCCCGGACTACGACCTGTGGCGCGATTTTCCCTACGAGTATGAGCACGAGCGACTCGCCATCGACCTCATCAACGGCAGCGAACTGCTGCGGCGCTGGGTGGACGACCCGGCGGCCGCGCCCGCCGACCTGGCGGCGCTCGCCACCGCCGACGAGCAGGTCTGGCGCGACGAGCGCGAGCCCGTGCTGCTCTACCGCTGAGCTCCCCTCATCGACGCACCGTGCGTCTGTCGCGCAAGGTCACGAACTCCTCGGCCGCCGTCGGGTGAATGGCGACCGTCGCATCGAATTGCTCCTTGGTGAGCCCGGCCTTCACGGCAATCGCAACGCCCTGGATGACCTCCGGTGCATCGGGACCGACCATGTGTGCGCCCACGACGCGCTGGCTCACCGCATCCACGACCAGCTTCACCAGCGTTCGCTCGTTGCGGCCCGAGAGCGTGTGCTTGAGCGGCCGGAACGTCGACGCGTAGATGTCCACCGCCGCGAGTTCGGCGACAGCGGCGGCTTCGGACATGCCGACCGTGCCGACCGGGGGCTGGCTGAACACGGCGTGCGGCACGTCGCGATGGTCGACCGCCACCGGGCGGCTGCCGAACAGCGTCGTCGCAAGCGCGGCCCCCTCGCGTATGGCGACCGGCGTGAGCGCGATTCGATCGGTGACGTCGCCCACCGCGTGGATGCCTGGCACGCTGCTGCGCGAATACTGGTCGACGACCACGCTGCCCGCCGCGTCCAGTCGCACCCCCAGCGACTCCAGGCCGAGGCCAGCGGTCGAGGGTCGACGGCCCGTCGCGAACATGACCGCATCGACCTCGAGGACCTGCGCGGCACCGCCTGCCGTCAATTCGGCATCCAGCGCGCCATCCCGGCGCCGCTCGATCCGGCGCAGGTCGCAACGCAAGCGCAGGTCGAACCCCCTGCGCTGCAGTTCGTCGTGCAGGTGACGGCGTACGTCGTCGTCGAAGCCGCGCAGGACCTGCTCGCCACGGTGGGCGATCGTGACGCGTGCGCCGAGCCCGTTGAAGATGCCGCCGAATTCCATCGCGACGTAGCCGCCGCCGACGACGAGCACGCGCGGCGGCAGCGCGCCGAGCGCAAACGCCTCGTTCGACGTGATGCCAAGCTCTGCGCCCGGCACGTCGGGCCGCACCGGTTGCCCGCCCGTCGCGACCAGCACATGCGCGGCGGTGAAGCGTCGCCCGTCCACGGCCACGGTGTGGGCGTCCGTCAGCACGGCGCGGCCCTCGAGCAGCGTGGCCCCTGCGCTCTTGAGCAGCGTACGGTAGATGTCCTCGAGGCGGGCGATCTCGCGGTCCTTGTTGGCGAGCAGCGTCGCCCAGTCGAACGACGCATGCGCCGACCAGCCGTAGGCCGCCGCATCCTCGAGATCGTCGCGAAAGTGCGCGGCGTACACCAGCAGCTTCTTCGGAATGCAGCCGCGCACGACACAGGTTCCGCCCGGCCGATAGGCCTCGGCGATCGCGACCCTGGCGCCGAATCCGGCGGCCGTCCGCGCCGCGCGCACGCCGCCCGATCCCGCGCCGATCACGAAGAGGTCATAGTCGAACCGGGCCGTCACGCCGTTCTCCCCGCGCCCAGGATTCGCACATAATAGCCAGAATGCCTCCACCAACATTCGACCTGCTCGTCGTCGGCGGCGGCATCAACGGCGCGGGCGTCGCCCGCGACGCGGCGGGCCGCGGGCTCGCAGTCCTGCTCTGCGAGCAGCACGACCTCGCCTCGCACACCTCCTCCGCGAGCACCAAGCTGATCCACGGTGGCCTGCGCTACCTCGAGTACTACGACTTCAAGCTGGTGCGCAAATCGCTGCGCGAGCGCGAGATCGTGCTCGCCTCCGCCCCGCACATCGTCTGGCCGCTGCGCTTCGTGCTTCCGCACGACGACAACCTGCGGCCGGTCTGGATGATGCGCGCGGGCCTGTTCCTCTACGACCACCTGGCCCGCCGGCGCTTCCTCCCCGGCTCGCGGACGGTCGACCTGCGCTCGCACCCGGCGGGCGCGCCGCTCGATCCCCGCTACACGAGGGGCTTCGTGTATTCCGACGCCTGGGTGGACGACGCGAGACTCGTGGTGCTGACGGCCCTGGACGCGCGCGAGCACGGTGCGACGGTATTGACGCGCACGCGCTGCGCTTCGATCCGCCGCGAGCAAGGCGCGTGGACGGCGACATTGGTGCGCGAGGACGGCGCCGAATCCTTGGTTCGCACGCGGGCGGTCGTCAATGCCACGGGTCCGTGGGTGGCACGGTTCCTCGACGAAGCCTCGCCCGTGCCGGCCGGCCATCACCCGCGCATCATCAAGGGCAGCCACATCGTCGTGCCGCAGCTGTATGACCACGAGTACGCCTACATCTTCCAGGCGCCGGACGGGCGTTTCGTGTTCACCCTGCCCTTCGCCGGCGATTTCACGCTGATCGGCACCACGGAGCGCGACTACGCGGGCGACCTCGCGACGCCCGCCATCGACTCCGACGAGGTGGACTACCTCCTCGGAATGGCGAACCGCTATTTCTCGCGGGGCCTGGTGCGCAAGGACGTCGCCTGGACGTTCGCCGGGCTCCGGCCGTTGCTCGCCAAGTCCACGGACGACCCGAAGAGCGTCACCCGCGACTACGTGCTCGAGTTCGACCGCAAGGGGCCGCCCCTGCTGTCCGTGTACGGCGGCAAGATCACGACTTACCGCAAGCTGGCAGAAGACGTCGTGGACGCGCTCGCTCCGGCGCTCGGCAACCACCAGGGCCCGTGGACCGCCAGTGCATCCTTGCCGGGCGGCGACATGCCAGGTGCCGACTTCGAGAGGTTCCTCGCCTCGACCGCACTGCGCTACCCGTGGCTGCCCGCCGCACTGCTGCACCGCTACGCGCGCGCCTACGGCACCCGCATCGACCGGCTGGTCGGCGCCGCAAGCGAGCTCTCCGGCCTCGGCGAGCCAGTGGTCCCCGGCCTCCATGCCGCGGAAGTCCACCACCTGCGCCGCGACGAATGGGCCATGACGGCCGAGGACATCCTGTGGCGTCGTTCCAAGCTCGGCCTGCACCTGCCGCCCCGAGCCGCCGCGACGATCGACGCGTGGCTGGCAGCACACGTGGATCACTGAGGTGACTCGCTTCGTACTCGCGCTGGACCAGGGCACGACGAGTTCGCGCTCCATCCTGTTCGACCACGACGGTCGCATCGTCGCGACGGCGCAACGCGAGTTCACGCAGCACTTCCCGCGCTCGGGCTGGGTGGAGCACGACGCCGAGGAAATCTGGGCGACGCAGGCCGCGACGATCGCCGAGGTGCTGGCGCGTGCACGTGCGACGAGCGAGGACGTCGCCGCCGTCGGCATCACCAACCAGCGCGAAACGACGGTGCTCTGGGACCGTGCGACGGGGCGTCCCGTGGCTCCCGCCATCGTCTGGCAGGATCGTCGCACGGCAGACCTGTGCGCGCGACTCAAGGCCACGGGGCACGAGCCTGAGATCGCGCGGCGCACCGGCCTGCTGCTCGACCCGTACTTCTCCGGCACCAAGCTCGCCTGGCTGCTCGACAGCGATCGCGAAATCCGCGCACGCGCGGAGCGCGGCGAGCTCGCCTTCGGCACGATCGATTCGTGGCTCGCGTGGAAGCTGTCGCGCGGCGCCCAGCACATCACCGACGCCTCGAATGCGAGCCGCACGCTGCTGCTCGACATCGCGAGCGGCGACTGGGACGACCACGCACTCGAACTCTTCGGTATCCCGCGCGCCGTGCTGCCGCGGGTGGTGCCGTCGATGCTGTCGCGCGGGGAGGCGTTCGCGCTCGTGAACGGGCGCGAGCTGCCGCTGGGCGGCATCGCGGGAGACCAGCAGGCGGCGCTGTTCGGCCAGGCCTGCTTCCGGCCCGGCATGGCCAAGAACACCTACGGCACCGGCTGCTTCATGCTGATGAACACCGGTCGCGAGCCGCAGCCCTCGGCGAACCGGCTGCTCACCACGGTGGCCTGGCACACGGACGAGCGGTACTACGCGCTCGAGGGCGCGGTGTTCGTCGGTGGCGCGGTCGTGCAATGGCTGCGCGACGGGCTGGGCATCATCGAGAGATCCGCGGATGTCGAGGCACTGGCGGCAAGCGTTCCGGACTCGGGAGGCGTGTATCTCGTCCCGGCATTCACGGGTCTCGGCAGCCCGCACTGGGACGCCTATGCCCGCGGCACCATCGTGGGGCTGTCGCGCGGCACGACGAAGGCCCACATCGCGCGGGCGGCCCTCGAAGCCATCGCGTTCCAGAGCGCCGAGGTGCTGCTCGCGATGCAGCGCGATGCGCGCCAGCCGCTGGTCGAGCTGCGCGTGGACGGGGGCGCGACCGCGAACCACCTCCTGATGCAGTTCCAGGCCGACCTGCTCGGCGTGCCCGTCGTCCGGGCCAGCGTCACGGAGACCACGGCCCTCGGTGCGGCATGCCTGGCGGGGCTCGCAGTGGGCTTCTGGGGCTCGACCGACGAGGTCGCGGCCAACTGGAAGGTGGACCGACGCTTCGAGCCGGCGCTGCCGCGCGACGCGGCCGCCGCGCGGCTGCGACAATGGGAGCGCGCCGTCGAGCGCTCGCGCGACTGGCACGTCGAGGACTGAAGGCGGCCCATGGGAAAGACGATCGCACTCGCCACGCCGGTGTTCTTCGCGCTGATCGCGCTCGAGTATGCGATCGGCCGCGCCCGCGGCCGGAGCAACTACCGGGTCAACGACGCCGTGAACAGCCTGAGCCTCGGCGTGATGAGCCAGGTGTCCGGGCTCTTCACGCGACTGCTGGCCGTCGGCATCTACGCCGCCGTCTACGCGATCGCCGCGCCCTGGCAGCTGCCGGCCGGCGAGTGGTGGGTGTGGGCGCTCGCGATCGTGTTCTACGACTTCTGCTACTACTGGAACCACCGCTTGGGCCACGAGAGCGCGATCTTCTGGGCCTCGCACGTCGTGCACCACCAGAGCCAGGAGTACAACCTCTCGACCGCGCTCCGGCAGACGAGCTCGGGCGCCCTGCTCGGGTGGATCTTCTACCTGCCGATGGCGGTGTGTGGCATTCCGCCGCAGGTGTTCGTCGCGGCCGCGATCGTCGACCTCCTCTACCAGTACTGGATCCACACCGAACAGGTCGGCAGGCTCGGCTGGTTCGATCGCTGGTTCGCCTCGCCCTCGAACCACCGCGTGCACCACGCCGTCAACGACCGTTACCTCGACCGCAACTACGGCGGGATCTTCATGGCCTGGGACCGGCTGTTCGGCACCTTCGTCGAGGAGGACGAGAAGTGCGTGTATGGCACGCGGGCGCCGCTCGAATCCTGGGACCCGCTGTGGGCCAATCTCGAGGTGTACGCCGACCTCGCGCGCCGCTCCTGGCGTGCTCCACGCTGGGGCGACAAGCTGCTGGTGTGGCTGAAGCCGCCGGGCTGGGAGCCGGCCACGGTGAGCGGCAAGCCATGGTGCAAGCCCTCGTTCGACGTGCGGCGCGTACGCCGCTACGACCCGCCGATGTCGCGGGGCGCGCGCATCTTCGCGGCCGTGCAGCTCGCGGTCGCGGTGCTCGGCACGATGCCGCTGCTCTGGTATTCGGCGGACCTGGGCTCGACGATCCTCGCCGCGTGGTCGGCCGCGATCGTGGCCGCGTTGTGGGTCGCCGGCGCAGTGATGCAGGGCCGGTTGCGCGTAGGCGCTGCGCTGGCGATCGACGCGGCGCTGGCGACCGCGCTGGCGATCGCCTGAACCCCGCTCAGCGGAAGCGCCAGCCGATCGAGAGGCCGAACGACACCGGGTCGGCACCGACCAGCCCCTTGTCGCTCTTCAGCACGCTCGCCTCGCCGTCGATCTCGATCCAGCGCACGTCCGCCGTGAGGTTGACGCGCTCGCTGAAACGCAACTCGGCGCCGAGTTCCGCCGCTCCGCCCAGGGAACGGTGGCGATTGCGCTTGGTGTAGAAGGTCGGGTCGATCCCGAACTCGGAGTAGTACACGACCTGGTTCAGACCCGCGCCGGCGTAAGCGCGCAGCGGGCCACTTTCCGCAAGGGGGTGGCGCAGCGTGAGCAGGTCCGTGCCGTCGCGGCGATCCTCCTGCACGACGAGTTGCAGGCCGTCGTCACCCGGCGCGGGCTCGGGGTCCCAGTCGTCGTGGGACTGCTCGAGCAGCCAGTCGGGCTTGTTGCGTTCGGACATGGTGATGTGGCGCAGCAGCAGCTCGTGCAGGCGCGAGGGGCTCGACTGCAGGAAGGCGCGCGCGTCGTCGATCACCCCGCCCGGGGCCTCCTCGGCAGCGCAGGGCAGCGTGCCGCCGAAGGCCAGTCCGAAGACGACGCTGCACCATGTTCGATGGGCCATCGCGCACCTGCCTCGCAACGGTATTGCGAACGTGGTGCGACGGTAGCCCGAACCGCGGCCCGCAAAAGGGGTGCGGGGCGGGTCCGCTCGAATCTGTGACGCAACTGGCGGGTTTTTGCCGCGCTCGCCCGCATTACGTCAACTCGGGACGGCACCGCAACGCGATGCATTCGCTTCGTGCGCGCTGCGGCACAGCACGAGTCAGCGCCGGCGCACGTGGCGCACACCGCGCTCGGCGATCACGTGGTCCGCAAAGTGGCGGACGTCCTCGACGGCGCCGCGCAGCACCGTATGAACCCGTCGAGCCGGTCCATCAGGTCGTCGTCCAGCGTGATGGTCGTGCGTTGCATTCCTCGCTCCTTCAACTCTCGAACAGGCGCCACTCGGGCCGGTAGGCGAGCCCGAGCCGCACGATGCGGCCGATCAGGGCCTCGTATTCGACGCCGGCCGTTTCCGCCGATTCCGCGAAATCCTCGCCGTAGGTCAGGTTCGGGTTCGCATTCACCTCGAGCACGAACACGCTCCCGTCGGCGCGCATGCGCAGGTCCATGCGTGCGTAGCCACTCATGTGCAGCGCGCGATAGATGCGCCTGGCCAGGCGCGCGAGGGACTCCTGCTGCCCGTGGCCGAGCCCCCGCGCCGGGCCGGTCGCGATGCCGTGCTTCGCCTGGTAGGCGGGATCCCACTTGACCTTGCGCGTCGCGATCGCCGACTGCACCTCGGGCAGGCTGCCGAAATCCATCTCCCAGGCCGGTAGCGCCGTGAGGCGCTCGTTGCCGAGCACACCGACGTACAGCTCGCGGCCGTCGATGTACTCCTCCACCAGCGCGTCGCTGTGCACCTGCTCGTGGATGAACTCGACCCGCTCGCGCAGCCGCGCCATGTCCTCGACCATCGACGCCTGCGAGATGCCGAGCGAGGCATCGTCGGTCGCCGACTTGACGAACAGCGGGAACGTCAGGCGGCGCGGCTCGCGGAAACGCTGGCCGTGCGGGAACAGCTGGAAGCGCGGCGTCGGGATGCGGTGCGAGGCGAGCACCTGCTTGGCAAGCACCTTGTCGCGCGAGATCATCATGCCGCGCGGATTGCAGCCGGTGTAGGGCTGGCGCATCAGCTCGAGGAAGGCCACCACGTAATGGTCGTAGCTGGCGATGCCCGAGAACTCCTCGAGCAGGTTGAACAGGACGTGCGGACGCCAGTCGCGGATCGCCTCGCGCACCTCGGTCAGCCGGTCGCCGACGCCGACCACGCGCACGTGATGACCGATGCGCCGCAACGTCGAGAGCACGTTGTACTCCGTGCGGCAGTGCTCGATGTCGGACTCCGGGCGGCCGGCGATGTCGTCCGGCGGCACCAGCGTCTCGTGGACCATGAGCAGTACGCGGCGTCTCCTCATAGCGCGTAGTTCTCCCGGTTGCGGCGCAGCACGTCGAGCACGACGCGCTCGTGGAGTCGCACGACGCGTCGCTTGCTCTCGCGGCGCGGCCCGCGCAGCACGAGGTCGAGCTGGCGCGTGCGGTGCACCAGCATGTCGATGGCATGATCCACGAGGTACGGGTGCAGCCGGGCGCGGCGCACCAGCAACCGCCGGAGCTGCGGCTCGATCTCGCGGACGAAGCGGGAGGCCGGCACGCCGGCCGGCCGTTCGACCCGCGCCTCGAACGCGCGTCGCAACCAGGCGTCGTAGCGCGGGTCGTACTGGCGGTAGAGCGCCGCCTTGCGCCGGTAGTGTGCCCCGAGCGTGCGCCCGTTGGCCGACAGCGGCTCGACCCGCGAGCGGTCGCGGTTCACCGGCGGTCGACCGGCGATCCCGGTCATCAGCCGGTCCACGTACTCGAGCTTGGCGAGCGCCGGCCAACCCGCGTACTCACGCCGCCAGCGCGCCTTCGGCTGCAACCAGACCGCGAAGGTTTCCGCGAAGTCCTCGGTCGGGTGGCTCTGCGCGTACCAGTGGCCGAGGTGCAGTACGTGGCGCCGGCTGCCCGGGCGCGTCGTGTATTCGCGCGGGTAGGGTTCCGAGGAGCGGCCGAACACCGCACGCCAGTCCGCGCGGCGGCGCAACCCGTAGGCCGCGTCGATCGCATGGCCGGCCTCGTGGCGCAGGATGCGGATCATCCAGTGCCGGCTGCCGCCCTCGACCTCGCCCATGTGCCGGCGCTCGAGCTGGCGCAGGCGTGGGTGGGCCACGAAGAACGGGATCGCGATGCCGGGCACGCCGTCCGGCGAGAACCACTCCTCGGCGAGCCACGCGTGCGGCATGAAGCGCAAGCCGCGCCGCTCGAGCTCGGCGTCGAGCCGCTGCACCGCGGGCCACGCCAGGCTGTCCTCGAGCTTGAGCCCGAGGTCGCGGAATCGCAGGCCGAGCAACGCCTCGTCGTCGAGGGACTCCCAGCGCCGCATCCGCACGCCGCGCGGCCCGGCGTTTGCGCGCTTCGTCGTCATACCGCGACGATGGTACCTTAGCGGCCCGCGAGGTTCCCCATGGCGCAGCTCAAGCCCAGCACCCTACGCATCGGCCACCGCTACCGCGCCTCGCGGCTCAATGGGCCTTACGACGCGCTCGTCATCGGCTCGGGTATCGGCGGACTCACGACGGCCGCCCTGCTCGGCGAGCTCGGCTGGCGGGTCGCCGTGATGGAGCAGCACTACACCGCAGGCGGCGCCACGCACAGCTACGACCGCGCCGGCTACGAGTGGGACGTCGGCGTGCATTACATCGGCGACATGGGGACGCGGACCACGGTGCGGCGGCTGATGGACTTCCTCACCGGCGGGCACCTGGCCTGGGCGCCGATGGACGCGCACTACGACCGCTTCTTCATCGGCGGCAACGTCTACGACGCCGTCGCCGGACGCGAGGCCTTCCGCGACAACCTGGTCGGATACTTTCCACGCGAGGCGGGCGCGATCGACCGTTACCTCGACCTGCTTGCAGAGGTCTCGCGCGGCATGCGCACGTTCGCGCTCGACCGCACGCTGCCACCCTGGGCCGCCGCGGTGGCGGGCCCGTGGCTGCGACGGCGCCTGCCACAAAGCTTCAATCGCACGACGTGGGAGGTGCTGTCGGAGCTCACCTCCGACCCCGAACTCATCGCGGTGCTGACCGGCCAGTGGGGCGACATGGGGCTGCCGCCAAAGCGCTCGTCATTCGTCATCCAGGCGCTCATCGCCAAGCACTACCTGCATGGCGGGTTCTATCCGGTCGGCGGCGCATGGCGCATCGCCGACACGATCCTGCCGCGCATCCGCGCGACCGGCGGCGAGGTGTTCACCTACGCACGGGTCGAGGAGATCCTGGTGCGCGACGGCCGCGCACGCGGGGTGCGCATGGCGGACGGCAACGAGATCGAGACCCGCTGCGTGATTTCCGACGCGGGCGCGATGAACACCTTCGCGCGCCTGCTGCCCGCGCCCGTGGCGCGCGAGCGCGGTTACGACCAGCTGCTGCCGAACCGTGAAACCGAGCATCGGCCACCTGGGGATGTACATTGGTCTGCAGGGCACCGCCGAGGAACTCGGGCTGCCCAAGACGAACTACTGGATCTACCCCGGCAACGACCACGACGCGGCACTCGACCGCTTCATCGCCGACCCGACCGGGCCCTTCCCCGTCGTGTACGTCTCCTTCCCCTCCGCGAAGGACCCGGACTTCGCGCGGCGTCACCCCGGGCGCTCGACCATCGAGATCGTGGCCCCGGCGCCGTACGCGCTGTTCGAGCGCTGGGCCGGCAGCACCTGGGGCAAGCGCGGCGACGACTACGAAGCGCTCAAGACTTCCCTCGGCGAGCGCCTGCTCGAGCACCTCTACGACAAGGCGCCGCAGCTGCGCGGACGCATCGACTACTGGGAAGTCTCGACGCCCCTGTCCATGCAGTGGTTCTGCGGCTGGGAGCGCGGCGAGCTGTACGGCCTCGACCACGACCCCGCCCGGCTGCAGCAGTCCTGGCTCAGGCCGCGCACCCGGGTCCCGGGACTCTGGCTCACGGGCCAGGACGTGATGTCCTGCGGGGTGACGGGCGCGATGATGGGCGGCCTGGCCTGCGCCACCGCGATCGCCGGCATGCGCCGCATGGGCCCGGTGATGAAGCGGGTCTTCGGCTGAGGACGCCCGGGTCAGAGGCCGAGTCGGGATAATACCCGATGAGCGGATCGCGCCGGATCGTGATAATCGATCCAGTGCAACTGCGCGCCATGACATCTGCAGCGACCGCAAGTCCCGTCGCCGACGCCGGCGCCGCGGCGTGCCCCTGGCACGCGCGGACCGCGGACGAGTCCGTGCGACTGCTGCAGTCGGGCCACGGTGGACTCTCGACTGCGGAGGCGCGACACCGGCTCGAGACGGTTGGTCCAAACGAACTGCAGGCCGCCAAGAGTATCTCGCCATGGCAGTTGCTGGCCGGGCAGTTCAAGAACGTCCTGATCGTCATCCTGCTGGTGGCCACCGCGCTCTCGGCGATGCTTGGCCACGTCGTCGAAGCCATCGCGATCACCGTGATCGTCCTGTTCGCCGTCCTGCTCGGGTTCGTCCAGGAATATCGCGCGGAGCGCGCGATCGAGGCCCTGCAGGAGATGACGGCCCCGCGGGCCACGGTGGTGCGCGGCGGAGCGGAGCTGGAGCTTCCGGCGCGCGAGGTCGTGCCGGGCGACATCCTGGTCCTCGCGGCAGGCAACCGCGTCGCCGCCGATGGCCGCCTGCTGCAATCCGTCAACCTCAAGTTGCAGGAAGCCGCGCTCACCGGCGAGTCGACGCCGGTGGAGAAGCACGCCGAGGCGCTGCACGAAGCCGATGCGCCCGTCGGCGACCGGCGCAACATGGTGTACGCGGGCACCAGCGTGGCGTACGGCCGCGGGCTCGCGGTCGTCGTGGCGACCGGACAGGGCACCGAGTTCGGCCGGATCGCCGAGATGCTGCTCGGTGTCGAGCCCGGTCGCACCCCGCTGCAGGTCAACCTCGACAGGCTCGGGCGCACGCTGGCGCGCGCGGCGCTGGCGGTCGTGGCACTGATCGTCGCGCTGGGGGTGCTTCGCGGCCAGCCGTTCGTCGAGATGCTTGTGTTCGGCATCGCGCTCGCCGTCGCCGTCGTGCCCGAGGCGCTCCCCGCCGTCGTGACGATCTCGCTGGCGCTCGGCGTGCAGCGCCTCGTGCGGCGCCGCGCGCTGATGCGGCGGCTGGCCGCAGTGGAGACGCTCGGCAGCACCTCCGTGATCTGCACGGACAAGACCGGCACCCTGACGCGGGACGAGATGACGGTGCGCCGCCTGTACGTCGCCGGGCAGTTCGTGGACGTGACCGGTTCGGGGTACGCGCCGGACGGGGACTTCTGCATCGACGGAACCAGGCTCGAGGTCGCGGCCGGCGCGCGCGAGGAACCGTGCCGCATGGCGCGCGACCTTCTCGAGGCCGGCGCCCGGGCATCCGACGCGCACCTCGTGCACGATCCCGCGGCGGGCGTGTGGACGATCAAGGGTGACCCCACGGAGGGTGCGCTCGTCGTCGTCGCGGCGAAGGCCGGCCTGCGCAAGGCGCAGCTCGATGCGGCACTGCCGCGCATCGACGAGATCCCGTTCTCCTCGGAGTCGAAGCGGATGACGACGCTGCATGCCGCGAGCGGTACGTGCGTCGCCTTCGCGAAGGGCGCTCCGGAGGTGATTCTCGCGGGATGCGTCGCCGAACTGACGGCGCAGGGCGCCGTCCCGCTGGATGCGCCGGCCCGCGACCGCATCATGGTCGCGGCACGCCGCATGGCCGGGGACGCGCTGCGGGTGCTGGCCGTGGCGACCCGTCGCGATGCCACGCGCGGCAACGCCGAGCGCGACATGACCCTGCTCGGGCTGGTCGGTATGTCCGATCCGCCGCGGCCGGAGGCCCGCGCGGCCATCGAGACCTGCGAGCACGCCGGCATCAGGGTCGTGATGATCACCGGCGACCACCCGCTCACGGCCGAGGCCATCGCGCGTGAGCTCGGCCTGCTGAAGGGCGGCCGGGTAGTCACCGGTACGGAGTTCGGCAACCTGGACGACGCGGCGCTCGAGCGCGAGGTCGCGAAGATCGACGTCTACGCGCGCGTCTCCCCTGCCGACAAGATGCGGGTCGTCGAAGCGCTGCAGAGGCTCGGCCACGTGGTCGCGATGACGGGCGACGGCGTCAACGACGCTCCGGCGCTCAAGAAGGCCGACATCGGCATCGCGATGGGTGTGAGCGGCACGGACGTGGCGCGCGAGGCCGCGGCCATGACCCTGACCGACGACAATTTCGCGTCCATCGTGGCCGCCATCGAGGAAGGCCGCGGCATCTTCGGCAACATCAAGAAGTACCTGATGTTCCTGCTGTCGTCGAACGTCGGCGAGATCGGGCTCATGGCGGGCACGGCCCTGCTCGGCATGCCGCTGCCGCTCACGGCCGTGCAGATCCTCTACGTGAACCTCGCGACGGACGGCCTGCCGGCGCTCGCGCTCGCGGTGGATCCGCCGGAGCCCGACCTGATGAATCGCCCGCCTCGAGACCCGCATGCCGGCATCTTCGGGCCACGGGTCGTCAAGCTGATGCTCGTCGGCGGCGCATGGTCGATGATCGTGAACGTGGGGCTCTTCGCCTGGCTGCTGTACTCGGGGCGGCCGCTGCCCGAGGCAATGACGCTGACCTTCGTGTCCCTGGTGCTGATCCAGTTCCTGAAGGCGTACAGCTACCGCTCGGACCACTACTCGGTGCTGCGGCGGCCATTCGCCAACCACTGGCTCAACCTCGCGGTCGCGTGGGAAGTCTCGCTGCTGACGCTCGTCCTGTACCTGCCGGTGCTGCAGGGACCGTTCGGCACCTTCGCCCTGTCCGTCGCGGACTGGGCGATGGTGCTCGGCGTCTCGGCGACCGTGCTGCCGGTGCTGGACGTCGCAAAGGCAATGCTGCGGCGAGGTCAGTAGGCCCGCTTCTTCGTGTCCATCATGCGCAGGATCAGCGGCGTGAGGATGATCTGCATCGCGAGCGGCAGCTTGCCCCCGGGCAGCACCAGCGTGTTCGGCCGCGACATGAAGGAGTCGTGGATCATCGACAGCAGGTAGGGAAAATCGATGCCGCGCGGGTTCGCGAAGCGCACGATCAGGAAGCTCTCGTCGGCCGTCGGGATGTCCTTGGCGATGAACGGGTTCGAGGTGTCCACCGTCGGCACGCGCTGGAAGTTGATGTGCGTGCGCGAGAACTGCGGGCAGATGTAGTTCACGTAGTCCGGCATGCGGCGCAGGACCGTGTCCACCACCGCCTCGGTCGAGTAGCCGCGGCGGCTGCGATCGCGGTGCAGCTTCTGGATCCACTCGAGGTTGATGCTGGGTGCCACGCCGACCAGCAGGTCCACGTGGCGCGCGACGTCGTGTTCCTCGGTAGCGATGGCTCCGTGCAGCCCCTCGTAGAACAGCAGGTCCGAGCCCTCGCCGACTTCGGTCCACGGCGTGAAGGTGCCGGGCTCGCCGCCGTGCCGGGCGGCCTCGTCCGCGTCGTGTATGTAGGTGCGCGAACGGCCCTTGCCGCTCAAGGCGTAGCTCCGGAACAGCGCCTCGAGCTCGCCGAACAGGTTGGCCTCGGGCCCGAAGTGGCTGAAGTGCTGGTTGCCCGCGGTCTCCGAGTCCTTCATCTTCTGGCGCATCTCGACTCGGTCGTAGCGATGGAAGGCGTCGCCCTCGACGATCGCCGCGTCGATCTTCTCGCGTCGGAATATCCACTCGAAGGTGGTCTTGACGGTCGTGGTACCCGCGCCGGAGGAACCGGTCACCGCGATGATGGGATGTCTCGCCGACATGTCGGGTCTCCGTGGCCGCGATCAGGCGTTGGTGAAGAGCGAGCGCTCGCCGAACAGCGGCGAGCTGTAGGGCTTGTCCTCGCCCCGGTCGAACTCCGCGTGGTAGCGCTCGACGCGTGCCACTTCCGAGCGCGATCCCAGGATCACCGGGACCCGCTGGTGGATGCGCTGCGGCTCCACTTCCAGGATGCGGCCGCGGCCGGTCGAGGCCGCGCCGCCGGCCTGCTCGACGATCATGGCCATCGGGTTCGCCTCGTAGAGCAGGCGCAGGCGCCCCTCGCGGTTCGCTTCCTTCTGGTCGCGCGGGTACATGTAGACGCCGCCGCGCAGCAGGATGCGATGGACGTCGGCCACCATCGAGGCCACCCAGCGCGTGTTGAAGTCCCGACCGCGCGGGCCCTCCTTCCCGGCCTTGCACTCGTCCACGTAACGCGTGATCGGCGGCTCCCAGAAGCGGCGGTTCGAGGCGTTGATGAGGTAGTCCGAACCGTCCTCGGGGACGCGGATGTCGGGGTGGGTGAGCACGAAGTTGCCGATCTCGCGATCGAGCGTGAAGCCGTGGGTGCCACGGCCCACCGTCATCACCACCTGCGTGGACGGCCCGTAGATCGCGTAGCCCGCGGCGAGCTGCCGGGTGCCCGGTTGCAGCACGGCGGCGGTGCTTTGCGCCGTCTCGGACAGCAGCAGCACCGAGAATATGGAGCCGACCGGCAGGTTGACGTCGAGGTTGCTCGACCCGTCGAGCGGGTCGAACACCAGCGCGAGGCGGCCGCTGCCGTCGACGAAGTGCACGTCCTCGCGTTCCTCCGAGGCAAGCGCGCCGACGAGGCCGCTCCACTCGACGCCGCGGGCGAACAGCTCGTCGGCAAGCACGTCGAGCTTCTTCTGCGCCTCGCCCTGCACGTTCTCGGTGCCGGCGAGGCCGGCGAGACCGACGAGCGGGCCCTTGCCGACCGCGGCGGAGATCGCCTTGATCACGGCCGCGACGTCCACGAGCAGCGCCGCCAGCTCGCGGCCGTGCGGCCCCTCGGGCACCTGCTGGATCAGGAACTTGGAGATCGTCGTGTAGCCCGGGTTCAGCATGCGGCCTCCTCGGCCTCGACGTGACCGCGGCCCGCGTCGAAGACGCGGCTCGCACGGATGTCCTCGGCCTCGAACGTCATGAGCATCTCGGCGTCGACGGTGCCCGTCTCGAGCAGGCGGCGCGCCTGGCGCAGTCGCGCGCGATCGAGCGCGTTGCGCAGCGAGCGGGCATTGGCGAAGTTTGGCTGCTCGCGTCGCAGTCGCAGGTACTCGGCCAGGGCCTCGCGGGCCGGCGACGACAGCCGCAGCCCCAGCCCCGCGACCATGCGCTGCGCGATCGCCTCGAGCTCCGCGACCGTGTAGTCGGGAAAATCGATGTGGTGGGCCACCCGCGAGCCGAGGCCGGGGTTGCTCTGGAAGAAGGTGTCCATGCGGCCCTTGTAGCCCGCGAAGATCACCACGAGGTCCTCGCGCTGGTTCTCCATCACCTGCATCAGGATCTCGATGGCCTCCTGGCCGTAGTCGCGCTCGTTCTCGGGGCGGTAGAGGTAGTAGGCCTCGTCGATGAAGAGCACGCCGCCCATCGAGCGCTTCAGCACCTCCTTGGTCTTGGGCGCCGTGTGGCCGATGTACTGGCCCACGAGGTCGTCGCGCGTCACGGCCACCAGGTGTCCCTTGCGGACGTGGCCCAGCCGATGGAGGATCGTCGCCATGCGCATGGCCACCGTGGTCTTGCCGGTGCCCGGGTTGCCGGTGAAGCACATGTGCAGCGAAGGCTTGGCGCCCGGGACGCCGAGCGCGGCGCGCGCCTTGTCGACGACCAGCAGCGAGGCGATCTCGCGGATGCGGGTCTTGACGGGCACGAGCCCCACGAGCTCGCGGTCGAGCTCGTCGAGCACACTGGCCACGCCGGACTCGGCGAGCAGCGCCTTCAGGTCGATGGACCCGGCCATGTCCCGCGCCGCGGCCTCAGGCGCGCTCGAGCGTGTAGCGGACGAGCCTGCCGGCGCTTTCCTCGCGACGCAGCTTGTAGCGCGCTTCCTGCTTCGGCCGGTGGACCATGAACGACAGGCGCATGGTCTCGAAGCCACGGGTCGAGTCGAAGGCGTTCAGCTTGACGTACTCGTCGGGGTGCGCCTGGCGGCACTCGCGGATCTCGGCCACCACTCCCGCGGCGTCCTTGAGGTCGAACATGGGCATGCCCCACATCTCCCAGTAGGTGTTGCGGGGATGCGGGTCGTCCGTGTACTCGATGGAGACGGCCCAGCCCTGCTCGAGCGCGTACTCGACCTGGGCCGCGATCTGCTCGTCGGTGAGGTCGGGCAGGAAGGAAAAGGTGCCTTGTGTGATGCGCATGGCTTGATCCTCAGGCGACGCTCGCCGTCGGCACGAAGTCCGAGGTGTCGGTCGAAGCGTAGTTGAACGTGACGTCCTTCCAGGTCGCGAGCGCGGCCTGCAGCGGCCGGCAGGTCTTCGCAGTCTCCACCAGGATCTGCGGGCCCTCGTGCGCGATGTCGCGACCCTCGTTGCGCGCGAGCACCATGGCCTCGAGCGCAACGCGGTTCGCGGTGGCGCCGGCCCGGATGCCCATCGGGTGTCCGATCGTGCCGCCGCCGAACTGCAGCACCACGTCGTCGCCGAAGAGGTCGAGCAGCTGGTGCATCTGCCCGGCGTGGATGCCGCCCGACGCCACCGGCATCACCTTGCGCAGCCCGGCCCAGTCCTGGTCGAAGAAGAGTCCGCGCGTCAGGTCCTGCTTCGTGTAAGCGTCCCGGCAGACGTTGTAGTAGCCCTGCACGGTGAGCGGGTCACCCTCGAGCTTGCCCACCGCGGTGCCGGCGTGCAGGTGATCGACGCCCGCGAGGCGCAGCCACTTGGCGATCACGCGGAACGACACGCCGTGGTTCTTCTGGCGCGTGTAGGTGCCGTGTCCCGCACGGTGCATGTGCAGGATCATGTCGTTGTCGCGCGCCCAGTTCGAGATGGACTGGATCGCGGTCCAGCCGATGATCAGGTCCACCATGATGATGCAGGAGCCGAGGTCCCGCGCAAACTCGGCGCGCCTGTACAGCTCCTCCATGGTGCCGGCGGTGATGTTGAGGTAGTGCCCCTTCAATTCGCCGGTCGCGGCCTGCGCCTTCTGCACGGCCTCCATGCAGAAGAGGAAGCGGTCGCGCCAGTGCATGAAGGGCTGCGAGTTGATGTTCTCGTCGTCCTTGGTGAAGTCGAGGCCGCCGAGCAGCGCCTCGTAGACGACGCGGCCGTAGTTCTTGCCGGAGAGCCCGAGCTTCGGCTTGATCGTGGCGCCGAGCAGCGGCCGGCCGTACTTGTCGAGGCGCTCGCGCTCCACCACGATGCCCGTGGGCGGGCCCCTGAAGGTCTTCACGTAGGCGACCGGGAAGCGCATGTCCTCGAGCCGCGCGGCCTTGAGCGGCTTGAAGCTGAAGACGTTGCCGATGATCGAGGCGGTGAGGTTCGCGATCGAGCCTTCCTCGAAGAGGTCGAGCTCGTAGGCGATCCAGGCGAAGTACTGGCCTTCGATGCCCGGGACCGGCTGTACCTGGTAGGCCTTGGCGCGATAGTTCTCGCAGGCGGTCAGGCGGTCCGTCCACACCACCGTCCAGGTGGCCGTCGAGGACTCGCCGGCGACGGCAGCGGCGGCCTCCTCCGGGTCGACACCATCCTGCGGCGTGATGCGGAAGACGGCGATGAGGTCGGTGTCCTTCGGCTCGTAGCCCGGGACCCAGTAGCCCATCTCCTTGTACTTGAGGACGCCTGCCTTGTAGCGGGCCGACGTGTTGCCCGTGGTGCGCTGGCTTGCATCGCCAGCGGTAAGTGTGACCGTCTTTGACATGAATCCGCCCTCTTGGCCGCAGCAACTGCGGCATGGATTGACTGTAAATCCGACGTTGATTAATTGATACTTAGTCTTTCTTGCTGTTATGGTTATTTTTGCTTATGGACCCGCGACACCTCAGCCTGCGCCAGCTGGAAGTCCTCAAGGCCGTCGCCGACTGCGGCACGATGGCCAGGGCCGGCACGCAGCTGTACCTGACCGGGCCCGCTATTACCCAGCAAATTCAACAACTTGAGAAGGTCCTGGGGGTGCCCGCCTTCGATCGCATCGGACGTCGGCTGCGGCTCACCGCGGCCGGCGAGCGGGCGCTGGCGGCGGCCAACGACATCCACGCGCGCCTCGGGGCGCTCGCCAAGGAGATGGACGCGCTGCGCAAGCGCGACGACGGCACGCTGCACCTCGGCATTCTCGCCACCGCCACCCACATCCTGCCCACGCTCCTCGCGGAGTTCCGCCGGCGCTCGCCCGGCATCGCCGTGCACATGGCCGTCACCACGCGCGACGAGCTGACGCGGCGCGTGCTCGACGGCGACGTGGACCTGGCGCTCATGGGACGCGGGCCGGAGTCCGTCGCGGACGGCGCAGCGACGAGCGGGGACGCGCTCACTCGCGAGCCCTTCGCGGGCAATCCGCACGTCATCATCGCGTGGCCGGGACATCCGCTGGCCAATGAGCGCGGTATCGCGCCGATCGAGCTGCGTCACGAGTGCATCGTGCAGCGCGAGCCGGGCTCCGGGACGCGGGCCATGCTGGACGGGTTCCTCGCCATGCACCGCATCGTCCCGCGCGAACGCATCACCGTGAGCGGCAACGAGATGGCCAAGCATGCGGTGATGTCGCAGCTCGGCATCAGCCTGACGTCCATGCACACGCTGCTCCTCGAGCTCAGGACCGGCGCGCTCGTGAAGCTCGACGTCGACAACACGCCGATCATGCGCACCTGGTACGTGGTGCACCACTCCGAGCGCTGGCTGCCGCCCGCGGCGACGGCGTTCCGCGACTACCTCCTCGAGGAAGGCGGCCGCAAGATCGAGGACAGTTGCCGGCCGTTCGAACGACCGGCAGCCGTCAACGCCGGGAATTGATCCACTTCTCGAGGTCGACGATCACGCGCTCCCGCTCGGGCTCGTTGTAGACCTCGTGGAACAGGCCCTCGTACACGGCGAGCGTCCGCGTCCGCGCGTTGCCGAGGCGCTGGTAGACCGGCTGGCAAGCCGCCAGCGGCACCAGCGAATCGGCGGTGCCGTGCTGCACCAGCACCGGTATGCGCAGCTCGCCGACGTGGGCCGGCAACGCGTCCATCGCCTCGAGCAGTTCGGCCGCCGTGCGCGCCGGAATGGGGCCGTGGTGCACCCGCGGGTCCTGCTCGTAAGCGCGCACCACCGCCCGGTCCCGGCTGATGGCGGAGGCCGCGAGGGTCATGACGCCGGTGTTGGGCGACAGCCTCGAGAGCACGCGCACCATCGCCCGCCTGAACGGCGAAACCCCCTGTCCCGTCGCGAGTGCGGGCGCTGAAAGCACCAGCCCCCGCAGCGCGTCGGGATACTTGAGCGCGCACGCGAGGGCGATCGCGCCCCCCATGCTGTGACCGAGCAGGAATACCGACGCGTCCCGGTGTTCGCGCTGCGCACGGCCGACGAAGGTGCCGAGGTCCGAGACCAGGTACTCGAAGCGGTCGACGTTCGCCCGCGTACCACCGGACCTTCCGTGTCCGCGGTGATCGAGTGCATAGACGGCGAGGTGCGAAGCACCCGCCAATCGCTCCGCCAGTTCGCGATAGCGTCCGCCGTGCTCGGCCAGGCCGTGCGATACGACGACGACCGCGTGCGGCTCGCGATCCGGCAGCCATGCCTGGCCAAACAGGCTGGTTTCCCGGCAGCCGGGAAACTGCAGCTCGCGGTGTCTCATGGGCACCCCGCCCGTGACGGTCCCGGACCATGTTAGACGGGGCCCGGGCCGCCGCGCGTCAGGTATCGCCGAAGGCCGCTAGCGCACATCGCGCGACTTCCTCGCCGTGCTCCTGCGTGAAATGGCCCGCACCCGGCAATTCGAGCGGCGGCGGGCAGCCGCGGATCACCTTGGCGAGCGCATGCATCACCGGCGCGCCGAGCACCGGATCCTGCAGTCCGATCGCCATGAACGACTGGCCGCTCCACTGCTCGCGGAAGAACTGCGCGGCCCGCAGCGAATCCTGCGTGCCTTCCATGTCCTGCGTCACTGGCACGAGTGCCGGGAAGCGCCGCACGCCGGCGCGGTAGCGCCGATCCGGGAACGGCGCCGCGTACGCGGCCGCCTCGTCGTCCTGGAGCCCGGGCACCGAACGCTTCATCAACTCCGCGATGTCGAAGTCCGGTTTCGCGGCGACGAAAGCCTTCCAGGCGTCGAAGCCCGGCCCCGGCGACCGGCCGATGCCGAGTCCCGTGTTCATCACGACCAGCCGGTCGATGCGCCCAGGGAATTCCATCGGCAGCGTGAGGCCGAGCAATCCGCCCCAGTCCTGCACCACGAGCGTGACGCGCTCGAGGTCGAGCGCCTCGATGAACCGGAGCAGCATCCCTCGGTGGAAGCCGAACGTGTAGACCGCGTCGTCCACCGGCTTGTCCGAGCGGCCGAAACCCAGGAAATCCGGGGCGACCACGCGATGCCCGGCAGCGGTGAAGACCGGGAGCATCTTGCGGTAGAGATAGCACCACGTCGGCTGGCCGTGCAGGCACAACACCGTGCGCCCGCTGCGCGGGGCCGGGTTCTCGTCCAGGTAATGGACACGCAGTCCCTCGTAGCCGGCGAGCCCCTCGATGTAGTGCGGCGCAAAATCGTATCCGGGCAGGTTGGCGAACCGCGCGTCGGGCGTGCGCAGCGCTTCGATCGGTGAGGCCATGCGACGGGAACTCCGGGCGTGCATTGACAGGGGGATAGCCTAGCACTAGCTTTTACGTGGCACGCATGCGGCAGGACGCCACTGCCGACCCACAACGCCGGGGCGGCCCAGCCCCAAGAAGAAAACGGAGGATCGTGCCATGACTGTCAGGTGGAGATTCCTTGCATTGGCGCTCCTGGGTGCATCGGCCACCCTGCAGGCGGCGCCCCAGGTGGACGTGATCGCGACGGGACTCGAGAATCCGCGCGGCATCGCATTCGCCCCCAACGGCCAGCTGTACGTGGCCGAGGCGGGCCGCGGCGGGAACGGCAACTGCACGGTGCTCGGCGACGGGCAGACTGGCTGCTACGGTGAATCCGGTGCCATCACGCGCATCGACCCGACCGGCGCGAGCCCGCCTCGCAGGGTACTCACCGGCCTGCCGTCCCTCGCCGGCCAGCCGGCCGGCATCGGCGCAACGGGACCTCAGGACATCGCCTTCCTAGGCGCGGGCAACGCGCAACTCGTGATGGGCCTCGGCGCCAACGCGAGCGCCCGCGCCGGGCTCGGGCCGAAATCGCACCTGCTCGGCTCGACGTTGCAGGTGAATGCGGCCTGGCGCTGGAAATACGGTGGCGACATCGCCGCCGCCGAAAATGCCTTGAACCCCGTGCCGGCGACGACGCCACCGGGCGTCCCCGACCTCAAGGACAGCAACCCCTACGGCGTCGCGGCACTGCCCGGGCGGCACCTCGTGGCGGATGCCGGCGCCAACGCCGTCTGGGAAGTCCGCAGCAATGGCGCCATCCGGGTCTTCGCCGTTTTCCCGCCGCGCGGCGTGACCCCGCCGTTCCCCGGCCTGCCGAATCCATTCCCCATGCAGGGAGTGCCGACGACCGTCACCGAGGGTCCGGACGGCTGGATCTACGCCGCGCAGCTCACCGGATTCCCCTTCCCTGTCGGGGCCGCGAACGTGTATCGCATCGCACCGGAAGGCGGCACGCCGCAGGTCTACGCCTCCGGCTTCACGAACATCGTCGACATCGCCTTCGACGCGAGCGGCCAGCTGTACGTGCTGCAGATCGGCAACGGTCTCGCGGCGCCGGGCGGACCGCCGCTCGCCGGGCCCGGCAAGCTGATCCGCGTCGATGCCGGCGGCGCGCAGACAGTGGTCTACGACCAGCTGTTCTATCCGGGCGGGGTCGCGATCGGTGCGGACGGAGCAGCGTACGTGACGAACTTCGGCATCGCTGGAGGGGCGAGCCCGGTCTTCCCCACCGGCGGGCAGGTCCTGCGAATCACGCTCGACTGATCCCGACGGTCGATCGTCGTAAATGAGAGGGCCCGCAGGCAGCAAGCCTGCGGGCCCTCGTCATTTCACCTTCGCGCGCGGCTATGGCTGGACGGCCGCCACCTTCGCCGCGGCCGGCTTCGCCCAGCCGAGCGCCGCAAGCTCACCCTGGCGCGCGTAGTCCACCGCCTCGCCGAGCACCATCGCCGCCTCCTGTGGCGCGTGGAAGCCCATCGAATTCTCGGCGGCGATGAAGTCGAGCCGCCACTGCGCCTTGCGCTGCAGGTCGAGCGCGGGAGCGAGTTGTGCCTCGGTCGCGCCGGCGGTCTTGGCCGACTGCACCGCATCGAGCAGCGCCACGATCGCCGCGCCACCACGCTGCAGCAGCTCGAAGTTGCGCGTCTGGATCACATCCACCCGCGCCTTGATCTCCTCCTCCGAGAAGTGATGGCAGGTCTGGCAGGCGCGATTCACGTTCAGCAGCGGGCTGCGTACCCAGTGGTCGGAGACCTTGGTCGCACCGTCGCGCATGTACGGCATGTGGCAGTCGGCGCAGCCGACGCCGCTGCGCGCGTGGACGCCCTGGCTCCACAGCTCGAACTCGGGATGCTGCGCCTTCAGGATCTTCGCGCCGCTCTCGGCATGCTTGTAGTCGAAGAACTGTTCGCCGTCGGGGAACTTCGTTTCGTTCCAGAACTTCTCGGTGTCGGACGCGCGCAGGCCCTTGCCCCACGGGAAGGTGAGCGGCATCTTGGTCGAGCAGTAGTACTCGACGTGGCACTGGCCGCAGACGTAGGAGCGCATCTCGGTGCGCGAACCGTCGACGTTCGGGTCGTACGGCTTCTCACGCTTGCCGGCGCGCCACTGCTCGATGGTCGGCAGGTGCGGCACCGGCGCATCCGAGGCGGCGAGCGCCTGGATGCCGTTGATGAAGCCGGGTCGCGTCACGCGCAGCTGCATGGTCTTCGGGTCGTGGCAGTCCACGCAGGAGACGGGGTGCGCGTGCCCCGACTCGTGCAGCTTCGCGCTCAGCTCCTGGTAGGAGAACTTGTAGCTCTCCGCGAAGCCCTTCATCGCGTCGCCGCCGCCCATCTCGCGGTAGAGCGGCATGATCGAGGCGTGGCAGTGCAGGCAGGAGCCCGACTGCGGCTTCGTGAGGCGCTCGGTCTGCTCCTGGTCCACGAGCATGTAGGCGTGGCCGCGGCGGTCGCGGTAGTCGATCGAGAACGCGTAGCCGAGGAACATGCGCTTCAGCCAGGGGTCGCGCTCGATCTTCTCGTCGGGCAGCGCCTCGCTGCCGCCGTGCCCGCCGAAGCGCGTGCGCGTGGTGATGGCGGTGCGCTGGTAGGAGTCGTACTGCTTCGGCCAGTTCACGCCCCACTGCGACGGGTCGGTCGTGTCCTCGGTGACCTCGACCAGCCGCACGAAGGGATTCTTCGCCTCGGCCTTGCGCTCGTTGATGTTGATCAGCAGCGCCGTGACCGTGGCCGTGATCGCCGCCACGACGAATGCGATCCCGATGGTCACCGGCAGGGACCAGCCGTTCTGCAGCTTCTTCATGATTCGCTTCCCTCGATCTCGTCCGCCCGCTCGGGACCGCCGAGCCCCGTCGTCTCGCCATGCCCCACGCCGGAGTGGCAGTGCACGCACTGCACCTCGCCCGGCTCCCCGTTCACGCCGCCGATCAGCTCGTGCACGAGATCCTCGTGGCAGGCGAGACAGTTCGCCTGCAGGATCCGCGCGTTCTTCGGCTTGATCATGATCGGCTCGTGGAAGTCCTGGAACGTGAACCCCTTGGAGTGGTGGTAGCCGTTCTCGCCCTTGGCGATGTACTTCCCGATGAAATCGTGCGGCAGGTGGCAGTCGATGCACCTGGCGACCGCGTGATGCGAGCTCTTCTGCCAGCTGTCGTATTGCGGCCGCATGATGTGGCAGTTCACGCAGGCCCGGGGGTCGGCGCTCAGGTAGGAGAAGCCCTCGGCATGATGGAAGGTGAATGCGCCGACGCCGAGCAGCACCCCGGCCAGCACGGCGATCAGCGTGATGGCGCCTGCGCCCGACATCGACCGTCCAGCAGATCCGTTTCGCTGCATCGCCAACCCGCTCCCGGTGGCCGCGACTGTAACCGCCATTCTAGGCAGCTGCGCGCGCCGTGGATCGCCTGTCAGTGTTTTCCACGATGCGGCTGCCGCCGATCGTCCGCACTCAATCGTCCCGATGCAGGTCCTGGTCGTTCATCGCTGCCGGGTCGCCGAGCGGCTCGAGGTGCGTGTCGACCGTGACCGGCTGCAGTGCGCGGCGCACGTCGGCCTCGATGCGCTCGAGCAGTTCGTGGCCGCGCTGTACCGTCCATTCGGCCGGGACCAGCACGTGCATCGACACGAAGCGGCGCGCGCCGGACTGCCGGGTGCGCAGCGCGTGGTACTCGATTCCGTCATCGACGTAGGGCTGCAGCACGCCCTTCAACAACTGCAGGTCCGCCGGCGGCAGGGCCGTGTCCATCAGGCCGGAGACCGAACCGAGGATGATGCGGGCGCCGGTCCAGACGATGTTGGCCGCGACGGCGAGCGCCACCACGGGATCGAGCCACAGCCAGCCCGTGAGGACCACCGCACCCACGCCGACCAGGACGCCGGCGGAGGTCCACACGTCCGTCATCAGGTGATGCGCGTCTGCCTCGAGCGTCGCCGACCGGTGTGCGCGCCCGGCACGCATCAGCACGGTCGCCACGGCGAAATTGACCGTCGCCGCCACGACGGACACCGCGAGACCGACGCCGACCCGCTCGAGCGGCTGCGGATGCATCAGTCGATCGACGGCGGCGACGGCGATGCTGAGCGCCGCGATCAGGATCATCGCGCCCTCGACGCCGGCCGAGAAATACTCCGCCTTGCCGTGCCCGTAGGCGTGATCCTCGTCCGCGGGGCGCGCCGCCACCGTGAGCATGGCGAGCGCCATCAGCGCGCCCGCGAGGTTGACGAAGGACTCGAGCGCGTCGGACAACAGGCCGACGGATCCGGTCAGCAGGTAGGCCCAGCCCTTGAGCAGGATGGTCGCGATGGCCGCGGCGATCGACAGCCAGGCGTAGCGGGTGAGGGACGGGGTCTTCATGGCGCGGCCTGCCGCATACGTTAACATGGCCGGAATTTCGCCCGCCGCCCCGGCAGGGGACCGCACACGCATGCAGAACTTCGCCGCCTGGATGAACTCGCTCAACTCCATCGTCTGGGGGCCGGCGATGCTGGTGCTGATCCTCGGCACCGGTTTCTACCTGCAGATGCGCCTGGGCTGGATGCCGATCCGGCGCATCGGCAGCGGCCTGCGCATGGTCTGGCACAGCCGCGAGGGCGACGGCGAGAAGCATGGCGAGGTGAGCCCGTTCTCGGCGCTGATGACCTGCCTCGCGGCCACGATCGGCGTGGGCAACATCGCGGGCGTGGCGACCGCGATCGCGCTCGGCGGCCCGGGCGCGGTGTTCTGGATGTGGATGACCGCGCTCGTCGGCATGGCCACCAAGTACGCGGAGGTGGTGCTCGCGGTGCACTACCGCGAGCGCGACGAGCACGGCCGCTGGGTCGGCGGCCCGATGTACGCGATCAGGAACGGGCTCGGGCGCAAGTGGGCGTGGCTCGGCACCGCCTTCGCGATCTTCGGCGGTCTCGCGGGCTTCGGCATCGGCAACATGGTGCAGTCGAACAGCATCGCGGCGGCGCTGAAGACCTCTTTCGGCCTGGACCCGGTGATCACCGGGCTCGTACTGCTGGTGCTCACGGGAGCCGTGGTGCTCGGCGGCATCAAGCGCATCGCGTCCGTGTCGGAATGGCTGGTGCCGTTCATGGCCATCGGCTACATCCTGGCCGCGCTCGTCGTGCTCGTCGTGCACGCCGCCGACGTCCCGGCCGCCTTCATGATCATCGTACGCAACGCGTTCACGCCGACTGCAGCCGTGGGCGGGTTCGCGGGCGCGGCTGTGATGGCCGGCATCCGCTACGGCGTCGCGCGCGGCATCTTCTCGAACGAGGCGGGGCTCGGCACCGCCGGCATCGCGCAGGCCGCGGGCATGAGCGCGAGTCCCGTGCGCAGCGGACTGATCGGCATGATGGGAACGTTCTTCGACACCATCGTGGTCTGCTCCATGACCGGGCTCGCCATCGTGGTCTCGGGCGCGTGGACCAGTGGCGAGACCGGCGCGGCCCTCACACAGCTCGCCTTCCAGAGCGCCATGCCGGGGATCGGCGACGAGATCGTGGCCGTGGCGCTCGCGGTGTTCGCGCTCACGACGATCTTCGGCTGGTCCTACTACGGTGAGCGTTGCTGGCAGTTCCTGGTCGGCCCGCGCGCGATCAGGCCGTACCGCGTCCTGTGGACCCTCGCGGCGTTCGTCGGCGCCGTCACGCAGCTCGACCTCGCCTGGACCCTCGCCGACTCGCTGAACGCGCTGATGGCGGTGCCGAACCTCATCGCGCTGCTGGCGCTGTCGCCGGTCGTGGTGCAGCTGACGCGCGAGCGGCTCGCCGCCGCGCTCGACACGAGCCGCGACGGCGCTTGAGTCCCGCCTGGCCGCCGTGTCGGGCGGTTCAGCGCCCGCCGCAGGCGTAGTCGAGCAGCGAGCCGAACACCGTCCCCGCCGGCGCGTCGAGCCAGCGCAGGTTCTTGTCCGTCGACGTCGCCTTCTGGACCACGGCTCCCTGCAGGTCCGGTCCCTCGTAGGCCAGCAGCTCCTTCATCGCCACGCGACGCTGCGCGCAGTCGAAGCGGTAGGTGTTGAGGGCCGAGAGGTAGGCCTTGTCCTTCTTCGCGGACGGCTGGGGCTGGCCGAAGTTCTGCTTGGTGCGCGCCTCGACGAATCCAGCGACGGTCGTCACGGTCGAGGCATCGACGAAGGCCTCCTGGTTGTCCGTGACGGCGACGGACTGCCACTGCGCGGCGCCGATGACCGCCTCGCGCTTGGCCGCAGGCGTTTGAGCGCAGGCAGCAAGCGACAGCGCGACCAGCGCGGCCAAGCCGTGCCTGGACATGGGATGCAGAGCGTGGCGCATGGGTATCTCCTCGCGCCGCGGGACCGGCGCCTGATGCCCAAGTCTACGACCAGCGGACAGCGGCCGCGAGAGCGCGTACATTGCCCGCCGCAGCCTGCGAGGAATACCTATGAACGAAGCGATCCTGTTGACCGAGGTCAGCGAGGGCGTGGCGACGCTGACGCTCAACCGCCCGCGGCAGATGAACGCCCTGACGGCAGAACTGCGGCGCCGTTTCGCCGGGGCCCTGCACGCGCTCGCGGCGGACGACTCCGTCGCGGTCGTCATCATTACCGGGGCCGGCGAGAAGGCCTTCACGGCGGGGGTCGACCTGAAGGAAATGGAAACGGCGCCGCTCACGCCCGAGGAGCTCGGTTCGGACAGCCCCATCAACCGCGCCTTCCGCGAGCTCGCCAAACCGACCATCGCCGCCGTCAACGGCTTCGCCATCACGGGAGGCATGGAACTCGCGATCAACTGCGACATCCTCGTGGCCTCGAGCAATGCGCGCTTCGCAGACACCCACGCGCGCGTCGGCATCGTCCCCGGCTGGGGCATGAGCCAGATCCTGCCGCGCCTCATCGGACCCGTGCGCGCCCGCTACATGAGCTACACGGGCAACTTCGTGGACGCCGCGACGGCGAAGGACTGGGGCCTGGTCCTAGAGGTGCTGCCGCCGGCCGAGCTGCTGCCCCACTGCGTGAAGATGGGTCGGGAGATCGCGACCTGCAACAGGGCCACGCTCGCGGACGTCCGCAACCTGATCGCGAGCGGGCTCGCAGGCACACTGCGCGAGGGACTCGAGCTCGAGGGACGGCTGAGCAAGGCCGCCACGCTGCGGCTCGATCGCTCGGGCTTCGCGGCCACCCGCGAAGCCGTGATGTCCCGCGGCAAGTCGCAGAGCAGTTGAGCGCGGTGCGCGCGGCGGGAGCGCGAAGTGTAGAGTATCACTCCGCATGACGACCCCGACCCGATCGCGCCCCCGCGGCCAGTCCTCACGCCCGGCCGGCACTCCCGCAAGCCAGGCCTCACCGCCCCCGGCGGCGGCACCGGCGCCGCTGCGCATGCGCGACCTGGTGCGCGAAACCGGCCTGCCGCGCGAGACCATTCACTTCTACAGGCAACAGGGCCTGCTGCCGCAGCCGGTGAAGACCGGCCGCAACACGGCCCTCTACGGGCCCGAGCACCTCGAGCGGCTGCGGCGCATCCGCGAGCTGCAGGAAAGCCAGTTCCTGCCCCTCAAGGCCATCCGCGCGGTCCTGGACGACAAGGCCGACGAAGGCTTCACGCCCGAGCAGGAAGACCTCGTGCGGCGCGTCCGCGCCACCCTGCGCGGCTGGACCGACGAACAGCAACGCCCGAGCGTGGCGATCACCGATTTCGTCCCGCAGCGCCTCCCCGCCGCAGAGCTGCGCGAGCTGGTCCGCGAGGGCCTGGTGAGCATGCGCGGCACGGTCGGCAACGGGACGGTGTCCGAGGACGACGCCGTGATCCTCGAGTGCTGGGCGCAGTTCCGGGAAGTCGGCCTCGGCCCGCGGCAAGGCGTGGCACCGGCCGAACTCAGGCTCTACGACGAGGCCATGGAGCGGCTCGTGCGGCACGAGGCCCGCCTGGCGCTGCGCTCCTACGCGGGCGCGGCCGTGGAGGACCTCTCGCGGATGATCGAGCAGGCCGGCCCGATCGTCGGCCGCCTCCTCGTCGCGCTGCATCGCAAGAGGCTGCGCCAGTTCCTCGCGGAATTCGGCGACGCCGCCCGGGCCCGCGCGCGCTGAAGCCTCCCCAGGGCGGGCGACCGCGCGCCGCCTTGTGCTTGCCATCCGGCCGGCTGACTGTATAGTGCTTATACACACTCTGTCCCGGACCCTTCCGCCATGGCGCGCGTTTCCGCTTTCGTTCGCGACTGGTTCTCCGCACCGCGACCCACCTTCGAACTGCGCCAGGCGAGCCCGCGCTGGAGCCGCTCGCGGCCCCGCCAGCGGCGGCGCTCGCTGCGAGTGGTGGAAGTGATCCAGGAGACGCCTTCCACTCGCAGCTTCGTGCTCGAGCCGGTGGACGGCGGGTATCCCGCCCTGGCCTACCGGGCCGGCCAGCACCTCACGCTGCTGGTGGACGTCGCGGGCACGACTCACCGGCGCTGCTACTCGTTCTCCTCGTCGCCCGGCCCGGGCTCACGACCGGCCATCACCGTCAAGCGCGTGCCCGGGGGGATCGTCTCGGGGCACCTGCACGAACATGTCCGGGCCGGCGACACTCTCGTGGCGCTCGAGCCCACGGGCACCTTCACGATGGAGCCGGATCCCGCCGCCGCGCGCACGGTGGCACTCGTCGCCGGCGGCGTCGGCATCACACCGCTCGCGAGCCTCGCCGAGACTCTGCTGCGGGAGGAAGCGGGCAGCCGCGTCGTACTGCTCTGCGGCCATCGCAGCGAGGAGGAGATCATCTTCCGCCGCAGGCTCGCGGACCTCGAGGCGCAGTTCCGCGACAGGCTCCGCGTCGTGTACGCACTGGACGCGCCCCCGCCCGGATGGGCCGGGCTCGCGGGCGCCCTGGACGGCGCGCGCACGCTCGCCGCCCTCGGCCAGGAACGGCCCGACGCATACTTCATCTGCGGCCCCGAGCCGATGATGCAGGGCGTCTGCGCCGCGTTGCAGGCGGCCGGCGTGCCGCGCGAGCGCGTGCACACCGAGCGCTTCGCCTACGCTGCGGCGAACGCCGCCCGCATCCCGCACCACGGCGCCGAGATCACCTTTGCGGCCAGCGGCCGCACGGTCAGCGCCAGGCCCGGACAGACGATCCTGCAGGCCGGCCTCGATGCGGGGCTCGAGCTTCCGTTCAGCTGCACCATGGGCGGCTGCGGCGCGTGCAAGGTGCTGAAGAGCGCCGGCGCCGTCGTGGTGAGCGAGCCGAATTGCCTGAGCAGCGCTGAGCAGGAGGCCGGCTACGTGCTGGCCTGCTGCGCGTATGCCGACACGAACGTGGTCATCGAAGGCCACTGATACCAGGGGTGGAGAACATGCTGTCCGATCGCGCGATGAATTCAATGCCGAGCCCGGCCCGCCGGCGCGTCCAGGACGTCTTCGACGCGATGAAGATCGCGCGGCGCGTCGAGAACAAGAGCGTGCTGGTCGACCTCGCGCCCTCCGTGATGCGCGGTTTCGTGCTGAAGGAAGGCAAGCAGGGCGAGCCGGTCGGCATGCGCGCGAGCCACGACGCGTGGTTCGACTTCCGCTACCAGGGCGACTACCCGGAGATGTACGACCTCTACCGGCGCGCCGTGCAGAACCAGTGGGACGGGGACACCCAGCTCGACTGGACCACGGACGTCGATCCGCGCAATCCCGAAAAGCCCGTCTTCCCGATCCAGCTCGTGCCCATGGAGGGCCTCGCCGCGCACGGCATCCGCCTCGACCAGGAGGAGCAGATGCGCTTCGTGCACGACTTCTCCTCGTGGCTGCTGAGCCAGTTCATGCACGGCGAGCAGGGCGCGCTGTTCGCCTCCGCCCAGGTGACCGAGAGCGTGCGCTGGGTGGACGGCAAGTTCTACGGCGCGACCCAGGTGATGGACGAGGCGCGCCACCTCGAGGTGTTCCTGCGCTACCTCGAGAGCAAGCTCGGCAAGCTCTACCAGGTGAACGACAACCTGTTCACCATCATGGACGCGCTGATGCGCGATTCGCGCTGGGACATGAAGTTCCTCGGCATGCAGATCATGATCGAGGGCCTCGCGCTCGGCGCCTTCAGCATGATGTACCAGTCCACCCGCGAGCCGCTGCTGAAGGAACTGCTGCGCTACGTGATCCAGGACGAGGCACGGCACGTGCACTACGGCGTGCTGGCGTTGAAGCGCCACTTCGCCGAGCTCTCGGCTGCCGAGCTGCGCGAGCGCGAGGACTGGACCTTCGAGGTCGCCTGCCTGATGCGCGACCGCTTCCTCGCCCACGAGATCTACGACGAGTGGTTCGGGAGCCACATGAAGCGGGCCGACTGGGACAAGGTCATGTCGAACGCGCCGTTCCTCGTCGAGTTCCGCCAGATCATGTTCAGGCGGCTGGTGCCCAACCTGGAGTACATAGGTATTTTCTCGCCCCGGATTCGCGAGCACTACGATAAAGTCGGGCTCACGAAATACGCGGGCGGGCGCAACGCGTCCGAGCTCACGGCGGAGGACCTGCTCGCCGCCTGAACATCCGGCGCCCGGCCTGCGTGGGGAGACCGCCGTGACCAGCCCCATCCCGATGCTGGACCTGATGTTCTTCCTCACGGAGACGCAGGACAACCCGCGCCACGTGGGCTCGGTGCTGATCTTCCGCAAGCCGCGGCGGGGCGGGGCGCGCACCGTGCAGCAGATCGTGGATGCGTACCGCCGCAGCACGCCGCAGCCGCCCTTCAACCGCATCCCGGTGTTCCGCAAGTCGGGCCTGCCCGAATGGCAGGAGGTCGAGTCGATCGACCCGCTGCGCCACGTCCTGCACGTGGCGTTGCCGGCGCCCGGCTCGGACGAGCAGCTGCACCAGCTCGTCGCCGACCTGCACGCGCCGATGCTCGAGCGCCATCGCCCGGGCTGGAAGGTCTACGTCATCGACGGCCTCGTCGGGGATCGCTTTGCGATCTACCACAAGTGCCACCACGCGCTGGTGGACGGCGAATCCGGCATCGCCATCCTGCGCCGGTCGCTCGCGGCCTCGCCGCGCGACCGGCGGATCCGCACGACGATCGGCGTGCCACACGTGGCGGCGCCGCGCGACGCCCCGCACGGCCTGCGTGAGGTCATCGAAGCCGAGGCCCGCCGTCTCGCACGCCGGGCCGTGTCGATGACCCGCAGCTCCACGCTGGTCGTCGAGTCGCTGCTCGAGGGGCTGAGCGGCTACACGAGGGCCAAGCCGCGGGCATTCACCGCGCCGCTCACGCCGATGAACGAGCCGATCCGCAACGCGCGCTCGATCACCCACCTGGTGCTGCCGCTCGCGGCGATGAAGCGCGTCGCACGCGCCCGCGGCGCCACGTTGAACGACGTCGCGCTCTGCATCCTGGACGCCGGCGTCAACCGCTACCTCAAGGCCATGGGCCGCAAGCCGGACCACCCGCTGGTCGCACTCGTCCCGGTCTCCCTGCGCAGCGGATCCGCAGCCGAGGCGACGACGATGGTCTCGGCGATCTGGCCGCCGCTGGGCCCCGTGTCGGCGCCGGTCGAGCGGCGGCTGACGGCCGTCGTCGAGAACACGCGCCGCGAGAAGGAGAAGGTGCATGGACTCGGCCGGGACGCCGCCTATGCCTTCGCCGTCATGGCTTTCGCGACGGCCGAGGCGATCGCGATCGCGCAGCCGGAGGCGCTGGGGCTGCGTCCGGCGAACATGCTCGTCTCGAACGTCCGCGGGCCCGAACGCACCCTCTACCTGAACGGCGCGCGGCTCGAAGCGATGTTCCCGCTCTCCACGCTGATCGTCGCCATCGGCCTCAACGTCACGTTCATGTCGTACGCGGGCAACGTGATCTTCGGCTTCACCGCGAACGGCGCGTCGCTGCCCGAGGTCGAGAGCATGGCGCGCCACACCGGGTCGGCGTTCGCAGCGCTGCTGCGCGCAACTACTTCCGGAACACCAGCGTCCCGGCCGACTCGTCGCGCTGCCAGCCGAGCGCCAGCTGGCCCGCGGCGTAGCCGTAGCGGTTGACGGCCTCGAGCTGCGTGAGGAATTTCTGCTCGAGCTCCATCTGCGGCGGCGGGCAGGCCATCTTCGTCGCCGCACCCGGGCCGACGTCGATCTCGCCCGGCTTGGTCTCCTTGACGGGCGCCGTGAAGCGATTGCAGCCCGCAAAGCCGCGCACCGTCTCGCGCTCGAAGTGGATGAGTGGCGGCTCGACGCCGGCCGGCACCGTCTGGCCGTCGATCTCGACGAGTTGCCACTCGTTCGCGGCAAGCATGCTGATTGCCAGCATCCCGCGCACCTCGCTCGAGAGCTGCTTGAAGGTCCCACCGTCCATCCCGTAGGTCTTGCGGGCCACCTGCGTCGGGCAGCACTCGGCGTCCTCCGGGCCACGCTCGATCACGTCCATCTTCACCTTGCCTTGCTCGAGCCACAGGCTCTGCAACTGCACCCGCTCGCCGACCGGCGCAGTGCCGAGCATGACGAGCGCGCCGTCGCGGACGCCGAAGACCGCGACCTGCACGGACTGGCCTCCACCCTCGCCGCTCGAGGCGAGCAGCGCCACGGCCTCGCTGCCGGCGGCACCGTCCACGTCGCCGAAGTGCACGGACGGCTCCCAGAGCTTCGCCGCCGACTGCGCGGCCGCGCCCTGCAACTGCTCGAGGGTCGGCGTGGGCGGCGGGCCCGCGGGCGCCGCCGCCGAGGACACCTCGGGGTCCTTCTGCCCGCATGCGGTCAGCGCGAGCGCGGCGAGCGCTGCCATCGAAACGGCGATCGGCGTACCGGGCGAACGACGCATGTGGGACCCCCTGTCGAGTGTTCGTTGTGCCGCGATGCTAACCCATCGCGCACGGCGATGCGCTGGACAAGCCGGGGCCGGCAGGACAAGCTGCGGTGGGTCCGCTGCCAGCCAGCGACCCCTCCTGACCGTGCACAGCCACATGAAGCAACAGCCGGCCGCCGACACGCCTGGCTTCCGTGAAACCGGGCTGAGCGAACCCGTGCTCGCCGCGCTGGCCGACGTCGGCTACGAGGCGCCCTCGCCCATCCAGGCGGCGACGATTCCGGTGCTGCTCTCGGGCGCGGACATGCTGGGACAGGCGCAGACCGGCACGGGCAAGACGGCCGCCTTCGCGCTGCCGATCCTCACGCGCATCGACCTCGCCCGCCGCAGGCCGCAGGCGCTGGTGCTCGTGCCGACGCGTGAACTCGCCATCCAGGTCGCCGAGGCGTTCCAACGCTACGCCGGACGGCTCGGCGGCTTCCACGTGCTGCCGATCTACGGCGGACAGAGCTACACGCAGCAGCTCGCCAGCCTGAAGCGCGGCGTGCACGTCGTGGTCGGGACGCCGGGCCGCGTGCTGGACCACCTGAAGCGCGGCACCCTCGACCTCGGCGGCCTCGCCACGCTGGTGCTCGACGAAGCCGACGAGATGCTGCAGATGGGGTTCATCGACGACGTCGAGCTGATCCTGCAGCAGACACCCGCCACGCGGCAGGTCGCGCTCTTCTCCGCGACGCTGCCCGATGCGATCCGCGACATCGCCGGCAAGCACCTGCGCTCACCCGTCGAGGTCACGATCGAGTCCCGCACCAGCACGGCCGCCAACGTGCGCCAGCGCTACTGGGTCGTGAGCGGCGTGCACAAGCTCGACGCGCTGACACGCATCCTGGAGGCGGAGGCCTTCGACGCGATGCTGATCTTCGCGCGCACCAAGCTGGCGACCGTCGAGCTGGCCGAGCGCCTCGAGGCGCGCGGCTTTGCGGCCGCGGCGCTGAACGGCGACATGGCACAGAACGAGCGCGAGCGCACGGTGGCCCGGCTGAAGGCCGGCCAGGTGGACATCCTCGTGGCGACCGACGTCGCCGCGCGCGGGCTCGACGTCGAGCGGGTGAGCCACGTGATCAACTACGACGTCTCCTACGACACCGAGTCCTACGTGCACCGCATCGGGCGCACGGGCCGGGCCGGGCGCAGCGGCGAGGCGATCCTGTTCATCACGCCGCGCGAGCGCAACATGCTGCGCGCCATCGAGCGGGCGACGCGCCAGACGATCGACCAGATGGAGCTGCCCACGACCGCCGACGTCAACGAGCGGCGCGTCGCGCGGTTCATGCAGCGCATCACCGACGCGCTCGAATCCGGCGAATCGGCCGAGTACCGCGCGCTGCTCGAGCGCTACGAGCGGGAGCACGACGTGCCGGCGATCGAGATCGCGGCCGCGCTGGCGCGACTGCTGCAGGGCAAGCGGCCGCTGCTCCTCCCGGCGAAGGACGAGACGCCGCGGGCGGTACGACCCGCCCGCGCCGAACCGGCCGGGGAGGCGCAGGCCCCGTTGCCGGTTTTCGAGACGGAGGCTTTCCGCATCGAGGTCGGCCACGCGCACGGCGCGAAGGCCGGGAACATCGTCGGGGCGATCGCCAACGAGGCGGGGCTCGACGGCCGGATGATCGGTCGCGTGGACATCCGCGACGACCACAGCTACGTGGAACTGCCGAAAGGCATGTCGAAGGACGTGTTCCGCAAGCTCGAGAAGGCCCGTGTCGCTGGACAGCTACTGCAGATCAGCCGCGTCCGCAGCGTGCCACCCAAGCCTCCACGCAAGTCACCTCGCAAGCCACCCCGGGGCCGTTGAAGCATGTCCGTAAAGCCCAATGACCTGATCGTCTTCGGCGCGACGAGCTTCGTCGGCAAGATCCTCGGCCGCTACCTGCTCGAGCACTTCGGCGCCCGCGGCGACCTCAAGTGGGCGATGGCCGGGCGCTCCGAGGACAAGCTGGTCGAACTGCGCAGGTCGCTCGGCATGAAGGCAGCGAAGGTTCCGGTCCTGCTCGCCGACGCCGCGAACGAGGAGTCGCTGCGCCGGATGTGCGCGCAGGGACGGGTCGTGATCTCGACCGTCGGCCCGTACGCGCTGCATGGCGAACCGCTGGTCAAGGTCTGCGCGCAGACCGGGACCGACTACTGCGACCTCACCGGCGAGGTGCAGTGGATCCACCGCATGCTCGAGCGCTACGAGGGCCAGGCTCGGGAATCGGGCGCCCGCGTCGTGCACTGCTGCGGCTTCGACTCGATTCCGTCCGACCTCGGCGTGCACTTCCTGCAGCAACGGGCGCTCGAGCGATTCGGCGCGCCGTGCACGCAGGTGAAGATGCGCGTGAAGGCCATGCGCGGCGGGTTCTCCGGCGGAACGGTCGCGAGCCTGATGAACGTGGTCAAGGAAGCCGCCGCGAATCCGGCGCTGCGCAAGCAACTGGCGAACCCCTACTCGCTGTGCCCGGCCCGTCACTCCGACGGCGTGCGTCAGCCGAACGTCTCGTTCGCCGAGTTCGACGACGATTTCGAAGCCTGGGTGGCGCCGTTCGTGATGGCGGCCATCAACACGCGCATCGTGCACCGCTCCAATGCCCTGGCGCGGCATGGCTACGGCAAGGACTTCCGCTACGACGAGGCGATGCTCGCCGGCCGCGGGCTCAAGGGTCGCCTCGCGGCGTCCGGCATCGCTGCCGGCCTTGGCGGCTTCATGGTCGCCGGCGCGATTGCGCCTTCACGCTGGGCGATGGAACGGTTTTTCCTGCCCGCGCCGGGCGAGGGGCCGAGCGCCGAGGCGCAGCGCAAGGGCTTCTTCGACCTGCGCTTCCTCGGCCGGACGGCGGACGGGCGCGAGATCCGCACGCGGGTGACGGGCGATCGCGATCCCGGCTATGGATCCACCGCGAAGATGCTCGGCCAGGCGGGAGCGTGCCTCGCGCTCGATTCGCCTCGCTCGCGGGCCGCTGGCGGATTCTGGACGCCGGCCACGATCTTCGGCGACCGGCTCATCGAGCGGCTCACGGCGCACGCCGGACTCACTTTCGAGGTGGAGCCTTGACGATGACGCCGCCCTTCACCACCGCCGCGACGTCCTGCAGGCGCCGCACGTCCTCGAGCGGGTCGCCTTCGACCGCGATGAGGTCGCCGTAAAGACCGGGCGCGACGCTGCCGACGCGATCCTCCCAGCCGATGTAGCGCGCCGCGACCGAGGTTGCCGACTGGATCGCCGCCATGGGGCTCATGCCCCGCCGCACCATGATCTCGAATTGCCGGGCATTCAGCCCGTGCGGGTACACCGCCGCATCCGTGCCATAGACGATCGGCACGCCGGCGGCGTGCGCTCGCGCGAACCCCTGGCGCTGTGCCTCGGTGGTCTCGATGTTCTTGCGCAGGAACTCCTCCGGCCAGCCCTGGCTGCGCCCTTCGGTGTCGATGTAGTCGCCGTTGTAGACGTCCATCGACAGGGCGACGTCGTGCTCGCGCGCGAGCTCGATGCCCGCGTCGTCGATCAGCGATGCGTGCTCGATGGTGTCGGCGCCGGCGAGGATGGCCTCGCGGATGGAGCGCGCGCCGTGCGCATGGGCCGACACCTTGAGGCCGTTTCGATGTGCGACCTCGACCACGGCCGCGATCTCCTCCGGAGTCATCTCCGGCTCGCCAGGGACGCCGCCGTAGGCGAGAACCGCGCCCGAGGCGATCACCTTGAGGAAATCGGCGCCGCCGGCGATCGCCGCGCCGGCCTTGCGGCGGAACTCTTCCGGCCCGCGCGCCACGCCCATCCTCACGATGGCCGGGATCTCCGACTCGGGACGGCCCGGAATGACGAGGTCGCCACCCCCGCCCGGGATCGTCAGGTAGTAGCCGGACACTTGCATGCGGGGTCCGGGCGTCCGGCCGGCGTTGATCTCGTCGCGCAGCGCACGATCGGTCCACGCCAGGTAAGTCCCGACGTCGCGCACGGTGGTGAATCCCGCGAGCAGCGTGGCACGCGCGTTATCGCGGGCGATCGGCAACTGCTCCTCGGGCGTGCGGCGGTAATAGACGCTCAGGTCCGCCGTGTCGCCCGGGCGATCCGTGAGGTGCGTGTGCATGTCGACGAGGCCCGGCAGGCAGGTGTAGCCGGTGAGGTCCAGTAGTGGCATGGCGGGCGGCACGGAGACCGATGCGGCAACCTCGGTGACGCGCCCGGACTCGATGACGACCGTGACTGCGCGGCGCGGTTCGGGCGAAACGCCGTCGATGAGCGTGCCGCAGCGGATCGCGAGCGAGCCGGAGTCGGGCGCCGGCGATGCGCCCGCGGACGTGGCCGTGGCGGCCAGCAGCAACCCGGCACCCAGCCGGACCAGCGCGCGCAACTGCAGCATTGAGACTCCCCGCGACCCGACAGCGCCTGGACGTGCATCCGGCGCGTTGCCCGCATTTGACAACGATCGCGCGCGAGTCTTTCATTCGCCCGGATGCCTGTCAAAGCCGAGGATCGTGGATGAGCAGCGCGCCAGAGCCGGTTGGAACGCTGGAGGTCGCGCTCAAACACACGGCCAGGCTCCTCGAGTCGGATCCCGCTGTGGCGATCGAGCAGGCTCGCGAAATCCTGCAGGCCGCTCCTGCTCACCCGCTCGCGACGCTGTTCATCGGCGTTGCGCACCGCCGCCTCGGCGACATCGCGGCCTCGCTCGAGATCCTCGAACCGCTCGCAAGCGTGCAACCCGGCTGGGCGCCTGCACATTACGAGCTCGGCGTGACGCTCGGCCTGGCGGGCCGCGGCGAGCAGGCCGTGGAAGCGTTGCGCCGCGCCGTGCACCTGAAGCCCGACATCGGCGACGCCTGGCGCATGCTGGCGGACCACCTCACGGCCATGGGCGACACGCAGGGCGCCGATGCCGCCTACGCGAACCACATCAAGGCGGCCACACGCGACCCCAGGCTGCTTGCACCGGCCGCCGCGCTCTGCGAAAACCGCATCGCGGAAGCCGAGGCAATGCTGCGCGCGCACCTGAAGCGGCGTCCGACCGATGTGGCGGCCATCCGCATGCTGGCCGAGGTGGCTGCACGGCTCGGCAGATACGAGGACGCGGAGGGCTTGCTCGAGCGCGGCCTGGAGCTCGCGCCGGGATTCACGGCCGCGCGACACAACTACGCAGTAGTGCTGCACCGGCAGAACAAGTCTGCCGCGGCGCTGGCCGAGATCGGTCGCCTGCTGGCGGTCGAGCCGCGCAATCCCGGCTTCCGCAACCTGCACGCCGCCGTGCTGGCCCGGATCGGCGAGTTCGACCAGGCGATCCATGCCTATGCGGAGGTGCTCGCCGACTACCCCGGCCATGCCAGGATGTGGATGAGCTATGGCCACGCGCTCAAGACGGCGGGTCGGCGCGAGGACTGCATCGATGCCTATCGCAAGAGCATCGAGCTCGCCCCGGGCCTCGGGGAGGCCTACTGGAGCCTCGCGAACCTCAAGACCTTCCGCTTCACGACGGGGGATTGCGCCGCCATGCGCGAGCAACTCACCCGTCCCGACCTCACCGCGGAAGACCGGTTCCATTTCCATTTCGCGCTCGGCAAGGCGCTGGAAGACGCCGCGCTGTACGAGGAGTCCTTCGCGCACTACGCGGAAGGCAACAGCCTGCGCCGCAAGGGCATTCCCTACGACGCCGACGAGACGTCGGCGCACGTTCGCCGCACCCGTGCGTTCTTCACGCCCGGATTCTTCGCCGAACGCGCCCGCTGGGGGTCGCCCGCCCGGGACCCGATCTTCATCGTGGGCCTGCCGCGCGCGGGATCCACGCTCGTCGAGCAGATCCTGTCGTGCCACTCCGCGGTCGAGGGCACGATGGAGCTGCCCGACGTGATCGGGATCGCACGACACCTCGGCGGCCGCGAGCGAAAGTCCGATGCATCGAAGTACCCGGAGGTGCTCGCCACCCTCGGCGCCGCCGATCTGCGCGCGCTCGGCGAACGGTACCTCTCCCAGACCCGGATCCAGCGCAAGACCGCCGCGCCGAACTTCATCGACAAGATGCCGAACAACTGGGCGCACGTCGGCCTCATCCACCTGATGCTGCCGAACGCCCGGATCATCGACGCCCGGCGGCACCCGATGAGCTGCTGCTTCTCGGGCTTCAAGCAGCATTTCGCCCGCGGCCAGCACTTCACCTACAGCCTCGAGGACATCGGCCGCTACTACCGGGACTACGTCGAGCTCATGGCGCACTTCGACGAGGTGCTGCCCGGCCGCGTCCATCGCGTGATCTACGAGCGGATGGTCGAGGACACCGAGGCGGAGGTCCGCCGGCTGCTCGAGTACTGCGGCCTCGCCGTTCGAGGACGCCTGCCTGCGCTTCTACGAGAACGACCGCGCCGTGCGCACCGCGAGTTCGGAGCAGGTGCGCTCAGCCGATCTACCGCCACGCCGTCGACCAGTGGCGCCACTACGAACCGTGGCTCGGCCCGCTCGAGGCGGCCCTGGGTCCGGCGCTCGAGTCGTATCCGGGCGCCCGGGAAAATTCATTTGAAGTTGCCCGACCGCCGCACCACAATGCGGCAAATTCAAAACAGGGGGTTGCGTAAATGACACGTAGTCGACGCAGGAAACTGCAGCGTCTTGCCGTTGCCCGCGATTTCAGCGGCGTAAACATCTCGAAGGCACTGCTGGCGGGCGCACCGCTCGCGCCGCTGCTTCTGGCCGGAGCCTCCGTTGCGCAGGCGCAACAGTCGACGGGTGGCCTCGAGGAGATCATCGTCACGGCGCAGAAACGCGAGGAAAGCCTCCAGGCCGTGCCGGTGAGCATCCAGGCGATCGGCACCGAGCGCCTCGAGCAACTCAAGATCAATGACTTCCAGGACTACGTGAAGTTCCTGCCGAGCGTTTCCTACACGTCGATCGGACCCGGCTTCGGTCTCGCGTACTTCCGAGGCGTCGCGAGCGGCGAGAACAACAACCACTCGGGGCCCTCCCCGAGCGTCGGCATGTACCTCGATGAGCAGCCGATCACGACGAACCAGGGCGCCGTCGACGTGCACCTCTACGACGTCGCTCGCGTCGAGTCGCTCGCCGGCCCGCAGGGCACCCTCTATGGTGCCAGCTCCCAGGCGGGCACGATCCGCATCATCACCAACAAGCCGGACCCGTCGGGCTTCGATGCCGGCTACGGCGTCGAAGGCAACATGGTGGAGCACGGCGGCTCCGGTTACCTGTTCGAGGGATTCGTGAACCTGCCCGTCGCCTCGGCGGCCGCGGTGCGGCTCGTCGGCTGGGTGCGGAAGGATCCCGGGTACATCGACAACGTCGCCGGCAGCCGCCTCTTCCCCACGGCCGAGGCGCTCAATCCTGCGGGCGGTTGCGTCAGCAACCTGGCTTCCCCTCCGGCCGGCTGCGCGTCCACGCGCATTCATCCGGAGGAGGACTTCAACGAGACCGACACCTACGGCGCCCGCGCGGCGCTGCGCATCGAACTGAACGACAGCTGGACGATCACGCCGACGCTGATGGGCCAGAAGTCGGAGTCCGACGGATTGTTCGCCTACGAGCCGGAGCGCGGCGACCTGAAGGTTGCGGAGTTCTACCCGGATCGCACCGAGGACGAGTGGTACCAGGCCGCCCTCACGGTGGAGGGCAAGATCGGCCGGTTCGACGTGATCTACGCGGGCGCCTACCTGAAGCGCGACGACGTCGTCGACTACGACTACTCCGACTACTCCTACTTCTACGACCAGGGTGGATCGGGCATCTACTGGGGCGACGATGCGGGCATCCCGCTGCAGAATCCCTCGCAGTACGTGCACGGCACCGACGGCTACACGCGCCAGAGCCACGAGATCCGCATCGCCTCGCCGAAGGAGGATCGGCTGCGGATCGTGGCGGGCCTGTTCTACCAGACCCAGGACCACGAGATCTTCCAGAACTACCGGATCGACGGCCTCGGCGGTTCAATCTACTTCTACGACGACAATGGCGATCTGCAGACGACGGACTATTACGGGATCGAGGTGACGGGCTGGGAGGACACGATCTGGCTCACCAACCAGCTGCGCGAGGACTCGGACCAGGCCGTGTTCGGCGAGGTCAGCTTCGATTTCACCGACCAGCTGTCCGGGACCGTGGGACTGCGCTATTTCGAGTTCGAGAGCTCGATCAAGGGATTCTTCGGCTTCAACGACAACTACAGCTCGAACTACGGCGAAGCGCTGTGCTTCTCGGACAAGCAGTACAAGGGCTCACCCTGCACCAACATCGACGACAAGATCGACGACTCCGACTTCGTGCAGAAGTACAACCTGACCTACCGGTTCGACGACGAGAAGCTCCTCTACGTGACGTTCTCCGAGGGCTACCGGCCCGGCGGCATCAATCGCAACAACACGGTGCCGCCGTACAAGCCGGACTTCCTGACCAACTACGAGCTCGGCTGGAAGACGACCTGGCTGGACAATCGCCTGCGCCTGAACGGCGCGATCTTCCACGAGGACTGGGACGACATCCAGTACTCGTTCCTGCCTCCCAGCGGCTCCGGCCTGACGGTGATCCGCAATGCCGGGGCCGCGCAGATCGACGGCATCGAGGTCGACCTGGCCTGGGCCGCGACCGACGCACTGACCGTCTCGGCTGGATTCACCGCCCTCAATGCCGAACTCACGGAGGACTACAACGAGGACGCCGGGGACGTGGACGACACCGGGCCCGAGGCATTCGAGGGCGATCGGCTGCCGGTCACGCCGGAATTCAAGGCGAACCTGATCGCGCGGTACGAGTCCACCCTGGGGGCTTACGGCTGGCACGTCCAGGGCGGGCTCGTCTACAACGGCGACAGTTACTCGGACCTCAAGCGGGCGGACCGCGCGATCCTCGGCAAGCTTGACGCGTACACGATCGCGGATTTCTCGGCGGGCGTGTCGCGCAACGGCATGGGGCTCGAGCTGTTCATCAACAACGCCTTCGACGAGCGCGCAGAATCGTTGCGGTACGCCAACTGCTCGTACGACACCTGTGGCGTGAATCCGTATTCCGTGCCTCTGCTGCCGAGGATGTACGGCCTGAAGTTCACCCAGGAGTTCTGACCTTCCGCTGGCCGGGCCGGGTCGCGCAAGCGGCCCGGCCCTTTTCATTGTGCGGGGTGGCCCCCTTGCGGCATATTGCGAGGCTACCCGCCGCGGCAACCACGCACTGCGCAGAGCGAGCCGGCATGAAGACCCCGGTGTTGGACCTGATCGACCGCTACGACCCGAACCTGCCGCTCGCAGAGGCGAGCACCTGCCCGGCCTCCTGGTACATCGACCCGCGCATTCTCGAACTCGAGCAGCGCACGACCTTCGCGCAGACGTGGCAGTACGCGTGCCGGCTCGACCAGGTGCGCGAGCCCGGCCAATACGTCACTGTCGAGCTGGCCGGTGAACCGTTGCTGGTGGTGCGCGGCAGCGATGGCGTGCTGCGCGGCTTCTTCAACGTGTGCCGGCACCACGCGGCCGCGGTCATGACGCAGCCGTCCGGTTGCGTGAAGCGGCTGCAGTGCCCCTACCACGGCTGGACCTACACGCTCGAAGGCGCGCTCAAGGCCGCGCCGGCCTTCGAGGGCGTGCGCAATTTCGATGCCGCCGGCAACAGCCTGGTGCCCGTCGCCACCACCGTGTGGGAGAACTGGGTCTTCGTCCGGCTGTCCGCGGACGGCCCGTCGCTCGAGGCGTTCCTGGGCATGGAGGTGATCGAGCAGGTGCGCGGCCTCGACCTCGGCAAGCTGCACTGGTTCGACCGCCGCCATTACGTCTTCGACTGCAACTGGAAGGTGTTCGTCGACAACTACCTCGACGGCGGCTATCACGTGCCCTACCTGCACGAGGGACTCGGCAGTGTCCTCGACTACAACAAGTACACCATCGAAAACGGCCGGCGTCACTGTCTGCAGTCGAGCCCGATGGTCACGCGTGGCGCCGAGGCCGAGACCGGCGCCGTGCGCAGGGGCGAACGCGCCCTGTACTACTGGTTCTACCCCAACTTCATGCTCAACTGGTACCAGGGCGTAATGGACACGAACCTCGTCTACCCGCGCGGCGTGAACCAGACCGAGGTGATCTTCGACTTCTGGTTCGCCGACGTCTCGGAGGCGGCCCGCGAGTTCAATCGCGCCTCGATCGACATCGCCAACCGCGTCCAGGACGAGGACGAGGGCATCTGCCGCTCCGTGCAGCGCGGCCTGCACTCGCGCGCGTATGACACCGGGCGCCTCTCGGTACGGCGCGAGGCCGGCGAACAGCTCTTCCACCAGTTGCTGCATGCCGACCTGCACGCGGGCGCAGTGGGCGGCTGACCGCGATGAGCGACCTCTACCAGCTGAAGCGCACGCCGCTGCACGAGCGCACCTCGCGCCTGTGCCTGCCGCAGAACTGGCGGCGTTGGGCCGGCCACATCGCCGCCGGCTCCTACGACCTCGGGCTCGACCGCGAGTACTGGGCGATCCGCAACGCCGCGGCGCTGATCGACGTCTCGCCGCTCATGAAATACCTGGTCGACGGCCGCGATGCCGCACGCCTGCTCGACCGGGTGACGCCGCGCGCGATCCACAAGCTGGCGGTCGGCCAGGTGTACTACACCGGCTGGTGCGACGACGACGGCAAGCTGCTCGACGACGGCACCGTCACGCGCCTCGCCGAGCAGACCTTTCGCATGACCTCGGCCGAGCCCACGCTGCGCTGGCTCAAGATGAACGCAGTGGGGATGCAGGTGACGGTCACCGAGCAGACGGACCGCATGGCCGCGCTCAGCCTGCAGGGCCCCAAGTCGCGCGCCATCCTGAACGGTTGCTGCGAGTCGCCGGTGGACGGCATCAGGTTCTTCCGCATGGCGCCGAATCGCATCCTGGGCAAGCCGGTTTCGATATCGCGCACGGGCTACACCGGAGACCTCGGCTACGAGATCTGGATGGAGGCGGCGGACGCCCTCGCCGTCTGGGACACCCTCGTCGCGGCCGGCGGCGACTACGGAATCGCGCCCTGCGGCATCCTCGCGATGGACATGGCGCGCGTCGAGGCGGGACTCTTCATGCTCGACGTGGACTACACCTCGGCGAGCCACGCCTGGATCGCGGGGCAGAAATCCTCGCCCTACGAGATGGGCCTGGGCTGGACGGTGAGCCTGGACAAGCCGGGCTACTTCGTCGGCCGCCGCGCACTCGAGCGCGAGGCCCGCGAGGGGTCGGCGTGGAAGCTCGTGGGCTTCGAGGTGGACTGGGAGGGGCTCGAGCGCCTCTTTGCCGCAGCCGGGCTGCCTCCGCAGATCCCGACGATGGCCGTGCGCGGCAGCCTGCCCGTCATGAAGGACGGCACGCAGGTCGGCTACGCCTCGACCAGCACGTGGTCGCCGGTGCTGAAGAAGTACATCGCGCTCGTTCACCTGCGGCGGCCGTACTACGAGACCGGCACGCGCCTCGAGATGGAAATCACCGTCGAGCACCATCGTCGTCACGCGCCGGGCACGGTGGTCGCGCTGCCGTTCTACGAGCCCGAGTGGAAGAAGAAATGACGGCCGTCAATGCCACGGGTCCGGGCCACTACGACGCGATCGTGATCGGCGCCGGCCACAACGGGCTGATCGCTGCCGCCTACCTCGCCCGCGCCGGCAGGAAGGTGGTGGTGCTCGAGCGGCGCGAGGTGGTGGGCGGCGCGGCGATGACGGAAGAGATCTTCCCGGGCTATCGCTTCACCGAGTTTTCCTACGTCGTGAGCCTGCTGCGCCCGGAGATCATCCGCGACCTCGAGCTGCCGAGGCACGGGCTCAAGATCCTGCCGTTGCCGAGCACGGTCACGCCCATGGACAACGGCGACTATCTCGCCGCCTGGGACGACCACGACCTCACCCGACGCGAGATCCATCGCCACTCACCGCGGGACGCCGAGGCCGCCGACGAGTACTCGCGTGTCATGGCGCGCGCGGCCAAGGCGATCAAGCCCGTCCTCGGGCTGGTGCCGCCGGATCCCTCTTCGCTGAGCTGGCGCGACCTGCGCGGCCTCCTGAAGCTCGGCCAGTACGGCGCGAGCCTCGGCGAGCAGGAGATCTACCGCATCGCCAAGCTCGTGACACAGTCCTCGGCCGACCTGCTCGACGAATGGTTCGAGCTCGACCCGCTCAAGGGCACCAAGTCGGCAAGCGGCATCATCGGCACCTTCCTGGGGCCCCGGTCGCCCGGCACGGCCTACGTGCTGCTGCACCACTACATGGGCGAGATCGACGGCGCGTTCCGGGCCTGGGGATTTGCCAAGAACGGCACCGGCGGCGTGAGCGCCGCAATCGCGAACTCGGCGCGGGCGCTTGGCGTCGAGATTCGCACCCGCTCACCGGTGGACAAGGTTGTCGTGCGCGGCGGGCGTGCCAGCGGAGTCGCCCTCGAGAACGGCGACGAGCTGCACGCCAGGGTGGTGCTGTCGGCCGCCGACCCCAAGCGGACGTTCCTGCAGTTCGTCGATGCGCAGCATTTCCCGGACGAATTCGTGCAGGCGATCCGCGAGTTCCGCGTCATGGGATCCTCCGGCAAGGTGAACCTCGCGCTGTCGGAACTGCCGCAGTTCACCTGTCTGCCGGGCGAGGGGCCGCTGCACCGCGGCGCGATATCGTTCAGCCCGAGCATCGACTACATCGAGCGTGCCTACGACGACGCGAAGTACGGCCAGTTCTCGCGCCACCCCTACATCGACATGATCATCCCGTCGATGATCGACCGCGACATGGCCCCGCCGGGGCACCACGTCGCCTCCTGCTTCGTGCAGTACGCGCCGTACGATCTTGCGGGCGGATGGGATGACGCGCAGCGCGAGGCCTTCGGCGAGACCGTCATCTCGACCATCGAGAAATTCGCGCCGAACATCCGCCGTGCCATCGTCGGCAAGCAGGTCATTACACCCAAGGACATCGAGCGCATCGCCGGGATCACCGGCGGCAACATCTTCCACGGCGAGCTGCTGCTGCACCAGCTCTTCTTCATGCGCCCGGCGCCGCAGTGGGCCGATTTCCGCACGCCCCTGCCGGGCTACTACTTCGGGGCTTCGGGCGCGCACCCGGGCGGTGGCGTAATGGGCGCCGCGGGCAAGCTCGCGGCCACGGAAGTGCTCAAGGACTGGCGCTGAGCGCACCCATGGGCAACTTCGACATCATCATCGTCGGCGCCGGCCACAACGGACTGGTGGCCGCCACCTACCTTGCCAAGGCGGGCCGCAAGGTGCTGGTCCTCGAGCGGCGCAGCACGCCGGGAGGCCAGCTTGCGGTGGCCGCGTTCGGGCCCGGGCTCGAGGCTCCGGCGCTGCATCCCGGCGCCAGGCTGCGGCCGGACATCGTTCGCGACCTGGGCCTTGCGAGCCACGGCCTCCGGGCCGGCGGGACGTCCGATGGGGCGTATCTCTCGATCCTGCCGGGCGGCGAGACCTTGCGACTCACGGCCAGCCCGATCGACCCCGCCACGCTCGAGTCGATCCGGCGACTGTCGACGCGCGACGCCGCCCGATGGCCGCAGTTCGTGGCCTTCATGAATTGCGCGGCGGACTTCCTCGACGCCGCCTATCGCACACCGATGCCGCGCATGGCGAAACCCGACTTGCTGTCCGCCGGGCGGCCGCTCGCTGCACTCGCCTGGCGCCTGCGCCGCCTCGGCCGCAAGGACATGTTCGGCGTGATGCGCAGCCTGTCGATGACGGCCCGGGAGCTCACCGAGGGATGGTTCGAATCGGAACCGCTGCGTGCCGCGATCGGGGCGCTGGCGATTCACGGCGTGACCCTGGGCTCGATGTCGGCGGGCACCGGCTATACCCTGATCCACAACTGGCTGAACCGGGGCGGTCTGGCGCACCGCGGGACCGCGGGCGGGCCGCAACGGATCAGCGACGCGCTGGTGGCGGCGCTGCGGGCGAGCGGCGGCCAGGTACGCACGTCGGCTGGCGTGGCGCAGATCCTCGTGGACCGCCAGCAGGTCAAGGGGATCCGCCTCGACGACGGCGAGGAGATCGCCGCGGGCCTGGTGCTGTCTGCCGCCGATCCGCGGCACACGCTGCTCGGGCTGGTGGGCGCACCGGAGCTGCCGCCGGATTTCGTGTGGCACACGCAGTCGATCCGCATGCGCGGCTCGGTCGCCAAGGTCCACGCGCTCACCGACGGCGCTCACGGCCTCCCCGACGGCACGCTGGTGATCGCGCCGGACATCAAGTACCTCGAACGTGCCTACGACGCGGCGAAGTACGGCGAGGTCTCGCTCGAGCCCTACCTCGAGGTCACGACCGCGGGAAACGTGGTCTCGATCCACTTCCAGTTCGCGCCTTACGCCCTGCGCCAGGGCGATTGGCACTCCGCGCGCGCGACGCTCGAAACGCTGGCGATCGACACGCTCGCTGCGCATTGCCCGGCGCTCAAGGGCAGCCTGCGCGAGACGCGCTCGATCACCCCCCTCGACCTCGAGCGGGACTGGGGGCTCACCGAGGGAGACCTGAATCACGGCCAGCTGCTGCTCGACCAGGTATTCTTCATGCGCCCGATGCCGGGCTGGTCGAACCACCGCACGCCCATCGACGGGCTGTACCTCTGCGGCAGCGGTGTGCACGGGGGCGGCGGCATCAGCGGCGCGAGCGGGCGCAATGCCGCGCGAGTTGTCCTGGAGTCCAGCGATTGATTTTGGCCCCTGATGACGTCCAACGCCTGATGTTACGCCCGGAAACGACTCGCGCCGCGGGGGCGGGCGGCCGACGCTGCGGGTCGAATCCGTCGTCCTCATCGTCATGACCTACCTGGTCGCCACGGCGAACGGGCCGTGGTGGTCTGCCGTCTCCAGGGATCGGGGTCTCTCCGACCCGGCGACATGGCTGTACCTGGCCGCCTGTTTTTCCACGCTGGTCGCGCTGCATTTCACCGTGGTGGCCGCATTCGTCAATCGCTGGACCGTCAAGCCCCTGCTGACGGTCATCCTGGTCGCGACCGCCGCGGCCGCGCACTTCATGCGCTCCTACGCCGTCCTGCTGGACCCGACGATGCTGCAGAACGTCGTGAACACCGACCTGCGTGAGGCAGCCGAGCTGATCACGTGGCCACTCGTCGGGGACGTGCTGGCCTGGGCCGCCGTGCCGGTGGCGTTCGTCTGGCTGGTGCCCATCGAGCGGCGACCCTGGCTGCGGTCCGTGGGTTTCAGGAGCGCGTGCATCGCGCTGGCCCTGGCCGTCGCCGCGCTCTCCATCCTGTCCGTGTCGCGCGACCTCGCCTCGCAGATGCGCAACCAGCGCGAGCTGCGCTACCTGATCACGCCCGGCAATTACCTGGTCGGCCTTGCGACCAGCGTGGCGGGCGGTCTCACCGCCGCATCCGGGCCCCGGCTGGTGATCGGGGCGGATGCGCGCCTGGCACCGGCCGCGGCGTCCAGGGCCAGGCCGAAGGTGCTGGTCCTGGTGCTCGGCGAGACGGCGCGTGCGGCAAACTTTTCCCTGCTGGGCTACGCACGGAATACCAATCCGCAGCTCTCCGGGCTCGACCTCATCGCGTTTCGCAACGTGACGGCCTGCGGCACGTCCACCGAGGTCTCGGTGCCGTGCATGTTCTCGAGGTACGGTCGCGCGGACTACGACGAGCGACGCATCCGGCAGTCGGAGGGACTGCTCGACGTCCTGGTGCGCGGCGGATACGACGTCCGCTGGCGCGACAACCAGTCGGGATGCAAGGGCGTCTGCAAGGGCCCGCGGATCGACTACCGGAAGCTCGATGCGACGCTCGCGCCCGAGCTGTGCGACGCCGGCCAGTGCCTCGACGGAATCCTGGTCAGGAGCCTGGACAACGAACTGGCGGCCGTTCGCGGCAACACCGTGATCGTCCTGCACATGATGGGCAGTCACGGCCCGGCGTACTTCCGTCGCTACCCGGACGCCTTCCGCCGGTTCAGTCCCGACTGCCAGACGGCGCAGTTGCGCGATTGCAGCCGTGCCGAAGTGGTCAATGCCTACGACAACGGGATCCTGTACACCGATCACGTGCTGGCCGGACTGGTCGAGTCGCTGCGCGCGCGCGCGGCGGAGGTCGACGCCGCCATGCTCTACGTCTCGGACCACGGGGAATCGCTGGGCGAGGCAGGCCTGTACCTGCATGGAATCCCGTACGCGATCGCACCCGGCGTGCAGACCCACGTGCCGATGCTCGCATGGGTGTCCACGGAACTTGCCGCAGCCGACGGACTGGAGCGGGCCTGCCTCGAGCGCACCGCCGACCTGCCCCTGTCGCACGACAACCTGTTCGACACGGTGCTGGGCCTGCTGGACGTGCAGACCGCCATCTATCGCCCCGAGCGCGACATCCTGCGGCCCTGTCGGGACCGCATCAGGGCATAGAGCGGCAGTCCCGCCGCCGCGAGCGCGAGCGCCCACAGGAACGGCTCGCGTCCGAGGCCGACGAAGGCGAAGATCGAGTACGCCGTGCCGAGCAGCCCCAGCACGAGCATGTCCCGGGAGGCCGGACGCTCGCCGCGGCGCCAGAGCACGACCAGCGCCAACGCGCAGAACAGGTACAGCGGCAGGTTCGCCGCCGTCACCACCAGCGTCAGGAACGTGAAGCCCTCGACCAGCGACTTGCTGTAGTTCATGAGCACCATGGCCGAGGCGAGCACGCCGCTCAGCAGCAGCGCCGTGCCGGGCGCGCCCCGTGAGTTGAGCCGCTCGAGCCGCGCGGGCAGCGTGCCGTGGCGCGCCATGCTGCACGTCAGCTCGCCCACCAGCAGCGTCCAGCCGTTCAGGGCGCCGAGGCCGCTCACCACCACGAACACGGCGAGCCACCGGCCGCTGCCCTCGCCCGTGAAGCGCTGCAGCACGTCCACGAACGGTGCGGTCGACCTGGCAAGTTCGTCCTGCGGAATGAGCAACAGCGGCACCGCGGAAACCAGCACGTAGATCGCCGCGGTCAGTACCGTCCCGGCCATGGTCGCCCGCGGGATGGTGCGCTCCGGGTCCCTCACGCGGCCGGCGGGCACGGTGGCCGACTCGACGCCCAGCATGGCGAAGAGCGCGATGGTCGAGGCGGCCATCAGGCCCTGCAGCGTGATCGGGGTGGTGGGCGGATGAGCCATGTAAGCGGCAGGCTCCGTCACGAGCACCCACAGCCCGACCAGCACGATGGCCGCCATCGGCATCAGTTTCAGCGCTGTGGTGAGCACCTGGACCCGGCCACCTGCACGCGCTCCGCCCAGGTTGACGAGCACGAAGAGCCACAACAGGCCGAGCGACAGCATCGCGGGCGGCACCGATCGCAACGCCGGCACGACGGCACCGAGGTAGCCCACCACCCCGATCGCGAGCGCCGCGTTGGTGATCCACAGCGACACCCAGTAGCACCAGATGGCGAGGAACGCGGCGGGACCGCCCAGTGTCGCCTGGATGTACGCGTACGGTCCGTCGGCGTCCGGGAAGCGGCGGACCAGCCGCACGAATACGCGCGCGAGCACGGCCATGCCGAGCACCGTGATGCCCCAGCCGAGCAGCGCGTTGAATCCGTACGGGGCGAGCGATGCGGGCAGCATGAAGATGCCCATGCCGATGATGTTGCCCACCACCAGCGCCGTGGACATCCAGAATCCGAGTTCCTTGCCTGCGTGCATCGCGGTCCCCGTTCCGTTCATTTTCCGCTCGCGCTGGGCCGGGCTTCACGGCATTCTCGGCCAAATCCCGCCCACGGAGGCATGCCATGACGCGATCGCTGATCGCCCTCGCCCTCTTCCTCGCCGTCGGCACCGCCACCGCAGGCGGCCCGCGAGCCCGTGACCTCGGCGTGCCGTTCGAGGGCGTTCCCGGGCCATTGAACGCCATCACCGACGTCGCCGGCGTCACGGTCGGCCATGTCACGCTGGTCGAGGACCTCGCGGACGGCCGCAAGGTGCGTACCGGCGTCACGGCGATCCTGCCACGCGGCCGCGGGACGCTCGGCACGCCGGTTTTTGGCGGCTGGTTCGCACTGAACGGCAATGGCGAGATGACCGGTACCGCCTGGCTCGAGGAATCCGGGCAACTCGAGGGCCCGCTCATGCTCACCAACACGCACAGCGTGGGCGTCGTGCACGACGCCGTGATCGCCTGGCGCGTTAAGGCCGCGGGCGCCGACACGTCGGGCTACTGGTGGTCGCTGCCCGTCGTCGCGGAAACCTGGGACGGCCACCTGAACGACATCAACGGATTCCACGTCCGGCCGGAACATGCGGTGCGCGCCATGGAGGAGGCGCACAGCGGCCCCGTCGCCGAGGGCAACGTCGGCGGCGGCACGGGCATGATCTGCCACGAGTTCAAGTGCGGCGTCGGCACCGCCTCGCGCCGAGCGAGGACCGCAGGCGGCGAGTACACCGTTGGAGTGCTGGTGCAGGCCAATTATGGCCTGCGCGACACGCTGCGCATCGCCGGCGTGCCGGTCGGGCAGCACCTGCGCGAGGACCGCGTTTACAGCGAGACCGACCCCGATGCTTCGGACACGGGCTCCATCATCATCGCCGTCGCCACGGATGCGCCGTTGCTGCCGCACCAGCTGAAGCGCCTGGCTCGACGCGCCGCCCTCGGGCTCGGGCGCATGGGCAGCGTCGCCGGCAACGGCTCCGGAGACATCTTCGTCGCGTTCTCCACGGCGAACGCGCAGGCCCTGGCGGGCCAGCCGCTCGCCACGGCGACGGCGATCGGCAACGACCACATCGACCCGGTCTTCTCCGCCACGGTGCAGGCGACGGAAGAAGCCATCGTCAACGCCCTCGTTGCGGCGCGCGACATGCAGGGCAACGACGGCCATTACGCCAGGGCCCTGCCGCACGACGAACTCGTGCGTCTGCTCGAGCGCTACGGCAGGAAGCCGGATCGTCACTGAGGCGGCATGCCCAGGGGCTTGAGGAGCCCGTCGTACCAGTCGATCAGTCGCTCGAGACGGTCGCGCAGGTAGCTCGGCACCTCGAGCCCGTGGTTCTCGCCCGGGTAGATCACGAGCCGAGTCGGCACGCCCTGCGTCCGCAACGCCTGGTACATCTGCTCGGAACCGAGGCAGGGCACGTTGAAGTCCTTTTCCGCGCAATAGAACAGCGTCGGCGTCCGGATGCGATCGGCGTGCAGGAACGGGTAACTGACCCGGTCCCAGGGCTCGCGGTCCCGCCACGGGTGGCCGAGTTCGAGGTCGTACTCCCGCGTGTACATGTCGTGTCCGTACAAGCCGAGCACGTTCGACACGCTCGCGCCGCTCACGGCCGCCCTGAAGCGCTGGTCGCTCGCGATGACGTAGTTGGTGAGGATGCCGCCGTAGCTGCGGCCGCCGACGCCCAGCCGCTCCGGGTCTGCGATACCGAGCGCCACCGCGTGATCCACGGCCGCCAGCACGTCGGCCACGTCCTGGTTGCCCGAGTCGGCGTAGATGGCGCGTGAGAAGTCGAACCCGCGACCGGAGCTGCCGCGTGGATTCGCGGCGACGACCACGTAGCCGTTCGCCGCATACGCCTGCCAGTCGACCATGAACTCGTGGGCGAACTGGGACACCGGTCCGCCGTGGATGCGCAGGATCGCCGGAGAGCGCCGGCCGGGCACGTGCTCGAGCGGCCTCACCAGGAATCCGTCGATCGCCGTCCCGTCGGCGCTCTTGAAGGTGATCTCCTCGACCGCGGCCAGCCGCTTCGCCTTCAGCCATTCGTTGTGCGCGCCAAGCGCCCGCAGGCCATCGGGCTCGAGCGCCGCGAGTTCCGGCGGGCGATCGTCGCCGCCGCCGAGCACGACCACGCGGTCCCCCACCACCGCGAAATCCACGTCCACGCGCGGGCCCGAGGTGAGCGCCGTCACGCGCCCGTCCGGGAGCGACACGCGCGAGAGGTGCGTGACGCGGCTTCGCTCGATGAGCACGTACACGCCCTGGCCGTCCCCGGTCCAGCGCGGCTTGCCGAACCAGCGGTCGATCGGCGCGGGAATCGTGGTCTCGCCGGTGGCGACCTCGGTGACGGCGAGCTGGAACGGTGCATAGTAGATCCACTTGTCCTCGCCGCCCCGCAGGTGCGCGATGCGCTGGCCGTCCGGCGACCAGGCGAGGCGGCTCTCCCACTCCGGATCGTTGTCGGCGCCCTGGAACCGGGTGAGCCGGCGTTCCTCGGCGCCGGCCCGCGGCTCGACGAGGTAGATGTCGAAATTGAGGTGGCGATCGGGATCCGGGCCGCGCTTCGTGACATAGGCGATGTGCCGGCCGTCGGGCGACCAGGCCGGGAGATGCTCGTCATGCTGGCCCGGCGTCAGGATCTGCGATTGGCCGCTCGCGAGGTCGAAGAGGTAGAGATGCTGGCGGCGCGCATCGAGATAGCCCGTCTCGTCCTCCTTGAACCAGTAGCGCTCGGTGACGATGGGCGGCGGGTTCCTGGGCTTGGCGGTCCCCGCGGGGCGCTCCGGGTCGCGAGCGATGATCGCGAGGCGCTTGCCATCCGGCGACCACGCATAGTCCTCGACGTCCGCCGGGAAGTCCGTGAGCCTGCGCGCCTTTCCTCCCGACGCCGGCATCAGCCAGACCTGGGTCGTCGCATCCTCGTCGCCGCGATCGGAAAGGAACGCAAGCGAGCGCCCGTCCGGCGCCCAGGACGGACGCCACTCGTCCTCGTCGGGGGTGTGCGTGAGCCGCAGGCGGTCGCGGCCGTCGAGGCTCACGCGCCAGAGGTCGGATTGCTGCTGGTCCGCCTCCACGTTGGCCGTGGTGACCGTATAGGCGATGTATTCGCCTCCCGGCGAGGGCTCGGGCTCCGACACCTCGGCAATTCGCGCGAGATCCGCCGGACCGATGCGATCGTCGGGCGCCTCCGCCTGCGCATGCACTGCGAGGAACAGGGCGAGCAGGCCGGCCGTCGGCCTCACCGAGGAGCGCCCTCGCCCTGCAGCGACTCGTCGAGGCTCGAGCGCAGCAGCCCCATCGCCTCGTCCACCTCCGCTTCGCTCAACGAGAGCGGCGGCATGAAGCGCACGGTGCTCGTGCCGCAGCTGAGCAGGATCAGTCCGTTGTGGTACGCGCGGGTCACCACGGCGTCGCACAAGCCCCGTGCCGGCGTGCGCTCCGCGTCGTTCACGACGAGTTCCATGCCGATCATCAGGCCCTTGCCGCGCACCTCGCCGATGCAGGGGTAGTCGCGCGCGAGTTCGCCGAGGCGCGCCATGAAGTACGCGCCGACCCGGGCCGCGTTGGCGGCGAACTGGCTCTTCACGAGGTCGATCGTCGCGATGGCCGCGGCGCAGGTGACCGGGTTGCCGCCATAGGTGTTGCCGTGCGCCCCGCGCTTCCATTGCTCCATCACGCGACGCTTTGCGATCACCGCGCCGATGGGCAGGCCGGAGCCGAGGCCCTTGGCGGTGGTGAGGACGTCGGGCCGCACGCCCCAGTGCTCGCAGGCGTACATCTTCCCGGTGCGGCCGACGCCCGACTGCACCTCGTCGAAGATGAGCAGGATGCCGTGCTCGTCGCAGAGCGCGCGCAGGCCCGCGAGGAACCCGTCGGGCGGCACGAGGTAGCCGCCCTCGCCCTGGATCGGCTCGACGAGGATCGCGGCCACCTCCGACGGGGGCACGTTGCGCTCGAACAGCATGCGGATGTAGTCGAGCACCGCCTTGCCCTGGTCGTTGCCGGCCAGCAGCGGGCGGTAGGTGTTCGGGTAAGGCACGTGCGTGACGCCGGGCATCGTCGGCGCGAAACCCTTCTGCTGGGTGTACTTGCTCGAGGTGAACGAGAGCGAGCCCATGGTGCGGCCGTGGAAGCCGCCGAGGAAGCCGATGAACCGCGGCCGCCCGGTGACGTAGCGCGCGAGCTTGAGCGCCCCCTCGACGGCCTCCGTGCCGGACTGGCACAGGAAGCTCATCACGGGCTCACCCATGGGCGCGATTGCGGCGAGCCGCTCGGCGAGCGCAACCATGTTCTCGTGCCAGTAGTCGCTCGAGATGTGCAGGAACCGCTCGGCCGCCTGCTTCACCGCGTCCACGACCACCGGGTGCGCGTGTCCGGTGGCGCACACGGCGATGCCGCTCGCGAAGTCGAGGAAGCGGTTGCCGTCGACGTCCCAGACCTCGGTGCCCCGGCCGTGCGACATCGCGAACGGGTAATCGCGCGGGTAGGACGGCGAAACCACGTTCGCGTCCCGCTCGATGAGCGCCCTCGCACGCGGTCCGGGAAGCTCGGTCTTGATATGCTGGTTGCGCACGGTGGGCTCCTGGTAGTTGGCTCCCGCTTCAGGCGGGAACGTGCACGGGGCGGCTGTGCGCCTCGCGGGTGCGCGCGTGCAGGGCGCGCAGGGTCTGGAGTTCCTGCGGTGTCGGCGGCGCGATCGCTGCGACGGCGGTGCCAGCACGCAGCGGCCAGCCGACCGCGGCGCGCGCCTCCGCCTCCGCCGTTCCCGCAAACAGCGCGCTCAGCACGAGTTCATCGGTATCCGGCTCGGGCGTGAGCATGCCGAAGTCGGTGATCACCGCGCACGGTCCGGCGCCACGCGCCTGCGTGCGCTTGCGTGCGCCGTGTCCATCGAGGAAGCCTGCGCTGGTGCGGAAATCGAGTTTCGGGACGAAGCTGCGCGGGCTTGCCTTCAGCATCACGAACGTCCTGTTCGCGTGCGCGGCAATCTCGGGCGCTCCGCCCGCGCCCGGCAGACGCGTCGTGGGCGCCGCGTACGGCCCGACGACGGTGCTGTTCAGGTTGCCGTGACGGTCGATCTGCGCAGCACCGAGGAAACCGACGTCCACGCGACCGGCCTGCAGGTAATAGCTGAACACCTCCGGCAGCGGCACGACGCAGGCCGCCGTGTCGGCGAGCTCGCCGTCGCCGATCGAGAGCGGCAACACCTGCGGCCGCGTGCCGAGGGTGCCCGATTCGTAGATGAGGACGATGTGCGGCGCGTGCGTGAGCCGCGCCAGGTTGCACGCGGCGCTCGGCAACCCGATGCCGACGAAGCAGACGCAACGGTCCCACAGCAGGCGCGCCGCCGCGACCGTCATCATCTCCTCGCGCGTCCAGTCCGTCATGCCACGTCCCGCAGGCTGGCCAGGAAGCCGGCGTGATCGCGTGTGCCGAGCACGTGCCGCTCCATCCATCTGCGGAAGCCCTGTCGGTCGCGGGCGATGGCGTCCCAGCGCTGGTAGAACGCGTTGTCGCGGCCGTAGTGGCCCTGCGCGTACGAGGGATAGGCGCCTCCCGGACAATGCGCCACCGCACTCACGACCCAGTGTGGCAGGACGACACCGTTCATCGCCGGTGGCAGCTCGTCCACGATCTCCTCGACCGTGACGACGAGCACGCGCGCGGCGAGGGCCGCCTCGCGTTGCGCGCCCACGATTCCATGCAACGCGACGTTGCCCTGCCGATCCGCGCGCTGCGCATGCAGTATCGTGACGTCAGGATTGATGGCGGGCACGGTTGCGAGGCGCTCGCCGGTATAGGGGCACTCGACGCTGCGGATGCGCGGATTGGCCTCCGCGAGGTCGGTGCCGATATAACCGCGCAGCACGCCGAAAGGCAGTCGGGCCGCGCCGGCGCAATAGGCCGCCGCCATGCCCGCGTGGGAATGCTCGTCGAGCTCGAGCGGCGCTGGCCAGGCGCGCTCGACGGCATCGCGCAGGCGGTGCAGCGAGCCCACGCCCGGATTGCCGCCCCAGGAGAACGTGAGCCGGCGCGCGCAGCCCACCCCGATCAGCTGGTCGTAGACGATGTCGGGCGTCATGCGGACCAGATGCAGGTCGCGGCGTCCCTGGCGGACGATCTCGTGCGCGGCGGCGAACGGGATCAGGTGCGTGAAGCCCTCGAGCGCGATGCAGGCGCCGTCTGCGACGTGCGCCTCGATGGCCTGCGCGACACTGGTGATCGCGGCCACGCTCACTCCACGACGGTGCGCGACTGCTCGCGCAGGTACAGCGCGAGGTAGTGGAACGACGCGATCGCCTTGCCGGTCGAGCCGGAGCCCTTCCAGCCGCCGAAGGGCTGGTAGCCCGGCCAGGCCCCGGTCGTGGCGCCCTGCGGGCGGTTGGCGTAGGTGACGCCGGCCTCGATGTGCTCGTGGAACCACGGCACCTCGTCCGTGCCACCGTAGAAGCCGGCGGTGAGGCCGAGGTCGCTGTCGTTTGCGAGGCGCATCGCTTCCTCGCGGTCGCGCACGCGGTGCAGCATCAAAATGGGAACGAACATCTCGTGCTTCCACAGCCGATGCGCGAGCGGCGCCTCCGCAAGCACTGGCTCGACGTAGTGGCCGCGCGCGAATGGGCCTTCGCGAAGCTGCCGCCCGCCGGTGACCAGGCGGGCGCCGCCGGCGCGCAGCTCGTCCACGTAGCGCGCGTAGTTCCCGTAGGCGACCTCGTTCACGACGGGGCCCAGCCAGTGCTCGCGCAGGCACGGGTCGCCGATGCGGATGGCGGCGACCTGCCGCTCGAGCCGCTCGACCAGTGCTTCGGCCACGCCCGCCTCGACGTAGACCCGCGACAGGGCGGAACACTTCTGTCCGCCCATGCCGTAGGCCGAGCGCACGATCCCGGCTGCCGCGTGATCGAGGTTGGCGCGAGCCGTGACGATGCACGGGTTCTTGCCCCCCATCTCGGCGATGCATGGGCGCGGATAGGCGCCGCCCACCATCTGGCGCAGGAGGTGCGTGCCCACGGCCGCGGAACCGGTGAACGTGATGCCCGCCGTGAGCGGATGCGACACCAGGGCCTCGCCGACCTCGCGGCCGGACCCCGACAGGTAATTGAACACGCCGGGCGGAAGACCTGCATCACGGATGCAGTCGGCGAGCAGCCGGCCCGCCCACGGGGTGTCGCTCGCACCCTTCACGACGACCGTGTTGCCGGTGACGAGCGCCGCCGCGACCGGCCCGCCTGCGAGCGCCAGCGGGAAGTTGAAAGGCGCGATCACGACCCACGCACCGTGGGGCCGCATGACGCTGCGATTCCGCGAGACGACTCCGGGCAGCGGGTCGTTCGGCAGTTCGTGCTCGTAGCCCGCGTGAGACTCGAAATCGTCGGCATAGTGACGGAAGAAGTCGACCGTCTCCTGCGCTTCGCCGAGCGCCTCCATGCGGTTCTTGCCGACTTCGAACGCGAGCGCCGCCGCGATCTCGTAGACGCGCCCCTCCATGATCTCCGCGACGCGACGCATGGAACGTGCGCGCTCGGCGGCCGGCAGTGCCCGCCAGCCTGGAAAGGCGGCCTGCGCCGCGTTCATGGCGGTGTCGACGTCCTTGCGGCCCGCAATCGCGAACTCGCCGAGTCGCCGGTCGAGGTCGATCGGGCTGTACCGGGCCGCGTGCGCGGTGGCCTCGACGTCGCGTCCGTCCAGGTGCAGCCCGTGACGAGCCCCGAGCCCGGCGCTCACCGTCTGCAGGGCCGCATCGAAGCGCTCGTGCAGGACCTCCGGGGGATTGAACATCGTCGCGTAGGTGAGGCGAAAGCTCATGGCGTCGGTCCGGTGCGTTCAGTGAGCGGGGAAGAACTGCGCGAGCAGGCGGTCGAGCAGTGTGATCGCCCCGTCGAGATCGCGCTCCTCGATCACGAGTGGCGGGGCGAGCAGGATCAGGTTGCCGCGGGTGCCGAACGAGACGCCTTCGGCCATGGCGGCTTCCACGAGGGACCGCAAGGCCGCTGGGGTCTCCGGCCAGGGCGCAAGTGGCGTCCGCGCCGCTCGGTCGCTCACCAGTTCGAGCACCGCGAACAGCCCGTGTCCGCCGCGGACGTCGCCGATGACCGGGTGGCGCGTGGCCAGGCGGTCGAGCGCTGCCTTGAGGTGCGCGCCCAGCGTTCGGGATCGTTCGATGAGCCGCTCGTCCTCGTAGGCGGCGAGCGCGGCCACGCCGGCGGCGCAGGAGAGCGGATGGCCGCAGTACGTGAGGCCCGTGTAGAGCATGTGGTGCTCGATGCGCCCGGCGATGTTCCGCGAGAGAACAACGGCGCCGAGCGGAACGGCGGCGCCTGTCAGTCCCTTCGCGAGCGTCATCATGTCGGGGCGGCCGGCCTCGCCGTGGCGCTGCCACGCGAACCATTCGCCGCAACGGCCGAAGGCGCTCATCACCTCGTCGGCGATCAGCGCGACGCCCCGCGCGGCCGTCGCGCGGCGCAGGGCCGGCCAGTAGGTGTCGGGCGCGACGATGCCATTGGTGCCCGCATCGGGCTCGATGACCACGGCGGCCACGTCCGCCGCGCCGAGCTGGTCGATACGCTCCGCCACGGCGCGCGCGGCACGCTCGCCGCATTCGGCCTCGTCATCGCTGCCGTAGGGGCAGCGATAGGCATCGGGCGGCGCGACGTGGCTGACGCCGAAGGCGTCAGGGTCGACCTGGCTGCGCGTGCGGACGTCGCCCGACAGCGCCATCGCGAGGTGCGTCGCGCCGTGATACGAGCGGTCGCGCGCGATGACCGCACCGCGCGGCTTGCCCATCGCCTGCCGGGCAATCTTGACCGCGTTCTCGTTGGCGTCGGCGCCGCCGAGCGTGAAGAACACGCGTCCACCGTCGAAACCGGAGAGGTCGAGCAGCCGGCTCGCGAGCTCGGCGCGAGGCGCGGCACCCCAGGCGTTGGTGACGAAACAGAGCCGCGCGGCCTGCTCGCGGATGGCAGCAACCACGCGCGGGTGCTGGTGACCGAGGTTGCTGCACTCGGCCAGGCTGCTCATGTCGAGGATGGATCTCCCGTCCTCGAGGTGCAGGCGCGCGCCGGCGCCGCCGACCACGGTCGGCGCATCCCACTGGGACTGCACGCACCAGCTGTGCAGGACCGACTCTCGCTCGGTGCTCACGGCATCCCCTGTTTGCCACCGCCCGCCGGACCAACTGTGCGCATAGCGCACAAGTGTCCGCATTGCGCACCATCGTACGAATGACTAATCTCGCCGTCAAATGCCCAGCCGCCGTGCCGCAAGCCCCGCCGCCGCCTTCGATGAGAGCCGCGACTACGTGCAGTCGCTCGCGCGCGGTCTCGCCGTCCTGCGCACCTTCGACGCCGAGCACGCGACCATGAGCCTCGCCGGCATCGCCTCGCGCGCGGGCCTGTCGCGGGCCGTGGCTCGCCGGCTCGTCCTGACGCTCGAGCACCTCGGCTACGTCCGGCCCCTGGGCCGCGAGTACGCCTTGAGCCCGCGCGTGCTCGAGCTCGGCTACGGCTGCCTCGGCTCGCTCAAGCTCAGCGACCTGGCCCAGCCGCTGATCGAGCAGCTGGCGCAGCGCATCAACCACAGCTGCTCGATGGCGGTACTCGACGGGCAATCCATCGTCTACGTGCTGCGCGTGCCCGTGCGACGCGTGATGACCGTCGCGCTCGGCGTGGGCGCGCGCCTGCCGGCGTTCGCGGCGTCGATGGGCCGCGTGCTGCTCGCCGGGCTGTCGGACGCAGACCTCGACCGGTGGCTCGCCGACTGCCGTCCCGTGCGCCACACTCCTCACACGGCGACGGACCCGCGTCGGCTGCGCCGCATCATCCGTGACGTCCGCAAGCAGGGCTACGCTTACGTCGAGCAGGAGCTGGAGCTCGGCCTGTGCTCGCTGGCCGTGCCGGTGCACGACCGCGAGGGACGCGTCGTCGCCGCGCTCAACGCCAGCATGCTGTTCCACGCCGGCGCGTCCCGCCATGCGCTGGGCGAGGTCCTGCCGCAACTGCGAGCGACGGCGGTCTCGATCGAGCGAGCGCTCCCCCCCAACGCCCTGCCCCCGGTCACCGCATGAACACGCGACACGCCTATCTCTGCGACGGCATCCGCACGCCTTTCGGGCGCTTGCGCGGCGGGCTCGCCGCGATCCGCACCGACGACCTCGCGGCCCTGCCCTTGCGATGGCTGCTCGAGCGCCATCCGGACGTCGATCCGGCCGCGATCGACGACATCATCCTCGGCTGCGCGAACCAGGCGGGCGAGGACAATCGCAACGTGGCGCGCATGGCGGCGTTGCTCGCGGGGCTGCCCGCGTCGGTGCCGGCTGTCACGGTGAACCGGCTTTGCGCGTCCGGCCTCGAGGCAATCGGACAGGCTGCGCGGGCGATTGCGGCGGGAGACGCCGACCTCGTCGTGGCGGGGGGCGTGGAAAGCATGTCGCGCGCGCCGTACGTGCTGGCCAAGGCAGAGACGCCACTGTCGCGCGACCAGAAGCTCGAGGACACGACCCTGGGCTGGCGTTTCGTCAATCCCCGCATTCGCGAGCTGTACGGCGTGGACTCGATGACGCAGACGGCGGAGAACCTCGCGCGCGAGCACGGAATCTCGCGCGAGGACCAGGATGCGTATGCGCTGCGCTCGCAGCAACGAGCCGCGCGGGCAATGGCGGAGGGCCGCTTGTCGGGGGAGTTGTCCGTCCCGGCGTCCTCGGCGGCGACGGCGGCGTTGTCCGCCGATGAGCAGCCGCGACCCGACACGACGCTCGGCCGGCTTGCGGCGCTCGCACCCCTCCTCGGGACCGGCACCACGATCACCGCCGGCAATGCTTCCGGCATCAACGACGGTGCCTGCGCGATACTCGTTGCGTCGGCGGGTGCCGCGGCGCGCGGAAACCTCACGCCACGCGCGCGGGTGCTCGGAATGGCGGCATCCGGCGTCGAGCCGCGCGTCATGGGGATCGGGCCGGTCGGCGCGACGGCCAGGCTGCTGGCCCGTCTGCAGCTGCGCCTGGCGGATTTCGACCTGGTCGAGATCAACGAGGCCTTTGCGGCCCAGGTGCTCGCGGTGACCCGCGCGCTCGGATTGCCGGACGATGCCGAGCACGTGAATCGCAACGGCGGGGCCATCGCGCTCGGGCACCCCCTGGGCGCCAGCGGCGCCCGCCTGGCCCTCACCGCCCTGCGGGAACTCGAGCGCAGCGGCGGGCGTCGCGCACTCGTCACGCTCTGTGTCGGCGTCGGCCAGGGCCTGGCGCTGGCACTGGAAAGGTGCCCGTGACGCGGTTGTCGGTTATTGCGCTGCCAGATCCGACCGATCCGACCACTGGCACCTCACGGCGAAGGCGCCGAGCAGCTGCTGCGCTTCGGCGACGCGAGTGGGGTCGGCCAGCGTGACGGTGGCGAGGGTGCCATGACGCTCGTCGGCGCCCGCGGCGACGGTGGCCTCGATGCCGTTGGCCGCCAGCGCCTCGGTCAGCACGATCTCGATCGCGCGCCAGCGCAGCTCGGGCTTGAACGTCTTGCCCACGGCCGTGACCGGCAGGGCGGGCAGCACGACGATGCGCGACGGCACGGCGGCCCGCTCGGCGATGCGCTCACGACAGTAGGCGATGAGTTCCCCGGGCGTCGGCGAGGTCCCGGGCCGGGCCGCGACGAACGCCATCGGCAGCTCGCCCGCGTAGGCATCGGGCTGTCCCACGGCCGCGGCCAGCGCCACCGACGGATGCGTGGCCAGCACCTCCTCGATCATCTGCGGGTCGATGTTGTGCCCGCCGCGGATGATCAGGTCCTTGGCGCGACCGGTGAGCCACAGGTAGCCGTCACGGTCCACGCGGCAGAGGTCCCCCGTATTGAGCCAGCCCGGCTCCGCCCAGACCTTCTCGTTGTCCTGCGCGCGCAGGTAGCCCGGAAACACCGCCGGCCCGCTGACCAGCAGGTTGCCGATCTCCTCCACGGCGCAGTCCCGCACGAGCTTCCCGTCGGCGCCGACGATCGCCGCCTTCACCTTCTGGAATGGCATGGCGAGCCCCACAGAGCCGATGCGTCGCTCCCCCGCCGGCGGATTGATGCTCGTCGCGCAGGTGGCCTCCGTGAGCCCGTAGCCTTCCAGGATCTTGAGACCGGTGAGCTTCTCGAAGCGCCGGAACACCTCGGGCGGCATGGGCGCCGCGCCGCAGATCGCGTACCGCAGCGAGCTCACGTCCGCGTCGCCGATGGGGACTTCGAGCAACGCGGCGTAGACCGTCGGCACGGCGCTGAAGAAATTCACCCGATGGCGCTCGATCAGCTTCCAGAAGCCGGCCAGCAGCCCCGGTGTCCGGTAGCCCTGGATGCCGGCGAGCAACGCGGTCGAACCGCCCCAGAAGGTACCGAGGCCCGTGGCGATGGCACCATTCACGTGGAACAGCGGCAGGCCGCACAGGAACACGGACCCGGGCTCGAGGCCCAGGAAAGACTGCACGCCCCACGCCATGAAGATCTCGTTCGCGTGCGTGTGGCACGCGATCCTTGGCGTCCCCGTCGTGCCGCCGGTATGGAAATAGCTCGCGATGTCGGACGGCTCGATGATGCGCCCGCTCACGAGGCGGTCGCCGGGCTCGCGCGCGCACTCAAAGTCGAAGTCGTACACCGGGCGCCCGGCGTGCGACCCGACCTCCGGCGCGGACGGCTCGAACCCGGGCACGAAGTACTGCGCGAGCCGCACCTGCACGACGGCCTCGAGGTTCGGCACCTGCTCGACCACCGCGGCCATCCTGGACCAGAGCTCGCCGCCCGGTCCCGGCGCCACCGTCACGAGCACGCGCGCCTCGGCGGCGCGGAGGATCTCGACCATGTGCTGCGGCTCGAGCAGCGGATTGACCGCGCAGGCGATGCCGGCGGCCTCGGCCCCCCACAGCGTGAAATGCGTCTGCGGCAGGCTCGGCAGCACGTAGGCCACGGCACGGCCCGGACGGATGCCCAGCCGGTGGAACAGGTTCGCTGCCTGCGTGATTCGGGCAAACAGCTCCTCGTGGCTGCAGGCGAACGGCTGCTCGTCCGCCCGGCCGTTGGGCACGAAGACGAGCGCATCCCGCTCGCGGTAATGCGCGGCCGCATGGCGCAGCATCTCGTAGGTGCTGGCGAAGGAGTAGTAGTCGGCGAGCGGCCGACGCTCCCAGCGCTCCACATCGGTACGATCGGCAATCAACCCGGCGGACGTTTCCATGGCGTGACCTCGAGGGACGGTGCTCGCATCGCAGCCGCAAGACAGTATCATCCCCGGCAGAGTTGCCAATCGGGCGAGGCCACCATGCACCCCACGTCATTCCGAAGTCTCCTCGCCGCCCTGGCGCTCCTCCCCGCGGCCGCCGGCGCCGAGGTGAAGATGGCCACGGCAGAGGGTGCGATCATCGAGCACCGCTACAGCATCGCCGCGCCGCCCCAGGCCGCGTGGCAGTCACTCATCCACCCGGAGCGCTACTGGCCCAGGGACCACACCTGGTCCGGCGACGCCGCCAACCTGAGCCTGGCGCCCGAAGCCGGCGGCTGCTTCTGCGAACGCTGGGACGCCGGCAGCGCCGAGCACGGTCGCGTGGTGATGGCGCGACCCGGCCAGCTGCTCCGCTTCCGCGGGTCGCTCGGGCCCTTCCAGGACATGGCGGTGACCGGCGTGCTCACCGTGACGCTCACGCCTGTCGAAGCGGGCACCGAGGCCGTCGTCACCTACCGCCTGAGCGGCGACGCCTCGCACGAGTTCGCCGGCTTCATCAAGGTCGTGGACGAAGTGGTCGGCTTGCAGTTCAGCGGCTTCGCGAGGCTGGCGGCCGCCGGGACAGCGCCCTAGGCGCCGCCGCCGCGCGCGATCCAGTCGTCGACCAGCTGCTCGAGCACCGTGAGCGGTACCGCGCCGTTCTCCAGCACGACCGTGTGGAAGTCCTTGAGATCGAACTTCGGCCCGAGCGCGGCACGCGCCTCGTCGCGAAGCGCGAGGATCTTGAGCTGCCCCACCTTGTAGGCACAGGCCTGCCCGGGCAGTGCCATGTAGCGCTCGACTTCGGAGGTCACTTCCGCCTCGCCGAGGCCCGAGACGCCCACCATGTACTCGATGGCCTGCTCGCGCGACCAGCCCTTGGCGTGCAGGCCGGTGTCGACCACCAGGCGCACTGCGCGGTACATCTCCGCCTGCAGGCGGCCGAGATCGCCGAACGGGTCGTCCGAGTAGAGCCCGATCTCCGCCGCGAGCCGCTCCGTGTACAGGGCCCAGCCCTCGGAATACGCGGAATAGATCGGTTGCTGCCGGATGAACGGCAGTCCCTTGAGTCCCTGCGCCGTCGCGATCTGGAAATGGTGGCCGGGAATGCCCTCGTGGTAGGCGAGCGTCTTCATGCTCCAGGTCTGGGTCTCCGTCGTGTCGCGCAGGTTCGCGTAGAAGGTTCCCGGCCGTGAGCCGTCCATCGCCGCCGGCATGTAGTAGGCCCCGGCCGAGCCCTTCTCCGCGGACACCGGGACGCGCTCGACCGCAAGCTTGCCGGGCGGGATCGTGCGAAAGTACTCCGGCATCCGCGCCGCAACGTCGTCGAGGATCTCCCGGTAACGCTCGAGCAACTGCTCGCGTCCCGCGTCGGTGTCCGGCAGCAGGAATCGCGGGTCGGTACGCAGGGTCGCCACCCGCTCGGCCACGGTGCCGGCCACCAGGCCCTGGCCGCGCAGCAGGGCATCCATCTCGGCATCGATGCGCGCAACCTCGGCGAGACCGAGTTCGTGCAGCTGCTCCGGCGAGTCGTCCGTGGTCGTGAACTGCCTGAGCATCGCGCGGTAGTACGCATCGCCGTCCGGCAGCCGTCCGACACCGTCCGCGGTGCCCGCGGCCCGGGGCCGCTGCTCGACCAGGGCCGCGCGCATGCGCTCGTAGGCGGGATAGACGCCGGTCATTACGGATTCCACGGCCTCGTCGCGCAGCCTGGCGCGCAGGGCGTCGTCGAGTCCCTCGGCCTGCGCCATGCGCTCGACGAAGGTGGTAACGAGCGGGCTCTGCGCCGGCGGCGGCGCGACGGTGTCTGCGATCACCACCAGCGACTTCTCGAGCAGGGCTGGCGGCATGACGACGCCGGCGTCCGACTGGCGTCGAAGCTCGGCGGTCAGCGCGTCGAGCTTGCCGCCCATCGCCTGCAGCCGCGCGACGTAATTGCGCGCGGTCTTCTCGTTCTTCACGACGTGCACCGTCTGCATGAAGCTCGCGAGCTGCACCTGCGTGCCGAACATCGGGCTGATGGGGTAGATCCCCTCGGACGACAGCCACGGGAACTGCCGGAACACCGCCTGCCCGCCGTAGAGGTCCAGGAGCACGTCGTAGGTGACCTGGTCCTGGGGAGCGAGCTTGTCCCGGTCGAACTCGCGGATCTCGGCGAGTGACTGCTCGGCGAAGGCGAAATCGGCGTCCCGCTTCTCGATGCCCACCGCTGCCAGTCGCCCGGAATGCCGGTCGAAGACCGTGCCGTCGGCGATGCCGACGGTGGTGAACGTCTCGGGATTGCGGACCAGGAAAAAAATCGCCTGGCGGTTCGCCAGCTGGTTGATGTTGAATGGGTGGCCCCAGACGATGCGATAGCCTGCGTAGCCGCCGACCAGCAGCAGCGCCAGCACGGACCAGCCCAGCACTTTCAGGAACTTCTTCACGCGGCGCTTCCCCGGCAAGTCAAAGGCGGCAAGGTAGCCGGGGTCGGAGCGGCGGACAACTGACGTGCGACGAATCGCGCGACGAGCTGTGCGTCAGGCCGAGTCGCCCGGGGCGTTGCCCGGACTGCGCGCCGCCTGCTCGCGAGCCTGCTTCGCCTTCGCGTACTCACGGGCCGCCTCGCCCGCGGCCGCCTGGTTGCCCAGCGCCGCGAAGGTGCTGCGCAGCACGTCGTAGGGCCCCTCGTACAGGGCCGGTGGATGGCGGAAGCTGATCCGCTCGAAGGCCGCGCCTGCGCCGTCGTAGAGCCCGTTCACGACGGCCATGTTGGACCACGCGATCGCGTCCTCGTAACGCTTCGCCTTCCAGGACGCCCACCCGGCGAGCCACGCCAGCTCCGCGGTGGCCGGTCGGATCGCCAGGCCCCTGGCGCAGGTTTCCACGGCGTCCTTCCAGCGCTCGAGCGCGCAATAGCATTCGGCCGCCCGGTAGCACGCCCAGGCGCCCTCCTCGGCCCAGCCGCCGAGCGCGGCGCAGGCGCGAAAGGCGTCGATCGCTGCCGCGTATTGCCCCAGGCCGTGCAGCGACGACCCGAGGTAGTAGTGCCAGCGGGGCTCCTTCGGGAGCTTGCGCGTGTGGGCGCGCAGGATCGCGGCATCGCGCTCGAACTTCCTGCGCAACGCCGCCTCGTCCTTCGGCAGTTCGCTGAAGCGCACGCCCTCGATCACGTCGGACTCGCCGGCGCGCTGGCCCCGCAGCTGCTCGTGCGTGGGCCCGGCCCACCGCACGGCCGCCGGCAGCCGCACGATGCGCTCCTTCGCGTAGGAGCCGTCTTCCTGGCCGACGAGCAGCACGCTTGCCGTCGCCTTCGCCAGCGCCGCGCGCAGGTCGAAGCCCGGATCGAAGACGAGGCGCTCGTCCGTGTCCACCGTCACCGCCCACTGCGCGCCGGCTTCGGCTGCCGCGTCGAGCGAGAAGTTGCGGGCCGCCGCGAAGTCGTTCTTCCACGGGAACTCGCGCACCAGGAGCCTGTCGCCCGCGACCTCGCGTGCCACCCCGAGCGAAGCATCGCGCGCGCCCGTGTCAATGACGAGGCAGCGGTCCACCTGCGCGACCACGGATGAGAGCGCGTCGCCGATGATTTCGGCATTGCTGCCGGTGAGTGTGGTCGAGACGATCATGCGATTCGCTGCCAGTTACCCGAGGGCCCGCTCCCCCGTCAAGCGGGAGTCCTGCTAGGCTGGCTGCCACCATCCCGCGAGGAACCCATGATGACCGTCGATGCCGCCTTCCTCACGCCCGTGCTCGCGCTCGTGGCCTGGACGCTCGTGATGTGGATCTGGATGTATGCGACACGCCTGCCGGCCATGAAGGCCGCGGGCATCGACCCGCAGGAAGCGGCCGACACCGGCAGCCTGGCGCTGCGCCTGCCCCCCGGCACCCGCTGGGTGGCGGACAACTACAACCACCTGCACGAGCAGCCGACGATCTTCTACGCACTGATGTTCTACGCCGCCCTCACGGGCGGGGGCGATTCGACGGCGGCGGCCCTGGCCTGGGCCTACGTCGCACTGCGCGTCGTCCACTCGCTGGTGCAGGCGACCGTCAACACGGTCGTGGTGCGCTTCGCGGTCTTCTCGGTGGGCACGCTGGTGCTGATGGCCTTCACCGTCCGCGAGGCGCTGCGCCTGCTCGCCTGACTACTCGCGGTAGTGGCAGCCACGGCTCTCCGGGTTCTCCCAGGCCGCCAGCGTCACGATGAGCGCCACCCGCACGGCGTTGCGCAGCCCGATCAGCTCGTCCGTCATGGCGGCGGCGCGGTAGAAGCGTTCGATCTCGACCTCGAGATTGCGCAGGTCCTGGATCGCGCGCGCGAGCCGCGGCTTGGTGCGCACCAGCCCGACGTAGTTCCACATGATGTGCTTGATCGAGCTCATGTCCTGCGCGACGAGCGCCGGGTCGGGCGTCTCGTTGCCCGTGGGATTCCACGGCGGGATCTCCTCGGCGTCGACGGCCGGCCGCGAGGCGAGCCCGGCCGCGATGTGGCGCGCGGAGCGGTGGCCCCACACCAGGCCCTCGAGCAGCGACGTGCTCGCGAGGCGGTTCGCGCCGTGCAGGCCCGTGCAGGAGACCTCGCCGACGGCGTAGAGGCGGTCCACCGTGCTGTGGCCGTCCTCGTCGACCCAGATGCCGCCGCAGGAGTAGTGCGCCGCCGGCACCACGGGCAGCAGGTCGCGGGTGATGTCGATGCCGTACTCGAGGCAACTGCGGTGCATTTCCGGGAACTCGGCGCGGATGCGCTCGGCGGGTATGTAGGAGCGCAGGTCGAGGTACACGTTGGTCACGCCGCGGCGCAGGATCTCGGAGTGGATGCTGCGCGAGACGACGTCGCGCGGCGCGAGGTCCTTCCACTCGGGGTCGTAGCGATCCATGAACGGCGTGCCGCGCTCGTCCACCAGGCGGGCGCCCGCGCCGCGCACCGCCTCCGTGATCAGGAAGCACGGCGCGTTGCGGTGGTAGAAGGCGGTCGGGTGGAACTGCACGTATTCGCTGTTGATCACGCGCGCGCCCGCGCGGTAGGCCATCGCCATGCCGTCGCCGCGCGAGCCGACCGGGTTGGTGGTGCGCAGGAAAATCTGCCCGAGTCCGCCGGTGGCGAGAATGGTGGCACGTGCGAAGCAACGCACGATGCGACCCGAGCCCTGGTCGAGCACGTAGGCGCCCACGCAGGACAGGGGGTCGTAGATCGCGCGGCGGTCGCGGCCGTGGTGCGCGGGCGTGAGCAGGTCCACGGCCGTGTGACCGGTCAGGAACCGCACGCCGGGGTGGCGCGACAACTCGGCGATCAGCGCATTCTCGATCGCGCGCCCGGTGGCATCGGTGGCGTGCGCGATGCGCGCGATCGAGTGTCCGCCTTCGCGCCCGAGCGCGAGCCGCCCGTCGGGCGCGCGGTCGAACGGCACCTTAAGCCGGTCGATCAGTACGGATTGCACGAGCGCCGGCCCCTCGTCCGCCAGGGTCCGCGCCGCCTGCTCGCGGCACAGGCCCGCGCCGGCGTGCAGGATGTCGTGCACCAGCAGATCGGGCGAGTCGGCCTCGCCCTTGAAGATGATGCCGCCCTGCGCCCAGTAGGTGTTCGATTCGGCGCGCTCGTCGGCGCGGCTCACGACCAGCACGTCGAGCCCGGCCTCCGCGAGCTCGAGCGCGGCGGTGCCGCCGGCGATGCCGCAGCCGAGGACGAGGACGTCGCTCTGGAGCGGGTCGCTCAATCTATCTTCGGCCCGACGGCCAGCATGCGCTCGACCGAGCGGAGCGCCCGCACGCGGATGTCCTCGGGCACGTCGACCTCCCAGCGCAGGTAACGCAGTGAATCCCGGGTCTGCTCGAGGGTGATCTCGTGCATGTGCGGGCAGCGGTGGCTGCAGAGCCGCAGCATCTCCTTGTCCGGGTTCGCGGCGACGATGTTGTCGCCCATCGAGCACTCGGTGAGCAGCAGGAAGCGCTTCGCCTTCGATTTCTCGACCGCCTTGATCATGGCCGTCGTGCTGCCGGAGAAATCGGCCTTCTCGACGACTTCGGGGCTGCACTCGGGATGCGCCAGGATCATCACGTCCGGGAACTGCCTGCGCACCGAGTCGATGTCCTCGGTCGTGAAGAGCTCGTGCACCTCGCAGCGGCCCTTCCACGCGATCATGGTGTGCTCGACCCCGGTGCTCGCGCCGGCCGTGCCCGCCCTGGGCAGCACGGTGGGAACGATCACGTGCAGCCCGGTCTCGCGCGCGACGTTGCGCGCCAGGTATTCGTCCGGCAGGAAGATCACCGTGTCCGACTTCAGCGACTCCACCACGGCGACGGCGTTGCTCGAGGTGCAACAGATGTCGACCTCCGCCTTCACGTCGGCGTAGGTGTTGATGTAGGTGACGATCGGCACGCCGGGATAGGCCGCGCGCAGCGCGCGCACGTCGGCCGCGGTAATGCTCTCCGCCAGCGAGCAGCCGCCCTTCTCGGTCGGCAGCAGCACCATCTTGGTCGGGTTGAGGATCTTGGCCGTTTCGGCCATGAAGCGCACGCCGCAGAACACGATGACCGACTTGTCCGTCTCGGCGGCGCGCCGGCTCAGCTCGAGCGAGTCGCCGCGGAAGTCGGGAACGGAATGGAACAGCGCCGGCTCCATGTAATTGTGGCCGAGGATCACGGCGTTGCGCTCGACCTTCAGCCTCAACACTTCCGCGGCGACCTCCGCCTTGAGGAAGATCTCGGCGTCCGGGAGGACGTCCCCGAGCTTGGTCTTGAGGTCGCGGTAGATTTCGTCGGCGTGCATTCGATCCGGTTCCGTTCGAGCCTCGTGGCTGTCCCGGGATTCTACGACAGGCCGGCTCAGCCGGTGCCACCGTCGGGCGGCCGCCGGTCAACCCGCCGTCCCCGAGGACGTTCTGGGGCATAGGGATACCGCGCCGTCCGGGCGCGGACCTCGGAGGACCTGCCATGAAACGACGTCTCAGCGGCTCGCTCGGCGCAGCGGTACTCGCCGCCCTGGTGTTGCAGACCGCCCCAACCCTTGCGGATCCGCCGGCTCACGCCCAGGGATGGCGGGACGGCAAGGGCCAATCCGGACAGGTCCGGCGCGGCGAAGACGGGCGCCGCGACGGGCGCAACGAACGCGACGGGCAGCGGCAGGGCTGGAGCGCAGGCGATCGCGATGACGATCGACGCGACGGCAACCACCGGGACGACGACCGGCGCGACGACGATCGCGGGCGTTACGACGACCGCCATCGCTACGAGGATCGGTATCGCTACGACGATCGTCACCGCTACGACCGGCACTACTACCCGGCGCGAGGTCACGTCGTGACGCGCCTGCCGTACAGGCATCGCGTCGTGCACCACCACGGCCACCGCTACTATTACGGGGACGGCGGCTGGTACCGCCCCAGCGGAGCGGGCTTCATGGTCGTCACGCCGCCGCTCGGGCTGGTGGTTTCCTTCCTGCCGGACTTCTACGACACGCTCTATTTCGGCGGCATCCCGTACTACCGGGCCCAGGACGTCTACTACGTCTGGCGGCCGCACCTGCGCGGCTACGTCGTGACGGATCGGCCCTGGTGAGGCTCAGCCGGGCTTGCCGTCGGCGCGCGGCGTGACGAGGATCGGCGCGTAGACCCACAGGAACAGCGCGAACGCCGCGGCCCACAGCGCGGCGCTCAGCGCGATCGCGGCCGCGTATCCGAACGCCGGCAGCCACGCGCCGGCGATGCGCGCAAGCGCCGCCGCCGACACCAGCAGGTAGGCCAGCGTGACGAGCGGGTGCAACCGCAGCGGCCGGCCGGTGTGACCGAGCGAGACGCGCGTCATCACGCCAAGGATCATCGTCGCGATGGCGCCGACCGTGAGTGCGTGCAGCCAGAAGGCCGCGGCCGGGACGGCGGCCAGGAGCGATAGTCCCTTCAATGCGAGCCCGACCGGCAACCAGAGGTAGGCAAGGTGAAGGATCCACAGGAGCGGCTCGCGCAACACCCGCCAGCCCTGCCATTGCAAAAGCCGCGCGCCCTGCACCGCCGCGGCACCGAGCGCGAGCCATCCCGCGAGCGCCGAGTTCGGGCGCGCAGCATCGACGACCGTGACCATCACCATGAGCGTGACGGCGAGCACCGTCAGGCTCTTCCGCGCGCGCACGGCGCCCTCGATGCCCCGCTGTCGCAGCGCCGTTGCCGTGAAGGAAGGCGTGATCCGACCCCCGATGACGGTGATCAGCAGGAGCACGAGGTTGACCCCCGCCAGCAACGAGCGGCGCGCGAGATCCGCGTCCGCGCGCAGCAGGCCCAGGTGAAACGCCCCGTTGCAGATCCACAGCACGGCCAGCACCAGCAGCAAGGGCGTGTTGCGATTCCGCTCGCGAACCAGCGGCCACGCGAGCAGCGCCGCCAGGGCGGGCACGAACGCGAGATCCGCGATCGCGACCAGCGCGAACGGCCAGTGTGCGGACGTGCCGACCGCGAGACGTCCGAGCAGCCAGATCGTCGACAGCAATACGAGCGGCGCCCCGGCGAATCCACGCTGCCCGGTCCAGCTCGGTACCGCCGTGAGCAGGAAGCCGGCGATCGCCGCGGCCACGAAGCCGAACAGCATCTCGTGCGCATGCCACAGCATCGGCGGCCAGTCGGTCGCCAGCGGCAGGCCGAACGCGTAGCTGCCTGCCCACAACGGCACGAGCAGGAAGGCGCTCAACCCCACGCCGAGGAAGAACGGCCGGAAGCCGTAGGTGAACGCATTGAGGGTCATGGCTTGCGGTCATCTTCGCACGGGCAAGCGGCGCGCCTGCGGTTATGATGCGCGTCCGCACCCGTGCACCGGAGTCACCCCATGTCGAGGACACTGCCCGCGCTCGCACTGGCGATCGCCACCCTGCTGCCGACGATGACCCAGGCCGAATCACCCACACCAGCGGCAACCCCGACCGCGCGCGAGCGTGGGGTGCGCCAGGCCGCCAGCCTGTGGCGCGCGGAGGACGGCGATGCGGCCGCGTTCGACGTGTTCGTCAACGCCAACTACGTCGCCGACGCGACGACCCGTGACGCCGTCTTTCGCCGTCTCGACGCCCTCCACGAGCAGCTCGACGGCTCGCTGAACGAGATCAATCGCGCGTTCCGCTGGCAGACCGACCTCGACCTCGGGCCCATCCTGCCGGTCGACGCAGCCTTCGCAGGCTACGACCCCGCGGCGCACGTGAACGACGATTTCTTCGCCAACAAGATCGCGTTCTCGGTGCTGCTCAATTTTCCGCGGACGACGCTCGAGGAGAGGCTCCGCGACGGTCCAGGCTGGACGCCGCAGCAATGGGCCGAGGCGCGTCTCGCCGACCGATATTCGCGCCGCGTACCGGCCAACGTCGCGCAACAGGTCGCCGCCGCGTACTCCACGGCCGACAGCTACATTTCCTCGTACAACCTCTGGACGCACCACCTGCTCGACGAGCGCGGGCAGCGGCTGTTCCCGCCGGGCCAGCGGCTGATCACGCACTGGAACCTGCGCGACGAGCTCAAGGCGCAATACTCGGACGCCGCGGGCCTGCCCCGGCAACGCATGCTCGCGCAGGTGATGGAGCGCATCGTCACGCAGACCATTCCCGCGGCGGTCGTCGACAATCCGCACGTGGACTGGCAGCCGTTTGCCAACACGGTTGCGCCGGCCGCAGTGAGCGACAGCGACCGCCCGGCGCCCGCTGCCACGACGGTGGTCGCCGACCGCGAGCCCGACACGCGTTACGCAAGGCTCCTCGGCATCTACCAGGCCGAGCGCCTCGCGGATCCGTTCTCGCCCGCCGCCCCCAGCCACATCGCGCGACGTTTCGACGAGAACCGCGAGCTGCCCGAGGCGCGCGTCGAGGCGATGCTGGTCGAAGTACTCTCCTCGCCGCTCGTACCGCGGGTCGCCCGGCTGATCGAGGCGCGCCTCGGCCGGCCGCTCGAACCGTTCGACATCTGGTACAACGGCTTCCGCCCGCGCGGCGCCTACACCGAGGCGCAGCTCGACGAGGTCACGCGGCGCAAGTACCCGACCTCGGACGCGTTCGCGGCCGACATCCCCAACATCCTGACCGGCCTCGGCTTCTCGGCCGACCGTGCGAAGTACCTTGCGTCGCACATCGCCGTCGACCCGGCGCGCGGCGCCGGCCACGCATGGGGCGCGCAGCGGCGCGGGGACAAGGCGCACCTGCGCACCCGCGTAGGCCCGAATGGCATGGATTACAAGGGCTACAACATCGCGGTGCACGAGCTCGGCCACAACGTCGAGCAGACCTTCTCGCTCTACGACGTGCCGTTCAATGCGCTCGAGGGCGTGCCGAACACCGCGTTCACCGAGGCGCTGGCCTTCGTGTTCCAGGACCGCGACCTCGAGCTGCTGGGCCTTGCCAAACCAGACGCGACGAGCGAGGCGCTCGGCACGCTCGACGACTTCTGGGGCGCCTTCGAGATCTCGGGCGTGGCGCTCGTGGACATGCGCGTGTGGCGCTGGATGTACGCGCACCCGCAGGCGACGCCGGCCGAGCTGCGCGAGGCGACGCTGCAGATCGCGCGTGACGTCTGGAACCAGTACTTCGCTGCACCGTTCGGGCGCAAGGACGTGGTGCTGCTCGGCATTTACTCGCACATGATCAGCAACGGCCTGTACCTGCCCGATTACCCGATCGGCCACATGATCGCCCACCAGATCAAGGAGCAGGTGCGCCGCACCGGCAACCTCGGCGCGGAGTTCGAGCGCATGAGCCGGCAGGGCCGGCTGACGCCCGACCTGTGGATGCAGCGAGCAACCGGAGCGCCGGTGGGGCCGGCCGCCCTGCTGAAAGCGGCCGAGGAGTCGCTGCGTTCGTTGCTCTAAAGCAACACCCCCGCTTTGACAGTCCGCCCGGCGGGGCGGAATATGTCACCAACGTTGATGATTCGTGCGCGACCGGACGCATCGTGCCTGTTGCTTGCGAGCCATCAGCAGAAGACGAACGACCAATCTTCTGGGGGGTAGCAACGCATGAAGACCAAGAACCCGGCCCTGGCCCGGGCGATACGCCTTGCCATTGGCGGAGCCATCGGCCTTTCGACGACCGTCGCGTTCGCCCAGGACACGGGCGAGAAGATGGAGGAGATCTACGTCACCGGTTCGCGCATCGCGCGCGCCTCCGACTTCGAGAGCCCATCCCCGGTGGTCTCGTTCAGCCAGGAGGAACTGGCGAAGACCGGCTACACGAACCTCCAGCAGTTGATGGAAAAGCAGCCGTTCGCCGGCAATGGAACGTTCTCGACGCGCGGTAACAACCAGGACTCGACGGCCAACGGCGCCTCGGCCGTCAGCTTGCGCGGCCTCGGGGCCGACGCGACGCTGGTGCTCGTCAACGGCCGCCGCGTCGCCATCAGCGCCTTCGCGGAAGGCATCACCACCAACTTCGTCGACATCAACACCATCCCGGTCGCGGCGATCGAGCGGCTGGAGGTGCTGAAGGACGGCGCCTCGGCCGTATACGGCTCCGATGCGGTCGCCGGCGTGGTGAACGTCGTGCTGCGCGATGACTTCGAGGGCTTCGAGGTCTCGGCCGGCTACGGCGCCACGACCGACTCCGGCATGGACGAGCAGTCGCTCTCCGCCATCTGGGGATTCGGCGGCGACGATTCCAACGTCACGATGATCTTCGACTATTACAAGAACAGCACCTTGATGAACAAGGAGCGCGGCTACCTCGGCACCGCCGACCAGTCGCCGCGCGGGGGCGCTGACCTGCGCTCGTCGCGCGGGTTCCCCGGCCGCTTCATCGTGGACACCGGGGCCGGCCCCGCGACGACCATCGACCCGGCCTGCCCGCCGGACCGCGTCGCCGGCCAGACCTGCCTCTACGACTATGGCCCGTGGAACCTGCTGGCGCCGGAGGCCGAGCGCGGCGGATTCATGTTGATGGGACGCGCAGGCATCGGCGGCGGCCTGGAACTGTTCACCGAGGTGGGCGTGCAGCACAACACGTCGATTGCCCAGGGCGCACCGACGCCGCTGGACGAGCAGGCGGGACTCACCGTTCCGATCACGCACCCGGACAATCCGTACCCCGCCGCCCAGAGCATCCAGATCGGCCGTTTCCGCACCGTCGACGCGGGCGCGCGCACCTGGAACATCGAGACCGACAATCTGCGCATGGTGCTGGGCCTGAGAGGCTCGCTCAACGACTGGAACTGGGAGGTTTCCGCACAGCGCGCGCGCAGCGAGACCGAGCAGACCGGTGATCGCTCGGACGGCTGGGTGCGCACGGATTTCCTCCAGCAGGAGATCGATGCGGGCCGCTACAATCCGTTCGGCGGCACCTACAATCCGCGTTCGGTCATCGATGCCATCACGACGAGTCTCGTGCGCCAGGGCACGTCGGACCTGACCGCCGTCGATGCGCACCTCACCGGGGACCTGTTCGAACTGCCGGCGGGAACCGTCGCCATGGCGACCGGCCTGGAGTATCGGGACGAATCGCTGAAGGACATCCCGGACGACCAGTTCCAGCGGGGATTGATCTTCGGGACCGAGGCCGTGTCCGCAGCCGCCTCGCGCGACAGCTGGTCGGCTTACGTGGAGTTCTCGGTGCCGGTCATCGCGGGCCTGGAACTCGACCTGGCGCTGCGCTACGACGACTACAGCGACTTCGGCAGCACGACCAATCCCAAGCTCGCCGCGCGCTGGGCGCCGATCGACTCGCTCGCGTTCCGCGCCTCCTGGGGCACGGGCTTCCGTGCGCCGTCGCTCGCGCAGATTGGCCTGGGTCCCTCCACGGAGTCCTCGTTCTTCGAGGACGTGCCCGGGTGCGCCGACAACCCGGTCTACTGCGGCAGCAACACCGACTACACGGTCGTCTACACCGGCAATCCGGACCTCAAGGCCGAGGAGTCGGAAACCTACAACCTCGGCGTCGGCTGGAAGCCCACCGATTCGCTGCAGTTCGCGCTGGACTACTGGGACATCACGCAGGACGACAAGATCGACAAGATGCTGCCGGGCCCGCTGGTCGCCAACTTCTGCACCGTCCAGGACAGCCCGGTCTGCGTACGCAGCGCCCCGCTCGCGGGCGACACGCTCGGCGGACTGATCAGCGTGAACTCCACGTTCAGCAACGTCGGGGAGCAACACGTGCGCGGCATCGACCTCAGCGCCTTTTCCAGCTGGGATGTCGGCGGCGGAGCGCTTGGCGTCGGGCTCGAGTACTCGCACCTCCTCAAGTTCGAGCGCGCGTTCCCGACGTCGGACGGAACGACCTTCAAGCAGAAGGACCTGACCGGCAAGTACGAGTACCCGGAGGATCGTTTCATCCTGACGGGCGACTGGCAGCTGTCGAACTGGGGCTTCAACGCGGCCGTCAACTACATCGGCGAGTTCGAGGACCTCAATGGCACGACCGATTTTGACGCGAGCACCCGCACGGTCGACTCGCTCGTGACACTGAACCTGCAGGCCCGCTACACGGGCTTCGAGGGCCTCACGCTCTCGCTCGGCCTCGACAATGCGCTCGACGAGGAGCCGCCGTTCGCGATCGGCGATGGGGACACGGACATCTACGGCTATGTCTCGAGCCAGCACGATCCGCGCGGGCGGTTCATGTACGGCAAGGCGACCTACAGGTTCTGACGAAGGCCTGACGTCACTTCGGGAGGGGCGCCATCGGCGCCCCTCTTTTTTCTTGTGCACCGCCCGAGCGGTGCCGGACGACGAGCTTGCGCAGTTCCTCCAGCAGCCCGCACGCCACGGCGAGCAGGATCATCAGCCCCCACGGCGCCGCGGCCAACGCAGCGGTGTGCAATGCCGCATTGCCGGCCGGCGTATAGACCACGAGCAGGATCAGGGCGATCTCGATCGCCACGCCGATCAGCAGCAGGGGATTGTCGGCCGGGCGGAACTGCAGCGCCGATTCCCGCGGATCGCGGCAGGCGAACACGTTGACGACCTGTGCCACCACGATCGCGGCGAGGCATGCGGTGGTCGCCTGCAGGTACAGCGGGTCGGCCTTGGCGAGGATCTCCCCGTAGTTCCACCCGCCCCGGTCCAGGACGAAGAAGTAGGCCGTCATCGCCACCGACGCCTGCAGCATGCCGAGCCAGAGGTAGGCGCGCGCCAGGAGCGGCCACGAGAGCAGCCGCTCCCCCGCCGGACGCGGGGGCTGCTTCATGAGCGAGCCGTTCGGGCGCTCGGCACCCAGCGCCAGCGCCGGCAGCATGTCCGTGCCGAGATCGACCGCGAGGATCTGGATGATCGTGAGCGGCAGGGGAATCTTGAACAGGACGTACGCGAGGTAGGGAACCAGCTCCGGGATGTTGGACGTCAGGATGTAGGTCAGGAACTTGCGGATGTTCAGGAACACCGCGCGACCCTCCTCGATCGCATTCACGATGCTGGCGAAATTGTCGTCGAGCAGCACCATGTCGGCCGCTTCCTTCGCGACGTCGGTGCCCGCGATGCCCATCGCGATGCCGATGTGCGCGGTGCGCAGCGCCGGTGCGTCGTTCACGCCGTCGCCGGTGACCGCCACGACGTGGCCCTTGCCCTTCAGACCCTCGACCACCAGCATCTTCTGCTCGGCGGTGACGCGCGTGAAGAGGATCTCCTCGTTGTCGAGCGCGATCTGCAGCTCGGCCTGCGACATCCTGCGCAATGCCTGGCCCTGCACGACGACCGGACTCGCGGTGCGCACCAGGCCGATCTCGCGGGCAATGGCGACGGCCGTGTGCGGGTAGTCGCCGGTCACCATGATCACCTTGATGCCGGCCGTGCGGCAGCGCTCGACGGCTTCCAGCACCGCGGGCCGCGGCGGATCCCGCAGCCCGACCATGCCGGAGAACACCAATCCCCGCTCCTCGGGCGATTCGTCGTCGCCCAGCCTGCGATACGCGAACCCGAGCACGCGCAGTCCCTGCCGCGCCATGGCGTCCTGCGCCTGCGCGACGAGGGCCCGCCCGGCGTCGTCGAGCGTGGCCTCGCCGGCGTCCGATTCGACGCGGTCGCAGAGCGCCAGCACGACCTCCGGCGCCCCTTTGCAGTACAGCCATCGGCTGCCATCGTGCGCGACGACCACGGACATCCGGCGGCGCTCACTGTCGAAGGGGATCTCGCCCGCCAGCGCCGATGTGCCGAAGTCGTTGCACGACCTGCCGAACTCGGCCAGCGCCACTTCCATCGGGTCCCCGAGCCAGCCGTCCTCGCCGTTGCGCCGGGTGCGCTTGAGGTTGTGGCAGTGCTGGGCATTGCGCAGCAGGTGGGCGTCGCCCGCGAGCGCAGCGGGGTCCTCGATGCTCGCCGCCAGGCGGCTGGAATACACCTGCTTTACGGACATCCGGTTCTCGGTCAGCGTCCCGGTCTTGTCGCAGCAGATGACCGTGGTCGAGCCCAGCGTCTCGACCGAGGGGAGGTGCCGCACCAGGGCGTTGCGCCGGGCCATGCGCTGGGTCGCCATCGCGAGCGACAGCGTCACGGTCGGCAGCAGGCCCTCGGGAACGTTGGCCACGATGATGCCGATCGCGAACATCGCGTTTTCCCAGAACGGCAGCCCGACGGCGACGCCGATGGCGAAGAAGACGAGTCCGAGCGTGGACGCAAACACGGCGACCAGCTTCGACAGGCGGGCGATCTCGCGTTGCAGCGGCGAGCCTGTTTCGCCGACCGTCTGGGTGAGGTGGGCGATGCGGCCGAATTCCGTACGCATGCCGGTCGCATAGACCACCGCGCGGCCCTGGCCGGAGACCAGCGAGGTGCCAGCGAGCAGGAGGTTCTTCGCGTCGAACGGACGCCCGTCGACGATGGGCTCGGCGGTGCGGGCTTTCGCCAGCGATTCGCCGGTGATCGTCGACAGGTTGACGCGCACGCCGGCGGCATGGATCAACCGGCAGTCCGCCGGCACGTTGTCGCCCTCCTCGAGCAGGATCACGTCGCCGGGCACCAGGAACTGCGCGGCGAGCGTCTGCAGGTCGCCGTCGCGCATCACCTTGACGTGGGTCGGCAGCAGTTGCCGCAACGCGGCGATCGCGCTCTCCGCGCGGTACTCCTGCACGAAGGAGAAGACGCCGTTGATGAGGATGACGGCCAGGATGGCCGCTCCCAGCTGCCACATGCCACCGCCCGGATCGCGGCTCTCCGCGAAAAAGGCGAGCGCGGCCGCAACCCACAGGATCAGCGCGAAGAAGTGCGTGAACTCCCGCAGGAACCGCAGCCAGAGCGGCCTCCCCTGCACTTCCTCGATGAGGTTCGGGCCGAACTCGGCCAGGCGCTTCTGCGCCTCGGCGTCGTCGAGCCCCCGCTCGGAGGACCCGAGGCTCGCCAGCACCTCGGCGGTCGGGAGATGGATGATCTGCATCGCGTCGGGGCCGCTGCCGCCGGCCTGGAAACGGTCTTATCGCACGGGGGAGGCGCAGGTCGCATCAGGATTGTGTGAACCGCGTCTCGTGCGGTCCGGCCGGGGATTCGCCTAGCATCGGGACCGTGCGCACCGCAGAAAAACCGGCCATCGAGATGGGTCCCGCGATCCGCGCGGAGCACATCTGCCTCGAGTCCGACGAACCCGTCGTCGCGGCACGGCCGTACGCGATCGCAGGCGGCCCGACGCTCAAGGTCGTGTCGAACCTGCGCGGCTGCGAGACGGAACTCACGATCGGCGGCGACCACCGGCTCGCCATCCGATCACGCAGGCGGCGCCAGCCCGTGCGGCAGTATGTCGTCGACCTGCGTTTCGTCGATGCCGAGCCCGTCGTCGAGCGCCGGGTCGCCTGGCGTTGCTGGCAGGCGACGGCTGCGTTGGCGGCCCTGGGCGCGCTCTGGTACTGGCCTGGCCCGCAGCTGTCCGACCCGCTGTGGCAGCAGGCCGGGCTGCAGGCATCGATCGGCCTGCTGACGGCCGCGCTCTGCTCCGGCCTGTTCGCGTGGTACCGGACGCGCGAGACCATCGAGCTGCGCAGCCGGCACGGTGGCGCGCTCCTCGCCGAGGTCACCGGCAGCCTCGGGTGCTCCCGCGCCGCCGGGGACTTCATCGCCGAGCTCGGCCGGCGCATCGAGGCCGCCCGCTCGCAGGCCGGGCAGACCCGGCAGCAGGTCCTGCGCGACGAGATGCGCGAGCACCACCGCCTGTGGAACGAGGGCGTGCTCTCGGACACCCGCTACGACGCGAGCAAGCGTCGGATCCTGCAAGCCCACGGCTGAGCGCGCGCCGGCCATGGCTGCGGACCTGGAAAGGGTCCAGACTCCCCCGGGGTCGAATACGCAGGGGGGAACTGCCGTGGATTCGAATGCGACTTCCCGCAGGAGGTTCCTGCAGGCCTCCGGCGGTACCTTTGGTGCCGCGTGGCTGGCGCTGCACTGGCCGGAACTCGCGACCGCCGCGCAGCATGCCCACGCAGCCGCCGCGGCTCCCACGGCGGAGCACAGCTTCAAAGTGCTCTCACCCGCGCAGGCTCGCGACGTCGAGGCGATCGCGGCGCAGATCGTGCCGAGCGGCAGGACGGCCGGGGCCCGCGAAGCCGGGGTCGTCCATTTCGTCGACGCCATCCATGCGGGCCTCTACTCGACCAGGGCCCCCGGGTTCCTGCACGGGCTCGCGACCTTCCAGGCAGGCTTTGCCGCGAGTCATCCCGGCCGTGGGCAGTTCGCCGACCTGCCCGGCCCGCAGCAGATTGAGTATCTGCAGGGCATCGAGACGACCCCGTTCTTCGGACAGATGCGTTTTCTCACCGTGCTCGGCCTGCTGTCGCTGCCGTCCTACGGCGGCAACCGCGAAAAGCTCGGCTGGAGTCTGGTCGGCTTCGTCGACCGCCACGTGTGGGAGCCGCCCTTCGGTCACTACGACCGCGCATACGCCGGCTTCGAGCCGTACGCGAAGGTGCCGCAGTCGTGAGCGGCCGAGTGTTCAAGCCGGACGAGACGGTCGATTTCGTCGTAGTGGGCTCGGGCGCTGCCGGCGGCGTCATGGCGCGCGAACTCGCGCAGGCAGGCTTCGAGGTGCTGGTGCTCGAGCAGGGACCGCGATTCACGGCCGCAGACTTCAGGCACGACGAACTGGACGTCTGGTTCAACAACGCCATGCTGAACGACCCGGAGACGAGCCCGCAGAGCTTTCGTCGCTCCGCGGACGAAGCCGCGACGCGGGTGCGTGACTTCCCGTCGCTGTGGTACGCGCGCATGGTCGGCGGCAGCAGCAATCACTTCACCGCCAACTACTGGCGGTTTCACCAGGTCGATTTCAAGGAGCGCAGCCTGCTCGGCACGATCCCGGGTACCCGCTTCGCCGACTGGCCGATCGACTACGCCGAGCTCGAGCCGTACTACACGAAGGTCGAATGGGAGGTGGGCGTGTCGGGGCTTGCGGGCGCAAGTCCGTTCGACCCCCCGCGCTCCAGGCCCTACCCGATGCCGCCGCTGCCGGTGAAGTCCTCGGGCGTGCTGATGGAGCGCGGCGCACGCAAGCTCGGCCTCCATCCGTTCCCGGCGCCGATGGCCATTGCCTCGCAACCCTATCGTGGCCGCCCCGCCTGCGCACATTGCGGCTTCTGCATCGGTTTCGGCTGCGAGATGCAGGCCAAGTCCTCGACGCTGTACACGATGATCCCGGAGGCCGAAGCCACCGGGCGCTGCGAGGTCCGCAGCGAGAGCTACGTCTTTCGCGTCGACACGAACGACCGTGGCCGGGTCACGGGCGTGAGTTATTTCGACGCGGGCAAGCGCGAGCACTTGCAGAAGGCGCGCGCAGTGGTGCTGTGTGCGAACGGTGCGGAATCGGCCCGGTTGCTGCTCATGTCGGCGAACGGCAGGTTCCCCGACGGGCTCGCGAACTCGAGCGGCCTCGTGGGCCGCAACCTCATGTTCAACATCTATGCCGAGGTGAACGCGACGTTCGAGCACGAGTTGAACGAGTACAAGAGCGTGCAGGTGACCCGCATCGTCCACGACTTCTACGACTCCGACCCGAAGCGCGGCTTCTATGGCGGCGGCGGGTTCGACGCGCGCATCGGCCCGAACCCGATCGCGTGGTCGCTGTTCGCCCCGCCGCCGGATCGTGCCTGGGGCGCGGGTTTCAAGTCCCTGCTCGAGGCGATGCCGCGCGCGATGCTGATCGCCACGCACTCGACCTCGCTGCCGCTCGAGAGCAATCGCGTGGACCTCGACCCGCAGCTCAAGGACGCCTGGGGACTGCCCGCCATGCGCATCACCTACCGGGACCATCCCGACGACCTCGCGATGGGACGCTTCCTGCAGGACCGGGCGTTCGAGGTGCTGCAGGCGGCCGGGGCCCAGCAGGTCTGGAAAGGGCCGCTCGCGGAGTCGCCCGGCGGCCCGCACCTGCTCGGCACCTGCCGCATGGGCAACGACCCGCAGACCTCGGTGGTGGATCGCTACCACCGCGCACACGACGTACCGAACCTCTTCGTCTGCGACGGCTCGAGCTTCGTCACCTCGGGCCGCGGCCAGCCGACCATGACGATACAGGCGCTGGCGTTCCGCGCGGGCGAGCACATCGCGGGTTTCGCCCGGCGCGGGGAGATCTAGCCGGGCGACGAGTCCAGCCGGGATTCCGGGGCCCTCCTGCTTCTCAGCCGACCGACGATGAGCTAGCCTCCAATGGCCGCGGCCTCATGCGGAGCGGCCGGGACGTTTGAGCCGATCAAGGACGCCAATGGCACAGGAAGGGGACGTATTCGTCAGCTATTCGCGCGAGGACAAGGACAGAGTCCTCGCACTGACCGCGAAGCTCCGCGCGGCCGGGGTGCCGCTGTGGATGGACGTGGGCGGCATCGACGGCGCGACGATGTGGGGCGAGGAGATCGTCCATGCACTCGAGAAGGCCAAGGTCCTGTTGCTGATGGTCTCGGAGTCCGCCGTTCGCTCGCACAATGTCGCCAAGGAAGTGGTGCTCGCCAGCGAGCGCAAGGGGCAGATCCTCCCCGTGCACCTCGAACCGACGCAGATTCCGCCGAGCCTCAAGTACCCCCTCGCCGGCATTCAGCACATCGAACTCTTCCACGGCGATCCCGAGGAGAACCTGAAGGTCATCCTCCGCTCGCTCGAGCGTGCAGGCGTGACCATCAACGCGCCGCAGATCGAGCCGGCGGCCGCACCCGGCTCGCGAGCGCGTGACCCGAGGGCGGAGGCGCCGGCCAGCCACGGCGGTGAACACCGGATCGAGGCCGGAGCGCTGGCGGTCCTGCCTTTCGACAACATCAGTCCCGACAGCGAGACCGATTACTTCAGCGACGGCCTGACCGAGGAATTGATCGCACGGCTGTCGCTGGTGAGCGAGATCGAACTCGTCTCGCGCTGGGCTTCGATGCAGTTCAAGGCCGCGAAGCAGGACATCAAGTCGATCGGCCGCGAGCTGGGCGCGCGCTACATCGTCGGCGGCAGCGTGCGCAGGTTTCGCGACTCGGTGCGGGTCACCGTGCAGCTCGTGGACGTGGAGTCCAACCGGCAGATCTGGGGCAACACCTACAAGGGCACGCTGGATGACATCTTCGACATCCAGGAGCAGGTCGCCGGCCAGATCGTCGAGGCGCTGAAGCTCAAGCTCAGCTTCTCCGAGCAGGTCTCGTTGACCAAGCGCCAGACGGTGAACGTGCAGGCCTACGACCTCTACCTGCGCGGCCAGGACTACCTCTACCGGATGACGAAGCGCGGCGTGGAATACGCGATACAACTGTTCGAAAAGGCGATCGAACTCGACCCGCGCTACGCGGCCGCCTATGCGGGATGCTCCAGCGCCTACGGACAGATGTACCAGTGGTTCTCGCGCCAGGAGCGGTTCCGGGAGAAGGCCCAGGAGCTCAGCTTCAAGGCGCTGATGTACGACAGCAACCTGCCCGAAGCCTACCGGGCGATGGGACTGTCGTATTTCCTCTGGGGGAAGTTCGACGAGGCCGCCGCCTCGAGTCGCAAGGCGATCGAGATCGATCCGGACGACTTCATCGCATACTGGACGCTCGGGCGGATCTATTTCTCGCAGGGCAAGCTCGACCAGTCGCTCGACCTCTTCAAGCGCGTCATCGAGATCAAGCCGGGCTTCTACGCGGCCTACCTGGACGTGGCCCAGACCTGCCAGGGACTCGGGCGCACGGCCGAGGCGGAGGCAGCGTCCCGCCAGGTGCAGGAACTGCTCCCGAACTACCTGCTGCAGAACCCGGATGACTCGAGGGCCCTGATGGTCTACGCGATCTCACTTGCCTCGTCCGGGCGCACGGACGAGGCGGTCGATGCCGGTGCCAAGGCGCTCGAACTGAGTCCTGGCGACCCGGTGATGCTCTACAACGGCGCCTGCCTCTACTCGCAGCTCGGTGAAACGCGTCGCGCCATCGCCACGTTGCAGGAGGCGGTGGCGGCGGGATACTGGAATTTCGGCTGGATGCAGCACGACCCCGATCTCGACCCGCTGCGCGACGACCCCGAGTTCGCGGCCCTGATGAAGGGCCATTAGCCGTCAGGGGTGACTGGCCTGCCAGCGGTCGAGGATCGCGCGGGCGCCGCTGCGCGCCGGGTCCAGGGTCTCCTCGTATCCGGGCATGCGCGCTGCGAGCTCGACCACGTATCCGTTCGGATCGCGGAAATAGATCGAGTGAATGAAGCCGTGGTCGCTGATGCCCCGCACCTCGATGCCGGCGGCGATCGCCTTGGCGCGCATCGGCGCAAGATGCCCGGCGTCGACTTCGAGCGCGATGTGCAGGTCGAAATCGTGCTGCTCCTTGAACTCGAAGGGCATGTCGGGCGCCTCGAAGAACGCGAGGTACGAGTCGTCCGCCATGCGGTAGAACGTGTGCAGGACGCGCGTCGGCCGGCCGGTCTTGGTCTCGACGATCTCCAGGGCGCCGGCGAGCGACAGGCCCAGGAACTCCTCGTAGAAGCGGCGTGTCTCTTCCGAGTCCCGGCAGCGCCACGCCATGTGATGCAGCTTGCGGACCATGGCCGGCCTCCTCACAGCGCCTGGAACGAGGCGTCCTTGAACGGCGCGACGAAATGCGCATAGAACGCCTCGTTCGCCCGCGCCCACGCGGGACGCGCCTTCACGTTGCCGAGCCAGCGCGTCAGGTTCGCGTAGCGCGAATAGTCGAGGTGGATCACCTCGCCCAGCGTGAGGATCGAGGCGCCGAAGCAGTCGGCGATGGTGATGTCATCCCCCACCAGCCACGAACGCTGCGGGCCGATCAGGTGATCGTCGAGGATGGCGAGCCACTGCTGCCCCTTCTCGCGGCCCCAGGCCAGCGTGGCAGCCTGCGCCTGGCCGTCCGGACGCTGGTGATTCGGCAGGATCTGCGGGTAGATGAACCCGTAGCCCAGGTCGCGATAGAGCCCGGTGTTGAACCAGTCCATGACCTCGTGGATGCGCGCCCGCAGGCGCGCATCGGCCGGGTAAGCCGACGATCCCGCCTTCTCCGCCAGGTACTTGAGAATGGCCGAACTCTCGGTGAGACGGAAATCGCCGTCCTCGAGGACCGGCACCGCGCGGTTCGGATTCACCTGCGCGAACCGGGGCTGCGTCTGCTCGCCCGTGAACAGGTCGACGACTTCGTAGTCGAGATCGATGCCGCTTTCAGCCGCCAGCATCAGGATGGGCCGGCTGACCGTCGACACCGGGTGGTAGTAAAGCTTCATGTCGGGGGCTCCTCAGGTTTTCCATGGAGTGCATCATGCCGCCGCCGGGCGGACGGGGTCGTGGCCCGGAGGAGCCATCGGCGGCGGTGGCGAGGAGCCAGCCGCGCGTGCCGCACACGGCTGTGGTGCACGCCGCGGCGCGCGGTCCGGTCATTTTCGCCGGATGGCGTCGAGCAACCGCTTCGAGATAGGCGCAGTCGCTCCGTCAGCGGGTCGTTTCCGTCGTGCAGGCCTGACCTCTCCGTTGTTGGTCTTCAGTGGATGGAAGATCTCCTCCCCCTTCGCCTCCTGCCGTCCGTTGATTACGTCGCGACGGTGGTCGAGCATCCGGTCCGAATAGCGAGCTGCCAGCGAGGCGTCCTTCAGGAACACGGCGACGAAGTCACCCCACGCTCCCTCGGCCTGCGTGAACGACTCCAGCATCAGCGCGTCGTAACCACTGCGCCGGGCCCACTTGCTGAGGGCGATTCCGCTGTCGGGATAGAAACGCCAGCAATCGACCGGGTAGCGATGGTAGGAGCCCCTGGACGGCACGTTGATGTAGAAGAGTCCTTGCGGGCTCAAGACCCGCAGCACTTCGAGGAAGACCAGCCAGAACATCTCCGAATGCTCGAGGCAGGAGCTGGTCACGACCATGTCGACGGAACCGTCGTCGAATGGAAGGGAATACGGATCGGTGAGAACCACGTCGACGTTCTTCGCCTCGACGAAATCGACGCCGATGTACTTGAAATGGCTCGGGCAGACGTCCTTGAGCGAGCCGTTCACGTCCTGGGATCCGATCTCCACGACGGTGACCGCGCGCCCGGTGTCCATGGCCTTTCCATAGCAGTCGAAAAAGCTCTTTCCGTTCGCCATCGCGGTCGCGTGCATCGCAGACTCCCCTCTCGTGATTCGGCGCCGGTGCGGGCTCGAAGGTCATCCTGCCCGCCGGCCGGGCCTGCGGATGGCCTACTGTAATGCCGCCCGGCCAGGGCTGCACCATTACCCGGCCCCTCCGTGTAATCTTGCCAGCTCAGGAACCGCCATGACCTATTCAAGAATCGCCGGAACGGGCAGTTACCTGCCCGCGTCCATCCTGTCCAACGAGGATCTCGAGAAGAAGATCGACACCTCGGACGAGTGGATATTCTCGCGCACCGGCATCCGCACGCGCCGCGTGGCCGCCGAGGGCGAAACCACCTCCGACCTGGCGATGCACGCCTCGCGCCGCGCCATGGAGGCGGCGGGCGTCACCGCGGAGGACATCGACCTGGTCGTCGTGGCCACGACGACGCCAGACATGGTGTTCCCGTCCACGGCCTGCCTGCTCCAGCGCAAGCTCGGCATCACCCGGGGCGCCGCCTTCGACGTGCAGGCGGTCTGCACCGGATTCGTCTACGCGCTCGCCATCGCCGACAAGTTCGTGGCGTGTGGCCAGCACCGGCGTGCGCTGGTGGTCGGCTCGGAGATCTTCTCGCGCCTGCTCGACTGGAGTGACCGCCGCACCTGCGTGCTGTTCGGTGACGGTGCCGGCGCGATCGTGCTCGAGCCATCCGAGGCTCCCGGCATCCTCTCGACCCACCTGCATGCCGACGGACGGCAGAGCGACATCCTGTGCGTGCCGGGCGCACCGCACGGCGGCGAGATGCAGGGACGGGCCTTCGTGCACATGGACGGTCCGTCCGTCTTCCGCTTCGCCGTGCGCGCGCTGGAGGATGTCTGCACCGAGACCCTTGGGCACAACGGCCTCGAGGGCAGCGACATCGACTGGCTGGTACCGCACCAGGCGAACGTGCGTATCATCGAGGCGACTGCGCAGAAGCTCGGCCTGCCGCCCGAGCGAGTGGTCATGACGCTGGAGCACCAGGGCAATACATCGGCCGCTTCGGTGCCGCTCGCACTCGACGCCGCCGTGCGCGACGGCCGCATCCAGCCGGGCCACCTCGTCATGCTCGAGGCCGTCGGCGGCGGCATGACCTGGGGCTCGGCTCTGGTGCGCTGGTAGGGCGGCGTCGCCAGCCCGCAGCCACGGCCAATCAAGGGGACACACGCCATGTCGTCGACGCTTCGTCGTGCGCTGCGCCCGATAGTTCGATGCGCGAGCGGCGCACTCGCCTGTTGGCTGGCTGCCCTGCTGCTGCCAGTCGCAGTGAGCGCAGCGTCCGGCTATACCGCCGACGGGCGCAGCACACTCGAGCAGTTGTCGGACCGTTTCGAGACACTGGCGGCCGACCACGGCTGGCAGGGGGAGACGATCCACGCGGATCCCGCGGCGGGCGAACTGTCGATTCGCGCGTGGCGTACGGCGCACGCCGGCGAAGCCTTGTGGATCCTGTCGGGCATCCACGGGGAGGAACCGGCCGGACCGAACGCCATCGCGCGCAGCCTGGCGAGCATCGTCGAACTGGCCGGATCCGGCGTGCCGGTCGTCGTGATCCCGCTCGCAAACCCAGTGGCCTATCGCAACAACTGGCGCTACCCGAACACAGCGGAGCGGGACTGGCGCAAGGGTGGCTACAGCGTCGGCGACGCCGAGTACCTGCTGCCGGACCTGGAGACGGGGGCTCGTCCGCGCGCGGAGGGACCCCCCGGCCCGGAGACGCACGCTCTCACGGAATACGTGCTGCGTGTCGCGAAGACGTATCCGCCGCGACTGGTCCTCGACCTGCACGAGGACGAACTGTCGACCGAGGGCGGCTACATCTATTCGCAGGGCAGCCGGGCGGGCAACGATCCGGTCGGGGCCGAGATCATCCGGCAACTGCAGGCGTCGGGCATCCCGATCCGCGAGTCGGGCCGGACCCGCTTCGACGAGCCCATCGTGAATGGCGTCATCAGCCGGGACGACGAGGGCTGGCCGATCCGCGACGGCTCGATCGACGAGTTGCTCGCGTCCGCGGAGATCTTCGTGGACGGCAAGCGGACCGCGGGACCGGCGGCGCCGACCGTCATCGTCGTTGAGACGCCGGCGTTCGCGGGCTCGCAGTTCGAACGGCGCGTCGCTGCGCAGAGCGCCGTGATCCGGCGCGTGCGCGAGCTCTGGCGCCTGAGTGACGAGACCCGCGCAAGGTAGGCACCTCGCGGTGGCGTGTGACAGGGGAATGCCCGGATGGCCAGACTGCCTTTGACGTTCACCGATTCATCGGCGCCTGGATTCGACCTGCGCGAAGCGATGCGCACGGTCGGACGGGAGCACGGCAAGAGCCCACTTGCGCAGACGCTCGACCTGGCTCGCCTGATCTCCCCGCCGCATCGCCTGTCGCCATTCGAGTACTACAGCTTCGGACTGTTCGACGACCGGCGCCACCCCTGGCCCGGGAAGACGCGCTTCATCGGCCGCAGGGCCAGGCTCTATCGACGCCTGCGGGATCGCCGCTGGTCGGCGATTGCAGACGACAAGATACTCTTCCACGCGATGCTGCAGGGCATGGGAGTGCCGGCGCCGGCACTGCTCGCCGTGTACTCCGCTCATGGGCGTCGCGCCGGCGGCATCCCCTCCTTCAACAATCCGGATGCCCTGGCGGACTTCCTGCGCAACGGCATCCGCTATCCGTTCTTCGGCAAGCCGGCGCAAGGGGTCTATGGTCAAGGAGCCGTCTCGGTGACCGGCTACGATGCGGCCAGCGACAGCCTGCAGTTCGCCAACGGCGCCCGGGACCGCATCGAGGAATTCGTCCGGGGTCTGCTCGACCCGGCCGGGATGGGATACCTGTTCCAGGAAGTCGTCGCGCCTCACCCGGACCTTGCGGCGATCACCGGTGGCCGCCTGCCGGTCGTCCGGCTGGACATCTTCTGGGGCGCCGGTGATCCGAGGGTGGTCTTTGCGAAGGCCGCATTGCCGGTCGGCCGGAACAGCGTCAGCAACTTCATGGGTGGCTCGCTCGGCAACCTGTTTGCGATCGTGGATCCCGACGACGGATCGATGGGTCCCGTCATCACCCACTGCACCTGGAACGCCATGACGACCGTGGAGACGCATCCGGACACGGGTTGCACGCTGGCCGGAACCATCCTGCCGCACTGGCCGGAAATCCGCGCCTTCGGACTGCACCTGGCCCGCTTGATTCCAGGGCTGCGTCTCCAGAGCTGGGACATCGCCCTCAGCGAGCACGGACCGGTCGCACTGGAGATCAACCTCGGGGGCGACAGTCTCTTCATCGGCCAGCGTCTCACCGGCAGGGGATTCATCGACGATGAAGTGCGGTCGTTCGCCTCGGACCGTCCGGTCTCGTAGGCAGTTCTCCGGTCCCGGGCCGCTCCGTGAAAACGTGGGACGTCATCGTAATCGGCGCGGGCGCCGTGGGCAGTGCGGCGCTGCGGGCCGCGAGCGAGGCCGGTGCGCGGGTGCTCGGCATCGAGCAGTACACGCCGGCGCACGCCCGGGGCTCGAGCCACGGGCTTTCACGCATCTTCCGCCACGCGTATTTCGAGCATCCGGATTACGTTCCCCTCCTCCGTCACTCGACAGCGCGATTCGAATCCCTCGAGCGCGCGTCGGCCGCCTCGCTGCTCCACCGCTGCGGCATGCTCGCCATCGGGTCGCCTGATTCGCTGGTAGTGCGAGAGACGATCGCATCCGCGCAGCGCTGGGGGCTGCCGGTCGAGGCGCTGGACGCTCTGGCGCTGCGCGCACGGTTCCCGTGGTTTTCGTTTGCAGACGAGGCCATCGGCGCATTCGAGGCAGACGCCGGCATCGTGCGACCCGAAGCGGCCGTGGCCGCGTCGATCCGCGTCGCGCGGGCCCTGGGTGCCGAGCTGCGTTGCACGTCACGCGTGCAGTCCGTCGTCGAGGACGCGACTGGCGTGTCGGTGGAGACCGACCGGGGCCGCGAGCGGTCGGCGGCCGTCATCATCGCGGCCGGGGCGTGGGCGCCGCACCTGCTTCCGGAGTTTGCGCCGCTGCTCACGGTGACTCGACAGGTGCAGGCATGGATTGCTGCGGCGACGGGCATCGACGCTACGGGAATGCCGTGCTGGTTCTTCGATCGCGGGCCCGGCCAGCGCGCGCTCTACGGTCTCGCGCCGGATCCGGCTGCGGATGCGAACGGTGCAGCATCGCTGTCACGCCACCCGAAAGTCGGGCTGCACGGTTCGGACGACGTCGTCGATCCCGACGTGGGCGCGGCACCGGTCGACGTCTCCGACATCGATCGACTGCGTAACGCCTATCGCGGCGTCGCGCCCTCCCTGGCCGGCGAGTTGGTCGAAGCCGCCACCTGCCTGTACACCATGTCGCCGGACGGCCATTTCCTCGTCGGCACGCGACGAGGCTTCCGGCGCACGCACTTTGCGGCGGGGTTGTCCGGCCACGGATTCAAGCTCGCGCCGGCACTCGGCGACGCGCTCGTGGACCTTGCGCTGCGCGGCCGGACGGAGCTGCCGATCGGCTTCCTGTCGCCGGCAAGACTCGCGAGCCGCGCCGACAGGTGGACCCCGTCACGGGGATAGCTGCAGTTTCAAGACGCCCGTCACAGATGGATCGGGGTGGGCTGAGGCTACATATGACAGGTCCACAAGAGCAGCCGCGAATGGAAGACGCGCACCGAGGATTATGTCGCCCGTGCGGCAGACGAGAGATGTCGTGACGGGACGTGAGCGATTCAGTTCCGGGTGGACCGGTGCGGCGGCCGTCGCGCTGTTCGCCTACCTCGCGGTCGCCATCGCGCTGATCCTGGTCGACGGCAGCGGACGGCCGGTCCTCGACGTATTCAACCTGTATTCCGACTCGCCCGCGAGCATCGCCGTGACGATCCTCGCCGCGGCCGCGGCGCGGGGTGCCGCGGACCCGGCCGCGCGACGCACCTGGTGGTTGCTCACGGCCGCACTGGGTGTCTACAGCATCGGCAACCTGCTGCATTCGACCTTCTGGTTGTTCGGCGTCGATCCGTTCCCGTCGATCGGCGACGTGTTCTTCCTCGGCTTCTACCCGCTCGTCCTCGCGGCCGTGCTGACGGTCATTCGCGCCGCCGTCGTCCGTGTGCAATGGGCCCGGCTCGGGCTCGACGCGACGATCCTCATGCTCGGCTTCGGCGCATTCTTCTGGTTCTGCGTGATCGAACCCACCGCCACCGCCCAGCGCGACCCGGACGTGCTCAAGTACGTGCTGGCGCAGAGCTACATCGCCCTCAACTGCATCATGTTGCTGGCGTGCGGCGTGCTGCTGATGCACTCCGGCGCCACGCCGATCCAGCGCCGGGCCCTGCTGCTGCTCACGCTCGGCTTTTCGTCGATGTCCATCGCCGACATCGTCTGGGCCATGTCGAAGGTCGTCGGCAGCTACCTTCCGGGCGGCGTCTCGGACGTCATCTACCTGTCGTGCTACGTCTGGCTCGCGGCCGCCGCGCGCGAACAGCTGCGCGGCGCGCCCGCCGTCCGCGGCGCCCCCAGCGCGTTCAGCACCGTGCTCATGCAGGGAATGCCGTACATCGCGATGATGGTGTCGTTCCTGGTGCTGGTCTACGTCGAGAGCAGCACGGCCTCGAGCCCGGTCAACACGATGACCGTCATCATCTTCGTGCTGACCTCGCTCGTCATGGTGCGCCAGGGCGTGCTCTCGCGCGACGACGCGCTGCTGCGGGAGCGCCGGGCAGCCGGCCTCGTCGAGGCCCGCTACGCGTCGCTGATCAAGAACGCTTCCGACGTCATCATGATCACCGACGCCGACGGCCAGCTTGCGATTCGCCTCGCAGGCCGCCGAGCGCACCTTCGCGATTCAACCGGACGACCTGGTCGGTCGCAATCTCCTCGACCTGTGGGCCGACGGCGACCGCGAGCGGCTGGCCGGCGTTCCTCGCCGAGGTGGCCGCGACGCGCGGCCGCGCTCATCGGACCGATCGAGCTGGTGGTCGAGACCGGCGACCGACGCAGCACCCTCGAGTGCGTCGGCAGCAACCTGATGGACGACCCGGCGATTGCCGGCCTGGCGCTCAACTTCCGCGACGTGAGCGAGCGCAAGGCGCTCGAGGAGCAGTTGCGCAAGCTGGCGTTCCACGACCCGCTGACGTTGCTCGCCAACCGCAGCCTGTTCTGGAACCGCGTCGAGCACGCGCTGGCGCTGGCGCATCGCTCGCAGCAGCACGTTGCCGTCATGTTCCTCGACCTCGACAACTTCAAGAACGTCAACGACTCGCTCGGACACGATGCCGGCGACCGCCTGCTGCAGGCGGCGGCGCAACGACTGGTCAAGTCGACCCGGCCGTCCGACACCGTTGCGCGCCTCGGCGGCGACGAATTCGCAATCCTCCTGGAGGGCATCCGCAGCGACGCGGACGTCGAGCGCATCGCCGCGCCGATCACCGCGGCGTTCAACCGGCCGCTGCTGCTCGATGGCCGGGAAACCGACGCGTCCGCCAGCATCGGCGTTGCCTGCTCGCGGCCCGGTGACGACGCCGAACAGCTCCTGCGCAACGCCGACATCGCCATGTACAACGCGAAGGCGGCCGGCAAGGCGCGCTTCGTGCTGTTCCAGCCGCACATGCAGGAACAGCTGCACGACCGCCTGCGGCTGGAGCAGGACATCGACCTTGCGCTGGCGCGCAACGAGTTCTTCGTCGAGTTCCAGCCGGTCGTCGACCTGACGAGCCGCGAGTTGCTCGGCGTCGAAGCGCTGGTGCGGTGGCAGCACCCGCAGCGGGGCATCGTCATGCCCGGCGCCTTCATTTCGATCGCCGAGGAATCGGGCCGCATCGTCGAACTCGGTCGCCGCGTCCTCCTCGACGCGTGCACCCAGGTCCGTGCGTGGAGCGATTCGGTCGCCGCCGGAAGCGGGCTGCGCGTGGCCGTCAACATTTCCGGCCGCCATCTGCAGCAGGGCAACCTGGTGGCGGACGTGCGCGACGCGCTCGAGATGTCCGGCCTCGATCCCGGCAACCTGGTGATCGAGCTGACCGAGAGCACGATCATGCAGAACACCGAAGTCAACCTGGAACGATTCCGCGAGTTGAAGGCGCTCGGCGTCCGGCTCGCGATCGACGACTTCGGCATTGGCTACTCGTCGCTGTCCTACCTGCATCGATTCCCGATCGACATCCTGAAGATCGACCGCGCGTTCGTCAGCCGGCTGACCGAACAGGACGGCGGCCCGGAACTTGCCCGCGCAGTCGTGATGCTCGGCACCACGCTCGGCCTCGAGACGGTCGCCGAAGGTATCGAGAACGAGGAACAGGTGGCGACCCTGCTGGACCTCGGCTGTGTCGCGGGCCAGGGGTTCCTGTTCGCCAGCTCGACCTCGCTCGAGGTCGTGACGGATACACCGTTCATGGCACGTCGCGCCAGGCTGCGGGCGGAGCGCGCCGCCCAATCCGACCTCACCGCCACCGGCCGCTACCGCGCCGCCGAACTCTGGCCCCGGACGGCGGCGGGCTGATCCGCGCGGAGCCCGGCGTTCGACCGGTGCCACTCGGCCCATACCCCCCCGAATTTCTAACGCCAACCTAACGATCCGACGACTAACCTTCCAGGCGTCCAGGGAGGTTAGCGCATGGAAATCGTCGTTCTGCTTGTGACCGCGGCCCTGTGCGGTGCGACTTGGGGCCTGTTCCGGCTGTGTGATCGGCTGAGGGGGCAGTCATGAATCCTGTGGACGTGATTGGTCTGCTGCTGGCCGTCGGGCTATTGGTTTATCTCGTGATCGCGCTCCTGTATCCGGAGAAATTCCAATGACCGGACAAGGCCTGCTGCAACTCGCGTTGTACGTCGTGGTGCTCGTGCTGCTCGTGAAGCCGCTCGGCGCCTACATGGCCGCCGTCTTCCAGGGCGAGCGCACGTTGCTGTCGCCGCTCCTCGCACCCGTCGAGCGGCTGATCTACCGTGCTGCCGGCGTGGACCCCATCCGTGAATCGGACTGGAAGCAGTATGCGCTGGGCGTCCTGCTCGCGAGCCTGCTCGGTGTGATTGCGGTGTACGCATTGCAGCGGCTGCAGGCGATGTTGCCGCTCAATCCGCAGGGGTTCGGCGCCGTGTCGCCCGACTCGTCGTTCAACACGGCGGTCAGCTTTGCCACCAATACGAACTGGCAGGGCTACGCGGGCGAAGCGACCATGAGTTACCTGACGCAGGTGCTCGGGCTCGCCGTGCAGAACTTCCTGTCGGCGGCTTCCGGCATCGCCGTGCTGATCGCGTTGATCCGCGGTTTCGTGCGCCGCCAGAGCGGGGAGATAGGCAACTTCTGGGTTGATCTGACGCGCGGCACGCTCTACGTGCTGCTGCCGTTGTCCGTGCTCCTTGCGGTCGTCCTCGCGGCGCAAGGCGTCGTGCAGAGCTTCGCGCCCTACCAGACCGCGAGCCTCGTCGAGCCCGTGATCATGCAGGACGAGACCGTCACCGAGCAGACGCTGCCGCTCGGCCCGGCGGCGAGCCAAGTGGCCATCAAGCAACTCGGCACGAATGGCGGCGGGTTTTTCAATGCGAACTCGGCGCACCCGTTCGAGAATCCGACGCCGCTGACGAATTTCCTCGAGGTGCTGGCGATCCTGCTGATCCCGGCGGCGCTCTGCTACACCTTCGGCAGCATGGTCAGCGACAAGCGCCAGGGCTGGGCCTTGCTGGCCGCCATGCTGGTGATCTTCGTGCCATTGATGGTCGGTGCGTTTTCTGCCGAGCAGGCAGGCAACCCGCGCGTCGAAGCCCTCGGCGTGGACCAGGCAGCCTCCGCCACGCAGTCGGGCGGCAACATGGAAGGCAAGGAGACCCGTTTCGGCATCGCCAACTCCGCGCTGTGGGCGACGGCCACCACGGCCGCCTCGAACGGCTCCGTCAACGCCATGCACGATTCGTTCACGCCGCTGGGCGGGCTGGTGCCGATGTGGCTCATGCAGCTCGGCGAAGTCGTGTTCGGCGGCGTCGGCAGCGGCCTCTACGGCATGCTGATGTTCGCCGTCATCGCGGTGTTCATTGCCGGGCTGATGGTCGGGCGCACGCCCGAATACCTCGGCAAGAAGATCGAGGCCTACGAGGTCAAGATGGCTGCGATCGTGCTGCTCGTGCCGTGCGTGGCGGTCCTGTTGGGCAGCGCCGTGGCGGTCATGGTTCCGGCGGCCACCGCAAGCGTCGCCAACCCCGGAGCGCACGGATTCTCGGAGATCCTGTACGCGTTTTCTTCTGCCGGCAACAACAACGGCAGTGCGTTCGCCGGACTCTCCGCCAACACCCCCTTCTACAACTTCGCACTCGGCATCGCGATGTGGCTCTCGCGCTACTGGCTGATGATTCCGGTGCTGGCGATTGCCGGCAGCCTGGCCGGGAAGCGTGCCACCGCAATCACCGCGGGCACGTTGCCCACCCACACGCCATTGTTCGTGACGTTGCTGGTGACGACCGTGCTTCTGGTCGGCGCGCTGACATTCCTGCCCGCGCTCGCCCTGGGGCCGATCGTGGAACACCTGCAACTGTACGGGGTCCAGTGACATGACGACCACACACGCAGGCATCCTTGCACTCAGCCGGCCCATCCTCCTGCAGGGAATCCGCGACTCCTTCGCCAAGCTCGACCCGCGCGTGCAGGTCCGCAACCCGGTGATGTTCGTCGTCTTCATCGGCAGTCTCTTCACCACGGCACTGGGCGCTGCCGCGGCGCTCGGGCTGGCACCGGATGCAGGCCGCCCCGGATTCGTGCTGATGGTCTCGGCGTGGCTGTGGCTGACCGTGCTGTTTGCAAACTTCGCCGAGGCGCTCGCTGAAGGGAGAGGCAAGGCGCAGGCTGCGGCGCTGCGCTCCACTCGCAGGGAGGTACAGGCCAGGAAGCTCAAGGGCCGGCGCCCGGAGGACGGCCAGAGCCTGGTCGAGGCGTCCTCGCTGCGGCGCGATGACATCGTGCTGGTCGAAGCCCGTGACATCATCCCGGCGGATGGCGAGGTCATCGACGGCGTGGCCTCGGTCGACGAGAGCGCGATTACCGGCGAATCTGCTCCCGTGTTGCGCGAGTCCGGGGGCGACTTCTGCTCGGTCACCGGCGGCACGCGCGTGCTGTCGGACTGGCTGGTCGTGCGTGTCACCAGCAATCCGGGCGAAGCCTTCCTGGACCGCATGATCGCCATGGTCGAGGGTGCCAGGCGCGGCAAGACCCCGAATGAGATCGCGCTCTCCATCCTGCTCTCGTTGCTGACGCTGGTGTTCCTGCTGGCCACCGTGACGCTCGCCCCGTTCTCCCAGCACGCGGTCGCGGTCGCCGGTGTCGGCAATGCGGTCACCGCGGTGGTGCTGGTCGCATTGCTGGTGTGCCTGATCCCGACCACGATCGGTGGCCTGCTCTCGGCCATCGGCATCGCCGGCATGGACCGAATGGTGCGGTCGAACGTGATCGCCACGTCGGGTCGCGCGGTCGAGGCGGCGGGCGACGTCGACGTGCTGCTGCTGGACAAGACCGGAACCATCACGCTCGGTGACCGGCAGGCATACTCATTTTATCCGGCGCCCGGCGTGACCGAGCAGGATCTCGCCGACGCGGCGCAACTGGCGTCGCTGGCGGACGAGACGCCCGAGGGCCGGTCCATCGTCGTGCTCGCGAAGGAGCGCTTCAAGCTTCGCGGACGGGACCTCGCCAGCACGGCGCACGAGTTCCACAAGTTTTCGGCGCAAACCCGCATGAGCGGTGTCGACCTCGACGGACGGCGGCTACGCAAGGGCGCGGCAGACGCGGTTCGCAAGTTCGTCGAAACGGAAGGCGGTGCCTGGCCGGCCGCGGTTTCACAGCAGGTGGAGACGGTCGCGCGCGGCGGCGCGACCCCGCTCGTGGTGGCCGACGGCCGGCGCGTGCTCGGCGTGATCGAGTTGCGCGACATCGTCAAGGGCGGCATCCGCGAGCGATTCCTGGAATTGCGCCAGATGGGCATCAAGACCGTCATGGTTACCGGGGACAACCGCCTGACGGCGGCGGCCATTGCTGCGGAAGCGGGCGTCGACGACTTCCTCGCCGAAGCCACGCCGGAGAACAAGCTGGCACTGATCCGGCGCTACCAGGCGGAGGGCCACCTGGTGGCGATGTGCGGCGACGGCACGAACGACGCCCCGGCACTGGCACAGGCAGACGTGGCGGTCGCCATGAATTCCGGCACCCAGGCGGCCAAGGAAGCCGGCAACATGGTGGACCTCGACTCGAACCCCACCAAGTTGATCGAAGTGGTGGACGTCGGCAAGCAGATGCTCGTGACACGCGGCGCGCTCACGACGTTCTCGATCGCCAACGACGTCGCCAAGTACTTCGCCATCATCCCAGCTGCGTTTGCCACGACCTACCCGCAGCTCGACGCGCTCAACCTGATGCGCCTGGCGAGCCCGGAGAGCGCCATTCTTGCGGCCGTGATCTTCAACGCACTGATCATCGTCGTGCTCGTACCGCTCGCCTTGCGCGGGGTGAAAACCCGGGCGGCGTCGGCCGCACACCTGCTGCGGCGGAACCTGCTCGTCTACGGACTCGGCGGGTTGGTGGTGCCGTTCGTCGGCATCAAGCTGATCGACTTGCTGCTAGCCGTCACCGGCCTGGCATGAGGTACACACGATGATCCGTGAACTGCGCGTGGCAACGATGGTGTTCCTGCTCCTGACGATCGTGACGGGCGGCGTCTACCCGGCGCTCGTGACACTGGTCGCACAAGTAGCGTTCTCGGACCAGGCGTCCGGCAGCCTCGTACGGATCGACGGCAAGCTGGTCGGCTCACGCCTGATCGGGCAGTCGTTCTCTTCGCCACGGTACTTCTGGGGCCGTCCGTCGGCGACCGGGCCGATGCCCTACAACGGTGCCGTATCGTCAGGCTCGAACCAGGGTCCGCTTAACCCTGCGCTTGGTGACGGCGATCGAGAGTCGAGTTGCTGCGCTGCGAGCGGCCGATCCCGGCAATGCGGCGAGCGTGCCGGTGGACCTCGTGACTGCGTCCGCCAGCGGTCTCGACCCGCACATTTCCGTGGCTGCCGCCGCTTACCAGGTGCCTCGGGTCGCACGCGAGCGCGGCCTGCCGGAGGAAAGGGTCCAGCAGCTGGTGCGCGATGCCACGCAGGGGCGCACGTTGGGCGTGCTCGGCGAACCGCGCGTGAACGTGCTGCAGTTGAACCTGGCGCTCGACGCCGGGCCATAATCCATCCATGGCCGACGACCGCCCGGATCCCGACCAACTCCTTGCACAGGTGCAGGCCGAGGAGGCCAGGGCGCGACAGGGGCGCCTGCGGGTCTTTTTCGGCGCTTCGGCCGGAGTCGGCAAGACCTTTGCAATGCTGGAAGCAGCCCTGGCCGCCCGGGCGGCGGGCACCGATGTCGTCGTCGGCTACGTCGAGCCACATGGCCGCCACGAGACTGAGCGCCTGCTCGAAACGCTCGAATGCCTGCCGACGCAGGCCGTTCGCTACCGCGGCATGGTCCGCCAGGAGTTCGACCTCGACGCGGCCCTGCGGCGACGGCCCGAGATACTGCTGGTCGACGAGCTGGCGCACTCGAACCTGATCGACGGCGATCCGCCGCCGCGGCATGCCAAGCGCTGGCAGGACATCCGCGAACTCGGCGATGCCGGCATCAACGTCTGGACCACCCTCAACATCCAGCACCTCGAGAGCCTCAACGATCTCGTCGCGCAGATCACCGGCGTACGCCAGCGCGAGACGATCCCCGATCGGGTGCTGGACGAAGCCGACGAGATCGAACTGATCGATCTTCCCCCGGACGACCTGCTGCAGCGGCTGCGGTTGGGCAAGGTGTACGTTTCAGACCAGGTCGGCACCGCGGTCGAGCGCTTCTTCCGCAAGCCCAACCTGATCGCCCTGCGGGAACTTGCCCTGCGGCGGACGGCGGATCGCGTCGATGCCGCGGCGCGCGCGCAAGGACTGCCCGGCGACCTGCAGTCGCGAGCCTATCTCGCTCGCGATCGACTCCTGGTGGCGGTCGGTCCCGATGCACAGGCGGAGCAACTCGTACGGACCGGCAAGCGGCTGGCCGATGCCATGGATGCCGAGTGGACGGCCGTTTACGTCGAAACGCCGTCACTGCAGCGTCTCTCCGCCGCCGAGCGCGACCGTCGCATCGATGTCCTGCGCCTGGCTGAGTCCCTCGGAGCCGGTACCGTGACGCTGGACGGTCCCACCGCGGCCACCGCCTTGATGGGGTATGCGAGGACACGCGGCGCAACGTGTGTACTGGTTGGCGAGCCGAAACGACGTGGCTGGCGGGCGCTGATTCGACCGTCCACAGCCTCGGAACTGTTGATGCGTGCGCAGGAGTTCGACGTGCTGGTTGTTGCGCGACAGGAGGGCGAACGCTCCTTGCGCACGAAGCCGCAGGTCGAACTATCACGCGAGGTGCCCTGGTCGCGGTACGGCTGGGCCATGGCCATCACGCTGGCCTGCACAGCCATCGCATTCCTGCTGGACCCGATCATCTCCGAAACTAACGTCGCAATGGTCTACGTGCTGGGCGCGACCATCGCCGGGCTGAGGCTCGGCCGCGGGCCAGGCACGTTGACAGCCATCGCAAGTGTCGCGGCGTTCGATGTCTGCTTCGTGCCGCCGCGCTTTTCCTTGCAGATTGGAGACGCACAGTACCTGATCACTTTTGTCGTCATGCTGGCGGTCACCCTCACGATCGGCAACCTGATGGCCAACGTGCGGCAGCAGAATCGTGTCTCTGGCGCCCGTGAGCGGCGCACTGCCCTGCTATACGGGATGAGCCGCGAACTGGCGGGGACGCGAGGCATTGAAAACATGGCGCGAGTCGCCGTCACGCACATTGCCGAGGTGTTCGATTCGGCGGCGATCGTGCTGACGCCCGACGCAACGGGGCGGTTGAGGTATCCGGTTGGCAGTCCCCTCGAGAGGTCGTTCCGTGGCGCGGACCTCTCGGTGGCGCAATGGGTCGTCGATCACGGCGAGCAGGCTGGGCTCGGGACGGACACATTGCCGGCCGCTCCGGCCATCTACCTGCCGTTGCGCGGTACGCAGCGAACACTCGGGGTACTCGGCGTGCTGCCGACCAATCGGAGGCGCATCCTGTTGCCCGAGCAGCGGCGACTGCTGGAAACGTTCGCCGGGCAGATTGCGCTCGCATGGGAAAGGGCCGCTCTTGGCGACGAGGCAGCGATCTCGCGCATCGCGGCTGAGACCGAAAGCCTGCGCAACACGCTGCTGGCGTCGATTTCGCACGACCTGCGTACGCCCCTGGCTGTCATCACCGGCGCCGCCAGCACGCTGACCCGCCACGGCGCGGCGATGGATGCATCGACCCGGGAGTCCCTGGCGCAGTCGATCGAAGAGCAGGCGCACGAGATGTCCAATCTCATTTCGAACGTCCTGGACTTGATGCGTCTCGAATCCGGCCGTATCGAGTTGAAGTGCGACACGCATTCCGTCGAGGACCTCGTGGGAACCGCGCTGCATCGTCTCGAGCCACGCCTCCGCAGCCATCCTGTGGCGATTGACCTGCCCGAGGATCTGCCCGGCGTGAACGTGGATCCGGTGCTCGCATCGCAGGTGCTTGCCAATCTGCTCGAGAATGCGGCGAAGTACACGCCGGCCGGCACTCGCATTCGCATTGCCGCGGTGGCGGATACCCCGATGGTGCGCATTGTGGTCGAGGACGAGGGGCCGGGACTGCCGCCGGGCGATCCGCGGTTGCTGTTCGAGAAGTTCCAGCGCGGGCGCGAGGAAAGCGCCGTCGTCGGTGCTGGCCTGGGGCTTGCCATCTGCCGGGCCATCGTGAGCGCTCACGGTGGCGAGATCTCGGCAGGCGCCGGCGCGCGCGGCGGTGCGCGGTTCGAATTCACGCTGCCCGCTGCCGAGGCGGCACCATGACGCGGGCGATGCACCAGATCCTCGTCATCGAAGATGAGCCCGGCATCCGCGCGGTGCTGCGCGTCCTGCTCGAGGCGGAGAACTATCGGGTCATCGAGGCCGGCAGCGCTGAACGGGGCGAGATCGAGGCGCGCTCGCACAAGCCTGATCTGCTGCTGATCGACCTGGGACTGCCGGACGAAGACGGCGTGGCCGTGATCCGTCGGCTGCGGGAGTGGTCGCCCGTACCCGTCGTCGTCCTGTCGGCGCGCACGATGGAATCCCAGAAGGTCGCGGCGCTCGATGCGGGGGCGGACGACTATGTCACCAAACCATTCGGTGCCCCTGAATTGCTGGCACGCGTTCGCGCAGGGCTGCGCAGGTCGACTCGAGGCGCGGAGGCGCTGCCTGAACTGACGCTGGGTCCGGTGCAGGTCGATCTGACCCGCCGTACCGCAACCGGAACCGCCGGGGCGATCCACCTGACCCCACTGGAGTATCGCGTCCTCGAATGCCTGGCAAGGCAGGCTGGGATGATCGTCACGTCGCGACAGTTGATGCGTGAGGCATGGGGCCCTGACCGGGTTGGGGACTCCGGCGCGCTGCGCGTGTGCATCAAGGGGCTGCGCGACAAGCTCGAGCCTGACCCACGTCGTCCGCAGTTTCTGGTCACCGAGGCCGGTATCGGCTATCGGCTGAGGACGGGCGATTCGGACGAAGACTGACCGGCCAACGTCGGCCGCAGACGGTCGCGCGAGGGACTAGCCGCGGCTCGACGCTGAAGGCGACTGGGCGGCAGCGGTTCGCCGCCCCGACTCCATCCAGGTCCGGATGCGCTTTGCATCGGCGATCCGCGTCAGCTTGCCCCAGGAGTTGAGCAGCACGATCACGACCTGGCGTCCGTCGATCACGGTCTGCATCACGAGGCAGCGGCCGGCCTCCGAGATATATCCCGTTTTCTGGACATTCACCTGCCAGCCCGGATTCTGGACCAGCAGGTTGGTATTGCGGAACTCGAGTTGGCGGCGGTTGACGTATACCGCGTGGGCGGCGTCGGTCGAGTAGTCGCGGATCGTCGGATTCCCGGCTGCCGCGAGCACGAGTTTCGCGAGATCCTCGGGGCTCGCCACATTGAGGCTCGACAGTCCGGTGGGCTCGACGAAACGCGCCGTGGTCATGCCGAGCGCAGCGGCCTTTTCGTTCATGGCCTGCACGCAGGCGGACAGGCCGCCCGGATAACGGCGGCACACCGCGTGCGCGGCGCGGTTCTCCGAGGACATCAGTGCGAGGTGCAGCAGGTCTCCCCGGCTCAGCTCGGCCCCGGGCGCAAGGCGCGAGCCCCCGCCCACCGTTCCGAGTACGTCCTCGGAGGTGATGGCCAGCATCTCGTCCAAGGGCTGGCTGGCCTCGAGCACGACCAGCGCCGTCATCATCTTCGTGATGGAGGCGATCGGCACGGGAATGCGCTCGCCGCGGGCCGCAAGCACCGATGAGTCCGACTCGTCGAGGATGTAGAACGCGTTGGAGCGCACGTCCGGTTGCGCCTGCGGTTGCAGGGCGGCGAGCGGATCAGCCGTTGCAGGCAGGGGGATGAGACCGGCCAGCAGGACACCTGCCAGCATCATCGAGCCAACTGTCCGGCACACGATCATGAGGTATCTCGCCTGTTCCCCGGGTCCCGCTTCGCCCAGCCGCGCGATGCGCGCGGCCCAGTACGCGTGTGAAGGTTATGCGGTCACGCCCGCAGGCAACGTGACACGACCCGCAGAAACCGCTCGGCGTCTGCCGGGCGCCCGGCTCGCAGGATGAACCTCACCTGTCGCCGCACCACTGCTTCTCGCGGGGAATGCGCCGGTCGTATTCGGTCTCCACGCGGGCAAGCGAGCGCCAGAGGGGCGGCGGCTCGCGGCCTTCGAGGCGCGCCACGAGGATGTCGAGGTGCACGTGCCAGCCGCCGGAGACACTGAGCAGTTGCTCGCGATCCGGCAGGCGCCGGTGAGTCACCACCAGATGGACCTTGTCGCCGTGCGGCGTGAGCTCGAACTGCACTTCCGAGCTCGCGCCATTGCCCTCGCCCCAGGTATGGGAGAGCAGGCGGGGCGGTTCGCAGGCGATGACGTGCGCGGCCATGGTGATCTCGCCGCCGTGCTTCTCGTACTTGGGCGGCGGGGGATCGTCGCCGGAGGTCAGCTTGTTGTTGTGGAAGATGAGCGCCATCGCACCGCCAGGGTGCAGGTCCATCGATCCGCCCGCGAGCCACGTGGCGCGTTTCGCGGGCTCGGTGAGATAGGCCCAGACGCGCTCGATCGGGCCAGGCAGGATGCGCTCGATGCGCACGGTGTCGGGCGCGGTGATGACGCCGTAGTCTTGCGAGTTCATCGTATTCTCCTGGCTTTCGGGCGTTTGGCGGCCGCGTCCTCGGCCGCGAGGACGGACTCAAGGGCGTCGAGCCGCTCGTTCCAGAATTTTTCGTAGTGGCGGATCCACTCCATGCCGCCGTGCATCGGGCGGGCGTCGAGCCGGCACAGGTGCATGCGGCCCTGCACGGTGCGGTGCACGAGACCCGCACGCTCGAGCACCTTGATGTGCTTGGAGGCGGCGGCGAGCGACATGTCGAAGGGCGCGGCCAGTTCCCCCACCGTGGACGCGCTGTGCGCGAGGCTGGCCAGCATCGCGCGGCGCGTGGCGTCGGAGAGGGCATGGAAGAGCGCGTCGAGGCGGGCAGTGCTATCTTCAACCATGTGGTTAAGCATATGGCAGGCCGCGACCTGAGTCAACCAAATGGTTGAATATCTTGCGGCCCCGGAGGACGCGGACGGCTTGGTGGCAATGCTCCGGAATCGCGGGAGTATGCTGCACCCCATCGCAGATGGGTGTTTCAGGGGGGTGCTCTCATGAACAGGCGTGGATTCGTCGGTCTATCCGTCGCTGCGGCCGTCGGCGCAGTGCTCCCGTTCGGCAGGACGCTGGCCGACCTGGCAGAGACTGCCGGTGACGTCCGGGCGATCACTTCCGCAGGTTCCGCGACATCGCTCAGTGCCAGCGACCTGCAGCAATTGAGGAGCAGCCTGCGTGGTTCGCTGCTCCTGCCCGGCAACGCGGGCTACGACCAGGCGCGTCGCTTGCTGAACGAGGCCATCGACAAGCACCCTGCCCTCGTCATCCAGCCCACGGGCGCAGCCGATGTACGGACGGCCGTGAATTTCGCCCGCGAGCACGGGCTGCTGCTCGCCGTGAAATGCGGCGGACACAGTTACGGCGGTACCTCCACCTGCGATGGTGGCATGCAGATCGACCTGTCACGCATGCGTGGCGCCCGGGTGGAGCCGGTTTCACGCCGGGCATACGTTGAGGGCGGCAGCCTGCTGGGCGATCTCGACCACGAGGCGATGGCCTGCGGCCTCGTCACGACCGCCGGCACGGTCTCGCACACGGGGGTGGGTGGCCTCACGCTGGGCGGCGGTTTCGGGCGGCTGGCACGGCGTTTCGGCCTGGCATTGGACAACGTGGTGTCCGTCGACGTCGTCACGGCGGACGGCCAGTTGCGACACGCCAGCCTGACCGAGAATCCCGACCTGTTCTGGGGCGTGCGCGGTGGCGGCGGCAACTTCGGCATCGTGACCGCGTTCGAATTCCAGCTGCACCCGATGCAGCGGCAGGTCGTCGGCGGCAACCTGGTCTTCCCGCTGGCACGCGCTCGCGAACTGCTGGAGGCCTACGCGCAGATCAGCGCCGATGCGCCCGCCGAACTGTATCTCGATGCGGTCATGAGTGCGCGCATGGGCGGCAAGCCAGGCGTGTTCCTGTTCGGCGCCTGCTACTCGGGACCGCCCGAGCAAGCCGAGCGAGTCCTGGCGCCCCTGCGTCGGCTCGGTACGCCGTTGAGCGATACGATCAAGGCCGTCGACTACGTTGCCGTGCAGCGGAGCACCGACCAGACCGACCCGCGCGGCGAAGGCCGCTACCTGAAGTCCGGCTTCATCGACAGCTTCCCGGCAGACCTGATCGAGGCGCTGACCGCCGGCTTCGAGCCGGATCCGGAACGCAACTCGACCGTCTTTTTCCAGCACGGCGGCGGGAAGATCGGCGACGTCGCGGTCGACGCCACCGCATTTCCGCATCGACGATCGATTCACAACATGTTTGCGGCGGTGTCCTGGCCGCTGGCCAACGACGCGACACGGCATGTCCGGTACGTCCAGGACTACTGGAAGACGCTCGAGAAGCACACCGACGGCTTCTACTCGGTCGAGGTGGCGGACGAACCCGCGTCCGTCATCGAACGGAACTTCCAGGGCAATCTCGCTCGGCTGCAACTCGTCAAGAACAAGTACGATCCACAGAACCTGTTCCGCCTGAACGCGAACGTCAGGCCGACCGTTTGATACCACGGTGACGAGCCCGCCATGCCCACACTTACGCTGCGTACCCTCGCGAGCCGGAGCCTCCACATACCGGGGGCCGATCCCTGGTACGCGGCGCCGGACGATCCGGCCCTTTCGGTGATGACGGATTTTCGGGAGCGTGCATCCGTGACGGTCTCCGAAAACGCGACCATCGATGCAGCGCTCGAACACATGAAGCACAACGGCGTGCGCTGTGCATTCGCAGTCGACCAGGCGCGCCGCACGGTGGTGGGTCTCATCACGGCCTACGACATCATGAGCGAGAAGCCGATGCGGCACATGCAGTCGACCGAGAGCCCGCGGCGGGACGTGCTGGTGCGGGACATCATGCACGGCGTCGCAGAGTGGCGGGTCGCCGACATCAAGGACATCGAACGGGCGACCGTCGAATCCGTATCCAACCTGTTGGAGCAGTCACGACTGACCCACATCCCGGTGATCGAGACGAACGAACGGGGTGAGCAACGCCTGCGTGGACTGCTGTCCGGTGCCAAGGTGAAGCGATTGCTCTCGAGGTGACGGGTCCACGTCACGCGACGCCACTGGGCGGCAAGGGTCAACGAGGATCGACTTCGCTTCGATCGAGCGGACCCGCTACTCGGAGGTTCTTCCGTCGAATTGTTCCGTGTCGGCTGCCGCGAGCGCACGCGTAGGGTGGACGACGCCGTCGCGATGATTCGGCGGCGCATAGAGCGTGTACAGCTTCAGCGGAGTGCTGCCGGTATTGACGATGTTGTGGTTTGCCCCGGCCGGCACGAGCACGGCGAATCCGGTCCGAATCGCGGTCCGAACGCCGTCGAGAATCGCCTCGCCGGTGCCGTCCTCCACGCGGAAGAACTGGTCCAGGGTGTGGACTTCCGCCCCGATCTCTTCCCCGGGTCCCAGGGCCATGACGACGAGCTGGCAGTGCCTGGCCGTATAAAGCACCCGGCGGAAATCGTCGTTTCGAACCGCGAGACTCTCGATGTCCTGCACAAAGCCTTTCATGCGCCCTCCTCGTCACGCCAACCTGGTCGTCAGGCCAGATTCCTGACGTCTTCCTTCAGATCCTCATATAGGACCTTCTTGTCGGCGGCGCTCTTCTCGGCCGTGCCCTTTCTTTCCAGGGCCTCGTTGCCGACGAGCTTGCCGGTCGCTTCCTTGATCCGCCCTTTCACGGCTTTCACCCGGCCTTTGATCTGCTTCTTGTTCATGACTTTCCCTCGCCTGTTGAGCTACGGCGATTCAGTGGCGGGCCGGACTGCCCTTCGCCCGCCGCGGCGTGCCCCTGGCCGCCTTCGCCGGCTTGTAGTCGCCGATGACGCCCTTGACCGGGCACATGCGAACGATGGGGCACTTCTTGCAGCCGATGGCAAGCGCGACGGGACAAAGGATCATGTCAGCCTACCCGTCATTCACGCGCCAGCGAGCTTCTTGATGTCTTCCTTCAGGTCGGCACGGGCCGCCTCGTGCTTGCCCGCGATCTTTTCGGCCTTGCCCTTCTCTTCCAGGCGCTCGTTGCCGACGAGCTTGCCAGCGACCTCCTTGATCTTGCCTTGCGCTTCCTTCACGTGGCCCTTGATATGTTTCTTGTCCATGACGTTCCCTCGATGTTGCCTCGAACTCATTCTGCGACGCGTCGAATTGCTCGCCCGACCGTCAATTCGAAGCTTAGGCGCGTGACCACAAGGGGTCTGTCCGGTGGCGCACGGACAGGCTTCCAAGTTCTTGATTATCAGGGGCGCCGTGCGAACCAGCACGCCACGTCGGGTTGCTAGGCGTGTTCCTTCGCCAGCCTGTAGAAGAGCGTGCCGTCGTAGAACGCCTTCATCCTGGCGACGCTCAAGGCGGGCACCGCCCGGCCACCCTCGACGGCCTTGGTGTCGGCCGCCACCGCGAGCAACAGCCGCCACTCGGCCGTTGCCGCCAGGTAACCGGCGAGCGTCTTGCGGTTCCCGTTGATCATCCTGGTGAGTTCGGCCGCGGTGAACGCCTTGTCGCCATTGCGATCGACGGTGGAACGCGTGCCAAATACCTTCTCGAAGCGCCTGGCGTCGAACCGGCCCTGCTTGTCCAGGATTGCGGTGTCGCCATCGTGCTTGCCCTTCTGGACCTCGTCGATGTCGACGTTCATCGCCAGCAGCGAGCCGCGCGTCTGCACGCTCAAGGCCGTGACGATGGCGAGCGCCGCCGCCGCGGCCACGCCGATCGGCAAGCCGAGGGCCCTCATTCCGCGTGCGCACTCCGCGAGGTCGACGCCGCGATCGCCGTTGTCATCGAAGAACGACACGTGCCGTTGCAGCGTGGTATCGGTGGCACGGCTGCGCGCCTTCAGTGTGCGAGGCAACACGACGCGTGCATCGGTCCCCGCCTTGCGACGGCCAGTCGAAGGCTTCGCCCGCCGTGCTGCCGATCTCGAACTCATCACGATGGTTCCGAGATCCCCGCGAGCGCTTCGGCGGCCGGCTGGATCTCGGAGCTGTCGACGGCGAAATCGCCGAGCGCAACGATGCCAACCAGTCGCTTGTCGTGATTCACGACCGGCAAGCGCCGCACCTGCTTCTCACTCATGAGCTTTGCCGCATGCTCCACGGTATCGTCGTCGTAGGCCCAGCAAATGCCTTCGGACATGATGTCGCGCACTTTGGTGCCCGGCCCCTTGCCTTCGGCCACGGCACGGATTGCAATGTCCCGGTCGGAAATCGCGCCGATCATGCGGTCGTCTTCGCCGACGGGCAGCATCCCGAAATCACCGTCGCGCATGGTCCGTGCAGCGTCAGTGATGGTCATGTCCGGGCTGATGACCTTGACGTCCCGACTCATCAGGTCCTTGAGTTGACGCATGTTGGATCTCCTTGTGATCGTGAGCACGAGTCGTGCCAGCGGCGGGCCCTCGGGCCTCCCGACAATCGGTCAGGCTAGGCGAAAGCGACGTGATCTTCGGTGCGTCAACGTACATTGCGAGGACTCGCCTGCACGGCGTCCTGTGCGCCACCGAACCGTCGGGCAAGGTTGGGCAGCGCAAGGTTGCATCGGCGTGCTTTCTCAACCTGCAGTCGTGCTGCGAATCGCGCAGGACCATTCCTACATCAGGAACGGACGACCGCCGCAATGATTCCTCGACCGCGCGGCCTAGACTCTGGACCTCGCCCAGGTCGTCACTTTTGACAGGAGCCAGACATGATCGACAGCGCAGTCACGACGCACGATGCAGGGATTGCCACCCGGCGGACGACTACGGTCGCCGTAGTGATTTCGTATTTGCTGCTGGGCGCCGTCGCGGCGCAGGCGGAGCCGTGGATGAAGGGCGGCGCCGACCTCGACGGCGACGGTCACCTCTCGCAGGCCGAGCTGGCGCAGGTCGCGCCATCCCTGTCGGCGAACTTCAACGCCATGGACGGCAACAACGACCAGAAGCTCTCGCACGACGAGTTCAGTTCCTGGCACGACTTGCTCAAAGCCAGCATGGACACGGACGTGGACACACCCCCCTCGGCATCGGCGGACTCGGACGATGCCACGGGCAGCAATGTGGGCGTCGGTTCTGCCCGGAGCAACATGGACAAGCGCTCGTCGAGCGGCACGTACCATCCGTACGCCGCGGGCACGGTGGGCGACGACCCCGCCAAACCGACGTCGACCTCGGTTCCGACGGACGCGATCGACGGGGCCTCGGGACCCACGGATCAGTGGACGGACGATGGTGCCGACTCCGACGGCGACGGTTACCTGTCGCCGGCCGAACTCACGAAGGTCGCACCGACCCTGTCGGCGAGTTTCGACGCCATGGACGTCAACAAGGACCAGAAGCTCACGCGCGGCGAGTTCAGGTCCTGGCACGAATCGCTCAAGGCCAGGATGGTCGCGGACAAAGTCGGCGACTGACCACCCGTCGGGAGTAACACATGCCACGGAAGAATCTCGTGCTCGCAATCGCGGCCGTGCTGGCGATCGGCGGCTGCGCAAGGAAAGAGACCGCGCCACCCGCTGCAATGGCGCCCTCCCCGGCAGCCACCGCCGCCAGCGCTTCGCCGCAGGCAGCGACGGCCCCGACCACGGCAGTTGCGGTGGGGGAGGAAGTGTTCCGGAAAGCCTGCCGCGCCTGTCACGAGATGGGAATTGCCGGCGCACCGAAGCTCGGCGATGCGGCGGACTGGGGCCCGCGCATCGCGCAGGGCATGGACGTGCTCTACCGGCATAGCTTGCAGGGTTTCACCGGAAAGAAAGGCGTGATGCTGCCCAAGGGCGGATTCAGCACGCTGTCCGACGCCGAAGTGACCGCCGCGGTCGACTACATGGTCGCACGGGCACGGTGATCCCGGCGAGCACTCGGCGTGGTCAGTCTCGCACGGGGGGAGACTGACCGTCGGTCAGCTTGACGTGGCCCTCAGTCGAGCAGCTCCTTCGGGATGTTGCCTCCGTTGTCCGCGATCCTCTTCAGCACGGCCTTGTGCAGCCAGATGTTCATCTTCGCGGAATCGGCCATCAGCTCCACGGGGATCCCGAGCTCCGTCGCCAGTGCCTGCCGCGCGTCGAAGCTGCTGTCGATGTCGAGGAGCTTGAGCAGGTCCACGATGGAGACCTTCCAGTTGAGCTTCTGCGGATTGGCCGCTGCCGCCTTCTCGAGCTGCGCCATGACGTCAACGATCGGGATTGCCACGGGTACAGCCGGAGCAGTCGCTCCGGGCGTCGTCGGCGGAACCGGCGCGGCCTTGGCGCTCTTGATGCCAAGCTTGTCGAGGATCTTGTCGAAGAAGCTCACCTTGACCTCGGCCTGGTACGCGCCCGGCGCCATGCCCAGCAGGTCGTGCAGCTTCGTGATGAACACGCGCTCGCCCTCGCTCACACGCTCGCCGCCGAAGCCGAGGAAGCCGCCTTCGCTCGACGCATTGGCAACCTTGTCGGCGATGCCGCCGAGCAGCTTCCGATACGCCTCGGCATCGGTTGTGGCGCCCTTGGCCGTGAGTGCCGCAACCGCCAGCTTGATCGTGTTGGCTGCGGAGTCCTGCAGCCTCGTGTTCAGCGTCGCCTTGTCAGGGACGCCCTTGATCATGTCGCGGATTTCCTGTTGCGAGGCGCGGATCTCGTCCTTGCCGAAAACTTCCTTGAGGAGAGGCTGATCGCCGCGTACGGCCGCCGCGATCGACGAGGCCGTGGCCATCCCCTCCGACAGGCTGCCGAGCAGTCCACTGTTACCGGCCGCCGCGGTGGCGAGCGCGACGAGCTGGGGCGCGCTGCGCAGGGCCTGCCATTGCTCCGGGGTGAAATCAGTTCGTGTGGTCATGAGTTGCTTCCTTTCAACAGGTTGTTCCGAAGGAATCCAGGATGGGCCGATGCCCGGCACCGCTATTTCTTCGCCGCGGCCTTCTTCTTCGTGGCCTTCTTCTTCGTGGCCATCAGTTTCTGCTTGACGTCGCCAAACTTCGCCTGCGCCTTGCCGCGAGTTTTCTGAGCCTTGCCTTTCGCCTGAAGCTCCTTGTTGCCCACGAGCTTGCCGGCGGCTTCCTTGATCTTGCCCTGCACTTCTTTCATGCGGCCTTGAATCTGGTCTTTGTACGCGGTCACGACTTGCTCCTGAATCGGTACGCCGGCAACCGGCCGGCACGCCGCACTGGGCGATTTGAAAAAACGAGGTCTGACACCTGAGGATCTTCTCGTCGAGTGCCTCTCGATGTTCGGACCGACACCCGCGTCTCGTCAATACGTCCAGATACGCTTACGGCTACGTTTTTCCGGGACGCCCGGCCGCGAGAAAGGTGCGACTCCCGGGTGGACCACCGCCGGGTCCAGCCGACACCTGCCGATCTTCCGTCACCTTCCCCCGGTCTTCTCGAGGTACGTCCTGGCTTGATCCAGCTCCGGCCGAGGATCGGCGTGCCTCGCAAGATCAAGCAGCTCCCGATAGTAGATCCGGGCACTCTGCTCATCGCCAGCCGCAATGGCGGCTCGTGCTGCGCCGAGATATCCATTCATGCGATTGGGCGAGATCCTCAACGAGACAACGTATTCCTTGAGCGCGTCCTGGGGCCGTTTTAGCTCGAGAAGCAGCTCACCAAGCATCTCCCGCGCCGGCAGCAATTCCCCCGGGGTCACCGGATGCTTCTCCGCACCGTCCTCGAGATCTGCGGCCTGTCGCAACAGCTTCTCGGCCTGCTGCGGATTCCCTTCCGCGTGCGCAAGCCACGCCGCGACCCCGAGGCTCTCCGCCTCGACCTGTGTCGCCCACGGATCCCGGCCCGCAACCATCCTGGCATGCAGGGCGCGCAGATTCGCCAGCTCCGTCCGTGCGAGTTCCAGCTGCCCCGATCGCGCCGCTCCCAGGCCTCGTCCGAAGCGGTACGCAGCATGCGCGATCGCAAAGCGCTCGAGCGGGATCCCCGCCGAACGGAATTCCAGCTTGGCCGCGTCGGCCCACCTGCGCTGCTCGAGTGCAAATCGCGCCGGGATCGTCGCGAAGGCGAACGCCGCCTGGAAGGCTTCCGGCTTGACCTTGGCGATCGACGTCGCTTCCTTGACCACCTCAGCCGCCTTGGTGAACTGCCCGAGCTGCAGATACGCGTACTCGAGATAATCGAGCGCATGCAGGTACTCGTAATAGACCTCCCCGGGCTGGCTTTTCTCCTCGTACAGCTTCGACGCCTTCGCAGAAGCGAGGTTCGATTGCACCGAGTCTTCCCACAAGCCGAGCCGGGTGAAGATGTGCGAAGGCATGTGTTGAACGTGCGGGACCAGGGGCGCGATCCTGGAATAGTGGCGCGCAGCCGCGATCGCCTGTGGAGCCATGACGGCGTTGTCGTAGCTGTGGATGATGTAGTGCGCGACGCCGGGGTGATCGGGCTGCGTCTCGAATATGCGCTCGAGGATCGGTCCTGCGATCTTCTGGTTCGTGTAGCTCTGATCCGTCGGCGAGGCGGTCCCAAGCAGTGCCAGCGCATAGAACACGGCTGCCTCGCTGTCGGCTGGGTACTTCGTGGCCAGCGCTTTCATCGCCTCCATGTAGTCCCTGGCACGGGTCGGGTGATCGCGCCTGTCGGAATCGGCGTAGAACCTCCCGATCGCCGCGATGTAGTCCCGCTCCCGCTCGGTCCTGGCCCCGATCGTTGTCGCCTGCGCGACGGCCTCGACCCCGAGCTTGAGCGAGGCGGGATCGGGCGGCTGCCAGAGCGGGTGATACAGGCTCATCGCCACGCCCCACAGCGCGATGGCACAGCCCGGGTCGGCCGCCAGGATATCGCGGAACAGTCGCTCGGACTCCTCGTACCAGAACGAGTGAAGGACCGCGACAGCCTGCTCGAAGCTCTTCTGCTGGTCAGGGCGGCAGGACACGGGAAAAGCCACGTTTCCCACCCGCTCGAGATTCACCTCGCCCCGACGGTGCTCCGCTTCATCGTGCGCACGCGCCGTCGAGGCCAGCGCCGCCAGCAGCAGCGCGAGACTCATCCCGCGCACGATGCTCAGCATGCTCGCTGCAGTGACGCCTGCTTGGGCTTGCTCCACGTTCCTTGACACCGCCCAGAGCTGAGTCCGCGGCATTGTCGTACTCCACGTGAGTCCGGTACCAGAGCGGAAGTGCGTCGGCGTGGGTAGCGTACACCGGTCGGTCGACCCGTTCGAGCTTCAACGCCGCCCGGCACCACAGCTGTTACGATCATGAGCAACGGAGGGCCGCCTCGACCGGCGGTGGGGGAACACACGATGCACTTAATTCCAGCCGTCGTCGGGGCCGCGGCCATGCTGGCACACGCTGGCGTGGCATACAGTGAGGCCACCGCCGTGCGACCGGACCAGGCCGAGTTCCGAGCGCTGTACGAGGAACTGGTGGAAACCAACACCACCCTCTCGGAAGGCAACTGCACCGAGGCCGCCGCGAAGATGGGCGCGCGCCTGAAAGGGGCCGGCTTCGCCGACGCCGACCTGACCTATTTCGCGGATCCCGCCCATCCCCGGGAGGGCGGGCTGGTCGCGGTCCTGGAAGGAACCGATCCTCGCGCCAAGCCCATCCTGATCATCGCCCATCTCGACGTGGTGGAGGCCCGACGCGAAGACTGGACGCGCGATCCCTTCGCCCTGGTGGAGGAAGGCGGCTTTTTCTATGCCCGCGGCGCCTTCGACGACAAGGCCCAGGCCGCGATCTGGACCGACAGTTTCATCCGGATCAAGCGCGGCGACCATCGGCCGAGGCGCACGCTGAAACTCGCCCTGACCTGTGGCGAGGAATCCGTGCAGGCGTTCAACGGCGTGGAATGGCTCGTCAAGAACCGACCGGAGCTGATCGCCGCGGAGTTCGCACTCAACGAGGGCGGCACGGGACGCCTCAATGCGGACGGCAAGCGAGAGTGGCTGGTGATCCAGGTGAGCGAGAAGGCCACGCAGAACTACCGGATCGAGGCGACCCATCCGGGCGGTCACAGCTCACGCCCGGTGGAGGGCAACGCGATCTACGAACTGGCCACGGCGCTCGAGAGGATTCGGGCCTATCACTTTCCAGTGCGACTCGACGACACCACGCGGATCTTCCTCGCGGCCTACGCCCGGCAGACGGGCGGCGCAAAGGGTGATGTGATCGACCGGCTGCTTGCCAACCCGGGCGACGCGGAAGCCGACCGGATCGCGTCCGCCGATCCCGACCTGAATCGCGTATTGCGCACGACGTGCGTGGCGACGCTGCTCGACGGCGGTCACGCCAGCAATGCCCTGCCCCAGCGCGCCGGCGCCAACCTGAACTGCCGTATCCTGCCCGGGGAAACGCTCGACGCTACCGCGGACGCTCTGGTGGCGGCCATCGACAACCCGGACATTCGCGTGACGATGGTGCCCCCGATCCGGCCTCTGGCCGTGCCAGCCCCACTCGATCCCCGGATCCTCGGCCCCGCTCAAGCGCTGGCGGACCGTCATTTCCCGGGCATGACCGTGGTGCCGATCATGCAGGCGGGTTACACCGACGCAGTGTGGCTCGGGACCGCGAACATTCCCGTCTATGGCGTGCCGGGCCTCTTCGTCGAGCCGGATGGCAATGGCATCCACGGGCTGAACGAGAGGGTCCGCGTCAGCATGCTCTACGAGGGGCGCGATTACCTGTACGAGCTCTTGCGGGCCTACGCCACCCAATAGACCATCGAGCCACTCCTGCCCGCATCATCCCCGTCGCGCTGCCTCGATGCCGGCGACGTCGATCTTCGTCATCCGCATCATTGCCTCGAAGGCACGCTTTGTGTCAGGTCAGGGCCATCGCCTTGGGCAGCCCCGCCGCTAACGCAGCGTTCTCGAGACTTTATCCAGCGCCACGAGAAAACGATCGTGGATTGAGCCACCGCGGTTCTGCGCGGCAGTCAGCGCCGTGGTATGTGCCGCGCACAGGTTCTCGGCATCCCGCCAGCCTTCGGCGAGTTCCTCGGCCCAGCCGCGGAAGTCCTGACCCGCACCCTTACGCTTTTCCAGCGCCTGGCGCAGGGTGGGATGGAATAGCAGGGTGTCCCGGAGGCCCAGCGCCCGCACGGGCAGCGGCAGGCGGACGTACATCAACGTGTCGTCGACATGGATCGTCCGCGATGCACGATGCAGCACCAGCACCGAGGAGAAATGCACCTTCTCGTTTGCCGAAACGAAGTCGACGCCGCGCGGCACCGAGAACTCGAAATCTTCCTCGAACAGCTTGTGCAGACGGGCTTGCTCGGTGCGTGTCTTCTCCCACGGGAGGTCGGGAAACCGCGACAGGTGCCGGGCCGTGCCGTAGAGCCTGGCCTTGGGGTACCGTTTGTGCATCGCGGGAACATGAATGGTGTGAAACGGATGGAGGTTGAGTATTGCCTCCACGTCCTTGCCGCCATTGGTCAGTGCGTCGACATCGCGCTGGGCTGCGGCGCCCAGCGTGTAGGAATCGAGAAACACGAAACCGCCGTTGGCACGCCGCACCAGCGAGCACTGGGTACCGATATCGATCAGTCCGCCGACCTTGAACGATCCGCGGATATTCAGGAAGTCGTCGGCGATCCTGAGCATTGATGTTCGCAAACGACCCTCCCCGGTTCCTCTCACTCGAACACCTTGAGGATGCTCTGGTACTTCTCGATGTACCAGCGATTCTCATTGTTGTACTTGGGGATCGTCACGGGATGGACGCCCGTCGCGTCTGCCTTCCACAGACACGGGCAGGTCACTTGCTGTCCCTGGAGCTGCTCTCCTGGCGGACGCAGGTCTTCAAGTTTCACCCCCATCCGTTTCATCACCCGGTGGAGCTTCGCGACATTCCTGGGTCCGCCGTTGTAGGCGGCGACCGGGAAGATGCCCAGCACCTCCATGTTGTCGCGATACGCCAGGCGGATATCCGAACGCATTTGAAACAGCTCGATGTCGAAGAGGCAGATCGCCGCCTTCATGGCGTTCAAGAGATCCGTCGCACCGCGCTCAAAGTTCGGGTCAAGCCTGGCCTCAGGGCATCGCCTGACCACCAGCGCATAGGTGCCATTGCCCCTCCTGTTCGTGAACTGCATGGGGCCAAGGGCAGCTGCGCTCGACACACTGTACCGATACGCCTCCTCGCGTTTCAGGCCGTACTGGCTCAGCACCTCATCGAACGCACCCGACTTCTTCTTCAGAAAGTCGCCGTCATCCGTCTGTTCGATCACTGCAAGTGTCGTGAGGACTTCCGCCGGCACCACGTCTGCGAGCATCCCTCCGGGGAATGCCACCGAAGGCGCTTTGGCGAGACGCAATTCCTCGATCGCCCTTCGCGCCGTGTCGAGAAGGAACTCCTTCCCGCCACTGACAAAAAGCGGATCGAGGGTGTCTTCGCTGGCCGGAAGATAGACGATGGGCTTCGCGGTCGCGACGACGGCTCTCCACTTCTTCCTCGCAATCAGGTCACTGTCGAAGACGGGGAATTTCCTCCCGTAGACCTTCAGTTGCTCTCCGTCCTTGGAGAAGGCGAACATCAGCCGTTCGGCACCGGTGCCCTTGACGTGCCGTGCCTCGACGCCTGGTGTGCGCACCCTGAAAGGAAAGGGCTTCCGTCCGGGCTTCCATCTGACCGGAGGGCGAGGGATTTCGATGTGCACGATGGACCATTCCTGCTTCGTCTCGCTCCACAGAGCAAAGGCGACGGGACGTCCGCGCAGCACTTCTCTCCTTCCCTTTCCCGTGAACACATACTCGAGTTCGACATCACGAAGGATCGACTTCGCTTCGGACACGAGATCAAGGATCACCTCGTGACGGTCGCGGTGAGCCTCGACGACCACCTCCTCGAGCTCCGCGCCGGGAGAGACATCTTCGGGATGCTCCAACTCGGCAACGACCAGCGGAACCTCCCCATCTTCCCCAACTTTCGCTATCGGGGCCCCGGGCGCCTCCCGAGGTGCGGATTCCTCCTCGACGAAGGCGGGCTCTCCTTCATCGGAGACGCCTCCCGTCGTCTCGCATGCAGTGCAAATCAAAGAAACCAGGATTAGCAGCGCCCGTACTGCTCTGCGTGTGACGAGCGCGTGCATGAAGTTTTTCGGCCCGGTACCAGTCATCGAGGCAGCGCGAACCGTTCAGCGTCGAGATCGGGCAAGCCCAGGATGGCACGCTGGATGATTTGTGCCGCGATGACGCTGAACGCGATGCCGAGTGCCGGCAGCAGCCGCTTGAGCTTGCGGCGAATAGCTGCAATCTTGCTCGGGATCAGCGCATCGCGACTCGCCGCTTTTCACCGCTGTTCTCCCAGTTCCCAGGATTGATCGACACCGTATCAGATATCGGTTTACGATTGGCGTGATCAGGGGAAACTGCAACTCGCGCGTGATCTTCCGATTCATTGGGCAGGACGTCGAACTCGTCCGAAACCCTGCGCACCCCGGTGAGGTCCTCCGCGATTACCTTTCGGAGGGCGTACCGATCGGTGAGCGCCGAAGCTGCGATTCAGTCCGCCGGCCCGGCGGCAAGCTGCCGACCGGGACATCGAAAGCCAACGTGGATTTCTTCAAGAAGCACGAAGCCGATTTGGAACAGCTCGATGGCTTGAAGCAGGACACGAAGGGGGGTTTCCATGCGAACATTCCTGGTATTGCGGGACGCGACGGCCATTGGGCTGATCGCGGTGACCCTGGCGGCGTCCGCGGGCGCGCCATTGCCCGTCGTCAGCGGCCGCACCTACATCACCGGCAGCGCAAAGCTCAAAGTGACGGGGACATTCCAGTTCGACGCCGTGATTCCGATCAACAAGCAAGCAAGCTTCAGCGATGGCGAGATGACCTGGATTCAGTACGGCGACTCGGGTTCCGAGCAGCCCAACCTGCTGGTTACGATCAGTCTCCAGGAACTCGGCTTCGGCATCGGGCTCGGCAAGAAGGTCTCGACCGCCGGCGGCGAGCAGTGCTCCGGCGACATGGACGTCAAACCCACGATGATCACCGGACATTACAAATGCCCGGGCATCACGTCCTACGATCCGCGCGACGGCAAAATGGGTAAGGTCACCATCGAAATCGACCTGACGGCCGGGTCCTGACGATCGATCTGAATACCGGGTCGCCGCACGTCCGAAGGATCCCGCAGCGCCAGCTCCGGCGCCGAAGGCAGGACCATCAAGATCAACCTGTCCGGCAAGAAAGTCGGCACCTGCGACAACCCGACCCAGTAGCTCCGCTACTCAGTCAGTGCCGTCGCGAGGCTCTTGAAATCGTTCCCCTGGGATCGGCCGCGGATGCGACCGATCAAGAGCGCAATTGCGACCAGTGCGTGGACCGGCAGCCAGGCCGGGTAACCGTGGACTCGGGTGAGCCAGCCCAGGGGTCGGTGGCCGTGTTCAAGTTCGCTTGTCGATGGCGCTCGAGGGTCAGACTCCTGCGTCAAAGAACGTTCCACGCACAAGCGGCGTGTTTTCAACATTCGAAAACTGGCAAGGCAGACCGTCCGCCCAGGCGTGATCCGCCCCGGACTGCAGCTGGTAGTGAACGTGCGGAGTTACCGTGTCTCCGGAGCTGCCCAGCTTGCCGAGAGTCTGCCCCTGCTGGACGCGATCACCGACACTTGCGACAACCGATTCGGCCTGAAAGTGCGCCAGCATGCTGAACTCACCGTTGCCGTGATCAATCACGACGTGGTTGCCTGGATCGCCCCCGTCTGGATACTCCGGCGCGAAATACTTTGGATCGCTCGTCTCGGGATCGGGCTGATCCGGCCGATCTGAACGCGCGCGAACGACCGTACCGGCAGCGGGAGCCGCCACGGTGCGACCCCACCCTGCATAGTCCTCGCGCTTCCTGCCACCCCCGGGAGCATAAACCCCGTAGCCGTCATCAAGTCCGACGCAGTCCAAGGCAAACTGGCCACTCCGATTGCGATGACCACCATTGGTGACCCCCGCGTTGGTGACGATCCCCTTGCCGCGGAACGGAAAAATGAGAGCGGACTTCTGCTCGTAGTACTCGACGGGCAATGACAACCCGGCGTGCACGACCTTCGTCGCCTCCGACAGGGCGAGGTCGATGCGCATGCCGTCTATCCCGGCAGCCATGGCTACCGTGTTGCGGATGCGGATGGCGAGTGGCCAGACAATTGGCGTTGGTGACTCCCGGCCGTCCGGCAATCTGGGCGAAAACGGCGGAACGATGCTCAGTACATGCGCGCCGGCTCCTTCATCGTGCGTGGACCGAACGACCTTGCCGTTGGAGAGCAGCTGAGTTGTTGCCGACTGAATTTTCAGCTCACGCGGGGTGCTCGTTTCAACGATCACCCAGGTCGTCCAGCTCTCCGTCCGCTCGCCGCCCGGGTCCCTGGTCTTGAATGCGCGGGTCGGCAACGGCTGCAAACGCACGCCTGCCGCCGACGCGCGTCCGGCGGCCGGCGCGGCACCATTGGCGATGCGTGGGCACTGAGCTGCGACCAACATCGTACCCACCGCCTGCAGCAGCCCACGTCGCGTCGTCTCGGTGCCCATGCTCAGAGTCTCCTTCTGTTCGAGTACGCGCAACAACGGCCCTTCCCCGGCGGGGAACAGCACGACGCTGGCCTGCATCATGGTCGGTCGTTCACGGCCGCCCCACGACATTGCGACAGGACGTCGGGATCGCGCGGTAGGCGCATCCGGGAGACGGGGACCCTCGAAGGCGAAGAGCGCGCCGCGGGCCACGCGGCGGGTGGCGACGTGATCGAAGGGTACGACGAAGACCGGGGACGCTATTTCGCCGCGCCGACCGAACCGCCGGAGCCGACCGAGCCTATCCCGAACCGAAAGCCTGCAAACCTGCCCCTTCGTCTGCCGCTCCAACCGGGTCAACGGCTCAGGGGCCTCGCGACCGAACTGTTTGCGAACCGCGCGCCAAACGGGCCCGGATGTGCTGGTGGCAACTTACGTCGGACAGCAGTCGCGTCAATTCCTGCTTGACGACCGCGTAACACTCGCACACGCGGCTCTCCAGTGCTGAGCGCTCGAGCACCGCGATGTGGCCACGTCGGTAACGGATGACTCCTGCGCGCTGCAGGTTCCCGGCTGCCTCCGTAATGCCTTCCCGGCGAACGCCGAGCATGCTGGCGACCAGTTCCTGCGTCATGATCAACTCGCCGGGAGGAGCCCGGTCGAGCGTCAGCAACAGCCAGCGACACAATTGTTGCTCCACTGAGTGGTGCCGGTTGCAGACCGCCGTCTGGGCCATCTGCGTCATTAGTGCCTGGGTGTAACGCAGCAGCAATTGCTGCATCAAACCGGCGCGATTGAATTCCTGCTTGAGCAGTGGGCCCGCCAGCCGATAGGCATGACCGCCGGTCTGAACCACAGCCGAACTCGCCGTGGTTTCGCCGCCCATGAAGAGCGCAATACCGACGACCCCCTCGTTGCCCACCCCCGCGGATTCGGCCGATGCACCGGACTCGAGGACATAGTGCAACGAGACGATCGCAGTGGTTGGGAAATACGCGTACTGCAGCTGCCCACCCGGTTCGTAGAGCATTTCACCGAGCGGTAACCTGACGAGTTCCAGATGCGCAGCCAGCCGCTCGAAGTCCGCCGCGGGCAGATTGGCGAGAAGTTCGTTCTCAGTCGTGACTGCGGAGTGCTGACATCGCGATGCGTCGTGCGCTTGCGCTCTATCGCCTCGCCCCGATTTCAACGCCGATGCCGCGGTAGCCGACGAAGCGGCAGGATCGGCTGAACATCGGCTCCCCGCTCACCCGGTACTGCTGTCGCGAGCCATCGGCATTGACGCGGCTGAGCTCCAGATCGATGAATGGTTGCCGTTCGGCAATCCTTGCCTGCAGCACCTGTCGCTCTTCCTCGTTCCAGCCGGTCATTCCGTCGTCGCTCGTTGCACCCACGAGCGGCTCGACCCGGATGCCGAGCATTTCCAGGACCGGGCCGGAGACCTTGGTGAAGCTCCCCGTTTCGTCCTGCTCCCAGTACCAGTCGGACGCCAATTCGGTCAGGCTCCGATAGCGCGCTTCGCTCTCGCGTAGTTCGGCGGTGCGTTCCTGCACTGTCTGTTCCAGCACCTTGGCGTAGTTCTCGAGCTTCTTGTACAGCAGCCGGACCTCCAGCATGTTGTGGATTCGCGTCTTGACCTCGACAAGATCGAACGGCTTGCTGATGAAGTCCTTTGCGCCGGCCTGCAACGCGCGCAGCTTGTGACCCGGCTGGGCAGTGAGCACGATGACCGGCAGGTATCCGTCGGCATCACTCGCCTGGAGGCCGGACATCACGGCGAATCCATCCATGCCGGGCATCTGCAGATCGAGCAGGATCAGGTCGTAGCGGTTCTTGCGATGCAGCGCGCAGACCTCGTGCGGGTCCTTCGTCGCGGCAACGCAGGTATAGCCGGCCTCGCCCAGCAATTGCTCGAGCAACTGCACATTCGCTTCCTGATCGTCAACAATCAGGATGCGCGCGCCGAGGATGTCGAGTGCGCCGTCCATCACGATGCCTCCGCGTCGCCCGTGCGTGCAGCTTGTGATTCCGCAAACTTCAGCGCAACTTCCAGCGTATGCATGAACTCGTTGACCTTGATGGGTTTGGTGAGATAGCGGAAGAACCCTGCCTGCAGGCCTCGCTCGATGTCATGCGGCACCGCGTTGGCACTCAGCGCAACGACCGGGATGTGCGCGGTTGCGGGATCGTCAGCCAGGATGCCCAGCGCCTGGATGCCACTGATACCCGGCAGATTGATGTCCATCAGGATGACATCCGGCAGCGAGGCACGGGCAATCTCGATGCCACGGTTGGCGTCTTCTGCGGTCAGCAGGTGGATATCGGGCCGGCGCGCGACGAGATCTTCGACCAACATCAGATTGGCCGGGTTGTCCTCGACATAGAGCAGCGTGCGCAACCGCGTCCGGGCTGGATCCTGCTCCAGGGCGATCGCCACGGCCGTGCTCGCGATGTCGGATGGTTGCGGCTTAGTCGTCAGGTTCAGCTCGATCCAGAACACACTGCCTCTGCCGACCGCGCTTTCCACGCCGATGACGCCCCCCATCAGCTCAACCAATCGCTTGCACACCACCAGGCCGATGCCAGTTCCTTCCTCCACGGTCGCCGCACGTCCGAGCCGATTGAACGGCTGGAACAGTTGCGCGATGTCTGCGGGGGACAAGCCCTCGCCAGTGTCCTCCACACTGATGCGAACGCGCCCCGGCGTGTTGACGACGCAGGACACGAGGACGGTTCCGCCCGCCCTGTTGTACTTGATCGCGTTGGAAAGCAGGTTTATCAGGACCTGCTTGACTCGCGTCCTGTCGGCCTTGACGAAGTGCGGGGTCTCCAGCCGCGGAAAACTTACCCGGATGCCACGTCCTTCGGCCTGCGGTTCGATCATCGTCTGGCATTCGAGCATGACGTCGGCCAGCGACACGGGTTCTGGCGACAACGACAGCTTGCCAGACTCGATCAACGAGAGATCGAGGACTTCGTTGATCAGGTCCAGCAGGTACCAGCCGGCCTTGAGAATCTGATCGACGCTGCGCTTCTGCGAGGGCGTCGGCTGCGGAGCGCCGGATTCGATGAGCTGGGCAAAGCCGAGGATCGCGCCGAGCGGCGTGCGCAGCTCGTGGCTCATGCTGGAGAGGAAGTCCGATTTCGCGAGGTTGGCCTTTTTCGCGACGGACATGGCCTCGTGCAGTTCCACCTCGACCCGCTTGCGCGCTGAATTGTCAGTGCCGATCAACAGGTAGCCGATGACATCGTCGTAGTCGTCGCGCAGCGCCGTGATCGACACGATGGCCGGAAAGCGGCTGCCGTCCTTGCAGATATAGGTCAGCTCATAGATATCCTCGATGCCGCGCGACGCCTTGAAAGCCAATGCCTCGAAGCCCGGTGTGATGGTGGTGCCGAGTTCGAGGCTCAGCGCCTGAGCGCGCGCCATCACTTCCTCTGGATCGTGGATATCACTGGGCCGGATCCTGTTAACGACTTCGGCAGCCCGGTAGCCCAGCATGCGCTCGGCGCCGACGTTGAACAGCTGGATAATGCCTTTCTCGTCGGTGGCAATAATCGAGAAATTGGCGCTGGTGAGGATCGCGTTCTGCAGGGCCCCCGTCTTGAGCAACGCTTCCTGGCGCCGCACTTCGGTGATGCCAGCTGCTTTGCCGCCCTCGTCGCCCACGGTGGGACCATTTCCAGTCTCGGCCATAGTCACGCTCTGCGAAAGACGCACGCTTGTCGCGTCGACAGCCGAGCGAGTTGTTCCGCCTGGCGGAACGAGATTCACGGTTCTGCCGACGGGCGTCTGTGCGCTTGGACACACTGGCCGATAAATTGCCCGTAAGGCCGCGCCGTGCTGCCCTGCGGGACCCAGCCGCAGACCCCTCGATCTGGTGGACCAGTCAGAAATCGAGCGGTGGCCGCAGGTTGAACTCAGCCAGGGATTCCAAGCCATTCCCCCACTCAGAATCGGGCGGACGTCGCGCCGACTCGTCCTAGCCAACCGTGCCAGGTTGAATTTCTCCATCTGGTACATAGGTGCTCATCACAACGCCAGTGGTTGACACCTTCGAAGCCACCAGCCGCAGTGCACACGGCCTTGCACCATTTTCAAACAAACGCTTGCCACGCCCAAGAACTACCGGGAACGTCCATACGTTGTATTCGTCGATGAGCGAGGCGGCTTGCAGCGTCTGAATCAGATTGCCGCTGCCAATGATTTGAAGGTCGTGCCCGGGCTGAACCTTGAGCGCGTTCATGGCTGAAACGATGTCAACGCCAAGTACCGACGAATTGTTCCATTGCAATGACTGCAAAGTGCGGGACGCCACATGCTTCTTTGCCGCATTGAACGTCCTCGCGATCGGATGATCCTCTGGTTGGTAAGGCCAATATGCCGCAAATATTTCGTAGGTCTTGCGACCGAGCACAAGCTCCCGATCGTTGCCATCGAAGCCTGACATTGACTGGCCCATCACCTCGTCCCAATAGGTGAACGTCCAGCCGCCCAGCGAGAATCCTTGTGTGGAGTCCTCTTCGGGACCGCCGGGGGCTTGCATGACGCCGTCCAGCGACACGAACGTAGACGCGATGAGCTTTCTCATGGAAACCCTCCTGTCGTGCGGCGGGTCTTGGTCATGAAGTCGTCCATCTGACCTGCCGTGTTAACCGGTCGTCGAGGACTGACCAGCGTCCGGCGTCCAATTTTCACCACCCTGGTCAGTCTTTGCCGCCTGTTCGGCCAAACTCCTGGTCAAGCTTCAATGCCTGTTCACAGTCCTGGCGCTCCTACGCCAGGCGCGGGTCCGGGCCGTCATTCCGGCCCTGGCGGGTCCGCATGGCGGCCACCAGGTCTCCGGCACCCTCGCCAAACTTTGAATAGACCGTCATCAATTGTGTCAGCGGCACGCCGATCCGGTGCACACGCGCCGCAGGCAGGATATACAGGGCGCCCGAGACCGGCGTCGGCACCGAGGGCACCAGCACCACGAACTGCCCGTCGGGCAATGCCTCGACGATCAGGGCCGGGACGAGCGCGTCCTCCAGCTCCACCAGTGCCGGTTCGAACGCTGTCGAACTCTCGTCACCGCTCAGGCGACCGATCACGCCGCGCAGGAGCTTGTAGCCGGGGATCTTCTCGAGCAGCCGGCGCTGCAGCTTCTCGATGCCCCGTCCGCCGGGCCCGGTGCGCACCACGAGGCCGGCGATGAAGCAGGCAGCCAGGATGATCAGGATGGCGATCAACTGGCGAAACTCGGCGCCCGCGGGCACCTGGGCCGTGACCGGCGCGACCAGCGCCATCACGGCCGACAGGGCCTTCAGGAGCAGCAGGATGGCGAGATACACCGGCAGCAGCACCAGGATGCCGCCGATCAATGTCGTCCGGGTGAATTCGGCCAGGGCCTTCATGAGCAACCTCCCTCCACGCCGTTGGGATCTCGCCTTGCAGTGAACCACAACCTGCGGATCCTACGCTGACAAGCTGCGGGTCGACCGCCGGCTTCCCCGGCACATTCGCGATGCCTACGGACCGGCTCCCGGAGTACACTCGCCCTGGCTAGGTAGATCGAACTTGAGCGCGGCCGCCAGAACGTCGCCTGCCGGGTGCCGTGATCACCGCCTGACCCCCCTGTCGCGCCGCGCCCCATACCACGATGTGACTTGCAGTAGATGTCAGGTTTTCTGCTCATCCCAGACTTTCGTCGGGAAGACACCACAACCGGGAGAAATAGAATGAAGAGCTACTGGACAGTTTTCTGCTTCTCGATGCTGGCGATGCCGGCGCTGGCGTCGGCCGGTGACCGTCTCGGCTGCGATAGCGTGAATTTCGGCGAGGAAGTACTCGCGAAGTTTCCAAATGCGAAAGTGGCCTGTATCGACGTGAAGGAGGAGAACGGCGGTATCTACGCCCACTATCGGGCGGACGTAGTCGCGGTCGACAAGGATGCGGTGACCGTGCACTTGCTCGATCACGAAGGCAAGGCGATCAGCAAGGTGAAGTTTGTACCGACCGCGGATTCGGTGGCCAAGGTGGAAGGCAAGGAAACGAAGTTCACCGACCTCAAGAAGGGAACGAAGCTCGACCTCTACATCGAGCACAGCCAGTGGGGCCTCTACGCCAGCCCCGAGGGCAAGAGGATGACGATCCTGAGCCGGGAACCTCTCTGACGACACGACGGCGGTCCAACCGACTCGTCTGACGGTTTCGCTACGAACCCGTCACGGTGGGCGCGGCGCCGACGTCGCGCCCACCGGTGGCCCGCCGGTTGGTGCTCGGCGGCTGCGGCAGCGCAGTCCTGGCCGCGGCGTTTCCGGCCGTAGGCATTGGTGGTAAAGAGAGGCAGTTGGCCAGAATCGAGTTAATCCGATGGGAGCAGTCATGAAACGCCGAATGATGATCCTGGCCCTTGCTTGTGCGATGGTCCTGCCGGGCACCACGATCGCGGCCAGCAAGGCGGACGAGCAGGCGAAGGTCCGGGAGGCAGCACAATCCGCGCTCGACGCGCTCTACAAGATCCAGCCGTCGGCGCGCAAGGCCGTCCAATCTGCCGCGGGATACGCCGCGTTCAGCAACTTCGGCATGAAGATCCTCGTCGCGGGCAGCGGCACCGGCAAGGGCGTGGCCGTCAACAACCGGACCAAGGCCACGACCTACATGAAGATGGCCGAGGTCCAGGCAGGCCTGGGCTTCGGCGTCAAGAAGTTCCACCTTGTCTGGGTCTTCGACAACGAGCAGGCACTCAACAAGTTCGTCAACTCCGGATGGGAGATCGGCGCGCAAGCGACGGCCTCGGCCAAGGCCGGCAGCAAGGGAGCGGCGTACCAGGGAGCCGTGGCCGTGTCACCGGGTGTGTGGCTGTACCAGATGACTGGTGACAGTCTTGCGCTCGAGCTGACCGCGAAAGGCACCAAGTACTACAAGGACAAGGATCTCAATTGATCCGTGGCCCCCGGATTCATCGCGGCGGGGATTGCTCCAGGTCCTCTTCGACGAAACGCAGCACGGCCTCCAGCATCGCTTCGCGCGGGTAGTCGTTCTTGTCGGCGAACGAAGCGCCGATGATCTTGTGTGAGCGATCCAGCGGGACAGCGACTGCCCAGTGGTCCGCATTCAGGAAGCCCAGCAAGGTGCTGCCGGGAACGACCTGGTCGAAATAGATGACCTGGCTGTCGTTGCGCCAGTCGACCTTGCCGAGCTTCTTGTAGCTCGATCGCACGACGCGCGAGATGCGCTCGGGATCGGGCAGGGTCACGACCGAGTAATAGCGCAGGTTGGACGGCAGCGGGTTCTGCGCCAGCCAGGCCTTGCGAACCTCCGGGCGCAGGCTGGCCACGCCGCCCCCGTCACCGGGGTCGCAGTCCGCCTTGGGCCAGTGGCGCAGGAGTTCCGCCTGCCACTGTTCCGCATCGTCGGCGAGTGCGGAACCGCTCACGGCGCCTGCTACGCTGACCACCGCTGCCACGCGGTCGTGAATTTCCGGATAGCCGACCACGGCCTCGAGAATGTCCGGCGTGCCTTTCGAGTATCCCACCAGCACGATCCGTGGCGGACCCTCCGCCATCGGCATGGCCAGGATCGCGTCGCGAATCTGCCGCGCGTTCGTTGCGGTGCCGGACAAGGCGTCGACCTCGATGCCGACCATTCCGAAGCCGAACGTGCTGACGTGCGCGGCCGCCGTGCCGGGTGGCTCGAGCCAGGCCGCGAAACAGCCATAGCCGATGCCCGGCACGATCGCCGCCCGCAGCTTCCGGCGGGACGGTCCGAGATCGACGGGCAGGCCCGTGCCGGCCGGCTTGGGACTCACGCGGCTCAGGGCGTCCTCGCAGGGACGGTAGTCGGGTAGGTCGTGTCCATGACCCTCCAGGACGGCGCAGTAGATCTCGCCGAAGCGGCCTCGAGCATCGGTCACCCCCGGAGGAATGTCGACTGCGTATTCCACCGGCGGAGTCGTGGCGCAGGCGCCCGAGAGCAGGCTGGCGGCGAGCGCCGACCACGCTCGAACCGAGCGCAGGCGTTGCGGTGCAGTGCAACCTGCAGGCCACGCGATCCGGATCTCGTCGCTCGCGTCAATTCTGAACGGCACGTTTCGGCTCCTGCGGCTCGGCGGGCTCCCGTTCGTCCAGCAATGGCTCCCAGTCGAGGAGATGGACGTCGGAGATGGTCAGCGGCCGGGTGGCAAAGAAAAGGACCGCGCGGAGTCCGTCGGTGAAATAGCTGGCACCGTTCGCCAGGACCCGTGGCTGCTTCCTCGGCACGGCACCTACACCTCTGACGAAACCCAGGCGCTCCAGCCCGCCCGAATACATCATGTCCTGGACGAACAGGTTCCTGGCTTCGTCCACGTCGGGGTGCAGCCGCCTGGCGTCGGATTCTTCCTCAAGGAATCGCCCCCCCGCCGGCCGACCCACCTGGACCACGAACACCGGCTGTCCTTGCAGGCGGACGGGTGCTGACCAAAGGCGCACCCAGTTCGCCGACGCGCCGGCCTGCGCGCGCTTGAGGGCGACGGCGTCCGGCGGCCGCCCGAATACGAGCTGGCCGACACCCTCCTCCGCCTGGACGCGACGATAACCGCGGCGCGCCGCGGCCGACGCGATGTTCTCGTACGAACCGACGAACACCACGTTCAGGGGTTCCGTCGGCCCGCCATCGCTCGCCCGGACGGCACAGCAGGACAGTTGCTGCAGGGCGGCCCGGAACGACTCGAGGTCGTCGTAGTCGGTCACGGCGGACTCCGGGTAAGGATGCAGGCTTCCGACAGGCGATACATCCGGGTAGCCGGGCACCGGCAGGAACAGCGTGAACGGCACCAATGTCTGGTTGCCCAGCAGGTCCACGTTGAGCACCTTGGGGGCGGGTTGCGGATTCGTGAACAGGACACCGCTCCTGGTCTGCCCGGGCGGGATCGGATTCGCGAACGACAGGTCATCGAAATGCTCGTCGATCCGGTCGTTCGTCTTTCCGCCAAGGAATACGTGCACGGACCACGCCACCTCCCGTGGTGAGAAGTAGTCCGGGTCCGTCCCCGATCGCAGCAGCCACAGCACGTCCGACGAGGCGTTCTGCACCTCGATCCAGACGGGCTGGACACCGGTCGCTGCGATGTCCGCACCGAACATTCGGACGCTGTCCTCCGGGCCCAGTACCGTGGCGCCGAGTCGCACACCCTGCGTGGTCTGCGTGATGGCTCGCGCGCGAAGCGCCGCATCCCCGGCATCCGGAGGCTCCCGCCAGGTTGCGCAACCTGCGAGCACGATCAGGATGCTCGCGGCGCCGAGCTGGCGCCCACGGGATGAGCTCGTCACCCGGGCGGGTGTCATGGTTCCGTCGCCATGCCGCCTGCCCGCGGAAGGAGCTCGATGTCCTTCAGCGAAGTCGGCGTGTGATCGAAGAACAGGACGGTCCGCATGCCCACCGTGTAGTACGGATCGCGGGTCAGGTTGAACCGCGGCGCGCTCCTGGGGGCAGCGCCAACGCCCGCGACGAACGCCAGCTTCTGCAGGCCCTGGGAATAGACAACGTCCTCCGCCAGGGCGAGCGCCGCTCCGTCGACGTCCGGGTCGATCTTGTGCGTAGTCAGCGTCGGCGAGTGGATCGTGACCCGGCTGCCGATGTCGCGGCTGATCTGGCCGACCCAGACCTGCTTGCCGCGGTAACGCATCGGGCTGCGCCAGAGGCGCAGGTGATTACGCTGGTGGATGTTGTCGCGTGCTTTCTGCAGCGCGAGGTCCTGTGGGCGCCCGTACAGGTACAGGTTACTGACGGGCGCGTACGGGTAACGTTCCCGTGCCAGCGCGGAACTCATCATCTGCATCACCGAGCCAGACCACGTCGTTTCGCTGGGGCTCCAGCCCCGGCGAATGAGTGCCGGAAAGGCGTCTTCGATGCCCCCGATGATCACCAGGTTGAGCGGGTCCCCGGCCTTGGAGCCATTCTCGTTGGTCACGCAGCAGGGCAGCGCCTCGAGCGCCGCGAAGAAGGCTTCGTCATCGGCGAAGTCGACCATGTCCTCCGGGCGGTACATCTCCCGCCGAAACGTTTCGGTCCGTTTGTAGTCGGCACGCAGCCCGGGCACGATCGCGAGGAAGGAAGCAGATCGACTCTGCCCTTCTGCGAACAGGTCGATCTGCACCAGCTTCACGCCCTCGTGGAGGTTGGTCAGCACGAAGCCGGACACCGTCGCACCGGGCAGTACGGGATTCTTGAACGCAAGTTCCCGGAACCGCCGGTCCAGCGCGTCCAGGTCTGCGCCCGGGTCGTCGAGGGCGATCGCCTCGGCGGCCTCCGAGGCCGGAAAGAAGCTCGGGTCGAGTCCGGGCGACAGCAGCCAGTAGGCGCGATCACCCTTGTTTTCGACCTTGACCCACACGGGTTGGATCGACTTGTCCGCCAGCGGCGCCCCGTAGAGAGCCTCACTCTCGATATCGGACAGCACGGCAACCGACACCTGCACGTCCTGGTCGGTCCTCGACGCTGCTCGCGACAGGAATCCCAGGCGCGCCTCGGACGTCTGCGCGACCGAAGGCGTGCCGGCAAGCAATGCGAGCACGACGACCGGCCAGGTGAGCGCTCTTGTGTTCATGCCCTCAATGGCAGCCACGACTGTTCGAGGAGCTCCGGATCATCATACGCTGCTGGGCCCAAAGGCCCGAATGAGGGTGTCAACGGGCATGCCCCGACCCTGCCGCTCGAGCGGGTACGCGCTGCGGAGCCGCGGGGCTATCATGCGCACCCGGCTCAACGCACCGCCGGTCGAGTCATCAAGTCTCCACAGCAGAGGAACGAGCATGTTCAACAGGAAGTTATTGGCGGCATTTCTGACGGCGGCCCTCGCATTGCCCGCCGCGTCCATGGCGGCCGACGAGCCCATCACGAGAAGCGAATCGGTCCAGGCGAAAGCCACCGTGGTGGCCGTCGACCAGGCGACGCGCATGGTCACGCTCAAGGGCGAGGACGGCAAGACATTCGAGGTCGAGGCGGGCCCGGCCGTGCGGCATCTCGACCAGGTCGCGCCCGGTGACGTGGTGGCCGTCACCTACACCGAGTCACTCGCCTTCGACGTCGTGCCCAAGGGCGAGACGGCGCAGGGCGTGTCGGAGAGTGCGAAAAGGACTACGGGCGGTGGCGAGGTCGGTCGTCAGGTGAGCACCTATTTCAAGATCAACGCCTACGACCCCGACACTCACGTCCTGTGGGGCACCACCGCAAAAGGCGTGACGAAGTCGGTCACCGTCCAGAACCCGAAGGCGCAGGAGAAGCTGAAAACGCTGTCGCCGGGCACCTTCGTCCAGGTGACTTACACCGAGTCCTTGGCGATTCGCCTCGAGAAAATCGCGTCGAAGTGAGCGGCGCACGGCGGTCGTCGTGGGCCACCGCGCTCACGACGATCGACGTCTCCCCGATCTTGCGTAGCGGATCGGTTCAGAGTCCGGCCCATCCATCGACCCGCGGATTTTCAGTACGACGGAGAGGCTGGTTTGGTGCGAGCAAGCCGAAGAAACGCGAGAAATTTTCGCTGGACCGACCGAACTGCACCGCCCGACCGAGCCCATGCCGAGCCTGAGGGGCGCCGGCCGACCGAGCCCCGGGGCGGGCTCCATGCGGGTCATGGGGTTAGTCCCATCGCGACCGAGCGGGGACCGAACCACCCACCCTCTCGGTGATGCACAGCCCGTACTCACGTGGCCGCAGAGTTGAGTAGAACTAAGCGGGCGCGATCGCCCTCACGAGCCTGCCCAAATCGGCGCGCAGTTGGACTTTGTGTTACCCCACCATTCGACCCGACCTTGATCGTTGTCACCGCCGGTGAATTCTTGTATAGCCCCAGCCACACGAGCACACGGCTGACTTTGCGGCGGACCGAGCACGGCCCTACCGAAGAAGTTGCCACACCATGAGACTGACAATGGTAGCGGCCCCCAACGCCAAAGCAGCCATCCCAAGGGCCTGCACGGCTCGTGCATATGGTTCGCGGACGTATCTCCTGGGATCGCGAAGGATTGCAAGCGTAGAGACTCTTGATTTGAAGAGTTTCACGCCGGGACGTTTGAACAGCACTAAGAGGACGGAAGCTACCGCGCCTAGTATCGTTGCCACGAGCATTAGAATCAGCGCGACGTTCTGCACGGCCATACGCTATTAGCCTCCATTCTGACAGCCGGAGATCAGCCCTTTGATCGGCTGAGGCGCATCGTCGAGCGAGAACGTGCGATCAAATCGTGTGTAGGTGGCAATACCGCCCAGCGAACCGCCAAGGCCGGCTGCATACCCAGCTGTTGCTCCATGGTACCCACCGGAGAAGTTCGAGAAGTATTGACCGGCATAGCCCTTCGGTCCGACGGCAGCGAAGCCGCTTACGGCATAACCCCAGCCCGTCAGCTCGCTCCGCGAATTGACACCCGAGGCCGCACCCACTTCGATGCTCGCAGCTCCAGTAAATGGTGTCGGAATCGAAAGCCCAACACCCAAGCCTCCATAGTTGTACACATGAACTGCCCCCGCTTTCCAATCAACCACATAGACATTCCCAAATTCTCCCGACACGAAGCCAACGCCAAGATTGACTGCAGTCGTTATCACCGGTAGCTCTTCGCTGCAAATCCCGACGTCTTGCTGCTCCCCTTGCGGCGAGGTCGTGCCACCGGCACTCAAAGTCACTGGTGCCGGCGAACTCTCTCTGATTCGTCTGGCCCTCACTTCCACCGTAAATTCCGGCCTTGGCGCATTGAGCTGCCATTCGAGAAACGTTGTCAGGTCAAACTCGGGCTCTGCATTCCTCAACCTCGTACCTGGCACGGTAATTGTTTCTAGTGTGTCGAAAAAGCCGGTCGGATCTACCCCACTCAACGGGGAATTGTGCACATAGCTGTAGCGATTCCAGCCCTGGGTCACTCACCACGCCGTCAATGTACGGGTCCGCCGAGAGGAACCGCCCGAGCCGCGGGTCGTAGACGCGCCCGTTCATGTGCACGAGCGAAATGTTGTCCAGGTGCTCGTGCCCGGTGAATCCCCGTCGCGTCGTGTTGGCGACGTCCAACCACTCGGCGCTCGTGGGCGCGCCGATCCAGGTCGCGCCATTGCGGCGAGCGCCGTGCGCCGTGTGGCTCAGTCTCGCCCCGCCGCCCCGCTGTGGTGACGACGTCCACGCCGCCCAGGGATCCGTGGCGAAGTACAGCACGTCGGAGGTCCCGTCCGAGCGACGGATCTTGCGGTCCCGAGAATGGTATAGTTTCCATACCTTTTATATACCTCTGGACCGTGGTATACGGAGCGGCATGGGATTCGAATACGACCCGGCCAAGAGTGCGGAGAACAAGCGCAAGCACGGGATCGATTTCGAGAACGCGCTGGCGCTATGGAGCGACGATGCGCTGGTGGAGATACCCGCGAGAGTCGTGGATGAAGCCCGCTGGCTGGTGATCGGAAAGATTGCGGATAAACACTGGTCGGCGGTCATTACTCGCAGGGGCGAAGACATCCGATTGATCTCGGTTCGGCGCTCTCGAATCGAGGAGGTGGCGTTGTATGAAAGCGAAGAGATTTGATCAGAAATTCGATGCGGGCAAGGACATCACAGGCGACCTTGACCTGACGAAGGCTCGGCGCGCCGGCGTCGACGCGAAGCGAGTCAATGTAGATTTCCCGAGCTGGATGGTCCGTTCCATCGATCAGGAAGCCACGCGACTCGGCGTGACGCGCCAGTCCCTCATCAAGATGTGGTTGGCGGAGAGACTGGGGCAACAGAAGGTGGCTGCGAATCGATAAGGTGCCCCGGACTCCACGGGCCATGCCATGGCACTGAATCCGGGGGCAAGTCGGGGAGTCGCCCCACCCACCCACTTCCCGATAGTCCGCGGGTCGGCCATCAATGGCCCCGGATGGTCCGCGGGTGATGCCCGGAACCCGTTTCGAATCAGAAAGTGAGCTTATCGACAGATAGCTTACGGAACATTCCGAGCACATGGTTTACACATTTCGGCATTTGGGGAGCGCCCCGATGCCCTGGAATGAGTGTAAGCCAATGGATGAACGCCTCCGCTTCATAGCCCGCCTCCTGGAAGGCGAGAAGATGGCGCCGCTGTGCCGCGAGTTCGGCATCTCCCGGGTCACCGGCTACAAGATCTTCGAGCGCTACAAGGAATGCGGCCTCGATGGACTCCATGACCGCAGCAAGGCGCCGTACCGGCAGGCCAACAAGCTGCCGTTCCAGGTCGAGCGGGCGATCCTGGGGATCAAGAAGGAGCACGCCTCCTGGGGTGCACCGAAGATCCGCGACAAGCTGATCCGGGACTACCCGATGATCCCGCCGCCCGCGGTGAGCACGATCCACGCCGCGCTCGACCGCAATGGCCTCGTCAAGCGACGCAAACGCCGGCGCCACAAGGCCTGCGGGACGCCGCTGTCCGCCGCTCACACGCCCAACGGCCTGTGGTGCGCCGACTACAAGGGCGAGTTCCTGCTCGGCAACCGGCAGTACTGCTATCCGCTCACCATTACGGACTACCGCTCCCGCTACCTGCTCGCCTGCGAAGGCCTCGAGTCGACCAAGTCGAAGTTCGCCTTCTCCGTGTTCGAGCGCACCTTCAAGGACTTCGGCCTGCCGGCCGCGATCCGCACCGACAACGGCACGCCGTTCGCCGCCTCCTGGGCGTTGTTCGGCCTCTCCCGGCTCGCCGTCTGGTGGCTGCGACTAGGGATCCGCCTCGAGCGCATCCAGCCTGGCCACCCGCAGCAGAACGGACGCCATGAGCGCATGCATCTCACGCTCAAGAACGAAACGACCAAGCCCGCCGCGTTCAACTTCCTGCAGCAGCAGGAGCGCTTCGAGGACTTCATCCGGGTTTACAACCACGAGCGGCCGCACCAGGCGCTCGGCGGCGCCTACCCGGCCGAAATCTATACACCTTCAGCCCGACCCTACGAGCCGCCCCAGGATCCCCACTACCCGTTCCACGACCGCACCGTCCGCGTGACGCGCTGCGGCCGCATCTGCCTCGGCAGTCGCAAGATCAACCTGAGCACCGCGTTGGCTGAGCAGCTGGTGGGCATCCGCGAGGTCGACGACCAGGTCTGGCAGGTCAGCTTCCTGGAGTACGATCTGGGATACTTCGATCGAGATCAGGACCGGGTCGAACCCGGTCCCAATCCCTTCGCCCCGGACACAGTGTTAACCATGTGTCCGGAATGAGATGTAAACGGTGTGACCGGAATACACCAAGTTGGAAGTGGTGGCCAGGGACGGAATCGAACCATCGACACGCGGATTTTCAGTAGCTCGGAGAGCCCGGTTCGGTACGAGAAAGCCGAAGAAGCGGAACGAGTTTTCGCCGGAGCCGACCGAACCGACCTGCCCGACCGAGCCTATTCCGAACCTCGTCGGCCGGGGCCGACCAAGCTGCGCCGTAAGCTCAAGAAGTGCAACAGCCTCGGTGCATCGCGACCGAACGACGACCGAACCGTGGCCGCTCAGTCCCGTCGGGTTCACGGCGGTGGTCGACCGCAGGATCGTTCCGCTCACCCGAAGAAGCAGGCATGCGTATCTTCCGCCACCAGTGAAGCGAACTCATCGATCGAATTCACCTCAGGTCTGGGTTCATAGCCGTGCCACTTCAGATCGCGACGTTGCCAGAACACTCGCCAGACGCCGCGCGCCCTGACGTAGGTTGCCTTCGCCACGGCCGATTCGTGTTTCTCGTCGGCCGGTCCGCGCCAGGCGGGTCGGATCTCGAAAATCTCAACGCTTTGTCCCGTGACGCGGAAGCCGAGATCGAGCTTCTGACGAACATGCGGCGGAGGCCGGCGCTGCCTCATCAAGGCATCCATGGCCCGCTGTACTCGCGCCAGCTCAAATTCCGAGAGCGCCACGGTCGCACTACGCCACTTTTCGCAGATCGACCGTATGCGCCTTGATGCCCACTTTGAGACGCTTGCGTATGGCGCCGAAGATTGCCGCCAGGTTATCCATGCTCGGATTGCCCTTCGGCGAGAGCATTCGATGCAGGCTCTTGCTGGGCGTGTCCGTGAGCTTGGCCAGCTGCTCGAACCCTATGGTGGCATTCACGAGATCACGCAGAATGAGACGCGCTGTCTCCGGCTCGCCACTCAGGAACAGCGTTGCCGCCTCATCCAGGAGCGCCTTGGCGAACGCGGGGTCGCGCTCGACTCGAGCGACGACGGTTTTCTTGAAATCGCGAGTAAGCGCCATGGTCCTTACCTCTTTCGTTTCTTGTACTCGGCGTGCAACGCCTTGGCCCGTTCGATGTCCGCCTGCTGGCGGCGCTTGGTGCCACCGCCAAACAAGACGATCAGCGATTCTCCGTCTCTTGCCAGATAGATCCGATAACCCGGACCCCAGTCGATGACGTATTCGCCGATGCCCGCAAACCACTTCACGTTCGACGTATTGCCGAGTTCCATGCGCAGCTTCGCGGTCGTGACCTTCGCCGCCGCCTGCGCGTCGAGGCGGTCAAACCAGTCTCTGTATGGACTCGACCCATCCGGACGAATGTATTCTTCCACCCGGATTTTCATTGCCAAATAGTAACGTTTACGTTACCTTTTGGCAAGCGAACATCGCTGTCGCAAGCCCGTGGGTCATGGATCGCCGGCCGACTCCAGACCGACCTGCTACTGAAAGCGGCGGGACGTCGCCCCCCACCGCACGCGCCAGGCGGAAGCCGCGCGGCTAGGACGGCCCAGTTCAATGATGGCCGGGACCTCGACCCCGTAGGGGGAATCCGCCATCGACGGCATTGCTTTTCACGCCGACTCTTACAGGAGAGGCACATCGCCGTTGGCTCGCATGAGTAGCTTCGGGATCGTGTGACCCATGACCGTCGCGATTCATGTTCGGCGACGATGATCCTGACCGGCTGACGACAACTATCTTGGCCGGTTAGCGCCGCCGGCCGGGGGCGCTTGGTGGTGGGGCTTACAGTGCCCCCTCGACGTAGGAGCGAGGGGTCGCGATGCCCGGCAAGCGAGTCACGGACCATCAAGTGATCAAGTACAAGCAGTATCGGCAGCGGCTCAGCCAGGAGGCCGCGGCCGCCAAGGTCGGCATCAGCGAGCGAACGGCCAGGCGCCTGGAGCGTCTGGACGGTTTGCCGTCGCATCGGGCGCCACGAACGTGGCGGACACGCTCCGACCCGCTGGCCACCGTGTGGGACGCGGAGGTGCTACCGATGCTGCGCGCGGCGCCGGGCCTGACGGCGGTCACCGTGCTCGAGGAGCTGCAGCGGCGCCATCCCGACGATTACCCGAACGCCGTGCTGCGGACCCTGCAGCGACGGGTCCGTCGCTGGCGGGCGTTCGAGGGCCCGGAGCGCGAGGTGTTCTTCGCCCAGCAGCACGAGCCGGGCCGGCTGGGCCTGTCGGACTTCACCCACGCCACCGAGCTCGGCGTGCACATCGGCGGCGTGCGGTTCGAGCACCTGCTGTATCAGTTCGCGCTGGCCTACTCAGGGTGGCGGCACGTGGCGGTCGTGCTCGGCGGCGAGTGCTTCCTGGATCTCTCGGCCGGTCTGCAGGATGCGCTGTGGGAGCTCGGCGGTGCGCCGCACGAGCATCGCACCGACAGCCTGTCGGCGGCGTTCCGCAACCTCGCCGAGCGGGAGGATCTGACCCGCCGCTACGAGTGGCTGTGCGCGCACTACGGCATGGTCCCGTCGCGTAACAACCGCGGCGCGAGCCACGAGAACGGCTCGATCGAGGCCCGCCACGGCACGCTCAAGCACTTCGTCGATCAGGCGCTGCTGCTGCGCGGTAACCGCGAGTTCGACACGCTCGAGGCCTACCGACACTTCCTCGCCGAGGTCACCGCCCGGGCCAACGGCCGGATCGCCAAGGCGCTCGAGGTCGAACGCGCCTGCCTGCGACCGCTGCCGCCACGGCGCACGAACGAGTACGAGGAGGTCGATGCGCGGGTCACCAAGTTCGCGATCTTCACCGTGCGCGCCGTGCCTTACTCAGCTGCCGTCCCGGCTGATCGGCCATCGGCTCAAGGTGCGCGTCTACGCCGATCACATCGAGGCGATGCTCGGCGGCGTGTGCGTGTTGCGCGCGCCGCGCGCACTGCGCCGTACGCCGGTCATCGACTTCCGGCACGTCCTGCCGGCGCTCAAGCGCAAGCCCGGCGCCCTGGTGCGCTGGCGGATGCGCGATGCGTTGTTCCCGCGCACCGAGTATCGCGACACCTGGCGCCGGCTGATCGAGCGACTCCCGGAGGCTCGGGCGGCCAAGATGATGGTCGGCCTGCTCGAGCTGGCACAGACCGCCGGCGAGGCAGACGTCGCGCACCGGCTCGGCGAGATCGGCGACGCCAACGAGCTGCCGGACCTCGACAGGTTGCGTGCCGAGTTCGCACCGCGTATCCCGCTGCAGCCGAGCGTCCAGGTGCATCTGCCACCGCTGGCGGCCTATGACCAGCTGGTCGGGGTTCGGCCATGAGCGCCGCCCGCGCCTCGGCAGACGCGGCCCGCCTGCCGCTGATGCTCACCGACCTGCGCCTGCCAACGATCAAGCGTCTGTGGACCGATCTAGCCACGCAGTCCGACCGCGAAGGCTGGCGCGCCGAGCGGCTGCTGTCCGTGCTGTTCGAGCACGAGATGGCCGAGCGCGAGACGCGCCGTCTCGCGCGCCATCGTGCCGAGTCGGACCTGCCGCCCGACAAGTCGATCGACAGCTTCGACTTCGCCGCTGTGCCGAGCCTCTCCAAGCCGCATGTCGCGGCGCTGATCGAGGGCGACGGCTGGCTCGAGCAGGGCGCCAACGTGCTGCTGTTCGGCCCGCCCGGCGTCGGCAAGTCGCATCTCATCGCCGCCATCGGCCACGGACTCATCGATCGTGGCTGGCGCGTGCTGTTCTCGCGCACCGGCGACCTCGTGCAGCGACTGCAGGCGGCCCGGCGCGATCTGCGGCTGCCCGCCGAGCTTGCGCGGCTCGATCGCTTTGACCTGCTGATCCTCGACGACTTCAGCTACGTCCGTCGCGACCAGGCCGAGAGCAGCGTGCTGTTCGAGCTGATCTCCGAGCGCTACGAGCGCAAGAGCATCGCGATCACCGCCAACCAGCCGTTCTCCGCGTGGGATCAGGTGTTCCCGGAAGCGGCGATGACCGTCGCGGCGGTCGACCGCCTGGTACACCACTCGACGATCTTCGAACTGAACGTGGAGAGCTACCGACGCAAGGCGGCGGAGGGCAAGGCCGCCGGCAAGGCCAAGGTCAGTCAGAGGAAATAGCCGAACCGATCCCCATCACACCGGCCAAGATAATTGTCGCCGACCGG
>CAVZTF010000003.1:672500-2173036 GCA_963778185.1 uncultured Gammaproteobacteria bacterium | reverse complement strand
CAATAGCGCGACGCGGCTAACCGGGGATGATCGCACCCGATTCTCACTCGAGGAATTTCCGTGGGACATCTGGCGAGACGAAAAGCACATGGATCGGTCCGCCGGCTTGTGCTTCGTCGTCGCGCACCAATCCTTGTATGCTGACGGGATTCGGGCCTATTCGGAGGAGCTGATTGCGCGACGGTCCGCGTTCTTGAAGGCGAACCCACAAATCAAGGGGCCATGAACCGGAATCGCATCAGATGAACTAGGTGGTCTTGATCCATCGGAGTTCATGATGCGATCGATGTTTTATGCAGCTCTGACGTCACCCCATTCTTCGCGGCCATCCAGAGATGGAGCAACGCCCAGTTCCAATCGCCGTCCCCGACGTCGCCCTCAATAATTGCGAACGCCCATCCCGAACATCGTCTTGGAGGATTTCGGCCCGAGGTCGATCCCGATCGCACCGCCGCGGTGAACCACTTGATGACATCAAGTGATCATTGAATGTTGATTTAATGATCCCTGGAGGGAGGCGCGCGCCGCCGACGGGCTCGACCGCACGCGGGTTTCACGCCGACGCGTCCGGCGAACGCACTTCCCTCGCGCCCGAGGCGCAGCGCGGGGCCGGCCCATGGGGGTCGGTCATGCCCGCCCCTCGACGCGCCGCGCAGCGGGCCACTCTGGGGAACTCGGGACCCTCGCGCGCCACCCCCCGGGGGACGCAGTGGGGCCGTCGCCGTCACCAAAGGTTGACCATTCTCGCGGGGTGTGACGGACTGATCCTCGCTGTCTCCCGAGCGCACGGCCTAGTCAGGCTTCGACGCCGCTTCGGCCTACAAGTTGGTCGACCGTCGGCACCTGTTACACATCACCGAGGCACATTCGCGTCACAGCCAGTCTAGACTGCGCACAATGGTCCGCCACATCGCCGCCAGTTCACTAAGTCCTTGGGAACAACACGGAATCCAAACAAATGCCGAAGCCGCGCGTCGTTGAGCCCTTCCATCTGATAATTACGAACCAGGGCAGGAGGATGTTCAATGTCGTCGGCCCAATGACCGATGACACCGAGTGGAACAGTAGGGTTTGCGCGGCGCAGGAGCAGGGGCGCGAAGTAAATTGCTATGCCGCTAACCGATCTCTGACCCGTGAACAAATCATTGCTCAAACGCGCAAACGTCTCGGGTTTACCTTGTCCGATCAGCCATTGATCTAAGGTCAGTGGTGATGCGCACCTGACGTCTCTAATCGGCTCCGGGCAGGCGCGGCACAACGGCCGTGCGACACCGCATCGAGGCGCTTTTGCTATGTCCCGATTCCGGAGACGAAGCCGACGCGCGATCAAGCTGGGTACTCCGTGTGGACGGACGGCGGATGCGGTGTCGGCATTTGGGTTGGCATTGCCGACGTGCCTTGTGGATCAGAAGATGCACTTGGACCCGAACTTCGAGCACCTGACATATGGCGACCGCAGAGCGAAGGGTAAGCAGCTATCGGCAACCCTGCAGCGGGACGATCTATTGGTCTTCTATGCCGGGCTCCTCCAGACCAATAATCCCTAGCACAGAGCGCCGCCATGACCGGGACTCGAGACCGCTAAGCGTGCTCGACCGCGACGCTCGGACTCAGTTCTTGATCGGCGCGGAATCGGAAACCGCGACGGCCGGCGCGCGGTCTAAGGCAAAGTAAACGAAGTGCGGCTCACGCCTCAGGCCCTCCGCCGGGAAGGTCCTGACTAGCCGAAGGTTCTCGACGTCGAACGTCATGCCATCTACAAGACACGCCTCGGCGATCCGAGGGTTGTAGGCGTGCAGCCATGCAAAGTTCTTCTTGGTCCAATTTAGGACGGCCTTATGAAGCGCCCGATTGTCCTTGCAGTACTTGTCCGCTCTCGGTTCAAGACCCATTACGTTCAGGCAGAAGCCAAGCATTCTGGCTCCTTTGAAGATTGGGAACCGCTTCATATCAACAATTTCATTGTACAAGAGCCTGCGAAGCTTGAACTTAACCACCCGGCCTGCAGCTCCATCCAGCTTGTTGAAACTGAACAACTCGCCCCACACGGAGTTGTGCTGAATCCACCAACATTGGCTGGTCGGCGACCTGACAGCAGAGGCGGCGAACATCACCTCGAAGATCATACCGGCCAGGTGATCAAAGAAGTTCTCTCGGCCCCTGCCGTTCTCATCCCTGACTCGCAACTGAAGACCATCGGGAACACCATTCTTATCAAGAATATTCACGGCGTCCTCGATGAACTTAACGACGACCCGAAGCCGTGCCAACGTAGCGTCGTCCCAGGCACTGTTAGGAACTCCATCGAGTTTGTAAAGATCTGATACCGCATGTTCAATCTGGGTCGTCGCGCGGTACAGCACGAAAGAGTGGTTCCCGAGTTCCTTATCGACGTAATCGCGAAACGTCATCAGCGCGACCCGGCAGTAGGCTTCCCACTGCGATGCGTCCCACCTTCGCTTTGCAGTCAGGTCGGGGTCCAAGACCGTGCCGATAGTCTCGACCATTCGGTAGTTCGAGAAGATCGCATGGCTTAGGGGTTTGTAATAGCCGATAAGGCCGGACCGGTATCCATCGGCTTCGTGGAATAGGAACGAGTCCCTATTTCGCCAACGCTTCGTTCACTATGTTCTTGGCAAAGGTCTCTATACGGATGCCGTATTTTTTGGCCTCGCTCATTTCCTGGAAAATCGCCAGGGCGGTGACAGGCGACGATTCGACTATTGCGCGGCAAAACCTCTTGTCGGCAATCAGCAACAGCAAGTCGTCGGCATAGGCCTCGACTTTCGGACGCTTTTCAGTCGGCTCTTCGCCGCTTTTAGGCCGGTAGCTCTTGGACTTGCCCCTATCTGTGGCTGAGCGGACGAGTGACTTAGCTGACAACGTGAGTTCGTCGGCAACGACGGCTAGGTCCGTAGGAGAGCCTTTAAGTATGAGACGGTATAGAGTCTGCGCAAAGCGCTTAGCGTTACGTTTGCCGTAAACGGGTGGCCGGATGAACGCAAACCAGGCCCAGGTTAGGAACGTCACGAAGAACAGGCCACCTAGCAGCGCTTGCCACGCCGGTGGCGACAGAAGGTTTCCCTGCGGGACCAGCCAATGCTCCGCCCGCCAAAGATCAGTGAGGAGCGTAAGAGCGCCCACGGCGGCAACCACTGAGAACGTGATCCCCTGGAGGGGAATCGGCGCGACGCGGACGCGAAAGCGATATCGCACATCCGCTATCGTCCACGCGAGCACCATGAGCGCGAGGCTCGCAAGAAAGTCGGAGAAGCCAAAGACCTCTGGCCCGTCTGCATACAACGGGAAAAAGCATATCGACTGGTAACAAGACTCAAATGCCACTCAAGCCCCCAGAATGACTGATTGCAGGCCAGCTGAACTACGCAACGTTGACCGGCACCAGCTCGAGTGCCGCGGCACAGTTTGCAAAGGCTTGGCTGCCACGTTACCTCAACCCCTACGCGTCTTGATTCCTCGACTGTCTCGGCGCCCTGCTAAATGTCGTCGGGCGTCGATCAGCGACCGCCGCCCGCGGTTGACCACCCTCGCATGACGTTGCCCGCTGATTCTCCGTGCATCTCGGGCGCGCGGATTGGTCAGTCCTCGACGCCGGCTCGGCCCGAAATCCGGTCGACCGTCGGCGCGTGCTCACACCGCCGCTCAATCGACAGCACCATGAAACCTTCGTAGGTCCTCCAGCAAAGCCAGCGCGGCTTCACGTGCGCCCGTATTGAACGCATGGACGCTCTTGTCATGCTGTCTGCTAACCTCGTTCAACAGACTGGCCGTTTCATCAACAAGAACCCGCAAGTCGTCGGGCTTCACGTTTGCGCGCTTGAATACCTCGTTCATTGTGTATGTCGCGGACCTATGCGCGAATGCTTCATTTCGGAGCATGCTGACCTTGACCCAAACGGGCTTCAGTTCTTGATACTTCGAATCAAACGCGTCGATAAGGTTCTCACCCAGCTTCCCTTCCGTGCGCATTGTTTCCAACAGCTGCGGAATGCTGTGAGTATCGTCTCTAGTCTCATAGAGGCCATACAGCGCCACGAGCATAGCGACGAAGTGAGCATGAATCGCGGTTGCGAAGAGAACGGTGTACCGGTTCATCACGTCGACATACTTTGGTCGCGTATCTGAACTCCTATAGACCCACCACACCTCGTAGTTCAGCGCTGCGCGAATCGCCTGCTGACGAAGTTCATCAATTCGCTCTGAAACTGAGGGGGCCGGCGATGCCTTACTCATCCGCGACACCAATAGTCATCCTGGTCACCATTGAACGGCCCCTCAACAACTATCTTCGAACTTAGCCGCAGCAGCTCGGCATCGGTACTGAAAAGGCCAACGATCCCAAAAGAGTCTCTGAAGAGAGGCAAGAACGCAGAGGAGGTGCCCACATCCGATCGCCCAAACCAGTGCAGGGACTGATTAGGCAGGTCCTTGCCGGAGCTGGCCGCAACCATGCATGCCGCCTTCCATCCTATCCTCACAGCAACAAACCCGAGCCGCGCTGCGCCCATGTCGGTACCAGCTTCCACGCGTCCCGCATTTGCGCATGCAAGAAATCAGCACTCGGCTCAATCCGACGCAGGTACCCCCAAAAACGGTGCGAATGGCTGGGTTCTACGGTGTGGCACAGTTCATGGATCATCACGTAGCGCACCGAGTCACGCGGCAAGAAGAGAAGTTTGCAGTTGAGGCTTATACGCCCTTGGGGCGTGCAGCTTCCCCACCGCGTGCGCTGGTTCTTAATCGCCAAATCCAGGTAACTCAGTCCGCTTTGCTCGGCGAGTCCCTGAAGCCATGGGCTTAGTGCCGGCTTGGCATGACGGGCCAACCAACGACGAAGCGCTGCGCAGCATGCTTCAACGTCATCAACTGCCCCCGCAACCACGATTCTCCCGGGCCGATCTGTGGTCGCGCCCACGGTCTTACTACGCGTCGCCTTGTACTCAATCCGCCAAGATTCCGCGAGCGATGGCATGTCGAATGCCTGTGGCCGGGCTGTCACCGCCTTGCTGACCAGGTGGCGCACTTTATCGAACTCTGCAAGGCGACCCGCAATCCACGGAGCCTTGGCGCACGTGAGCTGCACAATGCGCTCGTGCTCCAGTCCCGTTGGGGCATGAACTACAAGGCCCTTTCGCGCACTGATAGCTAGACGAAGCGAACGCGACTTCTCGGAGCGTCGAATCTCGAACTCAACAGTTCGCCCATCCGGCAGATGCAGTTGGCCATGTCTGCGGGGCTTCAGCCATCCGCACTGCCGTCAGTGTACTCCGGCAACTCCGACCTATAGTGTCGAAGCCGTAGGACTTTGACCAAGGACACGATGAATCCCATCGCATCGTCCCCAAGCAGACCAGAGGTTGAATACTGCTTGGCGATAAGAAACAAGAGCCCTCGCGACAGGTCCGGATCAACGGTGCTTGTATTCCACCAGCCCGGGAAGCAGTGCTTGTCAGCCTCCGCCAGCGTCGCGGCTGCAATCTCCGCCGCCAGCGTGTCAGTGATCGCAGCGTTGCGCGCCTTGACCTTGAGCGCCAATTGCTGTGCGATCGGGCGCTTCGCCTCCTCCACGGCGGACCGCACCGCATCAGTCAGCTTCTCCAGCTCCTCGATTAGCGCGATTCCTGCCAGCGTGCCGGCGCGCTTTTCGTCGATCAGCCGCTGCAGCCTTTCCGACAGCGGACGGAACGCGTCATCCTGGTCCAGGCGGATGCGCAGCTCGGCCGACAGCATGGCCTCGATATCCAACGCCTTTGCGTCCGGCTTCTTGTCCTTCAGCTTGGTCAGGAAGTGCTCGTCCAGCACGTAGGTCGGAAACTCCGTCTCCAATGCATCAACGTCGATGTGCTCGCGAATCAACTCGCGCGTGCGGGCGGCGTCCTCCTCGGTGGCCTCAATGCTCTTGCTGGCATCCGGATAGAACTTCTTCCGGTACAGCAGGTACAGCTTGGTCAACCAAGCGTAGGGACGGACGATAGTCGCGCAGCTGCTCGTCGGGCTGCAGCGCCTCATACAGCACGCGCAGATTGCGATAGCCCGGCATCGAACTGCTTCTCGGCGCCGTCCACGTCGCGCAGGATCTTCATCGCAGCGATGAAGGCATCGTGCGAGCCGTCGCGCGGCACGGTGTCCTCCGGGAACAAGTCCCAGACCTCTTGGAAGGTCTTGCGGAATTGCTCGCGGATGGCTGTCGAACGGAAAGGCCACATCGCCCAGCTCGTCGGGCCTGTAGTTCAGCGCCTCGTTCAGATTGTCGAAGATGCCGTAGTAATCGAGGATCGAGGCCGTGGCCCTTCAGCTCGTTGTACGGCCGGTTCACCCGCGCGATGGTCTGCAGCAGCGAGTGATTCTGCAGCTTCTTGTCCAGGTACAGCGCCTGCAGGATCGGGGCGTCGAAGCCGGTCAGCAGCATGTCGCACACCACCAGCATCTCGACCTTGCGGAAGGGCTTGTCGCGGTGCTCTTCCTGCTCGGACTGCGCCGGGATCAGGAACTCATTGAGCAGCTTCTTGCGCTTGGCCTCGCCCAGGTACAGCGCCTGGATGTCTTCGCGGGTCGTTCTGCGGCGCCTCGGAGATCACGGGCATCACCACGTCGTCACCCAGGCGTTCGCGCAAGCGCCGTCGTGTAGAGCTTGACGGCCTGCTTGTCCTTGCAGACCAGCATGCCCTTGAAGCCGTTGGGCCGGACGTGCTCGGTGAAGTGCGTGACCACGTCGTCGGCAATCTGCGCGATGCGCTGTCGGGATGGAACAGCAGCGCATCGAGCCGCGCGCCTTCGGTGACTCAGCTTGTTCTGCTCGTCCTCCGGCAGGTGGCCGAACTCGCGCTTGAAGGCCAGATCCAGCTTGGTGCCGTGCAATTGCCAGTCGGTCACGCGCGGCTGCCAGTGGATGGGCTTGACCACGCCATCGCGCAGGGCATCGGTCACCGTGTAGGGGCGGCCCATGTAGCGCTCGATCTTGCCGTCGTCCTTCACGTAGCCCCAGGCCTTGGGCGTGTTGTGGTCGTCGTTCTCGATCGGCGTGCCGGTGAAGCCGAACATCGACGCGCCTTCCACCGCCGAGCGCATGTAGGTGCCCAGCTCGCGCTCTTGCGAGCGATGCGCCTCGTCGGCCATCACGATCACGTTGGCGCGCTGCTTGGTCACCTGCTTGGGCATGCCGTCGAACAGGTGCACGGTGGTCAGGATCACGCCGCGATAGTCGCCGCGCAGCTTCTCCTCCAGGTCGCGCTTGCTGGCCGCCACGTGCACGTTGTCGGTGCCGGTGGAATTCAGCTCACGATCCATCTGGTCGCCCAGCTGCTCGCGGTCCACCAGCAGGATGACGGTCGGCTGCTGCAGCTTCGGGTCTTCCCACAGGCTGCGGGCGGCGTAGATCATCGTCAGCGTCTTGCCCGAGCCCTGGGTGTGCCAGATCAGGCCGCGCCGCTTCTCGGCCGGCAGCGTCAGGTCGGTGGCCCGGTTCAGGATGTCCTTGCACCGCCAGGTACTGCTGGTAGCGCACCACCACCTTCTCGGTCTTGCCGTCCTTGGTGACGAAGACGATGAAGTGGCGGATGAAGTCCAGCAGATTGCCGCGGTCGAACAGGCCGTACAGCGAGACCTTCATCTCGTCGTACTCGTCGATCTCGTGCGGCCAGGGGTCGCGCCACTGCAGCCAGAACTGCAAGCGCCGGCCCGGCACGCCGTACATCATCCGGGTCTCGTTCACGCCCACGCCGTAGGCGTTGGTGTAGAAGAGCTGGTCGATCTCTTCGGCGTACATGCCCAGTTGCTTGGCGCCCTCGCGCCAATCGGGCTTGCTGCGGCTGGCGGTCTTGGCCTCGATCACCACGATGGGGATGCCGTTGATCAGCAGCACGATGTCCGGGCCGGCGCGGTCGAACGGCCGTCGATCGAAAACTGGTTGGTCACCCACCAGTCGTTGGCGTCCAGGTTGTCGTAGTCGATCAGCCGCACGTCCTGCGCGTTCTCGGCCGCGTCGAACTTGTAATTGACGCCGTCCTTCAGCCACGCCAGCCATTGCTGGTTGTCGCGGCAGCCGCGCAGCTTGGTGATGATGGCGTCCACCCGGCCGTCATCGGTCAGCACGGTCGGGTTCAGTGCCTTGAGCTTCTCGCGCAGCAGCGGCAGCAACAGCACCTCGCGCTCGTCGGGGCGGTAGGCCTTCAGTTGCTCGCGTGAACGCCAGGTCCAGCCCAGCTTGGCCGCCTTCAGGTGCTCGATGATCTCGCGCTCGACGGTGGTCTCCTCGTTGAACAGCGTGCGCACCGTGTAGGGGACCGGCCCTTCCCTGACCTCAGGCATGAATGGCTCCCTCTGGAATTCGGATCTTGCCGGTGAGCAGGTTTTGCAGCAGAGAGCGCTTCACGCTCCAGCAGTGCGTCACACCTTGCTTCGGCTGCGCATCAATTTGAGCTTCTGCGCTGTCGAGCAGACCAACGATCTCGTTCTTGCTCGTCTAGATGGCGGGCGATGGCATACCGAACTCGCGCATGATGTCGCGCTGCTCATCATGCTCTGTCTGCTGCCCGCTCAGCATTCGGCTGCAACTCGCCTATCGACGCCCTGGTGAGTGCCAGAGATAGCGGCACGAACCGCTCGGCAACGTCATTCCTGGGTCGAATCGCAGGCGGATCAACTTGTCGAGTAAATGTGTGGGTTGACGGCGCGTCTACGCAAGCAACCCGCCGATCTGCCGACGAAGTCTCGGATTGCCGTTCCTCGCAGCACGAAGACATCGCCCACGCTTGACCGATAGCCGTTCAATGCTCTCGGCTCGACACGTCGACGTAGCGTCACGTCTGCCGGACTCAGACAGCGTCAGCTGGACTGCAGCTGACCTTCAGGATGGGGGTGCCAGGCGGGTCCGGCCGCGATAGCATGGGACGTCGCCAGCTGTCCATGTCGACCAGCGAGCCTGACTGATTGTTCCGAGCTCGTCCATCCCGCCGGTGCTCGGGAACCGATCGTCGTCTGCACGTGAATCTCGTAGGCTTGTCGGCCGTGGCATGCCCGCTCAAAAACGTCGACTGCATCAGCGACCGCTTCAATTCCCGCGTCGCCTCCAACTCCGCCCGCGCCTTCTGAATCGCGTCGTCGGCCAGCTTGAGGGCGGCGGCAATGCGGCGCTGCTCTTCGACGCGGCCAGGGCAACATACAGAGCGCTTGATAGTCGCGCCAGTTGAGATTGCGCATCCTTGCCTGGACTGTCTTGCTGCACGCGTTCCGCGATCCAGTGCGCTGCATCCAAACAGCGCCCAGCCAAGGAAGACCTGGCATCCACTTTCTCGGGTCTGGCCTGCAGCACCTGAACGAAGTTGCGAGACCGTCGGCCGGTCTTCTCGATGAACCGATTCGCCGATCCGATCTTGGGTGCCGTTCGAGCCAACGAACAGCAGCCAGTCCTTGGTCACAGCCGCTTTCTCGATAGCGTCCGGCTGTCACGTTTCGGAAAGTAGCGGGTGGCCACGTCGCTGAAATCGAGCTGTCCGTACGTTCGGTGAAGTTGGTCGAGCGCATCACCGGCGACGGCCTGCTCGCCCGTCGCTCGTCACCCCTCTCGCCAGCGAAGCCCTCGGCGATCACGACCGTCTTGCAGTGGCTTGGCGTCCCAGTCGGCGGGATATCGCCAGATGGTTCGTAAATCGGTGCGTCAGCATCAGGCACTCCACCGATGCTGGCCAGCGATGTCCTTCAGTGCGTGTCTGTGCAGCGCTGGCGGCAGCTTCGGTCGCCGACTTCAAGTCGCGCGGCGGCGTCGCTGAGCAGCGGCATCTTTCCGGCTCGAAGGTGTCCACGTAGCGCGGCAGGTTCAGGTTGAACTCGTTCTCCTCGATCTCCGTCGCGGCCAACCACCGTGAAGTAGCGGCGCGCCTCGTCGTCGCTGCCGCAGATGCGCAGCAGATCGGCGGCCGCCTCGCGCAGGTGGGTGATCTCGCGCTCGGCGGCGAGCTTGACCTCCTGCTCGCGGGCATCGCGCTCTTCCTTGAGCTTGCCCAGGTCCTTGACCGCGCGGGCCACCTGCTTGTGGCGCGCCTTGATGGCGTCGATCAGCTTCTTGCGGGCGACGTCGAATTTGCGCTTTCGGAGCTGAGCAACTGGCTCTTCAGCGCCGCCTTGTCGCCGCGCCCGGCGGCGGCGATCTCGCCTTCGATGCGCTCGACCTCGGCCTGCAGCGGTGCCAAGGGGTGGAAGTACGGGTGCTCGGGCGTGATGGCGTCCTTGACGGCCTGCACCTTCAGGTCCAGCGCATCCAGCGTGGCCAGCTCGGCCTCCAGCCGCGGCAGCGGCTCCAGCACCGGGCCGTAGGCGTCCTCGATGTCGGCCAGCCGCGCGTCGCGCTGTTCCTCCACCTCGCGGATCAACTGCGCCTCGTGCTCCGGCACCAGGCGGCGGGCGGCTTCCAGATCGCCGAAGGCCCGCCACGGCACCAGGATGCGCATCAGGTCGGAGGGGCGCAGCAGGTTCTGCGGGTTGCCCTTCTGGAAGTGGCGCGAGGCCCAGATCATCAGGATCTTGTCCTTGCGCGCCGCGGGCTTGGCCTTGTTGAGCAGCAGCAGGCAGCCGGGCACGTTGTTGCCATAGAACAGCTTGCCCGGCAGCACGACGATGGCCTCGATCAGGTCGGCCTCGATGAAGCCGCGCCGGATCACGTATTCGGCATCGGCCTTCTGGTTCTGGCCGTCTTCTTCCTCGGTCTGCTCGGGCTGGCCGCGGAACAGCACGCCCTGCGACATCACCACCATGCCCTGGCCGCCGGCGCCGGTGTCCGGGTCGGCATCCTTCAGCGACTTGGCGATCTGCTGCAGCCAGGCCCAGTCGCCATTGCTGGCGGGCGGCATGCCGTAGGACAGGCGGCCGAACTTGTCGCCGGCCGCCACGGTGTCGTAGCCCCAGTCCTCCAGCGAGAACGGCGGATTCATGATGACGCGGTCGAACTGCTTGAGGCGGTTGTCGGCGGTGAGGTGGCGCGGGTCGCGCAGGCTGTCGCCCTGCTTGTGCTCCCACACCGGGATGCCGTGCAGGATCATGTTGATGCGCGAGATGTTGTAGGTGGCGACGTTGGATTCCTGCCCGTGCAGCTGCAGCTGGCGCACATCGCCGCCGTGCTTCTTGACGTGGCGGATGCACTGCAGCAGCAGGCCGCCGGAGCCGCTGGCCCAGTCGCAGATGGACATGCCGGCCTCGCGGCTGCAGCACCTCGGCCATCAGGAAGCCCACCTCGGCCGGGGTGTAGAACTCGCCGCTGGACTTGCCGGCCTTGCTGGCGAAGTTGCGGATCAGGTACTCGTAGGCGTTGCCGAACAGGTCGTCGGAGACATGGGCGCGGTCGAAGGTCTGGCTGCCGAAGTGGTTGATCAGGTTGACCAGCTTGTCGCGCGGCAGCTCGTCCTGCTTGTTGAAGTCGATCTTGCCGGTGAGGATGCCGTCGAAGTTGTTCTGGCGGTGGGCATTGGCGCGCTCGATGGCGAGCATGGCGTCGTTGAGCGCCTGGCCGAGCTGGCCCTTGGCGGTGCGCGCCACGGTCGTCCCAGGCGGCCGCTTCGGGCACGATGAAGTGGTGGTTCTGCGGATCGCGGGCCAGCAGCAGCGCCTGGTCCTGCGGCACGCCGGCCTTGGTCAGCGTGTGCGGCCTGGGTGCGGACCTCTTCGTCGAAGCAGTCGCTGATGCGCTTGTAGAACAGCAGCGCGAAGACGTAGCCGCGAAATTCGGAATGGTCGGCGTTGCCGCGCAGGATGTCGGCGGCCTTGTCGAGATAGCTTTCCAGCTCGCCCTGGGTCATCCGGCGCGTCGGGCGGATGACGATGGGCGATTCAAGTGCAGTCAGTAGATGTTCGAGATCCATTTCTTCTGTATTGAGCTTTTCAGTCCGAGGCCAGACTTGCGAGAGGTTCCTTGGCGCAGCGAAGTGCGTCAAGGCGATTCCGGCCAGGACGTCTGCGTGGCCCGACGCGTCGCCTCACCGCAAAGCCACATCGATGGAAGTTCTCGCGGCCAATTCGAGCGCACTTCCCTCTCGCCGCCTCCGCCACGCCGGGCCCGCCCCATGGGGGTCGTCATGCCCCGCCCCCGCGCGTCGCACCCGCGCCCACTCCGGGGCAACGTCGGGCCCCGCCGGGGCACCCCGCCGACCGCGCCCCGCAGGTCGCCAGCCTCCCAGGTTCCCAGATCGCCAGCCCCGCCGCCCGCCCCGGGGCGCTCGAATCGCCCACTTTCCGATAGTCCGCGGGTCAGCCATCGATGGCCCCGGATAGTCCGCGGGTGATGCCCGGAACCCGTTGCGAATCAAAAAGTTGGAAGTGGTGGCCAGGGACGGAATCGAACCATCGACACGCGGATTTTCAGTCCGCTGCTCTACCAACTGAGCTACCTGGCCACGGTAGGCGCCCCGGCCGGTCGGCCGGGTCATCGGAAGGGCGGGAATTAGACCCGAGGGGGCCCTGCCCGTCAAGGATGCGGGGCACGCCAAAATTCAATGAATCCGCACCATTAGCGTGGCGACCATGGCAGTCGGGCTAAGCAGAATTCGCCTCGAGTGCCATCGAATCCGATCCTGCCTTACACTAAGGTAAGGAATTGACGGATCGGTAAGATGACATGAGCGAAGCAAAGATGAGCAGCAAGGGGCAGATCACGTTGCCGAAAGAGATTCGGCTGAAACTCAAGCTGAAGCAGGGTGACCGGGTTCGCTTCATTCTGGAGGACGATGGGCGCGTGCGGCTGATGCCCGCCACGCGTGACATCTCCTCGCTGATCGGCATCCTGCCTAAGCCGAAGCGCCGCTTGTCCCTCGAAGACATAGACGAGGCGATGCGGCTCGCCGTTGCCCGGCACGTGATCGGTCATGATCGGGATTGATACCAACGTGCTGTTGCGGCTCATCGCTGCCGACGAGCCAGGGCAGGTCGCGGCGGCACGAAATTTCATTCGCGACAACTGCTCCGCGGACGACCCCGGTCACGTTTCACTCATTGTACTGGTGGAACTGGTCTGGACACTCGCCAAGGTCTTTCAGTTGACGCGCGAGCAGGTAGCTTCGACCGTCGAGCAACTACTGGAGACGGTGCAACTGAACGTGGAGTCGTCGAGCGACGTAACCGCCGCGCTGAAGGACTATCGCAATAGCGCGGCAGACTTTTCCGATTGCCTGATCGCGAAGATTCACGCTACGGCCGGCTGCAGCCACACCATCACCTTCGACCGCAAGGCCGCCAAGCTCACAGGGTTCAAGTTGCTGACGGGCGGCTAGAAGACGCCGGGAATCGAGCTCGGGACGACCATATTCCCGCCCGCCACGCCTTGCCATGCCGCAGGCCGTGAAATTAATCGCCAGTCGACACGGTCTATTTCAACGCTGGACGACACCAGGCAGTGTTTCCAACCCCCGACCAAACCCACGCAATGAGGAACGGATGATGAAAACTACGACCCTGATTTCAACGGCCCTGGCGAGCATGATCGCTTTCGGCGCTCTCTCCAGCCCGGCGCGGGCCGGGGACGACAAGGCGGCCACCGACAAGTGCTACGGCATCGCCAAGGCCGGCAAGAACGACTGCGCCGCCAATGGCCATTCCTGCGCCGGCCAGTCCAGGAAGGACGCCGATGGCAAGGAATGGATCCACCTGCCGAAGGGCACCTGCGACCGCATCGTCGGCGCCAGCACCTCGCCGAAGTAGGCCGTGGCGACGAGCCATCCAGTCTCCCGTGGGTCGATCCTGGCGCGAGCCGGGATCGGCCTGCGGGCCCCTCATCACGACGCCCTGCTCGCCGAGCGGCCGGACGTCGGCTGGCTCGAGGCGCACAGCGAGAATTATTTCGCCGATGGCGGGGCGCAGGTCGAGTACCTGTCGCGGCTGCGCGAGCTCTATCCGCTCAGCCTGCACGGCGTCGGCCTGTCGCTCGGTTCCACCGACGAGCTCGATGGCGAGCACCTGCGACGCGTGAAGCGCCTCGTCGACCGCTTCGAGCCCGTGCTCGTCTCCGAGCACGCCAGCTGGGGTTCGTTCGGCGGCGTGCACATGAACGACCTCCTCCCGCTGCCCTGGACCGGGGAGGCGCTGCGCCACCTCGCCCGTCGCGTGGCCGACGTACAGGACGCCCTCGGCCGCCAGATCCTCGTCGAGAACGTATCGAGCTACCTGCAGTACTCCGTCGCGGAGCTGAGCGAGTGGGACTTCATGGCGGCGCTCGTGAAGGAATCGGGATGCGGCCTGCTGCTCGACGTCAACAACGTCTACGTCAGCGCGCGCAACCACGGCTTCGATGCGCTGGAGTACCTGGCGGGCGTTCCCCGGGAGGCCGTGCAGGAAATCCACCTCGCCGGCCACACGGTCAACGGGTACGGCGATCGCGAGATCCTGATCGACACGCACTCGACGCACGTCTGTGACGCCGTCTGGGATCTATACGACGTCGCCCTGCGCAATCATGGCCCGGTGCCGACGCTCATCGAGTGGGACACGGACATTCCGGCACTCGACGTCCTCGTCGCCGAGGCCCGTGCCGCGGATGCACGCCGGGAGGCGCCCCATGGCCTCGCTGCGTGAACTGCAGTCGGCCTTTGCGCACGCGCTCGCGTCGGGCGATGGCAACCTCGTGTCGCCGTACGTCGTCGCGAACGGCATCGACCCCGCGCGCCGCGTCGGCATCTACGCGAACAACGTGCGCGAGAATTTCCTCGCGACGCTCGAGGCCACCTTTCCCGTGCTGGCGCGACTCGCCGGTCGCGACTGGCTGCGCCAGGGCGGCGGCGCCTACCTGCGCGCATTTCCCTCCCGCAGCGGCAACCTGCATTACGTCGGCGAACATTACGCGGACTTCCTCGAGCGCGAACTCGCCGACGCCCCGCACGCATATTTCGCGGATGTCGCCCGGCTCGAATGGGCCTACCAGGAGGTCCTGGTCGCCGCCGAGCCGGGAATGCTCGACCTCGCCTCGCTCGCGACCGTTGCGCCCGGGCAGCAGGGTGCGATCGTCTTCGCGCTGAGCCCGGCCGCACGGCTCGTACGCTCCGTTTACCCGTTGCTCGCGATCTGGAAGGCGAACCGGCCCGAAACGGCAGACGATGGACCGACGATTCGCCTCGACGAGGGACCGTCGCGGCTGCTCGTGATCCGTCGCCACGACCACGTCGAGCTGCGCGAGCTGCCGGGCGGCGAGTTCGAATTCCTGGCGGCCTGTGCACGTTCGCGCGCACTCGATTCCGCGGCAGCCCTCGCGACGCAGGCGGACCCGTCCTTCGACCTGCCCGCCTCGCTCACCCGCCTCGTGCAGCTCGGCGCAATCACCGACTGGAGCACACCCCGATGACGACCCCCACGCTCGACCGCCTCGCCGCGCCGTTCGCCCTGCTGACGCGCCTGTACGTGGGCTGGCAGTTCCTGAAATCCGGCTACCTCAAGATCTCGAGCTGGGATTCCACGCTCGGCCTGTTCCGGGACGAGTACCGCGTGCCGCTGCTGTCGCCGGAACTGGCCGCCGTGGCCGGCACCGCCGGCGAGCTGGTCTTTCCGGTGCTGCTGATCCTCGGCCTGTTCGGCCGGCTGGGGGCGGTCGGCCTGTTCGCCGTGAACGCGATGGCGGTCGTTTCCTACGCCCACGTGCTCTATGCCGAGGGTTTCGAGGCAGCCCTCGGGCAGCATTACCTCTGGGGCTTCATGCTCGCCATGCTCGCCATCCACGGCCCGGGCGCCTGGTCGCTTGATCGAATTCGGGTGCCAATGCCTGAAATGGGTCAGTCCACGTTGAAGAACTGCAATTCCCCGAATCCGACCTTGGCAGGGTCGGTGGCGGCCGCCCCGGGCTCGCCGAGCCGCGTCGCCCAGGCACGGGCCTCCGCCAGGCATTCGGCATAGCGCAGCGCCCGCGTAACAGCCGGCAGCGCCGTCGCGTCGCATCCCGTCGCCTGCACCGCCGCGTCGAGGGAAAACGCCGCGTGCGTCTCGCGGTATTCGCGGTGGCTCCACAGGCCGGTCGCCGGGTCGAAGTCGTACAGGACCAGGAAGCGATGGCCCTGGTCCGCGACGAATTCCACCGCATCCGTGACGAAGGCGGCCTCCACGTCGTCCATGGCGTAGTGGAACCCGACACGGCACCAGCCGGGCTTGATGCCCTGGAAGCCCTTGCGCACCCAGTCGCGATAAAGCTCGGACGTGGGTTCGTCAATGCCGAGCAGCCGGTGGCCGTACGGGCCCGCGCAGGAGCAGCCGGCGCGCGACTGGATGCCGAACAGGTCGTTCAGCAGCACCGTGACGAACTTGGGGTGCAGGTAGCGCCCGCGCGGATCGCGCAGGTTGAACGCCACGATGCCGATGCGACGCGCGGGGTCCGGGTTGCCGAGGATCTCGATGCGCTCGTGCGCCCCCCAGCGCTGCATGGCGCGCGCGAGCAGTTCCAGTTCGCGCGCCTCGATCCGCTGCGGGCCGACGCGCCGCTTGAGCTCGATCGCGAGCGCGGCCTTGAGCGTCTGCAGCACCCCGGGGGTGCCCGCCTTCTCGCGTTCCTCGACGTCGGCGATGAAGTCCTGGTCCACCGTGCTCACGTAGTCCACCGTGCCGCCGCCGCCGACGCTCGGCGCCAGCTCGCGGTGATACAGGCGTTCGTTGAACACCAGCACGCCGCTCGAGCCGGGGCCGCCGAGGAACTTGTGCGGCGAAAGAAACACGGCGTCGATCGAGCAGTCCCCGCCGGCCGGGCCCGGCGTGGGGTTCATGTCGATCTCGACGTAGGGTGCGCTCGCCGCGTAGTCGAAGCAGGCGTACGCGCCGTGGGCATGCAGCATTCGCGCGATCTCGCCCACCGGCGAGCGCATGCCCGTGACGTTCGAGGCGGCGGAGAACGAACCGATGCGGACCCGCCCCTGGTAGGCGGGGTCCTGCAGCAGCGCTTCCAGGTGCGCGAGGTCCACGCCGCCATCGCTGGCGAGATTGACCTCCACGACCGTCGCGAGCCCCTGCCGCCACGTCACCTCGTTCGAGTGATGCTCGTACGGACCGACGAACACCACCGGCTGGTGCGACTGCTGGAAGCGACGGAATTCCTCGAACCGCTCCTCGCCCAGGAACTCCCGCAGCTCCTCGCCGATCACCATGCGCGTGGCGGGCGGCAGGGACACGCCGAGGATCTGCTGCAGCTTGTCGATGGCGCCCGTGGCGCCCGTGCCGCAGGCGATGATGCGCCCGTGCGGCCCGGCGTTGACCGACTGCTTGATCATGCGCTCCGCCTCGTGCAGCAGGCGGCTCATGCTGCGGCCGGTCAGGTCGTCCTCGGTGTGCGTGTTCGCGTAGACCCGCTGCAGGCCCTGCAGGTACTTCTCGACGAACAGCAGGCAGCGTCCCGAGGCGGTGTAGTCGCAATAGACCATCAGCCGCCGCCCGAACGGCGTGTCGAACGCCGAGTCGATGCCGACGATCTGGCCACGCAGATAGTCGAAGCTCCAGTCGTGCATGGGCCGGATTGTACCCGGCTGCCGCTATTGCGTATTCCGGCGGCGGGCAAACGGCGGAACAATCGGGCCATCGGCAACGCTCGGAGGTCCGCCATGGCGCCCAAACAGGTGCTGTTCCGCTCGGCGGCGCGGGAGAAGATCCTGCGCGGCGTCACGCAACTCGCCGAGGCCGTGCGCATCACCCTCGGCCCCAAGTCGAAGTCGGTCCTCATCCAGCGGAAGTGGGGCGCGCCCGTGGTCTGCAACGACGGCGTCACCATCGCCAAGGAGTTCGAGCTCAAGGACCCCGAGGAGAACCTCGGGGCGCAGATGCTGCGCCAGGCCGCCGAGAAGACCGGCGACCTGGTGGGCGACGGGACCAGCACCTCGACCATCCTCGCCCACGCGATGTTCGCGGACGGCGTGCGCAACGTGACGGCGGGCGCGAGCGCCATCGACCTGAAGCGCGGCCTCGACCGGGCCATGGCCGCCGCGATCGTGGCGCTCAAGGGCATGTCGCGCAAGGTGAGCACGCGCAAGGAGAAGGCGCAGGTCGCCACCATCTCCGCGCACAACGACCCCGAGATCGGCGAACTGGTGGCCGAGGCCATGGAGAAGGTCGGCGGCGAGGGCGTGATCACGGTCGAGGAGTCGAAGACCACCGAGACCGTGCTCGAGGTGGTCGAGGGCATGCAGTTCGACCGCGGCTACATCTCGCCCTACTTCGTCACCGATCCCGAGAAGATGGAGGCCGTACTCGAGGATCCGTACGTGCTGCTCACCGACCGCAAGGTGAACCTGCTGAAAGACTTGATCCCGCTGCTCGAGCAGGTCGCGAAGTCCGGCCGTCCGATCCTGTTCGTGGCCGAGGACTTCGAGGGCGAGGCGCTCGCGACGCTGATCGTCAACCAGATCCGGGGCGTGCTGAAGAGCGCCGCCGTGAAGGCACCGGGCTTCGGCGACCGCCGCAAGGCGATGCTCACCGACATGTCGGTGCTCACCGGCGGCCAGCTCGTCTCGGAGGAACTCGGCCTCAAGCTCGAGGACGTGCAGCTCGCCCAGCTCGGGCGCGCCAAGCGCGTGGTCGTGGACAAGGACACCACCACCATCATCGGCGGCGCGGGCGACCGCAAGGCGATCGACGGCCGCATGGCGCAGATCCGTCGCGAGATCGACAAGGCGACCAGCGACTACGACAAGGAAAAACTCGAGGAGCGCCTCGCCAAGCTCGCCGGCGGCGTCGCCGTGATCCGGGTGGGCGCGCCGTCCGAATCCGAGATGAAGGCCAAGAAGGACGCGCTCGACGACGCGATCAGCGCGACCAAGGCGGCGGTGGCCGAGGGCATCGTGCCCGGCGGCGGGCTGGCGCTGATCCGCTGCATCGACGCGGTGGCGAAGCTCGAGGCCACGACCGACGGCGACGAGCGCACCGGCGTCGCCTGCCTCAAGCGCGCGCTCGAGACGCCCGCGCGGCAGATCGCGGAGAACTCGGCGGTGGACGGCGGCGTGGTCGTGAACCGCATGGCGTCCTCCGAGGGGCCGGTGGGCTTCGATGCGGCCCGCAAGGAATACGTGGACCTCTTCGAGGCGGGCATCGTCGATCCGACCAAGGTGGTGCGCGTCGCCCTGGAGAATGCCGTTTCCGTGGCGAGCATCCTGCTGCTGACCGAGGCGACCATGACCGAGCTGCCGGAAAAGGAGAAACCGCCCGGAATGGAGCCGCCGGAGATGTGAGTGGGGACATTCACTGAAAATAGGGGACATTCACTATTTTCCTCTGGCGCCGTCCTTGCGAGACAATGCGCGCAGTGAAAATAGTGAATGTCCCCTGTTTTCAGTGAATGTCCCCATTCTTACGGGAGCGCCACCATGATGCACAACCCCAGGATTCCGCACGTTGGCGCGCAGGATCCCGAGCTCGAGAACTCGCCGATCGCCGAGGAAGAAGACGAGGACACCGACGTGGTGCGCCAGCAGGTGCCCGGCGAACCGGTGTGCTATTTCAACGGCAAGGGTTACGAGAACGGCACCTACGTCGTGAGCGGCACGCAACTGCTCAAGTGCAGCGACGGGGTGTGGGTCGAGACCGGCTCGTCCGACCCCACCAATACCTAGCGCCCACGGAGCCGATGCACTCGCCCTCCCACTCCCCCCGGGACGTGGCGTAGTCTAGGTGCTCGCCCATCGAGCCCGAGGGAGGCCGACGACATGGACATCCGGGGACGCCGCCAGAGCAGCAACATCGAAGACCGTCGCGGCATGCGACCGGTGCGCACGGGCGTGGGCCTCAGCATCGGCGGAGTGCTGTTCCTGGTCGTGCTCAGCATGCTCGGCGTGGACCCGCGGCCGTTCCTCGGCATGGCGACGAAGCAACCCGAGGCGCAGATGCAGGAGTCGGAAGAGCCCTACCAGGAGAGCGCGCAGGAGGCGACCCTGCGGGAATTGACGGCGGTGGTGCTGGCCGACACCGAGGAGACCTGGAACGCGATCCTGCCGCAGGTGGGCGTGCAATACGCCGAGCCGACGCTCGTGCTGTTCAACGGGGCCGTGCAGTCGGGCTGCGGATTCGCGCAGGCGCAGATGGGACCGTTCTACTGCCCGGTCGACCAGAAGGTCTACGTCGACCTGTCGTTCTACCAGGACCTGTCGCAGCGCTTCGGCGCGCCCGGGGATTTCGCGCAGGCCTACGTCATCGCGCACGAGGTCGGTCACCACGTGCAGAACCTCGTCGGCCTCGCGGGCAAGGTGCGCGCGGCGCAGGAACGCATGGGCCAGGCCGAGGCGAACGCGCTGTCCGTGCGCATGGAGCTGCAGGCCGACTGCTACGCCGGCGTCTGGGCGAACCACGCCGCCCGGTCGCGGCAACTGCTCGAGTCGGGCGACATCGAGGAAGGCCTGAACGCCGCGAGCGCCATCGGCGACGACCGCATGCAGAAGCAGTCGCAGGGATACGTGGTGCCGGATGCGTTCACGCACGGCAGTTCCGAGCAACGCGTGCAGTGGTTCCGCAGGGGGCTCGAGGCCGGCACGCTCGAGGCCTGCAACACCTTCGAGTGAAACAGGGCCGGGCTCGCCTCAGAAATCGGGCCCGGCGCCCGCGTAACCGGTGAGCTCGAGGTAGCCGAGGCCCGCCTGGGTCCCGCCGGGCGTGCGGAGGCGAACCGGGCCCTCCCAATAGATCGTGCCGGTGCTCGCGCGGGAGTCGAGTTCCGCGTCGTCCATCAGCGGCTCGACTTCGAACACGCGCTCGCCCACCCGCACGCGCCACTGCACGGGATACTCGGCACCCGTGCGGGGCGAGCGCCAGGTCCTGAGCGGCGTCCACTCGACCTCCCCGGGCGCGAACGTCCTGACGCTTCCGTCCGCGGCACGCAGCGTCCCGGCCGCCCAGCGCTTGCCGCCCGACTTGTCCCGCATGCGGAAGGCCATCAGCGCACCACCGTCGTCGAGGTTGATCCCCATCCAGTCCCAGCCGTGCGCCTGCTCGTCCATCACGTCGCTCGACCACTCGTGATCGAACCACGCCTCCCCGCTCACCCGGCGGCGGCGTCCGTCGATCGTCGCCTCGCCGCTCACGGCGAGCCCCGGCAGGCTGTAGTAGTAGCTCGCCGACGAGGCGAGCGGGCCCTTGCGACTGAATCCGCGCTCACCCTGCAGCAGCGGCGACTGCCGGCGCTCGAGGTCGAGCTCGAGCACGAATTCCTCGCCGCGCACCACGGCCCGGTAGCGGTCGCCGTCCTGTCGGAGCGACCAGTCGTCGATCCGCACGTCCGCGGCCCCTTCCCGCGCAAACGCGAGGTCGAACCCCTCGCGAGCCGAGCGCTCCGCATGGCGGAGCCTGCCGTGCCCCGCCTCGGCGATCGCCGCGTGGCCGAACAGGATCTGGCTCGGCGCGAACCGGCTCGGATTCGACTCGCCGAGGCCCGGGCGCACGCGGAAGAACGTCACCTGGAAGCCGAGCGGCCCGCCCGCCGCGTCCTGCAGCCAGCCGGTCACGTACCACCACTCGATGCGATAGCCCGGATGCGCGCCTTCGTCCCGTGGGAAGCGGATCTCCGCGCCCGGCAACACCGGCGGATACTCGACGGCCGCCTGTGCAGGTAGCGCGAAGAGCAGCAACGCGAGCAACCCGCGGATCACCAGTCCTCCTTCACGGCGCGCACGACGTCGGGCCCCATCGCCTGCCGGCCGCTGAACGCCGAGGTCAGCGCGGCGGCCGCCACCAGCACCACGCTCAGCACGCCGAGCAGCAGCCACGGCACGTGCACGTCCATGGACCAGTGGAACGACTGGCGGTTGACGACGTAGATGAGGATCACGCTCACGACGGCGCCGACGACGAGCCCGCTCACGACGCCCACGGCGCCGAGCGCGGCGCCCTCGAAGGCGAGCATCCGGCCGATCTCGCCGCGCGTGACGCCGAGGTGGCGCAACATGCCGAACTCGCCGCGGCGGGCGAGCACCTGGGAACTCGTGCTCGCGCTGATGCCGAACAGCCCGATCAGCACCGCGACCGCCTCGAGCAGGTAGGTCACGGCGAACGTGCGATCGAAGACGCGCAGGGAGCTCCTGCGGATGTCGCGCGGCACCGCGACGTCGTATTCGCCGCCCGACTGCAGCGCCTCGCGGATGCGTGGCATCACCTGCCCGGGCTCCACGCCCTCCGCCAGCCACAGCGCCGCCGTCGTCGCCCGCGTGTCGCCGGAGTACCGCACGAACGTGTCGCGTGGCATCACGACCGACCCACCGGAACGCTCGTAGTCGCGCCACACTCCGCGCACGCTCGCCCGGACCGTGCGGCCGCCGAGCGGCAGCTCGAACACGGTACCGAGGTCGTAGCCGCGCAGGTCGAGCGCAGCCTCGGAGGCCCAGACGGGGACGGTGCCCGGCGGCGCGGGCCTGGGATCGGAACGGCGCAGCGGCAGGATGCTGTCGGCCGTCTGCTCGTCGATCGGGCGCGCGATCACGGTGAGCGGAAGGCCGCCGCCGGGCATCGCGACGTCCTGGAAACGCACGAAGTCCGCGCGCGCGACGCCCTCGACCTTGCCCAGGGCCTCCTGGGCCGCAACGTCCAGGAACGCCGTCTGTCCGGCCGACCCCGCCCGCACGTACAGGTCCGCATACAGGATGCGCTGCATCCACGCATCGAGCGAGTTGCGGAACGAGAACACCATGATCGCCATCGCCACCATCAGGCTGAAGCTCACCAGCACGGCGGCGATGCTGACCGTGGAACGACGCGCGGTGCCGCGCAGCTGGGCGGCCGCGATCTGCCGCCACGCGGGACCGCCGGGCGGCAGCCGGTGAAACGCGAAACTCGAGAGGCTCGGGGCGAGGAACACGGCGCCGAGCAACAGGCAGGCGATCGCAGCGTAGCCTGGTAGCGCGATGCCCTCCAGCGGCGGCAGCGCCAGTGCCGCGCCGGCCGCGAGCACGAACACGAGCGCGGTGATTCCGTGGCGCCGCGCTTCCATCGGCGCCTCGTCGCCGGCCTTGAGTGCCGCGGCCGCGGGCACCGACGCGGCCTCGCGCGCCGGTCCGAGCGTGGCGGCGATCGCGGCCCCCACGCCGAGCAGGAAGAACACGGCGGTTTCGAGCGGTTGCACCGCAAGCGGCGGCGCGACGCCGCGGAAATAGCCCGCGCCGAGGTCGGCGCCGAAGGCCGCGAGGCCCGCACGCGCGACCACGATACCGACCAGGATCCCGATCGCGGCGCCAAGTGTCCCGACCAGCGCCCCCGAGAGCAGCGAGGCGCCGAGTTGCTCGCGAACCGTCATCCCCATCGCGTGCAGCAGCGCGATCTCCCGACGCCGGCGAGCGACCGCCAGCGACTGGGTCGCATAGACCAGGAATGCGCCCGTGAAGAGTGCGACCAGCGCGAGGGCGGTGAGGTTCGAGCGATAGGCACGCGAGAGGCGCACCGCGTCGTCGCTCGCCTGGCCCGGGGTGGTGAGCTCGACGCCGGGCGGCAGCAGGGCGCGAATGGCCGATTGCACCGCGGCAGGATCAGCGCCCGGCGCGAGCCGCAGGTCGACGCGATCGAGACGGCCGAGACGATCCAGGCGCCACTGCGCCGTGGCGATGTCGAGCATGCCGAGCGGCTGGCGGTAATCGCCCGACGGCAGCAACCCGGCCACGCGCAGGCGGACGATGCCGAGCCCCACCTGCACTTCGAATTCGTCGCCCGCCGCCAGGTCAAATGCCTGTGCGGCCGCCGGGCTCAGCCATACCGCGTCCTCGGACAGCAGCCCCGTTCCCTGCGAGGCCGTGGCGGCGGCCGCGGCGAGCGCTGGCTGCAGCTTCGCGGCGCGGAAGGGATCGATGCCGACCAGCTTCAGCGTCCGGTCGCGACCCGGCAAGCGTGCCTGCGCCTCGACGACCGGGCTCGCCACCGCGACGCCCCGCAGGGCCGCGAGCTGCGGGAACAGCGCTTCGTCGAAGCCGAGCCCCGCCGCCTGCACGGAGAGGTCCGCCATGCCGAACAGGCTGCGCGAGGCGAGCTGCACCTCGTCGGCCGCCACGCGGTTGATCAGGTACACGGAGAAGCCGAGCGCCACGCCGAGCCCGATGGCGATGACGGCGAGCAGCGTGCGGCCCGGCGCCTGGCGCAGCGGACCGAGCGCCGCCGCGTCGAGCAAGGCGAGCCTCGCGCCCGGCGCGGACGTGGCGCGCGCGGCGGTCACTGCCTGGCCGCCGAGGCCGGCCGCTCGCGCAGCCCCGCCCGGGTGAGCTCGTGGATGCGGTCGGTCGTCGCGGCCGCATTGGCCGAGTGCGTCACCAGGACGCCCGCAGCGTTGTCGCGCTTGATCTGCTCGCGCAGGATCCCGAGGATCATCGCGGCATTGTCCGGATCGAGGTTGCCGGTGGGCTCGTCGGCCAGCACGAGCGCCGGGCGGTGCACCAGTGCGCGCGCCACCGCAACCCGCTGCATCTCGCCGCCCGAGAGTTCGCGCGGCAGGCTGTCGGCGCGATCCGCGAGCCCGACGGCCGCGAGCAACTCGCGCACGCGGCTCTCCGCCTCTGCGCCCGCCCGGCCGTTGAGCGCCAGCGGCAGGCCGACGTTGCGCGCGACGCTCAGGTGCGGCAGCAGGTGGAAGGCCTGGAACACGAAGCCCATGCGCGAGCGGCGCACGAGCGTGCGGGCGTTCTCGTCGAGGCTCGCCAGGTCCTGGCCCTCGAGACGCACTTCGCCGGAGTCCGGCACGTCGAGGCCGGCGATGATGTTGAGCAACGTGGACTTGCCGACACCCGACTCACCCACGATCGCGACGTACTCGCCGGGCCGTACGGTCAGCGCTACGCCGTCCAGCACGCGGCGCCCGCCGGCGCCGCCATAAGTCTTGATGATGTCGCGGACGTCGAGCATGGGGAACCAATCGTAGGCGCATCCGCGGCTGGATTCACGGCAAGGCCCCTTTTTCCACGAGGTAGGCCACGCACTTGTCGAGGCTCGCAAGCCGCGAGTAGTCGGCCTCCGGCACGTCGATGCCGAGGTCGCGGTGCAAAGCGATGGCGAAATTGAGCGTGTCCATCGAGTCGAAGTCGAACTGGTCGCGGAAGTTCACGGCGGGGATCACACCGGCTGGATCGACGTCGGGCGCGATCTCGTTCAACAGTTCGAGCAGGCGAACGGCCAGTTCTTCGCGTTTCATGCCTGGAACCTCATAACTTCTCGCGGTCTCGCCAGCAGCTCGGCGATCCGCGCCAGGAACTGCGCCCCCAGCCGTCCATCCGTCACTCGATGGTCGGCACCGAGGGACAGCGTGAGCACCTGCCGGGGCGCGACCCCGCCATCCACCACCCAGGGCCGCAGTGCCAGCGCCCCCGCCCCCACGATCGCGACCTGCGGCGGCTGGATGATCGGGAAGACGGCATCCACCGCGGAATCACCGAGGCTCGTGAGGATGATGCTGGGCGCCGCGAGCTCGCTTGCGCGCAGGCGCCCGGCCCGGGCGCGCATGACGAGTTCGCGGAAATCCTCCATCACGGCTGCCAGCGGCTTGTCCGCGGCATCCGTGATCGCCGGCGCCACGAGGCCGCCGCCGCGGAGGGCCACGGCGACGCCGACGTGCACCGCCGCGCTCCGCTCGAAATGACCGTCGCGGTAGAAGCCGCTGAAGTCCGGCATTTCACGACAGGCGAGCGCCACGGCCCGGACCAGCAGCGCGGCGAGGATGAGACGCTCCGTCACCGGCTTCGCCGCGTTCGATGCCGCCAGCCAGTCGGTGGCCGGCGTCACGTCCGTCGCCAGCGACAGGTAGTAGTGCGGGATCTCGCGCTTCGAGCGCGACATCGCGGCGGCAATCGCCTCGCGCATGGAGGAAGTCGGCATGGCTGGGGGCTGTGGGCTGAGGGCGGCCGGCGGGGAAGGCTGAGGGCTGAGGGCTGACGGTGGGGCGGCGGCGCGCGCGACGTCCTCGAGCGTGATGGCACCGCCGGGGCCCGTGCCGTGCACCGATTCGACGTCCACGCCCAGCTCGCGTGCGCGAACCCGCGCGGCGGGCGACACGCGCGGTCGGGCTGGCGGCGCGGGGGCGTGGCGGCGCCGGCGCGGCGGATGCTTCGCCTTCCTTGTCGATCAAGGCCAGCACCGTCCCGACGGGTACCTTCGTGCCGGGCTGCACGACGAGCTCGCGCACCACGCCATCCTCGAAGATCTCGACGTCGATCGCACCCTTGTCGGTCTCGACCACGGCGACCACGTCGCCGCGCTTCACGGCGCTTCCCGGCGCGACGTTCCACTGCACGACCGTCCCCTCTTCCATGTCGGCGCCGAGCGCGGGCATGCGGAATTCACTGGGCATCGCTGTACATCCTCCGCACGGCGGCGACGATGCGCGCGGCACTGGGCAGTGCGGCGTCCTCGAGATGCTTCGGGTAGGGAATGGGAACCTCCTCGGTGCACACCCGCGCGATCGGCGCATCGAGGTCATAGAAACCCTGCTCGACGATGCGCATGGCGATCTCGCCCGACAGCCCGCCCGTGCGCCAGCCTTCGTCCACGATCACCACGCGGCGCGTACGGCGCACCGACTCGAGGATGGTCGCGTCGTCGAGCGGCCGCAGGCTGCGCAGGTCGATGATCTCGGCCTCGATGCCGCCGGTTGCCAGCTCGTCGGCGGCGGCTGCGCAACGCCACAGGCCTGCCCCATGCGTCACGAGGGTCACGTCGCGTCCGGACCGGTGCACTCGCGCGCCCTCGAGGCTGGTGCTGGACGCTGCCTCGGTGAGTTCCCCCTCCATGTTGTAGAGGGAGATGGGCTCGAAGACGATCACCGGGTCCGGGCACGCCAGCGCGGGCCGCAGCATGCCGCGTGCATCGTCGATGGTCGCAGGCGCGACCACCCGCAGGCCGGGCACGTGCGCATACCAGGCCTCCAGGCTGTGCGAGTGCTGCGCGGCGAGTTGACGCCCGGCGCCCGTGGCCATGCGTATCACGACCGGCACCGGGAACTGGCCGCCGGACATGTGGCAGAGCGTGGCGGCGTTGTTCACGATCTGGTCGAGTGCCAGCAGGCTGAAGTTGACCGTCATCACCTCCACGATCGGACGCATGCCGCCGAGCGCGGCACCGATGCCTGCACCGACGAACGCCGACTCCGACAGCGGCGTGTCGCGGATGCGCTCCTCGCCGAACTCCGCCAGCAGCCCCTTGCTGACGGCGAAGCAGCCGCCGTACTGGCCGACGTCCTCGCCCATCAGGAACACGCGCGGATCGCTCGTGAGTGCCGCGCGGATTCCCTGTTTCACGGCTTCGCGATACGTGATGCGCGTGCCACTCGAGTTGCTCATGGCCTCGCGACCTCCGCGTAGACGTGCCGCGCCAGGTCCTCCACGGGCTCCCACTCGGAGCCGGTGGCGAAATCGACGGCGCCCTGGACCTCCGAGTCGGCTTCCCGCATCAGGCGCTGGAAGTCCTCTTCCGTCATGAGGCCCGCGGCCTTGAGCCGCGTCGTGAGCGTGATGATCGGGCCGTGCTTCTGCCATTCCTCGATCTCGGCCTTGTCGCGATAGAGCTGCGCGTCGAACATCGAGTGCGCACGGAAGCGGTAGGTGCGCAGCTCGAGCAGGGACGGCCCCTGCCCCGACCGCGCGAATCCGGCGGCCTCGCGCACGGCGGACTCGACCGCGAACACGTCCATGCCGTCCACCGCCGCCGAGCGCACGCCGTAGGCCGCCGCCTTGGCGTGGATGTCCGTCTGCGACTCGGAGCGCGCGAGCGCCGTGCCCATGGCGTAGAGGTTGTTCTCGCACAGGAACAGCACCGGCAGCTTCCACAGCGCCGCGAGGTTCATTGACTCGTGGAACTCGCCCTCGGCCGCGGCGCCCTCGCCGAAGAAGCATGCCGCGAGCCCGCGCCGACCCTGCATCCTTTCGGCCAGCGCCAGGCCAACGGCGAGCGGCAAACCGCCACCCACGATCGCGTTGCCGCCGTAGAAGCGCGTCGCCGCGTCGAAGATGTGCATCGATCCGCCACGTCCGCCGCTGCAGCCGGTGCGCTTGCCGTAGAGCTCGGCCATGAGCGGACCCATCGCGATGCCGCGCGCGATGGCGTGGCCGTGCTCGCGGTAGGTCGAGACGATGGCATCGCCGGGCTCGAGTACCTGCATGACCCCGACCGCGATGGCCTCCTCGCCGTCGTAAAGGTGCATGAAGCCGCGGATCTGCCCGGCGGCATAGACCTCGGCGCAGCGGACTTCGAACTGGCGGATGCGCAGCATCTCCCGCAGCAGGTGCAGTGCGCGCTCCCGGGTGAGGCCGGCGGGCAGATCGCTCATGACGCGCCCTCGAGGGTGGAGAGGTCGCCTTCGGGCAGGCCCAGCTCGCGGGCCCGCAGCAGGCGACGCATGATCTTGCCGCTGCGGGTGCGCGGCAGCTGCTCGCTGAACGCGATCTCGCGCGGCGCGACCGCCACGCCGAGCTGGCGCCGCGCGTGGGCCAGGATGTCCTTGCGCAGGGCCTCGCTGGCCGAGTGGCCCACCTTCAACTCGACGAAGGCCTTCACGGCGGATCCCGCGACCGGATCCGGCACGCCGATCACGCCCGCCTGGGACACCGCCGGGTGGGTCATCAGCACGCTCTCGACTTCGAACGGGCTGATGAGGTGGCCGGCCGCCTTGATCACGTCGTCCGCGCGACCGACGAACCAGTAATAGCCGTCGGCATCGCGCCTGGCGAGGTCGCCCGAGAGATACCAGCCGCCGCGGAAGCACTTCGCATACCGCTCCGGCTGGTTCAGGTAGCCGCGGAACATCGAGGGCCAGCCCGGTTTCAGCGCGAGCTCGCCCACCGCATCCGGCGCGTTGACTTCATCGACACCACCGTCCTCGCGCGGCCGCACGATGCCGGCCTCGACGCCGGGGACCGGCCGTCCCATCGAGCCGGGACGGATGTCCATGCAGGGATAGTTGGCGACCATGATCGCGCCGGTTTCGGTCTGCCACCAGGTGTCGTGGAACGGCAGGCCGAAGGCCTCGACGCCCCACACCACGGCCTCGGGATTGAGCGGCTCACCCACGCTCACGAGATGGCGCAGTGCCGGGTACTTGCGTGCGCGCGCAAGCTCGGTCCCCGCCTTCATCAGCATGCGGATCGCGGTCGGGGCCGTGTACCAGACCGTGACCCGCTCGGTGTCGAGGATTTCGTACCAGCGTGGCGCGTCGTACTCCTCGCGATCCACGACCATGCCGATGCCGCAGGCGAGCGGCGCGATGACGCCGTAGGAGATGCCCGTCACCCAACCCGGGTCGGCCGTGCACCAGTAGACGTCGCCGTCCTGCAGGTCGAGCACCCAGCGTGCAGTTGCGACGTGCGCGACGATCGCCGCGTGCGCGTGCAGCACGCCTTTCGGCTTGCCCGTCGTGCCGCTGGTGAAGTGCAGGAGCGCGTAGTCCTCCGGGTCCGTGTGGACGACCTGGAACTGCGGGGAGGCCGCGTTCATGCATGCCGCGAAATCCTGCGTGCCCTCGGGCAGGTCGCCGGCGCCCGGCGTGCGCAGCACCAGCACGTGCTGCAGGTCCGGAAGGCCCGCGCGGATCGGAGCGACCTTGCGACGGTAGTAGAGGTCCGTGGTGACGAGCAGGCGCACCGCACCGAGTTCGAGGCGGGACTTCACCGGCTCGGGTCCGAATGCGGAGAAGAGCGGGCAATAGACGGCCCCGGCGGCGAGGCTGCCCAGCACGATCGAGTAAAGCGCAGGCACGCGTCCCATGAGCGTGGCGACGCGCTGACCGCGCTGCACGCCCAGGCTCGCGAGGACGTTGGCGAACCGGTTTGCCGAATCGTCCAGCTGCCGGAAGGTGATTTCCTGCGCCGGCAGGTCGCGGGCGATGAAGCGGATCGCGGTCCGGTCAGCGTTCGCGCCGCGGGCGTGACGACCCACCGCCTCGTGCGCCATGTTGAGCGCGCCGCCGGGCAGGCCTTCGAGCTGCGCCGCGGCCTCGCTCCAGGTGAATCCGCGGCGGGCCTGGTCGTAGTCCGCAAGGTTGGGCGCGCGTCGCACATCGCGCGGCTTGGCGATGGGCGACCATTCCATGGGGCACCTCGACCGGCCGGAAGCGGCGATCCTCTCCGGTAACTCTAGGCGTCGCGTCCCGCCGGTTCATGCGGGGTTTCCGCGAGCGGGGCGCGGAATCGGTCAGGCGGCGCGGGGCTGGATCTCGGCCAGCTTCGGGCCGAGCTTGCGCTTCTGCTCCATGAGGTCGAATTGCACCTGCAGGCCGAGAAAGAAGCCCTCGGACATGCCGAGATAGCGCGCAAGGCGGAGATCCGTATCTGCTGACACCGCACGCTTACCGAGTACGAGTTCGTTGACGCGACGCGGTGGAACCTTCAGTGCCCTGGCCAGCGCGTTCTGGCTCAATTCCAGAGGCTTCATGAACTCCTCCAGCAGGATCTCGCCCGGGTGCGGGTTGTGAATCCACTGCGGATTCCGCCTCTTACGAGTGGTAGTCGACGATTTCGACATGTTCAGCACCTCGCTCCGTCCAGCGGAAGCAAATCCTCCACTGGTCATTGACCCGAACGCTGAACTGCCCGAGTCGGTCCCCCGACAGGGCCTCCAGCCGGTTGCCGCGCGGTGTCGTGAGGTCCGCTAGAGACTGGGCGCAATACACCATGCGCAGCTTGCGAACCGCGGCCGCATGAATCCACGGCGGCAGTCGTCGGCTGCGCTCGCCTGTCCAGATCCGCTCCGTTTCCCGGTCGCGAAAGCTCACGATCATCGGCGGTCCCTCGCCTTATAACGCGCTGCGTCATATGACGCAAGGCGTCATAGCCGCCGCTGGTCGCGTAGCAGGACTCTGGCCGTGGAACGTTGCCGCGGAAACGTGCGAATCGCACGGGTTGAAACAGAAATGGGCCCCGAGGGCCCATTTCCGCGTACCAGGCTCTTGCCGGCGCCTACCGCAGGCGGGACCACCGGCGGCGCGTCGGCTTGCCGGCCGACTTCGCAGCCTTCGTCGATCGGGGCGTCTTTGCGGTCCTGCGTGCCGACGCGCGCAGCGGCGTCTTTTTCGCCTTGGCCTTCACCTTGGCCTTGGGCTTGGCCTTGGTCTTGATGACGACCTTCGCCTTCCCTGCCGACCCCTTCAGTCGCTTCTCGATCGCGGAACCGAGCTCGGCCGGCGAACGCACCGTCGTCACCTTCGCCGCCTCCAGCGCCGCGAACTTGTCCGCCGCCGTGCCCTTGCCGCCCGAGATGACCGCGCCGGCGTGCCCCATGCGCTTGCCCGCGGGTGCCGTGACGCCCGCGATGTAGGCGACGACCGGTTTCGTGACATTCCCGCGGATGTACTCCGCGGCCGCCTCCTCGTCGCTGCCGCCGATCTCGCCGACCATGATGATGCCTTCGGTCTGCGGATCACGCTCGAAGAGCTCGATCACCTCGATGAAGTTCATGCCGCGCACCGGGTCGCCGCCGATGCCGACGCAGGTGCTCTGGCCGAGCCCGTTGTTCGTCGTCTGGAACACCGCCTCGTAGGTGAGCGTGCCCGAGCGCGACACGATCCCCACGCGGCCCTTCTTGTGCACGAAGCCCGGCATGATGCCGATCTTGCACTCGCCCGGCGTGATGACGCCCGGGCAATTCGGGCCCACGAGGCGCGACTTCGAATCGCGCAGCGCCGCCTTGACCTTGACCATGTCGTTCACCGGGATGCCCTCGGTGATGCACACGATCAGCTCGATGCCGGCATCCGCCGCCTCGATGATCGCGTCGGCCGCAAAGGCGGCCGGCACGTAGATCATCGTGGCGTCCGCCCCAGTCTTCGCGACGGCATCGCGCACCGTGTCGAACACGGGAAGGCCGAGGTGCTTCTCGCCGCCGCGACCCGGCGTGACGCCGCCGACCAGCCGGGTGCCGTAGTCGAGGCACTGCTGCGAGTGGAACGTGCCCTGCTTGCCGGTGAAGCCCTGGCAGAGGACGCGCGTGTTCTTGTTGACCAGGATCGACATGATTACTTCCTCGCAGCCGCGACGACTTTCTTCGCCGCATCGGTCAGGTCGGCCGCGGCGATCAGCGCGAGCCCGCTCTCGGCAAGCATCCTGCGCCCCTGCGGCGCGTTGGTGCCCTCGATGCGCACCACGACCGGCAGATGCAGGCCGAGGTCGCGCGCGGCGCCGATCACGCCTTCCGCGATCATGTCGCAGCGGACGATGCCGCCAAAGATGTTGACGAGGATCGCCTTCACCTTGCGGTTCTCGAGGATCAGCTTGAAGGCCGTCGTGACGCGCTCGCGCGTGGCGCCGCCGCCCACGTCGAGGAAGTTCGCCGGCGAGCCGCCGTGCAGCTTGATCAGGTCCATGGTCGCCATGGCGAGGCCCGCGCCGTTGACCATGCAGGCGATGTCGCCGTCGAGCGAGACGTAGTTCAGTTCCGCCTCGCTGGCGTGGCGCTCGACCGGATCTTCCTGGGTCACGTCGCGCCAGGCCACGAGGTCCTGCTGGCGGAAGAGCGCGTTGTCCTCGATGTTGATCTTGGCGTCGAGCGCGACGACCTTGCCGTCCGCCGTCACGATCAGCGGGTTGACCTCGACCAGGCTCGCGTCGCACTCCAGGTACAGCTTGTAGAGGGCGCGCGCGATGCCCTCGAACTCGGCGACCTGCGGACCCTTGAGGCCGAGGCCGTAGGCGAGCGCGCGGCAGTGCGAGCCCTGCAGGCCGGTCGCCGGATGGATCTCGACACGCACGATCTTCTCGGGCGTCTTCGCGGCGACTTCCTCGATGTCCATGCCGCCGGCAGCGGAGGCCACGAACGCGATGCGGCCGGTGTCGCGGTTCAGGAGCAGGCTCACGTACAACTCGCGCGCGATCTTCGAGCCCGTCTCGACGTAGACCTGGTGGATCGGCAGCCCCTCGGGACCCGTCTGCTTGGTCGTGAGGCGCTTGCCGAGCATGCCCGCCGCCGCAGCGCTCACGTCCTCGAACGTCTTTGCGAGCTTCACCCCGCCCGCCTTGCCGCGGCCGCCCGCGTGCACCTGCGCCTTGACGACCCACAGGCCGCCACCGAGGCGGCGGGCCGCGTCGGCGGCCTCCCCGGGCGTGGAGGCGACGTGGCCGGCCGGGACCGGGATGCCGTAACGGGAAAAGAGCTGCTTGGACTGGTATTCGTGCAGGTTCATGCGGCGCGACCCGGGGCAGGGAACGAGGCCGCGTAGTCTAACCGTTCAACGCTTCCGCGAGCGAGCGAGGGGAATGAACGGCCACGCCGTGCCGCACGGAACCATAGAGAGCACCGAAATGGGTACGGTCGCCCGTGACCAGCGCATCGCAGCCGAGGCGGATCGCGGCGGCCATGACGGGCCGGTCCTTGTCTGGGACGACTTCCGCAAGATCGGGCGGAAGCTGCGTGGGCCGATGAGGGGCGACCTCGATCGCCTCCAGCAACTCCTCCAGGGCATCGAGCGCCCCCGCGCCCTTCGCGATGAGGTTACGACGAGCCTCCGCGACCACGTATGCATCCACGACCAGCGCGTGGCCGGCCGCCGCGAGCTGGCCGACAAGCGCCCGAACGGCGCCGTTGGACTTGGCCGCCGAGAACAGGATGTTCGCGTCGAGAAAGACGCGCATGGCACGGGCTGGGATCAGCGCCCGCGCTTTGCCGGTCGCTTACGGGCCGCCGCGGGTCGGCCCGGACGGGTCGACAGCCGCAGGACTTCAGCCAGCTCCGCCTCGGCCTCGTCGAACTCGCGCGCGCGCTCAGGCGTGTACACCTCGATGGGCAGCGTGACCGCCGGCCTGAGCAGCAGACCATCGGCCGTCACCTCCGCGATCAGCTGGTCCTCGGCATGCAGGCCGAGCGCCCGGCGCAAGCGCGCTGGGAGCGTGATGACGCCCCGGCTCGTGATGGTAATGGCCGTTTTCACGCAATCAGCATTGCAGAAATCCTGCATATCGGCAATCCTCTGGCCGGACCGACACTTCGATTCCAGCCTGCCGTGTTGATGCGCCCCCGGCGAGACGACAAACTGCCGCGAATGCCCCCGAACCCGAATCCCGGCCCCCGACCGCCCGCGACCAGCTCCGCCGAACTTCCGTGGCGGGTGATCAGCCTGCTCAACATCTTCCGGCTGCTGGTGCCGATGGTGCTGATCCTGGTGTTCTTCTTCGACGCGCCCACGCGCAGCGTCGGAACGGCGTTCCCGGGGCTCTTCCTCGGCATCTGCGTCGCGCATTTCTCGTTCGGGCTGGTGTCGATCCAGGCGATCCAGCGCCGCTGGCCCAGCGCGGAGTGGCTCGCCCTGTTCCAGCTGGCCGTGGACACGATCGCAGTCACCCTGCTCATCCACGCGAGCGGCGGCATGGGGAGCGGCCTCGCCACGCTGCTGATCCTGCCCGCCGGCGCCACCGCCGCGATCGTGCAGCCACGCCTCGCGCTGCTCGCCACCGCATTGATCACCCTCGCCCTGCTGTTCGAGACCACCGTGTCGACGCTGTCCGGCTTGAGCCACGGCGCGGACTTCCTGGTGACCGGCCTCACCGGCGCGAGCCTGTTCGCGATCACGCTGCTCGCGATCCCGCTGGCCCACCAGCTGCGGGAGAGCGAGGCGCGCGTGCAGCAACGCGACGTCGACCTCGCGAACCTGAGCGAGCTGAACCAGTTCATCGTGCAGCACTTGCGCGAGAGCATCCTCGTGGTCGACGGCGCCGACCGGGTGCGGCTCGTCAACGAGACGGCGGCACGCATGCTGAAGGGCGGGCCGGTCGAGCGTGGCGCGCTGCTCGGCGAGGTCTCCCCTCGCCTGCTGTACCTGCTCGAGACCTGGCGGCGGCAGGCATCCGACCGTCGCGACTCGACCGGCGAGGTCGTTTCCGCGGACGGCGGCACGGTGATCCGCCCGCATTTCGTCTCGCTGTCGGAGACGGGGCCCGGTCCCGTGCTCGTGTTCCTCGAGGACACCAGCATCATGGCGGAACGCGTGCAGCAGTCGAAGCTCGCGTCGCTGGGACGCCTGAGTGCGAGCATCGCGCACGAGATCCGCAACCCGGTGGGCGCGATGAGCCACGCCGGGCAGTTGCTGCGCGAGTCGCCCTCGCTTGGCCCGGACGATCGCCACCTCACCGACATCATCGAGAAGAACGCCGTCCGGGTGAGCCAGATCATCGACAACGTGCTGCAACTTTCGCGGCGCGACAACACGCAGCAGGAGCGGCTCGATCTCGGGGCATGGCTGGGTCCCTTCCTGGACGAGTTCCGCCAGACGATCCAGCTGGAACCCGGCCGGTTCCGCGTGGAAACGGATGCAGGCTCCGGCCCGCTGCTGGTCCAGTTCGACCCGACGCACCTGCACCAGGTGCTGTGGAACCTCTGCGAGAACGCCATCAAGCACGCAGCAACCGCCGCTCCGGCGCCGATCACGTTGCGACTGGGCCGCATCGCCTCGACCGGGCGGCCGTTCCTCGAGATCGCGGACCGCGGCGCGGGCATCGACCCTGCGCATGCCGAGCGCATTTTCGAGCCGTTCTTCAGCAACGGCGCCGGCGGCACCGGGCTCGGGTTGTTCATCTCGCGCGAGTTGTGCCAGACCAACGGCGCGCTGCTCGCCTACGAGGCGCGGGCGGGCGGTGGCAGCATTTTCAGGATTATTTTCGCGGATCCGCAGAGATGGGAATGGGGATGAGGAAGAAGGCTGTGGACTTTGGGCTGTGGGCTGTGGGTAGGAGGCGCGCCGGCCCTGGCGCTCAGGTCGGTGGGGCGAGAAACGGATTCGAGACGACAAGAGGGCCAAAATGCTGGCCGTGCTGCAGATCCTCGCTGCACAGCACCTCGCAGTCTGCCTCGCTGGCCGCGGCGACGATCAGTGCGTCATAGAAGGACAGGCCGTGGTCGCGGGCGATCTTGACGGCCCGTGCGTGAATTTCGGCGGTCAGCGGGCGCGCCGGTCCGACCAGTTCGTCGATGACCGCCAGCGTGGCTTCGACCTGGTCCCATGACCAGTCGAGCTTGCGCCGCGCGACGTTCGTAAACTCGTTCAATACCTGCACGCCGATCACGCCACCATCGGCGAGCAAGGCTTCGGCCCGGGCACTGCGCCGATCCCCGACGGCGAACGCATAGACCAGCACGCTGGTGTCGAGGAACCGCTTACCTCGCATTGGCCTCGTCCCGATCGAGCCGGAATCCCCTCGGCAGCGGCTGCTTCAGGGCGCGCAGCCGTGCCAGCGCCCGCTCACGACTCCGGTCCCTGCCGACCTGAAACCGGCGCTCTCCCGCAACGACGATCTCGATCTCATCGCCGGGCTCGAGACGCAGGGCCTTCACCACCGCGTCCGGCAGCCGGACCGCGAGACTGTTACCCCATCTGGCGACACGCATGAATCACCTGAAGATATACATTGCTGACGTATATCCTACGTGCAAACGAGAGCCGGGACAACGGCACACGATGCGACCTACAGCCCACAGCCTTCTTCCCCACCCTCAGCCCTCAGCCCTCAGCCTTCCGCCCTTCCAGCTCCAGGACCATCCTCAGGCCTCGATCCACGGCCGACATCTGTGCCGGTCCGAGTCGTCCTGCGCGAGCGGTCAATAGCGACTTGTCCAGCGTAACCAGTTGGGAGACGTTCACGATCGATGGCTTCGCGAGTCCCGTTCCGCCGGCGCCGCATCGCACATTGCCGGGCGCGTCCGCGAGCCCCAGGTTGCTCGTGATCGTCGCGGCAATGACCGTAGCAATCCTGCTCTGGTTGAAACTGTCGCCGGAGATGACCAGCACGGGTCGACGAAAGCCGGGACCCGATCGCGCAGGCTCCGGAAGTGACGCCCACCAGATCTCCCCCCGCTTCACCAGGCGTCCTTTTCCCGAATCGACGACGCTTGCAGCAAGGCGAGCACTGGATCGAGCCCGGCATTATTGGCGGGCGTCTCGTATACCTCGTTCAGTTGCGCCGTGATCATCGCCTGGTCATGCCGGGCGAGCATGTCCTTCAGGGCGCGGCAGTAGAGTTCGCTGCGCGACAGACCGAGCCGCGCTGCCAGACGCTCCGCCGAGCGGAACACCGGGTCCGGAATCGAGATGGCCGTCTTCATGTCCATAGTATAACCCCGGTTATACCGCCTGGATCGCATGCACACGTGGATTGATCTGTGCGACGTAAACTGCAGGCGGCCAGCCCGTCATGGCAATGCAGGAAATGCTCCATTTAGCCCACATTTGCGACGCGCGGCACCGGTCGGGCCGGGTTACGCTTCGCTCCAGATTGACTGTCGTGCACATTTGTACATACCATGGCCAGGGACGGCTTCCAGTGGGACATTGCCAAGGCAGCGGCGAACCGTCGCAAGCATGGCGTCGATTTCGCCGAGGCGACCGTCGTGTCGGTGGGTTCCGATGCGCATGGCCGATTGCTGGTAACCGTGTTCTCGTGTCGCGGCGACTCGATCAGAATCATTTCTTCGAGGCCTGCGACGCCCAGCGAAAAACGAAGCTATGGACGTGGCAGATGAGAAAGACCTACGACTTCTCCGGCGCGCGCCGGGGTCCCATCCGGCCACCTGCGGCCGGCAAGACGCGCATCACCATCCGCCTCGACGATGACGTGCTGGATTGGTTCAAGGCGCAGGTGCATGCCGCCGGTGGCGGCAACTACCAGAGCCTGATCAATTCGGCGTTGCGCGAGCACATCGGCCGCTCGAGCGAGCCTCTAGAGGAGACGCTGCGTCGCATCATTCGTGAGGAATTGGGTACGCGCGGCCGGAGAGGAAGATGAAACCGGGCTGTGGGCCGCGGGCCGTGGACCGTGGGTAAGAGGTGCCGCCGCCCTTCCGACCCACAGCCTTCAGCCTTCAGCCCTCAGCCCTCAGCCCTCAGCCCAATCAATGCGCGACCACTCCCAACTGCGCGTCTTCCACCTTGCCGACCAGCTGGCAATGAGCGTCTACGCGCACTCCCGCCGGTTTCCAGCGGCAGAGCGGTACGGACTCACCTCGCAAACCCGCCGCGCAGCCGTCTCGGTCGCCGCCAACATCGTCGAGGGCTGTGCCCGGACCTCCGGCCGGGACTATCTGCATTTCATGGTCATCGCCTACGGCTCCGCCCGCGAACTGCAGTACCAGGTCAGCCTCTGTGCGCGCCTCGGCTACCTGGCGCCCGACGCAGCCGCCGATCTCGAACGCCAATGCGTCGAGACGACGAAGTCCCTCAATTCGCTGATCCGGGCACTCCAGAAGCGGTTTGCCAGCAACGAAACGCGATTGAACTCATCCCCTCGGGGGGTGGAGAGCCACCAGCAGGGGCTGTAGGCTATCTTCCCTCAGCCCTCAGCCCTCGGCCCTCAGCCTTCCTCATGCCTCCCCGCGCCCTCATCGTCGACGACGAACCCGACATCCGGGAACTGCTGTCCATCACGCTCGGCCGCATGAACATCGACGTCGCGACGGCGGGCGACTACCGGTCGGCCGTGAAGTTGCTGGGCGGCGAGCGCTTCGACCTCGTGCTCACGGACATGCGCCTGCCTGACGGCGACGGGCTCGACCTCGTGCAGTGGATCCAGACGCAGCGGCCGGGCGTGCCCGTGGCCGTCATCACGGCACACGGCAACGTCGAGGCGGCGGTGCGAGCGCTCAAGCTCGGCGCGTTCGACTTCATCTCGAAGCCGCTGGACCTCACGGCGCTGCGCAGGCTCATCACCGCCACGCTCAAGCTCGGCGAGAGCATCGAGGAGACGACCCGCCGCTCCACGCTCAGGCTGCTCGGCGACTCGAAGCCCATGCAGGAACTGCGGCAGATGATTGCGAAGGTGGCGCGCTCCCAGGCCCCGGTGCACATCTCCGGCGACTCCGGCACGGGCAAGGAACTGGTGGCGCGGCTGATTCACGACTCCGGGCCGCGCTCGGACGGCCCGTTCGTGCCGGTGAACTGCGGCGCGATTCCGTCGGAGCTCATGGAGAGCGAGCTCTTCGGTCACAAGAAGGGCAGCTTCACCGGCGCGGTCGCGGACAAGGAAGGCCTGATCCGCAGCGCGGAGGGCGGCACGTTGTTCCTGGACGAAGTCGCCGACCTGCCGTTGCACATGCAGGTGAAGCTGCTGCGGGTGATCCAGGAGAAGTCGGTGCGACCCGTGGGAGAGACCCGCGAGGTGCCGGTGGACGTGCGGATTCTTTCCGCCACGCACCGCAAGCTCGACGAACTGGTGAAGGCTGGCAGGTTCCGCGAGGACCTGTATTACCGCATCAACGTCATCGAACTGCACGTGCCGGCGCTGCGCGAGCGCCTCGACGACGTCCCGCAGCTGGTGGACGTGCTGCTGGACCGCGTGTCGAAGCAGATCGGCGCGAGCCGGCCGGAAATGACCGATGCCGCCATGGACAGGCTGTTGTCGTACGCCTACCCGGGCAACGTACGCGAGCTCGAGAACATCCTCGAGCGGGCCGTGACGCTGTGCTCGGACGATCGCATCCGGCCGGAGGACGTCCAGCTCAAGCAGGGCGCCGGCATGGAGTTGCCGTCCGTGGTGGACGACATCGCGGCGGACGGGCTCGAGGGGCAGCTCGAACACATCCAGCGGGAAGCCATCGTCAAGGCGCTCGAGCAGACGCGATACAACAAGACCAAGGCGGCGGAGCTGCTCGGCATGACGTTCAGGCAGCTCCGGTACCGCGTGAAGAAGCTGGGCATAGAGTAGGCAAGCCCGGTGCGCCGGACCACTCCGCCAGGCATGTTGGTGACGGTTGCGCTGCTGGCCGTGTACGGCGCGTATACGGCGTGGGCCGCCTATGTCGATCGTTCATGGCTCCACGCGCTGATCACGATGGTCGCTCTCGTCGCCTGCGTGGGCACCGCGGTCCTGCGGCCGTGGTCCAGGTACCTCGTCTACCTGCTGACCACCGGGTTCGTCACTGCCTGGTCGTACTCCGTTTATGCAGGCTACGCCGCGGGGTTCTACCGGACCTTCTTCGCGTCGCCGCTGCACGTCCTGCGGTCCCTGGCGCCCGGCCTCGCGCTCGTGGCCTTGTCCTGTGCCTGCAGCTATGCCGTGTTCCGCCACTACCGCCGGGCCGCGAATACCTGACACGATCCGTCGCAATGTGACCATCCTGGTCAACTGCCTGCCGTGATCGTTGGGCAGCAAGACGTCGGTCGTAAATTTTAGTGTTTTAAAAACATACGGTTAGACAATAGAGCTGCCTTGGCACGCTCCTTGCTTTTCATCAGGTGCTGGCCGCGTGGCCGCTGAACTGACCCGGTAATCCAAGGAGCTACTGAAATGATGAACAAGGTCCAGAAGGGTTTCACCCTCATCGAACTGATGATCGTCGTGGCGATCATCGGCATCCTCGCCGCGATCGCGATTCCTGCCTACCAGGACTACACGATCCGTGCGCAGGCCTCGGAAGGCCTGGCGATGGCGTCCGCCACCAAGGCGGCCGTGTCCGAGTATCTACGCTGACCGTGGCGCGTGGCCGACGGACGACGGCGCGGGCGGTCGGCGACCTCGGCTGGACCGCGGCTGCCGGAGGGCAAGTACGTCGACAAGCATCGCGGTTGACCAGGGCAACATCATCGTCACCTACGGTGACCAGGTGAACGCCGCGATCGACACCATGGATCACGTCGTCCTGCAGCCCGGTGCGACCGCCAATGGCGACGTGGTCTGGGTCTGCGGCGACGGCTGCCGGTTCCGGCGACTGTGACCTGACGATGGCGCCGGTGGTCGCCCCGGCGACCGCGATCCCAGGCAAGTACCTGCCGTCGACCTGCCGTCCGTAAGCTGAATGGAACCTCGAGCCTGAGGCTCGAGCGTTCGAACCGAGCCCCCGCCCTGTGCGGGGGCTCTCTTTTTGGGTTGCCGCCCGCGTGGCCACGCGGCTGCAGCCGGCCTCATTGCAAGGACGTGACACACGTCATAACGCTGCCAGGCCTGCTGGCGGAGAATCGACGCGACTTAACATTTGAAGGCGCTTGCCTTCTCGGGTAACGTGCAACACTGTCTTCCTCCCCGCTGGGCCATGCGCACCTAAGTCAATGAATGACGCGGCAATTTCCGCTGCCGGAGCCTCCCGATCGGGCTTGCAGGGCCTGCCCCAGCGGCTCGTGGCGGACGGGCTCGTGTCCGACTCCGCCATGGTCGATGCGCTGGCGGCCTCCCGCGAGCGCCGCATCCAGGTCGTCACCTACCTCGTCGAGCACAACCTCGCCGACGCGCGAGAGGTTGCGATCGCGGCCTCGCAGGAGTTCGGCGCGCCCCTGCTCGACCTCGACGCGGTCCAGGTCGATTTCGAGATCGTCAAGCTGGTCAGCGAGAAGACCCTGCGCCGGCACCGGGTCCTGCCGCTCGTCAAGCGCGGCAAGCGGCTCTTCGTCGCGATCTCCGACCCGACCAACCTGCATGCGCTCGACGAGGTCAAGTTCGCGACGGGACTCTCCGTCGAAGCCGTCGTCGTCGAGGAAGACAAGCTCGACAAGCTGCTCAGCAAGTCGATCGAGCAGGTCGACACGAACATGCCGGAACTGGCCGGCGATGACTTCGAGCTCGACAGCCTCGAGGTCACGTCCGACGAGGACGCCGTCGACGAGGGCGTCGAGCGCGCGGACGTCGACGAGGCGCCGATCGTCCGCTTCGTGAACAAGGTGATGCTGGACGCCATCAAGCGCGGCGCGTCCGACATCCACTTCGAGCCCTATGAGCGCTCGTACCGCATCCGTTTCCGGCTGGACGGCGTGCTGAAAGAAGTGGCCACGCCGCCGGTGCAGCTAGCGATCAAGCTGGCAGCCCGGCTGAAAGTCATGTCACGGCTCGACATCGCCGAGCGGCGCGTCCCGCAGGACGGCCGCATCAAGATGCGCATCTCGAAGAACCGGGCCATCGACTTCCGCCTGAGCAGCTGCCCGACGCTCTTCGGCGAGAAGATCGTGATGCGTATCCTCGATTCGTCGAGCGCGACGCTCGGCATCGATTCGCTGGGCTACGAGCCGTTCCAGAAGAAGCTCTACATGGAGGCCCTCGCGAAGCCGCACGGGATGATCCTCGTGACCGGCCCGACCGGCAGCGGCAAGACGGTCTCGCTCTACACCGGCCTCAACATCCTCAACACCGAGGACACCAACATCTCGACGGCCGAAGACCCCGTCGAAATCATGCTGCCCGGCATCAACCAGGTGAACGTCAATCCGAAAGTGGGCCTCACTTTCGCGGGCGCCCTGCGCGCGTTCCTGCGCCAGGACCCCGACGTGATCATGGTCGGCGAAATCCGCGACATCGAGACCGCCGAAATCGCCTTGAAGGCCGCCCAGACCGGCCACCTGGTGCTGTCGACCCTGCACACCAACGATGCCCCGAAGACCCTGACCCGGCTGGTCGACATGGGCGTGAAGCCGTACGCCATCGCCACCTCGGTCAGCCTGATCATCGCCCAGCGGCTCGCGCGGCGCCTGTGCGGCAACTGCAAGCAGAAAGTCGACATTCCCGAGGAGGCCCTGCTGAAAGAGGGCTTCAGTCACGAGGAAATCGCGAGCGGTCTCCAGATTTTCGCCCCTGTCGGTTGCACCCAGTGCACGGACGGGTATAAGGGCCGGACAGGAATCTACGAGGTGATGCCGATCTCCGAGGAAACCGGCCGGATCATCATGGAAGGCGGCAACGCGATCCAGATCAAGGACCAGGCCGCGCGCGAGGGCATCTGGAACCTGCGCCAGGCGGCGCTGAAGAAGGTCCGGGACGGCATGACGAGCCTCGACGAGATCAACCGCGTGACGGTGGACTGAAAGGCAGGGCAAGAGTCATATGGCTGAAGCTATCTCTAGCAAGCAATTCCCGTTCCTCTGGGAAGGCAAGGACAGGAAGGGCAACCGGGTCAAGGGCCGCGGTCTCGCCAAGGACGAGTTGGAGATGCGTGCCGACCTGCGGCGCCAGGGCATCGCCGCGTCCCGGGTCCGCAAGGACACCCCGTTCTTCAAGAGCGAAGGCAAGGTCACGCCGGAAGACATCGCGGTCTTCGCCCGACAGCTCGCCACGATGCTCACCGCCGGCATCCCGATGGTGCAGGCATTCGAGATCATCGGCGTCGGTAACGACAAGCCGGCCGTGCAGAAGCTCGTCCTCGCGATCAAGTCGGACATCGAGACCGGCAACGCGCTCAACCAGGCGCTCGCCAAGCACCCACTGTACTTCGACGACCTGTTCGTGAACCTCGTCGAGGCCGGCGAACACGCCGGCGCCCTCGAGACCGTGCTGGACAAGATCGCAACCTACAAGGAAAAGACCGAGGCCCTGAAGAAGAAGATCAAGAAGGCGCTGTTCTATCCGGCCGCGGTGCTTGCCGTCGCCGTCATCGTGACGGTGATCCTGCTGCTGTTCGTGATCCCGCAGTTCGAGAGCCTGTTCAAGGGCTTCGGTGCAGACCTGCCGGCCTTCACGCAGATCGTCATCAACATGTCCCGCTGGATGCAGGCCAAGGGCTGGCTGCTGTTGATCGTCGTCGTCGCCGCTGGTCTTCACCTTCGGGTATTTCTACAAGCGCTCCCGGCCGATGCGCCAGTTCCTGGACCGCATGTCCCTGCAGATCCCGGTCATCGGACCGATCCTGAAGAAGGCCGCCATTGCGCGCTTCGCGCGCACGCTGGCCACCATGTTCAGCGCCGGCGTGCCGTTGGTCGAGGCGATGAAGTCCGTGGCCGGCGCGACCGGCAACATCGTCTACCAGGACGCCACGATGAAGATGCGCGACGAAATCTCCACCGGCATGCGCATGCAGCGCGCCATGGAGAACACGGGCCTCTTCCCCAACATGGTCGTGCAGATGATCGCCGTCGGCGAGGAATCCGGCTCGCTCGACGACATGGCTGCCAAGGTGGCTGATTTCTACGAGGCCGACGTGGACGCCGCGGTCGACAGCCTGAGCAGCCTGCTCGAGCCGATGATCATGGTCATCCTCGGCGTGCTGGTCGGCGGACTCGTGATCGCCATGTACCTGCCGATCTTCAAGCTCGGAGCAGTCATTTAGGACAGGAAGGCCGTGGGCTGAGGGTCAACAGCGGAAGGCTGAGGGCTGAGGGCTGTGAGTAAGAGGGAGGACGCCGCGCAATGCGCGGCGTTTTCCTATAGGCGAGGAACAGGATGACGGTATTCGAGGTCTTGGCGGAAACACCGGCGCTGCTCATCGGCAGCGTGTTCATCCTGTCGCTGCTGGTCGGCAGCTTCCTGAACGTGGTCATCCACCGGCTGCCGATCATGCTCGACCGGCAGTGGCGCGAGCAGGCCACCGAAACGCTCTCGGCCTCCTCCTCCGACTCCTCCCCCTCAACCCTCAGCCCTCAGCCCTCAGCCTCTTACAATCTCTTCTTCCCCCGCTCCGCCTGCCCCCACTGCGGCGCCCCGATCAAGTCGCACCAGAACATTCCCGTCGTGAGCTACCTGCTGCTCGGCGGCAAGTGTGCGAACTGCAGGGCCGGGATTTCCCCGCGCTATCCCATCGTCGAACTCGCCACGGCGATTCTCTCGGCGGCGGTGGCCTGGAGATTCGGTTGGCACTGGCAGACGGTGGCCGCCCTCATGTTTACCTGGGCGCTGGTGGCGCTCACGGTGATCGACCTCGATCACCAGATCCTGCCCGACGTCATAACGCTGCCGCTGCTCTGGCTCGGCCTGCTGCTGAGCCTCGCGTGGAGCGCGGGCCTCGCGCCACCGATGCCGGTGGACCCGAAGTCGGCGATCGTCGGCGCAGCGGCGGGTTACCTGACCCTGTGGCTCGTGTACTGGGCCTTCAAGCTTGCCACGGGCAAGGAAGGCATGGGCTACGGCGACTTCAAGCTGCTCGGCGCGTTCGGCGCATGGATGGGCTGGCAGATGCTGCCGCTCGTCATCCTGCTGTCCGCCTTTGCCGGCGCCGTCATCGGCCTCCTGCTGATCGTCGTGCGCGGCCGCGATCGCAACATCCCCATCCCTTTCGGCCCGTATCTCGCCGCGGCCGGCTGGATTGCGCTCATGTGGGGCCCGCAGATCGTCGGCGGCTATCTCGCCTACTCCGGGCTCGATCGCTGATCCCGCGTTTCCGCGGCAACGCGGGATTCGGTTAGTCTCCCGACATGCCTCCCTTTCGTGTAGCGCTCACCGGCGGCATCGCGAGCGGCAAGACCACCGTTGCGAATCTCTTCGCCGAACTCGGCGTGCCGGTCATCGACACCGACGTGATCGCGCGCGCGATTGTCGAGCCCGGGCAACCGGCTCTGGCGGCGGTCGTAGAGGCATTCGGTCCGCGACGTGCTCGGCGACGACGGCCGCATCGATCGCCGCAGCATGCGGGAGTTGATCTTCGCCGAGCCCGCGGCCAAGCGACGCCTCGAGGAGATCCTGCACCCCGCCATACGCCAGGAAATGGAGCGCCAGTCGCGCGAGGCTGGGGGCGCCTACCAGGTCCTCGTGATCCCGCTGCTTGCCGAGGGCCGGCGTCGCGACCACGTGGACCGCGTGCTGCTGGTGGACGTGCCGGAGGCGCTGCAGGTCGAGCGGCTGACCTCGCGCGACGGTGTCACGCCCGAACAGGCGCAGGCCTCGCTCGAAGCGCAGGCGACCCGCGCCGAGCGGCTCGCCATGGCCGATGACATTGTGCGCAACACGGGGCGGGTGGATGACCTGCGGGCCACGGTTGCTCAGCTTGATGAGAAGTACCGGCTGCTTGCAGCGAGAAGCTAGGAACCACGGCCCACTCGACCGGGTCTTCCGCGGCGACCATCGCCAGCCGAGTGCGCGAGTTCTTCGCGCAAGCGACGCATCTCGGCGAGCCCCCGCCTTGTCCGGACGGCGTGGCTTCTTCCTGCAACCTTCATCGCCGCTCCTCCATCTTCTCCTGCAGCCATAACTTGATCAGCGACTGATAGGGCACGTCACGTGCGTTGGCGGCGACACGTATGCCGTCGAGCAGGTGCTTCGGCAAGCGCAGCGAAATCGTCTCCGTGGACGGCTTCAGGTTGGCGAGCCGCACGGCCTGCGACCGGGACCAGTCGAGGTAGTCCGCACTGTCCCGCGTCCCCCAGAAGGCACGCTCCGCCTCCTCGGACTTGAGCTTAGGGACTTTCTTGAACTTTGCTTTCATAGACGGCCCGCTCCTTCCGATGCATGTCCCGTGCAGAGACCACGCGGATCAACGTGGCTTCGCTCCTTAGCGTGAAGGTCACGTGCAAACGCCTCGAGGCCACGGTCTGCCCCAGCGCATGGAACCTCGGCTCGGTCTCGCTGTGGCTGCCATCGACCAGGATCAGCAGCGGCACCCCGAAGAACACCTGCTCTGCCTCCGCGTCGGAGACCGCGTGACGCAGGTTCTTCCCGCGGTTCCCCGCGTCCCATTCGAAAGCCGTGATCCGCGCGAGGTCCACCACATCTTGTATATTACTATCATATACAGTCCGTTCCATACCTCCAGCATGCCCAAGCCAAGGCCGCAACGCTGACCGCAAATGTGACGGGATTGGCGAAGATCGGCCCGGCCGGACGGGTTGTGCCCCTCCGCGCCCCTAGAGCAGAATACCTGCCATGAATGCAAACGAGGCCGCACTGCCCTCGGTGGATGCGGCTACCCGCACGATCGTCTTCGAGCAGCCGCTCAACGAGCGGATGCGCAATTTCCTGCGCCTCGATTTCCTCTACCAGCAGGCCGTGCACCATCACACCAAGGCCGACCCGTGGTCGACCCGCGCCGCGGTGTCCTCGCTGCTCGAGATCCTCGCGATCACCCAGCGCGGCGACGTGCGCGGCGAGGTGCTGAAGGAACTCGAGCGGCAGATGAGCCAGCTCGCCGCCTACAGCACCCGCCCCGGCGTGGACGCCATCCGGCTCAAGGCGCTGCTCACCAAGCTGCACCGGATGCGCGAGGAACTGAGCAACGTCGGTGCGCTCTTCATGCAGAAGCTGCGCGACTCCGAGTTCCTGAACGCGATCAAGCATCGCAGCACCATCCCGGGCGGCACCTGCGAGTTCGACCTGCCCGACTACACGCACTGGCTCAACCAGCCGGACGAGATCCGCGGCGCCGACTTCGCGCACTGGCTCGCCGTGATCCGCCCGCTCGGCGATGCGGTCGGCGAACTGCTGTGGATGACCCGCGAGCAGGCGCGCTCGCGGCCCGAGGTCGCCCCGAACGGCGTCTTCCACCTCCAGCTCGACCGCGACGTGCCGGCGCAGATGATCCGCATCGTGCTGCCGACGGGCACGGACATCTACCCCGAGATCAGCGGCAGCCACTATCGCTGCAGCATCCGATTCCTCGTCTGGCAGCACGCGGGCACGCGCCCGATCCAGACGACCGAGGACGTGCGCTTCACGCTCGCCACCTGCACCTGAGGCGATGGCCCGCACCGTCCCCTGCCCCACCTGCCAACGCCCCGTGGAATGGTCGCCGGCCTCGCCGTTCCGCCCGTTCTGCAGCGAGCGCTGCAAGCTGATCGACCTCGGCGCGTGGGTGAGCGAGCAGCGCGCGATTCCCGGCGACGAGATCGCAGCGTCGTGGCCCGAGGACGACGAGTCTTCCGGCCAGCCGCCGCGGCACTGAAAGCAACCGCAGGCACTCATGCACCAGGACTTCTGGCACGAACGCTGGCGGACCGGCCAGATCGGCTTTCACCAGTCCGCGGTGCACCCGCTGCTCGAACGATGGTGGCCGCAACTTGGCGTGCCCGCCGGTGTGCGAGTCTACGTGCCGCTCTGCGGCAAGAGCCTCGACATGCCGTGGCTCGCCGCGCGCGGCCACCGCATCGTCGGCAGCGAATTGAGCTCGATCGCGACCCGCGACTTCTTCGCGACCCAGGGACTCGAGCCCGCGCGCACTTCCGCCGGCGATTTCGTCCGGCACACGGCCGGGCCGTATGAAATCCTCGAGGGCGATGCGCTGGGGCTGACCGCGGAGATCCTGGGACCGGTGGGTGCGGTGTACGACCGTGCGGCGCTGGTCGCGCTGCCGCCGGAGATGCGTTCGAGCTACGCCGAGTCGATGGCTCGCCTCGTCCCGCCGGGCGTGGCGATGCTGCTGATCGCCTTCGAGTATCCGCAGGAAATGCGGGGCGGGCCGCCGTTCTCGGTCGAGGAAGTCGAAATCCGCGCCCGGTTCGGCCCTGCCTTCAAGATCGAGGTGCTCGAGCGCGTCGACATCCTCGCGCAGGAACCGAAGTTCGCGGAGTTCGGCATCCCGGCACTGCACGAGATCGCCTGCCGCCTCACGCGCGCCTGATCGCGCCTGGCCGCGGCGCTTCACCCGAAACGCAGCTATTTCTCGCCGTGACCGCGCAAACGGGCCGCCCCACGCTCACGGGGTGAGTCCGACCATCCTGCGCAGCGGACAGTTTCGTCTGTTCTTCTTCTCACGGGAGGAGAGCCGCATGCATGTACACGTTCAGTCACCGGACGGCGAGGCCAAGTTCTGGTTGGAACCCGCCGTTTCCCTGGCGCACAATCATGGCCTCAAGCAATCGGCATTGTTCGAATCGCTCGAACTCATCAGGAAACATGAGCAAGAAATCCGGCGGGCCTGGAACACGCACTTCGGACGTTGAAGTCACAAACGTTTCGAAGCACGGCTTCTGGCTGCTATTCGGCGACCGAGAGAGGTTCCTCCCGTTCGAGCAGTTCCCCTGGTTCCGCGCTGCCTCGATCGACGACCTGAGCAACGTGGAACTCTCTGCCCCGGGTCATCTGCGCTGGCCGAACCTCGACATCGACCTGGCGGTCGGGTCGATCGACCGCCCCGACGACTACCCGCTGCTCAGCAAGGTCGGTCCGGCGCGCTAGACGCCTGTCACTGGACGGCGCTGCAACGCGTCGACGATCGGTTGGTCGGCCTCGAGGATGTCTTCCTCGTGCAACTGGGCGGGCTCCACCCATTTCAACGCCTGGCCGTCGAGTCCTCGCACCACGCCGCTCCATGACGTGACGATCCACATGTCGAGCCAGACGACCCGCTCTGGATACGCATGGGAGTAACGGACCAGCCGCTCGGCCGCGTGGACCTCGACGCCGAGTTCCTCGCGCAGTTCGCGCACGAGGCCGGCCTGCGCCTCCTCGCCAGCATGGAGCTTGCCGCCGGGAAATTCCCAGCGACCCGCCAACGCCTTGCCGGGCGGACGCTGCGCGATCAGCACACGGCCGGACGCATCGAACAACGCGCCGGCGACGACGAGAATGTGCTGTGGACCAGCCCTCAGCCTCTTGCCCTCACGCCTGTTTCGCCAGCTGTCCGTGGCAGTGCTTGTACTTCTTCCCCGACCCGCAGGGACAGGGCTCGTTGCGCCCGACCTTGCGGCCTTCACGCACGACCGGGGCAATCGGCTCGGGGGCTGACGTGGGGCCAGCCGCGAACGGCCCGCCCGGTCCGGGGCCGGCGGACGCCGCGGCTGCCTGCTCTGGACCGACGGGCGCCGCGTCACCCGAGATGACGGACTGCGGCGAGGCGTGCTGCAACTGCAGCTTGCGCGCAGCCATCTGCCGCTCCCGCTCCCGCTCGCGCTCCTGCTCCTCGATCTCGGCCTCGGTGCGCACCTGCAGCCGCGACAGCAGCGAGATGGTGTCGTGCTTGATGCGGTCGAGCAGCGCGCCGAACAGCTCGAACGCCTCGCGCTTGTACTCCTGCTTCGGGTTCTTCTGCGCATAGGCGCGCAGGTGGATGCCCTGGCGCAGGTAATCCATGGCCCCGAGGTGGTCGCGCCAGTGGCGATCGAGCTCCTGCAGCATCACGGCCTTCTCGAGGTGGCGCATCACGGGCGCGCCGACCTGCTCGACCTTGAGCTGGTACGCGTCCTCGACCGCCTTGACGACGCGCTCGCGCAGTCCGGCCTCGGCGATCTCGTGGTCGGCCTCGAGCCAGGCCTTCGGATCGACCTGCACCCCGAAGTCGCGCTGCGATGGCCTCGGCGAGGCCGGGCAGGTTCCACTCGTCCTCGACGCTTTCGCGCGGCACGTACTGGTCGATGATGACGTTCACGACTTCGGCCCGGATGCCGGTGACGGAATCCGAGATGTCGTCCGCGGCCATGAGCTCGGTGCGCTGCTGGTAGATGACCTTGCGCTGGTCGTTGGCGACGTCGTCGTACTCGAGCAGGTTCTTGCGCAGGTCGAAGTTGTAGGCTTCCACCTTGCGCTGCGCGCGCTCGATCTGGCGCGAGAGCATCTTGCTCTCGATCACCTCGCCTTCCTTCATTCCCGCGGTCTGCAGCCAGCGCTTGGTGCGCTCCGGGTCGCCGAAGATGCGCATCAGGTTGTCTTCGAGCGAGAGGTAGAAGCGGCTCGAGCCCGGGTCGCCCTGGCGGCCGGAGCGTCCGCGCAGCTGGTTGTCGATGCGGCGGGACTCGTGGCGCTCGGTGCCGACGATGTGCAGGCCGCCCGCGGCGATCACCTCCTCGTGGCGCTTCTGCCAGTCGGCCTCGATCGCCTTGCGCGCCGCCTCGTCGGCGGGGTCGACGGCCGCCAGCTCGGCCTTGAGGTTGCCGCCCAGCACGATGTCGGTACCGCGGCCGGCCATGTTCGTCGCGATCGTCACGGTGCCGGGGCGGCCGGCCTGCGTCACGACCAGCGCCTCGCGGTCGTGCTGCTTGGCGTTCAGCACGTTGTGCTCGATGCCGTGTTTCTTCAGCAGTCCCGAGAGGAACTCCGAGGTCTCGACCGATGTCGTGCCGACCAGCACCGGCTGCCGACGCTTGGCACACTCGCGGATGTCCTCGATGATCGTCTCGAACTTGTCCTTCTGCGTGAGGTAGACGAGGTCCGGCGCGTCGTCGCGGACCATCGGCCGATGGGTCGGAATCACCACGACCTCGAGCCCGTAGATCTGCTGGAACTCGAACGCCTCGGTGTCCGCCGTGCCCGTCATGCCGGCGAGCTTGCCGTACATGCGGAAGAAGTTCTGGAAGGTGATCGAGGCGACGGTCTGGTTCTCCTCGCGCACCCGCACGCCTTCCTTCGCCTCCACGGCCTGGTGCAGGCCGTCGGACCAGCGACGGCCCGGCATCGTGCGGCCGGTGAACTCGTCGACGATGATGACCTCGCCGTTCCTGACGATGTACTCGACGTCCTTGCGATAGAGCGCGTGCGCGCGCAACGCCGCGTTCAGGTGGTGCATCAGGCGGATGTTGGCGGGGTCGTACAGGCTCTGGCCTTCCTGCAGCAGGCCCGCGCGCAGGAACAGTTCCTCGACGTGCTCGTGGCCGTCGTCGGAGAGGTGCACCTGCTTGCCCTTCTCGTCGGCCCAGTAGTCGCCGGGTCCCTCCTCGGACTCCTGCTTCTTCAGGCGCGGCACCAGCTCGTTGATGCGGGTGTAGCTCTCGGTGCTCTCCTCCGCCGGGCCGGAAATGATCAGCGGCGTGCGCGCCTCGTCGATGAGGATCGAGTCCACCTCGTCGACGATCGCGTAGGCGAGGGTCCGCTGCATGCGGTCCTCGAGGCGGAAGGAGAGATTGTCGCGCAGGTAGTCGAAGCCGAGCTCGTTGTTGGTGCCGTAGGTGATGTCGGCGGCGTAGGCCTCGCGCTTCTCCTCGGACGTCTGCCCGGCCTTGACCACGCCGACGGTCATGCCGAGGAAGCGGTAGATGGGCCCCATCCACTCCGCGTCGCGGCTCGCGAGGTATTCGTTGACGGTGATGATGTGCGTGCCGAGGCCCGGCAGCGCGTTCAGGTAGGCGGCGAGCGTGGCGACCAGCGTCTTGCCCTCGCCGGTACGCATCTCGGCGATCTTGCCCTCGTGCAGCACCATGCCGCCGATCAGCTGCACGTCGAAGTGGCGCAGCCCGAGCGTGCGGCGTGACGCCTCGCGGACCACCGCGAAGGCCTCCGCCAGGACGTCGTCCACGGTCTTGCCGGCAGCCAGCTGGTCGCGGAAGAACTGCGTCCTGGCAGCCAGTTGCTCGTCGGACAGCGCCTGGAGCGCGGGCTCGAACGCGTTGATCTTCTTGACGATGCCGGTGTACTGGCCGACGAGCCGCTGGTTGCGGCTACCAAAGATGCGGGCAAGCCAATTGGCCACTTGGGCTCCGGGAGGGCGAACGGAAAGGGCGGGATTTTACAGGAAGCGGGCCACACAAGTGGCCGGCACTTCCCCGCTTGCCAGCCGCCGGTCCGCTCGCGTCAGGGCGCACCCAGGTAGCGCATCGGGTTCAGCCGATTGCCGTCGCGCTCGACCTCGAAATGCACGTGGTTGCCGGTGGAACGGCCGGTGCTGCCGATGACCGCGATCGCCTGGCCCTTTTCGACGGTCTGGCCCGGGCGGACGAGGTTGCGCGAGTTGTGACCGTAGCGCGTGACGTAGCCGGTCGGATGCGTCACTTCGACCACGTAGCCGTAGCCCGATTTGTAACCGGAAAATGAAACTACGCCCGGGCCGGTGGTGATCACGCGGCTGCCGGAGGGGCCGGTGAAATCGACGCCGGCGTGGAATGCGCTGTGGCCCGTGAACGGGTCCGAACGACGGCCGAAATGCGAGGTGATCCAGCCTCCGACGAGGGGCCAGCCGCTCGGCTGGATGCGCTCGTCGAGCCGCCGGGTGGACATGAGGCTTTCGAGCACCGTGAGTTGCTGCTGGCGGTCCTCGAGCTGCGCCTCGAGCGCGTCGAGCACGGACGTCAGGTCGGCAACCTGCGCGGAACCGCCGGCCTGCGGCTCGATCTCGAGGTCCGGGCCGCCGGAGGGCGGAGCCTTGTCGAAATCGAATTCGCCGCGGTCGAGGTTGGCGAGGTCGGTGATGCGCCGTCCGAGCGCGTCGAGCCGGATCAGGTGGGCGTTCATCGTGCCGACGCGCGAGGCGATGGCGTCGACCTTGCCCTGCAACTGGCCGCGCGCGACCTTCAGGTCCTGCTGCTGCTGCTCGAGCGCCTGGCTGAACTCCTGGCGAAGCAACGGGCCGGTGATGAAGCGGCCGAGCTGCAGCCCGGCGGTGAAAATCGTGGCAGTGACCAGGAGCGCCAGGCTGCCTGCGAGGAGCAGGTTCCTGGGCTGGCTCAAGTCGAGCTGCCAGCGGCGGCCGGTGCGGCCTGCGACGATCTGGAAATGCATTGCGGCGCTCACCCTCTTGGGGGCCGAAGAATATGCACGCGGTGCCCCCGGCGCGGGAGGCGCTGCGTCACAATGTCACGCCGGTTGGTTCACGCCGGAGGTGGACCCGCCCAGCAGCGAGGCGGCAGACTATGCCGGATCAACCTCCGGGTGACAATCCGAACCTACCGCTATAAACAATCTCTTAACAATGTCAGATCGCTTGAAACCCCTTTTCTCCGGCCTCCCGCAGGGGCTCGAACGCCTCGCCCAGCAGGCCGCGGCCGTGACCTCGCTGACAGCCCTCGTGCAGCAGACCCTGCCGGAGGCAGTGCGACCTCACGTCGTCGCGGCTGTGCGCCGGGCGGACGACCTCGTGGTCGTGGTGGATTCCGCGGCCTGGTCGGCCCGCGTCCGGTACACGGGCGCGCGGCTGAAGGAGCAGCTCGCGGCCGCAGGCGAGGTGGTCAGCGGGAAAGTGCGGGTGCGGGTCGGAAAAGGCGCCTGATCAGGCCGTCGCCGCCGCCGCGACGTACGAAATGGGCGCGTCCTGCGGCGTCTCGAAGGTCACTTCCTCCCAGGCCGAGCGGTCGGCGACCAGGGTGCGCAGCAGGCGGTTGTTGAGGCCGTGGCCGGACTTGTAGCCGCTGAACTCGCCGATCAGGCTGTGGCCGAGCAGGTAGAGGTCCCCGATCGCGTCGAGGATCTTGTGCTTCACGAACTCGTCCTCGTAGCGCAGGCCGTCCTCGTTCAGGATGCGGTAATCGTCGAGGACGATCGCGTTGTCGAGGTTGCCGCCGAGCGCGAGGTTGTGGGAGCGCATGTACTCGAGGTCGCGCATGAACCCGAAGGTGCGCGCGCGGCTCACCTCGCGCAGGAAGGTGGTGGTGGAGAAATCCATCGAGGCGGTCTGCGAGCGCCGCTTGAACACCGGATGGTCGAACTCGATTTCGAAGTTCACCTTGAAACCGTCGTAGGGATCGAAGCGCGCCCACTTGTCGCCATCCTCGACCCGGACGCTCTTCTTGATGCGCACGAACCGCTTCGGCGCGTTCTGCTCCGCGATGCCCGCGGACTGCAGCAGGAACACGAAGGGCCCCGCGCTGCCGTCCATGATCGGCACTTCGCCGGCGCTCAGCTCCACCACGAGATTGTCGATGCCGAGGCCTGCGAGCGCCGACATCAGGTGCTCGACCGTCGAGACCTTGGCCGACCCCTGGGTCAGGCTCGTGCCGAGCGTCGTCTCGCTGACGTTCTCCGCCCACGCCGGGATCTCGACCGGCTCATCGAGGTCGGTGCGCCGGAAGGTAATGCCGGCATTGGCCGGCGCCGGCCGCAGCACCATCAGCACTTTCTTGCCGGTGTGCAGGCCCACGCCCGTGGCGCGTATCGAGTTCTTGAGTGTTCGTTGGTTGAGCATCGGAGGGACTTCATGCGCACGCAGGGCGTAGATCCCCGGGAAAGTTAGCCGGAGAGGATAGCACAACGATTAAATGACGCATAAACCATTGATCCAACAGGCTAATGGCTGAAGGCTGAGGGCGGAAGGCTGAGGGCTGAAGGCTGAAGGTCGGAGACGCGGAGCGTCGTCTTCGACCCTCAGCCTTCAGCCCACAGCCCACAGCCCTCCGCCCTCTTCCTCTCAGCCCTCAGCCCTCAGCCCTCCTCAGTCCGCCTGCCGCCGCAGGAACGCCGGGATGTCGAGGTACGACTCGCCACCGGCGTCAGCCCGGATGTCGTCGCCGACCGCACGCTGGCGACGGCGCACCACGGCGGGCTGGTCGTAGTCGGCATAGGCGTCGAGGGGACGGCGGGCGGCGCGGCCACCGGCCACGACCTCGACCTTCGGCTGCATGCCCGGCGGCATGCCGCGAACGGACATGGGACGGCCGATGCCGGTTGCGACGACCGTGACGCGGATCTGGTCGGTCATGTCCGGATCGATGACGTAGCCCACGACCACCGTCGCATCCTCGGAGGCGAACTGCTTGATGGTGTCGCCCACGACGTGGAACTCGCTGGTGCGCAGGTCCATGCCGGCGGTGACGTTGATCAGCAGGCCGTGCGCGCCCGAGAGGTTCACGTCCTCGAGCAGCGGGCTCGAGATCGCGGCCTCGGCGGCGGCGCGCGCGCGGTTCTCGCCGGTCGCGGCACCCGAGCCCATCATCGCCATGCCGGTCTCGGCCATGACGGTCTTCACGTCGGCGAAGTCGACGTTGATGAGGCCCGGCCGGGTGATGAGCTCGGCGATGCCCTGCACCGCGCCCTGCAGCACCTGGTTCGCGGACTTGAAGGCGTCGAGCAGCGTCGTGTCGCCGCCGAGCACCGTGAGCAGTTTCTGGTTCGGGATGGTGATCAGCGAATCGACGTACTTGCCGAGCTCAGCGATACCCTGGTCGGCCAGTGCGAGGCGCTTGTTGCCTTCCATCTCGAAGGGCTTGGTGACGACGGCCACGGTGAGGATGCCGAGCTCCTTCGCGACCTGCGCCACCACCGGCGCGGCGCCGGTGCCCGTGCCGCCGCCCATGCCGGCGGTGATGAAGATCATGTCCGAACCGTCGACGAGCTCGACGATGCGGTCGCGATCCTCCATCGCGGCCTGCCGGCCCACCTCGGGGTCGGCGCCTGCGCCGAGGCCCTTGGTGATGTTCGAGCCGATCTGCAGGCTGGTCTTGACCCTCGAATGCTTGAGCGCCTGCGCATCGGTGTTGATGCAGATGAAGTCCACGCCCTCGATCCCCGAGGCGACCATGTGCGTGACCGCGTTGCCGCCGCCGCCGCCGACGCCGACCACCTTGATGACGGCCCCCTGATTCTCGGTATCTGCAAGTACGAACATTGTTTGACGCTCCGTGAAAATGAAAAACCCGTTCGAGGAGGCTGAGGGCAGAAGGCTGAGGGCTGAAGGTAAGAACCAGCCGCACCGCCTCGCACCACCAGCCGAGACTTATCGCCCGCCGCTCATCCTTCCTCTCTGCCCCTTCCTACCCTCAGCCCTCAGCCCTCAGCCTTCTTCAAAAATTCCCCTGGAACCACGCCCTCATCCGGTCCACCACGCTGCGCACGTTGCCCCCGACCGGCAGGCCGCGGCCGTGCCGGCGGAGGTGGTTCTCCCGCCCGAACAGCAGGAGGCCCACGCCCGTGGAATGAATGGGATTCCTCACGACGTCGACGAGGCCGCTCACGCCCTGCGGCAAGCCGAGCCGCACCGGCGCGTGGAAGATCTCCTCGGCGAGCTCGATGACGCCTTCCATCTTCGCGCTGCCGCCCGTCAGCACGACGCCGGCGGCGATCATCTCGTCGAAGCCCGCGCGGCGCAGTTCCTCGCGCACCAGCGCGAAGAGTTCCTCGTAGCGCGGCTCCACGACCTCGGCGAGCGTCTGCCGTGCGAGGCGGCGCGCCGGGCGGTCGCCCACGCTCGGCACCTCGATGGTCTCGTCGGGGTTCGCGAGCTGCGAGAGCGCGCAGGCGTACCTGATCTTGAGGTCCTCGGCGTGGTGCGTGGGCGTACGCAGGCTCACCGCGATGTCGTTGGTGACCTGGTCGCCCGCGATCCCGATCACGGAGGTGTGGCGGATGGCACCGCCCGAGAACACCGCGATGTCGGTGGTACCGCCGCCGATGTCGACGAGGCACACGCCGAGTTCCTTCTCGTCCTCGGCGAGCACGGCATAGCTCGAGGCCAGCTGCTCGAGAACGATGTCCTCGACCTCGAGGCCGCAGCGCTGCACGCACTTGACGATGTTCTGCGCGGCGCTGTCGGCGCCGGTCACGATGTGCACCTTCGCCTCGAGGCGCACGCCCGACATGCCGACCGGCTCGCGGATGCCCTCCTGCGCGTCGATGATGAATTCCTGCGGCAGGATGTGCAGGATCTTCTGGTCGGCCGGGATCGCCACCGCGCGCGCCGCGTCGATGACGCGGTCCACGTCGCCGGGCGTCACTTCCTTGTCGCGGATCGCGACGATGCCGTGCGAGTTGAGGCTGCGGACGTGGCTGCCGGCGATGCCCGCGAAGACCGAGTGGATCTCGCAGCCCGCCATGAGCTCGGCTTCCTCCACGGCGCGCTGGATGGACTGCACGGTCGAGTCGATGTTGACGACGACGCCTTTCTTCAGCCCGCGCGAGGGATGCGACCCCACGCCGACGACTTCGATGGTCCCGTCGGCGGCGAGCTCACCGACGATCGCCACCACCTTCGAGGTGCCGATGTCGAGTCCGACGATCAGGTTACGTTCCGTTTTCCTAGCCATCGGGCGTCGCGATCTCCTGCGGGGCAACGGCGAGGGCGGAACGAGCGTTCCAGCCCACGCTGAATCCATTGGTGTAGCGCATGTCCACGTACGTGATCTCGGCGAGGCGCTTCGCCACCAGCGGGCTCGCGAGCGCAATGAAGCGCTCGAGGCGGTCGGTGACGGCGAGGCGGCCGAGCCTCACCTGCACGCCGTTCGCGAGGCCGAGCTGCCAGGCGCCGCGCTCGTCGAGGCGCACGCCGGTGAGCCTCAAGCCCGCCTCGAGCAGGCGCCCCTGCGCGTCGAGGTAGAGCTGCGCGACTGCGCCCTCGCTGCCGTCCGGCCCCTCGAGCAGCGGCAGCTCGGGCGGCACGTAGCGGGCGTTGCGGATGAAGAGCTCGCCGCGCGCGTTCAGCAGCCCCGCGTCGTTCCAGCGCGCGGCGGCGACCTGCTCGACGATGGTCACGCGCAGCGTATCGGGCCAGCGGCGCTGCACCACCGCGCTGTCGACCCAGTCGATCTGCTCGATGTGCCTGCGCACCCTGCGCAGGTCCACGGAGGCGAGTCCGCCCTGCACCACCTCCGCGACGGCACTCTCGATCTCGGGCGGCGACACACGCTGGAACGCGCCCTCCACCACCACGCGGCGAACCGGGCGGTCGAGAGCGAAGACCAGCAGCCAGCCCACCACGAGCGCGCCCGCGACGGTGCCGGCGCCGAGGCCAAGCGCACGCCAGTCGATGCGCTCGAGCCACGTGGGCTCGCCGCCCCGGGGCTGCCTGCGATTGCGCTTCTTGAAGGACAGCATCCGCTCAGCCCCGACCCGGCCGCGCGAAGCTCGTCTCGAGCACGCGCCACACGAGGTCGTCGAAATCCACGCCGATCTGCCGGGCCGCCTTCGGCACCAGCGAATGACTGGTCATCCCGGGCGCCGTGTTGACCTCGAGGAGCCACGGCCTGCCCGCGCGGTCGCGCATGAAGTCCACGCGGCCCCAGCCCCAGCAGTCCACGGCGAAGAACGCCGCCAGCGCGAGGCTGCCGAGTTCCTGCTCCGTCGCGCCCGAGGCGCCCGGGCAGAGGTACTGGGTGTCCTCGGCGACGTACTTGGCGTGGTAGTCGTAGTACTCGCCGGCCGGCACGATGCGGATGGACGGCAGCGCCTCCGTGCCGAGCACGCCCACGGTGTACTCCTCGCCCTGGATCAGCTGCTCGACGAGCAGCGGACCCTCGAAGCGCGCCGCGAGCGCCACGGCCGAGGCCAGGTCGGCATCCTTGAAGCAGCGGCTCACGCCCACGCTCGATCCTTCGCAGGCGGGCTTCACGATCACCGGCAGGCCGAGCTTGTGCGCGGCCGCGACCACGTCGTCGCCGCGCTCGAGGCTCACGTACCCCGGGGTCGGCAGTCCGAGCGAGAGCCACACCTGCTTGGTGCGGATCTTGTCCATCGAGAGCGCGGAGCCGAGCACGCCGGAGCCCGTGCAGGGCACGCCGAGTGCGGCGAGCAGTCCCTGCAGGACGCCGTCCTCGCCGCCGCCCCGGTTGCCATGCAGGATGTTGAACACGCGGTCGTAGCGGCGGCCCGCCGGGTCCGACAGCGCCTGCACCAGCGCCGGAATGCCGTCGACCGCCGAGGCGTCCACGCCGCGCCGCAGCAGTGCCTCGAGCACGTTGCGTCCGGAGTCGAGCGAGACCTCGCGCTCCGACGACGTGCCGCCGAGCAGCACGGCGACGCGCCCGAAGTCACGCGGATCGGTGATGCAATGCGACGGCAGCGTCATGTGCTGCTCCCCTTGCCGGCAGGTTTCGCGAGCGCCGCAGGCAGCTCGTGCGCCGCCGCACCGATGCTCCCCGCGCCCATCGTGAGCACGACGTCGCCGTCGCGGAGGATGCCGGCGAGCGCCTGCGGCAGCTCGTCCAGCGACTTGAGCAGCACCGGCTCGACGCGACCGCGCGTGCGAACCGCGCGGCACAGCGCCTTGGCGTCGGCGCCCGCGATCGGCGCCTCGCCCGCGGGATAGACCTCGGCGACGACGAGCGCGTCGGCGGTGGAGAGCACCTGCGCGAAGTCGTCGAGCAGGTCGCGGGTGCGCGTGTAGCGATGCGGCTGGAACACCAGCACGATGCGCCGGCCGGGCCAGCCCTGCCGCGTGGCCTCGAGCGTCGCGGCGACCTCGGTGGGGTGGTGGCCGTAGTCGTCGACGATCGTGACGCACCCGCCATCCACGGTCACGTCGCCGAGCACCTGCAGGCGCCGGTCGATGCCCTGGAAGCCGGCGAGCGCACGCTGGATGGCGCCGTCGTCGATCTCGAGTTCCGTCGCGACCGCGATGGCCGCCAGCGCGTTGAGCACGTTGTGCCGGCCCGGAAGGTTCAGGGTCACGGACAGGGCCTTGCGCCCGCCGGGGCGCAGCACGTCGAAGTTCGACTGGCCGCCCTGGCGCACCACGTTCACCGCGCGCACGTCGGCGCGCTCGTCGAATCCGTAGGTCAGGTAAGGCCGCGCGATCTGCGGGATCAGCTGTGCCGCCTCGGCGTCGTCGCTGCAGACCACCGCGAGTCCGTAGAACGGCAGGTTGTGCAGGAACTCGACGAAGCTCTGCTTGAGCTTGTCGAAGTCGCCGCCGTGCGTGCCGAGGTGGTCGGCGTCCACGTTGGTGACGATCGCGATCATCGGCTGCAGGTGCATGAAGGACGCGTCGCTCTCGTCGGCTTCCGCCACGAGGTAACGGCCGGCGCCGAGACGCGCATTGGCGTCCGCGCTCTTCAACCGCCCGCCGATGACGAACGTCGGATCCTCGCCGCCTTCCGCCAGCACGCTCGCGACGAGGCTCGTGGTGGTCGTCTTGCCGTGGGTTCCGGCGACGGCGATCGAGTAGCGGAAGCGCATCAGCTCGCCGAGCATCTCGGCGCGCTTGACGACCGGGATGCGATGCGCGAGCGCCTGCGCGACCTCGGGATTCGCGGTGTTGATCGCGCTCGAGACGACCACGGCGTCGGCGCCCGCGACATGGCCGGCATCGTGACCGATCAGGACGCGTGCCCCGAGCGACTCGAGACGGCGCGTCGTGTCGCTCGCCTTCAGGTCGGAGCCCTGCACCGCGTAGCCGAGGTTGAGCAGCACCTCGGCGATGCCGCTCATGCCGCTGCCGCCGATGCCGACGAAGTGGATGCAGTTGATCCGGCGCATGATGCGCTTGGTCATGCCACGCTCCCGGCTGCCGCGACGCAGGCGTCGGCGAGTCGCTCGTCCGCGTCGGTGATGGCCGCGCCGCGCGCTGCCCGCGCCATTCGCTCGAGCCGGGGGCGTCCCGCTTCGAGCAGTTCGCGCAGCCGCGCCGCGAGCGAGACGGGTGTCAGCTCGCTCTCCGGAAGCAGCACGGCCGCGCCCACCTCGACCACGTACTCGGCGTTGCGCGTCTGGTGATCGTCGACCGCCGCCGGGAACGGCACGAGGATCGCTGGCACGCCCGCCGCCGCGAGCTCGGCCACCGTGAGCGCACCCGCGCGGCACACGGCAAGGTCGGCCCAGCCGTAGGCGCCGGCCATGTCGTCGATGAAGGCACGCACGTCGGCCTCGATGCCGCGCGACCTGTACGACGCAGCGGTCTCCTCGACGCCGCGGCTGCCGGTCTGGTGCAGCACTTCCGGGCGCAGTGGCAAAGGCAGTTCCGCCAACGCCGCGGGCAGGACGGCGTTGAGCCGCGCCGCGCCCTGGCTGCCGCCGAACACGAGCAGGCGCACGCGGCCTTCACGCCCGGCATAGCGGCGCTCGGGCGGCGGGATGGCGGCAATCTCCGGGCGCACCGGATTACCGACCCGCTCCGCCTTCACGCGGGGGCCGAAGCTGCCGGGGAAGCCCTCCAGCACGCGATCGGCGAGGCGCGCGAGCAGGCGGTTGGTGAGCCCCGCCACGGCGTTCTGCTCGTGGACGACCAGCGGCCGCCGCAGCAGCCACGCGGCGACCCCGCCCGGTCCCGAGACGAAGCCGCCGGCGCCGAGCACGACGCTGGGACGATGCTTGCGCACCGCGCGCAGCGCCTGCACCAGCGCCACCGCGAGCCGGAACGGCGCCGCGAGCAGGGTCGCGACTCCCTTGCCGCGCAGCCCGCTCACGCTCAGCCACTCGACGGGGATGCCCTCGGCCGGCACGAGGCGCGCCTCGATGCCGCGCTCGGTGCCGAGCCAGACGATGTCGTAGCCGCGGGTCTTCAGCACGCGCGCGGTCGCGAGCGCGGGGAAGACGTGTCCTCCCGTTCCGCCGGCCATGACCATGGCGATCGGGCGCGTCATTCGCGGCGCGCCTCCCGCGTGATGGCCGAGCGGCCGGTCATCTGCGTCTCGTGGTTGATCCTGAGCAGCACGCCCAGCGTGCCCAGCGTGACCAGCATGCTGCTGCCGCCGTAGGAGAGCAGCGGCAGGGTCAGGCCCTTGGTGGGCAGCAGGCCCATGTTCACGCCGATGTTCACGAACGCCTGCAGCCCGAGCCACGTGCCGATCGCGGCCGCGAGGTACGACTGGAACGTGAGCCCGGCGTCGGCCGCGTTGCGCGAGATCGCGAGCGCGCGCCCGACCAGCACCGCGTACAGGCCCACGACGACCACGACGCCGACGAACCCGAACTCCTCGGCGAGCACGGCGAACACGAAGTCGGTGTGCGCCTCGGGCAGGTAGAAGAGCTTCTGCACGCTCGATCCGAGGCCGACGCCGAACCACTCGCCGCGGCCGATGGCGATCAGCGACTGCACGAGCTGGAAGCCGCTGTCGAACGGGTCCTCCCAGGGATTGCGGAACGCGACCAGGCGGCGCAGGCGATACGGCGAGGTGACGGCGAGCGCGCCCATGGCGCCCACTCCGACCAGGACCGGCACCGCGAGGTGGTGCAGGCGGGCGCCCGCCAGGAACAGCACCGCCAGGCCGGTGGCCATCAGCACCGTCGCGGCGCCGAAATCGGGCTCGAGGAGCAGCAGCACCGCCGCGGCGGCCAGCACGCCGACCGGCTTCATGAATCCCTTGAAGTCGGCCGACAACTCGTCGGCGCGGCGCACCGCATAGCTCGCGACGTAGGCGAGCAGCATCACGCGCGCGAGCTCGGAGACCTGGAAATTCATGAAGCCGAGCCGCACCCAGCGCCGGCTGCCGTTCACCTCGGCGCCGATGCCCGGGACCAGCACCAGCAGCAGCAGCAGGAAGGCGCCGCCGAGCAGGTAGATCGAGTACTTCTCCCAGGCATTCGTGGGGATGGCGACCGCGGCGAGCGCGGCCAGCAGCCCGAGCCCGACGTAGACCAGCTGGCGCTCGAAATAGGCGAACGGCTGGCCGCTCTCGCGGTCGGCGATGCCGATCGACGCGGAGGCGACCATCACGAGGCCCACGAGCAGCAGCGCAGACACGGCGCCCGTGATCCACGGATCGAGCACCAGCCGCCGCGGCTGGCCGGTCGAGCGGGCGTAGGAAAGGGCTGCGGTGCTCATCCGGCCAGGCTCCTCACCGCCGCGGCGAACTCGTCGCCGCGGTGCGTGTAGTCACGAAACATGTCGAGGCTGGCGCAGGCGGGCGACAGCAGCACCGTGTCGCCGGCCTGCGCGGCAGCGCGCGCGGCCCGCACGGCGGACGGCAGGTCGGGCGCCTGCTCCGTGGGGCACACGCCCTCGAGTGTCGCCGCGAGCCGCGGCGCGTCGCGCCCGATCAGCACGGCGTGGCGGACCTTGCCGCGGAAGGCCTCGCGCAGGGCGGCGAAATCCTGGTTCTTGCCGTCGCCGCCCGCGATCAGCACGAGCGGTCCGCTCATGCCCGACACCGCGGCCAGGGTGGCGCCCACGTTGGTTCCCTTCGAGTCGTTCACGAACCGCACGCCGCTCACGTCGGCGACCCATTGCGCGCGGTGCGGCAGGCCGCCGAAGGACGCGAGCGCCTCGACCACCGGCCCGCGCGGCAGCACGAGCGCCTCGCACATCGCGAGCGCGGCGAGCGCGTTCGCGGCGTTGTGCAGGCCCTGCAGGCGCATGGCGGACAGGGGCAGCAGCGGCTCCCCGCGGCACGTGAGCAACGGTTCGCCCTCGCGCGACAGGAAGTAGTCGGCGTGCGCGTCGTCGAGGCTGAACGACAGCACGTGCTGCCCGGGACGCGGCATCGCGCGCACGGCCGGGTCGTCGGCATTGACCACCGCGACCTCGCAGCCGTCGAAGATGCGGGCCTTCGCCGCCGCGTAGTCGGACAAGGCCTCGTAGCGATCCATGTGGTCGGGCGTGACGTTGAGGACCGTCGCGGTCGCGGTCCCGAGCGAATACGTCGTCTCGAGCTGGAAGCTCGAGAGCTCGAGCACGTAGAGCGCGGGCACCGGGCGCTCGAGCAGGTCGAGCGCCGGTTCGCCGAGATTGGCGCCGGCGATCGCCTCGCGGCCCGCGGCATTGGCGAGCTCGGCGAGCAGTGCCGTCACCGTGCTCTTGCCGTTGGTGCCCGTGATCGCCGCCACCGGCGCCTGCGCCTCGCGTGCGAAGAGCTCGATGTCTCCAACCACCGGCAGGCCGCGGCTCGCGGCCTCGCGCGCCACGGGCTCGCGCAGCGACAGCCCCGGCGAGATCACGACCTGCGCGACGCCGTCGAGCAGTGCCGCGTCGAAGGCACCGGTGCGCAGCTCCGCCTGCGGCACTGCGCTGCGCAGTGCGTCCGCACCCGGCGGGCGGCTGCGGGTGTCCGCCACGCGCACCTCGAGTCCCTTGCGGCTCAGGTATCGCGCGCAGGAGAGTCCCGTGCGGCCGAGACCGAGCACCAGTGCGCGGGTGCCGGCTTCGAGCGGGGCGAGGTTGGGGGCGGCGCGGGTCATCGCAGCTTCAGGGTCGCGAGGCCGACCAGCACGAGGATCACGGTGATGATCCAGAATCGGACGATCACCTTCGGCTCGGCCCAGCCCTTGAGCTCGAAGTGGTGGTGGATGGGCGCCATGCGGAAGATGCGCTTGCCGCGCAGCTTGAAGGAGCCCACCTGCAGGATCACGGACACCGTCTCCATGACGAAGACGCCGCCCATGATGAAGAGCACGATCTCCTGGCGGACGATCACGGCGATAACGCCGAGCGCGGCGCCGAGCGCGAGCGCGCCGATGTCGCCCATGAACACCTGCGCGGGATAGGTGTTGAACCACAGGAAGCCGAGGCCCGCGCCGAAGATGCTCGCGCAGATGACCAGCACCTCGCCGGTGCCGGCGATGTAGGGAATCCCGAGGTAGCCCGCGAACACGACGTTGCCCGAGGCGTACGCGAACACGCCCAGCGCGCCGGCGACCAGCACCGCCGGCATGATCGCGAGTCCGTCGAGACCGTCGGTCAGGTTCACCGCGTTGCTCGAGCCCACGATCACGAAGTACGCCAGCACCACGAACAGCGGTCCGAGCGGCAGCACGAAGTCCTTGAAGAACGGCACGATCAGCGTGGTCTCGACCGCGGAGCGCGCCGTGACGTAGAGCGCGACCGCGGCGCCCAGCCCCGCCACCGACTGCCAGAAGTACTTGTAGCGCGCGATCAGGCCGCGCGAATCGCCGACCACGAGCTTGAGGTAGTCGTCCCAGAAGCCGATCAGCCCGAAGGCCACGGTGGCCGCGAGCGTGATCCACACGAAGCGGTTGCCGAGGTCGGCCCACAGCAGCGTGCCCGCGACGATCGCCACCAGGATCAGCGCGCCGCCCATCGTCGGCGTGCCGGCCTTCGACAGGTGGCTCTGCGGGCCGTCGGAGCGCACGCGCTGCCCGACCTGGCGCTCGGCGAGCTTGCGGATCATCACCGGGCCGACCAGGAACGAAATCAGCAGCGCCGTGAGCGCCGCCAGGATCGCGCGCAGCGTGAGGTAGCTGAAGACGTTGAAGACCGAGTGGTACTCGGTGAGCCACTGGGCGAGGTAGCGCAGCATGCTAGTGGCTCCTCCCGCCCGTGGCCGCGCCGTCCGTGGCGAGCGCGTCGGCGACGCGCTCGAGCCGGTTCGCGCGCGAGCCCTTGATCAGCACGGTCACGTTCGCGGCCAGCGCAGGCTGGGCGGCGGCGATGAGGTCCTCGACTCCGGCGAACCACGCGGCCCCGGGTCCGAAGGCCTCGACCGCATGCCGCGCATCGTCGCCGACCGCGAGCAGCCGCTTGACGCCGCTCTGGCGCGCGAAGTCGCCGATCCCGGCGTGCAGCTGCGCGGACTCCTGGCCGAGCTCGCGCATCTCGCCCAGCACCATCCAGTGCTCGCCCGGCAGCGCCGCGAGCGCACGCAGCCCGGCACGCATCGAGCCGGGGTTGGCGTTGTAGGAATCGTCGATCAGGCGCGCGCCGTTCACCGCCGGGCGGAACGTCAGGCGCCCGCTCACGGGCCGCATCGCCGCGAGCCCGTCCACGATCGCGTCGAGCTTCGCGCCCGCGGCCCAGGCCGTCGCCGCCGCGGCGAGGGCGTTCATCACGTTGTGCTCGCCCGCGAGCGCGAGCGTGATGCGACGCCGGCCCAGCGGACAGGCGAGCTCGAACCCGGTCGCGATGCCGGCCTCGGTGAGGCGACTCGTCAGTCCCGTCGCGGCGAAGTCGGCGCGCTCCTGCATGCCGAACGTGACGATGCGCCCGGCGGCGCGGGCGAGGCCATGCCAGTAGGCGGCGAAGCGGTCGTCCGCGTTGATGACGGCCGTGCCGTCCATGCCGAGGGCCTCGAACATCTCGCCCTTGCCGCGCGCCACGCCGTCGATGCCGCCGAAGCCCTCGAGGTGCGCGGGGCCGGCGTTGATCACCAGCCCGACCTTCGGCTCGGCGATCGACGCCAGGTGCGCGATCTCGTGCAGGTGATTGGCGCCCATCTCGATCACCGCGTAGCGATGGGTGGCCTCGAGCCGCGCCAGCGTGAGCGGCACGCCGATGTGGTTGTTCAGGTTCCCCTCCGTCGCGAGGCACGGGCCCGAGCGCGAGAGGATCGCGCCCGTCATCTCCTTCACCGTCGTCTTGCCGTTGCTGCCGGTGATGCCGACGACGGTACCGTCGAAGTCGCGCCGCCAGGCATTCGCGAAGGCCGAGAGGCCCGCCAGGACGTCGGGCACGACCACCTGCGCGACCGTCGTGGACGCCTGCCGGCTCACGAGCGCGCCCGCGGCGCCGCCGGCGGCGGCCTGCTGCACGAAGTCGTGCCCATCGAAGCGCTCGCCGCGCAGCGCGACGAACAGCGCGCCCGACTCGATTTCGCGCGTGTCCGTGGTGACGCGCCCGAAGCCGGCGTTGGCCCCGTGCAGGCGGCCGCCGGCGACCCGTGCCAGTTCGGCGAGGTCGCGGATCATGCCTCGACCCCCAGCGCGTCCAGCACCACCTGGCGGTCGCTGAACGGCCGTACCTCGCGGCCCACGACCTGGTAGTCCTCGTGGCCCTTGCCGGCGATGACCACCACGTCGCCGGCATCCGCCTCGGCGAGCGCGTAATGGATCGCCTCGGCGCGATCGGCAATCACGTGCGCGGCGTCGGGCGCGCGGAAACCGGCGAGGATTTGTCCGATGATCGCCTGCGACGCCTCGCTGCGCGGGTTGTCGTCGGTGACGATCACCACGTCGGCGAGTCTCTCGGCTATCGCGCCCATCAACGGCCGCTTGCCGGCATCGCGGTCCCCGCCGCAACCGAAGACGCAGAAGAGCCGCCCGCGCACGTGGCCGCGCGCCGCGTCGAGCACCTTCGTCAGCGCGTCGGGCGAGTGGGCGTAGTCGACCAGCGCGAGCGGTTGCGCGCCGCCGCCGAAGGACTCCATGCGGCCCGGGGGCGCAACGCAGGTCGCGAGTGCGACCAGTGCCTTCTGCAGGGGAACGTTCCAGCCGAGCAGCACGCCGAGCACCGCGAGCAGGTTCTCGGCGTTGAATTCGCCGACCAGGCGCGAGCGCAGCGTGCCCGCGCCCCAGCTGGTCTCGACATGCAGGGTGAGGCCGGCGCTGGTCGCGCGCAGTTCGGGCACGCGGATCCAGCCCGCGCCGCGCGCCGCCCACACGTCGTTCGACGTCGAGAACACCACGCGCTCGAGCGAGGGGTCGAGCCGGTCGGCGAGCTCGCGGCCGAAGTCGTCGCGCACGTTCACGACGGCCGCGCGCAGTCCCGGCGAATTGAACAGCCGCGCCTTCGCCTCGCCGTAGGCCTCGAGCGTGCCGTGGTAATCGAGGTGGTCGCGCGTCAGGTTGGTGAACACCGCGGTGTCGAGGCGCACGCCGGCGATGCGGCCCTGGTCGAGCGCGTGGGAGGACACCTCGAGGCTCATGGTCGTTGCGCCGGCGTCGCGTGCCTCGGCGAGCCGACGATGAACGGTGGTGCAGTCCGGCGTAGTGAGCCCCGCGCCGTGCAGTGCGCCGGGACGCCCGTACCCGATGGTGCCCAGGTAGGCGCTGCGCCGGCCGAGGAGGTCGGCCGCCTGCGCGAGCAGGTAGGCGCTCGTCGTCTTGCCGTTGGTGCCGGTGAGCCCCGCGACCTGCAGCGCGGCGGACGGCTCGCGGAAGAAGCGATCCGCGATCGCGCCGACGTGCGCGCCAAGGCCCGCAATCGCGTGCACCACGACGTGGGCCGGCAGCGCCGGCGCCTCGAGGCCCGGCACCGGCTCCCACAACACGGCGACGGCGCCGCGCTCGACGGCCGCCGGTGCGTGCACGATGCCGTGCGTCGCACGCCCCGGACAGGCGATGAAGGCCGCGCCGGGAGTCGCCTGGCGGCTGTCCTGCGTCAGGTCCTTCACGGGAACGTCGCGTTGCGGGTGCGCGATGCCCTCGAGCAGTGCCGCGAGGGTCGTTTCGTACGCCGCAGTGCCTTCCGCTGCCGTCATGGCGGTCATGTCCCCCGGTGCGCCATGGCTCACCATGGGTCCTGCGCCTGCACGAGCGTCGTCGCGGGCACGCTCTGCAGGTTGTCCGGGGGGACCGCGAGCAGGCGCAGCGCGCCCGACATCACGGCGGAGAAGACCGGGGCGGCGACTTCGCCACCGTAGTAGGCGCCCTTCGTCGGCTCGTCGATCACGACCACGGCCGCGAGGCGCGGGTTGCTCGCCGGCACGACCCCGCCGAACACGGCCATGTACTTGTTCGTCGAGTAGCCGCCGGTCTCGGAGGCCTTCCAGGCGGTGCCCGTCTTGCCGGCGACGCGGTAGCCCATCACGGCCGCGCGGCGCGCCGTGCCGGTGTCGCTCACGACGCTCTCCATCATGCGCACGAGTTCGCGCACGACCGCTTCGTCGAACACGCGCTCGCCCTGTGGCGGCGAGTCGAGCTTGCGCAGGCTCACGGGACGGCGCATGCCACCCGAACCGAGCACTGCACAGGCCTGGGCGAGCTGCAGCGGGGTGACCGAGAGGCCGTAGCCATAGGACATCGTCGCCTGGCCGATCGCACGCCAGTGCTCGTAGCCGGTGAGGATTCCCGCCGATTCGCCGGGAAAACCCGAGCCCGACACCCGGCCGAAGCCGAACTTGTCGAAGGCGCTCCACATCTCCTCGGGCTTGAGCGTGAGCGCGATCTTCACCACGCCGACGTTGCTCGACTTCGCGAGCACGGTGGTCACGTCGATGGTGCCGAGGTTGTGCTTGTCCTTCACGGTCTTGATGCCGACCCGCATCGAGCCGGGCCCGGTGTCGATCAGCGTGTCGGAGTGGAAGCGTCCCGTTTCCATGCCGGCGGCGACCACGAACGGCTTGATGCTGGAGCCGGGCTCGAAGAAGTCGTTGGTGGCACGGTTGCGGTAGCGCGCGGCCGCGTACTGCTCGCGGTCGTTGGGGTTGAACGCCGGCTGGCTGACCATCGCGAGCACTTCGCCGGTGGCGATGTCGATCACCACGACGGAACCCGAGCGCGCGTGGTTTGCCTGCACCGCGGCCTTGAGCTCCCGGTACGCGAGGTACTGCACGCGCAGGTCGATGCTCGTGTAGAGGTCCTGGCCGGGGCGCGGCGCCTTCAGCTGCTCGATGTCCTCGATGGTGCGGCCGAGGCTGTCGCGCATCACGCGCTTCTCGCCGGGCTCGCCGCCGAGCCACTGGTCGAAGGCGAGCTCGAGCCCCTCCTGGCCGACGTCGTCGACGTTGGTGAAGCCGAGCAGGTGGCCGGTCACCTCGCCGGCCGGATAGTAGCGGCGGTACTCGCGCAGCGTGTCCACGCCCGGGATGCCGAGCGCCTTGACCCTGGCGGCATCCTGCGGCCGCATGTGCCGCACGAGGTAGACGAACTCGCGGTTGAGGTTGCTCGTGATGCGGCGCGCGAGCCATTGCGGGTCCCGGCCGAGCGCCTTCGCGAGCCGCGGGAACTCGTGCGGCGCCTCGGCGAGCTTGCGCGGGTCGGCCCACACCGTGTCGACGGGGGTACTCACGGCGAGCGCCTCGCCGTTGCGGTCGAGCACCATGCCGCGGTTCGCCGACAGCTTGGCGACGCGCAGGATGCGTGCGTCGCCCTGCTTCTCGAGGAATTCCTGGTCGATGACCTGCAGGTAGACGGCGCGCGCGAGGAGCGCGCAGCCGCCGGCGCCCAGCAGGCCGAGCACCAGCCAGTGCCGCCAGCGGTGGCGTGCGGGATCTTCGCTGCGGCGTGAGGAGCGGATCATGGCTGCACGATGCGCAGGTCGGTCGCCTGCGGGATGACCATGCGCAGCTCGTCGCGCGCCACGCGCTCGACGCGGCCGTGCGTCGCCCAGGTGCTCTGCTCGAGCTGCAGCTGGCCCCACTCGATGTCGAGCTCGTCGCGCTCCTTGGTGAGCTTCTGCAGCTCGTTGAAGCGGCTGCGCGCCTCGTGCTTGCCGTAGACGACGCCGAGCGACGAGGCCAGCACGGCGACCCACAGGCAGGCGACCAGCAGGCGCAGGCTCCGCGTGCTCATGCCGCCAGCCTCTCTGCGACGCGCAGCACGGCGCTGCGTGCGCGCGGATTGCGTGCGACCTCGGCCTCGCCAGCGTTCACCGCGCCGCCGATGCGCGTGAGGCGCGGCCGCGCGTGCGCCGGAACCTCCGGCAGCCCGGCGTAGACCGGATCGCCTTCCTGCTCGCGGCGGATGAAGCGCTTGACGATGCGGTCCTCGAGCGAGTGGAAGCTGACGACGCACAGGCGGCCATGCGGCGCGAGCAGGCGCACGGCCTGCGGCAGCGCGGACTCGAGGGCCTCGAGCTCGCCGTTCACGTGGATGCGGATCGCCTGGAAGCTGCGCGTCGCCGGATGCTTGCCCGGCTCGCGGGTCGGCACGGCCCGGGCCACGATCTCGGCGAGCTGGCCCGTGCGCTCGATCGGCGCGACGGCGCGCGCTGCGACGATGGCACGCGCGATGCGGCGCCCGTAGCGCTCCTCGCCGAGGCGATGGATGACGTCGGCGATGTCGCGCTCGCTGGCTCGCGCCAGCCATTGCGCCGCGCTTTGTCCCGACTCGTTGTCCATCCGCATGTCGAGCGGCCCGTCCTGCATGAAACTGAAGCCGCGCCCGGCCTCATCGAGCTGTGGCGATGAGACCCCCAGGTCCAGCAACACGCCGCTCAGCCCCCCTTCCGTCCCCGCCGCCCGGACCAGCTCCTCGAGCCGGCCGAACGACCCCCGCAGCAACGTGAGTCGTGTCTCCCCCGCGAACCGGACCTGCCCCGCCCGGATCGCGTCCGGATCGCGATCGATCGCGATCACGCGTCCGGCCGGGCCGAGCGCGCCCAGGATCGCGGCGGTGTGCCCGCCTCTCCCGAACGTCGCATCGCAGTACCGGCCGTCTGGCCGCACGGCGAGTCCCGCCAGGACTTCGTCGGGAAGTACCGGCGTGTGCTCGGCCACGGCCACGCCTAGAGCGACAGCTGCTCGAGCTCGGCGGGCAGTTGGCCCGTCTCCTCGCCCGCTCGCAGCCACTCGTCACGGCGCTCGTTCCAGTGCTGCTCGTCCCAGAGCTCGAAACGATTCCCCTGCCCGATCAGCATCGCCTGGCGGGTGAGACCCGCGTACTCGCGCAGCTTGGGCGGCACGAGCACCCGCCCGTGGGAGTCGAGCTCGAGGTCGGTCGCGTGACCGACCATCAGCCGCTGCAAGCGCCGCGCCTGGGGATTCAGGGTCGGCAGCCGCATGAGCTTGCGCTCGATCTCCTCCCAGTCCGGGAGGGGGTAGATCAGCAGGCACCGGTCCGCACGATCGACGGTCGCGATGAGGCGGCCCTCGCTGCGCTCGACCAGGGTGTCCCGGTACCGCGCAGGCATGGCCATTCGCCCCTTGGCGTCGAGCGTGATTTTGTTGGCGCCGCGAAACATTTCAGGCTCTGTACGGGCCGATGGCCCATTTCATCCCACTTCATCCCACTTCGCGGCACTATAGGTTGCGCCCGCGCGGGGAGTCAACGCCTGGACTCAAGATTTTTCTATGGGACACAGCAACTTAGGCGCCAGTGCGGTGGTCGTGCTGCACGGTTGACAGGGGTATCCCGACAAGAATCAAACAGTTACCGTTTGTTCCTGAAACGGGACTTAGGTATTGAGTCCGGTGGGACCGACCCACCACGATCGGGTGTCTTATCGACTCGCGGTGCCCGAGCGGGAATCCGCCGCGGAATCAGGCTTGAGGTGTGTGGGACGCCAATGGCGGCCCAGGCCCGGAATCGAGCCTGGGGGGTCTCTGGCACCGTGGTGGGAGGAAGTGGGCGCGGCAGCAACCGGGCTGCCGCCAGCCAGGAATCGACCGGACTGGCTTGACATTAGCCAGAAACTGTGATCTTGCCGACGAAGAAGTGGGAGTCGGCCGATAAGCCGGGTTCTGTCGTGGGCAACCATCCATCTGGGGCGCGCGTCGCCGCGCGCCTCGAGCGACCTACCCGGAAACTCCTGCGGGCCGCAGGTGCGGGCCCTGCGGCCCGCGTGTTTCCCTATTTGGTCTTGCTCCAGGTGGGGTTTGCCGTGCCGCCGAATGTTGCCACCGGCGCGGTGCGCTCTTACCGCACCCTTTCACCCTTGCCGTCGCCGCATTGCTGCGGCGCTTGGGCGGTCTGCTCTCTGTTGCACTTTCCGTGGGCTCGCGCCCCCCAGGCGTTACCTGGCACCTTGCCCTGTGGAGCCCGGACTTTCCTCCGCGAAATGCCGCAGCGGTTGCCTGGCCGACTCCCGCCCGCATTATACAGCCGCGCGGAGGGACCGCGCGGGTTCTCGGCGTTCCCTTGCGCAAGCGGGATCGAGGCGAAATGCCCTCGCCACGCGCGGACATGTCGGTGCCGCCTCGCTCCAACGCTCGCGCTGCGGCGTCCGACATGGAGCGGAGAACGGACCCGGCACGCCGGCCGCGGACGGGCCAAGTGCGCCACGCGTCTCGTCAGGCGTCGCGCGGCGGGGCCAGGCGGAGTGCGCGCTCGTAGAGTTCCTTGCGCGGCCGCCCGGTGATCTGCGCCGCGAGCTTCGCCGCCTGCGACACGGGCAGCTCCGCGAGCAACACGCGCAGGACGCGCTCCGCATCGGCGTCTTCCGCGACGACCTCGCCCGGCGCTCCCTGCACCACGATCACGATTTCGCCGCGTTCCATGTCGGCATCGCCAGCGGCACGCGCCGCGAGCTCGCCGAGCGTCCCGCGATAGACGGTCTCGAATCGCTTGGTGATCTCGCGGGCCACGGCCGCCGCACGCCCGGCGCCGAACGCGGTCGCGAGATCCTCGAGGGATTCGCGCACGCGATGCGGGGCCTCGTAGAAGACGAGGGTGCGCGCTTCGCTCGCGAGCGACTGCAGTGCGCGCCGCCGCGCCGTGGCCTTCGCCGGCAGGAATCCCTCGAACGCGAAGCGTTCGGCCGGCAAGGCGGCCAGCGACAGCGCGGCGATCACGGCGCAGGGGCCCGGCACCGCGACCACTGGCACGCCGGCGCTTGCGGCCTCCCGCACCAGGAGCGCGCCCGGATCGCTCACCAGCGGCGTGCCCGCATCGCTCACCAGCGCGACCGTCGCGCCCAGGCGCAGCCGCTCCACGATGCGCGGCGCCCGCTCGCGCTCGTTGTGCTCGTGCAGCGACTCGGTCGATCCCGGCATCCGCTCGATGCCGCACGCGTGCAGCAGCTGCGCGGTGTGGCGGGTATCCTCGGCGAGCAGCAGGTCGGCGTTGCGCAGCACGTCGCGCGCCCGCGGGCTCAGGTCCGCGAGGTTGCCGATCGGCGTCGCGACCAGGAACAGTGTGCCGCCCGCCGGGCTGGCTATAGAATCACCCGCTACTCTCGCCACGCGCACCTCCTCTGGAGACCCATGCTGCACGCACGACTTCGTGGCCGGCAAGTTCGAGCATCGATGCTTGCAGCCCTGCTCTGCGCGGCCGCGCTGTCGCAGGCGCCGCCCGCCCACGCGTCCCGCAGCGACGACCTGTCCGCCGCCGGCGCCCTTTCGCGCGGCGGCCAGCCTGCCGAGGCCGCCGCGCTTTACGAGAAGCTCGCGAACCGCCCGTTCCTCGGCGTCGATGCGCGGCTCAGCCTGCTCGCCGCGCGCGAGTATCTTGCCGCCGGACGACTCGACGACGCCGCTCGACTCGCGGCGCAGGCGGCCCCGCGAGCGCGGGGCGACGACGCTGTCCTGCTGGCGCGCGTGCGCGCCGAGATCGCACTGGCTCGCGACGACCACGAGGGCGCCCTCGCCGCCCTTGCGGCGCTGCGCGAACCGTGGCCGGCACCCCTCGCCGCCGAGTTGCTGCACCTCCGGGCGCGCGCGCAATTCGGTGCCGGGCGGACGCTGGACGGCATCCGCACGCTGGAAGAACGCGCCCTGATCCTCGGCGCTGCCGACGCGCGCGAGGATAACTACCGGCTGCTGGTCGACGCGCTGCGCGACAATCCGTCCATGGCGACGGTGCCTGCCGACGCGACGGAGCGTGAGCGGGGCTGGATCGAGCTCGGCGTCGTTCTCGCGGCCGACGCGGCGACCATCGAAGGGCGGGCCGCCGAGTGGCGGCAACGGCACCCGCACCATCCGGGCGCTGCATTCCTGCCCCAGCAACCTGCGGCCGGCGCGCCCGCGGGAGGCTCCCAGGTCTTGCCGTCGGCGGCGCCGAACGCCGTCGCCTTGCTGCTGCCGCTGTCGGGCCGGCAGCGCGCGCTCGGTGTCGCGGTGCGGGACGGCTTTCTTGCCGCGAGCCTCGAGGACCCGGCCGCGGCCCAGCGCGTGCGCATCTACGACACCGCCGGTCCCGGCGTCGGGCCCGCCTACCAGTCCGCGCTGGCCGACGGCGCGCAGTTCGTGGTCGGTCCGTTGACCAAGGAAGAAGTCGAAGCGCTCGTTGCCGCGCAACAGCTGCCGGTGCCGACGCTGGCCCTGAACACCTACCCCGGCGCCACACCGCCGGCGTTCCTGTTCCAGTTCTCGCTCGATCCCGAGGAGGAGGCCCGCGCGGTCGCACGGCGCATCGCTGCAGACGGGCATGTGCGCGGCATCGCGCTGTTCCCGCGCAGCAGCTGGGGCGAGCGACTGCACGCGGCGTTCACCAACGAACTGCAAGCTACCGGTGTCGCGCTCACCTCGGCGCAGTTCTATGAAGCCGGCGCGCGGGACTTTTCCGGGCCGCTGCGCGCCGCGCTCGGCCGTTTCGGCGGCGCGGGCGACCGACCCGACAACAAGCCCGCGCCGCGACGGGACCCGATCACCGAAGCGCGCGACGGCCCGCAGTTCGCGTTCGTCGCCGCCTCCGCCGCGACGGCACGCGCGCTCAAGCCGCAGTTGCGATTCCAGATGGCGTACGACCTGCCCGTCTACGCGACCTCCGACGCCTGGGACCCGGGCACCCGCGCCGGCGCCGACCTCGAGGGCATGGTGTTCCCGGAAATGCCCTGGATCCTCTTCGGCGGGCAGGGCGCGAACGAGCTCTGGAACGTCCTGCAGGACGACTGGGCCGCGGCCGGTCGCGGTCGCGTGCGGCTCTATGCGTTCGGCTTCGACGCGTTCCAGCTGATGCGCAGCCTGCGCGGTACGACGCTCGGCGTCGGTGTGGACGGCCTCACCGGCGATCTCGAGGTTGCGCCGGACGGGCGCGTGCGGCGGAGAATGGAATGGGCCCGCATCGAGGGCGGACGGGCGCAGGCCGCCGGCAACAGCGCGCCGCCCGCACCGCCCGGTGTGCCCTGAAACCACCACCGTCCTCGGGCGGCGCGGCGAGGACCTCGCGCTGCGTCACCTCGAGTCCCACGGGCTGCGGCTGCTCGAACGCAACTACCGCTGCAGGGGCGGCGAGATCGACCTCGTGCTGCTGGACGGCGCGACCCTCGCACTGGTCGAGGTGCGCTCGCGCTCGTCTGCGGACTACGGCGGCGCCGCGGCCAGCGTCGGAATGCGCAAGCGACGCCGCTTCATCCACGCGGCGCGCCACCTGATGCTCACGCGGCCCGAGTATCGGAAGCTGGCGGCGCGCTTCGACGTCGTCGCGCTGGACCGCTCGCCGGAGTCGGGCGAGACCGTGGTGACGTGGATGAAGGACGCGTTCCGGGCGGGCTAGGAACGAAGCGGCGGTCCTACTTGACGACCTTCAGCGTCGCCCTGCGCTTCGACGCGCCCGCCGGGGCGGGCTCGGGCCCGGGTCCGGACGCAGGCACCGGCTCCGGCCCGTCCGGAGGCGCGGGTCCGCCCTCCTCTTCGGTGAAGATCATCCCCTGCCCCGTCTCGCGCGCGTAGATCGCGAGCACGGCGTCGAGGGGAATGCGCACCGTCATGGGCGTGCCACCGAAACGCCCGCTGAAGCTGACCTCGTCGTTGCCCAGCGTGAGCTGCGCCGTCGCATTCCAGCTGACGTTGAGCACGATCTTGCCGTCGCGCACGTACTGGCGCGGCACCTCGACGCCCTGGACGGCCGCGTCCACGACGAGGTGCGGAGTGCAGTCGCTCTCGCTGATCCACTCGTGCATCGCCCGCAGCAGGTACGGACGACGCGACTTCACCTGGGCATCTCCCGCTCCGCCTCCGAGAGGCTCGCCAGGAAGTACGGCCGCGACAGGATCTTCTGCGCGTAGCGCTGAACCGCCTGCGCGCCCGCGGGCAGCTCGACCTGCCAGTGGGGCAGGCGCCAGAGGATGGGAGCGACGGCGGTGTCGAGCAGCGAGAACTGGTCGGAGAGGAACCAGGGCTTGACCCGGAAGAGCGGTTCGGCGGCCACGACGCTCTCCAGCAGCATGCGTCGCGCCCGCGGCTGCTCGCGACGGTCGCCGGACTCGAGCACCGGCACGTGCGAATACCAGTCCTGCTCGATGCGGTGCAGGGCGACGCGCGCCTGCGCGCGCGCGGCCGGGTCCGTGGGCAGCAGGGCCGGCGCGGGAAACCGCTCGTCGAGGTACTCGCAGATGATTCCGGACTCGTAGACCACCAGCTCGCGGTCGACGAGCGTGGGCACGGTCTGGTACGGATTGAGGTCGATCAGGTCCTCGGGCGGGCGCGCGGGGTCCGTTTCGACCACGCGCAACTCGAGCCCCTTCACCGCGGCCACGATGCGGACCCGGTGAGAGTGCGGGTCGTCGCCGCGGGAGAACAGCGTCATCACGCCCGGGAGACCCTCCTCGGTCCGGTTACTTGACGTCCTTCCAGAATTCCTTCTTCAGCAGGTACGCGAGCAGCGTGAAGAAGAACAGGAACGCGAGCACGGGGAAGCCCAGCGACTTGCGCTGCAGCTGCGCCGGCTCGGCGATGTACTCGAGGAAATTCACCGTGTCGCGCACGAACGTGTCGTACTGCTCGGGGTCCAGCTTGCCGGGCGTGGCGAGCGTGAACTCCTTGAAGTGCTTCTGGGCATTGCCCTGCGCATCCACGTGGCCTTCCCACACGGCCTCCTGGACGCCCTGCAGTTCCCACAGCACGTGCGGCATGGCCGTGCCGGGCAGGACGAGGTTGTTCACGCCCGTGGCCTTCGCCGGGTCCGCGTAGAACGAGCGCAGGAAGGTGTAGAGGTAGTCCGCGCCGCGGCTGCGCGCGATGAGCGACAGGTCGGGCGGCACCACGCCGAACCAGCGCTTGGCGTCGTCCGGGTTCATGCCGATGCGCATCGTGTCGTGCGGCCGCTCGCCGGTGAACATCAGGTTGTCGATCAGCTGCTGCTCCGTGAGGCCGATGTCGGCCGCCATCCGGTTGTAGCGGACGTACTTGGCCGAGTGGCAGCCGAGGCAGTAGTTGACGAAGTTCGACGCGCCACGCTGCAGCGATGCCTTGTTCGACACGTCGACTCCGGCGTGATCGAGGTGCGCCTCGCCGCCCGCGGCGAACGCCGCGACCGGGGCGATCGCGGCGATCGAGGCACAAGAGCTTAGTGCGCATGGTAGGTCACCCTCGTGGGCACGGGCTTGGTCTTGTCTATGCTCGTGTACCACGGCATCAGCAGGAAGAAGGCGAAGTAGACCACCGAGAACGCCCGGGCGATGTTGGTGTACAGCGGCGTGGCCGGCTGCAGCCCGAGGTAGCCGAGCGCGAGGAAACTGATCGCGAAGGAGATCAGGAAGAACTTGAACAGCGGCCCGCGGTAGCGGAACGCCTTCACCTTGCCGCGGTCGAGCCAGGGCAGGAACACGAGCAGCATCACGGCCAGACCCATCAGCGCGGCGCCCATCGGCTTGTTCGGCACCGAGCGCAGGATTGCGTAGAACGGCGTGAAATACCACACCGGCGCGATGTGCGGCGGCGTCTGCAGCGCGTTCGCCGGCTCGAAGTTGGCGTGCTCGAGGAAGTAGCCGCCCATGGTCGGGGCGAAGAAGATCACCAGGCAGAACAGGATCAGGAACACGCCGACGCCGACGAGGTCCTTCACCGTGTAGTACGGATGGAACGGGATGCCGTCGAGCGGGATGCCGTCCGGACCCTTGACCTTCTTGATCTCGACGCCGTCGGGGTTGTTCGAGCCCACCTCGTGCAGCGCCATGAGATGCGCGATCACGAGGAACACGAGCGCGAGCGGGATCGCGATCACGTGCAGCGCGAAGAAGCGGTTCAGCGTGACGTCGGAGATGTAGAAGTCACCCCGGATCCACTCGGTGAGCGAATCGCCCACGTAGGGGATGGCGCCGAACAGCGACACGATCACCTGCGCGCCCCAGTAGGACATGTTGCCCCACGGCAGCAGGTAACCCATGAACGCTTCCGCCATCAGTGCGAAGTAGATCAGCATGCCGAAGATCCACAGCAACTCGCGCGGCTTCTGGTACGACCCGTACAGCAGCGCGCGGAACATGTGCAGGTAGACGACGATGAAGAAGGCCGAAGCGCCGGTCGAGTGCATGTACCGGATCAGCCAGCCCCACTCCACGTCGCGCATGATGTACTCGACGGAGCTGAAGGCCTCGGCCGCCGAAGGCTTGTAGTTCATCGTCAGGAAGATGCCGGTCAGGATCTGCAGGACCAGCACCATCAGCGCGAGCGAGCCGAAGAAGTACCAGAAGTCCATGTTTTTCGGCGCGTAGTACTCGGCGACCTGCTCCTTCCAGAGCTTGGTCATCGGGAACCGGTCGTCGATCCACCCGGTGAGCGCCTGGAGGCGCCCCCCGCCGGTTCTGGCGGTCTGGCTCGTGCTGCCCATCACGCATTCTCCGCTTCAGCGCCGATGAGGATGCGCGTGTCGCTCAGGTAGCGATACGGCGGCACCGGCAGATTGGTCGGGGCCGGCACGTCCTTGAAGACGCGGCCCGACAGGTCGAACTTGGAGCCGTGGCAGGGGCAGAAGAAGCCGCCCTGCCAGTCGGCCGCTACGGTCGCGTCGCCCGGCGCGAACTTGTCGAGCGGCGCGCAGCCGAGGTGCGTGCACACGCCCACCAGCACCAGGTATTCGGGCTTCATGGCGCGGGCCGGGTTCCTCGCGAATTCGGGCTGGTCGGACTCGGTCGAGCCGGGATCGCGCAGCTCGCCGTCGATGCCCTCGAGCTGGGCGAGCATCTGCGGCGTGCGGTGGACGATGAAGATGGCCTTGCCGCGCCATTCCACCTTGAGCATGCCGCCCGCGTCGAGCTTGCCGATATCCACCTCGACGGGCGCGCCCATCGCCTTGGCGCGGGCGCTCGGCTTCCAGGAGGCCAGAAATGGAATGGCGGCGAACGCGGCGCCCACCGCGCCGGTCGCAACGGTGGCGACGGTCAGGAAGTGACGCCTGCCCGTATCGACTTCTTCGGTCATCCAGCGCTCTCCTCGGCGGAATCGGGTGCGGCTGGGCGGTCTTGCAGGCCGCCGCGGGCAGCACGCCATTATAGGCGGTGGGACGCGCCCGGCGGTAGGCGAAGCGGAGATACGCGGTAAACCACCGTAGACAGGGGACGCGGGCCGTGGTCACACCATGCGCTTGATCTGGGCCCCGAGGCCCTGCAGCTTCTCCTCGATGCACTCGTAGCCGCGATCGATGTGGTAGATGCGCTCGATCTCGGTCGTGCCCTCGGCGACCAGGCCGGCCAGCACCAGGCTGGCGGACGCGCGCAGGTCCGTGGCCATGACGGGTGCCGCCGTCAGCCTAGGCACCCCCTTGATGATGGCGGTATTGCCCTCGAGACGGATCTCGGCGCCCATCCGGCGCATCTCGAGCATGTGCATGAAGCGATTTTCGAAGATCGTCTCGACGATCGTGCCGACACCCTCGGCCACCGTGTTCAGGGCGGCGAACTGCGCCTGCATGTCGGTCGGGAAGCCCGGGTGAGGCGCCGTGCGGATGTCCACGGACTTCGGCCGGCGCCCGTGCATGTCCACTTCGACGAAGTTGTCGCCCCGCGTGACCGTCGCGCCCGCCTCCTCCAGCTTGGCCAGGACCGCGTCGAGGTCCTCGGCACGGGCGCCCTTGGCCTTGACGCGCCCGCGGGTAATCGCGCCTGCCACCAGGTAGGTGCCGGCCTCGATGCGGTCCGGGAGCACGTCGTAGGTCGTGCCGTGCAGGGTCTCGACGCCGTCGACGACGATGGTCGGCGTGCCATGCCCGCTGACCCTCGCGCCCATCGAGTTCAGGAACAGCGCAAGGTCGACGATTTCGGGCTCGCGCGCCGCGTTGTCGAGGATCGTGCGGCCCTCGGCCAGCGACGCGGCCATCATCAGGTTCTCGGTGCCGGTCACCGTCACCGTGTCCATCACGATCCGTGCGCCCTTCAAGCGCCCGGAACGCGCCTTGATGTAGCCGTTCTCGATGTGCACGTCGGCGCCCATCGCCTGCAGGCCCGCGACGTGGATGTTGACCGGCCGCGCGCCGATGGCGCAGCCGCCGGGCAGCGACACGTCAGCCGATCCGTACCGGGCGACCAGTGGGCCGAGCACCAGGATGGCGGCCCGCATCGTCTTCACGAGGTCGTACGGGGCGAAGGTCTCGCGGGTCGCGCGCGGGTCGACCTCGATGCGCATCCGCTCGTCCACCGTGACGCTCGCGCCCATGCGGCCGAGCAACTGGATCATGGTGGTGACGTCCCGCAGGTGCGGCACGTTGCCGATGGTCACCGGCCCGTCCGCGAGCAGTGCGCCGGCGAGGATCGGCAGGGTCGCGTTCTTGGCGCCGGAAATGCGTACCTCGCCGTCGAGGGGCACGCCGCCACGGATCTGGAGCTTGTCCAAGCGCTGTTCCCCTCAAGGCGCGCCGGGCTGACCGGCCGTCGACTGCCATTCCGCGGGCGTGTAGGCCTGGATCGACAGGGCGTGAACCTCGCGACCCATGCGGGGGCCCAGGCCCGCGTAGACGAGCTGGTGGCGCTGGATCAGACGCTTGCCCTCGAACTGGGTCGCGATCACGACCGCTTCGAAGTGCGTGTCGTCATCCGTGCGGACGCGGACACGGGCGTCGGGCAGGCCCGCCTGGATAAGCTGGGTCACCTCATCGGCAGTCATGGGCGCAAGGTCTCCGGAAACTGGCCGGATAGTGTAACGGAAGGCGCTGAAGGCTGAGGGCTGAGGGCTGCGGGGTAGGAAGCCGGAGCGCGGCAGGCTGTAGACTGTCGCCCCAGCACTGCGTTCTTACCCACAGCCTACAGCCTACAGCCCTCTTCCCCTCAGCCCTCAGCCTCCAGCCTTCCCATGCCTTCCCCCGACCCCCTGATCGCCCGCGGCCGCCGGGTCCTCGCCACGGAGGCCGCCGCCGTGGCGGCGCTCGAGCATCGCCTCGGCGACGATTTCGCCAGGGCCTGCCGCCTCATGCTGGCCTGCGAGGGCCGCATCGTCGTCACGGGGATGGGCAAGTCCGGCCACGTGGGCGGCAAGATCGCGGCGACGCTCGCGAGCACCGGCAGCCCCGCGTTCTTCCTGCACCCGGCCGAAGCCATCCACGGTGACATCGGCATGATCACGGCCCGGGACGTCGTGCTCGCGCTGTCGAACTCCGGCGAGACCGACGAGCTGCTCACCATCCTGCCCGTCATCAAGCGCCTCGACGTGCCGTTGATCGCGCTCACCGGCAACCACGCCTCGACCCTCGCCCGCTACGCGACCGTGGTGCTGGACATCAGCGTCGCCGCCGAGGCCTGCCCGCTCAACCTTGCGCCCACGGCCAGCACCACCGCCGCCCTGGCCATGGGGGATGCACTGGCGGTCGCGATGCTCGAGGCGCGCGGCTTCACCGAACAGGATTTCGCGCGCTCGCACCCCGGCGGCAGCCTGGGCCGGCGCCTGCTCCTGCACGTCGAGGAGGTCATGCGACGCGGCGACGACCTGCCGGCGGTGGGACCGGACACGCCGCTCAGCGCCGGGCTGCTCGAGATGAGCCGCAAGGGTCTCGGCATGACGACCATCGTGGACGGCGACCGCAAGGTGCTTGGGATATTCACCGACGGCGACCTGCGCCGTGCGCTCGACAGGCAGCTCGACGTCCACGGCACGCGCATGGGCGACGTGATGACGGTCAGGTGCAGGGTCGCGCGGCCGCGGATGCTCGCAGCCGAGGCCGTGCACATCATGGACGAGCATCGCATCACCGCACTGCCCGTGGTCGACGACGACGGCGTGCTGGTGGGCGCACTGAACGTCCACGACCTGTTGCGCGCGGGGGTGATGTAGGCATGGAAGCTGTACTCGAGCGCGCCCGGCGCGTGAAGCTGCTGGTGCTCGACGTGGACGGCGTCCTCACCGACGGACGGCTCTACATCTCGGCCGCGGGCGAGGAACTCAAGGTCTTCCACGTGCGCGACGGCTCGGGGCTCGTCGCGGCACAGCGTGCCGGCATCACCGTGGCGATCATCTCCGGCCGCCACTCGCCGGCCGTCGCGCGCCGCGCGGCCGAACTCGGCATCCGCCACGTGAGCCAGGGGATCGACGACAAGGCGGTCGAGCTCGACCGGCTGCTGCAGGAACTCGACGTGGATGCCGACGAGGTCGCCTGCGTCGGCGACGACACGCCCGACCTGCCGATGCTGCGCATGGCCGGGCTCGCGGTGGCGGTGGCTGACGCACACCCGGCGCTCGATTCGGAGGTTCACTGGGTGACGCCTTCCGCCGGCGGACTCGGCGCGGTACGCGAAGTATGCGATCTGCTGCTCAACGCACGAACGTCCTGACCCGGCGCGCCGTCAGCGTGGCCGCGACCGTGGCCGGGCTCGCGCTGGTCTACGGCCTGTTCGGCCCCGCGGGCGACGACGACCTCGAGTCGATTGCGGCTGACGAGCCGCGCGGTTACTACCTGGTCGATGCGGTCCTCACGGAAATGGGCGCCGACGGGTTGCCGCGGGTCGTGGTCCGCGCGAAATCGATCGAGCAGCAGCTGTCCGACCAGAGCGTGCTGCTTGCAGACCTGCAGCTCGATTACCGCACCGAGTCCTCGGGCACCTGGACCGTCACGGCCGACAGTGGCCGCATGCCGCCCGACCGCGGCTCCCTGCAACTCTCGGGCGACGTCGAGGTGAAGGGCACCGAGGCGGGCGGCGGGGCCGTGATCCGCACCGAGCGCCTCGCCTACGACACGATCAGCAGCCTCATCCAGACCAGCGACCCGGTGACCGTGCGGTTCGGCGCCCACGAGTTGTCCGGGCGCGGCCTGCGCGTCGCCTTGAACGACGGCACCCTCCGGCTAGAATCGAACGTCCATGGCCGTTTCAATCCCTGACGCGCCGCGAGCCCGGTCCGCGGGCCTGCTGCTCGGCTGCGCACTCGCGTGGGTGGCCGGCATGACGCAGGCGGCCCCGCGCGGGTCCGAGGAACCGATCAACCTCGAGGCCGCCTCCTCGGATTTCGACTACCGCAACAACACGCTGCTGTTCCGCCGCGTCAGGATCACCCAGGGCACGCTGCAGGTCGAGGCGCAGGAAGCGAGCGCCACGGGACTCGATTTCGAGAACTCCGAATGGCGGCTGAAGGGCGACGTGCGGATCTCGGTGACGGACGGCAAGCTCACGTCCTCCGATGCGACGGTGAGCTTTCGCGACAACCAGATCGTGAGCGCTCTGATCCGTGGCACCCCCGCCTCGTTCGAGCAGCGGCTCAAGGACAGCCAGCAGCTTGCGCAAGGCGAGGCCGGCACCATCGACTACAACGTGCGGGATGGAACGGTGCGCCTCTCCGGCGACGCCCGGCTCACGGACGGGCAGAACGTGATCCGCGGCAACATGCTCGTCTACGACATCGGCAAGCAACGGGTGGTCGCGAATCCGGGCGGGAACGACCCCGGCGGCGTGCACATCACCATCAACCCGAAGCAGTCCGCGCCTGCTGCGGTCCCGGTCCCGACCCCGCCGCAGGGGCGGGAGCAGTGAGCCTGCTGCGCGCCGAGTCGCTCGGCAAGCGCTACGGGGAACGGCAGGTCGTCCAGGACCTGTCGCTCGAGGTCCGCTCCGGCGAAGTCGTCGGCCTGCTCGGTCCGAACGGCGCCGGCAAGACCACCGCCTTCTACATGATCGTGGGCCTCGTGCCCTGCGACGAGGGACGCATCTGGCTCGACGACCGCGAGCTCACCGGCCTGCCGATGCACCGGCGGGCGCGCCTCGGCCTGGGCTACCTGCCCCAGGAAGCCTCCGTGTTCCGCAAGCTGACGGTCGAAGACAACATCCGCGCGATACTCGAGATCCGCGACGACCTGGACGACGATGCCGCGCGGGAGACGGCGCTCGAAGCGCTGCTCGACGAGTTGCACATCGGCCACATCCGCGGCAGCCAGGGCGTGAGCCTCTCGGGCGGCGAGCGCAGGCGCGTCGAGATCGCGCGCGCGCTCGCGGCCGAGCCGCGCTTCATCCTGCTCGACGAGCCGTTCGCCGGGGTCGATCCGATCTCGGTCGACGACATCCAGCGCATCGTCCGCCACCTGAGCAAGCGCAACATCGGCGTCCTGATCACGGACCACAACGTGCGGGAAACGCTCGGGATCTGCGGCCGCGCCTACATCGTCAGCGCGGGAAGTGTGATCGCGTCGGGATCGGCGCAGGACATCCTTGCCAATCCCGAGGTGCGTGAGGTCTACTTGGGACAGGATTTCCGACTCTGACCCCGCGGGGCCCGTACCCCGCCAGGCTCCAAACCCCGATGTTCAAGCCGGCCCTGCAGCTCAAGCTCGGTCAGCAGCTGACGATGACGCCGCAGTTGCAGCAGGCGATCCGGCTGCTGCAGCTTCCCGTGCTCGAACTGCAGGCGCAGGTCCAGCAGGCGCTCGAGAGCAACGTGATGCTCGAGGCGGAGGAAGAGGAGCAGATCGACCTCACGTCGCTGGAGCAGCCGGCCCCGCAAGGCGAGGACGACGACGGGATGCCCGAGTCCACGGCGGACGAGGTCGTCGTCGAGATGGAGGATCCCTGGGCGGAATCCTCCACGCCCTCCGGCGAGGGCCGCGCGCAGGACGAGGACGACCGTCCGCTCGAGTTCACCGACGACCGCGAGCGCGACCTGCACCAGCACCTGCTGTGGCAGCTCGAGACCGGGCCGCTCGATCCCCGGCAGGTCTGGATCGGCGAGGCGATCATCGACGCGCTCAACGACGACGGCTACCTCACCGAGAGTGTCGCCGACATCGCTCGCAACCTGAGCGTCGACCTGCCCGTGAGCGAGGAGGACGTCGAGCAGGTCCTCTCGTACCTCCAGGTCTGCGACCCGACCGGGGTCGGCGCGCGCTCGGTTGCGGAGTGCCTGTGCCTGCAGCTCTCGCTGCTCGAGCTGCAGACGCCCGGACGCGATCTCGCCCTGGCGATCGCCCGCGATCACCTGCAGGACGTCGCCAACCATGACCTCGCCGCGCTGCGCCGCACGCTGAACGTCGACGAGGACGCGCTGCATTGCGCGCTCGCACTGATCCGGGCCTGCAACCCGCGCCCGGGCTCCGCCTTCGAGGGTGCGCAGCCCGAGTACATCGTCCCGGACGTCTTCGTGAAGCGCACCGGCCAGGGCTGGTCGGTCGAGATCAACCCGGCCTCGGTGCCGCGGCTCAGGGTCAACCAGGGCTACGCGGGTCTCGTGGCCCGCTCGGCGGACTACGCCGCGCTGCGCGCGCAGCTGCAGGAGGCGCGCTGGCTGATCCGCAGCCTCGAGATCCGCAACGAGACGCTGCTCAAGGTGGCGCGCACCATCGTGCAGCGGCAGGCGGCGTTCCTCGAGCGCGGCGAGGAGGCGATGCAGCCGATGATCCTGCGGGACGTGGCCGAGGCGGTGAGCATGCACGAGTCGACGATCTCGCGCGTGACCACCGGCAAGTACATGCACACGCCGCGCGGCATCTACGAATTCCGTTATTTCTTCTCGAGCCACGTGTCGGGCGCGGGCGGCGAGGACATCTCCTCGATCGCGATCCGCGCGCGCCTGCGCAAGCTCATCTCCGAGGAGGCTCCCGACAAGCCGCTGAGCGACGCGCAGCTGGCCGCGGTGCTCTCCGGCGAGGGCGTCAGGGTTGCGCGCCGGACCGTGGCGAAGTACCGCGAGGCCATGGGCCTCGCATCCTCGAGCGAGCGCCGCCACGCCACGGCGAAGGCCCGCGCCTGACCCGCCATCCGCACCCGCCGAGACGAGGAACAACGATGCGCGTGAAGACGACATCGACGCCGCCATCGACGCGCTCGCCACCGCGCACCGAAGCATGCACCTGATCGTCGTCAGCGGCCTGTCGGGGTCCGGCAAGAGCGTCGCGCTCAACATGCTGGAGGACCTCGACTATTACTGCGTGGACAACATCCCCGCGGGGCTGCTGCCGGGGTTCATCGCCTACACGGTCCGCACCAGCGAACCCGCCTACCGCCTCACGGCGGTGGGCGTCGACGCGCGCAACCGCCCCGAGGACCTCGCCGACGTCCCGCGCCTGGTGGCGGAACTGCGGCGCAGCGGCGTGGGCTGCGAGATGCTGTTCCTCAGGGCCGACAACGAAGTGCTGCTGAAGCGCTTCAGCGAGACCCGCCGGCGCCATCCGCTCAGCCGGACCGGCCTCGGCCTGCAGGAAGCGCTCGACCAGGAGGCACGCCTGCTCGCGCCGGTCGCCAACGCCGCCGATCTCACCATCGACACCTCGCGGCTGTCGGTGCACGAACTGCGCGAGCTGGTGCGCGAGCGCGTCGTGGACCGCAAGGGCGGCGGTCCCTCGCTGCTGTTCCAGTCGTTCGCCTACCGCCACGGCATACCCGACGATGCCGACTTCGTCTTTGACGCGCGCGCCCTGCCCAACCCGTACTGGGAGCCCGCGCTGCGCGACCTGACCGGGCGGGACGAAGCCGTCGCGCGTTTCCTCGACCAGCACGAGGAGGTCACGCGCTTCGTGAACGACCTGCAGGGCTTCCTCGAGCGCTGGCTGCCGTCGCTGGTCCGCTCGAACCGCAGCTACATCACGGTCGCGGTCGGCTGCACCGGCGGCCAGCACCGCTCGGTGTACCTGGCGGAAAATCTGGCGGCGTACTTCAACGGTCGGTTCGGCCGCACGCTGATCCGCCACCGCGATCTCGCCAGCCGCCGCCACGAGTGAGGGGACATTCTCCTGTTATCGAAAAGGGGCCGGTCCCCTTTTTCGAAAAATAGGAGAATGTCCCCCAGCATGAATGCGGAACTCAAACCGGCGAAGTTGAGCCGTCTTGCGACCCTGAGGCTGGCGCTCGAGCAGGGCGCGGGCCGCCAGGTGCACCGCCTGGTGAACTCGATGCACCCGGCCGAAGTCGCCTCGCTGCTCGAGTCGCTGCCGCCGGCGCAACGCGAGATCGTCTGGGACCTCGTGGACCCGGAGCTGGAGGGCGACGTCCTCGTCGAGCTGAACGAGGAGGTGCGCGCCGACCTCATCCGCGACATGGAAACCGCGGAGCTCGTGGCGGCCGCCGAGGGCCTCGAGGTGGACGACCTCGCGGACCTGCTCGCCGACCTGCCGGAGACGGTCAACCAGCAGCTGCTGCGCTCGATGGACTCGCAGGACCGCGAGCGCCTGAGCGCGGTGCTGGCCTACGACGCAGACACCGCCGGCGGCCTGATGAACACGGACACCGTGAGCATCCGGCCCGACGTGACGCTCGAGACCGTGCTTCGGTACCTGCGCATGCGCGGCGACATTCCCGAGAAGACCGATTCGCTGTTCGTCGTGAACCGGCACGACCGTTATCTCGGCGCGCTGCACGTCACGCGGCTGCTGACGGAGGACCCCGAGCGCACCGTCGGGGAGGTGATGAACACGGAGGTCTCCGGCATCGCGCCCGAGACGCCGGCAGGACAGGTCGCGAGCCTGTTCCAGGTGCACGACCTGCTGTCGGCTGCGGTGGTGTCCGCGGACGGCCGGCTGCTCGGCCGCATCACCGTCGACGACGTCGTGGACGTGATCCGCGACGCAGCCGAGCACTCGGTCATGAGCATGGCCGGCCTCGACGAGGAAGCGGACATGTTCGCCGGCGTCGTGCCCAGCGCGCGCCGCCGCGGGCTGTGGCTCGGCGTCAACCTCGCCACTGCATTCCTGGCCGCCTGGGTGGTCGGCCTGTTCGAGAGCACGATCGAGGACATCGTCGCGCTCGCGGTGCTGATGCCGATCGTCGCGAGCATGGGCGGCGTCGCCGCGACGCAGACCCTCACGCTGATCGTGCGCGGCCTGGCGCTCGGCCAGGTCGAACGCGCCAACGCCCGCTGGCTGCTGACCAAGGAGGTGGCGGTCGCGATGCTGAACGGGGTCGCGTGGGCGACCGTGGTCGGCGTCGTGGCCTTCCTGTGGTTCCGCGACTGGAAGATCGCGGGCGTCATGTTCGCCGCGATGGTGGTGAACCTGCTGGCGGCCGCGCTCGCGGGCGTGATCGTGCCGCTCGCGCTGAAGCGCTTCGGCGTCGACCCCGCCGTCGCCGGCGGCGTCGTGGTGACCACGGTGACCGACGTCGTGGGTTTCGCGTCGCTGCTGGGACTGGGAACACTAGTACTGACGTAGGCGGAAGGCAGAAGGCGGAAGGCTGAGGGCTGAGGGCTGTGGGCTGAGGGCTGAGGGCCAGAGCCGCGACTGCGGCGCCCTTTTCCGGACCCTCAGCCCACAGCCCACAGCCTTCAGCCCTCAGCCCTCAGCCCAAATACTCCTCGATCTCCGCCTTCCTCGCCTGCGCGTCCGACATCCCGAGCCGTATCAGCTCGTTCGTGTAGTCCGCCTCGAACAGCAGGTAGCTTGCGAGCAGCCCGCCGCGTGCCTCGAGCGCGCCGATGACCCGCAGCAACGTGCGCAGGCTGCGCGGCATCGCGCGCAGGTGCTTGCGCGCCAGGTCGTTCAGGTCGTCGCTGGGCTGGATGACCAGCGTCTCGATCGGGCGCCGCCCCGTCGTGCTGTGGGGTTGCTCCGCCTGCAGCATCGAATTGATCTGGCGCATGCGTTCGAGGTCGATGGACATGCCGTCCGTGAACAGCGAGTCGAGCACGAACCCGAGCAGGTGGCCGGGGCTCGGCGGCGTGTTCACGGAACCGTCCGCCGGGCTCGCGGCGGACTCGGCACGCGTACCGACGACGAGCAGGCGGTTCGCGCCGAGGTGCACGGCCGGGCTCAGCGGCGCGAGCTGGCGCATGGCGCCATCACCGTAGTAATCGGCGTCCACGCGCGCCGCGGGGAAGAAGAACGGGATCGCGCAGCTGGCCATCAGCACGTCGAGGTCGATCGCGCGCCGCACGCCCGCGCGACGCACCCGTGACCACTCCTGCGCCGAAGGCGCGCCGTCGAAGAACGCAACAGCCCGGCCCGTGGAGTAGCTCGTGGTGGCGACGGCGATTGCCTGGACGGGACCCGTGGCGACGCTCGCCGGAATGCGGTCCACCGGAATCGCCCGCTGCAGCAGTTCACGCAGCGGGGAGGTGTCGAACACCGACCGGGGCGGCGGTAACAGCCAGCCGCCCGAGATCATGGACACGATCCAGTGCAACCCGGCGCGCAGCATCGAGCCGGGGTCGACGCGCATCACCTGCTCGACGCGGAAATTGGACCAGACGCGCTCGAGTTCGCCGACCGCCTCGGACATGCGGCCCGCGCGGGCCGCGAGGGCGGCGGCGTTGAGCGCGCCGGCCGACGTCCCGACGAGCACCTCGAACGGGCACGGCGCATCCTCCGGCAGCCAGTCCGCGATCGCCCGCAGCACGCCCACCTGGTAGGCCGCACGCGCCCCGCCGCCCGCCAGAACCAAAGCCTCACGGTTCTCGAAGAAGATGTAGTTGGTTTCGGAATCGAGCGCCATCGGACCGCGGCCTTCCTGACAGGGTTCGGGGCCGGGGTTAGTATGTCACGCTCGTTCCGGCCGTCCCGTCAGACCGCGGAGAATCCTATGATGAGTCACGCTCTGCAACGCCTCGCCATCGCTTTCGCCGCAATCGTGGCCCTCGCCGGAGTCGCCCTGGCGGACTCCCCCGCCGTCGGCAGCGCGGCACCCGCCTTCAAGCTGAAGGACCAGCAGGGCCAGTGGCACAGCCTCGCCGACTACAAGGGGAAGTGGGTGGCGCTGTACTTCTATCCGAAGGACGACACCCCCGGCTGCACCACCCAGGCCTGTGGGTTCCGCGACAACATCTTCGCCTTCAACAAGGAAGGCGCCGTGATCCTGGGCATCAGCGTGGACGACGTCGCCGCGCACAAGGCGTTCGCCGAGAAGCACGGCTTGCCCTTCACGCTTCTCGCCGATGCGGACAAGGCGGTCACGAAGAAGTACGGCGTGCTCAAGACCTACATGGGAGTGATGGAAATGGCGCGCCGCGACACCTTCCTGATCGATCCGCAGGGGCGCGTCGCCAAGCACTACGAGTCGGTGGACCCGGACGGCCATTCGAAGGTCGTGCTCGAGGACATCAGGGCGCTGAAGGCCCGGTCGGGCGGCTGAGCCTCGCCGGCGGCTGCCGTCGGCGCCCCGCCCGGACCGCGGTTCAGGCCTTGAGCGCCCGTATGGCCCGGTCCAGGCCGCCGATCGTGAGCGGGAACATGCGGTCCTCGAGCAACTGCCGGGCGATGCCGATGGACGCCGTGTAGCCCCAGCGGTCCTCCGGCTCCGGGTTGAGCCAGACGTGCTTCGGGAAGCGCAGGGTGATGCGCTGCATCCACAGCGCCCCCGCCTCCTCGTTCCAGTGCTCGATGCTGCCGCCCGGCTGCATGATCTCGTACGGGCTCATGCTCGCGTCGCCGACGAAAATCACGCGGTAGTCGGGCTGGTAGGTGCGCAGAATCTCGAGCGTGGGCGTGCGCTCGCCGTGTCGGCGGAGGCCGTCCTTCCACAAGGATTCGTAGACGAAATTGTGGAAGTAGAAATACTCGAGGTGCTTGAACTCGCTGCGTGCCGCGGAGAACAGTTCCTCGCACACCCGCACGTGGCTCTCCATCGAGCCACCGACGTCGAGGAACAGCAGGATCTTGATCGCGTTGTGGCGCTCGGGCTGGAACTTGAGGTCGAGCAGCCCAGCATTGCGGGCGGTACCGTCGATGGTTCCCTCGAGGTCGAACTCCTCCGCCGCGCCCTCGCGCGCGAAGCGGCGCAGCTTGCGCAGCGCGACCTTGATGTTGCGCGTGCCGAGCTCGACCGTGTCGTCGAGGTTGCGGTAGTCACGTTTCTCCCAGACCTTCACGGCGCGACGGTTGCCGCCCGGCCCGCCGATGCGGATGCCCTCGGGATTGAAGCCGCCGTGCCCGAACGGCGAGGTGCCGCCCGTGCCTATCCACTTGTTGCCGCCCGCGTGGCGTCCCTTCTGTTCCTTGAGCCGCTCGGCCAGGGTCTCCATGAGCTTGTCCCAGCCCAGCGCCTCGAGCTTCGCCTTCTCCTCCTCGGTGAAATGCCGCTCGATGAGCTTCTTCAGCCACTCGGCGGGGATCTCGCCGTCGAGCCCGGCGAAGGCGCTCTCGATGCCCTTGAAGTGCGCGGCAAAGGCCCGGTCGAAGCGATCGAAGTGTTTCTCGTCCTTCACCATCGTGGTGCGGGCGAGGTAGTAGAAGTCGTCGACGCTGTATTCGGCGACGCGCGCCTCGAGCGCCTCGAGGAGCGTGAGGTGCTCGGTGAGCGAGACGGGGATCCCCGCCTCGCGGAGGGCGAAGAAGAAGCGGGTCAGCACGGCTGCGCTTCCGTTTCGGTTCGCCGCCGATCGGCGTCGGGCCGTGCGCGCCATGGACGGCGCGCCCGGAGCCTGCATGGACGTACTTGCGGCGTCCCGGGGAAGGGACCCGGCACACCCCGGTCGCGGGCGAGCGGCAGCGAAGCCAGCAGCGCGTTCACGAGCGTCCGGATTGCCGCCTCTGCAGGAAGATGAGCTGCTCGAACAAGTGAACGTCCTGTTCGTTCTTGAGCAGCGCCCCGTGCAGCGGCGGCAGGCTCTTGCGCGGGTCGTCCGTGCGCAACGCCTCCGGCGGCACGTCCTCGGCGAGCAGCAGCTTCAGCCAGTCGAGCAACTCCGAGGTCGAGGGCTTCTTCTTGAGGCCCGGCACGTCGCGCACCTTGTAGAAGGCGTTCAGCGCCTCGGCGAGCAACTCACGCTTCAGGTCCGGGAAATGCACCGCCACGATGCGCGTCATGGTCTCGGCGTCCGGGAAGCGGATGAAGTGGAAGAAGCAGCGGCGCAGGAACGCGTCCGGCAGCTCCTTCTCGTTGTTGCTCGTGATCACGACGATCGGCCGCTTGCGGGCCTTAACGAGCTCGCGCGTCTCGTGGACGAAGAACTCCATGCGGTCGAGCTCGAGCAGCAGGTCGTTCGGGAACTCGATGTCCGCCTTGTCGATCTCGTCGATGAGCAGCACCGCCTGCTCGTCGCTGTCGAAGGCCTCCCAGAGACGCCCCTTCACGATGTAGTTGCGGATGTCGTGCACCTTGGCGTCGCCGAGCTGCGAGTCCCGCAGGCGCGAGACCGCGTCGTACTCGTAGAGCCCGTGCTGCGCCTTGGTGGTGGACTTGATGTGCCAGCGGTAGAGCGGCCTGCCGAGCGCGGCCGCCACCTCCTCCGCGAGCTGCGTCTTGCCGGTGCCGGGCTCGCCCTTGACGAGCAGGGGGCGCGCCAGGGTCACTGCCGCGTTCACGGCCATCATCAGGTCGTCGGTCGCGACGTAGCGCTCCGTTCCTTCGAATTTCCGGGTCACTGGGGGTCCTCGATCTGCGGGCAGGCCTTGGCGGCGCCCGTATCTTGCCAAATCCTCAGGGCGAGAGCTTCACGGTGTGCTCGGTCGGCCCGGGCAGGTAGGGCGTGGGCTCGCCACGGACCCAGGCTTCGTGTCCCGCGCGGTAATAGGGCGACAGGGGATGCCCGCTCTGCCCGCCCGGCATGTGGAAATAGGCGTCCTGCTCGTGCCCTGGCGAGACTGCGAATCGTTCCGAGGCGCCGAATCCCGAGACGTGCACGTGCGGCATGTCGTTGTCACCGCCCATCGGCTCGACCCGCATGTCGAGCCAGCGCGCAAGCGGCGGTATGCCGCGACTCAACGGATGCTGGATCCTGACCGCGTTGCGCTCGCCCCAGCGGCACGCGGCCAGTTCGCCGCAGTCCTTGCCGAGGCCTGCGATCGCCTCGTCGACGACCGAGAGCAGGAACTCGTCCCAGCTGCCGAAGCGCGGATCGAGCAGGTGCGCGGGACGCTCCTGCAACAGGCGCCAGGCGGCTTCCTCGAACTGCCGGGGCACGCGCAGGACGGCTTGCGGGTGACGAACGCGTGCCTCGATGGTCAGTGCCTCGAACACGCGACGCTCGACGGTCTCGTGGAATGCCCGCACGAGCAGGTATCCGACGGAATCAGCCGTCGCCCGCGGCTCCCAGGCCTCGACCAGCCGACGGAATTCCGCGCGGCCCGCGTCGGTCCCGACGGCGTCGGCATCGAGAGCGTCGAGCAACAGGTCGCGCCAGCGCACCAGGAACAACGCACGGTCATCGAGCTGGATCGCGAGCATGTCCCGCTCGGTCGCGGACTCGATGCCGAGCAGCGCGTCGCGGATCTGCTGTGCGCGCGCTCCCCGGTCCGGTGAACCGTCGCCGATGGCTGCCAGCGCCTCGCCGCCCACCACGCGATTGTTGGCCGACCAGATCCGCCCGCCCGGGGGGTTCACGACGCGCGGGTATTGGCCGGGACTGCGCCATCCCTGCCAGCCCGCGTCCGGCTGCGTCCAGTCCGACGGCACGCCGGGCTCGTAACCCGCGCCGCGCAGCGGCATGCGGCCGAGCAGCGTCCAGCCGATGTTGCCCTGCGCGTCGGCCGCGACGAAATTCTGCACCGGCCCGCCGATCGAGTTGGCGATGCCGAGCGCGGACTCGACGTCCCGCGCCGTCTCCAGCGCGACCCAGTGCAGGTTCGCCGCCTCCGGGTCGTGCGCCGTCCATGCGAGGGCAAGCGCGGTCGATCCGGGAGGGGACTCGAGCACCGGGCCCCACTGCGTCCAGAGCACTTCCAGTGCCCTGGTCCGGCCCGAGCTCGAACGCACGGTGCCGTGGAAACGCTCGAACGGCCGCCAGCCATCCGCCGTCCGGTATTGCAGGCCGTCGTCGGAGCGCTCCACCCGCACGAGGTCGCTCCAGTCGCCGTAGCTGTTCGTGAAGCCCCAGGCGACGTGCCCGTTGCTGCCCACGACCATGATCGGGGCCCCTGGCAGAGTCACGCCGGCCAGGTCACGCGCCCCGGGCCCACGGACCCGCAGGCGAACGCGATACCAGGTGTTCGGCACGCCGAGCCCCAGGTGCATGTCGTTCGCGACCAGCCCGGCTCCGCTGCGCGTGCGGCTGCCCGCCACCGCCCAGTTGTTGCTCCCCACCGCCCGCAGCTCCGAGGCCGCTCGCACGTCGGCCACCCTGGCGTCGCGAAAGGCGTCCTCCAGACGCCGCAGGTCATAGCTCGCCTCACCCGGTACCGGCACCGCGTCGGCGACCAGCCCGTCGATCGGCGCCTCCCACTCGGCCGATATGGAGTACACGAAACGAAACACGTCCTGGGGCAGGACGGATTGCAGCAGTCCGCGCTGCAGGTCGGCTTCCGCGCGACTGTCGTTGAGCTGCAGGAACATCGTGTAGACGACCAGCAGGCTGTCGCGGGCCTGCCAGGGTTCAGGGCGCTGCCGCAGCAGGAGATATTCGAACGGACTGGCGCGCAGCGAGGCGAGCCCCGCGTTGACGCCCGCGGCATAGGACTCGAGCAGCCCGCGCTCGGGCGGCGGCAGCCGCGCGAATACCTGCGCCGCGATCGCCTCGAAGCGGTGCAGGCGATTGCGCTCGTCCACGTCCAGCGCCTTGTCGCCGAACAACTCCGCCAGGCGGCCCGCCGACATGCGGCGCGCGAGGTCCATCTGGAAGTAACGGTCCTGCGCATGCGCGTAGCCCGTGCCGAAGGCGACGTCCGGCCGGTTCGCACCCGTGATCGTGACCACGCCCAATGCGTCCCGCTCGATCGCGATGGGTGCGTCGAGCCCGGCCACCGAGACCTCGCCGTCGAGTCGCGGCAGGCTGCCGCGCAGCAGCCATGCGGCCGCAAGGAGTGCCGCGACGATGATCAGGACGAGACCGGCGAGGAGTCGACCGAGCAGGCGCATGAGGGGCCCGGACTACTCCTGCACCGTCAGCAGCTTCATCGTGTTGGTGCCGCCCGAAACGCCCGAGAGCTCGCCGAGTGTCAGGATCAACTCGTCGCCGGGCTTGACGTGCCCGCGATCCAGCAGCTCCCTGGAGATAGCGCGGTACAGCCCGGTCGGGTCCGTGTGGGTGATGTCGAACGGGATCGGATAGACGCCGCGGTACAGGGCGACGCGCCGGCGCGTGCGCTCGTGGCGCGTGAACGCGAAGATCGGGATATCCGAGCGGATGCGCGACATCCACAGCGGCGTGGTGCCCGATTCCGTCAGCGCGACGATGGCCTCCACGTCCATGTGGTTCGCCGTGAACATCACCGCGTGCGCGATCGCCTGGTTGAAGTCCTGCACCCGGCCTTCGATTCTCTCGCGGCCCCGGCTGTGCGCGAGCTGGTACTTCTCGGCGCCCGCGATCACCTCGGCCATCGCCTCCACGGCGCGGGCCGGGAACTTGCCCACCGCCGATTCGCCCGAGAGCATGACGGCGTCGCTGCCATCGAGCACGGCGTTCGCCACGTCGGACACCTCGGCGCGCGTCGGCACCGGGCTGTGGATCATGGACTCCATCATCTGCGTGGCGGTGATGGTCACGCGGTCGAGGCTGCGCGACATCTGCAGGATGCGCTTCTGCAGGCCGGTCAGCTCGGCGTAGCCCACCTCCACGCCGAGGTCGCCGCGGGCGACCATGATGGCGTCGCTCGCGCGGATGATCTCCTCGAGTCGCGGGATCGCCTCGCTGCGCTCGATCTTCGCGACGATGCGCGCGTCGCTGCCGACAGCGGCCAGCAGCGAGCGGGCCTCCTCGACGTCCGCGGCCTGGCGCACGAAGGACACGGCAAGGTAATCGACGTCGAGGGACGCCGCGAGGCGCACGTCCTCGCGGTCCTTGTCGGTGAGCGCCTTCGCCGAGAGCCCGCCGCCACGGCGGTTGATGCCCTTGTGGTCCGACACCTCGCCGCCCGTCGTGACCCGGCACTCGACGCGGGCGCCATCCACGGCCGTGACCTGCAGCTCGACTTGACCGTCGCCCAGGATCAGCTCGTCCCCGGGGCGCACGTCATGGGCCAGGTCGGTGTAGGTGATGCCGACCGCGCGGTCCGTGCCGTCGTGCGGGTCGATGGCCGGGTCCAGCGCGAAAGTCTCGCCCTCGGCCAGGATCGCCCGTCCGCCGGCGAAGCGCTCGATGCGGATCTTGGGCCCCTGCAGGTCGCCAAGCACCGCGACGTGCTTGCCAACCGCTGCCGCGGCATGGCGCACGCCCTCGACGCGCTTACGGTGATCGTCAGCCTCGCCGTGCGAGAAGTTGACGCGCACCACGTCGGCACCGCGACGGATGACGTCCTCGAGGACGCCGCGCGCGTCCGTGGCGGGGCCCAGGGTGGCGACGATCTTGGTGCGGCGAAGCATGGGGACTGGAGGTGGTGCCCAGGGGATCAAGCGGCCGCGCGGGCTTCGAGCATTTCCACCGCCGGCAACTTCTTGCCCTCGAGGAACTCGAGGAAGGCGCCGCCGGCCGTCGAGATGTAAGAGATGTCGGCGCCGATGCCGTACTTCTCGATGGCCGCGATGGTGTCGCCGCCGCCGGCGATGGAGAACGCCGGGCTGCGGGCCACGGCCTGGGCGAGGATGCGGGTACCCTCGCCGAACTGGTCGAACTCGAACACGCCCACCGGACCGTTCCAGACGATCGTGCCGGCGCCCTCGAGCGCGGCGGCGAAGCGGTCGGCCGTGTCCGGGCCGATGTCGAGGATCATCTCGCCGGCCGACACGGCGGTCACGGGCTTGACGTCGGCCTCGGCCGAGGCCGCGAACTCGGTGGCAACCACCACGTCGGTGGGCAGCGGGATCTCCCGTCCGGCCGCGTTCGAGCGCTCGATCAGCCCCTTCGCGATGCCGATCATCTCGGACTCGTGCAGCGACTTGCCCACGGCGAACCCCGCGGCAGCCAGGAACGTGTTGGCGATGCCGCCGCCGACGATCAGCTTGTCGACCTTGCCGAGCAGGTTCTCGAGCACGGTGAGCTTGGTGGAGACCTTCGAGCCGCCGACGATGGCGATCAGCGGGCGCTTCGGGTTGCCGAGCGCCTTCTCGAGCGCCTCGAGCTCACCGGTGAGCAACGGGCCCGCACAGGCCACCGGGGCGAACTTCGCGACGCCGTGGGTGCTCGCCTCGGCGCGGTGCGCGGTCGCGAATGCGTCCATCACGTAGATATCGCAGAGCGCGGCCATCTGCCTGGCGAGATCGTCCTTGTTCTTCTTCTCGCCTTTGTTGAAGCGCACGTTCTCGAGCAGCACGATCTCGCCGGGCTCGCAGGCGACGCCGCCGAGCCAGTCGCGCTCGAAGCGCACGCGGATGCCGAGCAGCTCGGAAATCCGCGCGGCCACCGGAGCCAGGGAAAACTCGGCGTCGTACACGCCCTCCTCCGGCCGACCGAGGTGCGACATCAGCAACACCCTTGCACCGGCGGCACGCGCCGCCTGGATGGTGGGCAACGAGGCGCGGATGCGCGCTTCGCTGGTGACCACGCCGTTCTGCACCGGGACGTTCAGGTCCTCGCGGATCAGGACGCGCTTGCCCTTGAGGTCGAGGTCGGTCATGCGGATGACGCGGGCCATGGCTGCTCCCCTTGGATCCGGATTCACTTCGAGATGACGCGCGCCATTTCCAGGACCTTGCTGGAATAGCCCCACTCGTTGTCGTACCAGGCGACCACCTTGACGAAGGTGTCGTCGAGGGCGATGCCCGCATCCTTGTCGAACACGGAGGTGCAGCTCTCGCCCCGGAAGTCGGTGGCCACCACCTTCTCCTCGGTGTAACCGAGCACGCCCTTCATCGACCCCTCGGAGGCCGCCTTCATCGCGGCGCAGATTTCCTCGTACTTCGCCGGCTTCACGAGCTCGACAACGAGGTCCACCACCGAGACGTCTGAGGTCGGCACGCGGAAGGCCATGCCGGTCAGCTTCTTGTTGAGCTCCGGGATGACCTTGCCGACCGCCTTCGCCGCGCCGGTCGAGGATGGGATGATGTTCTCGAGGATGCCGCGGCCGCCGCGCCAGTCCTTGTTCGACGGTCCGTCGACGGTCTTCTGCGTGGCGGTCGCCGCGTGCACGGTCGTCATGAGGCCGCGCTTGATGCCCCAGGTGTCGTTCAGCACCTTGGCGACCGGTGCCAGGCAGTTGGTGGTGCAGGAGGCATTCGAGATGATCGCCTGGCCGGCGTAGCTCTTGTGGTTGACGCCGAACACGAACATCGGCGTGTCGTCCTTGGACGGGGCCGACAGGATGACCTTCTTCGCGCCGGCCGCGAGGTGCTTCTCGGCGGTGTCCTTCGTCAGGAACAGGCCCGTGGACTCGATGACGAGGTCCGCGCCCACTTCGCCCCACTTGAGCTCGGCGGGATCCTTGACCGCGGTCAGGCGGATCCTGCGGCCGTTGACGATCAGGGTGCTGCCCTCGACCGACACTTCGCCCTTGAAGCGACCGTGCACCGAGTCGTACTTCAGCATGTACGCGAGGTACTCCGGCTCGAGCAGGTCGTTGATGCCCACGACCTCGATGTCGGCAAAGTCGCGCGCCGCCGCGCGGAACACCATGCGTCCGATGCGTCCGAATCCGTTGATGCCGACCTTGATAGTCATGAGTAATTCTCCCTGGAGATGAAGCGCGGGACTACAGCAGCCCCTGCACGGTTCGAATGACTTTGTCGCGCGTGAAGCCGAAGTGCTCGAACAGCTGTTTCGCCGGCGCCGAGGCGCCGAAGCTGTCCATGCCGATCACGGCTCCGTCGCTGGACACGTAGCGCCACCACCCTGCGCTGGCGCCGGCCTCGATGGCCACGCGCGGGACGTCCGGCGGGAGGACGCTATCGCGATACTGTTGCGGCTGCATGTCGAAGGCGCTCGTGCACGGCATCGAGACCACCCTCGTCTTGCGGCCCTGCTCGGCGAGGGCCTGCGCGGCGTCCATGGCGAGAGCCACTTCCGAGCCGGTGGCGATGAGCACGCAGTCCGGACTGCCCGCGCAGTCGGCCAGCACGTAGCCGCCGCGCGCGATGTCCGCGGTCTGCCCGGCGCTGCGGGTCATGGCCGGCAGCGCCTGGCGCGAGAGTATGAGGCACGACGGGCCGTCGCTGCGCTCAACCGCATCCGCCCAGGCCACGGCCGTCTCGACCGCGTCGCAAGGGCGCCACAGCCGCACGTTCGGGATGAGGCGCAGGCTCGCGACGTGCTCCACCGGCTGGTGCGTCGGGCCGTCCTCGCCCAGTCCGATCGAGTCGTGAGTGTAGACGAGCACCACGCGCTGTTTCATGAGCGCGGCCATGCGCACTGCGTTGCGCGCGTAGTCGGAGAAGACCAGGAACGTGCCGCCGTAGGGGACGAAACCGCCGTGCAACGCCACGCCGTTCATGATCGCCGTCATGCCGAATTCGCGAACGCCGTAGTGCAGGTAGTTGCCCGCGGGGTTCTCGGCGGTGACGGCCTCCGAGCCCTTGTGGTTCGTGTTGTTCGAGCCGGTGAGGTCGGCCGAGCCGCCGAGCATCTCAGGGATCGCCGCGCCGAGCGCGTTCAGCACCTGCTGCGAAGCCGAGCGCGTTGCGACGGCCGCCGGCTTCTCCTGCGCAGCGCGGATGAAATCGTCGACAGCCTTGCGCCAGCCGGCGGGCAGCTCGCCGTTCAGGCGCCGGTCGAGTTCGGCCGCGAGCTGCGGGTGCGCCTTGCGGTAGGCGGCCATCCGGTCCTGCCAGGCCTGCTCCGACCGCGTGCCGGCCGCACGCGCGTCCCAGGACGCCTTGATGTCCCGCGGCACCACGAACGGCTCGTGCGGCCAGTCGATGTTCTTGCGGGTCGCGGCGACTTCGGCTTCGCCAAGCGCCGCGCCGTGCGTCGCCTCGGTGCCCTGCTTGTTGGGCGAGCCCCAGCCGATGACGGTCTTGCAGCAGATGAGCGACGGGCGCCCGCCTTCGGCCCTGGCCAGCTTGATCGCGCGCTGCACGGCCTCGGGATCGTGGCCGTCCACACCCGGCACGACGTGCCAGCCATAGGCCTCGAAGCGCCTGGGCGTGTCGTCGGTGAACCAGCCCTCGACCTCGCCGTCGATCGAGATGCCGTTGTCGTCGTAGAAGCAGATCAGCTTGCCGAGCCCGAGCGTGCCCGCCAGCGAGCTCGCCTCGTGCGAGATGCCCTCCATCAGGCAGCCGTCGCCGAGGAACACCCAGGTGTGGTGGTCGACGACCTCGTGACCCGGGCGATTGAAGGTTGCGGCGAGGATCTTCTCCGCGAGCGCCATGCCGACGGCATTCGCGAGACCCTGGCCGAGCGGGCCAGTGGTGGTCTCGATGCCGAGGTGAGGGTCGACTTCCGGGTGACCGGCCGTGTGCGACCCGAACTGCCGGAAATTCTTCAGCTGCTCGATTCCGAGCGGGTAGCCCGTCAGGTGCAGCAGCGAGTAGAGGAGCATCGAGCCGTGTCCATTCGACAGCACGAAGCGGTCGCGATCCGGCCAGACCGGGTTGCCCGGGTTGTGCTTGAGGTGGTCGCACCACAGGACCTGGGCGATGTCGGCCATGCCCATGGGCATGCCGGGGTGGCCCGACACGGCCTTCTGGACTGCATCCATGCTCAGGGCACGGACCGCGTTGGCGAGCTGCCGGCGTGTTGGCATCGTAACCCCCTCGAGGTAGTCGGTTATTTTCGCCTCCGGGGTACCGGGTTTGCAAAGCCGCATTACCCGCGACCCGGCTGCGGCCGGCCGCCGGGCGCGCACGGGCATGGCGCCATCGCGCAAAGTGCAGGCGCGAGGATGGAAATGGGCGGGCGAAACACGGATACTCCGCAGCCCGTGACCTCGCCCGGAATGCTATAGATGTCAAACGCTTACCTGTTCACGTCCGAGTCCGTGTCGGAAGGCCACCCGGACAAGGTCGCCGATCAGATCTCCGATGCCGTGCTCGACGCCATGCTCGCGCAGGACAAGCGCGCCCGCGTGGCCTGCGAGACGCTGGTGAAGACCGGCGTTGCCATCGTCGCGGGCGAAGTCACCACCGAGGCCTGGGTCGATCTCGAGGAACTGGTCCGCGGCGTGATCACGGACATCGGCTACACCTCCTCGCACGTGGGTTTCGACGGCCGCACCTGCGGCGTGCTGAACATCATCGGCAAGCAGTCCCCCGACATCGCGATGGGCGTGGACCGCGCCGATCCGGAGGAACAGGGCGCCGGCGACCAGGGCCTCATGTTCGGCTACGCGAGCAACGAGACCGACGCGCTGATGCCGGCGCCGATCTGCTATGCGCACCGCCTCGTCGAGCGCCAGGCGGAAGTTCGCAAGAGCCACCTGCTGCCGTGGCTGCGACCGGACGCGAAGTCGCAGGTCACCTGCCGCTACGAGGACGGCAAGGTCACCAGCCTCGACGCCGTCGTGCTCTCGACGCAGCACGACCCGGACGTCAAGCAGTCCGACCTGAAGGAAGCGGTGATGGAACTCGTCATCAAGCACGTGCTGCCGAAGGAATGGCTCACGTCCAGGACCAAGTTTCACATCAACCCGACCGGCAAGTTCGAGATCGGCGGGCCGGTCGGCGACTGCGGGCTCACCGGCCGCAAGATCATCGTCGATACCTACGGCGGCATGGCGCGCCACGGCGGCGGCGCTTTCTCCGGCAAGGACCCCTCCAAGGTGGACCGCTCCGCCGCCTACGCGGCCCGTTATGTCGCCAAGAACATCGTCGCCGCCGGCCTCGCGGAACGCTGCGAGATCCAGGTGTCCTACGCGATCGGCGTCGCACAGCCCACCTCGATCACCGTCGAGACCTTCGGCACCGGCCGGGTGAGCCAGGAGCGGCTCGAGTCGCTCGTCCGGGCGCATTTCGACCTGCGTCCCTACGGCATCGTGAAGATGCTCGACCTCGTGCACCCCATGTACCGCGCCACGGCCGCCTACGGCCACTTCGGCCGCGAGCCCGCCCACATGACCTACAGGTGGAAGGAGTTCATCGGCGGCAAAAAGGTCGAGAAGAGCGAAGCCTTTACGGCGTTTACGTGGGAAAAGACCGACAAGGCCGAAGCGCTGAGGAAGGACGCGGGACTGTAGGAAGGCTTAAGGCTGAAGGCTGAAGGCTGAAGGCTGGAGGCTGGAGGCTGAAGGCGGGAGGCTGTGGACTCGGAGGCGGAGCGCCGCGGTCGCGGCTCCGGCCCTCCGCCTCCCGCCTCCCGCCCCCTGCCTCCCGCCTTCTTCCCCAGCCTTCTTCCTTGCTCTCCGCCGCCGGGAACGTCAGAATCCCGGCCCTGCCTGAGGAGCGCTGCAACGGGATTCCTGCCCGCCAGGCTCAGGCGATGGGTTTACCCAACCGCGCTCGCTGACCTCCGTGCAGGTCGGGCGAGCGAATCCAGACCCGATTCCCCACCCGAACCGTCACGGTCAACGAGAGGACCGAACGATGAACGCTGTTGCCCATCCCGCCGGGACCCAGGATTTCGTGGTGGCCGACCTGTCGCTTGCCGACTGGGGCCGCAAGGAAATGGCCATCGCCGAGACCGAGATGCCCGGCCTCATGGCGATCCGCCAGGAATACGCCGCCGCGCGGCCGCTCGCCGGCGCCCGCATCGCGGGCTCGCTGCACATGACCATCCAGACCGCGATGCTGATCGAGACGCTGAAGGCGCTCGGCGCCGACGTGCGCTGGGCCTCGTGCAACATCTTCTCGACGCAGGACCACGCCGCCGCGGCCATCGCCGCGAACGGCACGCCGGTGTTCGCCTACAAGGGCGAGTCGCTCGACGAGTACTGGGAGTTCACCCACCGCGTCTTCGAGTGGCCGGGCGAGCAGTTCGCCAACATGATCCTCGACGACGGCGGCGACGCCACGCTGCTGCTGATGCTGGGCGCGAGGGCGGAGCGCGATCCATCGGTGATCGGCAAGCCGACCAACGAGGAGGAGGAGGCGCTCTACTCCGCGATCCGCAAGCGTCTGCAGGCGCAGCCGGGCTGGTACTCGAAGCGGCTCGCCGCGATCAAGGGCGTCACCGAGGAGACGACGACCGGCGTCCATCGACTGTACGACTTCGCGAAGAAGGGCGAGCTGCCCTTCCCCGCCATCAACGTCAACGACTCGGTGACGAAGTCGAAGTTCGACAACCTGTACGGCTGCCGCGAGTCGCTGGTGGACGCGATCAAGCGCGCCACCGACGTCATGGTCGCGGGCAAGGTCGCGGTCGTCTGCGGCTACGGTGACGTCGGCAAGGGCTCGGCCGAGTCGCTGCGCGCGCTCTCGGCGCAGGTGTGGGTGACCGAGATCGACCCGATCTGCGCTCTGCAGGCGGCGATGGAAGGGTACCGGGTCGTGACGCTGGAGGAGGCCTGCGACAAGGCCGACATCTTCGTCACCGCGACCGGCAACGTGAACGTCATTACGCACGAGCACATGCGCCGCATGAAGCACCAGGCGATCGTGTGCAACATCGGGCACTTCGACAGCGAGATCGACATCGCCTCGCTGAAGCAGTACCGCTGGGAGGGCATCAAGCCGCAGGTCGACCACGTGATCTTCCCGGACGGCAAGCGGCTGATCATCCTGGCGCAGGGCCGACTGGTGAACCTGGGTTGCGGTACGGGGCATCCCTCGTTCGTGATGTCGAACTCGTTCACGAACCAGGTGCTGGCGCAGATCGAGCTCTTCCAGCACGGAGCGAAGTACGGCAAGCAGGTGTACGTGCTGCCGAAGCACCTCGACGAGAAGGTGGCGCGGCTGCACCTCGGGCGCATCGGCGCGCGGCTGACCGAGCTCACGGCGGAGCAGTCGGCCTACATCGGCGTGCCGGTCGACGGGCCGTACAAGACGGACCAGTACCGGTACTAGCGCGCCGCGGAGAGCGGAATTGGGTAGCGCAGCGACGAATCCGAAGTTCGCCTACGTGCTGCTCCAGTACAAGGGCCTCGACCACACCCGGACCTGCATCAGGAGCCTCGCCCCCCAGCTCGCACGCTCCGCGGCCGAGGTCGTGATCGTGGACAATTTTTCGTCGGCGCGGCTCGTTGACGAGACGCGGGCGGAATTCGCGGGCATGCCTGGCGTGCACCTGATCTTCCGCCCGGAAAACGACGGCTTCGCGCGCGGCAACAACGCCGGCTATCGCCATGCCCGCGACTCGCTGCATGCCGGCTTCATCGCGGTGTTCAACAACGACGTCGAGGTGCACCAGGCGGATTTCCCCGAACGGGTGCGCCGCTGCTACCGGGAAACGCGCTTTTCCATCCTCGGTCCGGACATCCGGGTTCGCGACGGGCGCCGGGTCATCCACCAGAACCCTTCGCTCCGGACACTGGACGAAGCGGCGGTCGAGGCCCGGCTGGAGAAGCTGCGCGGGGCTCCCGCCATCGACAAGCCCGGCAAGGTGCCGGGTTCGTACTGGAAGTCCTGGTTCAGGAAGCGCGGCCTGGTGCTGCACGGTTCGGCCCTGGTGTTCTCGCCGCGGTTCGTCGCCGACTTCGTCGAGCCATTCGACCCCAGGACGTTCCTGTACGAGGAGGAGCGGATACTCCACCTGCGCGCGCAGGCGGGGGGCCACGGGACCCTGTACGACCCTTCCCTGGTCGTGTGGCACAACACCAAGGCAACCGACTACAAGGCGTCGCCCGAGTACGCAGCCTGGCGCCGCAACATCAAGATCCAGTCCTACGAGGTGCTGCTGGACGTGCTCCGGGAATCACGATCCTCGCGGCGATGACGCCGACGGGCGGGCGACGACGAGATACTGGAACGCGAGAAATCCCCGGAGGCCGGGCAGGGCCAGGGCTTTCGCATAACGATTGATGCGATGCGGCCGCTCGATCAGCCGATACTTCGCGCCGATGTCGGCCACCTCGAGACCCGCTCCCTGGAACAACTCGACGATGTTGCGCCGCGTAAAGAACCGCAGGTGAGTCCGGTCGTGGATTCCGCGGTCGCGGTAGGGCCAGTAGCCGCGGATGGCCAGGTTGTAGATGCTGCTCATGTGACGAATGTTCGGGATCGACGCAATCACGCAACCCGACGGCCCCAGCAGGCGGACCGACCGGCGCAGCACCGTCCACGGGTCCGCCAGGTGCTCGAGCACGTCCGCAAAGATGATGGCGTCGAACGTCATCCCCTCGAGCGCGGGTCCGTCGATCACGGCCGCCGCGTCGCCGACGAACACGCGGTCGAGGACCTTTTCCGCCTGCGCGCCCATGGCCTCCGACGCTTCGATGCCCACGACGTGGGCCCCGGTGCGCGCCTTGATCGTCGCCCCCAGGGACCCGACACTGCACCCGACGTCCAGGACGGATTGCGCTCCGCGCGGGATGAGCCGCTCGACGTCCGAACGAGGCCCGATGTAGGAAGGATTGAATTCGGACAAGCGGCGTCTCCAGAGGACAGCTTATCGCAGCGCATGACCCGTGGGCAGCGGTGAGCGCGTGCGGGCGAGGGTCAGGCCATCGCCGATGGGCACGAGGCTGAGATCGATGCGCTGGTCGCGGTGAAGGTGCTCGTTGAAGTGGCGCAATGCCACGGTGTCCGGCTGCGCGTCCTCAGGGTCGGCCACACGTCCGTACCACAGCGTGTTGTCAACGACGACCAGGCCGCCCGGACGCAGCAGCACGAGTGCGCGCTCGTAGTAGGCGACGTAGTTCTCCTTGTCGGCGTCGATGAAGGCCATGTCGTAACGCCCGCCCTGGCCCTCCGCGATCAGCGCGTCGAGGGTGGTGAGCGCCGGCGCGAGGCGCAGCTCGATCTTGTGCTCCACTCCCGCCGCCTTCCAGTAGCGACGCGCGACCGCAGTCCATTCCTCGCTGACGTCGCAGGCCACGATCCGGCCGTCGTCCGGGAGGGCCAGCGCCGTGGCCAGCGATGAATAGCCCGTGTAGACGCCGATCTCGAGGCAACGCCGGGCGTCCAGCAAGCGGGCCAGCAGCGCCATGAACTGCCCCTGGTCCGGGGCGATCTGCATGTTCGCGCTCGGCAGTGCGGCGGTCTCCTCGCGCAGCCTGAGCAGCAGGTCCGGCTCGCGCAGCGACACCGAGAGCAGGTACTCGTAGAGCGAATCCGTGAGCGGGATCGAACGATTTGTCATCGCGCTGTCCTGACGAAGGCGCCGCGGATAACGTCTAATACGTCAAACTGGCACCCCTGTCATGCGCCTGCTGCAATTCACGGACACCCACCTCCTGACCGACCCGCAGGGCCGGGTCCGCGGCATCGCCACGCTCCCCAGCCTGCAGGCCTGCCTGGCTCACGCCCGCCGCCGCCACCTGCCGGCGGAGGCGATCGTGGTCACCGGCGACCTCGTCCAGGACGAGCCCGCGGCCTACGGAACGCTGGAACTGGCGTTCGACAGCCTCGGCCCGCCCGTCCTGCTCATACCCGGCAACCACGACGCGCCGGGCGACCTGCGCCGGCGGCTCGGACACCCGCCGTTCCAGGTCGGCGGTCGCTTCGTCCTCGGACGCTGGGCGATCGTCCTGCTCGATACCTGGTTCGCGCAGTCGGAGGACGGCGAGGGGCGCCTCGGCCCCGATGCGCTGCGCGAAATCGACCTGGAACTCGCCGGGCTTGCCGACCGGCACGTGCTCGTGTGCCTGCACCACCCACCGGTGCCCATGGAGGCTGCCGGCATGGACCGCCTCGGCCTGCTGGACGGCCCGCAATTCATGGCAGTCCTCGACCGCCACGCCAACGTCCGCGGTGTCGCCTGGGGCCATGCCCACCAGTCGCTCGACATCTACCGCGGGAACGCCCGGCTCATGTGCACGCCTTCGACCTGCATGCAGTTCAAGCCGCGCGTCGACGGCTTCGTGGTGGACGATCGGCCGCCCGGCTACCGGGTGATCGACCTGCACGACGACGGACGCATCGCCACCGAAGTCGTCTGGCTCGAGGGATACTCCCGATGACCCTGGCACGCTTCGCCCCCGGCCTGCTGCTCGTCCTGCTCGGCGCGCTCGCCCCGCGGGTCGGCGAGGCGCGCGAGCGCAGCATCCTCTGGACGGTCGAAGGCCGGCACAACACCGTCTACCTGCTGGGCTCGATTCACCTGCTGCGCGCCGGCGACGGCGGACTGCCGCTGGCCGCGGAGGCGGCCTACGACGATGCCGAGCAACTGGTCATGGAGATCGACATGGACGACCCGGCGTCGTCCGACCCGGCCGCGCTGCTGCAGGCGATGCAGCGCACCGCCCTGCTGCCGGAAGGGCAGACCCTGCGCAGGGTGCTCGGCAGCGATTACGCGGCGATCCACGAACGCGCCCTGCAATCCGGCATCGACCTCGCCCTGCTCGACCGCTTCGCCCCCTGGCTCGTCGCCATCACGCTGATGCAGGCCGAGTTCGCCAGGCGCGGCTTCTCGCCCGAGTTCGGCATCGAGCAGACGCTGTCCGCGCGCGCCAGCCGGGACGGCAAGTCCATCGAGGGCCTGGAGACACCTGAACAGCAGTTCGCGGTGATGGGCGACCTCCCGCTGGACCAGCAGAAACGCTTCCTGATGATGGCGCTCGAGGAAACGGCGCAGATCGACGCGCAGCTTGGCGATCTGCTGCGGGCCTGGCGTGAAGGCGATGCGGACGCGCTCGCCCGCTTGCTCTCCGCGGAATTCGAGGAATTCCCCGAGCTTTACCGCCCGCTCACCGAGGAACGCAACCGCGCCTGGGTGGCAAAGCTGGCGGACCTGCTCGACGACCGCGACGACTACCTGGTGGTGGTGGGCGCGCTGCATCTCGTCGGCCGCCACAGCGTCGTCGAGCTGCTCGAGCAGCGCGGCTACGAGGTCGCGCAGCAGTAGCGACCGGGCCCCGGGGCAGGGGCGCCTTGCTAGACTACGCAGCCTCGCCACCGCGCCGGAGCCCCTGTCGTGAGCCTCTACACCGAAGCCTGCAAGTACATTCCCGGCGGCGTGAACTCGCCCGTGCGCGCCTTCCGCGGCGTGGGCGGCGAACCGATCTTCTTCGCCAGGGCCAAGGGCCCGCACGTCTGGTCGGCGGACGGCCGGAAGTTCATCGACTACGTGGGCTCCTGGGGCCCGATGATCCTCGGACACGCGGACCCGGCCGTGATACGCGCGGTGCAGGCGACGGCGGAGAACGGCCTGTCCTTCGGCGCGCCCACCGAGATCGAGACCGTGGTGGCCCGCAAGATCATCGAGTTGGTGCCCTCGATCGAGCTCGTGCGCATGGTGAGCTCGGGCACCGAGGCGACCATGAGCGCGATCCGCCTGGCGCGCGGCTACACGCGGCGCAACAGGATCATCAAGTTCGAGGGCTGCTACCACGGCCACTCCGACTCCCTGCTGGTGAAGGCCGGCTCCGGCATGCTCACGCTCGGCGTGCCCACTTCGCCAGGCGTCCCGCCCGAGCTCGCGGCGCACACCGTGACCCTCACCTACAACGATGCAGCGCAGGTGCGCGCGGCCTTCGCTGAAACCGGCGCGGAGGTGGCCTGCGTCATCGTCGAGCCGGTGGCGGGCAACATGAACTGCATCCCGCCCGTGGCGGGCTTCCTCGAGACCCTGCGCGAGGAATGCAGCCGGCACGGCGCGGTGCTGATCTTCGACGAGGTCATGACCGGCTTTCGCGTCGCGAAAGGCGGCGCGCAGGCACTCTACGGGATCCGCCCCGACCTCACCACGCTCGGCAAGATCGTCGGCGGCGGCATGCCGGTCGGCGCCTTCGGCGGACGGCGGGAGATCATGGAGCACATCGCGCCGCTCGGTCCGGTCTACCAGGCCGGAACGCTCTCCGGAAATCCCGTGGCGATGGCGGCCGGCCTCGCAACGCTCGCCGGCATCGAGGCTCCAGGATTCCACGCGCGCCTGTCGGCGGCGACCGACCGCCTGGTGAACGGCATCCAGGACGCCGCGGTGCGTGCCGGCGTGCCGCTCGCGACGAACCACGTCTGCGGCATGTTCGGCCTGTTCTTCACGTCGGCCGCCAGGGTGACCTCGTACGCCGGGGCGACCGCCTGCGACGTCGAGCGCTTCAAGCGTTTCTACCATGGCATGCTGGACGAAGGCGTGTACCTCGCACCGTCGGCCTTCGAGGCCGGGTTCGTGTCGGCCGCGCACACCGACGCGGACATCGACGCGACGATCGCGGCGGCGGCGCGGGTCTTCGCCCGTCTCTGAGCGAACGCGGCTTCGGATCACGCAACGGCGAGCAGGACAACTGCATGACGACGAGCCTCGCCGCGCGATTCCCGCCGTACTCGGACTTCGCGCCGCGCGTGCCGGTGCACTGCGTGACCCCGGACCTGCCGGGTGCCATCCACCGCTTCTACGACTCCTCGCCGTTCAGCCCGTCCGGCCGCTACCTGGCCGTGACTCGCCTGCCGTTCGAGGATCGCCTGCCCGGGCCTGGGGAGACTGCCGAAGTCCTGGTGGTGGACCTCGCGACCGGCGAGTCCCGCAAGGTGGCGGAGACGCGTGGCTGGGACACGCAGCTCGGCGCCCAGTTGCAGTGGGGCGCGGACGATCGAACGCTGCTTTTCAACGACGTGGACACGCGCAGCTGGACGCCGTTCGGCGTCCGTGCCGACCCGGCCAGCGGCGAATGCCAGCGCCTCGACGGCACCATCTACGCCGTGTCGCCGGACGGGCGGTGGTCCGCCGGGCCCTGCCTGCTGCGGACCGCCACCACGCAGCGGGGATACGGAGTCGTCGTGCCGGTCGAACGGATTCCGCGGAATCGGGGCGCACCGGATGACGACGGCATCTATCTCACCGACCTCGCGACCGGGCAGTCGCGCCTGCTGGTCTCGATCGCGTCGGTCTGCGAGCAGGCGTTCCCGGCGACCGCGCGCGCCCAGTACCGGCGCGGCGACTTCTACGGTTTCCACGTGAAGTGGAATCCCCAGGGCACGCGACTGCTGTTCGTCCTGCGCTGGCTGCCGCGCACCCTGCTGCCGTGGAAGCGCAAGAAGAAATACCGGCGGCTGAACGTCATCACCCTCGATGCCGATGGCCGCAATGCTCGCGTAGCCGTCCCGGACACCGCCTGGCGACGTGGCGGCAATCACCCGAACTGGTGCCCTGACGGCGAGCACGTATTGATGAATCTCAACAACGACGGCGACGGGTTGCGCTTCGTGCAAGCCCGCCACGACGGCTCGGAGCGCGTCACGCTGTCACGCTCCGTCGCCGGCTCCGGCCATCCGACGCTGCATCCCGACGGGCGCCACGTCCTCACCGATGCCTATCCGCACGAGCCCATGGCGTACGGTGACGGCACGACGCCGATCCGCTGGATCGACCTCGCCGACTCGTCGGAAACGGCGCTGGTCCGGATCCGCACGCAATCCGACCACGAGCGCGGTTCGCCGGCGCTGCGCGTCGACCCGCACCCCGCCTGGGACCGGCGCTTCGAGCGGATCGCATTCAACGCGTGCCCCGGAGGTCGCCGGCTCGTGTTCGTCGCCGACCTCTCCGCGCTGGTGCGGGGATCATGAGCGAGGGCCCTGCCATGCGCGACTGGTCCGATCCGTTCCGGATTCTCCACGGGCCGGTACGCGACGCGGCGACGAATGCGTTCGCGATCGTGAAGAACGAGCTGTACTACATCCGTTCCTTCCTCGACCACCATCGCAAGCTGGGAGTCGAGCAGTTCTTCATCCTCGACGACCACTCCACCGACGGCACGCGCGAGTTGCTCGTCGCGCGGGACGACTGCGTGGTGCTGGAGTCGCCGTTCTCGTTCGGCGAGCAGGTGTCGGTGCCGGGTCTCTGCGGCGGCCAGCCCATGCGGGCCGGGATCGCCTTCAAGTCGCTGATCCCGCAGAAGTTCCTGGCGGGCCGCTACGCGCTGTACCTCGACGCCGACGAATACCTGGTGCTGCCCGCCGGCGTCGCCTCGCTCGGCGAGTTGCTCGACGTCCTCGCTCGCAACGACGTGGTGAGCGTCGCCGGATCGCTGCTCGACTTCTTCCCGGCGACCGTGACCGAGATGGACGTGCCGCGCGACCTGCCCACGTCGGAGGCGATGCTCGGCGTGCACGCGTACTTCGACGCGGCACCGATCATCGGCTGGAAGGCCGGCAAGACCGCCGTGGTCGAGCTCGATGACAACGCTTCGGCGCGTCTCTTCCGCAAGCACCGGGTCAAGACCATTCCGGAGTCGATGCTGCGCGCGCCGCGTTGGCTCAACCGCGTGCTGCCGTTCGCGTACCCGACCACCTCGGTCCTGAAGACGCCCATCGTGCGCTGGGACCCCGGCGTCGAGTACCTGAACTCCCATCGCGCCAACGTCGCGCCGTCCGACAAGGTCCTCGTGGGCCTGGCGCACCTCAAGTTCACCTACGACCTCGCGCGGCGCATCGAATACGCGCTCGAGTCGAAGGCGTACGTGCGCGGCAGCCGCAAGTACCAGTGGTATGAGGAACTGCTCGAGTCCATGCGCAGGGGCGACCCGAGTTTCCTGGGTCCGAGATCGCAGCGGTACCGCGGGCCCGCCGACCTCGCCGCCGCGGGCATCACCAAGCTCGAACTCACCTGATCCGCGGCGACGACCCCGCCGCGGCTGCCAGCGCCCGCAGCGCGGCAACGGCCTCCGTCACGCCATTTGCGATACCGAGCTTTGCGATGTTCCGGGCCAGGGCCTCCCGACGCGCGGGGTCGCCAGCCAACGCGGCGGCGGCGGCGGCAATGGAGCCCGCATCGCGCTTTGCGGGCACCGCGATGTTCGCGCGGCCGGCGCGGCGGATCCGCCGGTCCTGGTCCGCGGCCAACGGCACCGCGACCACCGGCCGGCCGTGCGCGAGGGCGTGGATCATGGTCGTGCCGCCATTGCTCACGACGAGCGCCGCGCCGGCGAGCAGGTGCTGCACCTCGTCCGGACCGATGCGCGGCATCAGGCGAATTCCAGCCGTGGCGTCCGTCGCCGGCACATCCTTGCGGCCGGTCAACACCACGGCCGTCCCGCCTCCGGTCGCGACGAACTCACGCGCTGCCGCGACGAACAGCCCGGCCGGGTCGACCTCGCGCATGCCCTCGCTGCGCCCGCCGGGCACGAAGACGGCGTAGGCGCCCGCAGCCAGCCCCTGGCGGTCGAGCCAATCCAGTCTCGCGGCGGGGTTCGATGGCGTGAAGAACGTGTCGAACTGCCGCAGCGTATAGCGCGGGTACAGCCGCATCTTCAGCCGCTCGAACCACGTGAGCCCGCCGGTGACGAACGCCGGGAACACCATCCAGTGCTCGTCGAGCAGGCGCATCCACTTCACGCGGAACGCCCTCCAGCGCAGCCGCGGCGCGCGGCTCGAGAACACCAGGCGGACGCCGGAGCGCTTCGCCGCGCGCAGTTGCCCCGTGCGCCCCGAGTTGTCGAAGACCATGACGTGCGGCTGGCAGCTCGCGATGGCCGCCAGCACCTGCGGCGTGCTGCTGGTCGGCGAGGCGTCGCAGTCGATGATCGGGAACTCGACCGCCTCGCGGAACACGGCGTCACGGCTCACCAGGAAGCGGATGTCGGCGGCCGGCTCCGCGCGCACGAGCTCGCGGGCGATGATCAGGCAGCGCATGAGCTCGCCGGAACCGTGCGGTCCGGACACCGGCGCGAACAGATAGCGCGGAGCGACCGCTGGCTCACTCGGTTGCATGGTTCCACTTCGTCCGACGGGCGCCGGCATCATAGCTTGGTGCAGCCGGAGCCTGCAGGCCGGAGCGATTCCGAACGGGCCTACTGGTAGCTGATCTCGAACAGCGGCCGCAGGTACCGCAGGCGCTCGACCGGGTCGTCGAGCTCGAGGCAGTGCTGCTTGTGCCCGGCGGGCAGCGGCAGGATTTCGGCGAGGCGGGCGGACACCCAGCCCGCGTCCGACGGATGACGCTCCATGCCGAGGTAAGCCGCGCCGGCCTGCCCGATCGCCGCCTCGACCGCTGGCCCCAGGTCCGCGAACTCCTCGGGCAGCGGGACCGCCTGTTCCTCGGGCAGCCATGCGACACCGGCGAGGTTGAGGCCGTCGCGCGCGCGTCGCCGCTCGAGGATGCGGAAGCGCCGGGTGCCCGCGGCGCTGATGCCGAGCAGTCCGTCCGGCTGTTGCGAGAAATCGGCGATGCGCGCGTAGGTGCCGACGTCGAACGTCGTCGCCGGCCCGCCCGCCTCGGGACCTTCGCGGATCAGCACGACGCCGAAGCCCGAGTCCTCGCGCATGCAGCGGCGGATCATGTCGATGTAGCGCGCCTCGAAGATGCGCAGGCCCAGCGGGCCGCCCGGGAACAGCACGGTGCCGAGCGGAAACAGGGGGATCTCGACGCCCGCCCCCACCGCGCCTACCCCTGGCCGTCCCGGCCCGCGGCGCGGCCGCGGAGCGCGCCGAGCAGCTTTTCGTGCAGGCCGCCGAAGGATCCATTGCTCATCAGCACGAACTGGTCGCCGGCGCGCGCCTCGTCCGCGAGCACGGCGGTGAGCGCCGCGAGATCGTCGTGCACCACGGCCAGGGGGCCCAGTGGCTGCATCGCCTCGCGCACGTCCCAGCGCACCTCGGGTGACTGGTAGACGAACACGCGATCCGCGCCGCGCAGCGACTCGGCAAGTGCGGCCTTGTGGGTGCCGAGCTTCATCGTGTTGGAGCGCGGCTCGAGCACGGCGATGACCCGCCCCGCCCCCGCCTTGCGACGCACGCCCTCGAGCGTGGTCGTGATCGCCGTCGGGTGATGCGCGAAATCGTCGTACACCACGATGCCGTCCACGGTGCCGCGCAACTCGAGCCGCCGACGAACGCCGCCGAAACGCCGCAGGGCCTCGAGCGCCGCGTCCTCCGGCACGCCCGCGTGCAGGGCCGACACGAACGCCGCGAGCGCGTTCTCCGCGTTGTGCCTGCCGAGCGTGTCCCATTCGACGCGGCCTGCGAGCCGCGCGCCGTGACGGATCTCGAACTCGGCGTAGCCGGAGGCCGGGTCCGCCACCACGCGCCAGTCGGTCGGCGCGGCCGCATCCGCCGTGAAGCGCTCCACCGGCGTCCAGCACCCCATCTCGAGCACCTGCGCGAGGTTCGCGTCGGCCGCGTTCACCACCAGCCGCCCGTTGCCCGGGACGGTGCGCAGCAGCAGGTGGAACTGCCGCTGGATGGAGGCGACGTCCGGATAGATGTCGGCGTGGTCGTGCTCGAGGTTGTTCAGGATCGCGGTGCGCGGCCGGTAGTGCACGAACTTGGCGCGCTTGTCGAAGAATGCGGTGTCGTACTCGTCGGCCTCGACGACGAAGTGCCGGCCGGAGCCGAGCCGCGCGCTCACGTTGAAATCGAGCGGCACGCCACCCACCAGGAACCCGGGCGCGAGCCCGGCGTGCTCGAGGATCCACGCCAGGAGGCTCGTGGTCGTGGTCTTGCCATGCGTGCCCGCGACGCCGAGCACCCAGCGCCCGGCGAGCACGTTGCGCGCGAGCCATTCGGGGCCGGACTCGTAGGGCCGGCCACCGTCGAGCAGCGCCTCGACGAGCGCGTTGCCACGGCTCATGACGTTGCCGACCACGAATACATCGGGGTCGAGCTTCAGCTGGTCCGGCTCGTAGCCCTCGATGATGTCGACGCCGAGGGCCGCGAGCTGCGTGCTCATGGGAGGGTAGACGTTGCGGTCCGAGCCGGTGACGCGGTGGCCCGCCGCGCGCGCGAGCGCCGCGATCCCGCCCATGAAGGTGCCGCAGATGCCGAGGATGTGCAGGTGCATGCCTAGGACCCCGCCCCGCGCACCACGCCGAGCAGATAGTTGACGACCAGGAAATAGGTGAGCGCCACCGCTATCCCGGTGAAGAGATTGCTGTCCGTGGCGAGCTTGATGATGCGCCCCGTGACGAGCGCGAAGACCACGACGAGCAGCAGGCCGAAGACCTGCGCCAGCGAAGTCGCCGGCGTCTTGCCGAGCCCGGTCACGATGAGCTGCAGCGGCAGGTAGACCACGAGTCCCAGCAGCGCCCCGGTGCCGAGCACCGCTGCAACGGTCTGCACGTAGCGATCGGCGCGGCCGAAGAGCTTCAGCACCAGCCACACCCACGCCATGAGCAGCAGCGGGTCGCCGACGACGAAGAACAACCACGTCGCGGCGGGCTCCTCGAGCATCAGGAGCTGGACCACCGTCACCGCCACGTACGACGCGAGCGTGAGCAGAACCAGCAGGCTCGAGGCCGGCAGGTCCTGCGGGCCGCGACGCCACAGTACGATGTCGATGAAAATCCTGAGAAACTGCTGCACTTTGGCCACGCGGCGCCCTGGGGGTGTCGCGATTCTACACGCAGGTACACTGACGCATGCGCGACGCCACGCTGGTAACGAAACAGGAACAACTGGACGCGGCGGTCTTCCGCATGCAGGGCGCGACGCGCCTCGCGCTCGACACCGAGTTCATGCGCGAGCGCACCTACTATGCGCAACTCTGCCTGGTGCAGGTCGCCACCGACGCCGACTGCTTCCTTGTCGATCCGCTGGCCGGCCTCGAGCTGGGCGCGTTGCACGCGCTGTTCGGCGACCGCGCCAAGGTCAAGATCCTGCACGCCGCCCGGCAGGACCTCGAGGTTCTGCACATCGCGGGCGGCCGCGTGCCTGCCCCGGTCTTCGACACCCAGGTTGCGGCGGCCCTGCTCGGCTTCCCGCCGCAGGCCGGCTACGCGGAACTCGTGGCGCGGCAGCTCGGGCACTCCATCGACAAGGGGCAGACGCGGACCGACTGGTCGCGGCGACCGCTGTCACCGGAGCAACTCGCCTATGCGGCCGACGACGTGCACCACTTGCTGCAGCTGCACACCGAGCTGTCCGCAGCGCTGGAAACCCAGGGGCGCGCCGCCTGGCTGCGCGAGGAAGCCTCGGCCATCGAGGATCCCTCGCTCTACAGGACGGACCCCTCCGCCGCCTGGCGCCGGCTCAAGGGGCTCCCGCGGCTGCGTCCGCAGGAGCAGGCGTCGGCACGAGCGCTCGCCGAGTGGCGAGAGCAGCGTGCCATCGCGTCGGACAAGCCGCGCGGCTGGATCCTCTCGGATGAGGCGCTTTACGCGCTCGCCACGCTTGCACCGCAGACGATGGAACAGCTCGAGCAGGTTCGCGCCCTGCCGCCCGCCCTGGTGCGCAAGCGCGGCGAGGAGTTGCTCGCCCTGATCGCGGCCGCGCAGGAATCGGCGGATGAGTCGCTGGTGGAGCTTGCGGCACGGCGCCCGGCCACTGAGGAAACGGCGCTGGTGGCCCGGCTACAGCAGCGCGTGCGGGACGAGGCCGCGGCGCTCGGCTTGAGCCCCGAGGTGCTCGCGACCCGTCGCGACGTCGAAGCGCTGGTCTTCAAGGACCGCGGCGAATCCGCACTGCTGCGCGGCTGGCGCCGCACCGTGATCGGCGAGCAGCTGGCCGCGATGGTGCCGTGAGCCTCAGCCGCCCGCGGCGCGCAGGAAATCGGCGTAGACCTTCTCGACCGACTGGTCCGCGTTGACCACCTCAAGCAGGCCCCGGCCGCGGTAGTGCTCGATGAGCGGGCTGGTCTGGCTCTCGTAGACCTTGAGGCGGTTCACGATCACGTCCTCGCGATCGTCGGCGCGTTGCGTCAGCAGCGGCGCCTCGCCTTCCGGATGGTTGTCGCAACGGTCGCCGCGAGGCGACGGCGAGAAGTAGACGTTGAACACCTTGCTGCACTCCGGGCAGCTGCGCCGGCCGGTCAGGCGCTTCACGAGCACCTTCGGATCGACGTCCATGAGCACGACTCCGTCGACCGGCTGGCCGATCTCGGCCAGCAAGGCGTCGAGCGCGCCCGCCTGGGCAACGTTGCGCGGATAACCGTCGAGGATGAAGCCCCTGGCGGCATCCGGCCGGCCGAGGCGCTCGCGGATGAGGCCGAGCACGATCTCGTCGGAGACCAGCTCGCCCGCGTCCATGGCGGCCTTGGCTCGCTTGCCGAGGTCGGTGCCGCGGGCCACCGCGTCGCGGAGCAGGTCGCCCGAGGAGACCTGCGGTATGCCCTTGCCGTCACGCAGCCGCTGCGCCTGGGTGCCCTTGCCTGAACCGGGTGCTCCGAGCAATACGAGTCTCATGCTTTGTCGTCCGCGGCCGTTCGAGTGGCCGGCACCCTACCGAAATCCGCCTGCCTCGCCAACCGTGGAAACAGCGCTGCGGCTGCCACGACTGACGCCCGTGGCCCGGCATCGGGTATGCTTGGCGGCCTGCGGAAATGCGCAAGTGACTGGATTTAAGGACGTTTTTTCCACTGGGAGCCCGCATGAAGAAGAACAGCCCGCCGCGCAATGCCTTGTACGCGCAATCCGGCGGCGTCACTGCCGTCATCAATGCCTCGGCCTGCGGCGTCATCGAGACGGCCCGCAAGCACAAGGGTCGCATCGGCACGGTCTATGCCGGCCGCCACGGCATCATCGGCGCACTCACCGAAGACCTGATCGACACCAGCCAGGAATCCGCTGCGGCCATCCGCGCCCTGCGTCACACGCCTGCCGGGGCCTTCGGTTCGGCCCGCTACAAGCTGAAGAAGTACGAGGACAACCCCGCCCAGTACGAGCGGCTGATCGAGGTCTTCAAGGCGCACGACATCGGCTACTTCTTCTACAACGGCGGCGGCGACTCGGCCGACACCTGCCTCAAGGTGTCGCAGCTGTCCGAAAAGTTGGGTTACCCCGTGCAGGCGATCCACGTGCCGAAGACCGTGGACAACGACCTTCCGATCACCGACTGCTGCCCGGGCTTCGGCTCGGTCGCCAAATACGTCGCGGTATCGATCCGCGAGGCCGGCTTCGACGTGGCCTCGATGGCCCGCACTTCGACCAAGGTGTTCGTGATGGAAGTCATGGGCCGGCATGCCGGCTGGATCGCAGCGGCCGGCGGCCTCGCTGCCGAGAAGGCGGGTGACGCGCCGCACATCATCCTGTTCCCGGAAATGATTTTCCACGAGGAGCAGTTCCTCGCCCGCACCAAGGCGTGCGTGGAGAAATATGGCTACTGCGCGATCGTCGTCTCGGAAGGCGTGCGCAATGCCGATGGCAAGTTCCTTGCGGACGCCGGCACGCGCGACGCCTTCGGTCACGCGCAGCTCGGCGGCGTGGGTCCGGTCGTGGCCCAGCTCGTGAAGGACAAGCTCGGCTACAAGTACCACTGGGCCGTGGCCGACTACCTGCAGCGCGCCGCGCGCCACATCGCCTCGAAGGTCGACGTGGAGCAGGCCTATGCCGTGGGCAAGGCGGCCGTCGAGCTCGCGCTCAAGGGCCACAACTCGGTCATGCCCACCATCGTGCGGACTTCCAACCGGCCGTACCGGTGGAAGATCGGCATGGCCAGGCTCGAGGACGTCGCCAACGTGGAGAAGATGCTGCCGAGGGACTACATCACCCCGGACGGCTTCCACATCACCGCGAAGGGCCGTCGCTATCTCGCTCCGCTCATCAGGGGCGAGGACTACCCGCCCTACAAGGACGGGTTGCCTCAATACGTGGTGCTGAAGAACAAGCCGGTGCGCAGGAAGCTGAAGGAGCGGTTCGCGGTATAGCCCCGCCGGTGCCAGGGTTCCGGCGCGGGAGTTCGTCAGTGCAGCAGGCGCGCGGCGCGGTTGGCGAATAGCGCCACTGTCAGGCCCTGGCGCACCACTCCCAGCGCCCGGCCCGGGCCGATCGCGACGAGCACCGCTACCCCTGCCAGCAGCACGAACGGACCCAGGCGCCGTGCCACGGCGACGGCGCGGTCCACGCGAGCCACGCCCGCATCAAGGTCGGCCTCGATCACCCCGATCTCGCCCCGCTGCGCCGCGCACCGCGCCTGCAGCAGGCGGCGGCGCGTGGTGAGTTCTTCGAGGCGCGTGCTCATCGGTGCAAGCGGATGGCCGCCACATCCTTCTGCAGCTCGGCGAGGGTGGCATCGAGCAGTCGCGGCTTCTCGCGCAGGCGACGGCGGAAGACCAGCGCGCAGAACGCCGCGACGCCGAGGAACACCGCCGTGACCGACACGGCGGCCGCCAGGCGATGGCTGTCCCAGAACACGATGATCACGGTGACGCCCGCCATCAGCGCGCCGAGGATCGCCGTCAGCAGCGCGGCGAACGCCCACGCCACCAGGCGAGCGCTACGCTCGCCATCCTCCTTCAACTCGGTGGCGAGCAGGTCCAGCCGGGTCTCGGCCGCCGCAAGCAGGCTGCCACCCAGGCGGATCACCGAGCGAAGCAGGTTGCCCGCCGGGCCGGTCGTTTCGCCGACGTCCATCTGCGGCTCAGCGGCGGGCCAGCAGCACGCCCAGCAGCAGGCCCACGCCTGCGGCTACGCCCATCGCCTGCCACGGGTTCCTCTTCGCGTAGTCTTCCGTGGCGTGAAGAGCGTCCTCGCCGTGCCGGATGGCCGACTGCTCGGCCGCGTGCAGACGCCGCTTGGCCGCATCGATCGACTCGCGAATCCTCGCTCGCGCCTCGGCGGTCTTCTCGCCGCCATGCTCGGCCGAGGCCTTGATCAGCGCCTCCGCATCGCGCAACACGGTCGCCATGTCTTCCTTCAACTTGAGCGTGGTGACTTGATCGTTCATGAGCTTCCCTCCTCGAAAGGCACCAGGCCGAGGACACCCCGCCCCGGCACCGGGTTCATGCTATGCCTCGTGGCGCAGGCGAACAATCGTGTAAACCCACGGCGGCCTCCCGGCCGGCCTCGCGGCCGTCGGCCCGACAGGGGCGCGGCCGAATATCCGCTTTGTGGTATAGTCCCGCGCCTTTTTTGGCGACCGGACAGGGGCCAGCAGAGCCCCATCCGGCCGTGATGAGATCCAGGAAGAATCCTCGTTGGGAGTGTTGCTATGACGACTAACCTCGCGCTGTGGCTGGCGATCGGCGCCGGCGGGCTCGCCATCCTCTACGGCATCCTGTCCGCCCGCTGGATCGTGGCACAGCCCGCCGGCAACGCGCGCATGCAGGAAATCGCCGCGGCCATCCAGGCGGGCGCCAAGGCCTACCTGAACCGCCAGTACACGACCATCGCCATGGTCGGCGTGGTGCTGTTCTTCATCCTCGGCTTCGCGCTCGACTGGGCGACGGCCGGCGGCTTCGCGGTCGGTGCCATCCTCTCCGGTCTCGCCGGCTACATCGGCATGAACGTGTCGGTGCGGGCAAACGTGCGCACGGCGCACGCGGCAAGCATCGGCCTCGACCCGGCGCTGCAGGTCGCTTTTCGCGGCGGCGCCATCACCGGCATGCTGGTCGTGGGCCTCGGCCTGCTCGGCGTGGCGGGCTACTTCCTGTTCATGATCCAGCTCGAGGGCGACGTCGCCCACGCGCTGCACTCGCTGGTGGGCCTCGCCTTCGGCGGCTCGCTGATCTCGATCTTCGCGCGACTCGGCGGCGGCATCTTCACCAAGGGCGCCGACGTGGGCGCCGACCTCGTGGGCAAGGTGGAAGCCGGCATCCCCGAGGACGACCCGCGCAACCCGGCCGTGATCGCCGACAACGTCGGCGACAACGTCGGCGACTGCGCCGGCATGGCCGCGGATCTCTTCGAGACCTACGCCGTGACGGTGGTCGCGACCATGCTGCTCGCCGGCCTCACGATGACCGACCTCGGCATCCAGGCCGTCCTCTACCCGCTGGTGCTCGGCGCCGTATCGATCGTCGCCTCGATCGTCGGCACGTTCTTCGTGAAGGCGCGTGACGGCGGCAAGATCATGAACGCGCTCTACCGCGGCATCATCGTCTCCGGCGTGATCGCGGCCATCGCCTTCTGGTTCGTCACGAATGCGATGATGGGCGCGGAGGCGACCGGCATGTTCCTCTGCTCGCTGATCGGCCTTGCGCTGACGGCGGCCATGATCTGGATCACCGAGTACTACACCGCGACCGAGTACGCTCCGGTGCGTTACGTCGCCGCGGCATCGCAGACCGGCCACGGCACGAACGTCATCGCGGGCCTCGCGGTCTCGATGAAGTCCACGGCGCTGCCGGTGCTCGCGATCTGCGCGGCCATCTGGGGCGCCTACTCGCTCGAAGGCCTCTACGGCATCGCGATCGCCGCGACCGCCATGCTGTCGATGACGGGCATGATCGTGGCGCTCGACGCCTACGGCCCGATCACCGACAACGGCGGCGGCATCGCCGAGATGGCGGGCCTGCCGAAGGACGTGCGCAAGATCACCGACGCACTCGACGCCGTCGGCAACACGACCAAGGCCGTCACCAAGGGCTACGCAATCGGTTCCGCCGGCCTCGCGGCGCTGGTGCTGTTCGCCGATTACACCCACAACCTCGACATCGTGGGCAAGCTCGAGGAGTTCTCGCTGTCCGACCCGGCCGTGATCATCGGCCTGTTCATCGGCGGACTCGTCCCCTACCTCTTCGGCGCCATGGCGATGGAAGCCGTGGGCCGCGCCGCAGGCTCGGTCGTGGTCGAGGTGCGCCGCCAGTTCAAGGAGATCCCGGGCATCATGGAAGGCACGGCCAAGCCCGATTACTCCAAGGCCGTCGACATGCTCACGCGCGCCGCGATCAAGGAGATGATCATCCCCTCGCTGCTGCCGATCCTGGTCCCGGTGATCGTGGGCTTCGGCATGAACTTCCTGCTCGGCCCCGGCGCTGGCGTGCGCGCGCTTGGCGGCGTGCTGATAGGCACGATCGTCACCGGCATCTTCGTCGCGATCTCGATGTGCACGGGCGGCGGCGCCTGGGACAACGCGAAGAAGTACATCGAGGAAGGCAACTTCGGCGGCAAGGGCTCCGAGACGCACAAGGCGGCCGTGACCGGCGACACCGTGGGCGATCCTTACAAGGACACCGCTGGGCCGGCCATCAACCCGCTGATCAAGATCATCAACATCGTGGCGCTGCTGCTGGTGCCGCTGCTGTAAAGGGACTGTCCCCGCAGGGGACTGTCCCTTCTTGTCCAGCCGCCTGAATGCGAAAGGCCCCGGTCGCCCGGGGCCTTTCCTATTGCCGCGATTGTCGCGGGGGAGCACGCCTACCGCGGCACCATGAATTTCGAGTACGCGTGCGGGACGAGCTTGTCGCACGCGTCCCGGCTCGCTTCGTTGTCGAAGCGGAAGTGGATACCGCCATAGATCCTGCTGTCAGCCTCCTCCTGGGCCAGCTGCGAAAAACTCGAGTACTGGCGGGTGACGGGCCGGTTGCCGGCGGTGGGGGTCCACGTCACCGAGAACGAAATATTGTCCCGGCCCAGCCCGAGTGCGAGGGCGTTGGCCGCGCAGGCTCCGACACCGGCCATGTTGCCCGGATAGGTTGGATACGGCGGCGTCCCCAGGAGCGGCGACCAGGTCCCGTCCGGTTCCGTCGCGCCGTTGAAGTCTTCACCGCCCCGTTGGATCGCGGTCAGCGGTCGCCAGAGACCGTATGAGAACTTGCCCGTGAAGGTGTTCAGCAGAGAGTCGTTGATGGTGACGTTGACGAACGCATACAGGCGGGCCGAATCGAGCAGCGACAGGTGGCGCGACAGCGTCATGTCTCGCACCACGTGGTTCCAGACGACCATCAGGTTCGTGGTCGTGATCTGGAACGCCGCCCACAGCTTCGCGGTCTCCGTCTGCGCGGGGGTGCGGGTCTTGCTGTCGACCCGGCCAACGAGCCTCACTTCATCGTAGTCGGCGGCGTATCGCGCGCTGTTCAACTCCGGGTGGCGCGGCACGGCGAACTGCGTGATCGATTCCATCGTGAACGGCGTCGCGTTGGGGAGGTGCGTGAAGGCCGGTCCCGTGGGCGCTGGTTGCCAGAGCCCCGGAATCAGCGGCAACACGTACGGCGGCGGACTCGTCGTGATGAAGATCCCGTCGTTGGCGCGCCATGCGAGGACCCGGGCCGCGGCTTCCTGGCCGATCGCCACGCCCTGCCTCGCCCGGCCCGCAGGGATGGTCGCAAGCCTGGCGTTGAGCGCGGCATCGAAGCTCGCCTTCGGGCCGGCGCCGGGAATCAGCGCCACGAGCACATCGTGCGCTGCCTGTGCCGCGGCGGCCTCGGACGAAGCACCGGACGAGGCGCGCACTTCGGTCAGGAACGGCGTGTAGCGCCGCTGGATCGAGTTGACCGCATCGAACATCGCAATGTGCATGATCGTGTAGTAGCGCACCACCATCGGCCCGGCCGACGCCGGTGCATTGTTGAGCGCGAGTTCGTTCCACTCGATCACCACGGCGGGATTCGTGTCCTGCGCGGTGGCCGACATCGGCAGGACCTGCAGAGCGACCCCGAGACAGAAAGCCGACACCAACTGTTGAATTCTCATTGATATTCCCCCCTGCTGGAGTTGTTTCGGCACCCCGGCCCGCAGCACTGGAGGCACCGGATCGACTGCACGCCGGAGCCTCCCGGGTGAGGCGGCGCGCAACGGCCGCGCCAAGCAAGCGTAGAATCTGGACCGACCAGACCAGCAAGTCATTGGAGAATCCTGAACGTATCTGACGATTTCTGAAGGGGAGGGTCGGCGATGGATGGTCGGCTTGGGGATCGTCTTTGTTACGAGTTCGGCGACTTCCGCCTCGATGCGAACCGGCGCGTGATAGAAGCACTCGCGGCCAATCGCCGGCTACCGCTTCCGCCGCGAATCGTCGACGCGGCCCTGTACTTCGTGCGGCATCCTGGACAGCTCTTGTCCAAAGAGCGCTTGCTCGCCGAACTCTGGCCGGGCATGGTCGTCGAGGAGAACAGCCTCAACCAGGTGGTCTCGATGCTGCGGCGCGCGCTGGGTGAGTCCCGGGGCGAGAATCGCTACATCGTGACGGTGCCGCGGCGCGGTTATCGTTTCGTGGCGGACGTCGTTCGAGTGGCCGGTCGCGCCTGTAAGCGTCCTTGCGGGAATCTGACCGTCGAGGTGCTGACGTTCGATAACCGGAGCACGCTCCACGACGACGAACGACTGGCGATCGGAATTGCCGAGAGCATTCGGCATCGACTCGCCAGGGTCAGTGGCTTCCGGCTCTTAGTTCCCGCCGCGCAGGACCACTTGCGCGAGGGCGCGCGAAAGTCGGACGCGCACCTCCGCATCGAGGGCAGCCTGCAGCGAGCCGGGCCAAGGTTACGGGTCACCGCAAGGCTGGTCGATTCGAACGACGACACCCTCGTCTGGTCGCAGCTGTTCGATTGCACGGTGGACGGCCTATTTGACATGGAAGACGAGGTGGCGCGGCGCGTGGCTGGTGCGGTGCGAAACAGCGTCGTCCGAACCGCCCACCTGTCCGCCTGACCGCCCTGTGCAACCGCAGGGATCCCTGCGGCTCCCTCGAATAATGGCACTACACCCGAGGCGGATCGGTCTCGCGCTCCGGATGCCGGTGCCGGGCGACGGACTTGATGAAGCGCTGCAGGTCGCGACTCGGCGACTTGCCGGACCCGATGACGATGCCGGGGTCGGCCTGTCCGTCCGGCAACGCGTCCGGCGCACCTGCCGCCTGCAGCAGGGCGCGCGATTCACCGAGCGCGAGGATCGCCTTGCCGTGGCGGTACTGGTCCTTGATGAATTCCAGGGTCTGGCCCGTCTTCTGCAAAGCCTTCACGCCCGCGGCACCACCGGGCAGGACCAGCGCATCGAAGAGCACCGCCGGTTCGTTCTCCATCGACGCGTCCGCTTCCATCATATCGCCGGCCGCCGTCCTGAATGGACCGATGCGGGTTCCGACCAGGCGTGGCACGGCACCGGCCGCCCGCAGCGCCTTCTGGACCTCGACGACGGACGTGCCGTCGATGCCGTCGGCAACCAGCAACGCGATCTTGCGGGTACGGATGCCGCCGTCACCTGGCCGCGCCAACAGCGAGAGCGCGGCGGACAGCGTCACCTCGGGCTTCGGCGGCCTGGCCATCGCCCGTGGCATCGGCCCTGGCAGCTGCATTCCCAGGCCGACCGCAACGCGTTTGGCGAGATTCTCCGAGACATTCCTCAGCATCGACACGACCCGCTCGCGGATCGCGGGCAGGGTGCACTTGCTGAGCTCGAAGCGGAAGGCTGCCACGATATGCGCCTGTTCGTTCGGGCTCTGGCTTTCGTAGAACAGCGTCGCCTGGTGGTAGTGCTCGGCGAACTTCTCCGGGTTGCCGCGCACCTCGTCCTGGTCGACGGGCTCCGGAAACGAAACGAATCCCTTGGCGCCGGTCTGAAACGGGCAGCCGCCACCCAGGCTGTTCGGCTCGTACGAGACACGACCTCGGTGGATCGCCTGGCGATGCATCCCGTCACGCTGGTTGTTGTGCACCGCGGCAAGCGGCGCGTTGATCGGGATCTCGTGGAAGTTGGGTCCACCCAGCCGTGAGATCTGCGTGTCGACGTATGAGTGTATGCGTCCAGCCAGCAGCGGATCATTGGTGAAGTCGATGCCGGGCACCACGTGCGCCGCGCAGAATGCGACCTGCTCGGTCTCGGCGAAGAAGTTATCCGGGTTGCGGTCGAGCACCATGCGTCCCACCGGCGTCACCGGCACCAGTTCCTCCGGCACGATCTTGGTCGGGTCGAGCACGTCGAAGCTGAACTTGGCGGCCTGCTCCTGCGTGAACACCTGCAAGCCGAGTTCCCACGCCGGGTATTCACCCGCCTCGATGGCCTCCCACAGGTCGCGGCGGTGGAAATCAGGATCGGCCCCGGAGATCTTGACCGCCTCGTCCCAGCACAACGAATGCGTGCCGAGCCGGGGATTCCAGTGGAATTTCGCGAACACCGATTCGCCTGTATCGTTGACAAGGCGGAAGGTGTGCACGCCGAAGCCCTGCATCATGCGCAGGCTGCGCGGAATGGCGCGGTCGGACATCACCCACAGGATCATGTGGATCGACTCCGGCATCAGGCCGATGAAGTCCCAGAACGTGTCATGTGCGGAGGCGGCCTGTGGCATGCCGTGATGCGGTTCAGGCTTCACGGCGTGCACCAGGTCCGGGAACTTCATCGCGTCCTGGATGAAGAACACGGGCATGTTGTTGCCCACCAGATCCCAGTTGCCTTCGTCCGTGTAGAACTTGACGGCAAAGCCACGCACGTCGCGGGCGGTGTCCTTCGAACCGCGCTCACCCGCGACGGTCGAGAATCGCACGAAGACCGGGGTGACCTTGCCTGCGGACTGGAACGGCGCTGCCCGCGTGAGCCTGGTCAAGGGCTTGTAGCACTCGAAATAGCCGTGGGCTGCCGAACCTCGCGCGTGCACGACGCGCTCCGGTATGCGCTCGTGATCGAAGTGCGTGATCTTCTCGCGCAGGATGAAGTCCTTGAGCAGCGCTGGGCCGCGCAGCCCGGCCTTGAGCGAGTGCTGGTTGTCTGCGACAGACACACCCTGGTTGGTGGACAGGGGCCGGCCCGTCGCGTCGACGCGAACCGCATCGAGAGGCCCCACGCTCAGGTGACCACCGGCGGAAGCAGGCCGGCCCGCCTTGCCGGACCGATTCACTTCGGCCAGAGAACTCGCGCCCACCAGGTCCGACGGCGGTGTCACGTGCTCGCCTTGCGACGGCGCGAGCGCGGTCGCGTGCCCGTACTCGGCATCCTTGTTGGCATTGAAGGGCAGCGATGCCACGGTCGCATTGGTGTCGGCGGACTGGCGAGACGCCTTGGCGGCAATGCCCTTCCCTGCAGTGACCCTGGATGGTGAACGACTGGACTTTGACTTTGGCATGGTTGCTTCTTCCCTGTGCGGAGAGCCGGGCCACGCCATGCTCACCCGCTCGGCAGTGTGCGTCGGTCGGACGGCGCCGCTCGCGACTGAGGCGCTGTCCTACAGGGATGCCGAAGTAGGACACAGCCGACCACACGATCGGACATGGACCAATTGGTTTCGCGGTCGGCGGAGCGCAAGACTCCGATCCACTGGAGGGGCGTCGTCCCAGTGGGAGGCACGCGATGGCCGATCGATCCTGGCGCAGTCTGATCGTAGGAGTCCTGGTCCTATGCACGACGACGTTCACGTTCGCCGGGGCGGACGCCGGCGCCGCGGAGCGCGACCAGGGAACCCGGCAACTCCATGACTTGCGACTCGGCGACCTGCGTCACCCTCTGCGTGAACCCGGCATGCGTGACTTCGCAAAGCCGAAGCACTCCAGGCCCACGTGGTTCCGCAATGTGCCGCACCACGGATTCGAGTCGCAACCCAGGCAGCCTGCCGACGGCCTCCAGCTCGTGCTCCAGCGGAAGCGCCGCGATGGACCCGAGTTGCTTACGCTGAGGCATACGGTGGCGACGGCCGGACCGCTGCAGGCGTATGCAGGCGTGGGCCTCAATCGTGCCGTATATTTCGTCGCCCCGACCGCGGCGCCGATGCTCTTCGACAAGCGCAGTCGGCACCGCTCCGTCGGCGGTGCCGCCGAGGTCGGCGTGGAGTTGCGCATGACCGAAAACGTCCACCTCAACGCCGAACTCCGCTGGATCGACATCGACCGCGACGCGATCGCGATCCGCACCAAGCACGGCCTGGTCGCAGCCGACCCCGTAACGTTCGGCGTGTCGCTCGGCTGGCGGTTTCGCTGAGCGCAGCAGGCCTGTCACTCGTCGTGGGCGTGTGCCTTTTCCATGAACGCGTCGTCGACACCCTCCTTGTGGCACCTGGCGCAGAAAGTCTTGTCCGGCGTGACGAGCCCGGCGGCCTCGGCCTTCGCGGGGTCCTTCATGACGGCCTTGGACTTGTACTCACTGCCGGGGCCGTGACAGTGCTCGCAGTCGAGCGGCGGGGTGCGCTTGGCATGCGCGCCGCCGGCCCAGGATTCGAACTGTACGTCGTGGCAGTCGCCGCAGGCTTCGGCGCCGATGCGTGTCAGGCCCGGCTTCGTCGCGGCCACCGCGACGGTGCCGCCCGGATCGGCGATCGAGGATGTCGCAGCCGGCGCGGCGGGTGCCGGTGAGGGCGCAGCTGCCGGTGCCGGTGCGGCCTTGGCTACCGGTGCCGGCGCAGCCGCCTTGGGCGCGGGAGTTGGTGTCGCCGCGGCGAGCGATGCGGCAGGCGATGTCGCAGGCGACTTGGCCGGCGCCTCGGCAGGCGGTTTGGCAGTGGCTGGCGCCGCTGGCGCTGCAACCGGCGCGGGGGCGGGTGACGCCGCCAGCGCCTGCGCTTTTGAAACCTGCGCCTCCACCGGATCATCCATTGCCACGGGCGCATCTGCAACCTGCGCTTCCTCAGCCGGAGCCGGGGTAGTCGCCTCGATCTGCGCCGGCTCCGGTGCCGGGCTGGTTGGCTCGGCCGACTGCTTGTCGGTCGGACTGGATGACGATCCACAACCAACTGCGAGCAGGGCGATGCAGAGCAAGGTCCCGCTGAATGTGCCTCTGCTGATCATGGCTGGATTCTCCTCGCTGGCCGCGGTCGCGTTCGGCTAATGCTACGCCTTGCCCGGCGCACCTGCGAACTGCAGCCCGAGTAGGCGACAAACTGACACGGTCACGCGGCGGTCTGCCGACTGCGCGCGACGCCCCGATTGCTACATTCAGTCGATGGACGGCATCCCGGAGGCCCTGCGCGGACGGACGATACGGCCGTTACCGGTCGCGGTCGGCTCCTTGCTCCTGGTCGGCGTTGCCGCCCTGGTCGTCGCATTCGACTGGAACTGGTTCAAGGGCCCGTTGGAACGGTATGTGTCGGGAATCACCGGGCGCCCGTTCGCGATTCGAGGCGACCTGGATGTCGACCTCGGCTCGATCACGCGTATCGACGGAGCGCGGGTGTTTCTCGGCAACGCGTCGTGGGCATCCTCCCGTTACCTCGCTCGCGCCGACCGTGTCCGAATCGACATTGCCGTGTGGCCTCTGCTCGCGGGGCGATGGACCGTTCCCCGGGTCGCACTCGAACGCCCTGTGCTCGACTTCGAACGAAATGTCCGCGGCGAACCGAACTGGCGCCTTCGAAAGTCGGCGCGACCGTTGCAAAGGCGGATCATCTTCAACGAGCTGGTGGTGCACGAAGGCACCGTGCGGTTGCGCGAACCGCGCTTGAGAACGGATCTGTTGGTGAACGTCGAGTCCGCGCCTCGTCGAGCGGACCAGGCATCCGCACCACTCATCGCCAGGGGCGCCGGACGCTACCGGAACGGCGGGTTCACACTCTCCGCCCGCGTCGATTCGCCGCTGCACCTGCTGGAGCACGGTCGCGCGTACCGGGTCGACGCCCGAGCTCGAGCGGGCGCGACACGCGCGCGGATACATGGAAGTGTCGCCGTGCCCATCGATCCCCATCGATTCGAGCTGCAGGCTGAGGTTAGCGGCCAGGATCTCGCTGACCTCTTTCCATTGCTCGGATGGCCAGTACCCGAGACGCCGCCGTACGAGCTGCGGGGCTGGTTGGGCCGTAATGGGGAACTCGTCCATTATCGCGACTTCCAAGGCATGATCGGCGACAGCGATCTTCGCGGCGACCTGACCGTCCACACCGGTGGCGAACGGATCTACGCCCGCGCCGCACTCGTATCCGACCATCTCGACTTCGACGACCTCGCGGTGCTCGTCGGTGCACCGCCGGACACTGGCGCAGGTGAGACCGCCAATGCCAGCCAGGAGGCGGAAGCGCGCCGGCGCACCACGGCATCGCGGGTACTACCCGACCGACCGTACAATCTGCAGAAGCTGCGATCGCTGGATGCCAGCGTGCAGCTGCGGGCCTCCGACGTCGAATCGAAGAAGCTGCCGGTCGATTCGTTCCACGCACACCTGGTCCTCGATTCCGGCGTACTGCGGGTCCGCCCGCTCGACGTCGGCCTCGCCGGAGGAATCGTCCACGGCGACATCACGCTCGACGCCCGGCGCGACGTGATCGATGCTGTCGCCGACCTGCGCGCCCGGGGGGTCGAGTTGCCGCAGTTGTTCCCGCGCCTGAAGGCGACCAGCGTCGGGGTCGTCGGCGGCGACGCCAGGCTCGCAGGGCGGGGCAACTCCGTGGCACAGATGCTCGCCAGCGCCGACGGCGAGGTGGCCACGGTGATGGGGACCGGCCAGGTGAGCAACCTGTTGCTCGAAATTGCCGGACTCGACATCGCCGAGTCCCTGAAGTTCCTGCTCGGCAAGGACCGCTCGGTACGGTTACGTTGCGCATACGCCGACTTCGACGTCGACGACGGCGTCGCGCGCGCGCGCTCCATGGCATTCGACACCACGGACACGGTGATCCTGGGCAAGGGATCGCTGAGCCTGCGCAGCGAAGAACTCGATCTCGTGCTGCGGCCCCGCCCGAAGGACCTGAGTCCGGTCAGTCTGCGCGTGCCGCTCGAGGTGCGCGGCACGTTCAAGGACCCGGCGTTCCGTCCTCAGCCCCGGCGTCTTGCCGCACGTGCGGCGATCGCGGCCGCACTCTACGCGATCGCCCCGCCGGCGGCCCTGCTGGCCCTGATCGAAACCGGCCCGGGCGAGGACGTAGGTTGCCGTCCTGTCGCCGGCGCGTAGGTGCATTCCGACCCGAGATCGGTTGCACGTCCGGTACCCCGACCGCTGAGAACAGGCTTTGATTGGGCCCTGGCAAACACGGTGCAGCGACGCGAGGAGGAATTGATGGAAATCGTCGATCGAAAGACAGCGTTCAGCGCTCCCGACGCGGTATTCGGGCACCCACAGCGACTCGTGGCTTCCACGGCACTCTCGCACGACGAGAAAGTCGCACTGCTGCGCAAGTGGAAATCGACGCTGGAGATGATCCGCAGGCCGGGCGCGACACCGGCGTCCGACGCGGCCGCGGGGCCGGTGCACGCCGAAAGGCTGGCGGCCATCGCAAAACTCGCGGCCGTCAAGGACGCACTCATGGACCTGCGGCGCCAGTGATCGCCGCCGACCCGGTAACCCCCGAGGAGATACAGATGAACAGAACATTGATCGTCGCGTGCGCATCGGCACTTCTCGCCGCAGTACCCGCTTACGCTGACAACGAACAGGGATTCTATGCCGGCGCCGGTGTCGGCGAGTACAACGTGACGGTCGACGACATCGATGACGTCGGACCGATCGTGGGCGACTTCGATTCCGACGACACCTCCTACAAGTTCTTTGGCGGGTATCGCTTCAACCCGTACTTCGCGGTGGAACTCGCTTACATCAACCTGGGCGAACCCGAAGACATCGTCGAGGGCTTCCCGATCCACACCAAGGCCGACGGCCTCGCTCCCTACGTCGTCGGCACCCTTCCGCTCGGCATCTTCGAGGTGTTCGCCAAGCTTGGGTACCTGTTCTACGACGTCGACGTGGACCTCGACGACGTCCAGGTGAGCGACAGTGGCGAAGACCTCGTGTATGGGGCCGGAGTCGGCGTGAACCTGTTCGAGCACCTCAACGTGCGCCTCGAGTACGAAGAGATCGACATCGAGAACACCGATGATTCGAACGCCCTCTGGCTGAGCGCTGCCTGGCGATTCTGACGCCGGTCGGCCGAGTGCCTGCCCCTCGTCGCGGAGTCGTCATGCCACGCATCATCTGGAAGGGTGCCATCAGCTTCAGCCTGATCCACATCCCGGTGTCGCTGCACTCCGCGACGAGGAGCAACGCTCTCGACCTCGATCTGCTCGACCGGCGTGATTTCTCGCCGGTGGGATACCAGAAGATCAACAAGACCACCGGCAAGACCGTCGAATCGGACGAGATCGTCAAGGGGTTCCAGTACGAGAAGGAAAAGTATGTCGCGCTGAGCGACGAGGACTTCCGGCTCGCCAACGTGGAGGCGACACGCACGATCGAGATCATGGGTTTCGTCGACCCCACCGAAGTCGCGCCACCGTACTTCGAGACCCCCTATTACCTGGCTGCCGAGAAGCGAGGAGAAAGGGTCTATGCGCTGTTTCGCGACGTCCTCAAGCAGTCGTCCCTGATGGCGATTGGAATGGTCGTGATCCGGACACGCCAGTACGTCTGCGCACTCTTTCCCATGGGATCGACGCTGGTGCTGAACACGCTGCGCTATGCGGACGAGATCCTTGCCCCGGAAGCCCACGCTCCCGAGATGCCGACGGGAAAAGCCGGCCAGATGTCGAAACAGGACCTCGGGATGGCGCTGAAGCTGGTGAAGGACATGCGACAGCAGTGGGATCCGACCGGTTACCGGGATACCTATCGCGACGACCTGATGAAGCGCATCGGGCAGAAAATCGAGGCGGGCGAGACTCATGCATTGACGCCGGGCAGTGGTGCCTCCGACCGGCCGGCAGGCGGCGCCCAGGTGCTCGACCTGACGAGCCTGCTGAAGCGGAGCCTGGAGGCGCGAGGTCAGGACGCTGCCAAGACACGGAAGCAACGCGCCGGCGCGTCGCGACGCAGGAGCGCCAACACCAGCAATGCGCGGCGACGCACCGCCACCTAGGCGACCGGGTCTCTACTGGGCCACCTTGTCCAGGTTTCGCAGTACGCGTGCGGTGAGTGTCTGGCGCTTGCAGGGGTGCTGGAGCCAGGGATCACCGACGCGGTGGAACCTCGCCACCGCGTTTCGGAGGTTGAAATGCGCACCGCGCAGGTCCTGCTTGCCCAGGTCCGCCCAGGCGAGGGGCATCGATACAGGCACGCCTGCGCGCCACCGCGGCGAATACGCGGCCACGGTGGTGGCCCCGCGTTGATTGCGCTGCCAGTCGATGTACATCCTGCCCTTGCGATTGCTCGCGCCCCGCCTGGCGGTGAACAGTTCTGGTATCGCATGCGCGAGGTGCGTGGCAATCCTGCGCGTGAAGTCCGCGGCCGTCTCGAAATCCGGTAGCCGCCCCTGCAACGGCACGACGACGTGCAGGCCCTGGCCGCCGCTGGTCTTGAGCTGGCTCTCGAGCCCCAGTTCGGCGAGGAAGTCCCGAATGAGCGCCGCCGCAGTACAGAGCGGCTTCCAGTCGAGCGATGGGTCAGGATCGACATCGAACGTCAGGCGGTCGGCGCGATCCACTCGCGGTAAGTGACAGCCCCAGGTATGCAACTCGACGGCGCCCATCTGCGCCAGGACAGGGACGGCCGCGTCACTGGTCGCAGCGAAATAGGGTTCGCCGGCCGATGAACCTGCGGGGGGAGTGACCTTGCGGAAGCCCGCGGCCCGGGAATCATCGAGATGCCGCTGAAAGAAGTTCTTGCCTTGCGCCACGGCTCGGAGCACCGACAACGGCCGGTTGCGAAGGTGCGGCCAGAGAGCCGGCGTGACGGCCTCGTAATACGCAGCGAGCTGGACTTTCGTGATGCCGTCCTCGGGAAAGACGACGCGGGTCGGATGCGTGACCGAAGGACCGGCAAGCGACGATCGAGGCTCTCTTCGCACGGCTTCCCCCTGGGCTGGCGCCCTGGCTGACGCGACGTCCCTGGGCTCACGATCTTCGCGCAACGCCAGGAACACGGGGTGACGCAACAGCCCCGCCTGTGTCCAACCGGCGAACCGCACCTGCGCGACAAGCCTCGGTTCCACCCAGCTTGGCCGTTCATCCTGTCGCAGGCCAGGCTCGGGGTCGAACGGCGCGGACGTGCGCAGATCCGCTTGCAGACGGCGTCGCAATGTGTCGAGGGTCTTTTCGTTGAACCCCGTCCCCGCGCGACCGGCGAACACCAGGCGCTTTCCGTTGTAGGTTCCAAGGAGGAGCGCGGCAAGATCGCTGCGGCCGCCGTCACGGCGTGTGAAACCGCCGATCACGAAATCCTCCACGCGCCGGCATTTCAGCTTCAGCCATGCGCGGCTGCGCCCGGCGCGGTACGGGGCATCGGCATCCTTGATGATGAGCCCCTCGTGGTCGGTCCTGCACACTTCCTTCCACAGCATTCGATCGAATCCGTCGAGGTACTCGAGTAACCGGACGTGGCCGCCCGCCAGCCCGGCAAGCGTCTTCTGCAGGATGCGCTTGCGCTCGATCAGTGGGCGATCGCGGAGGTCCGCCCCCGACGCAACGGGAATGTCGAAGACGTACAGCATCAGGCCGCTCTGCTCCCCCGCCTCGAGGTGTTGCTGGAGCTTCTGGAAATCCGGGCGACCGTGCTCGTCCGCGACGATCACTTCACCGTCGAGCCAGGTATCGGTCAGCGTGAGCGATCGAAGTGCGTCGGTGATGCAGCTGAAGCGCTTTGACCAGTCGATCCCGTTGCGCGAGTAGCAGCGGACCCTCGCGCCGTCGACGTGAACCAGCAGTCGGTAGCCGTCGAGCTTGAGCTCCGACAACCAGCGCGGTCCCTCGGGAACGTCCGTCACCTCCGTGGCGAGCTGCGGCGTAATCCTGCGAGGTGCGCGTGCAACCGTTCCACGTGTCTCCACCGGGTCGACGTGAACGTCGGCTGCCGACGCCGTGCTGCGTGTCGCGAACTCATCGTCCGTCTTCGACAGCAGCCACTCGTTCTGCTTCGACCGGCTGCGAATGCGAACCAGACGCCAGGCGCCTTGCAGTCGCTTGCCGCGCAACGTGAACTCGATCCGGCCGCCGGACAAGCCCCGCGCGAAGTCCCCGCCTGGTTGCCAGGTACCCTGGTCCCAGATCATCACGTGGCCGGCACCGTACTGGCCCTTGGGGATCGTGCCGGAGAATCGTCGATACTCGAGTGGATGATCCTCGACTTCGATGGCCAGCCGCCGGTCGCCTGGATTCAGCGACGGGCCTTTTGGAACCGCCCAGCTCTTCAGTACGCCGCCCCACTCGAGCCGGAGATCGTAGTGAAGCGCCCGTGCCTCGTGTCGCTGCACGACGAAGCGCAATCGCTTGCGAGGGCCCGAACGGCGGCCGCGCGGCTCCGGTGTAGCCGCGAAGTCGCGCTTCTGTCGATACGTTCCGAGCGGGCGGTCCGCACGCGTCGCCATTGAGGTGCCTGGAGTTCCCGGGCCAAGGGCCCGGGAACTCCCGAGTCCCGACGACTGGGGCTGATTCTTACATGCTCCCGCGCAGCCGCTCCGCTTCGGCCTTGCTCAGCTCATACTGCGCGTCGGCCGATTCCTTGCACGCTTCCTGCGCGCTGCCGGTCAGCGCCTCGCACTGCTCAAGCGCGACCTTGCGGTCGGCATCCGCCTGTGCAACCAGGAGTTCGTAGCGGTTCTCCGCCGTCGATTCGTTCAGCACCTCGCCGGAATCCGCGCGGTCCTGCTGCAGGTCGGCCTGCTTCTCCGCAACGTCTTCTGCACCTTCCTGCTGGGCCTCCGCGACATCCTCCCTGACTTCGCTGGGCGGTTCGGCGCGGTTGCATCCGGTCATCAATAGCAGGATCGCGGCCAGTCCCGAAATGTAACTGTTGACGTGTCTCATGTTGTTCGCTGCTCCTTGTGTGGTTGTCTCACCGGTCGCTGGGACCGTTTCCGGGCGTCCTGCCCTTTGCCCGGGCACGGCCCTTCCGTTCGGCCTCGAGCAGCTCCTGGCGCTCCGCATCGCTGCGAGGCGCGGCCTCGCGCGCGAGCTTCTCCGTATCGCTCGTCGCGACGAACCGCTGCACCTTGCTCCGGTGGCGCCGGGCTGCCCGGTAGTCGCCCTCGCCCTGCACCGGGGAGTCCTTGTCTGTGTCAGTCACTGCAGTACCTCCGCAAGTAGCAAACCACGGGGGGGCGGGCCAGGCGACCCGCTCCCCCCGTGACCGTCAGCTAGCGACCGTCGCCGTCGGCGTCGCCCGGCATCGCTCGCTCGATGTGGTGCCAACCGTCGCGCACCGCCTCCTTGGCGTCGCTCCAGGCAAGCTGGCTGTTGCGCTTCGCCTTGTTCCACCCTGCCTCGAGCTCGCTTTCGACATCCTCGAATCGACGCCCGCGCGAACTCTCGTACGAGTCATAGCCGTACTTGTAGGCAGGCTCGTAATCGCTCCATCCGGCGCCGGCGCGGTAGTACGGCGCCGTGCGATACGAGTTCTGGAAGTGGGTCGTGTATTCGGTCGGATTCACGAGTTCCGCAAGCGCACCACCCGTCTTCGCGCCCACGATCCCGCCGACCGCCGCGCCGACGAGCGTGCCGACCGGACCGGCTGCCGAACCGACCGCCCCGCCGGTAATTGCGCCCGCGACGGCCCCAGACCCTTCACCAATGCTGTGATCCTTCTTGACGCTGCTCATGACGATCTCCTTATGGAACGGGGAAAACAGGACTACGGAAACGCTGTTCGTTTGCGTGCGTGCTGATCGTGCGCGAACGGCATCGAGCGTCACATCGGCGCATGACTGAATGAGGTGTAGGCGAACGCCCACAGGGAGTTGCCGGGAGCGCGTGGCCGTCCTACGTCAAATGACGCCGCTGTCCGATTTACGGCTTCGCCTGCGGCTACGACACTCGAGCCACACAGGAAGGTGAGACATGAAAGGCAAGACCGACTACGAGCGCTACGTCACGCCGGAAGCGCTGGCAACGGACCTATCCCTGACCGCCGGGCAGAAGCTTGAGCAGCTCGAGGATTGGGCGGAAGACCTGAATGCCGGTCTGCGCGCATCCAGTGAGAGCATGACCAGTACCGACCCGGGCGTCACCAGCGCCCTGTTACAACGGGTCATGGCCTGCCTGGAACTGCTGCGGAGCGCTGAGGGACACGACCCCCAGAACTGAACCGGCCCGCAGCAGACGTTTTCGTGCGGTGCCGTACAGACGCCGATTTCCGCGGGCGACCAACATGGCTCACGACCTGCCCGGTGCCCCGTGGCACGCCAACTGGAAGAAAGCCATGCACAAGAAGACGCCCCTGACGGATGTCCAGACGTTGCGAGCCCGCGCACGCGCGAACATCGACGATGGTGCCGTGACGAGCGGATACTCGGCGGATCGTGCGACCGTGCTCCGCCTGCTGGACGAATCGCTGGCCACTGAACTGGTGTGTGTCATGCGGTATCGGCGCCACTACTTCATGGCACGCGGCATCCACTCGCAAAGCGTGGCGCAGGAGTTCCTCGATCACTCGAACGAGGAACTTGAACACGCCGACCAGATCGCAGCACGCATCGTCCAGCTCGGCGGCGAGCCGAATTTCGCGCCCGAGACCCTGACAGCGCGCAGCCATGCCGAATACGTCGCAGGCAACACGCTCGCGAGCATGATCCGCGAGGACCTGGTGGCCGAGCGAATCGCCATCGACAGCTACCGGGAAATCGTCGCGTACCTGGCCGATGGCGATCCAACCACGCGCAGGATGCTGGAGGGTATCCTCGCGGTGGAGGAACAACACGCCGACGAACTGGCGGACCTGCTCGTGGCCTTCCCGGACTCAATCGCAGAAGAAACCCCGTAGCGCGCGGGCACGGTCCAGGCGAATTCAGTCAGGCACTGGCAGCCAGCCCGCCCCCGATCGATCGAAGTCGGCGCGAGCGTCCGCGTCCCCAGTCATGCACACCCGTGGCCGAGCCGGCCCACAATCGATCGTAGGCCTGCCGGACGACCGAGTAGCACTCGCAACTGCGTGCTTCGAGTCCAGCTCGATCCAGGACGGACATATGTCCGCGGCGATAGCGGATCAAGCCCGCTTTCTGCAGCTTCATCGCGCTGCCAGTCACGCCTTCCCGGCGCACTGCCAGCATGCCCGCGATCTGCTCCTGCGTGGCGATCATCTCGTTGCCATCGCGCCGATCGAGATTGAGCAGGAGCCAGCGGCACAGTTTCTGGTCGAGCGCGTGGTGCCGGTTGCAGGCCGAGGTCTGGGCCATGTGCGTGAACAGGGCCTGGGTGTAGCGGAGCAGCTGCTGCATGACCGACTCCGACTGCCAGGCATGGCACGCGATCGACTCCGCGGTCATGCGGTATGCGTGGCCAGCGGTCTGCACCACGGCACCGCTCAGGGCGCGCCCGCCGCCCATGAACGCGCACACCCCGACGACACCCTCGTTACCGACAACCGCCACCTCGGCCGAGGCCCCGTCCGTCATCGACGAGACCAGCGAGACGATCGCGGTCGTTGGAAAATAGACGTGCTGCAGCGCGACGCCGCCTTCGTACAGCATCCCACCCAGCGGCAGCTCGACTCCCTCGAGCTGCGGTTCGATCAGCCGCCAGTCGGCGGCGGGAAGTGCCGCAAGCACCTGGTTCATCCCGCGACCAGAAGAATCGGGTGTCATGTGGTTGCTCCTGGTTGAGCCTGTTCAGCGATGCATCCTGGTGCTCAGGAGTACTGCGATCGCCGCGCCGGCCGCTGCCGCGATGCCAATCGCCGACCACGGGTTCGAACGCACGTACCCGTCGGTGTTCCCGGCGGCGTGACGAGCTGTGGTGGTGATGTGGTCCTTGCCGTTGTGCAGTGACGACCTGGCGACCTGCAGCGAGCGCCGCAGTTGCGTCCGCGCCGCCGCCTTGGCTGGCTTGATGGCCCTCTGCAGGGTTTCCTTCACGATGGCATTGCTTTTCATTGCTCACGTTCTCCGATCTGAAAGCAGGTGGGACGGCTGGCCCCATCCCCGGGGCCACCGGGACCACGGGCGGCGCGCCGCCCGCGGTCATTGCGGCAAGGCTATTTCTGCCTGATCTCGAGATCGTTGCGCACCAATGTGACGCCGTCGACGGAGTTCGCCAATTCGCCGGCGCGAGTCTTCGCCGCCGTCGAATCGACGAAGCCGGCGAGCTGCACCACGCCTTTCTGCGTCTCCACGTTGATCTGGTGCGCCTTGGTCGCCGAGTCCTCGATCAGCTTCGCCTTGACCGAGGTGGTGATCGCGCCGTCGTCGACGACCTGTCCAGCCGTGGCCTGGGGAATGCTGATGCGCAGGTCGTTGCGGACTTCCTTGACGCCCGTTACCGAGCGAGCCACGCTCGTGGCCCGATCCTTCTGCTCGGCGTTGTCGACGAAGCCGCCGAGCTGCACGACGCCCCTGTACGTCTCGACATTGATCTGGCCGGCCTTGGTGATCGGATCGTCGATCAAGGCCACCTTCACCTTGCTGGTGAGCACGCTGTCGTCGATGACCTCACCGGCCGACTGTTGCGTGCGGGTGGAGGAGCAGGCGCTGGCGAACGCCAGTGTCGCCAGGATCGCGGTCAGTCTGAGGATTCGAGTCTTCATGAGTGTTTCCTGCGGTGTGTTGTGTGGCCAATGGTTGCGTCAGCGGGAGAGTTTCAACGTGTGGCGCGCGACCCCTGCGGCCGTGCCATCCGGGTCCGACGAACTCGCCGGCGCCTCCGCGATCGATTGCAGGGCATCGCCGGCGCTCGTCGGTTTCGAGAGCGCCAGGTCACCCAGCGACACGATGCCGACGAGCCGCTTGTCGCGGTCCAGGACCGGCAGGCGCCGCACGTGGAGGTCGCCCATGACCTGAGCCACGTCGCCGACGGTTTCATCGTCGTAGACGTACCGGACATCCCTGGACATGACCTCGCCGACCTTGCTGTCCTGCGGAGCGAGGCCCCGCGCGACGGCACGAATCGTGATGTCGCGATCCGTGAGCATCCCGACCAGCCGGTCGTGCTCGGCAACCGGCAGGCTGCCGAGGTCCCCTTCTTCCATGACGCGGGCCACGCACTCGAGGGTATCGTCGGGCGAGGCGACCCTGACTTCGCGTGTCATGACTTCGCTGATGATCATGGTGTGGCTCCTGTGGCAGCGTGATGGTCGACGGCTGCAACGGTACCGTGCGATGGCCGCACGTACCTTCCGCGCTTGTCCGGAATCCCTGTAGGACTCGTCCGGCGCCCGGGCGCGGGGTGGCCGTGGTAGGACGCCGCCTACAGTAAAGCGCAGGACTTCCCGGATGACCGCCGAGTCCGGATAAGTAGACTCGCGCCATGCAATTCAAATCATCGAACGCATCCGGCTGGAGCCGCCGCAGCCAGCAGGCCCTGGTCGCGCTCTCCGTCATATTCGTGATCGGCGCCCTGCACGTCGCGCAGTCTGCCGTGGTGCCGCTGGTGTTCGCGGTCTTCCTCGCGATGCTGCTATCGCCGGCAGTCACCCTGTTGCGCCGCACCGGCGCGCCACGCGGGCTTGCGGCCGGGGTCGTCGTGCTGTCGCTGGTCGCAGTCGTGGGCCTGGGCTTGAATGCGACCTGGCAGCCGGCCAAGTCGTGGCTGGACGAGGCGCCGCAGACGATGCGCATGCTGGAGCGCAAGCTGCGCCCGGTCACCGGCTTCATCGCCAAGGTCGAATCGGTGTCCGAGCACGCCGAGCGGGTCACCGATCCCGGCGCATCCAAGAGTGTCGCCGCGGCGCCCGCGACAGCCGCTGAGCAGAAGTCGACGATCGCCAACACGCAGGAATGGTTGCTCGCGATCCTGACGACGCTGATGGTGACGTACTTCCTGCTCGCCGCCGGACCGTCGTTGCTGGTGAAGATCGAAGCCACCCTCGGGGCACGCGCCCGCAACTCACGCCTGCTGCGCCTCGCCGCGGCGATCAACGACGACCTGAGCCGGTATTTCGCCACGGTGACACTGAGCAACCTGGCGCTCGGCATCGCAACGACCGCGACCATGTACTGGCTCGGCATGCCCAACCCGCTGCTGTGGGGCATCGTCGCCTTCGTGCTCAATTACATTCCGTACGCCGGCTCGGCCACGACGCTGGCGCTGCTCACGGTCGTGGCCCTGGTCTCGTTCGACGGTCTCGGCAAGGCCCTCGCCGTGGCGGGCTGCTATCTCGTCCTGACGACGATCGAGGGCCAGGTCGTCCAGCCGATCTTCGTCGGCCGGCGCCTCGACGTCAGCCCCTTGATCGTGTTCCTGTGCCTGTGGTTCGGCGGCTGGCTGTGGGGCATCGCCGGCGTCGCGCTCGCCGTCCCCCTGCTCGTGACGGCCAGGGCCCTGGCACTGGGCCTCGGTGGGACCGAAGCGGCGGAGCCTGGAGACGCGGAGCCGGAGATCGAGGGGATCGCTCGAGTGCACGCACTCGACGGTTGACCGCGACATCCCTCTGGGACCGACGGTGCAACCTGCGTGCCACCGTTTCGCCGGGGGCATGCCAACATTCGTGCTGGATCAATCGCTTGGCAGTTCGGTGTAGGACAAAGACCGACAGGCGGAGACGCAATCGCTGAACGCGATGTGCACGACCTCCGATGCACCATCGGTCGGATAGTTGTTACAAAGTGCCCGTGACGTTGGCGACACGCGGCGAGCGGATTGGGTCGGAGCGTCAGGACGTTGTATAACGAGCGCGATCGCCATGCCCAGCCGGCAGGCGAAGCGTGACTGGAGACGCACTGCGATGACTCGCGTACTGATCGCCGATGACCACGCGCTGTTCCGCGCCGGGCTGCGCCAGTTCCTCGTGGACGCACTGCCTTCGGCCGAGATCGGCGAAGCAGCGACGGGGAACGAAGTCCTGACCTGCCTGCAACGCAAGGGCTGGGACATGTTGGTCCTCGACATCAACATGCCCGACCGTTCCGGTCTCGACATACTGCGGCACGTGAAGTCGGGGCATCCCGCCACGCGCGTCCTGGTGCTATCGGGTTATCCGGAGCGCCAATACGCGCTGAACGTGCTGCGGGCGGGCGCGGCGGGCTACATCGCGAAGGACGCCGCCCCGGAGGACCTGCTCAAGGCGGTGCGCATGGTGCTGCAGGGCCGTCGGTATGTCAGCGAAAGCCTGGCGGAACTGCTGTTGCTGGACCTGGACCGCGCGGACAAGCCGTTGCACGCCCAGCTGTCCGACCGCGAGTTCCAGATCTTCGGCAAGCTGGCCGCAGGACACGGCGTTTCCGAGATCGGCCGCGAGCTGTGCCTGTCAGTGAAGACCGTCAGCACCTACCGGACTCGCATCCTGGAAAAGATGCGGATGAAGAGCAATGCGGACCTGACCAGTTATGCACTTCGAAATGAAATCATCCAGTAGCGGCTCAGACGGGAATGGCGGCACGGGCGCGCGCCGCGACCTGCGAGTACTGCTGGTCGAGGACTCTCCGGTCATCCGCGGCCTGATCACCGAGATCATCAACGACGTGCCGGGCGTCAAGGTCGCCGAGAGCGTCGAATCCGAGAGGGACGCGGTCGAGGCGGCCGGTCGCTTCGACGTGGACGTCGTGATCCTCGACCTGCAGCTGCGCAAGGGCACGGGCTTCGGAGTGCTGCGGGCGATTCGCGACATGCCGAAAAAACCGATCGTCGTGGTGCTCACGAACTTCGCGCTCACGTCTTACCGGGAGACCGCGCTCGCACTCGGTGCACGTGATTTCCTCGACAAGTCGCGCGACTACGATCGGTTGCCGGCGATCCTCACCGAGATCGCATCCTCGCAGTCCACCTGACGCTCAGGCCGCGGGCCCGGCCGCCCAGGGAACGGTCGCGAACGTCCCCGAGTCGCTGTCGTCCGCGCCCGCCGTCCGCATCACGTTGACCAAGGGAACCCGCGCCCGGATCGTCGTGCCACGGTTCGGCGTGGACGAGATGTCGAGCCGGCCGCCGAGCACCTGGATGCGGTGACGGAGCCCTGCGATGCCGTGCGATCGAGGCCGGGTCAGGTCCGCCGGCGCGGCACCGACGCCGTTGTCCTGGACTGTCACGACGACATCACGGTCGGTCAGTTCGAGGGCGATTTCCACTTCGCTCGCCCGGGCATGCTTCGCCACGTTGGCGAGGGCTTCCTGCACGACCCGGAACAGCGCGATCGCACCGGCACGGTTGAACGGCGGCTCCTGGTCGGGGAATCGCTCGGTGCAGCGCAGCTCTGCGCGCCTGCACGTTTCCTCGCTCTGCCAGCGCAGAGCCGCCAGCAGGCCCATGGTGTCGAGCAGGGTCGGACGAAGTTCCTCCACGACGCGCCGTTTCAGGTCGATGCCCTGGTCCAGCACCTCCTTCAACCGCTCGAGGCGCTTCTTGACGCCGGCGTTGTCGGCAGCCGCGTGCTGTTGCATCCAGGTCACGTCCATTCGCGCCGCCAGCAGCACGCCGCCGAGTTCGTCATGAAGGCCGCGCGAGAGGCGTGCCCGTTCCTCCTCCTGCACGTGCTGCAGGTGCCGCGCCAGCTCCGTCAACTCGCCCGCCTGGGCGTCGAACTGCGACTTCAATTCGTCGTGCTGCCGCTGCAGCTCGGCCGCGGTCTCCGCACGCTGGCTCTGGTTGCGGGCGAGCGCCATGGCCGCGATCACGGCGAGCAACAGTCCGAGCAGGAGCGTCGCGAGGTTCAGGCGCCCGGCGAGCAGCAGTTCGCGCTCCCACTTCTCCAGGGAGCGATCCATCAATGCCTGCTCGTAGTCCCGCGTGATCCCTGCGAGTTCACGGAACGTGGTCATGGTCTGGTGCCGTGAGGGCGCGTTCGCCAGCCTGAGCCCGGCTGACGGGCCCTGATCCCTGTACACCGCAACCGACTCCTCCATCTGCGTCATGCGTGAGCGAGCGACCACGCCGAGCTGGCGGATCGCCGCGCCGACCCTTTCGTCCTTGCCTAGATACGTCTGCGCGAGGTTGCGACTGAGGTCGTCGATCTGCCCCTCGGCGCGGTGGACCGGCTCGAGGTAGGTGGGGTCACCCGTGAGGAGATACCCCCGGTGGCCTGATTCGGCATTCATGAGCAGCTGATACAGGTCCACGACCCGTCCCAGCTGCACCTGGGCGCGGCGGACGTCTTCCTCCGCCTTGACGAGTCGCAGGCGCCCGAACTCGGCGACGACGTACAGCAGCACGACGAAGCCGATGGAAACGGCAACGACGAGCGCGAGCTGCCACCACTTGAATCGCATCGGGCCTTCTACCTCGTGCTGACGTCGACTGTCCACAGCGGATGTAGGCCGATTCCGACACGATCACACGGCATCCGCCGCTCGCGCTGCAGTCCCCCATGGCGCAGCATCTTCTCACGGAGCACAAGCTCCGTGAGCAGGCGGTCCACTCCCCACCCCCAACCGCCTTCCTCGGCCCTCGCCGGCTCCGGCCTGCGAGGGCCTGCTTTTCTCGCTCGCCGTCTAGACTCAGAGCTGTGAGGACAGCAAGGCCGAGGCGTGCTCCAGGACCTTTTCCTGCCAGGGTCGGGCTTTCCACGCCTCGAAAGTGACCCGGCGTGCGCGCGTCAAGTCGTCCTCGAATACGTCACTGACGCGCGCCGCGAAGTCGCCATCGTAGACGTTGAGGTTCGCCTCGTCGTTGAGCCGGAACGAGCGATTGTCGAAGTTCGTCGAGCCGACGGACACCATGAGCCGGTCGACGATCAGCATCTTGCAGTGGAACATGGTGGGCTGGAACTCGTAGATCTCCGCGCCGGCCTCGAGCAGCTCGCCCCACTGGGCACGGGACGCCTTGCGGACGACCTCCGTGTCGATGTGCTCGCCGGGCACGATGATCCGCACCCGTACGCCGCGCTCGAGCGCCGAACGTATGGCGGCCCGGGTCAGGTCGTCGGGGACGAAATAGGAAGCGGACAGGTCGATCGTCCGCTCCGCCGCGGTGATCGACAGCAGGTACATCAGCAGCATGCTGTCGCCGCCGCCACTCGGAGAGCTGGTGAATACCTGCGCCCGTGCATTCCCCACCGCGATCAGCGGGGGGAAGTACTCCTTCCCCTGCAGCACCGTGCCGGTTGTCTTGATCCAGTTGTCCATGAACGCCGCCTGCATCTGGGCGACCGCGGGACCCTGCAGGCCATAGTGCGAATCGCGCCAGTGATCGGGTGCGCTCGCGTCGCCGTCCCAGTTGTCCGCGATTCCGACGCCGCCCGTGAAGCCGAGTTCGCCGTCCACGATCAGCAGCTTGCGATGGGTGCGGTTGTTCATGCGGGCGAGGTGATACCAGTGCAGCGGGTGATATCGCTCCACGTGCACACCGGCCTCGACCATCATGTCGAGCAGCGCCTGCTCCATCTTCTGGCTGCCCACCCAGTCGATCAGCACCTGCACCTCGACGCCGGCGCTCGCACGCTCGGCCAGCGCCTCGGCGAACTTCCGGCCGATGTCGCCCGACCAGTAGATGTAGGTCTCGAAGTTGATGTTGTGTCGGGCGCCCTTCACCGCCTCGAGCATCGCGGGAAAGATCTCGATGCCATTCTCCAGGTTGGTGACCCGGTTGCCGTCGATGATCGGCGGCCCCAGCAGGATGCCGAGCTCGCGACGGAACTGCGGATCGTCGATGGTGTAGCGATGCTCGAGCTTGCGCTGGATCTGCTTCTCGCCGGCGACGAAATTGAGCGCGATCACGGTGATGATCGCCGCGATCAATGCCCCGACCAGCCCCGCCACGATCATTCGCCTACGGCTCCATACCATCCGACGCCTCCCGGTCACGGCCGCAGGCGTGTAAGCGCCGCGGACTGCATGCGCAACCCGGGCGGCGGCATGTCGCCGCCGCCCGGTGGCAGCTTACCCGCACTGCACTTCACGCGGAACGTGCGTCGGTCAGTCTCGAGCGACGGCGACTACCGCGCCGCTCCCCGGCGAAACAGGTTCACCACGAAGAGCAGGATGATCGCCCCGCCGAACGAGACCAGCAGTCCCAGCAGGCTGAAGTCGCCCTGGTTGACCGTTGCGGCGCCTAGCAATGGCGACAACAGCCAGCCTCCAAGCAGGGCGCCGACGATTCCCACGACGACGTTCAGGATCACACCCTGCTGGGCGTCGGTCTTCATGACGAGACTCGCGAGCCAGCCGATGAGGCCGCCCACGACCAACCAGATGATGAGGTTCATGTTGTGCTCTCCTGGCCGGTCAGCGACCGTCGTTGTCGAAGTCACCCGGCATGAGTCGCTCTACGCGATGCCAGGCGGCCCGAACGGCATCCTTGGCATTCTCCCAGGACAGCCGGGAAGTGCCCTTGATGCGCTCGTAGTTCGCCCGCAGTTCGGGCTCCAGGTCGTCGAACCGCCTGTTCTGGCCGAGGTACCGGCTGGCCCCCTCGTATCCGGTGCGATACGCCGGGGCGTAGTCGTCGTAGGCGTAGTCGGTCCTGAAATAGGGCTCTCGCGAAAACGCTTCCCGCCAGTAGATGTCGTGCACGCTCGGATTGAACGCGCCTCCCGCAGCCGCACCGTCCTGGCGTGAACCGGGTTCACCGGTCCCCGGGTCGCGGTCGGCCGGCCTGGTGTCCGTACGATGCATGTCTCCCATGTGTTCCTCCTGCTGCGATCTGCATTTCGTGGGCAGGTGAATTCTGACGAGCGTCGGGAGGCCGCACTATAGGACCAAGCCGCGCATCGATGTAGGACGGAGAATTCGGGCTGGATGCTTTCCGACACGGGGTCGGGTCCGCCGCCGACATGAACCGTTGGGTAACGCGATCATTCTCCGCCGGCGCGCTTGGCGCGAACACCGGCGACGGAGGACATCATATGGACAAGAGACAGTTTGAAGACCTGATCCTGCAGGCGCTCGAGCACGAGAAGGGCGGGCTGAAGGTCTATCAGACGGCGCTCAAGTGCGCCGTCAACGACGACCTCAAGGAGGAGTGGGAGAAATACCTCGACGAGACGCGCTCGCACGTCGAGGCACTCACCGCCGTTTGCCGGAGCCTCGAGATCGACGCCTCTGCGGAGACCCCCGGGCGAAAGATCGTCCGTCACCTCGGCGGTGCGCTGGTCGAGGCCATGGAAATGGCGTTAAAGGGCGGTGCGCCGGAAGCGGCCGAACTCGTGGCATGCGAATGCGTCGTGATCGCTGAGACGAAGGACCATCTCAACTGGGAGCTGATCGGCAAGTGCGCGAAAAAGCTCAAGGGTGAATCCGCGAAGGCGGTCAGGGACGCCTATGAGGTGGTCGAGGAGCAGGAGGATGAGCACCTCTACCACTCCCAGGGATGGTGCCGTGAACTCTGGATCCATTCGCTGGGAATGAAGGCGGTGCTGCCGCCGCCCGAGGAGCGCAAGCACGTCAAGACGGCGATCGGTGCGTCACGCGCGCAGCAGGCGAGCGAACGCAACCGTTGATGATGAAACGGCGCCGGGGATGCAATCCACATCCCCGGCGCCACCACTTGAGCTTACGGTACCGTCGAGCCGCCCTACTTCACCAGTCGCAGGGCGAACGGATATCGATACGCGATGCCCTCCTTGGCCTTCATCGCCGCGATGATGACCAGCACCAATGCGCCGATGCCGATGACGGCAAACAGCGGGACCGTCAGCAGCGCGCCGATGCCCAGGGTCACGAGCGTCAGCACCAGCAGCACGAGGCAGGCGATCGAGACGGTGATGGCGAAATTCAACGCTTCCTTCGCCTGGTCGTCGACGAAGGGCATGGTGTCCTTCTTCATCAGCCAGATGACCAGGGGCCCGATGAAAAAGCCGATGCTGCCGGCCCAGCCGGAGGTCACCAGGCCGCCGAGCAGCGCGGACAGGTGCGCAAACATCGCCCATTGCCTTTCATCCGGGCTGACGGTCGCTGGCGTTGCCGATGCGGCATCCTTCATTTCGTTCATGTCATCTCCCCTTTGTTCTTGGAGTGAAGCAGGCCCCTCAGCACCCCTGCGGCCTGCTCCGGAACTGGTGAGTCTGGCGGATTCCCGGCCATCGGTCGAGTCGGGTGGCCTGCGACCGATGGCACGTCTCCTGGGAATCCCCTGCGGTCACCTGGAACGAAATCGATGCCGTCCAGCCTCACATGATCGGGGCGAGCGCCGCCTGGATGCGGGCCAGCTGCCCGGGCGTCGTCATCGAGCCCAGCAGCCTGCCGAAATGCGGGTGCTGCACGCCCGAGACGATGTACTGCCAGCGATAGGCGCGCAGCACGCCGTCCTTGATGGCTTTCTGCTGCGTGGCCGTGAAGCTGCGCTCGCAGAGCTTGAGGAAGTATCCAGCGTCGACCGTTGCCTGGGCCTGCAGGATGCCGTCCACGGCGCCCACCAGCTCGATCAGGTCGGTGACGCCCTTATCGCGCTCGGCGGGTGACAGGCGCTCGTGCTCCCGGGCCCACTCGATCTCGTCCATGATCGCGTGCTGGCACTCTTCGAGCCAGTGGTACTTGAACACGTCGCGGAAGAGCTCCGAGATCTCGCCGTCGTCCGCGATGCTCTGCTGGTAGTGCGCCTGCGTGAACAGCTCGATGTGGCAGGTGAGCGCGAGCACGGCCCACGTGGACTTGCTGAGCACGGCCCGCGCTACGTCGTTGGGATCGGCCACCTGGGCGTAACCCGCCGGCATGCCCTCCGCGATCATCCGCTCGAGGCGGCGGAAGAGCTCCTGGTGCTTGAGTTCCTCGTCGCTGAAGCGCACGAGGCCTTCCAGCGCGACCTGGTCGCCGAGCGAGTGCGCGCGGGAAAGCTCGAGCACCTTGGCGCCGATGTAGCGTTCGATCATGCCGAAGATGTTGGCGTAGGTGCGGCCCTGCACGTGGCTGAGGGTCCGGCGCTCGTCGGCGCTCAGGAAGTCGAGTTCGTCGACCCTCGACAGGCCTTCGGGCAGGAACTTGCGGCTGAAATCGAACCGACGGCCGCGGATCACGTCCGCGTCGATGTCCCAGCGCACGCGCTTCGATGCCTTGATGCAGCGTGCATAGCGCGCGGTGTCGGTAGCGGCATGGGTATCCCGGGAAAGGGTCTCGACTGCTGCGTTCATGTCCGGCTCCTGCTGGTTGTTGGACGACGAGATCGTCGGGAGCGCATTGTGGTGAGCGCGCCGGCGGCTCACATGAGGCAGCTGACTCAATTTGCAGCGTCCCGGGGCCGGGACGTTTGTCCCACGCTTGCGGCAGTCAGCCGTGCAGGCCGTGGTCGCGGGCGTAGACGATCGCTTTCGAGCGCGAATCGACGCCCAGCTTGTCGAAGATGCTCGTCAGGTGGTTGCGGACGGTCTTGTCGCTGATGAACAGGCGGGCCGCGACCTCGGCGTTGCCCATTCCCTGCGCAACGAGGCGCAGGACGTTCGTTTCGCGCGCCGTGAGCGCGCCAAATGCCTTCGGGTCCGGTTCGACACCGCCCGTCGTCGCCTCCGGGCGACCGAGGAATTCGGCCAGCGTGTCGCGGAAGCGTGCCCAGGATGGCTCGTTCTCGATCAGGATGTGGTTGCGGCTCTCCAGCGCGACGAACCGTGCGCCCGGAATCCCGGCCGCCAGCTCCCTCCCCAGGTCGAACGGGACCCGGGCATCACCCCGGGAGTGAATGACGAGCGTGGGGGCCTGCACGTCAGGCAGCCTGTCACGCACGTCGATGTGCCCGACGAATTCCATGATCCGTGCCGCGATCTCCGGCCGGGTCGTCGTGCGCATCAGGTCGCTGAACCACCGGGTCTGCTCCTCGGTTGCATCCGGGATGAACAGCGAAGCGAACAATTGGCGGAAGGCGGGATTCTCCTGGCCCCAACCCGTGCGGATCAGTTCCAACATCGCCTCGCCGTGCCGGCACGAGGCCTCGCCGCGCCGTGCCCAGCCGTGCGAGTAGGCGCCATAGAGCACGAGGTGCGACACGCGCTCCGGATGACGCACGGCGTATTCGATCGCGATCGCCCCGCCCTGCGAGATGCCGAGGAGCGAAAAGCGCTCGACACCGGCCGCCTCGACCACGGCCTCGAGGTCCGCGACCTGGCGTTCAAGGGCGAGGTCGGCGACGTCCCAGTCGGAGAGCCCGCAGCCTCGCGCGTCGTAACGCACCAGCCGGTGGCCAGCGGAGAGAAAACTGAACCAGTGCCGCCAGACCGGGCTCTGCCAGTCGAATTCCAGGTGCGACAGCCAGTTGGCGGACTTGACGAGCGGCGCGCCGCTGCCCGAGCAGGCGTAGGCGACCGTCACCTGGTCGCTCGACTTCAGGAAGCGGATCGTCTGATCCACGGCGGCGGCGCCCTCCTCCCGTGCTGTCGGCGGATGATAGCGCGGCTGTCAATGCCGCGGGCGCCGGATTACGTGGCGACGCGCGTTCGCCGTCCGCCCGAGGAAGGGCGGAAGGCTTTCGCCTCAGCGGTCGCGGTCCATCTGGCTCTTGTCGCGCATCCATTTCGACAGGAGCAGCTTCGTGCCCTGGGTCGGCGGCCGGCCCGCATGCAGCGACATAGGATCAGGCTCGCCGCCGGGCAGGACGTTGTCCCAGGTCAGCGCATCGCCAATGCCACCGAGGAACGAGAGCCGGAGGCGGGGAAATTCAGTGGCCCCGCCCTCGAAACCGTCGTTCAGGTAGACGACGCAGGTTGCCACGCGTTGGCCCCAGCGGTCGATCTCGGCGCGCGCTGCAGGAGGACGCGGATCGATCCAGTCGCAATGCGGCAGGTACTGCTGTCCGCGCTCGTAGCGCAGCAGCGCAAATCCCTCGCCGTTTTCGGCAGGATGGCCAAGGGCTGCGGCCGCGCGCAGGTCGAGACTCTGCATGACCGCGTCGGCCTCGAGCAGGCCGAACTTGGCCGAGTCATTCGTGCGCATCGGGTCGGGCACCGGGCGACCGTCGCGCCCGAAGACACGCGAGGGTCGCAGCATCGGCACGCCTTTGAGCACTACATACATGCACTCGTCGCGCGTGAACAGGCCGCGGACGGCCACGATACGCGGCTGCTCGCTGTGCAGTTCCGGCGCCGGCAGCCGCCGCTCGTGCGGCAGCGCGAGCCTTTCGCGCACGCGCAGCCAATCGACCTCGGGGCCGGCGGGAGTCGCTCGCCAGAGATCCAGGAAGATGCGCGCAATGGGTTCTCCGGCGGCGGCCGCCAACCGCAAGAGCGCGTTCCGATCGGATGAATTCTCGCTGTCAGCCGGCGTCAGGATGGCCAACTGCACGGCAGCACGCGGCTCGCCCGCCTCGGCCGCCCGCAGCAGCCGCGACACCGCGGCCTGGAAGTCCCGCTGGAGACCCCCCGCCCCCGCCGCGAGTAGCTGGGCAAACAGCACGGATGCCGGGCCATCCCCTCTATCCGCGGCATCCCGCAACCGACCGGCGGCTGCCCCCACGTCGAGTGGGCCGCCCAGACCGATCAACTCCCAGACGGCGAGTTGCACTGCCGCAGGCAAATAGCCCGCCGCGGTCGCCTCCTGCAGCATCTGGCGACCGGCAACCGCATCGCCCGCTTTGAATCGGCTCATGGCCCCGGCGAGCAATGCCGACCCGTCCGCCTTATGCACCGTGCAACCTCCTGCGGTCCCATCCTGCCACTGGACGCCTGTCCATCGCGCAGCCCCGAATCCTACGCGTGGGCACCGCAGATCGTTGCAAGCGCTGCGTCGAGGTCCGGGTACTTGAATTCGAATCCCTCCGTGAGGAGCCGCGCCGGGAGCATCCGGTCGCTCACGAGCAGCAACTCCGACATCTCGCCGAAGAGCAGCCTGAGCGCCGACTCCGGCATGGGCAGCACCGTCGGACGACCGAGCGCCCGGCCCAGCGCGCGAGTGAACTCGGCATTGGTCACTGGATTCGGTGCACTCGCGTTATAGGCGCCGCGCGCGCCGGGGTTCTCCAGCAGCCACTGGCAGATCGCCACGATGTCGTCGCGATGTATCCACGGGAAGTAGTGGCGCCCGGACCCCAGGCGGCCACCCGCGCCGAGCCGGAACGCCGGCAGCATCTTCGCGAGTGCCCCGCCACCGCGATCCAGCACCACGCCGATGCGCATCCGGCAGACGCGCACACCGAGCACGGCAGCCCGCTCGGCCTCGAGTTCCCACGCCGCGCAGAGATCATGGGTGAAGCCCGGCGTCGGTTTCGTCTCCTCGGTGACCACCCGCTCCCCCTGCTCGCCGTAGTAGCCGACCGCCGACGCCGAGATCAGCGTGTGCGGCCGCCGGGGCGCCCTGCGCATCCAGTCAACCAGTCCCGACGTCATGGAAACACGCGACTCGAGCAGCAGCCGCTTGCGGCTCTCCGTCCAGCGCGCATCGCCGATCGGTGCGCCGGCGAGGTTGATGACCGCGCCGAACCTCTGCGGATCGAGTTCGGTCAGTCGCGTGACGACGGCCGCAACCCCCTTGGGAGGCCGCGAAGTGGCCTGGCGGCTCAGGACCACGACCTCGTGACCCGAGGCCTGGAGGCGCGGGCACAGGATCTGCCCGACGAAACCCGTTCCACCGGTAATCAGGACTTTCATCTTGGTCACTCCCATCGAAGGCGGGCCGGGAATGGATTCGTCGCAACCCATGCGACGAACCCGGACGGCGGTATCATCGCGTGCAATTGTCGACTGACAGCACTCGAGTATCCAAGACCTTGGTTCCCTCCTGTGACAACGGGCAGGTCCGGCTGCGTGGCGTAAACCTCGGCGGCTGGCTGGTCCTCGAGAAGTGGATGACGCCGAGCCTATTCGAGGGACTCGCCGCCACTGACGAGACCACGTGGTCCGCCGAACTCGGCCGCGATGCACCGGCGCGGCTGCGCGCTCACTGGAACAGTTTCATCACCCGTGAGGATTTCGCGTGGCTCGCGGAGACGGGAGTCAACGCGGTGCGCATCCCGGTCGGACATTGGGTCCTCGGCCGGCCGTACCCCTACCATTCCAAGTACGGCGCCAACCCGCATCCCTTCGTCGAGGGCGGCATCGAGGTCGTCGACCGGGCCATCGACTGGGCGACGGAGTTCGGCCTGCGCGTGGTGCTCGACCTGCACGCGGCGCCCGGCTGCCAGAACGGTTTCGATAACGGCGGCATCATGAACGTCTGCGAGTGGCACACGAACGAGGGCTACCTCGCGCACTCGGTGAGCGTGCTCGGGCGACTGGCCGAGCGCTACCGGTCGGCCGCAAGCCTGCACGCGATCGAGGTGCTGAACGAGCCGCGGTGGGACGTGCCGACGGCGCTGCTCGAGGGGTACTACCAGCGCGCCTATGAGGCGATCCGGACGCACTGCGCGCCCGACCGGGTGGCGGTCGTGTTCCACGACGGGTTCCGCCCGCACCACGAATTCCGGGCCTTCTTTCGCCAGGCGCAGCTCAAGAACGTGCTCTTCGACGTGCACCGCTACCAGTGCTTCGAGCGTGGTGACATCGACATGGACATCCACGGCCACGTGCACAAGGCGGGAGACCTGTGGCGCGACGAAGCCGAAACGATACAGCACGACCTGGGTGTTCCCGCGATTGCCGGCGAATGGAGCCTGGGGCTCGATCTCAAGGTCGTGTCCCTCTGGGCCCAGGGCCCGTTCAACCACGCGCTCGAGCGCATGGACGCCTTCCAGGAAGACGTCGCGCAGCGCGCCTACGCCGCCGCCCAGCTGCTGGCCTTCGAGCATTACCGCGGCTGGTTCTTCTGGAGCTACCGCACCGAGACCACGCCGGCTTGGTGTTTCCGCGAGTGCGTCGAACGCGGCTGGCTCCCGCGCCGCTTCTAGCCCAGCCGTAGCTCGCGGTGGTGCAGGGCCGCCAGGCCCGGATGGAAGCTGATGGTGACGAAGGCCGTGTCGGGCAGTTCGCCGTGAAGCATTTCCAGCAGCTGCCGCTCCCCCTCCGGCTCGAACGCGTCTGTCGCCTCCTCCATGAACACCCAGGCCGGGCGTTGCAGCAGGACGCGGGCAAGACCGACCTGCTGTCGTGCACGCAGCGGCAATGACTGCTCCCAGTTGTCCTCCGCGTCGAGCCGCGGCGCGAGCGACGCGAGGCCCGCTCGCTGCAGCGCGTGCCTGGCTTCGTCGTCGGAAAAGGCGTTGGGCGCCGAGGGATAGAACAGCGCCGCGCGCAAGGGGCCCTCCGGCAGGAACGGGTGCTGCGGGACGAACGAAACGTCGCCGTCGTCCGGCAGTGCGACGCGCCCGCTGCCCCATGGCCACAGCCCGCTGACGACCTTGAAAAGTGTCCCGGTCACGGCCGGGTCGCCGGTCAGCAGCACGCGCTCGCCAGGACGGATCTGCGCATTGAAGTCCGCGAGCAGCACTCGACCGGAGGGCTCGGAGATGCACAGGTCCTCGATCAGCAGGCAATCGCGTCCGGAGCGGTCGAGCGCGATCCTCGATGCGACCGCTGCCCGTGCCTCCTCATCCAGATGCCGCATGTCCTCGTGCAGCGACAGTACGCGGTCGGCCGACGCGCGGCAGCGGGCAATCTCACCGAGGTTGTTGACCGGCCACGACAGAGCGGAGGTCAGTCCCTGGAATGCCTGCGCAGCCTGCATCAGCACCCCGAGCGTCATGGCACCGGCGATGTACTGCGGCGCCGCGACCATGATGGGGAACACGGGCAGCAGCGCGCCGTAGGCCGTGCCGAAGGACACGAGTCCGAGATACGCGAGCGACTGCCGGTCCCAGTCGCGCACGACCTGCCTGAATCGAGCCGCGGAGCCGTCGCGCTCGCGCGGTTCACCGTGAATGAGCGCGATCGCTTCCGTGTGTTCACGCGCCCGCGACAGTCCGAAGCGAAACGTCGCCTCCGCGCTCTGCAATGCGTTGGTCGTGCGTACCAGCGGTCGGCCGAACATCCAGCCGAGCACGGCGCCGAGCGCCGCGTAGATGAACGCGAGCGGCACCATGTAGCCGGGCACGTGGACCCCGGTGCCCGGCACCACGATCGAGCCCGAGACCGACCAGAGGATGTCGATGAACATCACGAGGGTCAACAGCGAGAAGATCAGCGTGTGGGCCAGGCCGATTGCGCTCTCGGTCGCGATGCGGATGTCCTCCGCGATGCGCTGGTCCGGGTTGTCGTGCTCACCGCGCGTGAAATTGAGCCGGTAATGACGGCCGTCGTCCATCCAGCGGCCGACGAGCCGCTCGGTCATCCAGGCCCGCCAGTCGAGCTGCAGCCAGCGCTTGACCATGAGGTGCGCGGCGGTGACGGCGATCGAGATCGCGAAGATGACTGCGAATACCCCGACCTGCACCAGGACTCCGTGCGCCGTGCGTTGCTCGAGGGCGTCGAACAGCGCGCGGTTCCAGTAGTTGCCCCAGATCGTCAAGCCGACCTGCGCCAGCGTCAGCAGGAACAGCAGCAAGGTGATGCCGCGAACCTTGGCGCGCCGCTCGCAGTTCCAATAAGGACCGGCCAGGCGCAGCAGGTCGCGCACCGGGCGCTTGCGTGCGGCGGCGGCGCCCTGCTGGTCATCGACGGCTGAAACCGTCGTGTCTGTCGAGGTCGAGCTCATGCTGCAGGCCTTGCCGCGTGTCCCGTGTAGCAGCCGGATAGCCTGCACGCGCCGGGCGGACATCGCAAACCGCGCGATGGGTTGCCGGCGCGACCGCGGCCGTGCCTGAGCGGGCCCGTCTCCGCTAAGCTTCGCACCAATGCCCGCCTGGCCCCGGAGACCGGACCTCCATGAGCACACCCTTCCACTTCGCCATTGGGAGCGTGGCCTTGGCTTGCCCTGCTGTCGGGACGCGCTGGCGATCAGCCTCGTCAACACCAGCGAACGGTAGACCGTGAATAACCTGTTACGCCTGTGCGCCTGCCTCGCCGCCATGTCGCTCGCCGCGTGCGCGAGCCTCGAGCCGCGTCCAGAGTTGCCGGTCGAAGCGGCCCTGCCGCTCGGGAGCGGAACGGTCCTCGATGGCCTGATCGCCGAGGCCGAGGCACGGCACCCGGGCGAATCGGGATTCCGTCTCGTCCGTGAGGGGCCGGAGGCGTTCGCGATCCGCGCGCGCACGGCGTTGGTGGCTGGACGCAGCCTCGACGTACAGACCTACATCTGGCACAACGATACGACCGGAGGATTCCTTGCCGTGCGCCTGCTCGAAGCGGCCGATCGCGGCGTCAAGGTACGGATGCTCGTCGACGACATGGACGCGCGGGCGAAGAACTACGCCTTCGCCGCCCTCGATGCGCACCCGAACATCGACGTGCGGATGTTCAATCCGTTCCAGTCGCGCGCCGGCGCCCTTGGCTTCGTCTTCGAGGCGCTCGGCAGCTTCAGCCGCATCAACCGCCGCATGCACAACAAGACCTGGATCGCGGACAACCGCATCGCGATCGTCGGCGGGCGCAACCTGGGAGACGAGTACTTCGGCGCCAGCGACGAGGTCAATTTCGTGGACCTCGACTTCGCGATGGTGGGACCGATCGTCCGCGACGCCTCGGCGTCGTTCGACCGCTACTGGAACTCGCCCATCGCCTACCCGATGACCCTGCTCGCGGCCGAAGACGTCTCGCCCGCCGCCTTGCTGGCCCTGCGGGAAAGAGTCGCGCCGAAAGTCGCGCAGGCCGAGGCGTCGCGGTTCGCCACCGAACTGCGCAAGAACGACGCCGTGAAACGTCTCGTGGCGGGCGACTGGCCGATGGTCTGGTCCGGGCGATTTTTCTTCGTCTCGGACGACCCGCTCAAGGCCGCGGGCGAAACCGAGGGTGCGGCAGGTTCGCAGGTGCTGGCGCTGCTCGCGCCGCTGATGAAATCCTCGAGCACGAACGTCACGATCATTTCGCCGTACTTCGTACCCGGCGAGGTCGGAACGCGCTTCCTGACCGACATCGCGCGGTCCGGCAGGAACGTGCGGGTCCTGACGAACTCGCTGGCAGCCAACGATGTCGCGATGGTGTACGGCGGCTACTCCGAGTGGCGCGAGCCCCTGCTCGAGGGTGGGGTGAAAGTCTGGGAGCTCAAGCCGACGCCCGGCAGCACGGTCAAGTCGAGCCTGTTCGGATCGTCGGGCGCCAGCCTGCACACCAAGGCCCTCGTGGTGGACGGCAGGGTCGCATTCGTGGGCAGCTACAACATCGACCCACGGTCCACCTCCCTGAACTGCGAACAGGGCATCTTCGTCGAGAGCGGGGCGATCGCGGCCCAGCTCGAGCAGATCTTCAGTACGGACTCCTCGGGCGAGCACGCGTGGGCGGTAACGCAGGAGGGCAGGAAGCTGGAATGGCAGGACGGCATGCAAACGCACGACAGCGCTCCCGACGCGTCCGCCGGGCGCAGGTTCCAGGCCTGGATTGGCCGGGCCCTTCCGGTCAGCTCACAGTTGTGATGGCCCGGCTCGGCGCGCGGCCGGTGGACTGACCCGCGCCGCGCATTGACGCACCCGCAGGCCGGGCGTAGCGTCGGCCAACTTCAGGGAGGGCCGATCATGCGTACTGCGACTCTCGTTGTGGCCGCGACTGGATCCTTGATCGTCTGCTGCCCCGCCGCCTACGCGGGGCCACCGAAGACGCCGGCGGTCGTCGCCGCCGACCTGGCGGCGATCGCAGCCGAATGCACGGGCGTGGGCGGCAAGGCGCTGACCAACGACGCCATCAAGCATGTGGACCTGAACGGCGACGGCAAGGAGGACTACATCCTCGACGTCGGCTCCATCCAGTGCGAAGGCGCCGCCAGCGTGTACGGCGATCGTGGCAAGGACGTTGCCGTGTACGTCGGCGATGGCGCGGGCGGCGCAAGGAAGGCGTTCAGCGCCTGGGTGTATGGCTCGACGCTCGATGGGACGGGTCCGGCGGCCAGGCTCTGGCTGATGGTCTCGGGGGAGCAGTGCGGCAAGCAGCCGGCGGCCAGTTTTGCGAGCGAGAACTTCTGTGAACGGTACATCCAGTGGAACGCGAAGGCGGGGAAATTCGACTTCGCGCCGGTTTCGACGGTGAAGATGGTCCAGTAGCGCGGGACGGTGTCGAGCCGCGGCTTGCCGCGAGGCAGGCCCGTCACGAACCCTTAATGCTCGGGCAATCTCCGGGCAACGATCCCTGGGAATGATGTGTGCGGGACGTAAGCCACGTCCCCCGGTTTCAGCACACCCCCGCTTCCCAGGAGACTCGCACATGCAAAAGTCAGCTATCGCCGTGGCCGTGGCCACGGCGTTCACCGCCAACGCCTACGCGGATCCCACAGTGGTGAACGGCCCGATGGGGTTCAATCCCATTGCCGCCTCCGCCTACCCGCAGGGCGGCGTCGACATCGAAGCCTCGCCCTGGATCATCCCGGCCGGTTTCTCCCAGTCGATCGTTTCCGACGAGAACGATCTCGACCTCTACGTGGCAGAGGACTGGAACGACATGAACACGGTCAACGAGAGCAAGGCTCACGCCGGACGATTCCTGTACCGCACACACGAGGTGCGCCCGGGCAATGATGCCCGCCTCGACGGCGGACTCGGCGGCTCGGTATCGGTCGTGGACCTGAAGACCGGCGCTGCGAAGGAACTGGCTGCCCGTTACGATTGGGAAGCCCTCGACGGCATCGTCTGGACTCCTTGGCACACCATCCTCTTCGCCGAGGAGACCATCACGTCGGTACGCCCGGATCCGGATCATCCCCAGGCCACGAGCGGCCTCGTGTACGAGCTGAAGCTCGATCCGAGCGATCCGACCGTGGCCGAGAGCGTGACCGTACGTCCGCAGCTCGGCGCACTGGCGCACGAGGGCCTCGAGATCGACGCCGAGGGCAACGTGTACGTCATCGACGAAAACCGCACGGGCGCGATCTACAGGTTCGTGCCCGACACCCGCGGCGATCTGTCCAGCGGCCAGCTCTACGCACTGAAGGTGATGAGCGCATCGAAGACCGGCGACGCCGAATGGGTCGCGCTCGACATGGCGCAGGTGCAGGTCAGCGCACGGGAGGCGGCCGCAGCCGTCGGCGCGACGTCGTACTGCCGGCCCGAAGACTTGGAGCGCATCGCCTCGACGCTGTACGTCGCCCTCACTTGCGAGGACGTCGGCAACCCCGCCAGCAACACCGGCCCCGGCGCCGTCATGGCCGTCCAACTCGGCCATGCACCGTTCGTCAGCTACGTCGTCGCCGCCGGCAGGAATGCGCCGGTCGAGAACCGTGCAGCGGGCGTCACCGGCTTCCGCGGCGTCGACAACCTCGCGGATGGCCCCGACGGCAGGCTGTGGATGGTCGAGGACAACGCCTACAGCGACATCTGGGTGTTCGACCCGAACTCGAGAGACGCCAACCGCGACGGCTACCAGGACGGTGTGTACCTGTTCGCGTCACTGAAGGACGTGGGTGCCGAGGGCACCGGTATCTACTTCGGCACCGATCCGAAGGCGCTGTTCGTCAACGTGCAGCACTCGGACACGGGCAACGACAAGACGATGGTCATCACGAAGCTCAAGTAGCGCAGACCCCGCTCGAGCGAGAAGGCGTCGCAGCAGGCGCCTTCTCGCTCGTGCTCCAACCGGGATGCGCGTGAGGTGGCATTCCTGATAGGGTTCCGTCATCGCCACGGACCCCTTCGCCATGCCCGAGCGCAGAACGGATCGAGACCACGCGACCAGTGACGCGACGGGGTACCCGGCCCGGCCGTGGATCCGGTCTGGCGAATTCCTCTACGGCTTGACCCTCTTCGCCGCAGCGGCCGCCGCGCTCGCCCTGTCGGCGCGAGGCAGCGGCTTCGTTGCCGTCGACTGGCCGGAAGCGCTGTTCTTCCTGCTGTTCGGCCTGTTTACGATCTCGATCGGCTACGCCCATCCCGTGCTCGGCTACGTGTCCTTCGATCGCGTGGCCCAGGTGTCGAGCGTGCTCGTGCTCGGCCCGGTGGATGCTGCATGGATCAACGGCCTGGCCTCGTTCATCTACCCCTGGCACCGCCTGCACAAGGGCGTGCCCTTGCCGGCGGTCTGCAACGCGGCACTGACCAACGCAGGCCTGATGACCCTGATGGTGCTCGGGGCGGGTCTCCTGTACGTCGGCATGGGCGGTCCCGTGCCAATTGCGAGCCTCGAGCCCGGTTCGTTCGGTACGATCCTGCTGTTGCTGCTCGCGATGCAGGTCATCAACGAGGGCGGAATGATGGCGTTGGCACGCGTGCGCGGCCAGTCGATCCGTGAATCGCTCAGCGTGTTCGACACGGCCACGGAAATGACCGCGGGACTGGTCGCAATCCTGGTCGCGATCATCTGGACGCGCATGGAAATTGCGGTCCTGATGCTGCTGCTTGCGGTGATCGCGGCAGGCATGCTGGCGCTCAAGCGCTTCGCGGAGATGCGGCTCACGCTCGAGCGACTGGTCGAGGAGCGAACCGAGGCGCTGCAGGAGAAGTCGCTGCAGCTGGAACGCCTGGCGGCACATGACACCCTGACGGGACTCCACAATCGCCGCCATGCGGACGACTTCCTGCGCCGCGAGGTCGAGAGCGCCAGCCGCCGGGGCGTCGCGCTCAGCATCGCGCTCGCCGACATCGACCATTTCAAGAGGATCAACGACGAACACTCGCACGGCGTGGGCGACCGAGTTCTCGAGCACGTCGCGCAGGTCTTCCGGGAGCGCATTGGCGAATCCGACCTCGTGGCGCGCTATGGCGGCGAGGAGTTCCTGTTCTGTTTCGTCGGTGCCGGCGAGGCGGAAGCCGCCCGGCTCTGCGAGGACCTGCGCCTCGCCGTCGAAGGCGCGCACTGGCCCACCCTGGCGCCTGGACTGGTCGTGACGATGAGCGTCGGCGTCGCCACCTGCGAGGGTCGGCAGGAGGTGGCGACGCTGCTCCGACTCGCCGACGCCCGCCTCTACCAGGCCAAGCGTCTGGGCCGGAATCGAGTCGTCGTCTAGCGGTTCCGCGTCGGCACGGCGACCCGATGCATGCCCCTGCGGTCTACTTCTGCCGGATCTCGAGATCGTTGCTCACCTTGACGACGCCCTTCACGGAGCGCGCCAGTTCGCCTGCGCGGTCCTTCGCGGCCGTGGAATCCACGAACCCGGTCAACTGCACGACGCCGTTCTGCGTTCCGACGTTGATCTGGCCGGCCTTGGTGGTCGAATCCTCGACGAGCTTCGTCTTGACCGAGGTGGTCAGCATACTGTCGTCGACGGCCTCACCGGTTGTCTCCTTCGAAGTGCTGACACGGAGGTCGTTGCGGACTTCCTTCACGCCCGTGACCGAGCGGGCCACCGTCGTGGCCTGGGCCTTCTGCTGCGCATTGTCGACGAACCCGCCGAGCTGCACGACACCGCGATAGGTCTCGACGTTTATCTGGCCGGCCTTGGTGACCGGATCGTCGATCAGTGCCATCTTCACCTTGCTCGTAAGCACGCTGTCGTCGATGACCTCGCCGGCCGATTGTTGCGTGCGTGTGGAGGAGCAGGCGGCGACAGCCGCAAGTGCTCCGATGACTGCAATGAGCTTCAGAAATTTACGGTTCATGCTTGTCTCCAGTCGTTTGGCGGATTTGGCAGGGGCGGTGCCGTGTGGGTCACCGCGGTCGAAGTTCTAGTCGAGCCGGGCCTTGGTGCGGCCTGACGCTCTGGCGGCGGCCGCCACGTGGGCAGCGCGCTCGCGAGGCTGCTTGACGCGTGTCAGCCAGACCTCGTACGGATCCCACGACGCTGCCGACGCCACGCGGATGACGCTTTCGTCTCCGGAGCCACGGTCCTGCGATGCAGCGTCGGCACTGTCCTTCAAGGCGTCTGCCCGGCTCATGCGCTACTCCGTGATGGTTTCCGTCATCTCGCAGGCCGGCGAAATGACTGCTTCGTGAAGGCTAGCCGTCATCGCCCACGCCATCTGTGCGCTCCCGCACTCATGGATTCCGTTGCAGGCCGCGAACTCGAGGCGTGGACGGCTCCGACCTCGCACATGGTGCGCTACCGAACAGACCGTGCCGGGGCCTCAGGTACCCTGATGGACATCGACCGCACGCGACCGTTTCGGGAATTCACTGCGCGACGGGTGGTGTCGAGTGGAGAATTCAGGATGAACAAATCATTGATTACCGGCCTCGTCGTTGGCGGCGTGGCGGTCACTGCAGCCGGCGCGTTTGCCGGATACCGGGCGATGGATGATCGCGGTTCCGCCGAAGTACTCAACGTCCAGGCGCTGACCCGGACGGTCAAGACACCTCGCCAGGTCTGTTCCGACGAGATCGTGACGACCCAGGCGCCGGTCAAGGATCCGAAGCGCGTGACGGGCGCCATCATCGGCGCCGTGGCGGGCGGAGTGCTCGGCAACCAGATCGGCGATGGCGACGGCCAGACGGTCGCGACGGTCGCGGGCGCCGCAGCGGGCGGCTATGCCGGCAGCAAGATCCAGAAGAACATGCAGGAGGGCAATACGACCCAGACGGTCCAGCAGCGCTGCCGCACGGTCTACGACTCCGCCGAGAAGCCCGACGGCTACGAAGTGCGCTATCGCCTGGGGGACCAGGAAGGCACCGTGCACATGGACCAGGCCCCGGGCCGACGAATCCCCGTTGAGAACGGCCAGCTGGTGCTGGCGAGTTCCGGCAGTCGCGGCTGATCAGCCTGCGCACCGAATGACGTCGAGAGGAGAAACGAAATGTTGTGGACAATTGCGGTCATCCTGTTCGTCCTCTGGGTGCTGGGGCTGGTCAGCTCCTACACCCTGGGCGGTTTCATCCACATCCTGCTGGTGCTCGCGGTCATCGTGATTGCGATCAACCTGATCCAGGGCAGGCGCGCGTAGCCGTTGGCAACGGGTGCACTGCGGCGGGAGCGAATATGAATGCATTGAAGATCTCGGCTTTCATGGTGTTCCTGCTGGTGGTCGCGGTCTTGATGACCGCCATCAACCTGATCCAGGGTAAACGCTTCTAGCGACGGGAAAATGGCGTCGCCCAGCCGCGCAATCGACTGGGCGACTCCACTGGGAAACGACATGAACGTATTGAAAATACCGGCCATCGTGCTGATCGTGGCCGGCGTCCTCGCACTGGGCTATGGCAGCTTCAGTTACACGAAGCAGACGCACGACATCAAGTTCGGACCGATCGAGATGTCGGTAAAGGAAAAAGAAACGGTCAACGTTCCGGTCTGGGCCGGCGTCGGAGCGATCGTGATCGGCGGCGCTCTCCTGCTGATTGGCGGCAGGAAGACCTAGTCGATTTTTTCCACGATGACCCGGCCGTCGGCATTCACGAACACGCGGTAGCGATTGCCGTCCTCGCATGAGGCGGTGTAGTCGTTCTCGCCCTGCTGGCTGGCGCCCACGACCTGGCCGCACGGCAAGCCCTGCAGCGCGATTACCGCCGTCAGGTCCTTGGCGACCGTGACGGGACTTGCGGCTTCTTCCGCCGCAACCAGGCTGCCTGCGCAAAGCATCGTCACTGCGCTGATACCGGCCAGAGTCCCTGGAGGTTTGCTCACGGCGTTGCTCCTGCCATCAGATTGGATTCGGTGAACTTGCGCGGGTCTTCGAGGATGCCCCAGATCGCTGCACGTGACTTGACGATGTCCCGGGCGAGCGGCGGGTCGCTGTCCTGCAGCAGGGAAAGCACCTTGAGGAGCAGCATGTCGTAGTTGCGACGCAACTCGGCCAGCGTCCACTTGCCCTGTCGCTTGTGGTACGCGCGGAACTTCTCAATCAGGTCGTCGACCTGGTTCTTGAGCGAAAGCTTGGTCATCACGCCGATCGCCCTGGTCTGCCGGAGCCGAGACTCGAGGGCCTTCAGGTCCAGCGGGGCCGCGGGCGGGCGGGCCACGACGGGCGCGGGCGACGTCCTCGGCGCCACCTGGGGAGCGGGCGACGGCGCCGTCGGGGCCGTCGCAACGGCGGCCGGCGACCTGGGCGCTGCAGCCCGGGTGGCCGGCGCAGGAGCGGCAGGAGTCTTTGACGCCGCGGGGCGAGGGACGGCCGGCGGTTCTGCCGGCTGCACAGGCTCGATCATCGACGGCTTGACCGGTGCCGTTTCAACCGACCTGGGCGCCTCCACTTCGGCGGGCGCAGACCCTGCGTCAGGTGCAACCGGCGCAGGAAGTTCCTCGACCACGGCCGTCGGCACAGCCGGCGGGACAGCCGGGACGGTCTCTTGCGGCGGCGCGTGCTTGAACCCCGCACAACCCGCCTCGAGCAGGCAGAACACCGCGATCATTCCACGCGTGGCGCGAGCAATTACTGAATGGTCGATCATCAGTCTCCCCGAGACCAGAAGCGACGAATCGGGCAGGCCACCAAGAATAGCGCCCCGCGGCTCGCTCGCGAACCCCGGGGCGCCGAAGATCTGCGCCTTGAACAGACGCTAATCAGTGCGGTTCGCGTTCTACGAGAACCACGAATCGTTTGCTTTGCTTTCCCACTCGCTGAGCTGCTTCTCCGCCTCGTCCTTGGCGATGCCGTAACGCTCCTGGATCTTGCCGGCCAGCTGCTCGCGGCGGCCCGCGACGACGTCGAGGTCGTCATCGGTCAGCTTGCCCCACTGCACCTTGGCCTTGCCGGCGGCCTGCTTCCAGTTGCCTTCGATTCTGTCCCAATTCATAGGTTTCTCCTCTTCGTGGTCATGTTCGATGCTGGAACTATAGGTGTCTGGTCGCGACGGGTCGGTGCGGTGCCACACCGAGGTCCGACTGGCATAATTCGGCCATGACGCAGCGACTCGTGTTCCTGGTGCCGGGATTCTTCGGCTTCACCTCGGTCGGCGCCGTGAGTTATTTCGAGGACGTGGAGCAGGTGCTGTCGCGCGCGCTCCGGCAGCGCGGCGTCGAGGCCCGCATCGTGAGGTGCGCAACGCAACCGACGGCGTCGATCCCGCGACGCACCGACGCGCTGCGCCGACAGGTGATCGGCAGCGGCGGACTCAGGGCCCGCGAGCTGCACTTCGTCGGCCACTCGACGGGTGGCCTCGACGTGCGGATGCTGCTGACACCCGGGGTGAAGATCTCGAGCGGGGACACGGAGGAGCGCATCGCCAGCCTGACGAAGACGGCGATCTCGGTGAGCACCCCCCACCACGGAACGCCGCTCGCCAATCACTTCGTTACGGTCCAGGGCCAGACACTCCTGCTCGTGCTCAGTGCGCTGGCGACGTCAGGGCAGGGGCGCCGCGCAATCCTGGCCGCGGCGAAAGCGGTCGCGATGGCTGCGCGGCTCGACGATTGCCTGGGACGCAACGAAGGCCCGCTCGATCGCATTGCAGGCGGGGTGTTGCGCAGGATGCGCTTCGATCGCGGCGATCCGGTGTGGAAATTCCTCGGGGAGGTCGAGCGGGACCAGGGAGCGGTGCTGCAACTCACGCCGGAGGGCATCGAGCTGTTCGACGCAGCGGTGGCGGATCGTCCCGGCATCGACTACGGCTGCGTCGTGGCGGGAGTGCCGAAACCGCATGAACGATTCAAGGTGACGGAGCTGCTGGATCCAGAGTACGTCGCATTGCGCGCGTTGTTCAGGCTGCTGCATGCGCTGACGGCCCGGCCGCACCCGCGCTATCCATACCCGAAGGTGACCCGGGCGGCACAGCGGCGGCTCGACCGGGGGCTCGGGTTCGAGGCGACTCCGGGCAGCAGCGATGGCATCGTGCCGACGTTGAGCCAGCTGCATGGACGAGTCCTGCACGTCGCCCGCGCCGATCACCTCGACGTGGTGGGGCATTACACGCTGGCAGGCGGGAGTTCCGGGAACTGGCTGCCGTCGGGTGCCGGATTTACCCGCGAGGCGTTCGACGCCACCTGGGAGGCAGTCGCTGCAGCTATCGCGAAGTGCGCCCCGAAGCGGTGAGGGCTCGGCCGACCTGTCCCGACTGGCCAGGCACCGTCCCGCCCGACTGGAAGAACTGATGATTGCCACGCCCACGGGCCTTGGCACGTAGCAAGGCAAGGTCGGCCTTCTTCAATAGTGCCGCCGGCTCCGTGCCATCGCCCGGGAAAATGGCGATGCCGACGCTCGCAGTGACCTGCAGCTCGTGTTTGCCGATTCTGTGAGGCACAGACAACGCGGCCAGCAACTTCTCTGCGCTGAACGCTGCGTCCTCGGGACAGGCGACTTCCGACAGCAGGACGACGAACTCGTCGCCGCCTTGGCGGCTCACGGTGTCCGAGCCGCGCACGGACGCCACCAATCGGCGTGCGACCGACTGGAGAATCTGGTCGCCGGCCACGTGACCCAGCGAATCGTTGATGCACTTGAAGCGATCCACGTCCATGAACAGCACTGCCAGGGATCTGCCGTGGCGGCGTGCCGCTTCGATGGCGCGGTCGAGCCGGTCGTTCAGCAGCAGTCGGTTGGGCAGGCCGGTGAGGGCGTCGTGCTGGGCCAGGTGGGACATCCGCAGCGACATTGCACGCGCAATGCCCACGTCATGAAAGACGATCACCGCGCCCGTCACCCGCCCGTGCCGGTCATGAATGGGCGAAGCCGTGTCCTCGATCGCGGATTCGCGCCCGTCACGGCGAATCAGCAGGCAGTTCGCGCTCAGGCCGACGGTGGCGTCCTGCTGCATCGCCATCGCCAGGGGGTCCTGCGCCGGTTCGCGGCTGTCGGCGTCGATGATCCGCACCACGTCCTGCAGCGGCCTGCCGGAGGCCTCCGACCGGGACCATCCGGTCATGCGCTCGGCAACCGGATTGAGGTACGTGATGTTGCCCGCGACGTCGGTGCTGACAACGGCATCGCCGATCGAATCGAGGGTGAGCTCGGCGCGCGCCGCACGCTCGAGCCTGCTGTCCAGAGCCTTCGGCAGGAAACGGCCGTCGGGACCCCGGCGGACAACAGGCAATTTGCGGAACATCTGCACTCCAGCGACCGTTATCGCAGGCCGCAGGGTGGCGTCGATTGACCCGGCCGTCTGTGCGCTATCGGACATGGCTGCCCTTCGGTGGGTTACCGTACAGATCTTCGAGGTTCCGCTCGCCATGCTGCGACATCCGGACTGCCTCCCTTGCGTGACGGACGAGACGCTTGCCGTGCCAAAGACGACGCTGGCTGCTGCGAACAACCTACTGATTGCGGCCCTGCCCACCCAGGATCGCCGCCACATGCTTGCATGCTGCAAGCAGGTCGAACTCGTCCCGGCCGAGGTGCTCTACGAGCCAGGCGCGCGAATTCGCCACGTTTACTTTCCGGTCGACGGCTTCATTTCCCTGATCACCCCGATCGGCGGCCACGACCGACTCGAGGTCCGCCTGGTCGGCGACGAGGGCATGCTGGGAGCCTCGCTGGTGCTCGGCGTAAACGTTGCACCCGTGCTCGCCCTGGTGCAGGGCGCCGGCGCCGCCTGGCGAATGGACGCCGAACCGTTTCGCCGCGAACTCCAGTACAGCGCCGCACTGCAACGAGGGCTGAACCGCTACGTCTACGTGGTGATGTGCCAGCTGGCGCAGACGGCCGCCTGCACCCGCTTCCACGTCCTGGAAGCGCGCCTTGCCCGCTGGCTGCTGATGACCCGCGACCGGGCGCATTCCGACGAATTCCACGTCACGCACCAGTTTCTCGCCTACATCCTCGGCGTGCGCCGCGCCGGCGTGACCCGGGCGGCCAGCTCGCTGCAGGCGCGCAAGTTCATCCGCTACAGCCGTGGCGACATCACCATCCTGGACCGGCGCGGCCTGGAAGGCGCAGCCTGCGTGTGCTACGCGGCCGACCGGGAGACGTACGCGAGCGTCATGCATTGACCCGCGTGCCCGGGCCTCCGCCCATAGAAAACCCGCGCAGCTCGCGCCGCGCGGGTTCCAGTCGTAGCGATGTTATCTCGACGCGAGCGCAGGATTGCTGATGATGACCTCGACCCGGCGATTCTGCTGCCGGCCCGCTTCGGACTCGTTGCCTGCCACCGGTGTGCCCTCTCCGGCGCCCATCGTCGTGACGCGCGCAGCATCGACGCCCTGCCGCACCAGGTACGAACGCACAGAGTCGGCGCGGCGCTGCGACAGTCCCTGGTTGTAGTCGTCGCCCCCGACGTTGTCCGTGTGGCCCTCGATCATGACCGTTCGACTCGGGTACTTGCCGAGGAAGGCGACCAGTTGATCAAGGTGGCTGATGGTTCCGACCTTCAGGTCGGCCCTGCCACTGGCGAACAACACGTCACCCAGCGTCAGCACCAGCCCGCGATCCGTCACCTTCGCGTTCATCGCGTCGATCTGCCGCTGCAGCTCAGCGGTCTGATCCTGCGCCTCCACCGTAGCGGCACGAGCCGCATCGGCGTCGTCGCGCGCCAACGCGGCCTGATCCCTGGCAGTGTCGGCTTCACGAGTGCGGGAATCCAGGCGAGCCTGCTCGCGCTGGGCGCCCAGCGCCGCGCGCTGGTCCTCCGAGAACCGGGTCTCGGCCTGCGCCCTCGCGATCTCGATCTTGCGATCGGCGATATAGACCCTGTGAGACCCGAGGGCGTCGTCCGACTCCGGCTGCTCGGCGACACTCACCGCCGCATCCGCTTCCTTGATCGCAAGTGGCGCGCGGGTGCCGAGATTCGGATCGGACTGCAGCTGCGTCAGCCTGGCGCGCGCGTCCGCAGCGCCTTCCGGTGCCACGGGGGCGGCCGCACAGGCTGCGAGCAACACGGAAGCCACGGTCGTGGCGACCAACGTCCTGCCAAGGCTCATCTTGCCGATAGTCGAAGTCATTGCTGGTCTCCAGTGTTGCGCTGCATTTCGTCAATCAGGGTGCCCGTGCTGCGCGTCATCTCATCGTTGACTGCTCTTGCCTTGACCGCCGCAGTCCTCGCGGAGGCGAGTTCCGCCTCCACTCGCGACTGGTCAGCCAGCTGCGCTGCCGAAACCATCCTCTCTTCCTGGACGGCGGTATTCGCGGACGCGAGCTTCGTGCGCGCCTCGCCCAGCTCAGCGGCGGCGTGACGACCGGCATCGGCCCGTTCGGCGGTCGATATCGCCTGCTGCGCGGCCTGCAGCTGTGCGGTCGGCGCCGGCGGCGTCGATGCGCACGCGGCGACCATGAGCGTGCCGGCGAGGCCGGCGACCGCAGCGCGAAGGCGTGAGCCGCCGCGCATTGTCGATGTTGAGTTCATGTGACTTCTCTGCGTGATGAAGGTGGTCCACCGGCTGTGCCCGTAGCCCACCAGGAGCGCGACTATGCGCGGAGATCCCAGGGATCACTGTTCGCAACCGAACATTCGGCTCGCGAGACGGCGGCTGTACGGTACCGTACGTACAGGAGACGATTGCTGTATGCTGCAGTGCCGTCACCGCCATCGATGGTCAACGTGACCCGTTCCGTCGCCGCACCCGGCTCCCACGCCCCGCAACAGAATCACCTGCTGGCGGCTCTGTCGCCCAACGAGCGCGAGCGGCTCTACCCGCACCTGCGGCTCGTACCGATGCCACTCGGCAAGGTCCTTTACGAGTCGGGGGACGTGCAGCGTCATGTCTACTTCCCGACCGATTCCATCGTCTCGCTGCTGTACGTCATGGAAAGCGGCGCGTCGGCGGAGATTTCGGTGGTGGGCAACGAGGGCCTCATCGGCATCGCGCTGTTCATGGGCGGCGAGACCACCCCGAGCCGGGCGATCGTGCAGAGTGCCGGCCATGCCTACCGGCTGGTCGGGCAGCGGCTCAAGGAAGAGTTCCATCGCAGCGGAGGCATGCAGCTCCTGCTGCTGCGCTACACGCAGGCACTGATCACGCAGATGGCGCAGACCGCCGTGTGCAACCGGCATCACTCGGTCGATCAGCAGCTGTGCCGCTGGCTGCTGCTGTCCCTCGACCGCCTGTCGTCCAGCGAATTGGTCATGACCCAGGAGCTGATCGCCAACATGCTCGGCGTCCGACGCGAAGGCGTGACCGAGGCCGCCGGGAAGCTCCAGAAGCTCGGGGCCATCCGCTACAGCCGCGGCAAGATCACCGTACTGGACCGGCCGCGCCTCGAGGAGTTGTGTTGCGAGTGCTACGCGGTGGTCAAGAAGGAATCGGACCGCATCCAGAACCTGATTGCCGTCCGCAGCGCCTGATCCGGCCACGCGGTCAGTGCTGGGGTCAATGACCGGCGGACCCGTGACGCTATCTGCCCATGCGTCCGTAATCGGAAAACTTGTCGATCACCCTCTGCAACTCCTCCTCGTCGAGCAGCGCGGGCTCCAGGCCAGCCGCAAGCATGGCCAGGTATTGCCCAGCCAGGTTCTCGACTTCGAGGGCGACGGAATGTGCCTCCCGCAGCGACGCGCCCACGGCCACTACGCCGTGATTGGCGAGCAAGGTGGCCCGTCGACTCTCGAGGCCGCGAATCGCCGCATCCGCGAGCTCCGCCGTGCCGAAGGTCGCGTACGGCATGCAGCGCACGGGGCCGCCGGCCAGTGCAATCATGTAGTGGAATGGCGGAATGCTCCGGCCCGCGCAGGCAAGCGCCGTGGCCCGCGGGCTGTGGGTATGCACGATCGCTCCAACATCCGCGCGGTGCGCATAGATCGCGAGGTGCATGCGCCACTCCGACGAAGGCCGCACGTTGCCAGGCTCCGGCTCACCATCGAGCGTGAGCGCAACGACCTGCGCCGCGGTCATTTCCCGGTAGGGGACCCCGGCGGCCGTAATGAGGAATCCCTCGGCCGTGCGGCAGGAAACGTTGCCGGACTTGTTCGGCACGAGCCCCGCCGCATCCAGGGCCTGCGCGACCGCAATGACCTCGTTGCGCTCTCCCAGCCGGGCATCGCTCATGATCCAGCCTTCTCGGGGTACAGCGCGAGCAGTCCCGCGCGGCTCGCGCCGGCAACTCCGCGCTCGGTGATGATTCCCGTCACGAGGCGCGCGGGCGTCACGTCGAAGGCGGGATTGGCGACCGGGCTGCCGGGGGCGACCACCTCGACGTCGAGCAACCGCCCGTCGTCGGCGCGCCCGCGCACGTGCGTCACCTCGCGCGGCGGGCGTTCCTCGATGGGCACGTCGCGCACGCCGTCCTCGATGCTCCAGTCGATGGTCGACGACGGCAGTGCCGCGTAGAACGGCACGCCGTTGTCGCGCGCCGCGAGCGCCTTCAGGTAGGTGCCGATCTTGTTGGCAACGTCCCCCGCCGCCGTCGTACGGTCGCTGCCGACGATGCACAGGTCCACGAGCCCGTGCTGCATGAGATGCCCACCGGTGTTGTCCGCGATGACCGTGTGCGGCACGCCATGGGCACCGAGCTCGAACGCCGTGAGCGCCGCGCCCTGGTTGCGCGGCCGCGTCTCGTCCACGTACACGTGCACGGGGATTCCAGCCTCGTGCGCCGCATAGACCGGCGCCAGTGCCGTGCCCCAGTCGACGCACGCCAGCCAGCCCGCGTTGCAGTGCGTGAGCACGCGCACCGGCCGCCCGCCCGCTTGCCTGCTCATGTGCTCCAGGATCGCCAGGCCCTGCTGACCGATCGCCGCGCACGCGGCGACGTCTTGCTCGGCAATCGCACCCGCCTCGGCGTAGGCGACATCCGCGCGCTTGTCCGATGAGGTGGCGCGAAGCAGGCGGGCCACGCGATCGAGGGCCCAGCGCAAGTTGACGGCCGTGGGTCGGGTCGCTGCGAGCAGGTCCACGACACGACCCAGCCCCTCGTCCGTCGGATCCGAGCGCATGCCCAGTGCCAGCCCGTACGCAGCCGTCACGCCGATGAGCGGCGCACCCCTGACCACCATGTCGCGGATCGCGTCGGCCGCCTCGACGGCGCTCCGCAGGTGGCGCAACTCGAAGGCGAACGGCAGCCGCGCCTGGTCGATGACGGCGACGGTCCAGCCGTCGTCCGCCAGGAAGATCGTGCGATAGATTTTTCCGTGGACGCGCATGGCGGCGAGTCGTGTCAGCTGCTGCCGAGAACTCGTCCGGCCACCGCGCTCAACTTTGCGAGCAGTTCTGGATCGCGCGCGTCCGGGTGCGTGAGTATCGCGCCCTCGAGCGCACGGTCGGAGCCCAGCGGGCACGGAACGTGCTCCGCAGGGAAATCCCGGGCGAGCCGCGCGAACAGCCGCTGCGCCTTGCCCCGGTTTTCCTCCATCACCCTCAGAAGGCTCGCCACGTCGACGGCGCCGTGCACGGAGTGCCAGCAGTCGAAGTCCGTCACCATCGCCACCACGGCGTAGGCCATTTCGGCTTCGCGCGCCAGCTTCGCCTCCGGCATCGACGTCATGTGCACGACGTCGTAGCCGAGCGCCTTGTAGGTGAGCGACTCGGCCAGCGTCGAGAACTGCGGCCCCTCCATGCACACGGCCGTACCGCCACGCTGGTGCGGAATCGCCTCGGCCGCGGCCGCCCGTGCCGCGAGGTCCTGCAAGACCGGACTGACGGGGTGCGCGAAGGACACGTGCGCCACGCAGCCTGTCCCGAAAAATGAACTCTCCCGCCGCACCGTGCGATCGACGAAATTGTCCACCAGCACGAAGGTGCCCGGACTCAGCTCTTCCCGATAGGACCCGCAGGCCGAGAACGACACCAGGTCGGTCACGCCGGCGCGCTTCAAGGCATCGATGTTCGCGCGATAGTTGATCTCGGAGGGTGGCAGCCGGTGACCTCGACCGTGGCGCGGCAGGAACACGACCTCGGTGCCACCGACACACCCGCGGCGCAGTGCGTCGGAAGGCTCGCCCCAAGGCGTCGTGACTCGCTGTTCGCGCACGTCCTGGAGACCCGGCAAGTCGTAGATGCCGGAGCCGCCGATGATTCCGAGTACCGCCTTTGCCATCCCGTCCACCTCAACGCGTGGCTGCGTGCCCGTGGATAGGTTACCCGACCGGCCGCGGCCGCGCCGTCAATGTCCTGCGACTGGATTGACCACCCGCACCAGCAGCTTCCATGCACCGTCGCGCTTCTGCCAGATGTTGAGATACGCGAGTTCCCCTTGCGCTGGCGTGCCTGTCCGCGTGAACGAGCCCTTGCCGTAGGTGAACCCGAAATCCGCCGACTGCGCGACCTTGCCGCCGGCCGGCGCCCAGCGTTGCGTCATGCCGCTGGCTCGCAGGCGCACCACGGCTGCGGTGCGCCCCAGTGACGGCAGCGCGCCGGACTCGTGATAGCGCCCGTCCTCCGCGAGCACCCCCGAGATGGCTCCCGCCGTGTCGGTTGCCGACGCCTCTCCCACCTCGGTGTCGAGGGCGAGCAACTCCCGCCGCGCGTCGTCCCGCGCGGACGCGTCCAACACGGGCGCCGCGTGGGGCGACGCGGCCGGCGGCGTCCAATCCGGAATCGGCGACACCGGCTCGGGATGGTCGATGCCCACGTCGATGGCGACTTCGTACCTGCCGTCCGGCTGGCGCTCCCACACCGAGGTGTAATGCCCGTGGCGGTGAGGCGGATCGGAGGGAGTCTTTCTGAACTCGGCGGGGCCCGTCGTGTAACCCATGTCGCCGGCGCCGGAAATCGCGGCCGCCGCTGGCCGCCACTGGATATTGACGGGCCAGCCATCGCCGGACTCGCCCAGCGCGGGAAACGCCGGTGCCGGGAACGGCCCGTAGACGATCGAGTCGGGCGCGAAATTTTCCGCGAACGCCTGTCGCGCGTTCACGACCTGGGCCCGGGCGGCGAAATCGCGCTCAGCCTGCACGACGGCGGCGAGGTCGGCCGCCCGGTCGGCAGCATTCGAGGTGCTGGCGGCGATCACGACGAGACCGCCAATGATCCGGTGTGTCTTCATCAACCTTCCCTGCGCGGCAACCAGACCGCGACCGCCAGTCCGCCTTCCGCGCGATTTGCAAGGCTGATCCGGCCGCCGTGCGCCTCGGCAATCTCCCGGCACAGACTCAATCCGAGGCCCGTGCCGCTGCGCTTCGTCGAATAGAACGGCAGCAGCGCATTGGCAAGGACCTGCTCGGACATCCCGCTGCCGCGGTCGAGCACCTGCACGCGCATCATTCGACCGTCGTCGGCAATCGTGAGCTCGACGTCGTCCGGGTCGGAACCCGATTCGTGGGCGTTCTTGAGCAGGTTGATCAGGACCTGCTGCACCTGTGCCGGGTCGAAATAGCCTGCGCGCCCGGGCAGGGACAGTGGACCGCGAAAGGCCACCGTCTGGCGCAGGGATGCGATGAACGGCGCCCAGGGTACCTCCTGCAGGGTCGGCGCAGGAAGCTTCGCAAAGCGCGCGTAGCCGTCGAGGAATGACTTCAGGTGCGCCGCGCGCTCCTCGATCGTCGCGAAGATGCTGTCGAGCCGCGCGGTATCCGGCTCCTGGGCGATCCGCCGTCCCGAATGCGCCAGCGAGGAGATCGGCGCCAGCGAGTTGTTGAGCTCGTGGCTGATGACCCGGATCACCTTCTTCCATGTCGCCACTTCCTGCCGGGTCAGCTCCCGCGTCAGTCGCTTGAAGAGATAGAGACGGTGATCGCGCCCGTTCAGGACGAAGCGCCGCTGCGACAGGTGCAGCACTTCCGGCTCGCCACCGGGCCCTTCGATCGAGAACAGCGTGTCGTTGCCGCCCCAGACCGCGTCCTGCAGCGAGGCGGGCGCCTCGTTCACGAGCTCGGCGAAGGAATGTCCCTCGAGCCGGGCTCCGTCGCGGAACATCTGCCGCGCCACGGTGTTGGAATAGATCACGGCGCCGGTCGCGTTCGTGAGCACCAGCGCCAGCGGCGTGCTCTGGATGACCGTGTCGAGCAGCAGCTCACGCTGGAACAGGTCCTGGCGCTCGCGACGCAGGATGTCGCCGACCGCATTGTAGCTGCGCACGAGCTTGCCGAGTTCATCACGCCGGTCGGTGGCGAGCGACACCGAGAAGTCCCCGTCGCGCAGGCTCGTGAAGCCGTCGTCCAGCGCCCGCAGCATCCTGCCGACGGGCCCGCCCCAGCGACGCGCCACCCAGATCGCGAGCGGCACCGCGACGGACAGGGCGAACACCATCGCAGACGCCCAATGGTCCGTCAGGCGATGGAACGCCGCGACGAGGGCGACCGCGACGACGACCAGTGCCGCCGCCAGCAGCGCGAGCTGGCCTTCTATCGAGAAACGGATACGCATCGGCACATGCGGGTGCGGATCAGGCCTTGATGCCGTATTTTTCCATCCGCCGGTAGAAGGCCTGGCGGGAGAGGCCCAGTTCGGCAGCCGCGCGCGCGATCACGCCACCGGCACTCGCAAGCGCCGTCACGACGGCCGCCCGGTCCGGCTGCTCGCCTTCGTCGCCGGCCGTGGCGTCCACCGGCGAGCGTCCCGGGCGCAGGCCGAGGTCCGCCACGTCGACGCGCCCCGATCGCGTCAGCAGCTTCGCGCGCTGTATGCAGTTGGCGAGCTCCCGCACGTTTCCGGGCCATGCGTGCGCGAGCAGCGCTTCCTCGGCGGCCGGCGCCAGTCCGTGTTCCGGTCCCAGGAACGCGCGGGCGAGCGGCAGGATGTCGTCGGTGCGCTCCGCGAGGGCCGGCACGTGCAGTTCGATCACGTTCAGGCGGTAGTAGAGGTCCTCGCGCAAGCGGCCCGTGCGGATCAGTTGCCCCGGGTCGGCATTGGTCGCGCTGATCACGCGCACCCGCACGTGGCGGGTCTCGCTGGAACCCAGCCGCTGGAACTCCCCGGTCTGCAACACGCGCAGCAGCTTGACCTGGCCTTCCGCCGAAAGCGTGCCGAGCTCGTCCATGAACAACGTGCCTCCGTCGGCGGCCTCGAAGCGGCCGATGCGCGTCCTCGCCGAGCCGGTGTACGCGCCGGGTTCGGCGCCGAAGAGCTCGGCCTCGAGCAGTTCGGCCGGCAGCGCACCCACGTTGACCTTGACGTAGGGACCACAGCGCACGGACGAGTTGGCCTGGATGATGTCGGCGATCTTCTCCTTGCCGGCGCCATTCGGGCCGGTGATCAGCACCGGCACGTCCGCATGCGCGACCCGCGTCGCGAGCATGACTGCCTCGTGCATCGCGTCGCTCGCGTAGACGATGCCACCGAGCTCGAACTCCCGGGCCAGGCGCGCGCGGGCATCCTGGCGCGAATCCGACAACCGCCGCGCCGTACGGGTCGCGCGACCGAGCGCGAGCAGGTTGCGCACCGTGACCACCAGCTTGGCGTCGTCCCAGGGCTTGGCGAGATAGTCCGCGGCGCCCTGCTTCACGAGCTCCACCGCGGTCTCCAGATGGGTCCACGCCGTCAGCAGGATGACCGGCAGGTCCGGCTCGCGCCGCCGCAACTCGTTGAAAAGCGCCACGCCCTCCTCGCCCGAGGTCGTGTCGCGGGAGAAGTTCATGTCCTGCACGAGCAGGTCGATGCCGCCGCGAGCGACGCGCTCGAGTGCTGCTGCCGGACCGTCGACACTTTCCACTTCGATGCCCTGCAGGTCGAAGAGCACCTCGAGCGCAGTACAGACGGCGGCGTTGTCGTCGACGACGAGGATCCTGGGCATGGCGTCTTTATATCAGACGCTTCTCGTCGCGGTGGCCGGCTCGATGCCCGACGCGCGACGGGCCGGTCCGTAGGCGGCGAGTTGCCCGACGACCCACAGGACCACGACGCCCACGGGCAGGTAACGCCAGTCGAGCTTCGGCAGCTCGAATGTATTGACCAGCCACACCGACAGGCCGACTGCGAGCACGAGGCCCGCGATCGCGCCCGCGGTCGTGACGATCCAGCTCTCGAGCAGGAAGTGGCGTACGACGTCGATCCGCCGGGCCCCAAGCGCGCGTCGCGTGCCGATCTGCTTGCGTCGCCGGTTCACGTTGAACGACATCAGGCCGAAGATGCCGAGCACCGTCACGGCGACGAGAAGTACGATGACCGCGAGCAGCGTAATCGTCATCGCGCGGTCGTTCTGGTAAGCCGCCGCGCGAATGTCACCGAAGGCCTGCACGTCGCGCAGGATGCGACGAGGGTCGACCTCGAGCAGCACCGACTCCACGTCCCGCTGCACCGCCGCCCGCTCGCCCGGCCGCGTGCGGACCACGTAGTACAGCGCCTCGCCGGCGGCGAGCAGGATGGGCGTGAAAGCCGTGCGGTCCACGCCCGGATTGTTGACGAAATAGCCCTGTGCACGCTCGACGATGCCGACGACCGTCGCCGGCCGCTGGCTCGCCGCATCGTAGATGGCGCTGCCGAGCGCCTCGCCGTCCGGGAACAGCTCGTCGGCCAGCGCCTGCGTGATGACGACGCCTGCGGGGCCGGTGGCGCCGAATTCGGCGAAGTCCGCGACGGAAATAATTTCCTCCGGTCGGAACCAGCGGCCGGCCGCGAGCTGGAAACCGAATGTCTCGAGCGCGCGCTCGTCGGCGAGAATCAGCGATGCCGAAGCGACGTCCGGATCGTCCGGCGCCGCCGTCCTGCCGTATGCCCAGCCAAAGCCGCTGTTCGAGAGCGGCAGGGAGGCCGTGGCGGAGACGGCGACGACGCCCGGCATGCTGCTGAGCGCACGCAGGTCGGCCGCGATGGACGCGGCACCGGCCGCCTTGTCCTTGCGGTCCATGTTCACGACCTGCACGGTGACGAGGTTGTCCTCGTCGTAGCCGCTCGGGCGGTCCATCTTCACCAGCCGCTGCTGCACGATGAACGCCGCGTTGCACAGCACCGCGAGGGTGATCGCGATCTGCAGCGCGACCAGCAGTGCGCCGGTCCGGTTGCGCATCAGGGCGGACAGTATCGGGCGGATTTCCATGGGCTACTCCTGCCGAGGTGCGGTTTCGATCATTGCGTCTTGAGACAGGCGGCCGGCGCGATGCGGCAGATCCGCCAGGCCGGGTAGAGCCCGGCGATGAGCCCGGCGGCGACGGCGAGCCCGATGGCGATCGCGACCAGCTCCGTGTTCAGGTGCGCGACGCGTTCGTAATCGACGTAAAGCCGCTTGACTCCGAGCAGGCCGAGCCAGGCCAGCGCGAGCCCGAGCACGCCGCCGAATACGCCGAGCAGCCCGACCTCCGTCAGGTGCTGCTGGAACACCCGCGCGCGGCTGGCGCCGAGCGCACGCCGCACGCCGACGTCGCCCGAGCGGCCGAGGAACTTGGCGAGCAGCAGGCCCACCGTGTTGAGCAGGCACACGACCAGGAACATGAAGGAAAGCCCCAGCAGCACGCTGTTGTCGTCTCGCACGACCTCGTTGACGTCGAGCCATTCGCGGACGTCCGGCAGCCGGTTGTTGAGCGGCCGCGGGAACCGCCCGAGCTTCTTCTGCTCCTGGACGTAGGCGTCGAGGAACGCGCGGTAGCCATCGACCGCTGCGGCGTCCGGCAGCTCGACCCAGAATTGCGCGAAGGTGCACTCGGAGTGGAAGATTCCCTCCGCCGACGGGGCCTGCCAGCAGTTCACGCTGCCGTTGACGCCCCACTCCTGCTGGTGGCGGTCCAGCAGGGCAAGTGGCACGAAGACGTCGTCGGTGTCGGCGAAGGCGCCGGTGTTGAGGTCGTAGAACCGCGGTGTCGGCTGCCACTCGTCGAGCACCCCCACCACGCGAAAGATCTCGTCACCCACGCGCAGCTCGCGCCCCACGCTGTCCTCGCCGCCAAACAGCTTTTCGTTCGTCGCGCGCGACAGGACCATGACCTGCGCCGCGTCGGCGTCGCCAGTGCGGTCCCAGCCGGAGCCGTACCGGAACGGAACCTGGAACATCGCGAAGAACTCGGCCGTCGCAGCGCGCGCCGAGACGATCTCGGGTCGCACGTCGTCAGCGCCGGGGACTTCGACGACGAATCCGGTGCCCGCGGTGGCCGTGCGCTTCAACCCCTCGGGCGAGCGCTCCGCCAGCGCGAGCGCATCGCGCCAGGTGAGCTGCAGTGGCGGCTCGTTCGGCTCCTCGTAGGGCCGGTCCGGGCTCCAGCTGTCGAGCTGCACGGCGTGCAGCGCGGCGCTCTTCTCCGGAATCGGGTCGCCGGCCATCAGGGTGTAGACGGAAACCATCGTCATGCTGACGCCGATCCCGAGCCCGATGGCGAGGACCATCAGCAGCGAAACGGACGGGGTACGCCGCAGCGAGAGCAGCGCGAGCCTCAGGTGATAGGCGAACATGGCAGGTCTCCTCAGGCGCCTGCGGCGGCAGCACGCGACTCGCGCACCCGGACGGCCGCCTCGAACTCGGTGAAATCGGTGACCTGGCCGTCGAGCATGTGCACATTGCGGTGGGCGCGCCTTGCGAGCTCCGGGTCGTGCGTCACCATGATGATGGTCGTGCCGCGGCCGTTGATCTCCTCGAGCAGCTCCATGACCTGCCGCGCCATGACCGAGTCGAGGTTGCCCGTCGGCTCGTCGGCCAGCAGGAAACGGGGGCTGCCCGCAAGGGCACGCGCGATCGCGACGCGCTGCTGCTGCCCGCCGGAGAGCTGCGACGGCAGGTGCTTGAACCGCGAGGCCAGGCCGACGAGCTCCAGCGACTCGCGGATGCGCTTCTCGCGCTCGGCCGCCTTGAAGCCGCGGTATCGCAGCGGCACGTCCACATTGTCGAACACGTTCAGGTCCGCGATCAGGTTGAAGCCCTGGAAGATGAAGCCGATCTTCTCGTTGCGGATGCGCGATCGGGCGTCGTCGCCGAGCCGGCTCACGTCCGCGCCGTCGAGTTCGTAGGTGCCGGCGTCGAAGCCCTCGAGGAGCCCCGCGATGTTGAGAAACGTGGTCTTGCCGGACCCGGAGGGCCCGGTGACGGCGACGAACTCGCCCTCGTCCACGGTGAGGTTGAATTCGCGCAGTGCGCTGGTCTGCACCATGTCCGTGCGGTAGACCTTGCTCACGTCCTTCATCTTCAGCATGGGGGATGCTCCTGGTGAATCCCGGTTCAGTTCCTGACAAGTACGGTCTCGGCGCGGCCGAACGGCTCGAGGCTGGAGATGACGATCTGGTCGCCCTCCTGCAGCCCTCCGGCGATCTCGACCTTGGCGATGCTGGTCGCGCCGGTGGTGATCGGCGTGCGATGCGCGACGCCGTCGTCGACGCGATAGGCGATGCGCCCGCCGCCGCTCTCGAGGAAGGCGCCGCGGTCCACGACCAGCGCGTCGGCTTTCTCCTCGAGGACGATCCGGACGCTGACACGCTGGTTCTGGCGCAGGTCCGCCGGTGCCTCGTCGGCGAAGCGCACGCGGCCGACGACCTGGCCGCTCTGCACTTCGGGCGAGATGGAGGTGACCACGCCCGCGTAGCGCGACGTGCCGTAGGTGATTTCGGCCGGCATCTCGATCGCGAGGTCGTCCGCGTAGCTCTCCGGGACGGCAAGCTCGATCTCGAACACGGAGAGGTCGACCACCGTCAGGAGCGGCTGGTTCGGCGTCACCGCGGCGCGTTGCTGCACGGCCAGGCTGCCCACGATCCCGTCGACCGGCGAGCGCACGGTGAGTTCGTCGACCCGGCGCTCGAAATTGGCGACCACGCCTCGCTGGCGCTCGACGTCGAGTTCGCTGGTGCGCAGCTCGAACGACAGCTTCTCGGCCTGCATGTCCGCGTCCTGAACGGCGTGCTCGTAGCGTACCTGCGCCTCCGCCAGCGCATCCTCGCGCCGGTCGCGGTCCTGCTTGCTCACGAGCCCCTGCTCGAACGCCAGCCGGTAGCGCTCGAGCTCGCGCCGCGCGGCGTTGAGCGTCACCCCGGCAAGGTCCACCGTCTGGCGGTTGCTTGCGTTCTCCGCACGCGCCTGGATGCGCTGGCGCCCGTGGGCCGCCTGCAGCGAGAGCAGCGTGGAGCGCTCGCGCTCGTACTCGCTCAGCAGCTCGGGCGAGTCGATCACCGCGAGCGCCTGCCCTTTGGTCACCCTGTCGCCCGCGTTGACCTGCGTGGTGACCGTCCCGGTGGTCGGCGCATAGAGGGTGGGCGAGACAGCAGCAATGACCTGGCCCTGCACCGAGACGTCGGAAACGAAGCGGTCACGGCCGACCGTGGCATAACGCAGCTGGCTGCCGTCCACCGAGAGATCCGCGGCCGACCAGCGGGTGAGCGCCGGGCTGACCACGGCCACGCAAAGCGCCGCAGCGGCCACGCCGCCGATGATGAACTTGCGCCGCCGCCTCCGGGCCGGTGCCTGGTCGATGACGGCATCTTGTGCCGAGGTGTCGCGAATCATGGCTGCGCTCCGGGTTCTCGACCCTGGAACTGCAAGCCCCGTGCCAGGTCACAAGTCCCTGATTACACTAGCAGTCGATTCATCGGGGCGGGTGTCCGCTGTCCGCCGGGTGTCCGGGTGTCCGCCTCAACAGCAGCGAAATCCCCCGCCCCGTCCCCCGTAACGTGCCTCCTGGCGCTGCCGGAAGAACGTCGCGTAGTCGGGCACCGGCCGGTCGGGATGCCGCTCTCGCAGGTGGCGCACGTAGGCGTCGTAGTCCGGCACGCCGCAGCACAGGCGCGCCGTCTCGACCAGCCTGCCCCACACCCGTGCCGCCCGCCGGCGCATCACGTCCGAACCTCCTGCGGCTGCAGCGCGACGTAGCCCGTTTCGCGATCCGTGCGATCGGGCAGTGCGCGCGCGGCGCGGATGGCTTTCACGGAATAGAAGAGCACGCTCAGCACCACGGCGAGGAACACCGCCGTCAGGCAGGCGTTGACGAAGTTGTTGATCACCACCTGCTGCATCTGGCTCATGGTCTTGGCAGGAGCGATCAGTTCGCCGGCGTTGACGGCGGCCCGGTACTTGTTGACCTGCGCGAGGAAGCCGATCCCGGGGTTGTCGTGGAAGATCTTCTGCCAGCCCGCCGTGATCGTGCTCACAAGGAGCCAGGCCGTCGGCACGATGGACACCCACGCGTAACGGTCGCGCTTCATCTTGAACAGTACCACCGTGCAGAGCATCAGCGCGATGCCCGCCAACATCTGGTTCGCGATCCCGAACAGCGGCCACAGCATGTTGATGCCACCCAGCGGGTCCGTGACGCCCTGGTAGAGGAAGTAGCCCCACAGGCCGACGCAGCCGGCCGTGGCAATGACGTTCGCGCGCCAGGACTCGGTGCGGCGCAGCGCCGGCGCGAAGGTGCCGAGCAGGTCCTGCAGCATGAAGCGCCCGGCGCGCGTGCCGGCGTCCACCGCGGTGAGGATGAAGAGCGCTTCGAACAGGATGGCGAAGTGATACCAGAACGCCATCATTCCCTCGCCGGGCAGCACGCTGTGCAGGATCTGGGCGATGCCGACGGCGAGGGTCGGCGCGCCGCCCGCCCGCGACAGGATGCTGTTCTCGCCGATATCGGCCGCCGTGGCCGTGAGCACGTCGGGAGTCACGACGAAGCCCCAGCTCGACACCGTCTGCGCCACCGTCACGGCATCCGTGCCGACGATCGCGGGCGGGCTGTTCATCGCAAAGTACACGCCCGGGTCGATGATCGAGGCGGCGACCATCGCCATGATCGCGACGAAGGACTCCATCAGCATCGCTCCGTATCCGATGTAGCGGGCGTGCGATTCGCTGGCGAGCATCTTCGGCGTGGTGCCCGAGGAGATCAGCGAGTGGAAGCCCGACACCGCGCCGCACGCGATGGTGATGAACAGGAACGGGAACAGCGAGCCCTTCCACACCGGGCCGGTGCCGTCGGTGAACTGCGTCAGCGCGGGCATGCGCAGGTCCGGCATCACGATGAAGATGCCGATCGCGAGCGCGATGATCGTGCCGATCTTGAGGAACGTCGACAGGTAGTCGCGGGGGGCGAGCAGCAACCACACCGGCAGCACCGCGGCGACGAATCCGTAGCCGACCAGCATCCAGGTGATCTGCGTGCCGGTGAACGTGAAGGCCGGGCCCCACGTCGCGTGCGCGGCCACCTGCCCGCCCAGCCAGATCGCGCCGAGCAGCAGTACGAGCCCGATGAGCGAGACTTCGCCGATGCGCCCCGGGCGCAGGTAGCGCATGTACACGCCCATGAAGACTGCAATCGGGATGGTCGCGATCACGGTGAACATGCCCCACGGGCTGTCGGTCAGCGCCTTCACCACGATCATCGCCAGCACCGCGAGCAGGATGATCATGATCAGGAACGCGCCGAACAGCGCGATGGTCCCGGGCACGGGCCCCATCTCCTCGCGAACCAGCTCGCCGAGCGAGCGCGCGTTGCGGCGGCTCGAGATGATGAGCACCAGGAAGTCCTGCACGGCGCCCGCGAGCACCACGCCGGTGATCAGCCACAGCGTTCCAGGCAGGTAGCCCATCTGCGCCGCCAGCACCGGGCCGACCAGCGGGCCGGCGCCCGCGATCGCGGCGAAGTGGTGGCCGAACAGCACGTGCTTGTTGGTCGGGACGTAGTCGAGGCCGTCGTTCCGCAGCACGGCGGGCGTGGCGCGGGTCGCATCGAGCCCCATCACCGTGTCGCCGATGAACAGGCTGTAGTAGCGGTAGGCGACCAGGTAGATCGACACCGCGGCGATCACGATCCACAGAGCATTGACGTGCTCGCCGCGACGCAGCGCGAGCACGCCGAGGCAGACCGCGCCCACCAGGGCCAGTGCGGCCCAGCCCGACCTTGCGATTCCAGACTTCATTGCGACCCTCCCCTTGGGTTCACGGAAGGGTCGCGCCTCGGGCGTTCCGGGTCAATGGCGGAGGGTCTCGCCGTGCCGTCGATGTGCCAGCGCCACCAGGTCGCGCAACTCGTGCGGCTGGCGTATGAGCTTCCTGAACCTCGGTTCGAGGGCGTCGACCCGGCGCTCGGCTGCGAGCAGCCTCGCGAATATCTTCTCGCGCTGCCCGGGATCCGCCGGAAAGTCTGGATCGAGGTACTCGGCGACGCGGCGGCGCAGGGCCGTCACCGCCGTCTTCGCCTTGCCCTTGGGGCTGGCGAGCGAGACGACCACGGTCACGAGCAGGAGGGCAACGATCACGACCAGGGACGTACCGGTGCCGATTTCCCCGACCGGCACGGGGTTGCCGCCGTTGACGAACGGCAGGTTGTTCTCGTGCAGCGCGTGCAGGATCAGCTTCACGCCGATGAAGCCCAGGATGGCCGCGAGCCCGTACGAGAGGTAGAGCAGGCGCTCGAGCAGCCCGTCGATCAGGAAGTAGAGCTGGCGAAGTCCGAGCAGCGCGAAAGCGGTCGCGGTGAAGACGACGAACACGTTCTGGGTCAGGCCGAAGATGGCGGGAATCGAGTCGAACGCGAACAGGATGTCCGTGCCGCCGATGGCCACCATGACGAGCAGCATCGGCGTCATCGCGCGCTTGCCTTCGTGCACAGTGAACAGCTTGTCGCCGTCGTAGTAGTCCGTGGTGTGGAACAGCCGGCGGGCGACGCGCACGACGACATTGCCCGCCTTGCGGCCCTCGCGCTCCTCGTCCTCGGGCTCGAGCATGTGGCCTGCGGTGACCAGCAGGGCAGCGCCGAAGATGTAGAAGACCCAGGCGAACGACTCGATCAACGCGGCGCCCAGCAGGATGAAGCCCGTGCGTGCGACCAGCGACAGGGCGATGCCGAACAGCAGGACCTTCTGCTGGTCCTGCCGTGGCACCCTGAAGCTGCTCATGATCACCAGGAACACGAACACGTTGTCCACGGAGAGCGCCTTCTCCGTGACGTAGCCCGCGAAGTACTCGGTGGCCAGGTCCGCGCCGCCCACGACGAGCAGCGCGACTCCAAAGAGCAACGCGACGCCGACGTACGCCGCCGACCAGGCCGCCGCTTCCGCAAGCGAGGGGACGTGCGCCTTGCGGACGTGGAAGAAATAGTCGACGCACAGCAGGGTGACGACCAGCGCGATCGTCCCCTGCCACACCAGCGCGCCTTCAGGCACCAGGACTCCTTACGGAGCGGCCGGCGCGTCCGCGCGGATGGCCTCGACCTGGATGCGCAGCTGCGTCTGCATGTCGAACCCGTAGGCCTTGCCGTAGTCGACGCCGAATGCGTCGCGGTCGAACGTCGCCGTCGCGTCGGCGCCGCAGGCCTCCTTCTTCAACATCGGGTGTGGTTTGCACACGAACCGGCCGATCTGCAGCACCAGCGGCTTCGTCACGCCCTTCAGCGTCAAGGCGCCCTGGACTTCGGTCGGCTGGCCGTCGACGAACTTGGCGATCTTCCCGCTGTAGGTAGCGACGGGAAACGTTGCAACGTCGAACATGTCGGCCGACCTTGCGTGCTCGTTCATCTTCTCGTGGCCGAAATCGATCGAGGCGGTGTCGATGCTGACCCTGATCGTACCCGTTCCCGCCTCACGATCCAGGACCACCTCGCCGGCCGTCGTGTTGAACTTGCCGCGCCAGGTGGATAGCCCTCCCAGGTGATCGGCTTCGAAACTCGGGTAGGTGTGGTCGGGGTCGACCTTGTAGACAGCCGGCGCGGCGAATGCTGCATTGACGGCGAGCGCGGCGGTGGCACCCAGCAGGGCGTGGGCGAGTCGAATGCGGGACTTGAACATGGGATCTCCTTGGTCGAGTGGCTGTCTGCCGGTCCGCAGAGGCCAACACCCTGCGATCCCGAGCTTTCAACGCCCATGATCGCATTCATATGGTCGCTAAATAGGTGGGTTTTTTCGGCCTTATATATTTATCGGTTAGATCAATACTACTTTCAGTCTTGGACCGGCGTCGGCCAAATTGATTACCCTGCCCGCCGGCGGCGCCTGCAAAGCAAACAGAAGGGGACCAGCATCCATGTCGAAAGTGACGCGACCGCATGGCGCGAACGGGACCTGTCGCATCGGCGTTGGGCTCCTGCTCGCATGCGCCTTGCCGCCTGCCACCGCAGCGGAGGGCGACGAGGGGAGCTACCTGCTTGGTGAAACGATCACCGTCATCGGCCAACGGTTGCGTCTCTCGGACGAAGTGGCCACCGTCGACGTGGTCACGTCCGAAGACATCGAGCGTCGAGGCGCCCGGACGCTCGACGAGGCGCTGGAATTGCTGCCGGGAGTGCACGTCCGCCAGGGCGCGGACGGCGTGCCCAGGGTCGACATTCGCGGCCTGCGCACACGCAACGTGCTGCTGCTGCGCGACGGCGTGCCGCTCAACTCGACCTACGACGGGCAATTCGACCCGGCCGCCATCCCGGTCGACGACATCGCCTCGATCAAGGTCACGCGGGGCGCTGGCTCAATGCTGTACGGCCCCGGTGGAAATGGCGGCGTCATCGAGATCGTGACACGGGCCGGCGGAGAGGCGTCGCGCGCAAGCGCGCTGGCGGAGTCGGCTGGATCGGAGGGCTGGCTGGCACGCGGCGGCGCGACTGGCGTTGATGGACCCGCAAGCGTCTCGCTGTCGGGATCGATCCACGAACGCGACTGGTTCGAGCTGCCGGACGACTTCGAGGACAGCACCCTGCAGCCGGGCGGCAAGCGCGTGAACAGCGACCGGGAAGACCGCTCGGCGCAGGCAAACATGCTCTTCGGTGAGACGGGTCGCACGCTGGGCGTGAGCCTCGCCTACCACAAGGGCGAATACGGCAAGCCGCCCACGACGGTCAGCAACACCGAGTCGGACTTCGCCAACCGACCCCGGTTCGAGCGCGTCGAGTTCGACACCTTCTCGGCGCACTTCGCCGGCGAATTCGCGCTCGGCGAGGCGCTCAAGCTGCGCCCCGCAGTGTTCCTCAACAGCGGCGACGAACTCACCGATGGCTACGACGATTCGACGTTCGAGACGCAGGCGAGGGCCGGCGCGTTCAGCGAGGACGCGGACACCGGAACCCTGGGCGCAAGCCTGCAAGTCACGCGGATCGCCGGCGAGCGCGGAATTCTCTCGCTGACGCTCAGCGGGCGCGAGGAGTGGTGGGACGCACAGGGCTTCACCGTTACGGCCGGCGGTGGTGGAGGTGGTGGCGGCGGTGGTGGTGGTGGTGGCGGCGGCGGCGGCGCCGCAGTGGTCACACCGTTCGACTTCGACGAGTCACTTCGCTTGTATTCCGCCGCCGCGGAAGCCGAGTACGCCTGGACCGACCGTCTCGGCACGGTCGCCGGCGCCGGCTACAGCCGGCAGTCGCGGTCCGATGGCCCCAGCGACGACGGCATGTCGTACCGGCTCGGGGCCCAGTATGCGATCACGGGCGCGACCGCGCTGCGGGCGTCCGGCTCCCGCCAGATCCGCTACCCGACCCTGCGCGACCTGTATGCCACCGACCGCGGCAACGCGGAGCTTGCCGCGGAAACGACCGACACTTTCGAACTCGGCCTGCAGCACGCCTTCGCGTCGACGGGCATCGCGGTCGAGGCCGCGCTGTTCCGCATCGACGCGGACGACTTCATCGAGCGTCCGCCCGGCGGCGGCGTCGCCGAGAACTTCGAGTCCTACCAGTTCCAGGGCGTGGAGCTGTCGGCCCAACGGCAGGACTCCGGCCGCCTCGACGTGGCGGCGTCGTACACTTGGATGGACGCGGAAAATCGCTCCGCGGGCGCGGCTACCCGCGAGCTGCAGAACCGGCCCGAGCACAAGCTCGCGCTACGGGTGGATTACGAATTCCGGCCCGGACTGCGCGCCGGCGGTTCGTGGCGATACGTGGCTGGCAGCCAGGCCCTGTCGCGAACCAGCCCCACGACGACAATGGAGCTCGACGATTTCCAGGTGCTGAACCTGGACGCATCGGCCGGCTTCGCGAACGGACGAGGCCGCGTCTTCGCGCGCGTCGAGAACGCGCTCGACGAACTCTACTCGGAATCCTTCGGGTTCCCTCAGCCGGGACGGACGCTGGTGATCGGCGCCGAACTGCAGCTGCGGGCGCGCTAGCCTGGGGGCGGTGAATCGTCCGTGCTTGCGCGCTCCGTGGCACGCCACAACAGCACGGCCACGAGACCGCCGACGAAGCCGAACAGCAGGTGCGTGACGATCGGATAGAGCGGCCCCGCGCGCAGCGAGCCGAACTGCATCCCGAAGAGGTAGTTCGCCAGCACGCGAACGACCGGCTTGGAGGCGTATGCCACGGCGGTGAGCAGCGGCAGGAACAGCACGACGCTGCCCGCGCGGGGCCTCACGCGCCAGCCGAGGTCCAGCAACACTCCGGGCAACAGGTAGAACAACGGCATGAGCGGGCCGTGTTCGGCGCCGAACAGCGGCGCGGCGAGCGCGGCGCTCGCACCCGAGATGCTGGCCGAGACCGGGTGCGTGCAACTCAGGCGGGCGAGCAGCAGCAGGGCCATCGCCTCGATGCCGTGGTGTCCCGGCAGCTGCAGCGACCAGCGGAACGCACCCTCGAGCGCCACGATGGCGACCCCCAGCGCGACGAGCCACAGCACACGTCCGGCGCTCAGGCCGCCGGACAGCTCAATAGCGCCGAATAGCCTCTTTCGAGAGGAGTTCCCAGCTGTAATCGGCATCTCGTTCCTGGGTTTTCTGTGTCAGCAGCACCGCCCGGCCATGCAGGAGCACCGGCCGCGGCCACGGGTCCACGCGCACCCGAGCTTCCCGCGGAACCGCTCGCCCGTCAACCGTCTCGATGGAATCGATACCCGTGGACTCCAGCAGGTGGCCCGCCGATTCGACCCCGGTCAACTCGCGCACGCCCGGCAGCCAGATGAAGCGCCCGTCGTGCCCGCCGCGCCGCAGCGACACTGCCGCGAGCGCCCCGATCACCCCCATGTGATCGCCGGTCACTCCCTCGAGCCAGGCACCCTGGTCGGCCGCGATCGACCGGGCCTGCTCCCGGGTCAGGATCGTGCCCTTCGCCGACTTCCCGAAATCGACCATCGAGGCGTCGACACGGTCGTAGCGCGCGATGCAGAAGCCGGCATCAGAGCCGTCCGCACTCTCGGCCGCGAGGTATGCGCGGCAGAAGTCACGCAGCGGCTCCATCGAGTCGCCGCTCGCCTCCACGTCGAGGCACGCTGAGCTGTTGTGCGAGGTGTAGGGAATATCTGGATGCACGAAGAGCTGGTGCCGCGTGATGCCGGCGACACGCGCCAGCCCGGCTTCGCCGAGTCGTTGCCCGAGCTGCCTTGCGCGGAACCCCGTGCCGCGCGATTCGAGGTTATCGGTATCGTCGATGCCGATCAGGTAACGCACCCCGGCTCGGTCACGCCGACGTGGGCGCAGACCGGCCGGGCGGCGCGTGTGCGTCGCGCGCCGACGCCGAGCCTTGCTGCTTCAGTTCCTCGTACCAGAGGTTGTGGTGCTGCTGCGCCCAGGCCTCGTCCACCTCGCCCGAGACCATGCCCTGGAAGGCGCCCTCGCTGCCGAGCGTGCCGAGGTAGATGTGCAGGATCACGAAGGCGATGACGATGACCGAGGCGATGCCGTGGACCACGTTGGCATTCTGCATCGTCGCGCGGTCCCAGCCGAAGTTCGGGAACAGCAGGTAGAAGCCCGAGACGACGATTGCCGTGCCCGCGATCACCAGCGTCCAGTAGTAGAGCTTCTCGCCGGCGTTGGTGAACCCGGCCGGCGGGTGCTTGCCGCTCAGGTAGCCGCCCATCTGCTTCAGCCACTCGCGATCGTAGGCGCGCGGCAAGTTGTGCTTGAACCACATCAGCAGCATGACCGCGAGGCCGAGCGCGAAGAACAGCGCCAGGTAATCGTGCACGGGCTTGGCGAGGCCAGCCCAGGCGGCGAATCCTTCCTTGCCCATGACGGGAATCAGGACGACTCGCCCCCACAGGAGGCTCATGCCCGTGATCGCGAGAATGACGAACAGGATCGCCGTATACCAGTGCACGACGCGATCGATCATCTGCCAGCGCACCACCGTACGTCCCGTGGGATTGTGCAGCTTGAAGCCGCCGGTCTTGAGGTGGTAGGCAACGAGCGCCAGGATCATGCCGAGCACCATCACCGCACCGAGCGTCATCACCGGGCCGTTGCGGATCTCGCGCCAGGTCTCGCCCCGGCTCTGCACCAGCACGCCGGTCTCGGGCCCGGTCACCGACGTGTAGCCGACCTCGCCCGACCGGACCTCGCGCCAGTAACCGGCCCGCGGGTTGCCTGCCTCGTCGGCGTCGGCCGGGGCGGCTTCCTGCACCTTTTCGCTGGCCTGCGCCACCGCGACCCACACATACCCCGCGAGCGGCAGCAGCATGGCCCCCGCCGCGATCAGCACCATCGTCCACAGCATCGCCTTGAAGCGCCTGGCTCGGACGCCGGCCTGGGACTGTGACTCGGTCATTGCATTCTCTCCTGGTCGCCCGGTCGGCCTGCGCTCAGCGGTCCGACTGGCCGGTCTCGAAGCGCTTCTGCAGCGCCGCCTTCTGCTCGGCCGTCGCATGCTTCTTGAGCAAGGGGTCGCTGGCGCCCTTGTATTCGCCCGGCTCGTAGACGGTCACCGACACCGGCTCGTGGCAGGCCGCGAGCGCGACCACTGCGACGGCGAGCCCGGTCGCGAGCACTTTTCGCTGGTTCCACATCGGACCCACTCCTCGCCTCAAGCCTCGGGCTCGTCCTGGTACGCCGTGGCCCAGCCCCAGGTCTGCGGGCGGCCGCTGCGCTTCATGACCCGCTCACGATAGATGTCCGCCACCATGTCGCCGTCGCCGGCGAGCAGCGCCTTGGTCGAGCACATCTCGGCGCACATCGGCAGCTTGCCCTCGGCGATTCGGTTGCGGCCGTACTTCTCGCGCTCGGCCTCCGAATTGTCGTCGCCCGGGCCGCCCGCGCAGAACGTGCACTTGTCCATCTTGCCGCGCACGCCGAAGGCTTCCTTCTGCGGGTACTGCGGCGCGCCGAACGGGCAGGCGTAGAAGCAGTAGCCGCAGCCGATGCAGAGATCCTTGTCGTGCAGAACGATGCCGTCGTCGGTCGTGTAGAAGCAGTCGACCGGGCACACGGCGGCGCAGGGCGCGTCCGTGCAGTGCATGCAGGCGACCGAGATCGAGCGCTCGCCCGGCACGCCGTCGTCGAGCGTCACCACCCGGCGGCGGTTCACGCCCCAGGGCACCTCGTGCTCGTTCTTGCACGCCGTCACGCAGCCGTTGCACTCGATGCAACGCTCGGAGTCACACAGGAATTTCATGCGCGCCATGTTCGGTGTTCTCCTAGGCTGGCGTGATCTTGCAGAGCGTGGCCTTGGTCTCCTGCATCGCGGTCACCGAGTCGTAGCCGTAGGTGAATGCGGTGTTGCAGGCCTCGCCGCGCACGTACGGCGCGGTGCCCTCGGGGTATTTCTCCAGCAGGTCCTTGCCCTGGAACCAGCCGCCGAAGTGGAAGGGCGTGAAGACCACCCCGCGCGCGACGCGTCGGGTGAGCATCGCCTTGATCTTGATGCGGCCGCCCTCCGGGCTCTCGAGCCAGATCCATTGGCCGTCCTTGACGCCGAGATCGTTGGCATCCGCCGGGTTGACCTCTGCGAACATGTTCTGCTGCAGCTCGGCGAGCCAGGGATTCGAACGGGTTTCCTCGCCGCCGCCCTCGTACTCGACCAGCCGGCCGCTGGTGAGGATCAGCGGGAAATCCTTCGAGAAGTCCTGCGCCTGGATGGACGCGTAGCGCGTCGGCAGGCGCCAGAAGCTCTTGCGGTCCTCGTAGGTCGGGTACTTCTCGACGAGGTCCCGCCGGCTGGAGTACAGCGGCTCGCGGTGGATCGGCACCTGGTCCGGGAAGTTCCACACGATGCAGCGCGCCTTGCCGTTGCCGAAGGGCGCGCAGCCGTGCTTGATGGCGACGCGGATGATGCCGCCCGACAGGTCGGTCTTCCAGTTCTTGCCCTCGGCCAGCTTCTGCTCGTCCGCGGTGAGGTCGCCCCACCAGCCGAGCTGCTTCAGCATGTCGGCGGTGAACTCCGGATAACCGTCGTCGAGCTCCGAGCCCTGGCTGAACGAGCCCTCGGACAGCAGGTTCTGCCCCTGGTACTCGACGCCGAAGTTGGCGCGGAACGTGAGGCCGCCTTCCGAGACCGGCTTGCTGGTGTCGTACAGGTTCGCGGTGCCGGGATGCTTCATCTCCGGCGTTCCCCAGCACGGCCACGGCAATCCGTAGTACTCGCCGTCGCACGGCCCGCCCTCGGCCAGCAGCGTCGTGGTGTTGAAGGTGTGCTTGTTCTCCAGGTGGAGCTTGAGCCGTTCCGGGCTCTGCCCGGTATAGCCGATGGTCCACATGCCGCGGTTCATTTCGCGCAGGATGTCCTCGACCAGCGGCTCCTCGCCGTTCACCTTGATGTTCTTGAAGAGCTGCTCGGCAAAGCCGAGCTTCTTCGCGAACTTGTACATGATGGTGTGGTCGGGGAGCGACTCGAACAGCGGGTCCATCACCTTCTCGCGCCATTGCAGCGAGCGGTTGGAGGCCGTCACCGAGCCGACCGTCTCGAACTGCGTGCACGCCGGCAACAGGTACATGCCGTCGGTGCGGTCCGGCAGCACCGCGGTGTGCGTCGGGTACGGGTCCACGACGACCAGCAGCTCGAGCGTCTCCATGGCCTTCTTCATCTCGGGCCCGCGCGTCTGGCTGTTCGGCGCATGGCCCCACAGGAACATCGCCTTGAGACTGTCCTTCTGCGCGATGTTGGCCGGGTCCTCGAGGACGCCGTCTATCCAGCGCGAGACGGTGATGCCGTTGGTGTTCATCACCGAGACCGGCTTGTCACCGCCCTCGTAGCTGCCGGTGTCGAAGCGCGACTTCACCCACTCGAAGTCGAGCCCCCAGACGTTGCACCAGTGCTTCCAGGAGCCTTCCGCCAGCCCATAGTAGCCGGGCAGGCTGTCCGCGAGCACGCCGACGTCGGTCGCGCCCTGCACGTTGTCGTGGCCGCGGAAGATGTTGGTGCCGCCGCCGGACATGCCGACGTTGCCGAGCGCGAGCTGCAGGATGCAGTAGGCGCGCGTGTTGTTGTTGCCGACGTGGTGTTGCGTGCCGCCCATGCACCAGACGACGGTGCCGGGGCGGTTCTCGGCCATGGTCTGCGCCGCGCGCTTGACCTGGTCGCCCGGGATGCCCGTGACGTTCTCGACGACCTCGGGCGTCCACTGCGCGACTTCCTTGCGGACCGCGTCCATGCCGAACACGCGCTGGGCCATGTACTCCTTGTCATCCCAGCCGTTTTCGAAGATGTGCCAGAGCATGCCCCAGATGAGCGGCACGTCGCTGCCCGGCCGCAGCCGCAGGTACTGGTCGGCGTGCGCGGCCGTGCGGGTGAAGCGCGGATCCACGACGATGAGCTTGGCGCCATTCTCCTTGCCGCGCAGCACGTGCTGCATCGAGACCGGATGCGCTTCGGCGGCGTTGCTGCCGATGAAGAACATGGCCTTGGCGTTGTGCATGTCGTTGTAGGAGTTGGTCATCGCGCCGTAGCCCCAGGTGTTCGCCACGCCTGCGACGGTCGTCGAGTGACAGATGCGGGCCTGGTGGTCCACGTTGTTCGTGCCCCACATGGCCGCGAACTTGCGCAGCAGGTAGCCCTGCTCGTTGCTGAACTTGGCGGAACCGAGCCAGTAGACGGAGTCCGGGCCCGACTTCTCGCGGATCGCCATGATCTTGTCGCCGATCTCGTTGATGGCCACGTCCCAGGAGATACGCTGCCATTTCCCGCCGACGAGCTTCATCGGGTACTTGAGGCGCTTCTCGCCGTGACCGTGCTCGCGAACCGCCGCCCCCTTGGCGCAGTGCGCGCCGAGGTTGAAGGGCGAATCGAAGTCCGGCTCCTGGCCGGTCCACACGCCGTTCTGAACCTCGGCGATGACGCCGCAGCCGACGGAGCAGTGCGTGCAGACAGTGCGCTTGATGACGGTGTCGCCGTCCGCGGCCGCGGCCGTCCCGGCCTCCGCGCGCTTCATCATCCGGGTGGACAGGCCTGCCGCGACGACGGCGCCGCCGGCCGCGATACCCGTGCCGCGCAGGAACGTGCGGCGATCGATCGTCCGTCCGAGCATTCCGCCGCCGGCGGACGTGGTCGCCTGGTGGCCAGGCGCGGTCTTCTTGACCAGCTTCATCGCTGTGTCTCCTGGGTGCCGAGATGTCAGATGCGGGCCTTGTCGTAGTACTTCGCGACGTGCGGCGTCACGCGGTATCCCTTCGGCCGTGCGGCGGCCGGCGCCGCCACGGCGGCGGGCCGGGCTGCGCCGGCCGTCGCCGATGCTGCGACGGCGGCGATGCCTCCGGCGGCCGCCACGTCGCGCAGGAATGCGCGCCTGCTGGTGTTCGCTGTGCCCTCGTTACGGCTCATTTGTCTGCGTCCTCTGTCTGGGCCGGCAGACTGCGCCGGCCGTGTCTCGAATCCACCGGGGCCACCGGGAACTCCATCCCGAAAGCCTGTCGCTCGATTTCGATGAACTGCTCGCCGAGCAGTCCTGCGGCGCGATAGAAACGCGCCGAGTCCGCCCGCTGCAGGTCGCGGAAGAAACGCTCCATCCACGGCTCGACGTGCTGCGCGAAGAAGCGCGCCTGGCGCTCGAGCGGCACGGGGTCGTCGCCGGCGATCATGATCGCCATCGCGTCGCAGAGGGCACCGGCGTGATCCTCGGGCTCGCCGACGCCGGGGTTGCGCTCGATGCCGAGTTCAGCAAGGTCGCTGCGCAGGCGCGCAAGCGGTTGCTCCATGAGGAACCCCGTGAGGTACCAGGACCCGTACGGCACGATCTCGCCGCGGCCGAGCCCGATGAACAGGGACTGGTACTCGTCGCTCAGGTCCGCAGGGGCGGCTCTCGCAGCGGCTTCGCCCAGCATCTTCCAGGATGCTGCGAGCAGGCTGCGGTCGGACGGATCGGGGCTGATGGCGGCGAGGTCTTCCAGCAATGCCGCATCGGGGGGCGCGGCGAGCAGGTTGCCGAGCAGCGCGTAGACGTGGCCGCGGACGCGGTCCTCGTCCGCGGGCACCGTCACCATGGGCACGGGCCTCGCTTCGGCAATGCTGGCGGTTGCGCCGGGCATGTAGATCGTTGTCCCCTCGACCATTCTTGCCAGGAATAGGAGGCAATATCCGCGCCACCCTCGCAGGCACTGGCTGCCGATTCGATCCGCGATTCTCCATGCCAGGCATCCAGTCCGCGGCAAGGCCGCGACATTTTGTCTTCAACCACGGCCCTTGTGTGCCTCCGAGGTGTAGAGGTCGCGCACCCGGCAGTCGTCGCACATCTGCATGCGGCGACGCGCTTCGTCGGTCTGGAACATCCAGTGGCCGGCGAGCTTGCGGCCGATGACGTCGAGCATCGACTTCGTGGCGAAGGGCTTCCCGCAGGACACGCAGCAGACGGGCTGCTCCTCGTGCAGGGTGCGCGGCCGCTCGCGCGCCTCCACGTCGTACAGGAAGCGGGCGGCGAGCGTGATCACGCCCTCCGGGCAGGCCCGCGCACAGAGCCCGCACTGCACGCAATCCCACTCGCGGAAATTGAGCTGCGGCAGGCCGCGTCCGTCCATGAGTGCGTGTGTCGGGCAGACCGATACGCAGCTCATGCAGAGCGTGCAGCCCTGGGTGTCCACGCGCACCTCCCCGAAGGGCGCGCCCGACGGCAGGGCGACGCTGCGACGCGGTTCGGGCGCCTGGGCGTGCAGGTGCTCCAGGGCGAGCCGCAGGCGGCTCCGTTTGGCCGGCGGCGCGAGGAACGTCGCCGGGCGCATCGTTCCGCCCGTCGGCAGGCTGCCAAGTGCCTCCAGCGCCGCGGACGGCTGGTCTGCGTTCAGGAACTGGATGCAGCCTTCCGCGTAGCCCATGCCCTCGAGGATGGCCCGTGCCGTGACGAGCTGCTCCTGCGTGGCCTCGACGACCTGCGCGGGCGTGTGGTCCGAAGCCAGGATGACGACCGCCTCGGCGCCGTGCGCCAGCGCCACGAGCCACACATCGATTCCGACCGAGCCAATTTCCTCGACCTGCACCGGTAGCACTCGCTCCGGCATCCCCGCCAATCCGCCGGATACGCCCTCGCGCGAGTGCTCGTCGTGGAAAAGTATCGCCGGCGCCGCGCCGCCTGCCGCGCGGTACCGCTGTAGAGCCTGCCGCAGGGCATTGGCGAGGTCGGCCGCCGGCGGATACGCGTAGGTGATCGCGCCCGTGGGGCATGCCGTGGCACAGCCGCCGCCGCCCTGGCACAGGAACGGATTGACCTGGATCCTGTCGCCAATTGACACGATCGCCTCGGCCGGGCAGGCGTCGATGCAGCGCGTGCACCCGCGCTTGCCGCTGCGGCCGTGTGCGCAGATCTCGGGGTCGTACTCCGTGTACTTCGGCTTCTCGAACTCGCCCTGCATGTCCGGCAGGACCTCGAGCACCTGCTCGAGTGCGCAGTCGTCGGGCCCGGGCGCGTAGTAGCCGAGCGGCAGCATTGCCTGCTGCAGCAACGGCGGGCTCTGCAGGTCCAGCACGAGGTCGAAACGCCCGACGGGCGGAATCAACAACGCGCCGAGCTCGCGACTCTCGCCATCGTCTCCGAACCACACCTTGAAGTCGCCGAGCGCCCCGCGCACCCGGGGACGCCCGCCGAGCACGACCCGCATGCCGTCCATGATGGTTGCCGACGGACGCTCTTCCGACGGCACGGAAACGACACAGGCCAGGCTCCCGGCCAGCCGATTCGCGGCGGCCAGGGCACTGCACCCGCTCCCCGATGACGAGGCAGCGTCCGCGCGACACGAAGCCCACCGCTGCCGTCGGGGTCACTTCGCCCTGGCCGAACAACGCCAGCGCTTGCGCGCGCGCGCGCCCGTCCGCGGTCGATTCAGGCAGTGCCGGTCGGCTCGTCATTCGATGGGGCTTCCTCAGGTTGCGGTTCGTCCGTGGCGGCCGCCGGCGCCGCGATGGGAGCGGCGGCAGCGGCGGCGGCCGGCGCGGGTTCGCGCGGCTCATCGAGCGCCTGCGCCAGCTTTCGTGCCGCCCGCTCGATCTGGTGGCGCATGTCCGCGGTGACGATGTCGCCGAGCGGCTCGAAGGAGGTGAAATCGCCCATGTAGTCGTCGAGGCCGTCCAGGACGTTGAACTTGGGGCTGTGGAACAGCTTGCGCAGCGCCCGGCGCCGCAACAGCGTATCGACCCCGGGGGTCAGGAAGGCGCTGTAGTCGGAGTCGCCGTCGAGCGTGTCGAGATCCGGTAGTTTCAACTCGACCGGCGGCGTCTCCGCGTCGGCGGGAAGCGACGGGGCCTCCGCCGCCGGCAAGGCGCCCTCCTCGGGCTCGGCCGCCGGCTGCGCCTCCTCGCGGGCCAGCGTTTTCCTGCGGGACCAGCGTTCGAGGAACGAGGCGGCGTCGCGCTCGTTCATGACGGATCCTCCGCGGTCCAGTCCGTACGCTTGCGCTTGCGCTTCTCCTGCGGTACGTGGTGCTCGACGATGAAGCGCTCGAGCTGCTGGTAAACCTCGGGCGGGATCGGCGCAGCGAACACCCGGTCGTTGCCTTCCACACCCGACCCAGCCTCGTTCGGGTCGGCCGTCACGCATTCCGGCTCGAGTGCGCCGTCGTCGGTCGACGTGCAGAGCACGTACAGCGCGGGATCGCTGCCGACCAGGTTCGACCAATAGCTCTCTGTCGCGTCGCGATAGAGCTCGAGCACGAGCCCACCCCACAGGAACTGCTGCTCGTCCTCGGTGCTGTGGACCGGCTCCCCGCGCACCTCGCGGCCAGGCAGGCTCCCGCCAGACACGACGCCCAGCACCCGCCAGCTCGGGACCCGCCACCGGTCGCGCCCGACCATGCGGCGGCCCATGATGACCGCGACGGGAATGCTCAATCGTGGCCGCGTCGCCATGCTCGCTCGCAAGCGCCTCCTGCCTGAATGACTCGCATTCTGCACCAGCCGGGGCGCGAGGATGCAAGCGATGCCCCACGCTCCCGCGGCGGAACGGATCTTGCAGCATTGCTCGCGGAGGCATCCCGATGAGCACTCGCAAGTCCACCCCCAGGTCGTCGCAGGCAGAGGTCGATGCGGCGCAGGCGACGGCCGCCGAGCCGCCTCGTTTCATGACCGTGCGCGAAGTCGCCCGCTACCTGCGCCTGAACGAAAAGAAGGTGTACGAGCTCGTGAACGAGGGGCGGATCCCGGCGACCCGCCTCACCGGCAAATGGCTGTTTCCGCGCCATCTCGTCGACCAGTGGCTCATGGAATCCAGCCACGGCGGCCTGCTGACGGACCGCATGGTCATCGCGGGCAGCGACGACCCGCTGCTCTATCGCGCGATCATGCTGCTCGGCGCCGAGTTGCGCGGACAGGCGTCGATCAGCTATGCGGTCACCGGAACGCAGCTCGGCCTGTCGCTGCTCGCGCGACGTCGCGCAGACCTCTGCGCGCTGCACTGGGGACCGGACTCGGAATCCGGCCAGCGTCACCCGGCCCTGCTGCGCCAGTACCCGCAGCACGAGGACTGGGTGCTGGTGCGACTTTTCCGCCGCGAACAGGGCTTGATCATGGCGCCGGACCTGTGGGCGTCCACCGGCCGGCTCGACCAGCTGTTCAAGCCGCAGGTCCGCTGGGTTGAACGTCAGGAAGGCGCAGGGTCGCAGCGGTTCCTGCAGGAAGTCATTGCGCAGCATGGTGCGGACCCCGCGGACCGGCGTGTTACAGCGCGAGCCTATTCCGAGCGCGACGCCGCAGCCGCAGTCGCCATGGGACAGGCCGACGTGGCGCCCGGCATCCGGGCCGCGGCCCGCGAGTTCGGCCTCGACTTCCAGCCGATCGGCTGGGAGGCCTTCGATCTCGCGCTGCCGCGTGGAGTGTTCTTCCGCACACTCTTCCGCCGGCTGCTCGACGAGCTGCGCGGCACCGAGTGCCAGCGCCTCGCGCAGCTGCTCGGCGGCTACGACCTCGGTGGCGTCGGGACGCTCGTCTGGTCTGCGTCCTGAGGCGCCGTTCGCGCTAGCTGAGCGAGAGGTCCTGCGTCACCTCGTGGCGCAGCGCGAGGCCCGGAACCTCGAGCACCATGCGCGCCCGCAGCGGTCCGGTCACGTCGAGCGCGCCGCGGGCGAGCGCGTCGCGCACGGCGTTCTCGATCTCGATCTGCGAGGTGATCCCGACCCGCTTCAGGAATTTGCGGATTTCTCCGCCGAATTTTTCTGCGTCGAAGGACGACTGGCTCATGCGATTTCCCCGCTGTGGACGACTTGGAGGGTATCAGTCCGGACGCTCGTCGGCCGGCCAGCCGAGCTTGCGCTCGAGCGTCTTGCGCGAGACGCCGAGCTGCCGTGCCGCCGCCGACTTGTTGCCGCCATGCGCATCGACCACGCGCTGCATGTGCGCCAGCTTGACCTGCTCGAGCGTCCACTCGACCGGGTAGGCGCCCGCCGGCGGCTCGCGGCGCAGCGGTGCAACCGGACCCGTGTCCGGCAGGTCGCCGAGCAGCACGGCGCGCTCGACCACGTTGCGCAGCTCGCGCACGTTGCCCGGCCAGGGCTGCGCGCAGAGCCACTGCAACCGGCGCTCGTCGAGTTCGATGGCGGGCATGCCGAACTCCGCGGACGCTTGCGCCATGAAGTGCCGCGCCAGTGCGGCCACGTCCCCCGGCCGCTCGCGCAGCGGCGGCAGCACGATGTGCGCGACGTGCAGGCGGTAGTACAGATCCTCGCGAAAGTCGCCGGCCGCGACCCGGGCCGGGAGCCCGGGCTGGGTGGAGGCGATGATGCGCGCGTCGACAGGCACCTCGCGATCGGCGCCGACCGGCCGGATGGCGCGTTCCTCGAGCGCGCGCAGCAGCTTGACCTGCAGGTCGCGAGGCATGGCGCCGATCTCGTCGAGGAACAGCGTGCCCCCTTGTGCGGCAGCAAACAGGCCCTCGCGGACCTGGTGCGCGCCCGTGTAGGCACCCTTGGCGTGGCCGAAAAGCTCGCTCTCCATGAGCTCCGGTGCGATAGCGCCGCAATTGACCGGCACGAACGGCCCGCGCCGGCGGCTGTGACGGTGCAGCAGGCGGGCGACGAGTTCCTTGCCCGCACCGGTTTCACCTTCGACCAGCACGGTCGCCGGCGTCGGGGCAATGCGCGCGACGAGGGCCTGGACGGCGCGGATGGCGGCGCTGTCACCGACCAGGTCGACCCCACGGCCCATGGCTCCGGCACCGACCCGACCGTTGACAGCCTCGCGCAACGTGGTCGCATCCAACGGGACTGCAAGGCAGCCGCTCGCGCCTGCGTGGCGTGCCGCGGAGGCGAGCCCGGGATCGCCGCGGCCCGCGACCAGAATCGTTGGGTCGGGGCCGAGGCCGCGGCGCACCCGCGAGATCCAGGCCAATGCCGGATCGTCCAGCGAGGCGACGTGCACAACGATGCAGTCGAAGTGACAACGAGGCAGCAGCCGGTCCGCGCCCTCCGTGTCGTCGGCCCATTCGACCAGCGCAAACTCGCGCGACAGCTGCCGCGACAGACGCGCATCCGCGGAGGCCGGCGAGCCGGTGATCAGCAACGAGACCTGCTCTTTCATCCCAGCATCGACCTCGACCACGCGTGCACCGTGAATCGGAGCACCCGGCGTCGCACGTAAGGCTACGATCCGCGACAGGATGACGCAAGGCGGCCGTGATAGCGCCATTTTGTCGCACCTCGCGGCAACACGGGCCGCCGCAGTTGCGGCTGGCGCCGGCCGTACCCATGATCCAATGCCTCGAGCGGTGCAACGCTCCTGTCCGGACCGGATCAACGATGCTATCGAATCACGCGCGTGAATCGATCACCGGCCTCGTCCTGGCGGGTGGCCAGGCGCGGCGCATGGGCGGCGTGGACAAGGGACTGATCGAGGTCGCCGGCCGGCCGATGATCGAGCACGTGCTCGAGGCCCTCGCGCCCCAGGTCGGCCCGTTGTTCATCAATGCCAACCGCAACCTCGAGCGCTACGCGGGTTTTGGCTATCGCGTCTTGCCTGACACGCGCGAGGGCTATCTCGGGCCGTTGGCCGGCGTGCTGAGTGCACTCGACGTGCTCCGGACGGATTACCTGCTCACGGCGCCCTGCGATTCCCCGCTGATCGCGCCGGACCTTGCCGAACGCATGCACGCGACCCTCCTCGCGAATGGGGCGGACATTGCCGTGGCACATGACGGCGACCGCCAGCAGCCCACCTTCCTGTTGCTGCGGCGTGGGTTGGCGGCGGACCTCGGCGCGTTCCTGGACTCGGGCGGCCGCAAGATCGACCGCTGGTTCGAGCGCCAGCGGCTCGCGGAAGCCGACATGAGCGACCGGCCCGGCTGCTTCGTGAACGTCAACGACCCGGAGGAGCGGCAGCGCATCGAGGCGCTGCTGCTTTCAAATGCCGCGGCCTCCTGAGTAGCATGAGGCGATGAACGAGCGCTCCACGCCCCTGTCCGCCGACGTCGACCCCTGCGACGAGCCGGGGCACGGCCACCGCAGCCTTCGCCTCGAGGAGGCTCGCGCCCGGATCCTGGACACCGTCGAGCCGGTCGCGGACGCGGAAACGGTCGAGTTGCGCGCCGCTCTCGGCCGCGTGCTGGCCGAGCCGGTGCGCTCGACGGTCGACGTGCCCTCGCACACCAACTCGGCCATGGACGGCTATGCCCTCGCGGGCGGCGACCTGCCGTCCGAGGGCACGCGCTCGCTGCGAGTCGTCGGCACCTCGTGGGCCGGCCGGCCATTCGCCGCGACCGTCGGCCCAGGCGAGTGCGCGCGCATCATGACTGGCGCGACCCTGCCGTCGGGCACCGACACCGTCGTGATGCAGGAACACGTGCGCGTCGAGGGCGACACCGTCGTCGTCGCCGCCGGCCACAAGCCCGGCCAGCATCGCCGGAAGGCCGGCGAGGACATTCGCGCCGGCGACGTCGCCCTGCCCGCGAGCACGCTGCTGCAGCCGGCTCACCTGGGACTCATCGCCTCGATCGGGATCGGTCGGGTTGCGGTCCTGCGCAGGCCGCGAGTGGCGATCCTGTCGACCGGCGACGAACTGCGCTCAGCCGGGGAGGAACTCGCCGAAGGGCAGATCTACGACAGCAACCGCTACAGTCTCCACGGCATGATCGCGCGGCTCGGCCTCGAGGTGATCGACCTCGGCGTGGTGCGCGACCGGCGCGAGGACACCGAGCGCGCCATCGACGAGGCGGCGGCGCGCGCCGATGCGATCGTCGCCTCCGGCGGCGTCTCCGTCGGCGAGGCGGATTTCGTCGTCGAGACCCTGCGGCGTCTCGGGGAGGTAGCGTTCTGGAAGGTGGCGATGAAGCCCGGCAAGCCGATCACCTTCGGCCGCGTCGGCAACGCGCTCTTTTTCGGCTTGCCCGGCAACCCGGTGTCGGTGATGGCGACGTTCTACCAGATCGTGCAGCCCGCGCTCGTGAAGCTCACCGGCGCCAGGCGCAACGATCCGCCGATCCTGCTGGCGGCCACTTGCCTCGCGAAAATCCGCAAGCGCGCGGGACGCGTCGAGTTCCAGCGCGGCATCCTGGGGCTCGATGAGGGCGGCCGCTACGTAGTGCGGCCCACGAGCCACCAGGGCGCCGGTGTCCTGCACTCGATGACGGACGCGAACTGCTTCATCGTGCTGCCGATCGACCAGGAAGAAGTACAGCCCGGCATGACCGTGAACGTCCAGCCATTTGCGGGACTGGTCTGACGGCACAGCGGCGGAGGTAGGATCCATGACCCATGCGCACGGCGGCAGCGAACGCGAATTCCGCCCGATCAACATCGCGGTGCTCACCGTCTCGGACTCCCGCGACGAGGCGACGGACAAGTCCGGGCGGCTGCTGGTCGAGCGGCTGACGAAGGCGGGCCACCGCCTCGCCGGGAAGCTCATCGTGCCCGACGACGTCTACCAGATCCGAGCGGCGGTCTCGCGGTGGATCGCCGACACCGCGGTCGACGCGGTCATCGCCACCGGCGGCACCGGCGTGACCGGTCGCGACGGCACGCCCGAGGCGGTGTTGCCGCTGCTCGACAAGGTCATCGAGGGCTTCGGCGAGATGTTTCGCTCGATCTCCTTCGCCCAGATCCGTACCTCGACCATGCAGTCGCGCGCACTGGCGGGCGTCGCGAACGCGACCTACGTCTTCTGCGTGCCCGGCTCCTCGGGCGCCTGCGCCACCGCCTGGGACGAACTGATCGAGGCGCAGCTCGACTACCGCACGCGTCCCTGCAACCTCGTCGAGCTCATGCCGCGGCTGCTGGAAAAGTGACGACGCTGTACGTCGGCACCGACAAGGGCCTGTTCAGCGCGCGCTCGCCCGCGCGCGCGGGCCCCTGGCAGGTCGAAGGGCCCCACCTCGCCGGACAGGAGGTCCTGCAGGTCGTCGCGACGCCTGGCCTGCCCCGCGAACTGCACGCCGCCGTGCGTCACTCGGTCTGGGGCGCACACATCTTTCGCAGCGACGACGGCGGCTCGACATGGGCCAGTCTCGACGCAGTCCCGCACCACCCCGCCGGACGCCACCGCGACTCGCTCAAGGCCATCTGGTCCCTGGCCTGGACACCCGACGGCCGGCGGCTCTACGCGGGCATCGACCCGGCAGGGCTGTTCGTGAGCGCCGATCGCGGCGCCACGTGGCGCCCGGTCGAGGCCCTGAACGAGCACCCGACGCGCAGCAGTTGGGAGCCCTCGCGCGGCATCTTCGCGGTACATTCAATCTGCATCGACCGTCGCGAGCCGCGCAGCATGGTGGTGGCCGTTTCCGCGGGCGGCGCCTACCGCAGCGACGATGGCGGCTCGTCGTGGTCGCCAGCCAACGTGGGCGTGCGCGCCGAAAACCTGCCGGAGCGCTACCCGGTCGCCGGCCACAACGTGCACCGGATCGTCAGGCATCCGCGCGACGGAACCAGGCTCTACCGGCAGTGCTACAACGGCACCTACCGCAGCGACGACGGCGGCCGCCACTGGACCGAGATCACCGACGGCCTGCCGAGCGATTTCGGCTACGCACTCGCCTGCGACCCCAACGATCCCGACACGGTGTTCCAGGTACCCGAGCAGGGCGCACACCTGCGGATCACCGTCGATGCGAAGCTGCGCGTCTTCCGCAGCCGCGACGGCGGGGCGAACTGGATCTCGGTATCGGACGGCCTCCCGCAGGAGCACGTGTACGCCACCGTACTGCGCGACGCGATGGACACCGACGATGAGCAGCCTTGCGGGGTCTATTTCGGCACCTCGACGGGCCACCTCTTTGCGAGCCGCGATGGCGGCGCGCACTGGCAGTTGGCCGCGGCCTACCTGCCCCGCATCCTGAGCGTCGCGGCTGCGCGCACGACGGGCACGTAGCATGGGAGAATCGCTGCTGGACCTGCTCGATGCGCGCGAGGGAATCGTCTGCGCGGTCGGCGCGGGCGGCAAGAAGACTGTGCTGCAGCACCTCGCGGCGCGACACCCCTCGCGAGTGGCGCTCACGGCGACGGTGTTCACGGCGCACTTCCCCGAGGAGCTCGGCTTCGTCACCGCCATCGACCACCCCGAACGCCTGCCCGCGCGGATCGCCTCGCTCGATGCCGCCGCGAAAGTCGCGTACGCCTGCCCGAGCGACAAGCCGGGCCGTTACGCGGGGGTGCCGTGCGACGTGATCGAGCGGACACACCGCGAGCAGCGCTTCGCCGCCACCTACGTCAAGGCGGACGGCGCGCGAATGCGCTGGATCAAGGCGCCGGAGGACGACGAACCGGCCCTGCCGGGCGGTTGCACTACGATCGTAGCGGTCGTCTCGGCGCGTGCGATCGGCGCGCCGCTCGATTCCCGCGTCGCGCACCGCATCGGGCGGATCACGCGGGTCACGGGCCTCGCGGAGCACGGAACGATCGAGCCGGCGCACCTCGCGCGGCTCATCGTCCACCCCGAGGGGCTGCGCAAGGCCAGCGCGGGCCGACGGTTCGTACCGCTGATCAACATGGTGGACGACGCGGAACGCGCGGCGCTCGCCCGGGCAGCGGCCGAGATGGCGCTCGACCTCGACCCCGCGCTCGAGCGCGTGGTCCTGGCCTGCCTCCGCCGCCACGACGCACCTGTCGTCGCGGTCGTCCGCCGCTAGGCGGCTCGCCGTGACCTCGGCGGGTGCGGGTCCTACAATCCCGCCATGACCGAGGTCACCGTGCGCATTCCGGGCCCGCTCCGCGCGTTTGCCGACGGACGCGAGGAAATTCGCGTCGCCGCCGGCACGGTCGGCGAGGTGATCCGGCGTATCGGCGAGCACCATCCCCACCTGCCGCCCCGGCTGCTCACGCCCGACGGCGAGCTGCGCCCCTACGTGAACATATTCGTCGGCCCTGTCAACGTGCGCGGACGGCACGGTCTTGCCACGAAGGTCGCGGCAGGCGCCGTCATGAGCATCATTCCCGCGGTAGCGGGCGGCTGACGATGTCAGCGGCACCAGACCCCGTCGCCGAAGTCGAACCCGCCGACGCGCTCGAGCTCATGCGTCGCGGTGCCGTCCTCGTCGACGTGCGCGAGCCGGGGGAACTCGCGGCAGGGTTTGCCGCCGGAGCGGTGGCGGTTGCTGCGTGCGAACTCGACAGCCGCATTGCGCAGATCGCCCGGTGCGACGCTCCCGTGCTCGTCATCTGCGCGAGCGGCGTCCGTTCGCAGGCCGCCGCGCGACGCATCGCGGCGCTGGGCTTCGGCGACGTGCGTTCCGTAGCGGGAGGCTACTCGCGATGGCGACGCGAGGGGCTGCCGGTGCAGGTCGCGGAAGCGGCGGACGATCTCGACCGGGAACGTTATGCAAGGCAACTGATGCTGCCGGAGGTCGGCGAGGCCGGGCAGCGCAGGCTGCTCTCGAGCCGGGTGCTGATCGTCGGCGCGGGCGGTCTCGGTTCGCCGGCCGCCCTGTACCTTGCAGCGGCGGGCGTCGGCTGCATCACGCTCGCCGACGACGACACCGTGGAGCGCAGCAACCTGCAGCGACAGGTGCTGCACACGGATGCGCGCATCGGGCAACCGAAAGTCGACTCGGCGCGCGCGACCCTCGCCGCACTCAATCCCGGCATCGAAGTGAACGCGTTGCGTGTGCGGCTCGACGCTGGAAACGTCGGCGACATCGTCGCCGGCCACGACGTCGTCCTCGACGGCTCCGACAACTTCGCGACGCGCTACCTCGTGAGCGATGCCTGCGTGCAGCTCGGCGTCCCGGACGTGCACGGCTCGGTGTTCCGCTTCGAAGGGCAGGTGACGGTCTTCGGCGCCGCCACGGCGGCGGGGCCCTGCTACCGCTGCCTTTATCCGGAGCCGCCGCCGACCGGGTTCGCGCCGTCCTGCGTCGAGGCAGGCGTGCTCGGTGTGCTGCCGGGGACGATCGGCATGCTGCAGGCCACCGAAGCGCTGAAACTGCTGCTCGGCGTGGGCACGCCGCTTTGCGGACGTCTGCTGCACTTCGACGCGCTGCAGGGCCGCTTCAGCGAATTCGAGATCCTGCGCGATCCCGCCTGCGCGGTGTGCGCCAGGCCGTCGGCGGTAGTTCAGCCGCGCGTGAGCAGACCTCGGTAACGCGGGTCCTCCGCGAGACCGGACCAGTTCCAGTCGCCGCGCGCCCACCAGGCGTGCCGCCAGCCGCGGCCCACCGCCTCCTCCAGCAGCTCGAGCGCCCGCGTCTCCTCGCCCAGGACGGCATGGGCGCTCGCGACCCAGTAGAGGGCGTCGACGTTCACGATACCCGCCGCACGCATCTCCTCCGCGCGCGCCAGGAAATCCTGCAGCGTGTCCCGCCCACCCTCGTCTCCCGTGTCGATGCGCAGGTGCGCGTAGTTCACTGTGTGCGGCAATCGCCAGACCCATTCGTCGTTGATGAGGTCGTTGATCGCGCGGCGCATGTCCGGCGGCTCGCCCTCGTACGCCCGCAGCGCCGCCGCACGGTCGCCGAGCGCAATGAGCGCCTGGGCGCGCTGGGCGGGCGCCCACGTGCACTCGCCTTCGCAATTCACGATCCGCTCGAGCGCGGCGCGATCCCCGACCACGACGCGCAGCCCGGCCACGAGGTCGGCCTCGAACAGGTTGCCGCGGGAGCGGCAGCAGGCCGCCTCGACCGTGGCGACCGCGGCGTCGATCCGGCCGAGCTGCGCAAGAATCAGGGCCTTGCGCGCGAGATAGAACGCTCGCGCTGGCGCGCGCTCGATCGCCCGGTCGATCCAGCGCAGCGCCTCGTCCAGCGAGCCGCGCGTGGCGTTCATGCGCGCCATGCCGGAATACGGGACCGGGAACGCGGGGTCGATCTCGATGGCAGCGGCGAAGCGGGCCGAGGCTTGCGTCTCGTCGCCGAAGCGCAACGCGTCGAAACCCACGTTGGCATTGATGATCGGCGAGAGCGGGTCGAGTCGGAACGCGTCGAGCATGTGGCTGGCCGCCTCGCGGTAGCGGCCCTGCGAGGTCAGCACCAGGCCACGCCAGACATGGGCCATCGTGTAGTTTGGATTCAACTCGATGGCCCGCTCGAGCGCCTGCTCCGCGGCGGCGTAGTCGCCCTGGTTGTGGCGAATGAGCCCCAGCGACGCGTACGCCTCCCCGAGCCCGGGCGCGAGCGCGAGCGCCTTCTGCGCTGCGGGCAGCGCCTGCGAGATCGACTCCGCCGCGGGAATGTCACCGTAGTATCCGGCGCTCGCCAGCGTGTACGCATCGGCGAGGCCGGAGTATGCCAGCGCATAGCCGGGGTCGCGGTCGATCGCCTGCTGGAAGCAGTCCATCGCCCGCCGCAGCGCCGCCTCGGTGCGCTTGTGGAAATGATGGCGCCCGAGCAGGTAGAGGTTGTAGGCGTCGAAACTCCGGGTCGCGGGCTCGAGCCGCGGGCGCTCCGCGGCGGCCGCACGCGGCCTCACCGCGGCGATGACCGCGCAGGCTACCTCGGTCTGCAACTTGAAGATGTCGTCGAGCTGCCGCTCGAAGGTCTCGGACCAGATCTGGTAGCCGTCGGCGGCGCTCACCAGCTGGACGTCGATGCGTACCGTGCCCGCGTGCTTGCGCACGCCGCCTTCGAGTACCGAGGCGACGTTCAGGCGCCGACCAATCTCGCGCACGTCCTCGTGGCGACCCTTGAACGCGAACGACGAACTGCGCGCAGCCACCCGCAATCCCTTCACGCGTGCGAGCTGGTTGCGGACCTCCTCGGCCAGGCCGTCGGAGAAATACTCGTTTTCCGGCTCGTTGCTCAGGTTAGCGAACGGCAGCACCGCGATCGAGTCTTCGGGCGGGTCGGCAGCCGGTACGGGCAAAGCCGGCGTACGCTCGATGCCGACTGGGGTCAGGTCGAACATCCACGCGAGCACGACCGCGACCGGCAGCCCGAGCACCAGGCCGGCGACGACGAAGCGCATGTACTGCGAGGCGTCGAAGGCGTCGAGCAGCAGGTCGAGCGCCTGCGCCAGGACCCAAGCGCCCGCCACGTAATAGATCGCGGCCCGCACCACGCGCCGGCGCAGCAACTCACCCCAGAAACGCTTCGGTTGCGGGCTCTTCATGTCCGACGGCCCTGGAAACCCGCGCAACGTCGTATGCCGGGGCGGGGATGTCAAGGTCAACGGCGTGCGACGGTCTTCTCGTACAGGCCGGGAAAGCGACCGGTCGGGTCGTACTGCCGCTTCAGCTCGTCGTAGGACCGCCGGTCGTAGATGCTCCAGAACGTCTGCTCGTCGAAGGTACTGCGCGAGTACAGGCTCTTCTTGCCGTCGTGCCTCGCCACCAGCCGCTCGACGATCGCGTTGTAATGGCCATCGGGCTCCCGGCTCGGCACCGTGTCCCAGAAGCCGAAATTGACGTACGCCGTGTCCGTGCGCAGGCGGTACAGCGGGTGACGATCGGTCCTGACCACGAAAGGACAGACCCAGACGGGCGTGATGCCGACCTCGGCGTGGAACTGCTCGAGGAAGCCCGCCGCGCTGGCGAGCGGGATGTCGACGTCCTGGATCACGGACTCACGGCGCGACCGCAGGCGCTCGAGCGCCTTCAGCGGATAGTGCTGCGCCGCGCGCATGATTCTCTGGTAGGTGACGCTCGAGAGGAGCCGCGGCCCCGCGAGCAGGCGCACCGGCATCAGGTGCGCGCCCACGTTCCGGCTGCACCAGAACCAGTCCGTGTCCCAGCGCCACAGATAATCCCGGATCGTCAGGTAGTCCTCCACTCGCGCGCGCAGGCTGCGCCAGTACTCCTGCAGCCACGTGTAGTCGCCTGCTCGCGCGCCGTGAGGGAGGTGCTCGACCAGGGTCGCCCGTGTCAGGACGAAGTCGCCCGGGCCGAAGTAACACGCCGTCGAGGTAATCGCACGTCGGCTGCGTGCACTCCTCGCCGACGGCGGCGAAAAACCGCTCCGGCTCCGCATAGCGCTGGTGACCAAGCCGCACGAACGGTGTGACCGGGATGAGGCCGACCGTGAGCCGCGTCGCGTAGCCGAGGCTGCCGTAGGAATTCGGGAAGCCGCGATACAGGTCGGCGTGCTCCGTCGGCGAACAGCGCAGCACGTGCCCGTCGGCCACCAGAACGTCGAACTCCCTCACGTTCTCGTGCACCAGCCCGTAGCGGAACGCACTCGACTCGATACCGAGCCCGGTCGTGGCGCCTCCGACGGTGATGCTCTTCAGTTCCGGGACGACCGCGGGCGCAAGACCGTGCGGCAGCGTCGCGTCGACGAGGTCGGCATACGTCGTCATCCCCTCGACGTCGGCCGTGCGCCCTGCCGCGTCGATCCCGATCACGTGGTTCAGCGTGGTGCCATCGAGGTGCACGCGGTCCGCGGGCTCGCGGGGCCGGAAGAGATTGCTCGTACGCTTGCGCAACCTGACGGGCCCGGTCGACGAGCGGAGTGCCGCGGCCAGTCGCTCCACCCGCGCGCGGTGCTCCGCGAGGTTCTCGCGCTGCATTGCTCAGCGCACGGGACCGTAGCGCGGGACGTCGCCGCGGCTCAGGACCAACTGCCAGAGGTTGAGCGCCCGCGCGCGGAACGCGCCGGCGGTGGAGTTCAGGTAATAGCGCCACATCCGGTAGAAGCGCTCGTCGAGCTGCGGGTCCTTGCGCAACGCGGGCCAGGCCGCGAGGAAATTCTCGTGCCACGCGAGCAGCGTGCGGTCGTAGTCCGGGCCGAAGTTGTGCCAGTCCTCGAGGACGAACAGCCCCTCCTTCGCCTCTGTGATCTGCTTCTCGGACGGGATCACCCCGCCGGGGAAGATGTACCTGTCGATCCAGGGATCGGCCGTCGGCTTGCTGACGTTGCCGCCGATCGTGTGCACCAGGAAGAGCCCCCCTGGCGCCAGCCGTTCCGCTGCGATCTCGAAGAAACGACGGTAGTTCTTCGGCCCGACGTGCTCCATGAGCCCGATGCTCACCACGCGGTCGTAGAACGCCGGGTCCGCCGCCGCCTCGCGGTAATCCTGCAGGCGGAACTCGACCGGCAGGCCGCGGCACCAGTCGCTCGCGAAGGCGACCTGCTCACGGCTGATGTTGTAGCTGACGACGCTGCAGCCATGGCGCTGCGCGAGGTGACGCGCGAGCCCGCCATAGCCGCTGCCGAGCTCGAGCACCTTCATGCCGGGCCGCAGGGCGAGCTTCGCGGCAATCAGCTCCAGCTTGCGATACTGCGCCTCGTCGAGCGTCCGTTCGGCGCCGTCCGGGCCGTAGTACGCGCAGGTGTACTGCATCGTTTCGCCGAGCATCGCCGCGTAGAGGTCGTTCGAAATATCGTAGTGCTGCTGCGCTACGCGCAGCGACAGCCTGCGTCCCTGCAGGTTGCCGATCCTGGCGAGTGCCGCCCGGGCGACCAGGGTCGCGGTCGCGAGCTTGCGATCGAGCTGCGCGCGATGTGCGTGCGCGAAGAACTCGTCCAGGCGGTCGGCTTCCCACCAGCCGTCCATGTAAGCCTCTCCCGCCGCCAGCGACCCGCCCGCGAGTACGCGCTCGAAGAGCCGGTCGTCGAGCACACGAATGTCCCAGGGCTCGGCGCCGCCGATCCCGATGTTTGCGGCCTGCAGCAGGGCCGTGAACTGCTCTTTTGCTCCCATCGGCGCTCACTGGCCTTGGTCCGGCCACCCGCCCTGTCGGTAGCCGGTACATATACTCGTGAGTGGAGCGGGCAATCAAGACACGGCCGCGAGACCTGTTCGGGCTGGGAGGCCAGTGCAGCCGGCGGACGGTGGCGGCGGCTGCAATGTGCGGCGCACCGGCCTGCCGTAGACTGCGCGGCACTAACCTCGACGGGGAATGGCTCCGATGGCATACGACAGCTACCACAAGCGCAGGATCGGCAACCGCCTGCTGCGGCCCGAGACCCAGATGATGGGCTACGGCTACGACGCGCGGCTTTCCGAGGGTTCGCTCAAGCCGCCGGTCTTCCTCACGTCCACCTTCGTCTTCAAGAGCGCACAGGACGGCAAGGACTTCTTCGACTACACGTCCGGTCGCAAGGAGCCGCCCCCGGGCGAGGCCGCGGGCCTCGTCTACTCGCGCTTCAACAACCCGAACCTCGAGGTGCTGGAGGACCGCCTCGCGCTGTGGGAAGGCGGCGAAGCCGGACTCGTTTTCTCGAGTGGCATGTCGGCCATCGCCACGACGCTCTGGACCTACCTGCGCCCGAACGACGTGGTGCTGATCAGCCAGCCGCTGTACGGCGGCACCGAGACGCTGATCGAGAAGACGCTGCCCAACTTCGGCATCCGCTCGGTGGGCGTCGCGGACGCCTGCGATCGTGAAGCAGTGATGGGCGCGACGACGCGCGCGCTGTCGATCGCAAGGGAGCGGGGCGGACGCGTGGGACTGATCGTGACCGAGACGCCGGCCAATCCGACCAACAGCCTGGTGGACCTGCGCCTGATGCGCGAAGCCTCCGAATGGCTGGCGCGCGAGCAGGGCGGGCCGCGCCCGCCGCTCGCCGTCGACAACACCTTCCTCGGCCCGGTGTTCCAGCGGCCGCTCGAGCACGGCGCGGACATCGTCATGTATTCGCTCACGAAGTACGTCGGCGGACACTCCGACCTCGTCGCGGGCGGCATCGTAGGCTCCAAGGCCATCGTGAAGCCCGTGCGCCTGCTGCGCAGCGCCATGGGCTCGCAACTGGACCCCAACTCGGCATGGATGATCATGCGCTCGATGGAGACGCTGTCGCTGCGCATGAACAAGGCGGCGGAGAACGCCGCCATCGTGGCGCAGTACCTGGCGAAGCACCCGAAGGTCGAGTCGGTCAATTACCTCGGGTTCCTGCGCGAGGACGATCCACGGCACGCCGTCTTCCAGCGCCAGTGCGGCAGCGCGGGCTCGACCTTCGCCTTCCACGTCAAGGGTGGCGAGGCGGAGGCTTTCCGGTTCCTGGACGGGCTGCAGGTCATCAAGCTGGCCGTGAGCCTCGGCGGCACCGAGTCGCTGATATCGCACCCGGCGTCCACGACGCACTCCGGCGTGCCGAAGGAGACCCGCGACCGGCTGGGCGTCACCGACGCGATGGTGCGGCTGTCCGTCGGGATCGAGCACCCCGACGACCTCGTCGCGGACCTCGAGCAGGCGCTCGGCTGAGGGGCGCCGGCGGGCCGTCAGGTCAATCGAACCCGCCGTCCCTCGCCATCACGATCGCCCGGGCGCGCGAGTCGACTCCCAGCTTGCCGAATATGCTGGTGAGATGGTTGCGCACCGTCTTCTCGCTGATGAACAGCGCGCTTGCGATCTCGGCATTGGCGAGGCCCCTGGCGACCTGCGCCAGCACCTTGCGCTCGCGCGCAGTCAGTGACGCAAATACGGCCGGGCTCGACGCACGCGGCCCCGGGGTGCCTGCGTTCGCAATGCCCAGGAATTCGTTGACGACCGCGCAGAATCGCGCCCAGGCGGGTTCGTCCTCGAGCAGCACGTGATTGCGACTGTCGAGTTCGACGAACCGCGCGCCCGGGATGCCGGTTGCCAGCTCGCGGCCCAGCCTGAAGGGGATGGCGGCATCGTGCCGGCAATGCACGACCAGCGTGGGCGCCGCGACATCGGCGAGCCGGTGCCGGATATCGACGTCACCGTAGGCGTGCAGGATGCTGGCCGCGATCGCGGGCTTGCTCGTCACACGCATGAGATCGTCGAACCACCTCTCCTGCTCCGGACTGGCGCCGGGGATGAAGATCGACGTGAACACCTGCCGGAAGGCAGGGTTCTCCTGCCCCCAGCCGCTCTCGATCAACCCGAACAACGAGCGCGCCTGTTGCGCCGTCGTCGGGCCGGCCTTGTACCAGCCATACGGGAACGCGCCGAACAGCACGAGCTTCGAAACCCGCTCGGGGTGCCGGCACGCGTATTCGATCGCGACGGAACCGCCCTGGGAAATCCCGAGCAGCGCAAACCGGTCGACCGCGGCTGCCGCAACCACCGCCTCGAGATCGGCGACCTGCGCATCCAGCGACAGGTCGGTCACCGACCAGTCCGACAGCCCGCAGCCACGCGCGTCGTAACGCAGCAGCGTGTGCCGGGACGACAGGAACCTGAACCAGTGGCGCCAGACCGGGCTCTGCCAGTCGACCTCGAGGTGGGAGAGCCAGTTCGCGGCCTTGACGATGGGCTCGCCCGTTCCGGACTGCGCGTACGCGAGACGCACTCCGTCGCTGCTCTTGGTGAAACGAATCGTCTGGTCCATTTGCCGGTCCGCGCCGCTGGCTGCGGCCAAGGTTACACGAGGCCCGCCGGGACAAATATCCCGGGACCCGGAGCCGCCAATTGAGGCCGTTGCCTCAGGTGCGACGCGCAAGAGCTCTGCAGAATGCCTCCAACGCAACGGAGGAGAAGCAAGAATGTCGAAGCACAACAGGACGGATCGATACACCCGCTACGTCTTCTCGGCGCTGGTAGTGCTCGCGGCCGCGCTGGCGGGCCTGCTCGTGCACGCAGGCCTGGGCGTCCAGGCGATCGCCTGACCCCCGCCGTGCGGGGAGCCCGGAGCCTCAACCGGTTGCATCGCGGCGGACACGCTCGATGCCCGGCACGACCGACTCCTGACCGGTTCCGGGCTCGTCCGCCGCCCCGGGCAGCGGAGCCGCTTCTTCGTCGCCGACTTGCTCGCCGAGGAACCCGCCGCTCTGGTGCGCCCAGAGGCGCGCATAGAGGCCACCGAGCGCGAGCAGCGACGCGTGGTCGCCCTCTTCCACGATGCGGCCCCGATCCATCACGACCAGGCGGTCCATCGCGGCGATGGTCGACAGGCGGTGCGCAATGGCCACCACCGTCTTGCCTTCCATCAGGCGGTACAGGCTTTGCTGGATCGCGGTCTCGACCTCGCTGTCGAGCGCGCTCGTCGCCTCGTCGAGCAACAGGATGGGCGCGTCCTTCAGCATCACGCGCGCGATCGCCACGCGCTGGCGCTGCCCGCCACTCAGTTTCACGCCGCGCTCGCCGACGTGGGCGTCGTAGGCGCGGCGACCGGCGGGGTCGCCCAGCCCGAGGATGAACTCGTGCGCTTCGGCGCGACGGGCCGCTGCCACCATCTGCTCGTCGTTGGCATCGGGCCGGCCGTAGAGGATGTTGTCGCGCACCGAGCGGTGCAGCAGCGAGGTATCCTGCGTGACCATGCCGATCTGCGCGCGCAGGCTGTCCTGCGTCACCCCGGCGATGTCCTGGCCGTCGATCAGGATGCGGCCGGCCTCCACGTCGTAGAAGCGCAGCAGCAGGTTGACGACCGTGCTCTTGCCGGCGCCGGAGCGCCCCACCAGCCCGATCTTCTCGCCCGGCCGGATCACGAGCGCCAGGTCGTCTACCACCCTGCGCTCCCCGCCGTAGCCGAAGCGCACGTGCTCGAAGCGGATCTCGCCGCGCGACACCACGAGCGGACGCGCCCCCGGGCGGTCCACGATGGCGAGCGGCCGCGCCAGCGTGTTGATGCCGTCGCGCACCGTGCCGACGTGCTCGAAGAGCGACGCGAACTCCCACATGATCCAGTGCGAGATGCCGTTCAGGCGCAGCGCCATCGCGGTGGCCGCCGCGACCGCGCCGATGCCGACTTCCCCGCGCGTCCAGAGCCACAGCGTGAGTCCCGCGGTACCCGCGATCAGCGACATGCTGAGCACGTGGTTGACGACCTCGAACCCGCTCACCAGTCGCATCTGCGCATACGCCGTCTGCATGAATTCCTGCATGGCGGCGCGCGCGAACGCCGCCTCGCGTCCCGCGTGCGAGAAGAGCTTGACCGTCGCGATGTTCGTGTAGGCGTCGGTGACGCGTCCGGTCATGAGCGAACGCGCATCGGCCTGCTGTGCCGCCACCTTGCCGAGCCGCGGCACGAAGAATCCGAGCGCGGCCGAATAGAGCGCCAGCCAGCCGAGGAATGGCACCAGGATCCAGGCGTCGAACCCGCCGACCACGCTCACCATCGTGACGAAGTAGATGATCACGAACACCATGATGTCCGCGACGATCATCCACGTGTCACGTACGGCGAGCGAGGTCTGCATCACCTTGGTGGCGATGCGGCCGGCGAACTCGTCCTGGTAGAAGCTCATGCTCTGACCGAGCAGCAGGCGGTGGAAGTTCCAGCGCAGGCGCATCGGGAAGTTGGCCGCGAGCGCCTGGTGCTTGATCACCGTCGCGAGCGCGACGACCACCGGGCTCGCGGCAAGGATCGCCGCGAGCAGCAGCAGGCTCCTGCGCTCCTCGGCCCACAGGCGCGCGGGTTCGACGGCCGCGAGCCAGTCCACGACGCGCCCGAGCATTGCGAAGAGCGCGGCCTCGAAGGCGCCGATGACCGCCGTGCAGAGCGTCAGGCCGAGCAGGAACGGCCGCATCCCTTCCGAGCACGCCCAGAGGAAGCGGAAGAACTCCCGGGGCGGCGGTTGCGGCTCGGCGTCCGGGTAGGGATCGACCCGTTTCTCGAAATAGCGGAACAAGCGTTGCCTCCTGCGCCGGCCGCCATCATCTCACGGTGCGGTCACGCGAACGCGACGTACACGCGCCTGTTGTGCCGGCCCTTGTTCTCGACCTTGGCAATGACCACGGGGCCGATTTCGCCCGTGGCGGCAACGTGCGTCCCGCCGCAGGGCTGCAGGTCCACGCCCGGGATTTCGAGCAGGCGGATGCGCCCGGCGCCCCTGGGAGGCTGCACGGACAGGGTCCGCACGAGCTGTGGCTGGCGGTCGAGTTCCTCGTCGGTGATCCACTGCGACTGGACGGGGTGATTGGCGCCGATGAGCGCATTCACCGCCGCGGTGACACGTTCCTTGTCGATGTCTTCCGGGGTGTCGAAATCGAGACGGCCGCGGTCCGCCGCAATCTGCCCGCCGGTCACGCCGAAACGCAGCACCGATCCGACCAGGTGCAGGCAGGTGTGCATGCGCATGTGGGCGTGGCGGCGCTCCCAGTCGATCACCGCCTCGACGCCATCGCCGACCGCCGGCGACGCAATTCCCGCCTCGACCTGGTGCAGGATGCGACCCCCCTCGGCCTTGCGCGCATCCACGACTCGCCAGTCCCGGCCGTCGCCCGCGCGCAGCCAACCGGTGTCGCCGGGCTGTCCGCCGCCGAGGGGATAGAACACGGTACGGTCGAGTACCACGCCCGCCGGCAGCACCTCGACGACCCGCGCCTGGCAGCGGCGCAGGTAGGCATCCTGCTGGAACAACGGATCCGTCACGGCCACCGGCACCCCTCGCGGCGTTTGCAGGAGCTTACCGCAAGCTGTCGTCGACCCGTCGCGAGGCCGGGGCCGGCCCGCAGCGCGCAGCGGTCTGCTGAGGGAAATTCCCTGCGGAATTAGGTATTTGTCGCCGGTGCCCAGCGGCGCGCGGCGAGCAGGATTGCGCTAGATTCTGAGGCCGACGAACCCCCGGCCGCGCGGCGTCTGGCCGCGAGCCCGATCGTCCCCTCGCGAAGCTCATGAAAATCGACCGCTACGTCCACGACGAACGCCTGACCTGGGGCGCGGCGAGCGTATTGCTGGCGGTGACCGCCTTGCACGGGGCGGGCATCGGCGGGCTGTTTGCGAACCCGACGGTCGCGATGAAGGGCGACCTGCCGCCGGTCTTCCAGATCTCGCTCGAGCGATTGCCACCGCCGAAGCTGCCGCCGGCACTCGCGCCTGAGCCCGAGCCAGCGCCATCAGCCGCCGACCCGACGCAGGACGAGAGGCCCCGCAAGACGCGACCCGTGCCGATCCTGGTCGACACGCCCGTCACGGACCCCGTGCCGCCGGACACGCAGGTCAAGAAGTACGAGATCGGCGACGAGCTGCTCGAAGGCGAGCCCGGACCGCCGAGCCCGCCCGACGCGGTGGTGGGCGGAACGGCGCTCGATTCGTCGCGCGCGCACGAGCCGCCCGTCGTCGAGAACCTGAGCCTGCGCCGCATGCAGGCGCCGGTGTACCCGCCGCGCTGCCTGCGCATGGGTATCGAGGGCGTGGTCAAGGTGCGGGTGCTCGTCGGGGAGAACGGCAAGCCGCAGGAGATCACGCTCAGCAAGTCGAGCGGCGAATCGGCCCTCGACCGTGCCGCGATGGAAGCCATCAAGGAATGGGAGTTCAACCCCGCCACCCGTAACGGCCTGCCCATCCGCGCGTGGGTCATCGTGCCGGTCGCATTCACATTGATCGATTGAAAGGACGCAAACCATGCATCCCACCGAAGCCCTGACGACCATGAGTTTCGCCAACTTCCTGCGCACGACCGATGCCGTCGGCATCTTCGTCTTCGGGCTGCTGGTGGTCATGTCGATCGTCTCCTGGTACTTCATCATCCTCAAGTTCCTGCGCGTCGTGCGCATCCGCACGCGCTCGAACCACGTGGTGACGTCGTTCTGGAAGACCCCGTCCGAGGCGGCGATTCCCTACCTCGAGCAGCAGCCGACCTGGGAGCCCTTCTCGAAGATCGCGCTCGACGCGGAGTTCGCGATGGAGCACCACGACCAGCTCACCGAGGATCGACTCGCCGGCACCCTGCACCGCGCGGAATTCCTCGACCGCTCGCTGCGCGCGTCGATCAATCGCGAGACGGAGCGGCTGGAGACGGGCCTGACCTTCCTGGCGACCGTGGGCAGCACCGCCCCGTTCGTCGGCCTGTTCGGCACGGTGTGGGGAATCTTCCACGCGCTGGTGCGGATCGGCGCGACCGGCGAGACGTCCCTCGACCAGGTCGCGGGCCCGGTCGGCGAAGCGCTGATCATGACGGCGCTCGGCCTCGCCGTCGCGGTGCCGGCCGTGCTCGGCTACAACCTGCTCGTGCGCAACAACCGCGTGATCATCGCGAGCTTCCACGCCTTCGCCGAGGACATGCTCGCCTACCTCACCACCGGCGCGCGCGTCCCGTCGTCGATGGACCACCATCGCAGCCGCGCCAAGCAGGCGGCCTGATCGAGAGCGGAGATTGCCATGGCATTCAGCGGACTCGGCGGCAGAGGTCAGTCCAACAGCACCCCGATGGCGGAGATCAACATGATCCCGCTCGTCGACGTCATGCTGGTGCTGCTGATCATCTTCATGATCACGGCGCCGCTGATGGCCCACAAGATCAAGATCGACCTGCCGCAGGCCTCCACGGTGCTGCTCGAGGAGAAGCCGGACACGATCGTGATCGCGCTGCTCGCGGACGGCACGATGTACCTCAACGACGTGCAGATCGAGCGCGAATCGCTGCTGAAGCGCCTGTCGAACGAAGCGCAGCGCAAGCCGCAGCCCGAGCTGCACCTGCACGTGGACCGCACGACGCAGTTCCAGTTGCTCGCGACGGTCATGGCGGACGCGCAGAACGCCGGCATGGTGAAGGTCGGCATCGCCACCGACCCGCTCAAGGGCCGCGAAACGCCCTAGGTCCGGGGGTTTTCATGGCGCCTCTCACGGTCACTCTCGAGATCTCGGATCTCGAACTCGAGCACTTCCGCTCGGTGATGCACCGCGCGCGCGCGCGCGCGGCGCAACGCCCTGCGCACGAGATCGCCTCGACGGCGCGCGCGGCCGTGGCGCGCCTCGCTTCGGGCACGCGCTCGCCGTTCGTGGCGAAGCGGATGCAGAAGGTGAATGCGCTCATCGGCATGCTCGAGGACGAGGAATGGCGGCTGCCCGACGCGGAGCGCCAGCGCGTCCTCGACGGACTCGCCTACGTCGCGAGTGCACACGACCTCGTGCCGGACAACGTCCCGGTGCTGGGACTGGTGGACGACGCGATCATGCTCGAGCTGGTGCTGCAGGAATTGCAGCACGAACTCGAGGGTTACGAGGAGTTCGACGAGTTCCGGCGGCGCGAGGCGGCGCAGCGCGCCGCGGCCGGATCGCACAGGTCGGTCTCGCGCGAGGACTGGATCGCCTCCAAGCGCCAGGCCCTGCAGGAGCGCATGCGGGAGCGCCGGGAACGCGATGCCTCGCGCAACGGCGACAGCTTCCCGCTGATAACGCGCTTCTAGGCAGCCGGGCGGCCACGCGCGGCCGCCGCGCCGGTCACCGCGCCAGGTCGAACAGCAGCGAGGAGACCCAGCCCTTGTTTCCGAGTTCGTCCTCGACCTCCCACATCACCGCGGCCTTCTGGCCCGTGGGATACAGCATCATGCCGGCGTCGAGCGGACGCACCACGTCGCTCGACGTCGAGGCGGTCGCATACATGCGCCCCGGCTTTGCCATGGTCACCGCCTGATGGGCGCTCGCCGCCGACGCGTCGTCCGGCAGGTTCTCGAACTGCGCCACGAGATCGCTGTACGCCTTCAGGTACGCAAGCGCGATCACCTGGCCGATCTCGGTGTCGGAATAGCCGCTCGCGCCGACCACGGGCAGCACGACGCCGGAGATGCCGCCGCCCCCGGCCCAGCCGAGGTCGGTCTTCGTCGCGTGGCCTTCCACCATCGCGACCTGCTCGGACGAGCGCACGTCGGTCGCGGTCAGCACGACGTCCGCGGTCAACTTCTTCAGGCTGACGCCGCCGATCACGGCACCGGCCGTGCCGCCGACGAGGCCGCCCAGCAGGCCGCCGACCTTGTTGCCGCTCGCATCGCGGTCGGATGACATCAGGTCGGGCACCAGCACGTAGTCCGCGGCCTTGACCTGGCCCTTGCCGACGTTGGAGCGGACGCGCAGGTCGCCGCTCGCTGCAAGTTCCCGCTCGGCCGTGGCGGCGTTCATTCCCTTGCCCCGGTCGAGCAGCGTAAAGCAGCCCGACTTGTTGACGTACGTCTTGATGATCGCTTCCGGCGAGGGGAGGTCGTAGCCACGCCACCAGTTTGTCTCGGGCTCGACGACCGCCAGGGTGCCGTGCTTCTTTCTGCACACCGGGATCTGCGCCGACTTCTGGCTGCGCTGTTCCTGCGCCGTCGACTTGTCGATGGCGGCAACCGCCGGCGGTACGACGAGCAATGCCGCAGCCACGCCGCTGGCGCCCAGGACCTGGATCACACCAACCAACCTGATCATCCCGAACCCCCGGCTATCGTTCTAACGTCTGGCGTTGGAGGGCGGCAATATAGCGTAGGTCGCCTTGGACATGGGCGTCGACTCGCCCGCAACGCCGCACGCACGATACGTTTCCTGCCCGCCCATCACCGTCAGCAGCACGCGCGTCCCGAGCAGCCCCGCAGGGGGGGTTCGCAGGATGTCCTGCGAGAGCACGACGAAGTCGGCGTACTTGCCCTCGCTGATCGTTCCCTTCACCGCCTCCTCGAAGGCCGCGTACGCCGCGTCGCGCGTGTAGTGCGCGAGCGCCGCCTCGACGTCGATGCGGTTGGCGGGGTACCAGCCGCCCGCAGGCGTGCCGTCACGCGTCTGCCGCGTAACCGCAACGTAGATCCCGAGCAGGGGGTCCATCGAGTAGACGGGGTAGTCGCTGCCGAACGCCTGCACCGCTCCCGCGTCGTCGAACAGCCGGAACGCGTTGGCGCGCGACGCGCGTTCCGTGCCCAGCAACGGCGCGTAGTTCTGCAGCGTACTGGTGTCCGGTGTGGCGAAGATGGCCTGCGTGGACGCGACGACGCCGAGTGTGCGGAAACGCGACAGGTCCGCGGCCGCGGGCACCTCGATGTGCTCGATCCGATGGCGCCGGTCACGCGGACCGTTGACGCGCGCGGCATGCTCGTAGGCATCGAGTGCCATGCGGATCGCTGCGTCGCCGATCGCGTGCAACTGCACCTGCAGCCCCGCGCGATCGTAAGCCGCGACGGTGCGATCGAGGTCCTCCCGGGACCACATCGGCAGTCCCGTCCCGCCGCCCACGTAGGGCTCGAGCATCGCCGCCGTCTTCGCGTCGACCGTGCCATCGAGCATGCCCTTGGCGAAGCCGTGGGACAGCAGGGTCCTGCGCGTGGAATCGCGCAGCGCCCCGTACGCGGCAAGCTGGTCCGGGCTCACGTCCTTGTCGAATGGCACGGCTGCGCGATAGCGCACACGCAGCGTGCCCTCCGCCATGGCGCGCGTGACGGCCGCATGCTCGTTTTCGGTGAGTCCGCCTTCGGTGGCGTCCTGTACCGACGTCAGTCCGAACGCGGCGGCAGCGGCCACCTCGTCGACGAGCAGGGCGTAGGTGTCGCTTGCCGTCAGTGGTGGCAGCAGGCGTCGCACGAGGCCGGCCGCGGACTCCTTGAGCACGCCGGTCGGCTCGCCGTCCGCATCGTGCTCGATGCGCCCGTCCTGCGGGTCCGGCGTGTCTCGCGTCACCGCGGCGAGCGCCAGCGCGCGCGAATTCGCCAGCGCCTGGTGTCCGTCCCGATCGCGGATGACGACCGGCCGGTCCGGGAAGATCTCGTCGAGATAGCGCCGGTGCGCGGTGTTGCCCGGAAAGTCCGACGGCATCCACCCGCGTCCGGTCACCCAGGAGTTCGCGGGCAGCGTCGCCGAGTATTCGCGCAGGCGTCGCTGGATCACCTCGACCGATCCGAGGCCGTCGAGCCGGGCATCCCGACGCGCCGGCAGGTGCCAGTGGGCGTCGTTGAAACCGGGCACGACACGCCGGCCGCCAAGGTCCGTGATCACGGTCCCGGGCCCGGCCGTCGCGCGCACCGCTGCGGTCGAGCCGACCGCCACGAACCGGTCGCCCCGCACGGCGAACGCCTCCGCCGCGGGCCGCGCCGCATCGCCCGTCCAGACGATCCCGTTGACGAAGACACGGTCCGGCGGCTCAGCCGCACGGGCCGCGAGCGCCACCGGGGCGAACGCGGCGATTGCGATCAAGGTCAAAGTGCGGGAAGCAGGAGAGCGTTTCATGCTGGGCCCGGGCGGCGCGACCGGCGGACGCTATTGCATCGCTCACCGGATGTCGAGTCTCATGCGCGCTTGCGCCGCGCCACGCCCCGGCGCCCGGAGGAACAGCGCCGATGTCGACCGCCCAAGCGGCCCGGGGCCGCATGCCCCGCCAGATTCCCTACATCATCGCGAACGAGGGTTGCGAGCGCTTCAGCTTCTACGGGATGCGCAACATCCTGACGCCGTTCCTCGTCACGTCGCTGCTGCTCTACGCGCCGGAAGCCGAGCGGGCCGGCATCGCGAAGGAGGTCTTCCACACCTTCGTGATCGGCGTGTACTTCTTCCCGCTGCTCGGCGGCTGGATCGCGGATCGGTTCTTCGGCAAGTACCACACGATCCTGTGGCTGTCGCTCGTCTACTGCGCCGGTCACGCGTGCCTCGCGATGTTCGACGACCATCGCACGGGCTTCTACACCGGCCTGTTCCTGATCGCGCTCGGATCCGGGCGGCATCAAGCCGCTGGTCGCGTCGTTCGTCGGCGACCAGTTCGACCAGACCAACAAGCACCTCGCGAAGATCGTGTTCGACGCCTTCTACTGGATCATCAACTTCGGCTCGTTCTTCGCCTCGCTGCTGATGCCGATCTTCCTGCGCCACTACGGGCCGAGCGTGGCGTTCGGCATCCCGGGCGTGCTGATGTTCATCGCGACGGTCATCTTCTGGGCCGGGCGCAGGAAATACGTGCGCGTGCCGCCGGCGCCGCCGAACCCGCATTCGTTCCTGCGCGTCGTGCAGACGGCGCTCGCCGCGCAGGCGCCCGGCCAGGGGCGGCCCGGGCTGATCGTCGCCGGCCTCGGCGCCGCGCTCGCGGTCGTGGCGCTGGCGGCGATGGCACGGCTCGGGCTTCGTGTCGTCCTTCTGCCTGGCGTTCGTGTTCGTGCTCGCCTTCGGCGGCGCCGGCGCGTGGATGCAACTCGAGCGTGCGCGCGGTACGCACCCGGATGCAGCCGTCGACGGCGTGCGCGCGGTGCTGCGCATCCTGATCATCTTCGCGCTGGTCACGCCGTTCTGGTCGCTGTTCGACCAGAAGGCCTCGACCTGGATCCTGCAGGCGGACCAGATGGTGAAGCCGCACTGGTTCCAGTCGGCGCAGATGCAGGCGTTGAACCCGGCGCTGGTGATGATCCTGATCCCGTTCAACAACCTCGTGCTCTATCCCGCCCTGCGAGCGCTTCGGCTTCGAGCCGACGGCACTGCGGCGCATGGGCGCGGGCATCGCGTTCTCGGGACTCGCGTGGATCGCCGCCGGCGCAATCCAGCTCGCGCATCGACGGCGGCGACGCCGTCTCGATCACCTGGCAGATGCTGCCGTATGCGCTGCTGACGTTCGGCGAGGTGCTGGTATCCGCGACCGGACTCGAGTTCGCCTACAGCCAGGCGCCCGCTCGTCGATGAAGGGCGTCATCATGGCGTTCTGGAACCTGTCGGTGACCGTCGGCAACCTGTGGGTGCTGCTGGTCAACGCGAGCGTGCGCAACGAGTCGGTGATGTCGCACATCGCTGGCACCGGACTCAGCGAGACCGCGTTCCTGATGTTCTTCTTCGCGGGCTTCGCGCTGCTGGTCGCGGCGATGTTTGCCTGGTACGCGCAGCGTTACCCGATGCAGGACCACTATCGTCCTGCCTGAGCGCCGGGCTCGAGTCGCGCGGGGGCCGCTCAGAGCTTGCGGGTCGTGAGCAGCAGGCTGGTCTCGGTGCTCGCGATCCCGTGGAGCAACCGGATGCGGCCCAGCACGCCGTCGAAATCCTCGAGACTGTCGGCGCGCAGTTCGACGATGATGTCCCAGCGCCCGTTGGTCGTGTGCAGCGCCTCGACGGCGGGGTCGCCCGCGAGTGCCTTCAGCACGGCCTCGCTGCGGTTGCCCTCGACCGCGACCGTCATCACGGCGCGGATGCGGTCACCGGCCGCCTGCGGCTTGAGACGCACCGTGTAGCCCACGATCGTGCCGTCGGCCTCGAGCTTGCGCATGCGGTTCTGCACCGTGCCGCGCGAGACCCCGAGCATCTTGGCCATGGCTGCCACGGGCCGCCGCGCGTCGGCGCGCAGCAGGGCGATGAGTCGCCGGTCGATGTCGTCCATGGGCCCCCGGATGCTGCAAATTGCCAGTATAGTCTGCCAGATTGCTGCAATTACTTGCCATAATTGACAGATTCCTGTCTTTTAATTGGCGCGGTCGTCCCGGAACATCTTGGTACGTCCTGCCAGTTGCGGGACCGAGCCAGGTGCGGGGAAACGGCCATGGTCGACTACATCGGAATTTCCGACATCCAGGCATTGATCCGGCGGCGCGGCCTCGCCGCCTTCATCGCCGGCCTCGCCGACGAGATCGCGTCCGACTACCGGCGCTGGGATGAGTTCGAGAAGTCGGCGCGCCTCGCGAGCCACTCGCCGGTCGGCGTGATCGAGCTGATGCCGACCAGCGACGGCCGCCAGTACTCGTTCAAGTACGTCAACGGCCATCCCGGCAACACCGCCCAGGGCCTGCTGACCGTCACTGCCTTCGGCGTGCTGGCGGACGTGGACACCGGCTATCCGTTGCTGCTGTCCGAGCTCACGATCACGACCGCCTTGCGCACCGCGGCGACCTCGGTCGTGGCCGCGAAGCACATGGCCCGGCGCGACAGCCGCGTGATGGCGCTGATCGGCAACGGAGCGCAGGGCGAGTTCCAGGCGATCGCCTTCCACCAGCTCCTCGGCATCCGCGAGCTGCGGATCTTCGACGTGGACGCGCGCGCGACGGACAAGCTCGAGCGCAACCTGCGCGCGATCCCCGGTCTGGAGATGCAGGTCGTGCGCACCGAGTCGGCCGCGGAGGCGACGCGCGGTGCCGACATCGTCACGACCGTGACGGCCGACAAGCGCAACGCCGTGATCCTGGCACCGGACATGATCAGGCCGGGCATGCACCTGAACGCGCTCGGCGGCGACTGCCCGGGCAAGACCGAGCTGCATCGGGACATCCTGCTGCGCGCCGACGCGCGCGTGGTCGTCGAGTACGAGCCGCAGTCGCGCATCGAGGGCGAGATCCAGCAGCTGCCGCCCGACTTCCCGGTGATCGAGATCGCGCGGGTGCTGCGCGGCGAAGCGCCCGGGCGCGCGGGCGACGACGAGGTGACGATCTTCGATTCCGTGGGCTTCGCGCTCGAGGACTACTCGGCGCTGCGCTACCTGCATCGCTGCCTGCGCGAGGAAAGCTCGGCGGCGCGGCAGATCGACCTCGTGCCGACGCTGGCGGATCCCAAGGACCTCTTCGCGCTGCTCGGCGCGACCCCGGACGCAATCCGCCAGTCGTTGCGCCGCGCGGTGTGACCGTGCCGCAGGCCGTTTCCATCATCGGGGCGCCGACCGACGTCGGCGCGAGTACCCGCGGTGCCTCGATGGGACCCGAGGCGATGCGTGTCGCTGGACTTCAGCCGGCGCTCGAGCAACTCGACGTCGAGTCGATCGACCGTGGCAACCTCGCCGGCCCGCCCAATCCGCAGCTGCCGCCCGTCGGCGGATACCGCCACCTGGCCGAAGTGATCGCGTGGAACCAGGCCGTGCACGATGCGGTCCACGCGGAGTTGCGGGGCGGCCGGCTGCCGATGCTGCTGGGCGGCGATCACAGCCTCGCGATCGGCTCGATCAGCGCCGTCGCGCGGCACTGTCGCGAGTCCGGACGCACGCTGCGCCTGCTCTGGCTAGACGCCCATGCCGACTTCAATACCAGCGTGCTGACGCCGAGCGGCAACCTCCACGGCATGCCCGTCGCCTGCCTCTGCGGCTTCGGTCCCGAGGCACTCACGCGACTCTCGGGCGCCTCCCCCGCCATCGACGCGACGTGGATACGGCAGATCGGGATCCGCAGCGTTGACGCGGGCGAGAAGCGCTTCGCGCACGAGCAGGATCTCGAGGTCTTCGACATGCGCTACATCGACGAGATGGGCATGCGCCAGTCGATGGAGCTGGCGCTGGCCCGCGTCGATGCCGACACGCACCTGCACGTGAGCTTCGACGTGGATTTCCTCGATCCCGAGATAGCGCCCGGCGTCGGCACCACGGTGCCCGGCGGCCCGACCTACCGCGAGGCGCAGCTCTGCATGGAGATGATCGCGGACACGGGACGGCTCGGCTCGCTCGACGTCATGGAGCTCAACCCGGCGCTCGACGTGCGCAATCGGACCGCCGAACTCGCGGTCGGCCTCGTCGAGTCGCTGTTCGGCAAGAGCACGCTCATGCGCCGCTGAACGCAGCGCGGCTCATCCACCGAACGAATACGCGTCCATCGCCAGCGCGGCCTCCTCGATCGCCGCGTGCACGCGTGTCGCCCGCGCATCCGGCCCGGCCGCACCCAGCGCGACGAACAACGGCAGGAAGTGCTCCTCGGTCGGATGGGCTCGCGCGGCCGAGGGCGCGCGATCACGGTAGTCGAGCACTGCTGCGCGATCGCCGGCAGCAAGCCGCTCGTGCAGCCACTGCGCGAACTGCGTGGCGTACTCGAGCGTCTCGCCACGCCCGCGATGCGTGAACCAGTCGCGCAGGTTGTGCGTAACGTGGCCGGACCCGATGACCAGCACGCCGTCCTGCGCCAGCGGCGCGAGCGCCTCGCCCAGCCGCAGGTGATGCGCGGTCCCCAGGGACGGCTGCACCGACACCTGCACGACCGGTACGTCATGCTGCGGATACATCCACCTGAGCGGTACCCAGGCGCCGTGGTCGAGGCCGCGACATCCATTCACCGCCGGTGTGAGTCCCGCATCACGTAACAGCGCAGCCGCCTGTTGCGCGAGCTCCGGGTCGCCGCTCGCCTCGTACTGGACCCGATAGAGCTCCTCGGGGAATCCGCCGAAGTCGTGGATGGTCTCGAGCGGCCCGCCACCCGTCAGCATCGGCAGGGAGGTTTCCCAGTGCGCGGAGGCGATCAGCACCGCGCGGGGCTTCGGCAGCGCCGTCGCAATCGCCTGCCACGCCTCGCCCGCACGGCCCGGATGCAGCGCGTGCATCGGTGAGCCGTGCGATAGAAATAGCGTCGGAATTCGCCGGCCGTCGGTCACTGGACCAGTCCCTCCGCCTTCAAAGTCGCCTGGACCGCAGGTCGCGATGCGACGCGCGCCTGGAAGGCGCCAAGCGCAGGCCACGGCGTGAGATCCACCTTCAGCATGCCCGACCAGTTCAACAGGACGAACAGGTACGCATCGGCCACCGCGAAGTCGTTGCCCGTCAGGTACGGCTGCTTGCCAAGCGTCTTCGAGATGAGCGTGAAGCGGTTGCCGAGGGCCTGGATGGTCCGCTCGCGCACCTCGGGCGGCGTGGCCGGGTTCCAGAGCGGGCCGAATCCCTTGTGCACTTCGGTCGAGATGAAAGCGAGCCACTCCATGAGCTGCCAGCGCTGCATCGTGCCGAAGACGGGCGCGAGCGAGCCGGGCTTGCGGTCCGCCAGGTATTGCAGGATCACGCTCGCCTCGGTGATGCGCGTCCCGTCATCGAGTTCGAGCAGCGGCACGTACCCCTTGGGATTGATCGCACGATAGTCGGAGCCGTCGGGCAGCGTGTGCTTCGTCAGGTCGACCTTGACCAGTTCGACGGCCAGGCCCAGTTCATGGGCCACGATGTGGGGGGCCTGCGAGCAGGCGCCCGGGGCGTAGTACAGCTTCATGTATTCGATCTCCTGGTTGGTTTGACTTCGACCTATGTTGCCAATCCTGTTCCTAGGGATAAACTGGCTAACGTAGGATTCTTTATCCCTATTTATGCAATAATCTTCGCGTGGATCGCTTTCGCGCTATCCAACTGTTCGCCAAGGTCGTCGAACTCGGCAGTTTCGCCCGGGCTGCCGACCGACTTGGAGTGTCCACGTCCGCGGTGTCGCGGCAGGTCGCGGACCTCGAGGCACACCTCGACGCTCGCCTGCTCAACCGCACCACGCGCAGGCTCTCCCTGACCGAGGCCGGACAGGCCTTTTACGAGCGCAGCGTGCAACTGCTGGCCGACCTCGACGAGGCCGAGTCCTCGGTGCGCGCAGCCACCGTCGTGCCGAGAGGCAGTCTGAAGCTGACCTGCGCGGTGACCTTCGGCGTGCGCTACCTTGCACCCGCGATCGCCGAATTTTCCGCGCGCCACCCGCAACTGCAGTTCGACCTCGACCTGTCCGACCGCGCGCTGGACCTCGTCGACGAGGGCCATGACCTCGCCGTGCGCATCGGCACGATCGGCCAGCCGGGCCTGGTTTCACGCCGCCTGGGCTGGACGCGCGCGGTGTGTTGCGCGTCCCCCGCGTACCTCGTCCGCAGCGGCGGCGCGCCCGAGCGGCCCGAGGACCTTGCCCGACTCGAGTGCCTGACGTACACACTGGTACCCGTGCCCAACACCTGGACCTTCGAGTCCAGCGACAACGGGATGCACACGGTACGGATCACGCCGCAACATCGCGCGAACAATGGCCGCATGCTCGCCGAGCTCGCGGTTCTCGGCCTCGGCGTCGTGATCGAGCCGGATTTCATCGTCGCGCCCGAAGTGCGTGCGGGCCGCCTCGTGCGTCTGCTGCCCGGCTTCGAACTGCCGCGCATGCCCATCGCCGCTGTCTATCCCAGCCGCCGACACCTGTCGGCCAAGGTGCGGGCATTCGTGGACTTCCTGGCCGAGCGCTTCGCATGCACGCCTGACTGGGACCTCTCGCCAGCGGACCCCGCTCTTCCGTAGACTCGTCGAGGTGAGCGACCTGACGGACGCGGCCGACCTCGAAGACGCCCCGGCGCACCTGTCGCCGGCCGCCGCGCGCGCGTACCTGGATGCGCGCATGCAAGGTCTCTGCCACGAGGGCGCGCTCGAGGTCGCCGAGGGCTGCGAGAAATCGCCGGCTGCGACCGCAGCGCCATGCGAAACCTCCCCCGCCAGCTGAACGCGGCTACGTTGCGCGCCGGCGTGGACGCGCTGTGCGGTCGCGACGCGGACCTCGCTGCCGTCGTCGACCGGCTCGGCGTGCCTCCCTTGTGGGGGCGTCGACCGGGGTTCGCGGCCCTGGTTCGCATCGTCCTCGAGCAACAGGTTTCGCTTGCTGCGGCGCGCACGATGTACGCGCGCCTGCGCCGCCGTGCAGGCAACGTGACACCGGAAGCGATCGCTCGACTCGGCGTGGACGGCCTGCGCGGACTCGGGTTCACGCGCCAGAAGTCCGCCTACTGCCAGGGACTGGCCGATGCCCTGCTCTGCGGACGGGTGGACCTGGCGGCCATAGCGCGTGCGGACGACCAGGCAGGCCGCCGGGCCCTGCTTGCCCTGCATGGCATCGGGCCGTGGAGCGTGGACATCTATTACCTCATGGCGCTGCGGCGGCCGGATGTCTGGCCGCAAGGCGACCTGGCGCTCGCCGTCGGCCTGCGCGAGGTGAAGCGTCTGTCCTCGCTGCCATCAAGGGACGAGCAGCAGGCGTTCGCCGCGCGCTGGCGGCCCTGGCGCTCGGTTGCCGCACGCATCCTCTGGGCGCACTATCTCGCCTCCCGCGGACAGTACGCTTCCGCCCGGTGATCGATGCCCGCGCAAGGATTCACGCTCTTCGATACGGCCATCGGGCGCTGCGGCATCGCCTGGGGCCCCTGCGGCATCGTGGGGATCCAGTTGCCCGAGCGGCCGCCGGCCGCGACTCGTGCCCGACTGATGCATCGATTTCCAGGCGCGGGTCCCGAGGCGCCGCCAGCGGAGATACAACGGGTCATGCAGGACATCGTGGCGCTGCTGGGCGGCGAAACGCGTGAGTTGACGGCCGCTGCGCTCGACATGCGCGACGTACCGGACTTCGACCGCAACGTCTACGAGGCCGCGCGCGCGATCGCACCTGGCGAGACCGTTACGTATGGCGAACTCGCCGCGCGCATCGGCACCCCGGATGCTGCACGTGCCGTCGGGCAGGCGCTCGGCCGCAATCCGTTCCCCATCGTCGTGCCCTGCCACCGTGTCGTGGCCGCGGGAGGCAAGGCCGGTGGCTTCTCGGCAGGCGGCGGCACGGCGACGAAGCTGCGCCTGCTGGTAATCGAAGGCGCGAGCCCGAATCGCACCCTGCCCCTGCCCCTGGATTGAACGCAACATGGCCGACCCGATCACGACGGACGAAACGGCCCGCCTCGAAACGGTGGAGATCAAGCTCGCCCACCTGGAGCGCGCGATGCAGGAACTGAGCGACGTGGTGTACCGGCAGCAACAGCAGCTTGAATCCGCGCTCGAGACCAATCGCAACCTGCGCCTGCAGCTCGAGGACATCGAGGGCCGGACGGCCGACACGACCGCGGTCGAGAGACCGCCGCACTATTGAGCGGCAACCCGTCACCGAAGGTCCCGCCACTCGCGCTCACGCTCGTGCTGGCGGCCTTGATGTGGGGGGCCGCGCGGTCCTGGCCGCAGTTTTCCTTCGCATGGCCATTTGCACGCGAGCTCGCGGCGGCCCTCGCACTCGCGGGATTGGCGATCTGCCTGGTCTGCGTGGGCTCATTCCGGCACGCCGGCACCACGGTGAATCCGACACGACCTGACGGGACGTCGGCGCTGGTGACTCACGGCATCTACCGTTACTCGCGCAATCCGATGTATGTCGGAATCCTGGCGTGTCTGGTCGCATGGGGCCTGCATCTCGCCCACGCGCCGGCCCTGCTGGGCGGGCCGCTACTGCTTTTCCTGTACCTCGACCGCTTCCAGGTCGCTCCCGAGGAGCGGGCGCTCGAGGCGAGGTTCGGGGACGACTACCGCGCCTACCGGGGAGCGGTTCGCCGCTGGCTCTAGTCCGACTGGCTCAGGCGGAGCGGATCTCCATGCCGGCGGCGAGCGTCCTGCCGGCGCCAGCGAGCACGATCACGTTCTGCCCGAACGCCACGCCGCGCAGGCCCGGATTCCAGCGATAGGTCTTCAAGGTCTGCAGCGGCTCCACGCCGTCCACCGTCCCGGTGGCCTGGTCGGTCGTCGTTATCGCGCAGCGCGTGCAGGGCTTGACTGCCCTGAGACGCACGTCATCGCCGACCAGGAATTCGCCGAGAGCGTCTTCCCCGTAGGGTGGCAACCCGTCCAGCACCAGGTTCGGCCGGAAGCGGTTCATCGGCAGTGGCTTGGCAAGGCGGGAATTCAGGTCGCCCAGCGAGGCCATCGAGATCGCCAGCATCGCGTAGCCGTCGGAGAATTGCGTATAGGCCCGGGCGTCGCCGGTCCAGGCGGGATCGCTCTGCCGGCGATGCGCCGCGTCGAAACGCACGAGGCGAACCGCGCGGCCGAGCACGTCGCCGAGCCATCGCGCGGCCGCATCGCCGGCGTCGCGGGCCGCGCAGCGGTCACGCCACACCACCACCTCGGCCGGCCGACCCGTGTCGCCGAACGGCACTTCGAGCGGCCTGGCATCCGGAGCGCAGAGCCCCAGCGCCTGCGGCTCGAGCCGCGTGCCGATCAACGCGAGCCGCGGCAGCTCGCGCTGCGTGAGGAAGCGCCCCTCGGGCGTGACGATCATCCACTCGCGGTCGTGCTCGAGACCGGTCCCGGCGAGCAGGGCCGCGTCAAGCGCGATGCCGCGGCAGGACTTGACCGGGTAGACGTACAGACCGGCGAGCGTGATCACGCCGCCACGATAGCGGCATCAGCCGGCGAGCGCGAGCGGCTGGGGCCGGCCGACCTGGAAGCCCTGCACGAAGTCGACGCCCATGCGGCGCGCCATGTCGAGCGCGCCCATGTCCTCGACCTGCTCGGCGATGACCTGGAAATTGAGCGAGCGTGCGAGCTTGATCATGGCCGTGACCATCGCCTGGTTGACGTTGTCCGAGGCGAGGTTGCGGATGAAGTAGCCGTCGATCTTGAGGTAGTCGAGCGACAAATTCTTCAGGTTCGCGAAGGAGCTCAGGCCACGGCCGAAGTCGTCCAGCGCGAAGCTGCAGCCCATGCCGTGCAGCACGCCGATGAAGCGACGCGCGTGCTCGATGTTGGTGATGACCGAGTTCTCCGTCACCTCGAAGCAGACGCGGTCCGGCGCGACGCCGGTGCGGTCGAGGCAGTCCACGACGAACTCGAGGAACGCCGCGTCGCCGAGCGTCTGGCCCGACAGGTTGATGCAGAGGCTGCGCCCGGACGGCAGTCGCACGGCTCCGCGGCCGAGCGCCGCAAGCGCGGTCTGCACGACCCAGCGGTCCACGTGCGGCATCAGGCGGTAGCGCTCCGCCGCGACCATGAACTCACTCGGCGCAATGGTCGTGCCGTCGTCGTCCTTGAGCCGCAGCAGCACTTCGAGGCCCGGGCCCGTGCTTCTCTGGCTGTCCACCGCGACGATCGGCTGCGCGTGCAGCTCGAATCCGCCGTTTTTGAGCGCCGCCTGCAACAGCCGCAACCAGTGGATCTCGCCACGCTGCCGCGCGGCCGCCTCGTCGCGCGCAGAGTAGACGTGCACGTGGCCGCCCTGCTTCTTCGCCACGTAGCAGGCCGAATCCGCGGCGCCGATGAGGTCCTCGATCGAGCCGCTCTCGCGCGAGACCTCGACGAGGCCTACGCTCACGCCGATGCTGAAGATCTTGTCCTTCCAGACGAAGCGGTAGTCCGCCACGGCGCGCACCACGTCGTCGGCGATCTGGCGCGCCTTCTCGAGCGGGCAGCCGATCAGCAGGATGCCGAACTCGTCCCCGCCGATGCGCCCGACCGTGTCGGAGTCGCGGACCGCGTCCTTGATGAGCGCGGCGACCTCGCGCAGCATGCTGTCGCCCGCCGTGTGGCCGCACTCGTCGTTGACGGCCTTGAAGCGATCGAGGTCGAGGTAACACAGCACGTGGCGCTGGCCGCCGGCGTGCGCCGATTCCAGCGCGTCCTGCAGGCGCTGTTCGAATTCGCGCCGGTTGACCAGACCCGTGAGCGCGTCGTGGCTCGCCTGGTAGGACATCTGGCGCGTCAGGCCACGCAGGTCGCTCACGTCCCTGAGGGCGATGACCGTGCCGGAGACCTCGCCCGAGGAGTCCCTGAGCGGCGAGACGGTGAGTTCGATCGAGCGCTCGCCGCCGCCATTGTTCGAGACCAGCATGCCGCGGCGACCGAGGTGCACGCGCGTTCCGGTGGTCAGGCACTGCCGCACGGGATCGCCCAGGGCCTTGCGATCGCCTTCCTCCGCGAGGTGGATCACCTCGGACAGCGTGTGCCCGAGCGTGTCCGTCGCGGGCTTGCCGATCAATTGCTCGCCCGCCTGGTTGACGTAGACGATGCGCCCCTCGACGTCGGTGGTGAGCACGCCCTCGCCGAGGGCATCGAGAGCCTCCCAGGCGGTGGCGTGACCGCGAGTCGCCGCCGTGGCTTCGGCGCGCGCACTCATTTCCACCGCCGACACGAGCAGGGCGGGCTGGCCTTCGAACGCAATGCGCGAGAAGCTGAACTCGAGGCGCAGGGCTCGCCCATCGACGGACAGCAACTCGGCCTCCAGGCGATCCGGCGCCGGCCGCCCGGCGCGATGTCGCTCGAGGTGCTCACGCAGCAGCTCCGCAAAGTCCGGATGCACGAGATCGGTCAACTGGCGCCCGATGAGCAGCGACGGGCTCGTGGCGCCGCAGAGTTCCGCGAAGCGCGCGTTGGCCAGCTGGATACCGTCGCGGTCGACCACGATGGCCTCGTGCATGGCCTCGGTGATCCGGCGGTAGACGAATTCGCGTTCGGCCCTCACCGCGCTGTCGGACTGCAGCCTCGAGATGAGTCGGTCGGCACTCTCCGCAAGGTCCCCGGCGCGGCCTTCGTGCGCATGCGGAGCGAGCCGCTCGCCGAGGTCGCCGGTCTGCGCCACGGCCGCCATCCGCTCGCCGACCTCACGGACCTGCCGCGCCTCGCGCACGCGACGGATCAGCAGTGCTCCCAGCAGCACGACCAGCAGCCCAAGGGCAACCAGGGCGGCAATCAGCATGTCAATGTCCGGACTGGCCATGTCCTCGGGCTTGCAGGGGCACCGGGCACACTTTCCCCTGATATTTTGTTGTCGCGCCTCGGTGTTTCCAGAGCATAGCGGAACGGGTCGCGCGTACCCGCTGGATTCACCATAATCACGTTCCGGACCGGGCTTGTCGCCCAGGGATTCATTGCCATGATCGACGTTGCCGCCGCCCGCCGCCAGATGGTCGAACAGCAGGTTCGCGCCTGGGAGGTGCTCGACCTGCGCGTGCTGGAGGTCATGCAACGCGTGCCGCGCGAGGAGTTTGCACCGCCTGCGTACCGGGAACTCGCGTTCGCCGACCTGAGCGTGCCGCTCGGACACGGGCAGTCCATGCTGCCGCCGAAGCTCGAGGGACGCATCCTGCAGGCGCTCGAGATCCAGCCCGAGGACGACGTACTGGAGGTGGGAACCGGCAGCGGCTTCTTCGCGGCCTGCCTGGGCGGACTCTCGCGCAGCGTCCGCTCGATCGATATCTTTCCGGATTTCGTGGCGGCCGGCCGCGCAAGCCTGCAGCGCGCGGGGGTGCACAACGTCGCGGTCGAGGCGATGGACGCCATGACCCTGGCCATCGACGGCGCCTACGACGTCATCGCGCTCACGGGCTCGCTGCCGGAGTATGACGCGCGGTTCGAACGGGCCCTCGCCGTCGGTGGGCGGCTCTTCGCGGTGGTCGGAAAGGGCCCCGTCATGGATGCGCGACGCATCACGCGGACGGGCCCGGCGGAATGGCTGCGCGAAAGCCTGTTCGAGACCTCCATGGACCCGCTGGTCCACGCGCCAGAGCCGCCCCGCTTCGTGTTTTGAGGCAAGCCGTGGCCGGGGGGGGCTAGCCAGTCGCTTGGCAGGTGATATAGTCTAGTACAACACTAGTTGACCCAGGGGGGCGGCGAGACCGCCAGTCGGTGATTGCATGAACAAGAAATCCTTCGTTCTCGCCTGCGGTGTCGCCCTTGCGCTGATTGGACAGGCGTCCCGCGCCGAGAACCTGTTCGAGGTCTACCAGGCCGCGGTCAGGAACGATCCGGTCATCCGCGAGGCCGACGCGCGCCGGCTTGCCGCGCTTGAGGTCAAGCCGCAGGCGCGCGGCCTGCTGTTCCCGCAGCTGGGCGTCAGCGGGCAGTACGCGACCAACAGCGATGAAAGCGAGTCGGTCTTCAACCAGGCGGTCGACCACGACAACAACCCGGCCACTCCGCCGGTGATCGCCATCGTCAACAACAACCAGTCGTCGGATTCCGACTACTGGCAATACCAGGCCGAGCTCACCCAGACGATCTTTCGGTGGGACCAGTGGCAGACCCTGAAGCGCGCGAGCGCCGAGGTCGCCGTGGCCGAGGCCAATTACCGGTCCGCGCAGCAGGACCTGCTGGTACGAGTCGCCTCGCGCTATTTCGACGTGCTCGCGGCCGACGACACCCTGTCCGCGGCCGATGCGACCCTGCAGGCGGTCAATCGCCAGCTGGAGCAGGCGGAGAAGCGCTTCGAGGTCGGCCTGATCGCCATCACGGACGTTCAGGAAGCCCGTGCGGCTCACGACAGCGCGACTGCCGGCGTGATCGCGGCAAAACGCTCGCTCGCGAGCGCGCACGAGTACCTGCGCGAACTGACCGGGGAGGCGTATCAGACCCTGGTCAAGCCGGCCGAGACGATGCCGCTCGACCAGCCGCAGCCGGCCGACGAACAGGCCTGGGTCGACCAGGCCGTCGAGCAGAACCTCACGGTGATCGCGTCGCGGCTCGGGGTCGACGTCGCGAAAAGCAACGTGAAGATCGCGCAGTCCGGGTACCTGCCCAGCGTCGACCTCTTCGCACAGTACGGCGAATTCGACGCGACGGCCACGCAGGTCAACAACGGCCTGGAGGGCCCGGCCGACTCGAACCGGCAGGAGGACACGATCGGGATCCAGGTCACCATCCCGATCTTCACCGGCGGCGTCACGCGTTCCCGCGTGCGCGAGCAGGTGTACCTGCACCGCGCCTCGCGCGAGAAGCTCGAGGGCGCGCTGCGGTCGGCCGAGCGCGAAACGCGCGACGCCTATCTCGGCGTCATCGCCGAGAAGGCCCGCGTCGCAGCGCTCAAGCAGGCCGTCCAGTCGAACAAGACCGCGCTCGAGGCCACCGAGGCCGGATTCGAGGTCGGCACGCGAACGACGGTGGACGTGCTCGATGCGAGGCGGCGCCTCTTTGAAGCCGAGCGCGACTATGCGCGCAGCCGCTACGACTACCTCGTCAACATCGTGCGCCTCAAGTCTGCCGCCGGCGTGATGGCGCCGCAGGACTTGAGCACGATCAACGGATTCCTGACGACGCCGTCCACCCTGCCGGTGGTCAGGCCCAGGAGCTGAGCAGCGGCGCCACCATCGCGACGAGCCGGTCGACCGCTCCCCGGCTCTGCGCGACGGTGTCGCGTCCCTTCGCGCCGTCCGCGCGAGCACGCGCCGGATCGTCGAAGTAGTCATTGACTCGTTGGGCGAGTTCTTCCGCGTTGCTCGCAATGCCGAGGGCACCGCTGTGCCGCAGCAATTGCGCGATATCCGGCGCATTGTGCGTGTGCGGTCCGGACAGAATCGGCAGTCCGAGCACCGCGGGCTCGAGCAGGTTGTGCCCGCCGATCGGGACCAGGCTGCCGCCCACGAAGGCGACGTCGGCCGCGGCATAGAACATCTGCAACTCACCCAGCGTGTCCACCAGGAACGTGTCGTGCTCCGCGCCCGGAAGCTCGCCCGAGCCGCGCTGGGCGAATGCCTGGCCGCGCTTGCGCAGCAGCCCGCGCACGGCCTCGAAGCGCTGCGGATGGCGCGGCACGAGGATGAGCAACGCGCCCGGATGTCGTGCGAGGACCATCGATTGCGCCGCGAGCACGGCCGACTCCTCGCCCTCGTGCGTGCTGCCCGCGATCCACACCGGACGAACGGGCGCCGCGCTGCGGCGGAAGTCGTGGCCCGCGTCGATTGCCGACTGCGGAATCTCCATGTCGAACTTCACGTTGCCCGTCACGACGATGCGCTCCGGCGCGGCGCCGATGGCGCGGAACCGCTCGGCGTCCGTGGCGCTCTGCGCGCCGATCAGGATGCCGCGCGACAGCGTCTCCTTGAAGAGCGACGCCAGCCGGCGGTATCGATTCACCGACCGCTCGGACAGTCGTGCACTCGCCATCACGAGCGGGATGCCACGCCGGCCCAGCGTGGCGTACAGCGTCGGCCAGATCTCGGTCTCGAGGATGATCGCGGCCTGCGGCTGGATGCGGTCGAGGAAACGCCGCACGGCCCCGGGGACGTCGTACGGCAGGTAGCAGTGCCGCACGCCGGCGCCGAGCAGGTCCCTGGCGCGCTGCGCGCCGGTGGGCGTCACCGTCGTAATCACGATCTGCAGGGCCGGAAACCGCGCGCGGAGCGCGCGGACGAGGCCTGCCGCGGCCTGCACCTCGCCCACCGAGACCGCGTGCACCCAGAGGCACCCGGGCCGCTCCTGCGGCTCGACGAAGCCCAGCCGCTGTCGCACCCGTCCACGATAGTCGGGATTCCAGATTGCCTGCCAGCCCTCCAGCGCAATGAAGACGGGGACCAGCAGGTAGGTCAGCAGGACGTACAGGATGCGCATCAAGGCTCCCCGTAACCCTGGCGGAGCGAGCGCCATGCCGCGTCGTCGAAGCGCCCGGCCGGCAGCCCGGCCGTGACCTTGGCGAGCGAACGTCGCAGCCGCTCGAGCACCGCCTGCTCCCACGCGCCGCGCTCCCGGATGCGGCCGCGGTCGAAGTCGAGCACGTAGACTTCGCCGTCGGGACCCAGCAGCAGGTTGTGCGCATTCAGGTCCGCATGGTGCACGCCGCGGGCATGCAGGCCCGCAATGCTGCGGCCGATCCGTCGCCAGGCGGGGGCGTCGAGCGCGCCCGACGCAAGCGCCATCGCGAGCGTCGTACGGCTGGGCAACTCCTCGGTAATCAGGTCGGCCCGATAGACGATGCCCGCCTTCGTGTAGCGGGCCGCCACCGGTCGCGGCACGGGCAGGCCCCACTCGCGAAGCCGATGCAGCAGCCGCCACTCGGCGAAGCAACGGGTGCGCTCGGCGCCGGTCCACAGGTAGGCGTCCTCGAGGTATCGCGCGACGAGGCCGCCGCGCCGGTAGTGGCGCAGCACCCAGCGCTGCTCACCCTCGCGCACGAAAGCCACCGTGCCGCGGCCACCCGTCGCCTGCTCGAGCGCACCGCGGGCGCGCCAATATCCGGCGTCGAAGATCTCTTCACGTGGCTGGCCGACGCTCGAGGCATCGTATAGCATCGCGCCGCGCGCCGTGATCATCGCAGGTGGCTGATTCACGGGACGGATTGTTCACCATCGGATCGCCGCTGCCTACCGCCCACTCCATGCAGCCGCCACTTTTTTCCGCGCCCCCGGACCGCATCTGCGTGCTGCGCCTGTCCGCGCTGGGCGACGTCTGCCACGTGCTGCCGGTCGTGCGTACGCTGCAGGACGCGTGGCCCGGCACTGGGGTTACCTGGATCCTGGGCGGGCTCGAGCGCAAGTTGCTCGGGCACATCCCGGGCATCGATTTCGTGGCGTTCGACAAGACGGCGGGCCTCGCCGGGTATCGCGACCTGAGATCCCGCCTTGCAGGACGGCATTACGACGCACTGCTGCACATGCAGCTTGCGCTGCGCGCGAGCATGGCGGCAGCCGTCGTGCCCGCGCGCGTGAAGCTCGGTTTCGACCGATCACGGGCGCGTGAACTGCAGTGGCTGTTCACCAATCGCCGCATCGAGCCGCGCAGCCGCGAGCACGTGCTCGACAGCTTCTTCGGCTTCACGGAGGCGCTGGGTATCACCGGCCGCTCGATGCGCTGGGACATCCCGCTGCCCGACTCGGCGCTCGAGTACGCACGGCGGGCGATCCCGGACGGCGAGCCGACGCTGATCGTGAGCCCCTGTTCCAGCCATCGCCTGCGCAACTGGAGTCCCGAGGGCTATGCGACTGTCGCCGACCATGCCGTCGCAAGGCACGGGTTGCGCGTGCTGCTCTGCGGCGGGCGCAGCGAGCTCGAGCAGGAATACGGGGCCCGCATCGTGGGCCTGATGCGCCAACCGTGCGTCAACCTCATCGGCAAGGACACGCTGCTCGAGATGCTGGCGACGCTCGGGCGGGCGACGGTGCTCGTGTCGCCCGATTCGGGGCCCGCGCACATGGCAACGACCGTGGGCACGCCGGTGATCGGCCTGTACGCAACCGCCAATCCGGATCGCAGCGGCCCGTATCACAGCCGTCGCTGGTGCGTCGACCGCTACGACGCCGCCGCGCAGCGCTTCCTCGGCAAGCCCGCGGCCCACCTCGCGTGGACGACGAAAATCGAACGTCCCGGCGTCATGGACCTGATCACGGCCGCCGATGTCATCGAGCGCCTCGACGCCCTGATGGCCGTTGGCGCGCCGCGCACCCCGACGGGCTGACGGCCCGGCCCGGGTCGGCGATAATGCGGTCCCGCCTGATGCCCCGAGTGTGCGCCGTGACGGCCGAACGCAGCGAGAAGCTCATCCAGCCAAATGCCCAGAACCGCTACGAAGTGACGTCGGCCGACCTGCCGTTGTCCTGCCCGATGGCCGGAATGTACCTGTGGAATTCGCACCCGCGCGTGTACCTGCCGGTCGAGAAGACGGGCTGGGCCAAGTGTCCATACTGCTCGGCGGAATACACCCTGAAGAAGTGACCGTGCACAGGGACGCGCCGCCTTTGGCGCGTCCCCTGGAGCGCATTGTCGGGCGAGAACTGGTTGCATGCCTGGTAGGTTCGTTCGCATTCCGGTCAGGGTGCAAGTACGGGAATGCATATCTCGCACTCGAACGCCCCGGTCCGGGTGTCACACCTGGCATCTGTCGGGTAGTACTCGAAGCAGGGTCGGGCATCAAGCTGAAGTCCGCTGGCGGGCAACCATTCCCGCAGCAATGCCGTCCAGGCATCAACAACCCGTTCGCCATTGCCGCTGTAGCGGAGAACGGCATACTTGCCCCCCGGAATCATCGTCTTGAGTCCGTCGCCTGACAAAACGAAATCCGGTGCAACTTCCACACAGGCATCGTATCGGCATTGTTCTGCCGCAGTGATGCTGGGATCGTCGTAGCTGATGCCATAGCGTGCTTGGTCCAGCAGGTTGTTCGAAGCCGCCCACGGGTAGTAGGTGTTCCGCCAGAACTCGGCAATGGCCTCGCCATACGGGCCGAGATGGCGAAGATAGGCGACGCTTACTGGCTGCCGATCAATGAGTGTTACGTTCATGATTGTCTCCATACCTGTGGTTCGGGAGACATCATGTTCTGCCGACAGCGTGACTGGCACCCGACTCATCTTGCTATCCACCTGACCCGGATTGCTGTTTGCGCGGAGTCGTGTGGATTGTTGCATTCGCCAGGCGGTGGGCGAGCAGCCAAACCGGCTTTTGAACGCGCGCGTAAACGCTTCGCCCGAACCATAACCCACCGACAGCGCCACGTTCAGAACTGTCAAGCGCGGTTGCGCTGCAAGCCGCATGGCCGCGACTTCAACACGCCGACGGTGCAGATAGTCGCCAAGCGTTTCGCCCATCCACGCAGCGAAAAGTCGGTGGAAATGAAAAGGGGAAAAGTGCGCGACTTCGGCCACGGCACGCAGATCGAGCGGCTGGTCCAGACACCGATCAATGTATGCAAGCACCCGATGCATTCGGCTCTCATACTCCGACCGGCTGTTGCGCGAGACCATGCGGCACCTAACGTTGGAAGTGAACAGCGGGCGCCGGCCTTCCGGCAGCTGTCCGCTTGGCCGTCTGGTTGGGCCACGCCCTGACAGGAGCGCAAGCGCGGCCTCGGCTCAATGCAGCCCCCGATGAGCGCTGCGACCGTGCAGACGAGGGGCGGCCCGCCCGCCCGTTCGAGCCACCTTGAATTGAACGAAACGCATGTCGGTTCAGTTGCCCGATGTCGGTAGTAACCTCTATCTGTACACGCAGGCTCGCCCAGTGATCCCAAGGTGGGCGAACTCTGCCGCCCGACGAGCCACGCCTGTCGCAAGTGAATCCTACGCCCCACCTCGAGGCCACGCAGATACACGACGATACCGCATTGGCCGGGTGTCGATTCGAGACCGTACGATGCACTCGCTACAGGCGGCGCGCAGCATCCCTTCCATGGGCCGCACCTCCCTGACGGCCCCACCAAGGAGAGGAACCATGAAGTCGCGAACAATGATCGCCGGCACGCTGCTCGTCAGCAGCCTGATCGCACACCTGCGGCCGTGATGGCTGGCGGGCCGTCCGGCGCCGGCGGTGGAGATATGGACCAGATTCACACCGTGCAGCAGGATAGGGTCCGCACACGCGACCGCGTCCACGATCAGTCAGCGGCAACGACGCCGTCCCAGACGTGCGCAGGTGCACGCTCAGGATCGAGCTGCCGCCCGCACGGAGACGCCGGCGGGGTTCGTTGCAGACATTCCGACCGCTTGATTCCAGAGGAGACGCAGCATGGACCGATTCACGGGCGGTTGCCTGTGCGGCAACGTCCGAATTGTGGCGTCTGGACTCCCATACCGGGTCGGCCTATGTCACTGTCTCGACTGCCGCAAGCATCATGGGGCCCTTTTTCACGCGTCCGCGGTGTTCCCTGAGGATGCGGTGACGATCGATGGCGAAACACGCGACTACGCCGGGCGGTTTTTCTGTCCCCGCTGCGGCTCGTCCGTCTTCTCACGCAGCGCAGACGAGATCGAAGTGAACGTAGGATCCCTGGATGCCCCTGACCAACTGAGGCCAACCTACGAGCTCTGGACCGTCCGTCGCGAGTCCTGGTTGCCGCCGTTCCCGCTCACGAGATGTTACGACCGGGATCGTGACGCCACGGGTCACTTTGAGGAGTAGGTGATCGTTTCACCGGGAGCGCGGGTCAAGCGCGATGCGTGAATGGCTGCCATTGGCCGATCATCCCGTTCGCGGATGTTCGTTCTGGCGGAAGTAATTCACCACAGGAGCGCTATTCCTTCGCCACCCACCCCCCGCTCGTCCTCGCTTAACCGCTCCGAAGCGTCGCCCGCTGGCGACGCGAGCTGCCGCAGGCAGCGTCCGCCCGGACCCCCTCCACCTGCCATCCAACCCGATCGCCCCTCCGACTTGCGGGAGGCGTCCATGCACGCGGGGTTAGAGGTCACCGCTGCTCGCGGCGAAAGAACACCAAACTCCAGGCTGGACCGAAGATAAACCAGAAGAAGACGCACCCGAACCCGAGCTTGTGCCAAGCATAGAGCGGCTGCGTGACCGCCTGGTTGCCGACGAAGGCAATCAACGCCTCGATCAAGGCGAATGCAATTATCCATGCGGCGATGCAGCGCAGCCAAAGCTCGAGGTCGAAACGAACTGCCTTCCATCCCTTGGGCGCGTTTGCCGGCGCAGGTCCTGAGCCGAAGCGATACGCAAAGTGGGCGTCAGCCCAGCGAACTGCGATGGAGCCGAACGCAACCGTGAAGCCCACGTATACCGCGGCAAGGCCATGGGCAGTTGTGGCCATTGTTCCTGCTTTCAAGTCCAGGGCGGTGAACGCCAACAGCAGAACGTCGATCAACGGCAGCGTCAGGAGAAGCCATCGGCTCAACGCCAGGCGACGAAACAGGTAACGCGCGACCAGGCTGAGGAGCAGCACCACCCAGAACGCCACCTCGCAGCCGACTATCAGCAGATAGAGTAGAAACGACTGCGTGGTCATCGAGCAGCGATGTCTCCGTGACGCCTAACGTTTGAGTTCACCTGCGGGCGACAGACCGCGAAGCAGGCGGGCGCACGTCAGCTGGAACGAAAGGGTGGGCCGCGCTGACGTCTTGAACATGAGACTGCAGCCGAAAGACAGAGACGAGGATCAGGAGCGTGAGCTGTGAAACTGGGAGCGCCAGTGATACGACGAGCAGGATATCTGAGCAGCGCTGTGAGTGGAACTCCAAGGACTGCCAGCAGCATTGCGCCCAAGCCAACGAACGATCCATTGCCTCTGCTCGCCAGAATGTTTGCGTACGAAAAGGCAACCTGAAAGAGAAGGACTCCACCGACAGCAACAAGATAGCGCAACGGCAACTCCAGTCTGTGCGTCATCAGCGGACCGTGCCCCTGGCAACGTGTTGATCGGACTACATCGTCGATCCATCAGGCCGTCAATCATGGGTCGCTGAACTTGCCGTTTCGGCAAGACGCACCTGCTCGCTCTACTTCCGGTACGCCGCGTAGCTCTTTTCCTCCACCAGTGCCGAGCCCAGCATCACGTTGATGCGCTTCTTGATCGCGGCGCGCTCGTCGTTGGTGACGTAGACCGCGCGCGCGAGCTCGATGAACTCGGCGTCGAACGCGCCGTCGCGCTCCTTGTCGCGGATGCGGTCCTCGATGTCCCACAGCTGCTCGTTTACGCCTCGCAACCCGGCCCACTCGGCGCTGATGTCGGTCGCGGCGTAGCCCGAGGCCTGCCAGGTCCCGGTCAGCAGCCTGAGCTCCATGCGCACGTTGTGCAGCTTCGCGGCGTCCGTCATGCGCGCCGACTTGATCTCGAGGATCGTGATCTTGTCGATCAGCTCGCCGGGGGAGATGGGAACCAGCAGTTCGGGCATGGGCTTCGCTCGGTTGTGATTGCGCGATTATAGGCCGCTAGGCGTCCCGCTCCATCGTCGTGCTCCAGATCGCGGAAATGCCCGCGCGCGTCTCGGCGAACTCCCCGGCCGGCACGACCGTGTCGGCCGCGTCGAGCGAAAGATGGTGCATGCGCTGGCGGTAGGCGCGATAGGCGCCGGTGAGCACGTCCACGATCTGCTGGGGGACGAGGTCTGCGGAGGCCAGGCTCTCGAGCTGGCGGATGTTGTCCGAGAAGGTGACGAGCTCCGGGTAGCGGTCGGACCAGCGCAGGGTCCAGTACTGCGCGAGGAACTCGATGTCGGTGATGCCGCCCGCGTCCTGCTTGATGTCGAACCGCCCCGGGCCCGAGCGCGACAGCTCGGCCCGCATGCGCTCACGCATCGCACGCACGTCGTCGCGCAGGGTCGCACGACGGATGCCGAAGCGCAGGATGTCCCGGCGCAACGCCTCGAAGCGCTGGCGCAGCGCGGGCGGGCCCGCAACGGCGCGCGCCCGTAGCAGCGCCTGGTGCTCCCAGGTCCACGCCTCGCCGCGCTGGTAGTCGCCGAAGCCCTCGAGGCTCTGGACCAGCAGCCCGCCCTTGCCGCTCGGGCGCAGGCGCGTGTCCACCTCGTAGAGTCGCCCCGCCGCCGAGTGCACGGTGAGCAGGTGCACGAGCCGCTGCACCATGCGCAGGAAGAACACGCCGTTGTCCACCACGGTCGGCCCCTCGGTGCGCTGCAGCTCGCCAGCGGAGTCGTGCAGGAACACCAGGTCGAGGTCCGAGCCGTAGCCGAGCTCGATGCCGCCGAACTTTCCGTAAGCCACCACCACCATGCCTGCCGTCGCGAGCATCTCCTCGGCAGGCCCGTAGCGCGGCAGTCCGTGGCGCGCCACGATCTGTCCCCACGACAGGTCGAGCGCCTCGCCCACGATCAGCTCGGCGATGTCGGTGAGGCGGTCGCTTACCTTCATGAGCGGCAGCCGTCCCGTGAGGTCCGGCACGGCCACGCGGAACACCGCCGCACGCTGGAACTGCCTCAGCAGCTCGACCTGGTCCTCGGGATCCTCGGCGTTGCCGGCCGCCATGCGGGCGCGCAGGTCGCGCTCGAATTCCGAGCGCGTCGGCGTGGTCTCGAAGAGCCGCTCGTCGAGCAGCTCGTCGAGCAACAGTGGAAACGCCGCGATCTGGTCGGTGAGGAATTGCGACTGCGAGCACAGCTCGACCAGGCGGCGACGCGCCACCTCGTTCTCGTTCAGCAGCGCCAGGTAGACGGTGCGCCCCCCGATGCGCTCGATGACCTGCAGCAGCCGACCCAGTGACTCGTCCTCGGCGGCGCTGCCGGCGACGTCGAACAGCAGTCGCGGCAGCGCGGTTTGCAGCCGCCGCCGGCCGGTCTCGTCGAGGCGGCGGTAGTAGGCGCTCTCCTTCAGCAGTCGCAACCGCGCGGCGATCGGCCCGGCCTCGCGCAGGCCGGCGTCACGCAGCATCTGGGCGCGCCGCTCGTCGCCGAACCCCGACTCCAGGATGGTCGCGAGTGCGCGCGACGGGTCATTCTCCTCGCCGGGCTGTGCCGGACCGAAGATGAGCTTGCGGAAGTGCGCACTCACGCGGTCCCGGTGGCGGGCGATCTCGGCTTCGAGCGTCGGCCAGCCACCCGCTCCCATTGCGAGCGCGAGCCGTGCGCGGCCGGCGCCGTCCTGCGGCAGCTCGTGCGTCTGTTCGTCGTTGCGCTCCTGCAGCCGGTTCTCGAGGCGCCGCAGGTACCGGTACGAATCGCCCAGCTCCGCCACGGCCGTCGCGGACAGCAGCTTCTGGCCCTCGAGCAGCGGCAGCGCCTCGAGCAGGCTGCGCGTCTGCAGACGCGGATTGCCGCCGCCCCGTATCAGCTGGAAGGCCTGGACGATGAACTCGATCTCGCGGATGCCGCCGGGACCGAGCTTCACGTTGTCCCGCAACTCACGCCGCGCCACTTCGCGCGAGATGAGGTCCTTCATCTCGCGCAGCGATTCGAACACGCTGAAGTCGAGGTAACGCCGGTAGACGAACGGTCGCAACACGTTGCGGTACAGCTCGTCGTAGCCGTTGCCGTTCACCGGCCGCGCCTTGACGTAGGCGTAGCGCTCCCAGTCGCGCCCGTGCTGCTGCAGGTAATCTTCGAAGGCGTCGAAGCTCACGACCGGCGGCCCGGAGTCGCCGAAAGGGCGCAGCCGCAGGTCCACGCGATAGACGAAACCATCCGCGGTGACGGTACCGAGCATCTGCGCGACGCGCCGGCCGGTGCGGATGAACCACTCCTCGTGCGACAACGGTCGCGGGCCGTCCGTGTCGCCGTGCTCCGCGAAGAGCAGCACGAGGTCGATGTCCGAAGAAAAGTTGAGTTCGCCGCCACCGAGCTTGCCCATGCCGAGCACCAGCAGTTCGAGCGCGCGGCCGTCCGCGCCACGCGGCGTGCCGTGCCGTACAGCGAGCTCGCGTGCCGCGCGAGCACAGGCCGATGTGATGCACACGTCGGCAAGCAGGGTCAGCTCGCGCAGCACGGCCTCCAGGTCGGCGATGCCCGCGAGGTCGCGCCACGCGATTCTCGCCAGCTGGCGGCGGCGGAAGCGCCGCAGTTCCTCCATGAAGGAAGCGGCGTCCGCGGACGTGCCGACCCGCGCCTCGAGGTCCACGGCGAGCCATTCTCGTGTCGATCCCTCGAGCAACCGGCCGGCTCCCGCGAGCCATCCAAGCAGGGCCGGATCGCGCTGGCAGGCGTCCGCAACGAAGTCGCTGCAGGCCCACACCAGGGGCAGGCTCGCGGCCAGCGCCTGCGCCGCAGTGCCCTGCGGCCGCACGCCGCCCTGTTCCGCGAACTGCGCGAGGCGTTGCTCGAGACCGGGTCGCAGCTCGTCGGGAATCATCGCGAGGTCGAACGCCATGTCAGCCATTTCGTGCAGTCACCCGGGACGCGAGCGCCGCACTTGCGGCGAGCATCGCGGCTGCCAGCAGGAAAGCGGCCCCCGGGACGTGCCAGCGCACGCCCTCGCCAATGAAATAGGCAAACGTGCCTGCGAACAGGCCGGGACCGATCAGCATCGCGATGCCGAGCACGCTGCCGTTCGCGCCTTGCAGCTCGCCCTGCTCCGAGGGGCCGATGTGCCGCGTCATCAGCGACTGGGCCGCCGGCGACGCCAGGCCCCACAGCGCGACCACCACGACCCCGAACATCAGCACGCCCCCGGTCGGCGCGAGTCCATAGATCACGAAGCCGACCGTGCCGGCGAGCAGGCCCGCGAGCAGCACGCGGCGCTCGCCGAAACGGCGCACGCTCTGTCCGACGAGCGCGCCCTGCACGATCGCCGAGCACGCCCCCATGAGTGCGAGCGTGAGGCCGACCTTTCCGGTGTCCCAGCCGTAGCGATAGAAGGCGTACAGGACGAAGGTGGACGGCAAGGCCGTGTGCGCAAGGCTGCTCAGGAACACGACGCCGGCCAGCCCGAAGAGCTCCGGATGCGAGCGCAGCAGCTTCAGCGAGCCGATGGGATTCGCGCGTCGCCACGAGAAGGCCCGCCGCTTCTCCGGCGGCAGCGACTCGGGCAGCACGAACAGCCCGTACAACGCATTCGCCAGGCTGAATCCTGCCGCCGCCCAGAACGGCAGGCGCGGATCGACACTGCCGAGCAGGCCGCCGAGGGCCGGGCCCAGCACGAAGCCGAGGCCGAAGGCGACGCCGATCATGCCGAATCCCGCCGAGCGCCGCTCCACGGTCGTGACGTCGGACACGTACGCCATGCCAGTGCTGACGCTCGCCGCCGTGATCCCCGAGATCACGCGACCGACGAAGAGCCAGGCGAGATTGGGCGCCAGCGCCATCAAGACGTAGTCGAGGCCCAAGCCGAGATTGGACAGCAGGATCACCGGCCGGCGCCCGAAGCGGTCCGAGAGCGCGCCCATCACCGGCATGGCGAAGAACTGCATCAGCGCCCAGACGGTGCCGAATACGCCGTACACCTTGGCCGCGCCCGCGATGTCGCCGCCCATGAATCCCTCGATGAGCGCCGGCAACACCGGGATGATCATGCCGAGCGCCAGCATGGAGAGGACGATGGTGATGAAGATGAACGCGAGCGCGGCGCGGCGTGGACCGTGCGCAGGGCTGGGGACGTTCATCGGGCCCGGTCCGGCTCAGTCGTATTTCAGGACCGAGCGCGGCTCGAACTCGTCGCAGCGATAGCCGGGCGCGAGGCCGAGGTCGAGCAGCACGCCGAGCCCGTGCAGCGTGAACCCTGCCTGGCGGCACAACACGACGGACGCGCCGAGCGTGCCGCCGGTCGCAAGCACGTCGTCGATGAGCAGCAGCCGGCCGCGTCCGCGCTGCATCTCGAGCACTCCCGCGCCGTACTCGAGTTCGTAGGCGATGTCGACCACCGGCGGCGGCAACTTGCCCTTCTTGCGGATCGGCACGAACCCCTTGGCTCGCCGCTCGGCCATGGCCGCCGCGAGGATGAAGCCGCGCGACTCGATGCCCGCCACGGCATCGACGCCGGTCCACTCCTGCTCGGTGAAAAGCGCGTCGAGCGCCGCGATCGTTTCACCGAACCGGGCGCGCAGCAGCGGGCCGATGTCGCGGAACAGGATGCCGGGCTGGGGAAAATCGGGGATCTCGGCGACCAGGGCCTTGAGTTCTTGCATGCTTACCTCGGTCGTGCAGCCTAGCGAAAATCCCGGGCCCGCGCGATACGCTCAGGTCGCGCGCCAGACCAGGCGCAGCCGCGCGGGGCCCCGCTGGGCATCGATGCCGAGGACCAGCGCCAGGCAGCCGGCCGCCGAGAGCGCGAACCCAACGAGGAATGCGGGTGCGTAGCCCGCCGCATCGGCGATCACCGCACCGGTGAAGTTCGCGAGTCCCATCGTGACCACGATCGCGCAGGCGAGCAGCGTGTAGTCGGTGCCGGCATGCTCCGGGTCCGACGCGTCCATCATGAGCGTGAAGAGCGCGACCGTCGCCATGCTGCCGAGCAGGTGCTCGGTCACCGTGCCGACCCAGAACATCGCGAGGCCGCCGATGCCGAGCGCGGCGGCGACGTAGCAGAGCAGGCTCGCGGTCTGCAGGAGCCCGCAGGCGAGCAGCGCCTGGCGGCGCCCGGCGCGGAACGCGAGCCAGCCCCCGGCCGCGGCGCCCGCCAGGCTCGCGACCGACCCCACCGTGCCCTTCATGAGCGCGATGGTTTCCTTGCTGAGGCCCGAGTCGCGCATGAACGGGCCGATGAGCGAGGCCACCAGCGAATCGCCGAACTTGTAGCAGCAGATGAGCGCGACGAACGCGAGCATGCCCGGCACACGCAGCCGGCGCACCCATCCGAGCGCGAGTTCCGCAGCTCTCGGACTCGCCGCCGCATGCGTGCGCGGCGCTTCACGCAATCCAAGCACCGGCAGCACGGTGATCGCGAGCAGCCCGGCCATGCACGCGAACATCGTCGCCCAGCCGGTTTTCGCGAACACCCACAGCAGCAGGCCGCCGCCGAGAATCATGCCGATGCGGTATGCACCGACCTGGACGCCATTCGCCAGGCCGCGCTCACGAGTGTCGAGGATGCGCACCGCGAGCCCGTCGGCCGCGACGTCCTGGCAGGCGGCGACAGCGTTGAAGAGGAAGGCGGCGGCGAGCACGACCAGGTAACCGCGGCCGAGATCGAGTTGGGACAACGCCAGTGCACCCAGCACGCTTGCCAGCTGCAAGGGCAGCAGCCACTGCCTGCGCGTACCGCGATGATCCACGAACGGCGCCCACAGGAACTTGAGTGCCCACGGCAGGAACAGCAGGCTGGTGGCACTGATCGCCTTGAGTGAGAGCCCCGCGTCGCGTAGCAGCACCGGCAACGCCTGGGTGAAGAAGCCGTAGGGCAGGCCCTGGGCCGCGTAGAGACTCGCCAGGAGCAGGATCTTGTGACTGCGACTCATGCCGCCTGCGAGAATCGCGGTTCGCCCGGGAGGAAAGCAAGTGAACGTAGCCGACGCGATCGACACGCGCATGAGTTGCCGCGCGTACCTGGACACGCCCGTGCCCGAGACGACCGTGCGCGCCATTCTCGAGGGGGCGCGCCGCTCGCCATCCGGTGGCAACCTGCAGCCCTGGCACGTTCACGTGCTCACCGGCGCGCCGCTCGTTGAACTCGTGGCCGTCGTCCGCGCGAAGTTGCCGCTGAACCCGCGCGGCGAGACCCCGGAGTACGACATCTATCCGCCCGAACTGTGGGAACCGTATCGCTCCCGGCGCTTCAAATGCGGCGAAGACCTCTATGCGACGATCGGTGTGGCGCGCGAGGACAAGCTGGGCCGCCTGCGTCAGTTCGCGCGCAACTACTCGTTCTTCGGCGCGCCGGTGGGCCTCTTCTTCTTCATCGACCGCGGCATGGGCCGGCCGCAATGGGCCGACCTCGGCATGTTCATGCAGAGCGTGATGCTGCTCGCTCGCGAGCACGGCCTCGACACCTGCGCGCAGGAAGCCTGGTCGGCCTGGCACCAGGCGGTGAGCGAGTGCCTGCACGTGCCGCCGCAGCTCATGTTGTTCGCCGGCATGGCGCTCGGCTTGCGCGACCCGCAAGCGCCAATCAACCGGCTGCGCACGGATCGCGCCGGGCTCGAGGAGTTTGCGACCCTGCGGGGGTTCTGACCCGGGAACCCTCCGCGCCCGGGCCCCAGGGGCGTCGAAAAAACTGACAGCCGTCTACGCTGCCGCGGGGAGTCCTTCGGTCAGGTCACCGTGGCGCGGCGGCCAGAATCGTGACGCACGTCACAACTTGCGCTGGCTGTTGCTGTCACGCGACATCGGCAGGCTGTCGCGCGCTTTGACAGCGGCCGGTTGCCGACCTGCCCTGAGGGGGCACTCTCAACTGGAAATCCTGAGGAATGCCGCCACTTAGAGGGGGCTGGCACGCAACCTGCAATGAATCACCCGTCGATGTCGCGTGTCTGCAACAGAGAGGATCATGATGAGTCTCAGCTGGATCAGCAATCGCAGTCTCCGGGTTTCACCGAAGGTCCGCCTCGTCGCCGATGCGGAGACCGAGGCCCTGCGCCGGAAGATCGAGTCGCTGGAATGGAAGCCCGAGAACGGGTTTCTCAAGGACCAGGTGGCCGAGCGCTCCCCGGTCGCCGCTGCGCGGGCGAGCCGCGCCGCCTGACGGGAGGATCTAACCCCGGTCGCGGCGTCGCGCGGCCATCGGATGTTCGACGCGGCGCAGCTTGTCGAGCACGTGCGTGAGACTGAGCCAGGGATGGCGCAGTAACATACGCGGCCCCGCGTAACGCATGATTGCCCTCGCCTGCTCGCGCTGGACCCGCTTGTAGCAGTGGATGGGGCACTTCGCGCACACCGGTTTGCCCTCGCCGTACGGGCACTTCTCCAGTCGCCGCCCCGCATAGTCGAGGAATTCGCTGCAATCGTGACAGGGACGCGCGTCCCCGGTCGCATGATGATCCGCGCAATAGATGCCGACCATGCGCTGCATGGTCTCGAATTCGCGCTTGAGCCTTGGAGTCTCGAGGGGCATGGCCAGGGTGTCGTGAAGCGGTGCTAGCTTGCCCGAGGGCGCCCGGCGGCTGCGCTCGTGGCTTTCCGAGATCAGGCTCTCCGGCAATCTGCGACAATGCGCGCCCCCATGGCCGGCCACGACAACCCTCCTACGCAGACCGACGCTGGGCGGTCGGACGCCGGCTCGGGCCTCGCCGCGGCCGTGACCGCCTTCGCCATCTGGGGACTCCTCCCGATCTACCTGAAGGCGCTCGCAAGCGTGCCTTCGCTGCAGATCATGAGCCACCGCATCGTGTGGTGCTGCGTCGCGGCCTTCGCCTGGCTCGCCCTGCGTGGCGAACTCGGCGCCGTCCGGGCAGCGCTCGCGGACTCCGGGACACGAATGAGGCTGGCAGCCTCGGCCGTACTCGTCAGCGTCAACTGGCTGATCTACATCTGGGCCGTGAACGGCGGCCACGTCGTCGAGGCGAGCCTTGGCTACTTCATCAACCCCCTGCTCAACATCGCGCTCGGGGTCCTGGTGCTGTCGGAGCGGCTGAATCGTGCGCAATGGACGGCGGTTGGCCTCGCGGCGGCCGGCGTGCTCTACCTCGCGATCGTCGTCGGTCGGCCGCCGTGGATCGCTCTCTCGCTCGCGGCCACCTTCGGCACCTACGGCCTGATCCGCAAGGTCATCGCAGTGGAGGCCGTGCCGGGGCTCGCGACGGAGACGCTGCTGATCACGCCGTTCGCAATCGCTTTCCTCTTGTGGTGCGAGCAGCAGGGCACGGGCACGCTCGGGCACTCAGGCGCCACGATCAATTCGCTGCTGCTCGTGAGCGGCGTGGTCACGGCGCTGCCGCTGGCACTCTTCGCCTATGGCGCCCGCCGGATCCCTCTATCGACCCTCGGGCTCCTGCAGTACATCGGCCCGACGCTGCAGTTCCTGCTCGGCGTGTTCCTCTATCACGAGCCCTTCCCGCGCTCCCGCGCCATCGGCTTCGTGATGATCTGGACGGCGCTCGCGATCTATGCCGCCGACGGCCTGACGCGCAGTCGAGGCAACCGAGGTGCCAGTGGTCGGATCCGTCGGGTCTGAGTTTCAGACCCGACGGATCCGACCAATGGCACCTTTGCGCAGCGTGCGGAACAAGGCGTCGCCGATCGGATACGTGATGTTGAAGTTGCAGTGGGCCATCTGCGTCGGGTCGTGGTGGACCTGGTGCAGCGGCTTCAGCTGCCGGATGAGCCGCCACCGCGCGATCGGATGCGACGGCGGCAGGTGGTAGGCGAGGTGCAGGAACTCATAGTTGAGGAAGTAGCCCAGCGACGTCGCGACGAACAGCCACGCGACGTTTGGCGTGGCGATCCAGGCCAGCAACAGCCCCGCCGGCAATGCGAAGGCCGTGATGAAGAACGTCATGAGCACCGGCGGGAACAGCACCGCGCGCAGGTCACGCAAGCCGTCGATGGGCATTGCCTCGTCCGTGAAGAAGCGGTGGTGCTGCCGCGTGTGGCGCTCATAAACCAGCCGCAACCCATGCGTGAGGTGGTGCATCGGGCCGCGGTGCCCCCAGTACTCAACCAGGTTGGCATATAGAAAGGTGAGCGGCAGCGTGAGCCACTCGAACGGTGTCACCTGCTCGAGCCGCATCACGCACGATACGAGCGCCGTGCCGCCGACGCCGAACGTGAAAGCCAGGTGCAGCCAGCCCTTATAGCGCAGCGGGACGTGCTCGCGCCGGTAGTCTTCGCGGTATGCCTGTGCCGCCGCGCCCGTCATCCCGTCGTTCCAGCCGTCGGTCCTGCCGCCGCTCTCAGGCTGCGGCGACGAAGATCGCCACTGCGCTGCCGATGCCGACGAACCACGCGAGCGAACGCAAGGTCGCCAGGTCGGCGAGGTAGAGGCCCAGGTGCGCCAGGCGCGCGGCGACGAACACCATGGCCAGCATGTCCACGCGGGCCTGGGGCGCCTCCGTGAGGTGCGCGACGATCACGGCTGCCGCGAACAGGGGAAACGCCTCGAAGCCGTTCAACTGCGCCGCATTGGCACGCGCCCGGTAGCCCGCCTGTCGCGCCAGCCAGTCGCGTGGGGCCCGGTTGTCGAAGCGCGCGCCCGCCTTTGCGGTCACCGTTGCCACGTAAGGCAGCAGTCCCGCGATCAGTACACACCAGAAGGCCATGCTCATCGGGTCCCCCATTGAGTTCGTTCTTCGAAGCGGGAGGATAGCGCAAAGCCTGGTTCAATCCCGCGGGCAGAGGGGCTAACCTTGGAGGCGCCGACCCGCGGCAGACCGAGCGCCCGACCATGGCATCCAGGAAACCCTCCAGCCGAGCCAACCAGATGCTCGACCACCACCGCCTGCGCGGCCACTCCTATCCGACGCAGCGCTACTGGGATCGGCTCTACCAGATGCTCGAGGAAGAGGCGGAGCGACGCGGCAAGACCCCGCCGCCGGCGCCGCTCATGTACGCGCTCGATCACGAGCCGACGCAGGACGACAAGGTCCAGCGGCTGCGCGAACAGGTCGAGTGGGCCGACCGCAACAACCTCCTGCACCGGATCCAGATGTTCTTCGACGCCATGCCGTCGTCGGGCTGGAACCGCCTCGAGAAATAGCGCGGCGCATGCGAATCGCACGACCAATCCTGCTCGCCACCACACCGCTCGGCGTCGCCTTCGGCCTGCGCGAAGCGTGGCGGCTCGCCGGACCCGGCCTGGCGCTACTCATGGCGGCCATGCTGCTGGTGGTGAGCGCGTTGGTGTGGATGACAGTGCGGCGGATCCGGCAGGAGCACACCGACTCATCGCCGGTTCACCAGCCACAGCCCGACGAGGCAAAGCACCAGCCCGGCCGCATTCGCGGCGGATAGCTTCTCGCGGAACACCGCGACGCCGATCGCAAGCAGCAGCATCGCGGCTGCAGATTGCGTGACCAGCGCACCGAGGCTGACCTCGAAGCCCGAGCGATAGAGATGGAGGAATGCCAGGTCGAGGCCGACCACCGCGACCGCCAGTGCGATCGCCGTCCAGTTGAGCAGGCGCAGCTCCTGCCGCCATTCGAAGGCGCCGGGCGCCGCGAGCATGAGCACCCCGAACGCCAGCGCTCCAAGCGCATAGGTGACCATCAGCGACAGCAGCGGGTTGACGCCCTCGGGCGTCAGCTTGAGGACCAGGTGGTAGCCGACCGTGCAGGCGATGGCGAGGGAGAGCCAGGCGAGCTGCATAAGCGATTCTCCCCGGGGGCGCGGCAGGTGATGATTGGTCACGGGCCCCAAAAAGAGAAGCCCCGCATGCGCGGGGCTTCTCGTGCGGCCGTGAGGCCGCGGGCTCGAAGGCGCAGACGCCTTACATGCCCATTCCGCCCATGCCGCCCATGTCGCCCATGTCCGGCATGCCGTGCTTGTGGTCGTCGTCCTTCGGAGCCTCGGCGACCATCACTTCCGTCGTGAGCAGCAGGCCCGCCACCGAGGCGGCGTTCTGCAGCGCGAGACGCGTGACCTTGGTCGGGTCGAGGATGCCCATGTCGAGCATGTCGCCGTACACGCCGGTGGCGGCGTTGTAACCGTACGTGCCCTTGCCCTTCTTGACGTCGGCCAGCACGACCGCGGCGTCTTCGCCGGCGTTCGCGACGATCTGGCGCAGCGGCTCCTCGATCGAGCGGGAGCAGGATCTTGATGCCGATGGCCTGGTCCTCGTTCGCGCCCTCGAGCTTCTCGAGCGCCCGCTGCGCGCGGATCAGCGCCACGCCGCCGCCCGGCGACGACGCCTTCCTCGACGGCCGCACGGGTGGCGTGCAGCGCGTCCTCGACGCGGGCCTTCTTTTCCTTCATCTCGATCTCGGTGGCCGCACCGACCTTGATCACCGCAACACCGCCGGCGAGCTTCGCCATGCGCTCCTGCAGCTTCTCCTTGTCGTAGTCGGAGGTGGCTTCCTCGATCTGCTGCTTGATCTGGGCGATGCGGCCCTTGATCTCGCCCGCCTTGCCGGCGCCGTCGATGATCGTGGTGTTTTCCTTCTCCACGACGATCTTCTTCGCCTGGCCGAGGTCGGCGAGCGTCGCCTTCTCGAGCGACAGGCCGACTTCCTCGGCGATCACGGTGCCGCCGGTCAGAATCGCGATGTCCTGCAGCATGGCCTTGCGGCGGTCGCCGAAGCCCGGCGCCTTGACGGCCGCGACCTTGACGATGCCGCGAATGGTGTTGACGACCAGCGTCGCGAGCGCCTCGCCCTCGACGTCCTCGGCGACCACGAGCAGCGGCCGACCGGCCTTGGCGATGCCCTCGAGCAACGGGAGCATCTCGCGGACGTTCGAGACCTTCTTGTCGTACAGCAGGACGTACGGGTTCTCGAGCTCGGCCGACTGATTGGCCTGGTTGTTGATGAAGTACGGCGAGAGGTAGCCGCGGTCGAACTGCATGCCCTCGACGACGTCGAGTTCGTTCTGCAGGCTGGTGCCTTCCTCGACCGTGATCACGCCTTCCTTGCCGACCTTCTCCATCGCGTCGGCGATCGTCTTGCCGATCGACTCGTCGCTGTTCGCGGAGATGGTACCGACCTGGGCGATCGCCTTCTGGTCCTTGCAGGGCTTGGAGAGCTTGCGCAGCTCCTCGATGGCCACTTCGACGGCCTTGTCGATGCCGCGCTTGATGTCCATCGGGTTGGCGCCGGCCGCGACAGCCTTCAGGCCCTCGCGAACGATCGCCTGGGCGAGCACCGTGGCGGTCGTCGTGCCGTCACCGGCCTCGTCGGAGGTGTTGGAAGCGACTTCCTTCACCATCTGCGCGCCCATGTTCTCGAACTTGTCCTTGAGCTCGATCTCCTTCGCGACCGACACGCCGTCCTTGGTGACGGTGGGGGCGCCGAAGCTCTTCTCGAGCACCGCGTTGCGGCCCTTGGGGCCGAGGGTCACCTTGACCGCGTTGGCCAGGATGTTGACGCCGCGGAGCATCCGCGTGCGGGCGTCATCGCTGAAACGTACGTCTTTTGCTGCCATTGCAGTAATTCTCCGGAATTCGTTGGATAGGCTGGGCGCGACCGATTACTTCTCGATCACCGCCATCACGTCTTCTTCGCGCATGACCAGGTATTCCTGGCCCTCGACCTTCACTTCGGTGCCGCTGTACTTGCCGAAGAGGATGTGGTCGCCGACCTTGATGTCGAGCGGGCGGACCGAACCGTTCTCGAGGATCTTGCCCTTGCCCACCGCGACGACCTTGCCGCGGATCGGCTTCTCGGCGGCGGTGTCGGGGATCACGATGCCGCCGGGGGACTTGGTCTCTGCATCGAGCCGCTGGATGATCACGCGATCGTGGAGCGGGCGAATCTTCAACTTGTCTGCCATTGCTGCAAACTCCGTTAGGTCTGTTCAGCCGATTGGAATTCTGGGGGCGGCGTTAGCACTCACCCCAGGTGACTGCTAATAATAGACGTCGGGCCAGCAAATTCAAGCCCTAATGCAGATATTCGTCGCAAGGCGGGGGGTGAAGGCCCTCCCCGCCGCCCGGATCGACCGGGCCTGGTCGAGGAATCCCGGGCCGCCTGCGCGAACATATTCGCGGGAGTCCGGTCAATAAACGCCTGGGGATGCCGCGAGCACCTCGTCGCACTTCACACCCGGGAGATCCTGGAGGTGGTCGCGATGCGGCGGGCGGACGGGCATGATGCCTACCTTCCCTGGATCGCCGCCGCGACCGGAAACCCTCCTACATGACCAGAACCTGCAAATTCATCGCGCGCCTGCTCGCCCTGCTCCCGCTGCCGTGGTTGCTGCCCGGGCTGGCGCAAGCCGCAGACGACTTCCTGCCACCCAAGCAGGCGTTCAAGCCGGCGATCACGGTCGAGGCGGGGCAGCTCGTCGTCCGCTACGAGGTCGCACCCGGCTATTACCTCTATCGCGACCGCATCGGCTTCGAATCCGCGACCCCGGGCGTCACGGTCGGCACGCCCAGCTTCCCGGTCGGCGAGGACCATGAGGACGACTATTTCGGCCAGCAGGTGGTTTACCGCGGAGGCTTCGTCGTCGGCGTGCCGCTCGCGTTCGACGGGCCGCCGCGCGACTTCGACCTGAAGCTGAAGCTGCAGGGTTGCGCGGAAGCGGGCCTCTGCTACCCACCCCAGACCTGGCCAGTGCGCGTGGTCGTGCCGGCCGCGGCACCCGCCACCGGGGCCGCTGCCGCAGCGGGGCGGACTGGTTTCAGCCTGAAGCGACTGCTGGGCGGCGAGCCGAAATCCGAAGCCGACTTCCTGCCGATCGACCAGGCTTTCGCGCTCGCGGTAACGAGCGAGAGCGCCGATCGAATCACGGTGCGCTTCGACATCGCCGACGACTACTACCTGTACCGGGACAAGACCAGGGTCGTGGCTCTCGGCGACGGCGCCCAACTGGGTGAGCCGCGCATCCCGGGCGGCGAGGTCGAGCACGACGACTACTTCGGCGAACAGGTCGTCTTCCGTGGCCAGCTTGTTGCCGAGATCCCGGTCGCCGCCGCGGCGGGCACGCGCGAGATCCCCCTCGAGATCAGTTTCCAGGGCTGCGCGGATGCGGGCCTCTGCTATCCGCCCACGAAGAAACAGGTGAAGGTTACGCTCGCGTCGACTGCGAGCGCCGCGCCGGCATCGACGGCCGCGGCGGCGCCAGGCCCGTCGGCGGCGCCAATGCAGTCCGAACAGGACCTGCTCGCCGAGAAGATCCGCAGCGGCAACCTGCTGGCGGTGCTCGCGACTTTCTTCGGCGCGGGACTGCTGCTCGCCTTCACGCCCTGCGTGCTGCCGATGGTGCCGATCCTGTCGGGCATCATCGTCGGCGCCGGCGGCGACCGGCCGGTGACGCGGGGCCGCGCATTCTCGCTGTCGCTCGCCTACGTGACGGGCATGGCGCTCACCTACACGATCGCCGGCGCGGCCTTCGCCGCAGCTGGCCAGCAGGCGCAGGCGTTCTTCCAGAAGCCGTGGATCATCGTGCTTTTCGCAGGCCTGTTCGTGTTGCTCGCGCTCGGCATGTTCGGCGCGTTCACCATGCAGGTGCCGGCGGCGTTCCAGGCCAGGGTCGCGGACCTGACCAACAAGCAAAAGCAGGGCACTCTGGTCGGCACGGCGGTGATGGGTGCGCTCTCCTCGCTGATCGTCACCGCCTGCGTTGCGCCGCCGCTCGTGGCCGCGCTCGCGGTCATCGGCCAGAGCGGGGACGTGATCCGCGGCGCCGCCGCGCTCTTCGCTCTCAGCATCGGCATGGGCGCGCCGCTGCTGCTGGTCGGCGCTTCGGCCGGACGCCTGCTGCCCAAGGCGGGTGCGTGGATGGATGCGGTCAAGGCCGTCTTCGGCGTGATGCTGCTGGCGGTCGCCATCTGGATGCTCGGCCGCATCCTGCCCGGCCCGATCACCCTCGCGCTGTGGGCGGCCCTCGCATTCGTCTCCGGCTATGCACTGATGGCCTCGGGCGGCAGCGAGCCGAAGGGCGGTGCGGCCCTCGTGCGCCGCGGCACGGGCGCGCTCGCCATGGTCTACGGTGTGCTGCTGCTGGTTGGCGCGCTGTCCGGACGCAGCGATCCGCTGCAGCCCCTGGCCGGCCTCGGCGCAACCGGTGGCGGCGCGCGGGAGGCCGGACACCTGGAGTTCAAACGGGTCAAGACGGTTGCCGACCTGGAGCGCGAGGTCGCGGCCGCGAGCGCCGCGGGCCGGCCGGTCATGCTCGATTTCTACGCGGACTGGTGCGTCTCCTGCAAGGAGATGGAGCGCTTCACCTTCACCGACCCCGGCGTGCAGGCGGAACTCGCGCTGGTTGTCGTGCTGCAGGCCGACGTGACCGCGAACGATGTCGAGGACCAGGCCCTGCTGCAGCACTTCGGTATCCTTGGACCCCCGACCCTCGTCTTCTTCGGCGCGGATGGCCGCGAGCGCAGCGATTACCGCGTCGTCGGCTTCAAGCCCGCCGCCGAGTTCCGTACGCACATAGTCGCCGCCTTCAGCGGCACCCGCGCGTGAAGCCTGTCGCGCTGGCCACCGTCGTCGTGGCCGCCGCCGCCGGCGCCGCCTTCTTCGCCTACCGGCAGCAGTCGCAGCAGGCGAAAGCCCCGCCAGCGCTCGACACCCAGGCACCCGTCGCGCAGCTCGCCCGAACGATCCCCGGGTTCCAGCTCGCCGACCGCGACGGACAGCTGCGTTCGCTTGCGGACTGGAACGGCAAGGCGTTGATCGTCAATTTCTGGGCGACATGGTGCGCGCCCTGCCGCCGTGAGATCCCGCTGCTCGTGAGGCTGCAGCAGGACCACGGGCCAGAAGGTTTCCAGGTGATCGGCATCGCGGTGGATTTCCGCGACAAAGTCATCGCCTATGCCGAGGAGATGAAGATCGACTACCCGATCCTGATCGGCGAGCAGGAAGCACTCGATGCCGCCGCCGCGTTCGGGGTGGATGTGATCGGGTTCCCGTTCACGATCTTCACGGACCGGCAGGGCCGCATCGTGGCCGCGCACATGGGAGAGTTGACCGACGCCGAGGCCGGCCTCATTCTCGGCGCCGTCCGCCGGGTCGATGCAAACGAGCTGACGCCCCTCGAGGCCAGGGCCGAAATTGAGGCCGGGCTGCCGGCCCTGCAGCACGAGGCCCCCGCCGCCGAGGACTGAGCGGAGCCGGGGCTGGGTGGCCCTCCTGTCGCAATCTTGTTGCGATTGGCGTTAAACTCGCCGCCAATTCCAGGAAACGGCTCCCTTCATGGCACACATACTGCTGTTGAACGGCCCGAACCTGAACCTGCTCGGCCTCAGGGAGCCGGGCCTTTACGGGCAGGTGACGCTCGAGCAGGTTCATGAACGCATGGCCCAACTCGCCGCCGAAGCGGGCCATCGCCTGACGGCCTTCCAGAGCAATTCCGAAGCGGAACTGATCGCCCGCCTCCACCAGGCGCCGGCGAGCCACGTCGCCTTCATATTGTTCAATCCCGCGGGCTTCACCCACACGAGCGTCGCGCTGCGCGATGCGCTGCTGGCCGTGAAGATCCCGTTCGTGGAAGTCCACCTCTCGAACGTGCACGCACGCGAGCCGTTCCGCCATCACTCTTACTTCTCCGACATCGCCTTGGGCACCATCACCGGACTCGGCGCGGTCGGCTACGAACTCGCCTTGCGCGCCGCGGCCCATCACCTGGCCGCCCAGCAGCAGCGCGCCTGACGCACAAGAATCCGGGGGTTCCCGCGCATGGATATCCGCAAGGTCAAGAAGCTCATCGAGCTGCTCGAGGAATCGGGCGTCTCGGAAATCGAGATCAAGGAGGGCGAGGAATCGGTGCGCATCAGCCGTCATCCGACCGGCCTGGTGCACGCGTTCTCGGCGCCCATGGCTGGGTACGCGCCTGCGGGCTACGCCGGGGGCGTCGCGCCTGCGGCGATGGCGGCCGGCGCCCCGACGGGCGCCGCAGCCGCCCCGGCGCCGGCGCCCGCGCATTCGCCCGACCAGGTCGTGACGGCGCCGATGGTCGGCACGTTCTACGCGGCTCCGGCGCCGGGTGCCAAGGCCTTCGTCGAGATCGGCAGCGAGGTGAAGGCCGGCGATACGCTCTGCATCATCGAGGCCATGAAGATGATGAACCAGATCGAGTCGGACAAGGCTGGCCGCGTCGTCTCGGTCCTCGTCAAGAACGGCGACCCGGTCGAGTTCGGCCAGCCGCTGTTCGTGATCGAGTAATGCTCGACAAGGTCGTCATCGCGAATCGCGGCGAGATTGCGCTGCGGATCCTGCGCGCCTGCCGCGAGCTCGGCATCAAGTCGGTCGCGGTGCACTCGACCGCGGACCGCAACCTGAAGCACGTGCTGCTCGCGGACGAAACGGTCTGCATCGGCCCGCCGGCCTCGCGCGACAGTTACCTCAGCATGCCGGCGATCATCAGCGCCGCCGAGGTCACGGACTCGGTGGCGATCCACCCGGGCTACGGCTTCCTGTCGGAAAATGCCGATTTCGCCGAGCGGGTCGAGAAGAGCGGATTCACGTTCGTCGGCCCGCGCGCCGAGACCATCCGCCTGATGGGCGACAAGGTCTCGGCAATCCATACCATGAAGAAGGCCGGCGTGCCCTGCGTGCCCGGGTCCGACGGGCCGCTCGGCTCGGATCCGGACGAGATACTGCGCATCGCGCGCGACATCGGTTTCCCCGTGATCATCAAGGCGTCGGGCGGCGGCGGCGGCCGGGGAATGCGCGTGGTGCACAGCGAGGCGACACTGTTGCATTCGGTGAACGTGACGCGCGCGGAGGCGCTGGCCGCCTTCAGCAACGACCAGGTCTACATGGAGAAATTCCTGGAGAAGCCACGCCACATCGAGTTCCAGGTGCTCGCCGACCACTACGGCAACGTGATCTGCCTCGGCGAGCGCGACTGCTCCATGCAGCGCCGTCACCAGAAGGTGATCGAGGAGGCGCCGGCGCCGGGGTTGACCGCGAAGCAGCGCAAGGTCATGAGCGAGCGGGCGGCGGCGGCCTGCGCCGACATCGGCTATCGCAACGCCGGCACGCTCGAGTTCCTCTACCAGGACGACGAGTTCTACTTCATCGAGATGAACACGCGCGTCCAGGTCGAGCACCCGGTGACCGAAATCATCACCGGCATCGATATCGTGAAAGCCCAGCTGCGCATTGCCGCGGGCGAGCGCCTGCCGTGGACTCAGGAGGACGTGCAGATCCGCGGCCACGCCATCGAGTGCCGCATCAACGCCGAGGACCCGAAGAAGTTCACGCCCTCGCCGGGACCGGTGAAGCTCTGGCACGCCCCGGGCGGCCCGGGGATCCGCGTCGACAGCCACCTCTACACCGGCTACAACGTCCCGCCCTACTACGATTCGCTGATCGCCAAGGTCATCGCCTACGGCGAGGACCGCGACACGGCCATCGCCCGCATGCGCAACGCGCTGACGGAAATCGTCGTCGAGGGCATCAAGACCAACGTGCCGCTGCACCAGGAAATCTTCCAGCACGCGGCGTTCCGGGCGGGCGGGACGGACATTCATTACCTCGAGCGTCGACTCGGGCTCAAGTGACGCGCGTGGCGCGTTTCGGTTCGTTTCCCGGGAACGCGTTCAGGCGCGGGTGACTGAGGCGGGCATTCGGGATCCTGCCCCGGCTCGCGAAGAAGACATGCTCGCCGGAACAGGACCCCGAATGCCCGCTCGATGCCCAGCGCCTGGGCGAGTTTTCGGGAGGAACCCGAAAACGCGCACGGCGCATGAGCCATATGGCCTTGTCCGGAATTGAGGCCGGTGGGCGATACTTGCGCCGTGCGACTCGGCAAGTGCGGCGGAGACGCGCTTTGGCGTCTTCGGTGCTCTTGTGGAATCGCTCAGGCGCCGCGTGTCAGGCGTCCTGTCGGGTCTTGTTCCGACGAGCATATCTTCCTCGCGAGTCGGGACAAGACCCGACAGGACGCCCGATCACCGACGCCTCACGCGCATTCGCAGGTCCGCCGACAACGACTGAAAGCATGCCATTCCTGCAGCTGACGCTCGACATCGCCACCGCCGACCCGGCGCCGTACGAGGACGCGCTGTTCGACCTCGGCGCGCTCTCGGTGACGCTCGAGGACGCGGCCGACGATCCCGTGCTCGAACCCGCGCCCGGTGATACCCCGCTGTGGCCGACGCGCGTGGTCAAGGCGCTGTTCGAAGCGACCACGGCGCGCGAAGCGCTTGCGCGGTCGCTTGCCATGGTCCTGCCCGGAGCGCCGTCACCGCGCTTCGAGGCCATCGCCGACAAGGCGTGGGAGCGCGAGTGGCTCAAGGACTTCAAGCCGATGCGCTTCGGGCGCCGGCTGTGGGTGTGCCCGGGCGGCCTGCCGGCCGGGGATCCCGAAGCAGTGCGCGTCGAACTCGACCCGGGCCTTGCCTTCGGGACGGGCACCCATCCGACCACGGCGCTGTGCCTCGAGTGGCTGGACGGCCGGGACCTGCGCGGACTGGCCGTCGTCGACTACGGCTGCGGCTCCGGCATCCTCGCGATCGCGGCGCTGAAGCTCGGTGCAGCGCGGGCTCGCGCCGTCGACATAGACCCCCAGGCGCTGATCGCGACGCGGGACAACGCCACGCGCAACGGCATCGAAACCGGCCTCGAGGTGAGCGACGAGCCCGGGCTCGGGGATCGTTCCTGCGACGTGCTGGTCGCCAACATCCTCGCCGGCCCCCTGGTGGCGCTTGCGCCGCGGTTCGCCGCCGCGCTGCTCAGCGGCGGCGAGCTGGCCCTGAGCGGCCTCCTCGTCGAGCAGGCGGAAACGGTGGCAGCCGCCTACCAGCCGTGGTTTGATATCGCCTTGTCCGCGACGCGCGAAGGGTGGGCGCTGCTCGGCGCACGGCGACGCGCGGACTGAACGAGAACGAAGCAGGCCGATGTATTCCCAGTGCCCCGAATGCCAGGCGCGTTTTCGCGTGACCGCGGACGCCTTGCGTGCGGCGCGCGGAACCGTGCGCTGCGGACGCTGCGGCAGCGCCTTCGACGCTCTCGCCCGCCTCAGTGACACCATGCCGCCCGCGTCGGGCCCGGAGTCGGCGGAGGAGCGTGGCGACGGCGGCCTGTCGGTGCTGTCCGTGACGCCCAGCGCCGTCGTCACCACCGAGTACCACTTCTCCGCAGACGACCTCGAGAAGGTCTTCATCGATGCCCGCGACTGGCAGAAACAGTTCGGGGAGGAGCCGGCGGCACCCGGACCGGGACAGGATTCCGCTGCGGACCTGGCATCGCTCGAGACCGAGCCAGCCGGCACGGGCGCCGAGCCCCCGGTCGTGGAAGTGGACGAGAACGAACGCATCGAGGACATCACGCTCGAGGGCGAGCGCATCCGCATCGAGACGCCCGCGGGGTTCGACCTCGATGCGGACGACGATGACGCGACCGACCACTTCGAGATCCTGCGCGACGTCCCCGCTTCGATGTACGTGGACGAGGCGCAGGAGCAGCCGAAGGCGCACGGCGAAGCCGAGGTCGACAACGGCAGCGTCATGATCGACATGCGCGACTTCCAGGAGGCGCTCGAGGCCTCCATGGGATCTGCCCGGGACGTCGCGCCCGCGCCACGGACAACGCCTGCCCCGCGACCGGCCGCCGGACCCCCCGCGCCGTCCACGCTCGCCGGGCAACGCTGGCGCCGCGAGCGGTACGAGACCGTCGCACCACCGGACGAAGATGTCGCGCCGGAGCGATCGGGGTGGAGGGTTCTTGCCTGGACCATCGGCAGCCTCGCGCTCGCGCTCGCGCTGGTCGCGCAGCTCACGCATCACTTCCGGCAGGATCTCGTGCGCCATCCCCAGATCGGCCCGGCGCTGCGCCTGGCCTACGAACGCCTCAACCTGCCACTGTCGCCGGACTGGGACCTGGACGCATTCGAATTGCGGCAATGGGGCAACGACGCGTCGGCGGGCACCGACGGGCGGATGAGCGTCCGCGCCAGCCTGACCAATCGTGCGGCCTTCGCACAGCCCCATCCGGTGCTTCGCCTCGAACTCGAGGATCGCTTCGGAGAGCCGGTCGCAGTCCGCGACTTCGCGCCCGCCGAGTTTCTCAAGGACCCGTCGCAGGCCGGACGGATGATGGGCCCCGGCGCTACGACGGAAGCGGAACTGCTGATCGCCGATCCCGGCCGCGACGCCGTGGGCTACCGGCTCGACATCTGCGTCCGCGAGTCCGCGACCCTGCTGCGCTGCGCCCAGGGCGAGCGATGACCGCCTTGGACGCGCTGCACATCGGCCCGTACCGGCTGAGCGGCCGGGCTTTCCTCGCACCGATGGCGGGCGTCACCGACCTGCCCTTTCGCCGCCTGTGCCGCCGCATGGGCGCCGCACTGGCCGCGGGCGAGATGCTGTCCGCGGATCCGCGGCTGTGGGACACGCGGGAGTCGCGCCGCCGCCGCGACCATTCCGGCGAGCCGGCGCCGCGCGTGGTGCAGATCGCGGGCGGCGACCCGCAGATGATGGCGGATGCCGCGCGCCGCAACGTCGATGCCGGCGCGCAGGTGATCGACATCAACATGGGCTGCCCCGCCAAGAAGGTCTGCAACCGGGACGCGGGCTCGGCGCTGTTGCGCGACGAGCGCCTCGTCGACGCGATCCTCCAGGCGACGGTCGCGGCCGCCGGCGTGCCCGTGACGCTCAAGATCCGCACCGGCTGGGATCCCGGCCTGCGCAACGGCGTCGCGGTCGCCCGGATCGCCGAGGCGGCGGGTGTGCAACTGCTCTCGGTGCACGGCCGGACGCGCGCCTGCCGCTTCGAGGGCGAGGTCGAGTACGCGACGATCGCGGCGATCAAGCAAGCGGTGCGCATCCCCGTGATAGCAAACGGCGACATCGACTCGGCCGGGAAGGCCGTCGAGGTGATGCGCGCGACCGGCGCCGACGGCGTGATGATCGGTCGCGCGGCCCAGGGACGTCCGTGGATCTTCCGCGAGATCACCGCGTTGCTCGAGGGACGGGACGCCCCGGCGGCGCCGGCCGGGGGCGAGCTGCGTGATATCATGCTCGCTCACCTGCGCGATTTGTACGGCTTCTACGGCGTGGACGCGGGCGTCAGAATCGCGCGCAAGCATATCGGCTGGTATTGCCGGGAGCATCCTGAGGCACAGGCCTTCCGTCAATCCATCATGAAGGTCGACTCGGCCGAGGAACAGCTCGGGAGGGTGCGCGAGTTCCTCGACGCGCTCGAGCGGCCGTCCACCGCCGCGGCCTGAACAGACGACGAGGACCGGTGCCCATGAGGCCGCGCAAGAAGACACGTAGCCGCCGCGAGCCGAGGCCCGCGGCGCCCGCCGGGCGCGGCGTCCCGCTGCGCTCGCTCACCGAACAGGCGCTCGACAGCTACTTCGCGAGCCTGAACGGCCACGCTCCCGGGCGCCTCTACGACCTCGTGATGCGCGAGGTCGAGGAACCGCTGTTCCGCGCGGTGCTCGATTATTCCGAGGGCAACCAGAGCCGCGCCGCGGACATCCTCGGCATCAACCGCGGCACCCTGCGCAAGAAACTGAAGACCTACGGCATCTCTGCATGAGCCGGGCCGGCTCGAGGATCGCATCGTGAGCGTGACCATCCGCCGCGCCCTGCTCAGCGTCTCGAACAAGGAAGGACTCCTCGAGTTCGCGCGCGCGCTGCGGCAGCGCGGCGTGACCGTCCTGTCGACCGGCGGAACGGCCGCGTTGCTGCGCGAGGACGGCATCGAGGTCACCGACGTCGCCACCGTCACCGGTTTCCCCGAGATCATGGACGGCCGCGTCAAGACGCTGCACCCGAAGATCCACGGCGGACTGCTCGGACGGCAGGGGGTCGACGACGCGATCATGGCCGAGCACGGCATCGAGGCCATCGACCTCGCGGCCGTGAACCTCTACCCCTTCGCCGCCACGGTTGCGAAGCCCGGCTGCACCTTCGACGACGCCGTCGAGAACATCGACATCGGCGGGCCGGCGATGGTGCGCGCGTCGGCGAAGAACCACGATCGCGTGACGATCGTGGTGGATCCGCTCGACTACGGCACGGTGATCGCGGAGCTCGATCGCGCCGGCGGCAGCGTATCCGCCGAAACCCGGCGGCGGCTCGCGACCAAGGCGTTCGCCCACACCGCGCAGTACGACGCGGCCGTCGCGAACTACCTCGACCGCGCCTCGCGCACGTCGGCGGGCGGATTTCCCGACCTGCTCGCGCTGCAGTACCGCAAGCGCCTCGACCTGCGCTACGGAGAGAATCCGCACCAGCATGCGGCGTTCTACGTCGCGACCGACGCGCAGGGCGCCTCCGTCGGCTCGGCGGCCCAACTGCAGGGCAAGGAACTCTCGTTCAACAACCTCGCGGATGCCGACACGGCCTTCGAGTGCGTGCGGCAGTTCACCGCGCCGGCCTGCGTGATCGTGAAGCACGCGAACCCCTGCGGCGTCGCGGTCGGCGGCTGCCTGCGCGAGGCCTACGACCGCGCCTTCCGCACCGACCCCACCTCCGCCTTCGGCGGCATCATCGCCTTCAACCAGCCACTGGACGGCGAAACCGCGCGCGCCGTGCTCGAGCGGCAGTTCGTCGAGGTCATCATCGCACCGGACGCCGGCCCGGAAGCGCGCGAGGCCTGCGCGCGCAAGGAGAACGTGCGCCTGCTGGTCACCGGCAAGGTCGCGCCGAGCAACTCGCGCTACGAGATCCGCAGCCTGAACGGCGGGCTGCTGCTGCAGACCCGCGACGAGGGAATGGTGGCGCGCGAGGCGCTGCAGGTCGTCACGCGCCGCGCTCCCACGGCGACGGAACTCACGGACCTGATGTTCGCCTGGCAGGTGTGCAAGTACGTCAAGTCGAACGCCATCGTGTTCGCGAAGGGCGGCATGACGGTGGGCATCGGCGCCGGGCAGATGAGCCGCGTCGTGAGCACGCGTATCGCGGCGATGAAGGCGGCCGACGAAGGACTCGAGCCGAGGGGCTCCGTGATGGCCTCCGACGCGTTCTTCCCCTTCCGCGACGGGCTCGATGCCGCCGCGACGCATGGCATCACCGCCGTGATCCAGCCCGGCGGCTCGAAGCGCGACGCCGAGGTGATCGCCGCCGCGGACGAGCACGGGCTTGCCATGGTCTTCACCGGCATGCGGCATTTCAGGCACTGATGAAAGTCCTGGTCATCGGCTCCGGTGGCCGCGAGCACGCGCTGGCGTGGAAGGTCGCGCAGTCGGCGCGCGTCGCGCAGGTATTCGTCGCACCCGGCAACGCAGGCACGGCGCTCGAGCCCCGCACGAGGAACGTCGACATCGCGGCGGACGACGTCGCCGGACTGCGGCGCTTCGCGGTCGCGGAGAAGATCGACCTCACGATCGTCGGCCCCGAGGGCCCGCTGGTGCTCGGTGTCGTCGACGAGTTCACGGCGGCCGGGCTGCGCTGCTTCGGCCCGAGCCGCCTCGCCGCGCGGCTCGAGGGCTCGAAGGCCTTCACCAAGGATTTCCTCGAGCGTCACGGCATCCCGACCGCAGCCTACGCAACCTTTACGCGCGACACCTTCGACCCGTCGTGGGTACGCGCGCAGAGGGCACCCCTGGTCGTGAAGGCCGACGGCCTCGCGGCCGGCAAGGGCGTGGTGATCTGCGCCAAGACCGAGGAAGCCGTCCAGACCACCGAGGCGATGTTCGCCGGGCGCTTCGGCACGGCCGGCGACCGGGTCGTCGTGGAGGAATTCCTCGAGGGCGAGGAAGCGAGCTTCATCGCCATGGTGGACGGCAGCCACGTGCTGCCGCTCGCCACCTCGCAGGACCACAAGCGCCTGCGCGACGGCGACGAGGGCCCGAACACCGGCGGCATGGGCGCCTACTCGCCGGCGCCCGTGGTGACGCCCGCGATCCACGCGCGCGCCATGCACGAGGTAATGTGGCCCACCGTGCGCGCGCTGGCAGCCGAAGGCACACCGTACGTGGGCTTCCTCTATGCCGGGCTCATGATCGACGCCAGCGGTACCCCCAGGGTACTCGAGTTCAATTGCCGCTTCGGCGATCCGGAGACTCAACCGATCCTCGCCCGCATGCGCTCGGACATCACGATGCTCTGCGAGGCCGGTCTCGACGGGCGGCTGGCGGGCGTGGACGTCGACTGGGATCCGCGCGCGGCCGTCGGCGTCGTGCTGGCGGCGGACGGCTATCCCGACACGGTGCGCAAGGGCGACGTAGTTCACGGCCTCGACGCCGCGGCGACGCTGCCTGGCAAGGTGTTCCACGCCGGCACCGCGATGCGCGGGACGGACGTAGTCACCAGCGGCGGGCGCGTGCTCTGCGCGGTGGGCCTCGGCGATACCGTGCGCAAGGCGCAGCAGCAGGCGTATGGCCTCGTCGCAGCCATCCGCTGGGAAGGAATGCAGTACCGCAGGGACATCGGTCACCGGGCCATCGCCCGGGAGTGACCGGACGCGACGGCGCGCGATGGGTGCGTTCAAGAACTGGTTCAGGGCCCGGCACCTGCGGCTGCGACGCGACTTCCGCGCGGCCGCGAGCCGGTCGTTCGCCGCGCTGGTCCGCGGCCGCGACGCGGCCGGGTCCCTGCCGGACCCCGCGACGATCGGCACGGTCCTGGTCGTGCGTCTGAACGGCCGCATGGGCAATACCCTGTTCATGACGCCGATGCTGACCGCCATCCACGAAATCCTCCCGGACGCGTCCATCGACGTGCTGACGATGTATCCGGACGCGGGTGATCTTCTGCGCGGCCTGCCGGGCATTCGCAAGATCATCACGCTGCCGCACAAGGCGTGGTGGAACCTGGGTAACGTGGCGGGCGCGCTCAGGTCGCTGCGGGCGACTGATTACGACCTCGTGATCGACCCCGCGTTCAACTCCGCGGGCGATCGCGTCGCGATGCTGCTGTGCCGGGCTCGCCATAGGCTCGGCTTCGGCAGCGACGAGCAGTGGCTGAGCCTCGACTTTGCAGCGAGCTTGCCCCCGGACGTCCGCCACGAGGCGCTCCGACCGCTGGCCCTGCTGCAGCAGGCGTTCGGCTGGCCGATGCCGCCAGGAGGGGCGCGCCTGCGCGTCGCGAACGGAACCGACGAGGTCGCCGCGGGTGCGCGACTGCTTGCGGAGCGCCTGCGCGCCGCCGGGCACGAACCAGGCCCGGGCACTACGGTCATCGGCTTCTTCACCGCCGCCCGCGGCAAGAAGGATCTCGGGCCACAATGGTGGCGCGAGTTCTGGACGGAGTACCTGGCACTGCGCCCGGAGACGGTCGCGATCGAGGTACTCCCCACCGCCGCCCAGCCGGCCATCGACGAGCGGTTTGCCACGGTCCACTGCCCGTCGCCACGGATGCTGGCGGCGACCCTCGCCGGCGTGGACTGGTTCTTCAGCGCCGATACCGGCCCCATGCATCTGGCGAGCGCGGCCGGCGTGCCCACGGTGGCCTTGTTCGACAGCACCAATCCCGCGGCGTTCGGTCCGCTCAAGCCGGAGGACGTCGCGCTGCGCATCGCCGGCCTGGGGCCGCGGGAGGTCGCCGCAGCCTGCGCCAGCCGTGTGGCGGGGCCGCCGCTCGCGCCGCCTCGACCGGCGAGCGGCCCGGGCGCCTGAGACGCGGGGCGGGCACGGTGGCAGAGGCTTTGGCCTATCCTGCGCGGATGCAGGATCCCGACGAAACGCGCCTGCGACACGGTGCCTGGCTGATCGTCGCCCTCTGGCTCGCGCTGTGGGCGATGAACCTCCTGCTCGCGAACGACCTCGCCGAGCGCGACCAGCAGCGGCAGGCCGCCTACATCATGGACGCGTGGTCGAACGGGCGCTGGTCCGCCCAAGCCGACTTCCAGGCCGACGTCGCGAGCAAGCCCCCGCTCTACAACTGGTTGGGCGCGGCCGCGGTCGCAGTTGTCGGTCCCGGACACCTGGCGGTGACGGCTCCCGCGGCGCTCGCGACCCTCGTGCTGGCGCTCATCGCCTGGCACTGGACCCGCAGGCTGTGGGGACCGGTCGTGGGCCTGACGGCGGGCCTGCTCGCGCTGCTGCCGATCGTGGGCCCGAAGATGGTGACCTATGTACGGACCGACGGATTGTTTGCGGCGACGGTCGCGCTGACTGCCTACGCCTGGTGGCGCGCCTGGGAACACGGCAGGAACTGGTGGTGGCCGTGGATGGCGGCGGTGGCCGCGACCCTGGTGAAGGGCCCGGCCGGGCTCCTGCTCGGATCACTCGGCCTGCTCGCGATTCGCTGGGAATCGCGCACCGGGTTTCCCCGCAAGCCCGGGCTCACCTGGCGGGCGCTCGCAGGCCTGCCCGTGTACCTGCTGCTCGTCGGCGGGTGGTTCCTGTGGGCCTGGCAGGACTGGGGACCGCCACTCATCGACCGGATGATTCACCGCGAGCTGATCGGGCACGCTGTCGCGAGCCATGACGCCACCGGCGGCCCCGGCAGCGGCTTCTGGAAGCCACCGCTTTATTTCCTCGGCCGGACGCTGCCGTGGGGCTTCGTCGCCGTCCTCGCGGTAATTCGCGTGTTCAGGCGCGCGGACGAGCGGCCGGAGCGGCGGCGAGCGCAACGCTTTCTCACCTGCACCTTGCTCGGCGGAATGCTGGTCTTCTCGCTTGCGAGCCACCAGCGTGGCGACCTGATCTGGCCGCTCGTGCTGCCAGCCGCCATTCTCGCCGCACCGGAACTCGTCCGCCTGGCGGCCGACTGGCCCGAACGTACCCGTCGCTGGCTCCCGTCGGCACTGGTGCTGCTCGTTCTGCTCACGCACGCGGTGTACCAGGGCGTGGTGCGTCGCTCGGAGCCATCCCTGCGGAGCCACGCGCTCGGACAGGCCATCCTGGACGGACCGGGTGCGGATTTCCCCCTGTCGTTCGGCGTCCGATACGCGACGCAGGTGCCGCTTGGGACCAACCGCTACCTGACCTCACCTGAGCAGTACGCACCCGCGCTGGAGGGCGAGCCGGCGGTCTACGTCGCCGTGGAGACCCCCGACGTGCTCGTCGCCAGGCTGCAGGCGGAGGGACACGCGGCATGGGTCCTGACCCGGAGCCCGGGCGGCTGGGGCGTCGTCGCCAATCGCCCCGACTGGTCCCCCGCTCCATCGACACGGCTGCTCATGGGTGCCCTCGTCGTCTCCGTGGAGCAGGCGCGGTGGCCGGCCCTGCAAGGCCGCACACTGCGCCTGCAACGGCTGCCTGCCAGCACGCCCCGGGTGACGATCGTCAATTCGGGCCCCTTTACGGAGCGCTTCGCGCTGGCGGTGAACGATGCGAAGGACGAGCGGAGGCTCCACGTCGCGCCCGGCACACAGCTCACGGCGCTCTGGGTCGACGGGCAGGGGTGGACGGAATCCGTCGCCCCTGCGCCGGAGCGGCGCTAGCCTGGACGACGCCCCGCGCGGATCCGCTCGACCAGTGCGCTGGTGGACCGCTCGGCCAGCAGCGGCACGAGCGTGACGCGTCCGCCCTCGGACTCGACGTACTCGCGGCCGACGACGTTCTCCAGGCGGTAGTCCTGGCCCTTCACCAGCACGTGCGGGCGCACCGCCTGCAGCGTCTCGAGCGGAGTGTCCTCGTCGTAGATCGTGACGGCGTCAACGCAGGCGAGCGCCGCGAGCATCGCCGCGCGTTCCACGGCTGGCACGATCGGCCGCTCGGGTCCCTTCAGCCGGCGCACCGACTCGTCGCTGTTGATGGCGAGCACGAGGACGTCGCCCTGGCGCGCCGCCTCGTGCAACAGCGAAAGGTGGCCTGCGTGCAGCAGGTCGAAGCAGCCGTTGGTGAACACGATGCGCTTGCCCGCCACTCGCCAGCCCGCGGCGCGCGTGGCGAGCTCGTCGCGGCCGAGGATCTTGCCCGCCGGCTGGCCCGTGAGCGCGCTGCGGATGTGCTCGGCCTCGACCGCGACCGCGCCCACCTCGCCCACTGCGAGGCCGGCCGCCACGTTGGCGATCTCCATGGCCTGCTCGAGTTCCGCACCACCGGCGAGGGTCACGGCCAGCACGGCCACGACCGTGTCGCCGGCGCCGGTCACGTCGGCTACCGCGCGGCGTACGGCGGGGACGTGTCGCGAGGTCCCGTCGGACGAGACGAGCAACATGCCTCGGTCGCTCAGCGTGACCAGCATCGCCTCGAGCAGCGCGGCCTTGATGAGCGGCAGCGCCGCTGCGACGATCGCCGGCGTATCGTCGGGTTCGATCTTCCGGCCGACCGCTGCGGACAGCTCGCCGAGGTTCGGCGTGAGCAGCGTCGCGCCACGGTAGGCCGTGAGGTCGCGACGCTTGGGATCCACGAGCACCGGGCAGCCCACGCCGCGCGCGGTCGCCATGACCGATGCGATCATCGCGTCCGACAGCATCCCCTTCAGGTAATCGCTCAGGATCACTACGTCGGGCCGCGCCCCCGACTGCAGCTGCCGCACGAGTTCCCCGGCCAGCTCCTGCGGGCAGGGCTGCGGGTCCTCCCAGTCGAGGCGTAGAAGCTGCTGTCCGTGCCCCAGCACGCGCAGTTTGCGGGTCGTGCGCCGATCCTCCTGCACGAGCACCGCGCGGGTGTCGATGCCGGCGCGCTCGCAGGTCTCGAGCAGCAGCCGACCTGCGTCATCGCGTCCGACGAGCCCGCACAGCACGGGATGCGCGCCGAGCACCGCAATCTGGCGAGCGACGTTCGCGGCGCCACCGAGGCGGTACTCGACGTCACGCACCTGCACGACGGGCACCGGCGCCTCGGGCGAGATCCGCTCGACCGGGCCCTGCACGTACTCGTCGAGCATGAGGTCGCCGACGATCCAGACCTCGCGCCCGGGGCATTGGTCGAGGATCTCGAGCAGCGAGGGACGCTCCCGGGCGCCGCTCATCGAGCGGCCTCCGACGCCCGCAGTCGCTCGTCGAGCGACTCGCAGATCGCATGGATGCACAAGGCGTGCACTTCCTGGATGCGCGCGGTGGTACCGGACGGGGCGGCGACGACGACGTCCGCCACGACGGCGAGTGGCCCGCCCGCGCCACCCGTGAAGCCGACGACCCGGCAGCCCTTCGCGCGCGCCGCGCGCGCCGCCTCGACCACGTTGGGCGACTTGCCGCTGGTGCTGATCGCGAACAGCAGGTCGCCGGGCACGGCGAGCGCCTCGACCTGGCGCGCGAACACCCGCTCGTAGCCATAGTCGTTGGCCAGCGCCGTGACAGTCGCGGAGCCCGCGACGAGCGCGACCGCGGGCAGGCCGCGTCGCTCCTCGCGGTACCGGCCCACCAGCTCCGCCACCAGGTGCTCGACGTCCGCCGCGCTCCCGCCGTTGCCGCACGCGAGCAGCTTGTTGCCGCGCGCAAAGCAGGCGTGCAGCTCGGCCGCGACCCGGTCGAGCACCGCGGGCAACTCTGCCGCGGCACGGTCCATGACGCGGGCATGGTCCTCGAAGGTCGCCGTGATGATCGTCATGGTCCGTCGTTTCACCGCACCGGGTTTGCCGCCGCGAGCGCGCGCGCGAGCGCCATCAAGTCATCATAGACGGGGACGTCGGGCCACGACAGCGTCGCCAATGCGGCCCTGCCCTTCCCGGTGAGCACCAGCGCGGCCGGAACCCCCGCGCCGCGAGCAGCCACGAGGTCGCGGCCGTCGTCGCCCACCGCCAGCGTCTCGGCGGCCGGCAAGCCGGAGGCCGCAACGGCGGCCTCGATCAGCCCGGAGGCCGGCTTGCGGCAGGAGCAGCCTGCGTCCGGTGCGTGGGGGCAGGCAAACAGCGCATCGATCCGGCCTCCCGCCACCCGGGCCTCACGCAGCATGCGGGCATGGACCTCATCGAGATCGCGCTGCGTCATCAACCCGCGCCCGACGCCCGACTGGTTGGTCGCGACGGTCACCCGCACGCCGGCGCGGGCAAATGACGCGAGCGCTTCGAGCGCACCCGGGATCCAGCGCCAGGCCTCGGGCCTCGTGACGTAGCCGCGGGCGGGTGCTTCCTCGTTGAGCACTCCGTCCCGATCCAGGATCAGGTGTCGTACGCGCACGGCGGCAGCGTTCAGCGGTAACGGTCCGGGACAGCGAGGTACTGGGCGACGTAACGACTCACGCCGTCCTCGATCGAGGTGAAGGGACTGTCGTACCCCGCCTCGCGCAGCTTGCCCATCCGCGCCTCGGTGAAGTACTGGTAGTTCGGGCGGATCGCCTCGGGCATCGGGACGAACTCGATCCGCGACGGCACGCCGGCGGCCGCGGCGATCGCGCGCGCCAGGTCGGCGAAGCTGCGCGGGCGGCCGGTGCCGAGGTTGAAGAGCCCGTTCACCCGCGGGTGATCGAGCAGCCACAGGATGACGTCCACGCAGTCCTCGACGTAGACGAAATCGCGCATCTGCCCACCGTCGGGATAGGCGGGGTTGTGCGAAGTGAACAGCGACACCGGCTGGCCGGCCGCCACGAGCGGGTACTTCTGCGCCACCACGCTCTGCATCCCACCCTTGTGGTACTCGTTCGGACCGTACACGTTGAAGAACTTGAGGCCGACCCACTGCGGCGGCGCGGCGGCTCCCGCCTCGACCGCCGCGACCACCCGCCGGTCGAAGTAATGCTTGCTCCAGCCGTACGCGTTCAGCGGCCGCAACCTCGCGAGCGCGTCGCGGCCGAGGTCGTCGTCGAAGCCGTGCTCGCCGGCACCGTACGTCGCGGCCGACGATGCATAGACGAACGGCGTGCCGTGAGCGGCGCACCAGTCCCACAGCCGCGTGCTGAGCCGCACGTTGACGTCGAAGACGAGATCCGCGTCGCGCTCGGTGGTCGAGGAGATCGCGCCCATGTGGATGACCGCGTCGAGACTGCCGCGCCCCGCGAGCCACTGGTCGAGCGCCTCGGGCGCCACCAGATCGCTGAAATCGGCCTTGGCGACGTTGCGCCACTTGTCGTTGCTGCGCAGCCGGTCGCACACGGCGACCGGCCGACCTCGCTCGCAGAGCGCGGCGACGACGTTCGAACCGATGAATCCGGCGCCGCCGGTGACCAGGATCATCTGTGCGCTCCGCGCCCGCGCCGAAAAACCCATTCTAAGGGACGAGCGCGCGGGTTCGCCAATCGGCAGACGGCTAGCCGCGGCCCGCGGCGTCCCGGCGAATCAGGTAGAGCCCGGCAGCGATCACCACGCCGCCACCCACGACCGTCACGGCGCCCGGCAATACCCCCCAGAAGGTGAAGTCGAGCCCTGCGCCCCACAGCAGCGCGGTGTACTCGAACGGCACGACGACCGAGGCTGGCGCGTGCCGGAAGGCTTCGGTGATGAAATGCTGGCCACCGGCCCCCACGACGCCGATTCCAACCAGCCACGGGACGTGCTCCATGCGCACGGGCACCCAGGACGGCGCGGCGAGTGCGCCGGCGCCGAGCGCGAGCAGCAGCATGACCCAGAACACCATGCTCTCGGTCGTGTCGGTGCGGGTGAGCACGCGCACGGAGATGGCGCTGAGCGAGTAGCACAGCGCCGACGTGAACGCGGCCAGGCCGCCGAGCGTCAGCCACTGCCCCGCGGACGGGCGCAGCATCACCAGCACGCCGGCCATGCCCACGCCGATCGCCACCCAGCGGCGTGCGTCGACGCGCTCGCCGAGCAGCGGCACGGACAGCGCAGTGACCACGAGCGGCGCGCACAGGAAGATGGAATAAGCGTCGGCGAGCGAGAGCTCGCGCACCGAGTAGACGAAGGCCCACAGCATCACGACGCCGAGCACGCCGCGCATCAGGTGCAGCGGCCAGCGCACCGGTGCGAGTCGTCGGTAGTTTCCGCGCAGCACGACCGGCAGCAGCACGAACGGCAGGGAGGCGAGCCCGCGCAGGCTCGCCACCTGCATCGGCGGGTAGTGGCCCACGAGGAGCTTCATCATCGCGTCCATGAACGCGAACAGCGCGACGGCGAACAGCATCGCGCCGATGCCCCGCATGACGGTCGTCTGCACGGGATCCACCCGGCGGCGCGCAGGCGCCGCCCCTTCGGTCAGCGCTTCATCGCGTCGAAGAACTCGGCGTTGGTCTTGGTGTCCTTCATCTTGTCGATGAGGAACTCGGCCGCGGCCAGTTCGTCCATCGGGTGCAGCAGCTTGCGCAGGATCCAGATCTTCTGCAGCTCGTCCGACGAGGTGATCAGCTCCTCGCGGCGGGTGCCCGAGCGGTTGATGTTGAACGCCGGGTAGACGCGCTTCTCGGCGATGCGGCGGTCGAGGTGGATCTCGCATGTTGCCGGTGCCCTTGAATTCCTCGTAGATCACGTCGTCCATGCGCGAGCCGGTGTCGATCAGCGCGGTGGCGAGGATGGTGAGGCTGCCGCCCTCCTCGATGTTGCGCGCGGCGCCGAAGAAGCGCTTGGGGCGCTGCAGGGCGTTGGCGTCCACGCCGCCCGTCAGCACCTTGCCGGAGCTCGGCACCACGGTGTTGTAGGCGCGCGCGAGGCGCGTGATCGAATCGAGCAGGATCACCACGTCCTTCTTGTGCTCGACGAGCCGCTTGGCCTTCTCGATGACCATCTCGGCCACCTGCACGTGGCGGCTCGCGGGCTCGTCGAACGTCGAGGACACCACTTCGCCGCGCACGGTGCGCGACATCTCGGTGACTTCCTCGGGCCGCTCGTCGATGAGCAGCACGATCAGGTACACCTCGGGGTGGTTGCCGGTGATCGAGTTGGCGATGTTCTGCAGCAGCATCGTCTTGCCGGCTTTCGGCGGCGAGACGATCAGTCCGCGCTGGCCCTTACCGAGCGGCGCAATCAGGTCGATCATGCGCGCGGTCAGGTCCTCGGTGCTGCCCGTGCCGCGCTCGAGCTTGAAGCGGCGCGTCGGATGCAGCGGGGTGAGGTTCTCGAACAGGACCTTGCTGCGCGCGTTCTCGGGGGAGTCGAAGTTGATCTGCCCCACCTTGAGCAGCGCGAAATAGCGCTCGCCGTCCTTGGGGGGGCGGATCAGGCCCGAGATGGTGTCGCCGGTGCGCAGGTTGAAGCGCCGGATCTGCGACGGGCTGATGTAGATGTCGTCGGGGCCCGCGAGGTAGGAGCCCTCGGGCGAGCGCAGGAAGCCGAAGCCGTCCTGCAGGATCTCGAGCACGCCGTCGCCGTAGATGTCCTCGCCGTTCCTCGCGTGGGCCTTGAGGATGGCGAAGATGATGTCCTGCTTGCGCGAGCGGGCGAGGTTCTCCATGCCCATCTGCTGCGCGGTCTTGAGCAGTTCCGGGATCGGCTTGTGCTTGAGCTCGCTCAGGTTCATCGAGCGGCGGCTCGCCTCGAGCTCGGCCGGGCTGATGACGTCGAGGTCCTCGCCTTCGACGAAGTCGTCCGGCGGCAGTTCGTCCATCCGCGGTCCGCGATTGCCGTCCGGGCCGCCGCCACCGCCGCCGCGACCGCGCTTGCCGGGCCGGTTGCGACCCGGGTTGCCGAGGTAGCCCCTCACAGCTTGCCGTCCAGGAAGGCCGCGACGTCGGCCTTGCGCACCGCGCCGATCTTCTGGCCCTCGGCCTGCCCGTTCTTGAACAGGATCAGGGTCGGAATGCCGCGCACGTTGAACTTCATCGGGGTCTTGGGGTTCTCGTCGACGTTGATCTTGGCGATGACGACCTTGCCGGCGTATTCCACCGCGATCTCATCGAGGATCGGCGCAATCATCTTGCAGGGACCGCACCATTCGGCCCAGAAGTCGAGGAGCACCGGGGTTCCGGAATTGAGCACGTCCTGCTCGAAGCTCGAGTCGGTGACGTGGATGATCTGCTGGCTCACCAGAGACTACCTCCGCTGGCGTTTTTGGCTGTTGAGGGCTGGGGGATGAGTGGGGGATTGCCGGCGGCGCGCGTTTATCGGGTGACGGCGCGTTCCGCGTGAGGCAAACTAGTGCGATTGCTGGCGATTACCCTGAGTTCTGGAGTCCCGGTGCGCCGGACGGGGTTGTCGGGTCTTGGGGACCTGACGGGCCGGCTTCACTGATGGCGGGAGCGGCCTAAGCCGCGAGTTGCGGACTATTTGAACCCGCTTTTGCCCAATTTGCAAGACCACACTTCACGACATTCCATCTGATGCCCGAAGCACATCTGACCGACGTCTCCTTCAACCACCTCAACCTGCCCGAGTCGCTGGCGCGCGGCATCGCCGACGCAGGGTTCGAGCGCTGCACGCCGATCCAGGCCCAGACCCTGCCGCGGGCGCTCGCCGGTTGCGACGTGGCCGGCCAGGCGCAGACCGGCACCGGCAAGACCGCGGCGTTCCTCGTCGCGCTCTACTCGCGGCTGCTGCGCGCCGAGGTGCCGCCGACCCGCAAGGCCAACGCCCCGCTGGCGCTCATCATCGCGCCGACGCGCGAGCTGGCCATCCAGATCCACCACGACGCCGAAATCCTCGGCCAGTACACGGGCCTTAAGCTCGGGCTGGCCTTCGGCGGCGTCGACTACGAGAAGCAGCGGCGCGACCTCGAGGAAGGAGTCGACCTCCTGATCGGAACTCCCGGCCGGCTGATCGACTTCTACAAGCAGCACGTCTTCGACCTGCGCTCGGTCATGGTGCTGGTGCTGGACGAGGCCGACCGCATGTTCGACCTCGGGTTCATCGCCGACATCCGCTACATCATGCGGCGGTTGCCCGCGCCGGACCAGCGCCTGAACCTGCTGTTCTCCGCCACCCTCGCCCAGCGCGTCCTCGAGCTCGCCTACGAGCACATGAACGACCCCGAACTCGTGCGCATCGAGCCCGACAAGATGACGGTCGACCGCGTACGGCAGGTGATCTACTTCCCCTCGATGGAGGAAAAGCCGCGCCTGCTGGTCGGCCTGCTGCGTTCCATGGACCCGCACCGCACGATGATTTTCGTGAACACCCGGCGCGGCGCCGAGGAACTCGAGGGCCTGTTGCGCGCCAACGGGCTCAATGCCGAGGCGATCTCGGGCGACGTGCCGCAGAAGAAGCGCCTGCGCCTGATACGCGACTTCCACAGCGGCGAGCTCGCGATCCTGATCGGCACGGACGTCGCCTCGCGCGGCCTGCACATCCCCGACGTGAGTCACGTCTTCAACTACGACATGCCGCAGGACCCGGAGGACTACGTCCACCGCATCGGGCGCACTGCCCGGGCCGGCGCCGAAGGCGACGCAATCAGCCTCGGCTGCGAGGACTACGTCCAGTCGCTGCCCGACATCGAGGGTTACATCGGCCGCAGCCTGCCGCGCGCCGCGCTGACCGAGGACCTGCTCGCGGACATCACCGTGCCGCACCGCGAACGACGTCGCTTCGGCGGCCCCGGCGGCCCGCGCGGAGGCTCCGGTGGAGGCCGAGGGCGCGGCGGCCCCGGTGGGGGTCACGGCGGAGGCGGCCGCGGCGGCGATCGCCGCGACGGACGGCGCGGGCCGCCGCGTGGGGAGCAGCGCAGCGAGCGTCCGCCCGAAGCGGCCCGACCGGCGCCTGCCAGCGAACCCCGTGCACCGACCCAGGCCGCAGACCCGGGCGGCGGAGAAAACGCAGCCGCGCCCCGGCGGCGCCGCAGGCGCCGTGGCGGTGGGGCCGGCGGCGGCCAGCCCACGCCTCCCGCGGAAGGCTAGGCCCGCTGCCCTGCGTCAGGGCAGCAGTTCCTCGAGCGAGCGCACCCCGTCGAAACCGCTCGCCGCTGCGTGCGGCGGCTGGGACGAGTCGGGCTGCAGTACCTGCAAGGTCCAACGCACTCCGGCCGCACGCGCGGCCTCGAGCACCGGCCGGCTGTCGTCGACGAACAGCGTCGACCCAACGGCGACCCCATGGCCCCGTGCCAGCCGTGCCCAGAACTCAGGGGATTCCTTCGGCACCGCGAACTCGTGCGACGAGACCAGCTCGTCGAAATGCCGCGCGAGCCTCGCCTGGCGATTCTTGATCGCGAGGCTGATCGGGTGCGCGTTCGTCGTGAGCAGCACGCGCTTGCCGAGCGCGCGCACGCGGTCGAGGAACGGAGTTGCCCCGGGCAGGTAGCGTATGTGCTCGCGCATCTCGGCCTTGAGGGCCGCGATGTCGAAGCCCAGCTCCTCGCTCCAATGGTCGATGCAATACCAGTCGAGCGTGCCGCGCTTGGCGTCGAAGCGCGGCTTCAGCTGCGCCAGTGCCGCCTGCTCGTTCAGGCCGCGCCGTTCGCCCCAGCGGCGCGGCAGGGCCTCGAGCCAGAACATGTTGTCGAAGCGCAGGTCGAGGACGGTGCCGTCCATGTCGAGGCACACGGTTTCGACGCGGGCCCAGTCGGGTGCGACGCGGGAAACGGTCTGGGTGTCGGCTGGCACGTGATCTGGCGGCAGGTGGACGGGTCGGGCCGCTATGATACGGGCTGTACCCGCGCACACCGGAGTCCCCGTCTTGCCTACCGATTCCCGCAAGCTGCTGCCCGCCGTGCTCGATGCCGTCGCCAAGGCTTCCACGGCCATCCTGGAGGTATACGCAACCGGGCACGAAGTCGAGTACAAGGCCGACGAATCGCCGATCACCCGCGCGGACCGGGCCGCGCACGAGATCCTGGCGCGTAAACTCGCGCGGCTGGCCCCCGGCATTCCCGTGCTGTCCGAGGAAGCCGAGGCGGCGCACGCCTTCGCGGTCCGCGGCGCCTGGTCCGAGCTGTGGCTCGTGGACCCGCTCGACGGCACGAAGGAGTTCATCGGCCGCAACGGCGAATTCACCGTCAACGTGGCGCTGATCCGCGACCACCGCCCGGTCCTCGGCGTGGTCGCGGCGCCCGCGCTGGGGCTGACCTATTACGCAGCCGAGGGCCACGGCGCCTTTCGCGTGCAGGGCAAGCACGGCCCCGAGCCGATCCGCGTGCGACCGGCCGCGGATCCGCTGGTCGTGGTGGGCAGCCGCTCGCATCGCGGCGATTCGCTGGACGGGCTGCTCGCGAAACTCGGGCCCAGCCAGCTGCGCCCGATGGGCAGCGCGCTCAAGTTCTGCCTGGTCGCCGAAGGGTCGGCGGACTTCTATCCCCGCCTCGGCCCGACCTCCGAGTGGGACACCGCGGCGGCCCAGGCCGTGCTCGAGGTGGCGGGCGGCGCGGTCACGACCGTCGATGGCGCCCCACTCCGCTACAACCTGCGCGACACGCTGCTCAACCCGCATTTCATCGCCTTCGGCGACGCCAGCCGCAACTGGGCCGCGCTGTTCTGAGCGATGGAGCTCTCGTGGTCGATGCTGCTGCTGCTCGCCGCCATGATGGCGGCCGCGTGGTTCTGGCACGACAGCCTCGGCGCCCGCGAGCGTGCCAACGTGGCTGCGTTCGACACCTGCCGAAGCACGGGCGTGAGCCTGCTCGACGGGACGGTCGCCTTCCAGCGGCTGCAGGCCGTGCGGGTCGACGGCGGGCCGCTCGCGTTCAGGCGCACCTACGTCTTCGATTACACGCGGGACGGGGACACGCGCCAGCAGGGCTTCGTCATCCTCACCGGCCGTTTCGTGGACAGCGTGGGCCTGTAGGCCGCGCCTATCCCCTTTTGCGTTCCCCGGGGCTAAGCTACGGCCCACGATGGGGGAGACCAGCGACAACGTCGACACCGAGACCTTCCGGCACCTCGAGCGCCTGCGGCAGCTGCGCATCGAGCATCGCGACCTCGACGACGTCATCCATCGCCTGCAGCTGGACCTCTACGTCGACCAGGTGCAGATGCGCCGGCTCAAGAAGCGCAAGCTCCTGATCAAGGACCAGATCGCGCGGCTCGAGAGCCAGCTGATCCCCGACCTCAACGCCTGAGACGATGGCCGAGCCCCTGCAACAGGCTGGCGAGATCATCGACCACCTCCTCGAGCCCCCGAACCTGCTGCAGCTCGCGGTAATCGCCGCCGCGATCGCGATCGGCTGGTGGATCGCCAGCGTGCTCCGGCCGCGCTTCGCCCAGGCGGAGGCGCCGGACGACCTGGCCAGTCGCACGCGGGAAGCGACCTGGGTGGCACTGCCGTTCGCGGTGATCCTGCTGATCCTCGCGACGACGGACGGCCTGGTGCACGCGCTCGGCATGCCGGCGCGCTTCATCGACGTCGCGGTACAGCTCACCGGCCTGCTGCTGCTGATCCGCGTCGTGGTGTACGTGATCCGGGTTTCGATTGGCGCCCGCGCCCGCATCAAGGGCTGGGGCACGCCGATCAGCGTCGTCGTCTGGGTGTTCCTGTCGCTGCACCTGCTCGGCTGGGGCGACACGGTGATCGGCCTGCTCGATGGCATTGGCATCAATGCCGGCAAGACGCGTATCTCGGTCTGGTCGGTGATGAAGCTGCTGGTGACGGTGAGCCTGTTCGTCGTCGCCGCGATGTGGGCCTCGCGCTGGCTCGAGCGGCGCGTGCTCAAGCTCGACGGACTCGCGCCCAACATGCGTATCGGGATCGCCAAGTTCCTGCAGGCGTTCCTGGTGGCGCTGTCGGTCCTGGTGGGCCTGAACGCGGCCGGCCTCGACCTCACGACCCTGAACGTGCTCACGGGCGCGATCGGCATCGGCCTCGGATTCGGCCTGCAGAGCATCGCGGCCAACTTCGTCAGCGGCTTCGTGCTGCTGATGGACCGTTCGATCAAGCCGGGCGACGTCATCAGCTTCACCGGCATGCCCGGCACCACGACCGAGGGCTTCGGCTGGGTGGAGGAACTGCGCGGACGCTACGTGGTGGTGCGCGATCGCGACGGCGTCGAGATGCTGGTGCCGAACCAGAACCTGATCACCAACCCGGTGATCAACTGGAGCTACACCGACCCGCGCGTGCGGCTCAAGCTGCCGGTGCGCATCAGCTACGGCGACGACCCGGAGCTCGCCATGCGCCTGCTGCTCGAGTCCACCGAGGGCCATCGCCGCATCATCCGCGACCCGGCGCCGGTCGCGCGCCTGATGGCCTTTGGCGACCACGGTATCGAGCTCGAGCTGCGCTTCTGGATCCCGGACCCGCAGGAAGGCGTGAACAACGTCCGCTCCGACGTGAACCGCGCCATCTGGCGGCTGTTCAAGGAGCACGGCCTCACCATCCCGATGGCGCAACGCCACGTCCGCCTGGAGATGGTGGACCCGCGGGCGGGCGTGGTCGCGCCGACCCGCGACGATTGACCCCGTGCCGATCGAGGTCACGGGACGCCTGCACATCCCCGATGAGCTGATCGAGGTGCGCGCCGTGCGCGCATCGGGACCGGGCGGCCAGAACGTCAACAAGGTATCGAACGCCGTCGAGCTGCGGTTCGACTCGGCAGCCTTGGCCACGCTGCCGCCGGCCGCCCGCGCACGTCTGCGCCGCCTCGCGGGGCGGCGCATGACGGCCGAGGGCCTCATCGTGATCGATGCGCAACGCTTCCGCTCGCTGGAGCAGAATCGCGCCGACGCGCTCGAGCGCCTGCTCTCGATGATTCGCGAGTCGCTCGTCGAGCCCAAGCCGCGACGGGCGACCAAGCCTACCCGGGCGTCAAAGGAGCGTCGCCTCGCGTCCAAGGCCCGCGACGCGCGGACCAAGAAGCTGCGGCGAGGCGGCCACCCGGACGACTAGCGCGACGGGTTGGGCGCCGTCAGCGGTGCACGACCTGCAGGATGCTGTTCTGGATCTGCTCGTGCAGCACCAGCTGGGCGTCGGCATTGATCGCCTCGAGCACCTCGGTCTGGTAGGCGAGCCGGCCGTCGGGCCCCGGCACCAGCACCTTGCGCGAGCGCAGCAGGTCGATGAAGTTGCCGAACAGGGCCCGGTCGAAGAACTCGGGCGAATGGACCTCGAACAGCAGCGACATGCGCTGCGCCATGAGCTGGCACTGCCTTTCGAGCGCATCCTGGGTCAGCCGCCCGCTGCCCGCCTTGAGCAGCAGCGAAAGCGTCAGGTAGTAGCGCTCGAGGATCGGCACCGTGGCACGCGCGAGCGTCGACAGCTGCACCGCCTCGGTGGATTCCACGGGCGGACGCCGCCATTCCTCGCGGTCCTCCGAGGCCGCGAGCAATCCGTGGTTCAGCAGGTCCTCGAGCAACTCGTCCACCACCGCCGGCAGCTCCTCCTCGCCCCAGCGCAGGAAGTACTCGTCCGCCACGTACGGATAGACCCGCCCCGCGAGCCGGTGCAGGTCAGTGCGGGACACGCGGGGGTTGTTCAGGAATGCGCAGGCGAGCAGCGACGGCATCAGAATCAGGTGCAGCGCGTTGTTGCGGAAGTAGCTGGTGAGCACTGCCTGCTCCTCCGGCATCGAGACGATGTCGCCGAGCTCGTGCTTCTGCCGACGCAGGATGCCGAAGGACTCGCCGTAACGGATCATCGAAGTGCCGTCGAGACCCGTCACCCACGCATTCTCGGAATACGGCGCCTGCCGCATGAGCGAGGCGTAGAGCTCGAGCTGGCGCGCGAGGTCTGCCTCGCCGAGGCTCTGCCGCGGCGTCGCGAGCAGCACCAGGCCGAGCAGGTTGATGGGCGTGACGCACGCGGCTGCGTTGATGCGCGTCATGAGCGCGTGGGCGAGCTCGCCGACCAGCGGATTGAGCCACGCGGGCCGGTCGTGGGCCCCGGCGGCCTCGCGCGTCCAGCCGGGCTCGTGCTTCTGGATCAGCGGGTCGAGCGGCAACGGCTCCCCGAAGCTCACGTACACCTTGCCGAAGCGGCTCTTGAGCTCCGGAATCGTGCGCAGCAGCGTGAGCACCGACTCCTTCTCCTTGGGCCGGCCCGCCAGCTCGTTGATGTAGGTGCGGCCCTCGACCAGCCGCTCGTAGCCGAAATACACCGGCACGAACACCACCGGCCGCTTCGGCTCGCGCAGGTAGCTGCGCACCGTCATCGCGAGCATGCCGGTCTTCGGCTGCAGCAGGCGTCCGGTGCGGCTGCGCCCGCCCTCGATGAAGTACTCGATCGAGTGCCCGCGCGCCATCATGAGGCCGAGGTACTTGGTGAAGGCCGCCGTGTAGAGGGTGTTGCCGCCGAAGCTGCGGCGCAGGAAAAACGCCCCGCCGCGGCGCAGGAAGGAACCCACGACCGGCATGTTGAGATTGATGCCGGCCGCGATGTGCGGCACGGCGAAACCCTTCATGTAGACCACGTAGGACATCAGCAGGTAGTCCATGTGGCTGCGGTGGCAGGGCGTATAGACGACCTCGGTTCCCTCCGCGACCGCCTCGAGGCTCGAGAAGTTGGCGAGTTCTACGCCGTCGTAGAGCCGGTTCCACAACCGGCTCAGCACACCCGCCATGAACACCACGAAGGGATGCGAGTAGTTGGCGGCGATCTCGTAGGCGTAGGCGCGCGCCACACCGAGCGCCTTGCGCCGGTCGAGATTGCGGTCCTTCATCTCGCTGCGCACCGCCTCACGGACCATCTGTGTCTTCAGCACCTGGGCGACGATGGTCCGGCGGTGCGAGAGGTCCGGCCCGATGGTGGATACGCGCTGGTTGCGGAACTGGGTGCGCAGCTGCCGCCACAGGCGCCGCGGACCGCGCGCCATGCCGCGTGTCTCGGCAAGCGAGGGCTGCAGGGGCAACGCGTCGCCGAACAGGACGAGCAGGTTGCGGCCGTTGACGACCAGGGAGAGAAACTTGCGGAACCGGCCGCCGATGTCCCAGCCCTCCGCGACCATGAGCCGGAACCAGGACCGTTCGCGGCCGGGTGCGCGGCCCCAGAACAGGCTCACCGGCACGATGTCCAGGTCGAAGGCCAGGTCCGCCGCCGCCACGCCCGTCAGCGCGCGAAGCGCCTCGGGAAGGCGCCTGTCGACGCGCTGGCCGAAGAATCCAGTGCGCCGCTCGAGGTACAGGCAGGAGGCGGGAAGCACCGTGCCCGAGCCGATGGGCGCGAGTGGCATGGGCAGGCGCCGCTCGCGGCAGACGAATTCGAGGACGGCCACGTCCACGACGCTGCGCTTCTCGAGCGCATAGAGCACCGGACGCCCCGACGCGAAACGCTCCGGGAGGTCGTCCGGCAGAATCGACGGCCGGACCCACAGCTCGACGAATCGGCGCACGAGCGGCAGCACCAGCCGCTCGAGCGCAGTGAAATCGCTCATCCGGGCAGCCGGCCGGCCACCAGCAGGTGGCGGTCCGAAACGGCCCGCAGGTCGAGCCCAGCGAGGCCGCATGCGTCGAGCTGTTCGCGGACCTCCCGCGGCTCGAACGCCGCGCAGAGGGAGTTGAAGAAGTCGCGCTTCAGCAGCTCGGTCTCCTCGCCCGAATACCTTTCCACGATTTCCTGTGCGGCGCGCGTCGCCTCGGGGCGGAAGAGGTCCATCACCAGCACGGCGGCGCCGGGCGCCCCGAACTCGCGCACGCTGCGCCACAACACCAGGGGATCGTGGAGGTGATGCAGCAGGCTGTTGCTCACGACGGCGTCGTAACGCGCCAGCGGCAATTGCGCGCCGGGCAGCACACCCTCGATGAACTGCACCCGCCCCTGCAGCTCGTGCATGTCGAAGAGGCGCGCGGCGCCGAAGCCGAGCATCGCCCGCGACCCGTCGAGCCCGTGCACGGTCAGGCCGGGATGGCGCTGCGCCAGGCGCAGGACGATGTCTCCCGGTCCGCAGCCGAGATCGAGCACCGTGCCGGTCCGCAGCCCCGGAAACTCGTTGTCGAACAGGTCCACGAACAGTGCGTTCGGCTCGGCGAAATCGGCGTTCGCGTAGGCGCGGGCCTGCTCGAGCTCGTCCATGAGCTCCGGCTCGGGGATTCTCTTCATTCGTCCGCCGTCTCGCCCTCGGACTGCTCGATGGCGGAATCCATCTCTGCCTTGCGGCCGAGCGTGAGATCCTCCACGGCACGGGCCTTGTCCTGCGTCTGGATCATGTCGTCGAACACCGTCGCGTCGGTGTCGCGTCCCTTGGCCCGGGCTTCTTCCTCGTCCTGCGGCTCGGGCGGGCTGCATGCCACGACAGCCATGATCAGCAGGCCAGCCAGCGTTAACCTTGGCGCGTGTCTCATACGATTCCCCCGCTCCTCGCGTGGGGCAATCTTAACCGAAGGGGTCCCCGCATGAGCGTGTTCGAGGGCAAGGTGATCGTCGTGACGGGCGCTTCCGAGGGGATCGGGCGGGCCCTCTGCAAGGCGCTGGCGCCCGGGAAGCCGAAGCTCGTACTCGCCGCGCGCAACCTCGAGCGCCTGGAGTCACTGGCCCGCGAGTGCGAGGCGGCGGGTGCTCCATCGCTCGTCGTCGCCACCGACGTGACCGAGATGGAATCCTGCAGGTCGCTGGTGGAAGCGGCCATGGCTCGATTTGGCGCACTGGACGTGCTGATCAACAACGCCGGCGGGACCATGTGGACGCGATTCGACGAGATCGAGGACCCGTCCATCTTCGAGCGCCTGATGCGCCTCAATTACCTCGGCAGCGTCCATCCGACGTACTTCGCCCTGCCCCACCTGAAACGGTCCCGGGGCCGCATCGTTGCAGTGTCCAGCATGGCGGGGCTGGTGGGCGTACCGACGCGCACCGCGTACTCGGCCGCGAAGCACGCGGTGATCGGCTTCTTCGATGCCTTGCGCGTCGAACTCATGGACAGCGGCGTGAGCGTCACCATCGCGTGCCCGGATTTCGTCGTGTCGCAGATCCACAAGCGCGCGCTCGGGGCGGACGGCCAGCCGCTCGGCGTGAGCCCGATGGCCGGCGCCGACATCATGACCGCCGAGGCCTGCGCAGCGGTGATGGTCAGGGCGATCGAGCGGCGGGAGCGGATGGCGTTCACGTCCGCGCGCGGTCGGTTCGGACGCTGGCTCAAGCTGCTCGCGCCGGGCGCGCTCGACCGGATGGCGGCGAAGGCCATCCGCGACAAGCGCTGAGCTCAGTGGAACTCGTCGATCGTGAAGAGGAAATAGGCGAAGAAGTGGTTGATCGCGCGGATCTGGTCGAGCAGCCGATGATCCGAGTCGACGACGTGCAGCGTGGCCTTCTGTTCGCGCGCGAAGCGGATGCTGTTCTCGACCGGGATCACCTCGTCGCGCCAGCCGTGGACGATGGCGGTCGGGCACGCGGCGGGCCGCGGGCTGAATTTCTCGAAGCCCGGCATGTAGAGCGCCGGGGCCAGCAGGAACATGCCGCGCGCCTGCAGCAGCGAGGAGCCTGCGACCGAGACGTAGCCGCCCATGCTCGAGCCCACGAGCACCAGCGACCCGCGCAGGTCCTTGCAGAAGGCCAGCAGCCGCGTCACGCGATCCTTCGGATCCAGCATGCCGCGATAGTCGACCGACTCGACGTGGAAACCCTCCTCGCGCGCGATCTCGGCCATCGCCGCGATCTTGCTGCCCCAGGGCTCGCTGTCCCTGCCGTGCGAGAACACCACGTAACGTTCAGCCATGCCGGCCACCTTCGATTCGACTGGCACGCATCATAAGCCCTGTTGCCGCGGGAATCCGGGATCAGTGCTCATCGCCGACCCGCCAGAGCCAGCGGTCGAGGCCCTCGGATGGGCTCTGCCAGCCGCAGCGCCGCAGGTCCACGCGGCCGCGCGCAGCCTCCACGCCCTCGCGCCGCAGCCGTTCGATCTGCTCCGCGCGTGCCGGCGCGCCTGCGGGGAACGCGATCCTCCCACCGGCGGCGACCACGCGATGCCAGGGCACCCGGCTTCCCGCGGGCAGCGCCGACAGCGTGCTCCCGACGAGTCGGGCCCGGCGCGGCAGGCCGGCCCGCGCGGCGACGACGCCGTAGGTCGTGACCTTACCGCGCGGAATGCTCGTCACGACGGCCAGGATCGCGCGCCGCCAGATGCTCGGGGGAACGGTGCCCATGCCGCCATGCTAGCGAGGCGCCGCCGTGATCCACAAGCGGCGCCGATTGCTGGCCGAGCGGCGCGCATGCGAGAGTCACCCGATGACAGCGGACTCTCGCGCCGGCGGCTGGCGATTCGCCATCGATCGCGGCGGCACGTTCACTGACGTCGTGGCCTGGGACCCCGCCGGGCGCGTCGTGGCGCACAAGGTGTTGTCGCGCGATGCGCGCCATCCCGGCGACCCGGCCGTGCGCGGCATTCGCGAGGTCTTCGAGCGGCACGCACCCGGCGCCGCCCGGCTGGCATCGGTCCGGCTCGGCACGACGGTCGCGACGAATGCCCTGCTCGAGCGCACGGGCGAACCGGTCGTGCTGGTGACGACACGCGGGCTCGGGGACGCGCTGCGCATCGGCTACCAGAATCGACCGGACATCTTCGCGCGCGAGATCCGCCTGCCTCCGCTGCTCTACGCCCGGGTGATCGAGGCCGACGAGCGCGTTGATGCGACGGGCAACGTGCTCGAGCCGCTCGACGCAGCCGCGCTCGGCGCGGCGCTGCGCGCCGCCCGGCAGGACGGGCTGCGCGCGGTCGCGATCGGGCTCATGCACGCCGTCGCCAACCCGTCGCACGAACGGCGCTGCGCCGAGATCGCCGCGGCGGCCGGATTCGAGGAAATCGTGACCTCTCACGAGGCAGCGCCCCTGGTCGGGCTCATCGCACGCGGCGACAGCGCGGTCGCCGATGCCTACCTGTCGCCGGTGCTGCTGCGATACGTGCAGGCCTTCGGTCGGGAGATCGCCGGGCCAGACGGTACGCCGCCCTTGCTCCTGATGCAGAGCAATGGCGGGCTCGTGGATCCCGACGGCTTTCGCGGCATCAACGGAGTGCTGTCGGGGCCCGCCGGTGGCGTGGTGGGCCTGGCGGCGGCCGCCGCCGCGAGCGGCTGTCCCCGACTGATCGGATTCGACATGGGCGGGACGTCCACCGACGTCAGCCTCTACGCGGGCGAGTTGCCGCGGCGAGTCACGACCGAGATCGACGGTGTGCGACTGCAGGCGCCGATGATGGACATCCACACGATCGCGGCGGGGGGCGGATCGATCGTGCGCTTCGCCGACGGACGCCTGCAGGTGGGGCCCGATTCCGCCGGCGCGGACCCAGGACCGGCGTGCTACCGCCGCGGCGGTCCGGCGACGATCACCGACTGCAACGTCGTGCTCGGCCGCATCCAGGCTGCGCATTTCCCGTGCGTCTTCGGCGCCGCCGGCGACGAGCCGATCGACGTCGAGGCCGCACTCGCGCGCCTCGCGGAAATCGCGGAGGAAGTAGCGCGCCAGGGTGGCCCGGCGTTCAGCGCCGAGTCGCTGGCGGGCGCGTACCTCGAGGTCGCGGTGGCACGGATGGCGAACGCGATCCGGGAACTGACGCTGCGCCTCGGTCACGACCCTGCGCAGTTCGCGCTGCTACCCTTCGGCGGTGCGGCCGGCCAGCACGCCTGCGCCGTCGCGGAGGCCCTGGGAATCGATACGTTGCTGCTCGACCCGCTCGCCGGGGTCCTGTCGGCGCTCGGCATCGGGCTCGCACAGCGACGCTGTATCCGGCGCGGCAGCATCGAGGAAGCGCTCGAAGGCGCCGGGCTGGAGCGCGCCCGGGCCGTGCTTGCGACCCTCGGAACCCAGGCGCGTGACGAGCTCGAGCGCCAGGGACTCGCCGCCGGGCGAATCGACTCCCGGCTCACTGCGCGACTGCGCGCCGCGGGCTCCGACACGAGCATCGAGGTCGACTGGGGGACCCCGGAGAGGATGCGAGCGGCGTTCACGCAGGCGCACGACCGGCTGTACGGATTCGCCCATGCGTCGGGTGGACTCGTCGTGGCCGAGGTCGCCGCGGAGGCGATCGAACGGACCGACGATCCAGCACGTCCGGAAGCGGGAACGGACGCATTGCAAGCGCCGTGCGTCGAACCCGCGGTCACCGCACGGGCCTGGACGGGCGGCGCGTGGCGCGACGTCGCGCTGCATTCCCGGGAGAGGCTCCGTGAGGGCCATGAGATCGTCGGTCCCGCGCTCGTGAGCGAGCACGGATCGACGGGCTGGATCGCCGCCGGGCTGGCGCGCGCGGCTGGTCGCCGACGGACGCCTGCTCGTAACGCGCAGCGCCGGGGCACGCGATCGGCCGGCGCCGGAGCACGCCGCGGCGGATCCCATGCGACTCGAGGTATTCAATGCGCTCTTCATGCACGTCGCCGAGCAGATGGGCGTCGTGCTGCGCCAGACCGCGAGCTCGGTGAACATCAAGGAGCGGCTGGATTTCTCCTGCGCCATCTTCGACGGCGAGGCCAATCTCGTCGCGAACGCGCCGCACATGCCCGTGCACCTGGGCTCCATGGGTGCGAGCGTGGCCGCGGTTCTCGACGCGCATGGCCGCGACCTGCGGCCCGGCGATGCGTACCTGGTGAATTCGCCGTACCAGGGCGGCACGCACCTGCCGGACCTGACGGTCGTGACGCCGGTGTTCGATGCGACCGGCCTGCGCGTCGAGTTCTTCACCGCCTCGCGCGCGCACCACGCCGACGTCGGCGGCATCACGCCGGGGTCCATGCCGCCCGGCAGCCGCGACATCGGCGAGGAAGGCGCGCTCTTTTCGCCGCTGCGCATCGTCCGCGACGGGCAGCTCGCGGAGGAGGAGTTGCGGGAGCGCCTCGCGGCGGGGCCATGGCCGGCCCGCAACGTGGCGCAGAACCTTGCCGACCTGCGCGCGCAGCTGGCCGCGAACACGCGGGGCATCCACGAAATCGAGCGGGCGGCCCGCAGCCACGGACTGCCGGTGCTGCTGGCCTACATGCGGCACGTGCAGGACAACGCGGAGGCGTGCATGCGTCGCGCCATCCGCGGCCTGGCCGACGGCCGCTTCCGCTACGAACTCGACAACGGGCAGGCGATCGTCGTGCGCGTCGCCGTGGATCGCGGGCGCGGCGAGGCGACGGTGGACTTCACCGGCACCTCGCCGCAGCAGGACAACAACTTCAACGCTCCTCGCGCCGTAACGACCGCCGCGGTGCTCTACGTGTTCCGCACGCTGATCGCAGAGTCCATTCCGCTCAACGCCGGCTGCCTGCGGCCGCTGACCATCGTCGTGCCGAGGGGCGCAATGCTCGATCCCACGGCACCGCACGCCGTGGTGGCGGGCAACGTCGAGACCTCGCAGTGCATCGTGGACGCGCTCTACGGTGCGCTCGGCCTGCAGGCCGCCTCGCAGGGAACGATGAACAACTTCACGTTCGGCAACGAGCGCTACCAGTACTACGAGACCATCGCCGGCGGCGCGGGTGCCGGCCCCGGATTCCACGGCGCGAGCGGCGTGCAGACGCACATGACCAACTCGCGTCTCACCGACCCGGAAGTGCTCGAGCGCCGCTTCCCGGTGCTGCTGCGCCGTTTCGCACTGCGGCCGGGCTCCGGCGGAGCGGGCGAGTTTCGGGGCGGCGACGGACTCGTGCGGCGCATGGAGTTCCGCGAATCGATGACGGCAGCAATCCTGTCGAACCACCGGCGCGTTGCGCCCTTCGGGCTCGCGGGCGGCTCGGACGGGCAGACGGGCTCGAACCGGCTCGAGCACCCAGGCGGCGCATCAATAACGCTGGCCGCGACCGCCGAGTTCGAGGTGCAGCCGGGCGATTGCGTCCAGATCGAAACCCCGGGTGGCGGCGGATTCGGCCGGCCCGCTGGAGGCTGATTGCGCGGGACGCGCCTCGCTGTAGTGCCCGAACAGCGCCTGGGCGAGCGTGCGCTGGCGTCGGGTGTCGTCGCCGGGCATTTCTTCGGCGACCTCGCGCACCGTCATGCGGGTTTCCGGCGGCAGGCGATGCGAGCGCGCCAGCCGCACGCGGCTGCCTTCGCTCGAGTGAGTCACGAGGAACGACTGGTAGGTGCCGGAGCGCGGCGCGCGCAGACCGACCAGCAGGTTGACGCGCCCGGCGTGCGCGTCCTCCTCGTCGTTCACGCGTTCGTCGCAGACCACGTAGCAGGCCTCGGCGGTCCCGTCGCTGCCGAACAGGCCGTCTTCCACGAGCGGCTGCAGGAACTCCTGTACCTGTCGCGTGACCTTGTGCCAGGCATTGCGGTCCGCGGCCTCGAACACCGCCCAGCGAGTCCCGCGCTCGATGCTGTTGATGACGAGCATCGTCCGGCGCCGCACGGTGAGCAGCGTGCTCTCCGGGCCAGGGCCGGATCCACCTGCCAGCGTCCTGAGCGGCCGCGGATGGGGAGTCGCCGCGCGCAGCGCCTGCAGCGGATTGATGCCGTGCGCCGCGAGCCGCGTACGCTCCGCATCGGTGAGCACGCGCGCGGGCCGCGTTCCGGGACGCAGCAGGAGTTCCTCGTCGAGCCCCGCGTGCCAGGGCGAGCGCTGCTCGTCCAGGCGCGCCAGTGCCCCGGCCACCGCGCCGCAGTTCGCGAAGGGCTCGTAACGGCCCCGCAAGCGGTCGAATGCGAGGATGCGCGGATAGCACATCAGCGCGTTCTCGGACTGGAACTCGAGCTCGCGCAGGCCGTGCAGCGCCTCGTCGCAGTTCTCCCAGGCCGCCGGTGGATCGACGATCAGCATGGCGCGGCGCTCGCGGCATACCTGCGCCGCGGCCACCAGCACGCTCGGGCCGACGTCGCGATCGCGCGCCAGCGGCGGTATGCACAGGAAATGCACGTCCTCGGCCGCGCGCAGGGCGAAGAGCCCGGTGCCGCGCTCCGGCGAGCCGATGATGTCGTAATCGGTGAGCGGCGACCCGTCGTCGCCGTCGGGGTTGGAGTCCACGTAGCCGATGGGGTGACGTGAGCCGGCGCGGAACGTGCGGTCGGGGCGCTGCACCGGCACCGGGCCACGCACTCGCACGAGGCTCGATTCCTGCAGCGCGGATATCACGAAGCGGGTGGTACCCGGCTCGGTGGACAGGCGACGGAAGATCTCCTGGTCCTCGATGTGCTCGGATCCGATCGAGCGGACGCGCTGCACGACGAGGTTGAAGCGCTCGTCCTCGTTCACGCCGACGTTGTCGTAGTCGACCGAGGCGCGCAGCGCCTCCCGCGAGCCGGGACTCAGCGCTTCCAGCGTCAGCGACTCGGCTCCGCAGGGCAGCGTGATGGTCGCCGGCGCGCCGCCGTTGATCACACGGACCACGACCGCGCGGCGCCCGCCGTTCTCGAAGAACTGCTCGACCGCATAAGGCAATGGGCTCGGTTGCCACAGCCCGCCGAAGACCTGCTGGAACTCCGCGAAGCTGCGCACCGCGACGGGACGCTGGACGGGGCCGCGCAGCGTGCGGCCGACGAAGGCGCTGACGGCGGTGGGAATACGGGCGATGGCGTGGTCCGCTCCCGGACCCTCCGCCACGATCAACCCGCTCGAATGCAAACCTGGCAAGTCCTGATCCCCGTCCGCGCCGCAGTTAAGTTAGCACAACTTAATGTATTCTTGGCCGCCCACCGACCCCACCCGTTGATGCACTCCTCTTCCGGACGCTGGCGACTCGGCCTCGCGCTCGCGCTCACCACGGCGGTGTGCTGGGGGCTGCTGCCGATCGCCCTCAAGATCGCGCTTGCCGGCATGGATGCCTGGACCATCACCTGGTACAGGTTCGCGACCGCCGGGATGGCGCTCGGCGCCTACCTCGCCTGGCGTCGTCGCCTGCCGCTGCGGGCACCGCTCACGCGACGCGGCTGGGCGCTTTACGCGGTGGCACTGGGCGGGCTGCTGGCGAACTACGTGCTCTACCTGGTCTCGCTCGAGCTCACCAGCCCGACCGTTGCGCAGGTATTGATCCAGCTGGCGCCGATGTTCCTGCTGTTCGGCGGCCTGGTCATCTACCGCGAGCGATTCGCCCCCTTGCAGTGGGTCGGCTTCGTGATCCTCGTCGCCGGGCTGGTCGCCTTCTTCCACGACCGCCTGGCCGAGGTCATCGCACCCGGCACTCGACTCGGGCTCGGCGTGGTGGTGATGATCGCCGCCGCGTTCACGTGGGCCATCTACGCGCTCGCCCAGAAGCAGCTGCTGACGCAGCTCGCCTCGGAGCAGGTACTGCTGCTCCTGTACGTCGGGGCCACGCCGCTGCTGCTGCCGCCGGCGCACCTCGCGCAGGTCTTCGCGCTCGACGCCACGCAACTCTGGATGCTCGCGTTCTGCTGCGCCAACACCGTCGTGGCCTACGGCTGCTTCGCCGAGGCGCTGGAGCATTGGGAGGTGTCACGCGTGAGCGCGGTCGTCACGCTGGCGCCGCTCGTCACGCTGGCCGCGATGCAGGGCGCGAGCCTCGCCTGGCCCGGCAGCATTCCAGCGGAGCAGCTGTCCGCGCTCAGCGTCGCCGGAGCGCTGCTCGTGGTCGCCGGCGCGATGGTCACCGCGCTCGGCAAGGGCGTCAGCCCCGTCCGAAGGGAAGACGCAGCGGCACCTCCCGCCGCTTGAAGAGCGGGATCAGCAGCATGCCGGCGACGAACCCGCCGATGTGCGCCCGGAACGCCACGCCGCCACCACCCCCCTCGCCCGCCAGCACGCTGCTGAGCAACTGCAGGACGAACCACAGCACGAGCACCGCCCCGGCGGGCATGCGCACCGTCTGCAGCACGAAGCCGAGCGGTATGCCCACCAGTACCCGCGCGTGCGGGAACAGCAGCAGGTAGGCGCCGAGTACGCCCGAGATCGCGCCGCTCGCGCCGATCATCGGGACGGTCGAGGCAGGGTCCGGGAGCGCCTGCGCGAAGACCGCCGCCACGCCGCAAAGCAGGTAGAACGCCACGAAACGCACACGCCCCATGCTGTCCTCGACGTTGTCGCCGAAGATCCACAGGTACAGCATGTTGCCGAGCAGGTGCATGAACCCGCCGTGCATGAACATCGAGGTGAGCACCGTGAGCGGCGGTGGGACGACCGCGAGTTCCGCCGGCAGCGACTCGTGGCCGAGCAGCACGGCCGGAATCACGCCGAGCGCATACACGGCTGCTTGCCCGGCCTGCGAGCCGAGCGTCATCTGCCACAGGAAGACGAGCACGCAGGCGATGACGATCGCCCGCGTGACGATGGGCAATCGCGCGGGCGTGTTGTCGTCGCGCAGCGGGATCATGTGCGCCCCCGCAAGACGGCGGTGACGCGATCCCCGAACCAGCGCAGTCCGTGCTCGTCCGCGGCGAGCGGGCCGTTCGTCCAGCCCCCCGTCGCGAGGCCCGCCTGGCGTCGCTCGACGAGCTGCCGGTCCCTGGCGGCCGTCCGCCGGCGGACCCTTGTGTTCAAGTAGCGCGCCAGGCGCATTTCACGCGAGCCGTCCGGCTGCGCGAAGACGGTCTCGCGGATCGCGGACTCGCCGGGCCCGAGCGGCAGGACCTGCAGCAGGCGGACCTGGTCGGGGTACACGTCGAGCACCACGTTCGGCCAGAGGCAGCTGCGGGACCAGGTGCCCTGCCGCGCGGACGAGAGCCCTGCGACGCGCGGCAGCAAGCGTGCATAGGCGCGCTCCGGCCAGGGTCGCGCATCGTTCGCCGCGATGGCCGCCGCGTAGCAGACCGCCTCGTCCGTCGCGCCGGGGCGCGGGGTGAATTCACCGGCAGCCTCGGCCACGAACGGTCCGCTGGCGAGTCGGTGCCGGTCGAGGTAGTGCTCGCACAGCACCTTCCAGTCGGCGCGGTGGAGGCGCTGGCCCGGCTCGGCGACGCGCCGCAGGGCCGCGAACCGCCCGGTATCCGACCGATCGACGATGGGAGCGAGCATGTCGGCGAGCGCCCGCGCGGGCGCCTCGAACGCCACGAAGATGAGGCCCAGCGCCGTCGCGAGCGGCAACGGCCGCAACCCGAGCTGCCCGGACTCGAGGCCGGCATAGCGCTCCTCGCCCGGGACGTGAATCAGCGCGCCGGTCGCGTCGTACACCCACGCGTGATACGGGCAGCGCACCTTGGCATCCACGCAGTAAGCGAGCGCCGTGTGGGGATCGCCTTCGATCAAGCGCGACCCGCGATGGCTGCACGCGTTCAGGAAGGCGCGGAATACGCCGTCACCGCCGCGGATGACGAACGCGGAACGGCCGACGAAATCCAGGCGAACCGCCGTTCCCGGTCCGGGCAGATCGGAAACGTGGCACACCGGCTGCCAGCTCGGCAGCAGGATGCGCTCGCACTCCCGTCGGAATGCCTCCGCATCCGCGTACCGAAGACCGGTCGCGGCGAGGCCCCGGCCCGGCTTGCGCGACATGCGCGGGCTCGCTCAGCGACCGCCGCGCGTGCCCGTGTCCGCGACTGGCTTCGCCGCCTCCTCGTCCTCGTCGGGATCGCGTCCGTCCCAGTTCGAACCGGCCGGCAGGGTGTTCTCGACGAGACGCGCCGAATCGACGATCGACTGCAGCGTGACGCCGCGGCGGGAGACCGGCACGGCGACGCCACTCGCTTCCTTCACCACCTGCTCGGTGAGCGGCCAGTCGATGGCTCCGCCGTGCTGCTTGACCCGCTGCCACATCTTGTCGGAGATCGCCGCATTCAGCAGCGCCTGCTTCTGGTCCCTGGCGGCCTTGCCGTCTTCCTCGTGCGGCGGGTAGGCCTGCACGTAGAGACTGTCGCCGTGCCAGCGGTAGACCAGCGGCTGGTTCACAACCGTGACCTTGGTGCCTACCGCCACCTTGCCGAACATCAATGCGATGTCCTCGGGGTACATGCGGATGCAGCCATGGCTCGCCCGCAGTCCGACCCCGGCCGGCTTGTTCGTGCCGTGGATGAGATAGCTCGTCCAGCCGAGGTTCATGGCGTAGGCGCCGAGCGGATTGTCCGGTCCGGGCGGGACACGCGCGGGCAGCGGGTCGCCTTCCTCTGCGTGCTCCTTGCGCACGGAGGCAGGCGGGGTCCAGTAGGGATCCTTGCGCTTGGAGACCACCTTGGTCGTGCCGATGGGCGTGGCCCAGCCGACCTTGCCGATGCCGATCGGGAAGGTGACCACGACGCGCGGCCGGTCCTTCTCGGGCTTGGGGAAATAGAACATCCGCAGCGCCGCGACGTTGACCACGATGCCTTCGTGCGGCGCATCGGGCAGGACGAACTGCGTGGGCAGGATGATGCGCGTGCCTGCGCCCGGCAGCCACGGATCGACGCCCGGGTTGGCGCGCGCGACCTCGTCGAAGCCGAGGTTGAAGCGGCGCGCGATGTCCGGAATCGTGTCTTCTTCCCGGGCATAGGTGACCTGCAGCTCGCCGAGCACGCCCGTGGTCTTCGCATCGTAAGGGAAGGTGTGCGTGGCGAGCGGCGCCTGGAGTTGCGGCTTCGGCGGGCCCGACGGCTCGACGGGTCCCGTCTCGCGCGGCACGAACAGGCTGCAACCGCTGAGTGCGAGGAGCAGGGCGAGCGCTGCCGTGCGGCGGGCCATTGCCGGAATCTGGTTCATGTGGTCAGGCACCTCGGTCAACCTCTGTCACGCCAGCAGGCCCGGCGCCGCTACAGCAGTGCCGGACGGTTCGGCAGTTCGTCCTCGTCTTGCTGTCCGGGCCGCTGGGGGTAATGGGAGGCGATGATACGCCCGACCTCGCCGACACCGACCAGCGCGCCCTCGCGAAAGTTCCCATTACGGAAGTTTCGCTCCATGTCTTCGCAGACCGCCAGCCACTGCCCGGCCGCGACCAGCCGGTTGAACCCCCGGTCCGCGACGATCTCCACGACGTGGTCGGCCAGCAGCACGTAGACCAGCACGCCGTTGTTGGCGTCGGTGTCCCAGACACCGAGGGTCGCGAACACCTCGAGTGCCCGGTCGCGCGGCGTGCGGCCGGCCCAGGCCTGGCCCGGCTCGAGCGACGCCTCGATCGCGAAGCGGATCTCTCCCGTGTGCAGGCGCTCGGACTCGTCGACGGCCCGCTCGATGGCGTCGAGCGCTTCCCGCGGGAACGCCCGCTCGAGCGTCTTCCGGCCGGCGAATGCATGGCGAAACCAGCGTCCCCAGTCCATCGTTACCAGCTCCCCGAGGCGCCGCCGCCGCCGAAGCCGCCGCCACCCCCGCTCCAGCCACCGCCCCCGCCCCCGCCGCCACCGAAGCCGCCCGGGTATCCCCAGCCACCGCCGTGGCGCCGACTGTACCACCCGCTGTCGCCCGGGCCGCGGCCTCCGCCGCCGAGCCCGCCCAGCAACGCGAAGATGAACGCCAGGACGCCCGCGCCGAGCGCTATTCCCAGGATGCCGACCAGCAGCCAGGTGAGGAAGCCGACCAGGCCGCCGCTCGCGAAGGCGCCGCCGACTCGGCCGAACAGGCGGCGAAAGATCGAGCCACCGACCAGCGCGAACACGAACAGGAACGGCAGGAGCTGGAACAGCCCGGGAACGCCCTGCGACGGCGACCTGAGCTCGGGCTCGGGCAGCGGCTCGCCCTCGATCACGCGCAGCATGCGATCCACGCCGGTCTCGATGCCGCCGTAATAGTCGCCGCGCTTGAACTGCGGGACGATGTCCTCGTCGATGATGCGGTTCGCGATCGCGTCGGGCAGCACACCCTCGAGCCCGTAGCCAACCTCAATGCGCAACTTGCGGTCGTCGCGCGCGACCACGAGGACCGCGCCGTCGTCCACGCCCGCGCGGCCGAGCTTCCACGCGTCGGTGACCCGGATCGCGTACTGCTCGATCTCCTCCGACGCGGTCGTCGGCACCACCAGCACGGCGACCTGGCTGCCCTTGGACTTCTCGAAGGCGCGCAGCTTTGCATCCAGCGCCGCGACCTGATCGGGCGTGAGGGTGCCGGTCAGGTCGGTGACCGGCGACGTGAGCGGCGGAACCTCGACGAGGGACTGCGCAGGGGCCGGGGCGCCCGCGAGCGGTCCCGCGACGCAGGCGAGCGCCGCGAGGAACCGCAGCCGGAGACGATCGGGCGCGATCACGGGAACGGTCGCACCGCCGTCACGGCGGTGCGCGCGCCTCAGTTCGTGGCCGGCTCGGCGGCCGGCTCGGCGGCCGGAGGCGAGGCAAAGTCCACGACCGGCGGCTTTGCGATCGCCACTTCGTTCTCGACCGTGAAGTTCGGCTTCACCTTGTAGCCGAACACCATGGCCGTGAGGTTGGTCGGGAACTTGCGCACGGTCACGTTGAAGTCCTGCACCGACTGGATGTAGCGGTTGCGTGCGACGGTAATGCGGTTCTCGGTCCCCTCGAGCTGCGCCTGCAGGTCGCGGAAATTCTGGTCGGACTTGAGCTCCGGGTAGCGCTCGACGACGACCATCAGGCGCGACAGCGCGCTCGAGACCTCGCCCTGCGCGGCCTGGAACTGTTTCAGCGACTCCGGGTCGTTCGCGTCCACGTTGATCTGCGTCGCCTTGGCGCGCGCCTCCGTGACGCCCACCAGCACCGCCTGCTCCTGGGCCGCGAAACCCTTCACCGTATTGACCAGGTTCGGGATCAGGTCTGCGCGGCGCTGGTACTGGTTCACCACCTCGGACCAGGACGACTTCACCGTCTCGTCCTGAACCTGCAGCGTGTTGTAGCCGCAGCCCGACAGCAGGAGACCTGCCAGGGCCAGTAGCGCGAACTTCAGTTGACGCATCGAACTCTCCTTTGCGCGTGTGTTTCCGTTCCTTACCAGATCCGTACGACCTGCTCCGGCGGCAGGTACAGGCCGTCGCCCGCCTTCACGCCAAAGGCCTGCGCGAAGGCCGGCATGTTGCGCAGGATGCCGTTGCAGCGGTACTCGGCCGGGCTGTGCGGGTCGGTGAGCAGGCGCTTGCGCAGCTCATCCTCGCGGTACTTGCGCGCCCACACCTGCGCCCAGCCGATGAAGAAACGCTGGTCGCCGGTGAACTGGTCGAGCACCGGCGCGGGCCGGCCGCCCAGCGACAGCTGGTAGGCCTTGTAGGCGACAGCGAGGCCCGAGAGGTCGCCGATGTTCTCGCCGAGCGTCAGCTGGCCGTTCACGTTCATGCCCTGCAGGGGGCTGAAGGCCGAATACTGCTCCACCAGCCGGGCGGCGCGCGCCTGGAAGCGAGTGTTGTCGTCCGCGGTCCACCAGTCGCGCAGCGCGCCCTTGCCGTCGAACTTGCGGCCCTGGTCGTCGAAGCCGTGGCTGATCTCGTGGCCGATCACGGCGCCGATGCCGCCGTAGTTGACCGCGTCTTCCGCGTTCATGTCGAAGAACGGCGGCTGCAGGATCGCCGCGGGGAACACGATCTCGTTGCCGAGCGGGTTGTAGTACGCGTTGACCGTCTGCGGGGTCATGAACCACTCGGTGCGGTCGATCGGCTTGCCGAGCTTGGCCAGCTCACGCTTCGCGTTGACTTCGCGCGCACGAAGCACGTTGCCGACGAGATCGTCGCGCCGCACGTCGAGGCCCGGGTATTCCTTCCATTTCTCCGGGTAACCGATCTTGACCGTGAAGTTCGCGAGCTTGTCGTGCGCCTCGCGCCGGGTGGCGGGACCCATCCAGTCGAGCTCGTCGATCGAGACGCCGTAGGCCTTGAGCAGGTTCGCCACCAGCTCGTCCATGCGCCGCTTCGCCGCGGGCGGGAAATGGCGCTCGACGTAGACCTTGCCGAGCAGGTCGCCCACCGCCGTCTCGGTCTCCGCCAGCCCGCGCTTCCAGCGCGGCTTCAGCTCCGGCGTGCCGGAGACCGTGCGGCCGTAGAAGTCGAAGTGCTCCTGCACGAAGGCGTCGTTCAGGTAGGGCGAGAACGTGTCGACGACGCGCAGCTGCAGGTAATCCTTCCAGGTGGCGAGGGGCACGTCGCCCAGTGCCTTGCCCAGCTCCGCGAAATAGCTGGGCTGGCCCACGATCAGCTGGTCGTTCGTGATCCCCATCGAGGCGAGCCACTGCGACCAGACGATGCCCGGCGTTGCACGCTCCGCACCGGCGATGTCGAACGGGTTGTAGACCTTGTCGACGTCGCGCAGGTCGACCTGCGCCCAGGACGCCTTCGCGAGCCGCTTCTCGAACGCCATGACGCGGCCGGCCGCGGCCTTCCCGTCCTTGCGGCCGGCGAGCGCGAACACGTTGGCGATGTGTTCCTGGTATTTCGCACGGATCTCGGCGAAGCGCGCCTCGTCGCTCAGGTAGTAGTCGCGATCCGGCATGCCGAGGCCCGACTGGTCGGCCCACACGGTGTAGACGTCCGGCCGCTTCGCATCGGGCAGGATGGCCAGCGTGATCGGGTTGGCGACGCCGAGCAGCTGCGCGCGGCCGAGGTAGTCGAGCAGCGCCTCGCGATTGCCGATGGCAGCCACGCGCGCGAGCTCGGGCGCGAGCGGCGCGATGCCGGCCTGCTCGACCCGCGCCTCGTCCATGAAGCTCGCGTAGAAGTCTCCGACCCGCTGTTCGTCGCTGCCCGCGGCGGCCCCGGCGGCGGCGGCCTCGTCGGCGATCGCGCGGAGGTTCGCCTCGACTCCGTCCTGCAGCGCGGCGAACGCGCCGTAGTTCGACTTGTCGGCCGGGATCTCCGTCCTGGCGAGCCAGGTGCCGTTCACGTAGCGGTACAGGTCGTCCTGCGGCCGCACCGACTGGTCGAAATTGCCGAGCAGCACGCCAGAGGGACGCGTCGCCGCGACGGGCGCGGCGGCCTCGGTCCCCGCAGACGGGGAGGCAACCGGCGCCGATGGCGCGCCAGCACAGGCAGAGAGTGTCAGCACACAGGCAATCGGGAACGTCCAGCGCATCTTCCGGGACTCCGTTGATTCTTGGGGCCGGCGGGTCCGGGTTCGGGCCCGCGCGGACAGGGCGCGCAGTATAGATGAATCAGGCGTGGCCAAGACGCAGGTGGATCGGCCAGGTGAGCCGCCGCGCCCCGCCGCCCCACAGCGGCGTGAGTTCCTCCTGCAGCGCCGGGAGCGGGTCGGCGCCGGTACGCTCGCGGCAGCGCTGGACCGCGGACCAGGTGGCCAGGTACCCCATGACCTGCTCGAGGTCCCAGTCGCCCTCCAGCGCGAAGGCGGGCGCCGGGACCTCGCGCCACGGAAACGGCAACGTCCGGTAGCCCTCCTCCACGTAGCGCCGCTCGGGCGGCCAGAACTCGCCGAGAACGCCGTCGTGGAAGCGATCGATGGCCGCGTCGACCGCCGGGGCCACGCGGAACTTCCCGTAGCCCCAGGCGGCGACGACGCCGCCCGGCACGAGCACGCGGCGGCATTCGGCGTGGAAGCGCTCGAAGTCGAACCAGTGGAGCGCTTGCGCGGCCACGACGAGGGAGACCGTGGCGCTCGCGACCGGCTGGCGCTCGGCGATGCCGGCCACGTAGCGCACGCGAGGATGGGCGCCGGCATTGCGCAACTGGCTCATGCTGCCGTCGAGCGCGATCACGGCGCCGAAGTGGTCCGCGAGCGCGACGGCGGCCTGGCCGCTGCCCGTGGCGCAGTCGAGCGCGAGATGGCGGTCGGGCGCCTGCGCCGCGACGAACGCGATGAGCGCAGGCGGATACGCCGGCCGGTACCGGCGGTAGCCGGTCGACTGCCGCGAGAAATGGTCCTTGAACGCCATGCGCGAGGCCTCCCCGGCCGGCGATGTTGCGCGCGGCACCGGCCCACGGCAACGGCGGCCGGCCGGCTGCCATAGAATGCGGCCCCATGGACGGAATCGAAGTCGTCGACATCGCGCACGCGATCCAGCTCGCCGTGACCCCGGTCTTCCTGCTGTCGGGTATCGGCGTGCTGCTCGGCGTGCTCACCAACCGGCTGGCGCGCATCGTGGACCGCGCGCGGAAGATCGAGGAGGGACTGCGCCAGGTCGCGGGCGCCGTCCCCGAGCAGGCGCGGGAACAGCTGCGGATTTCCTCTCGGCGCGCGAGGCTCATCAACGTCGCGATCACCTTCGGGACCATCGCCGCTTTGCTGGTATCGGTCGTGGTCGCGTTACTGTTCGCCAGCACCTTCGTGCCGCTGAATCTCGCCGCCTACGTGGCGCTGCTGTTCGTGCTCGCGATGGCTGCGCTGGTGGGGGCGCTGGTGAGCTTCCTGCTCGAGGTGCGCGTTTCCATCGCCACGCTCAGGATCGGCATCCCGTGACGCGGGCGAAAAAAACCCCGGGTTTTTGGCCCGGGGTCGAGTGGCGGACTTTGGTCGAAGGGAAGGGAAAAGTCCGCCAGGGGATGCGTGTCAGCCCTTCAGTGGAGGCGCGACCACTGCAGCACCTTCACCTCGCGCGTGTGGCGGCCCATGTTGCGCGCGATGATCAGCGCCGCCTGCTTCATTTCGCGGCCCGGCCGCGGCTGCCCGTCGAGTTCCACGATGCCGCGGTACTCCTGCAGGCCACGCGGGTCCGGCTCGTCCACCAGGAAGTGCGCGTAGTACTTGATGCTCATGGGGCGGAACGCTACTGATGCGTAACGGCCGATTCCGTGATCGCGCGCACACATCGGCCCTGGCCGGCAGGCGCGGCGCGGAACCATGACGCGATACCGCAAACCGGATCCGCCGGGGTCGAAGTTCGCGACCGCCGAAGGCGCCCGCCGGCTGCGCGAGGAACTCGACTACCTGTGGCGCGTGCAGCGGCCGCAGGTGACGCGCGCCGTCGCCGAGGCCGCGGCCCAGGGCGACCGCTCGGAGAACGCGGAGTACCTCTACGGCAAGAAGCAGCTGCGCGAGATCGATCGTCGCGTGCGCTTCCTGCGCAAGCGCCTCGAGGGCATGGTGGTGGTGAGCCGGCCGCCGGACGACCGCAGCCGCATCTTCTTCGGCGCCTGGGTGCGCATCGAGGACGAGGAGGGCCACGAGATCGAGCTGCGCATCGTCGGGCCCGACGAGATCGATCCCGCCCGCCGCTACGTCAGCATGGACTCGCCGCTCGCCCGCGCCCTGATGCGCAAGGCGCGGGACGACGTGGTGACGATCGAGGTGCCCGGAGGGCGCCGGACGTACGCGGTGACGGAAGTGCGCTACGACGAGAGCGACTGAGGGTCGTCCTGCCCGGGCGCCTGCGCGCCGTGTTCCGGCGGGTCCGCCTTCGGCAACGCATCGCTCGCGCCTTCGACGGCCCACCCGGCCCGGCTTCCCCAGTACGCATGCGCCTGCGGCTCGAGGCCTGCGGCGGAATCGAGGTTGGCCAGCGTGACGTGGATTTCGCCGGGCCAGTGGCCGGACTCGAAGAAGAGACTGGTGCCGCAGCGGCGGCAGAAGCTGCGGGTGGCCTGCGCCGAGGAACGGTAGCGCACCAGGTCGGCCGCGCCGATCTCGAGCGCGAAGGCATCGCGGGCGACGCCGACCCAGGTGACGAATCCGGCGCCGTGGGCGCGCCGGCACATCGAGCAATGGCAGTGAGCGACCCATTTCGGCGGCAGCGCGATGCGGAAGCGCACCGCTCCGCACAGGCAACCGCCGCCGACGGATCCCGTGCTCACACGACGCGGACGTTCTTGAACTGCCAGGGATCGGTTTCGTCGAGGTCCTCGGGGAACAGGCGTCCGCGGTCCACGAGCGGGTGCCACTCCGTGTACTCGCCGACCACCAGCCCGAGGTACGGGCGGCAGATCTCGAGGATGCGCCGGAAGTCGAGATCGTCCGCCTCAACGAGGCCGGCATTCGGGTTTTCCATCGCCCAGATCAGGCCCGCGAGCACCGAGACCGTCACCTGCAGCGAGGTCGCGTTGTTGTGCGGGACGAGCTGGCGGGCCTCCTGCACGGAGAGCTGCGAGCCGTACCAGTAGGCGTTCTTCTTGTGGCCCGCGAGCAGCACGCCGAGTTCGTCGGTGCCCTTGACGATCTCGTCCCGCATGATCCGCTTGCGGTCCTGGATGCGCCAGTTGCGCCCGGCGAGTTCGTGCACGGACAGTACGGCGTCGTCGCACGGGTGATAGGAGTAATGCACCGTCGGCCGGTAGGTAACCTGCTCGCCCTTCCTGATCGTGAGGTAGTCGGAGATCGAGATCGACTCGCTGTGGGTGATCAGGAAGCCGTGGAAATGGCCGGCGAGCGGAGTCCAGGTGCGCACGCGCGTGCCCGCGCCGGGCTGCATCAGGTAGATGGCGCTGCCGCGGCCGAAGTCGTGCTTCTTGCCGTCGCGCGGCCAGTTCTTCTCGTGCGAGCCCCAGCCGAGCTCGGCCGGCTGGCAGCCTTCGCCCACGAACCCGTCAACCGACCAGGTGTTGACGAACTCGCCCGGCTCCTTGGCATGGGAGCCCACCTGCGTGTCGCGCTCGGCGATGTGGATCACCTTCACGCCGAGCTTGTGCGCGAGCTTCGCCCACTCGTCGCGGGTGTTGGGGTCGCCGGCGTCGACGCCGGTGTCGGCCGCGATGTTGAGCAGCGCCTGCTTGACGAAGTGCGACACGAGGCCGGGATTGGCGCCGTGCGTGACCACCGCCGTGGGCGCACGCGTCTTGCTGTCGCGCAGCGCGAGCGTCGCCTCGCGCAGCGCGTAGTTCGTGCGGCGCGACGGCGGCACGGTCGGGTCGGTGTAGCCGCCCGCCCAGGGCTCGATGCACGTGTCGAGGTACAGCGCACCCTTCTCCCAGCACAGCTGGATGAGCGCGATGCTCGAGACGTCGACGGAGAGGTTGAGCAGGAAATCGCCGCGGCCCACCAGCGGGTCGAGGACGTTCTTGTGGTTCTCGCGCGTGAGCGCGTGCTTGACATGGCGCACGCCGTACTTGGCCGCGATCTTCTCGCCGGCCTCGTCGGCCGTGACGATCGTGATCTGATCCGGCTTGACGCCCACGTGGCGCAGGATGAGCGGCAGGACGCCCTGCCCGATGCTGCCGAAACCGACGAAGACCAGCCGCCCCGGGAAGGCGACGTGAACCGGGTAATTGCTCATTGCTTTCGAACCAACCGACCGCATGACGTAAAGGCCGCCTAGTTTACCTGCATTTGCCGGGAGGTCACCCCCGCGCGGGCTCCGCTCAACTGCGCGGAGCACCCTCGCGCCAGTGCGGCGGCACCGTGCGGTCGTAGCCCGGCAGCGACCCCATGCGCTGGATCCAGCGCGCGATCGACGGATACGTCGTTTCCATCGGCAGGAATCGCGAGCGCAGGTCTCCCGCCTCGCGCTTCTCCATCGCGCGCAGCAGGAGCATGATGCCCGGGAACACCACCATGTCCGCCGCCGAGACGTGCTCGCCCACCAGCCAGTCCGACGTGCTGAGCCGGGCCTCGATGGTCCGCGCCTCGCCGGCGACGAACTGGGTCGCGCGCGCGACCTCCTCGGCCCGCTCGTCCATGTTCTCGAAGAACACGGCATACACCAGCTGCATCAGGTGCGTCTCGGCGTAGGCCTGGTACTCGCAGATCACGCGCGCGATCGTGCCTGTCTCCTCGGGCGTGCGGCCGAACAGCGGCGGTTCAGGGTACTTGCGGTCGAGGTAGGACAGGCAGGCGAGCGACTCGAACACGACGAAGTCGCCGTCCCTGAGCACGGGCACGCGGCCGCGCGGGTTCATGCGCAGCATCTGCGCCGACTTGTGCTCCTGCCGCGAGAAGTCGAGCAGGTGCGACTCGTACGGCAGCCGCTTGTACTCGAGTGCAAGCTGCACGCGCCACGAGTACGGGCTGCCGCTGCCCCAGTACAATTCCAAAGCCATGCCGCCCTCCTCCCTGCCGCAGTCCCGGACCGGCGCGGCGGCGGGATTGTACTAGAGGTGCTCGAATGCCCACACGCACGCTGATCGACGCGGAAGAACTCGCACGCAGGCTCGGGGAGCCGCGGGTGGTGATCTTCGACTGCCGGTTCGACCTTGCGCGGCCCGACTCCGGCCGCAGGCGCTACGAGGACGAGCACCTGCCTGGCGCGATCTACGCCGACCTGAACCGGGACCTCGCCGCCCCGGCCACGCCGACGTCCGGCCGCCATCCGCTGCCTCCGGCCGCCGAGTTCGAAGCCCGGCTGCGCGCCTGGGGCGTCGGCAGAGATGCGTCGGTCGTCGCCTACGATGACGGCAACGGCATGTACGCGGCCCGCCTGTGGTGGATGCTCCGCTGGCTCGGTCACGAGGACGTCGCCGTGCTGGACGGCGGGATGCGGCGCTGGGACCAGCTCGGACTGCCGCTCGACGACTCGACGGCCGTCCGTCCGCGGGGCGATTTCGTCGTGCGGCCGGCACTGCAGTGCGCCGTGGACTGGGGTGCCGTGCGGGCGGCCATGAACGACCCCACCGTGCGGATCCTCGACGTGCGGGCGCCGGAGCGCTATCGCGGCGAGCTCGAGCCGATCGATCCCGTCGCGGGCCACGTGCCGGGCGCGCGTAACCACCCCTACACGTCGAGCCTCGACGCCGCCGGCCGTTTCCAGCCGGCCGCGGCACTGCGCGCAGGGCTGGAAGGAAGCCTCGACGGCGTGCCGTCCGGACGCGCAATCGTCATGTGCGGCTCCGGCGTCACGGCGTGCCACACGCTGCTCGCGCTCGAGCACGCAGGGTTGTGCGGCGCCCGCCTCTATGCCGGCTCGTGGAGCGAGTGGTGCCGCGATCCGTCTCGCCCGGTGCGCACGGGTGAAACCCCTTGAGAACGCCTGCCAAACCCGGCGACCCTTGCGCGCCCGCTTCTGCTATCTTTCGCGCCACTTTTTCCACCCCCCCTCCGGAGCCCACGCCGTTGGCAGTCGCCGCAAACAAGCCCACCCCGGGCAGCCACTGGCAGATCGAGGATGCGCTCGAACTCTACGGCGTCAACGCCTGGGGCAACGGCTACTTCGGCATCAACGCCGCGGGCCACGTCGTCGTGCGGCCGGACCAGACGCCGGACCACGAGATCGACCTGCACGAGGTCATCCGCGGGCTCGCGGCCCGCGACCTCACGGCGCCGGTCGTGGTGCGCTTCTCGGACATCCTGCGCCATCGCCTCAAGCGGCTGAACGACGCGTTCGCGACTGCGATCGCCGAGAACGACTACCGCAACCGCTACGCGGCGGTGTTCCCGATCAAGGTGAACCAGCAGCGCCTGGTGGTCGAGGAAGTCTACGGCTACGGCCGCGAGTTCGGCTTCGGGCTCGAGGTGGGCTCGAAGCCCGAGCTGCTCGCCGTGATGGCGATGACGGAGGGCGAGTCGGAGCGGATGATCATCTGCAACGGCTTCAAGGACGACAGCTACATCGAGGCGGTGATCCTCGCCACGAAGCTCGGCCGCACGATCATCCCGGTGGTCGAGAACTTCGGCGAGTTGCAGCTGATACTGAAGCACGCGCGCAAGTACGAGGTGCGGCCGCGCATCGGCGTGCGGGTGAAGCTCGCGAGCGAGGGTGCGGGGCGCTGGCGCGAGTCCTCGGGCGAGAAGTCGAAGTTCGGCCTGTTCGTCACCGAGATCCTCGAGCTCTTCCGCGTGCTCAGGGAGCACGGCATGGAGGACTGCCTGCAGCTCGTGCACTGCCATCCCGGCAGCCAGCTGCAGGACATCCGCCGCGTGAAGGACGCGGTGAACGAGCTTGCGCACGTCTACGCGGAATTGAAGCTCATGGGCGCCGGGCTGCGCTACATCGACGTCGGTGGCGGCCTCGGCGTCGATTACGACGGCAGCCGCACCAACTACACGTCCTCGATGAACTACACGCTGGCCGAGTACGCCAGCGACGTGGTCTACCGCATCGCGACCGTCTGCAACGCGCGCGGCATCGACCATCCGGTGATCGTGAGCGAGTCGGGCCGCGCGATCGCGGCCCACCACAGCCTGCTGGTGTTCGACACGCTCGGCGGCTCGATGCTCGACAAGTTCCGCGTCGACGAGCAGGTCATCAAGGACTGCGAGGGCAACCCGCAGCAGCCGCAGCCGGTGCGCGACATCGTGGACGCCTACCGCTCCATTACCGACCGGCGCCTCGTCGAGTGCTACCACGACGCGCTGCAGGCCCGCGAGCAGGCGCTGCAGATGTTCAACCTCGGCTACCTCAACCTCGAGGCGCGCGGCCTCGTCGAGCGCATGTACTGGGCCACCTGCGCGAAGATCCGCGACCTGTGCCGGCGCCGCGAAGTCGTGCCGGAGGAGCTCGAGGGCCTCGAGGCGATCCTGAGCGACATCTATTTCTGCAACGTCTCGGTGTTCCAGTCGCTGCCCGACAGCTGGGCGATCGACCAGCTGTTCCCCATCATGCCGGTGCACCGGCTGGACGAGCGGCCGACGCGCAACGCGGTGCTCGCCGACATCACCTGCGACTCGGACGGCAAGATCGACCACTTCGTGAGCCTGCGCGAAACCAAGCGCACGCTCGAGGTGCACGAGCTGCGCGAGGGCGAGCCGTACTACCTCGCGGCCTTCCTGGTCGGCGCCTACCAGGAAACACTCGGCGACCTGCACAACCTGTTCGGCGACACCCACGTGGTTCACATCAAGCTGCACGAGGAAGGCGGCTGGTGGATCGAGGAGACCGTCAAGGGCGACACCGCGGCCGAGGTGCTGCGCTACATGCGCTACGACGTCGACCGCCTGCTGCCACAGCTCACCCGTGACTGCGAGCGCGCCGTGCGCGAGGGGCGGCTGTCGCTCGCCGAGAGCCAGGCGCTCCGGCGGTTCTACGATGGCGAGCTGAACGGCTACACGTACCTGGAACCGTGAGGAAAGGCTGAAGGCTGAAGGCTGAAGGCTGAAGGCTGAAGATCAGAGCCGCGACCGCGGCGTTCCGGTTCCGGACCCTCAGCCCACAGCCCTCAGCCTACCTACCCACAGCCCACAGCCTTCTTTCACCATGGACCTCAAGACTTTCCTCATCATCTTCGGCACGGTCTTCATGGCCGAGCTCGGCGACAAGACGCAGCTCGCCGCGGTGCTGTTCGCGTCGGACAGGCAGCACGGCGCGCTCTGGGTGTTCGCGGCGGCTTCGGCGGCGCTGGTCACCTCGACGGCGCTCGGCGTCGCGGCCGGCAGCATGCTGTCGCACTTCGTCAACACGCGGCACCTTTCCATCGTCGCGGGCGTCGGCTTCATCGCCATCGGCGCATGGACGCTGTGGAGCGCGCTGCGCGGCGGCTGAGTCGCGGCCAGGTCACCGTTGCGTAACGGTTCCTTCATGCGGCCTTAACGCCGCACTGGTGCAATCCTCGCGAGCCACCGAGGAGCCGCGCCGTGCTGGAAGACACCCTCGACCCCCGCCCGCCGCCGGACCAGTTCGCGCGTCGCCTGGCCGCCTGCGCCCCCGAGGCCGTCGACCGCCTCGGCATGGAGGAATGGCTGCGCAGCTGGAATGACCGCGAGAGCATCTGGGCGAACTTGAGCAACATCCAGCACTGGATCGACCGGGCGCGCGGCTGACCTTACTCCCCCGCCGGGGCGCACCCCGGCTGCGGCCTTACAGCCTCGGCTCAGATCCGGTTTTTTGCGCCGCATCAATAATTTAGGTTGCAGTTGGTAGTGGTTCTTAAGTAGTCTAGGCGTTGATCAGAATTCCTGCACCGGACATCCGACAGTCTTCCGACGGTCCTTTCCCCAGGTTGGTCTCCCCTCCCTTCCGGTGCATTCGACTGTGTCAGCCATGGTTCCAGTCGCGGACTATTCACCCGTCAAGCGCGAGCTTCGGACGGGGCGGTTCGCATTGTTGTTCGAGTTCGAGTGAGTGGTGCCGCCGATGACGACCCTCTACGTTGGCAACCTGCCCTTCAGCGCAACCGAAGCCGAGATCCGCAGCCTGTTCGAGCAGCACGGCACGGTGGACTCGGTGAAGATCATCAACGACCGCGAGACCGGCAGGCCGCGAGGCTTCGCCTTCGTGGACATGCCCGGGGCCGAGGCGTCGGCCGCGATCGAGGCGCTGAATGGCCACGACATGAACGGGCGGCCGCTGCGCATCAACGAGGCCCGGGAGCGCGCACCACGCCCGCCCCGGAGCGGCGGCGGCGATCGCTGGTAGCCCAGGCCGGCCGCAGCGACCCCGGCTGAGACTTTATCCCCCTCGGGCCCGAGCCAGATTTCCCTTGCCGGACATGAGCTTGTGGTAAGCTGTAGTCTGATCGTTGCCCGTCCGTGTCTTGCAGGGCGCCTGTTGGCGCCTGGTTTGTTAAGCCGAAACGTCTTCGATCAGGTGACAGGAATCGCTCGAGCGTTGGCCCTGGAAAGGACCAGCGGCGTTCGGGCGTACCGGCTTTAAACCACCTGTCTTTGTGTGTTGATTATTTTCTCAGTTAGGATGTTCGAATGACCAAGATTTACGTGGGCAACCTCCCCTTCACGGCGACGGAAAGCGAAGTGCGCGACCTCTTCGCCCAGCATGGCACCGTCGAGTCCGTCGCACTGCCGTCCGATCGCGAGACCGGCCGGCCGCGCGGCTTCGGCTTCGTCGAGATGCCGCAGGCCGATGCGCAGCGTGCGATGCAGGCGCTGAACGGCTTTAACATGGGCGGTCGCCCGCTGCGCGTCAACGAAGCGCAGGATCGTCCCCGCACCGGTGGCGGTGGCGGCGGCGGCGGTCGTCCGGGCGGCGGTGGCCGTCCGGGTGGCGGCTTCGGCGGCGGCGGCGGCGGTGGTGGCGGCTACGGTGGTGGCGGCGGCGGCGGCCAGCGCCGCTGGTAATCGCCACGGACGCGCGAGCGTCCGAGCCGATCCAGACCTGAGGAAGGCCCGGGGCGACCCGGGCCTTCTTTTTTTTTGCCTCGCCCTGGCCTCACCACATGTCGCGCAACCGGCGGGCCACGTCGATGCGCGGACCGGCGGGTTGTGCGGCCTCGGGACCGTGCTCAGCCTGTGCGGGCCAGGTCACGCGTTCGAATCGTGACAGCACGGGCTCGGTGAGGAAGCGGCTGCGCGCCCCGTGTACATAACGATCGCCGGTGGGCGCCTGCTGCGTCACGTAGAAGCGCACCGGCGCGAGCAGGTGCAACTCTTCCTTCGCGCGCGTCATCGCGACGTACAGCAGGCGGCGTTCCTCCTCGATCTGCTCCGGTCGTCCCGCCGCGAACTCCGACGGAAAGCTGCCGTCGGTCACGTTCAGCACATGCACGGCCTCCCACTCCTGGCCCTTGGCGGAGTGGACGGTCGACAGCACGAGATAGTCCTCGTCGAGCAGCGGGTCGCCCGACAGGTCGCCGCTCGCCTGCGGCGGGTCCAGTGTCAGCTCGGTGACGAAGGACTCGCGCGTCGGATACTGCACGGCCAACCGCTCGAGCTGGCCGAGGTCGCCGCGGCGGACCTGCGGCGCCTCATAGAGCCGGTCGAGCTGCGGTTCGTACCAGCCGCGCACCTGGGTCACCTGTCCCTCCCACGGCGCATCTGCGCGCGCAATCGCGGTCATCAGCCCGGTGAACGCCGGCCAGTGCTCGCGCACGGCGACCGGCACCGGGTGTTGCGCGATGGCCGGCCAACGGAACCCCGCCGCCTCGAACGAGTCGCAGACGCGCTCTGAGTTCGCCGGGCCCATGCCCGGCAGCAGCTGCAGCACGCGAAACGCCGCGATGCGATTGCGCGGGTTGTCCGCCCAGCGCAGGACCGCGAGGAGGTCCTTGACGTGGGCGGCCTCGAGGAACTTGAGCCCGCCGTATTTCACGAAGGGGACGTTGCGGCGCATGAGCTCGAGCTCGAGGATGTCGCTGTGGTCGGAGTTGCGGAACAGCACCGCCTGGCGACGCAGGTCGATGCCTCGCTCGCGGCACTCGAGAACGCGCTCGACGACGTAAGCGGCCTGCGCCTGCTCGTCGAGCACCGTGACGTAGCGCGGGCGCGAGCCGGAGCCGCGCACGCTGCGCAGGAACTTGCGGTACTGCCGCCCGCCCTCCGCCATCAGCGCGTTCGCCGCATCGAGCACGCCCTGGGTCGAGCGGTAGTTCTCCTCGAGCGTGATCACGTGGGCCGGCGGCGAGAACTTCTCCGGGAAATCGAGGATGTTGTCCACGGTCGCGGCCCGGAACGAATAGATGGCCTGCGCGTCGTCACCGACCACCGTTACGCCGCGTCCGTCCGGCTTCAGGCGCAGCAGGATTTCGGCCTGCAGCACGTTGGTGTCCTGGTACTCGTCCACCAGGAGGTGGTCGAACTGACCACCCACGGCCGCCGCCAGTCCCGGGTCGTCCATCATCACGTGCCAGTAGAGAAGCAGGTCGTCGTAATCGAGCGCCTGCTGCTCGAGCTTGGCCTCGACGTAGGCGCGAAACAGCGCGGTGAGCACCTCCTCCCAGTCGAGGCACCAGGGGTAGGCCGTTTCGAGCGTGTGGCGCAGCGGCTGCTGCGTGTTCACGCGGTGCGAGTAGATACCGAGGCAGGTGTCCTTGCGCGGGAAGCGCTTCTCCGTCTTCGTGAGCCCCTGCCGGTGGCGGACGAGGTCCATGAGGTCGGCGGCGTCGCCGCGGTCGAGCACGCTGAACGACGGATCGAGCCCGAGTCGGCTCGCGTGCTGGCGGATCAGCCGGTTGCCGATCGCGTGGAAGGTGCCGGCCCACGGCAGGCGCAGGGAGGTGGGCACGGCCGCACCTGGTCGAGCCTGAGGCAACGACGCCGCGAAGACGCCTTGCGCGCGACGCGTCATCTCCTGCGCGGCACGACGGGAAAACGTCAGCAGCAGCAGGCGCTCGGGGGGTACGCCGGCCAGCAGCAGGTGCGCGACGCGGTGGGCCAGGGTGTTGGTCTTGCCGGTGCCCGCGCCGGCGATCACGAGCAGCGGCGTCGCCGTGACACCGCCGCCAGGGCGGGCGTCCCCGTGCGTGGCAGCCTCGCGCTGGGCCGTGTTCAGGTGCTCGAATGCTTCGGCGCTCGTCATGCCCTGCGACTATAGGACGATGCTGTATGGGTATCCAGTGGCTGGGCCCTGCGACTTCACCGGCATCGGGCTGCCCGCGCTCGGTGCGGAAGATGCCTGATGGTTACCGGACCATCTTCAGCAGCTTCGCCTTGAAGTCGCTGTACGGCGGATAGCGCATCGGCGCGTCGAGCATGAAGCTGCGCTTCATCACCGGCTTCATGTGGCTGAAGGTCTCGAAGCCGTACCAGCCGGTGTAACGGCCCATGCCGCTGTTGCCGACGCCGCCGAACGGCAACTCGGGCGACACCATGAAGATGACCGCGTCGTTGATGCAGACGCTGCCGGCGCTCAGCCTGGCGAGCACGGCATTCTCCAGCGCCTTGCTCTTCGTGAAGAGATAGAGCGCGAGGGGCTTCGGCCGGTCCGCCACATGCTTGATCGCGTGGTGCATCTCGTCCACGGTGATCACCGGCAGCACCGGCCCGAAGATTTCCTCGTTCATCAACGCCGAGTCGGCCGGCGGATCGAGCACGAGGGTCGGCTCGACGTAGCGGTTGGCCGCATCCACGCGTCCGCCGGTGTGGATCTTCTGGCCGGCGAGCAGTTGCTGGAAGCGGGCGGCGTGGCGCTCGCTCGCGATCCGGCAGAAATCCGGGCTCTGCTGCGGGTCGTCGCCGTAGAACTCCCGGATCTTGCGCGCGAGCAGGTCGACGAACTGCGCCGACACGTCACGATGGACGAGGACGTGATCGGGGGCCACGCAGGTCTGGCCGGCGTTGATGAACTTGCCCCACGCGATGCGCGCCGCGGCCACCTCGAGGTCGGCCGTCTTGTCGACGAGGCAGGGGCTCTTCCCGCCGAGTTCGAGCGTGACGGGCGTCAGGTGCTTCGCAGCCGCGGTCATGACGATGCGCGCGACGCGCTCGTTGCCCGTGTAGAGGATGTGGTCGAAGCGCTGCTCGAGGAGCTCCGTCGTTTCCGGGATTCCGCCTTCGACCACGGCGAAAGCGTCGTTGTCGAGGTAGCGGGGCAGGATGGCCGCGATCGCGGCCGAAACGTTGGCGGTGACTTCCGACGGTTTCATCACCACGCAGTTGCCGCCGGCAATCGCGCCCACCAGCGGCGCGAGCACCATCGACAATGGATAGTTCCACGGAGCGATGATCAACGCCACGCCCTTGGACTCCGGCTGGACGTAGCTGCGGCCGGGCTGGAGCATCATCGGCGTGCGCACGCGCCGCGGTCTCATCCAGTCCGCGAGGTGCCTGCTCGCGTACTTCGCCTCCTGCTCGACGAAGCTCATCTCGGTCAGGACCGCCTCGAACAGGCACTTGCCGAGGTCGAGGCGCAGCGCCTCCGCGAAATCGGCTTCGTGCTGGCGCATCATTCGCCCGAGTTCGAATAACTGAGCCTGCCGCCACTCGATCGGTCGCGTCTTGCCGCTGTCGAACGTATGGCGCAGCCGCGCCAGGCTGCCGGTGATCGTCGAGCCATTCATACAGTCGCTCCGGCCGCCCCGCGGGCGGGGCCTGGCCCATGAATTCGTGCGTGGATACCTGCGGATTGTGCACCGCAGCAGCAGCCGGGTCCATCAGGGCCGGCCGGCGCGGGCCTGTATCATTCCCGGCTTCCGCAACGAACGAAGCCCCCATGCCCGAACAGATCCGCAACGTATTCAAAGGCCGGGTGTTGACGCTGAACCTCGAGCGGGTGCGGCTGCCGAACGGCCGGGTCGCCGAGCTCGAGATCGCGCATCATCCGGGTGGTGCGGCGGTCGTCGCGCTCGATTCCGACGGGCGGGTCTGCCTGCTCCGGCAGTTCCGCCATGCCGCGGGCGGGTGGCTCGTGGAGTTGCCGGCCGGGAAGCTCGACGGGGGTGAGCCGGCACTGGACTGCGCGCGGCGCGAGCTCCAAGAGGAAGCCGGAATGCAGGCCGGTCGGTGGGACAAGCTCGGGGAGTACTTCAGCTCGCCCGGCGTGCTGACCGAGGTCATTCACCTGTACCTGGCGCGCGACCTGGTCGCCGTGGCCGCCCGGCCCGAGGAGCACGAAGTCTTCGAGGCTCACTGGCTGCCGCTCGAGGAAGCCGTCGGCCAGGCGGCCGGGGGCCACCTGAAGGACGGCAAGAGCATCATCGGCTTACAGTGGGCGAAAGCCAGGCTGCAGGCCGAAAGGGAATCGTGATGGGCGTCGCGTTCGGGCGGCGGCGGGATTCTGTAACATCCCGCCCATCGACCTCATGGCGTGCGGTACGGGACACCATGGCGGACAAGCAACGCGATAGACAGCTGCGCAAGACGACGGTGCCGGACGCCAGGCCCGGCGAAGCCGGCCAGCTCGGCAAGGACGACCGCGGCAACGTGACGTGGCAGTGGGCGGACGACGAAGAGCTGCTCGCAGACGACGTCCTCGGCGAGACCGCGCGGATGCGCGCGCTGGTCGACCCCACCCTGCAGATCAAGGACGACGAGGCGAACCCGGACAACCCGGCCCAGGTCAACGCCACGGGTCTCAAGTCGGGCTACAACCCGTACAACAGCGGCGCGCTGGTCAAGGAAGACTGGAAGAAGAAGAGAAACCTGAGGGAACTCTCGAACTGGATCAGGCTGCGCAAGCAGGTGACGGGGAAGAAGGACGGGGACTGACCCGGCCGCCTCAGCACCACTGCGCCGCGTGACGCAGCTTGGCGTGCCGGCCGAGCCGGTAGAACGCCCGCAATTGCGCGAGCAGCGCCTCAGGTCTCGCCCGTCGCGGCTTCAGGAACCGCTCCTCGAGCCGTCGGCAGAACCGCGCACCGAAGCGATGCGCCTCCTCGTAGCGCTGGCGCTCCTCGTCCGACAGGTGGGGCAGGAAGCTCACGCCCTCGAACAACTGGCCGAAGAGGCCTGATGGAAAGCGGCCTTCGCGCTGCGCCAGCGTGAGGCGCAGCGCGCACGCGTACTTGTCCACTTCGGCCTGCAATTCGAGCTCGAGCAGCGAGACCTTGCGGTCGCGGCGTGCGCTCCACACGAAGTAATGGAAGTGGCTCACTCCCTCGAGCACCGTGCAGTAGTCCGCGATGTTTTCCTCGCCGAGCGAGCGCAGCGGGCACCGCTCGACGAGCCTCTGCAGTACGGCCGGATCGAGGTACAGGCCCAGTTCCACTCCGTCCTCGCCCTCCGCGACCAGCAGCTGTTCGTCGGTCGGCGGCGGCTGCGAAGCGCCCTGTAAAGCCGCGGCATGCGCTGCGTCGGTGATCAGGAAATCGCAGACGTCGTGTTCGGCGGGCGCGTCATACATCCCGGCGAGGAGTCCCTGCAGCTCGCGTAGCAGCACGGGTGGGCTCAGTTCGGAACGCGCCCGATGGGCACCACGGCCGGCTCGATGCCGAGCTGCCGCAGCAGGCCGTGGGCGCGCGGGCTACCGGTCTTGAGCCAGACCTCGTAGAGGCGCAGCAGGTCGCGGTCGCTCTGCTGCCACGACATCTCGCTCACGTCGTTCAGTGCGTCGACGAGGCGCTGGAACTTCGCGGCAAGCTCGCCGAAGACCGCGGCAAGCGCCCTGCCGCGCGTTCCCTGGCCGCAGGAATCGGCGAGGGTGCCGTAGGCGCGACCGCCCATGGCGATGTGGTAATCCACGTCCACGAGTCGGCGCGCGAAGCCGTGCGAGAGGAATCCCGCGACGAATAGCGAGACGTCCCCGAGGCGCTGCAGCGTGCGGCTGCGCTGTTCGTCCGACGAGGCCTCCATCGCCTCCGCCAGCATCAGTGCGAGTGGCTTGAGTCGCCGGCCCTCGCTGGTCGGGTCGAAAAGCGCCTCGGAGCGCGAAAACATCGTCAGCACGTTCACGACGTAATGCTCCGTGTGGTCGTCGATCGCAACCTGCTGGCGGGCGAGTGCGTCGTGCACCGAATCGCGGAAGAACTCCTGCAGGTTGCGCACGTCGATGGCAGCCGATGCAGGCGTCTGCTGACAGAGCGCTGGGCGTGGGGAATCGTCGCTGGGTGGTGGCGTGGCGTGGCGGCGGCGGATCAGACGATCCATCGCGCGCGCCCGAGCGCATTGCGGCTGCAGGAAGCCATGAGCTGAACATACCGAAAGCACGCGACGCTCATCAAGCCCCGCCGCGTGACGCAGCGCACGTTCTCACGCACCGAGGAGCGGCTCGATCTCGGCGAGCGAACGGACCGCGAGCGGCGGATGCGAATCGCGCGGCCACGCCGAACCGGGGCGGTTGAGCCACACCGGCACTACGCCGGCGCCGCGTGCGCCCTCCACGTCCGCTTCCGGGTCGTCGCCGACGTGCACGGCCTGCTGTGGACCGAGGCCGGCCCGCTCGAGCAGCAGCGCAAAGATCCGCGGGTCGGGCTTCAGCATGCCCGCCTCGCGCGCGGCGAGGCTGCCCTCGAAGTAGCTCGCGAGGCCGATCACGTCGAGGTCCGCGTTGCCGTTGCTGATGGCGAACAGCCTGAACCGCCGTCGCAGACCCTCGAGCGAGGGCAGCACGTCGTCGTACAGGGCCACCTCGTTACGCGCGCGGTAGAAGACCTCGAAGACTTCCTCGGCGAGGCTCCCGGGGTACCCGGCCTCGAGCGCATGCGCGCGCAGGGCCTGCTTCCTGAGCCAGGTGAAATCGTGGCGCATGGCCGGGTGCTCGATCGCCATCCGGGCGCGGACGTCGCGCATCGAATCCGCCGTGTGCAGTTCGAGGATGCGCGGATAGCGATCGGCGAGATAGGCAAGCATCGCGTGCTCGGCGCGCAGGATGACCGGGCCCACGTCCCACAGTGTATTGTCGAGATCGAAGATGATCGCCTGGACGTTGCGCATGTCGGGCACGAGTCTACCGGAGCCATGCAGATGAAAATGGACATGACGCGCTTCGGTCGGCGCATCGTGCGACCCACTGGCGCACTCGAGCTCATGACCGATCTCGGGGAGGCTGCGAGTGGCCCGCCCGACCGCGCCGTATACATGCTGGGCGGCGGCAACCCCGCGCGCATCCCGGCGGTCGAAGCGGTGTACCGCCGACGGCTGGTCGAACTCGCCGCGGACGACGGACAGTTCGGCCGCTTCGCGGCGTGCTATTCCGCCCCGGCTGGCGATGCGCCGTTCCGCGCCGCCGTCGCCGAGTTCCTTGCGGGCAGGTACGGCTGGCACCTCACCGAACGCAACGTGGCGCTTGCGAGCGGCAGCCAGACGGCGTTCTACGTGCTCTTCAACCTGCTCGCCGGCGACTGCCCGGACGGCACGCGCCGGCGCATCCTGCTGCCGCTCGCGCCGGAGTACATCGGCTACGCCGACCTCGGCCTCGCCGACGACATGCTGGTCGCGCGGCGCGCCGGTATCGAGGAACTCCCGGACGGCTTCTTCAAGTACCACGTGCGATTCGATGGCCTCGAGGCGGTGCCCGAGGTTGCCGCGATCTGCGTTTCCCGGCCGACAAATCCGTCGGGAAACGTCCTGCCGCTCGGGGAACTGCAGAGGCTCGACGCGCTCGCCCGCGCGCGTGGCGTGCCGCTCATCGTAGACGCCGCGTACGGCGCGCCGTTTCCAGGCATCCAGTTCGAGGCGGGTGAGCCGCTCTGGAACGACAACGTCATCCTGTGCCTGAGCCTCTCCAAGCTCGGCCTGCCGGGCACCCGCACCGGAATCGTCGTCGCGAACGAATCCGTCGTCGGAGCCATGACCGCCTTCAATGCGACGGCGGCGCTCGCGCCCGCGTCGACCGGGCCGGTCATCGTCGAGCCGCTGCTGCGCAGCGGCGAACTCGCAATCCTCTGCGACGAGGTGATCCGGCCGTATTACGCCGCGCGCTGCCGCGAGGCCGTGGACCTGCTGCGGGACGCATGCCGCGAGTTGCCGATGCGCGTCCACCGCCCGGAAGGCGCATTCTTCCTGTGGTTGTGGTTCCCGGGACTGCCGGTCACCAGCGAAGAGTTGTACCGTCGGCTCAAGGCACGCGGCGTGCTGGTGCTGTCCGGCCACCACTTCTTCCCCGGCCTCGAGGACGACTGGCCGCACCGCCACGAGTGCCTGCGCATCAACTACTCCCAGCCGCCGCAAAGCGTCGCCGCCGGGGTACGCATCATCGCCGAGGAAGTTCGCCGGGCATTCGGGTAGATTTGCGATTCGACGAGGTCCGTCTGCAAGGAGTGCCTGCCATGCGTCGATACCTGTGGCTGCTGACCGCCGTCCTCTCGCTTGCCGGTTGCGCCGCCAACCCGGTCACGGGCAAGCAGGAAATCCAGATGGTCTCCCAGGGCCAGGAGATCCAGATCGGGCAGCAGCAGTACGGCCCGGGCCGCCAGTCGCAGGGCGGCGACTACGTGACAGACCCGAAAGTGGCCCAGTACGTCCAGCAGGTGGGCAATCGACTCGCCGCGGTCGCGGAGCGCCCACTGCCCTACGAGTTCGTCGTTCTGAACAACGGCGAGCTGAACGCGTGGGCACTGCCGGGCGGCAAGATCGCGGTCAACCGCGGCTTGCTCACGGAACTCAACAACGAGGCCGAGCTCGCCGCCGTGCTGTCGCACGAAATCGTGCACGCGGCCGCGCGGCACGGCGCGCAGCAGCTCGAGAAAGGGCAGCTGATGCAGATCGGCACCGCGGTCGCGTCGGTCGCCGCGACGGCGTACGGTGGCTCGGGCCTCGGCGAGATGGTGGGCCAGGGCGCGATGCTCGGCTCGCAGCTGCTGCAAGCCAAGTACGGCCGGGACGACGAACTCGAGGCCGACAAGTACGGCATGAAGTACATGAAGCGCGTCGGCTACGACCTGCAGGCCGCCGTGTCGCTGCAGGAACTGTTCTACCGCAAGTTCCAGGCCGGCAAGGAGCAGGACTGGCTCACCGGGCTGTTCGCGAGCCACCCGCCGTCAGCGGAACGCGTCGCGGAGAACCGCCAGACGATGACCAACCTGGGCGGCCCCGGCGGTGACCTCGGCGTGGATCGGTACCAGCAGGCGGTGGCGGGACTCAAGAAGGCGGCACCGGCTTATGCGAAGGCAGACCAGGCGCTCGCGGCCGCCAGGAAGGGCGACCTCGCCGGGGCGCGCTCGCTCGTGAACGAGGCGATCCGCCTCCAGCCGCGCGAATCGCGATTCCACGGCCTGCTCGGCGAAATCGAGATGGCCGCGAAAAACCCCAAGGTTGCGCTCGGGCACTTCAACAAGGCCCAGCAGCTCGACACGGGCTATTTCAAGCCGATCGTGCAGGCCGGCATGGTGCAGTACGAGCTGGGCAACAAGGCCGCCGCCGAGCCGCTGCTCACGCGGAGCATGCAGCTGATGCCCACGGCGCCCGGCGCCTACTACCTCGGCCGGCTGAACGAGGAGCGCGGCAACACCACGGAGGCCGTGAAGCTCTACAAGATGGCCGCGGGCTCGCAGTCGCAGTACGGGCAGGACGCTCTCGGGCGTCTGGTTCGCCTCGACCTCGGCCAGAACCCGGAAACGTACCTCTCGATCCAGCCGCAGATGGACAACCAGGGACGCGTCTGGCTCACCGTCGGCAATCGCACCACCGTGCCGGTCACCAACGTCACCATCCTCGTGGGCGTGGTCGACCAGGCAGGCCGTACGATCGCGGGTCCCGACCGTGTCGGCACGGGCGGCAACGCAATCCCGGCGCGCAAGGCCGTGAACCTGAAGACGCAACTCGGGCCTTTCCAGAACGGGGAGGTGCTGCGGTACGTGAAGTGGAAGGTGGAGAGCGCGCGAGTGCAGTGACTGCGCAGCGAATACCGCAGGAACCGGATCGCACGGCGCGTCCCTCCGTTCACCACGTGAATTGACGAGCGGCCTGTCGCGACCTTGAAGGGTCCGGGTTCGGCCAGGAGCAGTCAGTCGCGCGGCACCCTGCCGTATCCCCTTGGAATTGACATCCTACGGCAAAGCCGTATAGTCAGCACATGTTCAGTTTCATCGAGACACGAGCTTTTACCAAGCTTGTACTCGAGTACTTGACCGATGCTGAGTACGCGGCCTTGCAGGCCGCATTGATTGCCGACCCGGAGGCCGGACCGGTGATTCCAGGCTCGGGTGGCGTGCGAAAGCTGCGTTGGGCGGCCGCGGGTCGGGGCAAACGCGGCGGCTATCGGATCATTTATTACGTGCGTCGTGCGGGCGGAGTGATCTGGATGTTGACGATGTACCCGAAGAACGTGGCTGACAGTATTCCGGCACACGTTCTGCGGAAAATCCGCGAGGAAGTGGACAATGCCTAAGGCGAAGCGAGATATCGGCCAGGAGCTCCTGGATGGGCTCCGTGAATTGAAGCGTGGTGAAGTCGGCCGCGTCATCAATGTCCCGAATGTGGCCTCGATCCGCGAGAAGACAGGGCTTTCGCAGTCACGCTTTGCGGCCCTTCTGGGTGTCTCCGTCCGGACGTTGCAGGACTGGGAGCAAGGGCGCCGCGCGCCGTCCGGTGCGGCTCGAACGCTGTTGCTCGTCGCCGACCGAAATCCACACGCTCTTCTCGACGTCGCATAAGCGTCGACGACCCAACGGCGACTGTGGGTCGTTCGCGACCGTACAACGTTCGCCTTGGGCTGAGTGATTCGGGCGGGCGGGTCGGAGGTCCGGGCAGACGCTGCCTTCGGCAGTTACTCGGCCCGTGGTGGGCCTCGCCCGTCGGGCCCGCCTGCGACGGTTCAGAAAGCGTTCCCGCGATTTCTGTCGCCTCGCCGGTGGGCGACGCTGCGGAGTGGCTCTGCGAGGACGAGTGGGGTTGGGTGGCGAAGGAATAGCGCCCGAGCTGCGAATTGCTATGGCTGAAGCGGACGTTCGCGGGCGGGGGAGGTCGGCCAAGACCCGTCGTACGAGGCGCGTGCCGATTGCGGTCATCGCGCGACAACGTCGGTTCGCTCATCCGCGGTCCCAGCGGCGGTCGCCGCCTGCAGTCACGTCTTGCCGAAGCGGCATACTCACCGGCCCATAATTGACGGTCTCATGGATCGATGATGTAGTCCGATCAACAAGTTGCCGAGTACACGGGCCGCTAATGTCGCATAGACGCGATCTAATGAAGGGCACTATTCCCGCCGAGCAGCGGCCAAATGTTCCGACCTGATTGTTGTGATGCCAACAATGCAAGACGTCGATTTCTGCCTAGTGTCCGTCGCCACATTTAATAGGTTGGCTGATCGCTATGCCGAGAAGTACTTTCACTTGGACATGTATGACCCGTATCTAGAGCGATTCGTGAAACGAATCGCGTCGCAGGGCGCGAGCGTCCTTGATGTGGCGTGCGGACCGGGAAATGTCTCAGCCTATTTGGCGAAGGTTAGACCGGACCTCAAGTTGATCGGTATTGATCTGGCGGAAGGGATGGTTAAGCAGGCTAGGCTTAGGGTCCCGTCAGCAGAGTTCTTGGTCATGGACTGTCGGCACATCGGCGACCTTGAACGTGTACTTGATGCATCTGCTTTTGCTTTCGGCTTGAGCTACCTGACTGACGACGACGCAATTCGGTTTTTCAGTTCGCTCAACGCCATTCTGGCTGATACAGCCATGCTGTACCTCTCCACGATCACGGGTGAACCAAATTGGTCCGGGTTTGAGACATCCAGCAGTGGAGATAGGGTTTACATCGTGTATCGAAGTGTTGGCGACGTGGTTTCAATGGTTGAGCGAGCGGGGTACCGGGTCGATTTTATGGAAGTGATTGCAAGTCCTGCCAATGCATCGAAGTCGACGCAGGATCTCATTCTCATTGCCCAGCGAGCAAGAAAGGGACATGGCGCCTAAGAACGCCATCAACACGGACAGTGAAAAGCGGCGCGCCTTCGTCGCCCCGCTTTTCACTGCCGGTCATGGCGGACGTTGAGCGTCTGCTTTGTATCGCGCCAGACCTCTGCTGTGGGTCGTTACCTGCCCACGTGGCCCGCTCCGGGGCGCGTGATTCGGGCGGGCGGGTCGGGGCGGGAGAGCAGACGTTCAGGAACGAGTAAGGTCGGCTAGGAGGCGAAGGAATGGCCCCGTGTCGCGAATGTCTTCGGATGAAGTCGCGACAGCTGTTGTGCGAAAGAGCCGCTGCTCGGATCTCTCGTTAGCGGAGCACGCCCCGCATGGACATGAACCATGAGTACCCGCTGAAGAACACGAGCAGCCCCGCGATAACGGCGCTCGTGATCGCCATTTGTGGACCCATGATGGCGCCGCCGTCCGTGAGGACGTAGGTGTATAGCAGGCTAATCAGAAATGCCGCCAGCGACAGCACAAAGACGGGAAACGCCAGCTTTCGGCGCACCAGCAAGAGGATCGAAGCCAGGAACGCTCCAAAGACCCCGACCGCCCAGACCACCGTCATCCAACCTGGCATCGCTTGATAGTGGGCGATCTGATCCGGCGTCATGCCCGCACTGGCCTGGTACTCGGCGCCCTGCGCCATGCTCATGACGAAGTCGAATACTCCGATGGAGTTGAACAGCACGGCGATCACGCCGATCAGCCAGAGGTGCCAGGGCGCTTTCACATTCGCATCTGTCATCGTCATCTCCAGAAGTCGACCATTCCTGCGGCACGTTATCACGGACAGCACGGAGCAAACTCGTGATGAAATAGCCCGTGTGAGTGGACTCCCTGTTTCTCGGCCTGCAGCGAAAGTCGACACCAGAGTCTTTGGGCAAGTCCTCCCCAGAGTCGATTTCCAGTGCTTGATACCGGCCGTTAACCGGCGTCCGGATTGGGTCCCTGCCTACCCTCTGTTGTCCGTTCCGGGGCGAGAGATTCGGGCAGGCGGGTTGGAGCGGGAGAGCAGACGTTCAGGAACGGGTAAGATCGGCCACAAGCAGACATCCCACCGTAGAGGATTCGGGTTTGATGCTGGGTGTTCCGTGCTACAAAATCGCGCCGCATTACTCCGGAACGAGCCGTATACCCACGCGGCGTAATTGTTGTTGGACGGCATCATTGAGACCCGTCCTTCTCGGAGAACGAAAATGCACGAAGGCTCATGCCACTGCGGCGCAGTTCGGATGAAATTGCCTTCTACGCCAGAGGTTGCCACCGCCTGCAACTGTTCCAAGTGCCGGCGCATTGGTGGGCCGTGGGTCTACTTTGAGTACGGTACCGTCGAAATCCAGGGGCATCCGGAAGCAACCGCAGAGTACATCTGGGGAGACAAGACGCTGCGCACCATCCACTGCAGGACGTGTGGGTGTGTCACACACTGGGAACCATTGCAGCCAACTCCTGGCTGCAAGCACGGCGTCAACCTCGGCAACTTCGATCCTGAACTGATTGCAGCGGTCCGCGTACGCCGATTCGATGGTGCCGAAACCTGGACGTTCATTGACGATTGAGCATGAACCGTCATGCTTTAGCCGCCGTGCTCGTCTGCGGCACATGCTGCGTCAGCCAACTCAAGTCAAACAGAAGGTAGTCAAGTGAAACGACCAGATCAGGTTTGCGAGAGTTGCTGGCGCGTGAGCAGGGCATCGCCGGTTCCGGTGACGGAGATCGCCTGCCATCACAACAAGGTGCTCGCGTCGTGGCACGCCGATACGGATGAGTGGACGTACCAGCATCGCGTCGCACGTAAGCGGCTCACCCAGAAGCAGAGCGAGCAGTTGGCGAAGATGTTCGACCAGGCAGGCTCCGCGACGCGACGGCGAGAAGAGACGTAACTGGGATTCACCCGTCTACCCGGACACCGAACGTGGGTCTGCTTCGGGTCGAGAGCGGCCAGTCGAAATCCGCGGGTTACCAAGCTCGGATTGACGTTTCCGCGGAAACGTCTGCGTTCGGTCAGGACAGGTTCCGGGCGTCTTGAGCGGCCGTTTCTAACCCCCAGAGTCGCATTACCCGCTAGACTCGGGCGGTGACGAGCACAAGAATTTGACCGACACGCCAACAGAGCGCGAGGGAGACGGCCCGTGGGCCAAGCTGCGCCGCCGCAAGGTCGTGCAGTGGGGCATCTTGTATGCCGCGGGAGCGTGGGGCTTCCTGCAGGGCCTCGAGTACGTTACGGACACCTTCCGGTGGCCGGACCAGATCCAGCCGCTGGCGACCCTCGCGCTGCTGATCGGCTTGCCGATCGTCCTAGTGACCGCGTGGTATCACGGCGACAGAGGCCAGCAGCGGGTCAGCGCAGCCGAGCTCATCATCATTACGCTGCTGTTCCTCGTGGGCGGCGGGATCTTCTGGCGCTACGACCGAACCGGCCACGCGCCCTCGCCCGCCGCCGCCTCGGCCGGGCAACAGGACACCACGGCGGGCGAGCCTGCGGTCATCGCGGAGAAGTCGATCGCGGTCCTGCCGTTCGTGAACATGTCGGGCGATGCGGAGAACGAGTACTTCTCGGACGGCATCAGCGAGGAGATCCTCAACGTGCTGGCGCAGGTCCCCGAGCTCAGCGTGGCCGCGCGGACGTCGTCGTTCCAGTTCAAGGGCGAGAAGCGCGACCTGGCCGAGATCGCGGCGCTGCTCAAGGTGCGGATGGTGCTCGAAGGCAGCGTGCGCAAGCAGGCCGACCGCGTGCGTGTCACGGCGCAATTGATCGACGCCGGATCCGGTTTCCACCTGTGGTCGGAGACCTATGACCGCGAGCTGAAGGACATCTTCGCGATCCAGGACGAGATTGCCCGCGCCATCGGCACCGAGCTCAAGGTGCGCGTGCTGAGCAAGGGCGAGGGCACCGTGGCCGTCAGCGGCACCACCAATGTCGAGGCCCACGACCTCTACCTGCGCGGGCTCACGCTGTGGCGGGTACGCGAAGAGGATGAGCTTTTCGCCGCAATCGACGCGTTCGAACACACCATCACGGCAGATCCCGGCTTCGCGCAGGCCTGGGGCGGCCTCGCGATCACCTATGCGGTGCTGCCCGCCTACAGCAACCGCTTGAAGCCCCGCGAGACCGAAACGCTCAGCCTGGACGCCGCCCAGCGGGCACTCGCGCTCGACCCGACACAGCCCGAGCCCTACCTGGCGATGGGCAGTGTCGCGGGCGCCTCGGGACGCAGGCAGACCGCAACGGCGCTGTTGCGTCGGGCAATCGAGCTGCGGCCGTCCTCGGCCACGGCCCACCAGTGGCTGGGCACGACACTGGTCGAGATCGGCGAATTGAGCGAGGGCATCGCGTCCCTCGAACGAGCTGCCGAACTCGATCCGCGTTCGCTGATCGTCGCGAGCAACCTTGCGTCGATGCTCTCGATTGCCGGGCGCGACAAGGAAGCGATCGCGGCCTGCACGCCGACGCTCGAGTACGCCCCGGATGCGATCCTGTGCACCTCCGTGATCGGGCTCTCGCACCTCATCCTGGGTGATCGCGAGCGCGCCCGCCCCTTCTACGACCGGTGGGCCGCGGCGTGGGGCGGAGGCACGGAGCGGCAGGTCGCGGAACTTTTCGACGCGCTGGAGGGACGAGCCGACCGCAAGGCATTCGCTCGCAACCTGATGGCGTTTCCCGAACGCAGCTGGCGCGATCCGAAGAGTGGCAACCTTTTCAGCGACCTGGACGTCCCGGTGCTGCTCGTGATGCTGGGCGAGCCGGGGCAGGCGCTCGACTACGTCGATCGCGCCTCACACAGCACGCCGATCGACCTCGCCTGGGGCGTATTGATGCCGAGCCTCGACCCGATCCGCTGCGAACCGCGATTCATCGCCGCCGTGGCGCGGATCCACATTGTCGACCGCCGTGCCGCCAGGCTGTGCGCGGGGAGTTGAGGGGCGCGGGCGCTAGGCGCCGACCTGCGGCATTTGGTCGTCTGCATTGCGACAGCGCTCGAACCGGGCCAGCAGCGCGTCGTGCACGGCCGGCTCGACGGGCCCCACCGCGATCCACTCGAGCGCGAGGTCGTCGAGTGCAGCCGGAGTGACGCGTTCGCCGCGCCCCATCGATGCGACGAGGCGTTGCATCTGGTATTCGCGCCGCAGTTCCAGGTCTTCCGGCGGCGTCGCCGCGCCTGCGATCAGCTCCGCGCGGACGCACAGCAGCCGCAGCGCCGCCTCGTTCGCGACGATGTCGGCGCTGACCGTGCCGGCGGCGACTGCTGCAATCTGTCGCTCGAGTATGGCGGGCGTTCCCCTCGGCGCGTGAGCGAGGTCGGCAACCGCCGACGCTGCAGACGCCCGCAGTGCCTCGCAGTCGGAAGGGGACCGTTCCAGGGCGGTCGCGAGCGCGTACGCGCGGACCTGGGCGGCAGCCACTAAAAGGTCCGTCCAGCCGCGCCGCGCTGCCGCCGCGCGTTGTCGCCGCAGGGCCTCGGCGCATCGGTCGGTTGCATGGGAAAACCGCCGGCGCAATTCGCGCGCGGAGGCGCGCGGCAGGTCGAGCGACTCGAACTCGGCGCACAGCTCGTCCAGCCTCGGCACGGAGGACAGCAACGTCTCGCCGGTCAGCCCCGCAATCCGCTCCAGTTCTTCGCAACAGCCGGTCGCCCGCGCGTGGTTGCCCTCGAGGGCGGCAGCGTACGCCGTTGATTCCTGTGAACTGCGCTCGAAGACGGCATCGCAGTGCCGCCTGAACTCGTCCCAGAGCGAACTGTCCTGGTTGCGTGGAACGATTCCGACGGTCTTCCAGGTCCGCTGCAGGCTCTTCGATTCCTCGATGGCCTTGCGCGTGTCCTCCAGTGTGAGGAGCTCGGCGGCGCGGGCGATCAGTTCGCGCTTCGCCTGCACATTGCGGGCGAACTCGCCATCGAGGCGCGCCTGCAGGTCGTCCACCACCGCATGGAAGCGTGCCTGCAGCGGCTGCACGGCCGCCTGGTCCACCGGCGCGTATTCTCGCCATTCGCGCCGCGCCTCGACGGTAGCCTGGCTGATCGCGCGCCAGTTCGGGTTGTCGCCGGACTGTTCGGCGGCGAAAGACGCCAGTCGTTCGATCAGCGCCTCGCGCCGTGACTGGTTCTCGCGGCGCAGCTGGGCCTGTCGGGCAAAGTGCTCGCGACAGGGCTCGTAGGCGCGGTCCGCCGCCTCCTGGAACTGCTGCCATTCATCTGCCGGCTCCTCCCCTGCGCCCCGCTTGAGGGTGCGCCATTCGTCCCGCAACTCGCGGATCCGCTGAGCGAGTTCCTCGGGTGCGAGATCGGCGCCGACCAGGGACTGCATCTGCTGCACCAGCTCGGCCCGCTTCGGCACGACCCGGAAGGTCTTCCAGTCCTGCAGCTCCGCGAGTCGTGAGTCGACCTGCTCCAACCGGCGCGCGAACCACGCAGGCAGGGCGGGGGCCTCTGGCAGCTTTTCCGCGATCGTGGCGCGCAGCCGGGCGGCGCGTGCCGTCCCGCCGTGATCGAGCGCCGCCAGCGCCTGTCGCAGCAGCCCAAGGAGCTCGCGTGCCTTCGCCGCATCGGCCTCACGTTTCGCCCGTTCGGCCTGGCGCTCGGCTTCGAGTATCCGGTCCTGCTCGGCGGCCGCCGCAGCCGCGGCCTGCGCCTCGAGTTCATGCAGGCGCCGCGCCTCGTCGGCCGCGAGGGCGGCGGATCGGCGTCGCTCCGCTTCCGCTTCGAGCGCCAGGCGGTGACGCTCGACGACCTCGTGCGCGAGTTTCAGGTGCTGTGTCACCTCGCGTCGAAGGTCCGGTGTCGCGAGCGGATCGAGCGCGCGCCACCGGTCCTTGAACTGCACGAGGGTAGCCGGGTACGACGCGTCGTACGGACGCTCGCTGTGCCGGGCGATGGCCGCGGCGGCGGATTCGATGTCCGCCTGCAACTGCTGAGCGCTGCGGATCCCGGCGAGCAGTTCGTCCCGTCGGGTGGTGAGAATCCGGTGGACGGTCTTGTCCTTGCCATGGCGCGTGTCCCGGATCAGCTCGCGCAGCTGGTCGGGGTCCGCGATGCTGCGTGCCGCCAATTGGCGGATTCTCGTCGAGCTGCCCTCGACGACCCACTTGCCGACCGTGGCCATGTCCCCGGCAGCGATGGCCTGCAACAGCCTCGATTCTTCTTCCCGGGCGAGCGCGGCGGGGTCGGGTGGCGGTGGCGCCTCGACCCTGGCATCACGGTCGCTGGCGGTCGGGGTCCCGGCCGCGGGAGCTGGTTTACCGAACAGGCGTGAGATCAGTGTCATCGTGGGGTCTTGGTTTGAGCGGGCCCGCCCAGCACGTCGACAATCTTACCTGCGCCGTGCCGCACTCGCATTGCGGAGGCGACTGCCGGTCCTGGGTGACGAGAAGGCGGCAGTCAGTCCAGTCCAACCTCGTCCGCGACCAGGGCCAGGACGCGAGGCGCGAATCCCAGGCCGACGTGCGTCTCGCTGACCTCGACGTGGCGGACGTCCGGCGACCAATGGTCGATGCAGGCCTGCCACGCCACGATGCCGTCGCGCTTGGAATAGATCGCGGTGACGGGCACACGCAGCGGTGTCGCATAGCGATCCGCAATGGCCCGCTCGATCTCATCGAGGTCGTGACCCTTCGACCGATACCACTCGGCCGTGGCGGTGTAACGCGGGCCCCCAACCACCGGGCTGCCGAGCGTGACGACCCTGCGAACCTCTCCCGGGTGCTCGCGCGCGTACTCGCGGGCGATGTAGCCGCCCAGGCTCCAGCCGACGAGCACGACGGGCTCACCGTGCGTTGCGATCGACTCCTCGACCACGCGTCTCAGCTTCGCCCGCAACTGTTTGGCGTCACCGGTATTCAGGCCCAGTCCCCAGTCGCGGGCGCGATGGCCGCGACGGCGCAGGAACGATTCCATGATGCGCATCGAGCGCGGTCCCGCGCCGAAACCGGGGAGCAGGATGGCCGTGCGCGGCTTGGCGGCATGCCTGGACTTCAGCGCCAGCCACGACGGAGCCCATCGCAACACGTCGATGGGCAACCGCAGTTCCCGCAGTGCGTCGAGCTTGCCCGGCGGGCTTATCGGTTCGTACTCGATGGTCATCAGCTTCGGTCCGCCACTTGCGCCCGCTCCTCGAGGAAGGTCTTCAGCACCTTGGCCGTGTGGGACTTCGCCGACGCGGCCGCGACTGCTTCGGGCGCCCCTTGTGCCACGACGCGGCCGCCACCCGATCCGCCCTCGGGCCCCAGATCGATGATCCAGTCCGCTTCCGCGATCACGTCGAGGTTGTGCTCGATCACCACGACGGTGTTGCCCGCATCCACCAGCCGGTGCAGCACGCGCACGAGCCTCTCGACGTCCGCCATGTGCAGTCCGACGGTGGGCTCGTCGAGCACGTATAGCGTCCCGGGCGCTGGGGCCGCGCCGGGCCGTGGATCGTCGCGGGGTCGCAGCCGGGCCAGCTCGGTGACCAGCTTGATGCGTTGCGCCTCGCCCCCCGAGAGCGTCGGGCTCTGCTGGCCGAGCGTGAGGTAACCGAGCCCCACATCCTGCAGCAATCGAAGCGCGTGATGAATGCGCGGGTGGGCAGCGAAGAAGTCCACGGCCTCATCCACGCTCATGGCGAGCACGTCGCCGATGCTGCGCCCCCGGTAGGCAATCGCGAGTGTCTCCGGATTGAAGCGCCGCCCGCCGCAGGAATCGCACAACACCTTCACGTCCGGCAGGAAGCTCATCTCGATCCTCTGCACGCCCTGTCCTTCGCAGGCATCGCAGCGGCCGCCCGCCGTATTGAACGAGAAGCGCCCGGGCCCGTAGCCGCGCACGCGGGACTCGGTGCTGCCGGCGTAGAGCTTGCGGATGTCGTCCCAGAAGCCGACGTATGTCGCCGGGCAGGAACGCGGAGTCTTGCCGATCGGGGTCTGGTCGACCTCGAGAACGCGGGCGACTTGCTCGACACCCTCGATGCCCCTGCAGCCCAGCCACGCCGGCGCGCGCCGGCGCCGCCGATGCTCGCCCGTGCGCGCGCGCAGGTTCGCGTACAGCACGTCGCGCGCCAGCGTGGACTTGCCGGACCCCGACACGCCGGTCACCACCGTGAGGCGCCCGAGCGGGATGCGCGTATTCACCTTGCGCAGGTTGTGCAGTTCGGCCTGCTCGATCGCAAGCACGGGATCGCCGCGGCGGACCTTGCGGCGTGGCGCGACCGGATGCCGGAGCGGCGAAGCCAGGAACCGGCCCGTCGTCGACTCGGGCGCGGCGATGAGATCCTGGATGCGGCCCTCGCCGACCACGCGCCCGCCGCGTGTACCGGCCCCGGGGCCCAGGTCGATCACGTGGTCGGCGCGACGAATAGTGTCCTCGTCGTGCTCGACGACCAGCAGCGTGTTGCCCTTGGCCGCGAGCTTCGCGAGCGTGTCGAGCAGCACCGCGTTGTCGCGTGGATGCAGGCCGATGGTGGGCTCGTCGAGCACGTAGCAAACGCCCTGCAGGTTGGAACCCAACTGCGAGGCGAGACGGATACGTTGTGCCTCGCCGCCCGACAGCGTCGGCGCCGCGCGGTCGAGCGAGATGTAGCCGAGGCCGACGTCCCGCAGGAACTCGAGCCGCGAGCGGATCTCAGCGAGCAGGTCGCGACCGATTTCCCTCTCACGCCCGACGAGTTTCAGACCGACGAAGAACTTGCGCGCAGCATCGACCGGCAGCGCCGCGAGCGCTGCGATGGACTGGTCGCGGAACAGGACGTTGAGCGCGACGGGATTCAGGCGCTGGCCGTCGCAATCGGGGCACGACGCTGCCTCGCCCTCGAACCATTCGTTCCACCAGATCTCCTCGCCCGTCTGCTCGGCATCGAACCCCTTGATCGCGACGCCCGTGCCGTAGCACGACTCGCACCAGCCGTGCTTCGAATTGTAGGAAAAGAGCCGCGGGTCGAGCTCGGCGAAGCTGCGCCCACAGGACGGGCAGGCACGGCGCGTCGAGAACACGCGGACCTTGCCGCGGTCGAGCACGTGGACCACGCCCTTTCCGAAATCGAGGGCGCGCTGCAGGTGCGAGCGCAGCTCGCGCTCCGCACCCGGGCTCGCGACGACCTCGCCGACCGGCAGCTCGATCGTGTGTTCGCGGAAGCGGTCGAGGCGCGGCCACTTGTCGGTCGGCAGGGAGTCGCCGTCGACGCGCAGCCGCTGGTATCCCTTGGCGGCGGCCCACTTGGCGAGATCGGTGTAATAGCCCTTGCGCGCCACGACCAGCGGTGCGAGCAATTCGACGCGACGACCCTTCGATTCGCGCTGCAGGCGGGCGACGATCGCATCGACCGTCTGCGGCTCGATCGGCACGGCGCAGTCCGGGCAATGCTGCGTGCCCAGCTTCACGTAGAGCAGGCGCAGGAAGTGGTGGACTTCGGTGAGCGTTCCGACGGTGCTCTTGCGCCCGCCGCGGCTGGTGCGCTGCTCGATCGCGACCGTCGGCGGAATGCCGTAGATCGCGTCGACGTCGGGCCGTCCCGCGGGCTGCACGAACTGCCGCGCGTAGGCGTTGAGAGACTCGAGGTAGCGCCGCTGGCCCTCGGCGAACACGATGTCGAACGCGAGCGTCGACTTGCCGGAACCGGAGACCCCGGTCACGACGGTCATTCCGTCGCGAGGTATCGCCACGTCCACGTCGCGCAGGTTGTGCTCCCGGGCCTTGTGCACGACGATCGCGTCGCGTGCCGCGTCGGCCACCCGGGGTGCGGTCTCGACTGGCACCGGGAGCACCGCATGCCCCACCGCGAGCACGCGCCTGCGCTCCGCCATGAAATCGAGCAGCGCGCGCCCGGTGTGCGAGGCCGCGCAGGCCATTACGTCGGCAGGCGTCCCGGCCGCCACCAGTTCACCGCCGGCCTCGCCGCCCTCGGGACCGAGGTCCACGATCCAGTCCGCCGCGCGGATCACGTCGAGGTTGTGTTCGATCACCACCAGCGAGTGGCCCGCGTCGAGCAGGCGCCGGAACGCGCCGAGCAGCTTCGCGACGTCGTCGAAATGCAGACCCGTGGTCGGCTCGTCGAACAGGTAAAGCGTCGTCGGAGAACCCGGGACATTTTCCGCTTTCGCTTCGAAAATAGGAGAATGTCCCCTGTTTTCCGCCAGGTGTCCGGCCAGCTTGAGCCGTTGCGCCTCGCCCCCGGACAGCGTCGGCACCGGCTGGCCGAGCCGCAGGTAGTCGAGACCCACCGCGGCGAGCGGCTCGAGCCGGTCGAGCACCTCGCGGTCGGCGGCGAAGAATGCCGCCGCCTCGGAGACCGTCATCTCGAGCACGTCGGCGATGCTCTTCCCCGCGCCCTCGCCGCGCGTCATCTTCACCTCGAGGGTCTCGGGGCGATAGCGGCGGCCGTCGCAGTCCGGGCAGCGCAGGTAGACGTCGGAGAGGAACTGCATCTCGACGTGCTCGAAGCCGTTGCCCGTGCACGTGGGGCAACGGCCAGTCCCGGAATTGAAGCTGAAGGTGCCGAGCGTGTAGCCGCGCTCGATGGCCACCGCCTCCGCCGCGAAGCGCTTGCGGATCACGTCGAAGGCCCCGACGTAGCTGGCAGGATTCGAGCGCGTGGTGCGGCCGATGGCGGTCTGGTCGACCATCACCACCCCGCCGACGTGCTCGGCTCCCTCGAGCGTGCGGTGCGCCCCGGGCGTTTCCGTGGGCTTGCCCTGGGCGCGCAGCAACGCGGCATGCAGCACGTCCGCCACGAGCGTCGACTTGCCGGAACCCGAGACGCCGGTGACGCACACCAGGCGGCGCAGCGGGATCGACACGTCGATGCCCTTGAGGTTGTGCTCGCTCGCGCCACGGACAACGAGCCGCGGGTCACCGGCCCCCGGCGCGCCGCGAGTACCGGCGGCGGCCACCGCGTCCTTGCGCCCGGAGAGGTACTGCGCCGTCAGGGTGTCGGCGCGGCCTGCCAGTTCGGCCGGCGTGCCGTTGAATACGATGCGGCCACCGTGTTCGCCGGGACCCGGCCCCAGGTCGACGATCCGGTCCGCCGACAGCATGATCTGCGGGTCGTGCTCGACGACCAGCAGCGAGTTGCCGTTGTCGCGCAACCGTTGCATGACTTCGATCACGCGGCGCATGTCGCGCGGGTGCAGCCCGACCGACGGCTCGTCCAGCACGAAGAGCGTGTTGGTGAGCGAGGTACCGAGCGCCGTGGTCAGGTTGATGCGCTGGACTTCGCCGCCCGAGAGCGTGCGCGACTGGCGGTCGAGCGTCAGGTAGCCGAGCCCCACGCGCACGAGGAAATCGAGTCGCGAGCGGATCTCGCCGAGCAGCAGGTCAGTGGCCTCGTCCAACGGCGCCGGCAGCACGAGGCCTGCGAAGAAGTCGCGGCAGCGTTCGATCGGTTGCAGCATCAACTCGTGGATGTTGAAGCGGGCGGCCGCGGCGGCGGCGGCGCCCAGCCGCCACAACAGGGCCTCGGGCTTGAGGCGCGCGCCGCCGCAGTCGCCGCAGGGCGTGTAGCTGCGGTACTTCGACAACAGCACGCGGATGTGCATCTTGTAGCTCTTGGTCTCGAGCCAGGCGAAGAAGCGCCGCGCACCGTACCAGACCTTCTTCTCGAACGGCCCCTCGCCGTCGATCACCCAGCGGCGCTGCTCCTCGCCCAGGTCGCGCCACGGGGTGTCGAGCGGAATGCCGCGCTTGCGCGCGAACTTCACCAGGTCGTCCTGGCACTCGCGGTAGGACTCCGTCTGCCACGGACGCACGGCCCCGCCGCGCAAGGTGCGCGAGCCATCGGGCACCACGAGCCCATAGTCCACGCCGATGACGCGGCCGAAGCCGCGGCAGGTTTCGCACGCGCCGAGCGGCGAGTTGAACGAGAACGCGCTCGGAGTCGGCTCGCGGTAGTGGATGTCGCAGTCCGCGCAGTGGAGGTCCGACGAGAATCGCCAGGCCGGCCGGTCCTCGGCATGCACGCTGACCCGTCCACGTCCGACGCGCATCGCCGCCTCCAGCGCCTCGAGCACGCGGCTGCGGTCGGCGCCCCCGATCCGGAAGCGGTCCTGCACGATCTCGAGCTGCCGGTCGCCGCGGGAGTGGACCCGCGTGTAGCCCTGCTGCTCCAGCAGCTTGAGCACTTCCGCTTCCTTGAAGTTCTTGGGCACCGCGACCGGGAAAGTCACCAGCAGGCGCGGGTCACCGGCCGCGGCGGCACGGTCGTCGATCTCACGCAGGATGCTGTCCGCGGTGTCCCGGCGCACGGGATTGCCGCAGCCCCGGCAAAAAAGCCGCGCTGCCCGGGCGTACAGCAGCTTGAGATGGTCGTTGAGCTCGGTCATCGTCCCGACCGTCGAGCGGGAGGTGCGCACGGGATTGGTCTGGTCGATGGCGATCGCGGGCGGGATGCCCTCGATGCGGTCCACCTGCGGCTTGTCCATTCGGTCGAGGAATTGCCGTGCGTACGGCGAGAAGGTCTCGACGTAGCGTCGCTGCCCTTCGGCGTACACGGTATCGAACACCAGGGACGACTTGCCCGACCCCGACACGCCGGTAACCACCACCAGCTGCCGGAGCGGGATGTCGAGGTCGAGCGCGCGCAGATTGTTCTGCCGTGCACCCCGGATGCGAATGGAATCGTGGCTGGACGGGCTCATGAGGGTTCGGGTGGCCCCGGCGGGGGCGGTCCGGAATGGCACGCTACCACGTTCCGCCGGGATCACGGATACTTCGCGCACAACGATTCCAAGGATTCCAGGAAGGCCCGATGAGGTTCCTCTCCGCCCTGATGCCGCGCGAGACGCGGTTCTTCACCCTCTTCGACCGGCATGCGGATTTCGTGCTGGCGGGCGGCCGCGCCATGGCCGAACTGGTCCGCGACTATGCCGACGAGGGACGGCGCGCCTCGCTGATCGAACGCATCGGCGAAGCCGAGCGCAGTGCCGACAAGGTCACCTACGAAACGGTGTCCCTGCTGCACGCGACCTTCATCACGCCCTTCGACCGCAACGACATCCACCGCCTGATCTCCGGCATGGACGACATCCTGGACCTGATCCAGGACGCCGCGGAGTCCATGCATCTGTTCGATATCCAGACGCTGCCGCCGGCGTCGGACCGCATGGCGGCGCTGCTCGAGAGCTGCTGCGAGAAGGTGCAGGCCGCGGTCAGGTTGCTGTCCTCCATGGACAATGCGACGCGGGCGCTGGCTCTCGCGCAGGAGATCGACGCACTCGAGAGCGAAGCCGATGCGGTGATGCGCGCCGGCATCTCCAAGCTGTTCCGCGAGGAGCAGGACGTGCGGCAGCTCATCAAGCACAAGAACGTCTACGAGTACCTCGAGAACGCCATCGACAAGTGCCAGGACGTCGCCAACATCATCGAGGCGGTCGTCGTGGAGAACGTCTGAGCATGGACCTGCAGGTCCCGCTCGTGACGCTTGCGGTGCTGGTGGGGCTGGCGCTCGTGTTCGACTTCATGAACGGCTTCCACGACGCGGCGAATTCCATCGCTACGGTCGTCTCCACGGGCGTGCTGCGCCCGTACCAGGCCGTGGCCTGGGCCGCGTTCTTCAATTTCGTCGCGCTCTTCATCTTCCACCTCAAGGTGGCGGCGATGGTCGGCAAGGGCATCGTGGACCCGGTGGCCGTGGACCACTACGTGATCTTCGGCGCCCTGATCGGCGCGATCGCCTGGAACCTGATCACCTGGTACTACGGCATCCCGTCGAGCTCCTCGCACGCGCTCATTGGTGGCCTGATCGGTGCGACCGTCGCCAAGGCGGGTTTCGACCCGCTGCTCGCACCCGGGATCCTGAAGACCGCGGCGTTCATCTTCATCTCGCCGCTGCTGGGTCTCACGCTCGGGGCGCTGATCATGATCGCGGTGTCGTGGCTCTGCCTGCGCGCGGCACCGCGCAAGATGGACCGCTGGTTCCGCCGCCTGCAGCTCGCTTCCTCGGCGATGTACAGCATCGGCCACGGCAGCAACGACGCGCAGAAGACCATGGGCATCATCTGGCTGCTGCTGATCTCGGCAGGCATGACGACTCGCGAGCACCTGCCCGCCTGGGTGATCGTGAGCTGCTACGTGGCCATTGCCCTCGGCACGATGTTCGGCGGCTGGCGAATCGTGAAGACCATGGGACAGAAGATCACCAAGCTGAGGCCCGTGGGCGGGTTCGCCGCGGAGACCGGCGGCGCGATGACGCTGTTCCTCGCCTCGAGTCTCGGCATTCCGGTGTCCACCACCCACACGATCACGGGCGCGATCGTCGGAGTGGGCGCTGCGCAGCGCACACGCGCGGTCCGCTGGGGCGTCGCCGGCAACATCGTCGTGGCCTGGATCATCACCATGCCCGCCGCCGCGGGGATGGCGGCAGCCGCCTACTGGCTCGGCCTTGTCCTGCTCTGAGGACCGCCCATGACCGATCGCTACCCGCACCTGCTTGCGCCGCTCGACCTCGGCCACACGAAGCTGCGCAACCGCGTCCTGATGGGCTCGATGCACACGGGCCTCGAGGACGACCCGAAGCTGTTCCACCGGCTCGCCACGTACTTCGCGGAACGCGCCCGCGGCGGCGTGGGGCTCATCGTCACCGGCGGCTTCGCGCCCAACATCGAAGGCTGGGCCTCGCCGTTCGCCGGTCGCCTGACGACGCACGCGGCCGCCGCGAAGCACCGGCCGATCACCGCGGCCGTGCACGATGAGGGCGGAGCCATCGCGCTGCAGATCCTGCACACGGGCCGCTACGGCTACCACCCGCTCGCCGTCGCTCCGTCGCGCATCAAGTCGCCGATCTCGCCGTTCACGCCGCGGGCACTCTCCTCGCGCGGCGTGGAGCGCCAGATCCGCGCTTACGTGCGCTGCGCCGTGCTGGCGCGCGAAGCCGGTTACGACGGCGTCGAGGTGATGGGTTCCGAGGGCTACTTCATCAACCAGTTCCTCGTCACCCACACCAATCGTCGCACCGACGAATGGGGCGGTCGCTACGAGAACCGCATGCGCCTGCCCGTGGAAATCGTGCAGCGCACGCGTGAAGCGGTGGGCCGCGACTTCATCATCGTCTACCGGCTCTCCATGCTCGACCTCATCCCGGACGGCAGCAGCTGGGAGGAGGTCGTGCAGCTCGCGAAGGCCATCGAGCGGGCCGGCGCGAGCATCATCAATACCGGCATCGGCTGGCACGAGGCGCGCGTGCCGACGATCGCGACCTCCGTTCCGCGCGCCGCGTTCGCCTGGGTGACGAAGAAGCTCAAGGGCGAGGTCGCCATCCCCCTGTGCGCCACCAACCGCATCAACGCGCCGGAGGTGGCCGAGCAGGTCCTGGCCGACGGCTGCGCGGACATGGTGTCGATGGCGCGGCCGCTGCTCGCCGACCCCGATTTCGTCGTGAAGGCGGCGAGCGGGCGCGCCGACGAGATCAACACCTGCATCGCCTGCAACCAGGCCTGCCTCGACCACGTCTTCCAGCGCAAAATCGCGTCCTGCCTCGTCAATCCGCGCGCGGCCTACGAGACCGAGCTCGTGTACGCGCCGGTGCAGGCGCCGAAGCGGATCGCCGTTGTCGGCGCGGGGCCCGCGGGACTCGCCTGCGCAACCTTGCTCGCCGAACGGGGCCACCGCGTCGACCTCTTCGAGGCCGCCCGCGAGATCGGCGGACAGTTCAACATGGCGAAGCGTGTCCCGGGCAAGGAAGAGTTCCAGGAGACCTTGCGCTACTTCGGGCGCCGGATCGAGACCACCGGCGTACAGCTCAGGCTCGGCACCCGCGCGAGCGCCGCCGGGCTTGCGGCCGCCCGCTACGACGAGGTGGTACTGGCGACGGGTGTCACGCCGCGCGATCCGCACATCCCCGGCGAGGACGAGCATCGCGCAAGCGGAAAGGTGCTCTCATACGTCGACTTGCTGCTGCACGGGCGCCAGGCAGGACAGCGCGTCGCGGTCGTGGGTGCTGGCGGCATAGGCTTCGACGTCGCCGAATACCTGGTGAGCGAAGGCCATTCGACCGCGGTCGATCCTGCGGCGTGGATGGCCGAATGGGGCGTCACGGATCCGGCGACTGCGCGCGGCGGCGTGGCGAAGCCGCTGATCGACGCGCCCGAGCGCCGCGTCTACCTGCTGCAGCGCAAGCCGGGGCCGCTCGGCAAGGGGCTGGGCAAGACGACCGGCTGGATCCATCGCTCGGCGCTCAAGATGAGGCGCGTGGAGATGATCCACGGCGCCAACTACGAGCGCATCGACGAGCGGGGCCTGCACGTGAGCTTCGGCGAAGGTCACGAGAAGCCGATGCTGCTCGAAGTGGATACCGTCGTGCTCTGCGCCGGCCAGGAGTCGCAGCGCGAGATCGACGGCCCGCTGCGGGCCGCCGGCGTCCCGGTGCACCTCATTGGCGGCGCCGACCTTGCCGCGGAACTGGACGCGAAACGCGCCATCGAGCAGGGAATCCGCCTGGCGGCGCGCCTCTGACGCTGCGCAGCTCCTCGCCTATTCGAGCGGGAACGGCACCCGCGCCCGGCCCGTGGCGTGCTCCTCGGCGCGCTTGGCCGCATGAATCGCCTTGAGCAGCAGCGCATGCACCTGCTCGTCCTGGCCGGTCAGCAGGAATCGATCGGCCAGCTCGAGCACTTTCTCCAGGTAGTCGCGGCGCTGGTCCAGGTAGAGCAGGGTCTTGCCGAGGTGCCGCGGGTCGCGTGACTCGACGTGCAGCACCTCGGCCGTGTGCATCGCCGTGCGGTACTCGTCGTCCGCCGGCCGGTGGTAATACCGCGGCTCGTTGTTCGATTCGTCCGTGGGCCGCGCCTGCACGGTGCTTGGTGGCGCCACGAGACCGTTGCGCGGCGGCCCGTGCAGCAGGCTGCGAATCACATCGGTGGTGGTGACGATGCCGAGCACGCGGTCGTCGTCATCCACGATCGGCACGGCATGCACGCTCGAATCGATGAGGCGCTCGGCGGCCTCGCCGAGGCTCACGTTCGAATGCATGCTGAGCACCGGCGATCGCATCAGCTGCTCGATGGTCAGTCGCTCGTCGAGGTAGGCGGCGCGATCGGCCGCGCCCTTGGGGACGAAGAACTCGAGCTTCATGACGTCGGCCGAGCTCAGCATGCCGACCAGCCTGCCGTCACGCACCACGGGCAAGTGGTGGATGGGGTACTGGAAGAAGCAGTCCAGCACCTCGCTCACCGGCCGGTCGACTTCGATCACGACCACGGTCTCGGTCATGATCCGCGATACGGGTTCGTCGGGTCTCATTCAGGGCCTCCGCGGTGAGAATACCGCGGTGCAGCAGACCGGAAACGTGATGGGCCGCGGGTTATGTCCGATGCGATGCTCGCCCGGAGGCTTGCACATCCAGGGGCTCTGTATGAGAATACGACTCATTCGTATCTATGACGATTTCTAGGGCATCCAGATGACTTTCGATGCCACCCCACCCGATGTCGGCACTTCCGCTCTCCCGCTGCAGGCGCACGACGACGTCACGGTCTGCGACCTGACCGGCGTCGAACGCTTCCTGGTCTGGGCCATCCGCTGGGAGGCATCGCTGCACGATGACGATGGTTTCGCGACGATGTGCCTGCAGGACTCTTTCGACCGCGCCGGCCTCGGCGCGGTGCTGCCCGTGTTCCGTCGCTACGTCGCCGCCGTGCACGGCGCACCCTCGCCCTGCCCGCCCAGCGCACGGCTCGGCTGCTGGCGCATCAACCGGATCGAGGCGCACACCCTGCACGCGCTCGCCTGCCTGCAGGCCGACCGGTTCGGGGACACATGGCGCACGCTCTCCGTGATTTGCACGAGGCTCGAGGCGGCGCGCGTGATGCTCGCGTTGGGAGAAATCGCGGACGCACTGACCGCCGTGGGCGCGCGCGTCCGTCCCTGGCGATGAACCGGCCTCAGGCCGACTTCGGCGCCGCCCCCGCGCGGTCGAGCAGCAACTCCACCTTGTCGCGGAAGCTGCGGCTCAGCTTGATCTCCTGCCCGGACTGCAGGCGCAGGAAGCACTCGCCATTGACGTGCGGGCGCAGCGAGCGCACCCGCGCAAGGTTCACGATCGTCGAACGGTGCACGCGCTGGAAGGTCTCCGGGTCCAGCATGTCCTCGAGTTCCTTCATCGTCGCGCGCAGCACATGAGTCTGCCCCGCCGCATGCAGGCACATGTAGTCGCCCGCGGCATCGATCCAGTCGATGGTGGACACGTCGAGCCGCACCGTCTCGCGACCGACGCGGATCGGCAGCATCGCGGCGTAGCGGCGCGAGGGGCGTCCCGCCATGGCCGCGAGCGCCTCGGGCTCGATCTCGCCCTTGCCCGTCAGGTCGCCGAGCAGCGCCATCAGCTGCTCGCGCTGGGCGAGCGCCTGGCGCTGCTGCCATTGCGCCCGGACCCGGTCGAGCGCGCGCGCCAGCCGATCGTCGTCCACCGGCTTCAGCAGGTAGTCGAGCGCGTGTGCCTCGAACGCGTCGATCGCGAAGCGGTCGAACGCCGTGACGAACACGATCATCGGCAGGCTCTCCTGCGGCACCTGCGCCAGCACGTCGAGGCCCGACAGCCCCGGCATCTGGATGTCGAGGAACATGAGGTCGGGCGCGGCCTGCGCGATGGCGGCGAGCGCCTCGCGACCGTTCGCGCACTGCTGCGACGATCTCGATGTCCGGCACGTCCTTGAGGCGCAGTTCCAGGCCGCGTCGCGCCAGCGGCTCGTCGTCGACGATGATGGTCCGGATGCTCATGGTTGCACGGCCCTCTCGAAAGGCATTGTGATCTCCAGCCGCAGTCCCGGCCGTGCGAAGCGTACCGCCAGCGTCTGGTGTTCGCCATACAGCACGGCGAGCCGCTCGCGGGTGTTGCGGAACCCGACGCCGCGGCCCTCGCCGAGATTCACGCCCACCGGCAGGCCGGGGCCGTCGTCCTGGACGATGAGCTTCAGCGTGCGCTCGTCGGTGTGCGCCTCGATGCGCAGCCGCCCGCCCTCCTCGCGCGGCGCGATGGCGTGCTTCAGCGCGTTCTCGATCAGCGGCTGGAGGATCAGCGACGGCACCAGCGCCGGGTACGCCGCGTCGTCGATGTCGAAATGCAGGCGCAGTCGCTCGCCGAAGCGCAGCTTCTCGATGCCGAGGTAGAGGTTGAGCGCGTCCATCTCCTGGCGCAGCGTCACCTTCTTCATCGGGTCCTGGTCGAGCGTGTAGCGCAGGAAGTCCGACAGCCGCCCGACGGCCTGGTTCGCGACCTTGCCCTGGTTGTCGAGGATGAGCGTCGAGATCGCGTTGAGCGTGTTGAAGAGGAAATGCGGGTTCAGCTGGTAACGCAGCATCTTCACCTGCGCCTCCTGCGCCAGCGCCGAGGCCCGCAGGGTCTCCTCCCGCTGGGTCTGCAGGGTCTCGTAGTACTTGATGCCGAAATAGAGTCCGGACCAGCAGAGCAGCAGGTAGGTGGAACTCAGGGCGCCGCCGAAGATGCCGTACCAGGGCTCCTTGGCCATCCAGTCCTCGACGAACCGGGCGTAGGAGGTATTGATGACCACGCGCCAGGCGAGTGCCGTGAGCCAGGCCGCCAGCAGCACCGAGGGGATGATGACCAGCGGCGGCCGGCTCCACAGCCATCGGTAGACGTACCGGAGCGGCGCCGAGAGCAGGAAGCCGCTCGCCCCCGCGACCAGCACCACCTTGATGTAGGCCGCCGGCTTCTCGTAGAGCAGCGCGCCCATGTACTGCGTGATGAGGTAGGCGCTCCACCCGAGCGTGTGGAGTCCCCAGAACAGCAGGCTGCGATTGCGGCGGAGGTCGTCGAGCGTCACCGGCGGCAGCTTACCGGGCGGTTCCCGGGTCTGGAAACGGTTCGTCGCTCGCGGGGCACGGTTCGGCGCAGGTCCGGGCGGGGCCCGCCTCAGGACGTCCGCTGCAGCCTGCCCCCTGCGAGCTGCGCCTGCAGCCGCCACATGTCGGCCTTGACCGTGCGCGCGGCGCCGAAGAGCGACAGCGAACACAGGAGCATGAGCGCCGGGATGATGTACATCGCCGAGTGCAGCCCGGCGGCGCGGAACGGCGTGGTCATTTCCGTGGCACCCGCCTCGAGCATCGCCTGGTGCGCGAAGTAGTCGCTGACCGCGCCCATGATGGTCGCGCCGAAACTCGCCCCGAGCACGTACATGGCGAAGAAATAGAGCGCGACCGCCGTGCCGCGCAGGCGCGGTTCGACCACGTCCTGGATGGCGCTGTACACGGTCGAGTAGTAGACGAAGGACAGCGCCGTCGCCGTGCCCATGAGCAGCGCGAAGGTGCCCACGCCGCCCGTCGGCTGCTGCAGCGCGAAGTACACGCAGGGCGCGCCGAGGCCCATCGCGACACCGGCGAGCACGAGACGGCCGTTCGCGTAATTCTTGCGCAGCCGGTCGCCGAGCCACCCGCCGAGCAGCAACCCCGCCACGCCCGCCAGCCCGAGCGAGAACGCGGAAAGGTTGTTCGCGTCGCGCAGGCCCAGCTCGTGGTAGCGCTGCAGGAAGGGCGTCTGGAAGATGTTGACGGCGTAGCTGTTGAAGTTGAAGAGCATGCCCGACAGCACCACCCACCACAGCGTGCGGATGCGCATCACTGTCCGATAGGGCGATTTCACCGGCTCGACCAGCGCCGTCGCGTGCTGCTCGGTACTGCCGCGCAACGGCTCGCGAATGAAGAGCGCCATGACCGCCAGGATCAGCCCCGGCACGCAGGCGACGTAGAACGCGGCCCGCCAACCCCAGAGCTCGCCGATGTACCCCGAGAGCAGGTAGGCGCCGAACAGGCCGAGGGGCAGGCCGAGCATGAACGTGGCCATGGCCTTGGCGCGGCGCTCGGGCGGGTAGAGGTCGCCGATCAGGGACTGGCTCGCCGGCGCGCAGCTCGCCTCGCCGATGCCGACGCCGATGCGGCTCAGCGCGAAGGTGAGGAAATTCCACGCGAGTCCCGAAGCGGCGGTGAGCAGGCTCCAGACCGTGACGCCGATCGCGATCAGGCGCGTGCGCGACCAGTGGTCGGTGAGTCGGCCGACCGGCACGCCGACCGCCGCGTACACCAGCATGAAGGCCGTCGCGAGCAGTCCGAGCTGCGTGTCGTTCAGGCCGAACTCGATGCGAATCGGCTCGCCGAGCGCTCCCGCGATCTGGCGATCGAAGAAGTTCATGAAGTTGATGCCGAACAGCACCGCGATCGCGTAGCGCGCGTTGTTCTTCTGGTCGCTCACGGCGCCCTCCCCTGGGCCGGTCACACGGCGTCACTATGAGGGACGATCGACGCCAGAGGCAATCAGTGCGCCGCGACCCGCTCCCCGTCATCGAACACGAGCTCGCGCTCGGGCCAGCGCATGGCCGCGAGCCGCGTCTGGAACGGAGGTGACATGCGGCCACGGGCGCGCTCGAGATAGCGCCCGCCGACGGAGTAGTCCACGCAGAACACGTTGCGGCGCGGGCCCATCCACGAGTACGGCGCGTAGTCCTCGAGCGGATAGTCCCAGTCGCCGGTGACTTCCTGGGGCTCGGCGCGCGCATCGCGCCGCCAGTAGTGCCCCACGATCACCGGCACGCGCTCGGCGTATTCCTTCCACCAGCGCGAGCGGTGTGTCATGCGCCAGCGACCGCCGGCCCACACGGGCGAGTCCGCCGGCCACTCGAGTCCCGACGTGAGCACTTTCACCGGGTTCTCGTTCTGCTGCGTCTTCGCTTCCTCGGCGTAGGCCGGCAGCAGCGGCACGCGTGCGTCGCGACGCCACAGGGCGTGGCGGTATTGCTGCAGCTCTTGCGCCGCCTGCCGGTCGATGCCGCTCCGGCGCAAGGCCGCCTTGGTGAGCGCGTGGAATGCTTCGTGCGCCTCGGCGTAGCTCACGTCCTCGAGCGCCAGGCCGACGGCCACGATCGCCTCGTTGTTCCAGCAGGCATGCACGATGCGCAGGTCATCGCGCTCGAGCGCGAGCGGCGTGCGATTCAGCCAGCGCAGCCACGCAGTGCGGCGCTCGGGTGTGGCGGACTTCGAGTGCAGGAACTCGCCCGCGGCGCGCTCGTGGTCGCGATCGAAGAACCAGCCGTTGCCGTGCTTCGGCGCGTTCAGGAGCGCGTTGACCTCGTGGTTGCCGAGCACGCACTGCGCGTGGCCGGCCGCGACGAAGCTGAGCACCGCGTCGAGCACGGCCGGGCTGTCCGGCCCGCGATCGCAGAGGTCACCGACGAAGACGAGATGGCGGCCATCTGAGTGGACGCCACGCTCGTCGTAACCGAGGTGCCCGAGCAGCTCGCGCAGCGCGTCGATCTCGCCGTGCACGTCGCCGACGACGTCCAGCGGTCCATCGACGAGCCGGCCGAGCGCCTTGTTGTCGGGCTCGCCCGTCACGGCGCTCCCGCGACCTTGCCCTTCATCAGGGTCATGGCCGTGCCAATCAGCGCCGAGACCTCGGTCATGTTGCCCGGCACGATCATGGTGTTGTTCTTCTGCGCGAGCTGCGCGTAGGCCTCGACGGCCTTCTCTGCCACCTTGAGCTGGACCGCCTGCTCGCCGCCCGGGGAACGAATCGCCTCGGCAACCTTGCGGATTGCGTCCGCGGTCGCATTCGCGACGGTGATGATCGCCGCCGCCTCGCCCTCGGCATTGTTGATCTCGGCCTGCCGCTGGCCCTCGGAGCGCGCGATGAACGCCTCGCGCTCGCCGGTCGCGATGTTGATCTGCTCCTGCTTGCGGCCTTCGGAGGCCGCGATCAGCGCGCGCTTCTCGCGCTCGGCGGTGATCTGCGCCTGCATCGCGCGCAGGATCTCGTTCGGCGGCGTCAGGTCCTTGATCTCGTAGCGCAACACCTTCACGCCCCAGTTGGCGGCCGCCTCGTCGAGCGCGCTCACGACCGACGCGTTGATGGCGTCACGCTCCTCGAAGGTCTTGTCGAGCTCCATCTTGCCGATGACCGAGCGCAGCAGCGTCTGCGCCAGCTGCGTGATGGCGAGCACGTAGTTCGACGAGCCGTAGCTCGCGCGCATCGGATCGGTGACCTGGAAGTAGATGATGCCATCGACCTGCAGCTGCGTGTTGTCGCGCGTGATGCAGACCTGGCTGGGCACGTCGAGCGGCACTTCCTTGAGCGAGTGCTTGTAGGCCACGCGCTCGACGAACGGCACGACGAACTTGAGGCCCGGCGTCAGCGTGCGGTCGTACTTGCCGAGTCGCTCGACCACCCACGCGTTCTGCTGCGGGACGATCTTGAACGTCTGGACAATGAAGATGACGGCGATTGCGGCCAGGACCAGTGCGATTTCCATTTGCTTGTCTTCCTCGGCGAGTCAGCTGAAACGTTGCGTAACTTTCGGGGCCAGCACCAGCCAGTTGCCTTCGACGGCCGTGACGAGGTGCTCGCCCGTCGTCGCCGTCGCGCCCGGCGCGAGCCGCGCGGACCACGCGGAACCACGGTACTGGACCCTGGCGGTGCGGTCCGCCGCCCACTCCGCGACGTGCACGCGCTCGCCGATGTCGAGGTTGACGTCGCGATTCTCGGCGGCCGGCGCCGAGCGCGGCTCCTTGTACCGCCGCCAGTGCCAGTACGCCGTGGCCCCGCCTCCCACGATCGCGGCGATCGTGACCTGGGCAGTGCCGGAGAGTCCGAGGTGGGCGGCGATGGCGGCTGCAGCGAGGCCGAACGCCATCATCAGCAGGTAGAACGTACCTGTCGCGAGTTCGATCGCGACCAGGACGCCGGCGGCGACCCACCAGAGCGTTGCGGCTGAAAAGTCCATCGATCGGTATTCCTCTGGGGCGTTGTTCGTTATCCAGCGTGCTCCGTCATTGTGACTGACGGGTGCCACCAGTGCATTTCTGCACGTCTGCGTCACCAATGCAGCTTGCGGCCGTGCCCGTACGAAAATACGGCGCCGCCTCGTCGATTGATCTTTGACAATTCAATGGCTTATGGCGCTCACCGGCGTTTCGCCTGAAACGCTCATGTGTCCGAGGCACCACCCGCCCGAAACCACGAATTTTCAGACGAAAGGCCGTCTAGCGACCGGGCGTTTCGGATTGGTCGTTTCCGCGGAAACGTCGCCACGCCTCGACAGCCGCCCCTACCTTCCGCCCTCAGCCCCCAGCCCCCAGCCTACAGCTCGGTATATTTCCGGCTGGACCCGCGCGCCTTCTCCACCGGGTATTTCTCGCCGTTGCGGGTGATCTTGGCCACCGCCGCCTGTTCGAGGTCGATCCCGAGCTTGTCGGCGAGGCGCACGAGATAGAGCAGCACGTCCGCCATCTCCTGCTCTACGGCCGCGCGGACCTCGGGCGACAGGTCGCGGCTCTGCGCGTCCGTGAGCCACTGGAACGGCTCGAGCAACTCGGCCGCCTCCACCGCGAGCGCGGTGGCGAGGTTCCTGGGCGAATGGAACTGCTCCCAGTCGCGCTCGGCGGCGAAGGAGCGCAGCGCGTCGCGCAGGCGGATCAGCGAATCGGCCATCCGACGCTCAGGGGAACTGGATCTTGCCGCGCGGCGGCAGGCCGCCCTGCCCCGTCAGCGCCGAGGCGGCGCCCGCGTCCGGGATCACGATCGAGGATGCCTGCTGGCGGCGCATCTCCTGCAGCTCCTTCATCGTCTCCTCGAAGGCGACCCGCGCGCCATCGGCGAACCTTTCGCAGGCCTCGGCCAGCGTCTTCGCATCGATCTCAAAGGTGAGCGGCAACACGCCGGCCGGCGTCATGATCTGCGCCTGCCCGACGTAGATCGTCGCGCGCGCCGGATCGGCCGAACCGTCCGGCTTCACCGGGCTCGTGACGCGGATCGTGCCGACCTTGCGGTCGGAGTAGGTGTCCTCGCGGTAGAGGTCGTTCGCATCCATCTTCGGTTCGGGGGCGTTGGTCGGGCCGGCCATGGGCATTCCTCGGGTCTGTCGAATTCGGAGGGTCGACACGGTACCCGACGCGGTCGGCGGCTACAAACCGCGTTGCCGGGCACGGTCAGAAGCGTGCGTCCTTGGCGCCGTCGGCCGGGGGCGGCGGCGGGAGGGTGTCCCGCGGCCAGGGCACGACCGCGACGTAGTAGAGCACGATCAGGTTCACCAGCGGGATCGACGCCATGACGGCGAGCCAGGGCGGGAACCCCATGCGCCCGAGGATCTTCCAGAAGGCGACCAGCTGCAGCAGCGAAAGAATGACGATCCAACGGATCACGGCGGGCTCCCGGTACGGACGGACGCCCGGATGATATAACGCGCGCCATGAACGACCTCACCCGCAGTCCGGCCGGCCCCATCCGGGCGTCGCGTGGCACCGCCCTTTCGGCGCGCAGCTGGCTCACCGAGGCGCCCTTGCGCATGCTGATGAACAACCTCGATCCCGAGGTCGCCGAGCGCCCGGACGACCTCGTGGTCTACGGCGGCATCGGTCGTGCCGCGCGCAACTGGGACTGTTACGAGCGCATCGTCGCGGCCCTGCGCAGGCTCGGCGACGACGAAACGCTGCTCGTGCAGTCCGGCAAGCCGGTGGGCGTATTCCGCACGCACGCGGATGCGCCGCGCGTGCTCATCGCCAATTCGAACCTCGTCGGCCGCTGGGCCACCTGGGACCATTTCCACGAGCTCGACCGCAAGGGACTGATGATGTACGGCCAGATGACGGCCGGCTCGTGGATCTACATCGGCAGCCAGGGCATCGTGCAGGGCACCTACGAGACCTTCGTCGAGATGGGCCGCCAGCATTACGGCGGCGACCTCGCAGGCCGCTGGATCCTCACCGCAGGCCTGGGCGGAATGGGTGGCGCGCAGCCGCTCGCTGCGACCATGGCGGGTGCCTCGATGCTCGCAATCGAGTGCCGGCCCGAGCGCATCCAGAAGCGGCTGGACACCCGCTATCTCGACGTGCGCGCGGCCACGCTCGAGGAGGCGCTCGCGCTGATCGAGCGCGCGACCCGGGAACGCCGGGCGATCTCGGTCGGCCTGCTCGGCAATGCGGCCGAGGTGCTGCCGGAGCTGCTGCGTCGAGGCGTCCGCCCGGACGCAGTCACGGACCAGACCTCGGCGCACGATCCCATAAACGGCTACCTGCCCCGGGACTGGACGCTCGCGCAATGGGACCGGATGCGCGAAAGCGACCCACGCGCCGTGGAGCAGGCCTCGCGAGCCTCCATGGCCGGGCACGTGCGGGCGATGCTCGCGTTCCAGAAGCTGGGCGTCCCGGTCTTCGACTACGGCAACAATATTCGCCAGGTGGCTCTCGACGAGGGCGTCGTGGACGCCTTCGCCTTCCCCGGCTTCGTGCCCGCGTATGTACGCCCGCTCTTCTGCCGCGGCGTGGGCCCGTTCCGCTGGGCCGCTCTCTCGGGTAACCCCGAGGACATCTACCGCACGGACCGCAGGGTGAAGGAGCTGATCCCCGATGACCCGCACCTGCATCGCTGGCTCGACATGGCACGGGAACGAATCCAGTTCCAGGGCCTGCCTGCGCGCATCTGCTGGGTCGGCCTCGGTCAGCGTCACCGCCTCGGACTCGCGTTCAACGAGATGGTGGCGCGGGGCGAACTCGAGGCGCCGGTCGTCATCGGCCGCGACCATCTCGACTCGGGCTCGGTGGCCAGCCCCAACCGCGAGACGGAGGCGATGCGCGACGGCTCGGACGCGGTGGCCGACTGGCCACTGCTGAACGCGATGCTCAATATCGCGAGCGGCGCGACCTGGGTATCGATTCACCACGGTGGCGGCGTCGGCATCGGCTACTCGCAGCACGCCGGCGTGGTGATCGTGTGCGACGGCACGGCCGCCGCCGCGAAACGCATCGAGCGCGTACTCTGGAACGACCCCGCCTCTGGCGTCATGCGCCACGCGGACGCCGGCTACGCAGAAGCCATTGCCTGCGCCCGCGAGAACCACCTCGACCTCCCCTTCCTGTGCTGACACTCTGGCGCAACGCCCGACTCTTCACCTGCGATGCCGGGATGCGCGAGCTATCGCCCGGCGCTCTGCTTACGGACGACGAGTCGATCCGTTGGGTCGGGGAGGAGCACGAGTTACCCGCGGGCCTCCACCCGCACCGCACAGTCGAGCTCGCCGGCCGCTGGGTGACGCCGGGCCTCGTCGACTGCCACACGCACCTCGTGTTCGCGGGCCAGCGCGCGGCAGAATACGCCCGACGCACCTCGGGCAGCAGCTACGCCGCAATTGCGCGCGAGGGAGGCGGGATCCTCTCGACGATGCGCGCCACTCGTGCCGCGGGCGAGGACGCGCTGGTCGAGGCGAGCCGATCGCGCCTGCTCTCGCTGCTGCAGGAGGGCGTGACCACCGTCGAGATCAAGTCGGGCTACGGCCTCGAATTCGCCACGGAGGAACGCATGCTGCGCGCGGCACGCAGGCTGGCGAGCGAGCACCCCGTGACCGTCTCGACGAGCTTCCTCGCCGCGCACGCGTTGCCGCCGGAGTTTGCCGGCCGCGCCGACGACTACGTCTCGACGATCTGCGAGGACTGGCTGCCGCGCATCGTGCGGGCATCCGCTGCAGACGCGGTGGATGCCTACTGCGAGGACATCGCCTTCTCGGCAGTTCAATGCGACCGCCTGTTCACGCAAGCGCGCGCGCTCGGCCTGCCGGTGCGGATGCACGCGGAGCAACTCTCGAACGTCGGCGGCACCCAGGTGGCTGCGAGGCACCGCGCCCTGTCCTGCGATCACCTCGAATACGCGAGCGAGGCCGACGCCGTCGCGCTCGCCCGTTCGGGAACGGTGGCCGTGATGCTGCCGGTGGCGTTCTATGCGCTCGCCGAGCGACAACTTCCGCCGATCGACGCGTTGCGCCGGCACGGGGTGCCACTCGCCGTCGCGTCCGACTGCAACCCGGGTTCGGCGCCCGGCGCGTCGCTGCTGCTCGCGATGAACATGGCGCGGCGGCTGTTCGGCCTCACGAGCGAAGAAGTGTTGCTCGGGACGACGCGCCACGCGGCGCGCGCCCTCGGGATGCAGCACGAGCGAGGCGCGCTGGCACCGGGGCTGGCCGCGGATTTCGCCGTATGGTCGATCGAGACCCCGGACGAACTTGGCTACTGGGCCGGCTTCAATCCCTGCAGCATGGTGGTGCGCAGGGGCGAGATCGTCCTCGAGCGCGCCGCCTGAGAGGAGTGACCGTGACACAACGTGACGACATGGACGCCTGGATCGGCCGCGTCGACGCCATCGACGGTGACCAGGGCCGCCGCTGGCACCAGCTCGTACAACCCGCCGCGGCCGCCGACCGTCCGGGCATCGCACTGCTCGGCTTCGCGAGCGACGCGGGCGTCTGGCGCAATCACGGCCGGCCCGGTGCGTCGGAGGGACCCGTCGCGCTGCGACGCATGCTCGCCAACCTGGCCTGGCATGGCGGCCGGCACGACCGGCTCTACGACGCAGGCACCATCGCCTGCGAGGGTGACGCGCTCGAGCACGCACAGCAGGACTATGCCGCCCGGCTCGCGGGGCTGCTCGGCGCGGGGCACTTGCCGATCGGACTCGGCGGCGGGCACGAAATCGCCTGGGCCGCCTACCAGGGCCTGGCCCAGGCGCTCGACGGCGACCCCCGCCTGGACCGGCTCGGCATCGTCAACCTCGACGCCCACCTCGACCTGCGCCGACCGGAGATCCCGGGCCGCGGTACCTCGGGCACGCCGTTCCTGCAGATCGCCGAGGCCTGCGCGGCGGCCGGACGACCGTTCCGCTATCTCTGTATCGGCGTGAGCGAGGCGGCCAATACCCCCGCGCTGCTGCAGCGTGCGGCGACGCTCGGCACGGACGTGATCCTCGACGTCGACGTGGACGGCGCGGACGTCGAACCGCGCCTGCGGCGGTTCATCGCCGAATCGTCCGCCGTCTACCTGACCTGCTGCCTCGACGTTCTCCCACCGTCCGTGGCCCCAGGCGTGAGTGCCCCCGCCGGCCTCGGTGTGCCGCTGCAGCGCGCCGTGGCATTGCTGAGGGAGGCACTGCGGTGCTGCGGCCCACGCGATCGGGGCAGCAAGCTGCTGATCGCCGACGTCGCGGAGTTGAATCCGCGCCACGACCCCGACGGACGCACGGCGCGCGCGGCGGCGCGCCTGGTCTACGAGCTGGCCGCGTTCAATTCGAGTTGACGCGCCGGGAGGCGCGCCATCCGTGCCTTTTGCCCGCGTGGCAGAGGCCAAGTATCCTGCGTCGATGAACGCTCCAAAGCACTGCGATACCGCACTCCCGGTCACGATCCTGGTCCTGGCCTGCGCCGTCCTCGTCGGCTGTGGACGCAAGGAGCCGTCGCCCGCGGCAGGATCGCCCCCGACGGTCGCGGCCGCGGCGAGCCACGGCACCGACAGTCACCTGCCGCCCGGCATCGAGTGGTTCGACGGAGACGTGGACGCGGCTTTCGCCGCCGCGAAATTGGCGGACAAGCCGCTGTTCCTGTACTGGGGTGCCGAGTGGTGCCCGCCCTGCGCCCAGATCAAGTCGACGATCTTCAACCGCCGCGAGTTCCAGGAGCGCAGCCGCCTGTTCGTGCCGGTGTACCTCGACGGCGACACGCCGAGCGCGCAGAAGCAGGCTGAGCGTTTCGGGGTCGTGGGCTACCCGACGATGATCCTCTTCAGCCCCGCGGGCGGCGAGATCACGCGGCTGCCCGGCGGCGTGGACATCGAGCGGTATGCGAAAATCCTCGACGTCGCGCTCGCCGAAGCACGCCCGGTCAAGGAAATACTCGCCGCCGCCGCACACGGGGGCGAAGTTACGCCCGGCGACTGGCAACTGCTCGCCTACTACTCCTGGGCCACCGACAATGGCCGCGCGATGGCGAAGGCCAGGGAGGTCGGCACGTTCCGCACCCTGGCCGCGAGCTGTCCCGTCGAGTTGCTGCCCGACTGCGCGCGCCTGTTCTTCGAGTACCTCGGCGCCGCGGCCGCCGAGGCCGAGGACGGCAAGGGTCGCTTCACCGGGCTCGACCGCGCGGAGGCCCGCAAGCGGCTGCTCGAACTGCTCCAGCTTCCTGCTGTCGGCCGCGCCAACGTCGACAACCTGCTGTACGGCGCGAAAGACGTCGTGGGCCTGCTCTCTGACGCAGGAAGCCCGGAGCGCACACAGATCGTCGACGCGTGGCACGCCGCGCTCGACCGGCTGGCGGGCGACGCAGGCGGCGCGGCGCTCTCGGCGCCTGAGCAGTTGAGCCGGGTCCGCGCGCGCATGGTGCTGGCGAAGCTCGCGGCGCCCGAGGCACCGCTCCCGGCCGCGCTCGTGGAAGACGCGCGCAAGGCCGTCGCGCAGGTCGATGCAGCGACCACCGACCCCTATGCGCGCCAGGCCGCGATCAACGCGGCCGTCGGGCTCTACTGGGAGGCCGAGCTGGACGAGGACGCCAACCGCCTGCTGGTGGCGGAACTCGAGAAATCGAAGTCGCCTTACTACTTCATGCTCGATCTCGCGGAACTCGCCGAGAAAGCCGGCCGTGCCGACGAGGCAGTGCAGTGGCTCGCACGAGCGTATGAAGGCGCGCAGGGCCCGGCCACGCGCTTCCAGTGGGGCTACAACTACCTCGTCGGGCTGGTCGAGCTCACGCCCGACGACGCGGCCAGGATCGAGAAGGCAGGCCTCGCGGTACTCGGCGAGCTGGACGGCTCGCCCGACGCGTTCTACCAGCGCACGCGCATGCGGCTCGAGCAGCTGAGCGCGAAACTGCTCGAGTGGGGCGCCACGGGCGACCGCGCGAAGGTCATCGCGGCCCTGCGTGCGCGCACCGGCGAAATCTGCCGCGGCATGCCCGAGGGCGACGAGGGGCGCGTCCACTGCGAGCGTTTCCTCAATCCCGCCGCTGCAGCCACCACGGGCGCGTGATGACCGGGACGGTCTACGACTTCCGCAGCGACAACGTGGGCGGCGCCGCGCCCGAGATACTCGAGGCGCTGGTCGCGGCCAACGCGGGCACCGCCGCGCCCTACGGCGAGGACGAATATACCCGACGCATGAACGAGCGCTTCGGGGCCGTGTTCGAGCGCGCCGTGAGCGTCTTTCCCATGGCCAGCGGCACGGGCGCCAACTCGATCGCGCTCGCGGCGCTCGCGAACCCCTTCGGTTCCGTCTACTGCCACGAAACGGCGCACATCAACGTCTACGAATGCGGGGCGCCGGAATTCTTCACGGGTGCGAAGCTCGTGGGGCTGCCGGGCGCGGACTACAAGCTCGAGCCGGCGTCGCTGGATGAAGCGCTCGCGCTCGCCGGGCTCGGCAACCCGACCCGTGTCCAGCCGTTCGCGCTCAACATCACCCAGCCGAGCGACTTCGGCACGCTCTATTCGCTGCACGATGTCGAGGCCCTTTCGGACGTGGCGCGGGCCCACGGCCTGCGCGTGCACATGGACGGCGCACGGTTCGCCAACGCCGTCGCCGCGCTGGGCTGTTCGCCGGCCGACCTCACCTGGCGCCGCGGCGTCGACGTCCTGTCGCTGGGCGCCACCAAGAACGGCGCGATCAACGCCGAGGCGGTCGTGGTCTTCGACGAGACGCTCGCGCGGGAGGTCCCCTACCGGATGAAGCGCGGCGGGCAGGTGCTCTCGAAGGCCCGCTTCGTCTCGGCGCAACTCGAGCGCTATCTCGCCGACGATCGCTGGGTCGAGCGCGCCAGGCGGGCGAATGCTTGCGCCGCCGGACTCGCGGCCCGGCTGCAGGAAATCCCGGGCGTCTCGCTCGTCGCCCCCGTGCAGGTCAACATGATTTTCCTGCGCCTGCCCGAGGCGGGCGTCGCAGCCCTTGACCGCGGCCCGTTTCGCTTCTACAAACTGGGCAAGGACATACGCCTCGTCTGCCGGCACGACCAGGAGACCGAAGGCGTCGCCGCACTCGTCGCCTGCGTGCAGGAGGCGCTCGAGCTGGCGGACTGAACACCGGGGCCCAGCGGGAATCTTCAGGGATGAAACTGCGACCGACATCTGCCGCTCCCTGCCTCGTGGCCATGGCCCTGGCCATGGCGGCGCTCGTGCCGGCCCCGCCGGCCCGCGCGCAGGAGCTGCAGATCGTCGAGCTCCATCACCGCCTTGCCGACGATGTCATCCCGATCGTGCAGCCCCTGCTTGACCCAGGCGGTGTGCTCACCGGCATCGACGGCCTGCTGTTCGTGCGGACGAGCCCGGCCAACCTGGAGCAGATCCGGCAGGCGGTCGCCGCGGTCGACCGCGAGCCGCGCCAACTGCTCATCAGCGTCGGCCAGGGTACCGTCACGGGATCGACGACGGCGGCCGCGCAGGGTTCGGTAGTCATCGGGAACGACTCGAGCGCCCGCTTACAGGTCGGCGGCCGCGCGCAGCGCGCCGACCTCCGCAACCTGAGCAGCATCCGAACGCTCGAGGGCAACGAAACCTTCATCGCGATCGGGCAATCTGCCCCGTACCGTTCCGCAGACACCGGCTTCTACGCCACGGCGCGGGTCTCCGGGGACACCGTGACCCTGGAGGTCTCGCCGCGCCAGCAACGGTTCGCGGGGCGTGGCGGGGTCGTCCAGACCGGCGGCGCGACCACGACGGTGAGCGTGCCATTGGGGGAATGGGTCGAACTTGGCGCCGTACGCGACTCGAGTTCCGGTTCCACCGACGGCCTGCTGGTGTGGGGCCGGAGCACCGGCGTGTCGGAGTATTCCGCCTGGGTGAAGGTCGAGGAGGTCCGCTGAAGGCGGGTGGGTAATGGGGGACGGCATGGGAATCGATCGGGTTGTAGTCATCGGCGACGGCACCATGGGCCGCGAGCTGCGCAAGCACCTCGCCGCTCGCGGGGCCGCGCAGGTCGACTCGGTCGGCGACGACTTCTGGGAGACACTGAGCCTCGGGCGTCTGCAGCGCTATGACTGCGTCGTCACCGTGCTGTCCGACCCGGAGTCGCTGCTGCGCGTCAACCAGATGTGCCTGATCGCGCGCATCGACCTTGTGACCGTTGCTCTCGACGGCACTGGCAGTACCGTGCAGTGCTTTCCGTTCAACTCCAGCGCCGATCGCGCCTGCCTGGAATGCAACCTCCCGCACGAGGCGTACGCCCGCATCGCGGCGCGTTATGCGAGCAGCGGATTGCGACGCGCATCGCTTCCGCCTAACGCTGCAGTCGGCGGCGAGGCGGCACCCGTCCCGGAGTCCGTCGGCCCAGCCGTCGCCTCGGCCGCATTCAGCTTGCGCGACGGGAAACGGCCGCCCGCGCGCCGCGTCGTCATACAGTCACTCGGCGACGTCGATACTCCTGCGGCGCTGGAGCGCTCCGCCGACTGCCCGGGGTGCGAGCCGTTCCAGGCAGCACCGCGGATCATCCGCACCCGCAATCGATGGTGCCCACGCGTGGAAGGCATACCCGGCGACCGGCAACTGGTGGACCAGCCCCTGCGCCTCAGCGACCGGCTGATCACGCGGTACGAATGCCGCTCTTGCGGCCCGCTCGCAGAGGCGGCCCTCTACGTCGACCACCGCGCCAACGAGTTCGACGACTCGATCGTCCAGTGCCCGCGCTGCAGGGTGGCCGCCGTGCAGGTCGAAATCCGCGACACGTTCCGTCTCGGCGAGATGATGGAGCGCTTTGGCAGTGCGTCCGCCCCGGTCAAGTATGCGACGACCAGCACGCCCGACGGTCCGGTTTGCTTCGACCTCGAGGCCGAGGGTCCGTAGCACCCGCGGCGGGCCACGCCGCTAGGGCGTGACGGGCCCTGCCTCGGACGGCGGCTGGGCGGCGACCGGCGGCGGCCCGACCGCCTCGACGGCCTCGACGAAATAGCCGGTCTCGCCGAAGCAGCTGGTCGGCAATCCCGGGTGCTCCGAGTACTGCAGCCTGACCTGCTGCCCGACCACATCGTGCAACTGCTCGGCCACTGCGTCGTCGCGTACGCTGAAGTGCCAGATCTGCGGCGCCACGCCGCCCACCACGTACATCGCCAGCTCGCCCTCGTAGGTCTTGCAGAGCCAGCCACGCTTGGAGAATTTCTGCAGCACCCCTGCGCGCTCGCCCTCCGAGTAGCTCCACCACAGCAGGAACGCCGTGTAGATCGCGACCAGCAGCGCGGCGCCGAACAGGCTCCACCAGACGTAGGACCTGAAGCTGCGCCGGGAGACCGGCTCGATGGACGGTTGCACGTTGGCCATGGCTGATGCTACCTCAAAGCTGTGATTCCATCGGAACCGCGCGCAGCAGCGTGACCGACATGCGTCGCCAGACGCTGGCGTCGGGCTCGCGTTCGAGCCGCCGTTCCCGGCCGCCCGCCTGGTCGTACCAGACGAGGCCCTCGCCCTCCTCCAGCACGACGCGGTAACTCAGCTCGGGCGAGGTGGTGCGATCGAACTGCTCGAGCAGCTGCCGCACGAGCTCCGGGCTCTCCACGAGCACGCCCATCTCCATGTTGAGATTGGCGGAACGCGGGTCGAGGTTCATCGAGCCCACGTACGCCCAGCGCCGGTCGATGACCATGGCCTTGGTGTGCAGGCTCGCGCCCGAGGACCCCGTGACGCTGATCTGTTGGCGCCCCTCGACGCTGCCGGCCTTGCGCTTCATTTCGTAGAGCTCGACGCCGCCACGGAGCAGGTCGCGCCGGTAGCGGGCATAGCCGGTGTGCACGGCCGCCACGTCCGTGGCCGCCAGCGAGTTCGTGAGCACTGCGACGCGCATGCCGCGCGCCACCGCGTCGACGAGGCCCTGGGCGCCCTGCTTGCCCGGCACGAAGTACGGCGAGACGATCAGCAGTTCGTCCTTCGCGTTGCGCGCCGTCGCGGCGATGCCCGCCAGGACCCGCGAGGCCCGGACGCCGATCTTGTCGGTGCCGACCTTGCTCGGCTCGTCGACCAGCAGCTTGATGCTGGTCACTCGCAGAGGCGGCGCCGCCTGCGCCAGCATTTCGGCCCGCTTCTGCACGTCGCGCAGCGCGGTGACGTAGGGCGTCTCGCCGGCCTCCTCCCGATACTCCCGGGCAGCCTCGAGCATCCGCTCGAGGTCCGACGGCCTGGGCGCCTTGCCCTCGAACCGCGACACGGGCACCGCGTCCGAGCTGTTCCAGTACTGGTCGAACGACTCGCTCACCTCGTGCACGACGGGACCCGCCATCACGAGGTCGAGATCACTGAAGTTCGAATGCGGCGAAGCGCCGAAGTACTCGTCGCCGATGTTGCGGCCCCCGACGATGGCCACGCGATTGTCGGCGACCCACGCCTTGTTGTGCATGCGGTGATTGAGGCGGCTGCCGCGCAGCACGTATTCCATGACCTTTCCCAGCATGCCGGACCGGCTGTAGAAAGGATTGAAGATCCGCACCTCGATGTTGGGGTGCAGGTCCACGACCACGAAGGTGTCGTGCTTGGCGCGCGCGTCGATGTCGTCCACCAGCACGCGCACCCGGACTCCGCGTTCCGCGGCGCGCATGAGCTCGGCCGCGAGCAGCTTGCCGGTGAAGTCGTCGTGCCAGATGTAGTACTGCACGTCGAGCGTGCGCTCGGCCGCGTCGGCCGTGGCCGCGCGGTACGCGAAGGCCATCGCGTTCTGTTCGATGAGGCGGATGGCCGAGACGCCCGGCTCGTCGCCGAGGTCCTTCAGCATGACCTGGTCGAGCGTCGTCGAGCGTCCCGGCGGTATCGCGTGGGTCGCCACGACGCCCTCCATGCGCGGCGCGCTCGCGCAGTGCGTGAGCAGCGGCAGCAGCGCGAGCAGCAGCAACCGCGCAAGCGAAGGCGGGGTGGGACGCATCAACATGGTGGCCGAATGATACCGGGCCTCAGGGCTGCGACGAGCCGGCAGCCACGAACTCGTCGATCCGCGCCAGCATGTAGGCGTGGAAAGGGTTGCTGCGCTGGCGCGTCAACATCCAGCCGGGAATCGCCAGGACGCCGGTTTCCCCCCGCGCCTCGATGCGCCCGAGCTGCACGTGACTTGCATCCGGCAACGTCCGGTAGCCGTACAGCGGGTCGTCGGGCGGGAACGGCAGGGCCACGTGCGACAGCGAAAAGACGGACTGCGGCCAGGCAAGGCCGAGCAGCTGCGCTTGCTGGCGGCCGGACCCCGCCGCGGCCCGCAGTTCCTTGACCTGCAGGGTTCTCGGAGTGGCGTTCGTGATGACCGTCAGCGCAAACGGCCGCCCCGGCGCCGCAAGCAGCCGCTGAGTGAGCGGTCCCGGATCGGTCACCAGCAGTGACTGCGCCGCGGCCAGCCGGTTCAGGTCGAAAAGCACGAGCTCGTGGCCCCGCGGGGCCAGGTGGCCGAGCAGAGCATCGACGACCGCTTCCGCGCGAACCGTCGAATCGACGGTCGACAGGAACACCAGCACCGGCGGGAATTTCTCTATGGGTCCCTCCTGCGCCAGCTCCGTCACCCGCCGTGCGGTCATGCTCGTGAGCCTCTGCGTCTGGCCGGCCGCATTCCAGCTGAACGACGAGTACTTGAAGGGATCGACTTCGCCGGTCACGTGCTGCCAGGCCGCTCGTCCGAATCCCGGCAAGCCCGACAGGCCAGTCCGCACCCGGCCCAGGACCGCAAGCTTCGAGACGCCGATGGCCGGCGAGATGAGCACCAGGCCCGCGGGTCGCGGCAGTTCCCCGTCCAGCGACGACAGCGCGTAGTCCACGGCGAGGGCGGCCCCGTTCGAATAGCCGACGATGTAGATGGGGACGCTCGGGCCGATGCGTCGGCGCAGGTCGAGCAGCCCGAGACGCACCGCGGCCTGCATGTCCTCGACCTCGAAGTCGAGCAGCCCGCTGGGAGCGGTGCCATGCCCAGGCAGCCTGAGACCCACGACACGCAGTCCTCTCCCGGCCAGGTGCTCGCCGATGCTTCGCAGGCTGTACGGTGAATCGGTGAGGCCATGCAGCAGCAGAACGGCGCCGGTGACCTCCGCCGGCGAGATCTCGAACGTCCGGTTCCAGTTGGTCGGCCAGGCGGCGGGGTCGCTGCGGCTCCCGCCACTGAAACGGTTGAACGGATTGCCGTCCTCGGACCCGACGCGGTCGAGCACGCGGACCTGCAGTTCGGCGTACAGCCGTTCCTCGAGCTTTCGATAGTCGTCGAGTGTCCGCACCTCGTCGGACTGCGCGGCCGTGAATTCCGACCGCAGATGCGTCGTGTGCCAGGGCTCGAGATCGGGACCGCCGCGCAGGAACCGGGCATAGAGCACCACGGCGACCAGCAGCAGCCCCAGCACGGCGGACCGCGCGCCGACGACGAGCAGGCGAATCAGCTTGCGCAACATCGAATCAGCGTTCCAGCGCTCCCGGGGGTGGCGCCGGATCATAGGCCGTGCGCCCCCCCTCTCGTAAAACCCGCATGGTCGCAGCCGGCGGGCGGGGGGAGTATCGCCGGAGCCCGCCCGCACAAGAACGGCCGTCATGTCGCGTCGCCACCTGCCCCAGATCCTCGCCTACATGACGCCGTTTCCGTTCTCGATCGAGGTGGACGCGCCGCTGGCCGAGGCCCACGCATTCATGCGCGAGCGCCACATCCGCCACCTGCCGGTGACGGAGCGCGGGGAGCTCGCCGGCATCCTCACCGATCGCGACATCAAGCTCGCCCTTGGCCCGGACCTCGGGTCACCCCCCGAGCGCGAGCTTGCGGTACGTGACGTGTTCCAGCCGGACTCCTTCGTCGTGGAGGCGGCCGCCTCGCTCGAGCATGTCGCCGCGACGATGGCCGAGCGCCACGTGGGATCTGCGCTGGTGACGCGCGGTGGCAAGCTGGTGGGGATCTTCACGGCCACCGACGCCTGTCGCGCGCTCGCCCGGGTACTGGGCGAGCGGCATCCGCCTCCCGGACCCGACGAGGCCGCGTGAACCCATGACCGACAACGCGCGGTGCGCCGACCGCCTGCGGGAAGCCGCGGCCCTGCTCGAAGCGCAGGGCGCCAATCCGTTCCGCATCGCGGCGTATCGCAAGGCGGCTGACACCGTGCTCGGGCTGCCGGAGCCCCTTGGGGCGATCATCGATCGCGAAGGCATCGCCGGCCTCGATGCACTGCCCGGGATCGGCCTCGGTATCGCCTCGGCCCTGCTCGAGATGGAGCGCACGGGACGCTGGATGCAGCTCGAGCGGCTGCGCGGCGGCTCGGACCCGGTGCAGCTCTTCACGGCCGTCCCCGGGCTCGGCCATCGCCTCGCCGAGCGCATTCACGACGAGCTTCACGTGGACACGCTCGAGGCCCTCGAACTCGCTGCACACGACGGTCGCCTCGAAACGGTTCCGGGCGTGGGTCCGCGTCGCGCCGCCACGATCCGCGCGAGCCTGCAGTCGATGCTCGCCCGAGGTCGCCCACGTCGCGGTGTCGCGTCGGCGGGCGGGCCCGAGGCCATCAAGGGGCCTCCGGTCGCGGAGATCCTGGACGTGGACCACGAATATCGCGTGAAGTCCGAGGCCGGCAGCCTGCCCACGATCGCGCCCAAGCGCTTCAACCCCTCGGGCGAGGCGTGGCTGCCGGTGCTGCACACGGCGCGCGGCGACTGGCATTTCACGGCGCTCTTCTCCAACACCGCACAGGCGCACCAGCTGAACCGGACGCGCGACTGGGTGGTCCTGTACTTCTACGACGACCAGCACATCGAGGGGCAGCACACGGTCGTGACCGAAACGCACGGGCCCCTCGCCGGACGGCGCGTCGTGCGGGGGCGCGAGGCGGAGTGTCGGCAGCACTACGCCAGCTGAGCACTCGCGACCGCCACAGCGAATCGGAAGCAGCGTCAGAGGAAGTAAGCGAGCGCAAAGACGCCGAGCATCGTGAATACCAGGGCGAGCTTCGCGAGCGTGCCGAAGATGAGTCCCATCCACGTCGCGACGCCAGCGCGGGCCGCCTGTTCCATCTTGCCGTGCGAGACCATCTCGCCCGCCACGGCGCCGAGGAAGGGCCCGAGTATGAGCCCCGGAATGCCGAGAAAGACTCCCGCGAAGGTCCCGATCAGCGCGCCCACGATGGCCAGACGCGTGGCGCCGACACGCTGCGCGCCGAGCGCGGTGGCGGCGAGGTCGATTGCGAAGGAGACGACCGTCAGCAGGCCGAGGACGACGAGCGTGAGCCAGGTGACACGCTCGAAATCGTCGACCCACGCCGCAACGAGCAGTCCGCCGAACACCAGCGGAACGCCGGGCAGTGCGGGCAGCACCGAACCCGCAAGCCCCCCGAGGACCAGCACGGCGGCCAGAATCCACAACCAGACGTCCGCGGACATGGCGCACTCCTGCGCTGCCTGACGGAGCCATATTGCACGGTGCCTCGGGGCGCGTCACGCGCGGCGGGCGGTACACTGCGCCACCCGCATGATGCCGCTCCCCTCCCTGCCCATCGTCGACGCGCTGCCCGAGCTGCTCGGAGCGCTTGCCTCGCACCGTGCCGTGCTGCTCGAGGCCCCGCCGGGTGCCGGCAAGAGCACGGTCGTGCCGCTTGCACTGCTCGACGGCGCGTGGCGCGAGGGCGGCCGCATCGTGATGCTGGAACCGCGACGCATCGCCGCCCGGGCCGTCGCCACGCGAATGGCGACACTGCTCGGCGAGGACGTGGGCCAGACGGTCGGCTTTCGCACGCGGCTCGAGACGCGCGTCGGTCCGCGCACGGTCATCGAGGTCGTGACCGAGGGCATCCTCACCCGCATGCTGCAACGGGACCCCGCGCTCGAGGGCGTTGCCTGCGTCGTCTTTGACGAATTCCACGAGCGTAACCTGCAAGGCGACCTCGGGCTCGCGCTCGCGCTTGAATGCCAGCGACACCTGCGGGACTCGCTGCGACTGCTGGTGATGTCGGCCACGCTCGACGGCGAGGCCGTCGCGCGCCTGCTCGGCGATGCAGTCGTCATCCGCTCGCCCGGACGCATGTTCGAGGTGCAGACGATTCACCTCGCCTCGCCGGTCGCGGGCGACCGGCGGCCGCATGAAATCGCGCACCGCACGGGCGTCGCCGTCCTGCGCGCCATCGCGGCGCACGAGGGCGACGTGCTGGTCTTCCTGCCGGGCGCGGGAGAAATCCGGCGCGTGGCCGAGATGATCGACGCGAACCTCCCCGCGGGCGATTTCGCCGTGCTGCCACTGTACGGAGAGCTGCAGGCGGACGCGCAGGACGCCGCCCTGCGGCCCGACGCGCGCGGCCGGCGCAAGATCGTCGTCGCCACCAATATCGCCGAGACCAGCCTCACCATCGAAGGCGTGCGCATCGTGATCGACGCGGGCGTCGAGCGACGCCAGCGCTTCGACCCGGCCAGCGGCATGAGCCGCCTGGAGACACTGCGCATCTCGCGGGCCTCCGCGGACCAGCGCCGCGGGCGCGCCGGCCGCACGGCGCCCGGCGTCTGTTACCGCTTGTGGAGCGAGTCCGAGCATGCGGCGCTGCTGGCGCAGTCGCCGGCGGAGATCCTCGAGGCGGACCTCGCGCCGCTCGCGCTGGAACTCGCATGCTGGGGAGCCAGGGCGGAGTCACTGTCGTGGCTCGATCCACCGCCAGCCGCGCCGCTCGCGCAGGCGAGCGACCTGCTCCACGGACTCGAGGCATTGGACGGCGCGGGGCGCATGACGCCGCTCGGCCGGGACATGGCAGCCCTCGGTATACATCCAAGGCTCGCGCACATGGTGCTCCGCGCCCGCTCCATCGGGGCCGAGCGCCTGGCCTGCGACATGGCCGCCCTGCTCTCGGAGCGCGACCCGCTGCGCGCGCAGGGTCCGCTGCGTGATCCCGACCTGAGGTTCCGCATCGACGTGCTGAACGGCCGCAACCCACCGCCCGGTCTCGACGTAGACGGCGGAGCGGTGCGCCGCATCCAGCGCGTGCGGCAGCAGGTGGAGCGCCAGCTGGCGCGCATCGATCGCCGGCGCGCGCCGCAGGGCATGGACCTCGACGAGGCGGACGCGACCGGTTTGCTGCTCGCGTTCGCCTATCCAGACCGGATCGGCCGCGCACGCGAGGGCGGCGGCGGCCGGTATGCGCTGAGCGGGGGACGCGGCGCGGTGTTCGCGCAAGCCACGGCGCTCGCGCGCTGCGAGTATATCGTCGTCGCTGCGCTCGATGCCGGCGAGCGCGAGGCGCGCGTCCAGCTGGCCGCGCCGCTGGATCCGTCCCTGCTCGAGAATCACTTTGCGGCGGCGATCGACGAAGCCTCCAGCGTCGAATGGGACGCGCGCGCCTCCGTCGTCGCCGCCCGCCGGGTGCGACGGCTTGGCCAGCTCGTGCTGCGAGACGAGCCGCTGCGCGACCCGCCGCCCGCCGCGACGCTCGCGGCAATGCTGCAGGGCATCCGTGCAATGGGGCTCGCTTGCCTGCCGTGGACGCGCGAGCTCGAGCAGTGGCGAGCGCGCGTCGCGCTCGCGAGGGCGCACGACCCGCTCGGGCCCGCCGCATGGCCCGACGTCGCGGACACCGCTCTGCTCGATTCGCTCGAGGACTGGCTGGCGCCATGGCTTGACAAGGTCACGCGCCGCGAGCACCTCGGCAAGGTCGACCTGCGTGGCGCCTTGCACGGCCTGCTCGACTGGAATGCGCAGCGACGCCTCGAGCAACTGGCCCCGACGCACCTCTCGGTGCCGAGTGGCTCGCGAATCGCGCTCGACTACTCGGCCGGGGCGCCCACCCTCGCCGTGCGCCTGCAGGAGGTCTTCGGGTTGATGGATTCGCCGTGCGTGGCGGACGGCCGCGTGCCCGTCACGCTCGAGCTGCTCTCCCCGGCGCGGCGTCCGGTGCAGGTGACGCGCGACCTCGCGAGCTTCTGGGCCCGCGGCTATCACGAAGTGCGCAAGGAGCTGAAGGGCCGCTACCCGAAGCACTACTGGCCGGACGACCCGCACGAGGCCGTCCCCACGCGCCGTGTGCGGCCGCGCGAGGGGGACCGCTGAGTCGCTACTCAGCGCGCAGCGCGTCGACGGGATGCAGGTTCGCGGCATTCAGCGCGGGCAGCAGGCCGGCGACGAGGCCGATCACCAGCGACAGACCCATCGCGAGCCCCATGAAGAGCGGCGAGAAGCTCACCGGCAGCTGGGGCACGACCTCGCCCAGGAGCCATGCGACGCTCGCGCCAAACGCGAGCCCACCGAGCCCCCCGAGGACCGACAACACCACCGCCTCGACCAGGAACATGGCCAGGACCTGGTCGCGCTCGGCGCCGAGCGCGCGCAGCAGGCCGATTTCGCTGGTCCGCTCCCGCACGGCGATGGTCATGATGGTGAAGATACCCACGGCGCCCACCAGCAGCGAGATGCTGCCGAGGGCCGCGACCGCGAACGACAGCACGTCGAGCACGGAACCCAGCGTGTCGAGCATCTGCTGCTGGGTGGTGATCGTCACGTCCTCGTCGCCGTGCCGGGCCAGCATCACGCGACGGATGCCGGCCACGACCTCGTCCACCGGCGCGTTTTCCTCGTACAGCACGTCGATCTCGAACAGGCTGTCACGGTCGAACAGCTCCAGAGCGCGCGCCGCCGGGATGTAGACCGTGTCGTCGAGGTCGAATCCGATCATCGTGCCCTTCGGCTTCATCACGCCGGTCACGCGATAGCGCTCGCTGCCGACGCGAACGCTGGCGCCGAGCGCGTTGGCGTCGCCAAACAGCTCCCGCGCCATCTTCGAGCCGAGCACGGCGAAGCTGCGCGGCGCGCGCGGGTCGTCCGGCGGCAGGTAACTGCCCGCCGCCACCTCGAAGCGGAACGCATCGGCGAACTCGTGCCCGGTCCCGTACACCGTAACGCGCCGCTTGCGCCCGTGGCCCTCGACCTCCGCGTTTCCCTGCACCACGGGAACGCTCGACGTGGCATACGGCACTCGGCGCAGGGCCTCGGCGTCGTCGATCGTGAGCGGACGCACCGTGCCGAACACGCCGATCGAACCGCCCATCGTCTGGGCGGTGCCGGGCGTGATGCTGACGATGTTGGTGCCGAACTGCGTGAACTCCGAGAGCACGAAGCGCCGGACGCCCTCGCCGATCGAGGTGAGCATCACCACGGCCGCGACGCCGACGGCGATGCCGAGCGCCGTGAGCAGCGCCCGCATGCGGTGGGCGAGCACCGAGCTGCCGGTGAACTTCACGAGGTCGACGGCACGCACGCTTCAGCGCCTCCCCGCGAGCGCCACCACCGGATCGAGGCGGGCCGCGCGCCGCGCTGGCATCAGTCCGAAAATGACGCCACTCACGACGGCGATGACGACCGCGAGGACGACCGCCCAGGCAGGCGCGCCGACCGGCAGCGCGGGATAGACGCGCCCGACGACCCAGTTGGCGGCATATCCGACGCCGAGTCCCGCCGCGGCGCCGGCCATGGACAGCAGGATCGCCTCGGCCAGGAACAGCGCCGTGATCTGGCTCCCACGCGCACCGAGCGCCTTCAGCAGCCCCACCTCGGCCGTGCGCTGGCTCACTGCGACCAGCATCACGTTCATGATCAGGATGCCTGCCACCGCGAGGCTGATCGAGGCGATGCCCGCGAGCGTGAGGGTGAGCGCAGTGAAGATGCGGTTGAACGTGGCGAGCACCGCGTCCTGCGTGATGACGGTCACGTCTTCTTCACCCTGGTGGCGCGCCGCGATCGCCGCACGCACGGCATCGCGCAGGCGGGTGGTCGACTCGGGGTCGCGCGCCTGGATCAGTATCCGGAACAGCGATTCCGTGTCGAAGAGCTGCTGCGCGCTGCCGACGGGAATGATGACGAGTTCCTGCGTATCGAAGCCCACCGCGCGCCCCGATTCGGCCAGCACCCCGATCACGCGGAAGCGGCGATCGCCGATGCGCACCGACGCGCCGACCGCGGGCCGGTGCGCGAACAGCTCGGACCGCACCTTGGTGCCGATGACGCAGACGGCGAGCCCCCGGTCGAGCTCGCCAGCCGGCAGGAATCGCCCCTGCCCCATGGACATGCGGCGCACCGTGAGGAAGTCCGCGTTGGTGCCGATGACCGGCACCTCGCGCGACAGTTCGCCCACCGACACCGGGGCCGAACCCACGACGATGGGCGCGATGCGCTCGACGTCCGCAATGCGCAACAGCGCCTGCGCATCGCCCAGCGTCAGGTCGCGCGGCGTTTCGCCGGCGAACAGCCCCGGCTGGACGCCCGTGGTCTCGGAACGGCCGGGCAGCACGATCAGCAGGTCGGTGCCGAGCGCCTGGAATTCGCCGGTCACGTAGCGGCGCGCACCTTCGCCGAGCGACGTCAGGACGACGACGGCCGCCACCCCGATCGCCATCGCGATCAGCATCATCACGCTGCGGAGCCGCGCCCGCACCAGCGACTCGGTCGCCAGGTGCAGCAGGTCGCCGAACCTCACGAGCCGGCCCCGGGCGTGGCCTGGTCGACCACGACCTTGCCGTCGCGCATGCGGATGTGGCGCCGGGAGCGCGCCGCCACCTCGTCGTCGTGGGTCACGACCACCAGCGTGATGCCCCGCGCGTTCAGGGATTCGAGCGCGGCGAGCACCTCGGCCCCCGACACGTGGTCGAGGTTGCCGGTCGGCTCGTCCGCCAGCAGCACCGTCGGTTGCATGACCATCGCGCGCGCGATGGCGACGCGCTGGCGCTGCCCGCCGGAGAGCTGGTCGGGGCGGTGGTGGGCGCGATCGGTGAGGTTCAGGCTCGAGAGCACCGCCTGGGCACGCTCGCGTCGCTCGGCGGGAGGGATCCCGGCGAGCACCATCGGCAGCTCCACGTTTTCGAAGGCCGTGAGTCGCGGCACCAGGTGAAAGGACTGGAAGATGAAGCCGACCTTGCGCGCGCGAACGTGCGCGAGCTCGTCGTCGCCGAGCGACATGGTCCCGCGGCCGTCGATCAGGTACTCGCCCCCGGTGGGGCGGTCGAGCAGGCCGATGACGTTCAGCAGCGTCGACTTCCCCGAGCCGCTCGGGCCCATGATCGACACGTACTCGCCGTCCCCGATCGCGAGCGTAACCTCGTCGAGCGCCTTGACCAGCTGATCGCCGACCTGGAAATGCCGGCTGACGCCGCGGAACTCGATCATGGCTGCTCGCGGCGGGCGCTCACTTCGCGACGGCTTCGACGCCGTCCGCGAGGCCTTCGCGATCGATGGACACGATCACCCGCTGCCCGGCCTCGAGCCCCTGGGTGACCTCGGTGTATTCCCAGTTGCCGATGCCGGTCACGACGTCCCGGGCCCGCACGCGGCCGTCCTCCAGCAGGAAGACGCGGCCGCCCTCGACCAGGGCGCGCGTCGGGACGCGCAGGGTATCGGCGTGCTCCGCCAGGATCACCTCGACGTCGGCGCTGTAGCCGGGCAGCAGGGCCGCCTCGCCGCGCTCGTCGACCTCGGCCTCCACCTCGACCGTCCGCGCCTGCTTCTCGGTATCCAGCACGTAGGGCGCCACTCGGCGCACGTGCGCGGAGAAGCTGCGTTCCTTGAAGGCATCGAGCGTCACGCGCGCCGGCATGCCCTCGCGGACGCGCGGCGCGTCCACCTCGTCGATGGGCGCGGTGATGTATATGCAGCTGTTGTCGACGACGTCCACGGCCGGCGGCGTCGGGATGCCGACCGGCGATGGCGTGACGAACTCTCCCAACTCGCCGTTGATCTCGGCCACCGTGCCCGCGAACGGCGAGCGCAGCAGCGTGCGCTCGAGGCGCGCGCGCGCGGCGTCGATCCTCGACTCGCTCACGCGGACCTGCGCCGCGGCGGCCCGGCAAGCCGCCTCGCGGCCGTCGGCCTGTCCGGCGGCCCGCTCGGCGAGCTCCACCGACACCAGCTTGCGGTCGACCAGGCTCGCGAGCCGGCTCGATTCGCGCCGCGCGACCCTGGCTTCCACGCATGCCTGATCCCGCAACGCCTGAGCGGCCGTGGCCTCCCGCTCGACCACCGCAAGTTCGGCGCGGATGTCGTCGTTCCACAACTCGAGCAGCACCTGGTCCTTCGCGACCTGGTCGCCTTTCTTCACCGGCAGGCGCGCGATCTGCCCGCCCGCGGCCGGCGCGAGCTTGGCGCGCTGGCAGGCCTTGACCGTCCCGGCGCGAGTGTTGGTCACCGTCTCGGCAACGGCGCCCCGGGCGACCTCCGCGGTCTCGACGACGATGGGCTTGGGGCGCCCGAACCAGGCGAACGCCGCGACGCCGACGACGGCAATACCCGCAACGACCGCTAGCGCACGCCACTTCATGGGAGGCTGATCCCGTCAGCTCAATCGCGGGTCCACCAGGCGACGAACTCGTCGAAGCCGATGGCGCCGTCGTCGTCGGTGTCGATCTCCTCGAACCCGATGCGGGCCACTTCCTGCGACATGTCCGCATCGAGGTCGCCGAGCAGCGCCACGAACTCCAGGTACTGGATGCGTCCGTCGCCGTTGGCGTCGTTGAATTCGAAATCCTCGCGGAGCTCGTCCAACTGTTCCTGGGTAGGGGTGTCCATCACTCTGCTCCTGCGGCGGTCCGCCGGTCATTCTAGACTACCCGCCCATGATCGCCCCGCCTCCAGCGACCATCATCAGGGTTATTGCGCGGCCCGCGCTGCTCGCGGGCCTGCTGGTCCTGCATGCGGGCTGCGCCCCCTTCCAGCGCGAAGCGCCCGCGGGCCCTGCGGCCGACCCGGGACGGGCCGTGCTGCAGGCGGCCGAGTCGCGGATCGGCTCCCCCTACCGGTATGGCGGCGCCGGCCCGGACGCCTTCGACTGCAGCGGCCTCGTCAGGTACGCGCACAATCAGGTCGGCATCGCCGTGCCGCGCACGGCGGCCGAGCAGTACGTGAAGGCGACGCCCGTGGAGCGCCGTGAGCTGCGGCCAGGCGACCTGGTGTTCTTCCGGCTCGCCGGACGCGAGGTTGGCCACGTCGGGATCTACGTGGGCGACGACCGCTTCGTGCATGCGCCCCAGAGCGGCGGGCAGGTTCGGGTCGCGAGCCTGCAGGACGAGTGGTACCGGCAGCGGTTCGTCGGCGCCGGGCGCTTCTACGCGGCGCCTCCATAACGCGGCTGCGGCGTTGCGCTCAGAGAAGTTCGCGCAGTTTGACGTTCTGCGCGCCGCCGAGCTGTGCGACCTGGGCCAGCAGCAGCTCGGCGGCCGCGATGGCGTCGGCGCCGGCCGAGTGCCGCTGGTGATCCGGCAGCCCGCGCCGCGCGCGGCACGCGTCCAGCGTCAGGTCGGCGTGCAGCTCCCGGACCCGGCCGCCTCCGCCCTCGACCAGGTGGCGCTCGAGCGCCATCGTGTCGATGAACGGGTTGGGCAACGGTACGCCGCCCATCCGGCGCAACAACGCGGCCAGGAAGCCGCGCTCGATGGCGGCGGCGTGCGCCACGATCGCGCGCCCGGCGAGCTCCGGCAACAGCTGCTCGACCATGGACTCCGTACCGCCGGCGTCGTCGAGGTCGCTGTCCAGAATCCCGTGGATGACGGCACTCTGGCCGACGCCGTTGCTGTCGCCGCTGCGGACCCGGACCTCGCGGGCGCTGGCCATCACGATGCGGTCGCCGCGGATCTGCACCCAGCCCGCCGCGATGACGAAATCGCGCTGCGCATCGAGACCCGTGGTCTCGAAGTCGAGCGCTACCATGTCGAGGTCCGCGACGCGCGCACTGCCCGACGGCAGGGGCTGCTCGAGCAGCCGCTGCTGCAGCGGCAGCGCGCAGGAGCGCCGGGCACGCGACAAGTGGAACCGCCGCAGGAAGCTCACTTCGGGAACTCCAGCAGCAGCCCCTTCTGGGCCTCGCGAATGACGAGGAATGCGTCCCTGAGGGCGGCACGCTCGGCGTGGGTGATCGAGTTCGGGTCGAGATGGTTGTGCGGCTGCTCGCCGCGCCGCACCTGGTCCGCGTGCAGGCGGATCCTCAAGCCCGCCAGCAGGCGATGCGCGCCCGACAATCGGTCCGCATCCGCACGGCTCAGCCGATGCACGTCCAGCAGCCGAGCGATCCGCGCCTGGGTCCCGGGAATCGTGATGCCCGCCGCAAGCGCGCGTACCCGCACGAGGTCGGTGATCGGCATCAGGCCACTCGCCTTGATCTCGAGCGTGTCGCTGTGCTGGCCCTTGCCCGCGAGCACGAAGCGCCGGAAGAACCCCAGCGGCACGTCGTAACCGGCTGCCTGGCGCGCCATTGCGCCGATGAAGGGGCCCTTGTTGCGGCCGCTGCTGCACTCGGCGAGTTCGTCCCGGACGCGCATGACCAGTTGTTGGTCGCCATACATCGAACGCAGGTCGAAAAAGATGCTGACGCGCAGCACCGCCGTCGGGTCGGGCAGATTGGCCCAGTCCCGGAAGTGCTGCAACCAGCCGGCCAGTGGCTGCCGCCATTCGTCGGTGGTCGCCATGATCTTGCCGGGGCAGTAGGGGTAGCCGCAGGCGTCGAGGCCGTCGCAGACGATACGGGCCAGCGCGGAGAACCAGGCATCCGCCTCGGGCGGCGCGTCGTCGGCGTAGACGAGTCCGTTGTCCTGGTCGGTCCTGATGCTCTGCTCTTCGCGCGCCTGCGAGCCGAACGCGAGCCACGCGAACGGCGCCGGCGCCGGCCCGAGCTGCTGCAGGCCGAGGCCGATCAGGCGTCGCGTGACCGAGTCATTGATGGTCGTGAGGACTTTCGGCACCTGCTCGGGGCGCATGCCCGAGGCCAGCAGCAACTCGAACAGCCGCGGCACCTGCCCGCAGATGGAGACCAGGCGCTCGATCGACCCTGCCTTCTGGATCTGCGCGGCGAGGTACAGCGGGTGCCGCGTCTGCAGGGTCATCAGGTCGCGCGTCGTGACCATGCCGACGACTTGCTGGTCGCGTGTCAGCGGCAAGTGATGGATTCCCCGCCCAGCCATCGCGAGGATGCCCTCGAGCACCGGGCTCGCCGCATCGAGCGTCAGCGGATCCGTGGTCATGATCGCCGACACGGGTTCCGCCGGGTCCCGGCCCAGCGCGAGCACCCGGTTGCGCAGGTCGCGGTCCGTGACGATGCCGCAGAGGTGATCGCCGTCGTTGACGAGCAGCGAGGAGACGCCGTGCTCCGACATCTGGCGGGCCGCCGCGGCGATCGAGGTTTGCGGCGTCACCACGATGGGCTCGTTGCTGACCAGCTCCTGCATCGGCGTCATGAACAGCGTCTGGCCGGTCGAGTGGCGGGGTTGCAGCGCCGAGGTCAGCCGGTCCTCGAGGCTGCGGATATAGTGGATGTCGAATTCCGGGGACTGCACGCGCAGTGCATCGAACGCAGCCCGCGGCATCATCCAGATCAGCCCGTCCTCGATCAGCGTGATCCGGAAGCGCACCGGCTTGCCGGTCAGCAGCGACTGCAGCCCGAAGCTCTCGCCCTCGCCGTAGCGATCGACGAAGTTGCCGTGCCGGTCGTGCGCCTCGACGGCGCCACGCCGTATGATGTACAGGGTCTCGTTGACGTTGCCGATCTCGAGCAGCACCGTGCCCTTGCGCCGGTAGACGGCCTCGACGGCCGCCGCGGCACGGTGACGCAGCGCCGGGTCGAGAAGGTCGAACGGCGGCGTCTCCTCGAGGAATTTTTCGACATCGGCCAGCGGATTGCTCATGCTCGCCGATCATAGCGCCAACATGGGAATACTGATGTCCGGATCCGACCAGCCCCGATTTCGACGCGTCGTCCGGCACGATCCCTCCGGCGATGGCCCGTCGCTTTCGTGGTCGTCGCTGCGTCCCGCGGAGATCTGGAGCACGATCCGGACCTACATCGGTCTCGGTCGCGAAGCGCCGCCGGAGCCGTTGGCCACGCCGGAGGCGCTGGCGCGATTCCTCGACCAGCGCGCCGCCTTCGTGGCGCAGACCTCGCTCTACGGCTACCTGCGCACGCGCGCGGGGATGCGCTACCCGGAGCTCTTCAGCGACGAGCCGTTCATCGCCTCGATCAACGTCGCCAAGTGGCACGTCTGGCTCGATTGCCTGTCCGATCTCGCGGTCTTCGCGGGCAGCCGCATGGCGCAGCAGTCGCCGCGGGAAATGCCGAGGATCGCGGGGCTGATGGTCGGGGTGGTCGACGCCGTCCTCGCCAGGGCCGGGGTGCCGGCCGAGGCCGGCGGCGAGTTCGCCGGGCATGCCGGGCGCGTGCGCGACCGGGTGGCACGTACCGATTGGCTGGCGGTCGGCAAGGACGAGGCGTCGTTCACGGAAAGTCCCGCCGGGCTGGTGCGCTGGGCCCCGGTGATGGACGAGTTGAAGGAACTCGACGAGGAGATCGTGCGCAATTCCGTGCGCTTCCGCTGGCAGGAGGTGCGCCAGGAATTCTCCCGGCAACTCGACCTCGCGGCCATGCTCCAGGCGATGCCTGGAACGCCTAGCTCGTGAACAGGCGTCCCACGTAATAGATCGCCCTGGCGATCTGGCCCTCGAGCGGGAACGACAGCATGCCCATCACGGAGTAACCCAGCAGCCAGGGCATGACGTAGAAGCGGAACATGTAGAAGAACCACGCCACGTAGAGCGGGACCATGACGGGCACCAGGAAACCCGGGGTGATCGGCTTGAACAGCCGGAGCAGCGGGTCGGTGACCTTGATGAAGAAGCGGCTGAAGAAGAACTTGCTCTCCTCCGGCAGGAAGAGCCGCATGCCGAAGCGGCCGACCAGCGTCCACATGATCGTGCCGAGCACGTAGTCCAGCACGACCGCCCACAGTGGGATTCCCTCGATCACCAGGCCACTCCACGGGAAGGCGGCAGATTCTCTCACACGAAAAAGAGCCGGGACGAGTTGCCTCGCCCCGGCTCTTCAGGGCCTCGCTTGCGCGGGATCAGGCCTTGGACGGAATGATCGTGTCGCCGTGCGGGATTCGCACTTCGTCGACCATGCGCTGGATCTCCTCGCTCGGCTCCGCCGTGAGCAGGGTCACGACGATCATCGCGATGGCGCTGGCCGTGACGCCGACCACGCCGAACCGCAGGTCGTCCATGCCGAGCCACGGCTTCGCCAGGCCGTACCAGGCGTCCGGATTACGGACCGCCAGCAGGTACCACCAGCCCGTGGTGAGGCCGACGACCATGCCCGCCAGCGCGCCCGGGCGGTTGGCGCGCTTCCACCACACGCCGAGCACCAGCGGGACGAACAGGCCCGACATCGCGAAGCAGAACGCCCACGCGACCGCTCCGAGGATGCCGGTGAGCTTCAGGCTTGCGACCGCCGCGCCGCCGGCACCGATGACGAGCAGCAGGATGCGCGAGGTCATCAGGCGCTTCCTCACCTCGGCCTTCGGGTCGATGATCTTGTAGTAGAGGTCGTGCGACAGCGTGTTCGCCATCGCGAGCAGCAGGCCGTCGGCCGTGGACATCGCCGCCGCCATGCCGCCGGCCGCCACCAGGCCCGAGATCACGTACGGCAGGCCGGCCATTTCCGGCGTTGCCAGCACGATGATGTCCGGGTTCAGGAAGAACTCGGTGACCTGCAGGATCCCGTCGGCGTTGCTGTCCTTGATGGCCAGCAGGCCGATTGCGCTCCACTTCTGGATCCACTCGAGCGACATCACGTGATCGACCGACGCGCCGATGATGGAGGTGGACAGGTTCGGGTCGATCATCTGCAGCTTGCTGAACGTCGCGAGCGCGGGCGCCGAGAAGTACAGCAGGAAGATGAAGAACAGCGACCAGGCCACCGAGTTGCGCGCGTCGCGCACCGAAGGCGTCGTGAAATAGCGCATCAGGATGTGCGGCAGCGAGGCCGTGCCGACCATCATGCAGAACACCAGGGTCACGAATTGCCAGGCGGCGATTGCACCTTCCTTCGGCGTTGCATGCAGCGTCGTCAGCGCCTTGAGCCCTGCCACGGTTTCGGTTGGGGTGGTACCGACGCCGATGATCGGCTCGAGTTCCATGATGCGCTGCACGGCGGAGCCGTACGACAGGTGCGGCAGGAAGCCGAAGCCCTGCGCGATCGACATCCAGAAGATCGGGATCAGGTAGGCGACGATCAGCACGATGTACTGCGCGACCTGCGTCCAGGTCACCGCGCGCATGCCGCCGAGCATCGAGCACACGAGGATGCCGAACAGGCCGAGCCACACGCCGACCTCGAACGGAATCTGGAAGGCGCGCGCCGCGATGGTCCCGGTGGCGGTAATCTGGGCCGTCACGTAGGTGAAGGAGGCCACCACCAGCACCACGATCGCGCAGAAGCGCGTCAGTTTGCCGCCGTAGCGCGTGCCGATGAAGTCCGGCACCGTGTAGCAGCCGAACTTGCGCAGGTACGGCGCCATCAGCGTCGCGATCAGGATGTAGCCGCCGGTCCAGCCCACGATGAAGGCCATGTACGCGTGGCCGGACATGAAGATGCCACCGGCCATCGCGACGAACGATGCGCCCGACATCCAGTCGGCCGCCGTCGCCATGCCGTTGAACACCGGCGGGACGCTGCGCCCTGCGACGTAGTAGGCCTCGACCGCCGTCGTGCGCGAAAGCACGCCGATGAAGGCGTAGACGACCAGCGTGAAGAGGACGAAGAGGATGCCGATCCACTTCGGCCCCATGCCGAGCGTCTCGAAGAACGCCATCAAGGCGAAAAACGCGAGGAATCCACCCGTGTAGATCGCGTAGATCTTCGGCAGGGATTCCATGAATCCCTTGCCTTCCCATTTCATTCCCATGTCGTCTCCCCCCTCTATTCGCGTTCTTCGACGCCGAACTTGACGTCGATCGCATGCTGCTGCCGGTTGAACACGAACAACTGGACCACGAACACGATCAGCGAGCCCTGCGCGCTGAAGTAGTAGCCGAGCGGCCAGCCGAAGAAGTTGATGTTGTTGAGCGGCAAGGCGAACCAGTGGACGACGTAGGCGAAAATGAACCAGATGGCCAGATGCAGGATCGTCAGGTTTCGCGTCCGGCGCCAGTGCTCGGCGCGGTCCGCGGCTGATAGTTCACGCACTGCAATTCCCCCTTCGAGATGAGAACGCCCCTCCTGGGCCCCTTGCGTCCAGTCGCAACCCTGGCGCTGGCGCCTTGTTGTGGGCGCGCTGAACCTAACAGCGCAGCCGGAGGGCTGTCAGTGCGACCTTAGTCGAAACCGGGGCCGGCCCCGGCCGCCGGGCTAGCGACGCCGGCCGAGCCAGCGCTGCGACTTCTCGACCTTCAGGAGGCTGCCCGCGGTCGCGAGCCCCAGGCGTTGCGCCTGTTCGAGCGACAGCAGTAGCAGCTGGGCGTTGGCGTATGCATCCGCGATCGCGTGATGTCGCCCGATCGGCGGCAGGCCGAAGTGGCGCAGCCAGTCGTCCAGCGTGTCGTTCTGCGTGCCCGGAAACAGCGCCGGCAGGATGATCGCCAGGTCGAGGAACCGCGTGCGCATGTGGAGGCCGAGGCAGTCGTCGAGCTCGCGACTGAGCACCGTCGAATCGAACTCCGCGCGGAAGGCCACGGCGATGGACCCGTCCAGGAACTCGAGGAACGACAACAGCGCGCCCACCGGCTCCGCACCGCCTCGCTGCTCCTGCCCTCCGATCTGGTGGATGAGGATGTTGTCGGCGCGACTCTCCCGTTGCTGCCTCACCACGACCTCGAAGGCGTCCCCGTGCTGGACAGCCCGGCCCGACACCGCGACGGCGCCGATCGAGATGATGCGGTCGGCCGTCATGTTGGGTCCGGTGGTCTCGAGGTCCATGGCCACGAACCGCGCGAGGGAAAGCAGCCCTGCGGTTCGGCTGCGGTCGTCGCGCGCACGCCGCCTCGACCGCACCTGCAGCGCGGCCAGGCGTTCACGCACCTGCAACGGCAGGGAGCTCCGGATGTGCCGGCGGTCGATCACCTGAAGGAAGGGAAACCGCATGTCGCGAGCGCTGCGGCCCTACCGCCCGACCGCCTGCTCGAGCTGCGCCTGCAGCGCGCGCGCCTGGCGGAACGACTCCTTCAGCATGCGCTGGTCGAGGTCGTTGAGCGCGTAGGGATCGACACGGTTCAGGGCCGCACGTGCGTGTTCCCGCGCCGCGTCCGCCGCACCCGCGGGCGCCTGCTCGAGCTGGCCGCGTTGCGCCCGCAAGCGCAGCATCTGCAGGAAGTGATAGGCCTCCACGGTGGAGGCCATCTGGCGCTCGTCGATATTGAGGCGCCGGCCGGCCAGCCTCAGGCGCTGCGAGGTGTTGGTCTCGACGATGCCCAGGGCCAGCGCGAAGGCCCGCGCCGCGTCCACGAAGATGCGCGTTCCCTGGGTCTTCAGGTCCAGGGTACCGGCGTGGTCGCCGTCGTCGGTCCGGAACTTGCGGATCACGCCCAGGGGTGGCTCGGCCTGCAGCGCGTTTGCGACCAGCATGCGCAGGAACAGCCTGTTCTCGGACGCCACGTTGCCGAGCCAAGCGCGCAGGCTCTCCGCGATATCCGCCTTGCCGGCGAGTGGGCGGAAGTCGAAGAAGATGTTCGCCCCGAGCAGCGCCTCCGGAGTCGGCTCGCGCATCCATCCGGCGAACTTGGCCCGCCACTCGACCGTGTCGAGGCAGTACTCGGGGTTGCTCGCCATGATGTTCCCGGTGCACAGCGGGAAATCGAGTTCGGCGAGCCCGTCGTTCGCCGCGCGCGCGAAGGCGAGCAGCCGCTCGCGGATGGCGGCCGAAGCGCCCGTTGCGCCCTGGAACACGATCGCGTTGTCCTGGTCGGTGGCGACCGTCTGCTCGCGCCGGCCCTCGCTGCCGACCGAAAGCCAGCACCAGTCGAGGTCGTCGAGCTCGAAGCGGGGCAGCAGCAGGTCGAAAAGCCGTTGGGTCAGCGCGTCGTTCAGCGCGGTGATGGTGTTGGTGAGCGTCTCGGCCGACGCGCCCTGCGCGACGAGGTTGTCGGTCAGTGCGAAGATGTCGCGGGTGGTGCGCTGCAGTGCGGGCACGTTCCGCGCGAGCCGGATCGACTGCAGCACGTTGCGCATCGTCACTCGTTGCAGGCCGAAGAGGTCGCGCTCCGACACCACGCCCGCGAGGTGGCCATCCCGGGTGATCATGAGCTGGTGCAGGCCGCGCTGCGCCATGAGCGCCAGGGCCTCCTGTGCCGTCGCCGTCTCGTCCATCGTGCCCGGGTCGGCGGTCATGACCGCCACGACGGGCGTGCCGAGGTCCACGCCGGGCAGGACGACCCGCTCCATCAAGTCCGTGAGCGTGAAGATCCCGACCGGCCGAGCGGAGGAGTCGACCACGGCGATGGTGCCGATGCGCTCGCTGCTCATGGTCTCGAGCGCCGCGCGGATCGGCGTCCCGGTTTCGCAGTAGACGGGGGCGCGCCTCAATACCGTTCGCAGTGATTCGAGCATCGTCTGCTGCTCGAGCGCCCGCTGGGTGAAGTTCTTGCGCAGCTGCCCGAGCGAGTGCTGGACGATGCCGGCCAGGGCCTGGGTGCAGAAGTCGGCGAACGGCGCTGATACGCGCCGCAAGGCGTCGAAGTCCGCGCGAGCCAGCTGGTAGCAGAAGACATCCTCGGTGGCCTCGAAGCGCCGCGTGCCGGCGGACCCGGCCGCCAATGCCGCCACCGGGAAGCATTCCCCGGCGCCGCGGACCTCGTCGTCGCCTGCGACGGCCATGTTGCGCACCCGCACGTGCCCGCGCTGGATGACGTGCAGGTGCCGCGCCATTCCATCGGCGGGGTCGACGATGGTCGTGCCGACCGGGAAATAAGCCAGCTGTACCCGTTGGGCGAGAAACTCGAGGTCCTGCCGTGCCATCTCCGAGAAAGGCACGTGTTCGCGCAGGAAGCGGATCGTCGATTCGATGATCAGCGACGGTGTGCCCATGCGACGATTCTAAGCCCGCGCTCCGCCTTCCTCTCCCGCCACCTGGCGGGCGAGGGTCGGCGTGAGCGCCCGCGGCACGGGCAACCTCAGTGGGAGGACGCCTTGGACGCCAGGATGCCCGTGTTCTGGCGCGCGTAGACCTCGGGCCAGAGATCCTCCGAGCGCTTGTCCCGGAACAGCAGCGAGCCGAGCAGCACGGCCAGGAAGCCGAGGGGGATCGAGATGATCCCCGGGTTCTTCAGCTGGAACAGCGGCTTCTCCAGGCCGAGGAACGACCTCTCCTTGCCCTCGAACTTCGTCAGGTCGCCGTTCGCCTTGGCCACCGCCTTCTCGAGCCCGGCGAGGTCGAGCCTGGCCTGGTCGGCGACGTGCCCGTCGGCAGATGCCAGTGCCGCCTCGAACGCGGTGCGCTTGGCCGCCTCGCCGTCCAGCACCTTCTGCGCCGCAGCCTTGACGGTCTTGGGATAGGTGACGTTCGGCGACACGAGCGTGAGGCCGACGGCGACGACGGTACCGACGATCATGCCGAGCACGATGCCTCCGGTATTGCAGCGCTTCCAGTACAGCGTCAGGAGAACGCACGGGAAGTTGGCGGAGGCAGCCACCGCGAACGCCAGTGCGACGAGGTGGGCGACGTTCTGCCCCTTCGCGGCGATGCCGATCGTAATGGCCATCGCGCCGACGATCACGGTGGCGATGCGCGCGGCACGCACCTGCTGCTGCGGCGGCACCACGTCGCCACCGTGGTACACGCCCACGTAAAGGTCGTGCGCGATCGCGGAAGCCGCCGCGAGCACGAGGCCCGCCACGACGGCCACGATGGTTGCGAAGGCCACCGCCGACACGAACGCCAGCATGAAGTTGCCGAGGAAGGAATCCGCCCCGCCGCCGAGGTATTGCGCGAGCAGCGGGCCGGCCATGTTGCCTCCGGCATCGACCGAGGCGATGGCCGCGGGACCCACGTGCATGGCGGCGCCGAAGCCCAGGAACAGCGTGAGCACGTAGAAGCCGCCGATGATCCCCATCGCCCAGAGCACCGACTTGCGTGCCTGCTGCGCCGTCGGCACCGTGAAGAACCGCATCAGGATGTGCGGCAGGCCCGCCGTGCCGAACACGAGCGCCATGCCGAGCGAGATCTGGTCGATCGGCGCTTTGAAGTAGAGTCCCGGCTCGAGGAACCGCTGGCCGAGCTCGGCCGCGGACATGTTCTGCGCCGGGTCGCCGAGGAGCGCCGCCACCCTGGCCTGCACTTTCGGGTCGCCGACGACGTCCTGCAGGAAACCCGGGAGCGAGAACCCGTACGGCGCCCACACCAGCATCACGAGGACCAGCGAGGCGATCACCAGCAGGATGGCTTTGATGATCTGCACCCAGGTCGTCGCGACCATGCCCCCGAACAGCACGTAGGCCAGCATCAGCACGCCGACCGCGATCACTGAAATCTCGTAGTCGATCCCGATCAGGGTCTTGACCAGCACGCCACCGCCGACCATCTGCGCCGTGAGGTAGAAGGTCGAGACGGTGATCACCGAGATCGCGCCCACGATGCGCATCCACTTCGGGTCGTTGCGATACGCGAGGATGTCCGAAAGCGTGTACCGGCCGATGTTCCGGCAGGGCTCCGCGATCACCAGCAGCACGGTGATGTAGGCCACGAGCCAGCCCACCGAGTACATGAAGCCGTCGTAGCCGTACTGCGAGATCAGGCCGGCGATGCCGAGGAAGGACGCCGCCGACAGGTAGTCACCCGCGATTGCCCACCCGTTCTGCATGCCGGAGACGCCGCCGCCGGCCGTGTAGAAATCCGAGGCCGACTTCACGCGCTTCGCCGCGACATAAGTCACGTACATGGTCAGCGTGATGATCGCCGCGAACACCGCGAACGTCAGCCAGCGGTATTCGGGTGTCACGGCGCCCTGCGCGAACGCCGTGGTGCCGACGACCGGCAGCGCGCCCGCCAGGCCCCACGCCAGCCACTTGCGATGCCTGGTGTTCATGGTTCAGCCCTTCCCCTGCTTCTCGTAGTCGGCCGCGATCTCGCGCGCGAGCCGGTCGAACTCACCGCCAGCGCGGCTCGAGTAGAAGAACGCGATGAGCCAGGCGACGACGAATTCGAACAGCGCGAACAGCAGGCCAAAATTGACGACGCCCCAGACCTTCATCCTGTACAGGTCCTGGAAGTACGCGGCGCCGATCGGCAGCAGGAAGTAGAAGGCCACGGAGAAGACCATGAGTCCCGTGAGGAAGGCCCGCTTCCTGCGGTGCAGGATCTGGAAGCGCGGGTCGGCGATGACCGCGTTCCAATCGATGCTGGGAGCCGTGGTCATTGAATTCTCCTCGTTGCTACGCGGGAACGGCGATGCTTTTCGAGTCGAAACTAGCAGGAACCGGTGGCGTGCCCACTCCGCCATTCGGCGTAAGGGGAAATCCCGGCGGCCCGGCGGCCATCCCCGATGGCCGGAGTCCGGGCGGCGCGGAGCCGGGTCAGCGGTTCAAGCGGTTGTCGACCAGCTGCGCCACGACGCTCGGGTCGGCGAGCGTGGTGATGTCGCCCAGCTGGTCGTGCTCGTTGGCGGCGATCTTGCGCAGGATACGGCGCATGATCTTGCCCGAGCGGGTCTTGGGCAGGCCGGGCGCCCACTGGATGAAGTCGGGCGTGGCGATCGGCCCGATTTCGCGACGCACCCACTCGCGCAGCTCCTTGCGCAGCTCCTCCGTGGGCACGGCGTCGAACACCAGCGTCACGTAGGCATAGATGCCCTGCCCCTTGATCTCGTGCGGGCAGCCCACGACGGCCGCCTCGGCGACCTTCGGATGCGCCACGAGCGCGCTTTCGATCTCGGCCGTGCCGAGACGGTGGCCGGCCACGTTGAGCACGTCGTCCACGCGGCCCGTGATCCAGTAGTAGCCGTCCTCGTCGCGCTTGGCGCCGTCGCCGGTGAAGTAACGGCCGGGGAAGGTCTTGAAGTAGGTGTCGATGAAGCGCTGGTGGTCGCCGAACACCGTGCGCATCTGGCCGGGCCAGCTATCCGTGATCACGAGGTTGCCCTCGCACGGCCCCTCGAGCGTGTTGCCCTCGTTGTCGACGATCGCCGGCTGCACGCCGAAGAACGGCAGCGTGGCGGAGCCCGGCTTCTGGTCGATCGCACCAGGCAGCGGGGTGATCAGGATGCCCCCGGTCTCGGTCTGCCACCAGGTGTCGACGATCGGGCAGCGGCCGTCGCCCACCACGCGGTGATACCACTCCCACGCCTCGGGGTTGATCGGCTCGCCCACGGTGCCGAGCAGGCGGATCGACTGGCGCGAATGCCTCTTCACCGGCGCGTCGCCCTCGCGCATCAGCGCGCGCAGCGCCGTCGGCGCGGTGTAGAAGAGCGTTACCTTGTGCTTGTCGGCGACCTGCCAGAAGCGGCCGACGTCGGGATAATTCGGCACGCCCTCGAACATCACCGAGGTGGCGCCGTTGGCGAGCGGCCCGTAGACCACGTAGCTGTGTCCGGTCACCCAGCCCACGTCGGCCGTGCACCAGAAGACATCGTCCTCGTGGAGGTCGAAGACCGCCTCGTGGGTCAGGGCGGCGTAGACGAGGTAGCCGCCGCTGGTGTGCAGCACGCCCTTGGGCTTGCCGGTGGAACCGGAGGTGTAGAGGATGAAGAGCGGATCCTCGGCGTCCACGACCGCGGGCTCGCACTCCTCGGGCTGCCCGTCGACCACCTCGTCGTACCAGCGGTCGCGCTCGTACATCGCGACGGGCGAAGCCGTGCGCCGGACCACCAGCACGTGCTTCACCGTCTCGGTGCCAGCCGTGCTCAAGGCCTGGTCGACGTTCGCCTTGAGCGGGACGCGCTTGCCGCCGCGGACGCCTTCGTCCGCGGTGATGACGATGGTGGAGGAGCAGTCGGAGATGCGGCCGGCGAGCGAATCGGGCGAGAAGCCGCCGAACACGACCGAGTGGACGGCGCCGATGCGCGCGCACGCGAGCATCGCGACCGCCGCGTCCGGGATCATCGGCAGGTAGATCGTGACCCGGTCGCCCTTCTGCACGCCGAGCGAGCGCAGGGCGTTGCCGAGCTTGCAGACGCGGTAATAGAGCTCGCGATACGTGATGCGCTCGGATTCGTTCGGGTCGTCGCCCTCCCAGACGATCGCCGTCTTGTCGCCGCGCTTCGCCAGATGCCGGTCGAGGCAGTTGGCCGCGACGTTGAGCTGCCCGTCGGCGTACCAGCGGATGCGGAAGTCGCGGGCGTCGAAGCTCACGTCCCTGACCTTGCCGAAGGGACGCAGCCAGTCGAGGCGTGCGCCCATCCGCCCCCAGAACTCCTCCGGATCCCTGACGGATTCCTCGTACAGGCGGACGTAGTCGTCGTGGCGGAACCGCGCCCTGGCGGCGAACTCCGGCGGCACCTTGTAGAGCTTGGTCATGTCTTGGGTCTCCCCGTCAGTCGAGCGCGGCCCGGACCCGCGCGGCATGTTCCGCGAGCAGCGTCGGGTCCGCCATGTCGCGCGCGTGGAAGCGGAAATCCACGCCTTCGTAGCGCGGCAGTACGTGGAAATGCAGGTGGAACACGCTCTGCCCGGCGCCGCGCCCGTTCAGTTGCGCGATCATCACGCCGGGCGGATCGAAGGCGCGCTTCACGGCTCGCGCGACCCGCTGGGTGGCGAGGATGGTGGCCGCGAGCGCCTCGGGAGGGATGTCGAAGATGTTCTCGCTCGCGGCCCTGGGAACGACGAGCGTGTGACCGTCAGCCTGCGGCATCACGTCCATGAAGGCCAGCGTGTGCTCGTCCTCGAGTACCTTCTGGGCCGGAATCTCGCCGCGCAGGATGCGCGCGAACACGTTGCTCGGGTCGTAGGCCATGGTTGCACCGGGGCTGCGTCCTGGTTTCCGAGTATAGCGAGCCGCGCGCTTCCCGCCGCATCGGCATTCGACCAAAGGATGAGGGGGCGGCTACTGGCCGAAGGCCCACTGCACCAGCGCCGTCTGCACGGCCTCGCCCACGCCCGTGTCGGCCAGCGGATGGTTGAGGATCACCACGACGACGTACGTACGGCCCGACGCAGCGTTCACGTATCCCGCAAGCGCGCTCACGTCCTTCAGGCTTCCCGTCTTCATGCGCAGCCGTCCCTGCATTTCCGGCGCGCGAAAGCGGCGACGCAGCGTGCCGTCGGTGGCCGACAACGGCAGGGATGCCGCGAACTCCGGCATGTACTGACTCGTCCAGGCCGCGCTCAGGACATCGGCGAGTCCCGCGGCCGTGATCCGCTCCTCCCGCGAGAGGCCCGATCCATTCTCGAGCACCAGGTCCGGAATCGAGATGCCGCGTGAGGCGAGGAAATCCACGGTCGCCTGACGTCCCGCGGCCGCGGTGGCGGGCTGGCCGGCCTTCTCCGCGGCCAGCGTGAGCAGCAGGTGCCGCGCCATGACGTTGCTCGAGTACTTGTTCACGAGACGGATGACCTCGGCTAGGCTCAGCGATTCGTGCGTGTACATGAGGCGCGCATCGGCCGGCACGACCCCGACCCGCATGCCTCCTTCAAGCGTGCCGCCGGTTTGCTGCCACAAGGTCTTGAAGGTCCCGTAGGCGTAGTCGGGCGCCCGCATGACCGCGCGCGACACGGACAGCGGCCCGCAACCCGAGGCGTAGTGCCCCGCGACGCTGACACGATTGCCGGTCGGGCCGTCGGGCATCGCCACCACCACGCCACCCGAACCGCGCCGGCACGGCGCGCGATCGAGCCTCACCGAGTTCTCGACGACGAGGTTCGCGGGCCAAGGATGGACGCTCGCACGCGCTGAATTCGTCGCGAGGTCCGGCACGACGCTGAGCGTGACAGTCTGGAAGTTGACCATCAGCGCGTCCGGCAGGACGTTGTAGGTCCGGTACGGACGGTTGTCGAAGGCGCCGCGATCGTCGCCCTGCGGCGCGAAAAAGCTGTTGTCGATGATCACGTCGCCCGTGACGCGCGCAATTCCCGCCTGCCGGACGCCGTTGACGAACCCCCACCAGCGCTCCGTGGTCATGAACGGGTCGCCGCCCCCGACGAGCACGAGGTTTCCCTCGAGCACCCCGTCGCGCACCGGGCCCGCCGCGTAGGCCCGCGTCCGCCAGGTGTACGCCGGTCCAAGCACCTCCAGCGCCGCGTAGGTGGTGAGCACCTTCATCGTCGACGCGGGGTTGCGGGGGACCTGCGAGTTGTAGCTGACGAGGGGCTCGTCGCGGCCCACCTCGCGCACCACCACGCTCAGGCCGTTGCCGGAAACGCGCCGCTGGTCGAGCACGCGTTGGACGTCGGGCGGGAGGTAGGGGCGGTCACGTGCCGCGAGTGCGGCGGGAGCGCAGGTCAAACCGAGCACAGTGGCGAGGAGGAGTCGTATTCGCAGGGGCATCGCTGGCAATCCGGGGAATCGCCCTGATGATACGTGATCGCGCTGGCGAGGCGGGCCCTGTCTCCCCATACTTCGCAGCCCGCGGAGGACATCCATGCGCACGATCTGGAACACGATGCTGAAGGGCCTGGTGGCCATCCTTCCCATCGGCCTGACCCTGTACCTCGTGTACTGGCTCGCCGTCACCGCCGAGCGGCTGTTTTCCGGCCCGCTCAAGCTCCTGATCCCGGGCCACCTCTACCGGCCCGGCCTCGGCCTCGTGGCGGGCCTGCTGCTGCTGTACGTGGTGGGGCTCGGCATCAACGCCTACGTGGTGCGCCGCGCGCTCAAGCTCGGCGACCTGCTGTTCGCGCGCATCCCCGTGGTGAAGACCATTTACGTCGCGATCCGCGACTTCATGAGGTTCTTCCCGTCCGCGGGCAAGGGCAGCGACCTCAAGCGCGTGGTCATGGTGCCGTTCGGCCCCGGCAAGGTGATCGGCTTCGTGACGGCTGAGTCCGGCGCCGCGCTCGGCATCGGCGGCGCCGCGGCCGATACGGTCGCGGTCTACCTGCCGATGAGCTACATGGTGGGCGGCGGCTACACGCTGTTCCTGCCGCGGGACATCCTCGAGCCCACTACGCTCTCCGTGGAGACGGGCATGCGCATTGCGCTCATGGGCGGCGTGCAGGGCGCACCGCCGGTCGCGGGACCGGCGGCCGCGGGCGCCGCCGCCTGACATGCGCGCGAGCATCATCCCCGTCACGCCGTTCGCGCAGAACTGCTCCCTCGTGTGGTGCGAGAGGAGCGGCGCCGGTGCGGTGATCGACCCGGGCGGCGACCTCGACAAGATCCTGGCCCTCGCGCGCCAGGAGAACGTGCGCCTCGAGAAAATCCTGCTGACGCACGCGCACATCGACCACGCGGGCGGCACGGCCGAACTCTCGCGTACGCTCGAGCTGCCCATCGAGGGCCCGCACCGCGGCGACCAGTTCTGGATCGACGGGCTGCCCGAGCAGGGGAAGATGTTCGGTTTCGGCCACTGCGACAGCTTCGCGCCCGATCGCTGGCTCGACGAGGGCGACCGCGTCCAGGTCGGGGAGATCGAATTCGACGTGCGCCACTGCCCCGGGCACACGCCGGGCCACGTGGTGTTCTACTCCGCCGCGGAACGCCTCGCGTTCGTCGGCGACGTGCTGTTCGCGGGCTCCATCGGACGCACGGACTTTCCGGGCGGCGACTACGACACACTCATCAACGCGATCCGCGGCAAGCTGTTTCCGCTCGGCGACGACGTGCGGTTCGTGCCGGGGCACGGGCCCATGTCGACCTTTGGAGAGGAACGGCGCAGCAATCCGTTCGTCTCCGACGCGGCCGTGGGCGCCAGGCGCTAGTCGTCGGCCTCGAGGCGCAGGACGTCGGACGTCGGTGCCAGGCGGGCCTTGCGACTCCATCCGGGCTCGCGAAGAACACATGCTCGCCCGGATGGAGTCGCAAGGCCCGCCTGAGGGACGGCGCCTGAGCTACGTCCTCGTGCCGAGGACTACGCACGGCGCATGCAGCGTCGAGGTCGCGACGGGCACGGAATCCCCGGCTGCGGCACAACGCTCAGGTGTCGTCCTTCCGCCTGCCGCGCTTGATCGACTTGCGCTTCTCCGCTCCTTCGTAGCCGTCGATCGAAACGCCACGGTCACGAACCCGCCGCTTCGACAAACGCCGGTCCTCGAAGTGCTCGTACCGGCACTCGCACCTCGGGTTGTCGCATTTCTTGAGCGGCAGGGCCGGCGCCTCGCGCGACAGGAAGACCTTGCCGCGCAGCGCTTCCGCCGGCGCACAGGCCCGCGGCCCCGGGACGATGGAAACAGCGTGGTAGGGATTGGACTTTTTCCGCGGCGCGACGGGGGTCTCCTCAGGCTCGGATCGCCCGAAGATGGCCTTGGCCCGCCGAAAGAAATCACCTGCCACGGTCAGGGCCCCTTGTGTCCGTCGCCGAGCCTAGTCGTCCGCACGCCCGGCTGGAGTGACCGGTCTCTCACCCTGCGAGGGCCAGCAGCCCTTGCCCGCCCCTGCGCATGGGCCGAAACTGCCGGGATCGCCCCTGACCCCGAGTCCTGCATGGCCAAGTCCCGACGGCCCGCGACCGAGCCCCCCTTCCAGTCCATCTACCGGCATGGGTTCGTGCGCGTGGCCGTGGCGACGCCCCGGGTAGAGGTCGCCTCGCCGGGCTACAACGTCGCGCAGACCCTCGAACTCGCGCGCCGAGCCGCCGGCGAGCGGGCCGTGCTCGCGGTCTTCCCGGAACTCGGGCTCTCCGCATACTCCAACGAGGATCTGTTCCAACAGGATGCCCTCCTGGACGCGTCCCTGGCCGCGCTCGGCAAACTCGTCGCCGCAAGCCGCGACCTGCCCCTGGCGCTGGTCGCGGGCGCCCCGCTCCGCGCAGACGACCGGCTGTTCAACTGCGGCCTCGTCATCTACCGCGGGCGAATCCTCGGCGCCGTGCCCAAAGCATACCTGCCGAACTACCGCGAGTTCTACGAGAAGCGGCATTTCGCCCCCGCAGCTCAGGCGCTGTCAACGTCCATCCGCCTGCTGGGCCAGGACGTGCCGTTCGGCAACCGGCTGCTGTTCGCGGCGCAGAACGTCCCCGGCTTCGTCCTCAGCCTCGAAATCTGCGAGGACCTCTGGGTGCCGCTTCCGCCGAGCACGCTCGCGGCGCTGGCAGGCGCGACCATCATTGCCAATCTCTCGGCGAGCGACATCACGGTCGGCAAGGCGGACTACCGGCGGCTGCTCTGCGCCTCGCAGTCCGCCAAGTGCGTCGCCGCCTACCTCTACTCGGCGGCCGGCCCCGGTGAGTCCACCACCGACCTCGCCTGGGACGGCCACGCGCTCGTCTACGAGAACGGCGAACGGCTGGCAGAGTCGACGCGTTTCCCGCTCGAGCCGGGTCTCGTCACGGCCGACGTCGACCTCGACCACCTGCGGCAGGAGCGGGCGCGGCTCACGAGCTTCGGCGACTGCGCACAAGCCCACGCGGGGCTGCTGGGGGAATTCCGCCGCGTCGAATTCGAGCTCGAGGTGCCCCGCACGCGAGCCGCGCTTCGGCGTCGCATCGAACGCTTCCCCTACGTGCCGTCGGACCCGGCGAAACGCGACGAGCGCTGCGCGGAGGTCTACGACATCCAGGTCGAGGGGCTGATGAAGCGCCTGGCGGCGACGCGCCTCGAGAAGGTCGTGATCGGCATCTCCGGCGGGCTTGACTCGACGCAAGCCGCGCTCGTCGCGGTGCGCGCCTTCGACCGTCTCGGCCTGTCGCGCCGCAACATCCTCGGCTACACGCTGCCCGGCTTCGGCACCAGCCGGCACACGTTCGACAGCGCGCACGCGCTCATGAAGGCGCTCGGCATCTCGGCGGAGGAAATCGACATCCGCCCGTCCGCCGAACTGATGCTGCGCCACATCGGCCACCCGGCCGCCGAGGGCAGGGACGTCTACGACGTCACCTACGAGAACGTGCAGGCCGGCGAGCGCACCTCGCACCTGTTCCGGCTCGCCAACCTCCGCGGCGCGCTGGTGCTCGGCACCGGGGATTTGTCCGAGCTCGCGCTCGGCTTCACGACCTACGGCGTCGGCGACCACATGTCGCACTACAACGTGAACGCCTCGGTGCCGAAGACCCTGATCCAGCACCTGATCCGCTGGCTGATCGCGACGCAGCAGTTCGACGCGCCGACGCTCGCGGTCCTCGACCGCATCGTCAACACCCGCATCTCGCCGGAACTGGTGCCGGGCTCGGGCGAGGAGCCCGAACACTCCTCCGAGGACGTGGTCGGGCCCTACGAACTGCAGGACTTCAACCTCTATTACCTGAGCCGCTTCGGCTACCGGCCGAGCAAGGTCGCGTTCCTCGCCCACACGGCGTGGGGCGACCGCGGCCTGGGTGCGTGGCCGGACACCGTGCCCGAGTCGGAACGACGCGAGTACGACCTCGCCACGATTCGCCACTGGCTCGAGGTGTTCCTGAAGCGCTTCTTCCAGGACAGCCAGTTCAAGCGCTCGGCCATGCCGAACGGACCGAAGGTGGGCTCGGGCGGTTCGCTCTCGCCTCGCAGCGACTGGCGGGCGCCGAGCGACTCGCCGGCGACGGTCTGGCTGGAAGAGCTGCGCGCCAACCTCGCCTCCGGTCCGCGCCGCCGCCGCTGAGCTGCGGGCATCCTCAGTGCCGGTGCAGGTGCACCGGCAACCGGCGCGCGCCCCAGGTGCCCGGCCGGTCCGCGAATACACCGGGAACCTGCATGCCGCACCGCTCGCAGTGGCCATCGGGCGCGAGCCCCCAGCGACCGAGCTCGTACCAGTCGCGCTCGATCAGCAACGCGCCGCAGCCCGGGCACCAGGTGCTGCCGCCGGCCGGATCGTGGACGTTGCCGGTGTACACGTAACGCAGCCCGTTGCGCATGGCGATGCCGCGCGCACGCGCCAATGTCGCGGGCGGCGTCGCCGGCCGGTCCATCATCTTCCAGTCGGGGTGGAACGCCGAGAAATGCAGCGGCACGTCGGGCCCGAGCCGCTCGGCGATCCAGCGCGTCATCCCGTCCAGTTCCGCGTCCGAGTCGTTCTCGTCCGGGATCAGCAGCGTGGTGATCTCGAGCCACACCCGTGTTTCCCGATGCAGGTACTCGAGCGTGTCGAGCACGGGCGCGAGCTCGGAGCCGCAGACGTCGCGATAGAAGCGCTCGGTGAACGCCTTCAGGTCGACGTTCGCGGCGTCGATCCACTGGAAGAACTCCGACCGCGGCTCGGGACACATGTATCCCGCGGTCACCGCCACGCTTTTCACGCCCTGCTCGCGACAGGCCTGTGCCACGTCGATCGCGTACTCCATGAAGACCGTGGGATCGTTGTACGTGAATGCCACGCTTGCGCAGCCTAACCGTGCGGCCGCAGCGGCCAGCTCAACCGGGGAGGCGGAATCGGCGAGCGTGTCCATCTCGCGCGACTTGCTCATGTCCCAGTTCTGGCAGAACTTGCACGCGAGGTTGCAGCCCGCCGTGCCGAACGAGAGCACGGACGATCCCGGCAGGAAGTGGTTGAGCGGCTTCTTCTCGATGGGGTCCACGCAGAAGCCGCTCGATCGGCCATAGGTATAAAGCTCTATGCCGTCGCGTTCGCGGCCGCGAACGAAACACAGCCCGCGCTGTCCCTCGTGCAGGCGGCAATGCCGCGGACAAACGTCGCACTGCACGCGCCCGTCGTCGAGGCGGCGCCAGTGGCGAGTAGGAATGGCAGAAAAGTCGGTATTCATACGATTGGTGCCCGCCTGCGTCGGGCGGGATATTGACTGACGATTTCGAGCAGCCATGGACGGGGCGCGATCCGCCCACCTACCCTGATGTTGAGTCTGGTCACGGGCAAGTCAAGAGTCAGGCCACCGGCGGTGGCCGGCGTGTTCTATCCGGAGAACGCGACGCAGCTGCGCCAGGCGGTACTCGACTTCGTGCACGAGCACGCGACGGCCGCGACAGCGCGTCCTCCCAAGGCGCTGATCGTTCCGCATGCGGGCTACCTCTACTCGGGGACGGTCGCCGGATTCGGCTACCGCCTGCTGGAGGGTGCCGGCGCCGGCATCCGCCACGTCGTGCTGTTCGGGCCCAGCCACCGCGTACCGATGCGCGGGATGGCCGTGCCGTCGGATGACTGCTTCGCGACGCCGCTGGGCGAGATCCCGATCGACGAGGCCGGGCGACAGCGGCTGCGCGAGCTCGGCCTCGTCGGAATCGCCGATGCGCCGCACGCCAGCGAGCACTCGCTCGAGGTCCAGCTGCCGTTCCTGCAGGCGATGCTCGGGGAGTTCGACCTGTTGCCGGTCGCGGTGGGTCTTGCACCGCCCGAACAGGTCGCGCGCGCACTCGAGGCGGTGTGGAACGGGCCGGAGACCCTGATCGTCGTGAGTTCCGACCTCAGCCACTACCACACCTACGCCGAGGCGAGGCATCTCGACGACGGGACCACGCGCTCGATCCTGGCGCGGCGCGGCGACCTCTCGGACGAGCAGGCCTGCGGCGCCTACGGCATCAACGGCTTGATGGTGGTCGCGCGCCGCAAGGGCCTGCGCATCGAACTGCTCGACCAGCGCAATTCCGGCGATACCGCGGGCGACCGCTCCCGGGTGGTCGGTTATGGGTGTTACTCCCTCCACGAGGCTTGAAGCCGGCTCGCGCGCGATACTGCTGCGCACGGCGGCAGCGGCGATCGAGGCCCGGCTCGCGCACTCAGTCGTCGGCGAGCCCGCTGTCGAGGGCCTGTCCGCGGAACTGCGCGCGGAGCGCGCAAGCTTCGTCACCCTTACGATCGAGGGCAAGTTGCGCGGCTGCTGCGGCACGATCGAGTCGCGTTGCGCACTGGCGCTCGACGTTTGGCGCAATGCGCAGGTGAGCGCATTCGACGACCCGCGCTTCCCGCCGCTCGAGGCCCGCGAGTGGGCCCGGGTGGACCTGGAAATCTCGGTGTTGTCGCCCCTCGAGCGAATCGCAGTTCACAGCGAGGCCGAACTCGTCCGCCAGCTGGTGCCCGGCGAGGACGGACTCCTGATCGCCTGGCAAGGCCGGCGGGCCACCTTCCTGCCGAAGGTGTGGGAGCAACTCCCGCAGCCCGGGTCATTCCTCGGCCGACTCAAGGCGAAAGCGGGATTGCCGGCCGACTTCTGGGCCGAGGACGTCGGGATCTGGAGGTACGGGGTCGAGACGATTGCGGCCGATCGATGCGGCGGGGTCCGCAATCCATGAGGGCGCGGCTCCCGCTGCGCACGGAGCGGGCCTGGGCGGGGATTGCATCCGTCACCGTCCGCGTGTACTTGTTGGCGGCGTGAAATTACGCCGCACGAACGCGCGCGCCCCGTGCTGGCCCCGGTTCATCGCCGCGGGCCTGCTGGCGTCCACCTGCGTCCCGGCGGCGGCGCAGGAGCCGCCTCAGGCGGAAACGCCGATCGCGGAGTCAGCCGCCGCGACGCCCGCTCCACGCTCGCGTTCCGACGCCTTCGCCGAGTTCCGTAGCCTCTTCGAGGCGCGGCAATACGAGCTGGCAATCGCGCCGGCGAAACAGGTCGTCGAACTGACGGACCTGAAATCGCCGATGGGCGCCGAGGAGTTGCAGGTGGCGCTGATGAACCTCGCCTCGACGCAGTATCACGTGGCGGACTACGTGGGCGCCGAGGCGAGCTATCTGCGTGTCATCGAGCTCGTCGAGTCCACGGGCCGACCGGCGTCCCCGCGGCTGGCCCGCGCCAACGCCGGCCTCGCCATGACCTACCACGCAGCCGGGCGTCATGAACTGGCGGCCGGTCGCTTCGCGCAGGCCGTCGCGCTGAGCCGCCGCAGCGAGGGACTCTTCAACGAGGAGCAGTTGCGGCTGCTCGCAAGCCAGGCCGAGTCGCTCGTTGCGCTCGATCGCGTGGAAGAGGCACAGGCGGCCCGCCGTTACGCCCTGCGTGTCGTCGAGCGGCGGCACGGCGCGAACAGCCTGCGCTACGCGCAGGAGCTGGAGTCCATCGGCCGCTGGTATTCGAGCGTCCGCGCGTACGATGCGTCGCGGCTGTCGCTGCGGCATGCGCTGCGCATCGTCGAGGCGGCCGAGGGCGAGGATTCCCGTAGTCTCGTCGGTCCGCTCACCGCGATCGCGGACAACGCACGTCGCCGCTTCCTCGACCCCACGCAAAGGGAATCCGACTCGACGCAGGAGGAACGCCGCACCCTGTTCCATGACCCGGCGGCGCAGATGCCGGTGTCGCTGTCGCCGAGCTCGTTGCTCGTCGAGGGCCAGCAGGCGCTCGAGCGCGCCGTCCGGATCGCGGGCACCGGGGCCGACCCGTCGCCTGCCCAGGTCGCGGACACGCATACGCAGCTCGGCGACTGGCTGCAATGGCGTGACCGGGAGGGAGACGCGCTGCCGCATTACCAGCAGGCCTGGGAGGCCGCGGGCCGGGCGCAGGTCGACGGCAAGCCCCTGCAGGACGCGCTGTTCGGCCAGCCGGTGCTGCTCTATCACGCCTGGCCGGATTCATGGGACCGCTATCGCCAGCGCCCAGCCGCCGAAGCCGGGTTGCGCCACGTGGAAATCGAGCTGACGGTGACCGCGCAGGGCCGCACCCAGGACGCGAAGGTGCTCGCAGACGCGGACGACCGGAAGCTCGCCGAGCAGGCGCTGCGCGCGGCCTCGACCGCCCGTTACCGCCCTCGCATGGAAAACGGCCATCCCGTGCCAACCGCCGGTGTCCGCCTCACGCAGCCGTTCTACGTCCTGCTCGAGGCGCCGACCGTGCCGGAAGACTGATCCCTCAGGGTCCGGGCGGGACGACCTCGACCGGCGGCTGCCCCGCCTCCGCCGGCAGCAATCCCCTCACGACCGCCTGCTCCCGGAATTCGGTGGCGAGCTTGGCTCCGGCATCGCGCATGGCGAGCGCAGTTGCCTGCTGCAGCGCCTCCTTGCGCCCCGGGCCGACCGAGGAGCTCGCCTGCGTGCCGTAGCCGGTGAACATCCAGGAATCGACGAGCTGCCCGGCCGGCGAGTACACGTTGATCCGGTACTTCACGCTCACGGCATACAGGTCCGATCCGGAATCGGCAGGCGTGATGAACGCGAATTCCTCGAGCACGGGTTCGAACACGCCGCGGATCTCGGGATCGGTGCGCGCCCCGGCATCGACCGAGGGCACCACGACCGTGCGGGTGAACATCGCGTCCAGCAGGCGCTCGAAACCCTCCGACTGCCCCTTGCCGACCGTGATGGCGTATTCGGAACCGTCACGCTTCTCGCGGTGCACCTTGTCGCGGAACTCCGCCGGCACGTACACGCCGACGACGATGGGAATCCTGGTGATCAGCGGCGCCGGAATGGCCGGCCTCGCCTCGAACTCGGTCGTCCCGCACGCGGACAACAGCGCGAGCAGCGGCAGCGCGACCCGGCTCCAGGACCCGCGTGCCGTTCCCCTCGCACCTGGCTGCCGGTTGCTCATCGGTGCCATCGTCGCATCAATCCCGTCACCGCCGGTAGCTGCCGGGCTCGTTCAGCCCCACGAACGTCCCGCCGTTGCGCGCGCACAGGAGGCGCATCAGCGTCGCGAAGCGGACGCTGGTGTACTGCGGCGCGTCCGGCCGCACCGGGAAGCCGATGGAGTGGATGCGCACGCGGCGCTGTCCGCTCCTGTCCTCGCGGTTGATGAGGTCCACCGCTCGCACCACCGAGTCGACGGACGAGCCGGTGAACTCGTCTCCAAGCACGTACAGGCTGATCTTCCGGCCCGTCGCGTGGTACGTGCGGATGGCCTCCACGATGCCCTCGACGGGACTCGAATTGCTGAACGGGAACCAGTTGCGCAACCGCTCGAGCACGAGCCTGCGCTGCGTGGGAGTGTCGGGCAGCCAGCGCCCGCGGTAGGAGGGGAACATGTACCCGCCCTCGTCGCTCATGACCTGCCACCCCTTCACGGTCGGGTAGGCGTCCAGCACCTCCTGCATCTTCCTGAGCATGAGCGGCCAGGCGTAGTTCGCCATGCTGCCCGAGGTGTCGATGATGAAGATGATGTATTCGCTGTCGACCGGCACGCCGCCGATCGGCGAGTCGTCCTTGCGGCGGTACTGCGCGCCGAGCAGGCGCTTCATCTCCTCGGTGAGTTCCTGCTGCGCCGAGACCAGCTGCCCCTCGATCTGGTTGGCAACCTCGGCTTCCTTGCGTGAGGACTCGTACTGGCCGCGCAAAGCGCTCAGGTCGCCGCGCAGCCGCGCGATCTTCTGCTGTTCTTCCGAGAGCTGGACGCGGCGGGTCTTGAGCTCGCGGTTCAGCACCTCGCTCGTGCCGCGGATGTCCGCGAGCTCCTGCTGGAGCTTGAGCACGCGGCCCTGCAGGTCCTCGCGCGATTTCTCGAACACCACGGGCTCCCCTACCTCGGTCAGCACGAGCAGCAGGATCACCGCACCGAAGCCGCAGCAGATCGCATCGAGGAACGAGAGGCTGAAGACCTCGACATCGCGCCGGCCGAGCCGTGAGCGTCTCACGGCCAGTCCCTCGCCGGGCTCAGGAACGAGCCGTTGGTGCGGCGGGCGAGCGTCCAGTAGGCGCTCGGCGCCAGCGGATCGCCCTCCATCGGCAACAGGATCACGTTGACCGGTATGCCGGAAGGCAGACGGCCAATGGCACGCTCGAACAGCCGGAGGCGCCCCTCGCCGTCGATCGTCCTGCGGACCGCAGGTGGCGAGGCGCCCTGCGTCGGCAACCCGTCGGTCACGAGGATGATGTTGTCGGGCCGGGGAGAGAGTGTCGCGACGGTTGCCAGGGCGTTCTCGAGACTCGTGCCGTCCTGCGGGACGATCCTGCGCATCTCGCGCAACGCGTCGTTCAGCGCATTCGCGTCGTCCGCGCCCAGCCACTTGCCTGCACTGCCCGGCACCAGCGGCTGCGCCTTCGTATTGAACGCGTAGACCTGGAACTTCGACCTGGCCGGCAGCTGCGTGGTGAGCCAGTCGACGGTGCCCACGGTACGGCGCCACTTCTCCGCGGCCAGGCGCCGCACCTCGGGCATGTTGCGCAGCCGGATCACGTTCACGACCGACTCGTCCATCATGCTGGCCGAGGCGTCGACGAGGATCAGGACGTGCCCGCCGCCGACCTTGAGACCGGTCAGGTACTGCCGGTCGCCGCTCCCCACGAAGCCCTTGATCCGCGTGCCGGGCTGTCCGGGGCTCGGCGTCCCTGCGCTCAGGCGTCGCGTGCCCTCGTCGAGCGATTTCAGGTCCTGCTTCAGGCGCTCGATGGTCTCCCGCTTCGAAAGGGTGTCCTTCTCGGCCTCCGCCAGCTGCTGCCTGAGCCGCTCGGTCTCCTCGATGACGCGGTTCGAAAGCCCCTCGGCCGGCACCGCCTCGTCGGTGCTCTCGAGCGAGTTCTTCAGCACGACGAGGTTCTTGTAGCCCTCGAGCACCTCCTCCTCGAGCTTGTTCACCTCGGACTGCAGGTCGTCGTTACGCTGCTGGCGTTGTACCCCGGCCTGTGCACTGAGGATCGTGTAGAAGAGCACGACCGCGCCGAATCCGCAGGCGATCACGTCGAGGAACGAGAGGCTGAAGACCTCGGTCTTACGCCGCGCCATCGTCGTCCACCGCTCGCACCAGCTCGCACTCCACGCCGGGGCTGCCGAGCCGCAGCCGGTCGCCCGCGCGCAACTCGATGCGGCCGCTGATGCGCTCGCCGTTCACCAGCGTGCCGTAGGTGCTGTGATCCTCGAGCCATACCACACCGTCCTCGCGGACGAGCGTACAGTGCGCGCGCGAGATACCGGGGCCCGGGGCGATCGGCACGGCGCGCCGTCCGGCATCGACTGCCGAACCGAGCGTGAGAAGCCGCGTGTCGATCACGTAGGCGCGGCTCCCGTGGACGAGGTGGGTGGGACGCGAGTCGAAGGGGACTGCTGGCGCCCACGCGGGCGCGCGCCGCGTGCCGGCGCGCGCCGGCACCGGCAGGTGCTGCACCAGCGCGATGCCTGCGCCGCGTCCGCCCCGCAGAACGGATTCGTAGGCGAGCGCGCCGAGCGCCGCCGCGCCACGCGGCAGGCGCACGACCTCGCAGTCGCGGATTGCGGCGAGCCGGAGCTCGAGCCCGGGCAGCGCAGCGAGACGGTGCGAGAGCCGGACGTGCAGCGGCCCCCCCGCCGGACGCGCGCGCTGCAGCACGCGCGCCAGTTCGTCGTAGACGCGGCCCGCCGCGGCGGCGAAATCGGCCGCCGCCAGTTCGATGGAGCGTGGTCCGCCCGCCGCTTCGATCTCGATCGTGACCGTGGGCGCGTTGCGCAGGGAATCGAGCCAGGCCGGCAGGCCGTCGCACAGGCGCTGCTCCGTAGCTGCCTCGTGCAGCGGGTCGAAACGCGTCTTGCGCACGAAGGTCGCGGCGATGAGGTCGAGCCAGGCCTGCTGCAGCGCGAGCCAGCCATGCTGGGGCAACAGGTCGAAGCGGGTGCGCCGCAGGTCGCCGCTGCGGTCGAGCACGCTCAGCACGGCGCGGTGCAGCCCCAGCTCGAGCTGCAGGACGCTGTCCGGCGCGGGCTCGAGCGAAGCCGCCGCGAGCGCCGCATCGACGAGGCCCACCGGCTCGAGTCCGGCCTCCTTCGCGATCCCGAGCAGCAGTGCAAGCTGTTCACGCGTGTACCAGGCCGGCACGGCGAGCAGCGCCTCGGCGCCGCGCGGCAGGTGCGGTCGCACCAGACCGGCAAGCTGGGCGTAGGCCACCTCGGCATGGGTCGCAGCGGCAGGCATCGGTCGCGCAAGCGCCGCCGTGCCGAGGTCCTGCCAGTGACGTGTCTCGGCGAAGAGGGGCTTCAGGCGCGCGCGCCGGGCGGCCGCAGTGCCCGTCTCGGGCTCGCGGCCATCGAGCATCGCGTAGCCGGGCTCCTCGGCCAGCAACTCGCCGTCGCCCGCGAGGACGAGGCCGGCGTCGTTGATTTCGAGGGCGAGCGTCATCTTCGCTCAGCGCACCTGCATGTGGCGGATCAGGTTGCGGTCCAGGTAGGTCTCGCTGTCGAGCACGAGCCGCTCCTGCGCCAGCTGCAGCTGGTGCAGCAGGAACATCAGGACGATGCTCAGCAGCAGCGCGACGAGCGTCGAATTGAAGGCGGTGCCAAGGCCCTCCGTGACGCCGGAAACATCACCGGTGACGGCCCGGTGAGCCTGCCCGAGCGCGTCGCCGATGCCGCGCACGGTTCCGATGAAGCCGATGGCCGGAATCGCCCACGCGATGTAGCGAAGCATGGACAGCTCCGAGTCGAGCCGGTCGGCCTCCGCCGCGCAAACCGCACGCGAGGCATCCGAGACATCCTGTACGTGATGCGTGGCGCCGAATCGATGCAGGGCCGCGAGCAGCGCTCGCGGCAGCAGGCACTCGGCATCCGCGGGCGGCAATGACTCGATCTGACGCGCGTACTCACGTGTGTCCTCGGGGAGAACCCTCACCCCCTCGGGCACCTGCAGCAGGTCCCGCTCCAGCAGGCCGCGCTCACGGCGGGAATGAATGGACTTGTAGCCGATGAGCGCGAAGGCCCAGAGCGCCAGAATGATCTCGGATTCCTGCTCCCAGTCCTTCAGCACCACGTACATCGATCGCTCGGCGATGAAGTCGGGATCCTTCTTCATCGCGGCGCGCTGCTCGGCCAGGATCGTGGCCGCCTTCGGGCGGACCAGCGTGACGTACACCGCGTGCACTGCGATGGTGATGATGATCAGGGCGAACAGGCTGTAGAGCAGTTCGCTCGGCGCGCGGGACTTGAATCGGGCCATTAGGCAGCGGCCTCCGTGCTCAGATGTCTACGGGAAACGAAACGTCGAAATCGGCGCGCACCTTCTCGGTGGGCTCGAAGCGGCCCGGCGTCGGACCGACAACGCCGGGCTTGCGGTCCGGCTCGGCGGTGGGCGCAGGCGCATCGGCCGGGGGCGCTTGCGTGCCGTCCTTCTCCGACAGCGGCTCGGCCCGCTTCGCCTCTGCCCCCTCCGCGCTCCGTGTGCCCTCCGTGGTCTTCTCCGTGGCCACGGAGGCCGGCGGTTCCTGTGCGCGCAGCACCGTCACCGCGGCGAGAGAGCCGCCGAACAGGAGCAGCACCAGCCGCCGGCGGCGGCTACTGCGCGTAACGCGCGATGCGGAAGCCGAGGTCATTGCGCTTTCCATCCCCGTATTCGCGGTAGGCGAGCCTCAACTCCGTGACCGCCGAGTGCTTCCAGCTCGAACCGCGGATGACCCGCAAGGCGCCCTCGCCCGTGGCGGCCGGATCCACCGCTACCGCACTGCTCGGCGGCTGGACAGTGTAGAGATCATTCGTCCACTCGGCGACGTTGCCGCCGAAATCGTAGAAGCCAGCCGTTGGCGCGAAGCTGGCCACGGGCGCGGTGGCGGCGTGGCCGTCGTCGTAATCCGCGAGGAACGATTGCACCAGCGGCTGGGCCGTGCGGTCCGCGAAGTTGCCGGCGCCGGCTGGCACGGGAAGCACGTCGCCCCAGGGGTACTTGCGCAGCGCCCCGCTCGCGCCGCGGGCCACCCATTCCCACTCGGCCTCGGTCGGCAGGCGGTAGCCGTTCGTGATCGGCTCGACCGGCGCGAGCTTGCCGCCTTTCTGCGCGTAGGCGGGAGTGAGTCCCTCCTCCGCGCTCAGCCAGTTGCAGTAGGCCGCCGCATCCTGCCAGCTGACGTTCACCACGGGCTGACGGTCGAGCTCGAGCGTGGACTGCAGTATGAAGCCCGAGCGGTGCGCGGGACGGAACTGCCGGAACTCGGCGTTCGTCACCTCCCGCGTCGCCAGGTAGAAACGGCGCCTCAACTCGACCGCGCGCTGGGATTCATTGGCGCGGCGCCCAGCCTCGCGCCTCGCGCTGCCCATCGTGTAGCTCCCGGCCGGCACCAGCTTCAATTCAGAACCGGTCTTGGTGCGCAGGGTCGGCGCGAGCCCGGTCACGGCCGCCGTCGGAGCGGGCGCCTCCACTGCGCCCGGCGCCGGCGACACTGCAGCGGTCGCTGCGGCTGCGGTGGTTGCCACCCCTTCGAGCAGCGTGACCTCGAGGTTCTGCGGCAACCCCGGGCGAGGCGTCACGGTCGTTCGATACGGCGCGTACCCGGCCTTGCGGATCTCGATTGCGTGTCGTGTCGAAGGCAGGCGCAGTGTCTGGTTCGCCACGCCGCGGTCCGCGCCGTCCACGAGCAGCTGCGCGTCCGGGGGATTCGCCCGGACAATGACGTCGCCGAGAATCGGGGCGAGTTCCACTTCGACCGCAGCACGCGCGCCGGCCGCCACGGCGAGGTCGCGGGATGCCGGCTCGTAGCCCTCGCGCGAGACGACGATCCGCTGCTCGATCTCGGGCCGGACGTCGACCGCCAGCGGCGTGCGGCCGCGGTAGGCGCCGCCGATCGTGACGCTTGCGCCCGCCGGGGAACTGCGCACGTCGAGCCGTCCATCGGGCAGCCCGAGTCGAACCGGGCCGATGACGAGCGGCTCGTTGGCCTTGACCTGCACGTCGCTGATCCACGGCTTGAAGCCATCGAGGCGCAGCTCGAGGCGGTGTGAACCGGCCATCAGCTCGAACTCGAGCGGCGTCGTGCCGAGCAGCGCATCTGCGGCGCGCAGTTCCGCGCCGGCCGGCTCCGTCGCCACCGACACGGTCGACCACCCCGGCGTCAGCTGCGGGGTGAGCGTTTGCAGCTTGCCCAGCCCTTCGATCTGCACCTCGGCGGAGAAATCGAGGTGGCGCTCGGTGTCGATGAGCAACGCGTGCTTGCCCGCGGGCAGCGTGAACTCGCCAGGCGCCTTGCCGGCAGCCTTGGCGTCGATCCGGACCTCGCCAGGGACCGGCAGTTCGATGCGGAGACGGCCGGGCAGCGCGGCGAGGCGATGCTGCAGCCGCTGGCCGCGCTCCCTGCCGATCGTGACCGGCACTCGCAGTTCCTCGTAGCCTTCGCGCCGGGCGACGAGCGTGTACTGCCCTGGCCGCAACAAGTGACCGGTCCCGAGCTTGAACCCCGGCCAGGCGCCCTGGAAATGGACGCTGTCGGGCCGAGGCGCGATTTCGACCTGTACCGGCGTCGCGGAGAAGATCAGGGCGGCGATTCCGGCGAGCAGCGCCAGCGCCGCGAAGACGACGGCCCGGCGCCATGGGAAGGCGCGCGGCCCCGCCGTGGCCACGGCCGCGTCGCGCCGGAAGGCCACGGCCTCGATGCGTTCGTCTTCCTGCGCTCCGCCGCCCGCAATGCTCGCAGCGGCATCGACGACCGGTGGCGCCGTGACGTTGTCCGCTCCGCCTGCAACGACCTCGAGCAGCGGGCGCCCGTCCGCCAGGCGAAGTTTCAGCCGGCCACCACCGACGTCGAGTACGTCGCCCCCGCGCAGCCACGTGGAGCCCGCGATGCGCGCCCCGTTGTGCAGCACGCTCGCTGCTTCGTCCGCCGGCTGCACGAACAACTGGCCGTCCTGCAGGCCGACCCACGCCAGGGGCCCGGGCGCAGGCGCGGGAACGACCACGTCCGATCCGGCGCCGCCGATGGACAGGGGAAAGTCACCCGCCGCCAGTACGCGCTCGCCGAGCGGTTCGCGCAACGTGAGTTCGGCGCTCAAATCTGCTCCTCGCAACGGATTACCAGCACCGGCGCTTCGCGGCCCGGCAGCACGTTGATCTCGCGTCGCACGTCTCGGAATCCGGCGCGCGTGCCTACGACCGTGTAACGGCCCGGCAGCAGTTCCATGTCCCGGCGCTCGAAGAGCCCAAGCTTGCCGACGCGGTAGATGGTCACCTCCGTGAGGTTGTCCGAGGCGAGCGCGACGTGCACCGGGGTCTCCGCCGCGGCCACCAGGTCGCTCAGTGCGGCGACTTGCCGGGTAAGGACGGGTCCCGGCGCGGCCAGGGCGCGTGCCCGCGCAACGGCGACGCGAGCGGCACCGCGAACGTCGGTCGAGAACAGCCGCTCGGGCCGCTCGAGGTACGCGGCCAGTTCCGCGTCGAGCATGGCGCGGGGCTCGGCACGCTCCACGCCCTGCTGCGCAACCAGCAGGTTGCGATCGACCTCGAGCGCCTTGCGGTACTCGGCCACCGCCGTGCTCCAGCGCTCCGACTGCTCGGCCTGCTGCGCGGCGGCGAGGTGGTCGCTGATGGTGCGGTCACCGATCGCGCGCTCGATGCGTGCCAGTCCATCCTGCACTTCAGGGGCCCCGGGTCGGATACGTCCCGCGCGCTCGAATGCCGTGCGGGCCGCCCCGGAATCGTTGCGACCGAGCGCTGCCAGCCCCTGCGAGACCGCCGCTGCGAACGCGTCGCCAGCCGCCTGCGACTGCAGGCGTGCGAGCGCCTCGCGAGCGGCTCCGGTGTCGGGATCGAGCTGCAGCGCCCCCCGGTAGGCGGCCGCAGCCTCGGCGGACCGTCCGGCCCGCTCCGCATCCGCAGCCCTTGCCAGCAACGCGCGCACGTCGTCGAGCGTTCCGGCGCGGCGCATCCCGCGCTTCGCCGCCTCGTTCGTCGGGTCGACCTGCGTCGCGAGCGTGAACTGGCGTCGTGCCTCGGCGGCCTGGCCCGCATCGATGGCTGCAGCTCCGGCCGCAAGCGCCTCGCGCAACGTGGTCACCGCGAGTTTCTCGACCGCCTCGAGGTCCTGGCCGCCGTTGCGCAATCGCGCAAGTGCCGCAGCGTAATCACGGGCAGCAAACGCAGCGTCGGCATCGTCCAGGGCCTGCCGGGCACGCTTGAAGGTTTCGCCGGCCCATGCCGGGGCACCGCGCGATTCGAGCCCCGCCAGGCGACCAGCCACCGGCGGCCGTGCTGCCTCGAACTCCTGTTTCGCCTCCGCCAGTCGCTGCAGGTCGCGCTCGGTCGCCGCGGCGGGCGTGGTTTCACTCGCTGGCGCAGCCGCGGCAGGGACCACGGGCGCCCGAGCCTCGTCGCGGCGTTCCACCCAGCGCGGCAGCGCAAAGAACACGAAGGCAGCCGCAACGAGCAGGAACACGAACGCGCCCGCCACCACCCCGCGCCGGAATCCCTGCGATCGCAGCTCCGCGGGACTGGGCCCGGGCGGTGCCGGCCTCTGCCACTGCGGCTCGATCGCAGCGGGGCCCGGCTGCGGCGCGCGCAGGACGACGCGCCCGGTCTCATCGCGCGTCGAGCGCCCGTCCGCCGCCGTGGCCGTGATCGCCCGCAGTTGCGCGGCCACCGTGAGGAGGTCCTGTGGCCTGTCCTGCGGCCGTTTCGCCAGGCACTGCTGCACGAGTCGCTCGAGGTCCCCCGGCAATGCAACGCGCGCATTCATCGGCGCCGGAGGCTCCGTGCGGACGCGCCCGGGCGCAGGATCCGGGTAGAACGGCGGATAGCCCGTCAGCACCTCGTAGGCGAGCACCCCGAACGCGTAGACGTCGTCGGTGATCGCCGGCGCCTCGCCGTCGATTTGTTGCGGGCTCGACGAGAACGGCGAACCGCATCGTTGCGCTGCGCGATCCGCGATGGGCGCGGCAAGGCCGAGGTCGGCGATGCGCGGCCGACCATCCTCGTCGACCAGTACATTGGTCGCCTTGAGGTCGCGATGCACGAGGCCGCGCGCGTGCAGCGCCGCAGCGCCTTCCGCGACTTGAGCGAGCAGCGGCAGGAGCTGCCGCCAATCGCGTCCGCGCCAGCGGGAGAGGTCGCCCCCCGCCATGAATTCGAAGACCGCGTGCACGGGCGCCGCCTCGTGCACCGAGAGACAGCGCAGGATGTTCGGGTGCAGCGGCGGCTGCTGGAGGCGCGCCGCGCGCAGGAATTGCTCGCGCTCCACGGGGTCGGCCGCGACCTGCGGGCGCAGCAGCTGCAGCGCGCAATCGCACGCGGCTTCACGATCGCGCACCAGCCAGACCTCGCTCGCGCGGCCGTCGCCGAGCCGTCTCAACAGCGTGTACCGCGCAAGGAAAACCCGCCCGCTCTCGAGCATGATGGCCGGGTTCGCGAGAGTCAGGGCTGGCCTGCCTGGACCGCGGGCAGGCCGGTCTCGTGCTCGTAGAGGTCCTTGAGCAGGCGCCGCCACTCGGCGTACTGCTCCTCCGCGGAGCCCTTGAGCTGCAGCGTGCGTCCCTCGACGTCGACGACCATGGGCTGGACTTCGGCCTGGAAGGAATCGCCGAGCTGCTTCAGCGATTCGCTGTGCACCTTGAGTTCCGCGCGCTTGTCGAGGCCGCTCTTGAATGCGTAGATGCCGCCGATCACGGCGGCCGTGGCCGCCGCCGATCCGGCGCTGCTGCTGGTCTCCTGGCCCGCCATGATGCCGCCGACGACGGCAACCGCGCCGAGTATCTGGCGTGTTGCGGCCTGCCGCCTCGCCAGCGCTTCGGCCTCGAGCTCCTCGTGACTGTACTTGCGCCAGTTGGTGTAGGGCTCCGCGATGCTGTCACCGAAGCTCGCGTAATACTCGTTCAGGGTATCGACCAGCGCGTAGTCGCGCTCGCGTACACGCTGCATGCGCAGCACGACCGGGTCATCCGCGGCGGGCAGGCGCGCGACCGAGTAGGCGCCCTTGCGGTCCTGCGCGAGGTAACTGCCGAATGCGTACGGGGCCAGGTCGGCGGCGAAACGCAGGTCCGAGACCTGCCGGATCTGCACCCGCTGCTCGCGACCGAGTTTCCGCCGGGCTGCGAGCAGGTCGTTCGCGAGCGTGTTGTAGACGTTCTCGAACGGATCTGCGGGCCTCCCGACCCCGCCGGAGTAGGCGCGGACGTCGGCCTTGCCTTCGTAGACCTTGTGGTACCAGAGCCGGCCCGTCGCATCCTTCACCTCGACGTCGAGTTTCAACTCGCGGCCATCGGAGGACAGGATGCGACCGTCCACGAACACGTCCATGCCGGTTCCGTCGCGCGGCAGGACCCGCACCTGGCCCCAGTGACCCGTGCTCTCGAGTGTGTTGCGAATCACGACCGGGAAGTAACGCGACTCCGCATTGCGGACGTCGGGGAAGATGCGGGCACGCTCCTGGTCCTTCGGGTCCTCGGGAACGTCTGGATCGAACAGGCGCACGCCCACGTCGAGCAACTCGTCGGAGGGTACCTCCTGCGTCGCCTTCTCGGCGGCGATCCGCGCCATGGGGCGCTGGTCCTGCACGACGCAACCCGCGAGCAGCGCAAGCGACGCCATGGCCGCGACGAGGCCGCGCAGTGGCCGCCCGACGATTCCGTTCACTTTCACTGCGTGCTCTTCTTGTACTGCCGATACTCTTCCCACAGCCGCTCACGCAGCTCCGGGTCCGTCTCCTTCATCGCGGCCTCGCGCAGCTGGCGCGCCACGATGTCGTCGTCGCGGCCGTCCGGGATGTCGGCCGGCGCCGTGTTCGGGCCCGAGCCGCCCCTGGCGCCGCCGCCGACCCCTCCGCCACCGCCTTGTTCGCCGGACTCCGTGCCGGTGGAGTCGCCGCGGCCACCGGGTGCGCCGGAACCGCCCTGCTCCGACCCTTCCGCAGCCTCGGCGCCGTTTCCGGCGCCCGCCTCGTCGCCACCTTCTCCGCCCGCGGATGCTGACTCGTCACCTGCAGCCTCACCGCCGGTGCCGGTGCCGGACCCGCGCGACGCTCTTTCCTGCGAGACCGTTTCCTGCTCCTTCCTCATGCGCTCGTCGAAGACGGCGAAGGTCTCGTCGAAACGCCGGTCGATCTGGGCGCGACGGTCCTCGGAAGCGGCGGGCCCACCGCCTGGGCTTCCGCCTGGCCCGGCCGGGACGGCGCCGCCGGCCTGCGCAGAACCGCTGGAACCGGCAGGCCCCGCCGTTCCACTCGTTTCGCCGCCGCCCCGCGCCGGGGACCCGCCGGGTGTGCCCGCGCCCCCGGTGTTGCCCGCTTCGGCGGGCTCGCTTGATTCGCCCTGGGCGCCGGGTGTCGGCTGGGGCCACCCCTGCGGCGAAGGCTGGCCGGCGGATCCCGGCTGCCCCTGCGAGGGGCTGCTCGAGCCCGGCTGGCCGCCAGGCGATTGCTGCGGCGGGAACGGCGATTCGCTGCCGCTGGAGCTGCCCGTCGAACCGGGGCTGGAACTCGGGCTGCTACCCGAGTTCGACGGTGACGAGGACGGTGGGGACGAGCTCGGCGGCTGCGGCGTCGACTGCGAGGATGTCGCGCACCCGGCCACGGCCGCGCTGCAGGCGGCGGCCCAAATTAGCCGGACAATGAAGCAGTGACTCATGGACTCGAGCCTCCGGAGCGAGCTGGCGGCACCTTGGGCCCGACGCTCCTCGATCAACGTTTGATTCGCGCCGGTACCCGCAGGTTCAACGCGCCCCGCCACCGACCGTCGTCGCTGTGCCGCCTCCGGCCAGGTCCGACCCGATCAGGAACGACCGCAGCTGTTCCGACATGCGATTGCAGGCCGTGCGTTGCACCGGCGTGATGATCGGGATCGGGGCGATTGCTCCGATCAGCACTGAGGTGCCGGAAACGTCAGTGGTGACCGAGCCGATCTCGCTGCCCGTCTGCATGTCCCACACCGACGCGACGTAACCCGACTGCTTTTCCCACCAGCCGACGCCGAAGCACCCACCCCCGCCAGGGCCTACCGCGCACGCGACGCTGCCGCCGCCGTCGGTCTTGCGGGTGCTGCCGTCCAGCCAGACGACATAACGCACGCCGATCTGCGCCAGGCGTTCAGCGACACCGGGCCGCTCGATCAGGCTCCTGAGACCCGCCGCGCTGGCGGGCGCCGTGCTTGGCTCGAACCAGGGGAAGAGTGCATCCGTGAACTCCTGCTCGCCGTAGATCCGGAACGGTACGCCGCCGTCGGCGCTGCGCTGTTGCGCTGACTGTCCCTCCTCCGGATGCACCAGCTCGCCGCCCAGGCGCTCCTGCAGGCAGTCGAGGAACTTCTCCTCCGTCCCCGTTCCTTCCAGCTGCGGTTTCTTCAGCACCACGATGGACTCGTTCGCCTGGATCGATGCGGCGACCTGGCGCGTTTCCGCCACCCTGGATGTCATGCAGCCAGTGGCCACGGAAGCGGCGGCAAGCACGCCCGCCAGACTCGAACAACGCGCGAGTACGCCGGTCGGTTGACGCGAGCGACTGCCGAGGACGTTCATGGTTGATCCCCCCTCCGGCCGGCGATCCTCGAACGGCCATTCCTGGCCTCGAGACGGCCCGAGTATACGACTCAGCCGAACAAATCGTGCTGTCGCGGCGCACGCGGATCGTGCAGGAAGCGGCCAGTGTCGAGCTGCGGACCGCCGCCCCGTTGCAGGCCATGGCGGCGGCACCCCGTCGCGAATCTCGCCGCCAGCATCTGCGCATACGCGCCCTCGCCGCGCATGCGGTGACCGAAGCGCGGATCGTTGAGGCGGCCGCCCCGCAGCTCCCGGAGGAGGTTCAGGACCCGGTCGGCACGCTCGGGGTAGTGCTCGCGCAGCCATTGCTCGAAAAGCTGCCCGAGTTCGAAGGGCAGTCGCACGAGGAGGTATCCGGCGTGTGTCGCGCCGTGGCCTGCGGCGGCCTCGAGCAGGGCTTCCATCTCGTGGTCGTTGAGTGCGGGAATCAACGGCGCGAGCAGCGCCCCGACGGGGACACCGGCGGCCGCGAGCTCGCCCAACACCCGCAAGCGCGCTCGTGGCGCCGCGGCGCGCGGCTCCAGCGTCCGCTTGAGCGCGTCGTCGAGCGTCGTGAGACTCACCATGACGGAGACGAGCCCTTGCTCCGCGAGGACCGCCAGCAGGTCGAGGTCGCGCAGGATCAGGGCGCCCTTCGTGACGATCGTCACGGGATGGCGGTGGGCCAGCAGCACCTCGAGCAACCGACGCGTAGTGCGGTACTGCGCCTCGACGGGCTGGTAGGGATCGGTGTTCGCCCCGAGATTGATCGGCTTGCAGACGTACTGCGGCGAGCTCAACTCGCGGTCGAGCAGGTCGGCGAGGGCAGGCTTGTGAAACAGGCGGGTCTCGAAATCAAGGCCGGGCCCAAGGTTCCAGTAGGCGTGGGACGGCCTTGCGAAGCAGTAGATGCAGCCGTGCTCGCAACCCTGGTATGGATTGACCGACTGCTCGAACGGCACGTCCGGAGACTGGTTGCGAGTGATCGCACGGCGCGGCCGGTCGGCCACGACCGTCGTCCCGGGCCGGCGCGGCATGACCTCCAGGCTGCCCCAGCCGTCGTCGGCAGCCTCGAGGCGCTGGCCCTCGTAGCGCCCCGCCGGATTGGTGACGGCACCCCGGCCCTTCACCACCTGCATTCGATCCGCCCTGAGCATGGGCGAACGATACTGTATGTGTGTACAGTTGTCAGCTGGATAGCTGGCGCGCGGGGTCCGGAAGTCGCTGCATCTTCGCGAGTTCCGGGAACAGGCGCGTCCACGCCCCCGCGACCACCAGGGTGGCGCAGCCGCCGAGCACCACGGCGGGCACCGTGCCGAACCAGGCCGCCGTGAGCCCCGACTCGAACTCTCCGAGCTCGTTCGACGCCCCGATGAACACGGCATTGACCGCGCTCACCCGCCCGCGGATCTCGTCCGGCGTTTCGAGCTGCACCAGCAGGTGGCGGATGTAGACGCTCACCATGTCGGCGGCGCCCATCACCGCGAGCGTGACGACGGTGAGCCAGAAGCTCGTCGAGAGCCCGAATACGACGGTCCCGAGCCCGAATACGATCACTCCGCCGAACATCCACCGCCCGACGTGGCGCGTGATCGGCAGGACGCTGAGTGCGAGCCCGCAAGCCGCCGCGCCGATGCCCGGGGCCGTTCGCATCAGGCCGAGGCCGCCCGGACCGACCTGCAGCACGTCGGCGGCGTACACCGGCAGCAAGGCGGTGGCGCCCCCGAACAGCACGGCAAACAGGTCGAGCGAAATGGCGCCGAGGATCGGGCGGCGCCGGCGGACGAAGCGCAGGCCGGAGAGCAAGGCATCCCAGGTCGCCGGCTCGCGCGGTCCGCCGCCCTCGCCGCCGCGACGCAAGGCCAGGGTCAGCACGGCCGCGACGGCGAGCAGCACCGCGACCGTCGCATAGACAATGGGCGCCCCGGCCAGGTAGACGATGCCACCGAGCGCCGGGCCGACGATGGTGGCGACATGCCAGGTCGAGGAGTTGAGCGCGACGGCCCGGCCGAAGTGCTCGCGGTCCACGAGGTTCGGCAGCAGCGCCTGGCCCGTGGGCATGCCGAGTGCCCGGGCGATGCCGAACAGCACCATCACCGCGAACACCGGCCTCGCGGAGCCGAAGCCCCGCGAGGCGAGCGCGAACAGCAGCACGGCGCAGAGCGCCAGCACGGCGTAGCAGACCGTCATGATGCGGCGCCGATCGCGGCTGTCGGCGAGGTGCCCGGCCGGGAGGATCAGCAGGACGAAGGGCAGGAACTGCGACAGGCCGATCAGCCCGAGGTCGAGCGGGTCGCGCGTGACCTCGTAGACCTGCCAGCCGACGGCGACGGTCTGCATCTGCACGGCCAGCGTCGAGAGGAAGCGCGCCGACAGGTACAGGACGAAATCGCGGTTGCGGTACAACTCGGGGCGCGCGGCAAGCGCGGCGTTCATGCGGCCGCGCGGTGCGTGATAGCTTTCATCGGTCGTGGCAGCATACCGCGCCACCTTCAATTCCTCGACCACGGAGTTCCCGATGCAAGCATTCACGCGGCGACTCGGCATGCTAACGGCCGTGCTGGCGGCGTCCATCGCTTTCCTCCAGCCCGCCGCGGCCGGCCCGCCGACGGCCGACGCGAAGTTCGAGGCACTCGGCCGGCGCTTCGTCGATGAGTTCGGCCGGTATGCGCCGGTCTATGCAACGGCGCTCGGCGACCATCGCTACGACGGCGATCTCGACGACCTGGGCGCCGAAGGCCGATCGCGCGCGCTCGCGTGGTCGAAGTCCGTGCTCGCCGAACTCGATGGCGTGGACCACAAGGGGCTGTCGCGCGCCAACCAGGTCGATGCCGCGATGCTGGCGAACCAGCTGCGCTACGCGGTCTGGTCCGAGGAAAGGTACCGCGACTGGTCGTGGGATCCCCTCGTGTACACGCAGCTCGCGGGCCAGTCGCTGTACGGCCTGCTGGCGCGCGACTACGCGCCGCTGCCGGTGCGCCTGGCCGCGGTGACCGACCGGCTCGAGAAGCTGCCCCGCCTGCTCGAGCAGGAGCGCGCGAACCTGGTGCCGGAGCGCGTGCCTGCGATCCACGCCGAAACCGCGATCAAGCAGAACCCGGGCGTGCTGAGCCTGGTGGACGAGCTCGTGGTACCAGCGATGGGCGCGTTGCCGGAAAACGACCGCGCGCGGCTGCAGCGGGCCATCGACTCGGCGCGCGCCGCCGTGCAGCAGCACCAGAAGTGGCTCGAGACGGACTTGAAGCCGCGGGCGCAGGGCGAGTTCCGCATCGGGCGCGAACTGTACGACGAGAAACTGGCCTTCGCGCTCATGTCGCCCCTCTCGCGACAGGAGATCCGTGCCCGCGCCGAGGGCGAGGTGCTGCGCACGCGAGAGCGCATGTACGCAGTGGCGCGCCGGGTGCTGAGCGGGCGTGAAGGCGGCCCCGCGCTGCCGGATGCGCCCACGCGCGAGCAGCAACAGGCGGCCATCGTCGCCGCGCTCGAGCTCGCCTATGCCGATCGTCCGGCACGCGAGTCGGTGGTGGACCTCGCGCGCGCGACGCTCGAGGAGACCACCACCTTCGTGCGCGCCAGAGGCTTCATCTCGGTTCCCGACGAGCCGCTCGATATCATCCTCATGCCGGAGTTCCAGCGCGGCGTGGCGGTCGCGTACTGCGACTCGCCGGGCCCGCTCGACAAGGGCCAGCGCACCTTTTACGCCGTTTCGCCGATCCCGGACGATTGGACGGAGCAGCAGGTAGGCTCGTTCCTGCGCGAGTACAACAGCCGGTCGATCGCCAACCTCACCATCCACGAGGCGATGCCCGGGCATTACCTGCAGATTGCGCACTCGAACCGCTACCCGTCGGTGCTGCGGGCCATGCTGTCCTCCGGCCCCTTCGTCGAGGGCTGGGCCGTCTACACCGAGCGCGTGATGCAGGAGCAGGGTTTCCGGGACGGCGACCCGCTCATGACCCTGATCCAGCTCAAGTGGTACCTGCGGGCCGTCACCAACGCCATCATGGACTCGGCCATCCACGTCGACGGCATGACGCGCGACGAGGCGATGAAGCTCATGACGGAATCGGGCTTCCAGGAAGAGCGCGAGGCCGCGGGCAAGTGGGTACGGGCGCAACTCACCTCGGCGCAGCTCTCGACCTACTTCGTCGGCTACCTGGAGCACGCGGACATGCGGGCCGAGGCCGAACGGCGCGGCGGCCCGCGCTTCGACCTGCGCGCGTACCACGATGGAGCGCTGTCCTTCGGCTCGCCACCGGTGCGCTTCGTGCGCGCGCTGCTGTTCGACGAGCCGATCCGCTAGGCAGGCGGCTCAGACGGGGTCGACGGACAGCAGCGCGTTCAGGAGGTTGTCCTGGAAGCTCGGGTTTCCGGTGAGCTGCTGGTGGCGCTCGCACAGGAACACGCAGTGCGCGACCTGCAGCGACTCGACCTCGGTGCGCGGTGCGGCGACGTTGAGCGTGCGGCGGCCGAGCAGCGAGGACCGCGTCACGACGGTGTCTCCCGGCTCGAACATCGCCGCCTCGTAGTCGACGCCGTCGACCCGCCGGACGAGCGCCCGGGCGTCCTCGCGCGCGACGAGCCGCCCGTCGACCTCCTCGACGACCAGGCGGCCCAGCGTGGACTTGCAGTCGCCACCGAAGATGAACGGCCTCGTGTCGTCGGGGCCGCCAGGCACCGCGAGCGACTCCATGAAGCGCCCACCCCGCCGCAGGTACTTCGCGTGGAACTCGCGCAGCACGTCGAGATGACGGCGCCCTGCAGAGCCCCCACCGTGCTGGGCGATCGTGCGTTCGACTACGCGCGGGTCGAAGAGCGACCAGCGATGCTCGCGCCACGTTTCGATGTCAAAGGCATCGAGGTTCAGGCACACGCCGTGCACGTCGACCAGCCACGGAATGGCGGGGTGCGGGATCATCTGCGGCGCTGCCGGGCAACTCGCCATGACCTCCGGCGGGATCCTGTTGAACCCGACCTCCTCGCCATTCAGGTGCGTGAGCACGGCCCGGATCGTGCCCAGGTTCGGCGTGCCCACGAGCAACAGTCGCCGGATCGCGGCGGCGCCCGCCTGCGTGGGGCGAAACGGTCCGTCCATCGGAATGTCCGCGGTGCCATACCGGGCGTAGTAGCGCGCCAGCAGGCCGCCATTTGAGTGCGCGAGCACGTCGACACGCAGTCCCGGGTCGCCGTATGCGAGGCGGATTCGCTCGATGAGTTCGTGCAGGCCCCGCGCCGCCGACACGTTTTCCAGCCGGAAGTCGTAGGGGTAAACGTAGTAGTTACGCCCGTCGGGCCGGGCCTTCTCGCCAGCGCTGCAGCGCACATAGCCTCCGGCGCGCTGCAGCGTCCGCAGGATCTGCCCGTAGAAATCGCGCCCGAGGCCTTCCTCGAAGAGGTCGTATGCTTCGACGTCCCCCGGGTCCGGCTCGAGGCGGCTCGCGTCGATCGCGAGCTCGAGCTGGCGGTAGCTGCTCACCAGCAGGCTGCGGTTCGAGTGAGGCCAGATTTCGCGTCCCGTGCCGCGGTCACGCAGGCAGGAGCCGAACGACCCCGGGATGATGATCAGCGGCGGCTGGTCTGGATTGTCCTGCGTGGGACGATACAGCGATCCCAGCGGCGGTCGGTCGAGCCGCGTGCAACCGGCGAGACTCAGTCCGGCAGCGAGAAAACCACGGCGGGTCCACCCCGGCATTCACCGCACCTCTTGTCTCGAGTATCCCCCAAGGCGCGGCGCGCGCCATCGCGGAAAGCGCTAGCGTCCGTTGATGGCGTCGATCAGGTCCGTCGCTCGCTGGCGCACCCGCCGGAGCCAGTTGCGCGCCCAGGCAAATTCCGCGCCCAGGATGGCGAGCCCCACCGGTATGACGACGAGGGCCGGGCCGGGCAGCACCAGCAGTGCGAGGCCGATGAGCAGGACGGTGCCACCGACCACCCCGACGGCAATGCGTCGTGCCACGCGATAGGTAATGGAGCGATTCAGCTGTCTCACGCCCGCAGACCGACCTTGGATCGCACGGCCGGGTCGACGGCCACGAGTTGCCGGTCGTGCAGCCTCCCGAACACGAACTGCGAGAGGATCGCTCCGCAGCCGGCCAGGAACATGTCCCACTGGGTGTCCCAGACATCGCCCTGGGTGCCGAGGAACGCCGCCGACGCCTCCTCGCTCGCGAGCGCCGTACCCCACTCGACGAACTCGTAGGTTGCGCTGATGCCGAGCACCGTGAACAGGACGATCGTGAAGAGCCACTTGCCGGGCGCCAGCGGCGAGGTGCGGACCAGCAGCTCGCGCGCGATGATCGCGGGACCGAGGCCCTGCATCAGGTGGCCGATGCGATCGTAATGGTTGCGCGTGAAGTCGAACCAGTCCTGGATCCAGAAGCCGAGCGGCACGCGCGCGTAGGTGTAATGGCCACCGAGGATGAGGACGAGGCTGTGGATGGCGATCAGCCAGTAGGCGAGCGAGGTGAGTGGAAAGCTGCGCCGCGTCGCGATCAGCAGCGGTGCCGCGATCAGCACGGGCAGCACTTCGAGGACCCAGGTCAGTCGGTCGTAGGGCTGGATGCCCGAGGCGACCAGCGCCAGGGTGACGACGAGCAACAGGGCGGCCGGGAGCCGGCTCGCGGTGGCCTGGTTCATGCGGCGCCTCCGGCACTGTCCGGGTCGGGTCGCAGCCCGGTCACTAGCGCCTCGAATCTCGGGTCGCCTCGCAGCACGTCGAGGTCCGGGTCGTGCTCGATCCAGCCGAGGTTGCCGCGACCCATGCGCGTCGCGCGTTCGAGCTCGGCGAGGGCACGGTCGCGCTCGCCCATGAGCGCGTACGCGCAGGCCACGTTGTAGGCGGCGCCGAACTCGTCCGGGCGCAGGCGCAACGCCCGCTCGGCGAGTTCGCGCGCACGCGGCACGTCGTCCAGCTTCGCGGCCATCACCGCACCGAGCTGCACGGCCCGCGCGTCGTCCGGATCCGCCCGAAGCTGCCGCTCGATGGCCTGCATCGCCCGCCTACCGGCCGCTCCCAGCGCCGCGTCGTCGTCGAGCTTGCGCAGTGCGCCATACAGGAGCGTCAGCGACTGGTAGTCGTCCGGCTCGAGGCGCGCGGCGGCCTCGTACAGCGTGGCGGCCTGCGCGAAACGCCCCATTGCGAAGACATGGCGGGCATAGAGATAGTAGGTGTAGTACGAGGCCGGGTTGAGGCGGATCGCTTCCTCGAAATCCAGCCGGGCCGCCTCGTCCTTGCCCTGCATGGAGAGCAGGCACGCCCGCGCGACGTACGCCTCCGGCAGCATGGCATCGAGCTCGAGGGCGCGCCGGCTGGCCTCGAGCGCTTCCTCGATCTCGGCCTCGCTCACGTTGAGACGCCAGATGCCCCGCAGCGCAATCGCATTGGCGAGGCCGGCGTGAGCCTGCGCGAACCGCGGGTCGCGCTCGATGGCCCTGCGGAACAGCTCGGCCGCCGGCAGCGTACTCGTGCCGTAACGGATGTAGGAACGGCCGCGCAGGTACAGATCGTAGGCCTCGGCGTCACTCGTGCCATCGCGCTCCAGCATCTCGGTCTCGCGCTTGCTGAGCGTCAGCTTGAGCGCCTGCAGCGACCGCTGCGCGATCTCGGTCTGTATGGCGAAGACGTCGGACAGTTCCCGGTCGAAGCTCTCGGACCACAGGTGATAGCCGTCGGCCGCATTGACCAGCTGCGCCGTTATGCGCACGCGCTCGCCTGCCTTGCGCACGCTGCCCTCGAGCACGGATCGCACGCCGAGCGCCTTGCCGATCTCGCGCACGTCCGCCGAGCGCCCCTTGAACTGGAACGAGGACGTCCTCGACGCGACGCGCAGATCCCGCACGCAGCACAGGGCGGCGATGATCTCCTCGGCGATGCCGTCGCAGAAGTACCCCTGGTCGCCGGCCGGACTCATGTCCGCGAAAGGCAGGATGGCGACCGACTCGGCCGGCGCTGGCACGGGCGCGGCGAGCGAGGCGGCCGCCGGGGGTGGGTCGGGCGTCGTCGCGGCGGCCATGCCGGCGGCGATCGCGGGAGTTCTCTCGATGCCCAGCGCCGTCACGTCGAAGGCCCAGGCGAGCGCGCAGGCGAGCGGGAACCCGAGCGCCGCGAGCACGATGACGAGCTTGAGCGACCACGCCGGCAGGCCCATGGGTTCGAACGTCGTGTCGGCGACCTGGATCACCAGCCACGCAGCCACGAGGTACACGACCGCCACGCGAATCACCTTGCGGCGGCGCAGTTCCACGAACCAGGAGGAGAGCTTGGAGCCGAAGTCGGACACGCGCATCCCTCGCAGTGGGTCCCGATTATAGGTGCCGTACAACCCGGGTTGTGGCATCAGGTGCGCGCGAAGAACGACTCTATCTCGCGCGCGAGCAGTTCAGGGCGCTCGTGGTGCAGCATGTGGCTCGCGTCCGGGATGGTACAGGGCTCGAGGCGACGGATGAACCCGGCCATGTGCGCCGGGTCCGCCTCGCCGCCCAGGCGTCCCATGAATTCGGACTGCCCGGCGATCACGTAGAGCACCGGCGCCGTCACTTCGCGCCAGCAGGCCTCGGCCTCCTCCCGCCGGTAGAGCACGGGATTGACGCGCTTGTGCGCGGGATCGGCGCACACGCGGACCGTGCCGTCCTCCGCGCGGGAGGCCCACGCCCGCGCGATGAAAGCGGCACGCTCGGGCGCGAGGCGTGGATTGCGTCGCGCGAGGTAGTGCGCGAAGGTCTCGTAGGACGGGTAGCTTGCGAACGTGGCGGGCGCGCCGAGCTGCCGCAGCCACTCGCGGTAGCGCCCGACGGCCTGCTCCGGCCTCGTGCGCGCCAGCCCGAACCCCTCGATGCTGACGACGCGCCGCACGCGCTCCGGGCGGACGCCCGCATAGGTCATGGCAACGTTGCCGCCCATGCTGTGCCCGACCAGTGTCACGGGTGCGTGCGGCGACAGCTGCTCGAGCAGAGCGTCGAGGTCCGCATAGTAATCGGCGAACCAGTAGCCCCCCGCCGGCCACTCCGAGCGCCCGAAACCACGCCAGTCCAGGGCGACCAGGGTCCAGCGATCCGACAGGGCATCGGCGAGGAACTGGAAGGTGTCGCCGCTATCCATCCAGCCATGCAGCAGGACCACGGGCTCGCGGTCTTCGCCGCGCCAGGTCGTCAGGTGATGACGCAGGCCGCGCAACGTCCGGTCGGAGCGTTCGGGCTCGCGCCGGCAAACGTACGCGCTCATGTCCAGCCCGGACCCGCGAGAGGCAGCGCGACGGTGAAGCAGCTCCCGCGGCCCGGCTCGCTCGACACGCGGACCGTCCCGCCGAGCGCCCGCGCGAGGTTCCGTGAAATCGGCAACCCGAGACCGATGCCTTCATGCGTACGGTCGGCCGTGCCGACCGCCTGGGTGAAGAAAGGCTCGAACAGCCGTCCCAGGTCGCCCGGTGCGATGCCGGGACCGGTGTCGCTGACAGCGACTTCGACCGTGTCGTCGACGATCTGCGCCGCAAGCGAAACCGACCCCGTGTCCGTGAACTTGACGGCATTCGCGAGCAGGTTGTCGATGATCTGGGAGACGCGCCTGGCGTCGCTCTGGATCACGCCGACTCCGGCGCCGATGGCCGCGGAAAGCGCGAGCCCCTTGCGCGCAGCCTCGGTCTCGAATCCCTGCACGCGGCGACGCAGCAGGTCCGGCAATTCGACGCTCGCAATCTCGAAGCGCAACTGCCCTGCCTCGATGCGCGACAGGTCGAGCACGTCGTTGATGAGCCCGAGCAGGTGCAGGGACGAGTCGCGCACGATGCCGAGGTGGCGCCGCTGCTCGTCGGTCAGCGGCCCCGACAGGCCTTCCAGCACGACGTCGGTGAAGCCCAGGATGGAGTTTAGCGGCGTGCGCAGCTCGTGCGACATCATCGAAAGGAAGGTGGACTTCACCCGGTCCGCATGCTCGGCACGTTCCTTGGCCGCGGCAAGCTCGCTGGTGCGCTCCCGTACCCGCTCCTCGAGGCGAGCGCGCGACTCCTGCAGCTCGAGCTCGGTGGCCTTGAGGTCCGTGATGTCGGTGAGCGTGCCGACGAATCCCATCACCTGGCCATTCTCGCCGTACTCGCGGGTCATCTGTCCGAGCACCCATGCCACGCTGCCGTCCGGACGGTCCAACCGGTACTCCCGGCGGAAGTTGGCGCCGGCCACGGTCGCCTGCCACGCCTCCGCCACGGCAGCACGGTCGTCGCGGTGAACGGTCTCCAGCCATCCGAGCTCGAGGGCCGTCGGGGGTTCCATCCCCGAGACTTCGCGCCATCGAGCATTGACGTAAGTGCAGCGCCGTTCCATGTCGGTCCGGAAGACGACGGCCGGAGATACCTCGGCGAGCGCACGAAAGCGCTCTTCACTGCCGCGCAGCGCCCGCTCGGTGGCAATCTGCTGCGTGATGTCCTCGCACATGCCGATGTGGCCCAGGAAATCGCCGCTGGGGCCGTGCAGCGCCGTGTTGGTCCAGCGACAGGTGATGCGTGCCCCGGACTTGGTGAGGTTCTCATTGACGAGCGTGATCGCGGCGTCGCTGGTCGCGAGCGGCGCGAGCTGCGTCAGGATCCATTCGCGAAGCTCCTCCGGCACGATCAGCGACCACGAATCCTGGTCGAACTCTTCGCGCGAGTAGCCGAAGATGCGCTCGAAGGCCGAGTTCACCTGCCGGACGCGGAAGTCCGGACCCGACACCGCGCAGCCTATCGGCATGCGCTCGAACTGCAGTTCGAGGCGCTTGAGCAGCTTGTCTCGCTCTGCCGAAATCTCGGCGATCCGCTCCTCCTGGGCACGCCGCTCGGTGATGTCGCGCATGATGCTCTGCACGTAGGTGCGGCCGCCCACGTCCATGCGACGCGAGCTGATCTCGACCGGCAGCCGGGTGCCGTCCTTGCGCCGGTGCAGCGCTTCGAAGCGCAGCTGCCCCGCCTGCTTGATGGAATCGAAATTGCGCCGTACCTCCACCGCGCTCCCCGCGTCGGCGCCATGCAGTTCGAGCTCGAACAGCGACCTGCCGATCAAATCCCCGCGCGAGTAGCCGTACGCGCCGAGTGCACGGTCGTTGGCCTCGAGGATCCGCCCCTGCTCGTCGAGCAGCACCACCATGTCGTTTGCGAAGCGGCTCGACCAGGCGAAGTGCTCCACCAGCGCGGAGACGCGCTGCTCGGCGCGCTCCAGCGCCAGGCCCATGCGCTGCTTCTCGTTGCGCCACCACAGCACGACCAGCGCCGCCGCCGCGAGCAGCGCTGCCGCCACGAGACCCGACGCCATCAGCATCAGTCGAATGAGGGGCGCATGGACCTCGGCGAGATCCACCTTGGCCAGCAGGAACCAGTTCGTGCCGCGGACCGGAGTCCCGACCGCCAGGGCCGGCACGCCGCGATAGTCGTACGTCTCGAAGGGGCCCCGCTCGCCGAGGACGACGCGCACGCCCGCCAGGTCGGTACGCGACATCGGCACGCGCCGGCCCGCAGGTGCACGGTCGGGATAACGGACATCACTGAGCGCCACCACGTAATCGCCTTCGCGACGAATCAGCAGCGACTCGCCCGTGGACTTCTCGAACGGCCATGCGGTCGCCAGTGGAAGCAGGAAGCGGCGCGGATCGGAGCGCGCGACGATGAATCCCAGTGGCCGGGTCGGAGCGTCGGTCGCCGTGCGTATCGCGGCGAAGTGATCGATCACGATCGCCGTTCCGTCCGCGCTGCGCGCGACGCCGAAGCCGGACGCCGCCGGCGCCGCGCCGGGGGCCGAGTGAATCGCCCGGCGCACCTCGTCGGTGAGGTCGAACGGTGTCCCGACGATCTTGAGCAGCCGTCCGTCGGCGGCAAGCACCTGCACGGCCTCGAAGTCGTCGCCCTGGCGGATGCCTTCCAGCCTGACGTCGAGGAGTTTCCCCACGTCGGACCGGTCGCCCGCGAGCCACCCCTCGACAGCAGCGTGGAAGAACGGACTCGAGGCGGCCTGCTCGAGTCCCTGCCTGCGGTCCTCGAGCCAGAACTCGATCTGGGCGACCTTGAGATCGGCGATCGCATGCAGTTCGGAGGCGCGATTGCGCCGGATCTCGTCGGCCTGCGACCGGTAGAGCGACACCCCGGCCGCCGCGATGGCGACGGCGGCGAGCGCGAAGATCGCGAGCGGTTTCCAGACCTCGACGTCGGCGGACCGCCGTGCCGCCCCGGCGTCGTCCGCACGGGCCGTCCCCACACCCAGGTACAGCACGACGAACAGCAGGAGCGCCGTCACCCCGACGAACACCAGCCCCTTGAACGATCCCGCGAACAGCAGCGCCCCGGGATCGCCACGGAAGAGGAGTCCCAGGACGTGATCCGACCCCATGATCCATGCGATGCCGGCGACGAAATAGACGACCGGCAGCCAGTAGACGGCGCGGGTCCTCAGGACGGCCTCCGCACCGGCGCGAGTCCCGCAGCGACAGGCTTTTGGGTAAGCATGGTCATGTCGCGCCGAGTTTGCGCCCGCGGTCCGGGATCCGACAATGCCCGCGGCGCCCGATATATTGTCGCCACCTGATCCGCCGACATCGCATGCGCAAGCTCCTCGTCTTCCAGCACGTCGCCTCCGAACCGCTCGGCCATCTCGATCCGCTGTTGCGCGAATCGGGGTTCCGCCTCCGCTACGTCAACTTCGGCCGCGAGCCGCACGCCGAGCCGGACGTGCGCCGCTACGACGGCCTGGTGGTGCTCGGCGGGCCGATGAACGTGGGCGAGGAAGACCGCCATCCGCACCTGCGCACGGAGGTCGCGGCCATCCGCGCCGCCGTGGACGCCGGGCGGCCCGTGCTCGGCATCTGCCTGGGCGCGCAGTTGCTCGCCGCCGCCATGGGCGCGGAGGTACGCCCGAACCCGGTGCCCGAAATCGGCTGGTACCGGCTGCAGACGCTGCCGGGCGCGCGGGAGGATCGCCTGTTCCGGCACTTCGAGCATCCGGCGCATTACGTCTTCCAGTGGCACGCCTATACCTGCGCCTTGCCGCCGGGCGCGGCGCACCTCGCCTCCACGCGGCATTGCCGCAACCAGGGATTCCGCATCGGCGACCACGCGTGGGGACTGCAGTTTCACCTCGAGGCCGACGCGCAGCTGATCGAGCGCTGGCTGGCCTCCCCCGGCGGCCGCCGCGAGATCGAGACGCACTGGGGAACGCACCGCATCCCGCGCATTCGCGCGGCGACCCGCAACCACGTACTGCACTCGCAGCCGCTGAGCGACCGCGTGTTCGGCGAGTTCATCGGGCTGCTCGGCCCACGGCGGCGACAGCGGATGCTCGCCTCGCGCTAGGCGCCGAGAAACATCCGGTACGCGGGATTGGCCGTCTCCTCCGTGTACGCGTACTGCAGGTCGCGCAAGTGCCGTTCGAACTCCAGCGCGTCCGCCGGCGGCACCTGCACCCCGGCCAGCACCCGCCCGTAGTCCGAACCGTGGTTGCGGTAGTGGAACAGGCTGATGTTCCACTTCCCGCCGATGGACTGCAGGAACCGCAGCAGGGCGCCCGGCCGCTCCGGGAACTCGAAGCGGAACAGCCGCTCGTGCTCCAGCCCGCGCGCGTGGCCGCCGACCATGTAGCGCACGTGCAGCTTCGCCATCTCGTCGTCGGTCATGTCGACGACGCGGTAGCCGCCCCCGGCCACCAGCGCGAGCAGGTCCTCCCTTTCGCGGCGCCCGCCATGCAGCGACGCGCCGACGAAGATGCGGGCGGTGCCCTGGTCGTCATACCGATAATTGAACTCGGTGACGCTGCGCCGGCCGAGCAGCTGGCAGAAGCGCAGGAAGCTGCCTGGCTGCTCCGGGATCTCGACGGCGAACAGCGCCTCGCGCTGCCCGCCGATGTCGGAGCGCTCGGCAACGTGGCGCAGCCGGTCGAAGTTGACGTTCGCACCGCTGTTCAGCGTCACCATCAGCCGTTCCGTGCACTCCTCGCGCGCGACGTACTTCTTGAGCCCCGCGACCGCGAGCGCGCCCGCGGGCTCGGCGATGGTGCGGTTGTCCTCGAAGACGTCCTGGATTGCCGCACAGATCTCGTCCGTGCTGACGAGGATCACCTCGTCGACGTACTGCTGCGCGAGCCGGAACGTCTCCTCGCCCACGCGCCGCACCGCCACGCCGTCGGCGAAGATGCCGACGCGCTCGAGCGTCACGCGCCGGCCGGCCTGCAGCGACTCGTACATGCTGGCTGCGTCGTCGGGCTCGACGCCCACGATTCGAACCTTCGGGTAGAGCGACTTGACGTAGGTGGCGATGCCGGCCACCAGCCCGCCGCCGCCGATCGGCACGAAGATGGCGTCGATCGGGTCCGGGCACTGGCGCAGGATCTCCATCCCGATCGTGCCCTGGCCCGCGATGACGTCCGGATCGTCGAAGGGGTGGATGAAGGTGAGCCCCCGCTCCCGCGCGAGCTCGACCGAGTGCTCGCAGGCATGGTCGAAGTCGTCGCCGTGCATCACGACTTCGCCACCGAGATCGAGCACGGCCTGCACCTTGATGTTGGGCGTGGTCTGCGGCATCACGATCACGGCGGGTATCCCGCGGTGGCGGGCGGAGAGCGCGACGCCCTGGGCATGATTGCCGGCCGAGGCGCAGATGACGCCCCGCCGGGCGACGGTCTGCGAAAGGTGCGCGATCTTGTTGTAGGCGCCGCGCACCTTGAAGGAGAAGACCGGCTGCAGGTCCTCGCGCTTGAAGAGGACCCGGTTGCCGAGCCGGCGCGCGAGGCGAGGCGCGGGCTCGAGCGGCGTCTCGACGGCGACGTCGTACACGCGCGCCTTGAGGATGCGTTCGATGTAGCTTTCTTGCATGGCGGATCCGGGGATTTGCACCGCTTAAGTTAGCAGGAAGCGGGTTGCCGCGGGTCGCAGACACGCTCCATACTTCGCCCGCACGGCCAGCTCCACCCGACCGGAAGCCTCGATTCCCGACATGAATGATTTCGTTTCGCGCCGCGAATTCCTCGGCGTGCTCGGCGCCAGCACACTCCTTCCCGTGGCCGCGGCCGGGCAAACCTTCCCGGCTGGCAGCGTGCCCGTCCTCTCGCGGGAGCTGTGGTCGTGGATGCGCGCACAGCTGGCCCTGGAGCCCGGGCTTGCCTGGCTCGACACGGCCGGGTCCGGGCCGGCGCTGCGGGCCGTGCTCGCACGAGAATTCCGCAGTCGCGAGCGGCAAAGCGAGAATCGTGTGGTCTACGAGGCCGCTTCGCTCGACGCAGGGATGACACCGAGGCTGGCCTCGATCGCCGCCTTCCTCGGCACCGAGGCGGACGACGTCGCGCTCACCTCGGGCTCGGCCGAGGCGCTCAATACCGTGGCGCGCGGCCTCGACCTGCAGGCCGGCGACGAGGTGCTGACCACGACGCACGACCGGCCCGCGGCCGTGTACCCATGGCTGCTCGAGGCGAAGCGCCGCGGCATCAAGGTCACGCAGCTGCCGCAGGACGGGGTGCCGACCTCGCCCGAGGCCATCGTCGGCCGCTTCGCAGGCGCCATCACGCCGCGGACCCGGGTCATGGCGTTCGCGCACGTGCAGTCGACCGACGGCACCGTGATGCCGGTGCGCGAGCTCTGCGCGCTTGCGAGGTCGAATGGAATCTTCTCGGTCGTCGACGGCGCGCAGGGGCCTGGGCTCCTGGACCTGCGCATCGCCGACCTTGGCTGCGACGCTTACGCAACCGCCTTCCATCGCTGGCTCAACGCCCCGCGGGGCACCGGTGCCCTCATCGTTCGCCGGGAGGCGCGCGAGCGCCTCTGGCCGCTCGTCGTGGACCGGCCCGCTGGCTGGAACGCGACCGACCGCTTCGGACTGGAGCCGGCGGCCGCAGGCGTGCCCGCGGCGCAGGCGAAGTACGGCAGCCTGAGCCGGTACCAGGCGCCGAGTCTCGAGGGGATCGGCATCGCGATCGAGTTCCGGCAGGCCGTGAACCCGGCACGCGCCGGCGCGCGGATGCGCGAACTGTCGGCCTTCCTGCGCGACAGCCTCGCTGCGCTGCCCGGCGTGCAGGTTCTGTCGCCGGGCCACCCGTCGCTCGCGAGCAGCATCGTGAGCTACAGGCTTCCAACCAGCGACCACGCCACCGTCGCGCGGTCGCTGGCGCAGGAGGACCGGATCGCCGTCGCGCACGTGGGCCACGGCCCGGCGTTCGACGCGTTGCGCGCCAGCCTGCACGCGTACAACGACCACGACGAGATCGAGCGCCTGGTGAACGCGCTGCGACGCCGGCTCTGAGGCGGAGCCGACCGTGCAGCGCATCGAACTCGTGATGAGCGTCTTCGCCGGACTGACCGGCGGGCTGGCCGGCGTGCTGTGGAGCGGCCTCGTCTCCTCGCCCTGGCTCGAGCGAAATCGCCGCGAGCGTCCCGCGTCATGGCACCGTGAGTCCGTCGCGCAGCTCGCCATGCACGCGCTGCTGTACGCCGCCGGCGGAGCGATGCTCGGCTTCCTGTTCTGGCTGGGCTGGGGCCTCATCGCGATCGTCAACGCGCCGTGGTATGCCACCGGCCTGCTGTTCGGCCTCGCAAGCTGGGCGGCGATCGCCGTGCCGATGCTCGGCGCGCTTGCGCTGCGCCTGCGCGACTTTGCGCCGGTGGCAGCCATCCACGCGCTCGAGTGGCTGGTGACCTGCATCGTTGCCGGGCTGCTCTGCGCATTCTCCTGGCAACGCTACGCCTGACGGACGATGCGCACCGTCGTCGTGCTCAGCGTCGCCCAGGCCCTGTCGGCCTCGGGCATGATGACCATGACCCTGCTCGGCGGAATCGTGGGCAGCGAGCTTGCGCCATCGCCGCAGCTCGCGACCCTGCCCGTGTCGCTCACCGTCCTCGGCCTCGCGCTGGCCACCGTCCCGGCGGCCCTCGTCATGCAGCGCATCGGCCGGCGCAACGCGTTCATTGCCAGCGCGCTCACGGCGTCAGTCGCCGCACTTGCGGTCGCCTGGGCGATCGTGCTGTCGAGCTTCCTGCTGCTGTGCGCGGCGGCCCTGGTGCTCGGATCGAACCTCGCCTTCCAGCTGCAGCACCGCTTCGCCGCCGCGGAAAGCGTGCCGCCGGGGCGCGTGAGCACGGCGATCTCGGTCGTGATGGTGGGCACGCTCGTCGCGGCGGCGCTTGGCCCGCAGCTCGCGCTCGCGCTCAAGGATCTGGTGCCGGGCAGCGAATACGCGGGGTCCTTCGTCGGCGTCGCGGCGCTCTGCATCGCGACCGCGCTGGTGCTGACACGCTACCGGCCGGCGCCACCGCACGAACTTCACGACGACTCGGGGCCCGCGCGCCCGCTGCTGCAGGTCGTGCGCCAGCCTGCGTACCTCGTCGCCGTGCTGGCGGGCATCGTGTCCTACGCGGTGATGAGCTTCATCATGACCGCCACGCCGATCAGCATGCACGTCCACGATCATCACTCCGACGCCGCCACGGCGCTGGTGATCCAGAGTCATCTGCTCGCGATGTACGTCCCTTCGCTGTTCAGTGGCGTGCTGATCTCGCGCATCGGCGTGCGCGCCGGCATGACCGCGGGACTCGCGCTGATGACGGCCTGCATCGTCGTCGACGGCACGGGCCGCGAAATCATGCACTACTGGTGGGGGCTCGTGCTGCTGGGCGTGGGCTGGAACCTGCTGTTCGTCGCGGGTACGGCCCTGCTCACCACCGCTTACCGGCCGGCGGAGCGGTTTCGCGCCCAGGCCGTCAACGAGTTCGCGGTGTTCGGAACGCAGGCCGCCGCGTCGCTGCTGGCCGGACCGGCAATCCACGCGCTCGGCTGGCAAGCGCTCAACCTGGCGGCCCTGCCGCCGATCGCGCTGTTCGCCGTCGCGCTCGTGCTGTGGCCGGCTCAGCGGTCGAGGAATTCCCGCGCGTAGCGCACCACTGCGCCCACGCCCGCGTCGAAGGCCTGTCCACCCTGTTCGGGCAAGTCGACCCGGCGCGCCTCGCGCAGGAGCGAGTCCGCGCGGATCGTCATGTCCCAGTACTCGTCCTTCGGCCGCAGCACCAGCACCTGCTGCCTGAGCAATGGCAGGCGCTCCCCAGCCGGATAGTTCGCGGCCGCCGTGGCACCCCAGGCCGCCGATTCGCCGGACTGCATCAAGGCGACCATGTCCTCGGCGAGGCGCGACAGCGGCGCTTGCGGGCCGCGCACACGCCGGATGCGTTGCCATTCGTCCAGCAGGTGACTGCCGTCCTCCCGCGCGCGCGCCGGCCAGGGCCGCGCATTGAACGCCTCGCGCTCCTTCGCGTCGAACACGGGTACGCCGGCGAGTATCACGCGTCGCACCTGCTCGGGGCGCGCGAGCGCGAGCTCGGCCGCGGCGAGCGAGCCGGTCTGGCAACCGATCACGTCCACCTGGCGCAGGCGCAACGAATCGAGCAGGTCGCCAACGGCAGCGGCGTAATCCGCGATCGTCGGCGGCGAGTCCGGCGCGTCCGATTCGCCGTGGCCCGGCAGGTCCGGCGCGTAGACGCTGCGGTCGCATCCGAGGTCCGCCAGCAGGCCGCGGAACACGCTGCCCGTGAGCGGGCTCGGGTGGATGCAGACGAGCGGCGTGAGCTCGTCGAATCCGCCGCTCGAGGGAAAGGCGGTGTGCAGGTGCAACTGCCCGAAGCGGCAGTCGACGTACATCTTGCGGAGGTGAATGGTCACGGGCGGGGACTTCCTGCTCGAGAGGCTGGCGGAACGTGCGGCGCTGCGGCTGGACTGGCGTGTCACGGGCGAGGAACCTCGTGGTCGGTGGACAGGTTGCGGGGTGAATTCTCCGCGACACGCACACCGGTCACGTTGATTCAACTCTCACAAACGAAGCTGCCGACCTGACTTAATCCCGCGCTTTATGTCGCACGGCTCACGCCGTGTCGAGGTACCACTCATAGTCGCGGTCCGAGACCAGCGCGCCGAACTTCTCGCATTCGCGCCGCTTGATCGCGAGAAAAACCTGCAGGAACTCCGGCCCGAGCGCATCCACGAGGAATTCCGATCGCGCCGCCCGTTCCAGCGCCGCATGCCACTGCGTCGGCAGCTCGCCCGCCGGCGCGCTCGCGTAGCCGTTGCCCTGCACGGGCGGTCCCGGATCGAGGCCGCCCTCGATTCCGCGCAGCATCGCGCCGAGCACGAGCGCGGTGACCAGGTAGGGATTGGCGTCCGCCCCGGCGACCCGATGCTCGACGTGCCGCGTCGCCGGCGGCCCGGCCGGGATGCGCAGGCTCACCGAGCGGTTGTTGATGCCCCAGGTCGCTGCCACCGGAGCGTAGCTCAGGGTGCGGAAGCGGCGGTAGGAGTTGGCGTTGGGCGCGAAGATGGCCATGCCTTCGGCGAGCGTGTCCTTCAGGCCGCCGATGGCGTGCCGCAACAGCGGCGTGCCGGCGGGATCGTCGCTGGCGAACGCGTTGCCGCCCTGCTCGCCGGCGAGGCTCGCGTGCAGGTGCATGCCGGTGCCGGCCATCCCGGCGAACGGCTTCGCCATGAAGCAGGCGATGCAGCCGTGACGCGCGGCCGTCCCGCGCACGGCGCGCTTGAAGCGCACGGCCTCGTCCACGGCCTTGAGCGCGTCGGCGCGGTGCTCGAGCGTGATCTCGAACTGGCCCGGCGCGTACTCGGACATGAGTGTGCGAACCGGCAGGCCTTGCGCCCGCGCCGCCGCGTAAAGGTCGTCGAACAGCGGCGACATGTCGTCGAGGCGGCCCAGACCATAGGCGTCGATGCGTCCGTGCGACGCGCCGGAAACGAGTCCGCTTGCCGGCACCGGCCGGCCGTCGGGCCCTCGCTGCAGCAGGTAGAACTCGAGTTCCACGGCCACCACCGGCGTCAGGCCGCGTGCGCGGAGCCTTTGCACCGCACGCGCGAGCACGTGGCGCGGGTCCGCCTTCGCCGGCCGCCCGTCGAGCTCGAACAGGGTGCCGAGCACCTGCGCAGTGGGCCGGCTGAGCCACGGTGCCCGGGTCAGCGACCCCGCGACCGGCCGGCAGGTCTGGTCGGCATCGCCCACCGACCAGACGAGCCCCGTGTCCTCGACGTCCTCGCCGGTGATGTCGAGGCCGAGGATGGAGCCAGCAACGTTGCGGCCGGCCCCGTACAGCCCGGCGAGTTCCTCGCGCGCGATGTTCTTGCCGCGGCCCACGCCGTTCGCATCCGTGATCACGAGCTGCACTGCCTCGACGTCCGGGTTCTCGGCAAGGAAGGCGCTCGCTTCGTCGGGCTGGCCGATACCGAGCGCGGCGTGAGTGGGCGGGTTCATGGGTCCAGTCATGGTGACGGAAGGGCCTCGGCAGTGGCAAGCTCGCGTCCCGTCCTCGGAGGTCCGCATGAAGCTCTACGGCTCGCTCGCCTCGCCTTACGTCGCCCGCGTCGTGCTGTTCGCCCGCCTGAAGGGCATCGAGCTCGCGCCGCAGATGCCGGAAGGCGGCATCAAGAGCCCGGAATACCTCGCCAAGAATCCGATGGGCAAGATGCCGATGCTCGAGGTGAACGGCATGGCGCTTCCGGAATCCGAGGTCATCTGCGAGTTCCTGGAGGACCTGCACCCGGGCACGGGCGGGCTGCCGGGCAATCCAGTCGAACGCGCCCACGCTCGCCTGGTGTCGCGGGTACACGACGTCTACGTCGCGCCGGCCGTGAGCACGCTGTTCCGCAACCTCAATCCCGCGTCACGCGACGTCCACGCGGTCGCGAGCGCCAAGGAGGCCTTCGCGAACGGCGCCGGCTACCTCGAGCACATCGTCAAGGCCGCGCCGTTCGCCGCGGGCAGCACGCCCACGATCGCGGACTGCACGCTGCTGCCGTCGTTCCTGATCCTTCGCAGGACGGCGGTCCCGGCCTTCGGCCTCGCGGACCCGGCGGCGGGCGCGGGCAAGCTCGGCCGCTGGTGGTCCACCGTCGCGAACGACCCGACGACCGGCCGTTTCCTGGAGGAGTACTCCGCGGCGGTCGATGCCTTCCTGAAGATGCTGGCCGCGAAGTAGGCGGCGGTCGCACCCGTGTATCGACCGCCGCTCGAGCGCGACGCCCCGCTGGGCGGCCTCAACACCCTGCGTGTCGTGGCCCGGGCGCGCTGGCTGGCCGGGCCCAGGCATCCGGACCAGATCCCCGCGCTGCTCGACCTCCCTGAACTCGCCGGGCAATCGCTGTTGGTGCTCGGCGACGGCAGCAACGTGCTCTTCGCCACCGACTTCCCGGGCCTGGTGCTGCGCCCGCTGTTTCACGCCGTCGCCTTGATCGAGGACGACGGCACGACCGGCCTCGTGCGCGCGGAGGCGGGCCATGGCTGGGACGCGCTCGTCGACTGGACGCTGGCCCGGGGCTTCGCGGGCCTCGAGAACCTCGCGTTGATTCCAGGGCTGGTGGGCGCGGCACCCATCCAGAACATCGGCGCCTACGGCCGCGAGGCCAGCGAGTTCATCGCGACGGTCGAGGCCTGGGACCGCAGCGAGGCGCGCAGCGTACGGCTTGCAGCGTCGGAATGCGCCTTCGGCTACCGCGACAGCCTCTTCAAGCGCGATCCGCAGCGCTGGATCGTCACGGCCGTGGAATTCAGGCTCTCGCGCGCTCCAGCACTCGCGCTGGACTACGCGGGGGTCCGCGAGGAACTCGCGGCGGTTGCGCCCGGCGAACCCACGCCGGCGCAGGTCGCGCACGCGATTCGGCAACTGCGCCGCCGCAAGCTCCCCGATCCGGCCGTCATCGGCAATGCAGGCAGCTTCTTCAAGAATCCGGTCGTGCCGTCGACCCTGGCCGCCGAATTGCGCGCGACACATCCTGCGGCGCCCGCGTATCCGGCCGGCGCAGGCCGCGCCAAGCTCTCCGCGGCGTGGCTCATCGACGCCTGCGGCTGGCGCGGATTCCGGGAAGGCGATGCCGGAATCTCGGCCCAGCATGCGCTGGTGCTGGTGAACCACGGCAGGGCCACCGGAGCCGAACTGCTCGCCGTCGCGCGGCGCGTCGCCGACTCGGTCGAGGGTCGCTTCGGAGTGCGGCTCGAGCCCGAGCCGCGCATCGTCGGCGCGCGGTTCTGATCACCAGGCGCCGGTGTTGGGCATGCCCTTCCAGGGCTCGGCCGGCGGGAGCGGCCCGCCCTTCTGCAGCAGCTCGACCGAAATCTGGTCGGGTGAGCGTACGAAGGCCATGCGGCCGTCACGTGGCGGGCGGTTGATGGTCACGCCGTGATCCATCAGGCGCTGGCAGGCTGCGTAGATGTCGTCGACCTGGTAGGCGAGGTGGCCGAAGGCGCGACCGATCCCGTAGGGCTCGGGATCCCAGTTGTACGTGAGTTCGACCTGTGCGTCGTCGTCGCCGGGGGCAGCGAGGAACACGAGCGTGTAGCGGCCTTGCTCGACCTCGTAGCGGCGCACCTCGCGCAGCCCGAGGGCGTCGCAGTAGAAACGCAACGACTTCGCGAGGTCCGTCACGCGGACCATCGTGTGGAGGTATTTCATCGCGGCTCGCCCCCTCGTGACCGGCGGTGGTCTGGATCGGCCAATACTACCGACTCGCCCCGCGCCTTGCCGCCGCAGAACCCAGCCCAGGCTTGTCGCGCAGGCGGCTCCCGGTGCAACCTGCGCGCCATGACCGTGTTCCGCTGCCTGTCGACCGTCCTGCTGCTCGCGCTCGTCGCCGCCTGCTCCGCGATCCAGACGCAGTCCGCCCCTCCGGCCGCGGCTCCCGTCGCCGAGTTCAACGTGCTCGGCCGCGAGGATGCCCCGGTGACGATCATCGAATTCACCGACCTGCAGTGCCCGTATTGCGCGCGTTTCGCGACCGAGACCTTTCCCGAGCTGCGGCGCAACTACATCGACACCGGCAAGGCGCGCTTCGCGTCGCGCGACCTGCCGCTGCCGTTCCACGAGTTCGCGATCCCGGCAGCCGTCGCCTGCCGCTGCGCCGGCGAGCAGGGCAGGTTCTGGGAATTTCGCCACGCGCTGTTCGCGGAGCAGTCACGCCTCGGCACGGCGCCTTACGAGGAACTCGCGCGACGATTCGGCCTCGACCTCGGGCGCTTCAGCGAATGCCGCCGGGATGGACGGCAGGAAGCGCTCGTGCGTGCCGACGCCAGGCTCGCCCGGTCGCAGGGCATCGCCTCGACGCCGACCTTCGTGATCGGGCGCGTCGTCGGCGATACCTTCGAGGGCGATGCGTTCTCGGGCGCGAAAGCCTACACGGAGTTCGCGGCCAGGATCGACGCCTTGCTCGCCGCCGCGGACTGACCCCGGCCTAGGTCCAACCCGACAGTTGCGCGGCCAGCCCTGCGAGCGCCGCGACGAGCAGGATATATGGAAGCGCGAGCCGCGTTCGCACCAGCAGGATCCAGGCGACCACGGCGATGGCCAGTGCCGGCCAGGACGCCCCCGCGGCGAACCCGCCGGGAAACAGCACCACCTTGCCGAGCAGCAGCGCGAGGGTCGCGATGACACCGACGACCGCCGCGGTGATCGCCGCAAGGGCCGCGGCAATGCGCGGCGCGCGCGAAATCCGCTCGACGTGCGGCGCGCCGAGGAAGATGAATACGAACGACGGCAGGAAGGTGGCCCAGGAAGCGAGCAGGGCCGCGAGCAGGGCACTCGCAACCGGTGCCAGCGGAGCGGGCTCGTTCCACCCCGCCATGAACCCCATGAACTGCAGGACGATCACGAGCGGCCCGGGCGTGGTCTCGGCGAGCGCGAGGCCCGCGACGGACTGCTCGGCCGTCAGCCAGCCGAGATCCACCACGAGGTGCTGCGTCACGTAGCCGAGCACGGCATAGGCGCCACCAAAGGTCACCAGGGCGGCTTGCGTGAAGAACAGGTAGACGCGGACCCACAGCGATTGCGAGCCCAGGAATGCCAGCACCAGCGCGAGTGGCGCGAGCCACAGCGCGAGGCCGACGATCGCCACGCGCGCGCTCGAGCCCCTCGTGGCCGACGGCTCGCGTGCACCGGGCTCGGCGCGCGGGTGCCGCCATGCGGCGGCCGCGCCGAGCGCGCCGGCGCCCAGCACCAGCAGGGGGAACGGCACGCGCAGGAACTCGAGCGCCACGAACGCGAGTACTGCGAGCGCGACGTGCAGGGGCCTGTCGAGCGCCCGCCGGCCGATCTTGAAGAGTGCCTGCGCGACCAGCGCGACGACCGCGGCCTTGAGGCCGAGCAGTACGCCCTCGGCGGCCGGCAGGCTGCCGAATCTCGCATAGGCGTACGACAGCGCCAGCAGCAGCAGGATCGCGGGCCCGATGAAACCGAGCCCGGCGACGAGGCCGCCGCGCGTGCCGTGCAGCTTCCAGCCGAGGTAGATCGCGAGTTGCAGCGCCTCGGGCCCCGGCAGCAGCATGCAGAAGTTGAGCGCATCGGTGAATCGACGCTCGTCGAGCCAGCCGCGCCGCTCGACCACCTCGCGATGCATGATTGCGATCTGGCCGGCGGGACCGCCGAAGGAAACGAAGCCGAGGCTGAGCCAGAAGCGGGCCGCCTCGGCGAAGGTCGGGGCTCCCTTCAGAACATCTCCGACGCGCCGGGCTCCTTCGCCTCAGCCTTGTTGCGCGAGGGGATGAAGTCACCCGTGATCATCTCGTCGTAGGCCTGCCCGGGCCCGACCATGGGATAGACGCCCGCCTCCGGGTCGATGAGCACTTCGAGGAACGCGGGGCCCTCGAACTCGATGAACTCGCGCACCACGCGCGGCACGTCTTCCCTGCGATCGAGCCGCGCCGCCCAGGGGAAGCCGTCCGCCTGCGCCGCCTTCACGAAGTCCTTCTTGTGCAGCGACTTGTCGCTCGCGGAGAGCCGTCCCTTGAAGAACAGCTTCTGCCACTGCTTGACCATGCCATCGCCGAAGTTGTTCAGCACCACGACCTTTACCGGGAGGTCGTAGGTGGTGACCGTCTCGAGCTCGCCGAGGTTCATGCGCATGCTGGCGTCACCGTCGACGTCGATGACCAGGCGGTCGCGGCGCGCGAACTGCGCGCCGATCGCCGCCGGCAGGCCGAAACCCATCGTGCCCATGCTGCCGGAGGTGAGCAGCAGGCGGGGCTCGCGGAAATCGAAATACTGCGCGGCCCACATCTGGTGCTGCCCGACGCCGGTCGCGATGATCGCCTCGCCCTTCGTCAGGCGGTTGATCTCCTCGATCACGTAGTAGGGCTGGATGAGCGCGCTCGAGCGGTCGTAGTTCATCGCGTAGGTACGGCGCAGCTCGTCGAGGTGCGCGTGCCAGGCCGACCAGTCGCGCCTGAAGCCGGTGTGCTGCGCGTGGCTGGCGAGCGCGTGCAAGGCCGGCGCCAGCAGGCCGACGTGACTCCACTGCACGCGCTTGACCTTGTTGATCTCGGAGGCGTCCACGTCGATGTGCGCGATGCACTTCGCGTGCTTGGCGAATTTCGCCGGCACTCCGGCCACGCGGTCGTCGAAGCGCGCGCCGAGCGCGACCAGGAAGTCGCAATCGTCCACGGCGTAGTTCGCGAAGGCGGCGCCGTGCATGCCGAGCATGCGCATCGCGAGCGGGTGCGAGGTGTCGAAGGCACCGATGCCCATCAAGGTCGTCACGACCGGGATGCCGAGTTCCGTCGCAAAGCGGCGCAGCTCGTCGGCCGCGCCGCCGTGGATGACGCCGCCGCCCGCATAGATGAGCGGTCGCCCGGCCTCGCCGAGCCGCGCGAAGAACGCGGCACACTCGTCCTCGGTCACGACGCTGCGCTTCAGGGCCGTCATGCGCTGGTGATAACCGCGCACGTCCAGGTACCCCTCGCCCTTGAAGGATCCCTGCCAGTTCTGCACGTCCTTCGGCACGTCGATCACCACCGGGCCCGGGCGCCCGGTGCGAGCGATCTCGAATGCCGTGCGCATTGTCGCCTCGAGGCGCTCCGGGTCGGTCACCAGGAAGCAGTGTTTCGCCACCGCGCCCATGATGTTGGCGACGGGCGCCTCCTGGAAGGCGTCGCTGCCGATCGCGCCCGTGGGGACCTGCCCGCAGATGACGACGATCGGCACCGAGTCGGCCGCGCAGTCGCGGACCGGCGTGACCGTGTTCGTCGCGCCCGGCCCCGACGTCACCAGGCACACGCCCACGCGGCCGCTCGCCCTCGCGTAGCCCGCGGCCATGAAGCCGGCGCCTTGCTCGTTGGCCGGCACGATCAGCGGCATGGCGCTGCCGTGCCCGGGTTGCGAATGCTTTTCGTTATAGCGAAAGATGGCGTCGTAGGTCGGCAGGATGGCGCCGCCGCTGTAGCCGAAAATGGTGTCGACGCCCTCGTCCGCGAGGACCTGGACGATGATCTCGGCGCCGGTCATGACCTGGCCGGCACTGGGGTGGGCGGCATGGCCCGCGATGGCGTGGCTCTGCTTCACGGCGACATCCTGCGCGAGGCTGCGCGAATCTGAAATGTTGCGGTGCAAACGAGCCTAGCAGCCGCTTCCGCAGGCGTCTATGCTTGGAGGCCGCCGTCGCCTGGCGTGCCGGCCGAAAAATCGTTTTCAATCATGTCCTTGTAGTCATCGGGCAGCTTTTGCCGCCAGCGGGGCCACCGTGCGAAGCATGCGCCACATCATTTCCGTCACGTTGCAGAACGAAGTCGGCGCCCTGACCCGGGTCGCGGGACTCTTCTCGACACGCGGTTACAACATCGAGTCGCTGAGCGTCGCGCCCACCGACGACCCGACGGTCTCGCGCCTGACGGTGGTCACCACCGGCAGCGAGGCGGTCATCAACCAGATCTCCAACCAGTTGCTGAAGCTGGTGGACGTGGTGGACGTCGAGGACGTCACGCGCGAGGAGCACTTCGAGCGCGAGCTGCTGCTCATCAAGGTCAAGGCGAAGGCGACGCAGGTCGGCTCGCTCTGGTCGGCCACGCAGCGCGCCGGCGGCCGGGTGCTGTGGGACGCGGCGGACTGCTTCACCATCGAGCTCACCAGCAACGAGGCCGAGATCAACCGCTTCATCGCCGAGGTCGGCAACTTCGGCAAGGTGCTCGAGGTCGTGCGCAGCGGCGCGCTCGCCATCCAGAAGGGCAAGGAGGTCCTCGAGTCGTGAGCTACAGGCTCTACGACTACCTGCCCTCCGGGAACGGCTACAAGGTGCGGCTGGTCCTGCGCCATCTCGGCCTGCCATACGAACTCGTCGAGCTCGACATCAAGCGCGGCGAGACGCGCACGCCGGAATTCCTCGCGAAGAATCCCAACGGCCGCATCCCGCTGCTGGAGGTGCCGGGCCGCGGCCACCTGTCGGAAAGCCATGCGATCATCGCGTACCTCGCGGAGGGCTCGCGGCTGGTGCCCGGCGACGCGTACGACCGCGCGCGCATGTGGCAGTGGCTGTGCTTCGAGCAGTACAACCTCGAGCCGAACGTCGGGACCGCACGTTTCTGGATTGCCTCGCTTGGCCGCAGCGAGGCGGAGCTCGGCGAGAAGCTCGTCGAGAAGCGGCGCAACGGCCACGCGGCGCTCGAGGTGCTCGAGCGCGGCCTCGCCGGACGCGGGTTCCTGGTCGGCGACGCCTTCTCGCTCGCGGACATCGCGCTCTACGCCTACACGCACGTCGCCCCCGAGGGCGGCTTCCCGCTCGAGGCTTATCCCGCGATCCGGGACTGGTGCGCGCGCGTCGCGGCCCAACCCGGGCACGTGCCCATCACGTCAAGGTAGCGGCGACGTCCCGATGCACCCGTCCGCGAGCGCCGTCAAGGCCGCGCGGATCTGCGGTGGCACCGGCACCGGCCTGCGCTTCGCCGAATCCACGTACACGTGCACGAAGCGGCCGAGCGCCGCCGGCTCGGCCGCGTCGTTGCCGAAGAGGCCGATCCGGTAGATCACGCTCGAATTCCCCAGCTTCTCGAGCGCGAGTCCCGCGTAGACGGTTGCGGGGAACGACAGTTCCTTCAGGAACCGGCAGCTCGTCTCGGCCACGATGCCGATCGCCGGCAGGTCGCGGACGTCGGTGCCGCTCGCTTCGATGAGGAACCCGTTCACAGCCGTATCGAAATACGAGTAGTACACGACGTTGTTCACGTGCCCGTAATGGTCGTTGTCCATCCAGCGGGTCGTGATCATTCGCAGCACGGGGAATTCGCCCCGCAGCGTGGGCAGGGTCCGCTCAGTCGATTCGCTCATGCACGCCACAGTAGCCTGCGGCGGGAAGGCGGGGAAGAGGCCGCTGCTTCGGATTCGCGAACTGGACTGTCGCGTCGCCGGGGTTATGCTGCCACGCATGAAAACCAGCGCCGCCGTGTTGCACGAGATCGGGTTGCCCGCGCCGTATGCGCAGTCGAGGCCGCTCACCATCGAGGAAGTGGACCTCGATCCGCCCGGACCGGGCGAGGTGCTGGTGCGCATCCGCGCGGCCGGCCTGTGCCACTCGGACCTGTCGGTCATCGACGGCAACCGGCCGCGACCGATGCCCATGGTGCTCGGCCACGAGGCCGCTGGCGTGATCGAGGAGACGGGGCCGGGCGTGTCCCGACTGTCGCGTGGCGACCACGTGGTCGCGGCCTTCGTGCCCAGTTGCGGTCACTGCAAGCCGTGCGAAACGGGCCGGCCCGCGCTGTGCGAGCCGGGATTCACGGCGAATTCGGCCGGCTCGCTGCTCTCCGGCGAGCGGCGCCTGCGCGACGCGCGCGGCCCGGTCAACCACCATCTCGGCGTTTCCGGCTTCGCCCGGTACGCGACGATGGCGAGCAATTCCCTGGTCAAGGTGCCGGGCGACCTGCCCTTCGCCGAGGCGGCGCTCTTCGGCTGCGCGGTGATCACCGGCGTCGGCGCGGTCGTGAACACCGGTGCCATGCCGCGGGGCGCCACGGTTGCCGTCGTCGGGCTCGGCGGCGTCGGCCTCGCCGCCCTGCTCGCCGCGCGCATGCTCGAGGCGCCGCAGATCGTCGCGATCGACATGAACGAGGGCAAGCTCGCCGTGGCGCGCGGGCTCGGAGCCACCGCGACCGTCAATGCGTCGGCGCCCGACGCGGCCGAACAGGTGCGCGAGCTCACGCACGGCGGCGTCGAGTACGCCTTCGAGATGGCCGGCGCGGCGCGGGCGCTCGAGCTCGCCTATCGGATCACGGCCCGTGGCGGCACGACGGTGAGCGCCGGCCTCTCCCACCCGGACCAGAAGTTCAGCATCCAGCACCTGAACCTCGTCGCGGAGGAACGCACCCTCAAAGGCAGCTATCTCGGCAGTTGCGTGCCCTCGCGCGACATCCCGCGCTACATAGAGTGGTATCGCGCTGGACACCTGCCAGTCGACCGGTTGCTCAGCGAGCGCATCCGCCTCGAGGACATCAACGCGGCGTTCGACCGGCTGGCCGCGGGCGAGTCGATCCGCCAGGTGATCGAAATCGCGTGACGTCGCTGGCGCTGCTCATGACCGTTGCTCTGCTCGAATTCGAGGATCCGGCGGACGCCGCACTGTGGCGCCCGGTGGACGACGCGGTCATGGGCGGCGTCTCGAGCAGCACGGTCAGCCCGGCCGAGCCCGGCGTCGCGCGTTTCAGCGGGAACGTTTCGCTGGAGAACTTCGGCGGATTCGCCTCGGTGCGCACCCCGCCCCGCGACTGGGACACGGCCGGTGCCAAGGCTTTCGTGCTGCGGGTGCGCGGCGACGGCAAACGCTACAAGTTCACGCTGCGCACCGGCGATGGATTCGACGGCATCCAGTACCAGGCGCGCTTCTCCCCGCCGGCCGGCGAGTGGACCGAGGTGAGGTTGCCCGTGGCGGCATTCGTGGCCACCTTCCGCGGCCGCAAGGTCCCGTTCGCACCGGCGCTCGACCCGCGCCGGGTGCGGGCTCTTGGCCTGATGATCAGCGACAAGCAGGCCGGGCCGTTCGAACTGCTCGTCGACCGCATCGGCATCGATCGCTGAGCGCCGGGAACGCAGCCTTCAGAAACTTCCCTTGGTCTCGATGATCAGTTGCATGTCGTCGATGTCGCCGTTCCCGTCGAGCGGGAACGCGAGGTCGACGTGGATCACGTTGCCGAACGACGAGCGGCTCGAGCCGAGCCTCAGCCCGATGCCGACGTCCTTGAGCAGGCCCATGCTCTCCAGGCCGGTGACGTCGCGCCCCCAGGTGCGGCCCATGTCGAAAAAGGTCGCACCGCCAACGTAGAACAGTCGGAACGGATACCAGTCGGTGTAGTAGCGCTGCTCCAGCGTCAGCAGGGCACGCGCGGTGCCAGCCTGGTAACGCAGCGGGTAGCCACGCAGGCCGTTGTCGCCACCGAGCAGCAGTTGCCACTCCTCGTCGAGCTGCTCCGCGACCGCGCCGGACACGCTCGCGTAGAACTTGCTGCGCTTCGAAGTGGCGAGGTAGTAGCGGGACTCGGCGCCCAGCAGTCCGTTCACCACCTCGCCGCCCTCCAGCCTGCCCGACACGGAAGCGGTCCCGAACAGCGTGTCGCGGCCCGGACGCAGGTCCGCACCTTTGCGGACGTAGGCGCTCATCACGAATGCATCGCGATCCGAGCCTGCGCCGTCCACGGCGATGCCCAGCCTGCCGCCAGCGCGGAACCCCACCAGCACGTCCTCGGTGCGGCTGATCTGGTCCAGGTTCCTGCGTTCGTCGAAGCGGTCCTCGACGACCTCGAAGCCGAGCCATGGATAGGTGAGCTCGCGATCGCCGGGCAGCGGGCCGCCCAGGGGCTCGAGCGGGTCGATCTCGAAGGAGTCCTGCTCATGGGTGAGGCCGTAGGTCCAGCGCTTCGCCCACCCGTCGACGAGCCCGCGCGACCAGCCGCCGCTCACTTCATAGTGCTCGTCCCGGTGCTGGAACTCGCCGATGTTCTCGCCGAGCGCATAGCGTGCGTCGTTGCGCAGGCTGTTGCTCAGCACCGTGCCCGCCGACCAGCGGCTGTCGAGCGCGTAGAACGGCCGGTCGAGTCGCAGGAACTTGGTGTCCCCGTCGTCGGCGTCGGAGTAGGCGACCGCGAGCCGCGTGAAGCTGTGGCGGACGTGCGGGTCGCTGAATGAGAAAGTCAGCGACTCGCGGTCGACGTCGTCCTCCCACTCGAGCTGGAACTTTTGCCCGTTGCCGAGCAGGTTGCTCTCCTCGAGCTGGACGCCGAAGGCGTTGCTGCCGCCCTTGCGGTTGAAATTGACGCCCGGGTTCAGCGTCCACACGTCGCGCGTGCGCACCTCGAGGTCCACGGTGTGACCGTCGAACGCGACCGGCACGATCGTCGCCTCGTAGATGTAGTCGTTGGCGCGCAGGATGCGCTCGGTCTCGAGCAGCAGCCGGTGACGGTAGGGATGGCCGGGCTTGAGCAGCAGCTGCCCGCGGATCACCGCAGGCCGGGTTTCGATGTGCAGCGTATTCGCCGCTCGATAGAGCCAGCCGCTCTCGCCGTGGACGCTGGTGTCGAAGACGTCGCCGACGACGATGCGGATGTCGCCGACGACGGCGCCTCGCGCCTCGAGCTGCTCGGGAGGGGGAATCGGGTCCTGGGCCCGCGCCGCGGCGAGCCAGGCCGCATTGAGGACCGCAACCATGCGGGCCGCTGGGCGCCGGGGAGCACGCATCGGGTTGTCTATGGGATGAGCACCGACGAGCCCACGGTGCGGCGGGATTCCAGGTCGCGATGGGCTTGCGCGACGTCCTGCAGCGCGTAGGTCTGGCCGATCTCGATGCGCACCGCACCCCGCCCGATGGCCGCAAACAGTTCGCGCGCCGCGCGCTCGAGGTCGGCGCGCCGCGCGATGTAGTGGAACAGCACCGGCCGGGTGAGGAACAGCGACCCGCGCCGTGCGAGCTCGAGCGGCTGGATCGCCGGCACGGGGCCCGAGGCGTTGCCGAACGTGACCATCAGGCCCATGGGCTTCAGGCAGTCGAGCGACGCGAAGAACGTGTCCTGGCCGATCGAGTCGTACACGACGTCGACGCCGCGCCCGGCCGTGAGCTCCCGGACCTGCACCGCGAGGTCGCCCTGGCCGCGAACCAGCGCGTGCTGGCACCCGTGGTTGCGCGCGATGGCGGCCTTGGCGTCGCTGCCGACGACGCCGATCACCGTCGCGCCCAGGTGGCGCGCCCATTGCGCCACGATCAGCCCCACGCCACCTGCGGCGGCGTGCACGACCACGGTGTCGCCCTTCTTCACCCGGTGGGTACGCCGAACGAGGAACCCGGCCGTGAGGCCTTTGAGCATCGCCGCGGCGGCCAGGCGGTCGCTGACGCCATCGGGGATCTTCACCAGCCTGTTGACGGGCAGCACGCGATGCTGCGCGTAGGCCCCTGGTTGGCCGTGCACGTAGGCCACCCGGTCGCCGACCGCGAATCCGCGCACCCCTGGGCCGAGCGCCTCGATGGCCCCCGCCGCCTCGCGCCCGAGTCCGGACGGCAGGGGGTTCTGGTAGAGACCCGTCCTCTCGTACACGTCGATGAAGTTCAGGCCGACGGCTGTCTGGCGGATCAGCGCGTCGCCGCGTCCCGGCTCGCCCGGGTCGACGGGCTCCCATTGCATGGCCTCGGGGCCGCCGTGGGAATGGATGCGGATGGCGTAGGACATGGGGACCGGCGGACAGGGGCTGGTGGTGAGGGGGTAGTGTAGAACGAACTCCCCGCCACAATCCCCTGCCCTACCCCTTGGCGAGCGGGGCCGTCAGGATCACCAGCTCCGCGACCTCGCGGCCACCGATCAGGTGCTGCTGGATGATGCGCTCGAGGTTGGCGGGTGTGCAGTCCCGATACCAGGTGCCGTCGGGATAGACGACGGCGATCGGGCCGGACGTGCAGATGCGCAGGCAGTCGGCCCTGGTGCGCAGCACGCCGCCCTCGGCGTCCTGCAACCCGAGCTCGCGCAGCCGCTTCTTCAGGTAGTCCCAGCTCTCCTGGCCGTGTTCCGGCGGGGCGCACTTGCCGCCCACGCACAGGAACACGTGCCGCGACTGGCGGCCCAGCCGCAGCTTCTCGACGGCCGCTTCGAGCGGACCGGGCAACGCGTCAGAGCGCCTGGTCGTCCGCTTCGCCCGTGCGGATGCGGATGGCGCGCTCGAGGTCGGAGATGAAGATCTTGCCGTCGCCCACCTTGCCGGTGCGCGCGGCATTGACGATCGCCTCGATCACCTGGTCGACGAGCGCGTCCTTGACGGCGACCTCGATGCGGGTCTTCGGGACGAAGTCCACCACGTACTCGGCGCCGCGGTACAGCTCGGTGTGGCCACGTTGCCGCCCGAAGCCCTTGACCTCCGTCACCGTCATGCCGGACACGCCGAGCTCCGAGAGGGCGGCGCGGACGTCGTCCAGCTTGAAGGGTTTGATGATTGCGCTGATCAGCTTCATAGGGCTTTGGCTCCTCGAATCGTCGTAATTGTGCGGCGGAGATGGCTCCAGCCAATATGCAGAAACCGTGCCGACCCACCGGACCGGCCGAAATATCGCCCAGTCGCCCGCGGAAGCGCACCAGCATGGGGCGCGCCGCAGGCCGTGGTGCGCGCCCATGGTGCGCCGGCGACGACGACCGCGATGATGACACCCCGACCGAGGATGTCCAACAGGAAGCCGGCACTCGTCATCTCCGGGATCGTGATCCTGCCTGAGCCGTGCACGATCGCGTTCGGCGCCGCGCCGGGGTGCGGGTACTGCGCCGAGTCATCGTGGCATCATGCCACGGTGCCCGGGTCCTGCCCTGGTCGCACGGGTCCGTATGGAAGGGGAAGGAATGACCGAAACCTACGTCATCGTCGGCGCGAGCCACGCCTCGGTACAGGCCGTCGACACGCTGCGTCGCGAGGGACACTCCGGTCCCATCGTCCTGGTCGGGGACGAACCGCACCTGCCGTACAATCGACCGCCGCTGTCGAAGAAGTTCCTGTCGGGCGAGATGGAACGCGAGCGCCTGCTGCTGCGCAGCCCGCAGTTCTACGAACAGCACTCGGTCGAGACGCGGCTCGGGGTTCGCGTGACGGCCATCGACCGCGGCACGCAGCGCCTGCGCCTCGGCGATGGCGGCGAACTCGGCTACGACAAGCTGCTGCTCTGCGTCGGCAGCCGCCCGAGGCTGCTCGAGGTGCCGGGCCACGACCTCGCCGGAATCCATTGCCTGCGCTCGATCGCCGACGTGGAGGCAATACGCGCGGAACTGCCCGGCGCCCGGCGCATGGTGGTCGTCGGCGCGGGCTACATCGGCCTCGAGGCCGCCGCGAGTGCCCGGCACCTGGGGCTCGATGTCACGGTGCTCGAAATGGCCGACCGGCCGATGAACCGCGTCGTGGCGCCCGAGCTCTCGGACTTCTATACGCGCCGCCACGCGCGCGAGGGCGTGCGCATCCACTGCAACATGTCGGTGACTGCGTTCCTGGGAGAAGGCCGCGTGCGCGCGGTGGCCTGCGGCGACCGGGAATTCGCGGCGGACCTCGTGATCGTCGGCGTGGGCATCCTGCCCGACGTCAGTCTGGCGGCCGCGGCGGGCCTGCGCTGCGAGAACGGGGTGCAGGTCGACGAGCATTGCCGCACGTCCGATCCCGGCGTGTTCGCCGCCGGCGACTGCACCAACCACCCGAGCGTGCGGTACGGGCGGCGGGTGCGGCTCGAGTCCGTGGACAACGCCGTCGAGCAGGCCAAGACGGCCGCCGCGAACATGTGCGGCAAGGAGGCCGTACACGCGCACGTGCCCTGGTTCTGGTCGGACCAGTACGACGTCAAGCTGCAGATCGCAGGACTGTCACAGGGTTACGACCGAGCCGTGCTGCGCGGCGACCCGGACTCCGGCAGCTTCGCTCTCTATTACCTCGCGCAGGGCGAGCTGCTCGCGGTCGATGCCGTCAACAGCCCGCGCGACTTCATGATCGGCAAGAAGTGGATCGGGGAGCGCAGGCATCCCGATGTCGCGAAGCTCGCGGACCCCGCCGTAGACCTCAAGACCCTGTGAGGTACCCCGCATGACGACTTCCATCCGTCGCAAGGGCCAGGCCCTCGCATCCGATGACGCCTCGCGGGCGTTCCTCGCCACGCTCGCCCAGTGGACGGGAGGACTCTCGCCGCAGGCGTTCGGCGGCGCCTGGATCAACGTGCTCTCGCGCCTGGCGACCTCGCCGGGGCGGCAGGCCGCGTTGGCCCGCACGGCCCTGCAGAAATCGCTGGCGCTCGCCCAGTTCGCGGGGGCCGCCGCTCGTGGCGGCGTCAACGCGCCCGCGGCGGCCAGCACGCCGTACGCGCAGCGGTTCGCCGACCCGGCGTGGGCGAGGTTCCCGTTCAACGTGCTCGCCCAGTCGTTCCTGACCGCAGCGGAGCTCGCCCGCGAGGCCGTCAAGGCCGTGCCCGGCGCCGACCCGGCCGCCGAGAACATCGTCGGATTCACCGTGCGCGAAGGCCTCGAGCTGCTGGCACCCGACAACTACCTGCCGACCAATCCGCAGCTGATCGAGAAGACCGTCCAGGAGAATGGCCGCAACCTGCTGCGCGGCATGAAGCACCTCGCGGAGGACGTGCAGCGCACCTTCAAGGGCCTCGGGCCCGTGGGCGTCGAGCAGTACGAGGTCGGCAGGCAGGTCGCGGCAAGCCCGGGCAAGGTGATCCTGCGCACGCCCCTCATGGAGCTGATCCAGTACTCGCCGCAGACCGGGACCGTCTACGCCGAGCCGCTGCTCATCGTGCCCGCGTGGATCATGAAGTACTACATCCTCGACCTCTCGCCGAAGAACTCGCTGGTGAACTTCCTGACCGGTCTCGGGCACACGGTATTCATGGTCTCGTGGAAGAACCCCACGGCCGAGGACCGGGACGTATCGATGGACGACTACCTCGAGCACGGCCTGCACGCGGCGCTCGACGCCGTCACGAAGATCGTGCCGCGGCGCAAGGTTCACGCGGTCGGCTACTGCATCGGCGGCACGCTGCTGTCGATCGCCGCCGCCGAGCTCGCGGCGCAGGGCGACGACAGGCTCGCGAGCGTGAGCCTGTTCGCCGCGCAGACGGACTTCAGCGAGCCCGGGGAGCTCTCGATCTTCATCAGCCCGGCCCAGCTCGCCATGCTCGAGGCCGTGATGTGGAAGGAGGGAGTGCTCGAGAGCCGGCGCATGGGCGGCGCGTTCCAGATGCTGAGGACCTACGACCTGCTGTGGGCCCCGTCGATCGCCACCTACCTGCGCGGCGAGCGCGCCGGCGTGAACGACCTGATGGCGTGGAACGCCGACGGCACGCGCATGGCCTACCGCATGCACACGGACTACCTGCACCAGCTCTACCTCAACAACGACCTCGCCGAGGGCCGCTACGTCGCGCGCGGCGAGCAACTCGACCTGTCGGACGTCACACTGCCGATGTTCGTGGTCGGCACGGAGACCGACCACGTCGCGCCTTGGCGCTCGGTGTACAAGGTCGGCAAGCTGGTGCGCTCGCAGGACTACACCTTCTGCCTCACGAGCGGCGGCCACAATGCCGGCATCATCAGCGGCCCGCAGCATCCCAGGCGTCGGCACCGCGTGCTCGGCACCAGGGCCGGTGCGCGACTGCCTTCGGCCGACAAGTACCTGCAGAGGGTCGAGCCGCTGGCGGGCTCGTGGTGGCCCACCTGGGCGAAGTGGCTCGAGGAACGCTCGAACCAGCGCAAGGTCGCGCCGCCCGCGATGGGCGCGCCGAAGAAGGGGCTCAAGCCGCTCTGCGCGGCGCCCGGGACCTACGTCCGGCAGAAATGACGGTCAGGCCAGCAGGTCGGCCACGCCGATCGAGGCGACCTCGTCGATGGGACGCGGCTCGCCGACCGCGAATCCCTGCGCGTAGTCGACACCGATCTCGCGCAGCTTGTCGAGCACGGCCTCCGACTCGACGGACTCCGCCACCACCTTCTTGCCCATCACGTGCCCGATCTCCTTGATCGAGCGCACCATGGCGTAGTCGACCTTGTCCTGGGAGATGTTGCCGACGAACATTCCGTCGATCTTCAGGTAGTCGGCGCCGAGCGCCTTCAGGTAGGCGAACGACGACACGCCGCTGCCGAAATCGTCCAGGGCGAAGGCACAGCCGTAGCGGCGCAGGTCCGCGATCAGCTGGTTGGCGCGGGTCAGGTGCGCGATCGCGTCGCGCTCGGTCATCTCGAAGCCGAGGCGGCGCGGGTCAATGCCGGCGCTCGCGACCGCGTCGCGGATGAAGGCGTGAGTATCGGCGTCGATGACCGAGTCGCGCGACAGGTTGATGAAGAACCGCCCGAATCGCGACGGCGCGAGGCCGTGACGGCGCATCCAGTCGAGCGCCGAGCCGATCACCCAGCGGTCGTAGCGAACGGAAAGGTTGTATCGCTCCACGGCCGGCAGGAACGCCCCCGGCGGCACCGTGCGCCCGTGCTCGTCCCGCATCCGCACCAGCAGCTCGTAGTGCGGCGGCTCGCGCGAATCCGCCCCGAGCGGCTTGATCTGCTGGGCCTCGAGGAACAGCCGGTTCTCGACCAGCGCCCGCTTCGCGCGCGCCACCCATTCCATCTCGCCATGGCGGCGCGCGACGTGCGCCGCGTCCTCCTGGTAGACGAACACCCGGTTGCGCCCGGCGTCCTTGGCCGCATAGCAGGCGGTGTCGGCCGCGTTCATCACCTGGGCGAGCCGCTTGAAGCTCGAATTGACCACCACGACCCCGACGCTCACGCCGAGACTGAAGGCACTGGCGCCCCAGATGAACTGGAACTGGTCCACCGCCTTGAGCAGGTTGTTCGCCACCTGCAGGGCATCGTTCGGCCCGCAGTTGTGCAGCAGCACCGCGAACTCGTCGCCGCCCATCCGGGCGACCACGTCGGCGGCCCGGACTTTCTGCTGAAGTGCGTGGCCGAGCTGCCGCAACAGTTCGTCGCCCGCCACGTGCCCGCAGCTGTCGTTGATCGCCTTGAAGCGGTCGAGGTCCAGGAAGCAGACCGCGTGCGTGGCGCCGGTGGCCTGCGTCAACTCGAGCGCGCGCTGCAGGCGCAGCTCGAACTCGCGCCGGTTGGCGAGGCCGGTGAGCGGGTCGTGGCTCGCGTCGTAGGAGAGCTGTTGCGATAGTTCGTGCGCGGCGGTGATGTCGGTGAGCGTGCCCTCGTAGAACAGCACGCGGCCCTCGGAGTCGCGCACCGCCCGCGAGTTCTCCAGGACCACGACCTTGGTGCCGTCCCGGCGCTTCAGCAGCAGCTCGGCATTGCGCACCTCGCCGTCCTGCGACATCGCCTTGACCCAGTTGTCGCGGTGGCCGGGATCCATGTAGAGATCGTTCCCGACGTCGAGTGCGAGCAGCTCGTCCTCCGAGTCGTAGCCGAGCATGCGCACCAGAGCGGGATTGGCGGCCATGATCTTGCCGTCGGGCGTGCTCTGGAACACGCCCGCCGTGACGTTCTGGAAGAGTTCCCGGTAGCGCTGCTCGGACGCCTTGAGCGCGAGCAGCGTGTGGGTGCGCTCGGTGGCGTAGCGCAGCACCTTCTCCACCATCCGCGACGACACCTGGTCCTTGACCAGGAAATCGAGGGCTCCGCGGTCCACGGCCTCGCGTCCGGTGTCCTCGTCCGACTCGGCGACCAGCACCACGACCGGCAGGCTGGTCGCCTTGGGCTGCAGGCGCAGGAAGGTGGTGAGGCCGGTGCTGTCGGGGAGGTTCAGTTCGAGCAGCACGACCTCGAGCCTGCCGAGCTTCATTCGGCCCAGCCCTTCCGCCAGCGTGCGCGCCACCTCGAGCTGGAACGGCTGGCCCCGAATGGCGTCCATGGCCTCACGCACGCGTTCGTGGTCGCGCGTGTCGGGGCTGATGAGGAGCACGTTTGCGGAAGACATTCGCGCGGGAGTATACGGACGCGACCGCCCGGAAAGCGTGAGGTGCGGACGCTGCCGCGCCCCCCATCTGTGAGGCGGGTCACGCCCCAGCCGGTCAGAACGGCAGCTTTTCCGTGAAGTCGGGCGGCTTCACCACCAGCACGTCGCTGGCGATGCGGTCCAGCACCCGTTCCGCGGTACTGCCCAGGAAGATCTCCTGCATGCGGCTGCGGGACACGGCGCCCATCACCACGATGTCGGCGGCGAGCTTCTCGGCCAGGCGTGGGAGCACATCGGCCGCGGCGCCCTGCTCCAGGTGGACGCGCTCCGCGGGCAGCGCGTGCGCCGCCGCGATGCCGTCCAGCACGGCCCGTATGCGCTGGCGCTCCGCCTCGACCACCTCGGTCACGGCCACACCGCCCGGAAACGGCATGCCGGCCATGGTGGTCGTCGCCGCGAGCAGCGGCGCGGGGAAGAACGCGTGCACGGCATGCAACTCGCACGACAGGCGGTCCGCGAACAGTTGCGCGGCGTCGAGGATGTCGTGGTCGAGCGCCGCCGGCTTGTCGCCGAGGTGGCCCGGATCGAGTGCGGCAAGGATCGTCGCGGGCCTGCGCCACTCGCCCGGCTTGGCGAGCAGCAGGGGTGCCGGGCAGGTGCGGATCAGGTTCCAGTCGGTGTTGGTGAGCACGGTGCGGCGTATGACCGAGTGGTAATGCGTGTCCTTGACGACGAGGTCGGGCGAGGACGCCTGCACGCGATGCACGATGCCGCGGTACAGCGGGTTGTCCCAATGCACATGAGTCTCAACTGCGAGGCCGCGCGCCCGCAGGTCGTCGGCCGCCTCCTCCAGGAACTCGACGCGCTCGGTGAGGAATTCCTCCCTGAGCTCGCGAAGCTTGTCAGTGTCGAAGAACGGCTGCCCGGACAGCGACGGGTCGAAGTCGCAGATGAACAACTCGAGCGCGGCGCCGAAACTCTCCGCGAGCAACGCCGCCTTGGCCAGGGCGGGCTGCGCGTCCGAGGTCGGATCGAACACTGCCAGGATGCGGTCGAGGCGTTTCATGCGCGGCAGCCTCCATGCAGGACGTCTAATATTTCATTTACACTCTGCGCACCATCGCTCACGGCCGCAATGCGTGCAACTCGCTGCGGAAAATACCTAGCCGGGCTGTGGAGCGGCATCTGTCACGCCCGCGGCACGGACCGTAAGATTGCGCAATCCGCGTGCCCGGCACGCGGCAAGCAGGGACAGAATCCTTCCTCTCGAGGCGAGCATGAAAACGACGGCCACTCATTACAACGACAAGGTGGTCCGGCAGTTCGCGATCATGACCGTGGTCTGGGGCATCGTCGGCATGCTGGTCGGCGTCCTCATCGCGGCGCAACTGCTGTGGCCAGCCCTGAGCTTCGACGTGCCCTGGCTGACCTACAGCCGGCTGCGTCCGCTGCACACCAACGCGGTGATCTTCGCGTTCGGCGGCAGCGCGCTCTTCGCCACCTCCTACTACATCGTGCAGCGCACCTGCCACGTGCGGCTGTTCGCGGACAAGCTCGCGGCCTTCACCTTCTGGGGCTGGCAGGTGGTGATCCTGCTCGCGGCGATCACGCTGCCGCTCGGCATCACCCAGGGCAAGGAATACGCCGAGCTCGAGTGGCCGATCGACCTGCTCATCACCGCGGTGTGGGTCGCCTACGCCGTGGTGTTCTTCGGCACGGTCGCGCTGCGCAGGGTCAAGCACATCTACGTGGCGAACTGGTTCTTCGGCGCCTACATCATCACGATCGCGGTGCTGCACATCACCAACAACCTGGCGATCCCGGTGACTCTCACCAAGTCCTACCAGGTCTACTCCGGCGTGGTGGACGCCATGGTGCAGTGGTGGTACGGCCACAACGCGGTCGGCTTCTTCCTGACCACCAGCTTCCTCGGCATGATGTACTACTTCGTGCCGAAGCAGGCGGGCCGGCCCGTGTACTCCTACCGGCTGTCGGTCGTGCACTTCTGGGCCCTGATCTCGATCTACATGTGGGCGGGCCCGCACCACCTGCACTACACGACGCTGCCCGACTGGGCGCAGTCGCTGGGCATGGTGTTCTCGCTGATCCTGCTCGCGCCGTCGTGGGGCGGCATGATCAACGGCATCATGACCCTCTCGGGCGCCTGGCATAAGTTGCGCACCGACCCGATCCTGAAGTTCATGATCGTGTCGCTGTCGTTCTACGGCATGTCGACGTTCGAGGGGCCGATGATGTCGATCAAGACGGTCAACGCCCTCTCGCACTACACCGACTGGACGATCGGCCACGTGCACTCCGGCGCGCTCGGCTGGGTGGCGATGATCTCGATCGGTTCGCTGTACGCGCTGATCCCGAAATTGTTCGGCCGCGAGCAGATGCACAGCGTCAAGCTCATCGACGTGCACTTCTGGATCACCACGATCGGCGTGGTGCTCTACATCACCTCGATGTGGATCGCCGGCGTGATGCAGGGCCTGATGTGGCGCGCGACCAACGCGGACGGCACGCTCACCTACGCGTTCATCGAATCGATCAAGTCCACCTACCCGTACTACGCGGTCCGCCTCGCGGGCGGCACGCTGGTCCTCACGGGCATGCTGATCATGGCCTACAACGTCTGGAAGACGGCGGCGGCGCGCACCAGCACCGCGGACGCGCCGGTCGTGCAGCCGGCCTGAGGGAGCGCTCATGAACCACGAAACAGTCGAAAAGAAGATCGGCCTCATGGGCGTGCTGATCGCGCTGGCGATCAGCATCGGCGGCCTGGTCGAGATCGTGCCACTGTACTTCCAGGGCGTGAGCACCGACCCCGCCCCGGGGATCAAGCCGTACGAGGCGCTGCGGCTCGCGGGCCGCGACGTCTACGTCCGCGAGGGCTGCTACAACTGCCACTCGCAGATGATCCGGCCCTTCCGTTCCGAGACGGAACGCTACGGCCCCTACTCGCTCGCGGGCGAGTCGGTGTACGACCATCCGTTCCAGTTCGGCTCGAAGCGCACCGGGCCCGACCTCGCGCGCGTCGGCGCCCGTTACTCGGACGAGTGGCATCGCGTGCACTTCAACAACCCGCGGGACGTGGTGCCCGAGTCGAACATGCCGGCCTATCCGTGGCTGGCGCGCAACGCCGTGGACGGCGCGCTCATCGAGAAGAAGATGCGCACGCTGGCGAAGCTCGGCCATCCGTACGCGGAGGAGGACTTCACCGGCGCCGCGGCCGCGGTCGAGGGCAAGACCGAACTCGACGCGCTGATTGCCTACCTGCAGGGGCTCGGCATCAACCTCAAGGCCGGTGGCTGAGCATGGACATCGGCACGGCGCGCGGCCTGGTGACGCTGGCGGTCATGCTGGCCTTCATCGGGGTCGTGGCCTGGGCCTGGAGCAGTCGCCGCAAGGCGGACTTCGACGAAATGGCGCAGATGCCGTTCCGCGAGGGTCCGCAGGAGAACAAGGGAGCAAAATCCGATGAGTAGCGGTTGGAGCATATTCGTCGTCGTACTGACGGTCGCGAACATCCTCGGCTGTGTCTGGCTGCTGCGCTGGACGTCGAAGCCCCGCGAGGCAGGCGAGAAGATCGGCGGCGGCGCCGACACCGGCCACGTGTGGGACAACGACCTGCGCGAGTACAACAACCCGCTGCCCAAGTGGTGGCTGTGGCTGTTCTACATCACGGTGGCCTTCGCGGTGCTGTACCTCGCGCTGTACCCGGGGCTCGGCACCTTCAAGGGCACCACGGGCTGGTCGCAGGCGAAGCAATACGAAGAGGAGAAGGCAGCGGTCGAGGCCAAGGCGGCCAGCCTGCTGGCGCCATTCGCCTCGATGACGGTCCCGGAGCTCGCGGCCAACCCCCAGGCCATGTCCACGGCGCACAACCTGTTCCAGAACAACTGCGCGCAGTGCCACGGCTCCGACGGCGGCGGTGCGCGCGGCTTCCCGAACCTCGCCAATTCCGACTGGCAGTGGGGCGGCGACCCCGACACGATCGTGCAGACGATCGCGGGCGGTCGCACGGCCGCGATGACGCCGTGGGGCGAGGTGCTCGGCGCCGAGGGCGTCGACCAGGTCGTGGCCTACGTGCGGCAGCTTTCCGGCCAGGCGGCGGACGCGGCGCAGGCCACGGCCGGCGCGACGCACTTCCAGACCTTCTGCATGGCCTGCCACGGCATGGACGGCAAGGGCATGGCAGCGGTCGGCGCACCGAACCTCACCGACGACGTCTGGCTGTACGGCGGCGATGCGGCGACGATCCGGGAGACCGTGGTCGGCGGACGCATGGGCCAGATGCCGGCGTTCCAGGACAAGCTCGGCGAGCAGCGCGTGCGCCTGCTGGCGGCCTACGTGCTCAGGATGTCGGGCGGCGCGCAGTAGCGAGCCATGCCGCTCCTCGGCGAAGGTTACTCAGGTGCAGTGCGGTGGCCACGCCTCAAGCAGGACGTGGCCATCGTCCTCTGGCCGTCGTTCCTTGCCGCGTGCGTGGCCGCCATGGTGAGCTTCGCTTTCATCGACCCGGTGCTCGTCGGCCACGACGACTATCCCCCGCCCGCGTTCGCCAGCCGCATGACCGGCTATGCCGTGGGCTTCTTCTTCTTCTGGCTGATCGCGGCCCTGTCGAGCCTTCTCACGCTGTACCTCGCACGCACGGCAAGGACTGAGCCTCCCGAGAAGGAACCATGACCGGACCGGAGCCGCAGGCGGACGGCGGGTTGTACGCGACCCGCCAGAAGATCTATCCGCGCGAGATCGCCGGACGCTTCCAACGGCTGCGGACCATCGCGGTGTGGGTACTGCTCGGCATCTACTACGTGCTGCCGTGGATACCCTGGGGCGGGCGCCAGGCGGTGCTCTTCGACCTGCCGGCGCGCAAGTTCCACATCTTCGGCCTCACGCTGTGGCCGCAGGACTTCTACTTCCTCACCTGGCTGCTGGTGATCGCGGCCCTGTCGCTGTTCTTCTTCACGGCGCTCGCGGGGCGCCTGTTCTGCGGCTACGCCTGCCCGCAGACAGTCTGGACGGAGACCTTCCTCTGGATGGAACGCCTGGCCGAGGGCAGCCGCTCGCAGCAGATGAAGCTCGCCCGGGCGCCGTGGTCCACGGAGAAGATCCTGCGCAAGGGTGCCAAGCAGTTCCTGTGGATCGCCTTCGCGCTGTGGACCGGCTTCACCTTCGTCGGCTACTTCACGCCCGTCACCGAGCTCGCGGGCAAGATTGCCAGCTTCACGACCGGCCCGTGGGAGACGTTCTGGGTGCTGTTCTACGGCGGCGCCACCTACGTCAACGCCGGCTACATGCGCGAGCAGGTCTGCAAGTACATGTGTCCCTACGCGCGCTTCCAGAGCGCGATGTTCGACAAGGACACGCTGGTCATCACCTACGACGAGCAGCGCGGCGACCCGCGTGGCGCGCGCAAGAAGGGCACCGACCACAAGGCCAGGGGCCTCGGCGACTGCGTGGACTGCACGATGTGCGTGCAGGTCTGCCCGACCGGCATCGACATCCGCCAGGGCCTGCAGTACGAGTGCATCGCCTGCGCCGCCTGCATCGACGCCTGCGACGAGGTGATGGACAAGGTCGGCTACCCGCGCGGCCTGATCCGCTACGACACGCAGCACGGACTCGAGGGCACGCCGAAACGTGTCCTGCGGCCGCGCACCCTCGTCTATGCCACGCTGCTCGCCTTGCTGGTGGCGGGCTTCGCCATCTCGCTGTCCGGACGCAGCGTGGTGGGCATGGACGTCATCCGCGATCGCAACGCGCTCTTCCGCGAGCGCCCCGACGGGCGGATCGAGAACGTCTACAACGTCAAGATCCTGAACAAGGACGGCGCGCCGCACGAGTTCCGCATCACCGGCAGCGGCCTGCCCGGCCTCGAGGTCGACTACGCCGGCCCCACCGTGTGGGTGGGCCCCGGCCAGGTGCAGGGCGTGCCGGTGCGGGTGCGCGTCGCGCGCGGCCGGGTCCAGGGCGGCGCCGACGTCATCCTCGCGATCGAGGCGACCGACCAGCCGGGACTGCAGGCCACTGGCATGGCCCGTTTCATCGCCCCGACGGACTGATACGCTGCACCCATGAGCGCCACGCCTCCCCGTCCCTGGTATCGGCAACTGTGGCCCTGGCTGCTGATCCTGCCACCGGCCGCTGCCGTGATCGGCGGAGGCTTCACGCTGTACCTCGCGGTCGCGCATCCCGATACGCTCGTCCGGCGCGACTGCGTGCAGGACGGCGTCACCATGCGTTGCGGCGAGTCCGAGGGCACGACCCAGCCCGAGCCATGAGCCCCGGCGGCTCGCCCTGCTTCCACTGCGGCGAACCCATCCCGCGCGGATTCGTGGTTCACGCAAGGATCGCCGGCCGCGACGAGCCGGTGTGCTGCCACGGCTGCAAGGCGGTCGCCGAGTTCATCACCGGCGCGGGACTCGGCGACTACTACCGCTACCGAGACGTCGGTGCCACGCGGGCCGACGAGCCCCCACGCGCCGATCGCTGGTCGGCCTACGACCGCCCCGAGCTGGTCGAGCGCCTCAGCCGGGCCGAGCCTGACGGCGCCCGCTCCATCACCGTGCTGCTCGAGGGGCTGCGGTGTGCGGCCTGCAGTTGGCTGGCGGACAAGGCGCTGCACCTGCAGAGTGGCGTGCTGGAGGTGAGCGTGAACCCTGCCACGGCCCGCGCGCGCCTGGTCTGGGACCCGGCGAAGGTGCGCCTCGGGGACCTGCTGCGCGTCCTCGAGCACGTCGGGCTGCGACCCCACCCGCTCGCCGGCGAGCCCTCCGAGCAGTTCGCGCTGCTCGAGCGCCGCGCCGCGCTCAAGCGCCTGGCGGTCGCGGGCCTCGGGATGATGCAGGTGATGATGTTCGCCGTGCCGCTCTACATCGGCGAGGCGTCGGGCATGGACCCGGACATCCGCGAGTTCCTGCGGCTCGTGAGCATGCTGGTCGCGATCCCGGTGGCGCTGTACGCCGGCTGGCCATTCTACCAGGGCGCCTGGCACGCGCTCCGCGCGCGCGGCATCAGCATGGACGTCCCCGTCACCCTCGGCATCGCGCTCGCCTTCGTGGCGAGCGTGGTGAACGCGCTGCGCGGCCACGGCGAGGTGTATTTCGACTCGGTGACCATGTTCGTGTTCTTCCTCTCGATCGGCCGCTACGTCGAGATGATCGCGCGCCATCGCGCGGGCAGCGTAGCCGATGCACTCGCTCGCCTCGCGCCCGTGACGGCGCGGCGAGTCCGCGCGGGAAGCGTCGAGGACGTGCAGGCCGTCGACCTCGCGGTGGGCGACGAGTTGCTGGTGCGCGCGGGCGAAGTCTTCGCCGCCGACGGCACGGTCGTCGAGGGCGACGGGCGCGCCGACGAGTCGATGCTCACGGGCGAATCCGCGGCCATCGCCAAGCCACCCGGCGCACGCGTGCACCAGGGCACGCAGAACCTCGCGGCGCCGCTGCGCGTGCGGATCGAAGCGGTCGCGGGCAACACGGTGCTGTCGGGCATCGTGGCGCTGCTCGAGCGCGCGCAGGCCGAGCGTCCGCGCCTGGCGAAGGCCGCGGACCGCGCCGCCGCATGGTTCCTCGGGCGCATCCTGGTCGGGGCGGGGCTGGTGTTCGCCGTGTGGTGGTTCCTGGACCCGTCGCGCGCCTTCGGCGCCACGCTCGCCGTGCTGGTGGTCACCTGTCCCTGTGCCCTTTCGCTCGCGACGCCGGCGGCGCTGGCCGCGGCCACGGCAGCGCTCGCGCGTCGTGGAGTGCTGGTCGCCCACACCGACGCGATCGAGTCGCTGGCCAAGGCGACGCAGGTGCTGTGGGACAAGACCGGCACGCTCACCAGGGGCCTGGTGCGCGTGGAGGAGGTACGGCCACTCGGGGACCTGGCACCGGAGCGGTGCCTGGCGCTCGCAGCCGCGCTCGAGCGCATGTCCGAGCACCCGATCGCGCGAGCGTTCCTCGCTTCGGCCGAGGGGCAGGGGATCGCGACCGAGACCCGCGTGGTCGCGGGCGAAGGCCTGGCAGGTCGCGTGGACGGGGTGCGCCTTCGCATCGGGACGCTCGGCTTCGCCGGCGGAATCGCCGCTGCGGGCGCGCCACCGCGGTCGCCCGACGATACGAGTGGCGAGAGCTGGGTGTACCTCGGTGGCGAACAGGGCCTCCTGGCCGCCTTCCGGCTCACCGACCCGATCCGCCCCGAAGCGGCCAGGTGCGTCGCCGACCTCGCGGCGCTCGGCCTGCCGTCGGAGATCGTGAGCGGCGACGAGGCCGCCGCCGTCGCGCGGATCGCGGCGCGGTGCGGGATCGAGCGGCACCAGTCGCGGCTGTCGCCGGAAGCGAAGCTCGAGCGGCTCAAGGCACTGCAGGCCGGGGGCGCCGTGGTCATTGCCGTCGGCGACGGGATCAACGACGCGCCGCTGCTGCGTGGTGCCGACGTAGCCGTCGCCATGGGCCGCGGCTCGGCGCTGGCGCAGACGAGCGCCGACCTCATCCTGGTCCGGGAGTCGCTCGAGGACCTGCCGGCGACCGTCGACCTCGCGCGGCGCACGCAGCGCGTGGTTCGGCAGAATCTCACCTGGGCGATCGTCTACAACCTTGCGGCCCTGCCGCTCGCGGCGCTCGGCTTCGTCCCGCCCTGGCTCGCGGCGATCGGCATGTCGCTGAGCTCGGTCGCGGTCGTGCTGAACGCGATGCGCCTGTCGCGCGGCTCGGGACGCCGCCGCCCGGAGCGGCCGCAGGCCCGCCAACCTGAGGCTGCCTGAAATGAGCATCATCTACGTACTGGTCCCCCTCGGGTTGGTGCTGGTCGCCTTTGGCCTGTGGGCGTTCTTCTGGGCCGCGGGCGATGGCCAGTTCGACGATCTCGACAGTCCCGGCTGGTCCGTGCTGACCGACGACGAGCCCGACGCCCCGAACGGCACCCACCGGGATGAGGACGCCCCTTGATGACTCCCGGCGTGGAAGCATTGAGCCTCGGCGCAGCGCTGGTCGCCGGATTCGCGGCGAGCGGCCATTGCATCGGAATGTGCGGCGGCATCGCAGGCGCGCTGGCCATGAGGAGCCAGCGATCCGGCACGGGTGCACGGGTCGCAATGGCGTTCGCCTACAACCTCGCGCGCATCACGAGCTATGCCGTCGCCGGCGGCATCGCCGGGCTGCTCGGCCGCACGCTGTTGCACGCCGTGGACGTCAAGCCGCTGTCGGTCGCCTTCCGCGTAATCGCGGGATTGATCATGCTGGCGGCGGCGGGCCGGCTGCTGTTCGGCTGGCGCCTGCTCGACCCGATCGAGTCCGCCGGGTCCGGGCTGTGGCGACGCATCGCCCCCTGGACCGCGCGCCAGGGCCGCTCAGGCGGCATCGGCGGGGCGATAGGCCTCGGACTCGCCTGGGGCTGGCTGCCCTGCGGCATGACCTATTCGATGCTGCTCCTGGCCGCGACCACCGCCAGCGTCGCCACCGGCGCAGCTGTGATGCTCGTGTTCGGCCTCGGGACGCTGCCGTCGATGGTCACTGCGACCCTGGCCTTCGATCGCATCGCGCGCGGGCTCTCGCGCCGCGCTTCTTTGCGGGCGATCGCGGGTGCGCTGCTGCTGGCATTCGGCCTGTGGACCGCGGGAAATGCGCTGTATGGAATGGCGAAAGCCACCGGCTCCCACGGACTGCACGACGGCCACGGGGAGCACTCGCATCAGCGGACGGAATGAGCAGGAAAAAGGGGCGCGGCATGCGCCGCGCCCCGGGAGTTCTGCATCGCTTCGGTCACTGGATCGTGATGGCCAGCGGCCGTGCCCTTTCCACCGCCACGCGCGGCAGGTGGATCATCAGCACGCCATCCTTGGACTCGGCCTTGATGACCTTGGCGTCCACGTCCTCGGGCAGCACGAAGCTGCGCTCGAAGGTCCCGAAGTAGCGCTCGGTGCGGTGCACCTTTTCGCCCTTCACTTCCTTCTCGACCTTGCGCTCGCCGCGGATGGTGAGCACGCCTTCCTCGTAGAGGACCTTCACGTCCTCCTTCGGTACCTCCGGCAGGTCGATCTTGATCAGGTACTCCTTCTCGCGCTCGACGATGTCCGCCGGCGGCAGGAACTCATAGGCCTCCTCCCCGGTCCGGGCCGGCAGGCGCCCGAACATCGGGGTGATTCCCCTCAGCATCTCGTCCATCTCTCGGAACGGTTCCCAGCGTGTCAGTCTCATGGTTGCCTCCTCGGGTCTCCCCTACGGTGACACGCGGCCCGCAAGCCCGCCGGGCCGCGGATCTATTCTCCACCGCACCCCGGCCACGCGAAATCCGGGGCTCCGCGGGGACCTGCTTCCAGTAATACCTAGTGCCGGCCCGCGGCTTCACTTACGATTGGCGGCCGCAGACCCGATCCGACCGACGAGGATGAGCAAGAACTCCAATTCCAGCCACGCAGCGGCGCCCCGGCGCAGCCTGGCACAGTCCGAGCACGAGTTCCGCGCCCTGCTGGAGGCCGCGGTCGACGCCATCATCGTCATCGACGAGGTGGGCACCATCGAGGAGTTCAACGCCTCTGCGCAGAGCGTGTTCGGCTACGGGCCCGCCGAGATCCTCGGGCGCAATGTCCGCGAACTGATGCCCGAGCCGTATCACAGCGAACACGATGCGTACCTCGCGCGCTACCGGACCACCGGCGAGGCCCGGATCATCGGCCTGGGCCGGGAGGTGACGGCCCGGCGCAAGGACGGCAGCCGCTTCCCCTGCGAACTCGCCGTCGGGCAGCTGAGCGCCGGCGCGGCACCGCGGTTCGTGGGATTCATCCGCGACATCACGCAGCGCAAGGTGGCGGAGGAGAACCTCAGGCGCAGTGAGGCCGAGCTGCGCCTCGCCCAGCAACTCGCGAACCTCGGCAATTACGTCATGCACGGGCAGGCGTACGGGCAGGACTACTACTCGTCGCAGCTCTACCGCATCCTGGGGTTGCCGGAGGGCTCCGGCACGCGGATCTCGGGCGCGGATTTCCTCAACCAGTGGGTGCACCCGGCGGACCGCGAGAGGGTATTGGCAGAGTTCGCACGCATCAGCCCGAAGAGCCCGGCCCTCGACGTCGAGTATCGCGTGGTGCTGCCCGACGGCACGGTCAAGCACCTGCACCACATCGCTCAGGCCTTCCATGACGCGGACGGCCGCACGATCAAGCACGTCGGCACCATCCACGACGTCACCGACCGCCGCCACGCGCAGGACGAGGCCCGCCAGCTGCAGGAGCGTCTGACGCACTTCGCCCGGCTCTCCACCATGGGCGAGATGGCGGCGGGACTCGCGCACGAGATCAACCAGCCGTTGTCCGCCATCGCCACCTATGCACAGGCCTGCCAGCGGCTGCTCAGGCTGCCGGTGCCCGAGATCGACGACGTCCTGGCGGCGCTCGAGCAGGTCAACAACCAGGCGCTGCGCGCCGGCGAGGTGATCCGGCGCCTGCGCAACTTCGTGAAGAACCGCGAGGTCAAGCGCGAGCCGGTGGACTGCAGTCGCCTGCTGCAGGACCTGCGCACGCTCGCCGACACGGATGCGCGGCTGCACAACATCCGGCTGCGCATCGACGCCGAACAGGAACTGCCGACGGTCTACGCCGACCCCATCCAGCTGCAACAGGTCGTGCTCAACCTCGTCCGCAACGCGATCGACGCCATGACCGACGCGCCAGAAGAGCGGCGCGAGGTGCTGCTGCAGACGCGGCGCTCCGGCGACGGCGAGGTCGAGATCACGGTGGCAGACCACGGCTGCGGGCTGGTGCCGGAGGCCACCGAGCACCTGTTCAACCCGTTCTTCACCACGAAGGCCGGCGGCACCGGGCTGGGCCTGGCCATCAGCCGGTCGATCGTACGCGCCCACGGCGGCCGCCTGTGGCACACTCCGAACGAAGAATGCGGCGCGCGTTTTCATTTCACGCTGCCGGTCTCGCCGGCGATCACGGGGGAGTGACGAGTGATCAAGGAAACTAAGCCCACGGTTTTCGTGGTGGACGACGATGCAGCGGTCCGGGACTCGCTGCGACTGCTGCTCAAGTCCGTGGGCCTGCCGGTGGAAGTGTTCGAGTCCGGGCAGGACTTCCTCGACGCCGACCGCGACGATCGCCCGGGATGCCTGGTGCTCGACATCCGCATGCCCGGCATGAGCGGGCTCGAACTGCAGGTCAAGCTGAACGAGCGGCATTCGATCCTGCCGATCATCTTCATCACGGGACACGGCGACGTGCCGATGGCGGTCGAGGCGATGCAGGCCGGCGCCGTCGATTTCATCCAGAAGCCGTTCCGCGACCAGGACCTGATCGACCGCATCAACCAGGCGCTCGAGAAGGATGCCGGCAGCCGCCGCATGCTCGCGGAGCGCAACATGATCCGCAAGCGCCTCGAGTCGCTCACGCCGCGCGAGCGCGAAGTGCTCGACCTCGTCGTGGCCGGCAAGGCGAACAAGGTGATCGCGGGCGACCTGAACCTGAGCCAGCGGACCGTCGAGATCCATCGCGCGCGCGTGATGGAAAAGATGGAAGCACACTCGCTGGCGCACCTGGTGCGCATGGTGCTCGAGGTCGAGCGTCCGGAAGCGTGAATTGCCGCACCGCAGCATGGCGCCTGCGGCCGCTGCGATTTAGGTATAAATCACGATTATCCGGGTTTTTCACGCCGTCAACACTGCGCTGCATGCGACCACGGTGCGCAGCGCAGTTCCCCGCATCTGATCCTCCCTGCGGTTCCTGCTGAACTGGCCGTGACTGTGGTCGCTCTTTATTTTCTATGTCACACATGCCAGCAGCGCAGGACGCGACTCCAGCCGTCGGGGTCATCGATCCCGATCCAGTAGCCCGCAACGGGCTGCGCACCCTGTTGCACGGCATGGGCGTCGACGTCGCGACGTTCGACAGTGCAGAGAGCTACCTGCTCAACGCGAACGGCCGCCAGCTGTCGTGCCTGATCGTCGACCTGCTGCTGCCCGGCATGTCGGGCCTCGAGCTGCTACGCCGCCTGCGCAGCGCCGGCAACGACGTCCCCGTGATACTGCTCGCCGACGAATCCGACGTGCCCACCGCGGTGGCCGCGATGCGCGAGGGCGCGACGGACTTCATCGAAAAGCCGTACGTCGACGTCGCCGTGCTCAAGCAGGTCCAGAAGCTGCTGCGAGCGCCTCCCTCCCTGCCCGCCTGACGTGAGCGGTCTCGAGAGTTGGCGCGAAGAAAAGCAGTCCGCGTGGCTGTATCGCGAGCTCGCGGACTGCGAGCCTGACCCGAGGATCGCAACCCTCTTCCGGTCGCTCGCAAGCGCCGCCGATGGCCAGGCCGAGAAGTGGCGCGCGCTGGCAACGGTGCCGTTACCCGGGTTCGCCCCCGGGACGCGTGCGAAGATCACCGTGTGGCTGGCCCGCCTGCTCGGCCCGCGCCGCATCAAGCCGATGCTCGCCGCGATGAAGGTGCGTGGAATTTCCGTCTATGACGCGCGACGCGCGACACCGGGGCACCTGATGCCCACGTCGGTGGCGCAGGTCGGCATGCGCCACAAGGGCCATGGCGGCGGCAACCTGCGCGCGGCCGTGTTCGGCGTGAACGACGGACTGGTCTCGAACACCAGCCTGATCATGGGCGTGGCCGGGGCAAACGCCGGGGCGGATTTCGTGGTGACGAGCGGCGTGGCGGGGCTGCTCGCCGGCGCGCTCTCGATGGCGGCAGGCGAGTACGTCTCGATGCGCTCGCAGCGCGAGATGTTCGAATACCAGATCGGGCTCGAGCGCGACGAACTGGACGAATACCCAGAGGAAGAAGCCGAGGAGCTCGCGCTCATCTACAACGCGCGCGGCATGGAGATCGAGGAGGCGCGCCGCATCACGCGCGAACTCGTGAAGAACCACGACGCCGCGCTCGACGCCCTCGCCCGGGAGGAACTCGGCCTCAACCCGGATGACCTGGGATCCCCCTGGGGTGCCGCGCTGTTTTCCTTCGTCGCGTTCGCGGCGGGTGCGATCGTGCCGCTCGTGCCGTTCCTGCTCGCGCTGCCGCTCGGCCGCGCCGTGGCCGTTGCCGCGGCGATCGCGGGCCTGGCGTTGTTCGGGGTCGGCGCGGCCCTGAGCCTCTTCACCGGACGCAACGCCTGGCTCGGCGGCGTGCGCATGGTGGCGATCGGCGGTGGCGCCGGTGTCGTGACCTGGCTGATCGGCAGCCTGCTCGGCGCCGCGATCGGCTGATCAGCGGTCGAGCAGCCGCTCGATCTCGGCGAGCCTGCGCTCGAGCCGTGCCCGTTCCTCGACGAGGTCGAGGATCACCGCCACGCCCGCGAGATTCACGCCGAGGTCGTTCACCAGGCGCGAGGTGGCCCGCGCCCGCACGAGCGCGCTGGCCGGAAACGACCAGGCCTCGGGTGCCGTGCCGCGAGGCTCCAGCACTCCCGCCTCGACGAGCTCGATGACCCAGGTCCGCTCGACGCGGAGGAAAGTGCAGAGTTCGCCCATCTCGAGCCAGGCGGAATCGTCGAGCATCTGGCCTTCGAGGATGCGATCGATGGTGCTCATCGCAGGCCCCTCACTGCCCGAGGTCCGCGCGCGGGTCGAACGGAACCTCGCGCTTCATCTGCTCGAAGAGCTGCCGCGCGCGCGGGCTGTCAGGCGGCAGGACGACCTTGAGCAGCACGTACTGGTCGCCCGGCGGGCTGCCCGGCAGGCCGCGTCCGCGCAGGCGCAGCCGCTGCCCGGCGCGTGCGCCGACGGGCAACTTCATGTCCACGGCGCCGCCGAGCGTCGGCACCGACACGTTCTCACCGAGCGCGGCTTCCCACGGCGCCACCGGCAGCGTCAGCGTGACGTCGCGGCCCTCGGCCTTGTAGATGCGGTGCGGACGGATGCTCACCTCGAGGAAGAGATCCCCCGGCGGCGCACCGCCGATGCCGGGGCTGCCCTGCCCCGCCAGGCGGATCTGCTGGCCGTCGCTCACACCCGCCGGGATCGCGACGCGCAGGGTCCGCGGCTTCACAATCACGTGGCCATCGGCGGTCATTTCGGGCGAGCGCAGCTCGATGGTGCGCGTGCCGCCGCTGAATGCATCCTCGAGGTCGATCTCGACGCGGGCGACGTGGTCCTGGCCTGCGGCGGCGAATCCGCGGCCACCACGTCCCGAGCCGCGTGTGCTGCGGCCGAACGGACTGCGCTCGCCGAAGAGCTCGGAGAAGAAATCGCTGAACTCGCCCGGCGCCTCGCCACTGCCGCGCGAGTACTCGAAGCCCTTGCCCCAGTCCGGCGGCGGACGGAAATCCTGTCCCTGGCGCCAGTTGGGACCGAGCTGGTCGTAGGCGGCGCGCTTCTCCGGGTCCTTGAGGACCTCGTGGGCCTCCTGCAGTTCCTTGAACTTCTCCTCGGCGTCCTTCTCCTTGCTGACGTCCGGGTGGTACTTGCGGGCGAGCTTGCGGTACGCGCGCTTGATGTCCTCCTGGCTCGCGTCCCGCGCCACGCCCATCACCTGGTAATAGTCCTTGAATCGCATACGGGTACTCTAGCGCCCGCGGGAGTCGAGGGGCCCGCGACATCCCCCTACGTGGTGACTGGAAGGCCGGCCCGCAAGGGGGTGCCCCGCAGGGGCTTGCCCCCGCGGTTCGCGACCCCATGATCCCCGCTGAGGCCGCAACTTCAGACCGGAGCCACCATGTCCGCATCCCGCAAGGTCGTCTGCCCGCACTGCAACGGCGTCGTCGGCGTTCCCGCCGAGCGGCTCGGCGACGGCCCGAAGTGCCCCCGGTGTCACACGGCGCTGTTCGAGGGTCATCCCATCACGCTCACGAGCGCCAATTTCGACCAGCACGTGGCGAAGAGCGACTTGCCGGTCGTGGTGGATTTCTGGGCGCCATGGTGCGGGCCCTGCCGCACGATGGCCCCGGCCTTCGCGGAGGCAGCGGGGCGCCTGGAGCCGACGGCCCGCTTCGCGAAGCTGGATACCGACGAGTCGCAGGACATCGCGGCGCGCTACGGCATCCGCAGCATCCCGACGCTGATCGTGTTCAAGGACGGGCGCGAGGTGGCGCGCCAGCCCGGCGCAATGGGGCTCGATGCGCTCACGCGCTGGCTGGGTTCCGCCCTCGGCTGATTCAGGGCTTCTGCATCGGGCAGGTATTGACCCCGAGCAACGTATACGCCGGGCAGAAACGGAACAGCCCCGTGGCGAGCGGCACGAGGCCGATCAGGCCCCAATAGCGCGCACTGCCGTCGAGTATGAAGAACAGCGACAGCAGCGCGATCCCGGCCACGATGCGGATCGTGCGATCGATTCCACCGACGTTCATGGTCATTGCTTTCACCTCTGGTGCGACCGTAGCAATGCTAGGCTGCGGATTGCCGCGTGTCTGTATGAGTTATGCGACGATCTCCGCGAGCACCACCAGCAGGTCCTTGGCGTCCACGTGCTCCCCGGGCCGCGCGACGACCTCGACCACCTTCCCGTCGCGATCCGAGCGGACGGCTGTTTCCATCTTCATCGCCTCGATGCTCGCGAGCACGTCGCCGCGCTCGACCGCCTGCCCCACGATCACGTTGACCGTCGCGATCGTGCCGGGCATCGGCGCGCCGACCTGGTCCGGGTGATCGACCTGCGCCTTGCGCCGCGGCGGCCGCTTCGGCACCTTGCTGCGGTCCGGCACTTTCACCGAGCGCGGCTGGCCGTTCAACTCGAAGAACACCGTGCGCGTGCCGTCGTCCTGCGCCTCGCTCGTCGTGACGAGGCGGATGATGAGGTGCTTGCCGCGCTCGAGGTCGACGGTGACCTCCTCGCCGGGCTCGAGCCCGTAGAAGAACGCCCGTGTCGGCAGGCCGCTGGTGTCGCCGAAGTGCACGCGGTCGGCCATGTAGTCCGTGAAGACCTTCGGATACATGAGCCACGACGCGAACTCGTGGTCCGTGATCGCGCGCGGCATCTTCGCCTGCAGTTCTTCGCGCGCCTTCGCGAGATCCACCGGCGGCAGGATCTCGCCCGGCCGCACGGCGAGCGGCCGGGCGCCCTTCAGGACCTTGTTCTGCAGCGCCGGCGGGAACCCGCCGCAGGGCTGGCCGATGTCGCCGCGGAACAGCGACACGACGGACTCCGGGAAGGCCACCTCGACCTCGGGATCGAGCACGTCCCCGGCCGTGAGCCCGCTGGTCACCATCAGCAGCGCCAGGTCGCCGACGACCTTCGACGACGGCGTCACCTTCACGATGTCGCCGAACATCTCGTTGACCTGCGCGTAGGCCTTCGCCACCTCGTGCCAGCGCGTGTCGTCGATGCCCAGCGAACGCGCCTGCTCACGCAGGTTGGTGTACTGGCCGCCAGGCATGCCGTGCACGTAGACCTCGGAGGCGCCCGAGCGCATCTCGCTCTCGAATGCCGCGTAACCGTGGCGCACCTGCTCCCAGTAGTTCGACAGCACCCGCAGCCCGTCGGGATCGAGGCCGCTGTCGCGCGGCCCGAAGCGCAGGGCCTCCACGATCGAGCCCAGGTTGGGTTGCGAGGTGAGGCCGCTCATCGCGTCCATCGCGCCGTCCACCGCGTCCACCCCTGCGTCGATCGCCATCAGCACGCTCGCAGCCGCGATGCCGCTCGTGTCGTGCGTGTGGAAGTGCACGGGAATCCCGATTTCTTCCTTCAGCGCCTTCACCAGCGTGCGGGCCGCACGCGGCTGGCAGAGCCCCGCCATGTCCTTGATGCCGAGGATGTGCGCACCGGCCTTCTCGAGCTCCTTCGCGAGGCGGACGTAGTATTTCAGGTCGTACTTGGTCTGGCGCGGGTCGCTCAGGTTGCCGGTGTAGCAGAGCGCCGCCTCGCAGAGCCTGCCGGTCTCGCGCACGGCGTCCATCGCCACGCGCATGTTCTCGACCCAGTTGAGCGAGTCGAAGACGCGGAACACGTCGACGCCGTTCTTCGCCGCCTGCGCGACGAAGTAGCGCACGACGTTGTCGGGGTAGTTGGTGTAGCCGACCGCGTTGGCCGAGCGCAGCAGCATCTGCAGCAGCAGGTTGGGCATCGCCTCGCGGAAGGCGATCAGGCGATCCCAGGGGCATTCCCTGAGGAATCGCATCGCCACGTCGAACGTCGCGCCGCCCCAGCACTCCACCGAGAACAGTCCGGGGGCGAGCCGTGCGTATGCCGGTGCGATCGCCACCAGGTCCCGGGTGCGCAGGCGCGTCGCGAGCAGCGACTGGTGCGCGTCGCGGAAGGTGGTATCCGTGAGCAGCACCCGCTTCTGCTCGAGCATCCAGTGCGAGAACTTCTCCGCGCCGAGCTCCTCGAGGCGCTGCTTCGTCCCCGGCGGCGGCGGATCGGCGAGGGGCAGCCTGGGTGGCCGGGGCTCGTGCGCGCGCGTCGGGTGCGCGCGGCCCACGACTTCAGGGTTGCCGTTGACGATCACCTCGCCCATGAAGCGCAGCAGCCGCGTCGCCCGGTCGCGCTTGCGCGGGAAGCGGAACAGCTCCGGCGTCTCGTCGATGAACTTCGTCGTGTAGTCCGCGCGCTCGAACTGCGGGTGCGTGACGACCTGGTCGAGGAAGCGCAGGTTCGTCACGACGCCGCGCACGCGAAACTCCCACAACGCGCGATGCATTCGGGCGCAGGTCTCCTCGGCCGTGGGCGCCCAGGCCGTCACCTTCACGAGCAACGAGTCGTAGGAGCGCGTGATGAAGGCGCCGGTGTAGGCCGTGCCCGCGTCGAGGCGGATGCCGAAGCCCGCAGGGCTGCGATAGGCCGTGATCCGGCCGTAGTCCGGGATGAAGTTGTTCTGTGGATCCTCGGTCGTCACGCGGCACTGCATCGCGTGGCCGTTGATGCGGATCCCGGCCTGCGGCGGCACGCCGCTCTGCGGCGTGCCGATCACGGCGTCCTCGGCGATGCGGATCTGCGCCTTGACGAGGTCGATGCCGGTGACGACCTCGGTCACCGTGTGCTCGACCTGGATGCGCGGATTGACCTCGATGAAGTAGAACGCCCCCGTGTCCGCGTCCTGCAGGAATTCGACGGTTCCCGCGTTCAGGTACTGCACCGCGCGACCGATGCGCAGGCCGAGCTCGCACAGGACGGCGCGCTGCCCGTCGTCCAGGAATACAGCCGGCGCGCGCTCGACCACCTTCTGGTTGCGACGCTGCACCGTGCAGTCGCGTTCGTACAGGTGCACGAGGTTGCCGTGCCGGTCGCCGAGGATCTGCACCTCGACATGGCGAGCCCGCCGCACCAGCTTCTCGAGATAGACCTCGTCGTTGCCGAAGGCCGCCTTGGCCTCGCGCCGCGCCGCAGTGACCATCTCCGCGAGCTGCGCCTCGTCCTCCACGATGCGCATGCCGCGCCCGCCGCCGCCCCAGCTCGCCTTCAGCATCACCGGGTAGCCGACCTCGGCCGCCAGCCGGTCCGCCTCGCGTTCGTCGGGCGGCAGGGGTGGGGTGGCCGGCATCACCGGCACCCCGGCCGCGACCGCGAGTGCGCGTGCGGACACCTTGTTGCCGAGGCGTCGCATGATGTCGGGCGTCGGCCCGATGAAGACGATGCCGGCCGCGGCGCAGGCCTCGGCGAAATCCGGATTCTCGGAGAGGAAGCCGTAGCCGGGATGGATGGCGTCGACGTGGGCCTCGAGCGCCACGCGCACGATGTCCTCGATGTCGAGGTAGGCCTCGACGGGCCCCTTGCCCTCCCCCACGAGGTAGCTCTCGTCGGCCTTCGTCCGGTGCAGCGAGAAACGGTCTTCCTGCGAATAGATCGACACGGTCCTGATGCCGAGCTCGGTCGCGGCCCGCATCACACGGATGGCGATCTCACCGCGATTCGCGACGAGCAGGGTCCTGATCCTGCGGGTTGGGCGCATGGGGGATGATAAGCTCGCACCTGATCATGCAGGCAATCGCAATACACGGCGGCGCAGGCACGCTTTCCGCCGCCGACCTCACGCCCGACAGCGAGCGCGCCTATCGCGCTGGCCTCGAGCTGGCCCTGCGCGCGGGCTTCGCCATCCTCGATGCCGGCGGCACGAGCCTCGACGCGGTGGTCGCGGCGGTCCAGGCGCTCGAGGACAACCCGCTCTTCAATGCCGGCCGCGGCGCCGTCGTCGCCGCCAACGGCCAGCACGAGCTCGACGCGTCGATCATGGATGGGCGAGACCTGCGCGCGGGGGCGGTGACCGGCGTGCGCCACGTGCGCAGTCCCATCGAGCTGGCCCGGCTGGTCATGGAGCGCTCGCCGCACGTGATGCTCGCGGGGCCCGGCGCGGAGGAATTCGCACTGGAGCAGGGTCTCGCGCCGGTCGCCAACGCGTATTTCGCGACCGAGCGTCGACGGCTGGAGCTCGAGCGGATGCTGCACGGCGAGATCGAGGCCGGCCGGGAGTCGCTGATGGGCACGGTGGGCGCCGTGGCCCTCGACGCTTACGGCGACGTTGCCGCCGCGACGTCCACGGGAGGCATGACCGGCAAGAAGTGGGGCCGCGTCGGCGACTCGCCAATCATCGGCGCCGGCACCTATGCGGCCAATGACTGCTGCGCGGTCTCGGCCACGGGCCACGGCGAGTATTTCATCCGCGCCGCGGTCGCGCACGAGATCGCGTCGCTGATGCGTTACAGGGGCATGGGAGTCGAGGAGGCCGCCAGCGAGGTCGTGATGAACCAGCTGGTGCGGCTCGGCGGTTCCGGCGGCGTGATCGCGATCGCGCGCGACGGCACGATCGCCATGCCTTTCAACTCGGAGGGGATGCTCCGCGGCGCAATGGACTCGCGCGGACGGCTGGTGACGGGGCTGCTGTCCGACTGAAACGCGGCTCTACGGGGTGGAGTCGCGCTTGCTCTTGTCGCGGGGCTGCTTGACCCGGGTGAGCCAGACTTCGTACGGATCCCAGGCCGGTGATGCCGCAGGCAGCCTGGTCAGGGGCACGACCGCGCCGCCGGTGGACTTGGCACGGGAATCGGGCGAAAGCCCATCCCCCATGGCGGCTGGCCGCCAGGCCTGCATATCCAACGCGCTGCTCATGCGGACTCCCTTTCCCTTTTCAGCCCGCCATTCCGCGGCGGACCTGTTGGCTCAAATCGGTGACCGGCGTGCAGCCTGCACGCACCCTGTGACAGGCGCGTTGCACCGAGATGGCTTTTGCGAGCCGGATTTTACTCCGATTCGGTTCCTTTCGCATCCGGCTTGATGTTGCGCCGCCGCAACGGGCCTGTCAGGCGGCGAAATACCTCGCGAGGTACTCGTCGAAACTCAGCCGGTCGGTCGCCTCGACCCGGGACTGCTCCGCGAGCGAGGCCTCCGCCTCGGCGGCGAACTCCTCCTGCCGCGACTCGTTGGGCGAATAGAGTTCGAGAAAGTAGGACTTGTGCACGCCCGACATGCGCAGCGCGAAATCGAAGAACGACTCGTCGTTGGTGCGCATCTCCTCGATCGTGCGGGCCGCTGGCGTCAGGAAGACGTCGCGCACCTTGGCCGCCTGGACCTCGAGCGCCGTGGCATAGGGACGCTGCGGATCGCCCTCGTCGAGCATCTCGCAGACACCCCGCATCGAGTCGACGATCTCGTTCGACCAGTCGCGCAGCGAAACCTCCCGGCCATCGCGGCGCAGGGTCAGGCCCGGCCGGCGGCCCTCGCGGGCCACGCGCACGTGGTTGCCGTCCAGCTCCTGCTGCTCGGTGTTCTCGATGGGCGGGCTCGCGCTCAGGACGCAGTAGGCCGCGAATGCCTCGAGGAAGCGCAGCTTGTTCTGGTTGACGCCCACCGGGTCGAACGCGCTCACGTCGAGCGAGCGCATCTCGACGTACTGCACCCCGCCCCGGCGCAGCGCCTTGGTCGGGCGCTCGCCCGTCTGCGTGACCCGCTTCGGGCGGATGAAGCTGTAGTACTCGTTCTCGATCTGCAGCACGTTGGCGTTCAGCTGGCGGTACTCGCCCGCCACCTTCACGCCAAGCGCCTGGTAGGCGGGGTGGGGGGTGGTGATGGCGAGGGTCAGGTCGCGGATGTAGTGATCGAGGCTGTTGACCGAAACGCTGAGGCTTGCCTGGCTCGTGTTGCGATAGCCGAGGTCACTCATGCGCAGCGACGTCGCGTGGGGCGCGTACAGGCTGCCGGGGACGAAATCCTCCAGCCAGTCGACCTTGCGGCCAAGCAGGAACGACGGGCAGATCGCCGGCGAGTTACCGAAGAGGTAGAGCACGATCCAGCCGTGGCGCCGGTAGTTCCTGAGCAGCGCGAAGTAGGCGTCGGAGCGGAAGTCCTGCCCGCTGTCGTGGCTCTTCAGCAGCTCGCCCAGCACCGGCCAGAAATGCTCCGGGAAGGAATAGTTGAAATGGACCCCGGAGATGGCCTGCATCACCCGCCCGTAGCGATGGCCGAGGCCCTCCCGGTAGACGGTCTTCATCCTGCCGACGTTCGACCGGCCGTACTGGGCGATGGGGATGCTTGCGTCCCCGGCGATGGCGCATGGCATGCTGGTCGCCCAGAGGAGTTCGTCGTCGAGATGCCGGTAGACGAACTCGTGGAGGTCGCAAAGGTACTGCGTGAGCTCCCAGGTGCGAGGGAAGGCCGGGGTGACCAGCTCGATCAGCGCCTCCGAATAGTCGGTCGTGATGTGCTCGTTGGTGAGCGCCGACCCCAGCGCCTGCGGATGCGGGGTGCTGGCGATCCGGCCCTTGGGGGTGACCCGGAGCGATTCTTTTTCAAGGCCCTTGAGGCCGCCCTGCAGGGCGCTGGCGGCCCTTGCGTTGGCGAGGGCGGCCAGGCGGCGATCGAAGGTTCGGTCGAGGCGCATGGCGGGCTTCTTTCGGATTGGCGATGCTGCCGCAAACGGGGCGCTAGGGTAGCAGAGTCGATGGAGACCGCCTTTCATCGCGGCCGGTCGGAACGACCCGATGGCCCGCATGGGACGCACGTCGTTGCGCACCCTCGGCGAAAATATCCCGAAACGAAACATATAGTTATTGCCAATGCACGGCCTCTGCGTGCCGCAACCTGCAGGCCGGGCCGGCGGCTGCGAGCGCCACGCCATGCAGGGCGCGCGCGAAAAATCGCAGGCCACAAATGACTTAGACTGGCTGCATGCGGACGCGATCGCTGGCCCTGGTCGTCGTGACATCGGCGGTGCTCCTGGCGCCGCTGCAGTCGCGCGCGGAGGACTCGATGCGCTGCGGCAGCCGTCTGGTCACCGAAGGCGACGGCAAGGACAAGGTCCTCGCGTTGTGCGGCGACCCGACGAGCATCAGCTTCGAGGGCATCATCCGGGCGCCGCGATACTCGTACTGGCCCTACGACTATTCGTACATCGGCCCGGCTTATGCGGAAGTCCCCGTGGAGCTGTGGACCTACAATTTCGGCTCCCACAAGCTGCTGCGCAAGCTGCGCTTCCACGGGGACGAGCTCGTGGAGATCCGCACGGACGGTTATGGCTACTGAGCGGTGGATCGCGACGCTCGCGGGCGTGCTGCTGACCGCGACCGCGTCGGCCGATTCGATGCGCTGCGGCAGCCAGGTCATCAGCGAAGGAGACACGATCGAGGACGTGCTCGAGCTCTGCGGCGAACCCGCCGGAAGGCGCCGCACGTGGATCACGCGCCAGCCGCGCTTCGAGTACGGCGGCCAGGAGATTCCATTCCCCGGCGAGGAGGACGTGCCGGTCGACGTCTGGACCTACGATTTCGGCCCCAGCAAACTGATGCGGCGCATCCGCTTCGTCGCCGGCAAGGTCGATTCGATCGAGACCCTGGAGCACGGGACGAACCGGTAGGTGCGCCCTCAGCGCTGCGCGGCGATCCAACGCCCGATCTTCGCCTCGAGCACCGGGAGCGGCAGGGAGCCGCTCATGACCATCTGCGAGTGGAACGCGCGGATGTCGAAACGGGCACCGAGCTTCTCCTGCGCCCGGCGCCGCAATTCCAGGATCTTGAGCTGCCCGACCTTGTAGGCGAGCGCCTGCCCGGGCCAGGCGATGTAGCGCTCGACCTCGGCCGAGATGTCCGCGTCGCCCAGCGCCGTGTTCGCCTGGCAGTAGTCGATGGCCTGCTCGCGGGTCCAGCCCTGCGAATGCAACCCCGTGTCCACGACCAGCCGCACGGCGCGCCACATCTCGGTCGAGAGTGCACCGAAGGCGCTGTAGACGTCGGTGTAGAGACCGAGGTCCCTGCCGAGCGACTCCGCGTAGAGCGCCCAACCCTCGCCGTAGGCCGTGTCCCATGCGAAACGGCGGAAGCGCGGCAGTCCCGTCGCTTCCTGCGCGAGAGCCATCTGCAGGTGATGGCCCGGCACGGCCTCGTGGAGATACAGCGCCTCCATGGAGTACTTCGGGCGCGACGGCAGGTCGTGGGTATTGACGTAGAAGACCCCCGGCCGCTTGCCGTCCGCGCTCGGCGGGACGTACGACGCCGCGGCCTCCGACGGCGCGCGGAACGCCTCGACCGCGCGGATCTCGAAGCCGGCCTTCGGCTTGACGGCAAACAGCAGTGGCAGCGCCATGTCCACGCGCGCACGCAGCAACTCGTACCCCGTCAGCAGCTCGTTCGGATCGGCGTAGTGCTGCCGCGGATCGGCGCGCAGGGCGTCGAGGAAGCTGCGCAGGTCACCCTTGTGCCCGGCCTGGATCTTGATGCGCTCCATCTCGGCGCGGATGCGAGCGACCTCGCGCAGCCCGAGCTCGTGGATTTCCGCGGGCGTCATCTCGGTCGTGGTGTGGAAGCGCGCGAGGTACGCGTACCACGACGCCCCGTTGGGCAGATCCGACATCCCGACGGTCTTGCGCGCCTGCGGCAGGTACTCGGCCTGCAGGTAATGGTGCAGGCGCCGGTAAGCAGGAATGACCTGCCGGCCGATCTTGTCCTCGTAGGCCTTCGCGAGCCGTGTGCGATCGGCGACCGGGATGCCTGCCGGAAAGTTCAGGATGGGCCGCCAGAAGACGCTCTGCTTCGGGTCGTCCGCGAGCTGCGCCGTGATCTGCGGGATCGTGCGCTCGACGACGATGCGCGGCTGGACGAAGCCCTTCGTCACCCCCGAGCGCATGTTGTTGATCGCCTGGTCCACCCAGGCGGCGAATCCGTCCATGCGCGAGAGGAAGTTGTCGTAGTCCCGCACGGTGCGGAACGGGTGGATGCCCCGCCCGGAGCCCAGCAGCGCGAACTGCGTCGGCAAGCCCGAGAACTGGTGCAGCGGCAGCAGTTCGCCGGGGTAGCGATAACCCCCGACGTTCATCTCGCGGCCAGCCTTGAAAGCCTCGTAGGTCACCAGCTCCTCGCCGGCGAGCTGCTTCGGATCGACGGCCGCGAGCGCGTCGAGCGCGTTCTGCTCGATGGCGAGCGAGTCCGCCATCCACGTGGGGCTCACGTAGTCGCCGAGCCGGTCGTCGAAGCGGTGATCGCCCTGCGCAGTCGCCGTGAGCGGATTGAGCTCCAGGTACCGGTCGTAATACTCCTCGGTGATCGCGAAGAGCCGGGCCGCGGTCGAGTTCGACGCCTGGAGGGCGGGCCGTGAATCGTCGGACCTCGACTCGGCCGAGCGCGGCCCTCGCTCGCCGCAGCCGGCGAGGACGAGAAACGCAAGGGCGGCTCCAGCGAGCGAACGACGCATGGCAACGGTGGCGTGTCTGCGGGCTACTTGCGCGCCGCGATCCAGCGCTCGATCTTCGCCTCGAGCACGTCCATCGGCACGGCGCCGTCACACAGCACTTCGCGGTGGAAGTCGCGCACGTCGAACTTCCCGCCGAGCCGCGCCTCGGCGTGGTGGCGCAACGCCTGTATGCGCAGGTCGCCGACCTTGTAGCCGAGCGCCTGCCCGGGCCACGCGATATAGCGCTCCACCTCGGACACCACGTCGCTCTCCGCGAGCGTGGAGTTGTCGAGCATGTACTGGATGGCCTGCTCGCGGCTCCAGCCCTTGACGTGCAGGCCGGTGTCCACCACGAGACGCATCGCGCGCAGCTGCTCGTCGTTCAGGCGTCCGAACCACTGGTACGGGTCCGTGAACATCCCGAGTTCCTTGCCAAGATACTCGGCATACAGCGCCCAGCCCTCGACATAGGCGGTGTAGTCGGCGCCGAAGCGCCGGAAGCGCGGCACGCCCTCGAGCTCCTGCTGGATGGTCACCTGGAAGTGATGGCCGGGCGACGCCTCGTGCAGGGAGAGAGTCTCCATGCCGAACTTCGGCTGCGCCTTGAGGTTGAAGGTATTCACGTAGAAGATGCCGGGCCGCGCGCCGTCGGCCGACGGCGGCTCGTAGAAGCCTCCCGCGGAGGACTGCGCGCGGAATGGTTCGACCTCGCGCACCTCGTAATCGGCCTTGGGGAAGACCGAGAAGAGTTTCGGCAGCGCCGCGTCGATGCGCAGCTTGAGTTCATCGTAACGCCGCACGAGCTCCGCGCCATTGGTGAAGTAGAACTGCGGGTCGGACTCGAGGAAAGTGAAGAACGCCTGGCGGTCACCCTTGAAGCCGACCTGCTGCTTCACCTTGTCCATCTCGCCCAGGATGCGCGCCACCTCGGCCAGGCCGAGCTGGTGGATCTCCTCGGCGGTCATGCTCGTGCTGGTGTGCTCCTGCACGTAGTACGCGTACCAGGCCGCGCCGTCCGGCAGCGCGGTCCATGCGACCGTGCCGCGGGTCTTCGGCAGGTATTCGTCGCGCACGAAATCGCGCAGTCGGCGATACGCGGGAACCAGCTCGTCGCCGATCGCCGCACGATAGGCCGCGGTGAGGCGCTCGCGATCGGTCGCCGGGACCGCCTCGGGGAAATTCCGCACCGGCGCGAAGAACAGGCTGTCCTCGGGCTTCGCGACGATCATCGCCTCGAGTTGCGGGAGCACCTTCTCCATCACCGGGCGCGGCTGCACGACGCCCCTGGCCACGCCCTCGCGCATGTTCGCAACGGCCTGGTCCATGAACACGACGTAGCCGTCGAGTCGCTTCAGCCAATTGTCGTAGTCCCGGGTCGTCTCGAACGGCTGCGCGTTGTCGCCCGAACCGAGCGCCGCCATCGCGCTCAGGAGGCTGCCGGCCTGGTTGATCGGCAACAGGTGCTCGGGAAAACGCTCGCTCTCGATGGCGAGCTGGCGCTCGCGCACGAAGATGTCGTAGGAGATGCGGTCGGCGGGTCCGAGCGCCGCAGGATCGATCTTCCGCGCCTCGTCGAGGTAGCGCTGGTCCAGCGCGTGCACCTCGGCCCGGTATTCGGCGCCCAGGAAATTCGGCATCCGGTCGTTGTAGCGGTTGTCGCCGATGTAGGTGGCAAGCACCGGATTCAGCGGCAGCATGTCCTCGAAATAGCGCTCGACGAGGGCGTTCAACGGCTGACCGGCATCGGCCGCGGGGGCGGCGGCCGATGCGGGGGCCCGTACGGACACGGGCTGCGCGGCGCAGGCGCTCAACACGCTGCAAAGAGCAACGAGAAACGATCGGCTGAGAGGCATGGCTGCGGCCCCGCGGAAATGGACTGGCCGCGGATTATAAGGTGACGCAAAAAGGGGCCGCTCCCCTTTTCCGTCTGGAAACGGCAAGGACCCCCGCTTCGCGTCCTCTACTTCTCTACGATCGCGGTGACGCCCATGCCGCCTGCCGTGCAGATCGAGACCAGGCCCCGCCCGCCGCCGCGCTCGTCGATCAGCTTGGCAAGGGTCGCGAGGATGCGCCCTCCAGTCGCGGCGAAGGGGTGACCCATCGCAAGGCTGCTGCCCTTGACGTTGAGCTTCGCGCGGTCGATCGAGCCGAGAGGTCCGGCGAGCCCGAGCTTGTCCCGGCAGAATTCCGGCGACTCCCAGGCGCCGAGCGTGCACAGCACCTGGGCCGCGAACGCCTCGTGGATCTCGTAGAAGTCGAAGTCCTGCAGGCCGAGGCCCGCGTCCTGGAGCATCCGCGGGACCCCGTACGCAGGCGCCATCAGCAGGCCCTCGTCGTTCACGAAATCCACGGCGGCGACCTTGCCGTACGTGAGGTACGCCAACACGGGCAAGCCGCGGACGCGGGCCCAGTCCTCGGACGCAAGCAGCACCGCCGACGCGCCGTCGGTCATCGGCGTCGAGTTGCCGGCAGTCAGCGTCCCGTGGCCCTCCATCGGGAAGGCGGGGCGCAGTTTCGCGAGCCGCTCGAGGCTGGTGTCGCGCCGCAGGTTGTCATCCTCGCGCAGGCCCTGGTACTCGACGACGAGGTCGCGGTAGAAGCCCTCGTCGTACGCCACGGCCGCCCGGCGGTGGCTCTCCAGGGCGAGCCGGTCCTGGGCCTCGCGCGTCACCTGCCAGCGCCTCGCCATCAGTTCGCAGCTCTGGCCCATCGAAAGCCCGGTACGCGGTTCCGACACCGCCGGCAGGTTCGGCCGCAGGTGCCGCGGGCGCAGGCCAAGCCACGGCTTCAGCCGCCCGCCCGGCGAGCGTCCGCGCGAACTCGCGAGCAGGATCTTCCGGAGCCCCTCGCCCACGCCGATCGGTGCGTCGCTCGCCGTGTCCACGCCGCCCGCGATGCCGCTGTCGATCTGGCCGAGCGCGATCTTCATGCCGATGATGATCGCGGTCTCGAGGCCCGTGCCGCAGGCCCGCTGCAGGTCGAAGCCGGGCGTTTCCGGTGCGAGGCCACTGCCGAGCACCGACTCGCGCACGAGATTGAAGTCGCGCGGATGCTTGAGCACCGCCCCCGCACCGACGTCCCCGAGCCGCTCGGCCGTCAAGCCGTACTTGCCGACGAGCGACTTCAATGCCGCCGTCAGCATGTCCTGGTTGCTGCGTTCCGCGTAGGCGCCCATGGAGCGGGCAAAGGGGATGCGAGCGCCGCCGACGATGGCGACGCGACGGACGTTCGGGCCGACGAGCATGAAACGCTCCAGGCAATGGGGAAAAGGGAATTATAGGTGCGGCAAGCCACTGCATGGTCGGCGCCGCGTGGGGGGGTGTGCCGGAGTATTGCCCGGGGCCGTGCGCGGCCTGGATGCCGGGCCCGCAACGCCGACCACGGTCCCGTCCTGATATCCTTGAGGTTCTCCCCGCTCGAATTTCCGTCTCCGGAGCCCGCGATGAGCACGCTGCAACTTAGAGCCGCCGACGGCCACACCCTTTCGTCCTATGTCGTCAGGCCCGAAGGCCCGCCGCGTGGCGCAATCGTCGTCATCCAGGAGATCTTCGGCGTCAATTCGCACATTCGCCGCGTGGCGGAGCAGTACGCAGCCGAGGGTTACCTGGCGATCGCGCCTGCCTTGTTCGACCGACTGCAGAAGGACGTGAACCTCGGCTACGACGCGGCGGCCATGGAGACCGGCATTGCGCTGATGTCGAAAGCGACCAACGAAGGCGTAATCGCCGACGTGAACGCCGCCATCGGCGCTGTCGCGCATGCCGGCAAGGTCGGCACGGTGGGCTACTGCTGGGGCGGCAAGGTGACCTACCTGTCGGCCTGCCGTACCAACATCGCCGCGGGCGTCGTCTACTACGGCGGCGGCACCGCGCAGCTGCTGCCCGAGACGCCGCGCTGCCCGGTGATGTTCCACTTCGGCGACCACGATGCGTACATCCCGATGTCCGACGTCGAGAAGATCCGCCGGGCCTATCCGCAGGGCGAGTACCACATCTATTCCGCGGACCACGGCTTCAACTGCACGGATCGCGCGTCCTTCGAACCCGCGAGTGCGCGCGTGGCCTTCGAGCGCTCGATCGATTTCTTCCGCCGCTACGTGGGGTGACTGCCATGTCCATCGAACTCAAGGACGCCGCCCTGCTGCGGCAACAGTGTTACGTCGACGGAACCTGGATCGATGCGGACGCCGGCGGAACGATCGCGGTAACGAACCCTGCCACCGGCGAGGTGATCGGCACCGTGCCGCAGCTCGGCACGGCCGAGACACGCCGCGCAATCGAGGCGGCGGCGGCCGCCATGCCGGCATGGGCCGCGAAGACCGCGAAGGAGCGCGCGACGATCCTGCGTCGCTGGAACGACCTGATGCTGGCCAGCGCGGACGACCTCGCCACGATCATGACGGCCGAGCAGGGCAAGCCGCTCGCCGAGGCGCGCGGCGAAGTGGCCTATGCCGCGTCGTTCATCGAGTGGTTCGCCGAGGAAGGCAAGCGTATCTACGGCGACGTCATTCCAGGGCACCAGCCCGACAAGCGCATCCTGGTGCTGCGCCAGCCAATCGGCGTCGTCGCGGCGATCACGCCCTGGAATTTCCCGGCGGCGATGATTACGCGCAAGGCGGGCCCGGCGCTCGCCGCCGGCTGCGCTTTCGTATGCAAGCCCGCGACGCAGACGCCCTATTCCGCGCTCGCCATGGCGGAGCTCGCGGCGCGTGCCGGCGTGCCGAAGGCCGTGTTCAGCGTGGTCACCGGTTCCGCGAGCGACATCGGCGGCGAGATGACCTCGAACCCGATCGTCCGCAAGCTGACCTTCACGGGCTCCACCGAGGTCGGCAAGAAGCTCATGCAGCAATGCGCGGGCACGCTCAAGAAGGTGTCGCTCGAGCTCGGCGGGAACGCGCCGTTCATCGTCTTCGACGACGCGGACCTCGATGCCGCCGTGCAGGGTGCCATCGCGAGCAAGTACCGCAATACCGGACAGACCTGCGTGTGCGCCAACCGCCTGCTCGTGCAGGAGGGCGTCTACGACGCGTTCGTCGCGAAGCTCGCGGACGCGGTGCGCAAGCTGCGCGTCGGCGACGGACTCAAGGGCGCGACGGAACAGGGCCCGCTCATCGATGCGAAGGCCGTCGGGAAGGTCGAGGAGCACATCGCCGACGCGCTCGCGAAGGGCGCCAGGGTGGCGCTCGGCGGCCGGCGCCACGCGCTCGGCGGCACGTTCTTCGAGCCCACGATCCTCACGCACGTGAAGCCGAACATGATGGTGGCACGCGAGGAGACCTTCGGCCCGGTCGCCCCGGTATTCAGCTTCAAGGACGAGAAGGAAGCGATCCGCATGGCGAACGACACGGAGTTCGGGCTCGCCTCCTACTTCTATACGCGCGACCTCGCGCGAGCGTGGCGCGTCGCGGAGGGACTCGAGTACGGCATCGTGGGGCTCAACACTGGGCTCATCTCGACCGAAGTGGCGCCGTTCGGCGGCGTGAAGGAATCCGGCACCGGCCGCGAAGGCTCGAAGTACGGCATCCTCGACTACACCGAGCTCAAGTACCTCTGCATCGGCGGCATCGAGGCTTGAGAGCGCCGATATCGGACCGGGCGCTGCTGATACTGCTCGCGGCAGTCACGGCGCTCGGCCCGGTCACGACCAACCTCTACCTCCCCGCGCTGCCTTTCGTCCGCGAGTACTTCGGCGCCAGCGTCGCCGAGGTGCAATCGACGTTCGCGATCGCGCTCGTCACGTTCTCGTTCGGCCTGCTTGCCTGGGGACCGATCGCGGACCGCCACGGGCGCCGCAACGCCATCCTGGCCGGCCTAAGCGTCCACGTCCTTGGCGCCTTCATCTGCCTGGTTGCACCGACGCTCGGCTGGCTCATCGCCGGCCGGGCCATCCAGGCCTTCGGTACGGCGACCGGCATGGTGGTCGCACGGGCGATCGTGGTCGACCGCTACCCTGTCGATCGCATGGTCCGGGTACTCGCGAGCCTGACCATGGTCTCCGTGCTCGGCAACTCGCTGGCCCCGGTGCTCGGCGGATTTCTCGCGACCGGCCTCGGCTGGCGGGCGGTCTTCGGCGTCCTGATGCTGGCGGCGACACTCGTCGGCCTCGTCGTGTGGCGCCGGCTGCCGGAGACCCGCCCGGCGACCGCGCGGCCGCCGCGCCTGCGCGAGATGGCGACGGTTGCCGGGTCGCTGGTTCGCATGCCGATGTTCGCCGGCGCCATGCTGCAGGGGGCGGCCATCTACGCGACCTTCCTGGTCCTGCTTTCGCTCACGCCTTACGTCATGATCTCGGCGCTTGGCCGGCCACCCACCGAGTTCGGCCTGTACTACCTGTTCATCGCCGCCGGCTATTTCCTCGGCAACTGGTCGGTCAGGCGTTTGACCGCGCATCACGACCTGCATTGGATGGTCCTGGTGGGCGCCTCGCTCACGACCGCCGGCGCGATTGCGGCCTTCGCATTCATGGCGCTCGGCTTCACGCATCCACTGTGGCTCTTCGTACCCATGGCGGTGCTGTCCTATGGCCAGGGCCTCGCGCTGCCGAACGTGACCGCGACGGCCGTGAGCCTCGCCCCGCAGCATGCGGGTGTCGCCTCGAGCACGGTTGGTTTCCTGCAGCAGCTCATCGGCGCGGCGGCCGTGCAGTGGATGGGGCATTTCCCGACGGATTCGGCGCTGCCGATGCTCACCTTCTGCGTCGTGGTCTGCCTGTTCGCGCTCGCGATGCTTTATGTGTTCCCGCGGGTGGAGGCCGGGCGCGGGCACCACTGACCGCGCAACCGCCGGGCAACGGCCCGCGAACAGGCGACGGCACCAGGCAAACACGGTATCGTCGCCCGCCATGACCGACTACATCGGCAACCCCGATTACGTACACGGCAGCCCCGCGCGCATCGGCGTGTTGCTCGTCAACCTCGGCACGCCCGACCAGCCGACGACTGCGGCCGTGCGACGCTATCTCGCAGAGTTCCTGTGGGACGCGCGCGTGATCGAAGCGCCCCGGGCGTTGTGGTGGTTGATCCTGCACGGCTTCATCCTGCGCGCCCGACCGAAGCGCAGCGCCCACGCGTACCAGAAGATCTGGACGCCGGCCGGCTCGCCGCTGCTGATCGAGTCGCGCAGGCTCGCGGATGCGGTCGGTGCACGCCTCGCGCAGCGGGTCGGCGACCGGGTGCGTGTCGAACTCGCGATGACCTATGGCAACCCCTCGATCGAAGGCGCGCTGGAGCGGCTGCGCCGCGACGGCGCCCAGCGCCTGCTCGTGCTGCCCATGTATCCGCAGTACTCGGCGACGACCACCGCGGCGATCTTCGAGCGAGTCACGGCCGAGTTGTCGCGCTGGCGCTGGATCCCCGAGCTCAGGGTCGTCAACCAGTACTGGGAGGAAGACGCCTACATTGCGGCCCTCGCGGGCAGCATCGACGCGCACTGGCAGGTCCACGATCGCAAGCACCTGCTGTTCTCGTTCCACTCGATTCCGAAGCGATACTTCCTGGCCGGCGACCCGTACCACTGCTTCTGCCGGGCGACGGCGCTCCGCGTCGCCACGCGGCTCGGACTGGTGGCGGGCGACTGGTCAGTCGGCTTTCAGTCACGCTTCGGGCGCGAGGAGTGGCTCAAGCCCTACGTCGACGGCCTGCTGCACGACTACTCGCACACCGGGCCGAAGCGCGTCACGGTCGTCTGCCCCGGATTCGCGACCGATTGCCTCGAGACGCTCGAGGAAATCAACATGCAGAACCGTGAGATGTTCCTCGCGCACGGCGGCGAGGCGTTCGACTACGTGCCCTGCCTCAACTCGAGCGAGGCCCAGGTGAGCCTCTACGAGCAGCTCGTGCTGAAGCACGCGCAGGGCTGGCCGGAACTCGCGCCCTTCGATGACTCGCCGGCGCGGGACGAGTCCCGCGCGCGGGCGCTCGCGATGGGCGCGAGGAGCTGACCAGTGCTGGGGCGGTTCCTCGAAGTCAGCGTCCACGCTCCGGACGTGCAGGAGTCGCTCGAGTTCTACGAGTCATTGGGATTCGTGCAGGCGGCCGTCGGCGACGCGCGCAAATACCCGTACGCCGTGGTGACGGACGGGCGACTGCATCTCGGCCTGCACGGGGAGCACATCGAGTCCCCGTCGCTCACCTGGACGCAGCCGGAGCTCGCGGCGCATGCGCCGCGCCTCGCGGCACTCGGCGTCGAATTGCTTTCCGTCCGGCTCGGCGAGGACGCGTTCCACGAGCTGAGCTTCATCGACCCGTCCGGACAGCGCGTTACGCTCGTGGAGGCGCGGACGTTCTCGCCGCCGTCGATCAGTGGCGTTCACGCCTCTCGAATCGGCTACTTCGAGGAGTTCGGCATCCCCACCGCGGACCTGCGGCGTTCCACGGCTTTCTGGGACGCGCTGGGCTTCGTCGCGTTCGACCCCGTGCAGGCGCCGTTCGCCAAGGTGGTGGCCACGGGCAGCGACCTGAACGTCGGGCTGTACGACGTGGACCTGCGCTCGCCCGTGCTCACATTTTCCCATGCGGCGATGGCGGAACGCATCGCAGACCTGCGCGAGAAGGGCTATCGCCTGCTCGACCGGCTGCCGCGCGGCATGAATTCACGCGACAACGCGCTGCTCGAAGCGCCCGAGGGCACGTGGCTGCTGCTGACAACCAGCACCGACTAGCCTGCGGCTAGCGGCGCACCGCGACAACCTCGAACCGGATCTCCACCTCGTCTGCAACCTGGACCGCGCCGCCGGCCACGCTGAACGGCCTCATGCCGAGGTCCGTCTGGCGCAGGCGCAGGGTTCCGCTGGCCGCCACAGTGGCAGGCTCGCGCCGCAGTTGGATCGGCAATTCGATCTCCCGGGCAACGCCGCGCAGGGTGAGGCGCGCGGTCGCCGTCGGACGCTCCCAGGTACCGGCCAGGCTGGACGCGCTCACGACGATCTCGGGGTAGTGCGCCGCGTCCAGGACTTCCTGCCGCAGCATGTTCGCGTAGGTGCCCTGGCGCGCGTCCTCGGCAACGGCACCGGAGAAATCGGGCCCCGCCGCTGCACGGACGGCCGGGTCGTCGACGACGAAGTCCTTCACGGCCATGCGGATCTCGAACCCGGAGCCTGCCAGGTCCCGCCCGACCCACGCGACGCCGGACTCCTGCGACGAAACGATCGCGTGGTTGTGGCCAAGTCGTGCCAGCGGGCCGGCGCGACGCACCAGCACGGTGACCACGCTGCGGCGGGGGTCGATCTCCAGCCTCTCCGCGCCGGCGGGGACAGCCACGCGAGCCGTCGCCTGCGGCGCGACCGGGGCGGTTTTCTCGGCGGGACGAGGCATGCAACTGGACAGCGTCCAGATGCACGCCACGAACGCCAGGTTGCGCTGGGTTAACATGGGACTTTGGCCTGAAGCGAGGATGATTTTCATCATGCAGTGGCGCAACACACCGACGACCTACGGGGCCCTGGCAAAGTTCCTGCACTGGACCATCGTCCTCCTGATCATTGCACAGTACGTCATCATCGAGTCGGCCGAGGACCTGCCCGACGGTCCGGGCAAGTTCGAGGTGATCACCCGCCACAAGTCGCTCGGCATGCTGGTGTTCGCGCTCGCGATCGTTCGCATCGCCTGGAAGGTGTTTAACAACGGCACTCCCGTCCCGGTGGCGATGCCGAAGCTGCAGAAGATCGCGGCCGCGGCGGGCCACGGGCTGCTGTACCTGCTGATCCTCGCCCAGCCGCTCAGCGGCTGGATGATGTCCTCGGCGGCCAACTACCCGGTCACGTTCTTCGGGCTGTTCCAGTTCCCGGCCATCGTGGCGCCGAACGAGGGCATGCACGAGACCTACGAGGAAGTGCACGAGTTTCTCTTCGAGGCCATCGTCGTGATCGCCGTGGTGCACGTGCTGGCGGCGCTTTACCACCACTTCATCCAGAAGGACGACACGCTGCGGCGCATGTTGCCCTTAGGCAAGGGACGGCCCGCGTGAAACGCCGGCGGCTTGCCCGGCCGACCCTCGCTGGGGGGCTCACGGCATTGCTGCTGGCTGCTGCGCCGTCCCAGGCGGCGACCGCCTGGACGACGGACGCCGCCGGCAGCAGGCTCGAGTTCACCGCGACGCAGGCGGGTGGAGCGTTTGACGGGGTGTTCCGGAACTTCCGGGCGGACATCACCTTCGACCCGGCCGACCTGGACGGGAGCCGCTTCCGGGTGGACATCGAGACGGCGACCGCCGATACGGGTGAGAAGGACCGTGACCGGACGCTCTCCGGCAGCGACTTCTTCGCCGTGGAACGCTGGCCGCGGGCGCGCTTCGAGGCCGACCGGTTCGTCGCGCTGGGTGCCGGCCGGTTCGAAGCCCGCGGCAAGCTTACGATCCGGGACACGACCCGCGAGGTCCGGCTGCCGTTCGCCTTCCAGCCGTCGGCCAGCGATGCCCGGGCCGAGATGAGCGGCGGCACGACCATTCGCCGGCTCGACTTCGGTGTCGGCGGAGGCGAATGGATCGATACCACCCTCGTCGGCAACGACGTCCGCATCAGGTTCGTCCTCCGGTTGCAGCGCAAATGAACCAGAGTCGACGGGATCAACGTTGAACCCGCCACCCCTGTAGAATCCGGCACACCGCACAACATCAGGGGGTCTTGCCATGTCGCTTACATCCAACGCACCGGACCAGCGTCTCGTACTCGCCGTCGCCGCAGCAATCGCGATTGCAGGCTGCGCGAAGAAGAAGGAAGAGCCCGTCGCCGAGGCACCTCCCGCCGAACCGGCTGCGGCCGCGCCGGCAGAAGCGCTCGAGGGACAGGTCGACATCGTCGCCTGGGCGGGCTACATCGAGCGCGGCGAGACGGACAAGAACTACGACTGGGTGACGCCGTTCGAGGCGGACACGGGCTGCAAGGTCAACGTCAAGGTCGCGGGCACGTCCGACGAGATGGTCGCGCTGATGACGCAGGGCGGCTACGACCTCGTCACGGCCTCCGGCGACGCGTCGATCCGCCTGATCCGCGGCGGCACGGTGCAACCGGTCGACGTCACGCGCATCCCCAGTTTCGCGAACGTCGACGAGCGCCTGAAGGAGGCGGCCTGGCACTTCGTCGACGGCAAGCACTACGGCACGCCCTACCAGTGGGGACCGAACGTGCTGATGTACAACACGCAGGTATTCAAGACTGCGCCGACCTCGTGGTCGGTGGTCTTCGAGGAGCAGAAGCTGCCCGACGGCAAGAGCAACAAGGGTCGCATCCAGGCTTACGACGGCCCGATCTACATCGCGGATGCTGCGGTCTACCTGATGGCGAAGAAGCCCGACCTCGGCATCACGAACCCCTACGAGCTGAATGAGGCGCAGTACGCCGCCGCGCTCGACCTGCTGCGCAAGCAGCATCCGCTGGTGCAGCGCTACTGGCACGACGCGAACGTACAGGTGCAGGACTTCACGACCGAGGGCATCGTCGCCTCGGGCTCGTGGCCCTTCCAGGCGAACACGCTGGTCGCCAACAAGCAGCCGATCGCCAGCGCCGTGCCCGCGGAAGGAGCGACGGGCTGGGCGGACACGACCATGCTCGCCACGGACGCGAAGCACCCCAACTGCGCGTACAAGTGGATGGAGTGGTCGCTGAACGCGAAGGTGCAGGGCGACCTCGCCGCGTGGTTCGGTTCGGTGCCGGCCGTGCCCGCCGCCTGCACGGGCAACGCGCTGCTGGGCGACGCGGGCTGCGCCACGAACGGGTTCGAGAACTTCGACAGGATCCACTTCTGGCGCACGCCGGAAGCGCCCTGCGCGCAGGGCACCTGCGTGCCGTACAGCCGCTGGGCGACGGACTACGTCGCCGTGATGGGCGGTCGGTAACGGTCGCGACCGCGCAACGAAAGAGCGGCGCCGCCCGCGGGCGCCGCTCCTGTCCCATGACCACGGCTGCGATCGAACTCGACCAGGCGTGCCGCGCCTTCGGCGCCGTGGTGGCGCTCGACCGCGTATCGCTCGAGATCGCTCCGGGCGAGTTCTTTGCGCTGCTCGGGCCGTCGGGCTCGGGCAAGACCACCTGCCTGCGGCTGATCGCGGGCTTCGACCGTCCCGACAGCGGCCGCATCCTGCTCGAGGGCGAGGACGTCACCGACATCCCGCCCTACGACCGCAACGTCAACACCGTCTTCCAGGACTACGCCCTCTTTCCGCACATGACGGTCGCGGAGAACGTGGCGTACGGCTTGCGTGTGCGGCGCGTCGGTGCCGCCGAGCGCCGCAAGCGTGCGCTCGAGATGCTCGAGCTGGTGCGACTCGCCAACTACGGCGACCGCAGGCCGGCGCAACTCTCGGGCGGGCAGCGGCAACGCGTCGCGCTGGCGCGCGCACTCATCAATCAGCCCCGGGTGCTGCTGCTGGACGAGCCCCTTGGCGCGCTCGACCTGCGGCTGCGCGAGGAGATGCAGGCGGAATTGAAGGGCCTGCAGCAACGGCTCGGCATCACCTTCGTGTTCGTGACGCACGACCAGGGCGAAGCGCTCAGCATGGCGGACCGCGTGGCGGTGTTCAGCCGGGGACGCATCGAGCAGCTCGACACGCCGCGCGCGCTCTACACGAAGCCGCGCACGGCTTTCGTCGCGAGCTTCGTCGGCAGCGCGAACGTCGTCGCCGGCGCGCTCGCGGAGCGCATCACCGGGCGCCGTGAGCCGTTCGCGATCCGCCCCGAACTCATCGAGGTGCTACCGTCCGGAACGACGGCGCCGCTGGGCTCGGTGACCTGCACCGGCACGCTCGAGGACGTGCTCTACCACGGCGCGAGCAGCCGTTGCCACGTGCGCGTGGACGAGACGACGGTGCTCGCCGTCGCACGAGCGGAGTCCGGGGCCACGGCCGCATTGCCGCCAAAGGGGGCGACCGTGCAACTCGCGTGGCGGGCCGAGCACGCGGTGCCGCTCGCGGCGGACTGAGCCGTGCTGCGTCCGGTCTCCACCTTATTCCACGGACGCAACGCGTTCTACGTCTCGTTGTTGCTCCTGCCGCCGCTGCTGTGGCTCGGCACGGTCTATCTCGGGTCGCTGTTCACGCTGCTGATGCAGAGTTTCTACGCGATCGACGAGTTCACCGCGCGCGTCGTGCCGGAGCTCACGTTCGCCACGTACCGACAGCTCTTCATGCACCCCGCGAACGTCGATATCGTGGTGCGCACCGTGCTGATGGCGGTAGCAGTCACGCTCGCCTCCGCAGTCGTCGCCTTCCCGGTCGCCAACTACATGGCCCGCTACGCTGGCCCGAAGATGAAGGCGTTCTTCTACGTCGGCGTGATGCTGCCGATGTGGACCAGCTACCTCGTGAAGGTCTACGCGTGGCGACTGATCCTCGCCAAGCAGGGCATCGTGTCCTGGGGTTTCGAGAGCCTCGGCGCGCAGGGCGCGCTCGACGGTCTCCTCACCGCGCCCGTCGTCGGTGGCCCGTCGCTCGCCTCGTCCTACATTGGCATGTTCATCGTGTTCGTCTACATGTGGTTGCCATTCATGATCCTGCCGCTCGCCGCCGCGCTCGAGCGCGTGCCGCAGTCGCTGCTGCAGGCCTCCGCGGACCTCGGGGCGCGGCCCCGCCAGACTTTCCGCAACGTCGTGCTGCCGCTCGCGCTGCCCGGGCTCGCGGCCGGCTCGGTGTTCACCTTCTCGCTCACGCTCGGCGACTACATCATCCCGAGCGTGGTGGGTGCGCCCGGCTACTTCATCGGCATGATGGTCTACCAGCAGCAGGGTACCGCGGGAAACCTGCCCCTCGCCGCCGCATTCTCCGTCGTGCCGATCGTGCTGATCGCGCTCTATCTCGCGCTCGCCAAGCGGCTCGGAGCCTTCGATGCGCTCTAGGCGCCAGGACTGGAACCGCGCCTCGCTCGGCCAGAAGCTCGCGGCCGGCGCGGGGCTCGTGTTCCTGCACGCGCCGGTGTGGGTGATCGTGCTCTACGCGTTCACGACCGAGGACCGCACGTACCAGTTCCCGCCGCCGGGCCTCACGCTCCACTGGTTCGAGGTCGCCTTCGCGCGCGAGGACATCTGGGCGGCCATGCGCCTGTCACTGGTGGTGGCGTGCGTGGCCACCGCGATCGCGATCGTGCTCGGGACGCTCGCAGCCTTCGCGATGGCGCGGCGGCCGTTCCCCGGCAAGGAGTCGATCACGCTGCTGTTCGTACTGCCGATCGCGCTCCCCGGCATCATCACGGGTCTTGCGCTGCTGGCCGGCATCCGCGCGATCGGCCTGGACCCGGGCGTTTGGACCATCGTGGCCGGCCACGCGACCTTCTGCCTCGTGATCGTCTACAACAACGTGATCGCGCGCCTGCGGCGTATCCCGCCGAGCTGGGTCGAGGCCTCGATGGACCTGGGCGCCGACGGGCTGCAGACCTTCCGCCACGTGCTGCTGCCGCAGATCGCCACCGCGCTGCTCGCGGGCGGCATGCTGGCCTTCGCGCTCTCGTTCGACGAGATCATCGTCACGCTGTTCACGGCGGGGCACCAGAAGACGCTGCCGATCTGGTTCTACAGCGAGTTGTTCCGGCCGCGCGAGCGGCCCATCACCAACGTCGTCGCGGTGATCGTCATCCTGGTGACGCTGGTGCCGATCCTGCTGGCGTACTATCTCACCAAGCCGGACGAGACCGGGCCCGGGGCCTGACGTCCGCAACAACTGCAACAACTCAAACCCGGTACCTGCCATGCAAACCAAACTGCTCATCAACGGCAAGCTCGTCGCGGGCGAGGGCAAGGTCGAGGAAGTGCTGAACCCGGCGACGGGCAAAGTGCTGGCGAAGGTCCCGGAGGCCTCGCGCGCGCAGGTCAATGCGGCGGTGGCCGCGGCCGACGCGGCGTTCGACGGCTGGTCGCGCACACCGCCCAGGGATCGCGCCATGCTGCTGCTCAGGCTGGCCGACCGCATCGAGGCCGACGCAGCGGCGTTCGCGAAGCTCGAATCGCAGAACTGCGGCAAGCCGCTGCCGGCCGCGCTCAATGACGAGATCCCGGCCATCGCCGACGTCTTCCGCTTCTTCGCCGGCGCCTGCCGTACCATGACGGGCGCGGTCGCAGGCGAATACCTCGCTGGCTTCACGAGCATGATTCGCCGCGACCCGGTTGGCGTAGTGGCCTCGATCGCGCCCTGGAACTATCCGCTGATGATGGCGGCCTGGAAGCTCGGCCCAGCGCTTGCCGCGGGCAACGCCTGCGTGCTGAAGCCCTCCGAGCAGACGCCGCTCACGGCCTTGAAGCTGGCGGAGCTGCTCGCGGAGATTTTTCCGCCGGGTGTCGTGAACGTGGTTTGCGGGCGCGGTGCGTCGGTTGGCGTGCCGCTCACGAAGCACCCGAAGGTGCGCATGATCTCGCTCACCGGGGACGTGGCGACGGGCGGGAAGATCCTCGCCCAGGCCTCCGACGGCATCAAGCGCACGCACCTCGAACTCGGCGGCAAGGCTCCGGTCATCGTCTTCGACGATGCCGACATCGAGGCGGTGGTCTCCGGCGTACGCACCTTCGGTTACTACAACGCCGGCCAGGACTGCACGGCGGCGTGCCGTCTCTATGCCGGCGCGAAGGTCTACGACCGGCTGGTCGCAGACCTGTCCGCCGCGGTGAGCACCATCAAGATGGGGTTGCAGACGGCGAACGACGTCGAGATGGGACCGCTGATCAGCGCCGAGCAACGCGACCGCGTGGCCGGGTTCGTCGCGCGCGCACGCAGGGAGAAGCACATCGAGGTGACGGCGGGCGGCAAGGCTGGGGCCGGTAGCGGCTTTTTCTACGAACCCACCGTCGTCGCCGGCGCGAGGCAGTCGGACGAGATCGTCCGCCGTGAGGTCTTCGGCCCGGTGGTGTCGGTGACCCGGTTCAAGGACGCCGAGCAGGCGCTCGCCTGGGCCAACGATTCGGACTACGGCCTGGCCTCGTCCGTCTGGACACAGGACGTGGGCCGCGGACTGCAGGTCGCCTCCCGCCTGCAGTACGGCTGCACCTGGATCAACACGCACTTCATGCTGGTGAGCGAGATGCCGCACGGAGGACTCAAGCGCTCGGGCTACGGCAAGGACCTCTCCATGTACGCGCTCGAGGACTACATGGTGGTACGCCACGTCATGGCGAAGCTGTGATGAAGACCCCTCCCGCGCGGGGCCAGCGGGTCACCGCAGGTCGCGCGGTCCCCGCAACCAGCCGGTAATGCTGTAGCGGGCGCCGGCCGCGAGCGGGCTCACGTAGCTGACCGAATGCGGCTGCGGCACACGCAGCAGGTTGAGCGCATTGAAGGCGGGGGTGTAGGCCTCCGCGACGTGCCCATCAGCGTCGAAGAACTGCAGCAGTCCGCCCCAGTCGGCGCGCCACGACCGGGTGAAGCCGAAGACATACGCCGCATGACGGTTCTTTCCCGCCACGTGATCGTCGTGGGCGGTCAGGAAGTCTCCGATCCGGTAGCAGGTCGCCTGCGCGTCGGCGAACTCGATGCCCGAACGGCCGGTGACGCCCCGGACGAAGTCCAGGAACTCGGCCGTATTCAGGAATTCATACACCCGCATCAGGTACGAGTCGAGATGTCGTCCAGCCTGGTGCAGGTCCTCGATCGGAAAATTCTCGTAGAAGTAGGCGAAGCCGGCTCGACCCAATGCGTGCACGGCCTGCTCGGTCTCCCGGCGCTTCTCGGCGGGCACTGCCTGCCAGCCGTCCGGTCCGAGGTCGAAATGCCTCGTGGTCCCGCCGATCACCCGGCGCCAAGGGGTCTCTTCGACAAACGCCCGGTGGATCCGGTCAGCCACTTCGCCCGGAAAGATGCCTGGAATGTGCACGCGCCCGTAACGCGCATACACTTCTGCGATCGCTCGCGGGTCAATGCGAGGATTGAGTCGCACCACCGGCTCGCGCGAGGTTTGCGTCGCTTGCATGGCGTCAACGCCTCGCCGCAACAGGACTGGCCTGCAGCAGACTGACGAGTACGATCGCCGCGGCGCTCAAGACCACGCCCGGCAACATCTCATAGAGATCGAAGATCCCCCCGCGACCCTGCTTCCACAGGATCACGGTGAGCCCGCCGACGACGATGCCGGCCAGCGCGCCGTTGCGCGTCATGCGGTCCCAGTACAATGAGAGCACGATCGCTGGCCCGAACGCCGCGCCGAATCCGGCCCACGCCCAGGCGACCAGGTCGAGCACCTTGTTCGCGGGGTTGAGCGCAAGCAGGTAGGCGAGCACCGCGATGCCGAGCACGGCCCCGCGCCCGACCCACAGCAGCTCCGCGTGGCCCGGCTCGCGCCGAAACAGGCCCTTGTAGAAGTCCTCGGCGAAGGCCGACGAGGCCACCAGCAATTGCGCCGAGGCCGTGCTCATGATCGCGGCCAGGATTCCCGACATGCAGACGCCGGCCAGCACGGGGTGCAGGTACGTCGTCGACATCACGATGAAGACCTTCTCGCTGTCCGCACCCGCCAGCGGCGGATCGAGCACCAGGATGCCGGTCATGCCGACCAAGATGGCCGCCCCCAGCACCACGATGACCCAGCCCATGGCCACTCGCCGGGCCGTGGGCATCTCGTCCGCCGAACGAATCGCCATGAAGCGCGCCAGGATGTGCGGCTGCCCGGGGTAACCGAGGCCCCACGCCAGCAGGGACAGGATGCCGAGCGTGCCAATCGCCTTCCCGCCCTCGCCGACGAAGGGATCGAGCAGCGCGGGATCGCGCGCCTCGAGCGCGGCGGTCATGCCGTCGAATCCGCCGGACATGGCGACGCCCATCGCGGCAACCATCACCAGCGCGACGAACATCAGCGTGCCCTGCAGCACGTCGGACCAGCTCACCGCGAGGAAGCCGCCGAAGAACGTGTACGCCAGCATGACGGCGCTGCCCCAGAACATGGCGTCGTGGTAGTGCATGCCGAACAGCGACTCGAACAAGCGGCCGGTCGCGACGAAGCCGGAGCTCGTATAGAAGGTGAAAAACACGAGGATGAAGAGCGCCGTGAGCGTGCGCAGCACGCGCGTCGTATCGCCGAAGCGCCGCTCGAAGTAATCGGGCAGGGTGAGCGAGTTGCCGAGTTGCTCGGTGCGCCGGCGCAGCCGCGAGGCGATGAACCTCCAGTTGAGGTAGGTGCCGGCGACGAGCCCGAGCACGAGCCAGATGGAGCGGAATCCGGCGACGTAAGCGAGCCCGGGCAGGCCCATCAGCAGCCAGCCGCTCATGTCGGACGCCTGGGCGCTCAGGGCCGTGACCCAGCTGCCCAGCGAGCGGCCGCCGAGGATGAAGTCGGCCAGGTTCGTCGTGCGGCGATAGGCGATGAAGCCGAGCGCCAGGCAGATGCCCATGTAGACGACGATGGTTCCGACGATGACGGGCGTATTTGTCATTCTGCGGCTGCCCCGGCGCGGCGGTCCGCACCGGGATGCTCCCCCGGATCAAGCACATGCGCAAAGGATCTCCCGAGGCCGTGATGACATGCAAAGGGAAATTCACGAATTCGTCACGAGACGGTCGGATGGCGCAGGCAACGTGGCGCACGTCGAGGCGGTGCCCCCAATGCCACCTCGACACGCAGTCGAGGCAGCATCAGCCGATAGACGGCAGCAGGGACGGATGCACTAAGCCCTCGTTGCGGTCGCCGACGCCGGGGCAGGGACCCCCGCCCTGCCCCGGCACCTCCCCCGCCATTGCAACCTTTGACCCGCGCGACGCATCCAACGTCCACCAACTCCTTCGGATCGCGACCTGGAGCCGTCATGCGCACCCGGAATCTCGTGCACCTCGCGCTGCTCATGTGTGCCTTCGTCACGCTGCCCGCAATGGCATGGGACATGAACTGCAGGTTCAGCGCCCAACGGGAAGCGAGTATCGACACAGCGGGCGCCGAGCGGGTCGAGATCATCGCCCGCGGCGGCGATCTCGACGTACGTCCGGCACAGGGCTCCAGGATCCTGGCCGGTGGCAAGGCGTGCGCTTCGAGCGAGCAGTACCTGGCGCAGACGCAGGTCCATGCGCGCCACGAGGGAAAGGTCATACGTGTGTTCGTCCAGGTGCCGGACGAAATGCAGGGCATCGGTACGTTTTACGCGACGCTGGACCTCAGCGTACGGATGCCTGCGTCCCTGCCAGTGGACGTCACCGACACCAGCGGCGACACGACGATCGAGGCGGTGCGAGTCGCGCATCTCACCGACAGTTCGGGCGACCTCGTGCTGCGCGGACTGTTGGGCGACATCGAGATCAACGACAGCTCAGGTGACATCCGCGTGGATGAAGCGGCAGGCCTCGTGAAGATCACCGACAGCTCCGGGGACATCGAAGTGCGCGGCGCGCGGGGCGTCCTGGTTCCGTCGGACAGCTCGGGCGACATCGAGATCGAGCGGGTCACGGGCAGCGTGCGGGTCGAGAACGATTCGTCGGGCGACATCGAGGTCGATGACGTCGGCGGCAACGTCGACGTGCTGGTGGACTCGAGCGGGGACCTGGGGGTCTCGCGGGTCAAGGGAACCGTGCAGGTCCCGGCACGCTGACCGGCGACGTCACTCCGGAAACCAGCGTGCGTCCGCGGGTTCGTGGACCTCGTTGAGTTCTATCCACAGGTTGTCCGGCCCGGGGAATATCGCGACGTCGTGCCGGTATTCCCCGGAGGCGATGCGCTCGCGATCCAGGGGTGGCGCGATGTAGGTGGTCTGCAGGTATGCGCCGGACTTCACGTCCTGTTTCTTCTGCCATTCCCGCACCAGCGCCGGCGTCATGGTGAACCGCGCGCCCTTCGCCTCGAGCTCGGCGATCGCCTTGCCGAGGTCGTCCACGCGCAGGCCCAGGTGATTGCGGTACTGGACCTCCGCGCCCGGCCCGGGCGGCACGGCCATGTCCGGCTCCTCGCGGAACACCAGCGTCACGCCGCAGGCGATCATCCGTGAGAACGGCTGTCCTGCCATCAGGCCCCGGAACAACACCTTGCCGCCGAACATCCGCACCCAGAACTCTTCCATTTCCCGGACGCTGGTGCAGGCCATGGACACTTCCATGAAGCGGTAATCTTCCATCACGGCGGCTCCCTTGCTCCCGGCGTCAGGTTGGCGAAATGAAACGCTGCAGCAGCAGCGTCAGTACGAAAAATCCGAGCGCGAGCATCGCGGCCGGCGACTGCCCTGCGGCGGCGATCACCAGCGCGTCCCAGAGGCAGATCCCGGCGAGCAGGTAGCCCACCGCCCGCGGCACGTCGCCTGGACGGCGCCGGCGCAGGAAGGATACCGAGTAAAGGACCCACGCGAGCAACGCCAGCGCGAGGCCCGTGACGAGCGCGCCGTCGAGCGCGGCTCCAAGACCCCACAGCAGGGGCAGCGCGAGGAACAGCAGCGGCCAGAGGTTCGCCACCCGCCCGAGACGCTCCTGCCGGGCGATGTAGGTGAGGCCGATCAGGTAGCTGAGCAGCAGCAGCCCCATCAGGAAGACCTGCCACGGCGGCTCGGCCGCGAACACATACCCTGCCGTCACGTAGACGAGCATTCGGCAGGTTCCCATCACGAGCGGGCCCAGGCGGTTTTCCTTGTGGTGCCAGTCGTAGTAGACGATCGCCGCCGCCAGCACCAGCCCGGCAGCGAGCGGCCGCCATCCGGTTCCGTCCGCGGACCCGTAACCTGCCCACGCCAGCACTGCGACGCCGGCGGCGAGCAGGCCGAAGCCCGCACGAAACACGGTTGCCGCGGCGACCTCGCCCGCAGGGATCGGCCGCTCAGGCCTGTGCCTGGCGTCGAAGCCACGATCGAACGCATCGTTCAGGAACATTCCTGCGACATAGCACAGCGACATGGACAGCAGCAGCCACGGCAGCCTGCCATCGGCAAGCGTTCCGCCCGCAAGCACCATGCCCGCGAGCGAATTCGTCCACACGGTCGGCAAGTTCGACACCCGGCCCAGCTGCAGGGCGGCGCGCAGGTTCACTGCAGCTGCTCCCGGACCCAGAGCAATTCCCGCGCGATGGCTTCCTCGATCGGCATGCTGCGCAGCCGCTCCGGCAGCACGGACCAGGTGTAGGTCTCGACCTCCAGGTGCGGCGTCCGCGCCTGGGCCCTGTGCAGCGCCAGCGCCGCGCGCACGAAGTCCTGCGTGGAAGCGAATCCGTCGAGTTCCTCGAGGAACACCGGGACGTGGAGGTGCACCCGCCATTCGCAGTCCGCGGCGCGCCAGTGTCCTGCGCTGCAGGCCAGGTCGATGTCCGCATAGCGGCGCAAGCCGAGGGCGCCGCGTTCCACGACCTGGTGCAGGTAGACGTCGTCGCCGAGCCCCCGCAATGCCTCCACGGCCCGGTCCGTAACCCGCGGGATGCGCAGCCCGGCCGTCACCTGCATCTTGGCGATGCAGATGCCTGCATCGGCGAGCGCCGCCAGGCAGTCGGCGGGATCCTCGAACTCGACCGCCGCGTGGCACAGGTCGAGGCAGACGCCGAGATGACGGTGCAGGGCATCCCGGGCCTCGCGGATTTCCAGTCCCGCGAGCTGCGCCAACCGGGCGGCGGCGGCGCGCGAGTGAAGTCGCTCATGGAAGAAGGCGACGGTCTCCTCGATGGTTTCCAGCAGGCAGCAAGGCTCCGGCTCGAGGGCAAGCACGACGCGCCGGCCGGTGGCCCGCTCGACCTCGACCAGGTGCGCGGCGTGGCGAACCAGCAGGTCCGCGATCCGGGCAGTCTCCGCCGCCGTCGGCGCATTCGGCTTGAACGCGCCGGGCACGGTGCTGATGCTGCCGCAGGCGTCCGCTTCGCCTGGCAGCAGCGCGGCCATCAGGTCCGCCAGCCGGTTCGTGTACGCGAGACGCGCCTCGTCGCTCCAGTCGGGCAGGTAGACGTGCTCCTTGACGCGTGTGCCGTGGAACGGACCGTAAGGGAATCCGTTGATGGTGAACACGTAGAGGTTCCGTTCGCGCAGGAAGCGGACGAAGTCCGCAAGCTCCGCCGGCGCGCACAGCGACTCGGCCGCGACGGCCGACAGCCGCAGGCCCACGCCGAATGGAGCGTCCGGGCAGACCCGCCGCTTGACCCCGGGAAGGTAGCGCTCGAGGTTCTGGCGGATCTCGGCCCAGGTCTCGCCGGCGTGGATGTTCGTGCAGTAACCGAGGTGGCTGCCGTCCAGCCTCACAGGCCGGTCTCCTTGCGGCGCAGCCAGGCCATGGCTTGCACGATCTGGTCGCGGTCGAGGCTGTAGACTTCTTCGCCGCGGCCGATGCCGCGCAGCATCGTCACCGTGAGGTCGCCGCCGAGGTGCTCGCGGAACTCCTCGATGCCGTCGAGGATCAGCAGGCGCCCCCGTTCGCCGCGCGATTCCATCGCCGGATGCCAGAGGTGGAATCCGAGCCGCTTGAACAGCGCATAGACGCGCTCGTCTTCGCCGGCGGGCAGCATGCCTGCCTGCACCGAGTATCGGGTATCGAGAGTCACGCCGATGGCGACGGCCTCGCCGTGGCGCAGTTCGTGCGCGGTCAGCGCCTCGAGCTTGTGCGCGGACCAGTGCCCGAAATCAAGCGGGCGCCCGCTGCCACTCTCGAACGGATCGCCGCCATGGGCGATCTGGCGCATGTGCAGCTCCGCGCAGCGGCGGATCATGCGCGCCATCGCCTGCGGAACGCTCTCCTGCAGCTCGGCCGCATTGGCTTCCAGCCACTCGAAGAACGCGCCGTCACGGATCAGGGACACCTTGACCGCCTCGGCGATGCCGGAGATCCGGTCGCGCGGATGCAGGGTGCGCAGGAAGGCCATGTCGTTCAAGACGGCGTGCGGCGGGGCGAAGCAGCCGAGAAAGTTCTTCTTGCCGAAGGCGTTGACGCCGTTCTTCACGCCCACGCCGGAATCGTTCTGCGCCAGCACGGTGGTCGGCACGCGGACGTGGCGCACGCCGCGATGCGTCGTCGCCGCGACGTAACCGACCATGTCGAGCAGCGCACCGCCACCGACGGCGACGACGTACGAGTGCCGGTCGATGCCGAGTTCGCCGAGCCGCTGCTGCAGCCGCGACACGAGCGAGAAGTCGTTCTTGACCTGCTCGCCTGCGGGCACGACCTCCGGCGGCGCGACGAGCACCAGCGTGTCGGCGCGCGACTGCGCATACGCGGCGATCTCGTGGGCAATCGCCGGCCAGCTCGCCGCCACGTTGGCATCCAGGAACACGGCAAAGCGGTGCCGCTTGCCCGGGTCCCGCCGGGACAACGCATGCTCGAAGACCGGATTGTCGCGATCGAACAACCGCTCGGTGAAATACACCGGGTAGTCGTAGCGTATGGTGAATTCCTGCTGGTAGACCGCCGCCGACGGCAGGCCCACCACCTTCGCTGCTTCCACCTTCATGATTGACGCTCCCTTCTCCCTGGCCCGCGCCGTCACTCGATCAACATGCGCTCTTGGTGCTCGGGGATGACCGGCAGCGCATCCACGCGCGGCTCCTGGCCGCGCAGCACCGAATTGCCCTCGAAGAGCAGGCGCTCGTCACGCGGCTGCGGGCCGAGCCAGTGCTCCTCCTTCATCTGCCCGCTGCGGCCGAAGGCCGCGAGCGCGTTGCCATAGCAGATGGCCTCGACGTCGCCGCGCGCGATGCCGCGCTCGAGCATCAGGCGCGCGGTCTTCGGCACGGCGAGCGGGTCGGACTTGCCCCAGTCGGCGCTCGAGTCGATGAAGATGTGGTGCGCGCCGTAGCGACGTGCGATCTCCACCATGCGCTCGTTGCCCATCTTGGTCTGGGGATACAGCGTGAACGCGGCCCAGAAGCCGCGGTCGAGCACTTCCCTCACGGTCTCCTCGTTGTTGTGGTCGATCACCACGGAGCCCGGGTCCAGCCCCATCTCGATCGCCACGTCCATGCTGCGCGAGGTGCCGCGCTTCTTGTCGCGGTGCGGGGTGTGCACCTGCACGAGCATGCCGAGGTCCCTCGCGAGCTGCAGCTGTGCGCGGTAGTACCTGTCCTCGGCCTCCGTCTGGTCGTCGTAGCCGATCTCGCCCACGGCGACGACGCCTTCCTTGCCCAGGAACAGCGGCAGCACCTCCATGACCTGCTCGGCGAGCGCCTCGTTGTTGGCTTCCTTGCTGTTCAAGCCGATCGTGCAGTAGTGGTGGATGCCGAACTGCGACGCGCGGAAGCGCTCCCAGCCGACGAGGCTCGACAGGTAATCGATGAAGGTGCCGACGTGGGTGCGCGGTTGCCCCAGCCAGAACGCCGGCTCGATGACGGCGACGATGCCCGCGGCGGCCATCCGCTCGTAGTCATCCGTCGTGCGGGCGCTCATGTGGATGTGCGGATCGATGAATCTCATGGGTCTCTCCGTGTCCTCGTCGTCAGGCAGCCGCGGCCGCCAGTGTTTCCCAGTCAAGGCGCCCCGCACGGGCATCGCCTGCCTGCGCCGGGTACGATTCGAGCAGGCGCCTGGCGGCGGCGTCCGGTGCGTCGAGCAGCGCAAGCGCCGCTGCCTGCTGCTCGGTCGCATTGCCTCGCTCGAAGAGGCGCCGGAAGTCGTCGAGCACCGTGCCGGCCGCGAACGGGCCGACGCAGCGCCAGAGCTCCGGACTCACCGGCCGCGAGGCGGCCCAGCGCTCGTGCGCGTAGTCGCAGAGCATCCGCGCCAGCGTGGGGTTGCGGCGCGCATCCAGCCCAGTGATCGGGTGCAGGCGGCTGCCGACGAACAGCGCCTTCAGGACCGTCTGGTTCCATGCCGGCTCGGCGAACTGTTCCGCGGGATACGGATTGCGGTGTGCCACGGCTTCGAAGACCACCCGCATGTTCGAGCGGACGCCTTCGGCCGCGCGCAGCGCGTGCAGCGGCGGGTCCGGGTACAGCGGCAGCCCGCGATAGAGCGCGACGAGTTCCCGGATGTCGGCCGCGCTGCACAAACGGTCGAGTCGGCGCCGCGTTTCAACCCCGTTGGGAGCGTCCGCGAGCAGCAGGCATATTCGCGCCGCCTGGTCCACCGTCCAGTCGCGCGGATCCCATCCCGGGCGGCTGGCCGAGGCCGCCTGCAATTCAGCCGCATCCGGTGCCAGCGGCTCCTTGCCGGCCTGCCTGGACGCCTGGCTGAACAGCATGTACAGGTCGCGGTCCGCGCCGCTCGCGCGCATTCGATCGATCCCCGTCGACAGCCAGGCCGCAGCTTCGGCGGGCAGCCGCTCGGCGAGCCACTGTCCCAGCAGCTCGGCGGGCGTCATGCCGATCTCCTGGCGGCCGGCTCGGCGGCGCCGAAGACGTGCTCGAGCAGCAGCGACTTCACGTCCGTGGCGGCCACCGGTCCTGCGCCGAGCAACTCCGGCCTGGACGTGATGAACAGCGGTCCGTCCTCGGCCCGGTCGGTCGGCCGGCCGTGCGAGCCCCGCACCAGGGTCGCATCGAGGGAGATCACGTCCATCAGGTAACGCATACCAAGCGTCTTCTGCGCCAGGCGTGCGGCGATGCGCATTTTCGGCAGCCGCAGCCGCGGGTCCACGAAAAGCTCGACCGGGTCGTAGCCCGGCTTGCGGTGGATGTCGACCGTGCGCGCGTAGTCCGGTGCGCGGTCGTCGTCGAGGAAGTGGTAATAGGTGAACCAGCTACGCGCGTCCGAGATCGCGACCAGCTCGCCCGAGCGCGGATGGTCGAGCCCCAATTCTCGCTTTCCCGCCGCGTCCAACACGCGCTCGACGCCCGGGAGGCTGCGCACGACCCGCGCCACCTCGGGTACGAGCTCGGGTCGCGCCACGTAGATGTGCGCGACCTGGTGATCGGCGACGGCGAATGCCTCGGATGCCCCCGCGTCCAGCTGCTCGCGACCGAGTTCCTCGCGCACGCGCAGCCAACCGGACTGTCGCAATGCGCGATTAACGTGGATCGGGTTGGAGACCTCCGTGATGCCGTACTCCGACAGCACCACCACCTCTGCACCGGCGCGGCGTGCCACGTCGATGAGCTCGCCGCAGACCTCGTCCACTGCAGCCACGTCACGTTCGACGCCGAAGTAGGCGGGACCGAAGCGCTGCAGGTTGTAGTCGAGGTGCGGCAGGTAGACGAGCGTCAGCGTCGGGCGTTGCCGCTCGAATACCCGCACCGCGCTGCGCGCGATCCAGCGCGTGGACTCGATGTCGGCCGTGGGACCCCAGAAGCGGAACAACGGGAACTGCCCGAGCTCGCGCTGCAGTTCGTCGCGCAGCTGCGGCGGATGGCTGTAGACGTCCGGCAGCTTGCGGCCGTCGGCCGGATACATCGGACGCGGCGTGACCGAGTAGTCGGCCGACCCGTACATGTTGTACCACCAGAAGAGCGTGGCGCAGCTGAAGGACGGGTCGCGCCGCCGGGCGGCATCCCAGAGCTTCTCGCCGCCGACGAGGTGATTCGACTGGCGCCAGAACATGATCTCGGCGAGATCGCGGAAATACCAGCCGTTCGCGACCGCGCCGTGCCCGCGCGGCAGCGCGCCTGTGACGTAAGTCGACTGCACGGTCGTCGTGACGGCGGGCGTCACCGTCGTGAGCGGACGCAGGGCGCCGCCGGCCGCCAGGGCTTTCAGGTTCGGCGCGTGCTCGAGCAGGGACGGCGTCAGGCCGACGACGTCGAGGACCAGGGTCCGCCTCATCGTCCGCCCCCGCCGGGCCCGCCGTTCATTTCCGGACTCATCGGCACGAGCTTGCCGCGCAAGTCGGCGACGGTCCGTGATCCAGTCGCGAACATGCAGATGCGCAGTTCCTCGAGCGTCCCCACGATGAACTGCTCGAGCGATGCCTCGCCCTCGTGCGCCCTGAGCAGCAACGGGCGCGCCATCGCGCCGACGTCGGCGCCAAGCGCCAGCGCCTTCGCGAGGTCGATGCCGTTGCGCAGGCCGCCCGAGGCGATCAGGGGGATCGACGCCGAGGCGGCCCGGACGTTCAGGATGGACTGGCTGGTGGCGATGCCCCACTCGCCGAAGCGCTCACCCAGCTCGCGCCCGCGTTGCGAGGTCGCACAGTACGCCTCGACCCTGGCCCAGGACGTGCCGCCCGCGCCCGAGCAGTCGATACCCGACGCTCCGCAGTCGACCAGCCGGGTCACGGTGGCGGCCGTCATTCCGAAACAGACTTCCCGCGCGAATACCGGGATGCCCTCCGCCGTCATTTCACGGCACAGCCGCTCGAACGCGCGCGCGATGCCGAGGAAACTGGCGTCCCGGTCCTGCAGTACTTCCTGCAGCGCGTTGAAGTGCACGAACAGGGCGTCGGCGCCGATCATCGTGATTGCGCGACGCGCGTGGCTCGCGTCGTAGCCGCGCGCGAGCTGGGCGGCGCCGAAATTCGCGAACACGAGCGCGCGCGGCGCGACGTCGCGCACGCGATAGAAGATTTCGCGATCCGGCTGCTCCAGCGCCAGGCGCTGGCTGCCGACCCCGAAGGCGAGCCCGTGACGCTCTGCCGCCGACGCGAGCTTGCGATTGATCTCCCTCCCGCGCTCCGTACCACCGGTCATCGGCGAGATCATCAGCGGGGCGCGCAACGGCTTCCCCGCCAGGACGCACGACAGGTCGACGTCGCCGAGCGCCAGCTCCGGCATCGCCTCGTTCACGAACTCGTAGCGCTCGAGCCCCGTCGTCTTGCGATATTCCACCGCCTCGTGCAGGCACACCTCGAGGTGGCGGCCCTTGGAGCGTGGATCACGCACGACGGCGTTCATCGCTACATGCCCGCGGACAGCGACAGCACGAGATTGCGGCCCGGCTCGTTCAGGCCCGAACCGTGGATGCGGTAGTCCTCGTCGGTGACGTTCTCGACCGCGAGCGACAGCGTGAGGGATGACCGGAGCTGCCACTCCGAGCGCAGGTGCAGAACCGTGTACGCGGGAGTACCGCCGGGCGGAATGCGCTGGGTGTCCTGCTGGTCGCGGGTCGACAGCTCGTCCTGCTCCTCGGCGTGTTCGACGAGGGCCTCGAGGCGCAGGCTCGGCAGCGGCGTGGTCCAGCGGGCGCCGAGGCGGACCGTGGACGGCATCATGACGTCGAGCGGCTCGCGCACCGCGCCGCCTCCCGCGGACGGATAGGCATCGGCTTCGCCGTCGAGCCAGAACCCGTCGCCGAACAGCAGCAGATCCGGCAGCAGGCGGTACGACAGCTGGGCCTCGATGCCGTGCACATTCGAGCTGGAGCCGTTGGTCTTGGTGACTTCGATGAGATCGTTGACGGTCTGGCCCGTGGGCGTGCGCACGATCACGTCGTCGCCGTCGGTCTGGAAGTAGGCGGCCTGCAGGCTCAATCGCTCGCCGGCAAACTTGAAGCCTGCCTCCCACGAGAGGAATTCCTCGGGTGTCACGCCGGGGCTCGGCGTCTCGATCTCGTTCGAGCGCGCGGAGTCGAGGCGCGTCAGGTCCGAGAGATTGGGCGCGCGGAACGCCTGCGCCACGCCCACGTACAGCATCCAGGGGCCCGCGGCGGCCGGGCGGAAGGCGAGTCGTCCGCTGGCCGAGATGTTGTCCCAGTCGTCCTCGATCGAATACACGGCGAGTGTCACCGGGTCCTCGACCTCGCGCGCATCCACGGAGGCGCGCGTGTAGCGGCCCGCAAGCGTCGCCGTGACGCGCGGCGAAACGTCGATGATCGCCTGCCCGTACAGGCCGCTGAGCCCGTAGGTCGAGTCGTCCGCCACCGGTCCCTGCGCGCTCACCCGGTGGACGGACCCGTCCGCGTTGTACTGGACGCCGTAACTGTTTACGTCGTCGCTGTAATGGTCGGCGCCGTAGACGAACTGCGTGCGGCCCCGGCGCTTGTCGAATTGCACCCAGAGGCCCGTGCTGCCGACGTCGAAGCCGGTCTCGTCGAAGCGCAGGTTGCTGCGCAGCCGGTACTGGTCTTCGCGCTGCCGCTGGTAGGACGCACTCGCACGAACTGAATCTGCGAGCGCCCCGAGCCCCTCGTGGCGCACCTGCAGGTAGCCGAGCTGGCGCTGCTGGTCGAACGTCAGGACACGGTCGCTGCCGGCCTGCGTTCCCTCCCAGCTCACGCCGTAGATCGTGCGATGCGTGCGCCAGGCATCGTCCTGGTCCACGTACTGGTAGCCCAGCAGGAGGGTCGTCCGGTCGGTGACTTCGTACTCGACGCGCAGGTCGGCGTCGTCCTCGTCGTAGCCGGATTTCGGCTGCCCGCCGACCTCTGGTCCGCCCTGCACGTTGCCGTAATCCTTGCGGGTGTAGCCCGCCTTCGCACGGACAGCCTCGCCGCGGTAGGTACCTTCGGCGCGCACGGTCTGCGACGACTCGGCGTCCGCGTACCGGTACGCGACGCGCGGCGACAGGCCGGCGGGCGCGGAGTCCGGTATGTCGGAGAGGACGTTCACCGTGCCGCCGATCGCGTCGCTGCCGTAGAGCACTGACGCCGGTCCCTTCAGCACCTCGATGCGGCTCAGCGCGTGGGTATCCACTGTGTTCCAGTACTGGTTGGCGCCCTCGCGGAACACCGAGTTGTTGAGGCGGATGCCGTCGACCAGCAGCACGTTGCGGAATCCGGTGTAGCCGCGAATGAATGGCGATCCCTGGCCGTTCGAGGTCTTCTGCACCATGACGCCAGGGATTTCGCCGAGCGCCTCGGGCAGCGTGCGCGACTGGTACAGCTGCTGGACGTCCTCGCTCGTCGCGGCATAGGCGAGCGCGGGTACGTCGAAGGCGCGCATGGGCACGCGGGTCGCCGTGACGACGATTTCTTCCAGCCGCAGTGCGTCCTCGTCCCGTCCCGGCGACGCATCGTCCGCGCCTGCCGTGGGCGATGCTGCCAGCCAGAAGGCCAAGGCCACGCCAAGGCGCAATGCCCTTCGGCCTGGGACCTCGACACGTCGCATGCACGTTCCCTCGTTGCACGGGCTGCGCGGCCGAGCACCGCGCGCCGGTTGGTCTTATTGGGAGCGGCCGCTCGCGTGAGCGAGCGGCCGCGCCAGCTTTGTTGCCGCGCATTCCGGGGCGGGAGGGGCCGCACTCCGGTGAACCCATCCGGCAGCAGGATCGGGGGGATCCGCCGGCGGGCAAGCATCCGCGGCGGGATGCTCGAGTGGATTGAAGCAATTGGCGTGCCAGCCGGGAACGGCCCGCTCGCCGGGCGAGGATTATCTTGTTGTTCATGGGGTTGGCGGCAACCGAGGCGGCCAGGCCAGAAGGCCCGCGCGAACAGTCATGTTGCCTTTTGCGACAGCGGGCGGCTTCGAGCGGCCCGAACTCTCGACTAACTATCTGTTTTATATAAATTTACTGTCAATGACCAGAATCCGTCAGGCGCTGGTCAGGAACCGCACAAGCGTCCCGTCAGTCCGGCAACTTCGCACGCAGCGTGGTCCGGCTCATTCCGAGCAGGCGCGCCGCGGCAACCTGGTTGCCGTCCGTTGCCGCCAGGGCGGCCTCGATCAGGGCACGCTCGAGACGGCCGATGGCCCGGTCGTAGAGGTCGGGGACGGACTCTCCACGGCGGGCCGCCTCCACCAGCGCCGGAGCCAGCGCCGCCAGGGTCGCCAGCGGCCTCGCGACCCCACCGTCGTCGGTTGCCGTCACGGCCAGCCCGGTGTCCAGGGAAAGATCGTGCACCGTCAGGACGCGACCGCGTGCACGCAGCACGGAGCGCTTGATCACATGCTCCAGCTCACGGACGTTGCCCGGCCAGTCGTGGCCCTGGAGCCGGTCGAGCACGGCCTGCTCCACCGCGTCGACCGTCTTGCCGATCTCGCGGCTTGCTCGCCGGAGCAGCGCATGAACGAGCTCCGGAATGTCCTCGCGGCGCTCGCGCAGCGGCGGGACCAGCAGCGCCATGATGTTGACGCGGTGGTAGAGGTCCTCGCGGAAGTCCCCGGCTGCCACGGCCGCGGCGAGATCGCGGTTCGACGCGCAGACCAGCCGCGCGAGGAACGGCAGCGAGGCCACGCTGCCCACGCGCTCGAAGCTGCGCTCCTGCAGCACTCGCAGCAGCTTGCTCTGCAGGTGCAACGGCAACTCCGAGATCTCGTCGAGGAAGAGCGTGCCGGTGCCCGCGGCCTCGAAGCGTCCGGTCCGCGCCGACTTCGCGTCGGTGAACGCACCGCGCTCGTGCCCGAAGAATTCCGATTCGATCAACTGCTCGGGGATCGCGGCGCAATTCACCGCGACAAAAGGCGCCCCTGCCCTCGAACCGGAATCGTGGATCGCGCGCGCGACGAGTTCCTTGCCGACGCCGCTCTCGCCCTGCACGAGCACGGTGAGGTCATTGTCCGCGAGCAGCACGATCGACTTGAACAACTCCTGCATGGCTGCGCTTTGCCCGACCAGCGTGGCCTGCGCGCCGGCCTCGACGTCGTGCGGCGCACGCCTTGCCTGCGTGAGCGGCTGCGGCGTGTGGAGCGCGCGGCGGAGCAGTTGCCGGATCTGCGCGAGGTCCAGGGGCTTGCCGAGATAATCGAACGCCTTGTTCCGCAGCGCCTCGGCCGCCGTGTCCAGCGTGCCGTAGGCCGTCATGACGACGACGGGCAAGCCGGGACTGGACGCCTGGATCGCCTTGAGCACGGCAAGGCCGTCCATCCCGGGCATGCGCACGTCGAGGAACACCATGTCGGGCTTCTCGTCGCGGACCAGCCGCAATGCCTCCTCGCCGGTCGAGGCCGTCAGCGGCGCATGGCCTTCGTCTGCGAGCAGCAGCGCGAAGGCCTCGCAGATCGAGCGCTCGTCATCGGCAACCAGGACGCGGGCCATGGTTTCAGGCGCCTTTGGCGGCACCAGGGGATGCCGGCGCCAACGGTAACGCGATGACGATGCGCGCGCCACCGAGCGCTGGGCTACGCTCGATGCGCAATTCGCCGCCGTGCGCCGCCGCCATGTCGCGGCACATGCTGAGCCCGAGGCCGAGCCCGAACGGCTTGGTGCTGACCGGATCCCGGGGGAGGCGCGCGACCACCTCCCCGGCCACGCCCGGGCCCGAGTCTTCCACGACGATGCGGACCGGCCCGGCGGCCGCTTCCAGCTCCGCGCTGATCACCATCCGGCCGCCCTGTGGCATCGCATCGGCGGCATTCACGATCAGGTTGAGCAGCGCCTGGCGCAGGAGCGCGCGATCCACGCCGGCCTGCAGTTGCGGCTCGCAGCGGCTCTCAGCGCGGACGCCGCGGTGCGCGAGCGACGGGCCCATGAGGTCCAGGACTTCCGCGAGCAGTTCCTCGATCCGGGTCGTTTCGATGTGCAGCGGTTGGTCCTGGCCGAGCATGAGCGTCGAGGACACGAGCAACTCGAGCCGCTGCACCTCCGCCAGCAGCTGCTGGACCCGCGCGAATTCCTGCGGATCGATGCGCTCGGCGAGGAGTTGCAGGTGCAGCTTGAGGCCGGTCAGCGGGTTGCGGATCTCGTGGGCGAGCCGCGCGGACATTTCCCCGAGCGCGGAGAGGCGGCTGCGCGACGCGAGGCGTTCTTCGTAATCGCGCAGGCGCAGCATCATCGAATTCAGCGACTGCGCCACGGCGCCGATTTCGTCGGCGCGCGGCAGGACGATGCGCTGCTCTCGCTCGCCGGCCGCGATGCGGTCGGCCATCGCAGCGAGCTGGGCCAGCGGACGCGTGATGTTGCGGACCAGCCCGAGCAGCAGCGACCCCAGGACGGCGCCGGCCGCCAGCATCGCAAACGCGAGCCACCAGGCCGCCCGCCGGGCCGCCGCCTCCGCGTCCCCGAGCGGAGCGACGGCCACCAGCGCCGAATACCGCGGGTCGTGGGACGCGTCGATCGGCTGGTACACGGCGATACTGCTCGCCGGCTCCCCGAGCTTGAAACTGGCCGGGCCGGACGGCCGAGCCGCCGCGAACCCGGCCAGCGGTGTCGCCAGGGCCCGCCCCACGGGCTCGGACGTGCTGAAAACCACCCGGCCGGCCCGGTCGACCAATGCGAAATCGGCGCGCTGCAGCAACGCCAGTCGTCGCAGCAGCTCGGGGGTATACGGAAGCCCCCAGGTCGACAGCACCGCGGCGGCGTTGCGGGACTGGCCCTCGACGCGCTGCTCCAGCGCATGGGTTACCACGCCTACTCCGATTGCCCACGCGGCGGCCATCGCCACCAGCAGCGGGCCGAGCAGCGCCAGGATCAAGCGGGTGTACAGGGATCGCTGGAAAAGCACGCCCGGATGCTACGGGACAGGACTCCGGCGGGGCCAGCGGCGCGTTCGCTCGTCGGGAATCTTTACAAGGAACCGCGGCACGTCCGTACCAGCGGCCGAGTAGGTGCATGTTTTGTATGCGGTTCCACGAATTGGCACCGAAATTGCACAAATTGCCCTTGACAACCATAAGAGTCATGCCGCCGCGCGGTGTCCGGGGGGACGTCCGTTCGGTGGGATTCAATGCCGGAGGGGCAGCCATGAGAATTCGGGCGATCACTATCAAGAAAACATTAACGTGGGCCGTGGCGGCAGGGGCTCTTTCCCTGGCGTCCGTCGCCGCGCAGGCACAGACGGCGTTCGAGCAGGATGTCGGTACCGCGATCGACCGCGGCATCGAATGGCTCGCCAACAACGGCGCCTTCACCAACCCGAGTTCCGCGGGCGACGCGGCTGGGTTGCCGATGCTGGCACTGCTGGAGAAGCGCGCGAGCGGCAATCCGGATGACCCGCCGCAGGGTTACGCGGGCGCGAACGCGACGGACCAGGGCCGCTTGCGGACGGCGGCGGCGTATATCCTCGATCGAGTCAACGAGTCGACCTTCTACGCCTATCGCGACGGTGCTTTCATGTACGCCCTGTCCGAGTACGCACTGTCGGGCGGACCCGACAAGGACGTGCTCGCGCCCGGCAACGTGGACTACCAGACCATCACAGAAGCGATGAATGCGCTGGTGGACAGGACACTCGCAGCCCAGCGCCAGGCGCCCGCCTATCCGAACGCGATCGACCAGGGCTACTGGTGCTACACGAACAACGGCTGCGAGGACTCGTCGACGACCCAGTTCGCCGCGGCCGGCCTCGCCGCCGCCAAGGCGTTCTATGCCGATCCCGCGTTTACCGACGCGGCCAGGACGGCAGCCATCAACGCGGCCCTGTTGCGCGTCAGGACGGCCTATGAGCTGAATGGGCGCTCGGGTTCCGACAACGCGAGCTGCAACGTACTCACGGCGACCGAACGCGGTCATGGCTACGCGGCGCAGTCGTACGCTCCGTCGATGCAGCAGACGGCGTCCGGCGTCTACATCCAGCTGTTCGGCGGCGCGAACGTGAATTCCGCCGGCGTGCAGCAGTACATGCAGTGGCTGCGCAATCGTTACCGCTGGCAGGATCTCGACAGCATGGGCAACGGCTGGCAGGGCAGTTCCTACTGGTATTACCTCTGGAGTTCGTTCAAGGGGATGGAGCTGCTGCGAAACTCGGGCATCGCTCCGAGCGCCGGAAACATCGGCCCCGACAGTCTCGGAACGTTGCCGGCAGCCAGCGCCCCTGCTTGTGCCGTGCGCCAGGTCCATAAGGACCCGGCCTCGTTCGCGCGAGTGGCGAGCTTCGGAGCGGGCGGCGTGGGCTTCTACGCGGCCGAGCCGCAGGGCCAGTACTTCGACTACGCCCACCAGATCATCGGCCACCAGTGCTGGGACGGCAGTGCGCCGATCAGCGGCAATGACGGCCGCTTTGGCTGCAATTCCAATCCGTCATACTGGAACCTGTATTCGTCTCAGTCCTACGCACTGCTCGTCCTGCAGCGCGCCACGGGCGTCCGGCTGGACAGCGACGGTGACGGCGTCCCCGACGACGAGGACAACTGCCCGGCCGTTCCGAACCCGAACCAGGAAGACGGGGACGGCGACGGCATTGGCGATGCCTGCGACATCATGAGGTGCGACCTCGACAGCGATGGCGACATCGACAGTGTCGACATCCGGGCGATCACGCGCCTGCGTGGCCAGACGGTGCCGCCGGCCGACCCGAGGGCGGATGCGGACAGCAACGGGATCATCAACGTGAACGACTCGCGCGCCTGCACGCTGCAGTGCACCTTCCCGAGGTGCCGGACGACGGCACCCGCGGTCGCGCGAACCGCCGCCAAACGGTGACCTCATGCACGCGGGGTGGCGTGAGACCCACCCCGCGTCCATGCCGCAATCAGGCCAATGGCCGAACGAACATCAGAACGAGGATGGATGTCATGAAAACTAGAATTCTCAAGGCTCTTGCGATCGCGGGGGTGGCGACGTTCGCGTTCGCCCAGCCGGCGGCCGCGGTGAGCATCAACATGGTCGTCAACGGGAGCGACGTCGAGATCTATGCGAGCAGCCTGGGCGGGCAACCCATCACCGCCTGGGACTTCGATATCACGTTCAACTCCGCGCTGACGATCGCGGACGTGTTCACCGACAACCAGCTCGGCGACACGGGCCTGTCGGACGACGTCGACCTGGACAACGACGAGACCGTGTTCGACTGGTTCGACCTGGGCGGCGGTCTCCTCGACGTGTTCGAGGTGTCCCTGCTGTCGGACGCCGACCTCGTCGCGCTACAGGCCGGTGCCGACCCGATCAAGCTGGTGACCATCCGCTTCAGCGACGCGGACCTGTCGAACGGCGGCTTCGCGTTCGCCTGGGACAGGTTCAATGACGTGAAGTGCGCGGAGAACCAGGTCTGCTATCCCGTGGCGACGCCGGAGCCCGGCACGCTGGCCCTCCTCGGCCTCGGGATGCTCGGCATGGCGCTGACCCGGCGGCGTCGCGTCGCCGCCTGAAGCCACCTGTCTCGCGTCCTGCTTGCCTCGAGGCAGGGCCAGAATGATCGACGGAGTCTCGACTCGAAGGGTGGTTCGTCCGAACCACCCTTTTTCTTTCCGGCCCCCGCGTGTGTGGCTCCTCGCCGCGGTCGCCGCGTGGATTGCGGCCAGCTTGCCGGCCGCGGCCGCCGTGAGCGCCGAATACCGCCTCGCCGGGGTCGTGGCGGTCGGCCAGGAGTACATCGGCCTGCTCGAGATCCGGCCCGGCGAGCAGGTGCTCATCCGCAAGGGCAGTGAGATCCCCGGCGGCGGGCGAGTCACCGCGTTCGACGGCAAGACGGTTCGACTTGCCCTGCCCGGCAGGATGATCGATCTCGCGCTCGACGGATCCGGCACGACGATCGCCACGACCGGGATCGTCATGGGGCAGGAAGACGTCGAACACGTTCACGTGCGCAACGTCGCGGTGGCTCCACTGCGTGAAGCACTGCTGCAGCCGGCCCCCGGCGGGGTCTCGTCGGCCGATTCGATCCAGCGCCGCGGCCGCAGCGATGCGGGCGCGGAGGTGGCCCGGCGCTTCGCCGCACTGGTGGACCTGCCGGCCCGATCGCGAGTCGTCTCGGTCAACGAAATCCCGGTGACGGATGCCGCCGCCGCGATCAGGCTGGTGGACAGCACGCTGGCCGACGGCATGCCAGCCCGGCTCAACATCACGGCGCCTTCGGGCGGCGAGCAGCGCGTCTATCTGCTTCCCGAGCCGGATTGAATCCACGCCGCCAGGCTTTCAGCTCGCCGTCCACCCCGAGATCGCCACCACCGGCACGATCGTCGAGTCCGTGAACCGGGCGAACGGCGCCTGCATGCGCTGCACGGTCTCCAGGTCCGGCGCCTCGAGCAGGGTGTAGTTGTGGGACTGATCGGTCGCGGCCCACTCCCCCCGGATCGTCACGCCAGCCGGGACGGACGCATAGAACTGCTTCGCGAGCGCCGCGAGTTCACCGTATTGCACCGCCGTCAGGTCGCGGCGTGTCCGATTCGTGAGCAGGAACAACATGTCATCACCCTCCGGGGCTGGAATCTCGATGGGCCGCGCGCCAGGCCAGCCACGCAGCGACGGGCAGCAGCATGGGTAGCACGAGGCCGGGGCCGAGCAGCCGGTTCGGCATGAACTCGGAACCGTTGAACGCGAGCGCGCCCGCATACACGGCGTTGCCGGTGCCGCAGGCGAACAGGAACTGGCGCCAGCTGACGCGCGCGGCGCCCGCCGCAATCGCCATCGCCTCGGCGAGCACGGGTACCGGCCGGCTGAGGAACACGGCCGCCAGCGTGGGCGCCGCGGGCAGCTCCCCGCTACGGCGTTGCAGCACGCGGCGGCTTGCCGCGAAAACGAGCACCTGTCCCGCCATCAAGCCAAGGAACGCGGAGAGGAAGCCCGCGACGAAGCCGAGCCGGGCGCCGAGCATCGTGCCGACGATGCTCGACGGAATCGGCAGCAGCACGTCGACCGCGAGCAACCCCGCCCCGGCGAGCGCGAACGCCGCGGCGTGCCCATCCGTCGCCGACAGCCAGCGTTCGCCCGGCAACTCGCCGATTATGAAAAAAGGCACGAGCGGAACGCACAGGGCTGCGGTAATAATGAGTGCTGCGCGGACGGGTCGACGCATGGAGGCGTGCTGGTCGGTTCGGACGGCAGGCACACGATAGCAGGACGCCATCCACAAGAAAGCCGCGGAGTACCGCGAAGGCTGGGGCGCGGAGGGGAATCGTCGAAATGGACAAGCTCACCGGTTCGCCAGCACTCAAGGTGCAGGTCATGTGCGAGGGCATTCGCTACACGGACGCGCTCGGACGTGCCGCGCTGCATTCGATGCCCAACTACTATCCCTACCGCTTCAAGGCGGGCGAACACGACCCGACGGGCAAGGGCATCGCGACGATCCCCTACCTCATCAACATGCGCGACGGGACCGAGATCCGCATCCTCGGCAGCGGGGACTCGCCGTGGCACGTCGAGGGAGACCCGGGCCGCGGCTACGAGCTGTTCGACGATCGCAACGGGTACGCCGTGCCGATCGAGTTCGAGAAGCTGCAGCCCTGGATGACGCAGAAGACCGCCGACGGCCTGCCGTTCCCGCAGGCAGGCGTGACCACTCATGGCGACATGCTGGTCATCAACGTCGCGCCCGGCTGCGAGTACTTCCTGCACAAGCACGATGGACAGGCCATGCGCTGCGCGTTCTGCGCCTACGGCGCGCCAGACGAACGCACGGCTCACCTCGGCCAGAAACCGGGCCAGGTGGAGATTCCACAGCCGACGCTCGCGCGCATGCGCGAAGCGCTGGCGGCCGTGGTCGACCAGACGGAGATCCGCCACATCTACCTCGTCGGCGGCTCGCTCACCGACAGCCGCAAGGAAGGCGAGCGCTTCCTGCAGCTCGCGCGCTTCGTGAAACAGGCGAACACGCGCGGCATTCCCGTCGCCCTCGGCAGCGGCGCCATCCCGGACGACATGATCGCGCAGTTCCATGCCGAGCAACTGGTGCAATACGTGTGCTTCAACCTCGAGATGTGGTCGGAACCGCTGTTCGCGAAGGTGTGCCCGGGCAAGAACCGCTACGTGGGTTATCACCGCTGGATCGAGGCGCTCGAGACCGCCGTGCGTCATTTCGGCCGCGGCAACGTCTATTCGGCCATGGTGGCCGGCATCGAGCTCGAGCCGGAACACGGACTCGACTGGCAGGAGGCGGCGCGCATCGCCCTCGAGGGCGCCGAGGACCTCTGTCGCCGCGGCATCATCCCGATCTATTCGCTCGTGTGGCCCTCGGGCGGCCGTGATCGTCCCGACTATCACGCGCGCATCCACGGCTACTTCGAGCGGTTGATCGCCGGTTACAAGGACATACGCCGGCGATACGGCCTCGAGGTCTCCTCCGGGTTCATGTGCCATCGCTGCGCCTACATGCAGCTCGAGTGCGACATGGACCGTGCGTCGCAGGCGACCGCATGAGCGAATCCGCGAGCGCAGTGGGCACAGCGGTGTCCCGCCCGGATCCGGGCGCCATCGTCCGTCTGAGCACCGCGTACTGGGACGGCCAGACCTTGCTCACGGCGAACCGCCTGCGCGTTTTCGACGTGCTGGCCGATGTGCCGAAGTCCGCGGACGAAGTGGCCGCGGCGCTGCACCTCGACCCGCGCGCCACCGGGCTTTTCCTGCGCGCCTGCGCCGGACTCGGGCTCCTGCAGGAGGTCTCGGGCCGCTTCCAGAATTCACCCGAGTCGGCCACGTTCCTCGTCTCGCGCAGCCCCGCCTACATGGGCGGCGCCATCCGCTACAGCGACCAGCTCTACTCGACCTGGGGCAGCCTTGAGGATGCGCTGCGTTCCGGCCGCCCCGCGCTGCCTGCCGAGAGCTACCTCGGCGACGATCCGGAGCGTACGCGGACCTTCGTGCACGCCATGCACGGCCGCGCGCTCGGCATCGCGCGAGCGTTGGTGGCGATCCTCGATCTGGCGGGCCGCCGCGCCATGCTCGACGTCGGCGGCGGGCCGGGCACCTACTCCGTGCTGCTGACCGAGAAGTTCCCGGACCTGCGCTCCGAAGTGCTCGAGCTGCCGGGAGTGGCCGCCGTCGCGAGAGAGATCGTCGCCGCCGCGGGCGCTGCGGAGCGGGTGAGCCTGCGGGACGGCGACTATCACCGCTCGGATTTCGGGTTCGGCAAGGACGTAGTGCTGATGTCGGGCATGTTTCACCGCGAGACGGAGCGCACCTGCCGCAACCTGATCGAGCGCGCACGCGATTGCCTGATCCCGGGCGGGCTGGTCGTGGTGAGCGACGTGTTCACCGACGAAGGCGGGACGCACCCGCCGTTCGCCGCCATGTTCGGGCTGAACATGATGCTGACGGCGCCCGACGGCGGCGTCCATTCCGACGCGGACGTGCAGCGCTGGATGGCCGACTGCGGGCTGGGCGACTTGCGCGTGGTCGCGCTGCCGCCACCCATGCCCCACCGTGTCGTCCTCGGAGTGAAGTCATGACTCGTCGCGGTGGTTGGTTGACGGCATTGGCGATTGCCACGGTTGCGTGGGGGCCGCTCGCGCACGCACAGGCACCCGCGCCGCCCGTGGGTGAGCTGAAGTCGCTCGGCAACGATCGCTTCCAGGTCGGGCGCATCGTGGTCGACAAGCGCGCCGGGACGTTCACGGTGCCCGGCCGCGTGCACGTTCTCGGCCAGCCGCTCGAATACCTGGCCACGGCGCCGGGCGGCATGAAGGAATACGAGACACTGCTCGAGCTCGACGCGAGCGGTAGCGAATTCAACCTCGCCTGCATCCTGCTCGGACTCGAGCGCGACCCGGCGCAGGGACCGCTCTTCCAGTTCAGCGAGGCTCCGGTCGCCGGCCCGCGGGTGGCGATCAGCATCGCGTGGGCCGTGGACGGCAAACGCAGGCAGGTGACGGCCGCCGAAGCGCTGCTCAACCCGGCAGCGGGCGCGAAGCCCGAGTCCGTCGAATGGGTCTATACCGGATCGATCCCGGCGCCGCCCGGCGGCCAGTTCGCCGCAGACGTGACAGGGACACTGGTTGGCTTCGTCCACGACGGCAACACCATCATCGAATCCGTGCTGGGCCTCGGCATCGGCGCGTACGGTTCCGTGAGTGGCAACCAGGCGCTGCTCCCTGCCGCCGGATCCGCGGTCGAAATGATCGTCGCAGTGCCGCCACCGAAGAAATGATCGCCGCGCGGCTGACACTGCTCGCCATTTCGGCCGCGGCGGCGCTGGCCGCCTGCGGGGCGGCGTCGACCGAGTTGCAGCCGTCGGCGCGCCTCGTACTCGTCACGTCGGTCATCGCCGTGCTCGCGCCGCTGTTCTGGCCCGGCCGGGCCCGGACGCCGGCGCGCACCGGGCTGCGCGTCGCCGGGTGGTCGTGCGCCGCGACGGCGATGGCTGGTTTCGCTGCATCGATCGGACCCGGGGTGGGGCTTCCGTTCCCGCGGATCACGGCGGCCTGCGCCATGCTCGTGCTCATCCTCCTCGCGACGCACGCGGTGGCGGCCGGCCTCGAAGCACTCATCGGCCGCCGGGCGGGCGACACGCAGGGCGCCCGGGAGCTGGCGGGCGGCACGGCGGCCGTGCTGCTTGCGATACTCGGGGCGATGCCGCTCTGGTTCGGCCCCGCCGCGGAATTGCTCTCGCACGGCGACACGCGAGTCCTCGACGCAGCGGTCGGCAGCAGTCCCCTCACGCACCTCGCCGTCGCGAGCGGCAACGACCTGCTGCGCAACCAGTGGTTCTACCAGCACTCAAACCTCGCATCCCTGCAGTTCTCCTATCCGGCGCCCGCGGCCCTGGTCCTGTCCTACGTGATCGTCCTGCTCGCGCTGGCGCTCGCGCCCATGGCCGCGAGGGCGGCACGTGCGCCCCCCGGCGCCACTCAACCCACAAGCTGAGGAGCTCGCCCGATGATGAAGTGCATCGTCCTGACCACACTCGCCGCCCTGTCGCTCGCCGCGCCCGCGAGCCACGCGGCGGACCCGATGGATCCCGAGTTGCGCGAAAAGGCCCGGCGGGCGGTGGACGCAGGCCTTCACTATCTGCGCGGCCAGCAGGCCGAGGACGGATCGGTGGCCAGGTCGGTCGGCATTACGGCGCTTTCGCTGCGCGCCTTCCTCGAGAGTCACCGCGGCTACAACGAGGGCGACGGCCCGTTCATCACCCGGCAGGTCGACTTCATCGTCTCCAAGGTGAACGACGACGGCTCGATCAGCGAGTCGCTGCAGAATCGCAGCTACAACACGGCCGTCGTGTTGAACGCGCTCGCCGCGACCAGGAACCCGAAGTACGCGACGATCATGGCGGATGGTCGCAAGTTCCTGGTCGGCCACCAGATCGATGAGGGCGAGGGCTACAAGTCGGACCACCGCTACTACGGCGGCGTCGGCTACGGCGGCGACGAGCGCCCGGACATGTCGAACCTGTACCTCGCGCTCGAGGGCCTCAAGGCCGCCTCGACCGACCCGAAGGATCCCGTCTGGCAGAAGGCGCTCGTGTTCGTGAACCGCGCGCAGAACCGCAGCGAGAGCAACGACCAGCCGTGGGCCGGCAATGACGGCGGATTCGTCTACATGCCGGGCTGGAACCCGCCCGAGTTCGAGAACGGCACCGGCTCCTACGGCGGCATGACGGCCGCCGGGCTGATCAGCCTGCTGTTCGCGGGCGTCGACAAGTCCGACCCGCGCGTGCAGGCGGCCTACAAGTGGATGACGGCGAACTACACGCTCGACGTCAACCCGGGCACCAACGCCGGGCACGGCCTGTTCTATTACTACAACGCCTACGCCAAGGTGATGGCGGCCTACGGCGAGGACGAGTTCACGGACGGCAAGGGCCAGAAGCACAACTGGCGCAACGAGCTCGCGCAGAAACTGGTCAGCCTGCAGGCGCCGGACGGGTCCTGGTCGAACAAGGACTCGAACAAGTGGTGGGAGGACAAGCCGCAGCTCGTCACCGCCTGGAGCGTGATCGCCCTCGAGCACGCGCTCAAGTGAGGCTGGCTTGCGCGGCCGAGCCCTGCTGTTGCTCGCGCTCTGCAGCATTGCCGAGGCCGGGGCGCAACCGCGCATCGAGCTGAGCCTGGTGCCCGCCCTGGACGGCTGGAGCCGGCCCGGGCGGACGACCGAGGTCGAAATCCGACTGCGCTCGCGCACCGCCGTACGCGGCATGCTGCAGGTTACGGCCGGCCGTGAAACGGTGCGCACGCCGCTCGACCTGAAGGCCGGTCAGCCGTTGCGCCTCCACGTCGTGGTCGGCTCCTCGGAAGCGGTGACTGCGACACTCGCGATGGACGGGGCCGCGCCGGAACGTCGCGAGATCGGCCTGTCACAGTCGGAATCGCCGCTGCTTGGCGTTGCGGTCGCGGCGGGCGAAGCAACCGGACTCGATGGATTCAAGTCCATCCGGCTCGATGCGGACGACCTGCCGCACGACGCCACCGCCTACTCGAGCATCGATGCGCTGGTGCTGGATGCAGCGACGCTGGGCACGCTCGATCAGCGGCAGCTCGGAGCCCTCATATCGCACGCCGCCGCCTGCGGACGCATCGCGCTCGTCGCACCGGATCCCGGCGCGCAGAGCGTGCTCGAAGGAGCGGCCGGCTGCGGCGGCGCCATGCTCGTGACAGCCGCCACCGGCGCGGACGCGACGGCGCGATTGCAGGCCACGCTCGCGGTACCGTCCACGCCCCTGGCCGCGCTGTCCGGGCTCCGCGAACTCGCGACACCTCAACTTGACGCGTGGCAGAGGGTGCTGCTGGTCGTGGCGGCCTACCTGGGCATCGCCGCGATCGCGGCGACGTTTTCGACGTCCGCGTGGGTGCTCGTTCCGCTTCCGGCGATCGCGACGGTCGTCGTCTACGCGGTGCTGCATCTTGCGCAGGCGACGCCGCACCTGCTGGTCTGGGCCGAGGCCGCGCCTTCGGCCCGAGTGGCGCAGTACCAGGCCTGGCAGCGCTCCTCGGCCCCCATGCGCGGACCCGCGCGAATTGCGGTGCTGGCTCAATTGAGCTCCGTCCGTCCCTGCCCCGGCAGCGGCGAGGTGAGCTTTCTGTTCGACGCCGCGCGCGGCAGGGCGGATTGGGCCGAGGTCGACGCGCGGCTCTTCCAACCCATTGCGCTCTGCTACTCCGGCAGCTTCCCGGTCATGCGCGCGGTGGCCATCGACGCGAGGGCCGGCAACGGGATTGGGGTTCGCAACACAGGCTCGCTGGCGTGGCCGGCGGGAACACTCGTGGACCAGCGCCAGGTCTACTCATTGCCGCCACTCGGGCCCGGCGAGAGCGCCAGGCTCCGTGCGGACAGCCCGGGCGGCGACCCCGATGCAGCGACGCGTGCTGCAATGTCACGGGTTCCGTTCGAGGGCCACGCCGCGCTCTGGCCGCTCGAACTCGCCAGCGTCACGGATGCCCCGATCGACTCGAGCGCGTGGCTGCTGGTGCCGGTACCGCCAACATGAGCACGGGTCTGCAGGAGCGGCTCGGCGTCACCCTCGGCCTGGCCTTGACCGCAATGACGGCCACGTGGTGGCTGGCCAGCACGCGCCTGGCACTGTCGCAGGGTATCGACACTGCGGGGACGGCTGCGCTGGCGCTCGAGGCACTCTGGCTGGCCAGAGCCATGGCACTGCCGTTCATCGCCCTGCGGCTGGGGGCGCTGCGAGGGTGGGGACCCGCCGCGGCGAACTGCGCCAGTTTGGTTGCGGCGCCCTGGCCGCTGCTGCTGCTCGCGTGGTCCGCAAGCATGGTTCCGTTGCAAGAGGCCGTGATCCGGGAGGTCATCCTGCTTGCCGCAGGCATGATCTTGCCTCTGCTCGGTTACGCGTTGTCGGTCGTCCTGCGCTCCGCGCAGGCTGCGGTCGTCGTCGGCACGTCGATCGGCACCCTGCTTGCCGCGAGCGTCTGGTTCTCGCGTACCCTGTGGTCGTGGTCGCCGACGTGAACGCCATTGCGCAGGCTGCGGGCCTCGAGGTCTTGCTGGGTGCCGTCAGGCGTCGCTTGTGGCTGGGTCATGCACTCGTCGCCCTGCGGCTCGCGCTCTGGGGGACCGCAGGCCTGCTGCTGCTCGCAGCCCTGGCGCACGTTGCCACGGGACCGATCAGCGTCACGGGGCTGCGGACGGCGATCGCATTGCTGTGGGGCGTCGTCGCGTCGTGGGCCCTCACCCAGCGGCCGGGTCCGGCGGAATGTGCGACCTGGGCCGATCGCAACCTCGGCGGCGAATCGGCGTACTCGACCTGGCTCGAATCCGGCAGCGAAGGGCGGCGTGGACGCGCCGCGCCGGCGCTGGAGTGGCTCGAGCAATGGATAGCGGCCGCCGCTTCAGGTTCGCTGCGGCGTCTCACCGAACGCCGCGATTCGACGTTGCTCGCACGCCCGCTCGCGACCGCAGCCATCTGCGCAGCCCTGGCCGCGGTCGTCCTCCAGGTCCCGATCGTCGACCGCCGCGACAGGGTTGAGTCCGCCGGCGAGTCGACCTCGTCGCTGCAGTGGAGCGGGGTCGCGGCGCCGCGGGCTGCCGCCCCTCTCGACGAGACGGCGCTGGCCGAGGAACTGCAGACGGCACTGCGCTCCAAGGAGCCGTCGCGCAAGGCCGTGCCGCCTGCTCCGCAGCCATCGTCAGCAGCGCCCGGAAACGAATACGATGGCGCCCGGGTTGCGGAATCGGCCGGGTCACTCGACCCAGCGCGCACAGCGGCCGGAGACGCACCTGCATCGCTCGCGGCCCGCGAGTCCTCAACCGCAGGGTCGGGACGAGGCGCCAATGGCGGCGGTGACGATTCCGGTCGCGAGGCCGGCGACAGCCGCGACGACCGTGGCGACCAGGGCGCATCCCGCGCGGTGCCCCCTGTTTCCGCCGCACGGCGCAGTGACGCGATCGAGCAAACCTTTGCCACCGGCAGGCAGGCAGACATGGATCGACTGGCAACCTTCGACGACAGTCTCGCGGGAACCGTCCTCGCGCCGCAGATCGAGAGCCGGATTGCGCTGGCGGCCGTGCCGCCGCCGGCGACCGTCGCGACTCGGCTCACGCCCGCGCAGGCCGCGTACGTGCAGGCCTGGCGTGCAGCGAGCGAGATGCAGCCATGAGCGCGAATCCGGCCGCCGCCCCCGCATTCCAGGACGCTCACCGCCGACTGCAGGAACTGAGCGCAACGCTCGGCCGCGTGATCGTCGGGCAGGACGAGATCGTCGAGCACCTGGTCACGGCCGTGTTCGCGGGCGGACACGTGCTGCTCGAGGGGCTCCCGGGTCTCGGCAAGACCCATCTCGCCAAGGCGCTGGCAGCCGCGCTCGGCCTGCACTGGTCGCGCGTGCAGTGCACGCCGGACCTGATGCCGGCCGACATCACCGGCGCCGAGATCTACGCCACCGCCGCCGGGGGCGAATCGCGTTTCGAGTTCCGTCCTGGACCGGTCTTCGCGCAGCTCGTGCTGGTCGATGAAATAAATCGTGCAACGCCGCGCACGCAGGCGGCGCTGCTCGAGGCGATGCAGGAAATGCAGGTCACCCACGCCGGCACCAGCCACCGGCTGCCGAGCCCGTTCTGCGTGCTCGCGACGCAGAACCCGATCGAGCTCGAGGGAACCTATCCCCTGCCGGAAGCACAGCTCGACCGCTTCATGCTCAAGCTCCGGGTACCCTTCCCCGCACGCGAGTCGCTGCGGGCGCTGCTCGACGTTTCGCTCGATGAGGAGCCCGCCGACAACCTGCGCCCGATCGCCGGGCCCGACGACGTGCTGCGCATCGCGGCACTGTGCCGCACCGTGTTGATTGCCGAGCGCTGCAAGGAGGCGGCGGTCAGCCTGGTACTGGCCACCCAGCCGGAGATGGGCGGCGCAAGCCCCGCGGCGCGCACGCACCTGCGTTACGGTGCCAGCCCGCGCGCATTGCAGGCACTCATTCGCGCCGCTCGCGTGCGCGCGGTGATGGCTGGCCGCGCCCACGTGGACGTCGCCGATCTCGAGGCCGTGGCGCTGCCGGTGCTGCGTCACAGGGTGCTCCTGCGGCTCGACAGCGAGCTCGAGGGTCTCGACGCGGACTCCGTGCTGCGTTCGGTGATCGACGAATGGCGGCGCACGCTCTGAGCGGCCAGGGACTGCCGGGCCAGGCGGAGCTGCAATCCTTCGCGCGCGCGGCGGCGCTCCTGCTCACGGAGAGACAGCCGCGGACACTCGGCGCGCGGACCGTCAAGCGCAAGGCCGGCATCGGCATCCAGCACCTCGATCATCGCGACTACGTGCCCGGGGACGAGGTTCGCCACATCGACTGGCGCCAGACGGCGCGGCGCCGGCGGCCCACGGTTCGCCAGTTCGAGTCCGAATCGACCTCGGACTGGACGTTGCTGCTCGACTCGAGCTCCTCGATGGTGGTGCACGACGCGCTGAAGTGGCACGCGGCCCGGCGGGCTGCCGCCGCGATGAGCTACGCCCTGCTCGAGCTCGGCCACCGGGTCGGCCTGCTCGCGTTCGGCAGCCGCCTGCTCGCCGAGTGCCCGCGCGGGCGTGGCCAGACCCACTTCGCGGCCATCGTGCGCATGCTCCGCCAGTTGCAGCCGGCCGCCTCCGGCGAAGGCTCCGACCTCGGGGCGTGCGCGCGCCGCATCCACGGCGCCGCGTCGGTGTTCGCCATCAGCGACTTCCTCGCCGCCGACGAAATGCGTCGGGACCTGGGTGAAGTGCTGCAGCGATGCACGTCGCTGCACGCGCTGCAGGTCACCGACCCAGGCGAGACGCGGCTGCCGGAAACGGGGGATGTCGATCTCGTCGACGTCGAGACGGGCGCCAGGATGCCGGCACGCGCCGACGAGGTGTCGGCCGCCTCCGCGGACAACGAGCGCGGGGCCATGACCGGCCGGCTGCGGGCGTACTGTCGCCGCAGCGGCATCGCCTTCACGGCATGGGACGTCGCCCTGCCCTGGCAACCCGCGCTGATACGACACCTGGTGCAGGCGCGATCCGCTTGTTGAGCTTCGCGGCACCGCTGCTGCTGGCTGGCCTGCTGCTCGTTCCGGCGATCCGGTGGCTGCATCGCAGCGGCCCGCGGAGGCTCGGCGTTCCCGTTTCGAGCCTCGTGTTGTGGCGGCGGGCCACTGCCGAGAGTGCGGCGACCGGCCGGCACCGTCCTCCCGACCCGGCATGGAGGCGGCGCGCATTGCTCGCCGCATTGCTGGTCATCGCACTCGCCGGCCCGCAGTGGCCGACTCGACAGGGCCACGTCGCCGTCTGGGTCGACGATTCCCTGAGCATGCTTGCCCGAGAGACTCGCGACTCGCGCCTGGAGGAGGGCCTCGCCCAGGTACGAGCCGCACTGGCGGACGCACACGCCGGCGAGATCGTAGTGCGCACGCTGGGTGATCCCTGGCGCAGCTTCGACAGGCTGGACGACACGACGGTCGCGAGCATCCTTGCATCCGCGGGCAGCCGGGAGCCGGCGGCCCCTCCCGCGGCACTCCTGCGCAAGAACGCCCAGCACTGGCTGCTGACGGACGGAGCGGATGCCGTCGTGCTCGACTGGCCGGGGGGAGCCGCTCCGGATCGTGTATTCCAGGTCTCGCGTGCCTCGCACAATGTCGGACTGGAGCGCGCATCCGCGCGGCGCGACCTCCGCGACCCGCAACGCCATGCACTGCTCTTCAAGATCGCGAACGGCGGAACCGAGGCCGAATCGCGCGAGATCGTGATCACCACCGACGCCGGGGAAATCGCCCGGTCCCGCCACAGCGTGGAGGCGGGTGGTGCGGTGACGGTCCGCGCGACGATCGCCGCATCGAGCCAGGCGCGCGCGTTCCTGGCGCCCGCCGATGAGCTCGTTGCCGACGACGCCATCGTTCTCGACCTCACGGCGCTCGGTCCTCATCCGATCGCGACGGAACCGAACTGCCCGCGCGCCCTGCTCGCCGCGCTGCGCGCCCATCCGGCCATCGAGCTCGTCTCGTCGGAGGCTACCGACGTCGAGGCCCGCGTCGCCTGCGGCGAGGGCGCGCTCGTGCGCGGCGTCGCGGTACTCCGCGTAGTCGCCGACCAGATTCCCTCGAGCCTTGCCGGACCCCTCGAGTGGTCGTCATCCGTTCCAGGACCGAGCCGTTTCCAGCTGGATCCGCAGGCCTTACGGACTGCCGGGCGCATCGAGCGGCGGCCGGGCGACAGGGTGCTGCTCGCCGCGGGCGATGAGCCGCTGGTCGTGAGCCGCGCCGGAACGCCCGCAGTCCTGGAGACCGTGCTCGATTTCTCGTCAACGGACGCCGCCCGGCGCCCCGAAACCGCGCTGGTCGCGGCGTTCCTGCTCGAGCAGCTGGTGGGTGCCCGGCTGCTCGACGACATCGTGCTTGCCGACCGCGGACCTGCGGCATCGAAAATCGTCCCCGTGAGGCAATTGGAGGCCGCGGCTGGACGGGAGCCGCCGCAGGAGTCCCGCCTGCGCAGCCTCGCCCGGCCGTTGCTCCTGGCTGCGTTGCTCGTGCTGCTATGGGAAGTCGTCGCGGTCGTCCGCCAATGGCGTCGCCTGCGCGAACACGTCCGGGCCTTGCTCGCGATGATATTGCAGGGCGCGGCGGTCGCCGCACTCGTATCGGCAGCGCTCGGCGCCGGGTGGCTGGATGAGCTCGGCAAGCCCGCCTTGCTCGTTCTCGTGGACCGCTCGAACAGCGTGCCGCGCGCGGCCGCCGATGCAGCGGTCGCACAGCTCGTCCAGGGTGCGCAGGAGCGCGATGACGGCGACCCGAGGCTGATCGAGTTCGGCGGCCGGCCTGCGGTGCCGGACACAAGTGCAGGCTTGCAGCCCACCTCCACCAACATCGAACGGGCGCTCGAGTCGGCGCTGGTCGCACACGCCGCAACGCCACTTTCGGCGGTGGTCCTGGTCTCGGACGCGCACGAGAACGCGGGTGATGCGTCACGCGCGTTGCGCGCCGCCCGCGACGCAGGGCTACCGGTGCAGTGGATTGCCGTGGGCCGCCCGCCACCCGCCGTACGCATCGTCGACGTGCTGGCCCCGAGCCACGCGCAGGTGGGCCAGCGGGTCCGCGTCGACGCGTGGCTGGCCGGGCAGCTCGACGAGCCGTTGCGGGTCACGGCGACCGCGCACGAGCCTGACGGCGGAATACAGACCGCATCCGGCGCCACGGACGGCGACGGACGGGCCACGCTCGAATTCGCCGCCGGCGAAGGCGGCCCCCTGCTCGTGGACGTTGCAGTCGAACGGGAATCGTCCGGAGAAACCCTCGACGCGCGTCAGCGCGCGGCGGTCGTCGATGTGACCGAACGCGCGTCCATCCTGTACGTGCAGGGCTCGCCCGGGCCGCTCGCGCGCAGTCTCGCCGAAGGTGGCTGGGCGGTGGACGTCATCCCTGCCTTCCGCTCCGACGCCTACACGGACCGCCTGGATGGCTACCGGGCCGTCGTGCTCGACGACGTCGCGTTTTCGGATGCCGGTGCGCGCTTCTGGGCTGTGCTGGTCTCCGCTGTGCAGGACCGCGGGCTCGGCCTGCTGGCGCTCGGCGGCGAGCGCTCCTACACGGGCGGCGGCTACCGGGAGTCGCTGCTCGAGTCGGTACTGCCCGTCAGGTCCGAGCCCGCGGCGCTCGATCAGCCGGCAAGCGTCGTATTCGTCGTCGACAAGTCGGGCAGCATGGGCCGGGGCAGCGGTGGCGTGGATCGCTTCCGCCACGCGCAGCGCGCGGTCCTCGATGCCGCGAGCGCTCTGGCGGACCGCGATTCGCTCGGTCTCGTCGTCTTCGACGTCGAGCCGCACGTGCTCCTCCCGCTCGGGCCGGCGCCAGAGGCCAGGGCCTCGCTCGGACGGGACTGGCGATCCACGCCGCGCGGCGGCACGAGGCTCGCGCCGGCGCTCGACGTCGCAATTGGCGAGCTCGAGCGCTCGGGCGCCGCTCGACGCATCCTGGTGATCGTGACGGACGGCTTCGTGGACGAGGCGCCGCTCGACGAGCTGCGTACACGGCTCGGCCGTGCGCGCATCGAGACGATCGCGCTTGCGGTCGGTCCGGATGCCGACCTGCAGGCCCTTGGTCGGCTCGTCGACCCCGCCTCCGGACGGGTCCTGCGGGTGAATGAAGCGGCGGAACTGCCGCGGACGATGAGCACGGAGCTCGAACGACGCCGTGCCCGCGTCGAGCGCGGAACGATCGCGGCGGTGCAGGACCGGCCCTTCCCCTTTGTGCCGGGCATGCTGGACGACTGGCCCACCATTGCCGCCTATTCCGTGACGCGCTCGCGCCCGCAGGCAACCATCGTCGTGCGGACGGAGCGTGGCGATCCGTTGATAGCGCTGCAGTCGTCGGGCCAGGGCCGCGTCGCTGCGGTCACCAGCGGCCTCGGGCGCTGGACGCCCGCGTGGTTGCGCTGGCCACAATGGCCGCGCCTCGTCGGCGGGCTCGTCGGCTGGGTGGGCGGCACGCCTCGCGACGGGCTGCTCGCCGTGACCGCGATCGACCGGACGGACAGCTTGCAGATCGATGCGGACCTGCGCGACGCCGAAGGTTGGGCCGATCCCGCCGGAGCCTCGTTGCGGGTGACGACGCCGACGGGCGAGGTCCGTGACATCACGGCTGACTACGTCGCCCCGGGCCGGTTGCGCGCGATGTTCCGGGACGACGACTCCGGGCTCTACACGATCGCATTGTCCACCTCCGTCGGTGCGCAACGGCTGCTGCACTTGCGGCGCAATCCTGCGGAAGACGAGGCGTGGGGAATGAATCCGGCGCTCGACGAGTGGAAGCGTGACGGTCTCGTTCGCGACTGGGACCCCGCCGCACTGGCAGCGCCCCGGACCGGCCCGGGTGAGCACGCCGACGTCAATCGCTCGCTGATTGCGCTCGCACTTGCGCTGTTCCTTGCCGGCGTCCTGGCGGATCGCAGCCGGCTGGCACTTATCCCCTGGTCAAGGCGAGCAACCCGTCGATCATCGCCCGCGCCTGCGCCCGGTAGCCGCCACCGAACAGGTTGAGATGATTGAGCACGTGATAGAGATTGTAGAGGTCGCGGCGCAGGCCGGCGCCCGGGTCCAGCGGCCACGACGACTGGTACGCCGCGTAAAAACCAGCACCGAACCCGCCGAACAACCGGGTCATGGCGATATCCGCCTCGCGGTCGCCGAAGTACACGGCCGGGTCGAAGACCACGGGTTCGCCGGAGCGCGCCGCCGCCCGGTTTCCGCCCCACAGGTCGCCGTGCAGCAGCGACGGCAAGGGATGATAGCCGTCGAAGAAAGCGTGCACTTGCTGGCAGAGCTGGTGGCCGTGTTCGGTGAGCTGGCCGCCGTGTCCACTGCGCTCGGCAAGCTCGAGCTGGAACCTCAGGCGGCGCTCGACGTAGAAGCGTGCCCAGTCGTCGCTCTCGTCATTGCTTTGCGGCGTGCTGCCGATCGTGTTGTCCCGGTGCCAGCCGAAGCGCGGCCCGGTCACCCGGTGCAGGGCAGCGAGCTGCTCGCCGAGCAGGGTTTCGCTGCGGGCCGACGGTGCGCCCAAATCGATCCATTCGAGCGCGAGAAAGGCCTGGTCCGCTGTCACGCCACGGCCGAGCACGCCGGGCACCCGGATGGCTCGTGCGGCCGCGAGTTCGCACAGTCCGTCCGCCTCGGCGTCGAACATGACCAGGCGCTCGGCGGGCCCAAGTTTCACGAAGGTCGGGCCGCCGCTGGTCTCCCAGCGCAGGCACTCGTTGATGCAGCCGCCGCCCACTTCGGCCGACGGCAAGGGTTGGAAGCGCAGGCCGGTCGCCCTGCCGAGCGCATCAACGAGCGCTGTCGCGCGACCCGGCGATTGAAACGTCACGCCGGACACTTCTCCGCGACCCGTTTTGCCTGCTCGCGCAGCATCCGCCCGAAGCCGACCGAGTCGTAGAAGCTCGCGACGGCAGCGAGGTCCGGAACGCGGCGGCCGAGGTCCTCGAGTTCGGCCGCGAGCGGCATGTCGCAGGCGATTCCCGTGAGCTGGCGCGAGAGGAAGGCATCCTCCCGATGCTCGCGCAGGCTTTCGGCGACGAACGCGGCGCCGCGGAACTTGAGCTTCGGTATGGCCACCAGATTCTCGAACACGCCGGGCAGGGTGTCGAAATGCTTCAGCAGGGTCGCCGCCGTCTTGCGGCCGACTCCCGGCACGCCCGGGATGTTGTCCACCGCATCGCCCATCAGCGCCAGGAAATCGGCGATGCGCTCCGGAATCACGCCGAAGCGCTCCTCGATGTCGTCGTAGCCGTAGCGCACGTCGGCCACGGCGTCCCAGTAGGTGTCGTGCGCGCCGACCAGTTGCGTGAGGTCCTTGTCGCGGCTAGCGATGGTCACCGGCATGCCGGCGGCACGGGCGCGCGTGGCCAGCGTCCCGATGATGTCGTCGGCCTCGTAGCGCGAACTGCCGAACTCCGCCACGCCGAGCGCGCGCACCAGTTCCCGGCACAGACCGAACTGGTGCTTCAACTCGGCCGGGGCCGGCTCGCGGTTGGCCTTGTAGGCCGGGTAGATCTCGTTGCGATACGATTGCTCGAGGCTCTCGTCGAACGCGACCGCGATGTGCCGCGGCAACTCCTTCTCGAGCAGGTCGCCGAGGAATCGCGCGAATCCGTGTACCGCGTTGACCGGGTTGCCTTGCGGGTCGGCGATGTCGACCGGCACCGAGTAGTAGGCCCGGAAGATGAATACGCTGGCATCGACAAGGTAGAGCACGGGCGGCATTCTGAGCGAGACACGCCCGCGGGAACAGGCCCGCGGCCGGGCGCCGGGGCGGCAGGCCGTACATGACCGTCGAAATCGTCCCCATCGAACGCCGTCACGTCGCGGGCTTCCGCGAGGTGCTCGATGGCGTCGCACGCGAACGGCACTATCTCGCCTTCCTCGAGGCCCCGCCGCTGACCCAGGTCCGCCGCTTCGTGCTCAATAACCTGCGCAGCGGCGCAGCGGCGTTCGTCGCGGTCGACGCAGGGCAGGTCGTCGGCTGGTGCGACGTCACGCCAAAGGCGCACGCGACCCTGAGCCACGGCGGCGTACTCGGGATGGGAGTGGCCGCGACCCACCGGGGTGGGGGCGTCGGCGGACGCCTGCTCATGGCAACGGTCGAAACCGCGCTCGCCCGCGGCCTGACCCGGATCGAGCTCGTGGTCCGGGCCGACAACCTCGCGGCCATCGCGCTCTATCGCCGGTCCTGCTTCGAGAACGAGGGGCTGTTGCGGAACTACCTGCTGTTGGACGGCCAGTACTACGATGCGTTCCTGATGGCGCGACTGGCCTGACCGCTGATGACCATCCGGAGGAAATTGCCATGAGTACACTCGACAAGGCGCGCGACACGCAGGTCCGCAACATCGAGACGAAGACCGGCAGGACGCTGGCCCAGTTGCGCACCCTGTTGCAGGGCAGCGGACTTGCGAAGCACGGCGAGCTGCGCAGCTTCGCGATGGACAAGCTCGGCCTGGGCTACGGCGACGCGAACACGCTCGTGCACGTGGCGCTCGCATCCGACGGCCAGAGCGCGGCTGAGACGGCCGGCCTGTCGACGGACGACGTGCTATCGGGCATCTACGCCGACAAGAAGGCAGGCCTGCGCCCGATCCACGACAAGCTGATGGTCGCGATCGGCAAGTTCGGCGAGTTCGAGATGGCGCCCAAGAAGGGCTACGTGAGCCTGCGGCGCAAGAAGCAGTTCGCGATGATCGGGCCGGGAAGCGCCACGCGGGTGGACGTGGGCCTGAACGCGAAGGGCCTGCCACCGACCGACCGCCTGCTGGCGGAGAAACCGGGCGGCATGTGCCAGTACAAGGTGAAGCTGACGGCCGCCTCCGAGGTGGACGCGGAGCTGGTCGGCTGGATCCGGCAGGCCTACGACGCCGCTGAATAGAAATTAAGGGACATTCACCTGTTCTTCGCGACCGCGAAAAACAGGTGAATGTCCCCTATTTTCCATTCAGGCGCTTGTGCAGCGGGCTCGAGCGCGGGAAGTGCGCGAGCAGGTACTCCATCTGGTCAGCCAGCACGCGCCGGCCCTTCAGATAGATGTACTCCGCATAGCTCGGCGTGAACGGGATGGCGAGCAACTGCAGCCTGGCCTGCTCGGGCGTCCGCCAGGCCTTGAGGTTGTTGCAGCGGCGACACGCCGTCACCACGTTGTTCCAGACATCCTTGCCGCCGCGCGACAGCGGCGTCACGTGGTCGCGCGAAAGCTGTCCCGATGAGAAGCGCTGCCCGCAATACAGGCACAGGTGCGCATCGCGGCGGAACAGGGTCTCGTTGTTCAGCGGCGGGACGTAGCCGTGGTGCAGGTTCCGAGGGGCGTGGCTGTGCCCGATCGTGGCGACGATGGAGCTGATCTCCACCATCGTGCGGCAGCCCGTCCGGGCGTTGGTGCCGCCCCGCAGCTCGAACAACGGCTGCCCGAACGAGTAGGCCACCTGGCCCATGAAATGCAGACGAACGGCGTCCCGGTAGTCGATCCACTCCAGTGGCATCCCCGAGATGTCCGTGCGCAGGACCTCCTGCGAAAGGGCGTACATGGGCTGAAAGATACGGCACCGCTGTGCAATAATCCAACGCGGCGAAAACCCGCAATATTCAACAAGTTCCCCGCTGCGGACGCTCACCGGGCGCGCACACCGGGGCGACCGTGGGATCAATCTTGACGAGGTCACCATGCCGCTGACGATCGGAGTGCCACGCGAGAGCTTCGCGGGCGAAAAGCGCGTTGCCACGGTGCCCGAGGTGGTCGAGAAGCTGACCAAGCTGGGCTTCGCCGTCTGCGTCGAGACCGGTGCCGGGGCGGCTGCCAATTTCGGCGATGACGCCTACCAGGCCGCCGGCGCCCGGATCGCAGGCAGTGCCGCCGAGCTCCTCGGCGGCTCCGACGTCATCTTCAAGGTGCGCGCCCCGGCTCCCGCAGAGATCGCGCTGATGAAGCCGGGCAGCACGCTCGTCAGCTTCGTCTGGCCGGCGCAGAACCCCGGGCTCATGCAGCAGCTGGCCGATCGCAAGCTGACCGTGCTCGCCATCGACTCCTTGCCGCGCCAGCTCTCGCGCGCCCAGAAGATGGACGCGCTCACCTCCATGGCCAGCATCAGCGGTTACCGCGCCGTGATCGAGGCCGCCAACGCATTCGGCCGCTTCTTCAACGGTCAGGTCACCGCCGCCGGCAAGATACCGCCGGCCAAGGTCTTCATCGCCGGTGCCGGTGTCGCGGGACTCGCCGCGATCGGCACGGCGGCCAACCTGGGCGCCATCGTGCGCGCCAACGACACGCGCGCCGAGGTCGCCGACCAGGTCGTGTCGCTGGGTGGCGAATTCGTCAGGGTCGACTACCAGGAGGAAGGCTCCGGCGGCGGCGGCTACGCCAAGGTGATGAGCGAGGGCTTCCAGCAAGCCCAGCGCGAGATGTACGCCCAGCAAGCCAGGGACGCGGACATCATCATCACGACCGCGCTGATCCCGGGCAAGCCGGCGCCGAAGCTCATCACCGCCGAGATGGTGATGAGCATGAAGCCCGGCAGCGTCATCGTCGACATGGCGGCCGAGCAGGGCGGCAACTGCGAGCTGACCGAACCCGGCCAGGCCGTGGTGCGGCACGGCGTCACCATCATCGGCTACACCGATCTCGCCAGCCGACTGGCCAAGCAGGCGTCGACGCTGTACTCCACGAACCTGCTGCGCGTGACCGAGGAGCTGTGCAAGACCAAGGACGGCGTCATCAACGTCAACATGGAGGACGACGCCATCCGGGGCCTGACCGTCATCAAGGACGGCACGATCACCTGGCCACCGCCGCCTCCGAAGCTCCCGGCTGCGCCGCCGCAGGCAAAGCCTGCCACGGCGAGCGCTGCTGCGGCGCCCGCCGCGAAGAAATCCGGGCACGGTCACGGCGCGGGTGAGCCTGCGTCGGCGAAGAGCCTCGCCATCGTCTTCGGCGTGGGCGCGCTGCTCTTCTGGCTGGTCGGAGCCTACGCGCCCGCCTCGTTCCTCTCGCACTTCACCGTCTTCGTGCTGGCCTGCTTCATCGGATACATGGTGATCTGGAACGTCACGCCGGCGCTGCACACGCCGCTCATGAGCGTGACCAATGCGATCTCGAGCATCATCGCGGTCGGTGCGCTGATCCAGGTGGCGCCGCCGCTCGGCGGTGGGACCGATGGACGGCCCGACGCGCTGATCCTCGGGCTTGCGGTCGCGGCGCTCACGCTCACCGCGGTCAACATGTTCGGCGGCTTCGCCGTCACCCGTCGCATGCTTGCGATGTTCCGCAAGTAAGAGGCCGCAGGCATGTCAGCCAATATCGCAACGATGGCCTACATCGCGGCCACGATCCTGTTTATCCTCAGCCTCGGCGGCCTCTCCAATCCCGAGACCTCGCGACGCGGCAACCTGTTCGGCATCGTCGGCATGACGATCGCCGTGCTCGCTACCGTGCTCGGGCCGCGCGTCACTGCGGCCGGCATCCCCTGGATCGTCGGCTCGCTGGTGGTGGGCGGCGCCATCGGCCTGCAGGCGGCGCGCAAGGTGCAGATGACGCAGATGCCGGAGCTGGTCGCAATCATGCACAGCCTCGTCGGCCTGGCCGCGTGCCTGGTCGGCTTCGCGAGCTACGTCGACACCTCGATCGTCCTCGAAGGTGCCGAGAAGACCATCCACGAAGTGGAGATCTACATCGGCATCCTCATCGGTGCGGTCACGTTCTCGGGTTCGATCATCGCGTTCGGCAAGCTCTCCGGCAGGATCGGCGGCAAGCCGATGCTGCTGCCCGCGCGGCACTGGCTCAATCTCGCCGGGCTGCTCGGGGTGATCTGGTTCGGCGCGCAGTTCCTGCAGGCGCACCAGATCGATGCGGGACTGCTGCCACTCGCCTTGATGACGGTGATCGCGCTGCTGTTCGGCGTGCACATGGTGATGGCGATCGGTGGTGCCGACATGCCGGTCGTGGTGTCGATGCTCAACAGCTACTCCGGCTGGGCCGCGGCGGCGACCGGCTTCATGCTGTCGAACGACCTGCTGATCGTCACCGGCGCGCTGGTCGGCTCCTCGGGCGCGATCCTGTCCTACATCATGTGCCGCGCGATGAACCGCAACTTCATCAGCGTCATCGCCGGCGGCTTTGGCACCGGCGGCGGCGCGACGCCGGCCGCGGCAGGCGCGCAGCCGGCAGGCGAAGTGACGCCGATCAGCGCGGTCGAGACCGCGGAGCTGCTGCGCGACGCGAAGAACGTGGTCATCGTGCCGGGCTATGGCATGGCGGTCGCCCAGGCGCAGCACACCGTGTTCGAGATCACCAAGCTGCTGCGCGAGAAAGGCGTCAAGGTGCGCTTCGGCATCCACCCGGTCGCCGGCCGCATGCCGGGACACATGAACGTGCTGCTTGCCGAGGCCAAGGTGCCCTACGACATCGTGTTCGAGATGGACGAGCTCAATGAGGACTTCCCGGACACCGACGTCTCGATGGTGATCGGCGCCAACGACATCGTGAACCCCGCGGCCGAGGACGACCCGACGAGCCCGATCGCGGGCATGCCCGTGCTGCAGGTGTGGAAGGCGAAGACCTCGATCGTGATGAAGCGCTCCATGGCCTCGGGCTATGCCGGCGTCGACAATCCACTGTTCTACAAGGAGAACAACCGGATGCTGTTCGGCGACGCGAAGAAGATGCTCGACGAGGTGCTGGTGGCGTTGAAGGGCTGAGCGGCAGCGAGAGAGAAAGCCCGGTCCCGCGGTATACTCGGCCCCGGCGGGGCCCGAGGCTGCGCTTGCGCGCGGGACGGGATCCCGCCCGCCATACCGGTCGACTTCGTCCCGCACGGAGCATCCCATGGCCGCGAGACACCTGGTCCTGCTGATATTTTCGGTGGCATGCCTTTCCGACGCGCTCGCCGAGGTGACGGTCGACGCGCCGGCCAGCTCCAGTGTCGGCTCCGAGGTGGCCGTCACCGTCAGCGGGACCGGCAATCCCCTGGACTTCGTCACGATCGTGCCGAAGGGCGACCGCGAGGGGAGCTACGGCGGCTACCAGTACGTCCAGAAGCCCGGCACGTTCAAGCTGACCGCGCCTGCGAAGCCGGGCGACTACGAAGTGCGCGTGCTCGGTGCAGATACGCCGTACCCGACGCTTGCGCGTCGGCCAATCCGCATCGACGCCGTCGCGGCGACGTTCGAGGCCCCTGAGCAGGTGTCGGCCGGCGCGAAGTTCCAGGTGAAGTGGTCCGGGCCGGACAACCCGCTCGACTACGTCGGGATCGGCAATGCCGCGCAGCCGTACGTCAGCTACGTCTACACGAAGGCTGGCAATCCGGCGTCGCTGACGGCGCCGGATGCCGCCGGCGAGTATGAGCTGCGGTACTTCCTTGGCGAAGGGGACACCGTGATCGGCACGCGCCACATCATCGTGGGCGGCGTCACTGCGACCGTCTCGGCACCCGCGAAGGTGGCTGCCGGCGCGAAGTTCGCGGTGGCTTGGAGCGGGCCCAATAATGCGCTCGACTTCGTCACGCTGGTGAAAGCCGGGGCTCCGGAGAAGCAGTACGAGCGCTACGCCTACACGTCCAAGGGCAGTCCGTTGCAGCTCACCGCGCCCGACGAGCCCGGCGACTATGAACTGCGCTACCTCACGGCGCAGTCCTACGCCACGCTTGGCCGTGCGACGGTCAAGGTGACGCCGATCAGTGCCTCGATCGAGGGGCCCGCCGAGGCCGTGGCGGGCAGCACTTTTGCCGTCAAGTGGCAGGGACCGAACAACGTCAACGACTACGTCACCGTGCTGCCGGAGGGCACGAGGGAGGGCGCGAGCGGAAATTACCGCTACACGGCCCAAGGCAACCCGGCCATGGTCCTCGCGCCGCTCACGCCCGGCGATTACGAGTTGCGGTACTCGACGGGGCAATCCCACGCCACGCTTGCGCGTGCGGCGATCCGCATCACGCCCGGGAAACTGGAGCCGGGCTTTGTCGCGGTGACGGTTGCCCAGGGCCCGGCCGCGGGAAATGCAGTCGAGATCATCCTGGACGCGTCCGGAAGCATGCTGCAGAAGATCGGCAAGGACCGCCGCATCGACATCGCGAAGAAGACTCTGACCCGCCTCACCAGTACCGGCATACCCGCCGGTACGCCGTTCGCGTTTCGGGTGTTCGGTCGCGAGGTGGATTCCTGCCAGACAGACCTCGACATTGCGCTTGGACCGCTCGATGCCGCCGCCGTCGCAGCACGCATCGCCAGGCTCGAGGCGAAGAATGGCGCGAAGACGCCGATCGGCGCATCGCTCGACAAAGTGGCTGATGACCTGCGGGGCGTCCGCGGCGAGCGGCTCGTCATACTCCTGACGGACGGCGAGGAGACCTGCGGCGGGGATCCGGCGGCCGCGATCGAGAAACTGAGGAAGGCAGGTGCGGCCGTGCGCGTGAACATCGTCGGCTTCGCGATCGACGACCAGAAGCTCGCCGCGACATTCCGGCACTGGTCGGATGCGGGCGGCGGGCTCTATTTCGATGCGCGCGATGCCTCGAGCCTCGACCAGGCACTGACGCGAGCGCTGCAGCCTGCCGTGGAACTCGTCGACGGCAAGGGGCAGGTGGTCGCACAGGGGCTCGCGGGCGCCGACGCGCCGCTCAGCGCGATGCCGGGCAGCTACACGGTCAGGCTCAAGGGCCGGTCGGGCGCGGCGAAGCCCGTGCAGGTCCAGGCGAAGACAACGACTACCGTCGCGTTATGAAGCGCGGGCGCCCTGCCAGTCAGCGGTCGCGACGTCCGCGCTCCTTGCCATCGTCGCGGTCGCCTCGCCGGTCATCGCGATCCCGCTTGCGGTCGTCGCGATCCTCGTCGCGCGAATCGCGCGATGCGTCCTTCCCGTCCTTCTCACGCTTGCGCGACTTGCCCTGCTGATCGGGAGCGGAATCGCGGTAGCGCCGGTATTCCTCGCGCAGGCGCTGCTGCTCGGCGGGCGGCAGCTGCTTGAAGCTCTCGGAGCGCTCCCGTACCCGGTCACGCTCGTCGGGCGAGAGATTGCGCCACTGGTCCACGCGCTCGCGCGTGCGGTCACGCTCCTCGGGCGACATCGACTCCCAGCGCCTGGCGCCCCGCAACAGGGCCTGCTGCTGGCCCGGCGGCAGCTTGTCCCAGCGCCCCTGGAACTGGCCGAGGACGTGCTGCTGGTCGGGCGACAACTCGTGCCAGTCGATACCCTGCCGGTCGCGCTGAGAATCGTCGGCGTGGGCCGGCGAAGTCGCAGCGAGCCAGGCCGCTGCGAGCACCACCACCAGGCCGGAGAACTTCGTTCGGCTCATCAACCTGTACCGTTGGTCGCGGGCAGGTCATTCGCCTCGAGCCACGCGTAGAACTCGGGGTCATCGGTCACGGGGTCGAACTCCTCGCCGTCCGCGAGCATTTCAACCACCTCGGCGGCCGGCACGGCCTCGCCACCGCTCGCGGTGGGGCCCAGGCCTGCGTCCGGCAGACGCCAGAGCGCCACGGCCAGCATCGCGACCGAGGCGGCAGCCGCCACCGGCAGCCATCCCCGCCATGCGCGGTGCGTGGCGGGCTCTGCATCGGCCAACGCGACCTGCCGCGCCTGCGCGAGGCGCGAGCGCGTCCCGGCGTCGAGGCCCTCGACGCTTGCGTCGAAGAGTTCACGGGCGCGCCGCTCGGTCTCCGTCCGTCGTTCGTCCTCGTTCATCACCACACCTCGCCCAGCTTCTCGCGCAGCGTGTGCAGCGCGCGGAAATAATGTGTCTTCACGCTTCCCTCGGAGCAACCCATCGCCGTGGCTGTTGCGGCGACGTCCATTCCCTCAAGGCAACGCAGAGTGAACGCTTCGCGTTGACGCGCGGGCAATACGCCGAGCGCCTCCTCGAGCCGCTGCAGCGCCTCGTCCGCCATGGCGCGCTGGCCGGGGTCTGGGCCGCCGTCCGCCACCTGCTCCAGCGGATCTTCCTGCGCTTCGTCCTCGTCGTGGCGGCTCCCGGGCAGGAAGCTGAAGATCCGCGAGCGGACGCTGCGGCGACGCTGCCAATCCCGGATGCCGTTGTAAAGAATCCGGTAGAAGAGCGGTTTCCACTCCTCGCTCGGGCGGTCGGCGTAGCTGCGCGCCAGCCGCATCATGGCCACCTGCACGACGTCCAGCGCATCGTCGCGGTCCCGCAGCGCCATTTCCGCAATGCGAAAGGCCCGCCGCTCCACCCCGGCCAGGAATCGGTCGAGCGCCACTGACTGGTCCAGGCATGCCTCCTCACCCGCCGGCGTCGACAGAACGTGCCGCGCCGGCTGGACTGCGACAGTATCAGAGCCGGACATGCGGGTAGACTCGGGGGCTGGGTCGATGGCCAAAGGGTTTCCTCCACGCCAAAAACGCGAGCCCGGCCAACCGGTTGACGCGACTTGGTGAGGACAGCTCTACGCGCGCCGTAAGCGCTTGATTAACATGCCATAAAAAGATGCCGGTGATTTTCTGAGCAGAAAGCGAAACTGTCCGTCGGGACCGGCACTTGGCCACCTTTCACGCGGCTCATCCACAGACTTTTCCACAGGTCGTGTGGACAACTTCACATAAGCGGGCCACGGCGTGACCAGCGTTCTTGCCATCGCAATCGACGCCCCCCTGAGGCGGCTCTTCGACTACCGTGCCCCGCCGGGAATCGACCCCGCGAGCCTGCAACCGGGTGTCCGGCTGTGGGTGCCGTTTGGCCGCCGACGGGTGGTCGGAGTGCTGGTGGAAACGCGGGCCACCTCTGACCTGCCGGAATCGCGGCTCAAGGCCGCGCTGACCGTCATCGACGACGTCCCCGTCCTCGACGCGCCGCTGCTCGAGCTGCTGCGCTGGTCGGCGGACTACTACCGTCATCCGCCGGGCGAAGTGATTGCCGCAGCCCTTCCGGCGCCCCTCCGGGCCGGCGCCGCGGCGCTCGAGACCGCCGAGCGGTGGTCGTTGACCGCGGCCGCGCGCACGGGCGGCCTGCCGTCGCTGGCCGAACGCGCCAACCGCCTGCGCGAGATGGTGAGTTTCCTGCAGGAGCGCGACAGCGCCGACGAGGCCGAGCTCGCAGCTCGCTCGCCACGCTGGCGCGACCACGCACGCGAGCTCGAGAAGCGCGGCTGGGTCGTGCGCCGGACCACCCCGGGGGCGCAGGGTTCCGCACCTAACAGGCCGGCCGACGCCGGGCGGCTGCAACCGAGTCCGGAACAGCAGGCCGCCATCGAGGCGATCGCCGGCGCGCGGGGACGTTTCGCGTCGTTCCTGCTGCACGGCGTCACCGGTAGCGGCAAGACAGAGGTATACCTGCGCGCCATCGAGGAAGTCGTCCAGCGTGGCGAGCAGGCACTGGTGCTGGTTCCCGAGATTGCGCTCACGCCCCAGCTCGTCGCGCGATTCGAGGCGCGCTTCGCCGCTCCACTCGCCGTGCTGCATTCCTCGCTGGCTGACCAGGAGCGCCTGCGGGCGTGGCGGGCCGCTCGCAGCGGCGCCGCGCCGGTGGTCATCGGCACGCGCTCGGCGATCTTCGCGCCGCTCGCACGCGCCGGGGTCATCGTCGTGGACGAAGAGCACGACGCGTCCTACAAGCAGCAGGAAGGCTTCCGCTATTCGGCCCGCGACCTGGCAATCGCCAGGGCGCAGCGGCTCGCAATCCCCGTCGTGCTGGGCTCGGCCACGCCTTCGCTCGAAAGCCTCGAGCGCGTGCGCGCGAAGCGCGCCGAGTTGCTCGAACTGCCGATCCGGGCGGGGGGCGCCAAGCCACCTGCCCTGCACCTGATCGACCTGCGCAAGCACGCCGAGACCCAGGGCATCGCGACGCCGACGTTGCTCGCCATCAAGCGACACCTCGACGCGGGCGGACAAGTACTGCTCTACCTCAACCGCCGGGGCTACGCACCATCGCTCTTCTGCCCCTCGTGCGGCTGGGTTGCGCCCTGCCCGCGCTGCGATGCGCGCCTCACCGTGCACCAGCGCGAACAGCGGCTGCACTGCCACCACTGCGGCACCGAGCAGCGCATCCCCGAGACGTGCCCGACGTGCAGCCAGCCGGTGAAGCCGGTCGGGCAAGGCACCGAGCGTATCGAGGAGACGCTCGCGCGCCTGTTCCCGGAGGTGCCGCTGGCACGCATCGATCGCGATGCCGTGCGCCGGCGCGGGGCGCTGGAGGCGGCGCTCGACCGCGTCACGCGCGGCGAGGTGCGACTGCTGGTCGGCACGCAGATGCTGACCAAGGGACATCATTTCCCCGACGTGAGCCTGGTCGTCGTGCTGAACGCGGACCAGGGACTCTTCGGCACGGACTTCCGGGCCAGCGAGCGGCTGGCGCAGAGCATCGTGCAGGTCGCGGGACGCGCCGGCCGCGCCGAACGCCCGGGCGAGGTGCTGGTACAGACCGAGTACCCCGAGCACCCGCTGCTCGCACAGCTCGTCACCGGCGGTTACGACGCGTTTGCAGAGGCGGCACTCGTGGAACGGCAACAGGCGCAGTGGCCGCCGTTCGCTCGCATCGCGGTGCTGCGGGCCGAGGCGGCACGGAAGGAGGTGCCGCTGGCATTCCTCGACCGTGCTCGCGAGGCCGCGCAATCGCTGGCGGGGAAGACGGTGGAGATTCTCGGGCCGGCGGCCGCACCGATGGAGAGGCGCGCGGGCCATTTCCGCGCTCAACTCCTGCTGCACGCGCCGACGCACGCGCCCCTGCAGAGATTGCTCGCCCGCTGGCTCACGGTCGTCGAGGCGCTGCCCGAAGCCCGCAAGGTGCGCTGGTCGATCGACGTCGACCCGCTGGAGCTGTTCTAGGCGCGCGGGGCGCTCACTCGCCCGGGTGGCGCTGCTTGAATGCCTTCTTCAGTTCCTTGCGCTTGACCTTGCCGTCGCCGTTGGCGTCGAGGTCGGAGAAGTGCTCGGCGACCATCGGCATGCCGACCTGTGCCTCGGCGAGGTCGAGCGCGCCGTCATCGTCCTTGTCCGCGGCCTTGAAGGCCTCGAGCAAGTACCCGAGTTCCTGCTTGCGTCCCGCCATGCGGAAGCCGTGCATCTCTTCGCCCGAGATCTCGCCGTCCTCGTTCACGTCCATCTCGTCGAACCGGTCGGCGAGGTGGGGCATCGAGGCGTCGGCTTCCTTCTTCGAGATGCGGCCGTTACCGTCCTTGTCGGCAGCCTTCAGGCGCTCGTGGACCTTCGCACGCACTTCGGCCCGCATGGCGCTGCGGTGCGCATTCATTTCCGTCTCATCCAGCGCGCCGTCGCGGTTTTTGTCCCAGGCGTCGAAACTCCCCGCCAGGCGCGGGAACGACCTCGCTTCCTCACGGGTCACCACGCCATCCTGATTGGCGTCCATGGCGTGGCCGGGCGACGGACCCGGCGGAGGGTTGCCGGCCTGTGCGGCGGCCGCGGCCAAGATCGAAGCGACGATGAGCATCAAACGCATGGTGAGTGCCTCCTGTTCCTGGCCGTGTTGAGACCATTAAACGCCGCGAGCGTTCCACCGGTCGACTGCAATGACCATCCTGTGCGCGCCCTCTCGCTTCCCTGCCCGGAATTCCCTAGACTGACCGCCCCCGCCGACCTCCATCCCGACGGCAACGCCTTGAAATACCTGATAGAAACCCTGGTGCGGGACGCGCTGGCCGCCCTGCCGGCAGACCTGTGTCCGCGAGATTCGGTCCAGTCGCTCGCGACCGTCGAGCGCACGCGCGATTCCACGCACGGCGATTTCGCCAGCAACGCGGCGATGCAACTCGCCAGGCTCGCCAAGCGCAAGCCCCGGGAGGTCGCGCAGGCCGTGGTCGACGCCCTGCCGAAGAACGAGATCGTGGCGCGCGTCGAGATCGCGGGCCCGGGCTTCATCAACTTCTACCTGTCACCGGCGGCCTACCAGCGGGAGCTCGAGCGCGTGACCGCCGAGGGCGCGGCTTATGGCCGCAGCCAACTCGGCGCGGGCCGGCGCGTGATCGTGGAGTTCGTCTCGGCGAATCCGACCGGGCCCCTGCACGTGGGCCACGGCCGCCACGCCGCCTTCGGCGCGACGCTGGCGAACCTGCTCGACGCCGCGGGCTTCAAGGTGCACCGCGAGTACTACATCAACGATGCCGGCCGGCAGATGGACATCCTCGCGACCAGTGTGTGGCTGCGCTATCTCGAGTGCTTCGGTGAGCAGTTCCCGTTCCCGAGCAACGGCTACCGCGGCGACTACCTGCACCCGATCGCGAACAAGCTCGTCGAACAGGCGGGCCGCACACTGGTGCGCCCCGCGGGCGATATCTTCATGGGCCTGCCGCCGGACGCGCCCGAGGGCGACAAGGACTCCTACATCGACGCGGTGATCGCCCGCGCCAGGGAACTGCTCGGGGAGGACGGATTCAGGCGCGCGTTCGACCTCGCGCTCGGCGATATCCTCACCGACATCCGCCAGGACCTCGAGGAGTTCGGCGTCCGCTACGACGAATGGTTTTCCGAGCGCAGCCTGTCGACGAACGGCGCGATCGACCGCGCGCTCGAGCGCCTGCGCGGCAACGGCGTCGTCTACGAGAAGGACGGGGCGCAGTGGTTCCGCGCAACGGACTTCGCCGACGAGAAGGACCGCGTCGTGGTCCGCGAGAACGGAATCAAGACCTACTTCGCCTCCGACATCGCCTACCACCTGCAGAAACGCGAGCGCGGCTTCGAACACCTGATCGACGTGCTCGGAGCCGACCATCACGGCTACGTCGCGCGCGTGCGCGCCGGACTCGTGGCAATGGGCGAGCCCGGCGACTGCCTCGAGGTGCGCCTCGTGCAGTTCGTCACGCTGTACCGCGGCGGCGAGAAGGTGCAGATGTCGACGCGCTCCGGCGAGTTCATCACGCTGCGCGAGCTGCGCCGCGAGGTGGGCAACGACGCGGCGCGGCTCTTCTACGTAATGCGCAGCAACGATCAGCATCTCGACTTCGACATGCAGCTGGCGACCTCGCGCTCGAACGACAACCCGGTCTATTACATCCAGTACGCGCACGCCCGCGTGTGCAGCGTGCTCAGGCAGATGCGGGAGAAGGGCTTCGACTACGACGGCGCACGCGCCCGCGGCACCCTGCACCGGCTGGTCGAGCCGCACGAGCAGGCGCTGCTCGCCTCGATCAGCCGTTATCCCGAGGTCGTGGAGGCCGCGGCCTTGCAGCGGGCGCCGCACGCGCTGGTGCATTACCTGCGCGAGCTCGCGAACGACTTCCACACCTACTACAACGCGCACCAGTTCCTCGTCGACGACCTCGAGCTGCGCGACGCGCGCCTCACGCTCATCCAGGGCCTGCGGCAGGTGGTGCGCAACGGGCTCGGGCTGCTCGGCGTCTCGGCGCCCGAGGGAATGTGAGATGGCCGCGGGTCGCACGTTGAGCCGCGACTACAAGCACGTCCGGCGCCAGGCGCCGGGCGGACAGTCGTTCACTGGCTGGATGGGCGTCGTCGTCGGGCTGGCGGCCGGTCTGTCGGTCGCGCTCGGGGTGTTCCTGCACTATCGGAGCCAACCGCCGGCGGAGCCGCAGCCGGCAGCGACGGCGCCGCCGGCGTCGGCCGCTGCGGGCGAAGAACCGCCGCCGGCGTCGGCCGATTCTGCGAAAGGCCAGGACTATGACTTCTACGACATGCTGCCCGAGCAGGAAGTCGAAGTGCCCGCGGCCTCGGCGAAGGCTGCAAGCCCGGCCTCGGCGCTTCCCAAGGGGGACGTCGTCCTGCAGGCCGGCGCGTTCAAGCAGGCGGACGAAGCGGACAGGTTGAAGGCGAAGCTCGCGCAGTACGGCGTGGATGCGAAGATCCAGCGCTTCTCGCTCGATGACGAAACGTGGTTCCGGGTGCGCATCGGCCCGATCGCCACGGTCGAGGAGCTCGAGAATGTCCGCGCGCGGCTTGCCGAGGCCGAGGTCGAGGCAACGCCAGTGGCGCCGTTCGTCGAGTCCCCGTTGCCCTGAGGCCAGGCTCAGGCGTTGAGGACGCGGTCGTCGCTGGACCGATCGCCCAGGCCGGAACCGCGCTTGCCCCGGCCGCCCTTGCCGCGCTCCTCGCCGGATTCCTCCTGGTCGACGTCCTTGCCTTGCTCGCCCTCTTCCCCAGCGTCCTGCGGAGTCGACTCCTCTCCCGCGTTGGTCGGCGACGTGCTCGCGACCGCCGCCGTCGACAGGCCAACCGCACCGAGATCAGGTGGCCACGTGTCGATCGGGTAAGCAGTCGCGAGCAGCGCCGCCAGAGACAGCAGCATCGCTGGTGCCCGCGTGGGCGGGTTCGCTTGCGTCATCCGGGTCACAGCAGGCGTCGGCATCGTTCAGGCACAGCGGAGGAGACCAGCTACCCGCTGCAACTCTCGTGCCCTCGAGATAACTTGTTTTCATTCAATGGGTTGCCGCAAGCTGGGAACGGCGGCGGGCGGGCAATGAAAAGATATCCGGCGGTAGATCGGAACAGCCCGCGGCTCGAATGCATGACATAAGGTCGGCCACGCGACCAATCACGCGGCAATCTGTGACGGGGTTCTCATTTTTGCCGCCGTTATCGGTCGTCGCAGCCGCTGTAAGGATTGCCGACGGATAGGGACGGCGATGGGCGCGGCTCGCCTCAAGCTCCGCCATCGGTGCGCGCCGCTGTTATCCAGCGGACCAGGTCGCGGATGTCCATGAGTTGCCGCGCTTCGGCCGACATGCCGTCGAGGAGCCGGGAAGCCTCGGCCAGGGCGGCGGCCTTCTGTGCCCCGCCCGTCGCGTCACCCGGCTGGGTGATCGCGCTCACGTACAGCGCATAGGCAAGATCACGCTGGAACGAGAGACCCTTGGCGCCGTGCTTCTGCTCGCCGCGATAGACCTCGATTTCCGGCTGTAACAGCTTGCGCGCTTCGTCCAGCCTGCCCTGCAACGCGACCACGTGGGCGAGCAGGACGCTCGCGCGTGAATTCTCGTCCTGCGGGTCGGCGGTGCCGAACCGGTTCGGCGGCAGCGCGAGGCGTTCGCGTGACCAGGCCTCCGCGTCGGCGTAGCGACCGAGTCGCAGTGCCGCCTCGGACGCCGTGGTCAGCTGGAAGCGCAGCATGTTGTCCCGGATCGCGTTGGCGTTGACGTTGTCGGCGGGAACCGCGACCTTGCGGAACTGGTCGATGGTGGCAACGGCATCCTCGAGCGCCGCCGCGCTCTCGCCGTTCAAGAAGCGCACACGCGCCCGTGAGACGCCGGGTATCAGTTCGAAGAGGGCGCGGCGAGGACTTCCGACGGTCTCCTGGGCGATGACCGCGTCGTAGGCGCGCACCGCGCCGGCGTAAGCACGTTCTGCGGCGGCACGCTGGCCCACCCTCGCCTGTTGCGCCGCCAGGACCGGCCAGGTCTGGGACAGCAGCAGTTCGAGATTCGGCGGCGCTCGGCTGTCGATCTCGAGCGCAACGGCAGAGCGGCGAACCTCGATGGCGTCAAGCACGCGGCCCTCCTCGAAGAGGGCATCGGCCACCGACTCCTTGCCGCGGATCCAGTACACCCAGGAATTCAGGTCCGACGGGTTAAAGCGCACGTAATTCTCGCCGGCTTCCTCGGATCTCGCTGCGTATTTCACCGCGCTGGAATAATCGTGGCGGCGCGCGGCCAGGTCCCCCAGCAGGCCGGCGGCGAGGGCGCGATTCGCCATCGACCGCAGGTCGCCCGGGCGCTGCGCCAGCACCTTCTCCGCGATCTCGTAGACCTCGTGCTCCAGGCGCTCCGCTTCGTCCACGTGACCGAGGATGAGTGCGTGGCGGGCCTGCGAGTCGCTGGTGTCGGCGTAGATCGAGGCGGCGCCGAGGTCGGACAGGTCGAGCGCCCCAAGTTCGACCAGGATCTTGCGTGCCTCCTCGCAGGTGGCGACGGCCTCCTCCTTCGTCGCGCGACGGTGACTCAGGTAATTCAGCACGTCGGCGTACACGAGCCGCGCCTGGCGCGAGGCGTCCGGCGAGTGGACCAGCGGCTGCAGCAAGTCGGCCGCCTGCTGGAGGTCGGCCGTGGTGGACCCTGGCGCTCCGTCGACTCCCCAGGCAGAGAACCGCGTGAACTGGGCCAGCGACAGGCCGAGCGTGACGGCCTCGCTTTGGTCACCGTTCGCCCGGAGCTTCCCGAACAGGTCGCGGGCTTCGGCAAGGGCCCGGTTTCCACCTTCCGCATCGCCACCGGCCAGCAGCGCGCCGCCCTCGCGCACGAGGGCCATGCCGCGGTACGCCTGGGTCTGCGGCGTGAGCAGCTCGGCGGGCAGTCCGTCGTAGTAGCTCACGGCCATCTTCGCGAGCTTGCCCATGGTCTCGAGCCGGCCGGTGGGCTCGAGCTCGGCATAGAAGTCCTCGATCAGAAAGCCGACGAGTTTCTCGGCGTCGCCACGCGCCCGTTCCGCAAGCGCGCGAGCCTTCTGCGCTTCGGCGTCCGCCACGTGGGCGCGGCGGTAATTGATCCAGCCGAACGCAGCGCTGGCGGCAGCCACCACCATCAGCACGGCGCACACGGCAGCGATCGTCCGTGCGCGCACGAGGGCGCGACGCGTCGCAGCCTCGCGCTCGCGTTGCGTGGCGAGCTGGCGCTCCGCCTCCTCACGAGCCTCGCGTGCGTGCCGCAGGTCGCGGCTCGAGGCGACCACGCTGCACAGGACGTCGTGGGTGAGCTCCACGCGGCGCATGTCGAGCCGTTCCTCGATGCGCAGCAGGCGCCGGTCCACGAGCTTCGCGAGGGAATCGGGCGCGGCACCGGCGGCCGCGAGCGCCTTGATCACCCGCTCCTCGGCGAGGCTCTCGCGATAGCCCGAGTCCGTGAGCAGCTCATCCTCGATCACGCGACGCACGCCAGCCGGCTGGTCAGCGAGCGCCCGCTCGTAGAATTCCGTCAGGATGGTGTCGCGCGAACCCGCCAGCAGGTCGGCAGAAATTTCTGCGCGGCCCTGCACGAGCCGCACGTTGTTGAGCTCGCGGCAGACGAGGCTCAACAGCGACGGCTCGACCTCGGCATTCGCGAGCTCGGCGCCGCCCGCGACGAAGCGGACGATCGACTCGGCGACCTCCTGCGACACCAGGCGGCCGCCCGGCTTCTCGACGGCGCTGAGGGCCTGCGCACCCGTCATGCGCGCGAGGCGCATGCGGTTCTGGGTGATGGAAGGCATGATGCCTTTCACGCTCTCGAGGTGCGCGAGGTAGTCCTCGCGCAACGCGATCAGGATGCGGTAGTCCGCGCGCGCGAAGTCGAAGTCCTCGGCCGCCGCCTCGTCCTGGTCGAGGCGCGCTTCCAGGGCCGCGGGCGGACGGTTCTCGACGAGGTCAGCAAGGTCCTCGAGGAAATGCTTGGCCCGCAGCCGCCCCGCGTCGTCGGCCTGCGCCAGCGTGAAGATTTCCTCGAACTGGTCGAAGATGAGGAGCGGCAGCAACGTGCGGCCGCCCGCGTCGCGCAGCAGGTCGCCGCGATGATGGAGGAACTCCCACAGCGACTCGCCCTCGATGGCCGCGCCCGGACGGCTCCAGTGCCCGGCGGCTGCCGTGGCACGGAAGATCGCCTGCTTGATCTGCTCCGAGGGCGACGGCGACTCCGGCGAATAATCCACGCGCACGTAGACCGGGCAGAAGCCCTCGCCGCGCAGCCGCGGCACGAGGCCGGCGCGCAGCAGCGAGGTCTTGCCGAGGCCGGACTGGCCGAACAGCACGGTGAGGTTCTTGCGCTGGACGCGACGGGCGAGTTCCGCTGCCTCCTCGTCGCGCCCGTGGAAGTAGCCACGGGTCTCCTCCGTGTAGGAGGACAGGCCGAGCCACGGGTTCTCGGGATCGATGGTGACGGGCTCGATACGATCGGCCAGCCGGGAACTCATGCGCGGCGCCCGCTGATGAGGTCGCGCAGGCGACCGAGGAATTCCGGCGCAGGCTCGCCGCCCGGCATGCGGCTGATGTGCACCGACTTGAACTTCTCGGGCACCAGGGCCTCGCCCTCGGGAGTGTCGTCGATGCAGACCGGGAGGATGAACACCGCGCCCTCGGCGATGTTGCGCGAGCGATCGACCGCATAGCTCCACTCGCGCCGGAAGTACCCTTCCAGCCGCCGCTGCGTCGTCGCGGAGATGATGGGCAGGAAATAGCTGCAGCGAGCGATGTTGGCGTGGATCTTCCGGTCGTAGTCGTCGCCGCCCTCGAGACGGTCCATGTCGAACCAGGTCGCGATGCCTGCGCCGTCGAGCGCGGCCTTGAGTCGTTGCACGGCGGGCAGGTCTTCGCGTGCATAGCTGATGAAGACGGCGTTCTCCGGCATCTCACGCGCCGGCGGCAGGAAGCGTTGCGGAGTGCTCGCGCTGCTCGACCGGGCTGCACCACCCTGTCGCTTCATCCAGCGGGAATGCAACTCGCCGACGAACGCCTCGGCCCCGCCATAGACCCGTGTGCGCACGCTCACCTGCTGCAGGAACGCGACCAGGCGATCGTCTTTCATGGTGTGGTCGTCGGCGAACACTTCGCCGACGTCGCGTGGATCGGACAGCCGCTTGCGCTTGGCCATGCGCAGGAAGAGCCGGGCCAGCCAGTTCGAGAAATCGCTGCCGATGAGCAGCAGGTGATTGTGCTCGAGCTCGTGAAAGAGCTTCTCGGGCGTGAGGTGCTCGGATTGCAGCGCGCAGATGAATTCGAGCATGTCCTCGTCGGACACCACGTAGGTGGGCGACGCCGAGAGGCGCCCGAGCATGTGATAGACGACGGTGCGTTGCAGCTGGCCGCGCTCGACGGGCAGGTCCGCGACGCGGTTGGGCGCATAGGCGATGACTTCGGCCGTCGACTGGCCCCCGTAACGCTCGAGGTTGACCGCGCGCTCGAGCAGCGGATCGAACGTGGTGGTCACGAACAGGTCGAAGTCGGTGATCTGCGTCAGTTGCCGGAGCGCGGGCGGTGGGTCGAATTCCACCTCGCGCATGATCGAACGCAGCCGCGTGTACGCTTCCTCACGGCGCCCGCGCTGTCCGAGATAGAGGCACACGACGTCGTTCAGCGTGAGTGGCAGTGGCAGCCCGCTGGTGTCGACCGACAGTCGCGCCGCCAGCTTCTCGGCCAGCCACTCGTACAGCAGGCGCGGACCACCGTCGGTCTGCACCCGCAGCAGGTCGGGGCCGATGATCGGGATGACCCGACGTTCCTCGATGTAATTGAGCAGGTCGTCCCAGGCGTCTTCGTCGAACTGCTGGGGCTCGGCGAGCTGGGCGCTCATGGCCGGCCTCCCGTACGCGGACCGCCCGCCGGTTCGCGGGCGCAGCACAGCGGCCGCGCCTGCGCCCGGCGTGGCATGTGACCTGCAGTCTCGCCGCTCCCCGCCCCGCTCGCGTATGTCACGCGGTGGCTCCCTGCGCCTGTGCCGTGGCACGCGGTTATAAGTATTGTCGCGGGAGCATAGCACCGCCGCGGCCGGGGGGAAGCCGGCGTTCGAGCGGCCCGCCTTGAGGGGTAGGTCACAATTCGCGGGCCGCGGCCAGTGGCCGTGCCTCGTTCGATGCGCGTGGCAGCACGGTGTGGGAGTGGAAGACCGAGACCGGGCGCTTCAGTCGCGACGTCAGCACGACACGGGTGCAGAAGCTGCATGCGCCCGAGTTCAGCATCGAACAGACCGTCGTTGCGAAGAAGCCGGACGTCGTGCCGGCGGAGGAGAGCGTGTCGCCTGGCGGTGGGTTCAATCCCTATGATCGCGGGGTGACCGCCGCGGCAAGGACGGGCGGCCGGCCCGCGGCGGTCGCCCGGCCGCCGTCCCGGCCCGTCGCGAGAGTGCAGCCACCGCCGACGACGGCGATTGGCCGCTTGCGGGCCTGGCTGGCGCGGAAATAGCCCGTCGGGCGCAGCAGGCGCCCTCCTGAACGTACCTGGTGAGTCCTACTCCGGCTGACCGCGCGCGAGCTCGTCGGCAATCGCCTGGCGGACGCCGGCAATCTGTGCGGCGACAGCCGTCGCCTGGCTGCTCGCCTGGACGCTGACAAGGCCCCGATACCAGAGCTTGCCGCAAAGCACGTCCCGCTCGGGAGCGTCCTCGGCAAGGCTCCATAGCCGGTCTGCGCGGGCAGGCACCGGCAACCCGAGGCGGCTGGCAAGCTCCTCGCCCGGCGCCACCGTCGTCTGCCGCAGGTTGCTGCTGGGTCGGGGACCGAACAGACCCACATCCAATACGTACATGAGGTAGATCTGGTCCACGAAGACCTGGTTGTTTCGGTCGACGATGGTCGTCCAGCGCTCGTTGGACTCGTAGAGCTTGACGATGCGGTCGCGCAGCCCGGCGTCGCGGATCAGCCGCAGGTTGCCGGTGGCGAGCATGTCCGAATACGTCGCGCGTGCCAGCCGGATCGTGCGCCGCATCGTCAGGTGGTCCAGGGCGCGGACCACGGCTTCCCGGTCGGCGACGTCGGCTCCGCCGCACAGAGGTCGGTAAGCCAGCACCGCATCCGTCGCCTGTCGCTCCTCGAACGCGACGAACTCCTCCAGGACCTCGCGGTCCTGGTCGAAATCGCGCACCAGGCGCTCGAGGTACGACCGCTCCGTCCTCGCATCCCGGCGGTCCTCGAGCCAGCCGTCGATCGCCAGCGCGATCAGGATGCCGACGACGAGCAGCAGCAACTCGATCACGACCTGCGTCCAGCGCATCTCGCGCAGCGCAGCCGCGAAGCGCCCCACCGGACTCACGCTTCGCACCACGGCGCGACTGAAAGGCCTGTGCCGTCAGTCACAGGTGAAATCGTCCTGGCCGACGGCCCGGCATTGCGGTGGATAGCCATGCTCGCGCCAGTAGGCCGTCACACCGAGAAGCTCGAGCGTGCGCTTGAAACCATTGGAATTGCGAAATGCGGGCGGGAAGCGCTGCCAGGCCACGATCGAGGAGGCGTTGAGGTCGTCGGCGGTCGCCACGCCGTCGTAATCGCCGAGCCACAGGCGGACTCGCGAGCGTCCCCCCCGACGCACGAACGGGTCTGTCTCGTCGGACAGGTAGCGGGCAATGACCTCGCCGGCAGCGGGGTGCGGACCCTCGGGTCGAGCCACGGCCGCGAGCAGGATCCGGCTGAGTTCCGGCCTGACGCCCAGCGTATGCAGGAGCAGGAGCGCCCCGACCTGGTCGCCGCGCTGGACCAGGTAAGGAATGAACGATGGCGTGTGGCCGGTCACGAGATAGCCGGCGGCAATGTCCTGCTGGAAAATTCGCAGGGCTGCATCCGTGTCGCCTGCCAACAGCAGCATCATCGCCTTCCAGCGCAGGCAATTCTGGTACGCCGGGTCGAGCGCGAGGCAGCGATCCTGGTCGGCGAGCGCCTTCTCGAAGAACCCCAGGTTCGCCAGCGCGATGCTGCGCCACAGGTAAGCACTCACGTTCTTCGGATCGACCGCGATCGACCGGTCTTCGAGTTCCAGGCTCCGCGCCCAGTTCGCGGGCCGCGCGTCCTGTTCTACCAGCCCCAGCACGGCCCAGGGCATGGAGAGCGTCGCGTCCAGTTCGAGCGCACGCTCGGCAGCTCGTCGCGCGAGCGCGTTGTAGTCGCGGTCGCGGATGCCCCAGCTCTCTGCGACGGCGGCCACCGCCGCGAGTCCCTCCCAGCCACGGGCAAACTTCGGATCCATTTCCACCACGCGCTCGAACAGGCGGACCGATTCGTCCAGGTCGCGGCGGGCGACGAACAGCTCGCGCGCCTTCAAGTACAGGTCGTACGCCTGCAGATTCTCCGTGTCGGCACGCACGGTGACCGCGCGCTCAGGCTGGGTGGCACCGAGCGTTCCGCGCAACGCGGTGACGATCGCGTTGGCAATCTCGTCCTGGATGGCGAAGATGTCGTCGAGCTCGCGATCGTAGGTCTCCGACCAGAGGTGGCGGTCGTTCGCCGCGTCGATCAGCTGGGCGGTGATGCGCACTTGATTGCCGGACTTGCGGACGCTGCCTTCGAGGATGTGGTTGACCTTGAGCGCCCTGGCGATCGCCTCCGTGCCGAGCGGGCTGCCCTTGTAGCCGAAGGACGAGGTGCGGGACGCGACGCCGAGGCCGTCCACCCGCACCAGCACGTTCAGGAGCTCCTCAGAGATGCCGTCGGAGAAGTACTCGTTGCTCTTGTCCTCGCTCATGTTGACGAAGGGCAGCACGGCGATCGAGGGACGCGCATCGACGACGGCGGGAGCTGCGAGTGCCGATGACGCCGCGCTCGCAGCGGCGCGGGAGGCGTCGGTCGCAACGTCATAGCGCCAGAAGATGCCGCCGCCCAGCAGGAAGAGCAGCGTCAGGATCGCGAACTCGGTGGCCGTGACCCGCTGCTGGCCGCGGTCGCCGTGATACCAGGCGACGACGAGTGTGATCGGCAGTCCGATCAGCAGGGCAAGCAACGCAACCTGGCGGATGTGGCCGGGCCAGCCGAAGGTTTCGCTGACGTACTCCAGGCCTTGCAGGAATCCCCACGCGCCCGCCGCATAGGCGATGCCCCACTGCACCACCTTGCGGCGACGCAGCTTGGCCCAGGCACCCTCCCCCTGTGTCGCGTCGGTCACGCGGCCTTCGCGTACTCGGCCAGACCCTTCTGGGCCAGCCACTCGGGGTTGTAGAACCGCGAGAGGTATTTCTGCCCGCCGTCGCAGAGCATGGTCACGACGGTGTGCCCGGGCCCGAGCATCCGCGCCACGCGCACGGCCGCCGCGACGTTGGTGCCGCTGGTGCTGCCGAGGAACAGTCCTTCCTGGTGCAGCAGGCGGTAGGTGGTGGTGACGATTTCCGCGTCGTCGACCTGCACCGCGTCGTCGATCGGCGAGCCCTCGAGATTGGCCGTGACGCGGCCGATGCCGATGCCTTCCGTGACCGCGCTCGAGCCCGTGGACTTGAGCTCGCCCGTCTTGACCCAGTTGTAGAGCGCGCTGCCCATCGGGTCGGCCAGCACGCAACGCACCTTCTCGCTCTGGTCCTTGAGGTAGCGCGATACGCCACCGAGCGTGCCGCCCGTGCCCGTCGCGCAGACGAAGGCGTCGATCGCGCCGTCGGTCTGCGACCAGATCTCGGGGCCGGTCGTGGAGTAGTGCGCGTCGCGGTTCGCGGTGTTGTCGAACTGGTTGCCGCAGACCGCGCCCTCGATCTCCTCGGCGACACGCGGCGCGATCTTCTGGTAGTGGTTCGGATCGGCGTAGGGCACGGTCTTCACGACCTGCACCTCGGCGCCGAGCGTGCGCAGCAGCGCCGACTTCTCGGGCGACTGGTTGTCCGGCATCACGATCACGCAGCGGTAGCCGCGGGCGTTGCACAGGTGCGCGAAGCCGATGCCGGTGTTGCCCGCCGTGCCCTCGACCAGCGTGCCGCCGGGCTTCAGCAGCCCCCTGCGCTCGAAGTCCTCGAGGATTCCGCGCGCGGCACGGTCCTTCACCGAGCCGCCAGGGTTCAGGAACTCGGCCTTGCCGAGGATCTGGCAGCCGGTTTCCTCGCTGAAGCGATTGAGACGGATGAGCGGTGTGTGGCCGACCGCGTCGGCGAAGCCTTGTCGTATGGGCATGGTCGAGTAAGGATGCGTCCTGTGGCGCGGGCGTGCAATTCCTTCGGGACATTGGAGCATGCCGGCTTGCCTTCGAGCGCCGAAGCGGGAGAATCCGCGGGCCCGCACCGGAGTTACTCATGCGCACGTCGTTCGTGGCCCTGCTGCTCCTCGCCTGGAGCGGATCGATCGTCGCGGCTGCGGCCGATCCGGCAGCCCGGCCCGGCCGCCTGCCACCGGGCGTGGTGCCGGTGCACTACCAGATCAGCGTCCAGCCGGATGCGACGGCGCTGACCTTCCAGGGGCGCGCCACGATCGACGTCGAGGTCGAGCGCCCCACGGACACCATCGTCCTGAACGCCGCGGACCTCGAGATCACGAGCGCGGGGCTGGACGGCGCGCAGGCGGCCGCCGTGAAACTCGATCCGGAGGCGCAGACCGCGGCCCTGCGATTCACGACTGAGCTGACCAGCGGTCGCCACCAGCTGGAGCTTGGCTATTCGGGCCGCATCTACACCACCTCCAGCGGCTTCTTTGCCGTGGACTACGCGACCCCGGCCGGCTCGCGCCGCATGCTCACGACACAGTTCGAAGTCGCGGACGCGCGCCGCTTCGCCCCGATGTGGGACGAGCCCGCCGCAAAGGCGACGTTCGCGCTCGAGGTCGTCGTGCCGAAGGAGCAGTCGGCCTACTCCAACATGCCCGAGGTCTCCTCCCGGCTGGAGGGCGATCGCAAGCGCGTGCGCTTCGCGACCAGCCCGAAGATGTCGTCCTACCTGTTGCACCTCACGGTCGGCGAACTGGAGCGCATCTCGCGCAAGGTCGGCACGGTGGACGTGGGCGTGGTGACGCGCAGGGGCGCGGGCGAGTCGGGGCGCTTCGCGCTCGATGCGGCCGCCGAGGTGCTGCCCTGGTACGACGAGTATTTCGCCACGCCCTACCCGCTCCCCAAGCTCGACATGATCGCCGTGCCGGGCAGCAGCCAGTTCTTTGGGGCGATGGAGAACTGGGGCGCCATCATGTACTTCGAACCCGTGTTGCTCGTCGACCCACGGTTCTCGTCGGAGTCCGACCGGCAGAACGTTTTCTCGGTCGTCGCGCACGAGATTTCGCACCAGTGGTTCGGAAACCTGGTCACGATGGACTGGTGGGACGACCTCTGGCTCAACGAAGGCTACGCGACGTGGATGGAGGGCCGGGCGACGGAGGACCTGCACCCACGCTGGAACCACGACCTGCAGTTCGTGAGCAACACGCGTGAGGCGGCCATGCGGCTCGACTCCGGCGATGCGACCCACCCGGTGGTGCGGCCGGTACCGTCCGTCGCGGCGGCGAACCAGGCCTTCGATGCGATCGCCTATTCCAAGGGCAGCGCCGTCATCCGCATGCTGGAGCACGCCGTCGGCGAGGCCGGCTTTCGCGAAGGGATGCGCCGCTACATGCGCAAGTACGCCTACGGCAACACCGTCACCGACCAGTTGTGGGCCGAGATTGCGGCCGCCACCGGCCAGCCCGTCGCCGGCATCGCGCACGACTTCACGCTGCAGGCGGGCGTGCCGCTCGTCGAGGCGGCCACCGGACCCTGCGAGGCGGGCCGCACCACCGTCACGCTGCAGCAGGGGCGTTACCAGATCGGCGACCCCTCTCCTGAGAGACTGACGTGGCGCATTCCCGTGCAGCTGCGCTCCGTCGAGGGCGGCGAACCTGCGAGCCTCGTGCTCCCCAAGGACGGCGCTGAGGCGACGGTCAGCGTGCCTGGCTGCGGCCCGGTGGTCGTGAATGCAGGCCATGCCGGCTACTTCCGCACGTTACATGCGCCGGCCGACTTTGGGCGCCTCCGCGCGAACTTTGCGCGAGTGGCGGAAGTGGATCGGCTCGGAATCCTCAATGACACCTGGGCGCTCGGCGAGGCCGGGCGCATTCCAGCGCCGAGCTACCTCGAGCTCGCGGCCGTGGTGCCAGGCGACAGCGATCCGCTGGTCCTGCGGCAGGTCGCCGCGACGTTCGCCAAAGTCGACCGACTGTTCGACGGCTCGCGCGAACAGGCCTCGTGGCGGCAATACGCGCGGACGACACTGGGTCCCGTCTTCGATCGCGTCGGTTGGCTGCCGGCCGGCGGCGAATCCGAGTCCGCCGCGTTACTGAGGGAAATGCTCATCGGCACGCTCGGCCGGCTGGAGGACCGCGACGTCATTGCCGAAGCCCGCAAGCGGTTTGCGCAGGCCGCGAAGGACCCCGACGCCCTCCCGGCAGGCATCCGGGAGGCCGCGACCATGGTCGTCGCCCGGCATGCCGACGTGCCGACCTGGAACGAAATTCGCGCGCGCGCCAACGCAGCGCTCGAGCCGATCGAGAAGCAGCGGCTGTACCTGGCCCTGGGCCGGGCCCTGGATCCCGCGCTCGCAACCCGCGCGCTCGAACTCTCCGTGTCGGACGGCATGCCCAAGGTGTTCGCGAGCAACGTCGTGCAGGCAGTTTCGGGCACTCACCCCGCACTGGCGTTCGACTTCGCCGTACGGAACGAGAAGCCTGTGCTCGACCTCGTGGAAGGCTCGTCGCGTTGGGCGTTCATCCCGTCGCTGGCGGCATCGTCCGACGACCGGACGCTGGTTGAGAAGGTGCGCACCTACACCGAGCGTTCCGTGCCGGCCGACGCACGGCAGGCGGGTGACGAGGCAATGGCCGAGATCAGCGCTCGGGCGCATGCGAAGGAACGGCTGTTGCCTGCGCTCGAAGCGTGGGTTCGTGCGCGGCCATGACGCCCGGCAGGGCAACTCACGTCACCAGTTCAGCGAGCCAGCCGCTCGGCGGATCGTCGATGTCCTGGACGCCCTTGCTCCGAATAACGGCCAGGGTGGACTCGTCGAGCATGGGAGGCGCCCCCTCGAACACCTGGAGCTGTGGGTACTTCTGGCGGACCTGTGCGGCCGATTCCGCCCGGATGACTACCCACAGGCCTCCCTGCCCATAGTCGTACATTCCAATGAATTCGTTGCGGTTCATGCCTGGCGCACCTGTGTCGTTAGCTCAGGGCCCGATGGAGACCCACCGCGCACCGGCAAGCGGAACACTTCCGCTGGCGGACGCCTCCAATCCTCCCCCTGGCTGCCCGAAGTTTGGCGCAACGACGCTCCAGGTCAATGGACCGCGGATATTCGAACGCGGGACCAGGAAGTATCCACTCGGAGCCCTGGGAAGAGACAGCGCGCTCTGTGCCTGGGTTGCGTCAGGGTACGGCAAGGCAGAAAAGTATATGAGGCCGCTGCCGCCCGGCATCAGCAAGCCGCTGTCACTGATGCCTCGCTTACCGACATCGTTGGTGAAATGGTAGACATAGTGAGGGTTGCCCTGGTCATCGAGCAGGTCGCTGGTATCCGATGTGACGGCCGGCGCAGCCAGTGCCGCCGCTATCGTCCCGGCGGCGCCCGCCGTCAGCAGCGCTCGCGAGGCATGCATCCCGTACTGGAGCAGCCAGTGACCGGGCAATACCGGCGCCAGACCGAAACTGGGCGAGAAGGACAGTCGTGAAGCCGTAACGGTGGCCACGACGTCGGCCGGCCCGGTGACGGGCGGAGGCGCCGGATCGGGAGCGCCAGGACGTACACCTGGACCGCCACGGACGTCTCGTTCCCCCGGGCGTCCGAGCATTCCGCCTCTCCCGCCGACGTCCGGCATGACCAGATCCCACCAGGACCCTGATCGGGGCCACCTGTCCGACGTGACGACGATGGTCTCGAGACAGGCCGCTGGATGCGGGCCCAGCGGTGCGCTCGTGTTGAAACAGAACCCCGTCGGGTCCGAGAACCGCAGCGGGTTGTTACGCACGTAGCTGTATCGATTCAGGGACTGGCTGTCATACGGCGCCTGTACCAGGGCGTCCGGGCTGAGGAAACGGCCGAGCACGGGGTCGTACACGCGGCCATTCATGTGGATGAGTCCGAGATTGTCGAGGTGCTCGTGGTCGGTGTATCCGCGCGAAGTCGTGTCCTTGATCTGCTGCCACTCGGCCGCGGTCGGTGCGCCGGCAAGCCAGTCGCCTGATCGGCGAGCGCCATGGGGCTGGTAGGAGTTGCGGCCCAGGAGTGCGCCGGACGTCGACGTGAAGCCGTCGACACCGCCCTGGTGATCTTCGAGCAGGTACACGGTACTCGGCGAGGAGGTCGAGGAGCGCGTGTGCACGGCGACCCGCCGACCATCGGCATGCAGGTAGTGCCGGTAGCTGGTCGCACCGCCGGTCGTCACGCGTTCAAAGAGGCCGCCTGCCGCGTACAGGGTTTCCGTCGAGATGCCGCCGGCGCGCGCCACCTGGCGATACCGTGCACGGTCGGGACCGTAGTAGAACGCTGAATAGTTGCCACCCGGATGGTTCACCTGGCCTGGCAGGTCGAAGCTCTGCCAGCTGATCGTGGTGCCGCTGGCGCTCACCACGGCCCCGTTCGCATCGTAGGCATACGCGTTGGCGCCGGCCGCGACGACGGCGCTCCTGCGGTTCACGTCGTAGCGATAGTCGCCGACGTCGGATTTGTAGGTGATGTTGCCGGCGTCGTCGTAACCCAGGTCGAGCACCACCGACCCGTTGCGCAACACGTAGTCGAGACGGTCGCGGGCGTCGTAGTGGTACTGCTCCTGGACGCCAAGGTTGCGCTCTTCGCGCCACACCAGGTTGCCGAGCGAGTCCCACGCATACAGCAGGTCCTGGTGCTCGCTGCTTCCGCCGGGACCCGATGTCCGTCCAACCAGCAGACCCGTTATCGCGTCGTAGTCGCTTGCGACACGTACGCCGTTGCCCAACGTCTCGTCGGTGACGTGTCCGGCGTCGTCGACGCCGTTCATCTGCCAGTAGGACGCACCGGTGTCGGCATCACTCAGGCGGACGAGCCTGCCGCGATCGTAATGACGGCGCACACGCAGCGGACTCGTGCCGGTGGACGCCGGATAGGTGAGCGTGTCCGGCAGCCCTGTCACTGTGTCGTACGACTGCCGCGTCACCAGCGTCACGCCTGCGATCGTCGTCGTGACCGTCGCCGGCCGGCCAAGTGCGTCGTACTGGTATGACTCGCGGAATCCGGGCGACACCACGGAGGCCAGGGCTCCGACATTGCGACTCGAAACCGACTTGCCCCAGGTCCAGGTCGTCTTGCCCTCGGGCTCCGTTCGCGTCACCGGGCGCGACAGCCTGTCATAACTGAATGTGGTCGATTGGCCCCGCGCATTGGTATGCGACCTGACTTCGCCGAGCGGGAAGTAGTCGTACGTCCAGCGCCCGGCACTCGGGTCGCTGATGCTTCGTCGGAACCCGCGCACGTCGTAGCCGATGACGGTCGATGACCCCGCGAAGTCACGCACGGTCACGAGGTTGCCGAAGGCGTCGTACTCGTAGTCCGTGTCGGTCGAGGCTGGGTCGACGACCTGCAGCACACGACCGAGGGCGTCGAGGCGGTGCGTCGTGGCGCGTCCGAGGGGGTCGGTGGCGGTGACCACGAGGCCGTCATGGCTCCAACGGTTCACCACCGGGGTCGCGACCGACTGGCTCGTGGGCCTCTCCGTCGAGATGCGGCGACCGAGTGCGTCGTAGGCGTGTACCACCCAGCTCCCTGGCGCTGCGCAGCAGGGTGCCGGAAGGCTCTCCCGGGCGACAAGTCCGCGGGAATCGTAGCCCAGGACTCGGAAGGACTGGCTGCCGCCGGGTCGCTCACGCCGGGCGTACACCTCACGTCCATGGATGTCGTAACCCGTCTCCAGTGTTGAGACCTGTGCATCACCGTTGCCTCGTTTCGTCGAGCTGACGATGAATGACGTGCCGGGCCAGACGCAGCTTGCACCGCAGAAAGCGCGCATGACCGTGGTGCTGGTGCCGTCGGGCCCTGACTGCCGGATCGGCCTTCCGAAATCGTCGTATTGCAGGTTCGTGACCAGGCCATTGGGGCTGGTGATTGCGACAGGCTGCGCAAGTGCGCTGTCCCAGGCGATGGTCTCGACGTGGCCTTCCGGGTTCGTGGTGGTACGAAGGAACCGTCCATTCTCGGCCCAGGTGTAGGACGTGGCGCGCACGGGTTGCGCGGCAGGCGTCGTGCTGACAGTGCCCGGATTGCCGTAGGCGTCGTAGGCCAGGTCGGTGGTCACGCGCAGCGTGTCGCTCGATGGCTCGACGACCTGTTGCATGACACGACAGCGCACGTAGTCCCAGGCTTGACCGAAGCTTCGTGTCACCTGCGCACCGCCCGGCAGGGTGTGCCAGCGGGTCACCTGGGCGGTCGCGGGCCGTCCCAGGCACCAGTTCACGGTGTCATTCACCACGCCCGCGAGCGTCGTGGTCTCGAAGTGCGCGGCGCCGGGGTTCGAGCCTTTGGAACGCTCGATGGTCACCAGATCGCGTCGCACCGCCGTGCCGAACACATCGATGATGTTGGTGGCGGTCGTGCTGGAGACCCCTGTCCCGTCGAGTTCGTAGCGTTCGGTCGTAACCTGCGACGGATACGCGAAGGCACGCGTCTGCTGGCCGACTCCGAAGTTGTGACGACCCCACACGTAGCTGGTGCGCACGAGTGGCGCGCCCGAGCGCTGTTGCAGCGTCGTCTGCGAAGGCGCTCCGAGAGTCGCAATCTCCGCTGGGTCCTGCAGGTAATCCTCCACCCGTACCGGGCTGCCATTCGATGGCGTCGCCGTGCGGCGTGCGAAGCCGAGGAAACCGCGGCCCTGCACATGCCCCTTGGCACCTTCGTAGTAGTACGTCTCCTGCTGCGGCCCGCTTGCGCTCGCGCGGGTCATCCTCGATACGACGTGGCCGAGTCGCGCCAGGTCCCGGACGGGGAACACGGATCCGCTTCCGACCGCGTGCACGGCTGGATTGTTTGCAATGGCGTATTCGAAATCGGTCCTCGCCCCGAGCCCGTCCGTCGCCGAGACGAGCGTGTCCTGCGGCACCTGGTGGTGAAGGTGCAGGCGGATCCCGGACGCTGAGTACACCAGGTCCGGATAACCGTCGCCGTTGATGTCGAGCGTCATCGGCGAGGAGGGCACGGTACCCGGCGTGATGCCCGCCGGCTGGCACGGCTCGAAGGTGGCGCCCGTGGAGCGGCAGTACTGCAGGGTACCCGTGGCGGTTGGCTGCAGGAGGTCCGCGCGGCCATCGGCGTCCCAGTCGATGATCATGGCCCGCGCGCCGGCCGGTGACGCCTCGGCGCCACTGGACACCGGCGCTGAGAAGCCGGCCAGGCTCCCGCCGCGTGCCCCGGTTCCGAGCAACAGCCGCCATTGGCCGCCCGTGGGCGAGTAGCCGATGTCGGTCAGCCCATCGGCATTGAAGTCCGCCAACAGTGACTCCGCGTTGCCGTCGAAGGTGTACTGCGGAACCAACCTGGTGCCGGTCGAGGCAAGAACGGTCCAGCGATTCGTCCACGTCGTGCAGGTCGGCGTCGTGCCGCAGGTGCTTTGCTGGGCGAGCACGAGCAGGTCTACCCGACCGTCCCCGTTGAAGTCGCCGCTGCGGACGATGGAGCGGAAACGCTGAGAGGACTCGATGAAGGGCGCCGCGGGCAATCGCATCCCGGCCGGCACCGACCAGAGCACGGCCTCGACGGCGTAACTCGTGGCCGTGACGGTCTGGTTGCGGCGCCAGTGGATGGCGTTGCCGTCGGACTTGACATACACGAGGTCGTCGCGGCCGTCGCCGTCGATGTCCGCGGCAATCAGCCCGCCGGGCGGCGACGGGTTGATGATGCCCATGGCGTTGTACGCATAGGCACCGGACGACGTACGGTGCAGACGGTGCCAGTCGTTGCCTCCGCCCGGAACCAGGATTTCGCGCCTGCCATCGCCGTCCACGTCCGCCGTGATGGCCTGCGTCGGAACGCTGTCGGCGCCCAGACCTGTGTTGACCGCGGGATACTGGAACCCATGGGGACCGCCCCTCAGGATTGCCCACTGGCGGGTCGTCGAGTCCTGGTAAGCGATGTCGTCGAACCCGTCACCGTCGATGTCGCCGGGAAGTGACGACGCGTAGCTTGCCGCAGGGAGCGTCACTGACATGTTCACGCTCCAGCCGGCGCTCACGGCAGTCCAGCCGAACTGTGTCGGCGGCCAGCACGAGGACCCCGCACACTCCCGCAGACTGTCGAGGCGGCTGCGGCCCGTGGCGCCGGGCGCGGCGTATGCAAGGTCGAAGCTTCGCACGATGCGGCCGGTCGTGATCTGCACGACGTCGATGCGGTCGAGGCGCCGCGGCTCGCTCAGGACGCCGGCGGCAACATAGCGCGTGGGCACGTCCACCGACGGGCGCAGCTCATAGACGAACCGGACCGAGTAGTAGGGTGCGGCGCCAGTGAGCAGGTTGCCGGCGTAATCGATGCGCAGCGGTCGATGCTCCCCGCTCGTCGAACCTTCCGCATACACGACGTCGGCATAATTGCCGTCGCGGTCGCGGATCCGGTTGACGGCCCACTCGCGCGCCGTCGTGCTACCCGATGACTCGACGCGTGAGTCGTCCGTGGCGCCGTATTCATAGATCAGCCCGTCGCGCCGTTCGACGCGGAACGACGCTGGCCCGACGCCGGCCGATCCGAGCGCGGTGACTCGCGCGAAAGTCTCGACCTCGGTCTGGTACTGCGAGCCGGCGGCGCCGTAGCTGCCCGTGGTCAGGCGCAGCCGCAGTCCGTCGAGGCAGAAGCGGTCGCTCCAGTCGAGTGCTACGGCGCCGAGCTTGCCGTCCTGCGCCAGCGTATTGCCGCAGCGACTGATCTGCGACAGGCCTGAGAGACGGAAGCCCACACCGAGCAGGCCGTTGCCGCCGCGGCTGTCGTAGGTGATTGCAAGCGACGGGGCGAGCCCATGCGTCCCCGGCGGCAGTGTCAGCGGAATCGTGTAGCGGGCGGCTCCCGTGGGCGAGACGCCCGCGTCCCCCTCCGTCCGACCGACCGTGGTCTCTGCCTGGGCCAGCGCACCGAGCAGCACACCCAGCGACATCACGCACCATCGCGACCCTGCGACCCTGTTCATGGCGGATACCTTCCCTGGCGTCGTCCTGCACGATGCAGGCTTCCTGGTGGCGAGTCTTGCGCCGCCTACCGCCCGGCGTCTGTGTGATTAATTGCCGGCTTCACGCCGAAATCGCTGCACCTGCGCTGCGTCGGTCGAGTTGCCGCAACGTCACGGCCTCCGCAACGTGGCCGGCGCGGACGCTATCGCTGCGCCCCAGATCCGCGATGGTGCGAGCGACCCTCAGCACACGGTGATACGCCCGCGCCGACAGGGCGAGCCGCTGCATCGCCTCGCCGAGCAGAGCCAGCGCATCGGCGTCGGCGCGCACGGCGTGCAGTGCGTCCGGTCCGTCCAGTCCGGCGTTCGCATGCCCCTGGCGCTCGACTTGCCGGGCGCGAGCCATGGCCACGCGCGCCGCCACCGCGAGGGAGGCCTCCGCGCGCTCGTCACGCGCAATCTCCGCAGTCGGCACTCGCGGCACTTCGACGTGCAGGTCGATGCGATCGAGCAACGGCCCTGAGACACGGCCACGGTACGACGCGATGCGCTCCGGCGTGCAACGGCAGGTCGCCGCCGGGTCGCCGAGATGACCGCAGGGACAGGGATTCATCGCGGCCACCAACTGGAAGCGTGCCGGGAACTCCGCGTGGCGGCCGGCGCGTGCGATAACGATGCGCCCCGATTCGAGTGGCTCGCGCAGCACCTCCAGCACTCCGTGATCGAATTCGGGCAGTTCGTCGAGAAACAGCACGCCGTTGTGAGCGAGCGAGATCTCTCCCGGCCGCGGCCGCCCGCCGCCCCCGACGAGCGCAATCGCCGACGCCGTGTGATGAGGACTGCGGAATGGGCGCTGCCGCCACTCCTCGATGCGAAAGCCGCGGTCGGCGAGCGAGCGCACCGCCGCGGTTTCGAGCGCTTCATCCTCGGTCATCGCGGGCAGGATCCCGGGCAGTCGCTGCGCGAGCATGCTCTTTCCGCAGCCTGGTGGACCGATCAGCAGGACGCTGTGCCCTCCCGCCGCCGCGATCTCGAGTGCCCGCCGGGCACGGGACTGCCCGCGCACGTCAGCGAGGTCCCGCCCTGCGGCCATGTCGATGGTTGCAGGCGGCGTGCCCACGGCAGGCAGCGGACGCGTGCCCCGTGCATAGCCGCACACGTCGAGCAGGTGACCTGCCCCAAGGGCGCGACCGTAGCGAGCCAGTGCCGCCTCACCGAGGTTGCCGGCCGGGAACACGAGCCTGTGGCCGGCGCGCATCCCCTGCAGCGCGGTCGGCAGCACCCCGCGAATCGGATGCAGTTCGCCCCCCAGCGAGAGCTCGCCGTAAAGCTCGGTCGCATCGAAGGGGCCGGAAGGCAGCTGGGCGGAGGCGACGAGTATGCCGACCGCGATGGGCAGGTCGAACCGCCCACCCTCCTTGGGCAGGTCGGCCGGGGCAAGACTTACGGTGATGTGTCCCGCCGGCAGCTCCAGGCCGCAGTTGGCAAGGGCCGCGCGGACCCGGTCCTTGCTCTCCTTCACGACCGTTTCGGGAAGTCCGACGATCGAGAACGCCGGCAGGCCCGAGCCGACATGCACCTCGACACGGACCAGCGGCGCCTCGAGTCCCTGCTGGCTGCGGCTCAGGATGGTGGCGAAGCTCATGGGCGGTCTCCTGTCCGAACGAGTCCGCCAGCATGCGGGCACTCCTCGGCCGGCCGTCAAAGCGGGAATCTGCCGGAAAGGGCGCGTATTTCTTTCGCTAGAATGCCCCCATGAAGCTCCACCAGCTCCGCTACCTCGCGGCCGTCGCCCAGACGGGCCTCAACATCACGGCCGCCGCCGAAAAACTGCACACCTCCCAGCCGGGGGTGTCCAAGCAGATCAAGCTGCTCGAGGACGAGCTCGGCTTCCAGATCTTCGTGCGCGACGGCCGCAACCTCTCGCGCGTGACGCCGGCCGGCCAGCAGGTGATCGACCGCGCCGTGCGCATCCTGCGCGAGGTGCAGAACATCAAGCGCCTCTCGGACGACTTCAAGGACGAGGCGCGCGGCGCGCTCTCCATCGCCACCACCCACACCCAGGCGCGCTACGTGCTGCCGGACGTGATCCGCCAGTTCCGCGAGCAGTACCCCGACGTGCGCTTGAACCTGCACCAGGGCACCTCGGAGCAGATCGGCGAGATGGCGGAGCTCGACCGCATCGATTTCGCCATTGCCACCGGCTCGCAGTCGCTCTTCCCGGGCTACGCACTGCTGCCCTGCTACCGCTGGCACCGCCACGTGGTGGTGCCGAAGGGCCACCCGCTCGCCAAGGTGAAGAAGCCCACGCTCAAGCAGCTCGCGGCGCACCCGATCATCACCTACGTCTTCAGCTTCAACGGGCCGTCGTCCCTGCACGACATCTTCGCGAAGGAAGGCCTGGTGCCGAACGTGGCGCTGACCGCGCGCGACGCCGACGTGATCAAGACCTACGTGCGCCTCGGGCTCGGCATCGGCATCGTGGCCAGCATGGCCATCGACCCGAAGGAGGATGCGGACCTGGTCGAGATCGACACCTCGCACCTCTTCCCGGCGCACACCAGCTGGATCGGCTTCCGTCGCGGCGGGCTGCTGCGCAAGTACCAGATCGACTTCGTGCAGCTCTTCGCGCCTCACCTCACGCGGCGGCTGATCGAGCGTGCCGCCCACGCCGCGACGCAGGGCGACGTGGACGAGCTGGTGGCGGGACTCGAGCTGCCCGCCCGATGACTGGGCGGGCGGTCGCATGAAACCCCGCGGCGAGACCCGCCCCGGCACCTATCACTCGCACGTCTACGACGTGCACAACCCGCTGGCCGAGCGCCGCACGCGGCAGGTGATGTGGCTCACGGCCGCGATGATGGTCGTCGAGATCGTGGCGGGCACGGTGTTCGGCTCGATGGCCCTGCTGGCCGACGGCTGGCACATGAGCTCCCACGCGCTCGCGCTCGGCGTCGCGGCAGGGGCGTACGCGCTCGCTCGCCGGCATGCAGAGGACCCGCGATTCACGTTCGGCACCTGGAAGATCGAGGTCCTGGGCGGCTACACGAGCGCGGTGTTCCTGCTCGCCGTCGCCGCCTACATGGGCTTCGAGTCGGTGAGCCGCCTGTTCCAGCCTGCGCCAATCCGGTTCGACGAGGCGATCCCCGTGGCGGTCCTCGGACTCGCCGTGAACGTGGTCTCGGCGTGGTTGCTGTCGACGGGCGCCCACGGGCACGCGCACGAGGCGCACGGCGATGGCCACGGGCACGGGCATCACCACCATCACGACCTCAACCTGCGCGCCGCCTACCTGCACGTGATCGCGGATGCCGCCACCTCGGTGCTCGCCATCGCCGCGCTCGTCGGCGGCAGGTACCTGGGCGCGACCTGGCTGGACCCGGTCATGGGACTCGTAGGCACCGTGCTCGTCGCGCGCTGGGCATTCGGCCTGCTGCGCGAAACGGGGCGGGTGCTGCTCGACGCGGAGATGGACGCGCCGGTGGCGAAAGAGATCTTCGAGGTCATCGAGTCGCTGCCGCAGCCGGCCGAGCTGCGCGACCTGCACGTGTGGCGGGTCGGCAAGGGCAAGTACGCGTGCATCGTCAGCATCGCGGCGACCGCGGACGTGACGATCGACGAGGTCCGGCGCCGCCTGTCGGTGCACGAGGAGCTGGTCCACATCACCGTGGAGCTCACCGCGCACGGGGCCTGAGTCAGCGCGCCACCTCGAGCATCACCTTGCCGATGTGCGTGCTCGACTCCATCAGCCGGTGTGCGTCGGCCGCCCCGGCGAGCGGAAAAACGGCGTGCACCACGGGTCCGCAGCGGCCCGCATCGAGCACCGGCCAGACATGCTCGCGCAATGCGCGCGCTATCGCGCCCTTCTCGACCGTGGTGCGGGGCCGCATCGTCGAGCCCGTGATGGTCAGGCGCCTGCGCATCAGCTGGAAGAGATCCAGGCGTTCCACCGTCGAGCCCAGCATGGTTGCGACCTGCACCAGTCGCCCGTCGAGCGCCAGCGAGGCCAGGTTGCGCGCGAAGTATGGCGCACCGACGATGTCGAGCACGACGTCAACGCCACGGCCGCCGGTCCACTTCGCGACGGCCTCGGCGAAATCCGCGTCGCGATAATTGACGGCGCCCTCCGCGCCGAGCTTGAGACAGGCCGCGCACTTCTCCTCGCTGCCTGCGGTCGCATAGACGCGCGCGCCAAACTCGCGCGCCAGCTGGATCGCCGTCACGCCGATGCCGCTCGTGCCGCCATGCACCAGCACCGCCTCGCCGCGCGCCAGCCGGCCGTGCTGGAACAGGTTGGCCCAGACGGTGAAACAGGTCTCGGGCAGGGCGGCGGCGCGAACGGCGTCGTAGCCGGCGGGCCATGGCAGGCATTGCGTCGCGGGCGCGACGCAGAACTGCGCGTACCCGCCGCCGTTCGTCAGTGCACAAACCCGGTCGCCGACCCGGAAGGCGGTGACGCCCGCACCAGCGGCCGCCACTTCCCCCGCCACCTCGAGCCCGATCACGGGGCTCGCATCCGGTGGGGGCGGATAGCGCCCTTCGCGCTGGATCACGTCGGGACGGTTGACGCCGGCCGCCAGCACCCGGATCAACACCTCGTCGGCGCGCGGCTGAGGGGTCGGGCCGGTCGCGAGCCCCAGCACATCCGGTCCACCCGCGCCGGTCGCGGCCACGTAGGTCATCTGGTCCGGGATCATGGTGGAGGCTCCGCCGGGCTGCTCGGCCTGCGATCGTAGGGCCTCGCGGTCCGGCAGACAAACGGTGCGGTTATGCACTGATTGCCACGCGATCTGGCGCGTCACCGCATTGTCACCGGTGGTCGACTGAAGCTGTTACCGCCCCCGGCCTACCATTTCGCTCATCGATTCCCTCGACCTGGAGACCGCAAATGACCGATCACGCCCACCGCTGGCGCGTCGCCGCCCTGGCCGCTGCGAGCCTGCTGCCGCTGCAAGCGACCCGGGCCGAGCCCACCATCGCGGACCTGCTGCAGCGCCTGGACGAGCAGGAGCAGAAGATCCTGGTGCTCGAGCGCAAGCTCGAGATCAAGGAAGAAGCCGACGCGAGCGCGAAGGCCTCCAACGCGGTGGTGAAGGCGAGCGAGAAGGGCTTCAGCGTGGCGTCCGCCGACGGCAGGAACCAGGTGAAGCTGCGCGGCGTGCTGCACTTCGACGGCCGCAACTTCACCGACGAGGCGACCCCGGAGACGGCCGACACGTGGGGGTTGCGTCGTGTGCGGCCGATTCTCGAGGGCACCGTCGGCGGTATCTACGATTTCCGCTTCACCCCGGATTTCGCCGGCGGCAAGACCGTCATCCAGGACGCCTTCGTCACCGCGCGCCTCAATCCCCATGCGAATGTCTCCGTCGGCAAGTTCAAGGTGCCGGTGGGCCTCGAGCGGCTGCAGTCGGCCAACGACATCCGCTTCATCGAGCGTGCCTTCCCGACCGGCCTCGTGCCGAATCGCGACCTCGGCATCTCGCTCGCGGGCGACGTAGTCAACGGAACCCTTCACTACTCGGTCGGTTACTTCAACGGCGTGACGGACGGCGGCAGCAGCGACGCGACCGGCGACGTCGACACCGACACCGCGGGCGACTGGGCGGCCCGGATCTTCGCGACGCCATTCGCGAACTCCGACAGCTTCGCCCTGCGCGGCATCAGCGTCGGCATTGCCGGCACCTATGTCGACGTCAGCGGCTCACCGACGAACACCCTGCTCACCACGTACAAGACGCCCGGCCAGCAGACCTTCTTCCGCTACCGCGCCAACACGACCGCCCTGCCGACCGGCGCCACCTACGCCGACGGCGAGCGGCTGCGCTTCACCCCGCAGTTCTACTACTCGAACGGGAGCCTCGGCCTGCTCGGCGAATACGCGCAGGTCTCGCAGGACGTTTCCCGCCTCACCGCGACCGGCCCGCGCTCCGACTCGCTCGATACCACCGCCTGGCAGCTGGCCGCGCACTGGTTCCTGACCGGGGAAGAGCAGTCGTTCAAGGGCTACAAGCCGGCGTCGGTGTTCTCGCTCGAGAACGGCACCTGGGGCGCCTTCGAACTCGTCGGCCGCTACCAGGAGTTGTCGGTGGACGACGACGCCTTCACGGGCGGGGCCGACTCCTTCGCCGACCCGAGCGCCTCGGCACGCAAGGCCAGTGCCTACGGGATCGGCGTCAACTGGTACCTTAGCCAGAACCTCAAGTGGGCCCTGAACTACGAGCGCACGAGCTTCGAGGGCGGCGCCGCGGGCGGCACGGACCGCGAGGACGAGGAAGTATTCCTCACGCGCTTCGCCCTCGGATTCTGAACGGAGACCTGACCATGAAGTTCCATCGCATCATTCGCGCCGTCGCTGCGGCCGGGCTCGTGGCAACCCTGCTCGCCGCACCCGCCGCGCGCGCCGCAGAAGCCACGCTGCTCAACGTGTCCTACGACCCGACGCGTGAGCTGTACGACGACTACAACAAGGCCTTCATCAAGCACTGGCAGGCGAAGTCCGGCAAGAAACTGTCCGTCCGCCAGTCGCACGGCGGCTCGGGCAAGCAGGCGCGCACCGTCATCGACGGCCTGCAGGCCGACGTGGTCACCCTCGCGCTCGCGGGCGACATCGACGCGCTCGTCACCCAGGGCAAGCTGCTGCCCGCCAACTGGCAGGGCCGCCTGCCGCACAACAGCTCGCCGTACACCTCGACCATCGTGTTCCTGGTGCGCAAGGGCAATCCCAAGCGCATCAAGGACTGGGGTGACCTCGTGAAGCCGGGCGTGTCGGTCATCACGCCCAACCCGAAGACTTCGGGCGGTGCGCGCTGGAACTACCTGGCCGCCTGGGCGTGGGCGCTCAAGCAGCCGGGCGGGAGCGAGCAGACGGCGGCGGATTACATCCGCAAGCTCTACAAGGCCGTGCCGGTGCTCGACACCGGCGCGCGCGGCTCGCTCACCACGTTCGCGCAGCGCGGCATCGGCGACGTGTTCATCTCCTGGGAGAACGAGGCGTTTCTCGCCGTGAAGGAAATCGGCGCGGACAAGTTCGAGATCGTCGTCCCCTCGCTGAGCATCCTGGCCGAGCCGCCGGTCGCCGTGGTGGACAAGGTGGCCCTGCGCCACGGCACGGTGGACGTCGCGCGCGCCTACCTCGAGTACCTCTATTCGAAGGAAGGGCAGGAAATCGTCGCCAGGCACTACTACCGTCCGCGTGACCCGGAAGTCGCGGCCAGGTACGCGAGCCTGTTCCCGAAGGTCGAGCTCGTGACGATCGCCGACTTTGGCGGCTGGGCGGCGGCGCAGAAGAAGCACTTCGCCGACGGCGGGGTCTTCGACAAGATCTACGCGAAGTAGCGCCCGGGCCAGTCAACCGCACCTTCCCCCTGATTGGGCCCTCCTCGCGAGGGCCCTTTCTTGTGCAAGGACACCTTGTGGCAAAGTGACGGGATGGTCGCCGGACGCCACCTCCCCCCTTTCACTCCAGCTGGCGCCGGCAGCCTCGCCACCCTGCGCGCGCTGCCGGAGGTCTTCCAGTACACGCGCCATGCGCTCTCACTCGTCTGGGGCACCAGCCAGCGGCTGACGGTCGCGCTCGCGCTGCTCACCCTGGCCGCGGGCGTGCTGCCCGCCGGCATCGCCTGGATCGGCGCGCAGATCGTGGACGCCGTGGTGGCCGCGATCGCGACGCAGCGGGCGTCGGGTGTCACGGACCTCACGGAAGTGCTCGAGTTCGTGGTGCTCGAGGGCGTTCTCGTGGCGGCGCTGGCCGGCGTGCAGCGCGGGCTCTCCACCTGCCAGTCGCTGCTGCGCGCGCAACTCGGCCAGCGCGTCAACGAGATGATCCTGGAGAAGGCGCTCACGCTCGAGCTGCGTCACTTCGAGGACTCGGAGTTCTACGACAAGCTCACGCGCGCGCGGCGCGAGGCGTCGAGCCGGCCGCTCTCGCTCGTGATGCGCAGCTTCGGTCTGGTGCAGAACGGCATCGCGCTGGTGAGCTTCGGTGCCCTCCTCGTGCAGTTCTCCCCGTGGGCCGTGCTGGTGCTGCTGCTCGCCGGCATGCCTTCGTTCATCGCCGAGGCGAAGTTCTCCGGGGACGCGTTCCGGCTGTTCCGCTGGCGCTCGCCCGAGACCCGCATGCAGCTGTACCTCGAGACGGTGCTGGCGCGCGAGGACCACGCCAAGGAAGTGAAGCTCTTCGAGCTCGGGCCGCTGCTGCTCGACCGCTATCGCGCCATCTTCCGCAAGGTCTTCAAGGAGGATCGCGCGCTCACGATCCGGCGCGACAGCTGGGGGTTCTTCCTGGGACTGGTCAGCACCGCCGCGTTCTACGCCGCCTATGCGTGGATCGCCGTGAGCGCAGTGCGTGGGCAGATCACGCTCGGCGAGATGACGATGTACGTGCTGCTGTTCCGCCAGGGACAGTCAGCCGTGTCGGCGAGCCTCGCGGCCATCGGCGGCATGTACGAGGACAACCTCTACCTCTCGACCCTCTACGAGTACCTCGACACACCGGTCGACGCCGCGCCGGGAACCGCGACGCGCGGGACGGACCCGTCTGCGGGCGTGTGCTTCGAGAACGTGTCGTTCACCTATCCGGGGGCGACCGAGCCCGCCGTCTGCAACGTGAGCTTCCAGCTGAAGCCCGGGCGCAGCCTCGCGCTCGTGGGCGAGAACGGGTCGGGCAAGACCACGCTGATCAAGCTCCTCACGCGGCTGTACGTGCCCTCGTCGGGCCGCATCACGCTCGACGGGCTCGACCTGCGCGACTGGAACCCGTCCGCGCTGCGTCACCGCGTGGGCGTGATCTTCCAGGACTTCGCACGCTACCAGCTCAAGGTCGGCGAGAACATCGGCGTCGGCGACGTGGAACACTTCGCGGACGAGGAGCGCTGGCGTGAAGCGGCGGCGCTTTCGATGGCCGCGCCGTTCGTCGAGGACCTGCCTGAGGCCTACCAGACGCAGCTCGGCAAGTGGTTCAAGGACGGCCGCGAGCTGTCCGGCGGCCAGTGGCAGAAGATCGCGCTCGCCCGCGCCTTCATGCGCGAGGGCGCCGACATCCTCGTGCTCGACGAGCCCACCGCCGCGATGGACACCCGCGCCGAGGCGCAGGTGTTCGAGCAGTTTCGCCAGCTCGCGAAGGACCGCATGGTCATCCTGATCTCGCACCGCTTCTCGACCGTGCGCAAGGCCGACGAGATCCTGGTGGTGCAGGGCGGCAGCGTGCTCGAGCGGGGTGACCACGAATCGCTGATGCGGGTCGGCGGGCATTACGCCAACCTCTTCACCCTGCAGGCGCAGGGCTATCGCTGAGCGTCCGGTTCCGGAACGAGCTTGTACCCGGCGCCCGCGTCGGTCTGCAGGTGGCGCGGGTTGGCCGGGTCGGCCTCGATCTTCTGCCGCAGGCGGTGCACGAGCTGCTTGAGCAACTGCCGGTCGCCGCTGCCGCGGCGTCCCCAGACGTGCGACAGGAGCCGCTCGGTTCCCACCACGTGACCGGCGTTCGCCATCAGGATCTGCAGCAGCCGCACCTCGAGCTTGGTGAGTCGCAGCGCCGGACCGCCGCCGATGCTGAGCGCGTGGGCCTCGAGGTCGAGGCTCAGGCGGCCCGCGGTCATCGGCCCGCCGGTCTCGATGCCCGCGCGCCGCAACAACGCCTTCACGCGCGCGAGCAGGGTGCGCGGGCTGAACGGCTTGGTGAGGTAGTCGTCGGCGCCCAGGTCGAGCGCCTTGACGAGGTCTTCCTCCTCGCCGCGCACCGTGAGCATCATCACCGGGATGCGCGACTTCCCCCGGATCGCACGGCACACGTCGAAGCCGCTGCCGCTCGGCAGGTTGATGTCGAGGATCGCCAGGTCGGGCGATTCGTCCTCGAACTGGCGGAGCGCAACCGGTGCGTCGTCGGCCTTCACGACCGCGTAGCCCGCCTGCGTCAGCGCGAATCCCACCAGCGCGAGCAGGTCCTTGTCGTCGTCGACGATCAGGATCTTCATGATGCCGATTCCCCGGTCGGCAGCGTCACGGTGAAGCGCGTGCGCCCGGCGTCCGTGCGCTCCACCCCGATGCTGCCGCCGTGGCGCTCGACGATGGATTTTACGATCCACAACCCGAGCCCGAGGCCACCCGGTTCGGGCTCTTGTGCCGCTGAGCGTCGGAAGCGCTCGAAGATCGCGCCCGCGTCGGGATGCGGCACGCCCGGGCCTTCGTCCTCGACCCACAGGCTCACGTACCCGTCGCGGTGGGCGGCGCCGAGCACGATCGTCGAGCCGTCGGGGCTGAACTTGTTGGCATTGGCCAGCAGGTTGGTCACGACCTGCGTGAGACGCTGCGCGTCGCCCGGGACCAGCGGCAGGTCGCCCGGCAGATCCACCTGCAGCAGCTGGCGGCGCTGGGTGAAGAGCCCTCCGACCAGTTCCTGCGCATCCTCCACCACCTGCGCCAGCTCGACCGGGTGGCGGCGGATCGCGAGCTGCCCCGACTCGATGCGCACGCTCTCGAGGAGGTTGTCGATCAGACGCGTCAGGCGCAACGTGCCGCGCTGCAGCGACTCGACCAGCTCCTCGAGCTGTTCGCGCGGCATGTCGGCGAGCCCGTCGCGCAGCAGCTCGATCGAGGCCTGCTGCGCGGCCAGTGGCGTACGGAACTCGTGCGAGATGTTGGCGAGGATCGAGTCGCGTGCCCGGCGCACCGCCTCGAGCTCGGTCTCGTCGCGCATCACCTGCACCTGCATGCCGTCCACGAGTCCGGCGCTGGTGATGACCACGGTGCGCCGTGAGCCGGTGGCCGTGTCGAGGATCTCGGTTGCCTGGGCCTTGCCCGCCTGTCTCGCAGCCAGTATCGGGCACGCGGTCTCGCAGGGCCGCTGCCCGTCGGCGCCGCAGGGCTGCAGCACGTCGCCGCAGAAACGGCCAATGGCCGTCACGGGGTCGATGCCCAGCATGCGTGCGGCCTGGGGGTTCAGGTACCGGACGTTGCGCTGCGCATCCACGGCGAACATGCCCTCGACGATGCCCTGCAGCAGCGCCCGTGCCTCGGCCTCGCGCCGGCGCAGCGTGGCGGTGACGTCAATCAGGTTGCGGCGCATGTCCTCCAGCGTGCGGGCGAGCGCGGCGACCTCGGGCGTGCCGCTGACCGGAATCGAGGCGGAGAAATCGCCCCGCCCGAGCTCAACGGCCGAGCGCGCCAGCGCCTTCAGCGGGCCGCCGATGCGGCGCGCGAGCAGCACGGTGGCGAGCAAGGCGAGGCCGGCCAGGAAGGCAGCGATGATCGCCAGCCGCCTGACGAAGCTGTTCACGGCGCTCGCGACGCTGGCCGTGGGCAACTGCGCCTCGATCAGTGCGATGCCCTCCCCGGTCACCGCGATCACCGGCGTACTGGACGCATACACCGCGCGCTCGTCGATGCGGCTCGTGACGGTCGTCCCTTCGGCCAGGGCCGCTGCGTGCAGTTTCCTGAAGTCGGGCTCGACGGTGTCCAGCCAGTCGGAGAGCCGTACCAGACGCACCTTCATGCCGACCTGCTCGCCGAGCGCGGCGGCCAGGCGTCGGTCGAACGCACGCAGCACGACGACTTTCACGCCCGGCAGCTCCAGCACGTCGGCCATGGCGCCCAGCAGCCCGTCCGGGGCCGATGCGGGCGCGACGAAGAAACGCTCGCCCTGCTCGGCAATGGGCCCGGCCAGCTCGTCCCAGCGGAACGGCCCGGGCGCCGTGGCGAGCACAGTCCCCCCGCCGACAACGGCGCACACGTCGAACCCGTCGGTCTCGCAGAAGCGCCGCAGGAAGAACTCGAGCGGTCCGGACTGCCCGCCGCGGATGAGGCGCACCAGCGTGGGCCGCCCCGCGAGCAGCCGCGCCGAGCCGAGCGCGTCCTCGCTGTAGCGGCGGATTTCGTCGCGCGCGGCCACGCCGGCAAGCTGCACGCGGGCCAACGCGTGGTCCTCGGCCTGCTCGCGCAACAAGCCCATGGCGCCGAGCGCCAGCGCCATGATTGCCACCAGCAGGAGGCCGCCGATCGTGAGTGCGAGCGTTCGTGCGAACGAATTCGGGCCCGCAAACACCTGCCGCAGCCGGTTGAAATAGTACTTCGCGTTCACCGCCACGGCCTCAGGCTCCGCCCCGGCCGGCCTTCCACTCGACCAGCGACTTGAGCACCAGCGTCAGGATGGCGAGCAAGGCGAGCAGGGAGGCGACCGCGAACGCTGCCACGAAGTTGTACTCGTTGTAGAGGATCTCGACGTGCAGCGGCATGGTCGTCGTGAGGCCGCGGATGTGCCCGGACACCACCGAGACGGCCCCGAACTCGCCCATCGCCCGTGCGTTGCACAGAATGATCCCATACAGCAGGCCCCAGCGGATCTTCGGCAGTGTCACGCGCAGGAAGGTGACCCACGCACTGGCGCCCAGCGTGATCGCCGCCTCCTCCTCGTCGCTGCCCTGCTGCTGCATGAGCGGGATCAGCTCGCGCGCCACGTACGGGAAAGTGACGAACAGCGTCGCGAGCACGATCCCGGGCGTGGCGAAGATGATCGAGACGTTTCGCTCCTGCAGCCAGGGCCCCAACCAGCCCTGCGCGCCGAACAGCAGCACGAAGATGAGGCCCGCGATCACCGGTGACACGGCGAAGGGCAGGTCGATGAGCGTGACGAGCAGGCTCTTGCCCTTGAATTCGAACTTGGCGATCGCCCAGGACGCGCAGATACCGAAGATCGTGTTGAGCGGGACCACGACCGCGGCGGTGAGCAGCGTCAGGCGTATGGCCGCCCGGGTGTCGGTATCGGCGAAGCTCTCCAGGTAGACCCGCCAGCCTTTCGCGAGGGCCTGGGCGAGCACGGCGCCGAGTGGCGCGGCGAGCAGCAGGCCGAGGAAGGCGATGGACACGCCGATGAGCCCCGCGCGCGCAATACGCGCGCCACGCGACATCCGCCGGGGTTCGGTGAATGGAGCCGAGCCGGCCATCAGCGGCCCGCCGCCACCTGGCGCCGCCGGCCCCAGGTCTGCACGAGGTTGATCGCGAACAGCATCAGGAACGACATCACCAGCATGATGAAGCCGAGCGCCGCGGCGCCGTTGTAGTCGTACTGCTCGAGCTTGATGATGATCAGCAGCGGCGTGATCTCGGTCTTCATCGGCAGGTTGCCGGAGATGAACACGACCGAACCGTACTCGCCGATGCCACGCGCGAACGCCAGCGTGAAGCCAGTGAGCAGCGCGGGCAAAACGGCCGGCAGGATGATGCGCTGGAACACCTGCCACGGCCGGGCGCCGAGCGTCTCGGCGGCGTCCTCGAGGTCGCGCTGCACCTCGACCAGCGCCGGCTGCACGGAGCGGACCACGAAGGGCAGCCCGATCAGGATCAGCGCCACGACGACGCCGAGCCCGGTGTACGCCACCTGCACGCCGGCCACGGCGAGCTTCAGCCCGAGCCAGCCCGTGGGCGAGAACACCGTGGCGAGCGCGATGCCGGACACGGCCGTGGGCAGCGCGAACGGAAGGTCGATCAGTGCGTCCACGAGACGCTTGCCCGGGAAGTCGTAACGGACCAGGGACCACGCGACGACGAACCCGAACACCGCGTTGACGGTCGCGGCAATCAGCGCGGCCCCGAAGGTGAGCCGATAGGAAGCGACGGCGCGCTCGTCGATCAGTATCGCCAGGAACTCCGACCAGCTGAGCGCCGACGCCTTGAGAATCAGCGCGCCGAGCGGCAACAGCACGAGCGCGCTCAGGAAGAACGTCGTGAAGCCGAAGGTGAGCCCGAAACCCGGCAGCACGCTCGGCTTGCGAAAGCCACCGGCCATCGTCACGACTCCCGGGGCGGCTCGCCGGCGGCGGCGCAGACGATCAGGACGGGGCGCTGCAGTGATCCTTCCAGCAGTTGCGGGAGCCACGCCATGGCAGCCGCGCCAGGCTCGCCGATCCCGAGCACCAGCATCGAGTGCTCGTGCGCGAGCAACTCGCGCACGAGTTCAGCCTGCGCGTCGCCGAAGCGCACCTCCGTGCGCATGTCGAGCCCATGCTCGGCGAGCGCGCCCGAGCGCGCGTCGAGCAGCGCTCGCATCGCTTCGGCCGTGGCCGTCTCGGGCGTGCCGGCGGACTGGATCGCGAGGTAGATCGCTTCCGCCGGCACGTGACGCAACAGGCTCGCCGCCACCGCGTACGTCCGTCGGCCCGCCGCCGCATCCGCCGCGTGAATCACGACGTGCCCGGGCACGGGCGCGGCCGGCGGCAGGCAGAGCAGGTGCTCGGCGCCGTGCGCAAGATGCCACCGGACGATGTCGGCGCTGCCCGGACCCGTGGCCAGCACCGGCATGCCGGGCGGCACGGCATCGCCACGCCCCACCCGGACGTTGAGCCGCGTCTGCATGCGGCCCGCAAGGGTCAATAGCAGGGGCGAATCGGCGAGGGTGCGGGCATGCGCATCGTCGTCGGCGACCACGGTGAAGCTCGAGATCGGTGTCGGCAACACGTGAGTGCGGCGTGCGCCGACCGCAATGCGCCCCCCGACGGCAACCGGCAGTTGCCGCTGCTCGGGCAGCGTGCGCGAGACCTCGAGCACGGCGCCGGCGCCATCGTCCCGGCCGGGAGCCACCGCCATCGGCCCGTCCCCGTGCATCCGCACGCGCAGCCGCTCGACCGAGCCGGCGAAGAGTACCTCCTCGACTTCACCGTAGCCCACGAAGTTGGCCCGGATGGAGTCGGACGTCGCCGCAAGCTCGACCTCCTCCGGCCGCAGCACGGCAACCACCTCGTGCGGCGGTGCGCCAGGCGTCGCCGGTGGCGCAAAACGCACGCCGCCGCCCGTTCGGTAGCCGAGCATCAGGTTCGCGGCGCCGAGGAAGGTCGCGACGAAGCGCGTCGCCGGGCGCGTGTAGAGATCGTCGGGCGGCCCGCATTCGAGCAGGCGCCCCTGGTTCATCACGCCGATGCGGTCGGCGAGCGCGAATGCCTCTTCCTGGTCGTGGGTCACGAGGATGGTGGCGATGCCGAGCTCGCGCTGGATCTGGCGGATGGTGCGGCGCAGTTCCTCGCGGATCTTGGCGTCGAGCGCGCCGAAGGGCTCGTCCATCAGCAGCACCTTGGGGCGATGCGCGAGCGCTCGCGCCACGGCGACCCGCTGCTGCTGGCCGCCCGACAGCTCGCTCGGCAGGCGGTCGTCCATGCCCTCGAGCGCCACCAGTCGCAGCATCTCCTTGCGTCGCGAGCGGCGCTCGGCCGCGCGCACGCCGCGCACCCGCATCGCGAACTCGATGTTGTTTGCCACGGTCATGTGACGGAACAGCGCGTAATGCTGGAAGACGAACCCGACCTCGCGCTCGCGCGCCGCGACCCCGGTCACGTCGCGGCCGTGCAGCGACACCCGCCCGTGGTCGATCTCGGTGAGACCGGCAATGGCCCGCAGCAGCGTGCTCTTGCCGCTGCCGCTGGGACCGAGGAGGACGAGGAACTCGCCCTGCTCCACCTTGAGGGAGACGTCATTGACGACCGGCACCGACTGGTACCGTTTCGTCACCTGGTCGAGAGCAATCGACATGGTGCCGCGACTTCAGTCCTTGGATGCTGGCATCCTATGTCGCGGAGGTCGCGGTGTCAGTCGCGGCCAGGTAACAAAGTGGTGACATGAACAGTCTTCGTCTCTCCGGAGCGACCAATTTCCGCAGCCTCGGTGGCCTGCCGGCGGCGGGCGGCCGCCACCTCCGTCCGCACGTACTGATGCGCTCCGATCGCCTGAGCAGCCTGACCGACGACGACTGGCACCTGCTCGCCAGGACCGGGCTCGCGACCATCTGCGACCTGCGGAGCGCGGCGGAGCGCGCCGAGCACCCCACCGTCGCGCCCGCGCAATTCGGGATCCGCGAGGTTCACTGCGAGATCCGCAACGACCTGCGGGCCGATCCGACGCTCGCCCTCGAGCTTGCCGGTGACCCGACGGCGCGCGGCGCGGAACGCCTGATGATCGAGATCTACCGGCGCTTCCCGCGCTACATGGGTCCGACGCTGCGCTCGGTCGTGGACCTGTTGCTCGGGGACGGCGCGCCGCTGCTGGTGCATTGCTCTGCCGGCAAGGACCGCACCGGGTTCGTGGTAGCAATGCTGCTGCACGCGCTCGACGTGCCCGGCCAACTCGTCCGGGACGACTATCTCGCCTCCCGCGGTTGGGCGGGCGGCCAGTTCCATCGGGCGTCCCTGGCGGAGCGCTTGCGTCTACTGGTGCCGCCCGCCGCGCTCGAAAGCGCCGTCGATGCAGTGCTGGACGTGCGCGATTCCTACCTCGACGCCGCCCTGGCCGCCGTGACGCGGGAGTTCGCCTCTATCGACCAGTACCTGGCGTCCGAAGCGGGCCTCGACGCGCAGCGCCGCGAGCAATTGCGTTCGCGACTCCTTGGCTGACCCGTCGACTGCCCGCGCGCGGGTTTGACGCCGTCCCGACCGGGCGCGCACGATGGCCGCGCCCGATCGATACCAACAAACGGACGGGGGAGATGCCATGAAGCGATGGACACTATTGTTGACGGCCCTGATGGGTTTCTTCGTGCTGGTGAACAGCGCTGACGCGAGCGTCCTGCGTGTCGTCGTGGTCGAAACGAGCGACGTGTCCGCCTATATGGGCAGCATGAACAAGCTCAGGTCCTCACTGCAGCGCCTGGGCAGCAAGTCGACGGTTCGGGCCTGGCGCGCCCGCTTCGCGGGTCCGAATGCCGGCTCGATCGTGGTCGCGGTCGAGTATGCCGACATGGCGGCTTTCGCGGCGGAGGACTCCATGATCCGCAACGACGCCGAATACCAGTCGACGCTGAAGGGTATGGACCAGATACGCAAGATCGTTTCGGACAGCCTGTACGAAGAGCTGAAGTAGCAGAACGAGGCCGGTCGCTGCCGGAACGGGTGGCAGCGACCAGGCCGGTCGGGCAGCCGAGGATCTCGCCGTGAAGCGGCAGGGCAGTTCCTCGTAGACTATCCGCTCCCCAACCTTCGGCACCCGCCCCCATGTCGCTCCCCTCCTACGAACGCCTCGGCGTCTTCTACCTCGGCCGCGAGTTGGACCCGAAATCGGGCGAGCTCGGCTCCGATCTGCTCTACGACTCGCGAGACCTGACCACCCACGCGGTGTGCATCGGCATGACCGGCAGTGGCAAGACGGGGCTGTGCCTGTCGCTGCTCGAGGAGGCTGCGCTCGACGGCATCCCGGCAATCGCCATCGATCCCAAGGGAGACATCGGCAACCTGCTGCTGACGTTTCCGGACCTGAGGCCCGAGGACTTCAAGCCCTGGGTCGACGAGGGCGAGGCGGCACGCAAGGGCAAGACCGTGGAGGAATTCGCGGCCGCGACCGCGGAGAACTGGCGCAAGGGCCTGGCGGCTTGGAACCAGGACGGCGAGCGCATCGCCCGCCTGCGTGCCGCGGCCGAAGTCGCGATCTACACGCCGGGCTCGGACGCGGGTCGCCCGCTTTCCGTGCTGCGTTCATTCGCCGCGCCGGACGCGACGGCCCTGGCGGACACCACGGGCTCGAAGGAACGCGTCGGCTCGGCGGTCGCGGGCCTGCTCGCGCTGCTCGGGATCGAGGTCGATCCCATCAAGAGCCGCGAACACATCCTGCTTTCGGCGATCCTCGACGCCGCGTGGCGCAAGGGCGATTCCCCCGACCTCGCCGCCATCATCCAGGCCGTGCAGAAGCCGCCCTTCGACAAGGTGGGCGTCTTCGACGTCGAGAGCTTCTATCCCGCGAAGGAACGCATGGAGCTCGCCCTGCGCATCAATGGGCTCCTCGCCGCGCCAGGCTTCGATGCCTGGCTGCACGGCGAGCCGCTCGACGTGCAGCGGCTCCTGTACACGGACGCGGGCAAGCCGCGCATCGCCATCATCTCCATCGCGCACCTGGGCGATGCGGAGCGCATGTTCGTGGTCACGCTGGTCGCCAACGAGCTGGTCGCGTGGATGCGCCGCCAGCCAGGCACGACGAGCCTGCGCGCGCTCTTCTACATGGACGAGGTGTTCGGCTACTTCCCGCCCACGGCCATGCCGCCGTCGAAGCTGCCATTGCTTACGCTGATGAAGCAGGCGCGCGCCTTCGGGCTCGGCACGGTGCTCGCCACGCAGAACCCCGTGGACCTCGATTACAAGGGCCTCGGCAACGCGGGCACCTGGTTCATCGGCCGGCTACAGACCGAGCGCGACAAGAACCGGGTGATCGAGGGGCTGCTCGGCACCGAGGCGGCGGGCGGCATGGACCGCGCGGAGCTCGAGGCGCTGATGTCGAGCCTCACGCAGCGCACGTTCCTGATGCGCAACGTGCACGACGACACGCCGGTGCTGTTCCGCACGCGCTGGGCCATGTCCTATCTGCGCGGGCCCTTCACGTTGAACGAGATCAAGCGACTGACGCCCGCAACACCGTCCGTCGCTGCCACGCCGGCGGCCAGGCCCGGAGTCGCCGCGGCCAGGCCCGGGACGCCCGAGCATGCCGCAGGCACTCGCGCTGTGCTGCAAGCAGGGGTCGTCGAGCGATTCATGCGCGCCCCGACGGGCGGGCAGCCCGTGACCTACCAGCCGCGCATCGGCGCAAAGGTCCGCGCCCGCTTCGTGGACGCGAAAGCCGGGATGGACGCCTGGGAGTCCTGGTATTACCTCGCGCCCATCGGCCCGGAAGGGCCGGACTGGGCAGCAGCCGAGGTCATGGCGGCCACGCCGGGGCCTGACTTCGCCGATGTCCCGGCGGATGGCGCGCGGTTCGAGGAGCCGCCGGCCGCGGCCCTGTCGAACCGCAGCCATCGCAAGTGGTCGGAAGCGCTCGAGGACCACGTCTACCGCAACTCCTCGCTGAACGTGATGAGTTGCCCCGCCCTCAGGATGACGGCTGCCCCAGGCGGGAGCGAAGGCGAGTTCCGCGCGCGCATCGCCTTGGCCCTGCGCGAGAAGCGCGACGACTCAGTGGACCAGCTGCGCAGGAAGTACGAATCCAAGATCACAACCCTCGAGGACCGCGCGCGGCGCGCCGACCAGAAAGTCGAGCGGGAGAAGGCCCAGGCGAGCAGCGAGACCATGTCCTCGGCGTTGTCGGTCGGTGGCAGCCTGCTCGGGGCACTCTTCGGCGGGCGGCGCTCCAGCGCCCTCGGCAAGGTGTCGACGGCGGCGCGGCGGGCGGGGCGGGTGAGCAAGGAGCGCGCCGATGTTGCGCACGCCGAGGCGGACGCGCAGGCGCTGCGCGACCAGGTCGAAGCCTTGAACGGCGAGCTCGCGGTCGAGCTCAAGGCGCTCGAATCCGAACTCGACCCGCACGCGATCAGGCTCGAAACGGTGCCCGTGCGACCGCGCAAGGCGGACATCGCCGTCACGGACCTGGCTCTCGTCTGGCGCCCGTGACGTAGAATCCGGGCCCGGGAGGATTCTTCGATGGATGACCTGGTCAAGCGACTCACCAAGGACCTGGGCGTCACCCGGACACAGGCCAAGGGCGGTCTTGTCGCCCTGCTCCGGGCGGGCCAGCAGAACATGCAGCGAGCGGACTTCGAACAGTTCATGGCCGACATCCCGGGCGCCGACAAGCTGATGAAGAGTGCGCCCCCGCCGAGTGCCTTGAGCTCGCTGGCCGGCGGGCTGGGATCGCTGCTCGGCGGGCGCAGCAGCCCCGGCCGCTGGGCAGGCCTCGCCGCATCCTTCACCGAGCTCGGCATCGATCTCGACACCGCGAGGAAGTTCGGCCCGATCGTCATCCAGTTCGTGAGGGAACACGGCGGCGAGAACCTGGTCGAGAAGATGCGTGCCGCCCTGAAGCTCTGACCTGCAACCGCCGATCCATGCGTCACTCCCGCGTCCCGCTTGCGCGGCCATTCGCCTCGCTCGCCCTGCTGCTGGCCTCGTTCGCAATGCTTGCGGCCTGCGGCTCGCGCAGCAAGGAGCTGCAGCCGGGCGCCTGGCGAGCGGTGCTTGAGCTGCCGGGCGGCGAGCTGCCCTTCGAGGTCGACGTCGGCAGGGAAGAGAACGGTTTCGTGCTGACCCTCGTCAACGGCGAGGAACGCGTGCGCGTCACCGAAGTGACGGTGGAGGACGGCCAGCTCACCGCGATCATGCCGGGCTACGAGAACAAACTCGCCGCGCGCATCTCGGGTGACGAGATGGAGGGCCGCGTGGAGCTGCTGCGCGCGGGCGGCGAGATGCAGGTGCTGCCGTTCAGGGCCGAACACGGCAAGTCCTGGCGCTTCTTCGAGGAACCGCTGGCCGACAACGCGGACGTCGCCGGCCGCTGGGCCGTGACCTTCACCGACGACTCGGGCAAGGCCACCCCGGCGATCGCGGAGTTCGCGCAATCGTTCGGCGGCGTTACGGGCACGGTGCTCACGCCCTCCGGCGACCACCGGTTCCTCGCGGGCGAGATCCGCGACGAGGAGCTGTACCTGTCCCGCTTCGACGGCGCTTCCGCCTACCTGTACCGCGCGAAGCTGAACGAGCGAGGAGAGCTCGAGGGCGAGTACTGGTCGGGCAAGACATCGCACCGCAAGTTCGTCGCCGTGCGCAATCCGGACGCCATGCTCGACACGAGCGCCGTCGCGACGGGCCTCAAGGACCCGGCGGTGACGCTCGAATTCTCGTTTCCCGATCTCGATCGCAGGCCCGTCTCGCTGTCGGACGCCCGCTTCCAGGGCAAGGTGGTGATCGTGACGCTGGCGGGCAGCTGGTGCCCCAACTGCCACGACGAGGCCGCGTTCCTGGCGCCGCTTTACCGGCAGTACCGCGGGCAAGGCCTGGAGGTGGTGGCGCTGATGTTCGAGCACTTCGGCGACTTCGAGCAGGCGGCGGCCGCCACGCGCCGCTTCCGCGACAAGTTCGGCATCGACTACGCCACCCTGATCGCCGGCACTTCGGACACGGACGACGCCTCACGGGCACTGCCGCAGCTCACCGGCGTGTTCGCGTACCCGACCACCCTCTTCATCGACCGCACCGGTCAAGTGCGCAAGATCCACGCTGGGTTTGCGGGCCCCGCGACCGGCCAGCACCACGACCAGCTGACGCAGGAATTCACCGCGCTGGTCGAGAGCCTGCTGGCCGAAGGCGGCGCCGTCGACTCCGCCCCCGCCCGCTAGTCAGAACCTCAGCTTCACGCCGGCGAGCCAGCTGCGCGGCGCGCCGGGGCGCGCGCCCGCCGGGCGGAACGCGACGTTGTAGGATTCGTCGGTCAGGTTGGTGACGCTCGCGAACAGGCCCGTGGTGCCGGTGAGGTCGTACTCGGCCGACAGATCGAGCAGCGTGCGGCTGTCGATGCGCTCGCCGGCGGGTATCTCCCCCTTCCCTGCCGTCGAGCGCGCCTCGTCCACGTGGTTCATCGCCAGGGACAATCGCCAGCGCTCGGACTCGAGGCCGGCGTTGAGCGTCAGCTGGTGCTCGGGTACCAGGGGCAGCTCGTCGCCTTTCTCGACGTTTCCCCACTCCCCGAAGCCGCTGGCGAAGCTCGTGCGGAACTCGCCCTCGGTCCACGTGTAGACGGCCGACAACGGGATCGACCAGCCACTACCCAGCAGGGCGGCGGCGTCCCAGGCGGCGGCGAACTCCAGGCCGTGCACTTTCACCTTGCCACCGTCGTACTGGTCGCCGACGTTGCAGTTGCCGCCGGTGGAGGCCGTGCAGGTGCCGACCAGGTTCTGGTAATCGACGAAGAAGCCGATGGCCTCGAGCGAGCCGGCGCCGCGATCGAAGCGGACGCCCGCCTCGTAGTTCCACGACTCCTCGGGGTCCGCGTCCGAGCCCGGTGCCGGGTTGACGAATCCGCGATGCAGGCCGGCCACGAGCTTGAGACTTTCGGTGAGCTCGTAAGTCGCGCCGATACCGGGCAGCAGTACGTCGACGGTGCTGCGGGACACCGAGGGAGTTCCGTCGCGACCAGGGTCCGCGGTGCCGTAGTTCGTCTGCGTAAGATCGATGGTCTCGTAGCGCAGGCCCGGCGCCAGCATGAGGCGGTCCCAGCTGATCGTATCGCGCAGGTAGATCGCCCAGGCCTCCGCCTCGCCGACGCGGTTGTCCTGGCTGCCCGGGACGCCCGCCGTGGTGAGCAGCATCGCGCCGTCCACCATCTGGTAGCGGTCGTCGTTCTGGAAACGGTCCTCCTCGTCGCGGTGATAACGCACGGAGGCCTCGACCTGGTGCGAGGCGCCACCCGCGTCGAACGCATAGCCGAGCACGGACTGCAGGCCCGCGGCGTAGTACTCGCGCGCGTTGTTGCGGACCCGCAGCGCGTCCGCGGCACTTGAGGTGCCGGGTGCACCGACGATAGCAGCGTACTCGGTGGGGAACGCCGCAGGGTCGCCGAGGAGGGCGCTCAGGCTCGTGTAGCCGGTATTCGCGGCGTTGCGGACGTCGTTCAACTTGTACCAGGCGCGCTCGGTCTCGGTGTAGTACGCGATGCTGGTCAGGTCGAGCCGGTCGCTGAAGTCGATGCGGTGGGTCGCCTGGTACGTCCAGTGCTCGACGTTCATCTCGTCGAGCTGGCTGCCGCGGTAGCGGCGATGGGGGTCATCGCGGAAGTCGGCCAGCGACAGGCCGAGGTAGGTCTCGTCGGAGTTCTCGTCGGAGTACTGGAGCTTGAGCTCCAGCGACTGCGCGGCATCCGACCCGGCTGCGGGGCGCAGCGCGAGCTTGGCAACGTAGTCCTGGATCCGGTAGCCGGTGTCGCCGCCCGAATCGAGTTCCTTGAAGCCGTTGGAACTCTCCTGCAGGGTCTCCAGACCGAGGCCCACATCGTAGGACCGGCCCGTCTCGAGGTATCCGCCTGCGAGACCGTGGCCGCGATACGTGCCGAAGTCGCCGCCGAGGAGGTCGAGCTTGCCGCCCACGCCGCCGGCCGGGTCGTCGGGAATGGGCGCCGAGTACATGCCGAGCGCGCCGGCCACCGTCTGGGGCCCGTACTTGATGGCCGCGGGGCCCTTGCTCACTTCGACACCGGTCATGCGCGACATGCGCGGAAAGTAGTAGGCCGCGGGCGCCGCATAGGGAGCCGGAGCGATCGGCACGCCGTCCTCCATCACCGCGATCTTGGAGTTGCGGTCGGTGCCCGAGCCGCGGATGCCGATGCTCGGGCGGATGCCGAAGCCTTCCTCCTCGACGATGTTGACTCCCGGCACCTGGCGCAGGATCCGGTTCACGTCGGCGTAGGAATGCTCCTCGAGGATCGCCTGGTCCAGAAAGGTGACCGAACCGCCGGTATTGGCGGCGTCGATGCGCGTGGCTGTCACGACGATGCGCTCGAGGACTCCGACCTCGGGACCCCGCGCGGCTTCGTCCGCCTGCGCGGTGCCTGCGGCACAGGCGAGGACGAACGCGATGCGGCGGGACGGTTCCGTGACGACTCGAATGCTCATTGGACCAGGCCTCGTTGCTTCGGCTGGCCGCCATCCCCAGCGGCCGACCGGGCGAACTCTAAACTGGCCAAATAGTAATGTAAATGCGAATCAGTCGTATTCAGTACGGGATTCCGACAGGATCCCTCCTGCGGCCGGCAAGCCCTGCGGCTTCACTAACCGCCCACGGCTGGTCATCATTCGGCCCCCGGCTCCACGAGTCTTTCCCCGCAGAAACGCCCATGCCCTCCTTCGACATCGTTTCCGAAATCGACCAGCATGAGATCACCAACGCCGTCGACCAGGCCAACCGCGAGGTCGGCCAGCGGTTCGACTTCAAGGGTACGAATGCCAAGTTTGAATTGAAAGAAGCCGTTGTAACGCTTTCTGCGCCAGCGGATTTTCAACTAAAACAAATGCTGGAGATCCTGAAGCTCAAGCTCGCGAAGCGTGAGATCGACGTCGCCTGCCTGAAGATCGACGAGCCCGTGACCACGGGTCAGACGGCGAAGCAGGTGGTCACGCTGCGACAGGGCGTGGACACGGAGCTGGGCAAGAAGCTCCAGCGCCTGGTCAAGGACTCGAAGCTCAAGGTGCAGGCCGCCATCCAGGACAAGCAGGTGCGCGTCACCGGCAAGAACCGGGACGACCTGCAGGAGGCGATCGCGCTGGTGCGCAAGGGCGGCTTCGAGCTGCCCCTGCAGTTCACGAACTTCCGCGACTAGGCGTAGGCCTTCGTCATCACGCGCAGGCGGCGGTGCTGCATGCGCAGCTGCTGCTCGATCTCGCGCAGGCGCAATCGGAAACTGGTGTCCTCCCACTTCTGCAACAGGTGGGCCTTGCGGTCGGCGACCCACTGGTCACGCACCCGGGCCCACTCGTCGAGCGCCTTGCGGAAGTGCGCGTACTCCTCGGTCACCCGCGCCTTGAGCCGCTCGATCTGCTCGTCGCCGAAGCGTCCACGCCGCTTCTCGAGGGCTGCCTCCATGCGCTTGAACTGCATGGCAAGCTGCGCCCGCTGGATCCACAGGTCCGGGACCCGCTTCAGCTGGCTGGCGAGCCCGAGCCAGGACATCCCCGCGATCAGCCACTTGGTCGGATCCCACTGCCACCACTTCACGCCGTTGCGGTAGTCGTTCTGGAAGATGTGGTGGAAGTTGTGATAGCCCTCGCCGTAGGTCAGGAATGCGAGCGCAGGGTTGTCGCGCGCGGTGTTCTCGTCGGTGTAGGGCTGCGAGCCCCACAGGTGGGCGAGCGAGTTGATGAACCACGTGAAGTGATGGTTCACGACGAGGCGCAGCAGGCCGCCGAGCAGGAACACGCCCCACAGGTCGCCCACCGCCCAGCCTAGCGCGAGCGGCAGGGCGATGTTCATCGCGAGCGCGAGCGGCAGGTAGAAGCGATGCTGGAACATCACGATCGCGTCGCGCTCGAGGTCCCTCGCGTTGGTGAAGTCGTTCTCGCCGCTCTTGTAGTTACGCAGGATCCAGCCCATGTGCGAGAACCAGAAGCCGCGCTTCGCGCTGTAGGGGTCGCGGTCCCAGTCGTCGACGAAGCGGTGGTGGGTTCGGTGCTGCGAGGCCCAGATCAGGATGCTGTTTTGCAGCGCCATGGCGCCGAACAGCATGAAGACGAGTCGCGCCGACCAGTGCGCCTGGTAGGTGCGGTGCGACCACAGGCGGTGATAGCCAGCGGTGATCGCGACGCCGCACGCCCAGAGCAACACGATGAAGCTGAGCCAGGCCCACGCGCTGTAACCGTGCGTGATGCCGTACCAGGGCACCAGCACCAGGGCCGCGAGCGGCGTCGCGGTCATCACGATCATGGTGACCCAGTTGATCGGAGCGTGTTCGGCGGGGGCGGGAGAAGCGTTCTGCATCGGGAGTTCACCAGTCCGTGACGGTGACAAACGTACTCACAGTTTACCGGTCGCGGGTCCGGGGTGCTTGGATCTCACAAGTCCATGACCTGAAACGATTAACCGGTCACGACTGACCCGTCCCGGGGACACTGGCGTCGCCGCCCGAGCGTCGGTGGCACAGGTCGAGGAGCTGCAGCCAGGCCGCCTCCACGTTCTGCCCGGCTGCGCGCGACAGGCCTTCGCCCAGCTCGAACGCCTCCCCCCGAACGCAGAGCGTCCACGTTTCCGCGGAGAGGCTGCCCTTGATCCGCTCGTACGTCGCCAACACCGCTTCGGGCGACAGCGCGTGCGTCGTGTGCAGGAAGTCGGTCGCCGGGCGGACTCGTTTCAGCTCGAACGGCGCTGGGGTGCCCGTCCCGGCGTCCACGAAGATCACCCGTTCGCGGCCCTCGAGGTCGAGCGCATTCTCGACCTGGAGCTGGAACTCGGTGATGACCTCGACGCCGGGCAGCCCGGCCGCCTCGAGCCGCGCGGCGAGTTCGGGCCCGATCGCATCGTCGCCGCGGCTGGGGTTGCCGACTGCCAGCACCAGCACCGGGGCGGGTGCGGTCACGCCGAGCCGCGCACCAGGCTGTCCACCACGGCGCCCTCGGCGTCCACCAGCTGCACCGCGAGCGGCATCTTGCCCATGGCGTGCGTGGCACAGGAGAGACACGGATCGAAGGCGCGCACCGCAACCTCGATGTGGTTCAGCAGGCCCTCGGTGAGCTTGCGCCCGTCGAGGTACTGGCGTGCCACCTCGCGGATGGCCATGTTCATGGCCTGGTTGTTGTGCGTGGTCGAAACGATGAGATTGGCACGCACCACCTGGTCGTTCTCGTCCACCCGGTAGTGGTGAATGAGCGTTCCGCGCGGCGCCTCGATCACGCCCACGCCACGTGCCTGGCGCTCGCCGGTCACCAACAGGTCGTGGCCCAGCAGGTCGTCGTCGTGCAGCAGGTCCTTGATCGACTCGGCCGAATGCAGCATCTCGATCATGCGCGCCCAGTGGAAGCCGAGCGTCGCCTGCGCGGCCCGGCCTTCGTCGAAGGCCAGGAACTCGCGGCGCTCGCGATCGGCGAGCGGGGTCGGAATGAAGTCGCAGCGCGTCACGCGCGTGAGCGGGCCCACCCTGTACCAGCCGTCATCCGCGCCCAGCGCCCTGAAGAACGGGAACTTCATGTAGGACCAGGCCTTCACCTCCTCGGAGATCCGCTCCCAGTAGTGGTCGCAGTCCACGTGGTCGAAGATCGTGCGGCCGTCCGCGTCCTGCGCGCGCAGACCGCCGTGATAGAGGTCCATCGCTCCGTCCGCGCGGACGAGGCTCAGCGTGTTCGCGCGGAAAGTCGCGAACGAGCGGTAGGTCTCCAGGCCCTGCTCGAACAGGCGCCGCGCGAGGTGCACGGCGTCGCGGCTCCAGGCGACGATCTGGTAGATGTCGCGTTTCAGCTCGTCGCGCTCGTCCGGCGTCAGGCTCTTGTTGACGCCACCCGGTACCGATCCCGTGCCGTGGATGCGCTTGCCCGCGGTGTGGCGGATCACTTCCTGGCCGTACTTGCGCAACAGCACGCCCTGGCGCGCCACGTCCGGATATTGCGCCGCCACACCCACGATGTTGCGGCGGGCCACGTCCGAATCGAAGCCAAACAGCAGGTCCGGCGAGGACAGGTGGAAGAAATGCAGCGCGTGCGACTGCAGGATCTGCCCGTAGTGCATCAGCCGGCGGATCTTCTCGGCCGTGGGCGTGAGCACCTTGGCGCCCACGACCTGGTCGAGCGCCTTGCTCGCCGCGAGGTGGTGGCTTACGGGGCAGATGCCGCACAGCCGTTGCACCATCACCGGGACTTCCCAGTATGGCCGGCCCTGGATGAATTTCTCGAAACCGCGGAACTCGACGATGTGCAGCCGCGCCTGCTGGACGTGGTCGTCCTCGTCCATGAGCAGCGTGACCTTGCCGTGCCCCTCGACGCGCGAGAGCGGTTCGATGACGACGCGCTTGAGTCCGGTCGGGTCGGCAGCGGTTTCGAGGGCGGCAGTCATGCGGTGATCCTGTGCGGTCGCCTAGTCGTAGGAGATGAGGCCATGGCCGAGCCTCGGCGTGCGGCCCTCGATCAGGTCGGTGAGGAACTTCCAGATCGCGTCCGCCGAGGGCGGGCACCCGGGGATGTAGTAGTCGATCCGCACGACCTCGTGCAGCGGGTGCACCTTGTCGAGTGGCAGCGGCAGCTCGGGGTCGTTCGGAATCATGCCGTTGGTGACGCTCGGCTCGGTGAGGTAGACCTCCTGCAGGCACTGCCCGAGGTCGAGGTGGTTGCGTTGCGCGGGCAGCCCGCCCGTCACCGCGCAGGCGCCGATCGCGACGAGCACCTGGCAGTTGGCGCGGAACTCGCGCAGCACGAGCACGTTCTCGGCATTGCAGATGCCGCCCTCGATGATGCCGACGTCGCAGGGTCCGCAGTGCTTGATGTCGTTGAGCGGCGACCGGTCGAGTTCCACGTGCTCGAGCAGCTCGAACAACCGCTCGTCGATGTCGAGCAGCGACATGTGGCAGCCGAAGCAGCCCGCCAGCGAGGTGGTGGCGACGCGGAACTTGCGGGTCTCAGGCATGGTCGCCCTCCGCCGGCTTGCGCGGCGCGTCCTCGAGCGCCTGGGCGCTGACCGGTCGCTTGTCGAAGCGCCGCTCGCCGATCGGCACGGCGAACCCGACGCGCTTGCGAATGATCACGCCCACCGGGCAGACCGCCACGGCCTTGTCCGTCACCGCCACGTCGGTGTCCGCGAGCAGCCCGGACTCCGAGTTCACGATCAGGTGCTTCTCGAGCCCACGGCCCGCGAGCGCGAACACGCTCTTGCCGTCCACCTCGCGCGAGGCGCGCACGCACAGCTCGCAGAGGACGCAGCGGTTGAAGTCGAGGAGCAGCTCGGGGTGAGAGGCATCCACGGGCCGGTCCGGAAACAGGTGCCGGAAGCCAGCGGTCATCACCCCGAGATCGTATCCGAGCGCCTGCAGCATGCAGTTGCCGCTCTTCTCGCAGGACGGGCAGAAGTGATTGCCCTCGGCGAACAGCATCTGCACCAGCGTGCGGCGCAGCTTGTTGAGTTCCTCCGTGTTGCTCTCGACTTCGACGGCGGCCTCCGCGGGCGTCGTGCAGGAGGCGACGGTGCGGCCGTTGACCTTCGCCGTGCACACCTTGCAGCTGCCGTGCGGCGTGAATTCCGGGTGGTAGCACAGGTGCGGGATGTAGCGCCCGGCCGTGAGCGCGGCCTGCAGGACCGTCTGCCCCGGAGTGAACGGCACCTCTTCGCCGTCGAGCAGGAAAGTCGGCAGCTCGTTCATGGCGGGTTCTCGAGGTGCGCGCCGGGATCGTCGCGGCCCGTCATCTGCCTCGCGCGAGCCAGCGCCTGGTCGAGGTCGAAGGCGGGCGCGAAGTCGCGCGAGCGCAGGCGGCGCTCGTACATCGGCCGGAACTTCTTCATGGTGTCGAGGATCGGGTTGCACGCGGTGTGTCCGAGCCCGCAGTGCGCAGACATCAGCAACACGCTGTTGAGGCGCGCGATCTCGCGCAGGTCGTGCAGCGTGCCATTGCCGGCACGGATCTTGTCCATCGAGTTCTTGAGCATCGAGGTGCCGACGCGGCAAGGCGTACAGAAGCCGCAGCTCTCGTGGGCGAAGAACTGCGCATAGGCACGCGCCACCTCGAACATGTCGCGCGTGGTGTCGAAGATGGTGAACGCACCTGCCGTCGGCAGGTCCTCGAAGGCGATGCGGCGGTCGAGCTCCGTGACGTCGACGCAGACGCCGGACGGGCCGCTCACCTGCACGGCCTGCGTGCGCTCGGCCCCGCAGTCCTCGAGCACTTGCCGCAGCGTCACGCCGAACGGGTACTCGTAAAGTCCCGGACGGGCGCAGTCGCCGGCGACGGAGAGGATCTTGGAGCCGGAAGACTTGAGCGTGCCGATGGAGCGATACCAGTCGCCGCCCTGCACCGCGATCAGCGCCGCTGCGCACAGCGTTTCGACGTTGTTGACGATGGTCGGCTGCTGAAGGTAACCGTTAGTCACCGGGTACGGCGGCCGGTTGCGCGGCACGCCGCGCTTGCCTTCCAGCGAGTCGAGCAGCGCGGACTCCTCGCCACAGACGTACGAGCCGGCGCCGACGTGGATGGCGATGTCGAAGTCGAATCCCGGCTGGCCGGCGATGCCCCTGCCGAGAAGGTTCGCGGCGCGCCGGCGCTCGAGGACCGCGTTGAGCCGGTCGAGCAGGTAGCGGTACTCCCCGCGCAGGTACACGAAGCCCTGGCTCGCGCCGACCGCGTAGGCCGCGACCGTCATGCCATCGAACAGCAGATCCGCGTGGCTCGCGAGCAGCACGCGGTCCTTGAAGGTTCCAGGCTCGCCCTCGTCCGCGTTGCAGACCACGTAGCGCGTGAGGCCGGTCGCGTGCCGGCACGCTTCCCACTTGACGCCGGTGGTGAACCCCGCGCCGCCGCGGCCGCGCAGGTTCGAGCGCTTGATCTCCTCGAGCACCGCGACCGGGCCAAGCGCCGCACCGACGTAGGCTTCACGCCACGAGCGTTCGTTCGCCGGACGCTCCGAGCGGCCGTGCGTGCCGCGCTTGAGCGCCGCGCGGATTGCATCGCCGGGCTCGAGACTGGTCCCGAGCAGGATGTCGGCCCGCCGGACGATGTCCTCGATCTCGAACAGCTCCGCCGGCCATTCCTCGAGCGGGCGCCGCTCCAGTATCAGCGCGCAAAGCGCATCGATGCGCGCGCTGTCGAGCCGCCCCATGGCGCGCCCGTTGACCAGCATCCCGGGGCCCTGGTCGCAGAGACCGGTGCAGGACGTCGTCGCGACGCTCACCAGTCCGTCCTCGGATACCTTGCCGGGCTCGACCCACAGCCGGTGGCACATCTGCGCCATCAGCGCCTCGCTGCCCTGCATGCGGTCGGTGACGTTGTCGGAGAACAGCACGCGATAGACGCCACGCGGCTCGGTCGCGAGGAAGGAATAGAAACCGGCGATGCCGCGTACGCGTGCGAGCGGCTGGCGCAGGGACCTCGCCACTTGCGCGAGCGCGGCGGGCGAGAGGTGCCCGCAGGCCTCCTGCACTTCGCGCAGCACCTGCAGGAGGGAGTGCGGGTCGTGGTTCCAGCGCGCGACGACGCGGCGCACGATCGCCTCGTGTTCCTGTGGGGCTGCGTCGGTCGGAAACGTGGCCATGCTCGCCTTGTCGATCGTCGGGGTTCGGCGGCAGGGTGCTCCCGCAGTCAACTCCCGGCAATCGCGGAAAACCGCTCGAGCAGCGGGTGCACGCGTTGTCGCAGGACGGGGATCACATCCCGCTCGAACCACGGATTGACTTGCAGCCAGCGCGTGTTCCGCGGCGACGGGTGCGGCAGGGGAAGGAACTCCGGCAGGTAGTCGTGCCAGGCGTGCACCGTCGCGGTGAGCGTGCCCTTGCGCCGTGCACCAAGATAGTAGGACTGCGCGTATTGCCCCACCAGCAGGGTGAGCTCGATGTTCGGCAGCAACGGCCGCAGCCGTGGGTGCCAGAGCGGGGCGCACTCGGGTCGCGGCGGCCGGTCGCCCGAGCGACCGCGACCCGGGTAGCAAAGCCCGGCCGGGATGATCGCGAAGCGCCGCTCATCATAGAAGGTGTCGCGGTCCACCTGCAGCCAGGCCCGCAGCCGGTCGCCGCTCGGGTCGTTCCAGGGGATGCCGGTCTCGTGCACGCGGGTGCCCGGCGCCTGCCCGACGACCAGCACCCGCGCCCGCGCATCGGCACGCAGCACCGGTCTCGGCCCGAGCGGCAGGTGCGCCTCGCACACCCGGCACGCCCTGACCTCCACCAGCACCCGCTGCAATTCTTCGTCCGCTGTGTTCACGGCGCCCGAATTATCCGCGTTCGCTTGCCGACCTGAAGCGCCTCTTCCACTATCCCTTATCCCCTACCCCCTGTCCCCTCTCCATGCCTTCCATTTTCCTCGACTACGCCACCGTCAGCTTCAACGGCGACCTCGATCCGGCGCCCCTGCATCGCGTGCTGCCGGACCTCGAGTTGCGCGACCGTACCCCGCAGGACGAGATCGCCGCACGCATCGCGGGCGCCGAGGTCGTATTGCTCAACAAGCTGCGCATCACTCGCGAGATCATGCAGGCCACGCCGTCGCTGAGGCTGATTGCACTGTCCGCCACTGGCACCAACAACATCGATCTCGTGGCGGCCCGGGAGCATGGCATCGCCGTATGCAACCTTCGTGACTACTGCACGGCGTCGGTGGTACAGCACGTGTACGGCGTACTGCTAACACTCACGCACAAGCTGCGCGAATACGACACCCTGGTGCGCGCAGGCGCGTGGCAGCGCGGCGAGCAGTTCTGCCTGCTCAACTATCCGATCCGCGAGCTGATGGGCCGCAAGCTCGGCATCGTCGGCTACGGGGCGCTCGGCCGGGGCGTCGCGAACGCGGCGCGGGCCTTCGGCCTGCAGGTGCTGGTCGCGAACCGTCCGGGCGGCACTCGCGAACCCGGGCGGCTGGACCTCGACGAGTTGCTGCCGCAGGTGGACGTGCTGAGCCTGCACTGCCCCCTGACGCCCGACACGCAGGGCCTCATCGGGGCGGCGCAGCTCGCTCGCATGAAGCCCGCTGCAGTGCTCATCAATACCGCACGCGGCGCACTCGTGGATGGGCAGGCGCTGGCCGATGCTCTGCGTGCCGGCAGGCTGGGCGGCGCGGCCATTGACGTCCTGCCCCAGGAACCACCGATTGAGGGCAACCCGTTGCTGGAGCCGGACACCCCCAACCTGATCGTGACGCCGCACATCGCGTGGGCCGCGCGCGAGGCGCGCCAGCGCTGCCTGGAGGAGATGGCGGCGAACGTCGAGGACTTCCGGCGCCACGGACACCGCGGACGCGTGGTCTGACGACGCCGACCCGTAGCAGCGGAAACCGCGCGCAACGGCCACGTCAGGCGCCGGCCGGGCCCTCGCCGCTTTCCAGGTTCATCACCTGCGCGACCCAGGCCAGCACCGGCCGCACGCGCGGCGAGACGAGTTCCAGGGCCTCGTCGAAATCCACCCAGCGATACTCGCTGTGCTCCGGCCGACCGAGTTCGGGATTGACGGGCAGGGACACCGACTCGGTGCGGGTGGTGGCGACAAAATAGCGCGCGACCTTGCCCCGGCTGTAGGGGCCGGTCTGGGTGGAGGTCTGTCCCCACGCGAACTCGAGATCGCCGATCAGCGACTCCTCGTGCACCTCCCGCACGGCCGCGGCCAGGGGCTCCTCGCCCTCCTCGACCATGCCCTTGGGGAAATCCCAGTGGTTGAAGGCGCGCAGCAGGAGGAATCGCCAGCCGTTCTCCGTCTGCCGGACGACGACGACGCCGGCGGAGAGGCGGTGGGAACGGGAAGCCATGGGGGGAGTATAGGAGAAGGAGGAGGTGGACACGGGGCCGGCGACGGTGACGCTGCGGCCCTGATCGCTTCCGGAGATTGTTTTGCCGGATTTGATAGATGAGGGCTATGCTTGGCCCATGAACCTGCGTGATCTCAGGTACCTGGTGGCGCTCGCGGACGAGCGGCACTTCGGCAAGGCGGCCGAGCGCTGCTACGTGAGCCAGCCGACGCTTTCGGCGCAGATCCGCAAGCTCGAGGAGTACCTGGGCGTGCCGCTGGTCGAGCGCCAGCCCAAGCGCGTCTCGATCACCCCGGCAGGCGCGAAGATCGTCGAGCGGGCGCGCCGGGTGCTGCAGGAAGCCGACGCCATCGTGGAGCTCGCGAAGACGGATCGCGACCCGCTCGGTGGCGCGCTCAAGGTCGCGCTGATTCCGACCGTGGGGCCGTACCTGCTCCCCCACATCGTGCGTCGCCTCAAGCGCGCGCTGCCGCGACTCAAGCTGCTGCTCTACGAGTACCAGACGGCGCCGCTGCTCGAGAAGCTGCGGGACGGCGAGATCGACATGGGCATTCTCGCCGTGCCGGTGGCGATGGACGGCCTCGAGGCCGCCGAGTTGTACGAAGAGCCCTTCATGCTCGCGGTCCCGGCCGACCATCCCCTGGCCGATCGCGAGCGCGTCACGGCGCAGGACCTGCACGGCGAGCCCCTGCTGCTGCTCGAGGACGGCCACTGCCTGCGCGACCAGGCGCTCGAGGTGTGCAGCCGGGTCGGGGCCCAGGAGTCCCAGGACTACCGGGCGACGAGCCTCGAGACGCTGCGCCAGATGGTCGCGGCGGGACACGGCATTACGCTGCTGCCCGAACTCGCCGCGGCCTCGCCCGTGGGCGCAGCGCGCGGATTGAGAATCAAGCCCTTCGTCAAGCCAGCTCCGGCGCGTACCATCGGGGCGGTGTGGCGCAAATCCACGACCCGCGGGCCGGCCATCGAAGCGATCGCGAACGCGATCCGCGCGGCCATGAAAGAGGAGTCGAAGCGATGAACGGATGGCTGAAGCGATCGCTCGCGGGCGCCGCATTGGCGGCGCTGGCTGGCGCGGCGATCGCGGGCGACGGTCCCAGGGTCACGAATGCCTGGGCCCGCGCGACGGCGCCCGGCGTCGATGTCGGCGCCGTGTACATGAGCATCGAAGGCGGCTCGGCCTCCGACCGGCTCGTCGCGGGCAGCACGACCCGCGCCGCGATGGTTCACCTGCACACCGTCGAGGAGAAGGACGGTCTTATGAAGATGCGGCCGATCGATGCGGTGAGCGTGCCGGCCGGCGCGCGCGTCGAGCTCGCGCCCAAGGGAACGCACGTCATGCTGATGGGCCTCGGCAAGCCGCTGACCGCCGGCGAAAGCTTCCCGCTGACACTGACTTTCGAGCAGGCGGGCGAACTGACGGTCGACGTCGCGGTGCGCGCGGCGAGCGAAGATACCTCGCAGCACGCGCACCACTGACGCACCCGAGCGCGGCGGTCCCGTGAATCCTGTTGCGCGGCTGCCGCTGCACCGCCTGCACGACGAGGACATCGAGCGCCTGCTCGCAAGCGGCGAGCGCAAAGCCGAGCTGGTCGCTCAATTTGGCGAGGCCGGCCACCGCGAACTGAGTACGCTCGCGAGACAGGCAGCGGCGACGCGCAGGCTCGGCGGGCCCACCGTGTACGTGCTGCCCGGCCTGATGGGCTCACGGATCGGCACTCGCGGCCGGCTGCTCGACGACGTGCTGTGGCTCGACCCGGTCGAGATCGTCGCCGGCCATCTCGTTCGCCTGGCCCTGCCGCGCGGCGCGCGCCTCACGGCGCTGGGCGCAATGCTGCTGAACTCGCTCAAGCTCAAGCTCTCGCTGCAGGTCGCGGGCTTCGACGCGAAGTTCCACGCGTACGACTGGCGTCGGAGCGTCGAGCAGCTGGCCAGCGAACTGACCGCGCGCATCGCCCGCGAGGGTGCCCGCGAGGTCATGCTGGTGGGACACAGCCTGGGTGGCCTCGTGGCGCGAGCCGCGCTCGGCGCCGACCGAGGGACCATCTCCCGGGTCGTCCAGGTCGGCGCGCCCAACTTCGGCTCATTCGCGCCGGTGCTCGCCCTGCGCGGCGTGTATCCCACGGTGCGCAAGCTCGCCGCACTCGACCTGCGGCACGACGCGGAGGATCTCGCGCGCATCATCTTCCGCACCCTGCCGGCGCTGCACGAGCTGCTGCCCGACCCGACCCGCACGCAGGGCCCGGACCTGTTCGACCCAGCCGGCTGGCCCGACGATGCGCTGCGACCCGATCGACGGCTGCTCACCGAGGCGGCGGCGGCCCGCGGGCGCTGGCCGGATGCCGACAAGCGCTGCCTGCACATCGTCGGCGTGCGCCAGGAGACGGTCACGGGGCTCGAGCGCAAGGGCGCGGATTTCCGTTACGTGGTCACCCACGAGGGCGACGGCACGGTGCCGCTCGCCCTCGCCGCCATGCCGGGTGCCGCCAACTGGTACGTCGGCGAGAAGCACGGCGGCCTGCCCAACAACGGCAAGGTCATCGCGGCGGTCGTCGACCTGCTGCGCACCGGCGCCACCCGGCGTCTCCCGTCGACGACGCGTCGGGCGCGCGCGGCGGCCCGCCGCACGGTGAGCGAGGCAGCGCTGCGACGCATTGCCCCCCACAAGGTCAACTGGCAGGACCTCTCGCCGGACGCACGCCGGCGCATCCTCGAGCCCGTCGTGTCGCCCGAGTTCCACGGCGTCGTGGCGCGCTCCGCACTCGAGCCCGGGCGCGGCACGCACGCACGGGCCACGGCGGTCGGGCAACGCACGCTCGAGGTCCGGCTCGCGCACGCAAGCATCGTCGACGCCAATGCACGCGCGCTCGTCCTGGGCGTGTTCCGCAACGTGGACCCGTCGGGTCCGGCCGCGGCGGTCGACGAGCGGCTCGGTGGCGCGATCCGCGAACTCGCGCGGCGCCGGATGTTCTCGGGACAACTCGGCCAGGTGTCCGTACTGCCGGTCGCGCGCGGCACGCTCATGGCCGAGTTCGTGCTGTTCGCGGGACTCGGCGACTTCGACGACTTCGGCTCCGATGCACAGTCGTTCGCCGCGGAAAACGTCGTGCGCACGCTCGCCCTCTCCGGCGTCGAGGACTTCGCGACGGTGCTGTTCGGCGCCGGGTCGGGTGTGCCGGTCGCCTCGGCGCTGGAGCAGCAACTCGGGGGATTCGTCGCCGGCCTGCAGAACGCCGATCCCGGACGCGTCGTCCGCCGCGTCACGATCTGCGAGATCGACGAACGCAAGTACACGTCCCTGCGGCGCGCCGCCGCGAAGGCGAAGGCACGGCTCGATGGAGGCGACGTACGCATCGTCATGGACGAGGCAGAGGTTGCGGTTGCCGCGCCCGCCCGGGCGCCCGCCCGGCCTGTGGACCCAGCGTATCTCCTCGTCACCCTGCTGGAGCGCGGGCGCAGCGACTTCGAGTGCCGCAGCTCGCTCCTCACCTCCGGTGCGAAAGCTGCTGTGCTGAGCGGAAACCTGCGGATCGGCCGCAAGGCCCTGCGTGCGCACCTTGCGCGAGCCGAGTCCGGTTCACTGCAGCCACGGGACATGCCGAGGTTCGGCAAGGAGCTGGCGCGCCTGCTGCTCGCGGCCTCGGTCATCGAGGGACTCGAGGCGATGCGGCGACGCCACCTCGTCGTCGTGCATGACCACGAGGCCTCCCGCGTGCCTTGGGAGGCGCTGCGCATCGGCGAGACCACTCCGGCGCTCGAGGCGGGCCTGAGCCGTCGCTACGCAAGCGAGACCCTGTCGGCGGCCCGCTGGCGCGACGAGCACGGCGTGGGCGCGACACTGCAGGCGCTCATGGTCGTCGACCCGACGCTCGACCTGCCCGGCGCCGCCGACGAGGGCCAGTCCCTGGCGCGCCGGATGCGGGACCACGGCGCCACGGTCGAGATGCTCGTCGGCCCGGCCGCGACCCGCACGGCGGTGCTCAAGGCGTTCGCCAGCGGACGCTACGACGTGCTGCATTTCGCCGGGCACGGATTCTTCGACGCCGACGACCCTGCCCGCAGCGGACTCGTGTGCGCCCGCGGCGAGGTGCTGCGCGGATCGGATCTCGACGGCCTCGGCGATCTTCCGTCGCTCGTGTTCTTCAATGCCTGCGAGGCGGCCCGCGTGCGCAAGCGCGCTCCGGTCGCTGGCGGCGGCCGGCTGTTCGCGTTCCGTCGCTCGACCAGTGTCGCCGAGGCCTTCCTGAGCGGCGGCGTCGCCAACTTCCTCGGCACGCACTGGCCGGTCGGCGACGAGGCCGCGCTCACGTTCTCCTCGCTTTTCTACGAGCGCCTGCTCGGCGGAGTCACGCTCGGCGAGTCCGTGCTGGCCGCGCGCCGCCTCGTCTTCCAGCACGGTTCGATCGACTGGGCCGACTACGTGCACTACGGCAGCCCGGACTTCGTCGTGGGCCTGCCGGCCCGCGACTGAACGTCACCCCCGCGCATTGCGCGAAAAACTGCGGACTGCCCCGCAGCACACCCCGGGAGATCAACGTGAGCCCGGGCGAACGATCGCGCTGGGTCGTCGAGATCACGAATGCCGCGAGCCAGCCGTCGACTTACACCGTGCGCACGGCAGACTGGACCCTGGCCGCCGATGGCGGCGTTTCGTTCTCCGATGAATTGGCACCCGGGAGCTGTCAGCCCTCGGGACGGCGCGAGGGACGCTTGGTCCGGATTCGGGTTCGTCGACAGCGTCAACCGACTCGGCATCGGACGAGCCCAGGTCGACTACGCAACGGACGACTTGCGGGACGGTTCCCAGTTGACCCTGAACCAGACGTGGAACACGCCACCGGGCACCCGGTTCGGAAGTTCCGTCCTTCTCGGGCACGCGGAATTCGCGGACGAGACTGTCAACACATTCGGTGTCGCGCTCAACGTCGACGGCAACATTCGCACCAACATCGTGGGTGACTTGAACGCCAGCCGGAACGGTTCGGATGGGCGGGCTTCGTACGACCACGTAATGGTGAGCGCCGCCGTGGGCTGGACCTTCGCTATGGGCTGGACAGCGGGCGCGAACTGCTACGTCAGCCGCAACACGTTTCGCGCGCCGGGTCGCGGCTCCGGCAGCGCGGGCGGGGTCCTCTTCCTGGACGAGCACGACAACGGAATTCTCGACGCCGGAGAGGCCGGGGCCCCGAACATCGTGATCCTGCTGAATGGCCACTTTGCGTCGCGAACCAAGTCCGAGGGTCGTTTCGAGTTTCCGTCGGTGGGCGCAGGCACTCATGTGCTCACGGTGGTGCAGGACAACCTGCCGTAGCCGTGGACCGTGCCGGCGGAGGGCCGCACGAGCATCAGCGTTGGTGTCCGCGACCAGACCCACGTGACGCTCGTGGCCCGGCGGCAGCGTTGAGGACCCCGGTGACCGCAGTTGCGCGCCCCGACAGAAGCGCTAAGCTCGCGAACTGCCGCCCGCCCCGAGGACCCGTCGCCGTGCAACCGACCGACACTTCGAACCCGGACTATTTCCACCGGGTGGTGGACTGCCAGTGGGCCTGCCCGGCCCACACAGACGTACCCGAATACATCCGCCTGATCGCCCTCGGCGAGTTCTCGGACGCCTACATGGTGAACCGGGAATCCAACGTGTTCCCGGGCATCCTCGGCCGCGTGTGCGACCGGCCGTGCGAACCGGCCTGCCGGCGCGGACGCGTCGAGGAAAAGCCGGTGGCGATCTGCCGCCTGAAGCGCGTCGCGGCCGACCACAAGGATTCCATCGTCGACCGGCTGCCGGTCGTGCCGGCGCAGAAGAACGGCAAGCGCGTCGCCTGCATCGGGGCCGGCCCCGCCTCGCTCACGGTCGCCAACGACCTGCTGCCGCTCGGCTACGAGGTCGTGGTCTTCGAGCAGTGGGACAAGCCGGGCGGCCTGATGCGCACCAACATCCCGGCCTTCCGCCTGCCCGAGTCGGTGATCGACGAGGAAATCGGCTACATCACGGGCATGGGCGCCGAGGTCCGCTACAACTCGCGCATCGAGAGCATGAAGAAGCTGCTCGGCGGCGGGGAGTTCGACGCGGTGTTCGTCGGCAGCGGCGCGCCGAAAGGCAAGGAGCTGAAGCTCCCCGGCCGCAAGGAAGGCGACGCCAACATCCACATCGGCATCCAGTGGCTCGAGTCGGTCGCGTTCAAGCACCTCGAGAAGATCGGCGAGCGCGTGCTCATCATCGGCGTCGGCAACACCGCCATGGACTGCTGCCGCTCCTCGCTGCGACTCGGCGCGAGGGACGTGAAGGTCATGGCGCGCAAGCCGCGCCAGTTCTTCAAGGCTTCGGAGTGGGAGCTCGAGGACGCCGAGGCCGAGAACGTCGAGATCGTGGTGAACCACGCCCCGAAGTCGTTCGTCGTCGAGGGCGGGCGCCTGAAGGGCATGCTGTTCGACAAGATGCAGTACGAGTTCGACGCGCGCGGCCACATCATCGCCGAGCGCATCGTCGGCGAGGAGTTCTTCCCCGCGGACGACGTGATCCTCGCCATCGGGCAGGAGAACGCCTTCCCCTGGATCGAGGATGACCTGGGGCTGCAGTTCGACAAGTGGCACGTGCCCGTCGTGGATCCCGCCACGTTCCAGTCCACGCGGCCGGACGTCTTCTTCGGCGGCGACGCAGCCTTCGGCCCGAAGAACATCATCTGGGCCGTCGAGCACGGCCACCAGGCGGCGATCTCGATCCACAATTTCTGCTGCGGACAGCCCGTCACGAACCGGCTGCCGCCCACGATGAAGCTCTCGAGCCGCAAGATGGGCCTGCACGAGTGGTCGTACAAGAACGACTACAACCCCGTCGAGCGGCGGCTGGTGCCGCACGTCGCGCTCAAGGAGCGCTTCAAGAAGATCAGCATCGAGGTCGAACTCGGGTTCGACGCCGAGCAGACCGCTGCCGAGGTGCAGCGCTGCCTCAACTGCGACATCCAGACGGTGTTCGAGGCGAAGCTCTGCATCGAATGCGACGCCTGCATCGACATCTGCCCGACCGACTGCCTGACCATCACCCGCAATGGCGAGGAAGCGGAACTCTCGACGCGGCTCAAGGCACCGCGCCACAGTCCCGCCCAGTCGCTCTACGTGTCCGAGCCGCTCAAGCAGACCGGCCGCGTCATGGTGAAGGACGAGGACCTCTGCGTGCACTGCGGACTCTGCGCCGAGCGCTGCCCGACGGCCGCCTGGGACATGCAGAAGTCGAAGATCAACCTGCCCCACGCCACCGACCACCAATGGCCCACTCCGCAACAACGCAAGACCGCGTAAACGACTTCGTCATCAAGCTCGCCAACGTGAACGGCACCGGCTCCGCCAGTGCCAACACGCTGCTGATGAAGTCCATTTTCCGCATGGGCATTCCAGTGATGGGGAAGAACTACTTCCCGTCCAACATCCAGGGCCTGCCCACCTGGTACGAGATCCGCGTGACGAAGGACGGCTACGTGGCACGCTCCGGCCGCGTGGACCTCATGGTCGCGATGAACGCGGAGACCTACCAGAAGGACGTGCGCGAGGTGAGCCCCGGCGGCTACCTCATCCACGACTCCACCTGGCCGCGCTCGACGCTGCTCACGCGCGAGGACATCACGATCCTCGGCGTGCCGCTCGCGAAGATCTGCAACGAGAACTTCGTGGGGGTGCGCAACCGCATCCTGATGAAGAACATCATGTACGCGGGCGTGCTGGCCGCGCTGCTCGAGATCGACCTCGAGGTGATCCGCCAGCTACTCGGCGAGAGCTTCGGCAAGAAGCAGGCGCTGGTGGACGCGAACATGAAGGCGGTGCAGCTCGGCTTCGACTACGCGAAGGAGCACCTGCCCTGCCCGCTGCCGCTGCGACTCGAGCGCATGGACAGGACCGCCGGGCACGTCATGATCGACGGCAACACGGCCGCCGCGCTCGGCTGCGTATATGCCGGCGCGACCGTGGGGCCGTGGTACCCGATCACGCCCTCGACCTCGCTGATGGACGCGTTCAAGGGTTTCTGCCAGAAGCTGCGAGTGGACCCGGAGACCGGCAACAACAACTTCGCCGTGATCCAGGCGGAGGACGAGCTCTCGGCGATCGGCATGGTGCTGGGCGCGAACTGGAACGGGGCACGTGCCTTCACCGCCACCAGCGGCCCCGGCATCTCGCTGATGAACGAGTTCATCGGGCTTGCCTACTACGCGGAGATCCCCGCCGTGGTGTTCGACGTGCAGCGGGTGGGCCCCTCCACCGGCATGCCCACGCGCACGCAGCAGTGCGACATCATGCTCTGCGCCTACGCTTCGCACGGCGACACCAAGCACGTGCTGCTGTTCCCCTCGAACCCCGAGGAATGCTTCTACATGGCGGTGCAGGCCTTCGACCTTGCCGAGCGCCTGCAGACCCCGGTGTTCGTCATGTCGGACCTCGACATCGGCATGAACGACTGGATGTGCAAGGACCTCAAGTGGGACGACGCATACCGGCCGGACCGCGGCAAGGTACTGACGAAGGAGGAGATCGAGGCGCTGCCGAAGTTCCATCGTTACCTCGACAAGGACGACGACGGCATCCCCTACCGCACGATTCCGGGCGTGAGCGCGAAGGGCGCGTACTTCACGCGCGGTTCCGGCCACAACCAGTATGGTGGCTACACCGAGGACTCGACGGAGTACCAGGTGGTACTCGACCGGCTGCTGCGCAAGTTCAAGCGGGCCAGGACGCTCGTGCCGCCGCCGGTCATCGAGGCCACGGGCACCAGCACGATCGGGCTCGTCGCGGTCGGCAGCAGCCGCGGCGCGGTGAATGAGGCGCGCGACATCCTCGCGAAGCGCGGCATCGCCATCGACTACATGCGCATCAAGGCCTTCCCGTTCACCAAGGAGGTCGAGGCGTTCATGGCCGAGCACGAGAAGATCTTCGTGGTCGAGCAGAACCGCGACGCGCAGCTGCGCTCCCTGCTGACGCTCGAGACCGACGTGCCGAAGTCGAAGCTGTACTCGATCCTGCACTACAGCGGCCTGCCCATGACCTCGAAGGAGATCGTGGAAAGCGTGCTGGCAGAGCTGGGTGACGCGAAGCGAGCCGCGATGAGGTAGCGGCTGAGGGTTGTGGAAGCGGGCTGTGGGCTGTGGGCTGTAGGCTGCAGGTAAGAAAGCAGCGACCCCTCCGACCTACAGCATACAGCCCACAGCCCACAGCCTTTCCACCCTCAGTCTACCGCCCACAGCCCTCCCGGAGTCTTCCATGTCTTTCATCAACAAGCCCAAGGTCCGCCACCCCGGCCTGCCCACGAACCCGCTCGGGCTCACGCGCCGCGACTACGAGGGCGCGATGTCCACGCTGTGCGCGGGTTGCGGGCACGACTCGGTCACCTCCGCCATCATCGAGGCGCTGTGGGGCCTCGGGCTCAAGCCCGAGCAACTGGTGAAGCTGTCCGGCATCGGCTGCTCGTCGAAGACCACGGCGTATTTCGCCAGCGGCTCGCACGGCTTCAACGGCGTGCACGGGCGCATGCCGTCGGTGGCGACCGGCGCCAACGCGGCGAACAAGAACCTCTACTACATCGGCGTGTCGGGCGACGGCGATTCGCTCTCGATCGGCTTCGGGCAGTTCGCGCACTCCATCCGGCGCAACGTGAACATGCTCTATCTCTGCGAAAACAACGGCGTCTACGGCCTCACCAAGGGCCAGTTCTCGGCGTCCGCCGACATCGGCACGAAGACGAAGAAGGGCGAGGAGAACCAGCAGTCGCCGGTGGACCCGTGCCTGGCGGCGCTGTCGCTCGGTGGCACCTTCATCGCCCGCAGCTTCTCCGGCGACAAGGAGCAGCTGGTGCCGCTGATCCAGGCGGGGCTCATGCACAAGGGCTTTGCGATGATCGACATCATCTCGCCCTGCGTCACCTTCAACGACCACGTGGGCTCGACCAAGAGCTACACGTTCACGCGCGAGCACTACCACGAGGCCGTGCACGCGGATTACATCCCGCCGCGCCAGGAGATCAAGGCGTCCTACGCCGAGGGCGAGGCGCTGCCGGTGCAGATGCACGACGGCAGCCAGATCGTGCTGCGCAAGCTCGACAAGGACTACGACCCGACCCACCGCGGCAAGGCGTTCGAGTACCTGCGCACGAAGCTGCGCCAGGGCGAACACGTCACCGGGCTCATCTTCGTCTCGTCGAGCGGCCCTGACATGCACGACATGGCTCAGACCACCGACGTGCCGCTGAACCAGGTGCCTTACCAGAAGATGCACCCGGGTTCGGACGGGCTGGCGAAGATCCTCAAGCGGTACGCCTGACTGGGGCCTCCCGGCGCGTCGCGGACTCGGCAGACCTTGAGCTTCGTCGCCATCGTCGGATGGCGCGGCCTGTAGAATCGCGCCCATGGGTTCGTTTCGGGTCATCTCCTCGCGCGACAGCCTGCCCCTGGGGCTGGGCTTCGCCCGCCTTGCAGCGGCCGCGCTCTGTGTCCACCTGCTGGCGGCGCCCAGCGCCATGGCCCAGGTCTACCGCTGGGTCGACGAGGAAGGCGTCACCCACCTGTCGAGCGAGAAGCCCCCGGCCGGCGTAACGGCCGAGCGCATCGACATCCCGGGGACGAGCAAGCGCTCGACGACGAAATCCGCGAGCGGCCGTGCAAGCAAGTCGGGCTCGGCATCGCCGCCCGCCTCTCCCGCACAGGTCGCCCAGCGCGAGAACCTGCTGGGCAGCCTCCGCAACCGCGAATGCGTGATCGCGCTCGAGGCGCTCGAGCGCAAGACCAGCGGCAGCGAGGCGACGAGCGCCACGGAGATCCGGCGGCTGCAGCAGACGGCCGAAATCAACTGCAGCAAGAACCCCGCGCAGCGCCGCGAGCAGGAGGAGATGGCGGCCAAGCTGCGCGTGGCGAACAACCCGAGCTGCGTACAGGCACGCAACCTGCTGGCCGACATGCTCGTCCCGGACGCGACGTTCCCGCGGGAGCAGGTTCGCTCCCAGCAGAAGTTCGTCGACGAGTACTGCACGGCGCCGGTCCGGTAGCCGAACGCGCCTGCCGGCATGTCACTCGACACCCGCTGGCTGATCATCGTCAATCCAGCCTCGGGGCGGCATGACGGCGGCGCGGGCTGGCACGCCATCGAGCGTGCCGTGGCTTCCGCCGGCGTCGCCTTCGACGCGATTCACACGCAGCGCCCCGGGCACGGCGAGGAACTGGCGCGGCGGGCGCTGCATGAGGGGCGCCGCCACATCGTGGCCGTGGGTGGCGACGGCTCCGTCAACGAAGTCGTGCACGGGATCATGAACGCAGGCCTCGTCGATACGCGCGAGGTGACGCTCGCTGTCGCTCCGACCGGCACCGGCAATGACTGGGCGCGCTCGCTCGGCATCACGCGCGCCCCCACGGCCATCGCGCAGGCACTCGCGGCGCACCGGACGATGCTGCACGACGTCGGCGCGATCGACTCCGCCACGCCAGGCGCGCCGCGCCGCTGGTTCATCAACGTCGCGGGAGCAGGCTACGACGCTTACGTGACCGAACGCGTGCCACGTCCGGTCCCCTCCGCACTCACCTACCTGCGCGGCGCGTTGAGCGGCCTCGCTGCGTACCGCTCGCCCGAATTCAGGCTCTGCGCCGACCGGGAGACGATCGAAGGCCGCCTGCTGCTCGCCTTCGTGGCGAATGCGCAGTACTGCGGCAACCGCATGCACGTGGCGCCGACCGCGCGCATGGACGACGGCCTGCTGGACGTGCTCGCCGTCCGCGAGCTTTCCCTGCTGCAGGCGTTACCCAAGCTCGTCAAGCTGTACCGGGGTCGCATCCTCGGCGATCCGGCGGTGCGACACCTGCGGGCGGCGCGCGTGCGCATCGAGACCGATCCGCCGGTGGCCATCCAGGCGGACGGGCAGCTCGTCGGGCGCACGCCCGCCGAATTCAGCCTGCTGCCGCAGGCGCTGCGGGTGGTCGTCCGGCCGACCGGCTGAACGATGTCGTGCCGGTCCCGACCGGACCAGGCGCATTCACGATAGTGTCATGTTGCCGTCACATGATTGCGGGTCGTCTGCTACGGACCGGGACATGACGAACATCGCCACCGACCGTCTCCTCGAGCGCACGCTGGGCGCGCTCCGGGACGTACGGTCCGGCGCGCTCGCGCTCGAGGAGGCGCACACCCTCGAAATCGAGGCAATCGAGCCGCGCTACCGGGCGAGCGCCCGCAATCTCCTGCAGTACCTCGGCGTTCGCCAGCGGGACATCCGCAACCTCCAGCAGGACCTCGCGTCGCTCGGGCTCTCGTCCCTGGGCGTGATCGAATCACACACGCTCGCGAGCCTGAACGCGGCCATCGCGATCCTCGAGCGACTGATGGGCAGCGAGCCCGCGGAGCCGCCGTCGCCGCCGGTCGACATGCGCACCGGACCGCTGCTGCTGCGCGACCACGCCCGTACTCTTCTCGGCCCGTCGCGCCGCATGCGCTCCGCACGCATCATGGTGACGATGCCGAGCGAAGCGGCCACCAACGAGGTGCTGCTGGTCGAGCTGATGCGTGCCGGGATGGACGTGATGCGCATCAATTGCGCCCACGACGATGCAACCGCGTGGCGTCGCATGGTGGGCAACCTGCGGAGCGCCGAGCGTATCGTCGGGCGGCGGTGCCGCATCCAGGCGGACCTTGCGGGCCCGAAGCTGCGCACCGGCTCCATCGCCCCCATTGGCAACTTCGTCCGCATCAGGCCCGAGCGCGACCGCATGGGCCGCCTCGTGAAACCGGCGCAAGTGTGGCTCACGCCCGACGAGGCGCGCGAACCTGCGCCGCCCGGCGCTGTCACGTTGCCGCTGGCGACGGAGTCGCTCGAGGCATTCGACGTCGGCGACGTACTGCATCTCGCCGATCTGCGCGGCCGTGAGCGTGATCTCACGGTCGTCGAACAGCGTGGCCGGTCATGGCTCGCGGAGGCTGCCAGTACGGCCTACGTCGCGCAGGGAATCAGCGTGAAGATCGTCCGCGGCGGCGTGATCGCGGGGGAGGCCACGGTCGGCTCACTACCGGCCGTAGTGGAGCCGCTGCACCTCGGCGTGGGCGACGTGCTCGTCCTCACGCGCGAGGACCTGCCCGCCGTGGCCGCGCTGCGCGATCCGGAAGGGCGCGTGTCGCAGGCTGCGCATATCCACTGCACGCTGCCAGCGGCCTTCGATCGTGCGGCGCCCGGCCACCGAGTCTGGCTCGACGACGGCAAGATCGGTGGCGTGGTGCGCACCAACGACGGCTCGCGCATGGCGGTCGAAATCAGTCGGGCCGCGCCGGGCGGCGCGCGGCTGCGCGCCGAGAAGGGCATCAACTTCCCGGACACGGATCTCGGGCTTGCCGCGCTCACCGACAAGGACATCGCTGACCTTGCCGTGGTGGTGCAATTTGCGGACATGGTGGCACTCTCGTTCCTGCGCACGCCCGGGGACGTGATCCAGCTCGAGGATCGCATTCATGCGCTCGGCGCCGGCCACATCGGCATCGTGCTCAAGATCGAGAACGCCGCGGCCTTCCAGAACCTGCCTCGCATCCTGCTCGCGAGCCTGCGCTCGCCACCGGTCGGCGTGATGGTGGCGCGCGGCGATCTTGCGGTCGAGATCGGCTTCGAGCGGCTGTCGGAAGTCCAGGAGGAGATCCTGTGGCTCTGCGAGGCCGCCCACGTGCCCGTCATCTGGGCGACCCAGGTGCTCGAGGGCCTCGCCAAGGCCGGCGCTCCCACTCGCGCCGAGGTGAGCGATGCCGTCATGAGCAGTCGCGCCGAGTGCGTGATGCTCAACAAGGGCCCGCGCATCGTCGACACCGTGGGCTTCCTCGCGGACATCCTCAACCGGATGGAGGAGCACCACGACAAGCGCATGGCGCTGCTGCGCAGGTTGTCGGTTTCGGCGCTGTAGCGTCCCGTGTCGACTAGCGTTGCCGCCGGTGGTGCCGTAGCTCCGCGCGGACGCGATTCAGGATAACGACGGGCACGAAGGTCTTGATGCGGGCCTGGGCTTCGATCCTCGATGCCTGGTCCCGGTACGTGCGTTCCACCAGCTCGACCGGCATCTCGAACTCGCGTGCCAGCGAATCCACGGCCATGCGTCGCCCAGCGGTGGCCTTCGGATCATCGTTTGCCTGCGCCATTGTCGACCTCGTCCACAACCCATCGTCGCCCGTCCATTCTACCGCAACGGGACGCGGGCTACCGCCGGACCGGGGGTGGTTCGCACCGCCATGGACCCGCTGTAAAACCAATGTAATACATTGAATGCAGACCAGTTTATCTCGCCCGGATTTCTCACGGATCGTCTGACGGCCTGTGATTTATCGCGGGCGGTTGGTGTTGTCGTCGCCGCCGGGCGTGCGCGCGGCCGTGCCCCACGGATGGGTCTGTTTTAGGCCACAGGTGCACGCCGCTCGGCGCGCGAGCGGTGCGGCGATTGAAGGTTGAGGCTGCCTGGGTCGTGGGGGCGGCTCCAGCGCCTCGCGCGCGAATCCCGAGTCGGCCCGCAGCACGATCCGTGTCCGGGGCCAGCGGGCACGGATCTGCCCGACCAGCTGCTCCGGATTACGCTGTGTCGGCATCGGAACCCTCCTGTGAGTGATGCAAAACTCGTTCTCGCACAACAAGTTTTACTCACCCACAGGACCGTTGCACCTCAGATCCGTGAGAAATCCGGGCTAGCGTCGCAGCCTTGCCAGCGTCCTCTTCATCAACGCCTGGTGCGACCCATCGCGCGCTGTCTCGGACGCAGTTCTCCCGGCCGTCAGCTGCACGTAGCTTCCGTCCGGCTGCATCTGCCATGCATTGCGCTGGTCCTCGAGTTGCACCTGCAGCACCTCCCACAGCCGCTCGCGCAGCTGGCGCGCATCGACCGGGGCAATCGCCTCGACACGGCGCGTCAGGTTGCGATCCATCCAGTCTGCTGAGCCGATGAAAAACTCGCCATCGAGCGGATCGTCCGCGCCGTTGGCGAAATGGAAGACTCTCGCGTGCTCGAGGAAGCGACCGACGACTGACCGGATGCGGACATTCTCGGTCAGGCCTGCTACGCCTGGCCGCAGGCAGCAAAACCCGCGGATGATCAGGTCGATCGGCACGCCCGCCCGCGATGCCTGCGACAGCGCCTCGCAGATGGGGAGGTCCTCGAGTTGATTCAGTTTCGCGACGATGCGGGCCGGGCGGCCTGCTCGCGCATTCCCGGCCTCACGCCCGATCAGTTCGACGAACCTCTCGCGCATGTTGATGGGTGCCACGAGCAATCGCTCGAACCTGGGCTCGCGGGAGTAACCCGTGAGGTGATGGAACAGGTTGACGACGTCCCGCGTCAGCACGGGATCGCAGGTGAACAGCCCGAAATCCGTGTACTGGCGTGCTGTCTTGACGTGGTAGTTGCCCGTGCCGATGTGTGCATAGCAGCGCAGCCCGGTCGACTCCCGGCGCACGACCAGCGCGAGCTTGGTGTGGGTCTTGAGGCCGCGCACCCCATAGATCACGTGATCGCCTGCCTTCTGCAATTCGTCGGCCCAGTGCAGGTTGCGCTCCTCGTCGAAGCGCGCCTTCAGCTCGACGATGCACGCTACCTGCTTGCCCGACTCGGCGGCCTTGATCAGCGAGCGGACGAAGGGTGTGTCGTCGCCGAGCCGGTACACCGTCATCTTGATGGTGGTGGTGGCGGGATCGTTCGCGGCGTCGCGGATGAACCGCTCGACCGACGCGTCGAAGCTCTCATAGGGATGGTGCACCAGCACGTCTCCCGCGCGGATGGCCGCGAAAAGGTCCGCGTCCTCGTCCAGGCTCGCCGGGATCATCGGCGTCCAGGGCGTGTCGCGCAGTCCCGGCGCCGGCAGCGAGGCGATCTCGAACAGGGTCGAGTAATCGATCGGCCCCGGTAACTCGTAGAGGTCGCCGTCACGCAGATCGAAACGGGCGCGCAGCCCGTCGCGGACCTCGGGCAACGGGTTCTCGCTGAATTCGAGCCGCACCACCGGCTGGAAGCGGCGCTGGCGGAGCTGTTCCTCGATGAGTTCCTTCAGGCTGTTGTCGGCGTCCTCCTCCAGCGCGACGTCGGCGTTGCGCGACACCCGGAACAGCATCGCGTGCTCGATCTCGGTGCCCGGAAACAGCTTGTAGGCTTCGTGCCGCAGCAAGTCCTGCAGCGAGAGAAAGCAGCGCTGGCCCTGGGGCACGTCGGCGTGCAGGACGGTCCATTGCGGGATGCGGTTCGGCACCTTGACCCGCACGTTCAGCCGCTCCTCCGTCGCCGGATCGCGCAGCACGAACGCCCAGGACGTCGACAGGTTGGACATGAACGGGAACGGATGCGACGGGTCGAGGCTCAACGGCGTGAGTGCCGGCGACACGTTCCGATCGAAATAGTCGGAAGCTTCCGCACACTGGGGGTCGGTCAGGTCCTCCCAGCTGGCGAGGCGGATGCCCTGCTCCGCCAGCGCAGGCCGCAACCGCTCGAGGCAGCGGGCCTGCTCCAGCAGCATGGGCAGGAGCGCCGCGCGCAGCGTCGCCACGTGCAGATTGAACTCCTCGATGGCCCCCGGACTTCCGCTCGCATAGGCGCGCGTGCGCATCGCGCCGACGCGCTTCATGAAGAACTCGTCGAGGTTGGAGGTGAAGATGCCGAGGAACTTGAGGCGCTCGAGCAACGGCGTTCGTTCGTCGAGCGCCTCGCTCAGCACGCGGCGGTTGAAATCGAGCCAGCTCAGGTCCCGGTCGATCCATGCGTCCCGTCGCACGGACGTGCCGCCGGATGATTCGTTCTTCCTGGTCAAAGCGGCGCCGTCCCCGGTCCAGGTCCCGGCAGGTAGGAATGGTGCCTGCAGTCTGCGCGTGACTCTTGAACTTTGCACGGCGGGCCTGCGGTTATCATGACTCTGTCATGCAGATCATCGCGGTCTCCAACATGAAGGGCGGCGTCGGCAAGACGACGACGGCCGTCAATCTGGCCTACCTCGCGGCGGAGTCGGGCCGCGCCACGGCCTTGTGGGACCTCGACCCGCAGGGGGCGGCGACCTACACCCTGCGCGGCACGCCGGACGAGCGGGCCAGCGCCAAGCGGCTGGTGAACGGCAAGGTCGAACTGCCGGAGCTGGTCGCACCGACCGGCTACGAGCGGCTTGACCTGCTGCCCGCGGACTTCTCCTATCGCCATTTCGACGTGCATCTGCGCAAGCGCAAGCATGCGACGGAACGCCTGCTCAGGATGAGCCGTGCGCTCGGCGACGCCTACGACTGCCTGTTCCTCGACTGCCCGCCGGGCATGTCGCTGCTGACCGAGAACGTGCTGCGCGCCGCAGAGGCGATCGTGGTGCCCGTGCTGCCGACCCCGTTGTCCCTGCGCATGCTCGAGCAACTGTTCGATTTCGTGGAACGCTCGGGCTGGCCGGACCTGCGCATACTGCCGTTCTTCTCGATGGTGGACCGGCGCAAGGCCTTGCACGAGGAAGTCATCGCGGACACGCGCGCGCGGTTCCCAGTCATCCTGGCGACCGAGGTTCCGTATTGGAGCGACATCGAGCGCATGGCAGTCCGTCGCGCACCGATTCCAGCCTATGCGCCCCGCAGTCCGGCCTCGTCCGTCTATCGCGCCCTCTGGGTCGAAATCGGCGCGCGCCTTGCAGCCTGACTGCCAGACGGGCCCGCAGACCCGTACCAGCCCGATACCATCGCCAGCTACAAGGTCGGCCGGGAAACCTTCCTGGTCACCGGCAACGAGGGCGACTCGCGCTCGGTCGACGACTTCCCGGGTATCGACGAAGTGGTCCGCCTGAGCTCGGGTTCGTACGTACTGGACCCGACGGCGTTACCGAACGCGTCGACCCTCAAGGCGAACGCGGCCCTCGGCCGCCTGGCAAGCAGGGTCTATGCTTACGTCGGCCTCGAGCGCGTCGGCGGTGTCACGGCCTATGACGTCACGAACCCCGGTGCGCCGTCGCTCGCGGCCTGCGCGAACACGCGGAGCCTCGCGGCGGTCGATGGCGACCGCGGCCCCAAAGGTCTCGAGTTCGTGCCGGAGGAACTGAGCCCGAATGGCAAGGCCCTGCGGCTGGTCGGCAACGAAACCAGCAAGACGGTCACGGTGTTCCAGGTGAACAGGGTCCAGAGGTAGCGGGCCGCGCATTTCGGCACCCGGCCTGGTTACAGGCACGCGCGCCGCATGGAGGCGTGCCCTGGACGGGTTCGGCGACCTTGAAATCCCGACGGCGAGGCCGCCCGGGCCGTCTGCAACCCGACCGCTGAGTGTCAAGCGGTTGCCGCAACGCAAAACTCACGAATCCGTCAACGATTTGCGGCGGTGCAGGAAGCAAGATTCGCAACGATCCTGGACGCGCACGATGCGCAATGAGGTTCGACATGGAAATCGCAGCGATCGTGATCTTCGGCTCGGTTGCGCTCTGGTTCGCCGAGGAAATCGACCGCCAGCTTCACTGAGCAGGTGCGTGGCCCGGATAGAGGCCGCGCAGCACCTCCACGGTGATCTCGCCGACGAGCGGGCTCAATCGGCGTTCGAGTTCACCTGTGACAGTGGCACTGCCCTCGACCGGCCAGACCTGTTCAAGCCGGCGGCGGCGCGCCGATACCGCCGACTCGACCAGCCCGCGCCAATGCGCGGGGTATTCGTCCTGCGCAAACTCCCCCCGTCCGCGGCCGAAATGGGCCACCGCGAGATATCGCATCACCGCCGCGACGACGCGGCCCGCCAGGAAATCTGCTGACCACCGCACGGTGCTGGCATCCACACCGCGGGCAAGGTTGTATGCCTTTGCCACGCCCCGACCGCCCACGGCACCGAGCACCCCGCCGATCAAGGCTCCCGCCCCGAACGTGAGTCCACCGGCCGCAAGATCCGCCGCCAGGCCGCCGAGCGCGCCCGTGACCGCGCCGGCCAGCACGCTCGACTTGACGGAGTCGGCGGCCTTGCTCACGGCGAACTCCGTTCCCATGCGTTCCAGCACCTCGACCGACGCATTGCCGGACAGGCCGTGCAAGCGGATCAGTTCGTCCATCGAGGTTTTGACCTGCGCGTCGAGGCGCGTGCCGAGTTCGGTCATCGCACGCGCGACTGCCGGGTCGACGCCGTCCGCACCGCCCAGCCAGGCGCGAGCGGTCTCGCCCAGGCTGCGCTGGCCGACCACGGCGACGTCCAGGGTGGCGGCGGCCAATTGCGCGGCCAGCACATCCATGGAGCGCCGGAACACATCCTCATTGCGCGCGCGCCAGCGCGCGGCGATACGGTCGAAGCTGCGCTGCTTCTCGCCCTGCAGCAACGCCGCGATCTCCTCGAGCAGCGCATGCTCCTGCACCCAGCAACGGGCAAAGGCGTCGAATCCGAGCACGGCCTGCACGCAAGGGTAGCGGGCAAGAGGCGCCTGCCAGTCCCGCGGCGCACCGAGCTGGTTCAGCAGCACCAGCACCGGCTTGCCCATCCAGCCCAGGATCTTCATTTCGGCGTCGAGGTATCCCGTCGCCGCGGGATCTTCGCTGGCGTCCACGACGTAGAGCACGACGTCCGTCGCATCGCGCACGTTGCGCATCGCGCGCTGGCTCAGGAAGAAGTCACGGTCGACCACGCGATCCCAGGCCTGCGAGAGCAGCCAACCGACGGGATTGGCACTGCCGGCCAGTCGTTCAGCGAGCCGCTCGGTTCCGCTGAATCCGGGCGTGTCCCACAGCTGCAGCACGTCGCCCTCGGGCGTGGCGATCAGCTCGTAGGCCGTCGCAGCGGTCGTGACGTGCGGTGCATCGCGCACCTCGCCGACGTCACGGCGCAGCAGCGTGCGTGCCAGGGTGGTCTTGCCGGCGTTCGTGTGCGAGATGAGGCTCAGGTTGACGATTCCGGACGGCGAGGCGAGGCGCCGCGTCGCCGCGTCGCCGAAGAGAGATTGCGCCTGCGCGACCAGCGATGCCGGGAGCGCCACCGAGCGCCGCAGGCGCAGGACGTCGAACGACGCGGCCACCGCGAACGCGAGGCGCGGCACGATGACATAGATCGCGAGGCTGAGCGCAATCAGGTGGATCCAGGGCACGGCATCGCCACCGCCGCCGGTCGCCGTCCAGCGCAGGGCCTCCATTTCGTGCAGCGACCGGGGCAATGCCTTGCCGGCCCAGGCGGCCACGGGCGCGAACAGCACCTTGATCGCCGCGAGCGCCTGCGAGGGACCGAGGAACGTGCTTTCCCATCCCGCCTCGAAGCGCAGAACGATGCCCCGCAGGTAGAACCCGGCCGCAATGCCGAGCGCGACGCTTGCGGCTGCAAGGTGCAGCGAGCGGCGCAGTACGCGCGCGAAGAGCGGAACCGTCGCGTGGCCGAGATCCGCGGCGAAACGCGCGAGCGCGTCGCGCAGCGGTGGCGCGAACTCGACGCTGTACGCCATTACGTGCTCGAGCCGGCGGCCGAGCCAGTCTCCGAGCCACGTGGCAGCGGGACCCACCGCCTTGGAACCCCGTCGCCGCATTCGATGGACCCCGCGCAGCGCGAGCGCGAAGTAGACCAGCAGGTTCCACGCGACCACCCCGAGGATCGGCAGCGCGAGGATGTTTATGCGACGCGAGCCATCGAGCGCCGCAAGGCCGAGCCCGCTCGCGAACGCCGCGCCGACGATGGCAAGCGTCAGCCACGCCGGGACGACCACGGGAACGGAGAGACGGTCGAGCGCCGGGTGACGCTGCGACAGCGGCTGCAGCAGCCGGCGCGCACGCGCGGCGAGCGCCGCGACGGGGTCGAGGGGTTGTCCGACCTCCCGCAGCGCCTCGTGCGTCGCTGACTCGCGATCGGCGAGCGGAATGAGTCGCCCGTCCGGGTCGCACTCCTCGATCGCTTTCGCCAGCAGGATCGTCCGCAGCGTTTCCTCGCGCATGGTGCGAATCGTACCGGATCGGGCGGCAGGCGCCGGCCGGATGCTATCGTTCGGCGCATGGCCGGATTCGTCACCCACCGCGGCGGCTGTCATTGTGGCGCCGTCGCCTTCGAAGTGCAGGCCCCTGCGCGCCTCGCCGTGCAGGAGTGCAACTGCTCGATCTGCTCCATGACCGGCTTCCAGCACCTGATCGTGCCGGCGAACCGCTTCCGCCTGCTGCGGGGCGCGGACGACCTCGCCGCCTATGCGTTCAACACCGGTGCGGCGAAGCACCTCTTCTGCCGACGCTGCGGGATAAAGTCGTTCTACGTGCCGCGCTCGAACCCGGACGGGTACAGCGTCAATGCGCGCTGCCTCGACCGCTCGACCGTCGAAGCGATCGACGTCGAGCCGTTCGACGGTCGCAACTGGGAGCAGTCCGCCGCAAGCCTGCGGCACCTGTCACGCCTGGACGCGACCTGATCCATCACCCGTCGCGGGCATCCGCATCGTCGTAACTCAGGCCGGGCTCGCGAAATTCGAGGCCGCGCAGATTCGCCGACACGACCGGCACCTTGCGCCGCCGCGCCCTGAGCCTTGCGCGCGCGGCGGCCGCACGGCGCGTGGCACGCTTCTTTACGACGATCAATGCGGCCCACGCCGCCAGGACCGCCAATGCGCCGACGACGAGAAAGATGCTCACGCCCCGGTCCCCCTTCCCTGGGTTCGGCAGGCCGGCATCGTCCCATCCGCGTACGGGCCGCGACAGTTCCATTCGACGCGATTCGCGGCAGAAACTCAGCGCACGCTGGAGCTTGAGTTCGGCGCGCTGCTGCTGGCCCGAACTGTCGTTGCCCGACCCGCCGCCCGAGGCGACCAGCCTGAATCGCCCCTGGCACCCGCTCGTGACCCAGATCGCACCCTCGCGGATGCCCCAGGTCGAATCCTGGCGGCAACGGCCGGTGTAGTCCCGCTCGAGTCGCGCCGTGTACTTGCGTCCGATGGAGCATTCCTTGTAGCGGCCGCTCTCCGACCGGCAGTCGATCGTCCCGCCCGAGACGGAACCTCCGCGCACCACCTCGAACCGTGCCCGGCAGCCCTCGTCGACCCACACGCGGTCGCCGCGCTGGCCCCACGTGCGACCCTCGACGCACGGCGCATCCGACCTGCGCTTGACGAGTCGCGCCGTTCGACCTCGCGCACGCAATCGCCCTGTGCGGACCGCTGCCTGGCCTGCGCCGCGACGGCGGCCACGGACGCCGCCGCTACCAGTGGATCCCCCGCATCAGCGAGGCGAAGATCATCGCCTCGCGGGTGGCGGGCCGTTCCCCGCCGCCCTCCTTCCTGCCCTGCGCGGCCGCGGAGTCCGGGAACATCCGGTAGGCGGAGTTCATCACCACCTCGGACATCTTCGGCATCACGAGGTGCAGGATCTCCGCGAACACGCCCATGCGCGTCGCGATGCGCTGCGGCCTGCGGGTGATCGCGTCGCCGATCATGTCCGCTGCCTCGTCCGGCGAGATGATGGTGGGCATCTCCTCGTAGAGTTTGGTCGGCGCGATCATCGGCGTGCGCACCAGCGGCATGTTGATGATCGTGAAGTGCACGCCCTCGTCGTGGAACTCGGCGGCGGCGCAGCGCGCGAACGACTCGAGCGCGGCCTTCGAGGCCACGTAGGCGGAGAATCGCGGCGCGTTGGTGAGCACGCCGATCGAGGAGACGTTGATGATGTGCCCGGACTTGCGTGCCGTCATCGACGGCAGCAGGTTCATGGTGAGACGCACGCAGGCGAAGTAATTCAGCTGCATCGTGCGCTCGTAGTCGTGAAAGCGGTCGTACGAGAGGTTGATCGAGCGCCGGATCGAGCGTCCGGCGTTGTTGATCAGCACGTCGACGTGGCCGAATTCCTTGAGGACGTCCTGCGCGAGCTTGTCGTTGGCGGCGAGGTCGGTGATGTCGCAGGAGTAGGTCTTCACGAAGCCGCCACGCGCCTGGATGGCCTTGCGCACCTCGGCGAGCTTCTCCTCGTCGCGCGCGACGACCACCACCTTGCCGCCCGCGTCCGCGATACGGATCGCCGCCGCCTCGCCAATGCCGGAGGAGCCGCCCGTGATGACCACGACCTTGCCCTTCACGGCACCCTTGAGACTGCGATCGATGGACAGGTCGGGGTCGAGGTGGCGCTCCCAGTAGTCCCACAGCCGCCAGGCGTAGTCCTCGAGCGCCGGCACGCGGATCTTGGCCTTGCCGAGCAGCGACTGGGTCGCGGTGGAATCGAAGCGCGTCGGGTAGTTGGCGAACTCGAGGACGCTCTTCGGGATCTGCAGGTCGCGCAGCAGCTGGTCGAAGACGTTCTGGATCGGCCTGGTGCGTTTCAGCGAGGCACCGACCGCCTCCGGCACGAGGTCGAACAGCTTCGGGTCGACGCGCATCACCATCTCGGGCGCGTGCGCGGCGCGGGCGAAGACGTTCAGCACCTCGCCCATGCGCCGCGACTTGGGGTCGGTGAGGTGGAAACAGCGGCCGTCGAGCCCCCGGGCGTGTGCGAGGTGGTCCATGGCCGCTACGACGAAGTCGACCGGCACCAGGTTGACGTACCCGCCCTCGATGCCCACCAGCGGCACCCAGCGCGGCCACGACTCGCGTAGCTTCTGCAAGGCCTTGAAGAAGTAGTAGGGGCCGTCGATCTTGTCGATGAAGCCCGTCTGCGAATGCCCGACCACCACGCCCGGACGGTAGATGCGGAAGCGCAGCCGCCCGTTGGTGCGCACCATGCCTTCCGAGTCGTGCTTGGTGCGGTGGTAGGGATGCTCGAGACCCTCGGCCTCCTCGAACATGTCCTCGGTGAACGTGCCGCGGTAGAGCCCGGCCGCGGCGATCGAGCTCACGAGGTGGAAGCAGCCGGCACCGATCGCATGCGCGACGTCGAGCGAATTCTGCGTGCCCTCGATGTTGGCCTTCTCCATCGCGGCGGCACTGGCCTCGATGTCGTAGACGGCGCCGAGGTGGAAGAAATGCTTCACCTTGCCCTTGAGCTTGCGCAGGTCGCCCGCGGAAACGCCGAGCCTTGCCTGGCCGAGGTCGCCTTTCACGGCGACGACCCGCCGCTGGCTGTCCTTGCCCCAGAATTCGCGCAGCTCGTCGAGCTTGCCCGCGGACTTCGGCCGGACGAGCACGTAGACGGTGCCCTTGCCGCGTTGCAGCAGAGCCTGCACCAGGTAACGCCCGATGAAGCCGGTTGCGCCGGTGACGAAATAGGTCATGGAAGTCTCCCCCAGGGTCCCGGAAATCCGCGGTTTCGCGTGCGCCGGTATTTGCGGCTACCTTAGGGGCGCGACTGGCGCAGGTCAACGTGGCAAGCGCGCGGCGCTGGCCTAAGATTTCGCTGCCGGCCACAGCCGCTCGAGCCCGGGAGTGCCGAATGACGACGCCCAATCACACGCGCATGTCGAGCGTGGACACCGCCTGGTTGCGCATGGACAGCCCCGGCAACTCGATGATGATCGTGGGCGTCTCGGCGACCGAGACGCCGATCCGGCCCCGCGACTTCCGTCGCATGGTCGAGCAGCGGCTGCTGTGTTTTCCGAGGTTTCGCCACAAGGCCACGTCCGACCCGATCGGCGCCTCGTGGGTCGAGGACGACGATTTCGACCTCGACGCGCACGTGAAGGCCGTAGCGCTGCCGGCGCCTGCGGGGAGGCGAGAACTCGAAGACCTTGCGGCGGAGCTCGCCAGCACGCCGCTCGACCCGCGCCGGCCGATGTGGCAGCTGCATCTCGTCGAGCAGTATCAGGGCGGCAGCGCGTGGATCACCCGCGTGCACCACTGCTATGCCGACGGCATTGCCATGGTCCGCGTGCTGCTGTCGATGACCGAGCAGGACGCCGGCCCTGCGATGGCTGCCCACGGGGCCGGGAAAGTCGCGAGAAAGTCCCGGGTATCCCGCCAGCCGCCGGCCGACGTATTGCCGGTGCTGAGCTGGGTGCAGCACCTCGCCCAGCCCGCCGGCGACATCCTCGAGAGCGCTCTCGCCGAGGGCGCGAAGCTGCTCGAAGGCGGGGTTCACCAGATCTTCCACCCGGAGCACGCGGCTGCCCTCGCCCGGCAGGCCGGCGGCATGATCGGCGAGTTCGCCAGGGTGCTCGCGCTCGACGACGACCCGGAAACGCCGCTGCGCGGGCCCCTGAGCGGCTACAAGTCCGTCGCCTGGGCCGAGCCCATCCCGCTGCACGAGGTCAAGTCCGTCGGCAAGGCCCTCGGCTGCACGATCAACGACGTCCTCATGTCGACCGTAGCCGGCGCGCTTGGCAGTCACCTGCGGCAACAGAAGTTCGACACCCGCGACCTCGTGTTGCGCGCCTCCGTGCCGGTAAACCTGCGTGCGGCCGACGAGCCGGTCTCGCTCGGCAACAAGTTCGGCCTGGTGTTCGTCGACATGGCGCTCGGGACGCGCAACCCGCTGCAGCGCGTCTACGCGATGCAGAAGACGATGGCTGCCCTCAAGGGCTCCCTGCAGCCGCCGATGACGCTGATGGTGCTCGGACTCATGGGGCTGCTGCCGGGCGTCGTGCAGGCGCCGGCGATCGAGATCTTCAGCCGCAAGGCCTCGGCGGTGGTCTCGAACGTGCCCGGGCCGCAGGCGCCGCTGTACATGTGCGGCCAGCGCGTTTCCGAGATGTACTTCTGGGTGCCGCAATCCGGGACGATTGGTGTTGGCATCAGCGTCCTGTCCTACGCAGGGAAGGTGTTTTTCGGCCTGATCTGCGACCGCAAGCTGATCCGGGAGCCCCATGCAGTGGTCGACCGGTTCGCGCCCGAGTTCGAGAAGCTGTTGCTGGCGGCAACCGTGGGCGCGCTGGCGACCCGCGGGAAGAACACCGGGCGCCGGCCGGCGGCGAAGAAGCCCCCTGCGTAAGCAGCGGATTGACACAGTGCAGCACGGGACTAGCATCAAGCCAGAGTTCCGCTGAACTATGCCCGCGGCTGGCGCCGCGAGGAGGTTTGCATGGCTGCGCGCAGGAAGACGGGCAAGGTCGGCGCCAAGGCCCGCCGGGGCGCGCGCAAGGCGACCGAAGCCCAGGGAAACATGCTCGAAAGCGTCCACCAGATCTGGCTGGCGGGTATGGGTGCGATCGCCAGGGCGCAGAAGGAAGGTCCCGCTGCGTTCCAGGACGCGGTGCGCGACGGCTTCGACCTGCTGAACAAGTCGCGGTCGACCACCGAGAAGATGATTCGCGACGTGTTCGAATCGGCACAGGAGTCGGTGCAGACCCGCCTCGACACCGCGCGCGAGCAGGCCACCGAGACCTGGGACAACATCGAAGCGCTGTTCCAGAGCCGTGTGCACAAGGCCCTGCAGCAGATGGGCGTACCGAGCCCCGAGGAGATTCGCCTGCTCACGAAGCGCGTCGCTGACCTGAACGACAACGTCAAGGCGCTGGCGGCCCGCCCGCCGCGCACGGGCGCCAGGAAGTCCGCGGCCCGGACACGCAAGCCTGCCCGGAGGAAAGCCGCGCGCGCCACGGGCTGATCGCCAGGCGAAAACGCCATGCTCGACCTCCAGCCAGCATCCCTCAAGTCGCACGGCAGCCAGCACCGGTTCGGACTGGCGCTCGCCGGCGGCGGCCCGATGGGCGCCTTCTACGAGGTGGGCACGCTGCACGCCATCGGCGAGGCGTTCGACGGCTACGACCTGACCGACCTCGACATGTACGTCGGCGTGAGCTCCGGCGCGATGATCACCGCCGGGCTCGTCAACGGCTACGACACCGTCGACATGGGCGTCGTGTTCGTCCACAACGCTTCGCTCGAGTACCCGGTACGCCCGGGCCTGTTCCTGCGCCCCGCCTTCCGCGAGTACCTGACACGCATCGCGAGCGTGCCGGGCCTGGTCGCGGACATCCTGCTCGACTACCTGCGGGATCCCGGCAAGGGCTGGGCCGAGGCCATCGACCCGCTCGGGCGCCTGGTGCCCACGGGCCTGTGCGACAACCGGCCGTTCGAACGTTTCCTGGCCAGCATGTTCACCGGACCCGGGCGCACCAACGACTTCCGCGACCTGCGCCGCAAGCTCTACATCGTCGCGACCGAGTTGAACAGCGGGCAATCGGTGCGTTTCGGCGAGCCCGGCCACGACCACGTGCCGATCTCGCGCGCAATCCAGGCGAGCACGGCCCTGCCCGGCCTCTACCCGCCGGTGCCCATCGACGGGCACACCTACGTCGACGGCGCGCTGATGCGGACCATGAATGCCTCGCTGCTCCTCGATGCAGGCGCCGACTTCGTGGTGTGCATCAATCCGCTCGTCGCGTTCGACGCCTCGAGCGTGCCACCGCGCGAGAACGGCCGGCGCAAGCACCTCGAGCTGACCCGCGGCGGACTGCCGACGGTGCTGAGCCAGACCTTCCGCGCCATGATCCAGTCGCGCATGCAGGTCGGCATGCGCACCTACAAGCAAAGCTACCCTGGAGCCGACGTGCTGCTGTTCGAGCCCGACCGGGGCGACGAAGAGCTGTTCTTCAAGAACCCTTTCAGTTACGCCGACCGCAGGAAGCTCGCCGAGCATGCGTACCAGCGCACGAGGCGGGACCTGCTCGCCCAGGCCGGCGGGCTCGAGCGCATCCTCGCCCACCATGGCATCCGCCTGCGTCGCGACCTCCTCGAGGACCCCGCCCGGACGTTCGCCGCCGCCGTGCGGGAACGACGCCGGCGGCTCCAGCCGCTCACCGGCTCGCTGCACCGCACGCTCGACCGGCTGGAAACCGTGCTGCACTCGCGGGGCTGACGCCGTGAAGATCCTGGGCGTCGAGACCGGCGAGTCCGGCGATCGCGCGCGCGGCGATCGAGGCCGACTCGGCCGGCTCCTGCAGCGCAATGCGGCGCTGCGGCAGGTATTCGCCGATGCTCCCGAGCTGCAGGCACGGCTCGCGGAGCTGCAGCATTGGCAGTCGCAGCGGCTGCTGCGCAGCCACGCAGACCTGCGCGCGAACCCACGCTACCGCATCGCCGTCGAATTCTTCTTCAGCGAGCTCTATGCGGCCGGCGATCCGCGGCTCAGGGACCGCGACCTGATGCGCGTGCAGCGCGTGATGGAAAAGTTGCTGCCAAAGGAGGCCCTGCGCGCGCTGACGCTCGCGATCGAGCTCGAGGTCGTGTCACAGGAGCTCGACGCGGACGTGACGCGCAACCTGTCGCCCGGCCCCATCACGGTCGAGACCTACGCCGAGGGCTATCGGCGGGCAGGCAGACGCGCCGACCGGGAGCGGCAGATCGAACTGCTGCACCTGATCGGCGGCTACCTCGACCACGTGGTGCGCAAGCCCGTCATCGGCGCACTGGTCCGCTTCGCGCGCGGGCCCGCCCATGCTGCCGGGTTCGGCAGCCTGCAGGAGTTCCTCGAGCGTGGCCTGCGGGCGTTCGAGGCGATGCGCGGCGCGGGCGAATTCCTCGCGGCCCTGCGCGACCGTGAGACGCAGGCCATGGAGCGTGTATTCTCCGGCACGCCCGACCCCTTCGAATTCACCGCATGAGCAAGACGAAGCGATCCCTGCGCAAGCCGGCCGTCCAGGTGGAGATGGAGTTACCGATCTCGGCGGGTTTTGCCGCCGCGGATCCGCCGGAGTTCGAGCTCGACTGGTGGCAGAGACCGGCGACGGTCCTCGCGCTCGCGGCGGCGCTCGCGTTGCTGATGGTCGCGACGATCGTGTCGCAGGTTTCGTCGCGCCGCGATCGCAAGCTCGCGGCGGACCTCGAGGCGCAGGTGGCTACCCTCACGCTGCGTGCCTCGACGACCGAGCGAGTCCTGCGCATCACGCCGAATCCGCGCAGCTGGTCCGCCTCTCCCGACGCGACCCTGCGCTGGCCCGAGCCGCCCGAGCTGCTCGACGTCCACCTGCCGGTGGGCTACTCCGAGTTCAAGGTCTTCGCCGTGGCCATCGACAAGGTGGACGCGGGCCGCGTACTGCTGGTGCAGCGCATGGCGCCGGACTCGAACCGCGAGCTGCGGCTATCGCTCAACAGCTCGGCGTTCGGGCCGGGCGAGTACCGGATCCGGCTGCAGGGCTACACGTGGCGCGGGGAGCGGGTCGACGCGGGGTGGATTCGCCTCGTCGTCCAGTAGACTTTTTCGTTGTTCCTTCCGGCATGCGTCGTCAGGCGGCGGCGACAGGCGAGCGATCCGGGGCCTGATCCGAGTCGCTCCTCGGGAATCGCTTGGTCGGAACAGGCCCCGGATCGCCCGCTCGATGGCCCGCGCCTGAGCGACTTCCCGGGAGGAACCCGAGAAGTCGCACGGCGCAGGAAGCGACCACCGGCGTCGGGCCGGGATACCCGCGCTTGCGTGGACGAAGCCCAGGCGCGGGGTGTCCGGCCTCCCGTCCGGGGTCCGGTTCGACCAAGCGATTCCCGAGGAGCGACTCGAAACGGACCCCGGACGGGATGCCCGCAACCGCCGCGTCAGCTCACTGGGTCTCGCGCAGAGTCAGGACGGGCGGCTGCGTGACGACGGAGCGCGCAGCGAGCACGCCCGCTACACCGACCAGCACCGCGCCGCCCAGGATGCCGACGACCCAGACGGCGGGATCCGGCGAGTACTCCAGATTGAAGATCTCGCGCGCGAGGAAATACCCTGCAACAGTCGCGCCCGCGGCGGCGAGGACGCCGGCCAGCAGCCCGAGCGCGATGAATTCCGCGGCGACGCCCTTGAATACGACCGCACGGCTGGCACCCAGGGTGCGCAGCATCGCGCTCTCGTAGCGACGCTCGTCGCGCGTCGCCTGCACCGCGGCCAGCAGCACCATGAACCCGGCGGCGAGCGTGAACAGGAAGACGTACTGCACCGCGAGCGCCGCCTTGTCCATCACCTCGCGCACCTGCGTGAGGAGCGCATCGATGTCGATGATCGTGACTTCCGGGAAGCGGCGTACGAGGTCCACGAGCGCGGGGCGCTGCCCAGGCTCCACGTGCACGCTGGTGATCAGGGTGCCAGTCACGTCCTCCAGCACGCCGGGCGAGAAGACCATGAAGAAATTGGGCTGGAACGAGTCCCAGCGCACCTCGCGCAGACTCGTCACCGTGGCGCTCACGGTCTCGCCGGCCACGTCGTAGGTCACCTTGTCGCCGAGGCCGATGCCCAGCAGTTCGGCGTATTCCTGCTCGACGGAGACGCATGGGGCTCCCCCGTCAACGTCGCTCCACCATCGGCCCGCGACGATGCGATTGTCGTCCCGCAGCCTGCGTGACCAGGTGAGGTTGGCCTCCCGCTCCACGAAGTCCGCCGCACGTGCGGCCTTGAAGGTGATGCGGTCCACCGGGACGTCGTTGATGGCGGTGAGGCGCGCCCGCACCATCGGCACGAGGTCCGTCGGCGGCAGTCCCCGGTCGGCGAAGAACGCGCGGACGGCATCACCCTCGTCCGGCCTGATGTTGATCATGAAGTAGTTCGGGGCGTCGTCAGGCAGGCTGGCCCGCCACTCCTTCAGCAGGTCGTCGCGCACCAGTGCGAGCAGCAGCAGCACCATGAAGCCGAGCCCGAACGCGACGATCTGCACGATGCTCTCGCGGCCGCGCCGAGCGATGTTGGCGAGCCCGTAGCGCCAGGCCACGCCGGCCCTGCTGCGCAGCGGCGCGAGCGACTTCACCAGCAGCCAGCCTGCGATCGCAAGCGCGACGAAGGTCGCGCCGATGCCGGCCGATACGTAGGCAACCAGCCGGGCGTCGCGGACCAGCCAGAAGAGCAGCGCGAGGACGGCGCCGATGGCGAGACCGTAGACGAGCGCGAACCTGAGCGGCGGCGGCTCGAGGTCGCGACGCAGGACGCGCGCCGGCGGAACCCGCTTCAGCTGCAGCAGCGGCGGCAGCGCGAAGCCGACGAGGATCACGACCGCCGTTACGAGCCCCAGCCAGAAGGCATCGGCCGCCGGCGCGGGCAGGTCGCCGCGAAGCAGGTCGCGCAGCAGCCAGGCGAGCCCCGCCTGCGCGGCGTAGCCGACGGCCGTGCCCACGACACTCACGGCCAGGGCGACGGCCACCAGCTGCGCGACCGTCTGGCGCAGCACGAAGCCTTGCGAGGCGCCCATGCACTTCATGAGCGCAACGTTGTCGAGATGGCGCCGGGCGTAGCGCCGGGCGGCCATCGCCACGGCGATCGCCGCGAGCAGCACGCTCACCAGGCTCGCGAGCGAGAGGAAGCGCCCGGCGCGGTCGGAGGAGGCGCGGATCTGCGGGCTTGCGTCCGCCACGGCCTGCAGGCGCTCGCCCGTGCGCTTGTTCGCCTCGAGGTAGTCGCGAAACTCGCTGACGTCCCGCGGCTCGCCGGCAAACAGCACGGCGCGATTCACGCGGCTGCCGGGCTGGATCAGCTCCGTCGAATCCACGTCCGCCAGGTTGACGAGCAGCGTCGCCGAGAGATCGCCGAAGCCGGCGCCCTGGTCCGGCCGGTAATCGAGCACGCGCGTCACGAGCACCTCGTGGGCGCCGACCATGAGCCGCGTGCCGACGGGCGCGCCGAGGCGAGCCAGCAGCCGGGAATCGGCCCAGGCCTCGCCGGGCCCGGGGATGGCGTCGACCGGCCGCGCGGCGCCGAATGGCTGGTCCGCGACCTTGAGCCGGCCACGCAGCGGATAGCCCTCGCTCGCGGCGCGCAGCGCGACCAGCGTCGATTCCTCGCCGTGGAAGACGACGCTCGGCATCGACAGCACGCGCGCGGTGCGCAGGCCGCGCCTTGCGGCCTCGCGATCGTAGCTTTCGTCGATCGGCCGCGCCGACTCGAGCCTGAGATCGGCGGCAAGCACCTCCCCCGCCTGTTGCTCCACGGCGCGGCCGATGCGGCTGGTGAAGAATCCCACCGCCGTGAGCGAGGCGACGGCCACCAGCAGCGCGAGCAGCAGCACGACGATCTCGCCCGACTTGAGGTCCCGCGAGAGATTCCGCAGTGCGAAGCGCAGGGAGCGCATGCGCATCACGCAACCACGCGGCCCGCGTCGAGGCGAATGACGCGTCCGCAACGCGAGGCGAGCGCGAGGTCGTGCGTGACCAGCACCAGCGTCGACCCGACGGCCGCGTTCAGGCCGAACAGCAGGTCCATGATGCGCTCGCCCGTGACCGCGTCGAGGTTGCCCGTCGGCTCGTCCGCGAACAGCACGTCGGGCTGCGTCACGAAGGCGCGTGCGATCGCGACGCGCTGCTGCTCGCCGCCCGACAGTTGTCGCGGGTAGTGCCCCACGCGCGCTTCGAGGCCCACGCGGCCGAGCACCTCGACCGCCGCCTGCCGAGCGTCGCGGCGGCCGGCCAGCTCGAGGGGCAGCATGACGTTCTCGAGCGCCGTCAGCGACGGCACCAGGTGGAAGGACTGGAAGACGAACCCGACGTGACGCGCCCGCACGGCGGCGCGGCCGTCCTCGTCGAGCGCGGTGAGGTCGCTGCCCGCGAGCCGGACCGTGCCGGCCGTTGCCTCGTCGAGCCCGGCCAGCAGCGCGAGCAGCGTCGACTTGCCCGCGCCCGAGGCCCCCATGATGGCGACCGTTTCTCCGCGGTCGATCTCGAGAGAGACGTCGGAGAGAATGGCGAGCAATCCCTCCGGACTGCTAACCTGCTTGCCCACCCGCTGCGCCTCCAGCACCGTGTCCTTGCGCTCCGTCTGCATCATCCTCGCCTGCCTGTTTTCGTTTGGCGCCGCCCAGGCGGGCCCGGCCGCGCCGGCACCCGTCATCCTGGTGCTGGGCGACAGCCTGAGCGCGGCCTATGGGATCCGGCTCGAGCAGGGCTGGGTCGCCCTGCTGCAGGAACGCCTGAGGTCCGCAGGGTACGGGCACCGGGTCGTCAACGCCAGTTCGAGCGGCGAAACCACCGGCGGCGCACTGGCACGCCTGCCCCGGTCGCTCGCGACGCACCGTCCGGCGGTGGTGGTCATCGAACTCGGCGGCAACGACGGCCTGCGCGGCCTGCCGATTGCCGACGTGCGAGCCAACTTCGAGAACCTGATCCGCCTGTCCCAGCAAGCCGGCGCCAAGGTGCTGCTGATCGGCATGCGCATTCCGCCCAATTACGGGCCAGCCTACACCAGGGCATTCCACGGACTGTACGGCGACCTTGCCGCGCGCCACCGGCTGTCCCTGGTGCCTTTCTTCCTCGACGGCATCGCGCTGGACGACTCGCTCATGCAGGACGACGGCCTGCACCCGAACCAGGCCGCCCAGCCGAGGCTCCTCGACCTGGCCTGGCCCCTGCTCGAGCCACTCCTCTCCCGGTGAGGGGGGCGGTTCAGCGCTGGGTTATAGTTCGTTTCGACATCGAGGCTGCCGCGGATTCGCCGACGGCGCCCGGCTACGCACCAGGACACGCCGCATGGACAAGGTCTGGCTGAAGAGTTACCCGCCCGGCGTGCCCGGCGAGATCAACCCGGACGAGTACCGCTCCCTGCAGCACGTCATCGAGCGCAGCATCGAGCTGCATCGCGACAAGCCGGCGTTCACGAGCATGGGCCGCACGCTGACCTACGGCGATCTCGACGTACTGAGCCGCAGGTTCGCCGCCTACCTGCAGAAGGTCGCCGGGCTGCGCAAGGGCGATCGCATCGCCCTCATGCTGCCGAACGTCCTGCAGTACCCGGTGGCCCTGGTGGGCGCTTTCCGCGCCGGACTGGTCGTCGTCAACACCAACCCGCTCTACACCCCGCGCGAACTGCGCCACCAGCTGCACGACTCCGGCGCGCGGGCGATCGTGATGGTCGAGAACTTCGCGCACGTGCTCGACGAGGTCCGCGCGGAGGTCGGGCTCGAGACCGTGATCGTCACCGGGGTCGGTGACCTGCTCGGCTTCCCGAAGTCCATCGCCGTCAATTTCGTCCTGCGCAACGTACGCAAGCAGGTGCCCGAGTACTCGCTGCCCGGCGCGGTGCGCTTCAACGACGCGCTGAGCAAGGGCCGCTACGAGAATCTGGAGACGCCGGCGCTGGACCACGACGACATCGCCTTCCTGCAGTACACGGGCGGCACGACCGGCGTATCGAAGGGCGCGGTGCTCACGCATCGCAACCTCGTGTCGAACGTACGCCAGCTCGAGGCGTGGGTGAATCCCGTGCTCGCCGACATGCCGGAGAACACGATCGTCGGCGCGCTGCCGCTCTACCACATCTTCGCGCTCACGCAGGCGCTCGTGTTCATCAAGCTCGGCGGTCGCAACCTGATGATCGCGAACCCACGCGACTTCCCGGCCTTCGTGGCGGAACTGGCCAGCCACCGTTTCACGTTCTTCAGCGGCGTGAACACGCTCTTCAACGCCTTGCTGCACACGCCCGGCTTCGACCGGCTGGACTTCAGCAGCCTGCGCGTAAGCCTCGGCGGTGGCATGGCCGTGCAGCAGGCGGTCGCCGAGCGCTGGAAGGCGGTCACCGGCAACATCCTCACGCAGGCCTGGGGACTCACCGAGACCTCGCCGGGCGCGACCGTGAACCGCCTCGACGCCGAGAAGTTCACGGGCTCCATCGGCCTGCCGCTGCCCTCCACCGTGATCACGATCCGCGACGACGACGGCAAGGTGCTGCCGATCCGCGCGCAGGGCGAGATCTGCGTCGAGGGCCCGCAGGTGATGCGCGGCTACTGGAACCGTCCCGACGAGACCGACAAGGTGATGATCGACGGCCGCGCCTTGCGCACGGGCGACATCGGCTACATGGACGAGGACGGCTACGTCTACATCGAGGACCGCAAGAAGGACATGATCCTGGTCTCGGGCTTCAACGTCTACCCGAACGAGGTCGAGAGCGTCGCGGTCACGCACCCGGGGGTGCTCGAGGCAGCCGCCGTTGCGCAGCCAGACGAGCGTGCCGGCGAGATCGTGGCGTTGTTCGTCACCAGGAAGGACCCGGACCTCACCGAGGAGGCCGTCATCGAGCACTGCCGCAAGTCGCTCACCGGCTACAAGGTGCCGAAGCGGGTCTATTTCCGCGACGAGCTGCCGAAGAGCAACGTCGGCAAGATCCTGCGCCGCGAGCTGCGCGACCAGATCAAGTAGGGGACATTCGCCTATTTGCGGCCCTTGAGCGCGCCGCCGGCGACGTGGTGCGCGGCCACGTCATCTCCGGCGCGGGCGGCGCGACGGATACCCTCGACGATCATCTTTTCCGCCCGCTCGGTGCCCACCCAGCTCACGATCGTGACCCACTTGCCCTTCTCCAGGTCCTTGTAGTGCTGGAAGAAGTGCCCGATCTGGTCGATCAGCGTCACGGGCAGGTCCTTGTAGGAGCGCACTCCTTCGTAGAACGGGTGCAGCTTGTCCACCGGCACGGCGATCACCTTCTCGTCGTCGCCCGCCTCGTCCTTCATGAGCAGCGCGCCGACCGGCCGCACGCGCACGATGGCGCCCGCCACGACGGGGCTCGGCACGACCACGATGACGTCGACCGGGTCCCCGTCCCCGGACAGCGTGTGCGGAATGAACCCGTAGTTCCCCGGATAGAACATCGCCGTGTTCAGGAACCGGTCCACGCGCAGCGCGCCCGACTCCTTGTCGAGCTCGTACTTCACCGGCACTCCGCCCTGCGGGATCTCGATCAGGACGTTGACGTCGCGCGGCGGGTCCTCGCCGATGCTGATCTTGCTGATGTCCATGGGTCCCTCGCTAGGCGCCGGCCGCGTGGTACCGCGGCGAGAATTCGTGTACGGCCTCCACCATCGCAAGCGCGTGCTCCGGCGGCACGTCGGGATGGATGCCGTGGCCGAGATTGAATACGTGCCCGTGCCCGCGGCCGAAGCTCTCGAGTACCCGTGCGACCTGCGCACGGATCTGCTGCGGCGGCGCGTACAGCACGCTCGGGTCGAGGTTGCCCTGCAGCGCGACCTTGTCCGCGACGGCGCGGCGGGCGTCCGCGAGATCGGTCGTCCAGTCCACGCCAAGCGCGTCGCAGCCGGTCGCGGCCATGTCGGCGAGCCACTGTCCGCCGCCCTTGGTGAAGAGGATCACCGGCACGCGGCGGTCCTCGCTCGTGCGCGTCAGGCCATCGACGATGCGCTGCAGGTAGCGCAGCGAGAATTCCCGGAAATCGGACGGGGTGAGCGCGCCGCCCCAGGTGTCGAACACCATCAGGGCCTGGGCGCCGGCGGCCACCTGCGCGTTCAGGTAAGCGAGCGTGGCGCGCGTGACCACGTCGAGCAGCCGGTGCAGGTCGCGCGGCGCGCCGTACAGCATGCCCTTGATGTGCTGGAAGGTCTTGCTGCCACCGCCCTCGACCATGTAGGTGCCCACGGTCCACGGACTGCCGGCAAACCCGATCAGCGGTACCCGCCCGTCGAGCTCGCGGCGGATCAGCCGCACGGCATCCATCACGTACCTGAGCTCGCCCTCGGGGTCGGGAATGGGCAGGCGATCGATGTCGGCGGCGCTGCGCACGGGACGCGCGATCTTCGGGCCCTCGCCCGCTTCGAACTCGAGCCCGACGTCCATCGCGTGCGGGATGGTGAGGATGTCCGAGAACAGGATGGCCGCGTCGAGCCGGTAGCGCGCGAGCGGTTGCAGCGTGACCTCGCAGGCGAGCTCGGGATTCATGCACAGCTTGAGGAAGCTGCCGGCTTTCGCGCGCGTCGCGCGGTACTCGGGCAGGTAGCGGCCGGCCTGCCGCATCATCCAGAGCGGCGTGCGGGGCGTGGGCTCGCGCAGCAGCGCCCGGAGAAAAAGGTCGTTCTGCAGGGGCGCGCTCACGAAACGGGGCCCTGCGCGAACACTCCCGCGATCGTCTGCTGGATCGCCAGCGCCGCGGCGCGCGGATCGGCCGCGTCGCGGATCGGCCGGCCGACCACGATGTAGTCGGCGCCGTTGGCGAACGCCTGGGCGACGTCCACCGTGCGCTTCTGGTCGTCCACCGGCTTGTTCTCGACGGGGCGGATGCCCGGCGTGACCACGAGCAGTCGCTGGTCGATGAACTCGCGCAGCTTTGGCGCCTCGAGTCCCGAGGAGACCACGCCGTCGCAGCCGGCCTCGAGTGCGCGCCGGGCCCGCGACAGCACCAGCTTCTCGACGTCGCACGCGAAGCCGAGATCGTCGAGGTCGCCGCGGTCGAGGCTGGTGAGTACCGTCACGGCGAGCACCTTGACGTCGCCCTTGGCCGCCGCGGCGGCTTCCATGATCGACTGGTTGCCGTGCACGGTGGTGAACGCGACGCCCCGGTTGCGCAGCTGTCTGACCGCGGCGGCGACGGTGGCCGGCACGTCGAAGAACTTGAGGTCGACGAACACCTTCCTGCCGCGGGCCACCATCCAGTCGATGAGCTCGAAATAGCCGCCCGACATGAATAGCTCGAGGCCGAGCTTGTAGAAGTGGACGGAGTCGCCGAGCGTGGCCGCGAGGCGGCGCGCCTCGTCGGGATCGGCCACGTCCATGGCGAAGATCAGGCGCTCGTGGGCGGGGATCGGTTTAAATGCGACGGGCATGTGGCGTGCCGGAACAGCTGGTGGAAGGCCAGCTTTCAATGATAACCCGGCAGACCAGGGGTCGTGATCAGGTCCTTTCCGACGGATCGAACAGTCTGCCGTGCTCCAGGATCGCGAACCGGTCCGTCATCCCGGCGATGTAGTCCGCGACCGCGCGAGCGCGGCCTGCCTGGCCGGCGCCGGCTTCCATGCGGCGGGCCGCCTCCTGGTGCTCGGTGGGCATCAGCTCGACGTCATCGAGCATCGCCTCGAACAGGCTGCGCACGACGCGGCGCGCCTTGGTGGTCATGCGCAGGACCCGGTAGTGCCGATAGAGGTGTTGCCGCAGGTAACGCTTGAGCTCGAGGTGCTCCTCGCGCACCTGCTCGCTGAAGGTGAGCAGCGGCTCCGGGCGGGCGCGCACCGCCTCGACGTCCACCGGCGCCGCCGTTGCCAGGGAGGCTCGCGAGGCGTCGACAAGGTCGTTGACCACGTAGTCGATCATGCGCCGGACCACCTCGTGGACCAGCCGCCGCCCGGTGAGCCCGGGATACCGCTTCGTCACCAGGTCGTGCTGGCGGCGGAATATCTCGACTTCGCGCAGCTCGTCGACGCTGATCAGCCCGGCGCGAATGCCGTCGTCGACGTCGTGATTGTTGTAGGCGACCTCGTCGGCCAGGTTGGCGAGCTGCGCCTCGAGGCTCGGTTGCCGCCGCGCGAGGAAACGCTCGCCCAGCTCGCCGAGCCGCCGGGCATTGGCGGCGGAGCAGTGCTTCAGGATGCCCTCGCGGGTCTCGTAGGTGAGGTTGAGCCCGGCGAACTCGGCGTAGCGCTCTTCCAGCTCGTCGACCACCCGCAGCGACTGCAGGTTGTGCTCGAAGCCGCCGAACTCGCGCATGCACTCATTCAGGGCGTCCTGGCCGGCGTGGCCGAAAGGGGTGTGCCCGAGGTCGTGCGCGAGGCAGATGGCTTCCGCTAGTGGCTCGTTCAGGTCGAGCGTGCGCGCAATGCTGCGGGCGATCTGCGCGACCTCGAGCGAGTGCGTGAGCCGGGTGCGGTACAGGTCGCCCTCGTGATTCACGAACACCTGGGTCTTGTAGACCAGGCGCCGGAACGCCGTGGAATGGACGATGCGGTCGCGGTCGCGCTGGTACTCGGTGCGATGCCGTGGCGGCGGCTCGGGGAAGCGCCGGCCGCGGGACGCCGACTCGTGCTGGGCGTACGCAGCCAGCGGGCCGGCCGAGCCGCTCATGCGGCGGCCTCGAAATGCTCGCGCAGCACCGCCTGCAGCGCGCCGGCCGGACAGTCGCCGCACACGATGCCCTCTCCGGTCCGCCGCAACAGGATCAGCCTCAAGCGACCTTCGAGCACTTTCTTGTCCATGCCCATGAGCTCGAGCGCCCGCGCAGCACCGATTGCGGGTGCCCGGCCGGGCAGTCCGGCGCGGCGCAACAGGCCGCGCAGCCGCTCGACATCGGCGGCCTCGATCCAGCCCAGGCGGCAGGAGAGGTCGGCCGCGACCAGCATGCCGACTCCGACGGCCTCGCCGTGCAGCCACTCGCCGTAACCCGTGGCCGTCTCGATGGCGTGCCCGAAAGTGTGCCCGAGGTTGAGCAGCGCGCGCCGGCCGTGCTCGCGTTCGTCCTCGGCGACGATCCCGGCCTTGATCTGGCAGGACCGTCCAATCGCGTGAGCCAGCGCGGCGGGATCGAGGGCGAGGAGCGCCTCGAGCTTGGCGTCCAGCCAGTCCAGGAACGCGACGTCGGCGATGAGCCCGTACTTCAGCACCTCGGCGAGGCCGGCGCCGAACTCGCGGCGCGGCAGCGTCGCCAGCGTCGCGGTGTCCGAGACCACGGCGCGCGGCTGGTGAAATGCGCCGATGAGGTTCTTGCCGCCCGGGTGGTTGACGCCCGTCTTGCCGCCCACGGAGGAATCCACCTGTGCGAGCAGTGTCGTCGGCACCTGCACGTAGTCCACGCCGCGCTGGTAGCAGGCGGCCGCGAAACCGGCCATGTCGCCCACGACGCCTCCGCCGAGCGCCACGACGCAGGCATCGCGGTTCAGCCGGGCCGCCACGAGTGCGTCGAAGATCCGGCCAACGACCTCGAGAGTCTTGTGGCGTTCGCCGTCGGGGAGCACGAACGAGTGCAAGCGCTTGCCCGCGAGCCCGCGCAGCAGCGTCTCGAGGTAGAGCGGGCCGACGATCTCGTTGGTCACGACCAGCACGTCCCGGGCCGGCACCGCCTCGGCAAGCAGCGCCGGGTCCCGCAGCAGGCCGGCCCCGATCAGGATCGGGTAGCTGCGCGCGCCGAGGTCAATGTCCACCCGCTGCATCAGGCGCCCCGCGCGGCCTCGAGGCGCCTGACGATTTCGTCCACCACGGAGGCCACCTTGCGCCCGTCCGTATCGACGGCAAGGTCCGCGACCTGGGCGTAGAGGGGGGACCGCTGCTCCATCAGGCGCTCGAGCGTGCCCCGCGGGTCCGCGTTGTTGAGGAGCGGGCGCTGGGTGCTGCGGCGGGTTCGGGCGAGTTGCTGGTCCACGGAGGTCCGAAGATACACGACGCAACCGCGGCTGCGCAGGCGCTCGCGGTTGCGCTCGTCGAGCACGGCACCGCCGCCGGTGGCGACGAGCATGCCCGGCTGCATCGTCAGTGCGTCGATGACCTCGGACTCGCGGCTGCGGAAGCCCGCCTCTCCTTCGCGCTCGAAGATGTAGCGGATGTCCACCCCGGTCTGGCGCTCGATCTCGGCGTCGCTGTCGACGAATTCCAGCCCCAGCAGGACCGCGAGCTGGCGCCCGACGGCGCTCTTGCCCGAGCCCATCGGCCCCACCAGGAAGATGTTCGAGGCATTCAGCATGTGCAAAAAGAAACGCGGCCGCAGGGTGGCTGCGGCCGCGTATTGTCCCACCGTCGCGGTCGTGGCGTCAGTACAGGTTGGCGCCCTCGCGCAGGATCTTCGGCGTGACGAAGATCAGCAGCTCGCCCTTGTTCTCCGTTCGGGACTTGCTGCGGAACAGGACGCCGAGGCCCGGGATGTCGCCCAGGTAGGGCACCTTGTTGACCGTGTCGCGACTCTCCGTCTCGAGGATGCCGCCGAGGACCACGGTCTGCCCGTCGTTGACCAGCACCTGCGTGGTGATCTCGCGCGTGTCGATGCTCGGCACGAAGCCGCCCGTGGCGCTGGCCACGACCTGGCCGACGCTGTCCTTGGACACCGTCAGGTCGAGGATGACGCGATCGTCCGGCGTGATCTGCGGCGTCACCTTGAGTGACAGCACCGCCTTCTTGAACTGCGTGGTCGTCGCGCCGCTCGAGGCCGACTCCTGGTAGGGAATTTCCGTTCCCTGCTCGATGACGGCCTCCTTGCCGTTCGCCGTGATCACGCGCGGCGCCGAAACGACCTCACCGCGCCCCTCGGTCTGGGCAGCAGTAATCTCGAGGTCGACGACGTAGTCCGAATCGAGCAGCGTGAGCGCCAGCCGCCCGGCCGCATTGGCGATCGGCAGGTTGACGAGGTAGCGGTCATCCACCGGCGGCGTCGCGACATTGTCGCCGTCGATCCCGGTGCCGCCCGGGGGGGTCGGGGAGATGATCGGGCCGCGGTCGCCGTCGGCCGAATTCAAGCCCTGCGACCCGACGTACATCAGGCCATCGTTGCCGTAGTCGCCGACGAAGGCGCCGCCGAAGCGCATGCCGAGCTCGCGGCTGAAGTCGTCGTTGACGATGACGATGCGCGCCTCGATCAGCACCTGCCTGACCGGGATGTCGAGCGTCGAGACCAGGCGGCGGATGTCCGCCAGCCGATCGGCCGTGTCCTGCAGCAGGAGCGTGTTGGTACGCTCGTCGATCGCGACGCTGCCTCGTTCGGACAGGAGCGAGCTCTTGCCCTGGGACTTGATCAGCCCGGCGAGGTCGGAGGCCTTGGCGTAGTTGACCTGCACGTACTCGGTGCGGACCGGCGCCAGCTCGACCATCGCCTTCTGCGACTCGAGCAGCTGCTTCTCGCGCGCGGCGAGTTCCTCGGCAGGAGCCACGTAGATGACGTTGCCTTCCTGGCGCTTGTCGAGGCCCTTGGTGCGCATCACGAAGTCGAGCGCCTGGTCCCAGGGCACGTTCTGCAGCCGCACGGTCACGTTGCCCTGCACGGTGTCGCTCACCACGATGTTCTGGCCGCTCGTCTCGGCGAGCAGCTGCAGCACGGCGCGGGTTTCGATGTCCTGGAAGTTGAGCGTCAGGCGCTCGCCCTTGTACTCCTTCCTGGTCGGGTCGGCCACGGCCGCCTTGGCCCGGGGGCGCAGCTCGAGGACGTAGTCACGGTCGGTCTGGTAGGCCATCTGTTCGTAATCGCCGGTGGCGGCGACCACGATGCGCGAGCCGGTGACGCCGCGCGTCACGTCGAAGGAACTCACCGGCGTGGCGAAATCGACCACGTCGTAGCGACGGGCCAGGTCCTGCGGCAGCGAGGTGCGGGGGAAGTCGATGACCACCCGGCCGCCCTCCTGCTTGAGGCTCGCCTGCACCCTGGCATCGCTCATGCGCACCAGGATGCGCCCGGCGCCGTCGGCGCCGCGACGAAAGTCGATCTTCTCGATGGACGCCGCCGCAGCCGCTGCGCCGCCGGCGGACGGGGTCGCCACGCTCGCGGCCGCCTGGGCCGCGGCGCCGCCGATCGTCACGTAGACGACGTTGTCCGCCACGCGAGTCTGGTAGGGCCGCATTCCGTCGAGGTTGAAGACCAGGCGCGTGCGGCCCGAAGCCTCGGCGGCCACGATCGTGTCCACGCCTCCGGCCTTGACGTCGATGCGGCGCGAGTCGAGCGCGAGTGTGGCGCCCGGCAGGTCGACGGCGAGCCGCGCGGGATTGTCGATGGTGAAGGTGACCGGCTGCGGCGCCGGGCCGTCCAGCACGAGGCGCACCTCGAGCTGCTCGCCGGGCTGCGGCTGCACCTCGACTTTCTCTAGGCGGGTGCCGACCTGCGCCAGCGCAACCTGCGCGACGAACGCGGCGACGCCGGCCAGCGCGACCAGCGCTGCAGGCCTGCGCCGGCGGTGCGCCCCGGGGGCGCCTTCGCGGCGGTTGATCGTGTGCAACGATGCAGCGGTCATGCTCGGGTCTCCTTGGAAATCAGTCGCTCAGCGCCATCGCCGCGGGCCGCTCGATGAAGCCGCCCATGCCGTCCGGAACGATCTCGACGACCGAGATCTTGCCTTCCTCGATGCTCGTGATCCGGCCGTCGGCCTGGCCGATGTGGTTGCCAGGCAGGACGCGATGCACGAGGCCGTCACGCGTCTGGACGAGCCCGTACGTGCGCCCGTGCATCCGCAGCGTGCCCACCATGCGGAGCGTGTCGAGCGAGAACTGCTCGAGGAACTCGCGGGGGCGGCTCACGTCGGGGCGAACCGAACCCGGGCCGCTCGCCGACGACGGCACGCCCGGCTCGAACGGCGAGCGCTGGTCGGCCGACGGGTAGGCGAACGTCTCGTAGGGCTTCACTTCCGGTAGCGGCTCGATGCGGCCGCCCGGCCGGCTCTTGATCTCGGCGACCTTCGCGCGCAGCTCGTCCGTGTCGTCGGAGCAGCCGGCGGCGGTCGCGAGGACCACGAGGGCGAGGGCGATGCGCTTTGCTTTATTCATGTTGAACTGGGCCTCTGCCAATGCCCGCTTCAGGCGCCGCCCGCGGGCTTCTTGGCCTTCTTGCCGTCCTTCTTGTCCGTCGCAGGCGAGTCTTCAGCCTGCTCCTCGTCGTCGAGGTAGCGGTACGTCTTCGCGGTCACGTTGAGGACGAGGTCCCCGCCGGGAGCGGCGTCGCGCCCGGGCGGCGTGATCTCGATGTCGTGCAGCGTGACGATGCGCGGCAGCGCGGCGATGCCGGCCGCGAAATTCCCCATCTCGTGGTAGCCGCCATTGAGCCGGATGCTGATCGGAAGCTCGGCGTAGAAGTCCTTGCGGATCTCGCCCTCCGGCTGGAAGAGCTTCTCCTCGAGACCCGCGGCGAGGCCCGTCTGCGAGATGTCCACCAGCAGGTTCGGCACCTCGGTCTTGTTCGGCAGCTGCCGCAGCATCGCGCCGAAGGATTTCTCCATCTCGGCGAGCTGGTCCTTGTAGGCCTGCAGGTTGGCCGCCTTGCGCGCCTTGGACTCGAGCGTGTTCCACAGCTCGGTTTCCTTCGCGCGCGCGTCGAGCAGCTCCGGCCGCTTCGTCTTCCACACGAAGTACCAGTAGCCGGCCGACGCCGCGAACACGAACAGCAGCACCACCGTGCCGATGCGCACGCCGAAGGGCCAGCGGCCCGGATCGTTCGGGTCGAGGTTGCGCAGCTGGTCGAACAGTTCCTTCAGCTTGTTCATTTCGCGGCCACCTTCTCGCCGTCGGCCGCTTCCTCCGGCGGTACCTGGCTACGCTGGTTCGCGAACAGGGTGAACTCGGCGCCGCGGCCGGCGTCGCTCCCGCCCTTGGTCTCGACGATCCGCAGCGCCGGGTCGGCGAGCCACTCGGACCCGTCGATGTTGCGCATGAAGGTCGACACCCGGGTGCTCGACTGCGCGACGCCGCGCATCTCGATGCGCGTGCCGCTCTGCTTCAGGTAGGTGAGGTAGACGCCCTCGGGCATCGTGCGGACGATCTCGTCGAAGATGTGCACGATCTCGGGCCGGCTGCGCTGCAGGGTCTCGATGATCTCCATGCGCGCGAGCAGCCTGCGCTTCTGGTTCTCGAGGCCGAGGATCTCCTGGATCTGCTTGTCGAGCTCGGCGATCTCCTCGCCCAGCACCTGGTTGCGCTCCTGCTGGTGTGCGATGGCCGAGCTCATCTGCCAGCGGCCGAGCAGCGTCACCAGGGCCGCGGTCGCGACCGCCGCACCCAGGGAAAGGAAGAACTCCTGGCGCTTGCGCTTGCGCTCCGCCTCGCGCCACGGAAGTAGATTGATTCTGGGCATGTCAGTCGAAGCTCCTGAGCGCGAGACCGCAGGCCGTGAGCAGCGCCGTCGCGTCCTTCTTCACACCCTGCGCGAGCGCGCGGGTCGAGATCTTCATCTGGCCGAGCGGGTCGCCGCGCTCCGCCGGAATGCCGACGCGGCTCGCGATCACGTCGGCCACGCCCGGGATGTTGGCGCAACCGCCGCAGATCAGGATCAGCTCCGGCTGCTCGCGGCCGCTGCCCGAGGCGAGGTAGAACTGCAGCGAGCGGCTCACCTGCTGGCACATGTCGTCGATGAAGGGGTCGAGCACCTCGGCCTGGTAGTTGGCCGGCAGGCCGCCTTCCTTCTTGGCGCGTCCCGCCTCCTCCATGGTGAGGCCGTAGCTACGCATGATCTCCTCGGTGAGCTGCTGCCCGCCGAAGGCGAAGTCGCGCGTGTAGGTGACCCTGAGGTCGCGCAGCACCGAGAAAGTAGTGCTGCTCGCGCCGAAGTCGATCACGGCGATGTTGCGGTCCATGCCGCCGTCCGGCATCTGGTGCGTGAGCAGCCGGCAGGCGTTCTCGAGGGCGAAGGCCTCGACGTCGACGATGCGCGCCGTGAGGCCGGCAGCCTGCACCGACGCCTGGCGCTGCTCGACGTTCTCGGAACGCGTGGCCACGAGCAGCACGTCGAGCATGTCGGGGTCCTTCTCCGACGGGCCGACCACTTCGAAGTCGAAGCTGACCTCTTCCATGGGGAAGGGGATGTACTGGTCGGCCTGCATCTCGACCTGCGACTCGAGCTCGCTCTCGCGCAGGTTGCGCGGCATCTGGATGACCTTGGTGATCGCCGCGTCGCCGCTGATGGCGACGGCGACGTCGTTGCTGCGCGCGCCGGCGCGCTTGACGGCGCGGCGCACCGCCTCGCCGACGGCCTGTGCGTCGACGATCGCCTTCTCGTTGATCGAGTTCGGCGGTGAAGGCTCGGCGGCGTACGATTCGACGCGGTACCCGTCACCACTCTTCGACAGCTCGATGAGCTTGACCGACGACGTGGTGATGTCGAGTCCGATGACCGGTCGTGACCTGCGCTGAAACAACACGAGTGAGTCCTTCTAGTTCAAGAGGTTGCGCAGCGATCGTGGAGTGGTTTCCATGCCCCCGGCGCACTATATATCAGGGTTTCACCAAAGAGAATTGTGAGTGGCCTATCAGAATGGAGCATCGGGCCGCACGCCCCCCGGCTGTGCAATGATTTTCATGACCTCCGCACGCAGGCGACGGTGGCCGCGGGCCAGGGGACAGGCCGAGTTGGATTTCAGCGGACTGACGATCACGTACGTTGCAGCGTCATGTGCCCTGCGCGGCGATTTCGTTCGGACCGGCAACCCCGCTGTCCTAGGCCGAGCCCTTAGACCGGTGGCTTTGCGTCCTCACCTTTCGATGAGTTTGCCCTTGCGTCGCGAGCTACTATGCACAAGCCCCGCGGATGCGGCAAGGACTGGGTCGCAGATTTGACGATGCAGCGATACGCAGCGAGAGCGCTCGTGATCCTCCTCACGGCGGCCCTCGCCATCACGGCGGGCGTGGGGCTCGGCTTCGCCGGCGCCTATCAGTACCTCGCGCCCGAGCTGCCGGGTGCAGGCGAGCTCCGGCACGTGCCGGTGCAGCTGCCGCTGCAGGTCTACTCGCGCGACGGCAAGCTCATCGCGCAGATCGGCGAGCAGCGCCGCAACCCCGTGGCGTGGCAGGAGATCCCTCCGGTCGTCGTCGACGCCTTTCTCGCCGCCGAGGACGATCGATTCTTCGAGCATCCGGGCGTCGACTGGCAGGGCCTCGTGCGTGCGCTCGTGAGCAACCTGTCGGCGGGCGGCGTGCGCGAGGGCGGCGGCACGATCACCATGCAGCTCGCGCGCAACACGATCCTCACCTCGGAACGGACTTTGCGCCGCAAGCTGAAGGAAGTCTTCCTCGCGATGCGGTTCGAGCGCGAGTTCAGCAAGCAGGAAATACTCACGCTGTACCTCAACCGGATCTTCCTCGGCCAGCGCGCCTACGGCATCGGCGCCGCCGCGGAGGTCTACTTCGACAAGGACGTCGCCGATCTCACGCTGCCGGAAGCCGCCCTGATCGCCGGACTGCCGCGCTCCCCGTCACGCGACAACCCGGTGGCGAGCGTCGAGCGCGCGCGCGACCGGCGTGCGTACGTGCTGCGCCGCATGGTCGAGACCGGGAAGATCGACGCAGCGGCGCGCGATGCGGCGGCGGCGGCCCCGATCGAAGGCCACATCCACGGGCCCGCGGTCGAGGTGGACGCTCCTTTCGTCGCCGAGATGGCGCGCCTCGAGATGGTGCGGGACCACGGCGATGCGGCCTTGACCGGCGGCTTCCGGGTCACCACCACGATCGACAGCCGCTTGCAGTCGGCGGCCAATGCCGCCGCGTGGCGCACCTTGCTCGAATACGACCGGCGGCACGGCTATCGCGGCCCGCTCGAGCAGCTCGACCCGGGGCAGCTCGCCGATGCCGCGGCCGTCGCGGCCGCGTTCGCGCGTCACTCGGACCAGGCCAGCCTGCGGGCCGCCATCGTCCGGCTCGTCGACGAGCGGCACGCCATCCTGGCCGGGCGCGACGGCGTCGCAATCGAACTCGACTGGGAACAGCTGTCGTGGGCGCGGCCGGCGCTGCCGGACGAGGCTCTCGGTCCCGCGCCCAAGGTCGCGACGGACGTGCTTGCGCCGGGCCAGGTGGTTTACCTCGAGCCGATCGACGACGGCGCCTACCGGCTCGCCCAGTTGCCGGTGGTCTCCGGCGCACTGGTGGCGCTCGACCCGCACGATGGAGCGATCGTCGCCCTCGTCGGCGGCTTCGACTTCGGCGCGAGCAAGTACAACCGCGCGGTGCAGGCCAGGCGCCAGCCCGGCTCGTCCTTCAAGCCTTTCCTGTATTCGGCCGCCCTCGAGCACGGCTACACGCCGGCGACGCTGGTGAACGACGCGCCCATCGTCATGCCTGGCGGCGGCGGCGACGGCAGCGAGGAATGGCGGCCGCAGAACATCACGAAGCGCTTCTACGGTCCGACGCCCATGCGCGAGGGCCTCGTGCGCTCGCGCAACCTGGTGTCGATCCGCCTGCTGCGGGGCGTCGGCATCGGGCCGGCCTTGAAGCACATCGGCGCGTTTGGATTCGCGCCCGAGGCGCTGCCGCCGAACCTCACGCTCGCGCTCGGCACCGGCCAGGTGACGCCGCTCGACATGGCGCGCGGGTTCGCCGTCTTCGCCAACGGCGGCTTCCGCGTGAGCCCGCATGTGATTGCGGAGGTGACGGACGCGGAGGCACGCGAGGTCTACGAGGCTGCGCCGCCGCTCGCCTGCGCCGAGTGCGTCGACGGCGAAGGCCCGGTCGCTCCGGAGCGGCTGGCCCCACGGGCCATCACGCCCGCCAACGCCTTCGTGATGACGAGCATGATGGCCGACGTCATCGAGCGCGGCACGGCGCAGCGCGCCAGGGAGCTGGGTCGCAGCGACCTCGCCGGCAAGACCGGTACGACGAACGATCGGCGCGACGCGTGGTTCGTCGGCTTCAACGCCGACCTCGTGGCGGCGTCGTGGATCGGCTTCGACCAGGAGCGGTCGCTCGGCGACAACGAGGAAGGCGGGCGGACGGCGCTGCCGATGTGGGTATATTTCATGGCGGAGGCCCTCCGCGACCGGCCGGAGCACCGGCTGCCGGAGCCGCCCGGCGTCGTACGCATGTGGGTGTCGCGGGAGACCGGCCGCCCGGCCCGGGCAGGGGGCGGCGCGGTGTTCGAGGCGTTCCTCGAGCAGTTCACGCCACAGCCGGGCGCACGGGACGATGGCGGGGCGATCGATGCCGAGAGCGCGGCCCCGGACCGCAACGAGGACTCGCTGTTCTGAAGGTGCTGCCGATGAGCCGACGACCGAATCCCCGCGCCGAACTGATGCGACAGGCGGTAGCCGAGGAAGCCGCGCGCATCATGCGCGAGCAGGGCGTGGACGACTTCCTGCAGGCGAAGCGCAAGGCGGCGGACCGGCTCGGCGTGACGGACGCGTCGATCCTGCCGCGCAACACCGAGATCGAGGCAGCGCGGGTCGCGCACCAGCGCCTGTTCGCCGCCGACCGCCACGAGGCGGACCTGGCCTCGCTGCGCCGCTCGGCGCTCGAGGCGATGCGGCTGATGGCGGACTTCCAGCCGCGGCTGGTCGGCCCGGTGCTCGCCGGCACGGCCTCGGCGCATTCGGAGATCAACCTGCACCTGTTTTCGGAGTCGCCCGAGGCGGTGTCGTTGCGGCTCGAGGAGCGGGGCGTGCCGCACGAGGTGCTCGAGCGCCGGCTCCGGTACGAGCGCGACCGCGTGGTGGGCTACCCGGCCCTGCGGTTCGTCGCGGGTCGGCAGACGGTCGACGCGGTCGTCTTCCCGCTCGACGGGATCCGGCAGTCGCCGGCGAGCCCGGTGGACGGCAAGCCCATGCGGCGCGCCAGCGCCGCCGAGGTCGAGTCGCTGCTTTAGTCGCTGGTTCCCGCGTGCTTCGCGTTGGCGTGCCGTCGATCGTCCGTTCCGGGCATGGGCGCCGGAACGCAATCACGCGCGCTTGTCGATCTCGAGGTAGTCGCGCTGGGTCGGCCCCGTGTAGAGCTGCCGCGGACGGCCGATCTTCATGGCCGGGTCCGCGATCATCTCCTGCCAGTGCGCCACCCAGCCCGCGGTGCGCGCGATCGCGAACATCACCGTGAACATCGAGCGCGGGATGCCGAGCGCGCTGTAGATCACGCCCGAGTAGAAATCCACGTTGGGGTAGAGCTTGCGGGCGATGAAGTACTCGTCCTTGAGCGCGATCTCCTCGAGCCGCAGGGCGAGCTCGAACAGCGGGTTGTCGTTGCGGCCGAGGCGCGCGAGGACCTTGTGGCACATCTCGCGAATGATCTTCGCGCGTGGGTCGAAATTCTTGTAGACGCGGTGGCCGAACCCCATCAGCCGCTTGCCGCCGTCCTTGTCCTTCACGCGATCGAGGAATTTCGGGATGTTGTCGACCGTGCCGATGTCCTCGAGCATGGCGAGCACGGCCTCGTTCGCTCCGCCGTGCGCCGGGCCCCAGAGCGCCGATACGCCCGAGGAGATCGCGGCGTACGGGTTCGTGCCCGTGCTGCCGGCGAGGCGGACGGTGGAGGTGCTGGCGTTCTGCTCGTGGTCGGCGTGCAGGATCAGCAGCAGGTCGAGCGCCTGCGCCGTCACCGGGTCCACCTCGTAGTCCTCGGACGGGACCGCAAAGAACATCCGCAGCATGTTCGCGCAATAGTCCATGTCGTTGCGCGGGTAGATGAAGGGCTGGCCGAGCATGTGCTTGTAGGCCGCGGCCGAGATCGTCGGGATCTTGGCCAGCACGCGGTGCGCGAAGATCTCGCGGTGCCGCGGGTTATGGATGTCCATCGAGTCGTGGTAGAACGCCGCCATGGACGACACGACGGCGGAGACCATCGCCATCGGGTGCGCGTCGTAGTGGAAGCCGTTGAAGAATCGCAGCAGCGATTCGTTGAGCATCGTGTGGTAGCGGATCGAATGGTCGAACTGCTCCAGCTGCTCGCCGGCCGGCAGCTCGCCGTTGATCAGCAGGTAGGCCACCTCCAGGAAGTTCGACTTGGTCGCGATCTGCTCGATCGGGTACCCGCGATACAGCAGGATGCCCGCATCGCCGTCGATGTAGGTGATCTTGCTCTCGCACGCGGCGGTCGCCATGAACCCGGGATCGAACGTGAACGCCCCGTGGTCCTTGGTGATGCCGGCGATGTTCAGGCATTCCGGCCCGAGCGTGCCGGCGCGCGCCTCGAGAATCGACTTCTTGCCCGACTCCAGGCTGACCAACTCGTACTTCTTGCCGCTCATCTGTAACCACCCTTCTTTCAGACCCTCCCCCGCGAATCGAGGGCAGCGAGGGAGCGTTGCACGACCGGGAGGGTCCGATCAAGTCAGGGCTATTCCACCACCTTGAGCCACTGGCCCGGGGCGGGTTCCTTGTCCGGATAGAGGTCGTTCAGGAGCCGCAGGCGCTCGGCGGGGTATTTCTGGATCGGCGAGTTCCGCGCCAGCTCGGCGATGCTCGTCTGGGCGCCTGCCTTCACCAGGCTCAGACGGTCCGGCTCGGCCCGGGCGAACTCGTCGTCCCGCAGCCGGCGGAAGGTCTTGATGCTGGAGAGCAGCAGCGGGTCGCTGGCAGGCAATGCGGAATTGAGCCGCGTCGCGCCCATGAAGACATAGGCGAGGCCGTTGTAATAAAGAACGGCGTAGCGTGCCGGCCCGCGATTGCCCCAGGGGAGCGGCACCTCGCGGGCGATGGCCGTGTAGCCGGCAAGACCGTTCACCTCGAGGGGTTCCTGTGCTGACAGCGGCACGCCCGACAGGCTGCGCGAGAGAAAGTCGCGCGGCCCGACCCCCTGTGGCGGCGCCATGGCCGAGAGCTGCAACACGGCATCCTTCTGCGGTGTAACGGCCAGGACCTTGCTCTGCAGGTTCTGCACCGTCCAGCCCGACGGGAAGGCGAGGGTGAACCCCATGTCCGCGTGGTAGAAACGGCTGCCGCGCACCACGCCCTGGGCCCGGCTGGCGCCCACCGGCAGGCCGGTGATCCGCTGCAGATAGGTGTAGTGGCCGTCGGGGCGACTCTCGCCCGCACCCGCCTTGCCCGCCGAGGCCACCACCTCCTTGAGCCGGGTGTCGCTGTCCGGATGGGTCGAGAACACGCCGTGGTAAACGCGCGGCTCGCGGCCCTCCTGCTTCGCAAGCTGCACCTCGAGCAGCTCCTGGTTCTTGAGCAGGCGCACGACGTCGATCATGGCCGCCGGGTCGTACTTCAGGCGATCGAGGTACTGGGCGCCGATGGCATCCGCCTCGAGCTCCATGTCGCGCCCATAGCCGCGCACCAGCGCCGAGCCGGCCAGGTTCGCGAGGTTTGCCAGGTCGCCGCTGCCCGTCAGGATGCCGACCAGCGTGGCGCCGATCCCGGCGGCCGTGGCGCCGCTCTGCTGGCGCACGCCGTGCCGCGCGGTGACGTGGCCGACCTCGTGGCCAAGCACGGCGACGAGCTCGGCCTCGGAGTTGAGGTAGGTCATGATCCCGCGGGTGATGTACACGTAGCCGCCGGGCAGGGCGAAGGCGTTGACCTCTTCGCTGTCGAGGACCGTGAACGTGTACTGCAGGTCCGGCCGGTGGCTGACGGCCGCGATGCGCTGGCCGATCTGGTTTACGTAGCCCTGCACGGCCTCGTCGTCGTAACGGCCGTACTGCTGCAGGATCCGCGGGTGCGCCTGGCGCCCGATCTCGATCTCTTTCGCCTCGCTGATCATGACGACGTCCGTCCCGCCGGTGACGGGGTTGGACGCGCATCCGGCCAGCACGGCTGCAAGGGCCGCGATGGAGGCGAGCAGGGCGGTGCGAGCGGTCATGGGCGATGCCTCGAGCGACTGTGAGTCCAGTCTAGAGGCAGCCGCGCGGAGCAGAAAGGTCCGCGGGCTCGCGGAAGCGAAACGGGGCGCCACTGCGCCCCGTTGCTTCGCAGACAGTGCGGGGCGGGCTCAGCCGCGCGCGTACTTCTTGCGGAAACGATCGACCCGGCCGCCAGTGTCCACGATCTTCTGCTTGCCCGTGTAGAACGGGTGGCAGCTCGAGCAGACTTCGATCTGCAGGTTTTCGCCCAGCGTGGAGCGCGTCTCGAACGTGTTCCCGCAGCTGCAGGTCACGGTGATCGACTTGTATTCGGGATGGATTCCGCTCTTCATGGCCGCGGTCCTTGGGGGAATCATCGGAAAAAGGGCGCGAAGTATAGGAGCGCCAGCAGAGGCTTACAAGGCGTAGCTGCACCGGCCGGATCGGTTATCCACAAAACCTGTGGATAACTCTGTGGATGTCAGCCAGGTTAAACAGCCGGGTCTCGCATGAGACACGGCAATTCTCGCTTTGGTTAATTTTTGACCACGCCAATAATGCTTTATTAGTCAATTATTTACGGGCGTCGCCTCAGATGTCACTTCGACTACAGAGTGTAACGTGGCGAATTTGCGTCCCTGCAAGACTGGTGTGCATAAGTGAGTCGTCCCCTAGCCCATTCGCGCGCCCGAAGCAATAGGTGAAACGGGCGGTCGTTCGTCGGCAGCCCCGCGCTCGACGATAAAGAGGGCCTGCAAGTCATTCAGGAACCGCTGCCCCCGGGGCGTCGGGACCCACCAGCCGTCCACATCCTGCGCGATCAACCCCCTCACCTGCGCCGCCGCGAGCGGCGCCTCGATTGCACCCCACCCCAGGCCCGTCCGCTCCTCGAACAGCGCGGCGTCGAAACCCTCGACGAGCCGCAATGCATTCAGTCCGAACTCGAACGGCAACTCGTGCGCCGCGACGGTCCGGACTTCCGCGAGGCGGTCCTGCGGCTGCACGGCCGCCATGTAGCGGGTCGGCTGCCGGACGCGAGCGGTGCGCACCACCGTGCGGGTCGCGGGGTCAGTCAGTTTGCCGTGCGCGCCGGCGCCGATGCCAACGTAGTCGCCGAAACGCCAGTAATTCAGATTGTGCGCGCATTGGCGCCCGGGCCGCGCGTAGGCCGAGACCTCGTACTGCAGGTATCCCGCGGCGGCGAGTCGTTCCTGGCACGCGAACTGCATCGCGAGGCTTGCGTCGTCGTCGGGAAGCGGCGGCGGGTGGCGCTCGAAAGCCGTGCCCGGCTCGAGCGTGAGCTGGTAATGCGAGATGTGCGTCGGCGCGAGTTCGATCGCACGCTCCACGTCGGCCACGGCCTCCTGGAGAGACTGCCGCGGCAGGGCGTACATCAGGTCAAGGTTGAAATTGTCGATCCCGGATTCGACAAGCTCCGCAACCGCCGCGAGCGTATCGCCCGCGGCGTGAATGCGGCCCAGCGCGCCGAGGTGACGGTCGTCGAAGCTCTGTGCACCGAGCGACACGCGATTGACGCCCGCGGCCCGGTACTCCGCGAATCGCCCGTGCTCGATCGTCCCGGGATTTGCCTCGAGCGTCACCTCGAGCGCCTCGGTGGCCGGAAATGAGCGCCGCGCCTGCGCGAGGATTCGGCCGATGGCGGCCGCCGCCACGAGACTCGGGGTGCCACCGCCAAAGAACACCGACACCAGCGGCCGTTGGGCGAGGCCTTGCGCCGCGAACAGCAGGTCGTCGAGCAGGGCGGCAATGTACACCTCCTGCGGGATGCCCGCCGCCGGTGCCGCGTGGGAGTTGAAGTCACAGTACGGACACTTGCGCACGCACCACGGCAGGTGGACGTACAGCGCAAGCGGCGGGCTGGCGCGCGGGCTCACGAGGCGTCGCCGGCCCGTTCCAGCGCCGCCACCAGCGCGCGCAAGGCCTTGCCACGGTGGCTCACGCGATTCTTGTCGGCGGCAGGCATCCCGGCTGCGGTCCGGCCGCTGTCGCCGACGCAGAACAGCGGGTCGTAACCGAAGCCGCCGCTGCCCTGCGGCGCGCGGGCGATGCGTCCTTCCCAACGGGCCTGGCAGACGATCGGCGCGGGATCGAGCGGCCAGCGCAGGAACGCCATCGCGCAGCGATAGCGGGCGCGGCGCAGTTCGTCCGGCACGTCCGCGAGTTCACGCAGCAGCCGCGCGTTGTTCGCATCGTCGCCCGCACCCTCGCCCGCATAGCGCGCCGAGTAGATTCCCGGTGCCCCGTGCAACGCGTCCACCTCGAGCCCGGAATCGTCGGCGATCGCCGGCAACCCGGCCGACTCCGCGGCAAATCGCGCCTTCAGGATGGCGTTCTCGACGAAGCTCAAGCCGGTTTCCTCGGCTGCGGCGCGCGTGAAATCGGACTGCGGCAGCACCTCGACGCGCCAGGGCGCAAGGATCTCGCGCATCTCCCGCAGCTTGCCCGGGTTGCCGGTCGCCAGGACGACCCGCGCCGGGAACGCGGGACCGCCGCTCACCGGCGCGGTCGCCGCGGCTCGATGGCGAGCGGCGCCTGCAAGGCTTCGAGCTGCGCGGCAAACAATGTCTGGCAGGCCGCGGCGGCGAGGTTCAGCATCTCGTCGAGTTCGTGGCGACGGAATGCGTGCCCCTCGGCCGTGCCCTGGATCTCGATGAATCCGCCGCCGTTGTTCATGACGACGTTCATGTCCGTCTCGGCGTCGGAGTCCTCGGCATAGTCGAGGTCCACGACGGGCGCGCCGCCGGCAATCCCGACCGAGACGGCGGCGACCTGCCCGTGCAATGGACTCGAGGCGATCGCGCGCCTGCGCACAAGCGCGTCCATAGCGTCCGCGAGCGCGACGTACGCGCCGGTAATCGAGGCCGTGCGGGTGCCGCCATCGGCCTGCAACACGTCGCAGTCGAGCGTCACGGTGCGCTCGCCGAGGGCGCGCAGGTCCACGACCGCACGCAGCGAGCGTCCGATCAGCCGCTGGATCTCGAGGGTGCGCCCACTTTGCTTGCCCCGGGCCGCCTCACGCGCGGAACGCGTGTGCGTCGCGCGCGGCAGCATGCCGTATTCCGCGGTGACCCATCCCTCGCCTCTGCCGCGCAGGAACGATGGCACGCCGTCCTCGACGCTGGCCGTGACCAGCACGCGTGTGTCGCCGAATTCCACCAGCACGGAACCCTCCGCGTGGCGCGTGAATCCGCGGGTGATGCGGATGGGGCGCAACTCGTCCGGTGCGCGGCCGCTCGGTCTCAAGGCGTATCTCCTGGGAAAGTATCAGGGGCCGAGCCAGCGCACGACGGCCGCCGTCGTGTTGTCGGCAAAAGGCGCCGTTGCCTGCACGGCGCGGGCACCGAGGTCCGCGAGCGAATCGCGCAGGCTGCGCTCGTGCTGCTGCGCGATCCCCGCGATCTGCGCGTCGGTCAGGCCCGCCCAGAGGCCGTCGGAGCAGAGCAGCAGCAGGTCGCCCGGCTGCAGCGCGCGCCGTCCACCGAGGGTCATCTCCGGCAGCACCGGATCTCCGCCGATGCAGCACTCGACGTAGTTTCGCATGGGATGCGCGTGCGCCTGCCGCTCGGTGATCCGCCCGGCCCGCAGCAGCAGTTCCACGTGGCTGTGGTCGCGCGTGCGATCCACGACGGCGCTGCCGCGCAGCAGGTAGGCGCGGCTGTCGCCGACGTGCGCCCAGTACGCGCTCGAGCCCTGCACGATGCAGGCGGCGCAGGTCGCGCGCGGCCTGATCTCCTGCGGCAGTCCCTTGCCGAGGGCAACGACGGCATCGTGCGCCCGGCCGATGGTCAGGTGCAGGAAACCATCCGGATCGAACAGCGGCCTGCGCGCCTCCCAGAACTCGCCGACCATGGTGCGAATGGCGACTTCGGCCGCCCGCGCGCCGTCGGAGTGCCCGCCCATGCCATCGACCACGGCCAGCAGCGCCGCTCCGTCACCGATGGCGATGGCGACACGATCCTGGTTCTCTTCGCGATTGCCGAGGAGGCTCAAGTCCGCGTGCTCGATCTGCAACTGTCGCTCCGGCACGCCTGCTTCTCATGTAGACTCTGGGGGCTTTATAACACCCGGCGCAGCGTCCCGGTAAGTGGCATGCGTGCCGGCATGTGCTTGGTTTCCCGGTAGTTTCACCCGGACACGCCCATGATCCGCAGCATGACCGGCTTCGCGCGGCGCGAGCGCCAGGGCCCTTGGGGCACGCTCACCTGCGAGCTGCGGGCCGTCAACCACCGTTACCTCGAGCTCGCGCTCCGCCTCCCGGAGGACCTGCGCGGTATCGAGAACGACGCCCGCCAGCTGCTCGGCGCGAACCTGCGCCGCGGCAAGGTGGACGCGGGTCTCTACCTGCGCACCTCCGCCGCCACCACCGCGACGCTCGAGTTGAACCGGCCGCTGGTCTCGCAGTTGCTCGAGCGTGCGTCGGAGGTCGGACGCATGATCGCGGGCGGTTTGTCCCCGCCGAGCGCCCTCGACGTGCTGCGCTGGCCCGGCGCGATCCGCGAGGCCGAGCGCGACCTCACGCCGCTCGCCGGCGAGGCGCTCGCGCTGCTCGAGGAAACGGCCGCCGACCTGAACGAGGCCCGCGCCCGGGAGGGCGCGCGCATCTGCGAAATGCTCTCACAGCGCTGCGAGAGCCTGCGCGAGCGGGTGGCCGTGGTACGCGCGCGTTTGCCGGAGGTCACCGCCCGCATCCGCGGCCGGGTCATCGAGCGCGTCGCGCAACTCGGCACCCAGGTGGACGCCGAACGCCTCGAGCAGGAAATCGCGCTGCTCGCCTACAAGATGGACGTCGAAGAGGAACTCGATCGCCTCGGCAGCCACGTCACGGAGACGCTGCAGGTGATCGACTCGAAAGAACCCGCCGGCCGCCGCCTCGACTTCCTGATGCAGGAGTTCAACCGCGAGGCGAACACGCTTTCCTCCAAGTCCCAGGACGTCGAGACCACACGCGCCGCCGTCGACATGAAGGTGCTGATCGAGCAGATGCGCGAGCAGGTGCAGAACGTTGAGTAACGTGACCGGCGGACGCCGCGGGCGGCTGTTCGTCATCACCGCGCCCTCCGGCGCTGGCAAGACCTCGCTGGTGCGCGAGCTCATGCAGCTGCAGCCCGGGCTGCGGTTCTCGATCTCCTACACCACGCGCCCGAAACGGCCCGCCGAGCAGCACGGCCACGACTATTTCTTCGTCTCCAGGGACGAATTCCAGGGGATGGTGGACGCTGGCGAGTTCCTCGAGCACGCCCTCGTCTTCGACAATTACTACGGCACGTCCCGCCGCCAGGTGGCCGAATCGCTCGCGTCCGGCCAGGACCTCATCCTCGAGATCGACTGGCAGGGGGCCGCCCAGATCCGCCACGCCCTCCCCGAGTGCGTCTCGATCTTCATCCTGCCGCCCTCCCGCGCGGAGCTCGAGCGGCGCCTGCGGGATCGGGGCACCGACTCCGAGGATGTCATCCAGCGGCGTCTGGGCGACGCCGCGTCCGACATGGCCCATTGGCGCGAATTCGACCACGTGGTGATCAACGACGAGTTCGGGCAAGCCCTGGCCGAGCTGGCCGCAGTGGTGACGGGCCGGGAGGATGCCGGGCGCGCGGACCGGGAGCGGCTCGAGCGCCTGGCGGCCGAGCTGACCGGAGGGCGTGGATAGGACATGGGCTCCGGGGCCACTTGCCGGACGGCCGGCCCGGCTATGCTATGCTTTCGCCCCTTGTCCCTCCCTGACTGACCGACCATGGCCCGCATCACCGTCGAAGACTGCCTCAAGAACGTTCCCAACCTGTTCCAGCTGGTGCTGGTGGCATCGAAGCGCGCGCGCAAGCTCGCGAACGGCGCCGAGCCGACGCTCGAATGGTCGAACGACAAGGTGACGGTGCTGGCGCTGCGCGAGGTGGCCGCCGGTCACGTCGGCCTCGAGATCCTCGAGGAGCCCGATCGTCCGCCGCAGGAATTCATCCCCGAGCCCGAGTTCATGGGCGAGTTCCGCGCGCCGCAGATCGGTCTGGGAGACTGATCCGCATCCGGGGCCCCGGCCATGGACGTCACGTCTTCCCTGCGCAGCCTGCTGCCGTACGGAAGACGGTCCATCGGCATCAACCAGCTGATCTCCAAGCTCGAGGGCTACCTGCCCCCGGATGAAGTCGAGCGCGTGCAGGCGGCCTATGACTTCGCCTTCGCGGCCCACGAGGGCCAGCGGCGGCGCTCCGGCCAGCCCTACATAACGCATCCGGTCGCCGTCGCCGACCTGCTCGCGGACCTCCACCTCGACTCCCAGACCATGATGGCCGCGATCCTCCACGACGTCATGGAGGACACGCCGACGCTCAAGGAAGAGATCACGACGCGCTTCGGACAGGAGGTCGCCGAACTCGTCGACGGCGTGAGCAAGCTCGACCAGATCCAGTTCAAGAGCCGCGCGGAGGCCCAGGCGGAGAGCTTCCGCAAGATGCTGCTCGCCATGGTGCGCGACATCCGTGTGATCATGGTGAAGCTCGCCGACCGCACCCACAACATGCGCACGCTGGGCGCCATGCCGCCCGCCAAGCGCCGCGCCATCGCGCGGGAGACGCTCGAGATCTACGCGCCGATCGCCAACCGCCTCGGCATGCACGCCATCAAGGTCGAGCTCGAGGACCTCGGCTTCCACGCGCTCTACCCGCGCCGCTACAAGGTCATCGAGTCGGCGGTCCGCAGGGCGACGGGCAACCAGAAGCAGTTCGTCGGCCGCATCGCCGACGCGCTCAAGTCGTCGCTCGAGAAAGCGGGCATACCGGCCCGCGTCGAGGGCCGCGAGAAGGACGTCTACAGCATCTACACCAAGATGCGTCGCAAGAAGGTCTCGCTGGCCGAGATCGTCGACGTGTACGGCTTCCGCATCATCGTGGATCGTGCCGACACCTGCTACCGCACCCTCGGCATCGTGCACGGCGCCTACAAGCCGATGCCCGGCCGCTTCAAGGACTACATCGCCATCCCGCGCATGAACGGCTACCAGTCGCTGCACACGACGCTGTTCGGGCCGAATGGCATGCCGATCGAGGTGCAGATCCGCACCGAGGAGATGCACCACGTCGCGGAGTCCGGCATCGCGGCGCACTGGCAGTACAAGGACGGCGACGACTCCGTCCGCTCCTACGGCGAACGCGCGCGCGAGTGGCTGCAGGGGCTCGTCGAGATCCAGCAGAGCGGCAACTCCGAGGAGTTCCTCGAGAGCGTCAAGGTCGACCTCTTTCCCGACAAGGTCTACGTGTTCACGCCCAAGGGCGACATCCGCCGCATGCCGCGCGGCGCGACCTGCGTCGACTTCGCCTACGCCGTGCACACGGACGTGGGCAATCGATGCGTCGCCGCCAAGGTCGACCGGCGCCTCGTGCCGCTGCGCACGCCGATGCGCAACGGGCAGACCGTCGAGATCATTACCGCCAAGGGCGCCACGCCGAACCCGTCGTGGGTCAATTTCGTCGTCACGGCGAAGGCCCGCGCGGCCATCCGCCAGTACCTCAAGAACCTGAAGCGCTCCGAGGCCGTGGACCTCGGCCGGCGACTGCTCGGACAGGCGCTGGAGGAATTCTCGCTGCCCCTGCGCAAGGTGCCCGGCGAGACGCTCCAGGCCGTGCTGCACGAATTCGGACTGCGCAGCGACGAGGAACTCTTCGAGAAGATCGGCCTGGGCGAGCGCATCGCGCCGTTCGTCGCGCGCAGGCTGCTGCCCGGCGAGGCGGATGCGACCGGCGAACTCCCGGCCGGCCCGCTGGCGATCGCGGGCACCGAGGGCCTCGTCGTCACCTACGCGCGCTGCTGCTTCCCCATCCCCAACGACCCGATCCTCGCCAATCTCTCGACCGGACGCGGCGTCGTCATCCACCGCGAGGCCTGCGGCAACCTGGCCTCGTTCCGCAAGCAGCCGGACAAGTGGATCCCGGTCACCTGGCAGGCGGCCATGGACCGGTTGTTCCACGTCGAGATCAAGGCCGAGGTCACCAACCGGATGGGCGTCCTCGCGAGGGTCGCCTCGGCCATCGCCGGCACCCAGACCAATATCGACCGCGTTTCCGTCGTCGAGCGCGACAGCGACACCTCGACCCTGATCTTCGAGCTGCTGGTCCGCGACCGCAAGCAGCTCGCACGCGTGATCCGCTCGGTGCGCGGCATGCCCGAGGTGCTGAAGATGACGCGCTCGCTCGCGTGAGGCGAGGGACGGTCACTCGCCCCTGTCTCCCTCCTGCACTATTCTCCGACCTCCCTCCTCAGCCCTGGAGCCCGCCGTGCCCCGCCAACGCATCCACACCGACCGTGCGCCCAAGGCCATCGGCACCTACTCCCAGGCCATCAAGGTCCATGGCACCGTCTACCTGTCGGGTCAGATTCCGCTGGACCCGGCCACAGGCGATCTCGTTGCGGGCGACATGGACGCACAGGTACGTCGCGTGTTCGAGAACCTCAGGGCCGTGGCTCAGGCCGCGGGCGGCGACCTCGCCGACCTCGTGAAGCTCAACGTCTACCTGACTGACCTCGGCCACTTCGCGCTGGTGAATCGCGTGATGGCCGAGTATTTCTCCGAGCCGTACCCCGCCCGAGCGGCCCTCGGCGTGGCCGCGCTGCCACGGGGCGCGGCTGTCGAGATGGACGGCATCCTCGAGCTCTGACCCGAAGGATCCAGACGTGGCGGCGACGGCGGAGCTGCCGCTCGACGAGCGACCCGTCACGAGTCTGCGCGGCGTGGGCCCGGCCCTCGCCACCACGCTCGGCCGCATCGGCCTGCACACGGTGCAGGACCTGCTGTTCCACCTGCCCATGCGCTACGAGGACCGCACGCGCGTCGTCCCCATCGGCTCGCTGCGCCCCGGGGACCGCGCCGTGGTCGAGGGCGAGGTCCAGCTCGCCGAGGTCGTGATACGCCGCCGCCGGGCCCTGTTGTGCCGCATCGCGGACGGGTCCGGGTTCCTGACGCTCCGTTTCTTCCATTTCTCCGCGGCGCAGCAGGAAGCGCTCGCCCGCGGCACGCGCCTGCGCTGCTTCGGGGAGGCCCGGCTCGGACCCGGCGGTCTCGAGATCGTGCACCCGGAGTACCGGAAGGTCACCCCCGGCGCGACGTCACCGGGCGACGAGGCGTTGACGCCCGTCTATCCGACCACCGAGGGCGTGCAGCAGGGCCGCATGCGCATGCTCACGGGGCTTGCGCTCGCGCAGTTGACGGACGGCGGGCTGCGCGACTGGATCACGCCGGACGTGCTCGACGTCCTGCAGCTGCCGCGCCTGGAGCCGGCCTTGCGCTACGTGCACCGGCCGCCGCCCGACGCCGACATCGAGCTCCTGAACGCCGGCTGCCACGCCGGCCAGCGACGGCTGGCCTTCGAGGAGCTGCTGGCGCACCAGATCAGCCTTCGGCTGCTGCGCCAGGCGGCCGATCGCGACGACGCCTGGGCCCTGCCCCGGCGGGGCGACCTCGTCGAGCGATGCCTCGCGAGCCTGCCGTTCCGGCTGACCGCGGCACAGGTGCGGGCCTGGGAGGAGATCGCGTCCGACCTCGCGCTCGACCACCCGATGATGCGGCTCGTCCAGGGCGACGTGGGTTCCGGCAAGACCGTGGTCGCCGCACTCGCGGCGCTGCGGTGCGTGGAGCACGGCGCGCAGGCCGCAGTGATGGCGCCAACCGAGCTCCTCGCGGAGCAGCACGCGCGCAATTTCCTCGCCTGGCTCGACCCGCTTGATGTGCGAGTGGGACTGCTCACCGGCCGCCATACCGGCAAGGCGCGTGCCGCGCTGATGCAGGATCTCGCCAGTGGCGCGATCCGGGTCGCGGTGGGCACCCACGCGCTCTTCCAGGAAGGCGTGCAGTTCCACCGCCTCGGGCTCGCGATCGTCGACGAGCAGCACCGCTTCGGCGTGCATCAGCGCATGCAGCTGAGGGAGAAGGGCCTTGCCGAAGGACGCTATCCGCACCAGCTCGTCATGACGGCGACGCCGATACCGCGCACGCTCGCCATGACGGCCTACGCCGACCTCGACGTCTCCGTCATCGACGAGTTGCCGCCGGGCCGCACGCCGATCCGCACGGTCGTGCTGCCCGAGACGCGCCGCGACGAGGTGGTCGCCCGCATCGCCGCCGCTTGTCGCGCCGGTCGCCAGGCGTACTGGGTCTGCCCGCTGATCGACGAGTCGGAGGCCGTGCGGCACCAGGCGGCCGAGGAGACGGCCGCGGCGCTCGCGGCAGCCCTGCCGGAAGTCCGCGTCGGACTGGTGCACGGCCGCATGCCCGGCGGCCGCAAGGATTCGGTGATGGGTGCGTTCAAGCAGGGCAAGCTCGACCTGCTGGTCGCGACGACGGTGATCGAGGTGGGCGTCGACGTGCCGAACGCGAGCCTCATGGTGATCGAGAACGCCGAGCGCATGGGACTCGCGCAGCTGCACCAGCTGCGCGGGCGCGTCGGTCGCGGCACCGTCGAGAGCACCTGCGTCCTGCTGTTCGCCGCGCCGCTCTCGCCGATCGCCCGGGAGCGACTCGCCGTGCTGCGCGACACCAGCGACGGCTTCGAGGTGGCGCGCCGCGACCTCGAATTGCGCGGCCCGGGCGAGCTGCTCGGAACCCGCCAGACCGGTCTGATGCAGCTCAGGGTGGCCGACCTGGTGCGGGACGCCGAGCTGCTGCCGGGGGTGCAGAGGGCCGCGGCATTGATGCTGGACGGGCCGCGGGCGAACATAATGGCGCTGCTGCGGCGCTGGGTCGGCGAGGGCGAGCGTTTCGGCAAGGTGTGAGCCGGCAGGAATACATCATGCGCAACATCGACGACATCGAGCAGGAAACGCGGCCCGCCACGGAGTCGAAGCTGTTCCGGCGCCTGCGGGAGTACGTGCGCCTGATGCGGCTCGACCGGCCGATCGGCATCTGGCTGCTGCTCTGGCCGGTCCTGTGGGCCCTGTGGATCGCGGGCGACGGGCATCCCGACGAGCGGCTGTTCGTGATCTTCGTGATCGGCACTTTCGTGATGCGCTCGGCGGGTTGCGTGATGAACGATTTTGCCGACCGCGATTTCGACCCGCACGTGCGACGCACGGCCGACCGGCCGCTCGCGCTGCACTCGGTGTCCACCGCGGAAGCACTTGCGCTGTTCGCCGTGCTCGGCCTCGTGGCGCTTGCACTCATCATCCCGCTCAATCGCCCGACCCAGGTACTCGCCCTGATCGGCGGCGTGCTCGCGGTGACCTACCCCTTCCTGAAGCGGGTCTTCTCGCTGCCGCAGGCCTACCTCGGCGCGGCCTTCGGCTGGTCCGTGCCGATGGCGTTCGCGGCGCAGACGGGCTCGGTACCGCTGCTGGCCTGGGTGCTGTTCCTGTCGGTGGTGCTGTGGACCACCGCCTACGACACGATGTACGCGATGGTGGATCGCGAGGACGACCTCGTCATCGGCATCCGCTCCTCCGCGATCCTGTTCGGCCGCGCCGATCGCCTGGTCATCGCCGCGCTGCAGGCGGGTACGCTCGGCGGTCTCACGCTGGTCGGCTGGATGGCCGACCTCGGGCGCTGGTACTGGGCGGGGCTCGCCGCGGCGGCGGTGTTTGCGGCGTACCAGCAGGTCCTGATCCGCGGGCGGGACCCCTCGGCCTGTTTCCGCGCCTTCCTCAACAACAACCTGTTCGGCCTCGTGGTGTTCCTGGGGCTGCTGCTCGACTACCTGTTCACCGGCTGAAGCGCGTGCCGGCGCTCAAGGGTCGCTGGCCCGACCCCGGGGCAGCACCCTGTCCAGGACGAAGTAGCCGGCGACGGCCGAGACCAGCGAGCCGACGAGGATGCCGAGTCGGTCGATCACGACCACTTCGCCGCTCGCCATGTTCTCGAAGGCGAGCATTCCGATGAACAGGCTCATCGTGAAGCCGATGCCGCAGAGAATCGCCGCGCCGTAGACGTGCCGGAAGCCGACGCCGGCCGGCAGGCGCGCCAGCCCGAGCTTCACGGCGACCCACGCGAAGACGAAGACGCCAGCCTGCTTGCCCACCACGAGACCGAGCATGATGCCGAGCGGGATCGGCTGCAGCAGGTCGCGCAGGCTGAATCCTGCGAGGCTCACACCAGCGTTTGCGAAAGCGAAGATCGGCAGGATCGCGAAGGCGACCCATGGGTGCAGCGCGTGTTCGAGCGCCTGCAGCGGCGGGTGGTCGGGATGCGCGGGATCACGCGCCGGCACGAACAGCGCCGTGACCACGCCGGCGAGCGTCGCGTGCACGCCGGACTTGAGCACGCACAACCAGAGCATCGTGCCGACGAGTATGTACGGCGCGACGCGCATCACGCCGGCACGATTCAGGGCCAGCAGTGCAGCCACGGCGATTGCGGCGAGTACGAGCGCGGTCACCGACAGGTCGCTCGTGTAGAACAGCGCGATGATGACGATGGCCCCGAGGTCATCGAGCACGGCGAGCGTCATCAGGAAGATCTTGAGCCCGACCGGCACTCGTTCGCCGAACAGCGACAGGACCCCGAGCGCGAAGGCGATGTCGGTGGCGGAGGGGATCGCCCAGCCGCGGATGCCGACGGGGTCACCCCAGTTCACGGCCGCGTAGATGGCCGCCGGCACCACCATGCCGCCGAGCGCGGCGACAGCCGGCAGGGCGATCTTGGCGCTGTCCGACAACTCGCCCATCGTGACTTCGCGCTTGATCTCGAGGCCGACCAGCAGGAAGAAGATCGCCATCAGCAGGTCGTTGACCCAGATGACGAACGGCTTGTCGAGCGTGAACTCGCCGAGCCGGATGCTGAACGGCATCTCGAGCAGCGCGCTGTAGCCGCCCGCAAGCGGCGTGTTGGCTGCGATCAGCGCCAGCACCCCGGCAATGACCAGCAGGATGCCGCTCGCGGACTCGAGTTTCAGGAACTCGGTGATCGCCGACATCGGCGAGGCGTCGTGGGCACGGATGCGGCTCATGCTTTTCCCGCAGGTTGCAGCGGTGACAAGTCTACCCGCCCGAGCGCGCGGCACGGGCCACGCACCAGAAATCGACGGCCGTCGCGCCGCCGGCTTGCAGCGCGCGGGCGACTTCCAGCGCCGTGCTGCCCGTGGTCATGACGTCGTCCACGACCGCGACCTTCAGGCCGTGCAGGTGGGCTCGGCACACGAATGCGCCGGCGAGGTTCTCCTGTCGTTCGTCGAGGCCGAGCCCGACCTGCGGTCGCGTGTCCCGGACGCGCGCCACCGCACCTTCCAGGAAGGGCAGGCCGGCGAGACGCGCCGCCCGGCGTCCGATTTCGGCGGACTGGTTGAACGTTCGCTCGGCGTGCCGCCGCGGATGCAGCGGCACGGGCACCACCAGGTCGATCAGGGGCTGCGAGTCGTGATCGAGGATCGCGTCGCCGAGCAGGCTGCCGAGCACACGCCCGACGGCGAGGTGCCCCTGGTACTTGAGCGCATGCACGAGCCGGTCGACCGGAAACGCGTACTCGAAGGGCGCGAAGCAGTTAGCGTCCCGTGCGGGGAAGCGGCGCGGCAGTCCGTGCGCGCAGGCCGCGCACAGGTCCAGGCACGGCCGCTGACCGGCGCCGCCGCACAGGACGCAGCGTGGCGGCAGGAGGAACCCGCACAAGCGCTCGAGGCTGCTGTCAACCCTGGAACCCATATTTGGTTGACAGTCGCGGACTCCGCTCGGAATACTGCCCGCCGACCGTCGCCGCCCAGCATCCCCCTCGATGGGAGTGGCGGCACCCTCCATTTCGACCGCAAACGGCAGGATTCCCGATGGCTGCACTCGATCTCGCCCGGCTCGGCGACGTCCGCACGGACTGGACGCTCGAGGAGGCGCGCGCGCTGTTCGTGCTGCCCTTCAGCGACCTGCTGTTCCACGCACAGCGCGTGCACCGGTCCAGATTCGACCCCAACCGCGTGCAGGTGAGCACGCTGCTCTCGATCAAGACGGGGGCCTGCCCCGAGGACTGCGCCTATTGCCCGCAGAGCGTCCGTTACGAAACGACCGTCGAGCGTGAGGACCTGCTCGACGTGACCGAGGTGGTGACGGCGGCGAAGGCCGCCCGCGACAGTGGCGCCACCCGCTTCTGCATGGGAGCCGCCTACCGCAATCCAAAGCCGAAGCAGCTCGAGCGCATCACGGCGATGGTGCGCGAGGTGCGCGCGCTCGGCCTCGAGACCTGCGCAACCCTCGGCATGCTCACGCCAGAGCAGGCCCGCGAGCTCAAGGACGCGGGCCTCGACTACTACAACCACAACCTCGACACCTCCGAGGCCTTCTACGGCGAGATCATCACGACCCGCACCTACGGGGATCGCCTCGACACCCTGCAGGCGGTGCGCGACGCCGGATTGAACGTCTGCTGCGGCGGGATCCTCGGCATGGGCGAGACGGAGCTCGACCGCGTGCAACTGCTGCACACGCTCGCGACGCTGCCGCAGCATCCCGACAGCGTCCCGATCAACCAGCTGGTCCAGGTGGAGGGCACGCCGCTCGCCGGCCTGCCGCCGCTCGACCCGCTCGAACTCGTCCGCACGATAGCGACCGCCCGCCTGCTGATGCCGAAGTCTTACGTGCGACTCTCGGCCGGTCGCACGGACATGAGCGATGCCGTGCAGGCGCTCTGCTTCCTCGCCGGTGCGAACTCGATCTTCCACGGCGAGAAGCTGCTCACCACGCCGAACCCGGGGCGCTCCCGGGACGAGGAGCTGTTTGCACGCCTCGGCATAGAGCCGGAGTCCGCCGCCGCACCCGCGGCCTGACGAGGGCATGGCATGTCGTTCGAGGCGCAACTCGCGTCGGGCCTGGCCTCGCAGCGGGCCGCGGATCGATACCGCGCACGCAGGGTCGTCGAGACGCACACGGCGGGGGCGCCGCGCGTCCGTGTCGACGGACGCGAGTGCCTCGCCTTCTGCAGCAACGACTATCTCGGTCTCGCCGACCATCCGCGCGTGACGCAAGCCTTCGTCGCGGCGGCTCGCGAGTGGGGCGTCGGCAGCGGCGCCTCCCATCTCCTGGGCGGCCATTGCCGGGAGCATCACGCCCTCGAGGAGGAACTCGCCGCTTTCGTGCAGCGGCCGCGCGCACTGCTGTTCTCGACCGGCTACATGGCGAACCTGGCCGCCGCCCAGTCGCTGGTCGGCCGCGGCGACAGGGTGTTCGAAGACCGGCTCAACCACGCCTCGCTGCTCGACGCCGGCCTCGCAAGCGGCGCGCGCTTCGGTCGCTACCCGCACGCCGATGCTGCAGCCCTGCGGAGCCGGCTCGCCCGAGCGGCCCCGGGCCGCACGCTCGTGGTAACCGACGGGGTCTTCAGCATGGACGGCGACACCGCGCCACTGGCGGACCTCGCCGCCGCCTGCCGCGAACACGACGCCTGGCTCTTCGTCGACGACGCGCACGGATTCGGCGTGCTCGGCGCTCACGGGCGAGGCGCGGCCGAAGCCGCCGGGCTCGGTGTCGACGACGTTCCCGTCCTCATGTGCACCCTCGGCAAGGCGGCCGGGACCTTCGGCGCGTTCGTGGCGGGTAGGGAGGACCTGGTCGAGACGCTGATCCAGCGCGGGCGCACGTATATCTATACGACGGCCCTGCCGCCCGCCGTGGCGGCGGCGACACGCGCGGCGCTGCGCGTCATGCAGGACGAGCCATGGCGCCGCGAACGCGTACTCGAGAACACCGCCCGATTCCGACGCGGGGCAGCAGGAATCGGCGTGCGCCTGATGCCTTCGACGACGCCCATCCAGCCGGTCGTGCTCGGTTCCGAGGCCGCCGCGCTCGCTGCCAGCGCGGCGCTGCTCGAGGCGGGTCTGTGGGTCCCCGCGATCCGGCCGCCGACGGTGCCGGTGGGCAGCGCCCGGCTGCGCATCACCTTCTCGGCCGCGCACCGAGCCGACGATGTCGACCGCCTGCTCTGCGCGCTGTCGACCTTGCCGCATCTTGCGCTCGAGCCCGGTGCCGCATGACCCTGCACGTCGAGGTCCGCGGCACCGGCCCGGACGTCGTGCTGTTGCACGGCTGGGCGCTGCACGGCGGCATGTGGGGCCCGTGGCTCGACGAGCTCGCCGACCACGCGCGACTGCACGTCGTGGACCTGCCGGGGCACGGTCGCAGCCGATGGCCGCCAGGTATCCACGACCTCGCGGGACTGGCGCGAACGGTGTATCCGCTCATTCCGCGCAGCGCGGTCGTGCTCGGGTGGTCGCTGGGTGGAATGGTCGCCATGGAGCTCGCGCTCCGACACCCACGCCAGGTGGCGGCCCTGGTCCTCGTCGCGACGACACCGAAGTTCCTGGCCGGCAATGGCTGGGAGCACGGCATGCGCGCCACCGTGCTCGAGGAGTTCGCGCGCGGACTGGCCGCCGACCATCGACGCACGGTGCGGAACTTCCTTGCGCTGCAGTCTCGTGGTGACGAGCGTTCCACCGCGGCGTTGCGACTGCTTCGCCGGCAACTCGCGAGCCACGGCCCGCCCGACGTCGGCGCGCTGGAGGCGGGCCTCGCCATCCTCCGCGACGCAGACCTGCGCGATGAACTGCCGCGGATTGCACAGCCCGCGCTCGTGATTGCAGGCGAGCACGACCGCCTCACGCCGCCCGCAGCCGGACGCGAGCTCGCCAGGGCGCTGCCCGCCGCGCGTTACCGGCTGATCGAGCGCAGCGGGCATGCTCCATTCCTCTCGCATGGCCCGGAAGTTCTCGCGGAATTGACTGGATTCCTGGGCCGCTATGCCTCGCGACCACTCGCGGCCTGGAGTTCGAGGTGAGCAACGGCGCGCGGGTCCCGGCCGAGTTCCGCATCGACGGCCACGAGGTGCGACGCGCGTTCGGGCGCGCGGCACACGACTATGACGCCGCCGCGGTCCTTCAGGCGCAGGTTCGCCAGGAGCTGTTCGAACGGCTCGAAATGGTGCGCCTCGAACCCGCGGTGGTGGTCGACCTCGGCGCCGGGACCGGCCATGCGACGCTGGCGCTCAAGCGCCGCTATCGCTCGGCGCAGGTGGTGGCGGTCGATCTCGCCGAAGGGATGCTGCGCGAGGCGGCGCGGCGCCAGACCCTGCTGCGGCGCTTCCGCAGGGTCTGTGCCGACGCAGCGTCGCTGCCGCTGCGGGACGGCTGCGTCGACCTCGTATTCAGCAACCTGATGCTGCAGTGGTGCGACGACCCGGACCGCGTGTTCGCGGAATGCCGCCGCGTGTTGCGGCCGAACGGACACCTGGCCTTCGCAACCTTCGGCCCGGACACGCTGGTCGAGCTGCGGCGCGCCTGGTCTGCCGCGGACGGGCGCACCCACGTCAACCGCTTCATCGACATGCACGACCTCGGCGACGCCCTGCTGCGTTGCGGATTCGCCGAGCCGGTCATGGATGTCGAGCGTTACACGCTCACCTATGCCGAGGTGCGCGACCTGATGCGGGACCTGAAGGCGATCGGGGCGCACAACGCCAACGCCGGGCGGCCCAGGGGGCTCACTGGGCGGGGTGCCCTCGGCCGGATGGTCGCGGCCTACGAGGGGTTCCGCCACGAGGGACACCTGCCCGCCACCTACGAAGTGGTGTTCGGACATGCCTGGGCGCCGGTGGGCGCGCCGCGGGGCCGGAAGAGCCCCCCGGACGAAGTGACCGTGCCGGTCAGCCGGATCGGCCGGCGATCCTGACGAAGCCAGATGCCGGCCTGCGACCCGTAAGCGGCGCGCTATCACGCTCAGTACATTTCGATTTTTCTGTGTATTGTTGATGCAGACTTTAAGTTTCTGAACACTATTATCGAGAATAGCTGATGGCCTGCAGAGGCGTTTTCGTCACCGGGACTGACACTGGCGTAGGCAAGACACTGATCGCCGCCGGGCTGGTCCGGCTGCTGGCGCGGGACGGCCGTCGGGTCGTCGGCCTGAAGCCCGTCGCCAGCGGCGCCAGCTCGGGCGCACAGGGGTTGCAAAACGACGACGCGCTCGCGCTGGCGGCGGAGAGTTCCGTGCCGCTCCCCTACGAGCTGACCAATCCTTACTGCTTCGCGCCGGCCATCGCGCCGCACCTCGCGGCCGCCGAGTCCGGGCGGACGATCGCGATACCGGACCTCGTCGACTGGTACCGGGTGGCGACCGCCGGCTGCGATGCCGCCGTCGTCGAAGGGGCGGGCGGATGGCGGGTGCCCCTGCACCCGGAGGGCTTCCTCAGCGACCTGCCGGAACAACTCGACCTTGGCGTGATCCTCGTCGTGGGCCTCAGACTCGGCTGCCTGAATCACGCCCGCCTCACGCTCGAGGCCATCGAGCAGGCGGGCCGCTGTCCGTTCGTGGGCTGGATCGGCAATCGGATCGACCCGGACCTCGCTCGCCCGGAGGAAACCGTCACGACGCTCGCCCGGCTGCTCGGCGGGCCCGCACTGGCGCTCGTCCCGGCGGTGATCGGGCCGACGGCCACCGGTATCGTCGGTCATCTCGACCGGCCGGCGCTGTACGCCGCCCTGCTCGGTGACCCCGGGATCCCGCGACGACCGGGAAACCTCGCCTGATCCACGGCCTGCGCGTTGCGGGCGCGCGGTGGGGCGGATACATTCAAGCCTCCTGATGTCCGTCGCCCACGATGGTCACGACCTCGAGCCTCGCCGCCCCGGCACCTGAGCTTCGCTTCGAGCTTGCGCCGAACTGCTCGTTGACGCCGCAGGCCGCCCGCCTGTTCGTCGGCAGCCTCGCATTCCTGACGTTCGGCGTGGCTATCTTCTTCGCGCTGCGCGGGTTCTGGCCGGTGCTGCCCTTCGCAGGCCTCGAGATCGGCCTGCTCGCCTGGGCCGTGCGGGCCAGCCAGCGCCAGGGTGCGGAGCGCGAGGTGATCCTCGTTTCCGGGGAAAACGTGACGGTCGAGCGCAGCAGAGCGGCCGGATCCTGGCGAACGGTATTTCCTCGCCATTGGTCGAGGGTTACACTGCGCGGCCCGCAAGCGGCGCTGCACCCCAGCCGGCTCACGATCGAGTCGCATGGTCGCGCGTGCGAAGTGGGCCGGTTTCTCACGGAGGAGGAGCGCCGCGGTCTCGCGGAACACCTCCGCCTGCTGGTGGGAAAGACAGGTGAATCGCCTGCGCTGACGCCCTGAGGGGCGCAGATCGCGGGTCTGGCGGCGGCCGGGGGAGGCCGTCGACGGCAAAACGTAACGGGAGTTTTCTTGCCCATGAAGATGGTGAAGCGTGCGCTCGTGGCCGGCACGGCCCTCCTGCTCGGCTCCGGCCCTGCGCTGGCCGCCTGGGACCTGAATCTGCGTGTCGGCGTCACGGAACTGAGCCGCGAGATCTACGGCCTGCACATGCTGATCCTCTGGGTCTGCGTGATCATCGCCGTCGCGGTGTTCGGCGTCATGATCTATTCGATCGCGACCTTCCGCAGGTCCAAGGGCGCGGTGCCCGCGACCTTCGACCACAGCACGAAGGCCGAGATCATCTGGACGGTGATCCCCGTGCTGATCCTGGTGGCCATGGCCATCCCGTCCGCGAAGACGCTGGTGAAGATCGACGACACCCGCGGCTCCGAGCTCACGGTAAAGGTGACCGGCTACCAGTGGAAGTGGCAGTACGAGTACGTGGACCAGGGCGTGTCGTTCTTCTCCACGCTCGCGCGCAACCACGACGAAGCGCGCCAGCTCGGCTCGGGAATTGCCCCCGGCACCGTCGCGAACTACCTGCTCGAGGTGGACAACCCGCTGGTCGTTCCCCAGGGCAGGAAGGTCCGCGTGCTGATCACCGCGACCGACGTCATCCACGCCTGGTGGGTCCCCGACTTCGGCATGAAGAAGGACGCCATCCCGGGCTACATCAACGAGCTCTGGTTCCGCGCGGACGAACCGGGCGTGTACCGCGGCCAGTGCGCGGAGCTTTGCGGCCGCGACCACGGCTTCATGCCGGTGGTGGTCGAGGTGAAGCCGCAGGCCGAGTTCGACGCGTGGCTCGCCGCGCAGCAGGCGGCCCGCCAGGCCGCGCAGGCCCCCGCCACGCAGACCGCCGCAGCCGTCCCGACTGTCGACAACGTGGCGGCCGTCCGGCTCGCCGACGCGGAGTAAGCACCGATGAGCGCAACGTACACCCACGGCCACGCGGCCGCCCACGACGACCACGACCACGGCCCCGCGAAGGGCGTCATGCGCTGGCTCACGACGACGAACCACAAGGACATCGGCACGATGTACCTGGTGTTCAGCCTGATCATGTTCCTGGTCGGCGGCTCGATGGCGCTCGTCATCCGCGCGGAGCTGTTCATGCCGGGCATGCAGCTCGTCGACCCGGGCTTCTTCAACACCATGACGACCGTGCACGCGCTCATCATGGTGTTCGGCGCGGTGATGCCGGCAACCGTCGGCCTCGCCAACTGGATGATCCCGCTGCAGATCGGCGCGCCCGACATGGCGCTGCCGCGCATGAACAACTTCAGTTTCTGGCTGCTGGTCGCCGCGTTCTCGCTGCTCATCCTGTCGCTGTTCATGCCGGGCGGCGGCCCCGCGGCCGGCTGGACGCTCTACCCGCCGCTGGTGCTGCAGACGGGCGATGCCTTCCCGCTCGCGATCTTCGCGATCCACCTCGCGGGCGCGTCCTCGATCATGGGCGCGATCAACATCATCGTCACGATCATGAACCTGCGCGCGCCGGGCATGACGCTGCTCAAGATGCCGCTGTTCGTGTGGACCTGGCTCATCACGGCCTACCTGCTGATCGCCGTGATGCCGGTGTTCGCCGGCGCGGTGACGATGCTGCTCACCGACCACTTCTTCCACACCACGTTCTTCTCGGCCTCCGGCGGTGGCGACCCGGTGCTCTACCAGCACATCTTCTGGTTCTTCGGGCACCCGGAGGTCTACATCATGATCCTGCCGGCGTTCGGGATCGTGTCCGAGATCATCCCGACGTTCTCGCGCAAGCCGCTGTTCGGCTACGACTCGATGGTGTATGCGACCGCCTCGATCGCCTTCCTGTCCTTCATCGTCTGGGCGCACCACATGTTCACGGTGGGCATGCCGCTCGCCGGCGAGATGTTCTTCATGCTCTCCACGATGCTGATCGCCGTGCCCACCGGCGTGAAAGTGTTCAACTGGACGGCGACGATGTGGAAGGGCTCGCTCACCTTCGAGCCGCCGATGCTGTTCGCGCTCGCCTTCCTGTTCCTGTTCACGATCGGCGGTTTCTCGGGCCTGATGATGGCCATCGCCCCGGTCGACTTCCAGTACCACGACACCTACTTCATCGTCGCGCACTTCCACTACGTGCTGGTGCCGGGCGCGGTGTTCGCCATCATGGGGGGCGTGTACTACTGGCTGCCGAAGTGGACCGGCCACATGTACGACATGAAGCTCGCCAGCTGGCACTTCTGGCTGTCGTCGATCTTCGTGAACGTGCTGTTCTTCCCGCAGCACTTCCTGGGGCTGGCCGGCATGCCGCGCCGCATCCCGGACTACTCCACGCAGTTCGCCGACTGGAACATGGTTTCCTCGATCGGCGGCTTCGGCTTCGGCCTCTCGCAGTTGCTGTTCGTGTACGTCATCTGGAAGTGCGCGAAGGGCGGCGCCAGGGCCACCGCCGGGGTCTGGGACGGTGCGCGCGCGCACGGCCTCGAATGGACCGTGCCGTCGCCGGCCCCGTACCACACCTTCGTCGAAGCGCCGGTCGTCAAGTGAGCTCGACACCGATGAATGCCGGGCCGACCGACGAGCAGCGCCGCCGCATCCGCCGCACCACGGTCCTGCTGGCGCTGGTGGCGCTCGGCATCTACGTCGCGTTCATCGCCTCCGGCATGATGAAGGCACAGCCCTAGGGCCATGGACCGCGATACGCGCAAGCCGGACCGTTCGCTGCTGCGCAGCCTCCTGCTGATGACGGCGGGCAGTTTTGCGTTCGCCTTCGCGCTCATCCCGCTCTACGACGTGATCTGCGAGGCGGCGGGCATCAAGGTCAATGATGCCCCGACGACCATGGCAGCGAGCGAGGCGGGCGCGGGCCGCGTGGTCACCCTGGAGTTCATGTCGCTGGTCGCACCGGGCAGCGAGTTCGAACTCGTGCCCGAAACGAGCCAGATGGCCTTGCAGCCCGGCCGTCTCTACGAGGCGAAGTTCAGGATCCTCAGCAAGGCCGCGGTGCCAGTCGTCGCCCAGGCGGTGCCGAGCGTCGCGCCCATCACGACGGCCCGCTACCTGCAGAAGACCGAGTGCTTCTGCTTCACGCCGCAGACCTTCGCGGCGGGCGAGGAGCGCGAATTCACGGTGCGGTTCATCGTCGATCCGGACCTGCCGCAGCAGGTCGATCGCATGACGCTCGCGTATTCGATGTACACGCTGCCTGAGCAGAAGCTCGCGGCGCGCTGAGGTTTACCAGGGGGCCGGCCGACGTGGCCGGCGTTGACAGCACAGAACAGGAAGGCGACAGCCCATGGCCCAAGCACACACCGCGCACGGTGGCGACAAGTACTACATCCCGCACGGCAGCAAGTGGCCGATCGTGGGCGCCGTGTCGCTCTTCATCACCATGCTCGGCACCGCCGCGCTGCTCAACGGCGCGAATGTCGGTCCGTGGATCCTGTATCTCGGCCTCGCGGCCGTGGCCTACATGTTCTTCGGCTGGTTCGGCACGGTCATCGGCGAGAGCCAGGGCGGCCTCTACAATGCCGGCGTGGACCGCTCCTTCCGCATGGGGATGATGTGGTTCATCTTCTCCGAGGTGATGTTCTTCGCGGCATTCTTCGGCGCGCTCTACTACGCGCGCCAGCTGTCGGTGCCGTGGCTGGGCGGCGAGGGCTCGAAGTTCCTCACCAACCTGATGCTGTGGAAGGACTACGAGAGCGCCTGGCCGACCAATGGCCCGCAGGACGTCGGCGGCAGGTTCGAGATCATCCCGGCCTTCGGCCTCCCGGCGATCAACACCGCCATCCTGCTCACCTCCGGCGTCACCATCACGATCGCCCACCACGCCCTCAAGGCGGGCAACCGCGGAATCCTCAAGATCTTCCTCGCGCTCACCTTCATCCTGGGCTTCCTGTTCGTCGGCCTGCAGGCCGAGGAGTACATCCACGCCTACCACGAGCTCAACCTGACGCTCGGCTCGGGCGTCTATGGCTCCACGTTCTTCATGCTGACGGGCTTCCATGGCCTGCACGTCACGATCGGCGCGATCATGCTGACCGTCATCTGGCTCAGGGTGATGAAGGGCCACTTCACGCCGACGCACCACTTCGCCTTCGAGGGCGTGGCCTGGTACTGGCACTTCGTGGACGTGGTGTGGCTCGGGCTCTTTATCTTCGTGTATTGGCTGTAGCCAGTACACGGGCTGCAGGCGGTGGGCTGCGGGCTGTAGGTCGGAGGGAAACGCGGGCCTCTTGACTACAGCCTACTGCCCACAGCCCGCGCGCGTCAGCGCGCCACGCCGTGCGGCTCGATCATGCCGCCTTTCCAGGCCACGAACAGCAGCACGAACAGCAGCACGGAGAGGGCGATGCGCAGGGTCAGCGCATTGACCATGCGCTTGGACTGGCCTTCGTCCTTGACCAGGTGGAAGAGGCCCGTGCCGAGGCTCGCGACGATCGCGGCGAGGGTCAGGACGATGAGGAACTTGATCATGCCGGGGCGGGAAGCAGGTCTGGAGCGCAATTATAGATGAGCGTCCGCATCGGCAACCGGGTGTTCGCGCCGCGGCCATGGGCGGTGCTGGCAACCGCAATCGCACTCGCCGCGTTCGTGTCGCTCGGGTACTGGCAGCTCGGCCGCGCCCGCGAGAAGCAGGCGCTGATCGAAGGCTTCATCGCGGGGAACCAGACCACGGTGGACGCCACCGGGCTCGGCTTCGACGAACTCGCCCGCTACCAGCACGTGCGCCTGCGCGGGACGTACGACGCCACCCGGCAGATCCTGCTCGACAACATGCCGTCCACCAAGACCGGTCGCCCGGGTTTCCGCGTGCTGACGCCGCTCGAGCGGGCGGACGGCAAGGGCTGGCTGCTCGTGGACCGCGGCTGGGTGCCGCTCGGCGCGACGCGCGAGGCTTTGCCGGACGTGTCCGTGGAGGCCGGGCAGCGCCTGGTGATGGGCCGGCTCGACCGCTTGCCGATCCCCGGCATACGACTGGGCGCAGCGACAGCGCCGGGTGCCCAGGGCTGGCCGCGCGTAATGAACTTCCCGGTGGAAGGCGACGTCGAGGCGGCGCTCGGCACCGAGGTAGAATCACGCATCGTGCTGCTCGATCCCGACCTTGCCGGGGGCTACGAGCGGGAGTGGCGCCCGTCTCTCGGCTTCGGCCCGGAACGCCACCTCGGCTATGCCCTCCAGTGGTTTGCCGCCGCGCTCGCCGCCGCGGTCATCTTCATGGCCTTGAGCCTGCGACGTGAGGCGCCTGCCGGCGAGTTCCAACGCCATGAGTCCCGATGACGCGGATACGGTGAAGCGCGGGCGCCGCCAGTTGCTGGCGCTCGCTGCGCTGTTCTTCGTGCCGCTGGCGGTGGCGTTCTGGCTCTACTACGGTCCGACCGACTGGCGACCGGTCGGCGGGTCGAACAAGGGCGACCTGCTGGACCCGGCACGGCCGCTGCGGTCGATGCAACTGCCGACACCCGACGGGAGTACGACGGACCCGAGCCTGTTGCGCGGCAAGTGGACGTGGCTGTACGTCGGCGACGGTCTGTGCGACGAGCGCTGCCGCAAGGCGCTCTACCTCACGCGGCAGTCGCGCTTCGCGCTCAACAAGGACATGGACCGCGTGCAGCGCGTGTTCCTCGTGACCGGCCGTTGCTGCGACCGAGGGTTCCTCGCCGCGGAGCACCCGGACCTCTTGGTCGCACTGGTCGAGACCGCCGGCTCGGCCGCTCTGCTCGAGCCGTTTCCAGTCTACGACGGCGTGGCGGTCGCCGCCGCGGGCCGGGTGTACCTCGTCGACCCGCTCGGCAACCTCGTCATGAGCTATTCCGCGACGGCGCCCGACAAGGCGTTGCTCGCCGACCTGAAGAAGCTGCTTCGCCTGTCGCACATCGGCTGAGGTCACTCCATGCAACTCACGCTGTTTCGCCGCCTCTGCCTGCTCGGCACCGCCGTCGCTCTCTGCGTCGTCGTGCTCGGCGCGTGGGTACGCCTCGGGGACGCAGGCCTCGGCTGCCCGGACTGGCCCGGTTGCTACGGCCACCTGACGGTCGGCCAGGCGGTCGAGAATGCCGACGCGGCGAACGCCGCCTTTCCCGGGCGCCCGCTCGAGGCCGAGAAGGCGTTGAAGGAGATGATCCATCGCTACCTCGCCTCGGCGCTGGGACTGCTGATCATTGCCATCGCCGTCGTCGCATGGAGGAATCGCCGCGACCCTGCGCAGCCGCTGCGCCTCCCCGGCTTCCTCCTGCTGCTGGTGGTCTTCCAGGGCTTGCTCGGGATGTGGACGGTCACGCTGCTGCTGAAACCCGCGATCGTTTCGGCGCACCTGGCGGGCGGGCTCGCCACCACGTCGCTGCTCTGGTGGCTGAGCCTGCGCGTCGACCGGACCACGCGGCCCGCGGGCGAGCGACGGCTCAGGACCTGGGCTGTCATCGGGATCGCGGTGCTCGCCGTCCAGATCCTGCTCGGCGGCTGGACCAGCAGCAACTATGCGGCGCTCGCCTGCCCTGATTTTCCGACCTGCCAGAAGTCCTTCTGGCCCGCCATGGACTTCAAGGATGCCTTCGTGCTGTGGCGCGGCCTGGGCATCGACTACGAAGGCGGCGTGCTCGACCACCCGGCACGGGTCGCGATCCACTACACCCACCGACTGTGGGGCATCGTCACCGCGTTCGTGCTGGGCCTCGTCGGCTGGCGCGCGATCAGCACTGGACGGTCCCGCGCCGTGCGCATGGCCGGGATGGCCGTGGCGGTAGTGCTGGCCACCCAATGGGTGCTGGGGCCCGTGATGGTGCTCACGACCCTGCCGCTCGCCCTCGCCACGGCGCACAACGCGGTGGCCGCCGTGCTGCTGCTGTCGATGGTGGCGCTGCTCAGGTTCCTTTGGCCGCCGGCACGCACCCTCTGACGCCTGTAGAATTGCGGCCCCGCCGCCCCGGACCCACGCGCGTGCCGCAGACCCATTCCGCCAACCTCGCGACCCCGGTTAACGCCTCCTGGCGGGATTTCGTCGAGCTCGGCAAGCCGCGTGTCGTCGCGCTGATCGTCTTCACGGCGGTGGTGGGGATGTTCCTCGCCGCCCCGGGCCTGCCGCCCCTGCCAGCGCTCCTCTTCGGCACGCTCGGCATCGGGCTGGCCGCCTCGAGCGCGGCCGCCATCAACCACGTGCTCGACCAGCGCTTCGACGTGAAGATGGCCCGCACCCGCCAGCGGCCCATCCCGACCGGCCACCTGAACACCCGGCAGGCGCTCGGCTACGCGGGCGTGCTCGGCGCGTTCGGCATGACGGTGCTGTGGCTGCTCGTAAACCCGCTCACCGCCGCCCTCACCTTCGCGTCGCTGATCGGCTACGCCGTGCTCTACACCGCGTGGCTCAAGCACGCCACGCCGCAGAACATCGTCATCGGCGGCGCGGCCGGCGCGGCGCCGCCGGTGCTCGGCTGGACGTCGGTCACCGCAAGCGTCGACCCGCATTCGCTGCTGTTGTTCCTGATCATCTTCGTGTGGACGCCGCCGCACTTCTGGGCGCTCGCCATCGCGCGGCGCGAGGACTACGCGAAGGCCGGCATCCCGATGCTGCCGGTCGCCTACAGCGTCGAGTTCACGCGCCTGCACATCCTGCTCTACACGATCCTGCTCGTGATCGCGACGCTGCTGCCCTACCTCACGGGTATGAGCGGCCTCATCTACCTGGCCGCGGCGGTGGTGCTCGGAGGTATCTTTCTGCGCTACGCCCTCGAGCTGCGCCGTCGTGGTGGCAACACGCAGCTGCCGATGAAGCTCTTCCGCTATTCGATCAACTACCTGATGCTGCTGTTCACCGCCCTGCTCGTGGACCACTACCTCATGATCCGGCCCTGAGGGCCGCCGAGTGGCCTCGCGCTCCCATTTCGCCGCGCCCCTGCTGCTCGCGGTCTTCCTGGCGCTGATCCTCTACGTGTCGCTGTGGCCGTTCGGCCTTTCCGCCGACGGACCACCCGTGCTGGAAACACTGCGCAGGCTGACCTGGGCGCGGGCCTCGCGCGGGGACATGTTCAACAACGTCCTGTTGTACGTCCCGCTGGGCTTCTGCCTCGCGCTCATGTTCGAGCCGCGCCTCGGTCGCGTCGGACAGGCCGTGGCGAGCACGGTGCTCGGCGCCCTGCTGTCGATTTCCATGGAGATCCTGCAAGCGTCCATCGAGACCCGCGTGCCGAGCCTCACCGACCTGTCGCTCAACGTGCTCGGCACTGCCATCGGTGCCGCGGCGGGCTCGACCTGGCACCTGCTCGGCGTGCGCATGGCGCCGCAGGCCAACCCGAAGGGTCGCTCCGCGGCGGTGGCGCTCACCATCGTCGTGCTGTGGCTGGTCGCGCGGCTGTGGCCGCTGATGCCGGACGCCAGCCTGCGACAGCTGAAGCGCGCGGTGCGCCCGCTGTTCTCGCCGCAACTCGACGGATCGGAGTTCGCCGCCTTCTTCATCGGTTGGCTGGTCGTCGCGCAGGCCGCCTTCCACCTCGGGCGGCGGCAGCGCGGCGTCGACGCGTTCCTGCTCGTGATTGCGGCCGTGCTGGTGGGACGTACGTTCACCGCGGGGCACACGCTCGTGTTCACGGAGCTGGCCGCAATCGCCTTGCTGCTGCCCGTGCTGGTGCTCATCAACCGCATCGAGGATCGGGGGCGCTCGGCGCTGCTCGCGGCGGCGCTCGGCGCATGGCTCGCGGCGGTCGCGCTGTGGCCCGCGATCACCGGCGGCCAGCACGTGACCATGGACGTGGCCGCCCTGACGGACTTCCTGGGCCGGGGCGCACCGCCGCCAGCAGAACTCGCCGGAAAGGGCTTCCGCTACGTGGCGCTGGCCTGGCTGCTCGCCGGCGCGGGCGTGTTCCCGCACGTCGCCGCCGGCGTGACGATCGTGATGGTATTGCTGCTCTGCGTGCTGCAGGTCGGCGCCGCGGCGCCCACCTATGCCTGGATCGACCTCGTCATCGCCGTCATCGCAGGTCTGGTCGTGGCCCGTTGGATGGCGCGCACTGCGGCGCCGGCGCGGCCCCACTGACGCCCGGCGACGGCCGCTCATTTCACATAATCCGGCAAGCTTTCGCCGCACCTGCGAATCGGCGTATAAACACTGGCACGCCGTTACGTCAAACGCGAACGGCAGAACAAAATCGAACCAGGGGATATACATGCGCCACGCACGTCTCGTGCCATTGTGCACGCTGCTCGTATCTTCGCTCGCGGCCGCGGGCTCCAACCCACCCGGACAGGTCAAGGACCCGGTGCTCGCGCTGCCGCAGTTGCACGGCCCCGCGCGCATCCTGCGCGACGTCGACGGCATGCCGCACATCTATGCTCACGACGAGCACGACGCGATCTTCCTGCAGGGCTGGGTCACCGCGCAGGATCGCCTGTTCCAGATCGACCTGCTGCGCCGCCAGTCGAGCGGCACGCTCGCGGAACTGGTCGGCTCCGGCGCGCTCGGCAGCGACGTCGAGCTGCGCACCGTAGGATTGCGCCGCGCGGCCGAGCGCTCGCTCGCGCGGTATTCACCCCAGATGCGGGCGGGGCTGCAGGCCTTCGCCGACGGCGTCAACGCATGGGTGGCGCACAGCGGCACGCTGCCAGCGCAGTACGCGGCACTCGAGGTCACGAAGTTCTCGTCGTGGACGGCGCTCGACAGCGCGGTGATCGGCAAGGCGCTCGCCTTCCAGCTCTCGTTCGACATCGACGTCGAGGCGACGTTGCAGTACCTCGAGTACCAGGCGCGGCTCGCACCGATCAATCCGGCGCTGCCCGACGGCCTGTACTTCGGCGACGTATTCCGGTCCGCCGGTTTCGACAGCGCTTCGACCATCCCGGACGCCACGGACTCCGCGCCGTTCCTCGGCGCGCTGGCCAGGACCACGGCGGCGACGGCGCGCAAGACGAACGGCGCCGAGGCGAGCCGCGCGAGCGGAGGCGCTCCCGCGCTCGATGCCGACACGGCACGCATGCTGCGCGACGTGAAGCGCCGCTACGAGGGCGTGCCGTTCCTCAAGCAGACGCTCAAGCGCACCGAGCTGCAGATCGGGAGCAACGAGTGGGCCGTCGCCGGATCGCGCACGGTGGATGGCCGGCCGCTGGTCGCGAACGATCCGCACCTCGGTCTCGACCTGCCCGCCACCTTCTACCCGGTGCATCTGGTGGCGCACAAGAGCGGCCTCGACACGATCGGCAGCAGCATCGCGGGCGCGCCGTACGTGGTGCTGGGCCAGAATCGCCGCGTCACGTGGGGCGAGACCACCACGGGCTTCGACGTCACCGACACCTACCAGGAGAGAATCCAGGCCCTCGGGCCGGACGCGAACGGCCTGCCGCGTTTCGTCACCTACTACCAGGGATCGCCGGAACCGGTGACGGTCATCCCGGTGACCTTCAGGGTGAACGTCGTCGGTGACGGCGTGCAGGACAATCTCGTCACTGCCAGCGGCGGGCCCATCCCGCCCGTCGTGCTCACGATCCCGCGCCGGAACAACGGCCCGGTCATCGACCTGCAGATCGATCCCGCCACGGGCGCCGGCAGCGCCATCAGCGTGCAGTACACGGGGTTCAGCGGCACGCGCGAGCTCGAGACGTTCCGCCTGATGAACTACGCGAGGAACCTCGACGAGTTCAAGCACGCACTGCAGTACTTCGACGTCGGCTCGCAGAACTTCATCTACGGCGACATCGACGGCAACATCGGCTACTTCTCGTCGGCCGAGGTGCCGCTGCGCGAGGACCTGCAGGCGTTCGCCGGCGCGGGCCTGCCGTTCGTGGGCTCCCCGCCCTGGTTCATCCGCAACGGCCAGGGCGGCAACGAGTGGCTCGTGGACCCGAACCCCGACCGCTTCAACGGCAGCGGCTACCAGGCGCTGGCCTTCGACGAGCTGCCGCAGACGGTGAACCCGAAGAACGGCTTCGTGGTCAACGCCAACAACGACCCGGCCGGCGTCACGCTCGACAACAACCCGATCAACCAGCTGCGCAGGTCGGGCCAGGGCGTCTACTACCTTGGCTACGCGTTCGACTACGGCACGCGCGGCGGCCGCATCACGCAGGCGTTGAAGGCGCGGCTCGCGGCGGGCCCGGTCAGCCGCGCGGACATGAAGGCGATCCAGGCGGACGTCATGCTGCTCGACGCGCAGGTGCTCGCGCCCTACATCGTGGGCGCATTCGACAATGCCCGCGGGGCCGGGGCGCCGGCGGCGCTCGCCGCGCTCGCCGCGGATCCCCGCGTATCCGAGGCCGTCGGGCGACTGCGGGCCTGGAACTACACCACGCCCACCGGGGTGCTCCCGGGCCATGACGCCGCGGACGTCGATGGACACCTGATGCCGCCGTCGGCAAGCGAAGTGCGGCACAGCATCGCCGCGACCATCTACTCGGTCTGGCGCGGGCAGGCCATCCGCAACGGGGTGGACCTGACGCTGCAGGGCCTCGGTGTTCCGACGCCGGGGTCGGGCGAAGCCATCAAGGCGCTGCGTCACCTGGTCGAGCGCAACGGCATCGGTCTCTCGACGATCGACTTCTTCGGCTGGGCGGCGGCGGCAGGCCTCGCCGAGCCGGCGCAGCGCCGCGACTACGTGATGCTGAAGAGCCTCGTGGACGCGCTCGACCGCCTCTCCGGCGCGTCGTTCGCGGCCGCGTTCGGCAACTCGACCAACCAGGACGACTATCGCTGGGGCAAGCTGCACCGCATCGTCTTCGACGGCGTGGCCATCGGCGGTCCCTTCAGCATCCCGGGCGCGACGCCCGGCTTCCCGGCGTCCTTCGCGGGGCTCGCCGGACTCGCGACGGACGGCGGCTTCGGCGTGGTGGACGCCTCGTCGCACAGTGCACGCGCCGACTCGACCAACGCATTCATGTTCGGCAGCGGACCGAACCGGCGCTACGTCGGCGTGCCGGGCACGGTGCCGGGCTCGATCGACGCCGTCAGTTCGCTGCCGGGTGGCGCGAGCGGCGTGCTGGGCAGCCCCTTCTACGCCAACCTGCTCGGCCGCTGGCTCACCAACGATACCTACCCGCTGCGGCAGAACATGGGCGAAGTGATGCAGAGTCTCCACAGCCAGCAGTCCTTCAAGCCGGCCAAGCCCGGCAAGAAGGGCGGCGGCCACTAGCGTATCTCGCCGTCGAACACCGCCCTCTCCCGCGCCGCGGGAGAGGGTTTTCCTGCGTGCATCCGTGGGAGACAGGGGACATTCTCCTATTTCGCTGTTGCGAAATAGGAGAATGTCCCCTATTTTTCCGGCCCTTCCATGGACGTCTCCCACCTCCTCGACCCGCTGAACGACGCGCAGCGGCAAGCGGTCACCGCGCCGCTCGCCCCGACGCTCGTGCTCGCCGGCGCCGGCAGCGGCAAGACGCGCGTGCTCACGCACCGCGTCGCCTGGCTGGTGCGGGTCGAGAACGTCTCGCCGCACGGCATCCTCGCCGTCACCTTCACGAACAAGGCGGCGGGCGAGATGCGCGCGCGCATCGAGGCGCAGCTCGGCATGCCCTCGGCGCCGCTGTGGATCGGCACTTTCCACGGCATCGCGCACCGGCTGCTGCGCATGCACTGGCGCGAGGCCGGACTGCCGCAGGGATTCTCGATCCTCGACGCGGAGGACCAGCAGCGGCTCGTGAAGCGCATCGTGCGCGGGCTCGGCCTCGACGAGGCGCGCTGGGTGCCGCGCGAGGTGGCCTGGTACATCAATGCGCAGAAGGACGAAGGCCTGCGCCCGAAGCACCTGAAGGACGACGGGGATCCCACCCGCCGCCAGATGATCAAGCTGTACGAGGCGTACGAAGACGCCTGCCGGCGCAACGGCGTCGTGGACTTCGCCGAGCTGCTGCTGCGCAGCCATGAGCTCTGGCGCGATGCGCCGGGGCTGGTCGAGCACTATCGATCGCGCTTCGGCCACGTGCTGGTGGACGAGTTCCAGGACACCAACACCATCCAGTACGCGTGGATGAAGGGCCTGGTCGGCTCGTCGAGCATCCCGTTCGTGGTCGGCGACGACGACCAGTCCATCTACCGCTGGCGCGGTGCGCGGGTCGAGAACCTGCAGCAGTTCCGCCGCGACTTCCCGGGCGTGCAGGTCTTCAAGCTCGAGCAGAACTACCGATCCACCGGCACCATCCTCGCCGCGGCGAACGCGATCATCGCCAACAACACCGGCCGCATCGGCAAGAAGCTCTGGACCGACGGCGGCAAGGGCGAGGCCATCCGGCTCTATCGCGCCTACAACGAGCGTGACGAGGCCGAGTTCGTGGTGAGCCGCATCCGCGACTGGGTTGCGCGCGGCGGCAACCGGCGCGACACAGCGATCCTGTACCGCTCGAACGCCCAGTCGCGCGTTTTCGAAGAGTACCTGCTGGCGGCCCGCATCCCCTACCGCGTCTACGGTGGGCTGCGGTTCTTCGAGCGCCAGGAGATCAAGGACGCGCTCGCCTACCTGCGTCTGCTCGCGAACCGCGACGACGACGCCTCCTTCGAGCGCGTCGTGAACCTGCCCACCCGCGGCATCGGCGCACGCACGCTCGAAGTGCTGCGTGCGCATGCACGCGCGAGCTCGGTCTCGCTGTGGCAGTCGTGCGCCGCCTGCGCCGAGGAGCTTGGCGCCCGCGCGACAGCGGCCCTGCAGGCCTTCCTCGCGCTCATCGAGAAGCTCGACCTGGACACGCGTGATATGCCCCTGCACGAGCAGGTGGACCACGTGATCCAGGCGAGCGGGCTCGCCGGGCACTACCAGAAGGACAAGGCGGACAAGGGCGAGGCGCGCCTCGAGAACCTCGAGGAACTCGTGAGCGCCGCGCTTGGCTTCGAGCCCGAGGACGGCGACATCTCGCCGCTCATGGCCTTCCTTTCCCACGCCGTGCTCGAGTCGGGCGAGGGGCAGGCCGAGGCTTGGGAGGACTGCGTGCAGATGATGACGCTGCACTCCGCCAAGGGCCTCGAGTTCCCGGTGGTCTTCCTCTGCGGCATGGAGGACGGGCTCTTTCCGCACCAGCGCTCGATCATGGACGTGCAGGGCCTCGAGGAAGAGCGGCGGCTCTGCTACGTGGGCACGACCCGCGCCATGCGCCAGCTGTACGTGACCTACGCGGAGCAGAGGCGGATGCACGGGGTGGACAGCTACGGCGCCCCCTCGCGCTTCCTCGCCGAGATCCCGGCCGAGCTCGTGCAGGAGGTGCGGCCCAAGGTGCAGGTCTCGCGCCCGGCCTACGCCCCGACGCACCGGCCGCACGCGCCGGTGGCACGCGCCTCCATCCAGCGCTACACGGACGACTCTCCGGGCAGCCTGCGGCTCGGCCAGCGGGTGCGTCACCAGAAGTTCGGCGACGGGGTGGTGCTCTCCGTCGAGGGCCAGGGATCCAACGCCCGGGTCCAGGTCAACTTCGAGCGAGCCGGCACCAAGTGGCTGATGATGGGTTACGCCAACCTCGAGGCCGTCTGAGGCGTACAATGTCGCCCGCGCGATATAAAGTGCCCGCCTGACGGAAGGGCAAGGCGCGCTCGAGTCCCACGGGGCAACGCTGGTGAAAATCATCATCCTCGGGGCTGGCCAGGTCGGCCGGACCGCTGCCTACCACCTCGCACGCGAGGAAGCGAACGACGTCACGGTGGTCGACACCAGCGACGACCTGCTGCGGGACCTGCAGGATCGCATCGACATCCGCACCGTGCAGGGCAACGCCGCCAGTCCCAAGACGCTGCAGCTCGCGGGCGCCCGCGACGCGGACATGGTGGTCGCACTCACCAACAGCGACGAAGTGAACATGGTCGCCTGCCAGGTCGCGTGGAGCCTGTTCGGCACGCGCACCAAGATCGCGCGCATCCGCTCGCAGGACTTCACCCGACGCCCGGAGTTGTTCGTTTCCACCGAGGCCGAGCCGCCGGCGCGGCTCGCCGGCTTCGCGGTCGACATGTTCCTGAGCCCGGAAGAATCGGTCACCGCCTACATCGAGCGGCTGATCCGCTACCCCGGCGCCCTGCAGGTGGTGGATTTCGCGGACGGGCGCGTGCGCCTCGTCGGGCTGCGGGCCCTGAAGGGCGGGCTGCTGGTGGGCCAGCCGATCCGCGCGATCCGCGAGCACATCCCCACGGTCGAAGCCCGCGTCGCCGCGATCTACCGGGCCGGACAGAGCATCGATCCGGAGGGCGACACGATCATCGAGCACGGCGACGAGGTGTTCTTCATCGCCGCGACCCAGGACATCCGCATGGTCATGAGCGAGATTCGCAAGGCGGAGGACGCCGTGAAGCGCGTGGTGATCGCCGGAGGCGGCAACATCGGCCTGCGGCTCGCGCAGCAGCTCGAGGAGGACAACCACCACGTCAAGATCATCGAGCGGGACACGGCACGCGCGAGGCGCATCTCCGAGGAGCTGCGTAATACCATCGTCCTGAACGGCGACGCCGCCGACGAGGAACTGCTGGTCGAGGAAAACATCGACAGCGCCGACATCTTCTGCTCGCTCACGAACTCGGAGGAGGCCAACATCCTCTCGGCGATGCTGGCGAAGCGCCTGGGCGCCCGCCGGGTCATGGCGCTCATCACGCGGCCGGCCTATGGCGAGCTGATGCAGTCGGGTCCGATCGACGTGGCGATCTCGCCGCAGTCGGTGACGATCGGGTCGCTGCTGGCCTACGTGCGCCAGGGCGACGTGCAGCAGGTGCACTCGCTGCGCGGCGGCGCCGCCGAGGCGATGGAGACCGTGGCGCACGGCGCCCCCGGCGGCAAGGTGGTCGGCCGCGCGATCGAGGACATCAAGCTGCCGGCCGGCGCGTCGATCATCACGCTGGTGCGCGGCAACGACGTCGTCATGCCGCACCACGACACCGTGGTCCAGTCCGGCGACCACGTGGTCCTGTTCGTGTCCGACAAGCGGCACGTCGAGCAGGTCGAGCGTCTCTTCCAGTCCTGACGGACCACCCGGACAGCGGCACCGATGCTTGCGGTCGTACACGTCCTCGGGTCGATGCTGATGCTGTTCGGCGTCACCTACGTGCTGCCGATCGCCACGTCGATCATCTACCGCGACGGACTGGTCGCCGACTTCGTGATCGCCTCGCTGGCGAGCTTCGCGGTGGGTGGCATCCTCTGGACCGCGACGCGCCGGCGCAAGCGCGAGCTGCGCTCACGCGACGGCTTCCTGCTGGTCAGCCTCGCGTGGGTGCTGATGTCCGCGATCGCGACCGTCCCGCTCGTCCTCGCGCTGCCGGGGCTGTCGTTCACCGACGCGTTCTTCGAAACCATGTCGGGACTGAGCACCACGGGCGCCACGGTGCTCGTCGGCCTCGAGAACCTGCCGCCGTCGATCAACCTCTGGCGCGCGGCGCTGCACTGGTACGGCGGCATGGGCATCATCGTGCTGGTGGTGGCGATCCTGCCCATGCTGGGCGTGGGCGGCATGCAGCTCTACAAGGCCGAGACGCCGGGCCCGGTGAAGAACGACAAGCTGACGCCGCGCATCACGCAGACGGCCAAGGCGCTGTGGTTCGTCTACTTCCTGATCACGCTGGCCTGCATCGGGGCGCTGCGCCTCGCCGGCATGGACTGGTTCGACGCGGTCTTCCATGCATTTTCCACCCTCGCGCTCGGGGGGTTCTCCAACTACGACGCCAGCATCGGTCACTACGATTCGCAGGCGATCGAGGTCGTGCTGATCGTCTTCATGCTGATCTCGGCGATGAACTTCTCCCGCCACTTCATCGCCTGGCAGCAGCGCAGCCTGCGCACCTACGCGACCGACCGGGAAGCCATCGCGATGCTGTGGCTGATCGGCGTCGGTGTCGTCGTGGTGACGCTGTTCCTGTGGGGTCACGGCGTCTACCCGGAGGTCACGGTCGCCCTGCGGCACGTCGCGTTCAACCTCGTCGCTCTCGCCACGACCTGCGGGTACGTGACCCAGGACTACGCCGCCTGGCCGATCTTCGCGCCGATGGTCATGCTGATGCTGTCCTGCTACTGCTGCAACACGGGCTCCACGGGCGGCGGCATCAAGATGTTCCGCACGCTGGTGCTGTTCCAGGAGGCCGTGCGCGAGCTGCTGCTGCTCGTGCATCCGCAGGCCGTCACGCCGGTGCGGATCGGCCGGCAGGTGGTGCAGAACCAGATCGTGTTCGCGGTGCTCGCCTTCGTGGTGCTCTACTTCGGCACGGTCGTCGTGCTGACGTTCGCCCTGCTCGCGAGCGGCCTCGATTTCATGAGCGCCTTCTCGGCCATCATCGCCTGCATCAACAACGCCGGGCCCGGCCTCGGTCTGGTCGGGCCGGCCAGCAACTACCAGGGCCTTACGGACTTCCAGACCTGGGTGTGCTCGCTCGCCATGCTGCTCGGGCGGCTCGAGATCTTCAGCATGCTGGTCCTGTTCACGCCGGCGTTCTGGCGCAAGTGACCACGTCCTGCCTCCCCGGGCGCGCAGGACGGGCCCGGAGCGGCTAGACTCCGCGGTTCGTCGGACCCATCGGACCCCCCATGGCACGCAGAAAGCTGTCGGCCGGCATGCGCAGGCGCCTCCAGCGCGGATTCGCGGTGCTGGCGCTCCTCGTGCTCATCGTGGCGATCGGCATGGTGGCCGTGCTCGACCGGCGCGTGACCGCGCAGTTCGAGGGTCGCCGCTGGACGCTGCCGGCGCGCGTCTATGCACAGCCGATCGAGCTCTACGTCGGGCAGTCGCTCTCGGCCAAGCGCATCACCGAGGAGCTCGACCGTCTCGGTTACGTCACCCGCAACGCGGTCGACCGGCCGGGCACCTACCGCCGCAGCGGCGAGCGAGTGGACGTGCACATGCGGGAGTTCCGGTTCTCGGACGAGCTGCAGCCGGAGCGTACCCTGCGAATCGGTTTCGACGGCGGTTCGATCGCCTCGCTCGAAAGCGCCAGCGGCGAGGACGTTCCCGTCATCCGCCTCGATCCGCTGCTGATCGGCAGCATCTTCCCCATCCACGGCGAGGACCGCATCGTCGTCGCCCCCGACCAGGTGCCCGAGCTGCTGCCCGAGGCGCTGAAGGCGGTCGAGGACCGCAAGTTCGACAGCCACCACGGCGTGAACCCGCTCGCGATCCTGCGCGCGCTGTTCGTCAACGTGCGCGCGGGCCAGATCGAGCAGGGCGGCAGCACCCTTACGCAGCAGCTCGTGAAGAGCTACTTCCTCGACAGCCGGCGCACCCTGCGACGCAAGGCGGAGGAGGCCGTCATGGCCGTCATTCTCGAGTCGCGTTTCGAGAAGGCGGACATCATGAATGCCTACATCAACGAGATCTACCTCGGGCAGGACGGCCGCCGCGCCATCCATGGCTTCGGCCTGGCGAGCCAGTTCTATTTCGGCAAGCCGCTCACGGAACTCGCCTTGCACGAGATCGCGCTGATGGTGGCGATCGTGCGTGGCCCCTCGTATTACGACCCGCGCCGCCACGTCGAGCGCGCGCTCGAGCGTCGCAACCTCGTGCTCCGCGTCCTGGCCGAGCAGGGCGTGGTGAGCGAGGAGCGTGCGGCCGGAGCGATGAAGCGCCCGCTCGGCGTCGCGGAGCCCGGCCGCAGGGGCGCGAGCTTCTACCCGGCGTTCCTCGACCTCGTGCGGCGCCAGCTGCGCAGCGACTACGAGGAGGAGGCCCTCACCGAGGCCGGGCTGACGGTCTTCAGCACCCTCGATCCGCTGCTGCAGGAGAAGGCCGAGGCGGCGCTCGCGGCCGAGCTCGAGCGCCAGGACGAGTCGAAGCGCAAGGCCTCGCACGGTCTCGAGGGCGTCGTGGTCGTGACCACGCCGCAGACCGGCGAGGTGGTCGCGGTGGTGGGTGGACGGCGCGCCGCGTTCGACGGATTCAATCGCGCGCTCGATGCGAAGCGGCCCATCGGCTCGCTCGCCAAGCCGCTCGTCTACCTGGCCGCGCTCCAGAGCGGTCGCTACACGCCGGCCACGGTGATCATGGACGAACCGGTCGAGGTCAAGCTGCCGAGCGGTGACGTCTGGAAGCCGTCGAATTTCGACAAGCAGGTGCGCGGTCCGGTGCCCATGGTCCGCGCGCTTACGCAGTCGCTCAACCTCGCGACGGTGAACCTCGGCCTCGAGGTCGGGCTCGAGCGGGTCGCGCGCACGTTCGTGCAGCTCGGCCTCGAGGAGCAGCCGGCCGCCTACCCGTCGATGTTGCTCGGCGCCACCAACCTGAGCCCGGTGGACGTGGCGCAGATGTACAACACGCTTGCGAACGGCGGCTTCCGCTCGCCGCTGCGCGCCGTGCGAGCGGTGCTCGACGAGAGCGGCAAGCCGCTCAAGGCGCCGCAGCTCGAGGTGACGGAGGCGGCGCCGGCGGAGGCCATCTACGAGCTCGACCGCATGCTCATCCAGGTGATGGAGCGCGGCACCGGCCGCGCCGCGCGGAACAACCTGCCCGCGGGGCTCACGGTCGGCGGCAAGACCGGCACCTCGAACGACTACCGCGACAGCTGGTTCTCCGGCTTCTCGGGCGCGCACCTGATCGTCGTCTGGGTCGGGCACGACGACAATGCCGAGACCGGTCTGACCGGCACGACCGGGGCACTGCCGGTTTGGTCCCGCCTGATGTCGTCGATCGTGACGTCCTCGCTCGAACCGCTGATGCCCGAGGCGCTCGAGGACCGCTGGATCGACTATTACTCCGGTCGCGAGACGTCGCCGTATTGCAGCGGGGCCGCCGTGAGCTTGCCGTTCCGTGCCGGCACGCTGCTCGACCCGGACGAGACCTGTCCGCCGGGGTCCACCGAAGAGATGGCGGGATTCGGCGATCCGGCGCAGGGAGGCGCCCCGGAGGCTCCGCCCGTGCCATGATTGTGGGCAGAGGTATCGCTGAATGGTCGAGCTGCGCCCGCTGATCCTGCTCGTCGTGCTCGCGCTCCCGGGCTGTGCACTGCCGCCTTTCGCGACGGGTCGAAGCAGCGGAGCCGAATCCCCGCCCTCGACCACCCGCGCCCCGGGAACCGGTCCCGTCCTGACCACCCCGACCGAGGCCTTGCCCGCTCCCGCGGGCACGAGCGAGCCCGCCATCGACGCGCCCGCCCCGTCGCTGCCGCGAGAGCGGCCCCGCGTCGCCCCCGCGACGCTCGGCCCAGCGAGCCGGTCGCTCGTCGCGCAGGCCGAGACGCAACGCAAGAGAGGCGACCTGCCGGGCGCCAGCGTGTCGCTGGAGCGCGCGCTGCGCATCGAGCCCAACAACCCGCTGCTGTGGATCGAGATGGGCCGGCTGCGCATGGACCAGCGCAATTACTCGCAGGCCGAGAACATGGGCCGCAAGGCGCTCGCCATGTCCGTCGCCGACGACCGTACCCAGTCCTCGGCGTGGCTGCTGATCGCGGATTCCTTCCGCGCGCGCGGTAAGAACCAGCAGGCGCAGGAGGCTCTCGAGCGCTCAAGGGCACTGGCCCAGCAGTGAGGCGGTTGCGCCACGGGCGGCCGTAGGATCAGTTCGCTGTGCAGGGGGCGAGGTTCGCGAGGAACTGCCGGGTCGCCGCTTCCCAGGTGTAGGCGAGTGCATGCTCCCGGCAGGCCACCGGGTCGAGGCCAAGGGCGCCGAGCGCGGCTGCACGCAGGTCGTCACCCAGTACGCCGGTCACGCCGTCGCGCACTACGTCGAGAGGGCCAGTCACGGGGTAGGCGGCCACGGGCACGCCGCAGGCCATCGCCTCGAGCAGCACCAGGCCGAAGGTGTCGGTCCGGCTCGGAAATACGAAGACGTCTGCGGCGGCAACGTGCGCGGCGAGTTCCTCGCCGTGCTTGTACCCGACGAACGTGGCGTCGGGGTGCTCCTGGCGCAGCTGGGCCGTCGCCGGCCCATCGCCGACGACGAGCTTGCTGCCCGGAAGGTCCAGGCGCAGGAAGTCCCCGATGCCCTTCTCGACCGCGACACGGCCGAAGTACAACCAGACGGGTCGCGGCAGGTCGAGGAATTCCTTGGGGCGCGGCCGGAACAACTCCGTGTCCACGCCTCGGCTCCACATCACCAGATTGCGGAAGCCGCGCACTTCGAGGGCACGGATCATGGACGGCGTCGCGACGAACGTGCGGGCCGCGGCCGAGTGGAAGCGCCGCATGTGCGGCATAAGTGAACGCGAGCGGGATCGGCGGCGCACGCGCCCGTACGTATTCCGGAAATTGCGTGTGGTAGGAAGTGGTGAAACGGCGGCCGTTCGTGACCGCCCAGCGACGCGCCGCGAATCCCAGCGGACCCTCGGTCGCGATGTGGAGGGTGTCGGGCGCGAGGCCATCGAGCTGGCGCGCAAGAGTCCGGTAAGGCCGCCACGCGAGGCGGATCTCCGGATACGTCGGGCAGGGCACGGTTCGAAAGCCGCCCGGATCGATCACCTCGACCGCATTTCCCGCACGCGTCAGTTCCCGGGCCGTGATCGACAGGGTGCGCACCACCCCGTTGGTCTGCGGCAACCAGGCGTCGGTGACAAGTGCGATCTTCATGCCGCGCGACGGTGCGCTACCGCCAGCGGCAGCTCGTCCACGCCGGTCAGGACCTCGACCGTCTCGGTCCACCGCAGCAGGCTCAGCCGGCCTTCCATGTCCTCGACCAGTGCGGTGCAGCTCTCCACCCAGTCGCCGTCGTTGCAGTACGTGACGCCGCCGAAGTCCCGCATCTCGGCGCGGTGGATGTGACCGCAGATGATGCCGTCGACGCCGCGGCGCCGCGCCTCGAAGGCGACCGCGCGCTCGAAGTTGCTGATGTAGCCGACGGCGTTCTTGACCTTGTGCTTCAGGAAGTTGGCCAGCGACCAGTACGGGTAGCCGAAGCGCTGGCGGGCGGCGTTGAAGTAGCGATTGAAGCGCAGGACCGCCGAGTACGCCCGGTTGCCCAGCGACTCCAGGAACGGGCTGGCGCGGATCACGCTGTCGAACTCGTCGCCGTGCAGCACGAGGAACCGCCGACCGTCGGCTGTCTGGTGCCACGCCTCGCGCATGACCTCGACGTTGCCGAGTTTCCAGCCGTCGTAGTCACGGAACGTCCGGTCGTGATTGCCCGGGACGTAGACGACGCGCGTGCCATGCTTGGCCTTGCCCAGCAGCGTGCGGATCACGTCGTTGTGCTGTTGCGGCCAGTAGAAGGCGCGGTGCAGGCTCCAGAGGTCGATGATGTCGCCGACGAGGTAGATCTGCTCGCATTCCACGCGACGCAGGAAGTCGAGCAGGAACCCCGCCCGGCAGCCCTTGAAGCCCAGGTGGACGTCGGAAATGAAGACGGTGCGGACCTTGAGGATCGGTTGGGGCGGGTTCGGGCTCATGCACCATGTCCAGTGACCTCGCACTGGCGCGGAGGCTGCGCGAGGCGGGTGACGGGACGATGACCGGTGCGCGAACGTAACGTGACGGGTGGCGGTGCATTTCGGGTTGCGAGCGTTGGGCCAATGGTCGGTCGCTTCACCTGACTGTCTGCATGCTCTCTTGGACGAAATCGCTTGTGGATTATATTGATGTCCCACTTTTGACGCGCATTGAGTCAATGCATGAATCATTTAAGCCACTTTGGTTGGCCTAGTAACGTATTGATTATTTGTGTTCGCGTAATATCTTGTAATAGAGATCGTGTGGTAAATTAAAATTCTAGGTAGTGATCCAGTAGCCATTTGTGTACAGTAAAGGCAATGTGATTGCTCTAGTCGATGATGAAGTGGGATTTTACGTCAACGCCGGTCATCGCACATGATCGGCCTGTTGCAGCGTGTTTCCGAGGCCTGCGTCCGCGTCGATGGCACGGTCGTCGGCCAGATCGGTGCGGGCCTGGTGGTGCTGCTCGCGGTAGAGCCGGACGACACGCGCGCCCAGGCCGGGCGGCTCATGGAAAGACTGGTCGGCTATCGGGTGTTTCCCGACGCCGCCGGCCGCATGAACCAGGGCCTGCTCGAAACGGGCGGCGGGCTGCTGCTGGTGCCGCAGTTCACGCTCGCCGCCGACACGACCAGAGGCATGCGGCCGAGCTTCACTTCCGCCGCCTCGCCTGAGCGCGGCCGCGTCCTGTTCGAGTACGCCGTGGACCAGGCACGTTCGCTCCTCGGCGGCCGCGTAGCCACGGGCCAGTTCGGCGCGCACATGCAGGTCAGCCTGACGAATGACGGTCCGGTCACGTTCTGGCTGCAGGTCGCGGCAAGCACGGGAAAGGGCTAGGCGGGAATCGCGTATCATTGCCGTTCGCCCTGGGTGCCCCTGGAGACTGCAATGGGAATCGGCTTTCGCGAACTGCTCATAATTCTTGTGATCGCCCTGATCCTGTTTGGCGCGAAGAAGCTTCGCAACGTCGGCACGGACCTCGGCGCCGCCGTGCGCGGCTTCAAGAAAGCCGTCAACGAGGGCGACGACGAGCAGTCCAAGCAATTGAACGACCTGACGGGCAAGGAAAAGGACGCCGACTTCCAGGAGCGTGCTGGCGCCGCCAAGTCGGACAGCAAGCCGAACGCCTGAGGCAACGATGTTCGAGGTGGGCTTCACCGAGATCGTGCTGATCTTCGCGATCGCGCTCCTGGTGCTCGGCCCGGCCCGCCTGCCGAAGCTCGCTGCCGACATCGGACGCTGGGCCGGCCGCGCCCGTGCGATGGCCCGGCAGCTCAGGACCCAGCTCGAGCAGGAAGTGCATTACGACCCGCTGAAGGACTCGCCGAAGTCCTCGCAGACGATCCACACCCCGCCGCCGCCCGCCGCGACGGCAGCGCCGGCGGAACCGCCTCCCGCGACGGAAAGGACCGATGAGTCAAAGCCCGCGTGAGCCGGAGACGCTCGCCGAAGGCACCCTGATCTCGCACCTGCTCGAGCTGCGCGACCGGCTGTTGCGCGCGCTGATCGCCGTCGCGATCATCTTCGTCCCGCTGGTGTTCTTCTCGAACGACCTGTTCTCGCTGGTCGCGCGGCCCTTGATCGAGAAGCTGCCGGAAGGCACCTCGCTCATCGCCACGAGCGTCGTGGCGCCGTTCATGACGCCGCTCAAGCTGGCGCTCATCGCGGCGATCTTCGCCGCCATGCCGTACATCCTGTACCAGATCTGGGCGTTCGTGGCGCCGGGCCTGTACAGGCACGAGAAGCGTTTCGCGCTGCCGCTCTTCGCCTCGAGCGTCGTGCTGTTCTACGCCGGCGTCGCGTTCGCGTATTTCGTCGTCTTCCCGCTCATGTTCGCCTTCCTCACCAAGACCACGCCCGAGGGCGTGCGGATGATGACGGACATGTCGAGCTACCTCGACTTCACGCTGCTGCTGTTCTTCGCGTTCGGCATGGCGTTCGAGGTACCGGTGGCCACGGTCCTGTTGGCCGCGACGGGCCTGGTCAAGGTGGAGTCGCTCCGCAAGCACCGCGGCTACGTGCTGCTCGGCATCTTCGTCGTCGCGGCTTTCCTCACGCCGCCCGACGCGATCTCCCAGAGCTTCATGGCCGTGCCGATGTACATCCTGTACGAGCTCGGCATCCTGTTCGCGGCCTACATTATCCGGCAGCGAGGCAGTTCCCAGCCACGGGAATCGCAAGAGCGGCCTGCCGGTGAATGACGCGAGGGGCGGCTTCTTCGGCCATCCGCGCGCGCTCGCCACGCTCTTCTTCACGGAGATGTGGGAGCGTTTCACCTTCTATGGCATGCGTGCGCTGCTCGTTCTGTTCCTCGTGGACGCGGTGGCGAACGGCGGCTACGGCTTCGACGACAAGACGGCCACGGCGATCTACGGCCTCTACACCGCCGCGGTGTTCATGGCCGCCCTGCCGGGCGGCTGGATCGCCGACCGGTTGATCGGCGCGCAACGGGCCGTGATGGCGGGCGGAGCGTTGATGACCATCGGCAACCTGATGCTGGTGATCCCGGGCCCGCCTGCGCTCTTCTTCGCCGGCCTGGTCGTGATCATTCTGGGCGTGGGCCTGCTGAAACCGAACATCTCGACGCTGGTCGCCGAGCTGTACCCCGACGGCGGGGGGAGGCGCGACGCGGGCTTCACTATCTTCTACATGGGCATCAACCTGGGCGCCTTCATCGGCCCGCTGATCGCCGGCTGGCTGGCACTCAAGTATGGCTGGCGCTTCGGGTTCCTCGCCGCCGCCATCGGCATGCCGCTCGGGCTCGCGCAGTTCTGGCTGTCGCGGGCGAGGCTGGCGGGCGCGGGTGACGCGCCGCAGCGCCAGGACGGCGGGACCGGGCTGCGTCGCGACTGGTCGGTGCTGGCGGCCGCCATCGCGCTCCTGGCGCTCGCGGCGTTCCTGCTCATGAGCGGAATCATTGCCGTGAACCCTGCGCCGCTGGCGAAGGGCGCAGCCTACGTACTGGTCGGCATGGCCGCGGCGTACTTCCTCTACCTGTTCTTCGGCGCCGGCCTCGACCCGACCGAACGCAAGCGCGTCGTCGTCGTGCTGGTGATGTTCGTCGCCTGTGCGCTGTTCTGGTCGGGGTTCGAGCAGGCGGGCTCGTCGATGAACCTGTTCGCCAAGCGCCATACGGACCGCTTCATGGGCGGCTTCGAGATTCCCGCCGGTTGGTTCCAGTCCGTGCAGCCGGCGTTCGTGATCCTGTTCGCGCCCTTTTTCTCCGCGCTGTGGGTGAGCCTCGCGCGCCGCAATCTCAACCCAGCCGCTCCGCTCAAGTTCGCGTTCGGCCTGCTGCTGATGGGGCTCGGGTTCCTGTTCATGGTGAAGGCCGCGGGCATCGTCGCAGGTGGCGCGCAGTCGCCGGCGTATTACCTGGTCCTCACCTATCTCGTGCACACCTTCGGCGAGCTCTGCCTGAGCCCGGTCGGGCTCTCGACGGTGACCAAGCTCGCACCCGCCCGGTTCGTGGGCCAGATGATGGGCGTGTGGTTCCTCGCGAGTTCGCTCGGCAAGCTGACGGCCGGGCTGATCGCCGGCAGCTTCGACCCGAACAATCTCGCCGCGATGCCCGGGCGCTACTTCGACATCGTGATCTACGGATGCACCGTGGGCGTCGTATTGCTGCTCATCAGCCGGCCCGTCACGCGGCTGATGGGCGGCGTGAAATAGCGGACATTCTTCGAATTTCGCAAGCACTCCGAAATTCGGAGAGTGTCCCCTGAGCTTGATCTTGCACCGCAACATCGCTGAGACTGCGGCCCTCGCGCGCGTCCGCGCAAACACCTGAAGTAGAAGCAAAAACCAATGTCCAGCACTGCACTGCCCGCGGTCGCGCGGGAGACCTGGCTCGGCCACCCGAAAGGCCTCTTCCTGCTCTTCGCCACGGAGATGTGGGAGCGCTTCAGTTACTACGGGATGCGCGCGTTGCTGGTCCTGTCGCTCATCGCGGGCGTCGAGGTGGCGAACCCCGGCTTCGGCTGGTCGCAGTCCGAGGCGCTCAAGCTCTACGGACTCTTTACCGGCTTCGTCTATTTCACGCCGCTGATCGGCGGCTGGCTCGCGGACAACTACCTCGGCCAGCGCAGGTCCGTGATCATCGGCGGCGTGCTGATGGCGCTCGGCCAGTTCACGCTCGCCGCCGCGATCCCGGGCAAGCTCGGGCTCTTCTACGTCGGCCTGGTGATCCTGGTGCTGGGCAACGGCTTCTTCAAGCCGAACATCTCGACGATGGTGGGCGACCTGTACGAGGAAGGCGACGCGCGACGCGACGGCGCCTTTACCATCTTCTACATGGGCATCAATGCCGGCGCGTTCCTCGCGCCGCTGGTGTGCTCGACGCTCGGCGAGGATCCCACCTACGGCTGGCGCGCCGGTTATTTCGCCGCCGGCGTCGGCATGATCCTCTCCGTCATCATCCAGCTCGTGTTCGCGAAGCGTTACCTCGGCGACATCGGCACCGTGCCGGCCGCCAAGCGATCGCTCGCAAACACCGGCGGCAAGCACGCCCCGCTCACCTCCGACGAGGTGGACCGCCTGCGCGTGATCTTCATGCTGTTCGTGTTCGTCGTGCTGTTCTGGGCCGCCTTCGAGCAGGCCGGCGGCCTCATGAACATCTACGCGAACGACAAGACCGACCGCATGATCGGCGCCTTCGAGGTGCCGGCCGGCTGGTTCCAGTCGCTGAACCCGCTGTTCATCGTCTTGCTCGCTCCGATCTTTTCCGCGGCCTGGGGCAAGCTCGGCAAAGCCGGCCGCAACCCGGCCACGCCGCGCAAGATGGTGCTCGGCCTGGTGCTCACCGGCATCGGCTTCCTGGCCATGGTCGCGGCCGCGCTCGAATCGGCCGGCGGCGACAAGGCCGCCATGTCCTGGCTCGTGATCGCCTACTTCTTCCACACCACGGGCGAGCTCTGCATCTCCCCCGTGGGACTGTCGATGGTGACGAAGCTCGCGCCGCTGCGCCTGGCCTCGCTGATGATGGGCGTGTGGTTCTTGATCAACTTCGTCGCCAACTGGCTCGCCGGCATCATCGGCTCGTACGCCGAGAGCCTGGGCGAGCTCTCCATCTTCGGCGGACTGGCCGGGACATTGTTCGTCTTCGCGGTCGTGCTCTGGTTGCTCTCCGGGACGCTCGTGCGCTGGATGCACGGCGCCGAAGACGTCAGGCACGCCTGACTCACTGGCGCCGTCGCGGAGTCCGCCCGCCCGGCGCCGCATCACCTCGAGGTCATCATGATTCGTGACGCCATCCGCAAGGCGCGCCGCTCCGGCGCCGCAACGATCGTTGCCATCCTCGGCCTGCTGCCCGCCGGCATCGCCTGCGCCGAGAGCGCCGACGAGTTCGTCGCGCGCCTCAACAAGGAGTTCGCGGAGATCTGGCTCGAAGGCAACGCCGCGGGCTGGACCCAGGCCACCTACATCAACGTCGACACGCAGCTGCTGAATGCGCGCGCGACGGAGCGCTGGCTCGGGGCCTTCAGCAAGGCTATCGAGGAGGCGAAGAAGTTCGCCGGCCAGCCGATGAGCCCGGAGTCGAAGCGTGCGATCGAACTGCTGAAGCTGGGCGTGTCGGCGCCCGCGCCGGACGACCCGGTGAAGCGCGCCGAGCTCGCGACCCTGCTTGCCGGGATGGAAGCGAAGTACGGTTCGGCGAAGTACTGCCCGCAGGGCCCCGAGTCCTGCCGCGACGAGGTGCAGTTGAAGGCCGTGCTGGAGAAGAGCCGCGACTACGAGGAGCTGCTCGACGCCTGGAAAGGCTGGCACGACGCCGCCCGGCCGCTGCGCGCCGACTACGTCCGCTTCTCCGGACTCGCCAACGAGGGCGCCCGGGAGCTGGGCTACAAGGACCTGGGCGCGATGTGGCGCTCCGGCTACGACATGCCGGCGGACGACTTCACGAAGGAAGCGGCGCGCCTGTATTCGCAGGTCGAGCCCCTCTACGAGGACCTGCAGTGCTACGCGCGCGGCAGGCTTGCGAAGAAGTACGGCGAGGACAAGGTGCCCGCCGGCAAGCCGATTCCCGCGCACCTGCTCGGCAACATGTGGGCGCAGCAATGGGACGCCGTCTACGACCTGCTCGAACCGTATCCGGGCGTAAGCGACCTCGACGTGGACGCGGCGCTGGTCAAGCAGGGCTACGACGCCGTCAGGATGACCAGGTCGGCCGAGGCGTTCTACCAGTCGATCGCCTTCCCAACCCTGCCGGCGACGTTCTGGGAGCGCTCGATGCTGACCCAGCCGCGCGACCGGGACGTGCAGTGCCACGCGAGCGCCTGGCACATGGACGGCAAGGAGGACGTGCGCATCAAGCAGTGCATCCGCCCGACCTACGAGGAGCTGCGCACGATCTACCACGAGCTCGGCCATGTCTATTACTACCTCTGGTACAAGGACCAGCCGTTCATGTTCCAGAACGGCGCGCACGACGGCTTCCACGAGGCCGTGGGCGACACCGTCAACCTCTCGATGACGCCCGCGTACCTGGCGAAGATCGGCCTGGTGCCGGCGGTGGCGCCAGGCAAGGAGGCGGTGATCAACCAGCAGATGAAGATGGCGCTCGAGAAGATCGCCTTCCTGCCGTTCGGCAAGCTGATCGACGAGTGGCGCTGGAAGGTGTTCGCGGGCGAGGTGACCCCGGAGAACTACAACGCCGCGTGGTGGGCGCTGCGCGAGAAGTACCAGGGCGTCGCGGCACCGGTCGCGCGCTCCGAGGCCGACTTCGACCCTGGTGCGAAGTACCACATCCCCGGCAACACGCCGTACACGCGCTACTTCCTGTCGTTCATCATCCAGTTCCAGTTCCACAAGGCGCTGTGCGACGCGGCCGGATTCAAGGGTCCGCTGTCCGAGTGCTCGGTGTACGGCAACGAGGAAGCCGGCAGGAAGTTCGGCGCGATGCTCGCGAAGGGCGCGAGCCAGCCGTGGCAGGACACGCTCTACGAGCTGGCCGGGACGCGACAGATGGACGCCTCGGCGATCATGGAGTACTTCAAGCCCTTGCGCGGCTGGCTCAAGGAGCAGAACAAGGGCCAGGCCTGCGGCTGGTAAGCACCATGAACGCCGCCGTCGCCCCGCAGCTGACGTTCCGCGCCGTCACCCTCGCCATCGTGCTCGCGATGGTCCTCGCGGCCGCCAACACCTACCTCGGCCTCTTCGCCGGCATGACCATCGCCTCGGCCATCCCGGCGGCGGTGGTTTCGATGGCGGTGCTGCGGGTGCTCGGCGGCGGCGGCATTCTCGAGAACAACATCGTGCAGACCGGTGCCTCGGCGGGCTCGTCCATCGCCTCGGGAGTGATCTTCACGATCCCGGCGCTGGTGATCCTCGGTCATTGGTCGGACTTCCAGTACCTGTGGGTGCTGGCGATCGCGGGACTGGGCGGCATCCTCGGCGTGTTCTTCTCGGTGCCCCTGCGCCGCGCGCTGATCGTCGACCAGGGCCTGGCCTTCCCCGAGGGCAAGGCCGCGGCCGAGGTGCTCCGGACCGGCGAGAACCCGGCCGAGGGCGTGAAGATCCTCGGCCTCGCGGCGCTCGGCGGCGGCTTTGCCAAGCTTGCGGCCGCCAGCGGCCTGCGGCTGATCCCGGACACCGCGGCGGCGGCGGCCTGGGTCGGCAAGGGCATCGCCTTCATGGGCACCAACCTTTCACCCGCACTGCTGGGCGTCGGCTACATCGTCGGCCTCAACATCGGCGTGCTGGTCGTGAGCGGCGGCATCATCTCCTGGAACATCGCGATCCCGATCTACAGCGCCTTCTTCCTGGATGGTGACAGCGAGCTCGCGGCGACGGTCGCCGGCGCGAGCGCGGTGGACGCCGCCTACGCGATCTGGGCCGCACAGGTCCGCTACCTCGGCGTCGGCGCGATGCTCATCGGCGGCGTCTGGGCGCTGATTTCGATCCGCGACTCGCTGGTTTCCGGCGTCAGGAGCGGCCTCGCTGCGGCGCGCGCCGGCGCCGGGAAGTCTGTCTCGCACACCGAGCGGGACCTGCCGATGAACGCGATCCTGATCGGAACGCTGCTCTTCACGCTGCCGCTGTTCGCTCTCTACCAGAACATCGTCGGCAGCGTGGCCGTGAGCCTGCCGATGACGATCATCATGATCGTAGCCGGATTCCTCTTCGTTTCCGTCTCGGCCTACATGGCAGGCCTGGTCGGCTCGTCGAACAATCCGGTGTCGGGCATCACCATCTGCACCATCCTGTTCGCCTCGCTGGTGCTGATGCTGCTGATGGGCAAGAACGCCGAGCTCGGCCCGGTGGCGGCGATCATGATCGGCTCGGTGGTCTGCTGCGCAGCCTGCATCGGTGGTGACAACCTGCAGGACCTCAAGTGCGGCTACATCGTGGGCGCCACGCCGTGGAAGCAGCAGGTGATGCTCGCGATCGGCGCGGCGTCGAGCGCGCTCGTCATGGCGCCGGTGCTGAACCTCCTGGCCAGGGCCTACGGTATCGGTGTGCCCACCGCCGAGCACCCCGATCCGCTGCTCGCGCCCCAGGCAACGCTGATGGCCTCGGTCGCGAAGGGCATGTTCGGCGGTGAGCTGCCCTGGGGCATGGTGGCGATCGGCGCCGTGATCGGCGCTGGCGTCATCGCCTTCGACCTGTGGCTCAAGAGGCGTGGCTCGGAGTTCCGCGCGCCGGTGCTGGCCGTGGCGGTCGGCATCTACCTGCCGCTCGAGCTCTCGGTGCCGATCTTCCTCGGCGGCCTCATCGCGCACCTCGTCGAGCGCAAGCTCGGCGTGCACGGCGACTCCGGCGAGGCCGAGCGCGCCAAGCGCAACGGCATGCTGTTCGCGGCCGGCCTGATCACCGGCGAGGCGTTGATGGGAATCGTCATCGCCATCCCGATCGTCACCTCCGGGCGTGCCGACGTGATCGCCCTCCCCGAGGGCCTGCAGTTCGGCGGGTGGGTCGGCCTCGCGGTCGTGGGCGCGCTCGCGGCAATGCTCTTCAGGGTGGGCTCGCGCCGCACGTGAACGGGGCTCCGGGCGCTGACCCGCGGCTGCGAATGAAGATCATCGCGGCCTACGCGGTGATCTACGTGGTGTGGGGTTCGACGTTCCTCGCCATCCGCCTCGGCGTGCGCGAGCTGCCGCCGCTGATGTTCGGCGGCCTGCGCTTCCTGATGGCCGGCGGGCTGCTCACCGTCCTCGCGTTCTGGATGCGCGAGCGGTTTCCGCGCACGTCCCGCGAGTGGCGCTACATGCTGGCCTTCTCGTTGCTCATGATCACGTTCAGCAATGGCATCAGCACGATTGCGCTGGTGCACATCCCGTCCAACGAGGGCGCGCTGCTCGGCGCGGGTGGGGCACTGTGGATCGCCCTGCTCGGCGCGCTCGGGCCGAAGGGGCACCAGCTGACGGTGCGCGGGACGTTCGGCCTGCTGCTCGGCCTGGCAGGCGTGCTGCTGCTCGTGTGGCCGCGCGCGTCGGCCACTGCCGGTCACTTCGGCTGGCAGTCGCTCGTCCTGATCAGCAGCCTCGCCTGGGCGGCCGGCACCATCCTCTATCGCAATGCGCAACTGCCGGTCGGGGCGGTTGCGTTCAATGCAGTGATGATGTCCCTCGGCGGCACGTGGCTGCTGGCCGGCGGTCTCGCGCTTGGAGAGCTGCCGCGCTGGCGTTGGCACGCCGGCGGCCTCACGGCCATGGTGTACCTCGCCGTGTTCGGCTCGGCGCTCGCCTACACCTCGTACTCCTGGCTGCTCAAGCACTCGCCGGCGGACCGCGTCGGCACCTTCGCTTTCGTCAATCCGGCGGTCGCCGCGGTGCTCGGCTGGGCCGTGCTGGGCGAGACACTCGGTCCCGCGCAGGTCGCCGGCATGCTTGTCGTGCTGCTTGGCGTCGCGCTCGTGACCCTGCCAGGCAAGCTCGCCTGAGCAGGCCCGGCCTCACCGCCTCGCGGTGAAGATCTCCACCTTGCCCTTGGAGCCGATGGCGCTCGACGCCGCCCACGACACCAGGCTCACGACCAAGGCGGTGCCGACCGCGGTCCAGAAGCTCGCAACGTGGAAGCCCGGCAGGATCCACGCGACCAGCCCGACCATGGCCGCATTCAGCACGAGCAGGAAGAGGCCCAGCGTCAGGATCGTCAGCGGCAGCGTGAGGATGAAGGCGAGCGGCCGCACGAACGCGTTCACGACGCCGAGCAGCAGCGCCGCGACGATGAGCTTGGCGCTCGACTCGATGTGCAGGCCGCTGAAGATCTCGCTCGCGATCCACAGCCCGAGCGCCGTGATCGCCGCGCGCAACAGGAAACCTACCATGGTCTGCTCCCGGGGAGGGCCGCACTGGGCCATTGACGTGCCGACGATGGTAATGGAATCTGCGCCGTCCCGTCATCGGGCCCGCAGGAGACCGCATGGAACCCGTCGCTGTCGTCATCGTCATCGCGTTGCTCGAGTATGTCGTGTTCGGGGCGCTCGTGGGCCGCGCCCGTGGTCTCTACCGCGTCACGGCGCCGGCGGTCAGCGGCCACGAGATCTTCGAGCGTTACTTCCGCGTGCACCAGAACACGATGGAACTGCTGGTCACCTTCGTGCCCGCCGCCTGGCTCTTCGGCCTGTACGTGAGCCCGGCGTGGGCCGCGGGACTCGGCCTCGTATACGTCGTGGGCCGTGTCTTCTATCTGCTCGGCTACGTGAGGGATCCCGCCAGGCGCGAGATCGGTTTCGGGCTCAGCGTATTGCCGATCGTGGTGCTGCTGATCGGCGCGCTGTGGGGCGCGGCCAGGACGCTCGTGTAGCGGGCCCGAGCCGGCGCCTACGCCCGCTGCAACCGCCGCTCCACCTCGGCGCGCCGCTCCGGACCCTCGAGCAGTTCCACCAGCACCAGCCCGAAGTCCATCGCCGTGCCCGCGCCGCGCGAGGTCACGACTTTTCCGTCGACCACGACCGCCTCCTGCCGCAGGCGGATGCCGGGTGCCGAGTGGGCATCGAGGAATCCCGGGAAGCTGGTCGCGGCACGGCCCGATAGCAGCCCGGCGTGTGCGAGCACCGTAGGAGCAGCGCAGATTGCGGCGGTGTAGCGGCCCTGCGCCGCAAACTCCTTGAGCAGCTCGATCACGCGCGCATCCTTTTTCAGGTGCTCCGCGCCGGGCATGCCACCGGGCAGCACGACCATGTCGTAGTCGCCGGCACGCGCTTCCTCGAGTGTGACGTCGGCCTCGATGGTGATCCCGTGCGAGCCCGTCACCCACCGGGCCCCGAGCGAGGCCACGCTCACCGCGATGCCGGCGCGACGCAGCAGGTCGATCACGGTGACGGCCTCGATTTCCTCGAAACCTTCAGCAAGGGGCAACAGCACGCGTGTCATGGCGGGGCCTCCGGCCGCGTGCGGGCGGCTTCAGCGGTCGCCGGCGAGCGCGACCTGCCTGCCGAGGCTGCGGTCGCGCAGGTATTGCAGTGCAGAGACGACGGCGGGATCCTCGCGCGGCTCGCGCTGCAGCGACGCGTTCACGGGCAAGGTCACATCGGCAATGGCGACGTCGGGAGCGATGCCGAGGTCGTGGATCGACGCGCCGGACGGCGTGTAGTAGCGGGAGGTCGTGAGCTTGAGGGCCTGGCCGTCGCGCAGCGGCATCACGGTCTGCACCGAGCCCTTGCCGAACGTGCGCTCGCCCATGAGCGTCGCGCGGCCGTGGTCGCGCAGCGCGGCGGCGACGATCTCTGAGCCGGACGCCGAGCCCCGGTCCACCAGCACGACCAGCGGCGCGCCGTGCAGCACGTCGCCGGGGTTGGCGTCCATCTCGAACCGCGCCTCCGCGGTGCGGCCGTCGGCCCGCACGATCATGCCGCGCTCGAGGAACTCGTCGGCGATGCCGACCGCGGACTCGAGGACACCGCCGGGGTTGCCACGCAGGTCGAGCACCAGGCCGCGCAGCGGGCCGGCCTGGTCCGACTGCAGGCCACTCACGAGGCGCTCGAAGTCGAGCGGCGTCGCGTCGCTGAAATGGGTGATGCGCACGTAACCGTAGCGGCCCGGCAGCGCCTCGGCACGCACCGTCCGGACGTGTACTTCGGAGCGCTCGAGTTCGAAATGCAGCGCAGCGGGCTCACCCTCCCGGCCGACGGCGAGTCGCACCAGGGATCCCGCGGGGCCACGCATGCGGCCGATGGTCTCGTCGAGGCTGCCGCTCGCGACCTGGCGGCCGTCCACTTCCAGCAGCACGTCGCCGGCGCGGACGCCGGCGCGGTGTGCCGGGGAGCCCTCGATCGGGGTGACGACGACGACATCGTCGTCCCGCTCCGCGACCTCGATGCCGACGCCGGAGTAGCTGCCGGCCGTGCTGACGCGCATCTGCTCGTATTCGGCGGCGTCGAGGAACTCGGAATGTGGATCGAGGTTTTCGACCATGCCCTGCAGGGCGCCCTGCTCGAGACGCTCGTCGCTCACCGGCTCGACGTACTCGCGACGCACGCGCTCGGCGACTTCGTCGAGCAGGGCGTGCCCGGCACGGGCAACCACGGGGGCCGGCGCCGCCGGCGGATCACGGTCCGCGAGCACGCCCCCCATGAGCATGAGCCCGGCGCCCACCAGGCCTCCGGCCAGCACCGACAGCAGTGTTTGGATTCGCTTGGTCACATTCAGGCACGGCGCGCCCTACCAGCCTGCATATTAGCCCCGACGAGTCCGTCGATCACACTGTCGAGGGGGACTGGGCGTCCGATGGAGAAGCCCTGGCCGTATTCGACGCCGAGGTCGCGGGTGATGTCGCGAATCTGGTCGCTTTCCACGCACTCGGCGACGGTCCTGAGGCCCATGGCCCGGGCCAGCTGCACGATGGCGCTCAGCATCGCCTTCGAGCGGTCGTCGACGACCACGTCGCGCACGAAGCTGCCGTCGATCTTGAGGCAGGTCACGGGCAGGGTCTTGAGGTAGGTGAGGGAGCTGAGCCCGCGGCCGAAGTCGTCGAGCGCAACGTCGAAGCCGAGCTCGCGGAGCCGGCGCATCAGCGCCTCGGCCCGCACGATGTTGGCGACGGCCGCCGTCTCGGTGAGCTCGAACGAGACGAGCCTGGCCGGCAGCCCGCTCGCGCGCAACTCGTCCTCGAGGAACGTGCAGAAATCCTGGTCGCCGATGGACTGGCCGGAGATGTTGACGGCGAAGCACGCGTCGAGGCCCACGAGCGGCCCGGCGTGGGCGGCAAGCGTGCGCAGCGCCGTACGCACGACCCAGCGGTCGATCGCGGGCGCGAGCTGGTAACGCTCGGCCGCAGACAGGAACTTGTCCGGTGCGAGGTTCTCGCCCGTCTCGTCCGTCATGCGCAGCAGCAGCTCGTACTTCGGCCCGCCCTGGCTGCCGTTCAGCGGCACGATGGGCTGCGCCTCGAGCCGGAACCGGTCGTTCGACAGCGCGTCGCGCAGCGTACCGACCAGCGTCACGTCGGTATAGCGGCGGACGATGCTCTGGTCGCTGTCCTCGTAGATTTCAACGCGGTTGCGGCCGCGGTCCTTGGCTGCCTTGCAGGCGATCTCGGCGGCCGCAAGCGCATGCGACAGCGGATACTTGCTGTCGGCGATCCGCGCGACGCCGAAGCTGGCGGAGACTTCGACCGGCTTGACGCCGGCGACGAAGCCCAGCTGCTCGAGGCCGTCGCGGACGTTTTCGGCAATGCGCTGGGCGGTATCGATCGACGCCTCGCCGACGAAGATCGCAAAGCGGTCGCCGGAGATGCGCGCCGCGAGCATGCGCGGCGTCAGGCTGCGACGGATCACCTCCGCGACCCGCACGATGACCTCGTCGCCGACGTGCATGCCGAGATTCTCGTTCAGCACGTGCAGGCGGTCGATGTCGGCGTAGATGACGCAGTTACCGGCCTTCTGCGCTTCGGCCGTCAGCAGTGCCTGCGCCCGCTTCTCGAAGGCCGGGCGCGTGAGCAGGCCCGTGGCGGGGTCGTAGGCATTCAACAGGATGTAGGCGACGCGGCGCGCCAGCAGCTCGACGATGCGCACCTGTCGCAGGTCGAAATCCGCCGACTCGGGCGGCTTGAACAGCGCCAGGATGCCGAGCACTCGCTGCGCGCCGTGCATGACCGGGCACGACAGGATCTTGTAGGGAACCTTGCCGAGCGCACCGCCGGCGGACGGACGGTTGGAGGTCATCGTCTGCCGGTGCAGTTGCGTCCACGCGAGCAGGTGCCGATGGCTGCGCGTCAGGACGTCCGCTCCGACGCGTGCCGCGGTTGCCTTGCCGGTACGGCACACGGCGATGTTCTTGTCGGGGATGAGGAGCGCGCCCACGCTGCAGCCGAGGTGGTCGACGCAGCCCTGCACGAGCTTGGCGAAGTCATCGGTGCTTTCGCTGCCGGTCGCCTCTTCCTGCGCCGCTCCGAGCAGCAGCTCGAGGTCGCGGTCGCGGACCATGAGGCTGCGCTGCAGGTCGCCGATGCTGTACTGGGAGCCGAGCTCGCGCTGCAGGCACTCGAGCGCCGGGCGCAGCAGTCCCTGCACCAGCGAGAACGGACGGCCGTCGCCGCGCTTCGACGGTTCGCGGCAGACGACGCCGACCGCGCCGAGCAGGGCGTGTGCGGTGTCGCGCAGCAGGAAGATGTAGGCGGAATGCTCGCGGTCCACCGGCTCGCAGAAGCCGTCGCTGCGCTCGCCGCCGCCGGCCTCCCTCTCGAGCGCGTCCTGCAGGTGCAGATGCAGCTCCGGGGCATCGACGCCTTCGTTCAACCAGACGGGCAGGCCGAGTCGATCGTAGATCACGATCGACTGCGCCCGCGGCATCAGCATCTTCACGAGCTGGCCGTATGGGTCGAGCGATGTCGCGCTGAGCGGCGCCGGTTCGTCGCCGAGCGCCTCGGCTTTCTGCATCTCGGTGTCCTTGCGGCCTCGCGGCCCGTTCCACTTGGACATAAATCATCCTTGAACCGGCCCGCCCGTATCCTTGACGCGTGCCTCAGTCTCTCCCGAGAGTCCGGCCGGCCGCGAGCGGCACTCGCGCCGGATTTGGACATAATCACGCGGACTAGCGACGCTGCAGCCAGTTCTCGGGGTTCACGGGGGTGCGCCCACGCCGCACCTCGAAATACAGGGCCGGCTGGTTGTGGCCACCCGTGTCGCCGACCGCACCGATCACGTCGCCCGCGGCGACCGCCTCGCCCACTTTCCGGAACAGCTCCTCGTTGTGGCCATAGAGGCTCAGGTACCCGCCGCCATGGTCGAGCACGAGCATCAGGCCCATGCCGGGCAGCCAGTCGGCGTAGACCACCCGACCCTCGAACGGTGCCCGCACCCGCGCGCCGCGGTCCGTCCCGATCAGCATGCCCTGCCAGCGCAGCGAGCCGCCGGCACGAGGCTGGCCAAAACGGGCCAGCACGCGACCCTGCTGCACGGGCCAGGGAAGCTTGCCGCGCAGTGGCTCGAACGGCGCCTTCTTCGCGACCGGCACGTCCTCGAGCGCCTTGCGCAGGTCGGCGATGAGTTTCTCCAGCGAGCGCGCCTGGCTCTCGAGGCGCTTGAGTTCGCCGCCGCGTCCCTTGATCTGCGCGTCGATGGCCGTCACCGCCTTGGTGCGGCCTGCCTGGGCCGAGCGCAGGGAAGCCACCTGCTGCTCCTGGCGTGCCTCGAGTTCGGCGAGACGGGCATTTTCCTCGGCGACCTTCTCCCGCACCAGTGCGAGGTGCTCGAGCTTGTCGCGGATGGCGCCGATGCGGTCGGCGCGGGCCCGGCCGAAGTAGCCGTAATACGCCAGCATGCGACCGAAGCTCGCGGGATCCTCCTGGTTCAGGAGCAGCTTCAGCTGCTCCTCGCGGCCGTTGACATAGGCAGCGCGCAGTTCGCCGGCCAGGGCGCCACGCTCGGCGCCGAGCTCCTGCTCGCGCTTCGCCTGCTCCCGCTCCAGCTCGCGGATCCTCGCTTCGGTTGCGATGCGCTGGGCCCGCAGTTCCTCCAGCCTGCGGCGCGCGGCCTGCACGCCGAGTTCCGCGTCGCGCAGCTGGGCGCTCAGGCTGTCCCGGCGCTCGATGTCGGCGTTGACGGCCTTGCGTACCTTCTCGATGCGGGACGTGACCTTCTTGAGTTCCGCCTCCTTCTGGGCGGGCGTCGGCTTGCGCTCCGCGTCGGCACCCAGCGGCAATCCCGCCACGGCGCAGGCGGCCAGGAGCACCGCCGCCCGGAGCCATCGACGTCGACGTCCGGCGGCGGCAGGGTCACGGGATCGGGCCATGCGTGGCAAACAAGCCTCGGGGAGGGGGTCCGGGCGGGCCGGAAGCTCCTAAGTCTAGCGTGTTGGCGGGGCTGCTATAATCCGCGACCCTTTTTTCCACGCCCCGCCCCATGGACCGACTCCTCGAATACCTGGCCCGCCATCCCCTCCTCGCGGGCGGGACGGCGCTGCTTTTCCTGGCCGTGATCGCCTACGAGTTCAGCCGCGCGCGGTCGGGCGGGCAGTCCGTCGGGCCGCTGGACGCGGTGCGCCTGCTGAACCAGGGCGCACTGATGCTGGACGTGAGGACCGCCGCCGAGTTCGACAGCGGCCACGTCATCGACGCCAGGCACGTCCCGCAGGACCAGCTGGCGCAGAGTGCCGAGACCCTGAAGAAATACCGCGAGAAAGTCGTCATCGCCTGCTGCGAAAGCGGTATGCGCTCCGGCGCCGCGGCCCGGGTCCTGCGCACGCAGGGCTTCACCAAGGTCGTGAACCTGCGCGGCGGTCTGCAGGCCTGGCGTGCCGAGAACCTGCCGCTCGTGAAGGGCGGCGGCAAGGACAAGTGAGACCCGACGGAATGAGCGAGACTGCGGACATCCTCATCTATTCCACCGGCTGGTGCCCTTACTGCGATCGGGCACGGGCGCTGCTCGACCGCAAGGGCGTGGCATTCCGCGAGGTCAAGGTGGACGAGGACCCGGCGCAGCGCGAGGCCATGCTCGCCCGCAGCGGCGGCCGGCGCACCGTGCCGCAGATTTTCATCGGCGAACGCCACGTCGGCGGCTTCGACGAGCTCTACGCACTCGACAAGGCTGGCGAGCTCGACAGGCTGCTCGGCCGCCATTGAACCCCGGGGCGTCCGCGCCCCACACACGACTTTCCACAGGACGAGTACCCCATGACCGAGCAAAACACCCAGGCCCAGCCCGCTGCCGCGGACCCGAACGCGCCGGTGGTCAATCCCCAGGCCGTGTACATCAAGGACTGCTCCTTCGAGGCTCCGAACGGCCCCTTCGTGGCCGGCACGCAGGGCAACCCGACGGTGAACCTGAACCTTTCCACGCGAGCCACGGCGCTCGCCCAGGACATGCACGAGATCGTGCTGCAGGTGAACCTCGAGGCGAAGGCGGGCGACAAGACCGTTTGGCTGCTCGAGCTGCAGCAGGCCGGCGCCTTCCTGATCCGCAACCTATCGGCGAACGACCTCGCCCAGGTCGTGAGCATCATGGCGCCGAACTACCTGCTCGCGTTCGCGCGCGCGACGGTCGCCGAGCTCGTGAGCAAGGGCGGCTTCCCGCCGTTCTACCTGCCGCTCGTGACCTTCGAGTCGCTGCACGCACGGGCACAGCAGCAGGCAGCCCAGGCTGCCGCGACCTCGGTCAACTGACGCGGCCACCGCCGTGACCGCCCCCGCGGCAATCGAGCGCAGGACGTCGGTAGCCGTGCTCGGCTCCGGCTCCTGGGGCACCGCGCTGGCCGTGCATCTCGCCCGCACGGGCCAGCGAGCGATCCTGTGGGGCATCGAGACCGACGAGCTCGTGGCGATGGCCCGCGATCGGGTCAACCGCCGCTACCTCCCGGGCGTCGAGCTGCCGGACGGCGTCGAGATCGAGCACGACTTCGAGCGCGCCGTCAAGCAGGCCGACCAGCTGCTCGTCGTCGTGCCGAGCCACGCCTTCCGCGAGGTGCTGCAGCGGGCCGCACCGCTGCTGCGCCCCGGCCAGCGGGTCGCATGGGCCACCAAGGGCTTCGAACTCGCCACCGGCAAGCTTCCGAACCAGGTCGCGCTCGAGGTGCTCGGCACCGACGTGCCGACGGCGGTGATTTCGGGCCCGACTTTCGCCAAGGAAGTCGGTGCCGGCCTGCCGTCGGCGATGACCGTGGCCTCGCGCGACGGCGATTACGCGATGGCGCTGGCCCGCAGCCTGTCGGACCAGAACTTCCGCGCCTACGCCTCGGGCGACATGATCGGCGTCGAGGTCGGCGGCGCCACCAAGAACGTGCTGGCGATCGGGGCCGGTATCTCCGACGGCCTTGGCTTCGGTGCCAACACGCGCATCGCGCTCATCACCCGCGGGTTGGCCGAGATGATGCGCCTCGGCGCAGCGCTCGGCGCCGACAAGGAAACGTTCATGGGCCTCGCCGGGCTCGGCGACCTCGTCCTCACCTGCACCGACGACCAGTCGCGCAACCGGCGCTGCGGCCTGGCGCTCGCGGCGGGCAAGTCGAGCGCGGAGGCACAGCGCGAGATCGGACAGGTGGTCGAGGGCGTGCTGGCCGCACGCGCCGTGCACGATGTCTCGCGCCAGTTCGGCGTCGAGATGCCGATCAGCGAACAGGTCTACCAGGTGCTCTACGAGGGCAAGCCGCCGCGCGATGCGGTCCGCGCGCTGATGGGGCGGACCATCAAGACCGAGACGGCCTGAAACGGGCGACCGGATTGCAACCGCAGTCGGCCGGTCCATGCCGGCCCGTCGCACGGAGCGTGGTGAATCGAGGCGGACGCCGAGCGGCTTGACCAGATGCAACCGCGCGGTATTGGCGCAAAGGCGGATCACGTTGCTCGTGTTCGGCGGGATCTCGGGCTCGTATGGGACTGGATGAAACACTCGGTCTAGAATCGGGGTGGCACTGCCGCACCGCCGGGGAGGACTTGAGTCATGTTGCGCGTGAAACACCTGCTCGCCCGCAAGGGGCAAGACGTCTGGTCCGTGGACGCGGACGAGCCCGTCCTCGAAGCCATCCAGATCATGGCGGATCGACACGTGGGCGCGCTACCCGTGCTGCGCAACGATGCCCTGGTCGGCGTGATCTCGGAGCGCGATTATGCGCGCAAGGTGGTGCTGCTGGGCCGCTCCTCGGCCGAGACGCCGGTCTGGCAGATCATGTCCTCGCCCGCGGTGACGGTGACGCCCGAGCAGCGCGTCAAGGAATGCATGCAGATCATGACGGAGCAGCGCATCCGACACCTCCCCGTGGTCGAGCACGGCCAGATGATCGGCGTGATCTCCATCGGCGACCTCGTGCGCGCGGTCATCGAAGAGCAGCAGGAGACGATCGAGCAGCTCGAGCGGTTCATCGCGGGTTGAGACACCGGAGAGGGACATCGCATGTCGAAACCGATCGAAGAGGCCCGCGGGCAACGAGTCGTCATCCATTTCGACGCGCGCAAGTGCATCCATTCCCGCCACTGCGTGCTCGGGCGCCCCGACGTGTTCGTGCCGAACGTGCCGGGTGAGTGGATCCACCCTGACGCTGCCTCTCCCGAGGCGATCATGCAGATTGCTCTTGCCTGCCCGTCCGGCGCGATTACCTGCGAGCGCATCGACGGCGGCGAGGGCGAATCGGCGCCGCTCGTAAACACGTTGCGCGTGCGCGAGAACGGACCGCTGGCGATCCACGCGCCCGTCGTCGTCGCCGGACGGGACGAGGGATTTCGGGTCACGCTTTGCCGCTGCGGGGCTTCGCAGCACAAGCCGTTCTGCGACGGCAGCCATGTCGCGATCGGATTTGCGGCGACCGGCGAGCCCCCGACCCGCGAGTCGCAGGCACTGGCCACGCGCGATGGCCCGCTGGCCGTGAGTCCCCAGCCGAATGGCCCGCTCAGGATCGACGGGCCGCTCGAAATCGTTTCCGGCACGGGGCGGACCGTCGACCGGATCGACCGGGTATTTCTCTGCCGCTGCGGAGCCTCCGGCAACAAGCCGTTCTGCGACGGCTCCCACAAGCGTGCCGGCTTCGTCGCCGATTGAGCGCGGGGGGGGGCCTGGCCGGCTGCAGGTCGCGGGCGCGCTTCCCTTACAATGCGGGGCCATGGCCTCCATCGCCCCGCTCCCACCCTCCCTGGCCGTCGAGTTCTGCGGCCTGCAGCTCGCCTCGCCGATCGTGCTGCTCTCCGGCTGCGTCGGGTTCGGCGAGGAGTACACGCGGGTCGAGGGCTTCTCGAATACCGACGTCGGTGCGATCGTGCTCAAGGGCACCACGCGCGAGCCACGGCTCGGCAATCCCCCGCATCGCCTCTACGAGACGCCGATGGGAATGCTGAACGCCATCGGCCTGCAGAACCCGGGCATGGACCACGTCGTCGACCGCATCCTGCCGACGCTCGATTTCTCCGAGACACGGTTCTTCGCCAATGTCTGCGGGTCGACCATCGACGACTACGTCGAGGTCACGCGGCGGTTCGACGATTCGCCGATCGACGCCATCGAGATCAACATCTCCTGTCCGAACATCAAGGAAGGCGGCGTGCAGTTCGGCAACTTCCCGGACATGTCGGCGCGGGTGGTCGAGGCCTGCCGCCGCGTCACGAAAAAGCCGCTGATCACCAAGCTCTCGCCGAACCAGACCGATATCCGCGAGAACGCGCGCCGCTGCATCGAGGCGGGCAGCGACGGGCTCGCGGTCATCAACACCGTCATGGGCATGGCGATCGACGTGAAGACGCGCCGGCCCGTGATCGGCAATGTGCAGGGCGGGCTGTCCGGTCCTGCGATCAAGCCGATCGCGCTGCTCAAGGTGATGCAGGTCGCCGAGGTCGCGCGTCCGCTCAACGTGCCGATCATCGGCCAGGGCGGGATCCAGACCGCGCAGGATGCGCTCGAGTTCATCATCGCCGGCGCCACGACGGTGGGCGTCGGCACCTCGCTCTTCTACGACCCGATGTCGTGCAGGAAGATCAACGACGGCATCGCCGGGTATCTCGCTGCGAACGGCATGGCTTCGATCGGCCAGCTGTCGGGCAGCCTCGAGGTGCCGACGAAAAAGGTCGAAGCCTGCACCTGCTGAACGTCAGTCTTCCATTCCGAGTTCCTTCAGCTTGCGCGTCAGGGTGTTGCGACCCCAGCCGAGCAGCTTCGCCGCATCCTGCCGCCCGCCGTGCGCTGCCTTGAGCGCCTCGCGGATCAACGTCCGCTCGAACTCAGGCATGGCTTCCTCGAGCAACGGCGCACCGCCCGTCGCGAACCGCGCCTGCGCCCAGCTCGCCAGCACCTGCGACCAGCCCGACGCGGCCGAGCCTCCGGCCGCAGTACCCCCGCCGAGGTCCGCGGGGATGTCCGACTTCGTGATCTCGCGGCCGGCGGCCAACACCGTCACGCGGCGGCAGGCGTTCACGAGCTGGCGGACGTTGCCGGGCCAATCGAAGGCCAGCAAGGCCGCGATCGCCTCGTCGGTGAGCACCTTCGGCGCGACACCGAGCTCGATGGCGGCGACGTCGAGGTAATGCTGCAGCAGCTCCGGGATGTCCTCGCGGCGTTGCCGCAGCGGCGGCACCTCGATGCGGATCACGTTGAGGCGGTGCAGCAGGTCTTCGCGGAACAAGCCCTCCTTCACGCGCGACTCGAGGTTCTGGTGCGTGGCAGCGATCACGCGCACGTCGACCTTCACCGGCAGCTGTCCGCCCACGCGGTAGAACTCGCCCTCGGCGAGCACGCGCAACAGCCGCGTCTGCAGCTGCGGGGACATGTCGCCGATCTCGTCCAGGAACAACGTGCCACCGTCCGCTTGCTCGAAGCGTCCTCGACGCAGCTCGTTGGCGCCCGTGAACGCACCCTTCTCGTGGCCGAACAGCTCCGATTCGAGCAGGTCGGCCGTGAACGCCGAGGTATTGAGCGCAATGAAAGGCTTCGCCGCACGCGGGCTGTGGCGGTGCAGGGCGCGCGCCACGAGTTCCTTGCCGGTGCCGGACTCGCCGGTGATCAATACGGTCATGCTCGAGCGCGACAGTCGTCCGATGGCACGGAACACCTCCTGCATCGACGGTGCGTGGCCCAGCATCTCGGGGATGCGCCGCGACTCCGTCGCCGAGGTTTCCAGGCGGTGACTCTGCGCCGCGGCGCGGCGGACCAGCTCGACGGCCTGGTCGATGTCGAAGGGTTTCGGCAGGTACTCGAATGCACCGCCCTGATAGGCGGCCACGGCGCTGTCGAGATCGGAATGCGCCGTCATGACGATCACGGGCAGTCGCGGGCGCCTGGCGCGGATCTCCTCGAGCAGCTCGAGCCCGCTGCGTCCCGGCATGCGGATATCGGTCACGAGCACGTCGGGCTCCTCGCGGCGCAGCGCCGCCATCGCGGACTCCGCCTCGTCGAAGACCCGTGCCTGCATGCCATCCTGCTGGAGCGCGCGCTCCAGCACCCAGCGGATCGACGCGTCGTCGTCCACGATCCAGACGTTAAGCGCTTTCGCCGAGTTCATTGTTTTCGAACGGCAGGAGGATGGTGAAGACGGTGCAGCCGGGCCGGCTGTCGAACTCGATCAAGCCGTCGTGACGCCCGATCAGGTCCTGCGCGACGGCGAGTCCGAGGCCGGTGCCGCCCTGGCGTCCGGTGACGAGCGGGTAGAAGACTGTGTCCTTGAGTTCCACGGGGACCCCCGGGCCGTCGTCCTCCACCTGGATGCTCGCCACCACGCGATACCGCCGGCTTCCGATACTCGCGTTCGTGATCGCCCGCGTGCGCAGGACGATGCGCCCGCGCGGCCCCACCGCCTGGAGCGCGTTGCGGCCGAGATTGAGCAGCGCCTGGATGATCTGGTTGCGGTCCAGCCGCAGGCGAGGCAGGCTCGGGTCGTAATCGCGTTCCACGGCGACACCCGCGGGCGCCTCGCCGGCAAGCAGGTGGCCGACGTGCTGCACGATCTCGTGGATGTTGACCGGCTCCTTGCGTGGCGGCTGGCCCGGGCCCAGCAGCGCGTCGACCAGCGCGGCGAGGCGGTCGGCCTCGCTGATGATGACTTTGGTGTACTCGTGCAGCGCGGGGTCCCTCAGCTGCCGCTCGAGTAGTTGCGCCGCGCCGCGCAGGCCACCGAGCGGGTTCTTGATCTCGTGAGCGAGCTGGCGGACCATCGCGCGGCTGCCGCCAAGCTGCGTGAGCAGCGCGTTCTCCCTCAGGATGCGCTGGTGCTTCGTGACGTCGGCCAGCTCGACGATCGCGCCGCCGGCGTGCCCCGGCTGGTCGAACGGCGAGACGGTGACGTCGAGCATGCGCAGCGGCGCACCCGGGCCCGCCTCGAACGGCACCTCGCGGCGCGAGTACTGCGCGCCGGCCGCGCGCGCGCGACTGATCATTCCCTCGAGCTCGGTATTGGCCTTCAGCAGGTCGCGCATCGGACGACCGGCGGCCTGGTTGCGGCTCAGCGCGAAGAGGTCCTCGGCGGGTTCGTTGAGGTGCAGCACCACCCCGTCGCCGTCCAGCCAGAGGGTGCAGGTGGCGAGCCCGTCGAGAAGGTTGACGAGCTCCGCGGCGCTCGGCCGTACGAAAGCGCGCGGTTCAGCGGCCAAGGGCCACCCCCCCGCGACATGCAGTCAGCTCTTCGGTTTCGGCTTGAGACTGGGGCCGACGGCGCGGGGCGCGATCGTCGTGGGCTGCTTCATGTGGAAGACGACCGGCGCGCTGCGGATCTTCTCGTTGCCCTTCTCGTCGAGGATCACGGCCGTGAGCGAGTGCGCGCCACGCTCCAGATTGGCGAGATTGTGCTCCAGGGCACCGTTGGCCCCCTCGACGATCTTGCCGTCGAGATAGAGCAACAGCCGGTGGCCGTCGGCGAGTTCCGGGTCCGATCGCAAGCGCACGTCGACGGTTGCATCCGGCTCGAAGTAAGACGCGCCGCTCTCCGGCTGCCAGACTTCGAGTGACAGGTACTGGACCGCGGAGGCCTGCGCCGGCCGGGAGGCCGGCGCAGCGGGCGCGGCAGGAGCGGCGGACGGCGCATGCCCTGTCACGCCGGCCATTTCGACCTTCTTCGCACCCGGCACGGGGCGATCGGCGTAATGGGTGACGCCGTTCGCGTCCTTCCAGACCCACATCTCGCGCCTGGAATCCTGCGCCTGACTCGACAGGGCGAACAGGCATCCAAGCAACAGCACCCGGGTGTTCATGAGGCGAGAGCATAGCCCCTGCAACCTGTGGTGACAAAGTCTCGCCCCCCGATTCGCGAATTGCGTCAAGGGTTTGGGAGATTCCGCGCCGGGCGGCCGCGGCGGCCCGGCGCGGCCACCCGCCCATTCCGTCAGCAGCTGTAATAGAGCTCGAGTTCGACCGGGTGGGTCGACATGCGGAGCTTGGTGACCTCCTGCATCTTGAGCGCGATGTAGGCGTCGATGACGTCGTCGGTGAAGACCCCGCCTTCCTTCAGGAAGCCGCGGTCCTTGTCGAGAGCCTCGAGCGCCATGTCGAGCGAGTGGCACACCGTCGGGATGTTCTTCGCTTCCTCCGGCTCGAGGTCGTAGAGATCCTTGTCCGCGGGATCGCCCGGGTGGATCTTGTTCCTGATGCCGTCGAGGCCCGCCATGAGCATGGCGGCGAAGCACAGGTACGGATTGGCGGTCGAATCCGGGAAGCGCACCTCGATGCGGCGCCCCTTCGGATTGATCACGTGCGGGATGCGGATCGACGCGGAGCGGTTGCGTGCGGAGTAGGCCAGCATGACCGGCGCCTCGAATCCCGGCACCAGGCGCTTGTAGCTGTTGGTGCTGGCGTTCGAGATCGCGTTGAGGGCCTTGGCGTGCTTGATGATGCCGCCGATGTAGTAGATGGCGACCTCGGAGAGGCCGCCGTACTTGTCGCCCGCGAAGATGTTCTTGCCGTCCTTCGCCAGCGACTGGTTGACGTGCATGCCGTTGCCGTTGTCGCCGACCAGCGGCTTGGGCATGAAGGTCGCCGTCTTGCCGTAGCTCGCCGCGACGTTGTGGATCGCGTACTTGAGGATCTGCACCTCGTCCGCCTTCTTGGTCAGCGTGTTGGCCGAAACGTTGATCTCGGCCTGCCCGCCCGTGGCGACCTCGGCGTGATGCACTTCGACCTTGAGGCCCATCTCTTCCATCGCGAGGCACATGGCCGTGCGCAGGTCCTGGTAGGCATCCACGGGCGGCACCGGGAAGTAGCCGCCCTTGATGCCCGGACGGTGGCCGAGGTTGCCGCCGTCGACCGTGCGGCCCGTGTTCCAGGCGCCCTGCAGCGAGTCGACCTCGTAGAAGCAGCCGTTCATCGAGTTGCCGTGACGGAGACTGTCGAAGATGAAGAACTCGTTCTCCGGGCCCCACATCGAGGCATCGGCGATCCCGGTGGACTTCAGGTACGCCTCGGCGCGCTTCGCGAGCGAGCGCGGGTCGCGCTCGTAACCCTGCATCGTCGAGGGCTCGACGATGTCGCAGCGCAGGTTGAGGGTCGTCTCCTCGAAGAACGGGTCGAGGATCGCGGTCGTGGGATCCGGCATCAGGATCATGTCGGACTCCTGGATGCCCTTCCACCCGGCGATCGAGGAGCCGTCGAAGCCCTTGCCGTCCTCGAAGAACGCCGGGTCCACGACTCGCGTCGGGACAGTCACGTGCTGTTCTTTGCCCTTCGTGTCCGTGAAGCGGAGGTCGACGTACTTGACCTCTTTTTCCTCGATCAGCTTCAGAACGTCGGCGGCAGTGGTCATGGCGGCTCCTGGAGTGAGGTCTGGGGACCCAATAGAATGCACTTTGTATGCCAACGCACCCATGTGGCGCAAGTCGTGGGAAATTGGTGCGCTGTCTCGTCAAACATGGCGCACACACGCGCAATTGTAGTGCACTGATGCTGATGCACGCACTATCTTAGTGCGCACTGTTCACTGATGCCGGGCCGGCCGGCTGAAGGCAATAATCGCCGACCTGCCAGAGGAGCCCTGCCGTGACTGCCCCGATCCCGCAACGAATGACGCCTTCGGAAGCCCTGGTCGAAACTCTCGCAGCCAATGGGGTGCGCGAAGTCTTCGGCATCGTCGGGTCGGCCTACATGGACGCGCTCGACATCTTCCCGGCGGCCGGCATCCGGTTCATCCCGGTCGCGCACGAGCAGGGCGCGGCGCACATGGCGGACGGCTACGCGCGCGCGTCGGGTCGCCACGGCGTCTGCATCGCGCAGAACGGTCCCGGCATCACCAACTTCGTCACGGCCATCGCCGCGGCCTACTGGGCGCATTCACCGGTCGTGTTCATCACGCCCGAGACCGGGTCAATGACCCTGGGCCTCGGCGGCTTCCAGGAGACCGAACAGCTGCCGATCTTCTCGAAAATCACCAAGTACCAGGGCCACGTGAACAACCCGCGGCGCATGGCTGAGATCGCCGGCCGCTGCTTCGACCGCGCGATGCTCGAGATGGGTCCTGCGCAGCTCAACATCCCCCGCGACTATTTCTACGGCGACATCCAGGCGGCCATCGCGCCGCCGATGCGCATCGGTCGTGGCGCCGGCGACCCGGCGGCGCTGGATGAAGCAGCGGCGTTGCTGGCGGCGGCGCGGTTCCCGGTCATCGTCGCTGGCGGCGGCGTGATCATGTCGGGAGGCACTGCAGAGACCATCGCACTGGCCGAGCTGCTGCACGCGCCCGTCGCGAACAGCTACCTGCACAACGATTCGTTCCCGGCCTCGCATCCGCTGTGGTGCGGGCCGCTCGGCTACCAGGGCTCGAAGGCGGCGATGCAGCTCATTTCGCGGGCCGACGTGGTGCTCGCGCTGGGCACCCGGCTGGGGCCCTTCGGGACGCTGCCACAGTACGGGATGGACTACTGGCCGGCCGCCGCGAAGATCGTCCAGGTGGACGTGGACGCGAAGATGCTCGGCCTCGTGAAGGGCATCAGCGTCGGCATCAACGGCGATGCGCGCGCGGCAGCCGCCGCCCTGCTGGACCGACTGCGCGGCCGTGAGCTGGCCTGCGCCACCAACCGGGGCGAGCGCCATGCGGTGATCACCGCGGAGAAAGCGGCCTGGGAACGGGAGCTTGCGGAATGGGCCCACGAGCGGGACCCGTTCTCGCTCGAGGTCGCCGCGGGCTCGAAGTACATGCATCCGCGGCAGATGCTGCGGGAACTCGAACGGGCGATGCCGGCGCACGCCATGGTCTCGACCGACATCGGCAACATCTGCTCGGTCTCGAACTCCTACCTGCGCTTCGAGGAGCCGCGCTCGATGTTCGCCGCGATGAGCTTCGGCAACTGCGGCTACGCGTTTCCGGTCGCGTGCGGCGCCAAGGTTGCCTGCCCGGAGCGGCCCGCCATTGCTTACGTCGGCGACGGCGCCTGGGGCATCAGCCTGAACGAGCTGCTGACCTGCGCGCGGGAGAAGATCGGTGTGACGGTGGTCGTCTTCAACAACGGTCAGTGGGGCGCGGAGAAGAAGAACCACGTGGACTTCTATTCGCGGCGCTTCCAGGCGGTGAACCTCGAGAGCCCGAGCTGGGCCGCCGTCGCACGGGCGTTCGGCTGCGAGGGCGTCACGATCGACAAGCTGTCGGACGTCGGACCCGCGCTGCGGGCCGCGGCGCAGGCGCAAGCCGAGGGCAGGACGACCGTGCTCGAGATGATGGTGACGCAGGAACTGGGCGATCCGTTTCGGCGCGACGCGTTGTCGAAGCCGGTGCGCTATCTCGCGAAATACCGGGACTACACGTGACCTGACGCTGACCCGGCACTTCAGCTGGAATTTTCAATTGCCTTTTAATCGACTACGTTTCCGCTGGAACTGATTAAATATTCTTGACGACCGATTCGCGATAGCCGAGTACGACCAGCACGCAGCTCCCGTCCGCGATGACGTTGATGCCTGCCGCCTCGCAGCTCGCGATCGCCCGCTCGCTCTCGGCGCCGGGTTGCATCCAGACGTTCTCGATTCCCTTGCGTGCCGCCTCCTCGACCACCCGCTCGGTAATCGCAGGCGGCGTGATCACCGAGATGCTCTTCACGTCGTCCGGCAGGTCGGCGACGCTCGCCACGCAGGCAGTCCCCTCGATGACCTGCTCGCGGGGATTGACCGGGATCGCCCGCCGACCGTTCTGCTGGTAGCAGCGCAGCACCTTGTTGCCGTACTTGTGGCGGCGCGACGAAGCGCCCACCACCCCGAAGCCGGCAGACTCGAGGAACCGGCTGATCTGGTCGGCAATCGAGTTCACGGGGCTGCGCGCGCGCTACGGGACGTGATGGCGGTCAGGATGCCGGCCATGATGCGCGACGGGCCCGGCGGGCAACCCCGCACCGCGACGTCGACCGGGATGACGTTCGACACCCGTCCCCGGCTCGCATAACTCTCGCCGAACACGCCGCCCGTGCAGCCGCAGTCGCCGATGGCGACGACGAGCTTGGGATCGGGCGTCGCCTCATACGTCCTGAGCAGCGCGACTTCCATGTTCGCGGCGACGGGTCCCGTGACCAGCAGCAGGTCGGCGTGCCGCGGGCTCGCGACGAACCGGATGCCGAGGCCTTCGAGGTTGTAGACCGGGTTGTTCAACGCGTGGATCTCGAGTTCGCAGCCGTTGCAGGAGCCCGCGTCCACCGCGCGGATGCAGAGCGCGCGACCCATCACCTCGAGGATCCGCGACTGCAGTTCCTCGCGCAGGCGCAACTCGTCATCGGCCGCGGGCGGCGGCTCCGTCGCGATACCCACCCGGGCGATCTGGCGCAGGGTCTTCCACATGGCTAGAGGTCGTGGCCGCTGTAGGACAGGTTGAACGACTTATTGATGAGCGGGAAGTCCGGCACGATGTTGCCGATGATCGCGTGCTCGAGCACCGGCCAGTTCTGCCACGACGGATCGTGCGCGTGGCAGCGACGAATCGAACCGCCGGGCCCAGCCGTGAGCGCGATGAGCACCGGCCCGCGCCAGCCTTCGATGAATCCCACGCCGTAGCCGCCATCGACTGGCGCCTCCATGACCTCGAGGTGCGGCCCGGCCGGCAGTCGTTGCAGGATCTGCTGCACGAGCCGGCAGGACTCGAACAACTCGTCGAATCGCAGGTGCACGCGCGCGGCCACGTCGCCGTCGAGGCGTCCGAGCTTGCGCGGCGCGAGTTCCGTGTAGGGCTCGCAAGGCAGGTCGACGCGCAGGTCGAAGGCCTGGCCGCTCGCACGTCCGGCGAGACCCGTCAGCCCGAGTCGGGCCGCGAGTTCCGGGGCGACCGCGCCGGCGCCCGAGAAGCGATCGCGCACGCCGGCGTGCTCGGCATAGATGTCGTGCAGCACCTTGACTTCGCCCGTCAGCGAGCGGATGAACGCACCCAGCGCGTTGCAGGCATCAATGCCTGCGTCGGCGCGTGTACCGCCCGGCACGACGAAATCGAGCAGGTAACGCTGGCCGAAGGCCGCTCCGTTCAACCTGCAGGAGCGCCTCCTTGAGCCGCGAGAACTGGCTCAGGCCGAAAGCGAAGCCGGCGTCGTTGCCGAGCGCGCCGAGATCGCCGAGGTGATTGGCGATGCGCTCGAGCTCCAGTGCGAGCGCGCGCAGCCACGCGGCTCGCGGCGGCAATTGCAGCGCCCGCAAGCCCCTCGAGCGCCTGGCAATAGGCCCACGAGAAGGCCACGGTCGAATCACCCGAGACTCGCGCGGCAAGGCGGTGACCTTCGAGCAATGGCAGCTCCGTGAAGCGTCGCTCGATGCCCTTGTGCGCGTAGCCGAGGCGCTCCTCGAGCCTGAGCACCTTCTCGCCGACCACCGAGAAGCGGAAATGCCCGGGCTCGATGATGCCCGCATGCACCGGGCCGACCGGGATCTCGTGCACGCCGTCCCCCTCGACCCGCACGAACGGATAGGCGTCGGCGATCAGCTCGGCGGGCCGGGCGGGCGGCGCTGTCCCGTTCAACGGATGAAAGTCCTGCGGCCACGCCGCATGCCGGAGCCAGGGTCGCGGATCGCCGCCGAGTGCCAGCACGCCGCTCATGTCTGCGGCCGCCCGCTGCATGCGCGCCGCCGCCGGGAAGATGTCCTCGAGGCCCGGATAGCGCGGATGCGCGCCGCCCGGCTCGAGACGCATCACGAGCACGCCGGGCTCGGCCGCGAGCGCCGCGTGCATCGTCGGGTGGGCCGATCCGCCGTCCGCGGCCCACATCGCCACCAGGCGACCGCCACCCGCCGCGACGTCGAGAGCGGCTCCGCGCCAACTCTTCGCAGTCACCGCCAGGCCGTGGACGCCCGGAGCGCCCGGAATCGCTGGTCGCAGCGTCGTACCACCCGAGGAGCGGCATCTCACTCGCCCCCGATCAGGCGCGCGGCGGCGCGATACCAGTCGGCGAGGTACGGCGGGATGAACACGCCCAGCATGAGCACCAGCGCCGAGGTGCGTGAACACGGGCAGCAGCGCCGGCGGATGCGGCAGCCGTTTCGCGGTCGTCTCGCCGAACACCATCGGCTGCACACGGCCGAAGATGGCCGCGAACGCCACGCCGAGCGCCATGAGCAGGATTGGCGTGGCCCAGGGCTCCTGCTTCATCGCCGTGGTGAGGATGAGGAACTCGCTCGCGAACACGCCGAACGGCGGCATGCCGAGAATGGCGAGCGAACCGAGCATCAGGCCCCAGCCGATCGTCGGGCTGATGGTGATGAGGCCGCGGATGTCGTCCATCAACTGCGAGCCGGACTTCTGCGCGGCGTGGCCCACCGCGAAGAAGATCGCGGACTTCGTGAGCGAGTGCACCGTCATGTGCAGCAGAGCGGCGAAGTTCGCCACCGGCCCGCCCATGCCGAAGGCGAAGGTGATGATGCCCATGTGCTCGATGGACGAGTACGCGAAGAGCCGCTTGATGTCCCGCTGGCGCCAGAGGAAGAACGCCGCGAGCACGACGGACAGCAGCCCGAAGCCCATCAGCATGCGCGACGGCAGCTCGGAGTCGAGCGAGCCCTCGACGAGCACCTTGCAGCGCACGACCGCGTAGATGGCGACGTTCAGCAGCAGGCCCGACAGCACCGCCGAGATCGGCGTCGGGCCCTCGGCGTGCGCATCCGGCAGCCAGTTGTGCAGCGGCGCGAGCCCCACCTTGGTGCCGTAGCCGACCAGCAGGAACACGAACGCGAGGCCGAGCACCGCGGGCTCGAGCTGGCCCTTCACTTCGTTCAGGTGCGTCCACAGCAGTGCGCTCACGCCCTCGGCGCCGAGTACCTTCTCGGCGGCGAAATAGAGCAGGATCGTGCCGAACAGCGCCTGGGCGATGCCGACGCCGCAGAGGATGAAGTACTTCCAGCCGGCCTCGAGGCTCGCGGGCGTGCGGTACAGCGTGACGAGCAGCACGGTCGAGAGCGTGGCCGCCTCCATCGCAACCCACATCAGCCCGAGGTTGTTGGTGGTGAGCGCCAGCAGCATCGTCGCCATGAAGAGCTGGTACATGCTGTGGTAGAGCCGCAGCTGTGCCGGGCTCACCCGCCCGTGCTCGCGCTCCACGCGCATGTACGGTCGCGAGAAGATCGCCGTCGTGAGCCCGACGAAAGCCGTGAGCGTCACGAGGAAGACGTTGAACGGGTCGATCAGGAACTGCTCGCGCAGCACGACCAGCGTCCCCTCGTCGATGACGCGCGCCGTGAGGACGCAGGCCGCGGCGAAACTGGCCAGGCTGAAGAACACGTTGGCGTCGGGCGCCCAGCGTCGCGCACCGAACACCCCCAGGATCACGGCGCCGAGCAGCGGCAGGCCGAGCAGCAGGAGCAGCTCGAGGCTCATTCGTCCTCCTTGAGCGACTCGAGGTGATGCAGGTCGAGGCTGTCGAACTGCTCGCGGATCTGGAAGAAGAACACGCCCAGCACCAGCATCGCGACCAGCACGTCGAGCGCCACGCCGAGCTCGACGATCATCGGCATGCCGTACGTCGCGCTCATGGCGCCGAAGAACAGTCCGTTCTCCATCGACAGGAAGCCGACCACCTGCGACATGGCCTTGCGCCGCGTGATCATGGTGAGGAAGGACAGCAGGATCACCGCCACGGCGATGCCGATGGCGTTGCGCGTCGCGGTGCTCGCGAGCTCGGAGATGGGCTGTGCGAGTCCGAAGGAGAACACCACGATCAGCAGGCCGACCAGCATGGTGCCCGGGATGTTGAGCACGGGCTCGGTGTCCCAGTAGACGCCGAGGCGCCGGATCAACCGGTGCAGCAGCCAGGGGAGGAACACGACCTTGAGCGCGAGCGTCAGCAGGGCGGACAGGTAGAGGTGGTTCTCGCCCGTGCGCCATGCGAGCAGCAGCGTCGCGGCGCACAGCAGCGCGCCCTGGAGAGCGAGCAGGTTGACCAGCGTGACGATGCGCCGTTGCGACAGCATGGCGAACGACAACAGCAGCAGCAGTGCGGCGAGCGCGTTCAGGATCTGGAGGTCGAACGGAGTGCCGGTCATGGTCTCAGGCCTTGAGGAGCACGTGGACCAGCAGGCCCAGCATGGCGAGCATGAACGCCGTGGCCAGGAACTCCGGCGCGCGGAACACGCGCAGCTTGGCCGACAGGGTCTCGACGACGGCGAGGACCGCGCCTGCGACCGCGAGCTTCACGGCCAGCATGCCGATGGCGGCCACGAGCGCCAGCGGCCCCTCGCCGGTCGACGTGCCCCAGGGCAGGAACAGTGCGAAGCCGATGCACGCGTAGTTGAACAGCTTGAGCGCGGCGGCCCATTCCATGAGCGCGAGGTGGCGCGCCGAGTACTCGAGCAGCATGGCCTCGTGGATCATGGTGAGCTCGAGGTGCGTCGCCGGGTTGTCGACCGGGATGCGAGCGTTTTCCGCAAGCAGCACCATCGCGAAGGCGACGGCCGTGAAGGCCAGGCTCGGGTAGACGCCGAGCGCACGGGTCGAGAGTTCCTCCGCGATGGCCGGCAGCGACGTCGTCGCCGAGATCAGCGATGCCACGAAGATCACCATCAGCAGAGCGGGCTCGGCGAGGAAGCCCACCATCATCTCGCGACGGGCGCCCAGGCTGCCGAACGCCGTCCCGACGTCCATTGCGGCGAGCGACATGAACACGCGTGCCGTCGCGAAGAGCCCCACGAGGGCGATGGCGTCGGCGGCCGGCACGAACGGCAGCCGGGTGCCCATGGACGGGATGACCGCGGCCGCGCCGACCATGGCGCCGAACACCACATAGGGCGCGATCCGGAAGAACGGCGAGGCGCCTGCGGCGATCACCGCATCCTTGTGGAAGAGCTTGCGGATGGCCCGGTAAGGCTGCAGCACGCTGGGGGCCGTACGGTTCTGCAGCCAGGCCCGGCAACAGTTCACCCAGCCGACCAGCAGCGGTGCGGCCGCCAGCGCCGCGACGACTTCCATCAGCTGGGTGATCCAGTCGAGCGCGTTCATAGCATCAACGCCAGCAGCGTGAGCAGGGTGACGAAGCTGTAGAGCAGGTAGGAGGCGATGCGCCCCTGCTGCATCCACGCCAGCGCATCGGCGGCGCGCTGCACGATCCGGCCGAGCGGCAGGTACAGCGCGCGCCAGATCGGGTCGCCGATCGTCACGCGGTAGCGGGGCGCGGCATCGAACGGCGTCGGCAACTCGCGTTCGAGCGTGAAGAACGGCTGGAAGATGTGGCGGATCGGCTGCCCGAAGCCCTCGGCGGTGTCCTGCATGCGGGCGTCCAGCCGGACGAAGCCGCAGTCCCAGGGTGCCGCGCGGCGGACTCGCTGGTGATAGAAGTACCGCACGCCGAGCACCGTGAGTGCGACGACGGCACCGACGGCCAGCAGGAACACGAGCGGCGAATAGGAAACCTCGCGATCCGGGAACGGCACCAGCCGCCACCACGTCGACGTGGCGAGCGTGCCCGCGTCGAGCCCGAGCTGCCGCGGGACTTGCATGAGCACGGGCAGCACCAGCGTCGGCAGCAGGCCGAGCACGAGGCACCCGGCTGCGAGCCACGACAGCCCGATCCGCTCGATGATTCCGGCGTCCTGGGCGTGCTCGAGATTCTTCTCCCGCGGCTGTCCGAGGAAGATGATCCCGAAGAATTTCACCATGACGTAGGCCGCCAGCGCCGCGGCGAGCGCCAGCACCGCGGCACCCAGCGGCAGCAGCATGTTCACGAAAGTCTTCGGCACCTGGGGTGCTAGCAGGAAGGATTGCAGCAGCAGCCACTCGGAGACGAAGCCATTCAACGGCGGCAGCCCCGCGATGGCGAGCGCTCCGATGAGCGTGAGCCAGGCCGTCCAGGGCATGCGGTGGATGAGGCCGCCGAGGCGCCCGAGGTTGCGCTCCCCGGTGGCATGCAGCACCGCGCCGGTGCCGAGGAACAGCAGGCTCTTCATGAACGCGTGGTTCAGCGCGTGGTAGAGGACCGCGAGCAGCGCGACCGTGCCCGGCACCGGCATGCCGACGCCGTAATAGACGATCGCGAGGCCGAGTCCCGTGAAGAGGATGCCCATGTTCTCGATCGACGAATACGCGAGCAGGCGCTTCATGTCCGTCTGCGCGGCCGCGTACACGACGCCGTAGAGCGCCGTCAGCAGGCCGACGCCGAGCAGCACGAGCCCCCACCACCAGAGCGGGTCGCCGAGCAGGTCGAAAGTGACGCGCAACATCCCGTAGACCGCCGTCTTCAGCATGACGCCGCTCATCAGGGCCGACACCGGCGAGGGTGCCGCGGGATGCGCCTCCGGCAGCCACACGTGCAGCGGCACGAGGCCCGCCTTCGCGCCGAAGCCGAACAGCGCGAGCAGGAAGGCCGCGGTGGCCCAGGCGGGATCGATTTCCGCTGAGCGCATCGCGTCGAAGGTGAACTGCCAGGTGCCGCCCTGCAGCACGCCGAAGGCGAGCAGGATCGAGATTGCGCCGACGTGGGCGATCAACAGATAGAGAAATCCGGCGCTGCGGATCTCCGGGATGCGGTGCTGCGTGGTGACGAGGAAGTACGACGACAGCGCCATCGTCTCCCAGGCCAGCATGAAGCCGTACGCGTCGTCCGCCAGCAGCACGAAAGCCATGCTGGCGAGGAACAGGTGGTACTGCAGGCACAGCAACCCCGGCGGGGTTCCCTGGCCGCTACGGAAGTATCCCGCGCTGAAGATCGAGATGCCGGCCGAGGCCGCGCCGAGCAGGACGAGGAACACGCCCGAGAGGGCGTCGAGCCGCGCGTGCAGCGGCAGGTCCGGCAGCCCGATGAGCAGCACGATCTGCTCCGGCGGCGCGCCGAGGCTCATCGCGGCGACGACCGCAAGTGCGGCGCCGACGAGCGCGCCCAGCGGGAACAGCGTCCGCCCGGCAAAAGCGAGGCTCGCGGGCCGCAGCATTCCGGCGAGGCCGATGACGCCCCACGCGGCGAGCAATGCCAGGCAGGTCGCGAGCGGTGAGCTGGTCGGCGAGATCACGATGCAGGAAGGCGGTGCCGCGGTGGACGGACTCTATGTTCACTATATGGTACTGAAATTTACATTGGATTATCATCCATGGCGACCGCAACGCCTCCGGGTGAGGATCCCTTGGCCCTCGAAGACCGAACCGCGCGCCTCACGATCCTGATCGACCCGCGCAAGAAGGCGGTGTTCGAACGCCTGTGCGCCGAGGAAGACGTGACACCGTCGCAGATGGTCCGTCGGCTGCTCCGCCGCTACATCGAGGAGCGGACCGGCAGCCCGTGGTCGGCCGACGCGGCGGACGATGAGCCGCGACGCGGCGCCCGGGGCCGGGCGACCAGGCGCTGACCCGCCCGAACGCGTTCCGGGGTCGCGCACGCCTGTTCGCTATACTCCGCCGCTCGTAAGCGACTCCCCAACGGATTCTTCATGGCCAGAAAGGCGCTGCAGCGCCCCCGCACCTTCCAGGACCTGATCCTGGCCTTGCAGCATTACTGGGCCGAGCGCGGCTGTGTGATCCTGCAGCCCTACGACATGGAGGTCGGGGCGGGCACCTTCCACACGGCGACGTTCCTGCGCGCAGTGGGTCCCGAGCCGTGGAGCGCCGCCTACGTGCAGCCCTCGCGCCGGCCCACGGACGGCCGGTACGGCGACAATCCCTTCCGCCTGCAGCACTACTACCAGTACCAGGTGGTCATCAAGCCGTCGCCGCCGGACATCATCGACCTGTACCTCGGCTCGCTGCGCTCGCTCGGCCTCGACCCGCGGGTGCACGACATCCGCCTCGTCGAGGACAACTGGGAGTCGCCGACACTCGGCGCGTGGGGCCTCGGCTGGGAGATCTGGCTGAACGGCATGGAGGTCACCCAGTTCACGTACTTCCAGCAGGTCGGGGGCCTCGACTGCCGACCGGTGATGGGCGAAATCACCTACGGGCTCGAGCGCCTCGCCATGTACCTGCAGGGCGTCGAGAGCATCTTCGACATCGTCTGGGCGGACGGGCCGCTCGGTCGCGTGACCTACGGCGACGTCTACCACCAGAACGAGGTCGAGCAGTCGAGGTTCAACTTCGAGCTGGCCGACGTCGAGGAACTCCTCCGTCAGTTCGACGCCTTCGAGCGCGAGTGCCAGCGCCTGCTCGAGGCCGGCCTGCCGTTGCCGGCCTACGAGCGCATGCTCAAGAGCTCGCACACCTTCAACCTGCTCGATGCGCGCAAGGCGATCTCGGTGACCGAGCGGCAGCGCTACATCCTGCGCGTGCGGTCGCTCGCCAAGGGCGTCGCCGAGGCCTATTACAAGAGTCGCGAGGCCCTGGGATTCCCGATGCTGGAGGCCGCGCGATGAGCCGCGCCACCGATTTCCTGGTCGAGATCGGCACCGAGGAGCTGCCGCCCAAGTCCCTGCTGGCGCTGGCGGAGGCCTTTGCACACGGCATGGCGAAGGGACTGGACGACGCCGGGCTCGTGCACGGGGCCGTGGAGCGCTTCGCGACACCGCGCCGCCTCGCGGTCCGGGTTCGCCGGCTCGTGGCGCGGCAGCCCGATCGCGCGATCGAGAAGCGAGGTCCGCCGCTCAAGGCCGCCTTCGACGCCGAGGGTGCGCCGACCCAGGCTGCCCTCGCCTTCGCGCGAGGCTGCGGGGTGGAGGTCAGCGCGCTTGAGCGGATCGAAACGCCGAAAGGCGTCTGGCTCGTGCACCGGGGCACAGAGTCGGGCGCACGCACCGTCGATCTGCTGCCCCGCATCGTGCAGGGCTCGCTCGACGAACTGCCGATCGCACGACGCATGCGCTGGGGCGACGGCGAGGCGCAATTCGTGCGGCCGGTGCACTGGGTGGTCATGCTCTTCGGCCGGGAGATCGTGCCCTGCGAGATCCTCGGGATCCGCGCGTCGAATCTCACCCGCGGTCACCGCTTCATGGCGCCCCGCGAGCTGCGCGTCGCAAGCCCCGCATCCTACGTGGGACTGCTGCACAAGCGCGGCCGGGTGATGGCCGACATCCACGAGCGTCGGGAGACCATCCGCCAGGGCGTGGTCGCCGCGGCGGAGCGCCTGGGCGGCGCCGCAGTGATCGACGAGTCGCTGCTGGACGAGGTGACCGCGCTGGTCGAGTGGCCGGTGCCGCTCGCCGGCCGCTTCGACGAGCGCTTCCTCGAGCTGCCGCCGGAAGTGCCGATCGCCACGATGCAGGATCACCAGCGGTATTTCCCGGTGCGCGATCCGCAGGGACAGCTCATGCCGTGGTTCGTGACCGTCTCGAACATCGAGAGTGCGGACCCCGCACAGGTCATCGCCGGCAACGAGCGCGTGGTCCGGCCGCGGCTGAGCGACGCGGCTTTCTTCTGGTCGACCGATCGCCGGCAGCGCCTCGACACGCGTTGCGAGGCATTGAAGCGCGTGACCTTCCAGACCCAGCTCGGGTCGTTGGACGACAAGACCGTGCGGGTGCGAGCCCTGGCGCGCACGATCGCCGCGACGATCGGTTCGGATGCCGTGCTCGCGGACCGCGCGGCCGAGCTCGCGAAGTGCGACCTGCTGACGAACATGGTGGGAGAGTTTCCGGAGTTGCAGGGCCTGATGGGGCGCTACTACGCGCAACACGACGGCGAGCCCATGGAGGTGGCCGAGGCGCTGCGCGAGCAGTACCTGCCCCGCTTCGCCGGCGACGAACTGCCCGCGACCCGCACCGGCATGGCGGTGTCGATCGCCGACAAGCTCGACACCATCGCCGGCATCTACGCCACGGGCCAGAAACCGACCGGCACCCGCGATCCGTTCGGCCTGCGCCGCGCGGCGCTGGGACTGCTCCGAATTGCGCTCGAGCGCCGGCTCGACCTCGACCTGCAGGGGCTCATCGGGCAAGCGGTGGACCTGGCGCGTGGGGACATCGCGCGGATGGCTGCCGGACGCGGCCAGGCTGTCGGGGCGGTCGATTCGTCGCAGCTGGGCGATGAGGTCTACGACTACATCATCGAGCGCCTGCGCGCCTATTACCTCGAAGGCGGCGCCGGCATCACGGTCACGGCGGAGATGTTCGATGCGGTGCTGGCGACGCGGCCGGCCTCCCCGCTGGATTTCGATGCGCGGCTGCGCGCCCTCGCGGCCTTCCTCGAGCTGCCGGACGCGCTGAGCCTCGCCTCCGCCAACAAGCGCATCGTGAACATCCTGCGCAAGGCGACCGAGCCGGTGCCGGCCGACGTGAACGAGAACCTGCTGCTCGATCCCGCGGAGCAGATCCTGGCTGAGCAGGTACGGGCAATGGAACGCCTGGTCGAGCCGCGGTACGCTGCACGCGAGTACACCGAGGCCCTGCGGACACTGGCGGCGCTGCGACCGGCGGTCGACCAGTTCTTCGACTCGGTAATGGTCATGGCGGAAGATCCCGCGGTGCGTGCCAATCGCCTCGCGTTGCTGGCGCGCATGCAGTCGCTGTTCATGCACGCGGCGGACCTGTCTCGCCTGCCCGGGTAGCCGGCGTGCAGTACGTCCGCTCGCTGGTCTGCACGCTGATGATGTTCCTGGCAACGGCGTTCTTTGCCGTCGTGGTGCTGCTGAGTGCCTTGCTGCCGCTGGACGTCTTCCAGCGCTACGCCGTCCCGCGGGCGTGGGGACGCACGCTGCTGTGGCTGCTCAAGGTGATCTGCCGGCTCGACTACGTGGTCGAGGGCCGCGAGAACCTGCCGAAGGAGCCCTTCATTTCGCTGTGGAAGCACTCGTCCACCTGGGAGACGGCCGCGCAGATGTTCGTGGTGCCGGCGGCGGCGTGGCTGCTGAAGCGCGAGGTCACCTGGATCCCGCTGGTCGGCTGGGCGGTGAGCACCTACAAGCCGATCGCCATCAATCGACGCGCCGGGCATTCCGCCGTCAACCAGGTGGTGAAGCAGGGTCGCGAGCGTCTCGCGGCAGGCATGGGCGTGATCGTCTATCCGGAAGGCACGCGCGTCGCGGCCGGACAGACACGCAAGTACGGGATCAGCGGCGCCCTGCTCGCTGCCCAGACCGGTGCGCCGATCGTGCCGATCGCGCACACCTCCGGCTACTTCTGGCCGCGCCGCAGCCTGCTCAAGAAGGCGGGCACGATCCGCGTCATGATCGGACCGCCGATCGATCCGCGAGGGCTCGAGCCGCGCGAGATCAACGAGCGGGCACAGGCCTGGATCGAGGGAGAGATCGCGCGGGTCGTCGCGCTACCCGGCGGCAGGCCGGACTGAACCTCGCGAGCGAGCTGTGCGGCGGCTTCGTTTAATAACTAAAGCTGAACGATAGGAAAATGAAAGCTCCGTGCCGATCCGCTATTAGCAATCTGGCTTAAATATCAAGATAGCTGACCGACAGCGCATTCCGCTCGATGAACTCGCGTCGCGGCTCGACCTGGTCGCCCATCAGGGTCGAGAAGATCTCGTCGGCGCCCAGCGCGTCGTCGATCTTCACCTGCACCAGCCGGCGCGTCGCCGGATTGATGGTGGTGTCCCAGAGCTGGTCGGCGTTCATCTCGCCCAGTCCCTTGTAGCGCTGGATGGTCTGGCCCTTGCGCGCCTGCTCGAGCATCCACGTGAGCGCCTCACGGAAGGTCGCGACTTCCCGGCGGGCCTCGCCCTTCTTCACGAAGGCGCCCGGACCGAAGAGCCCCGCGAGCGTGCGCGAGAGCTCGGTGATTCGCCGATACTCGCTCGAGTTGAAGAACTCGCGGTGCATGTGCTTCTCTACCGAGACGCCGTGCTCGCTGCGCACGACGACAAGGTGGGGCGGGACGCTCTCCTGCAGCATGACGCGATAGCTGCGCCCGGCCGGCTGCCCGACGTTCAGCAGCGCTTCGAGCTGCGTGCCCCAGGCGACGAGCTTTTCCGCATCCTCGCGATCGCTGGCCGAGAGCTCCGGCAGGTGCAGCATCTGCTCGAGCACGTGCTCGTCGTAGCGGCGCGGCGAGCGGCGCACGGCCGCCTGGAACTCCATGTAGCGGCGCGCGAGCGTGTCGAGCGCGCTGACGGGCATCGGCGCCGCCTCGGCGGTCACGTGCAGTTCGATGTCCTCGAGCGCCGACTTGAGCAGCATCTGGTTCAACTCGGCGTCGTCCTTCACGTACTGCTCCGACTTGCCCTTCTTCACCTTGTAGAGCGGCGGCTGCGCGATGTAGATGTGGCCGCGCTCGATCATCTCCGGCATCTGGCGGTAGAAGAACGTCAGCAGCAGCGTGCGGATGTGGCTTCCGTCAACATCCGCATCTGTCATGATGATTATGCGGTGATAGCGCAGCTTCGCGAGGTCGAACTCGTCCTTGCCGATGCCGCAGCCGAGCGCGGTGATCAACGTTCCGACTTCCGCGGACGACAGCATCTTGTCGAAGCGCGCGCGCTCGACGTTCAGGATCTTGCCCTTGAGCGGCAGGATCGCCTGCGTGCGCCGGTCGCGGCCCTGCTTGGCGGAGCCGCCTGCCGAGTCACCCTCGACGATGAAGAGCTCCGAGAGAGACGGGTCCTTTTCCTGGCAGTCGGCGAGCTTGCCGGGCAGGCCCGCGATGTCGAGCACGCCCTTGCGCCGCGTGAGCTCGCGGGCCTTGCGGGCCGCCTCGCGGGCGCGCGCCGCATCGATGATCTTGTTGACGATCGCCTTCGCCTGCGTCGGGTTCTCGAGCAGGAACTCGCCGAGTTTCTCGGCAACCAGCGACTCGACCACGCCCTTCACTTCGGACGAGACCAGCTTGTCCTTGGTCTGCGAGGAGAACTTCGGGTCGGACAGCTTCACCGAAAGCACCGCCGTGAGACCTTCGCGTGAATCGTCGCCCGTGGTGGGGACGCTGTCCTTCTTGCCCGAGAGCTCGCGCTCGATGTAGTCGTTCAGCGTGCGCGTGATCGCCCCACGGAAGCCGGCAAGGTGGGTGCCACCGTCCTTCTGCGGAATGTTGTTCGTGTACGTGTACATCGTTTCCGCATAAGAGTCGTTCCACTGCAGTGCGAGCTCGACACCCATGCCGTCTCGATCTGCACGAAACCAGAACACGGATTCGTGAATCGGGGTCTTGCTGCGGTTCAGGAAGCGGACGAATTCCTTGATGCCGCCTTCGTAGTGGAAGTTCTCACGCTTGTCGTCACGCTCGTCGATCAGCTCGATGCGGACGCCGGAGTTCAGGAACGACAGCTCGCGCAGCCGCTTCTGCAGGATCTCGTACTCGAACTCGATGTTGGTAAAGATCGTGTCGCTGGGCTTGAAGCGGATGGTGGTGCCGCGTAACGAGCTCGGACCGAACATGGCCAGCGGCGCCTGCGGCTCGCCGAGCCGGTATTCCTGGCGGTATTCCTTTCCGTCGCGGTGGATGGTCAGGTGCAGGGTCTCGGAAAGCGCGTTCACGACAGACACGCCGACACCGTGCAGGCCGCCGGAAACCTTGTAGGACGAGTCGTCGAACTTGCCGCCGGCGTGCAGCACAGTGAGGATCACCTCGGCTGCCGAGACACCCTCCCCCGGATGGATATCCACAGGAATTCCACGGCCGTCGTCGGTCACCGTGACGGACTGGTCGGCGTGGATCGTCACCGTGATGTTCGTGCAGTAGCCCGCCAGCGCCTCGTCTATCGAATTGTCGAGCACCTCGAAGACCATGTGGTGCAGGCCGGTGCCATCGTCGGTGTCGCCGATGTACATTCCAGGGCGCTTGCGGACCGCATCGAGGCCTTTTAAGACTTTGATTTTGCTGGAGTCGTAGACGTCCGCGCCGCTCATGGGATACCCGGGGTAAGAGGACGCGGAATTATATCAGACGGGTCACCGAGCCGTGTTCCACGTGGAACCTTGCTGCGGGCGGGAGCCTCTGCAGGGCCTCGTTCTGGGGGTCCAGTGCCGTGATGAAGAGCTGCGCCGGAAGCCTCACGATCTCGTCGAGCAGCCGCTCCAGGTTGCCGGAATCGAGCTCCGCCGCAGGATCATCCACAAGTAATCCAACGACGCTCGACCCCAGCTCCGCATCGCATTTCAGCTGGCCCAGGAGGAGTGAAGAGGCCGCCAGTTTCTGCTGGCCACGCGACACCCGGTCCCTCGCCATGAGACCTTCGAAACGCACGGCGAGGTCCGCTCGGTGTGGCCCGGCATGCGTCTGGCCCCGCTCAACGTCCCGGCTCCATGAGGCCTCCAACGCTTCCTGCAGGGACCGCTCTGGCGCCCACCCGCGATTGAGCTGCAGTTCTACAGGAGCACCCAGCAAGCGCTGTCCTACGTCAGCCACCGCCGGTTGGAGTTCCATGACGTATCGGGATCGCTGATCGGCCACCAGCTCGCCGGCTTCGATGAGTTCGGGATCCCACGCCCGTATGACGGCCGGCGGTTGGCCAGATCTGAGCGCGGCGTTCCGTTGCCGCAGGGCCCGCTGGTATCGACGCCAATGCCCCACGAACTTTGGTTCCACGTGGAACACACCCCAGTCGAGGTAGCGGCGCCGCTCCTGAGGCCCACCCTCAACGAGCCGGTGCACCTCCGGATCGATGGCCTGTACCGGCAGGATCGTCGCAAGCTCCGCCAGCCCCGACACCGGTCGACCCCCGAATCGCGCCTCGATCCCTTCGCCACCGACCCGCATGCCGATCGGCTGGCTGTGGCCCCCACCGGCAACCCGCCCCGTCAACTGGAACGCTTCTTCACCCCGGCGAACCAACGAATCCTTGCGGGGAGTGCGAAAGGATCGGCCGCGGCCCAGGAAAAAGATCGCCTCAAGAAGGCTCGTCTTGCCCGAGGCATTCTGACCGCTGATCACGTTACAGCGGCCATTCAACTGCAGCTCCGCCCGCTCGACGCACCGGAAATCTTCGATGCCGAGCCGCTCCAGGCTCATGGAGCTCGCTGCCGCCTCACAGGCGCATGGGCATCACGACGAATCGAGCACCCGAATCTGCCGCTGCCCGGATGAGGCAGCTGCTGTTGCCATCCGTGAGGCCAACCTGAACCTCCGGCCCTTCGATCGCCGACAGCGCATCGAGAAGGTAATTCACGTTGAAGCCAATCTCGAGTTCCGGCCCGTCGTAACCGACCTCGACCTCTTCCTCGGCCTCTTCCTGCTCCGGATTATGTGACTGGATGGTCAACGCGTTGGTCTTGACGGCGAAACGGATGCCACGATATTTCTCGTTCGACAATATTGCCGCCCGCTGCAAGGCCTGGCGCAGGTCTTCCCGTACAGCCGACACGATGTGCGGCGGATTGTTAGGGATGACGCGCCCATATTCCGGGAATCTGCCGTCAATAAGCTTCGAAGTGAAGCGAATGTCGCCTATCTGAACGCGAACATGATTGCTCCCAATGCCCAGCTCAAGCACCTGGTCCTCGTTCCCCAGGATTCTCTGCAGCTCGAGCACACCCTTGCGCGGAATGATGACCTGCTGGCCAGATTTGACGCTTTCGGGCAACTGAACGTCGCATAAAGCAAGACGATGACCATCAGTCGCTACGGATCGTAGCGTTTTCGCCGAAGTTTCGAGCAGCATGCCGTTCAAGTAGTAACGCACGTCCTGCTGCGCCATCGAGAAATGCGTCTTCTCGAGCAGCTGCTTGAAATCCTTCTGCGGCACCTTCAGCACCTGCTGGGCGTTGATCTCGTCAACCGTCGGGAACTCCGACGCTGGCAGCGTCGACAGCGTGAAGCGGCTGCGCTTCGCGCGAACGGTCAGCCGCTCCCCGTCGAGGGTCAGGTTCATCTCGACGCCTTCGGGCAGGGCGCGGCAGATCTCCAGCAACTTGCGCCCCGGTACGGTGACGTCACCGCTCCGCTGCACGTCCACCTCGGAGGTCGCCACGAGTTCGACCTCCAGGTCGGTCGCGGTGACGGCCAGGCGACCGCCCTTGGCCGACACAAGCACGTTCGCCAGGATCGGCATCGTCTGGCGGCGCTCCACCACGCCGATGACGGCCTGCAGCGGACTCAGGATCGCTTCGCGCTTCGCAATGATCTTCATCGTGACTGTTCCAGAAATAATCTCTTTATATGAATTCTCTATTATTACTATTACTAGCACAGCGCAAAGCTGTGCAGAACTGCTTTTTCCCCAACGCCCGCCGCGACTTGCCGTCGCAACAAACCCGCCGACAAGTCGCGGGCTCCCTGTCGGCACCCTGTGGACGAAATGTGGAGGCTTTGCCGTCCACGAGTTCTCCACAGGCAGGCCACATCATCCCGCGAGAGTTCTCAACAGGTTGAGATAGTCCTCGTTCATGCGCGTTTGCGACACGCGCAACTCCTTGATCACGCGACACGCGTGCAGCACCGTCGTGTGATCGCGGCCGCCGAAGGCGTCGCCGATCTCCGGCAGGCTGTGATTGGTCAATTCCTTCGCGAGCGCCATCGCGACCTGCCGCGGGCGCGTGATGGAACGGCTGCGGCGCTTCGAGAGCAGGTCGGCAACGCGGATCTTGAAATACTCTGCGACCGTCTTCTGGATGTTCTCGATCGTGACGAGGCGTTCCTGCAAGGCGAGCAGGTCCTTGAGCGCTTCCTTCGCGAAGTCGAGCGTGATCGGCCGGCCGGTGAACTGCGAGTTCGCGATCACCCTGCGCAGCGCGCCCTCGAGCTCGCGCACATTCGAGCGGATGCGCTTGGCAACGAAAAAGGCGACTTCCGCCGGCAACTCGACGTTGCTCGCGGTGGCCTTGCTCATCAGGATCGCCACGCAGGTCTCGAGTTCGGGAGGCTCGATGGACACCGTGAGGCCCCAGCCGAAGCGCGACTTCAGTCGCTCCTCGAGGCCATCGACTTCCTTCGGGTAGCGATCGCAGGTCAGGATGACCTGCTGCTGCCCCTCGAGCAGCGCGTTGAAGGTATGGAAGAACTCCTCCTGGGAGCGCTCCTTGCCGGCGAAGAACTGGATGTCGTCGATCAGCAGCGCATCGAGGGAGCGGTAAGCGGTCTTGAACTCATTGATGGTGTTGTGCTGCAGAGCACGCACCATGTCGCCGACGAAGCGCTCGGAGTGTACGTAGGCAATCCGGGCGTCCTTGTTGCGAACCCGGATGTGATTGCCGATCGCGTGCATGAGGTGGGTCTTGCCGAGGCCGACGCCACCGTAGATGAACAGCGGGTTGTACGCGCGGCCCGGGTTCTCGGCGACCTGCATGGCGGCCGCGCGAGCGAGCTGGTTGCTCTTGCCTTCGACGAAGCTCGCGAAGGTGAACTCCGCATTCAGCCTGCCGCCGATCTGTGGCAGCGCTTGCACGCGGCGGGCGCGCACTTCAGGCACGGCCGCGGGCACCGATTCGACGGCGCCGGGCCGTCGCGAACCGATCTCGACCACCACGTCCGGGGCCGGCGCGGGCACGAGTTCCTCGACGAGTTCGCCGATGCGTCCGGCGCAATTCTGGTTGACCCAGTCGACGACGTAACGGTTGGGCGCGAGCAGGCGCAGGCGCCCGCCGTCCTCGACCGCCTGCAGCGGGCGAATCCAGGTGTTGAAATGCTGCTCCGGCAGCTCCGCCTCGAGGCGGCGCAGACACTGGGTCCAGAGCGTAAATTCCACGAACGGCGAGCCTTGCAGAGGACGCCTGCGGAGGCGTCGAAACGATGGGGGGGCGCGAGTGTATACCGGCTTTCGGGCCTGTGGATATCCTCGGAATCGTCTATTCCAGCCGACGCGGCCGAGCGCTCTTCGGGTTGACGCTTGGCGCCCGGCTGCGTATCCTTGCCGGCTCTTTTTACGACCAATGCACGTGTCTCGGAGCCGGCCATGAAGCGCACTTATCAACCGAGCAACCTCCATCGCAAGAGGACCCACGGCTTCCGCGCGCGCATGGCCACCAAGGGCGGCCGCCTCGTGCTGAGCCGGCGCCGCGCGAAGGGCCGCAAGCGTCTGTCGGTCTGACCACCGGGCCCTCCCGCCCCGTTCCGCCTCCCGCCGCTCGTTGCCTGCCGCGGGAGCGCCGCCTCACCGACAAGCCGCAGTTCGATGCCGTCCACCGCCAGGGGATCCGCTCGTCGGACGCCTACTTCCTGGTGATCGCACGTCCGAACGAGCTCGGTCATGCGAGACTGGGCCTCGCGGTCGGGGTGAGATCCGCCGGCAATGCCGTCAATCGCAATAGAATCAAGCGCGTGGTCCGGGAATCGTTCCGTCTGCGCCAGCAGGAGCTGCCGCCCGTGGACCTGGTCGTGAACGCGAGGCCCACCGCCGGCAAGGCGACGAACGCCGAGATCACGGCCAGCGTCGTCGCGCACTGGTCGAGGATCGCCGCTCGATGCGCAAAATCCTGATCGGCCTCGTCCAGCTCTACCGGTGGTTCCTGAGCCCGATGCTCGGGCAGAACTGCCGTTTCTATCCCACCTGTTCGTGCTACGCGCAGGAGTCGATCGGCCGCCACGGCGCCATGCGCGGCACCTGGCTCGCGATCCGTCGCATCTCGAGGTGTCATCCGTGGCACCCGGGCGGGTACGATCCGGTCCCCGACTCCCTGCCGCCCCTGTTCAAGCGACCGTCTCATGGATAACCCACGCATCTTCCTGTGGATCGGCCTGGCCTTGCTCGCCTGGATGAATGTCATCCAGTGGAACAGGGATTACGGTGCGGCTGCGCCCGCGCCGATGGCGGCGGTGCAGGTCCCTGTGTCCGGCGGCGCGCCGATCAATGGCGGCAACGCCGCGCAATTGCCGGCGATGCCTGCTGCGGAAGCGGGCGCTGGTGCAGCCGCTCCGGCCGCGACGGCTCCCGAAGCGACAGGCGCCGCTCTGCCTGCGGCGGCATCGCAGTCGGCGCGCGTCCGCGTCCTCACGGACGTGCTCGACATCGACATCAGCCTGCAGGGCGGCGACCTGGTGCGCGCGGACCTGACGCAATACCCGCGCGACAAGCGCGAGGGCAGCCCGCCGGTGCGCCTGTTCGACACGCAGGAGCCGGGCTTCCACGTCGTCCGCAGCGGCCTGCGCGTGCTGAACGGTGCGGTCGAGCCGACGCACCTTGCGACCTATGCGAGCTCCGCGAGCGACTACCGGCTGGCGCCGGGTGCGAGCGAGCTGCGCGTACCGCTCACGTGGACGGACGGCCAGGGCGTGACCGTCACCAAGACCTACGTCTTCAGGTCCGGCAGCTACGCGATCGACATTCTCTACGACGTGGACAACCGCTCGACCGAAAGCTGGACCGGCACGTCGTACCTGCAGATCGCGCGGCACGTCTTCCAGCAGAAGCGCTCGATGTTCGACGTCGAGAGCTATGCCTATCGCGGGCCGGCCATCTACGACGGTGCCAAGTACCGCAAGCTCGACATCGAGGACGACGAGGACTCGAAGTTCGCGCAGAACGTGACGGACGGCTGGATGGCCGAGATGCAGCATCACTTCGTGAGCGCTGCGGTGCCGCCGAAGGGCGAGGAGTACCACTTCACGCTGTCGCGCGAGGGCGAGCACGGGCTGCTGACCTACCGCGGGCCGCTCAAGGCCGTGCCGGCCGGCACGACCGGGCGCTTCGCCGAGAAGGTGTTCGTGGGTCCGAAGCTGCAGGAGCAGCTGAAGGCCGTCGGCCCGAAGCTCGAGCGCACGGTCGACTACGGCAAGCTCACGATCCTCGCGGAGCCGCTCTTCTGGCTGATGGAGAAGGTGCACGGCTTCATCGGCAACTGGGGCTGGACGATCATCGTCGTCACGGTCCTGCTGAAGCTGCTGTTCTACAAGCTCACGGAAACGAGCGGCCGCTCGATGGCCAAGATGCGCACCATCTCGCCGCGCATCAAGAGCATCCAGGAGCGCTACAAGGACGACCGCGAGCAGCTCGCGAAGCAGATGATGGAGCTCTACAAGCGCGAGAAGATCAACCCGGTCGCCGGCTGCCTGCCGATCCTGGTGCAGATCCCGGTGTTCCTCGCGTTCTACTGGGTGCTGCTCGAGAGCGTCGAGATGCGCCAGGCGCCCTTCATGGGCTGGATCCAGGACCTGTCCTCCAAGGATCCGTTCTTCGTGCTGCCGATCCTGATGGGCGTGGCGATGTTCGGGCAGTTCAAGCTGAACCCGGCGCCACCCGACCCGATGCAGGCGAAAATTTTCGCCTTCATGCCGGTGATCATGACCGTGATGATGGCGTGGTTCCCGTCGGGCCTGGTGCTCTACTGGCTGACGAACACGCTGCTCTCGATCGCCCAGCAGTGGAACATCAACCGCGTGGTCGAGGCCGAGGCGAAGAAAGCCCGGGCCTGATTTGTTGCTTTTGCATCAAATCCGCATAGAATGTGTATATTGCACATGAGGGCGGGTCATGGAAAGCAAGCTCGCGACACGGCCGGAACCCGGACAGGTCCTGGCTTCGGCCCTGGTCAACGCCGGCAAGGAACTCGGCCTGACGCAGGCTGACCTCGGCGCGGTCATCGGCCGCGATCGCACGGCCTTGAGCCGTGGCCAGCTCGACCCGCAGAGCAAGCCGGGCGAGCTCGCACTGCTCCTCATCCGGGCCTATCGCGCGCTCTTCGCCCTGGTGGGCGGCGAGCCGGACGCCATGCGCCACTGGATGCGCACTGAAAACCGGCACACCGGCGGTGTCCCGGCCGAGCAGGTCCGCAGCGTGCAGGGGCTGATCCGGGTCGTCGAATATCTCGACGCAATCCGCGGCAAGCCCTGATGACCGACATCTGGGCGGCGTGCGGCGCGGTCGCTGAGCCGCGACGCCTGGGCGGGGAGGTCCTTCGCCTGGTCGAGAGCCAGGAGCAGGTCGCGACCAACCGGCTGGTTGCGACGCTCGCCGAGCAGGAACTGCTCGAATCGATGCTCGAGGCCAGCAAGCCCGCCGTGCCGGCGTCCGCCGCAAAGCTCGATTACCTGCTCGCCACCCCGTTTCGTTATCCACCGCTGCGGTACGGATCGCGATTCGGCGGTCGTCACGAGCCGAGCCTCTTCTACGGTGCGCGAACGCTGACCACCGTCCTCGCCGAGTCCGCGTACTACCGTTTCGTGTTCTGGGAAGGCATGAGCGAGCCGCCTGCGGCGCCCCTGCGCACGCAGCACACGTTGTTTGGCGCGCACGTCCGCGCACGCCGCGCATTTGCGCTGCACCTGCCGCCCTTCGATGCGTACCGCAGCGAGCTCACGAGTCGGGGCGACTACGGGGCGACGCAGGCCCTTGGGCGGGCATTGCGCGATGCCGGTGCGGACGCCGTCGAGTACGTCTCCGCGCGCGACGCGGAAGCTGGACTCAACGTTGCCTTGTACTCGCCGAAAGCCTTCGCGCAGCCGCGCCCGACTTTCAAGGAGGAGTGGCTCTGCGAAACGCGCGCGGAGGCGGTCAGCTTCTACGCACGCGGGGTCGCGGGCCCGAGGGCCTTCCCGTTGTCGCAGTTCTCCGTGGATTCGCGCCTGCCGATGCCGGCGACCTGACCGCGCGGCCCTGCGCATTGCGGATGCCGTCGGGCGAGGACTAGAGTCCTGCCGCGGGCGAGACCCGCCGATTCCAACAACAATCAGCCGCAGGGGGTGTGCGATGAATGGGAAACTGACAGCAATCAGTGCACTGGTCTACTTCGTGGCGTCCTGGGTCGTCTCGTTCATCACCGGCCCGATCGTGCACAACGGTATCCTCAAGCAGACGTACGTCGAGACCGCGTCCTTCTGGCGCCCCGCCTTGATGCAGGAACCACCGGACATGGCGTCGCTCATGCCGCGCTGGATCGCGACGGGCGTGGTGCTCGCCGTCATCGTCGGGGCGTTCTACGGGGCGTTGCGTCCCGCCATCGCGGGCGCGGGCTGGCTGCGCGGCGCGAAGTTCGGCGCGGGGCTCGGCATCCTGGTCGCCGCCGTCATGTTCAGCTGGAGCGGGGTGTTCAACCTGCCGGACAACGTCTGGACCTGGTGGGCACTCGAGGGCTTCGTGCTCAACACGATCGCGGGCGCCCTCATGGGCTGGGCCGCTGGACGCTGGGCGCCGGCCGGAGCCTGATGCCAAGCGGAGACGGCACGATCGCCGCGATCGCGACGCCCCCCGGGCGAGGCGGCATCGGGGTCGTTCGCGTCTCCGGGCTGGCCTGTGCAGACATCGCGCGCGGCGTGCTCGGACGCGTCCCGACCGCGCGCGTCGCGGGCCTGCATCGTTTCCTCGATGCAAGCGGCGAGGCCATCGACGCCGGGCTCGCGCTTTTCTTCGCCGCACCGCATTCGTACACCGGCGAGGATGTGCTCGAGCTCCACGGCCACGGCGGGCCCATCGTCATGGGCCTGCTGCTTGCGCGCGTGCTGGAGCTGGGAGCACGGCCGGCGCGACCGGGCGAATTCACCGAGCGTGCGTTTCTCAACGACAAGATCGACCTCGCACAGGCCGAGGCGGTCGCCGACCTGATCGACAGCGGATCGGCCGAGGCGGCCCGCGCCGCGTTGCGCTCGCTGCAGGGCGAGTTCTCCGCCGCAGTGCACGAGCTCGCCGAAGCCGTGCTGGAACTGCGCATGTGGGTCGAAGCCGCGATCGACTTCCCGGAGGAGGAGATCGACTTCCTCGCCGACCGGACGCTCCGCACCCGCATGGACTCCATCCGCGGGCGTTTCGACGATCTCGCCGAGACGGCTCGCCAGGGTGCGCTGCTGCGCGACGGACTCACGCTCGTCATCGCCGGTCGCCCGAACGCGGGCAAGTCGAGCCTGATGAATCGCCTGGCAGGCTACGAGGCCGCAATCGTGACGCCGATCCCGGGTACCACGCGCGACGTGCTGCGCGAGCGGATCGAGATCGACGGGTTGCCGCTGCACGTGCTCGATACGGCCGGGCTGCGCGAGTCGGCGGACGAGGTGGAAGCGGAGGGCATCCGGCGCGCGCACCGGGAACTCGAGCGCGCCGACCGCGTGCTCTTCATCGTCGACGCGTCCGATGCGGCGGCCGTCGCGGCGGTGGCCGCGGATCTCGCGGCGTTGCCTACCCGGGCCCCGCGCACGGTGGTGATGAACAAGACCGATTGCACAGGCCAAGCGCCGCGGTTGGAGGCGGGCGGTGTGCCGCGCGTCCACCTGAGCGCGCGGACCGGCGATGGCATGCACCTGCTGCGCGAGCACCTGAAGGACTGCGTGGGATTCCACCCGGCGGGCGGTGGCGCGCTGTCCGCTCGCGTCCGGCACCTCGACGCGTTGCGACGCGCGCGTGCTCACGTTGAAGAGGCCCACCGGCTGCTCGTCGAGCGGCACGCGGGGGAGTTGATCGCCCAGGAACTCACCGAGGGCCAGCGCGAACTGGGCGAGATCACCGGGCAGGTGAGCAGCGATGACCTGCTCGGGCGCATCTTCGGCAGCTTCTGCATCGGAAAGTAGCATGAGGCGCCGGAAGCCGAATTCGACCGCAAGACCCGGAGTGCCGGGTGCCGCCGCCACTCCCAGAATGCGGCCCACTGACCCGGGACGCATTCGAGGAGCGAGCATGAACGCCACCGACAGAGTGACCCGCGCCACCACAACGGAGTGTGATCCGCGCTGGGCCGCGGTCGTAGCGCGCGACCCGCGAGCCGACGGCAGCTTCTATTACTCGGTGAAGACCACGGGGGTCTACTGCCGGCCCTCCTGCGCGTCCCGCCGGGCGCGTCCGGAGAACGTCGAGTTCCACGCAACGCGCGAGGACGCGGAACGCGCGGGCTTCCGGCCGTGCAAGCGCTGCAAGCCCGGCCAGCCCAGCCAGCTCGAGCAACATGCGGCCACCGTCGCGCGTGCCTGCCGCCTGATCGAGGTTTCAGAGCAGGCGCCGAACCTGCAGGGCCTGGCCCGGCAGGCAGCCATGAGCCCGTTCCACTTCCACCGCGTCTTCAAGATGGTGACGGGCCTGACGCCCAAGGCCTATGCGGCCGCGCATCGCGTCCGACGCGTCCGCGAGCACCTCGCGCGCAGCGCCACCGTGACCGAGGCCATCTACGACGCAGGCTACGGCTCCAACGGCCGATTCTACGAGGAGTCGGGCCGGGTGCTCGGCATGACCCCCACCCGCTACCGCGCCGGCGGTGCAGGCACGGCCATTCGGTTCGCCGTCGGACAGAGCACGCTCGGCGCCATCCTCGTGGCTGCAAGCGAGCGCGGCATCTGCTCGATCCTGCTCGGCGACGACCCGGACGCGCTGCTGCGCGAGCTGCAGGACCGCTTTCCCAAGGCCGAGCTCATCGGCGCCGACGCCGCGTTCGAGAAGCTGGTCGCACGAGTGGTCGGAATGGTCGAGGCCCCCGCGATCGGGGTCGACTTGCCACTCGACGTGCGCGGCACGGCATTCCAGCAACGGGTCTGGCAGGCGCTGCGTGCGATCCCGCCTGGATCGACCACGAGTTACAGCGAGGTCGCGGCGCGAATCGGATCGCCGAAGTCCGTCCGGGCCGTCGCACAGGCCTGCGCCGCGAATCCGCTGGCGATCGCCATTCCCTGCCACCGGGTCGTGCGCACCGACGGCAGCCTGGCCGGCTACCGGTGGGGCGTGGAGCGCAAGCGACAGCTGCTGGCTCGCGAGGCCACCCCTCGCCGATAGCCCCGATGGACGGCCCCTGCGCCCGGAAGTAGTCTCCTCGGCTCAAGACTGAGGCGCCTATGAAACAGCTTTCGGGAATGGATGCCATGTTCCTCGCGGCGGAGCACGGCAACAACTACATGCACGTGGCTTCGCTTGCGATCTACGACCCGTCGACAGCGCCGGGCGGGGGCGTGCGCTTCAAGGACGTGCTGCGGCACTTCACCGCGCGTCTCGACCAGTTCCCGCAGTTCCGGCGACGCCTCGTGCACGTCCCGCTGTCGCTCGACCGGCCGTACTGGATCGAGGACGCGACGATGGACGTCGAGTACCACGTGCGGCACATCGCGCTGCCGCATCCGGGCGACTGGCGGCAGCTGCTCATCCAGGTGGCCCGGATCCACTCGCGACCGCTCGACCGCACCAAGCCGCTGTGGGAGGCCTACGTAATTGAGGGCCTGCACAACGTGAAGGGCGTGCCGCCCGGCAGTTTCGCGCTCTACTCGAAGATGCACCACGCGATCGTGGACGGCGAATCGGGCACGGCGATCATGCGTGCGCTGTTGTCGCCGTCGCCGGATTCGGCCCAGGCCGAGACGGCCGCTCTGCCGACCCGCCACGCGGCCGACCGCGCTCCGACGTCGCTCGAGCTGTACTCGCGTGCGGTCGTGCACAACGTGCAGAAAGTCCCGACGCTGGCGAAGTTCTCGCTCAGCACCGCGAAGCGCATCGCGACGGTCGGCGCCGACGTCGTCGGGACCGTGCGGGAGTACGCCGAGGAGACGCAGCAGTCCGTGCTGCGCGTGCTCACGGGCGACCTGGGCGCGCTGCTGCCCAAGATGCCACCCGAGACCCGTTTCACGGGCGACGTGTCGGCCCATCGCGTGGTCGAAGCGGTCGGCCTGCCGCTCGCCGACTTCAAGGCGATCCGCCAGCGGGTCGGCGAGGCGACGGTCAACGACCAGTTCCTGGCCATCGTGGGCGGCGCGGTGCGCGAGTACCTGAAGGGCAAGGGCGAGCTCCCGGGCGAGTCGCTGATGGCGATGGTGCCGATCACTCTGCGGGGCGAGAACAAGGGCGGCGACCAGGGCAACCAGGTCGGCGCGACCTTCGTCGCGATCCACTCGGACATCGAGGATCCCGTCGAACGGCTGCGCGCGATCCGCAGGAAGGTGACCACGTCCAAGCGGCTCACGGAGAAGCTCGGCAAGGAACTGGTGCGGGACCTGCTCGACACGCTGCCATTCGTCGTTTCCGACGCCCTGATGCGGAACTTCAAGGCGCCGAAAATCGGCATCACCGTGTCGAACGTGCGGGGCCCGGACATCCCGCTGTACATGGCAGGCGCGCGTCTCGTGAACTACGCGCCCGTCAGCATTCCCGTCGATCACATGGGTCTCAACGTGACCGGCTTCAGCTATGCCGGGACGATGTGGATCTGCGTCGTTTCCTGCCGCGAGATGATGCCGGACCCGGGCCACTTCGCCGATTGCCTGCGCAACGCCTTCGAGGCGCTCAAGGAGACTGCGGCGGCACGGCCGCCTGCGGTCGTGCCCGCACTGCCGGCACCGGTGCGCAAGGTGCGCCGCAAGGTGGCCCGTCCAGTTGGCCGCAGGACCGCGGCGAAGAACACGCCTCGTCCGGCGACGAAGCGCGGCAGCGGCCGAAAGGCTGCCCGCAAGTCCTGAGTCCATGGCGCGCACGGCCGACCGCATGCCGGCCCGCCTGCGCCAGGCCCTGGAGGCGCTGTTCGGCGACCGTGTCGACGACGTCGAGATCGTCGAGCATTCCTGGTATGCGCGGATGCACCGGGGCGCCCGCGCCACCACGCGCCGCAACCGCATCCTGCTGCGAGGGTCCGCCGACGAGTTCTTTGCCGATCCCGTCCTGCTCCTGCACGAGTACTTCCACGTGCTGCGCCAGTGGAATCGCGGACGCATGACCCGTCGCAGCTACCTGGCGGAATGGCTGCGCCGCGGCTACTGGAACAACCGCTACGAGCACCAGGCACGTCGCTTCGTAAACCTGCGCCTCAAGGCCTTCGAGGAACTGCTGCGCCGGGGCGATTGACGCGGCGGCCGGCCCCGGGGCCGGTCCCGCTACAATGCGCCCCGGGGAATCCACACCATGGCCCAGCTCGACACCTACGACGTCATCGTGGTCGGCGGCGGACACGCCGGCACCGAGGCTGCGCTCGCCGCGGCGCGGATGGGCTGTCGCACGCTGCTCGTGACGCAGAGCATCGAGTCCCTCGGGCAGATGAGCTGCAACCCGGCGATCGGCGGCATCGGCAAGGGCCACCTCGTGAAGGAGATCGACGCGCTCGGCGGCGCCATGGCCCGCGCGGTCGATCGCGCCGGCATCCAGTTCCGCACGCTGAACGCGAGCAAGGGCCCGGCCGTGCGGGCGACGCGTGCGCAGGCCGACCGCCAGCTCTACAAGCGGGCGATTCGCAGCCTGCTCGAGAACCAGCCCAACCTCACGCTGTTCCAGCAGGAAGTCGCCGACCTGCGACTCGAGGCCGACCGCGTCGCGGGCGTCGTCACGCAGGTCGGCCTGGAGTTCGCCGCGCGCGCCATCGTGCTGACGGTCGGGACTTTTCTCGGCGGGCGCATCCACGTGGGGCTCGACCAGTACGCGGGCGGCCGCGCAGGCGACCCGCCGTCGAATCGGCTCGCCGAGAAGCTGCGCGCGCTGCCGTTGCGGGTTGGCCGCCTCAAGACGGGCACGCCGCCACGCATCGACGGCCGCAGCATCGACTACGAGGGGCTCGTCGTACAGCACGGCGACGAACCCGTGCCGGTCTTCTCGTACCTGGGATTCAGGCGCGGGCATCCGCGCCAGGTGCCGTGCCACATCACGGCGACCAACGAGCGCACCCACGAGCTGATCCGCGCGGCGACCGATCGCTCGCCGATGTTCACCGGCGTGATCGAGGGCGTTGGCCCGCGCTACTGCCCGTCCGTCGAGGACAAGATCGTGCGCTTCGCCGACAAGGCCTCGCACCAGATCTTCATCGAGCCCGAGGGTCTCGATACTCACGAGATCTACCCGAACGGCATCTCGACCAGCCTGCCCTTCGACGTGCAGCTCGCGTTCGTGCGCAGCATCCGTGGCTTCGAGCGCGCGCACATCACGCGCCCGGGCTACGCGATCGAGTACGATTTCTTCGACCCCCGCGACCTCGCGCCGACGCTCGAGACGAAGCACGTGCCGGGCCTCTATTTCGCCGGCCAGATCAACGGTACGACCGGGTACGAGGAGGCGGCGGCGCAGGGCCTCGTCGCCGGCGTCAACGCGGCGCTCGCCGTGCGCGGCCGCGCGCCCTGGTGGCCGCGGCGCAGCGAGGCCTACCTGGGCGTGCTGATCGACGACCTGATCACGCGCGGCGCGCCGGAGCCCTATCGCATGTTCACGAGCCGCGCCGAGTACCGCCTGACGCTGCGCGAGGACAACGCGGACCTGCGCCTCACCCCGGTCGGGCGCGAGCTCGGGCTGGTGGACGACGAGCGCTGGCGGTACTTCGAGCGCAAGCGCACGTCGGTGGACGCGGAGCTCGCGCGGCTGCGCTCGACTTTCGTGAGGTCGCACGAGCAGCGAGCGTTCGAGTTGCTGCGGCGGCCGGAGATTTCCTATGCGGATCTCGTCGAGCTCGCGGGCGCTGGCGACGGCGACTGGCGGGACGATGAGCGACTTGCGGCGCAGGTGCCGCTGCAGGTCGACGTCCAGGCGAAGTACTCGGGCTACATCGAGCGGCAGCAGGAGGAGATCGAGCGCCAGCGCCGCAACGAGGACACGATCCTGCCGGACGACCTCGACTACGCCGGGGTGCGCGGGCTCTCGAATGAGGTCCGCCAGTGCCTGCTGCAGCACCGTCCGGCGACGCTTGGCCTGGCAGCACGTATTCCCGGCATCACCCCGGCGGCCGTCTCGCTGCTGCTGATACACCTGAAGCGGCGTAGCGACCCCGGCGCGGCGCCGACTCGCGCGGCGCACGGAGCCTCGCCTGCATGATGGACTCATTCGTGCGAAGCAGCCGTTGGCACGCCGGCTGGCTGGCGCTCGCGTTGTGCACGCTCGCGGCTTGTGGAGGCGGCGACCCGCAGTCGGGAAAGTCGGCGGATGCGCCGGCAGCCGAGGCCGCTCCTGCGACGCTCAACCGCGGCAACGGACCGGAGCCCGACTCGCTCGACCCGCAGCGCGCGCGCACGGAAGCCGCCTTCAACATCCTGCGCGACCTGTTCGAGGGACTGACCGCCGTGGGCCCGGATGGCGACGCCGTCCCGGCCGCCGCGGAGTCCTGGACCGTCTCGCCCGACGGACTCGAATACACATTCCGGTTACGCGACGGACTGCGCTGGTCGAGCGGCGACCGCGTGACGGCAGACGATTACGTCACCGGAATGCGCCGTCTGGTCGATCCGGCCACGGCCTCGCCCTACGCCCAGGTGCTCGAGCCGGTGGTGAATGCTGCAGCCATCACGCGTGGGGAGAGACCTGCGGAGGAACTGGGCGTCGCCGCGAGCGACGCCCGCACGCTGGTGATCCGCGTGCAGAACCCGACGCCCTACCTGCTGGGCCTCCTGGCGCACCCGAGCACGTCGCCGGCGCATGGCCGCTCCCTGGCCGAGCACGGCGCCGAGTTCACGAAGCCCGGCCGCCTGGTGTCGAACGGCGCCTTCGTGCTGGAAGACTGGGTCGTGGGCTCGCACCTTTCGGTGAAGCGCAATCGCAGCTACTGGAACGATGCGGCGACCAGGCTCGAGCGCGTGCGTTTCATCCACCACGCCGACCCGAGCACGGAGTTCCGGCAGTATCGAGCCGGCGAGCTCGACCTGACCTACGTGGTACCGGGGCAGCAGTTCGGCTGGATCAAGCAGAATCTTCCCGCCGAACTGCACGTCGCGCCGCAGTTGAGCGTTTATTACTACGGGTTCAACCTGACGCGCCCGCCGTTCAAGGACCAGCCGGAGCTGCGCCGCGCCCTCTCGATGGTGATCGATCGCGAGAAGCTCACCACGGCCGTCACGGGCGTTGGCGAGGCGCCGGCCTACGGCTGGGTGCCGCGCGGCATCGCGAACTACACGCCGCAGCAGTTCGACTATGCCGCCCGGCCGTACGTCGAGCGTGTGGCCGAGGCGCGCGAGCTCTATCGCAAGGCGGGTTACTCCGCCGAGCGCCCGCTCGAGGTCCAGATCCGCTACAACACCGGCGAGGTCCACAACCGTCTCGCGGTCGCGATAGCGGCGATGTGGAAGGACGCCCTCGGGGTCGAAACCACCCTGTACGCGGAGGAATTCCGCAGCCTGCTGCAGACCATCCAGGCGCGCAGCGAGACCGAGGTGTTCCGCTCGAGCTGGATCGGCGACTTCAACGATGCGTATTCCTTCGCGCAGCTGCTGCAGTCGGACTTCGGCATCAACCTGACCGGCTACGCGAATCCACGCTACGACGCGCTGCTGGCGGAGGCGGCTCGCCAGGCCGATCCCGCGCGACGCCGCTCGCTGCTCGAGGAGGCCGAGCGCGTGATGCTCGCGGACCACCCGCTGCTGCCCATCTATTTCTACGTGAACAAGCACCTCGTGAAGCCGTACGTCCGCGGCTGGACCGACAACGTCATGAACGTGCAGTACAGCAAGGACCTCTGGGTGGAGCCGCATGCCTGAGGGTTCGGTCACAGTTCGGCTTTGACAGAACACCCGGGTGTTGAGTCGCCGAGGCGTATCTTGTCAACATGGCGTCCTCAAGGAATTCGAAGCAACTATGGCCTGGTTTGTCCTCTTCGCCGCGACGGTCTTCGGCCTCTATTTCTGGCGCGAATACCGTGTCCAACAGCAGGATCTGCAGAGCGCCTCGGCGCCCCACCGGGTGGGCGAGCGCTACATCGGGCAGGTGTTGACCCTGACCGACGGCATCCGTGACGGTAGCGGCAGGATGAAGCTTGGCCACCGTCGCTGGGCCCTGCGCGGCCCGAACGTGCCCGCCGGCACCCGGGTGCGGGTCACCGGCGTGGACGGCAGCGTCCTGATCGTCGACCGGCTGCCGGGTTGAAAGGATTCTTCGACTGCAAGGTTTCGGGCATCAACGCGCCCCATGCCCCCAGCCTGCCGTAAGCCCCCAGCCGGCCTTGCCTGGACGTGCAGACTATTAGCATCAGTTTTATAATCGCGTTGAAACGTGGCGGTCCACAGACCGAACCGCCGCGTTTTTCTGACCAGTAAACGACCGCCCGCCCTACGGCCCGACCAGCAGGTCGTATTCCGCCGAGACGTTTGCGGAGAACTTCATGTCCCCCGGCTGGTAGCTGGCCTCGGGGGAGGCCGCCGCGTCGGCCATCATCACCCTCGACTTGTACATCGGCAGCACGGGACCGGAGGACGATGCGTTCAACGTGCGCACCGCGCCGAGCTTCACGCCGGCCGCCCGCGCCAGGGTCTCGGCATTGAGGCGCGCGTCCTGCACCGCCCGGGTCATCGCGTCCCGCTCGAGTTCCTTGCGCTTGCTCGAGTCGAGCACGGGGTCGTTCACCTGGTTCACGCCGGCGTCCACGGCGCGCTCGAGCAGGGCGCCGAGCTGCTCGAGATCCCTGAGCTCCACCTGCACCTGGCGGCTCACCATGTAGCCGAGCAGGACGCGCTTGCGGTCCTGCTCGTTCCAGCTGTACTCGGGCTGCACCTGCACGCGCGTCGAGTTGACGAGCTTCGGGTCGATCTTGAGCGACCTGGTGAGCGCCAGTACGCGGTCGACGGTGGCCGCGACGTCCGCCCGGGCCTCGGCCATGGTTGGCTGGCGGGATTCGACGCCCAGGGTGACGTGGGCGAGATCGGGCTCCGCGGCGACCTCTCCCTGGCCCGTGACGGAGGCGGTGCGGGGCCGGGCCTCCTCGCCGATGGCCGCGGTCATGGGCAGTGCGACGGTGGCCAGCAGGCCGGCGAGAAACAAGCTGCGGAGGGTCATCATCGGCTCCTTGGGTTGATCGGGCGTCGGTCAGGCCCGCAGTCTATGACAGCGCCGGGTAGCGTTTGTGTCCGGCACCGATTCGACTCCCGGGAGGGTTTTGATTAACATGCCGCCCCTTCGGCCCGGGGGAGGCCGTCGTTCCGCATGGAGTTTGACATGACCTCGAGATCGGCCTGGCTCGCAGCGAGCCTGACCATCGCGATGCTCGGCGCGCCGGGCCTGGCGTCAGCCAGCGATGCGGCGCGCGGCGCAAAGCTCGCCTATACCTGCCATGGTTGCCATGGCATCCCGAATTACAAGAACGCCTACCCCGTCTACAGCGTGCCCAGGCTCGGCGGTCAGCACGCAGCCTACCTGGTCGTCGCCCTCAAGGCCTACGCCAGCCAGGAACGCGCGCACCCCACCATGCACGCGCACGCCGTCACTTTGTCCGAGCAGGACATGCAGGACATCGCGGCGAGCCTCGCCGGCCAGGAGCTCAAGCCCACCGGGCGCGCGGTCGGGACGGCCCCGAAGGCCAGCCAGACCTGCGTGGCCTGCCATGGCGCCGACGGCATCGGCATCCTCCCCGAGTACCCGAACCTCGCCGGGCAGAAGGCCGACTACATCGAGAATTCGCTCAAGGGCTACCGTAGCGGCCAGCGCAAGAACGCGGTGATGGCCGGCATGGCGGGCGCACTGACCGATGCGGACGTCAAGGAACTCGCCGCCTACTATTCGAGCCAGCGCCCCTCGCTGTGCGCGACGGACGAGATCCGCAAGGGCGGGAAGTGCCAGGGCCTTTGAGCCCGGCGCACGCGGCGCCTGCAGGAAAGCCGGGTTTTACCCGGCTTTCTTGTCTTTGAGGCCGTTGCACCGCACCCTAGGCGGCCGATGACCAAGGTTCCAGACAAGTCCCAAGGCGAGGAAAAGCTCGCACGGCCGCTAGGCAACGGCGTCTATCTCATCGACACGCTGTACGTGCGGCCGGGGCTCGCTGCGAGCCACCTCGTCGTGCAGGACGGTCGCGCCGCCTTCGTCGACACCGGTGCGGCTCCTGCCGCGCCCCGGCTGCTCGGCGCGCTCGACGAGCTGGGAATCGCCCGCGAGCAGGTGGACTACCTGTTCCTGACCCACGTGCACCTCGACCACGCCGGCGGCGCCGGGCAGATGATGCGGGCCCTGCCGAACGCGAAGGCGGTGCTGCATCCGCGCGGCGCGCCGCACCTGGTCGACCCGGCGAAGCTGATTGCGGGCTCCATCCAGGTCTACGGCCCGGCGCTCTACGAGCAGCTCTACGGCGAGATCCTGCCCATCCCTGCCGACCGCGTCATCGTCACCGAGGACGGGCAGCGCATCCGGCTCGGCACACGGACGTTCGAGTTCGTCGACGCCCCCGGCCACGCGCGGCACCACCACTGTCCCATCGACCTCGACCACCGCGAGGTCTATGGCGGCGACAACTTCGGCATCTGCTACCGGGAGTTCGACACCGCGGCCGGGCCCTTCATGCTGCCGACCACGACACCGGTGCAGTTCGAGCCGGACGTGCTGCACGCCACCATCGGCCGGCTCATGTCCTACGGACCGACCCGCGTGCTCCAGACGCACTTCGGGCCGGTCACCGGTCTCGAGCGCCTGGCCCGGGATCTGCACGCCTCGATCGACGAGCTGGTACGCATCGCCCGGCTGCACGTCGGAGCGGCCGCTCGCCGGGCGCGCATCGAGTCGGACATGTTCGACTACTTCAGCGCGCGCCTCGACGCGCACGGCTACACGGGCGGCCTCGCCGAGAGGCACCGCCTGCTCGACGATGACGTTCGCCTCAACACCGCCGGCCTGGAGGTGTGGTTGAGTAAGACGTGAAGACGGGCTGAGGGCTGAAGGCTGAAGGCTGAGGGTCCAGAATAAGAATTCCCCGCTTACCCTCAGCCCTCAGCCCTCAGCCCTCAGCCCTCAGCCCTCCTACTAACCCCTAATCCCCAACCCCTATTCACTATTCACTCCTCATGTCTTCCTTCACCGCCTACCGAATCCACGAAATCGACGGCCGCATCGTGGCCCGCTTCGACAACCTCTCGCTCGACGACCTCAGTCCCGGCGAAGTGGTGGTGCGGGTCGAGTATTCCGACATCAACTACAAGGACGCGCTCGCCGCGACCGGCACCGGCCGCATCCTGCGCAGGTATCCGCTGGTGGGCGGCATCGACCTCGCGGGCGAAGTCGTCAGCTCGTCCGACCCGCGCTGCGCGCCCGGACAGAAGGTCCTCGTCACCGGCTGTGGACTGAGCGAGACGCACGACGGCGGGTACAGCGAATACGCGCGCCTCAAGGGCGAATGGGTGATCCCGTTGCCGCCCGGCATGGGCACCGAGGACGTGATGAAGCTCGGCACCGCGGGATTCACGGCCGCGCTCGCAATCCACCGCATGGAACACAACGGTCAGTCGCCCGCCAGGGGCCCGGTCGTGGTGACGGGGGCGACCGGCGGCGTGGGCAGCCTCGCGATCAACATGCTGGCCGGCCGGGGCTATGAAGTGGTCGCGGTCAGCGGCAAGCCCGAGGCCGACGACTACCTGCGCGAGCTCGGCGCCACGCGGATCCTGCGTCGCCAGGAGCTCGACCTCGGCTCCAAGCCGATGGAGAAGATCCTCTGGGCTGGCGCGATCGACAACGTGGGCGGCGAGCTGCTCACCTGGCTTACGCGGACCGTGGACCTGTGGGGCAACATCGCGAGCATCGGGCTCGCCGGCAGCGCGGAATTGCGCACGACCGTGATGCCCTTCATCCTGCGCGGCGTGAACCTGCTCGGCATCAACTCGGTATTCACGCCGCGCGAGACGCGACTCGCCGTGTGGAACCGCGTCGGCAGCGACCTGCGGCCGGCCAGGCTCGACCGCATCTGCACCAGGGTCGTGCCGTTCGGCGAGTTGCCGTCGCAGTTCGAAGACTTCCTCGCAGGCCGCGTCACCGGCCGCACCGTGGTGAAAATTGCATGAAGCACGCCGACGACAAGGGCCTCGAGCCGCGCACGCTCACGCACCTCGAGCGCCTGGAGGCCGAGAGCATCCAGGTCATGCGCGAGGTGGTCGCCGAGTGCGAGAAGCCGGTGATGCTGTACTCGATCGGCAAGGACAGCGCCGCGATGCTGCACATCGCGATGAAGGCATTCTATCCGGCGAAGCCGCCGTTCCCGCTGCTGCACGTGGACACGGGCTGGAAGTTCCGCGACATGTACGTGCTGCGCGACCGCGTCGCGAGCGAGCTCGGCCTCGACCTCATCGTCTACCAGAACCCGGACGGCATCGAGCAGGGCATCAACCCGTTCACGCACGGCTCGGCGATCCACACCGACGTGATGAAGACCCAGGGACTGAAGCAGGCGCTCGACAAGTACGGGTTCGACGCGGCGTTCGGCGGCGCGCGCCGCGACGAGGAGAAGAGCCGCGCCAAGGAGCGCATCTTCTCCTTCCGCAGCGACCAGCACCGCTGGGATCCGAAGAACCAGCGCCCGGAGCTCTGGCGCATCTACAACGCGCGCAAGCACAAGGGCGAGTCGATCCGCGTCTTCCCGATGTCGAACTGGACAGAGCTCGACATCTGGCAGTACATCTACCTGCGTGACATCCCGATCGTGCCGCTCTACTTCGCGGCCGAGCGCCCGGTGGTCGAGCGCGACGGCGCGCTCATCATGGTGGACGACGACCGCATGCCGCTCTACCCCGGTGAAAAGCCGATGATGAAGAAGGTGCGCTTCCGGACGCTCGGCTGCTACCCGCTCACCGGCGCGATCGAGAGCGAGGCGGACACGCTGCCGGCGATCATCCAGGAGATGCTGCTCACCACGAGCTCCGAGCGCCAGGGCCGGGTCATCGACCACGACCAGTCGGCGTCGATGGAGAAGAAGAAGCAGGAGGGGTACTTCTGATGGCTCACGTCTCGGACATGATCGGCCAGGACATCGAGGCCTACCTGCACGCGCACGAGCACAAGAGCCTGCTGCGCTTCATCACCTGCGGCAGCGTGGACGACGGCAAGTCCACCCTCATCGGCCGCCTGCTGTACGACTCGAAGATGATCTTCGACGACCAGCTCACCGCGCTCGAGGCGGACTCGAAGAAGGTCGGCACGCAGGGTGGCGAGCTCGACTTCGCGCTGCTGGTCGACGGGCTCGCGGCCGAGCGCGAGCAGGGCATCACGATCGACGTCGCCTACCGCTTCTTCTCCACCGACAAGCGCAAGTTCATCGTCGCGGACACGCCGGGGCACGAGCAGTACACGCGCAACATGGTGACGGGCGCCTCCACGGCCGACCTCGCCGTGATCCTGATCGATGCGCGCAAGGGCGTGCTGACGCAGACGCGCCGGCACAGCTACCTGGTGTCGATGCTCGGCATCCGCAAGGTGGTGCTGGCCATCAACAAGATGGACCTCGTCGAATACTCGCACGAGGTCTTCGACACCATCGTGGCCGAGTATCGCGACTTCGCCCGCCAGATCGACCTGCACGACGTGGTCGCCATCCCGGTGTCGGGCCTCAGGGGCGACAACATCACCTCGCCGAGCGAGAACACGCCCTGGTACCACGGCCCGACCCTGATGGCCTACCTCGAGACGGTCGAGATCGAGGACCGCCTGCAGCAGCAGCCGTTCCGCCTGCCGGTGCAGTGGGTGAACCGCCCGAACCTGGACTTCCGCGGCTTCGCGGGCACCATCGCAAGCGGCATCGTGAAGCCCGGCGACCGGCTGCGGGCGCTGCCGTCGGGCCGTGAGAGCCGCGTGGCGCGCATCGTGACCATGGACGGCGACCTCGAGCGCGCGGTGGCCGGACAGTCGGTGACCATCACGCTCGAGGACGAGATCGACGTGAGTCGCGGCGACGTACTGTCCGGCGCGAGCTCGCTGCCGGGCGTCGCCGACCAGTTCGAGGCCACGATCGTCTGGATGGCGGACGACCCGATGCTGCCGGGCCGCCCGTACTGGCTGAAGATCGGCACCAAGCAGGTGACCGCGGCGATCACCGAGCCCAAGTACAAGGTCAACGTCAACACGCTCGAGCACCTCGCGGCCAAGAAGCTCGATCTCAACGAGATCGGCGTGTGCAACCTGTCGCTCGACCAGCCGATCGTGTTCGACGCCTACGCGGAGAACCGCGACACCGGCGGCTTCATCCTCATCGACCGCCTGTCGAACGCGACGGTCGGCGCCGGCCTGATCCACTTCGCGCTGCGCCGTTCGCAGAACATCCACTGGCAGGCGCTCGACATCCACAAGGGGTCGCGCGCGGCGCTGAAGGGCCAGAAGCCCTGCGTACTGTGGTTTACCGGCCTCTCCGGCGCGGGCAAGTCCACGATCGCGAACCTCGTCGAGAAGCAGCTGCACTCGCTCGGCCGGCACACCTACCTGCTCGACGGCGACAACGTGCGCCACGGCCTCAACCGCGACCTCGGCTTCACCGACGCGGATCGCGTCGAGAACATCCGCCGCGTCGCGGAGGTTGCCAGGCTGATGGCAGACGCTGGCCTGATCGTGATGGTCTCGTTCATCTCGCCGTTCCGCGCCGAGCGGCGCATGGCGCGCGCACTGTTCGAGGCCGGCGAGTTCCTCGAGGTGCACGTGGACACGCCGCTCGCCGTGGCCGAGTCGCGTGACGTGAAGGGCCTGTACAAGAAGGCGCGTCGCGGCGAGCTCAAGAACTTCACCGGCATCGACTCGCCCTACGAGCCGCCGGAAAACCCCGAGATATACATCGACACGGCCGCCGCGCCCGCCGAGGAATCGGCCAGCGCGATCGTCGAGCAACTGCGCATGGCGGGGGTGCTCGGACCGGCGAGCTAGGCGAATCCGGCGCGGCGCAGGCGGGCGGCGTGCGGTCCGCCCGAGGGAGGGTTATCGCGATTCTGCCCCCCTTGCTTTTGAGCTAATATCCAGCGTTCTTTCTTGCGCCGCGAAAAGAACTGCCCATGACCGCACCGACTTCCGCTGGAGCCCGGCTACGGGCAGCCCTGGCCCACGAGCGCCCGCTGCAGGTCGTGGGCGCCATCAACGCCTACAGCGCGCTCCTCGCCGAGCGGGCCGGGTTCCGGGCGATCTATCTCTCCGGGGCGGGCGTCGCCAACGCCTCCTTCGGACTGCCCGACCTCGGCATCACCAGCCTGAACGACGTCTGCGAGGACGTACGCCGCATCACCTCGGCCAGCGACCTGCCGCTGCTCGTGGATGCCGACACCGGCTGGGGCGCCGCCTTCAACATCTCGCGCACCATCGCCGACCTCGTGCGCTCCGGCGCCGCCGGCTGCCACCTCGAGGACCAGGTCGCGGCCAAGCGCTGCGGACACCGTCCCGGCAAGGCGCTCGTGACCTGCGACGAAATGGTCGACCGCATCAAGGCCGCCGTGGACGGCCGCAGCGACGGCCAGTTCGTGATCATGGCGCGCACCGACGCGCACGCGGTCGAGGGCCAGCCGCAGGCGATCGAGCGCGCGCAGCGCTACGTCGAGGCGGGCGCCGACATGATCTTCGCCGAGGCGCTCACCACGCTCGACGAGTACCGCCAGTTCACCGCGGCCGTGAACGTTCCGGTGCTCGCGAACATCACCGAGTTCGGCAAGACGCCGCTCTTCACCGTGGCCGAGCTCGCGAGCACGGGCGTGCAGCTCGTGCTCTACCCGCTGTCGGCGTTCCGCGCCATGGCGAAGGCCGCTGAAGTGGTCTACGGCGCGATCCGGCGCGAGGGCACGCAGAAGAGCGTGACGGGCTGCATGCAACCGCGCACCGAGCTCTACGACGTGCTCGGCTACCACGACTACGAGCGCAAGCTGGACGAGCTCTTCAGCCGCGACGCGGCCGAAAAATAGCCGGCGGCGCAACGGTCAAACCCAGGACGAGAGACGAGCCATGAGCAGCGAAACGACACCCGCCACCGGCTTCAAGCCCAAGAAGTCCGTCGCCCTGTCCGGTGTGACCGCCGGCAACACCGCGCTCTGCACGGTTGGACGCAGCGGCAACGACCTGCACTACCGCGGTTACGACATACTCGACCTCGCCGACCAGTGCGAGTTCGAGGAAGTCGCGTACCTGCTGGTGCACGGCACGCTGCCGAACGCCGCCGAGCTCGCGGGCTACAAGGCCAGGCTCAGGTCCCTGCGCGGACTGCCCGCCTCGGTGCGCGCCGCGCTCGAGGCGCTGCCGGCGGCGAGCCACCCGATGGACGTGATGCGCACGGGGGTCTCGGTGCTCGGCTGCACGCTGCCGGAGAAGGACGACCACGGCGTCGCGGGCGCGCGCGACATCGCCGACCGCCTGCTCGCGAGCCTCGGCTCCATGCTCGCCTACTGGTATCACTACAGCCACTCGGGCCAGCGCATCTTCGTCGAGACCGACGACGATTCGATCGGTGGGCACTTCCTGCACCTGCTGCACCGCCGCCCGCCTCCGGCGTCGTGGGTGAAGGCGATGCACGTGTCGCTCAATCTGTACGCCGAGCACGAGTTCAATGCCTCCACCTTCACGGCACGCGTCATCGCGGGCACGGGCTCCGACATGCACTCGTGCATCGCCGGTGCCATCGGCGCGCTGCGCGGGCCGAAGCACGGCGGCGCGAACGAGGTTGCGTTCGAGGTGCAGAAGCGCTACGAGGGCCCGGACGAGGCGGAGGCCGACATCCGCCGTCGCGTCGAGGCGAAGGAGGTGATCATCGGCTTCGGCCATCCGGTCTACACGATCGGCGACCCGCGCAACAAGGTCATCAAGGAAGTGGCGCGGCAGCTGTCGAAGGAAGCGGGCGACATGAAGATGTTCGACATTGCCGAGCGTCTCGAGTCGGTGATGTGGGACATCAAGAAGATGTTCCCGAACCTCGACTGGTTCAGCGCCGTCTCCTACCACATGATGGGCGTGCCGACCGCCATGTTCACGCCGTTGTTCGTGATCTCGCGCACCACCGGCTGGGCGGCGCACGTCATCGAGCAGCGCATCGACGGCAAGATCATCCGGCCGAGCGCAAACTACACGGGCCCGGAGGACCGGAAGTTCGTGCCGCTCGCGAAGCGCGGCTGACGATGAACAGCGCGCACCGCAAGCCGCTCGCCGGAACCGCACTGGACTACTTCGACGCACGGGCTGCGGTCGACGCCATCCGGCCTGGTGCCTACGCAACGCTGCCGTACACCTCTCGCGTGCTTGCCGAGAACCTCGTGCGCCGCTGCGACCCGGCGACCCTGGACGACTCGCTCCGGCAACTCATCGAGCGCAGGCGCGAGCTCGATTTCCCGTGGTTCCCGACCCGCGTGGTGTGCCACGACATCCTCGGCCAGACGGCGCTCGTGGACCTCGCGGGGCTGCGTGACGCGATTGCCGAGAAGGGCGGGAATCCGGCGCAGGTCAATCCCGTCGTGCCGGTGCAGCTGATCGTCGACCATTCGCTTGCGGTCGAGTACGGCGGCTTCGACAAGGACGCATTCAGGAAGAACCGGGCCGTCGAGGACCGCCGTAACGAAGACCGCTTCCACTTCATCGACTGGACCCGGCAGGCGTTCAGGAACGTCGAGGTGATTCCGCCGGGCAACGGCATCATGCACCAGATCAACCTGGAGCGGATGTCGCCGGTGATCCACGCGAAGGACGGCGTGGCCTTCCCCGACACGCTGGTCGGCACCGACAGCCACACGCCGCACGTCGATGCGCTCGGCGTCATCGCGATCGGCGTCGGCGGCCTCGAAGCCGAGAACGTCATGCTCGGTCGCGCGTCGTGGATGCGCCTGCCGGACATCATCGGCGTGGAATTGAGCGGCAAGCCACGGCCGGGCATCACCGCGACGGACGTCGTGCTCGCGCTGACCGAATTCCTGCGCAAGGAACGGGTGGTGGGCGCGTATCTCGAGTTTCATGGCGAGGGCGCGGCTGCACTGGGCCTGGGCGACCGCGCGACCATCTCGAACATGGCGCCGGAGTATGGTGCCACCGCGGCGATGTTCTTCATCGACGGCAACACCCTCGACTACCTGCGCCTCACGGGTCGGGACGACGAGCAGGTCCGGCTCGTAGAGACCTATGCGAAGCAAGCCGGCCTGTGGGCAGACTCCCTGCGGACCGCCGAGTACGAGCGCGTACTGAAGTTCGATCTTGCGACCGTGGTGCGCAACATGGCGGGCCCGTCGAATCCGCACAAGCGCCTGCCAACGTCGGATCTCGCCGCGCGCGGTATCGCAGGCCCGTGGCAGGAGGTGCCGGGACAGATGCCCGACGGCGCGGTCATCATCGCTGCGATCACCAGCTGCACCAACACCAGCAACCCGCGCAACGTGATTGCGGCGGGCCTCCTCGCGCGCAACGCGAACGCGCGCGGCCTGATGCGCAAGCCGTGGGTGAAGTCCTCGCTGGCGCCCGGCTCAAAGGCCGTGCAGCTCTACCTCGAGGAAGCGAGGCTGCTGCCCGAGCTGGAGAAGCTGGGCTTCGGCATCGTGGCGTTCGCCTGCACGACCTGCAACGGCATGAGCGGCGCGCTCGATCCGAAGATCCAGCAGGAGATCATCGATCGTGACCTGTACGCGACCGCCGTGCTCTCCGGCAACCGCAACTTCGACGGCCGTATCCACCCGTACGCCAGGCAGGCCTTCCTTGCCTCGCCGCCGCTGGTCGTGGCCTACGCGATCGCCGGCACGATCCGCTTCGACATAGAGAAGGACGTGCTGGGCACGGACAAGGACGGCCGTCCGGTCACGCTCAAGGACCTCTGGCCGGGCGACGAGGAGATCGACGCGGTGGTGGCCAGGAGCGTGAAGCCCGAGCACTTCCGCAAGGTCTACGCGCCGATGTTCGACCGCAAAGTCGGCGGTGGCGAGAACGTGAGCCCGCTGTACGACTGGCGTCCGCAGAGTACGTATATCCGCCGCCCGCCGTACTGGGAAGGCGCGCTGGCGGGCGAGCGCACGCTGCGAGGCCTGCGACCGCTCGCGGTGCTGGGCGACAACATCACGACCGACCACCTGTCGCCGTCCAATGCGATCCTGCTCGACAGCGCCGCTGGCGAGTACCTCGCGAAAATGGGCCTGCCGGAGGAGGACTTCAATTCCTACGCCACGCACCGTGGCGATCACCTCACCGCGCAGCGCGCGACCTTCGCCAACCCCACGCTGGTGAACGAGATGGCGGTGGTCGACGGCAAGGTCACGAAGGGTTCGCTGGCGCGCATCGAGCCGGAAGGCCGGGTCGTACGCATGTGGGAAGCGATCGAGACCTACCTGCAGCGCAAGCAGCCGCTCATCATCGTCGCGGGCGCCGATTACGGCCAGGGCTCGTCACGTGACTGGGCGGCCAAGGGCGTGCGGCTGGCGGGGGTGGAAGCAATCGTCGCCGAGGGCTTCGAGCGCATCCACCGCACCAATCTCATCGGCATGGGGGTGCTGCCGCTCGAGTTCAAGCCGGGCGTGACGCGCCTGACGTTCGAGATCGACGGGACCGAGACGTTCGACGTGATCGGCCAGCGCACGCCGCGTGCCACGCTGATCCTGGTCATCACGCGCACGGACGGCGAGCGCACGGAAGTGCCGGTGACATGCCGCCTGGATACGGCGGAAGAGGTGTCGATCTACGAGGCCGGCGGCGTGCTGCAGCGCTTCGCCCAGGACTTCCTGGAAAACAGGGGACACTCTCCTGTTTCCGCGAGCGGAAAATAGGAGAATGTCCCCTGTTTTCCAGGTCAGGATTCCTGCCACCTACATGCGTGGCGGCACCAGCAAAGGCGTCTTCTTCCGCCTGCAGGACCTGCCCGCGGCCGCGCAGGTGCCGGGTGCGACGCGCGACGCGCTGCTGCTGCGCGTCATCGGCAGCCCGGATCCCTACGGCAAGCAGATCGACGGCATGGGCGGGGCGACCTCCAGCACGAGCAAGGCGGTCATCCTGTCGCGAAGCCGCAAGCCCGATCACGACGTCGATTACCTGTTCGGACAGGTGTCCATCGACAAGGCCTTCGTCGACTGGAGCGGCAACTGCGGCAACCTCTCCGCCGCCGTGGGCCCCTTCGCAATCAGCAACGGACTCGTCGACCCCGCTCGCGTACCGAAGGACGGCGTGGCGGTCGTGCGCATCTGGCAGGCGAACATCGCCAGGACCATCGTCGCGCACGTGCCGGTCACCAACGCCGCCGTGCAGGAGACCGGCGACTTCGAGCTCGACGGCGTGACGTTCCCGGCCGCCGAGGTGCAGCTCGAATTCCTGGACCCGGCCGCCGACGAAGAAGGCGCGGGGGGCGCGATGTTCCCCACGGGCAACCTGGTCGACGATCTCGAGGTTCCGGGCGTCGCCACGCTCAAGGCCACGATGATCAACGCGGGCATCCCGACCATTTTCGTGAGCGCGGACGCCATCGGCTACACGGGCACCGAGTTGCAGGACGCCATTAACGGCGATGCGAGGGCGCTCGCCATGTTCGAGACCATCCGCGCCCACGGCGCGCTGCGCATGGGCCTCATCGAACACGTTGCTGAAGCAGCCAGGCGCCAGCACACCCCGAAAGTCGCCTTCGTCGCCCGGCCCGCAGATTACGTGGCTTCCAGCGGCAGGCGTGTCGCCGCAGGCGACATCGACCTGCTGGTGCGCGCCCTGTCCATGGGCAAGCTGCATCACGCCATGATGGGCACCGCCGCCGTCGCCATCGGCACGGCGGCCGCGATCCCGGGCACGCTGGTGAACCTCGCCGCCGGCGGCGGCGCGCGAAATGAGGTGCGCTTCGGCCACCCGTCCGGCACCTTGCGGGTCGGTGCGGAAGCGACACTGGTCGACGGCGAGTGGACCGTGAAGAAGGCCATCATGAGCCGCAGCGCCCGGGTACTGATGGAAGGATGGGTGCGCGTCCCCGGCGATTCCTTCTAGGCAACCATGGCCAGCCAAGGCATCAGGTCCGCCGAGCGCCCGGATCCGGACCGGGTCCTGGTCGACATCGCCGATTACACGGCTGAGTACGAGATCGAGAGCCGCCTCGCCTACGAGACCGCGTTCCACTGTCTCATGGACTCGCTCGCCTGCGGTTTCCAGGCGCTGCAGCATCCGGCGTGCACCCGGCTGCTGGGTCCGGTGGTGCCGGGCGCGACGATGGCGGGCGGCGCGCGCGTGCCGGGCACGTCCTACGAGCTCGACCCGGTCCAGGCGGCCTTCAACATCGGCGCGATGATCCGCTGGCTCGACTTCAACGACACCTGGCTCGCCGCCGAATGGTGCCACCCGTCCGACAACCTGGGCGGCATCCTCGCGGTCGCCGACTACCTGTCGCGCAAGGCCGTCGCGGAGGGGGGCAAGCCGCTGACGGTGCGCGACGTCGCCACGGCGATGATCAAGGCGCACGAAATCCAGGGCGTGATCGCGCTCGAGAACAGCTTCAACCGTGTCGGCCTCGACCACGTGCTGCTGGTGCGCATCGCCTCGACCGCGATCGTGACGAAGATGCTCGGCGGCACCCGGGAGCAGGTGATCAACGCCGTGTCGAACGCATGGCTCGACGGCGGCGCGCTGCGCACCTATCGCCACGCGCCGAACACGGGGTCGCGCAAGAGCTGGGCGGCGGGCGACGCCACGAGTCGCGCCGTGCGCCACGGATTGATCGCGATGACCGGCGAGATGGGCTACCCGTCGGCGCTCACCGCGACGACCTGGGGCTTCTACGACGTGCTCTTCGAGGGCAGGCCGTTCAGCTTTCCGCAGAACTTCGGCAGCTACGTGATGGAGAACGTGCTGTTCAAGATCTCCTTCCCGGCCGAGTTTCACGCGCAGACTGCGGCGGAGTGCGCGATGGAGCTGCACCCGGCCGTCAAGGACCGTCTCGCCGACGTCGACCACGTGGTGATCGAGACGCAGGAGCCGGCGGTGCGCATCATCGACAAGACCGGCCCGCTCGCGAACCCGGCCGATCGCGACCACTGCATCCAGTACGTGACCGCGATCCCGCTGATCTTCGGCCGCCTCAGCGCCGCCGACTACGAGGATGCGATGGCCAGCGACCCGCGCGTGGACCGGCTGCGCGACAGGATGGTCGTGCGCGAGAACAGCAGGTTCACCGAGGATTACTACGCGGCCGACAGGCGCCACATCGGCAACGCCGTGCAGGTGTTCTTCAAGGACGGCAGCTCGACCGCGCGCGCGCACGTCGATGTCCCCATCGGCCACCGCAAGCGCCGTGCCGAGGGCATCCCGTTGCTCGTGAAGAAGTTCGAGGCGAGCGTGGACGGGCATTTCCCGCCCGCGCAGGCGGAGAAGATCAAGGCCGTGTTCGCCGACCGCGGGAAGCTCGAGGCCATGCCGGTCCACGAGTTCGTGTCGGTCATGGTGAAGGCCTGAGGTGCCGATGAATTCCTCCCTGCTCGACGGGGCGCGCTCGCTCGGCGTCGATCTCACGGAGGAACAGGCCGGTCGCCTGCTGGCCCACCTCGACCTGCTCGACGCATGGGGCGCGCGGATGAACCTCACGGCCATCCGCGACCGGCCCTCGCAGGTCACCAAGCACCTGCTCGACAGCCTGAGCGTGCGGGCGTACCTGCGCGGCACGCGTGTCGCGGACGTCGGCAGCGGCGCGGGCTTCCCCGGCATCCCGCTGGCGGTCGTGGAGCCCGGCCGGCACTTCGCGCTGATCGAGTCCACCGGCAAGAAGTGCCGGTTCCTCGAGCACGTCCGGGACGCGCTCGACCTGGCCAACGTCGAGGTCGTGCAGTCCCGGGCTGAAGGCTACGAGCCCGGGGAGCGGTTCGACACCGTGCTGGCCCGGGCCGTCGGGCCGGTCGCGGACCTGGTCAAGGTGGCGGGCCGGCTGGTCGCGGGTGGCGGACGCCTGCTCGCCATGAAGGGCCGCTATCCCGAGGAGGAGCTCGCGGCGAAGCTGAACGGCTGGAAGGTCGCGGCCGTGCACCGGCTCGCCGTGCCGGGGCTCGAGGAGGAGCGGCACCTGGTCGAACTGTGCCGTTCGCACGACAAGACGGACTGATCGCGGCTATCCTTCCCGGCCCATGAAGCGCGTCATCGCGGTGGCCAACCAGAAAGGCGGCGTCGGCAAGACGACCACTGCCGTGAACCTTGCCGCCTCGCTGGCCGCGACGCAACGCAAGGTGCTGCTCATCGACAGCGACCCGCAGGGCAACGCGACCATGGGTTGCGGCGTGGACAAGCGCAACCTGCGCTACTCGATGACCGACGTCCTGCTCGGGGAATGCGACCTCGCGGCGGCCCTGGTGCCTGTCGAGCAGGGCGGGTTCACGGTGCTGCCGGGCAACCAGGACCTCGTCGCGGCCGAGGTCCAGCTCATGAGCAAGATCGGGCGCGAGGTGCGGCTCAGGAACGCGCTCAAGCCGGTGCGCGGCTTCTACGACGTCATCCTCATCGACTGCCCGCCGGCGCTCAACCTGCTGACGCTGAACGCACTCGTGGCCGCCGACACCGTGCTCGTGCCGATGCAGTGCGAGTACTACGCGCTCGAGGGGCTCTCCGCGCTCATGGGCACCATCGAGCAGATCCGCGCCAGCGTGAACCCGGACCTCCAGCTCGAGGGGATCCTGCGCACCATGTTCGACCCGCGGAACAACCTCTCGAACGAGGTTTCCGCGCAGCTGATCATGCACTTCGGCGACAAGGTGTTCCGCACCGTCATCCCGCGCAACGTGCGGCTCGCGGAGGCACCGAGCTTCGGCAAGGCGGCGATGTACCACGACAAGGATTCCCGTGGGGCGCTCGCCTACCTCGCGCTGGCCGGGGAACTGATCCGGCGGGAGGAGGAGGCGCAGCTCGGGCGCGCCCCCGCGGCCGTTGGGGAGGACCCCGACGAGCCGCCCGAATCAGCGCCGGTCTAGCCCGGCCGTTAGCGGCGCGCGCCTATCCGCTAAACTCCCCCGCATGGCAACCAAGCGACCCAGTCTCGGCCGCGGGCTCGAAGCCCTGCTCGGCACGAGCACGCCTGCTCAGGCGGAACCCGCGGGAACCGAATCCGCGCCCCGGCCCCGGCTCGACGAGGAACTCGCCAGGATCCCGGTGGACCTGCTGCAGCGCGGGCGCTACCAGCCGCGCCTCGACATGCGCCCGGAGAGCCTGCAGGAGCTGGCCGATTCGATCCGCGCGCAGGGCGTGGTGCAGCCAATCGTGGTGCGGCTGCTCGCGGCGCAGCGCAGCGGCGAACCCGACCGCTACGAGATCATCGCGGGCGAGCGTCGCTGGCGGGCCGCGCAGATGGCGGGCCTGCACGACATTCCGGCCGTGATCCGCCGGGTGTCCGACGAGGCAGCCGTCGCGATGTCGCTCATCGAGAACATCCAGCGCGAGAACCTGAATCCGCTCGAGGAGGCGCGCGCGCTCGACCGGCTGATCCGCGAATTCGACATGACGCACCAGACCGCGGCCGACGCAGTGGGCCGCTCGCGTGCGGCCGTAAGCAACCTGCTGCGCCTGCTCGAGCTCGCCGAAGAAGTGAAGAAGCTGGTCGAGACCCGGCAACTCGAGATGGGCCACGCCCGTGCGCTGCTCGGCCTGACGGCCACCCGGCAACAGGTCGAGGTGGCGATGCTGGTGGCGAAGAAGGGGCTCTCGGTGCGCGAGACCGAGGCGCTGGTGCGTCGCATGATCGAGCACAAGGACGGCGAGGGTCATCGCGAGCCGCCGCGCAAGGACCCGAACATCGGGCGTCTCGAGCAGGACCTCGCCGAGAAGCTCGGGGCGAAGGTGGCCGTGCAGCACAGCGGGTCCGGCCGCGGCAAGCTCGTCATCAACTACAACAGCCTCGACGAACTCGACGGAATCCTCGCTCACATCCAGTGAGCTGCTGCATAAAGAAATTCTAACAACTGAGCTGACTGAACGACCGGCAGCTGGTTCATTCTATCTTTGGAATTGACGAACGATCGCACAGTACCCGGCCCGTGGCGAGTGATTCGTGGACCGCGGTTCGCACACCTGCGCCATCCGTGGAAGCCGCAATAACGGCCGCCAGTTAGAGCCGGCTCCGCATTGAAGCACTGCAAAAGGAGCCGCTATAATTGGCGGCCTTCCGGAGGCCGTGCCAGCGGGTGCGGCCGACCCGGGTAACGGTCGAATCGCCACCCGTCGCCGGAAGCGCCCGGCACATGACGTGGCTTTTTTGTTGCCCGGAGCTTGAGTGAGGCCTTGAGCAACCTCGTTGTCCAGAATGGCCGGCGCCAGGCGCTGGCGGTCGTGCTGGCGCAGGTATTGCTCGGGGCGATCGTCGGGGTCGCCTGCCTCGCCGTGTCGGATGCCCGCGCGGGCGCCTCGGCGCTGGTCGGAGCGGGCATCGGCATCGTCGCGACGTCGCTGATGGCGTTCGCGATGCTGCGGCATGGCGCGGGAGCAAGTGCGTATCGGGTGGCCTGGAGTTTCTTTGCCGGCTGGATGGTGAAGGTCGGCTTCACCATCGCGCTGCTGGTGTTGGCGCTCCGGTCGCCGAGGGTCGCCGCGATGCCGCTCCTGGCGGGGTACGCGGTGACGTACGTGGGTTACTGGTTCGGCGCGGCCCGCGGGGGCGCGACGAAAGGGCACGAGAAACTGGGAGTTTCGGACTGATCATGGCCGGCGAAGCACCTGCAACCAGCACCGACTACATCACCCACCACCTGTCGCACCTCAAGGTCGGCGAAGGTTTCTGGACCTGGCACGTCGACACGATCTTCATGTCGGTGCTCATGGGCGTGCTGGCCCTCGGCCTGTTCTGGCTGGCCGCGCGCAAGGCCACCCCGGGGGTCCCCGGCAAGGGGCAGGCGTTCGTCGAGATGGTGGTCGAGTTCGTCGACACCCAGGTCAAGGAGGTCTTCCACCTCGACCGCCGCTTCCTCGCCCCGCTCGCGCTCACGATCTTCCTCTGGGTGTTCTTCATGAACGCCATGGACCTGCTGCCCCTCGACGTGCCGGGCGTGGTCGCGGGATGGTTCGGCCTCCATTACTGGCGCGTGGTGCCCACGGCCGACGTCAACACCACGTTCGCGATGTCGCTCTCGGTGCTCGCGATAGTGATCTTCTATTCCTTCAAGGCGAAGGGCGCCGGCGGCTACGTCCACGAGCTCTTCACCGCCCCCTTCGGCGCCAACCCGGTGCTGTGGATCCCGAACTTCCTGCTCAACCTCGTCGAGCTGCTGTCGAAGCCCGTGTCGCTCGCGATGCGACTCTTCGGCAACATGTACGCGGGCGAGCTCGTGTTCATGCTGATCGCGTTGCTCGGCGCGAGCTGGGTCGGGTTCACCATCGGCAGCAGCCTCTCGATGTTCGGCCAGGTGCTCGCCGGCGCGGCCTGGGCGATCTTCCACATCCTGATCATCACGCTGCAAGCCTTCATCTTCATGGTGCTGACCATCGTGTACGTCGCGATGGGCACTGAGCATCACTGAGACTTCTGAACGTTTACGCAACCGCACGACTGACTGGAGAGACAAATGGAAAATCTCGCGTTCATCGCCCAGGTCCAGAGCTTCACCGCGCTGGGCATCGGCCTGATCATCGGCCTCGGCGCGATCGGCGCCTGCATCGGCATCGGCATCATGGGCTCGAAGTTCCTCGAGGCGGCCGCACGCCAGCCCGAGCTGATCCCGACCCTGCAGGGCCGCATGTTCCTGCTCGCCGGCCTGATCGACGCGGCGTTCCTGATCGGCGTCGCGCTCGCGATGTTCTTCGCGGTCGCCAACCCGCTGCTCGCCCGTTTCGGCTGAAGCACGACTGACGCGAGGACGTCGCCATGAACATCAATGCCACGCTCATCGGGCAGGCGATCGTCTTCCTGGTCCTGATCTGGTTCTCGTGGAAGTTCATCTGGCCTCCGCTGATGAAGGCGGTCGAGGACCGCCAGAAGAAGATCGCCGACGGCCTCGCGGCCGCCGAGCGCGGCCAGAAGGAGCTCCAGCAGTCCCACGGCACGGCCGCCGGGATCGTGAACGAGGCGCGCGACAAGGCGCTCAAGATCGTCGACCAGGCGAACCGCCGCTCGAACGAGATCATCGAGGAGGCCCGCACGACGGCCATTTCCGAGGGGCAGCGTCTCGTCGGCGACGCCCGTCAGGAGGTGGCGCTCGAGCAGTCCCGCGCGCGCGACGCGCTGCGCAAGGACGTGGCCACCCTCGCGGTGGCCGGAGCCTCGCGGCTCCTCGAGCGCGAGATCGACCCGAAGGCGCATGCCGACCTGATCGAGAAGCTCGCGCGCGAAATCGAGGGCGCCAAGGCCTGACGGCCGCGGCGACCCCAAGGGAGTCACGATGGCGGAGAGAGCCACTGTAGCGAGACCCTACGCCAAGGCGGCGTTCGGTTACGCTCGGGAGCAGCAACGGCTGGACGCCTGGTCCGGTTGGCTTGCAACGGCACGTTCGGTCGTGCTGAGCGACGAGTTCCGCGCGTTCGAGCGCAGCCCCGGGGTGCGCGGCGAGCAACTCGGGGAACTCATCGCCGGTATCTGCGGCGATGGGCTCGACAGGCACGGCCGGGCGTTGCTGGCGCTGCTGACCGAGAACGGGCGCCTCGGCTTCCTGCCCGAGATCGCGACGCGCTTCGAAGAACTGGTCGCCGAGGACCGCAACGTGGCCGACGTCGAGCTCGTCTCCGCGACGACGCTCGACGAGCGGCAGAAGGAACGGCTCGCGGGAGCCCTGCGCAACCGGCTGCGCCGCGACGTGCGGTTGCATTGCACTGTCGATCCCAGCTTGATCGGCGGCGCGGTGGTGCGCTCGGGCGACCTGCTCATCGACGGCTCGCTGAAGGGCAAGCTCGAGCGGCTCGAGACGGATTTGACTGGCTGACAGAATTCACACGGCCCGGCCGCAGGTGCGGCGACGGCCTGCAGAGGAATGCGAAATGTCGATCAAGGCTTCTGAGATCAGCGAACTGATCAAGGCACGCATCCAGAACTTCACGGCGGCCACCGAGGCACGCAGCGTCGGCACCGTCGTGTCGGTGACGGACGGCATCGTCCGCATCCACGGCCTGCAGGACGTGGTTCAGGGTGAAATGCTCGAGTTCCCGAAGAACACCTTCGGCCTCGCGCTCAACCTCGAGCGCGACTCGGTCGGCGCGGTGATTCTCGGCGAGTACGAGCACATCACCGAGGGCGACACGGTCAAGTGCACCGGGCGCATCCTCGAGGTGCCCGTCGGCACCGAGCTGATCGGCCGCGTGGTGAACGCGCTCGGCCAGCCCATCGACGGCAAGGGCCCGGTCGACGCGAAGGAAACCGACGTCATCGAGAAGGTGGCGCCGGGCGTCATCGCCCGCAAGTCGGTGAGCCAGCCGGTGCAGACCGGCCTCAAGGCCATCGACTCGATGGTGCCGATCGGCCGCGGCCAGCGCGAGCTGATCATCGGCGACCGCCAGACGGGCAAGACCGCCGTCGCGGTCGACACGATCATCAACCAGAAGGGCAAGGACCTCATCTGCATCTACGTCGCGATCGGCCAGAAGGCCTCGACCGTCGCGAACGTGGTCCGCAAGCTCGAGGAGCACGGTGCGATGGCCTACACCATCGTTGTCGCGGCCACCGCTTCCGAGTCGGCCGCGATGCAGTACATTGCCCCGTACTCCGGTTGCACGATGGGCGAGTACTTCCGCGACCGCGGCCAGGACGCGCTCATCATCTATGACGACCTCACGAAGCAGGCCTGGGCCTACCGCCAGGTGTCGCTGCTGCTGCGCCGCCCGCCGGGCCGCGAGGCCTACCCGGGCGACGTGTTCTACCTGCACTCGCGCCTGCTCGAGCGCGCCGCGCGCGTGAACGAGGAGTACGTCGAGCGCTTCACCAAGGGCGCCGTCAAGGGCAGGACCGGCTCGCTCACCGCGTTGCCGATCATCGAGACGCAGGCGGGCGACGTGTCCGCGTTCGTGCCGACCAACGTGATCTCGATCACCGACGGCCAGATCTTCCTCGAGACCGACCTCTTCAACGCCGGCATCCGCCCGGCCATCAACGCCGGCATCTCCGTGTCGCGCGTGGGCGGCGCGGCGCAGACCAAGGTGATCAAGAAGCTCGGCGGCGGGGTGCGCCTCGCGCTCGCCCAGTACCGCGAGCTCGCGGCGTTCGCGCAGTTCGCCTCCGACCTCGACGAGGCCACCCGCAAGCAGCTCGACCGCGGCCGGCTCGTGACCGAGCTCATGAAGCAGCCGCAGTACTCGCCGATCTCGGTCGCCGAGCAGGCGGTCACGCTGTTCGCGGTGAACAAGGGCTACTTCGACGGCGTCGAGGTGAAGCGTGCGCTCGCCTTCGAGTCGGCGCTGCGCAGCCACGTGAAGTCGAAGTACAAGGACCTGTACGACCGCATCGAGCAGACGAAGGACCTGAACGCCGACGACGAGAAAGCTCTCGCCGCCGCGATCGAGGACTTCCAGAAGAACGGCGCGTACTGAGTCCAAGCCCGGAGCGAACATGGCCGGAACCAAGGAAATCCGCCTCAAGATCAAGAGCGTGCAGAACACGCGCAAGATCACCAAGGCGATGGAGATGGTCGCTGCTTCGAAGATGAAGAAGGCGCAGGAGCGGATGCGTGCGGGGCGACCATACGCCCGGCGGATCCTCGCGATTGCCATGCACGCCGCAAACGCGAACGCGGAATACAAGCACCCGCTGCTCACGCGTCGCCCCGAAGTGAAGCGCGTCGGCGCGATCGTGATCACTACGGACAAGGGCCTCTGCGGCGGCCTGAACACCAACCTGCTGCGCCTGGTGCTGAACCAGCACAAGGAGTGGATCGCGAAGGGCGTCGAGGTCGAGTACTGCGCGATCGGCAACAAGGGCTTCGGCTTCCTGAACCGCATGGGCGGGAAGATCGTCTCGCAGGTGGTGAACTACGGCGATCGCCCGACCCTCGATCGCCTCATCGGCCCGGTGAAGATGCTGATCGACGGCTATCTCGAGGGACGACTCGACGAGGTGCATCTCTTCGGCAACCGCTTCGTCAACACGATGAAGCAGGACCCGGTCCACGGCACGTTGATCCCGATCCCGCAACAGCCCCTCGCCGCCGAGGAAGTGTGGGAGGACCACGACAAGGTCGGCGCGGGCAACTGGGACTACCTCTACGAGCCCGATCCCAAGGCCGTGCTCGACCAGCTGCTGGTGCGCTATCTCGAGACCTTCGTCTACCAGGCGGCCGCCGACAACATCGCCTCCGAGCAGTCCGCGCGCATGGTGGCCATGAAGGCCGCCTCGGACAACGCGCAGAGCATCATCGAAGAGCTGCAGCTCATCTACAACAAGAGCCGCCAGGCCTCGATCACCAAGGAACTCTCGGAGATCGTGGGCGGCGCAGCCGCGGTGTAGCGGCAGTCGCGACGACGAATTCAGGCAACGCAAACAGATTCAGGACACGACCATGTCACAAGCTCACGGCACCATCGTCCAGACCATCGGCGCGGTCATCGACATAGAGTTCCCGCGCGACGCGATGCCGAACATCTACGACGCGCTGGTCCTCGAGGACAGCGGCAATGCGCTCGCCGAGAAGGGGCTGACCTTCGAGGTCGAGCAGCAGCTCGGCGACGGCGTCGTGCGCACCATCGCGCTCGGGTCGTCCGACGGCCTGCAGCGCGGCATGAAGGTGCGCAACACCGGTGCGGCGATCTCCGTGCCCGTGGGCCCGGGCGTCCTCGGTCGCGTCATGGACGTGCTCGGCCGTCCGATCGACGAGCGCGGTCCGATCGCCGCCGACGAACGGCGCGGGATCCACCAGCCCGCGCCGAAGTTCGACGAGCTCTCGCCCTCGGTCGAGCTGCTCGAGACCGGCATCAAGGTCATCGACCTGATCTGCCCGTTCGCCAAGGGCGGCAAGATCGGCCTGTTCGGCGGCGCCGGCGTGGGCAAGACCGTCAACATGCTCGAGCTGATCAACAACATCGCGAAGCAGCACTCGGGACTCTCGGTGTTCGCCGGCGTCGGTGAGCGCACCCGCGAGGGCAACGACTTCTACCACGAGATGTCGGAGGCCAGGGTCATCGTGCAGGAGGACCTGAGCCAGTCGAAGGTGGCGATGGTGTTCGGCCAGATGAACGAGCCGCCGGGCAACCGCCTGCGCGTGGCGCTCACGGGCCTCACCATGGCCGAGCGCTTCCGTGACGAAGGCCGCGACATCCTGTTCTTCGTGGACAACATCTACCGCTTCACGCTCGCGGGCACCGAGGTGTCGGCGCTGCTCGGGCGCATGCCGTCCGCGGTGGGTTACCAGCCGACGCTGGCCGAGGAAATGGGCCGCCTGCAGGAGCGCATCACCTCGACGAAGGTTGGCTCCATTACCTCGATCCAGGCCGTGTACGTCCCCGCGGACGACCTGACCGATCCGTCGCCGGCCACGACGTTCGGCCATCTCGACGCCACTGTCGTGCTCTCGCGCGACATCGCATCGCTCGGCATCTACCCGGCGGTGGACCCGCTCGACTCGACCTCGCGCCAGGTCGATCCGAACGTCATCGGCGAGGAGCACTACGAGACGACGCGCGCCGTGCAGGCCGTGCTGCAGCGCTACAAGGAACTGCGCGACATCATCGCGATCCTGGGCATGGACGAACTGTCGCCCGAGGACAAGCTGATCGTGGCCCGCGCCCGCAAGATCCAGCGTTTCCTGTCGCAGCCGTTCCACGTGGCCGAGGTATTCACCGGCAGCCCGGGCAAGTTCGTGTCGCTCAAGGACACGATCCGGGGCTTCAAGGCGATCGTGGCCGGCGAGTACGACCACCTGCCGGAGCAGGCGTTCTACATGATCGGCGCGATCGAGGAAGCGGTCGAGAAGGCCAAGGGCCTGCAATAAGGAGCCGTCATGGCGACCATGCGTATCGACGTCGTGAGCGCGGAGGAGGCGATCTACTCCGGCGATGCAGAGTTCGTGGTGCTCCCGGGCATCATGGGCGAGCTCGGCATCTATCCGCGCCACGCGCCGCTGATCACCCAGATCAAGGCGGGCACGGTGCGCATCAAGGTGCCGGGCAAGGACGAGGAGGAGATGGTGTACGTGCAGGGCGGATTCCTGGAGGTCCAGCCGTCGCACATCAACGTCCTCTCCGACACCGCGATCCGCGCGGCCGACCTCGACGAGGCCAAGGTGCTCGAGGCCAAGCGCGTCGCCGAGGAGGCGATCCGCGCCCGGACCGAGAAGCAGGAGATCGCCACCGCCGAAGCGGAGCTCGCCGCCGTCAGCGCCCAGCTGCAGGCGATCCAGAAGCTGCGCAAGACGCGGCGCTAGGGCACTGTCCCCTGCGGGGACATTCCCGCCTCTTCATTCGCTCGAAGGGCCCGCCATGCGGGCCCTGTGCGTTTCGGCGGGAATTCCCCGCGGCTTGGGTAGAATGCCCTGCAACCACCGGAACCGGATGCTGACATGGCCCTATCCGTCGTGATCCTGGCCGCCGGCCAGGGCAAGCGCATGAAGTCGGACCTGCCCAAGGTCCTGCAGCCGCTGGCGGGCAAGCCGCTGCTCGCGCACGTGCTCGATGCGGCGGCCGGCCTGGAGGCCGCGGCGACCTACGTCGTCTACGGCCACGGCGGCGAGCAGGTGCTCGAGGCCTTCCACGACCGCGACGACGTGCAGTGGGTGCAGCAGGCCGAGCAGCACGGCACCGGCCACGCGGTAGGGCAGGCCATGCCGAGCATCCCGGACGATCATCTGGTGCTCGTGCTCTACGGTGACGTGCCGCTGGTGCGGCTCGAAACCCTCGCGAGACTCGTGGCCGAGGCGGGCAGGAGCGAAGTGAGCCTGCTTTCGGTGCTGCTGCCCGACCCGACCGGCTATGGCCGCATCGTGCGCGACGGCGCAGGCAACGTCGTGCGCATCGTCGAGCACAAGGACGCCAACAGCAAGGAACGCGCCATCCACGAGTCGAACACCGGACTCATGTGCGTCCCGGCCGACAAGCTCCGCCAGTGGCTCGCGGCGCTCGGGAACGACAACGCACAGGGCGAGTACTACCTCACCGACGTGATCGTCGCTGCCGTGCGCTCCGGCACCAAGGTGCACGCCGTCGTCGCGCCGACGGCGACCGAGGTCCTGGGCGTCAACGACAGGCTGCAGCTCGCCGAGCTCGAGGCAGCCTATCGCCGGCGGCGCGCCACGGAACTGATGCTCGCGGGCGCCACCATCGTCGACCCGGCGCGGTTCGACGCGCGCGGCCCCGTCGGGATCGGCCGCGACGTCTACCTCGACGTGAACGTCGTGCTCGAAGGCCGCGTGATCCTCGGCAACCGCGTGCGCATCGGGCCGAACGTCGTGATCCGCGACAGCGAGATCGGCGACGACACGGTCGTGCATCCCAACTGCGTGATCGAGCGGGCGCGAGTCGGCGCGCACTGCAGCGTCGGACCCTACGCGCGCCTCCGGCCGGGGGCCGAGCTCGCGAGCGAGGTGCACATCGGCAATTTCGTCGAGGTGAAGAACAGCGTGATCGGCGCCGGCAGCAAGGCCAACCACCTCACCTATCTCGGCGACGCCACGGTGGGCGAGAAGGTGAACGTCGGCGCTGGCACCATCACCTGCAACTACGACGGCGCGAACAAGTGGCGCACGGAGATCGGCGACGGCGCGTTCATCGGCTCGGGGGCAATGCTGGTGGCGCCCGTGAAGATCGGGGCGGCCTCCACCGTCGGCGCGGGCTCGACCATCACGCGCGACACGCCGGACGGCCAGCTCACGCTCGAGCGCAGCAAGCAGGTGTCGGTCGAGTCGTGGAAGCGACCCGAGAAGAAGCGCTGAAGCGCGTACACTCGCGACAGGTATGAGCGACCCGAAGCCCGGCAGGTGGCTGCATTTCGTGGGCCCGTCCGATGCGGATCTCGCGACGATGCGGGAGTTCGGCCTGCCGCCTGCACTCATCACCCACGTGACGGATCCTGACGAGCGCCCCCGCGTCGAGCATCTGGGCGAGGTGGTGCTGGTGGTCCTGCACTACCCCTCCCGCCGCCGTGTGGAAATCGGTGCGCCATTCGTCACCCTGCCGGTCAGCGTGTTCCTGGCGCCGCACGGGGTGGTCACCGTCGCGCCCCGGCCGGTCGAGTTCCTGGAACCGTTGCTCGCGGAACGGCTCGCGGACCCGTCCACTTCGGTCGCGACGGACTTCGTGCTGCGGGTCTTCTGGCAACTCGCCGACGCCTACCTGGGCGCGATGCGCGAGATAAATGCCTCGGTCGAGCGGCTGGAGGACTCGCTCAGGCGCTCCCTGCGCAATGAGGAGGTGCTCGGGCTGCTCGAGTACCAGAAGAGCCTGACGTATTTCGCCACCGGCATGCGAGCCAACGAGCGGGCGCTGGAGCGACTGCAGCGCCTCCCGGTGCTGCGTTGGGACGAGCAGGACCAGGAACTGCTCGAAGACGTGCGGATCGAGGTCCGCCAGGCCATCGAAATGGCGGACATCTCGGACAACATCCTCAGCCAGATGATGGACGCCTTCGCATCGATCGTCTCCAACAACCTCAATTCAGTGATGAAGGTGCTGACATCCGTCACGATCCTGCTGGCCGTGCCGATGCTGGTCGCGAGCATCTACGGCATGAACGTCGGACTGCCCGGCGCGCACAGCGCACTGGCCTTCGCCGGCATCGTGTTCGTCTGCGTGGTGCTGTGCGGGGCCCTGTTCGTCATCTTCCGGCGGCGAAACTGGCTCTAGAAGGACGTCGCAAATCGGCTTCTGTGAGGCAGCACGCTGAAGGGTGGTGCCCCCCAAGGGCTACAATGCCAGTCTGCCCGCATGCCGAAACGTGGGGCCTGTCGCGCTAGATCTTTGATTTATCGAATATTGCTGTTAGCCTCGCCGACCCCAGAGCGAGCAAGGATGGCCGCATGTGCGGAATCGTTGGAGCCGTCGCCGACCGTGACGTCGTCCCCGTACTGATCGAGGGACTGCGCCGGCTCGAATACCGTGGCTACGACTCGGCCGGGGTCGCGGTGCTGAATGGCACCGGGAAGCTCAAGCGCCTGCGGACCGTCGGCAAGGTCCGCAAGCTCCAGGACGCGCTCGACGCCGATCCGACCCACGCCGGGCTCGGCATCGCCCACACCCGCTGGGCCACCCACGGCGTGCCCAGCGAGCGCAATGCGCACCCGCACATCTCGAAGGACGGCATCGCAATCGTCCACAACGGAATCATCGAGAACCACGAGGAGCTGCGTGAGGAATCCCGGCGCCTCGGCTACGAGTTCACCTCCGAGACCGACACCGAGGTCATCGCGCATCGCATCCATTACCACCTCAAGGCCACGAGCGACCTCTTCAAGGCCGTGCGTGCGACGGTCGCCGAGCTCGAGGGCGCGTTCGCGCTCGCCGTGATCTCGAAGGACGATCCCGACCGCATCGTGCTCGCCCGCCAGGGCTGCCCGGTCGTCATCGGGCTGGGCGAAGCGGAAAACTTCGTCGCCTCCGACATGGCGGCGCTGCTGCCCGTGACCCGGCGCTTCGTCATCCTCGAGGAGGGCGACGTGGCCGAAGTCCGCCGCAAGGGCTTCCGGATCATCGACGGCGAAGGCAACTCCGTGCATCGGCCCGAGTGGATCAGCGAGCAGTCGTCCGATGCCGCGGAGAAGGGCGAGTACCCGCATTACATGCTGAAGGAGATCCACGAGCAGCCGCGCGCCGTGGCGCAGACGCTCGAGGAACGCGTCGCAGGCGGCAAGCTGCTCGAGGCCGCGTTCGGCCCGGCCGCGCAGGCCGTGTTCGCGAAGACCGAGGCCGTGCGCATCGTGGCCTGCGGAACGAGCTACCACGCGGCCACCGTGGCCAAGTATTTCATCGAGCAGATCTGCCGCCTGCCCTGCTGGGTGGAGATCGCGAGCGAGTACCGCTATCGAAACCCGGTGGTGCCGAAGAACACGCTGTTCGTGAGCGTTTCGCAGTCTGGCGAGACGGCCGATACGCTCGCCGCGCTGCGCTCCGCCAGCCAGGCGGGCTATCTCTCGCAGCTCGCGATCTGCAACGCGCCCGAAAGCTCGCTGGTGCGCGAGTCCGAGCTCGTCATGCTGACGCGCGCGGGCCCCGAGATCGGCGTGGCCTCGACCAAGGCATTCACGACGCAGCTCGCCGCACTGAACATGCTGGTGGTGGCGCTCGCCAAGTTCCACAGCGCCGACGCGGAACGCGAGCGCGGCCTCGTGCAGCGCCTGCTCGGCATCCCGTCGCTGATCGAAAGCACGCTCTCGCTCGACGGCACCATCCGGGAGCTCGCGAAGCGCTTTGCCGACAAGGAGCACGCGTTGTTCCTGGGCCGCGGCGCGATGTACCCGATCGCCATGGAAGGGGCGCTCAAGCTCAAGGAGATCTCCTACATCCATGCCGAGGCCTATGCGGCCGGCGAGCTCAAGCACGGCCCACTCGCGCTGGTGGACGAAAACATGCCGGTGATCGCGGTCGCGCCCAACAACGACCTGCTCGAGAAGTTGAAGTCGAACCTGCAGGAAGTCCGCGCTCGCGGCGGCGAGCTGTACGTGTTCGCCGATCCGGAATCAGGCATCGAGCCGTCGGATGGCGTGCACGTCATACAGATGCCACGGCACGTGACCTATTTCCAGGCGCCGGCGGTCTACACGATTCCGCTGCAGCTGCTCGCGTATCACTGCGCGATCCTGAAGGGGACGGACGTGGACCAGCCGAGGAACCTGGCCAAGAGCGTGACGGTCGAGTAGCCCGGCACCACGCTGCCACGCCGGATCGAAGTCGAAACGCACGTCGGACGCGCGGCCTCGCGCTCCAGGCCGGCAGTGGCCCAATCTGGCCAAGAGCGCGGCGGTGGGGTAGCTTAGTGCCCTGATTCGTCGAAACCCCCAGGCTCGAGGAGAATCGCGATGAAATTCCTGGTGAAGTGCGCCGTCCTGGCGCTGTCCGCGGGCAGTCTCGTCACCGGCGCGGCATTTGCGGCGGACGACGAGGACGACGACGCCAATGCGAAGACCAGGACCGTGTGGGTCGACGGCAAGGGCTACAGCGGGTTCTCGGAGAAGCTCAACAAGAAGCACGCCGAAATGCTGGCACAGGGCTGGAGTTTCGCGGACCTCGAGATCTACACCGAGAACGGCGACATGCAGGGCGCCTTCGTGACCTACGAGCGCGACTGACGAGCGCGCACGCGAGCCGTGACATGACCGATTACAACAGCCCGGGCGGGGCCACCCTCCCGCCGCCGTCGCTCATCACCTACACGCACTGGATGTACGCCCTGCACGCGGCGAGCGCGCTGATGGGCGTGTTCTCCGCGGCGACGGTCATCGGCCAGTTCATCTTCGGCGTGCCGTCCATCATCGCGGTGGTGATGAACTACGTGAAACGCAGCGAGGCGCGCGGCACCTGGCTCGAAAGCCACTTCAGCTGGCAGCTGCGCACCTTCTGGTACGCCGTGCTGTGGTTCGCGCTCATCGGGCTGTTTTCGCTGCCGCTCGTGCTGCTGCTCGGGCTCGGCATCGTCACCTGGATCGCCGGCGCCTTCGTGGTCGGTATCTGGATCATCTATCGCGTCGCCCGCGGCTGGCTGCGCCTCAACGACGGCCAGCAGATCTAGGCGGAGGGCCGTGGGCTGTGCGCTGCAGGTAAGAACGACCCCTCAGACCCACAGCCTGCAGCCCACAGCCTTCCCCTTCCCTCTCGGAGCTTTTCCATGCAGATCGCCCAGGACAAAGTCGTCCTCATCCACTACACGCTCAAGAACGACGCCGGCGAGACGCTCGACAGTTCTTCGGGCGGCGATCCGCTCGCCTACATCCAGGGGCAGGGCAACCTGGTCGCGGGTCTCGAGAAGGCGCTCGAGGGCAAGCAGTCCGGCGACAGGCTGAACGTGAAGGTCGAGCCCGCGGAAGGCTACGGCGTGCGCGACGACTCGCTCATCCAGCAGGTGCCGAAGCGGCAGTTCGGCGGCGCCAACGTGCAGCCGGGCATGCAGTTTCACGCCCAGACCTCGCAGGGCCACGCGCGCGTGGTGACGGTCGTGCGCATACAGGGTGACATGGTGACGGTGGACGGCAACCACCCGCTCGCCGGCGAGAACCTGAACTTCGACGTCGAGGTCACGGAAGTGCGCGACGCGACGCAGGAAGAGCTCGAGCACGGCCACGTGCACGGGCCGGGCGGCCACCACCACCACGCCTGAACGCGGCGGCCCGCGAGGCTGTCACTCCGGATGACTACCTAGCTGGATCGTGAGATCCACGGGCAGCATTTTCTCTTCGCTGGAGGAGACTGTCGCCAGTCGATTTTCCTCCTGCGTGAAATTGGCCGGCGACATGCCCCCCTGCAGTCGCCGGCCCCTTTTTATGGAAGTCGAAAGCTGCTGTTGAGCGCCGCCAGCGTCGGCGGGTCCCGACCGTAGATGTCGTTGCGGAAGAACACCTGGCCGTCCGGGCGCGGCTGCGAGGTCCAGTAAAGGATGAGGACCGGCACCGGCTTCGCGAGATAGACGGTCCGCATCCTCTTCGAGGCGACCACTTCGGCCATCGTCGCCTGGTTCCACTTCTGGGGATCGTTCAGCACCAGTTCCGCGAGCTCGAACGCACGCTCGACGCGGATGCACCCCGAGCTGAACGTCCGCTGGTCCTGGTCGAACAGGGACTTGGACGGCGTGTCGTGCAGGTAGACCATGTGGGGATTCGGGAACATGATCTTCACGAGCCCGAGCGCGTTGTCCTCGCCGGGGTCCTGCCGCAGCTGGTAGGGCGGCAGGTTGCCCGCGCCGTAGCGGCCCCAGTTCACCGCATAGGGATTCACCTCGTTGCCGCTCGAGTCGATCACGCGGATGTTGTTGCGCACCAGGTAGCCGGGATCGCGCTTGATGATCGGCAGCTTGTCCTTGACGAGGATCGTGGGCGGGATCGTCCAGGTCGGATTCAGCACCACGTGGGTGATCGATGACTTGAAGATGGGTGTCTCGCGGTAGGGGCGTCCCACGATGACCTTGGAGGTCCAGATCGGCTCGTCGTTGCGGAAGTAGCTGACGTCGAATCCCGCGGCGTCCACCAGCACGAACTCGCCGTGGATCTCGTGCATCACCCAGCGAGCGCGCTCCAGGTTGACACGGATCTGGTCGATGCGCGCCGAGACTGGAACGTTGAGCGCCGCACGGGTCGCGGGTCCCACTGCGCCGTCCGCCGCGAGTCCGTGTCGCTCCTGGAAGCGCTTCACGGCAGCCTCGGTCTCCTCGTCGTAGACCAGCGGAACCGGATACGTCGCCGGCGCATCGTCGATCAGGTCGGCCGTGGTCTCGAGGCGCAGCCGCAGTGCAGGCACGCGCGGATCGCTCATGCCGAGCGTCAGGGACGGCCCGTCGCTGATGGGCGACCAACCGCCCGCTGTCGCGATCGCCCGGTATTCCTTCAGGCGTTCGCGACCGCGCTGGTACCAGACGTGCTGCGGTCGTGCGCGGTCGAAGGTCTCGCGGATGAGGCCGGAGTCGACCGCCTGCGCGAACTGCTCGAGGCCGCGCTCCTCGGAAACCGGTCGCGACGGGAAGTTCCACTGCGAGCTCAGCTCCACCGGGTCCACCTTGCCACGGTAAAGGTGGTAGAGCGCGAGCATCATCGCGTCGGTGGCTGCCAACTCGAGTTCCGCCTGCTCCGCGGGCGCCAGGCCTGGTGGTGAGCGCAGGCCGCTGCGGAACGACTGCAGCGCCTCGACGTGATAGTCCATCGGGTCCAGGCCGTCGTCGTACACGTCCGCGATGGCGGCGATCAGCAGATCGAGCCGTGCCGGGTCGCGCCACCTGGGCCGGAACTGCTGGGACTCGTAGTAGCGGGCGACCGCCTCGGTGAGGATCACGCGCTGGCCGCGCACGTCCTGGCCGCGATTGTCCTGCGCGGCTGCGTAGCGCAGGTGGTCGATGCGTTCGCGGATCGCCTCGGCGAGCGGATCGGCGGGCGGAGGCAGCGGAGCATCGACCGTCGTCGTCGACTCGGCTGGCGAGGCAGCGGACGGTTGTAGAAAGGCCTGGCCGAAAACGACGACCGGGACGAGCAGCGCCAGCACAGCGAAGGCCTGGCGTACGAGCGACAGTTTCATCGGCAACTCAGTTCTTGCGGGAAATCTTCGCGACGAGGTCATAGGCGTCCGACCCGGTGATCTCGACGTCGGCCCAGTCGCCGGACCTGAGCTTTCCGGGGCGCGGGACACGTACCACGCCGTCGATTTCCGGAGCGTCTGCGCTCGAGCGCGCCACCGCGCCCTCCGCGTCGACAGTATCCACCAGCACGCGCATCTTTCTGCCGACCTTTGCAGCCAGCTTCCCGGTGCTGATCGTGCTCGCGAGCTCCATGAAGCGCTCGTAACGCTCCTGCTTCACTTCATCCGGCACGGGCTCTGGCAGTTCGTTCGCCGCCGCACCCTCGACGGGCGAGTACCTGAAGCAGCCGACGCGGTCGAGACGCGCTTCCTGCAGCCAGTCGAGCAGGATCCGGAAGTCGTCCTCGGTCTCGCCCGGGAAGCCGACGATGAACGTGCTGCGCAGCGTGATGTCCGGGCAGATCTCGCGCCAGCGCCGGATGCGCTCGAGCGTGTCCTCGGCGTGCGCGGGCCGCTTCATCAGCTTCAGGATGCGCGGGCTGCCGTGCTGGAAAGGCACGTCGAGGTAGGGCAGCACTTTGCCGTCCGCCATGAGCGGTATGACCCGGTCCACGTGCGGGTAAGGGTAGACGTAGTGCAGGCGCACCCAGGCGCCGAGCGAGCCGAGATCGCGGGCGAGGTCCTCGAAGCGCGCCTTGACCGGCTTGCCGCCCCAGAAGCCCGTCGCGTACTTGAGGTCGACTCCGTAGGCGCTCGTGTCCTGCGAAATGACGAGCAGTTCCTTTACGCCGGCCTTCACGAGGCGCTCGGCCTCGAGCATCACCTCGCCGACCGGCCGGCTCGCGAGGTCGCCGCGCATCGAGGGGATGATGCAGAAGCTGCAGCGGTGGTTGCAGCCCTCGGAGATCTTGAGATACGCGTAGTGACGGGGCGTGAGCCGGACGCCCTGCGGCGGCACGAGGTCCACGAACGGGTCGTGCAGCGGCGGCAGCTGCTCGTGCACCGCGTTCACGACGTCCTCGTAGGCCTGCGGTCCGGTGACCTTGAGGACGCTCGGGTGCAGGTCCGTGATGGTCTCGGGTTTAGCGCCGAGGCAGCCGGTGACGATCACCTTGCCGTTGCGGGCGAGGGCCTCGCCGATCGCGTCCAGCGATTCATGGACGGCATCGTCGATGAAGCCGCAGGTGTTCACGACGACGAGGTTCGCGTCCTCGTAGCTGCCCACGACGTCGTAACCCTCGGCGCGCAGGCGCGTGAGGATGCGCTCGGAGTCCACCAGCGCCTTGGGGCAGCCGAGGGAGACGAAGCCGATCTTCGGAGGGGCGGACAAAGGGGTGCGTCAGAACGCGCAACCGCCGCCGCCACACACGGGAGTGCCGCAGGGACCGCTGTCGCAGGGGCGCTCCTGCTTGCTGCCGAGCGAGCCCGAGTGGACCACGTTGCCACCGGTGATGAGCCGCTCGACCGGGGTCTTGCCGGGGGTGTCGTCGAGCGTCAGGCCGGCGCGACGGCAGAGCTCGGCCCAGTTCGCGACCTGCTCGGACATCTTGTGGCTGACTTCGACGACGCGGCCGTTGGCGGGGCAGAGGTAATCGTATGTGGGCATGTGTGTGGGTGTTTCAGCTGAAACCACCGGCCATTTTAGCGGAAAGGAGTCCTGGAGCCGTGCCTATCGGACGACCGGTCGGCCGCTCGACTGGACCACGCGATCGAGCGCCGCACGTCCCCGGGGCTGCTTGACCGGCAATCCCGCGTCAGGGTGTACTCGGTTGGCAGGAGGGATTCGCCATGCCGGAGACAACCTCGTCCGCCCCACACCGCGAGCCGGCGGATTTTTCCGATCGGGTTGCCTACGCGTTCACGAAGCTGATGCGTTTCTTCGCCGATGCGTTCTTCGCCCGACGATACGGCCATCGTGCGGTCGTGCTGGAGACCGTTGCAGCCGTGCCGGGCATGGTGGGCGGTGCGTTGCAGCACCTGCGCGCGTTGCGTCGCATGGAAGGCGATCGCGGCTGGATCCGCACGCTGCTGGACGAGGCCGAGAACGAGCGCATGCACCTGATGACCATCCTGCAGATCGCCCGGCCCTCCGCGTTCGAGCGGTTGCTGGTGCTGATTGCGCAGGGGGTTTTCTACAATCTCTTCTTTCTGCTGTACCTGGTCTCCGCAAAGACCGCGCATCGCGTGGTGGGCTACTTCGAGGAAGAAGCCGTCTACAGCTACACGGAGTACCTGGCGAGCATCGACGACGGCACCATCGCCAACGTCGCGGCTCCAAGGATCGCCATTGATTACTGGAAGCTCGCGCCCGATGCACGGCTGCGTGAGGTGATCATGGCGATTCGCGAGGACGAGGCTCACCACCGCGACGTCAATCATGGATTTGCCGATGCGCTTCAGCGCAGCGCGTAGAGATTGCCGTCCATGCTGCCGACGTACAACACGCCGTCCTCGACCGCCGGCGAGCCCATGATCGCGCCCACGGACACGTACCGGTAGAAGTCGACGTACATGTCCTGGAAGTCGCCGAACACCGGCGCGAACGACGCGCGATTCAGGCTGCCATCGGGATTCAGCACTTTCATCGGATCGCGCCGTGACGCCTCGGTCTGGAACTCCCACGCGAACTGCCCGGTCTTCGCGTTCACCGCGTAGAGCTTGCCGTTGTGGCAACCGAAGTAGGCAAGTTCACCGGCGAGCGCCGCGGACGAGAAAATGTAGGACTTGGCATCGAAATTGAAGCGCAGGCGGCCGGTGCGAGCGTCCAGCGCCATGAAGCGCGAACTGTCCGAGGTCCCGACGTACACGAGGCCGTCGCGCACCGCGGGCGTGCCGTTCACCCAGGACTTGCTGGTCGGGTAATCCCATTTCTTGCGGCCCGTCGTTGCGTCGATCGCGTACACGTGCGCGTCGCGGCTGCCGACGTACACCGTACCGTCCACCACGGCGGGCGACGACTGGAAGCCGACCTGGTTGTGGATGGCCGGGTCCTCACCGCCCTGGAAGGCCCACTTCTGCTGTCCGGTCTCGGCGTCGATGGCGTAGAGACGGCTGTCCCAGCTGCCGACATAGACCGTGTTGCCGGCGACCGCCGGCGAGGCGTGGACCACATCGCCCGTCGCGAACTTCCACTGCAGCACGCCGCTCGTCGCGTCCACCGCGTACACGTTGCCGTCGCCGCTGCCGAAGTACACCTTGCCGTTGGCGACAGCGGGAGAGGAGGTGAAGACATCCCAGGCGTCAGGGATCGTCTGCCTGGCCGGCGGGTAGCCGTGCAGGCCTGGCGCCTCGAACTTGCGTTCGTATTCGATGGCGTAGACCCATTTTGGCTGGCCGGTCGCCACGTCGAGCGCGACCAGCGATCCCGCCGAGGACACGAAGTACACGGAGCCGCCGACCACCGCGGGCGAGGAGGCGATCGGGCGGCTGGACTTGAAGTTCCAGTTCTCCTGGCCGGTCTGCCGGTCGATCGCGTGCAGGTGCCCGCTCAGGCTGGCGATGTAGACCACCCCGTCCGCAATCGCCGGCGAGGTCACGATCGGCCCCGCCGCCTTGAACGTCCACGTTACGGTGGGGGCCTGGGTCGGACCGGCGGACGAGTACACGCCGGTGCGTGCAGCGTTGCCGTGGAAGGTGGACTGGGCCGTGGCTGAAGCCGAAACGGCTGCGAGGAGCGCGATGGCTGCGAAACGCTTCATCGAAATATCCGACCACTGAGGTGCCAGACACCATAACTGTCGGATCTGGCGTGCCGGCAGGTCCGTGGCCACGTCTCGTCGCGCCAATGGAACGCCCTGCCGCACTTCTAGATGCCATCTATGAAATCGATCGTTTAGGCTGGCAAAATCGACTTTTCAATCGATCAGATAGGCCATATGGTGATGACCTGCAAAGGAGGTCCGTCATGGCCGAGATTCGACGCGCAAGAGAGCGGGGGCATGCCGACCACGGCTGGCTCGAGTCGTACCACTCGTTTTCGTTCGCGGACTATTACGATCCGGAGCACGTGGAATTCGGGCCCCTGCGGGTCATCAACGAGGACCGGGTCGTGCCGGGCGCCGGCTTTGGCACGCACGGTCACCGCGACATGGAAATCATCAGCTACGTGCTCGAAGGAGAGCTCGCCCACAAGGACTCGACCGGCACCAGTTCCGTGATCCGGCCGGGCGACGTGCAGCGCATGAGCGCGGGTCGCGGCGTGATGCACAGCGAGTTCAACAACTCGCCCGAGCAGCCGGTGCATTTCCTGCAGATCTGGATCCAGCCGAGCGTGCGGGGCATCGCGCCGGAGTACGAGGAGAAGCGCTTCGAGCCGGCGGACAAACGCGGCCGGCTGCGCCTGATCGCCTCGCCCGACGCCGCAGACGGGTCCGTGCTCATCCACCAGGACGCGCGCGTCTACGCCGGACTCTTCGATGGCGCGGAGCGAGCCACGCTCGATGTCGCGCCCAGCCGTCTCATCTACGTGCACGCCGCGCGCGGCAGCATCATCGCGAACGGTGCATCGTTACAGGCCGGCGACGCCCTGAAGGTCACCGACGCCACGCGTCTCGAACTGGCGCAGGGCTCGACCGCCGAGGTGATTGTGTTCGACCTGCCCCGGTAGCATCACCGACCCGGGTACGTCGTGGGCTATGCTCCGTACCTCGCGCTACGGAGGTGCCCACCATGTACACGCTCTATTATTCCCCGGGCAGCGCCAGCATGGTGGTGCATCTGGCCCTGCTCGAGATCGGCGCACCGTTCCGCCTCGAGAAACTCGACTTTGACGCCGACGAGCAGCATCGGCCCGACTACCTGCGCGTCAATCCGCGCGGCCAGGTGCCCACGTTGCTGATCGACCGCAAGCCGTACTTCGAATCCGCGGCGCTGCTCATGATCCTCGCCGAGCGGCACCCGGAGGCGAAGCTCGCGCCACCACCGGGCAGCGCCACGCGCGCGGACTGGTACCAGTGGATCGCGTTCTTCACCAACGCGCTCGGCCCGACCTACCGCTACTGGTTCTACCCGCCCGATCTCGGCGCGCCGGAGCACCCGCCAGCCGTGCGCGAGGCGCTGCGCAAGAAGATCGAGGACTCGTGGGCGCTGGTGGATGCGCACCTCACGGCGCACGGCACCTGCATGCTCGGCGCGCAGTTCTCCGGCGTGGACCTGCTCGCGACCATGTACATGCGCTGGTCGCGCAACATGCCGCGTCCCGCGACGGAGTGGCCGGCGCTCAAGCGGCTCGCGGACCTCGTGCGCGCGCGGCCGAGCTGGAAGCGGCTGTACGAGGTCGAGGGCCTCACGGAGTGGGCGGCGTAGCCCGCTAGCCGCCACGGCCCGCGATGTCGCTCGCTCTCATCCTCATCCTGCCGTTCCTGGGCAGCCTCTGCGCGGGCCTGCTGCGTCCCAATGCGCGCAACGCCGAGGCCTGGCTCGCGGGAGTCGTCACGCTTGCGACGGTAGGCCTGCTCGCTAGCCTCTATCCGCAGGTGATGGCGGGCGAGATCGTACGTGCCCGCTACACGTGGCTGCCCCAGTACGGGCTCGACGTCGAACTGCGCGTGGACGGCTACGCGTGGATGTTCGCGATGCTGGTGACGGTCATCGGCGCGCTCGTCGTGCTGTACGCGCGCTATTACATGTCGCCGGCCGATCCCGTGCCCCGCTTCTTCTCGTTCCTGCTCGCGTTCATGGGCTCGATGCTGGGCATCGTGCTGTCGGGAAACCTCATTCAGCTCGTGGTGTTCTGGGAGCTGACGAGCTTCACGTCGTTCATGCTCATCGCGTACTGGTACCACCGGGCGGATGCGCGCCGCGGCGCGCGCATGGCGCTCGGTGTCACCGCGGCGGGCGGGCTCTGCCTGCTCGCGGGCGTGCTGATGCTCGGCCACATGGCAGGCGGATACGGGCTCGACCGGGTGCTTGCGTCAGGAGACCTGATACGCGCGCACCCCTGGTATCCGCCCATGCTGGTGCTCGTGTTGCTCGGCGCGTTCACCAAGAGCGCGCAGTTCCCGTTCCACTTCTGGCTGCCGCACGCGATGGCCGCGCCGACGCCGGTGTCCGCGTACCTGCATTCGGCGACCATGGTGAAGGCCGGCGTGTTCCTCCTCGCGCGGCTGTGGCCGGTGCTGTCCGGCACGGAGTTGTGGTTCAACCTCGTCTGCGGCGTGGGGCTCGCCACGCTGGTGTTCGGTGCGCACGCGGCGATCTACCAGCGCGACATGAAAGGCGTGCTCGCGTACTCCACCATCAGCCACCTCGGGCTCATCACGTTGCTGCTCGGAATGAACAGCCCGCTCGCACTGGTCGCGGGCGTGTTCCACATGATGAACCACGCCACCTTCAAGGCATCGCTCTTCATGGCGGCAGGCATCGTCGATCACGAGACCGGCACGCGCGATCTCGGCCGGCTCGGCGGCCTGTATCGCGCAATGCCGATCACGGCGACCCTGGCCACGGTCGCCGCGGCGGCGATGGCGGGGGTCCCGCTGCTGAACGGCTTCCTGTCGAAGGAGATGTTCTTCGCCGAGACGATATTCGCCGGCGATACGCCCTGGCTGCGCATCGGGCTGCCGGCCGTGGCGACGCTGGCGGGCGCGTTCAGCGTCGCCTATTCGCTGCGCTTCGTGCACAAGGTGTTCTTCGGGCCGCAGGCCAGGGAACTGCCGCGGACGCCGCACGAACCCGCCCTGTGGATGCTGGTGCCGAGTGCCCTCCTGGTCGTGGCGTGCGTGCTGGTGGGAACGCTGCCCGAGCGCACGGTGGGCCCGCTCCTGTCACTGGCGGCGAGCGCGATTCTCGGCCCGCAGGTCCCGGCATACAGTCTTGCCGCCTGGCACGGGCTCACGCTGCCGCTGGTCATGAGCGTGATGGCGCTGGCGGGCGGCGCGCTCTACTACCTGCACCTGTTCTCCCGTCGCCGCGGCGCCATGGGACCAGCGCCGCTGATCCACCGCTTTGACGGCAAGCGCGCGTTCGACGTCGTCAACATCTGGGTGATCAAGGGCGCCGACCGGCTCGGCCGTGCGATTTCCTCGCGTCGGCTGCAGCCGCAACTGTTCCTGATCGTCTGCGCCGTGCTCGTCGCCACCTACCTCGGATTGCGCGATGACTGGGACCTCGTCGAGGCGGCTCCCGTCCATCCGCTCGACCCGGCGTTCGCGCTGCTGTGGCTCATCGGTGCCGCCTGCGCGATCGGCGCGGCCTGGCAGGGCAAGTTCCACCGCCTGGCGGCGCTCATCATGGTGGGCGGGGCGGGCCTCGTCACCTGCGTCACGTTCGCGTGGTTCTCCGCGCCGGACCTGGCTTTGACGCAGGTGAGCGTTGAGGTCGTGACGACGATCCTGCTGCTGCTCGGACTGCGCTGGATGCCGAAGCGCATTCCGCTCGATGACGCACCGCGCCGCACCCGTCTGGCGCGGGTCCGCCGGGCGCGGGATCTCGTCGTCGCGGTCATCGCCGGCGGCGGCATGGCCGGGATCGTCTACGCGATCCTGACGCGGCCGCCGGGCGCGGGGATCGCCACGTACTTCCTCGAGCGCGCACTGCCGGACGGCGGCGGTCGCAATGTCGTCAACGTGATACTCGTGGACTTCCGCAGCTTCGACACGCTGGGCGAGATCACCGTGCTCGGCGTGGTCGCGCTCGCGGTCTACAAGCTGTTGCGGCGTTTCCGGCCCGCGCCGGAGAGCGTCGGTCTGCCGCGCGTCCAGCTCGACGGCATGGAGCACGAGGCGTCGCCCGATCCCGATCGGCCGCTGCCGCGGGGAAGCATGATGGTGCCGGCGGTGCTCGGCGGCCTGCTGCTGCCGGTGGCGGGGCTCGTGTCGGTGTTCTTCCTGCTGCGCGGGCACAACGCCCCTGGAGGAGGGTTCGTCGGCGGCCTGGTCATGGCGACGGCGTTCATCGTGCAGTACCTGCTGAACGGCACGATCTGGGTCGAATCGCGCTTGCGCATCCACCCGCAGCTCTGGATCGCCGCCGGGCTGCTGGCGGCCGCCGGTGCCGGTGCCGGCGCGTGGCTCGCCTCGCAGGCCTTCCTCACGAGCCTCGAATGGCACGGTCGCCTGCCGCTCGCCGGAGAGGTACACCTGTCGAGCACGCTGCTGTTCGACGTCGGCGTGTACGCGCTCGTGATCGGCGCCACGACGCTGATGCTCGTCGCGATCGCGCACCAGTCGCTGCGCAGCCACCGCATCTCGGACGCGGCCGGGTCGCAGACCGAGACCCGGGTGGTGGCCTGATGGAGATCGTCTACTCACTCGCCGTCGGCGTGCTGGCCGCCTGCGGCCTGTGGCTGTTGCTGCGACCGCGAACGTTCCAGGTCATCCTGGGCCTCGCGCTGCTCTCGCATGCGGTCAACCTCTTTATCTTCGCGATGGGCCGGCTGGTGATGGACGAACCACCGGTCATCCGGCAGGGCGTCGAGTTCCGGCCCGAGCTCTACGCCGACCCGGTGCCGCAGGCGTTGGTGCTGACCGCCATCGTGATCAGCTTCGCGGCGACGGCGCTGTTCCTCGTGGTGTTGCTGGTGTCGCGCGGGCTCACCGGCACCGATCACGTGGACGGCGAGGAGCACGACACGTGAGCCCGTGGCTGCAGCACCTGCCGGTCCTGCCGATCGTGTTGCCGCTGTTCGTGGGCGCGGCCTTGCTGTTCTTCGGCGAGTCAAGGCACGTCATCCGCGGGACGATCGCCTTCGCGGCGACCCTCGCGCAGCTTGCGATCGCGGCGACCCTGCTCTACATGACCACCGACGCGGCGCCGCAGGTCTGGCAGCAGGGCATCGGCGTCCATGCCATCGGCGGCTGGCCGGCGCCGTTCGGCATCGTGCTCGTGGTTGACCGGCTCGCGGCCCTGATGCTGACGCTGAATGCGGCGCTCGCACTGCCGGCCGTCATCTATTCGTTCGCACGCTGGGACCGCGTGGGCGTGTACTACCACTCGCTGTTCCAGTTCCTGCTGATGGGGCTGAACGGGGCTTTCCTCACTGGCGACCTGTTCAACCTGTTCGTGTTCTTCGAGATCCTGCTTGCGGCGTCCTACGGGCTCGTGCTCCACAGCGGCGGCAGGCGGCGTGTCAGCGCCGGCCTGCACTACATCGTGGTCAATCTCGTGTCGTCGCTGGTGTTCCTGGTCGGTGTCGCGGTGATCTACGGCATCGCGGGAACGCTTAACATGGCGGAACTTGGCGCGAAATGGCCGTCGCTGCCGGACGACGACCGCGCCCTGTTCGAGGGCGGCGCGGCGATCCTCGGGATCGCGTTCCTGGTCAAGGCGGGGGCCTGGCCGCTCAACTTCTGGCTGCCGACCACCTACTGGGCGGCGGGCGGCCCCGTGGCGGCCGTGTTCTCGATCATGACCAAGGTCGGCGTCTATGCCGTCCTGCGCATGGGCTCCCTGCTGCACGACCCGGCGGCTCCGGCGCCGTTCGGCGGACCGTGGCTGTTCGGCTGCGCCATCGCGACCATGGCGTTCGGAACCCTGGGCATACTCGGTGCGCGGCATCTCACGCGACTGGTGGCGTTTACCGTGATCGTGTCGTCCGGCACCCTGCTCGCAGCGCTCGGCCTCGGGTCCCCGGCGATGACCGCCCCGGCGCTCTACTACCTGCTGTGCGCGACGCCGGCCACCGCGGCCTTCTTCCTGCTCACCGGCATGACCGAGCGCATACGCACGGGCATGCCGGAAACCGCGGCAGCCGAAGCAATGCCGCCCGCGACCTACGCTGCATTCAGCGTCGGCGAGCCGCCCGAGCCCCGCTCGCCGGACGACGAGGCGGGCATCGCGATTCCGGCGGCGATGGCCTTCCTCGGCCTCATGTTCGTGTGCTGTGTGCTGCTCGTGACCGGACTGCCGCCGCTCGCCGGGTTCATCGCGAAGTTCGCGCTGCTCGCGACCGCCGTCGACGGGGCCGCGCAGTCCCCGACGCCCGCGGCCGCGTGGATCCTGGTCACGATGGTCCTGGTCAGCGGGCTCGCCGGCCTCGTCGCCCTGTCGAGGATGGGGATCCTGCTCTTCTGGACGGTGAGCGAGCGCACCACGCCCCGCCTGCGCGTCATCGAAGCGGGACCGGTAGCCATCCTGGTGCTCGCGTCCATTGCGCTCGCGGTGTGGGCGGGTCCCGTCATGGTGCTGATGGACTCGACCGCCGGCGCGCTCAATACGCCGCAGGTCTACATCGACGCCGTGCTCGCGACCGGCCGGGTTACAGCGCCATGATGCGGCCACCCTGGATCGTCGCGACCACCCTGTTCGCGCTCTGGCTGCTGCTGAACGTCAGTGCGTCACCGGGCCAGGTGCTGCTTGGCGCGGTGGTTACCGTCGGCCTCCTGCTGGGACTGCGCCACCTGCGGCCTGTGCAGCCGCGCGTACGCCGGCCCGCCGCGATGGCGCGGCTCTTCGGCCGCGTCGTGGTGGACATCGTGCGCTCGAATTTCGCGCTTGCACGCATCGTGCTGGGCAAGGACCGCCACCGCCGGATCCGGCCCGGTTTCGTCGACGTCCCGCTCGACCTGCGCGATCCACATGCGCTCGCGGTGCTCGCGGTGATCGTGACCGCGACGCCCGGCACGGTCTGGGCGGGACTCGCACCGGACGGCGCCACGCTGACGCTGCACATACTCGACCTCGTCGACGAGGCGCAGGAGATTCGAATCATCAAGCAACGCTACGAGCGGCTGCTGCTGGAGATCTTCACATGAACGTCGTGTTCGACTGGACCGTGTGGTTCGCGCAGATGTGCTTCCTGCTTGCCATGGCCTGTGCGACGGTGAGGCTGATCCTGGGTCCGCGGGCGCAGGATCGCGTGCTCGCGCTCGACACCGTATACGTCAACGGCATGCTCAGCATGCTCATGCTCGGCATCCGCTCGAGCACCACGATCTATTTCGACATCGCGCTGCTGATCGCGCTGTTCGGCTTCGTCAGTTCGGTCGCGGCCAGCAAGTTCCTGCTGCGCGGCGAAGTCATCGAGCCATGAGCGTCGGAGACCTCTCGCCGTGGATCACGGTGCCGGCGGCGCTGCTGCTGGTCGCGGGCGCGCTGCTCACGCTGACCGGGTCGCTGGGCCTGCTGCGGCTGCCGGGCTTCTACGCGCGCATGCACGGGCCGTCGATGGGTAGCACCCTCGGCACGGCCTGCACGCTCGCGGCCTCGATGCTGGTGGCCTCCGGGCTGGCCGGACGACCGGTGGTGCACGAGGTGTTGATCAGCCTCCTGCTCGCCATGACCTCGCCCATGACCTCCATCGTGCTGATGCAGGCGGCCCGGCATCGGGCCCGGCCCGAGTGACCGGCGGGGCGAGCCGGCCTGCTCAGAGGCGTACGTGCCGCCACCGACCCGAGCGCCAGCGCAGGTACAGTGCGCCGCCGAGCAGCACCACGTAAACGAGGAGCGCCAACCAGCCGCCCACGGCGCCCATGCCGAACTGGGGCAGCACGTCGAACCAGCCCTGCCCCGGCGCGAATGACAGCATGTGCGCGAGCGGAACGAACACGCCCCACGACAGCAGGAAGAAGATCACCGCGGGCATCCGCACGTCGCCGGCACCGCGCAAGGCGAAGCCCGCGCCGAGATTCAGGCCGTCGAAAAGCTGGTAGCCGGCGGCGATCCACAGCAGCACCAGCCCGAGATTCACCACCTCCGCCCCCTGCGGATCGCCCGCGGCCACGAATGCGGGCATCACCCACGGCCCGGCCGCCGCGAGCAACACGCCAATCGCGCCCATGTAACCCATGGTGACGACGATGACCGCATTGCCGAGCCGTCGCGCCCACTCGTGGTCCCCGGCGCCGATCGACTGGCCGACCAGGGTCGTGCCGGCGAGGGCGAGCCCGACGCCCGGCAGATAGGCGACCGAGGTCAGCATCACTACGACCTGCGTCGTCGCGCCCTCCACCTGGCTCAGCCGCACCTGCATGAGCGCGAAGAGCGCCATCCCGAAGATGTCCGCGGCGTACATCGCGCCCATCGGCAGGCCCAGCTTGAACTCGCGCCACAGGTTCGCCGCGTCGGGCCGCCACGTGAGGTGCGTCTTGTAGTCGCGGCGCAAGTCCCCGCGCAGGAAGACCGCCAGCGCAAAGACCGTGCCGCACAGCATGCTCGCATTGGTGGCCCAGGCCGCGCCGGCCATGCCCCAGCCGAACTCGAAGATGAAGAGCTGGTTGAGCACGGCGTTCAGGACGCCGACCAGTGCGGTCGTCATCACGGTGACCCGTGGCCGCGAGATGCCGTTGAAGAACCCGAGCACCGCCCACAGTGACACGGCGAGCGGCGCACCGAGCATGCGCGGGCGCCAGTACTCGAGCGCGTTGCGCTGTACTTCGGGATCGAGTCCGAACGGCGACAGCAAGGCCGCGCCGAGGAAGGCGAGCACGGCGAACACGGGCAGCGTGAGTGCCGAGCCCCACAGCGCGACCCACGTGGCGTGCCCCGCGCGCCAGCGCCGACGACCCCCCTCCGCCTGCGCCACGAAGGTCTGCACGGCGAGCCCGACGCCGCCGAGCAGCATCACGAAGAAGAACACCAGCCAGAAGATGGCGGCCATGCCGGCCATGGCGGTGGTCGAGATGTGCCCCACGAACCACGTGTCCGTGAGGTTGATCACCGACTGCAGGCTGCTGTTGACCATCAGCGGCAACGCGAGGGCCGCGATGGCGCGGTAGTCGATACGAGCGCGCCCGTGAGCGTCGATCCGCCGGGCGGGCAACGAGCGTTCGACGCCCGGTGCGGTGGCGGCGGGCGAATCAGGCGACGGTGTCACGCGCTTGCGCTCAGCGGCGCATGTGCCGGTGAACGAAGAAGTAGTACAGCGCCCCGAGGAACGCCATGAGGCCGCCGACCCACAGCGAAATACGGTGCACATTGCCGGCCATCAGCTCCTGGTCCTGACCGGCCGTCACGCCGATCCAGGCCAGCACGGCGCACCAGATCCCGGATCCCAGGATCGTGACCAGCGAATACCACCAGAAGTTGAGCCGCACGATGCCGGCCGGGATGCCGATCAGGTGGCGGATCACGGGCAGCAGTCGCGAGATGAACACGCCCACCACGCCGTAGTGCGCCGACCAGGCCTCGGCCTTCTCGATCTTCTCGGGTGTGATCATCACGAAGCGCCCGTAGCGCATCAGTAGCGGCCGACCAAGCAGCCGCGACGCCCAATACATGACGGAGGCGCCCACCCACGAGCCGAGGGTTCCGGCGATGACCACGCCGGTGAGCGTCATGTTGCCGTTCACGTGCGCCAGGTGGGCCGCGGGCGGGATCACGAACTCGCTGGGCAGCGGGATGATCGAGCTCTCCATCGCCATGAGGAGGCCCACGAGCAGGTAACCACCCTGGTCCAGGGCCCCGAGGTACCAGTCGAGCAGCGTGGCGAGGAATTCGCGCATGAGGGCCGGGTCCGATCCGTGGGGCGGCCATTCTGCCAGATCTGCCCCGCGCCCCTGGCTTCGCGGGCCGGGGAGACGGGGTGGCGGTGGGAGCGCAGCGTCGCAGGTGAGACAATCGGCCCTCGAACCCAGGTAAAGACGGATCGGAACCCACATGCGTCGTCGCCGACTCGGGATACTCGCCGGCCTCCTGCCGGGCCTGCTGCTGTGCCTGGCCGTCGCGCCGGCGAATGCCGAGGACGCCGCCGACGCTCCCGCGTCCACGACGGACCTCGAGACCATTCCACAGGCCGAGATCCCGGCCCGGGCCGACGCCGACGAGCGCTACATCCAGGAGGTGATCGGACGGGCCACGAAGGCGGACGGCAGCGACGCGCTCGGCGCGCGCCTCGATGCACTGTCCCGCGGCGTCCGCGATCTCTCGCCGCTGTTCAGGCGGGAGGAGCTGCTGCTGCTTCCCGTGGTCCGCCTGGAGAGCCTGGAGCGCCACTGGGATTTCTACGCGCGGCAGCTTGCCGACTGGCGCGGGGAGTTGCAGCGCGCGACAGCGGTTCATGCCGAAGATGCGGCCGAACTCGCGCGTCGACAAGCCGTGTGGGAGGCGACACGGGCCGGGGCGATGGGCAGCGCCCTGGCCCCGGCGCTCGACGACCGGGCGAGCACGGTGCTCGCCCAGCTCGCGCTCGCGGAGCAGGCCCTCTCAGCTCCGCTCGATCGCCAGATCAAGCTCGGCCGCCGATCCAACACGGTCGGTGCGGGCATCGAGGCCGGCCAGCAGGCGGTCGACGCTGCGATCGCCCACAATGACAGGCGCCTGACCCGCATCGACGCGCCGCCCATCTGGGCGCTCTGGAGCGAGCCGCGCCGCTCGGAGGACGCGCTTGCCATCGCGGCGACCGGCGTGGCCATCGAGCGTGGTTTTTTCCAGGAGTACGCCGCGGCCTACGAGGACCGGCTGCGATTCCGCACCGTCTTCGCGCTCGCGCTGTTGCCGCTGCTCGTGTGGCTCAGCGCCCGCAGCCGCAAGCTCGTCTCGGACGATCCGGAGCTGAAAGCCTCGGCGCAGGTGCTGCTGCGCCCGATCTCCTCCTGGCTGGTGCTGGTGCTGGTCGGAACGATCGTGCTCGAGCCGGAGGCGCCTGTCCTCGTGCAGGAGGCGGCGCTGATGCTCGTCCTGGTTCCCGTGCTGCGACTGCTGCCGCGCGAGGTGTTCGCGGTACTCGGGCCGTGGCCGTACGTCGCTACCGGGCTTTACGTGCTCGACCGGCTCGGCTTCGTATTCCTCGCCCATCCGCTCTACCACCGGCTGCACCTGCTCACCGTCACGCTGCTCACGCTCGTTTCGCTGGCGTGGCTGCTGCTGCAGGCGCGGCGCAAGATCCCCACCGCGCCGACGATCGGCTTGAAGATCGTGCGCCTGTTCGGCTGGGCGTCCATCGGGTGCCTCGGCGTTTCGGCCGTCGCCAACCTCCTCGGCAACTCCTCGCTCGCGGAAATGCTCACGAGCGCCGTTCTCGACAGCGCCTACATCGGCCTGGTGCTGTACGCGGGCGTGACGGTACTCGGCTCCGTGCTGAGGGTGCTGCTCGCCCGCCGGGCCGTCTCGCGATTCAGCAGCGTCACCCAGTACACCGGGCCGCTGCTCAAGGTCTTAAGCCAGGTGTTGCGCGTCGCCGCGTTTGCGATCTGGGTGCTGGTCGTGCTGAACCAGTTCCGGGTCTTCCGTCCCATCTACCAGGCCGTGGTCGCGACGCTCACGTACGAGCTCGGGTTCGGCAAGCTTTCCCTGACCCTGGGGGCGGTGCTGCTCTTCGTCGTTTCGGTGTACCTGGCCGTCTGGGTCGCCAGGACCGTGCGCATGCTGCTGCAGGACGAGATCCTGCCCAAGATGCCGCTGCCGCGCGGCGTGGGAAGCAGCATCTCCTCGCTCACGTACTACGCGCTGCTGATGTTCGGGTTCTTCGTCGCGCTGGCGGCCGCCGGCTTCGAGATCAGCCAGCTCGCCATCGTCGTCGGCGCCCTCGGCGTCGGCATCGGCTTCGGCCTCCAGAACGTGGTCAACAACTTCGTGTCCGGCCTGATCCTGATGTTCGAGCGGCCGATCCACCCGGGCGACGTGGTCGAGGTGAGCGGCACCTCGGGCAAGGTGCGGGAAATCGGCATGCGCGCAACGACACTGACGACCTTCGAGGGTGCGGACGTCGTGGTCCCGAACGGCATGCTGCTCAACGAGAAGCTGATCAACTGGACCCTGAGCGACATGGACCGCCGCATCGACGTGAACGTCGGCGTCGCCTACGGCAGCGATCCGCGGCGCGTGGTCGAGCTGCTCATGGAGGTGACGAAGGCAACTCCCGGGGTCGCTGCCGTTCCGGAGCCGACGGTGCTGTTCACCGGGCTCGGCGCGAGCTCGCTCGACTTCGGCGTCCGCGCCTGGACCAACGAGTTCGGCGAGTGGGTCAGCATCCGCACCGAGCTGACCATGCGCGTCTACGAGGCGTTGAGGGCCGCGGGCATCGAGATCCCGTTCCCGCAGCGGGACCTGCACCTGCGCAGCGTCGCGCCCGAGGCCGGCGCCATGCTTGCGGGCAGGCGGCCGCCCGAACCGGCCTGATGCTGATCGAGGCGGGACTGCTCGGCACGGGCACGCGCGCCGTCGCGTTTGCGCTGTCGGGCCTCGTGCTCGGGGTCGCGGTGGTGAGCGCACCTTGGCGCGTGTGGCTCAACGACCCTGAGCGCCAGTGGGTGTGGCTCGCAGGCCTCGGCCTGCTGGTGGGCATCTGGTCCATGAAGGCGGGATTCACGCCCGGCCTGTCGCTGCGCTTCCTGCTCGTGACGGCCCTGACGCTGATGCACGGCTGGCAGCTCGCCGTGATCGGCGGCGGGATGGTGCTCGTCGTGCTCTGCATCGTCGGGCCCGCGGCGTGGGGCAGCTTCGGCGCCGACCTGCTCTGCGTGGCCGTCGTACCCGCGCTCGTCACTGCCCGGCTGCACGAGCAGGTACACGCGCGGCTGCCGCACAATTACTTCATCTACTTCTTCGTCACCGTGTTCGTGGGCTCCGCGCTCGCCTACAACCTCGCCGGGCTCGCCCGCCTGGCGATACTCGCGTCGGCGGGCGCGCTCGATGCGGCGCATGTCGGGCCCGAGTACTTTGCCGTCCTGCCGCTCATGAGTTTCGGCGAGGCCGTCGCGAACGGCATGGTGATGGCCATGGCGGTGGTGTACCGGCCGAAGTGGGTGATGAGCTTCGACGACCGGCTGTACTTGAAACGATAGAGGTGCCAGTGGTCGGATCCGTCGGATTTCGACCACTGGCACCACTCAGGTTCCAGTGGCGCCAAGCGTCACGGCTGCCGTCGCGGCGGGGCCGAACGCATTGGCCGTCGCGTCCTCGACGCGCTCGAGCCAGACGAAGCTCACTTCCTTGCGCACGCTCTCGGGGATGTCCTCGAGGTCCTTGCGATTGCGCGCGGGCAGCAGCACGGTGCGAATGCCGGCGCGGCGTGCCGCGACGGTCTTCTCCTTGATTCCGCCCACCGGCAGCACCAGGCCGCGCAGGCTGATCTCGCCGGTCATGGCGACGTCGTTGCGCACGGTTTTCCCGGTGAGCAGCGACACGAGCGCCGTGTAGAGCGCAACGCCGGCGCTCGGGCCGTCCTTGGGGATCGCCCCGGCCGGCACGTGCACGTGGACGTCGCACTTCTCGAAGGTCGCCGGGTCGATGCCCAGCGTCTCGTACTGCGACTTCACGAGGCTCATCGCCGCCTGCGCGCTCTCCTTCATGACGTCGCCGAGCTGCCCGGTCAGGATCAGCTTGCCGTTGCCGGGAACCCGCGTCGCCTCGATGAACAGGATGTCGCCGCCCACGGGCGTCCACGCGAGGCCCGTGGCCACGCCCGGGAGGCTGACGCGCATCGCCACTTCATTCTCGAAGCGCGGCGCGCCCAGGATCTCGGGCACGTCAGCGGTGTCGATCCACGCCGACTCGATCGAGCCTTCGGCGATGCGCACCGCGACGTTGCGCAGCACTGCGCCGATCTGTCGCTCGAGATTTCGGCAACCGGCCTCGCGCGTGTAGTCGCGCGCGATCTGGCCGAGCGCTGCGTCGCTGATCGCCGCCTGCTCGGGTTTCAGGCCATTGGCCTCGAGCTGCCGGCGTACGAGGTAGCGGCGGGCGATCTCCACCTTCTCTTCCTCCGTGTAGCCCGTGAGCTCGATGATCTCCATGCGGTCGCGCAGGGGACCCGGGATTGTGTCGAGCTGGTTGGCCGTCGCGATGAACAGCACCTTCGACAGGTCGAAGGGTACGCCGAGGTAGTTGTCGCGGAAGGTCGAGTTCTGCTCCGGGTCGAGCACCTCGAGCAGCGCGGAGGCCGGGTCGCCCTGGATGCCGTGGCCGAGCTTGTCGATCTCGTCGAGCATCAGCACGGGGTTGCGGGTGCCGGCCTTGCGCAGCGCCTGGATGATGTTGCCCGGCAGCGCGCCGATGTAGGTGCGCCGGTGGCCACGGATCTCGGCCTCGTCGTGCGTGCCGCCGAGGCTCGTGCGCTGGAACCTGAGCCCGAGCGCGCGGGCGATGCTCTGCCCGAGCGAGGTCTTGCCCACGCCCGGCGGGCCCACGAAGCACAGGATGGGGCTGCGGCCCTCGGGGTTGAGCTTGCGCACGGCAAGGTACTCGACGATGCGCTTCTTGATCTTCTCCAGGCCGTAATGGTCGGCGTCGAGGACGCCCCTCGCCCGGGCGATGTCGATCGACTCCTCGTCGAGCTTCGACCACGGCAGTGCGAGCAGCGTGTCGAGGTAGGTGCGGGCCATCGAGTACTCGCCGCTCGCCTCGTTCATGCGCTCGAGGCGCTTCAACTCCTTGCGCGCGTGCTCCTCGATGTCGGGCGGCATGCCCGCCTTGGTGACGGCCTCGCCGAGCTCCGCGATCTCCTCTCCGCCGCCCTCGTCGCCAAGCTCCTTCTTGATCTGGTGCATCTGCTCGCGCAGCAGGATCTCGCGCTGGCGGTCGTCGATCGCCTCCTTGGTCTGCTGCTCGATCTGCCGCGACAGGCGCAGCACCTCGACGCGCTTGGTCAGGTGCGTGGCCACCTTCTCGAGGCGGTCCTTGAGCTCGGTGATCTCGAGAATCTCCTGCTTCTCGGCGGGCTTCACGTCGAGGAAGCTCGCAATGGTGTCGGCGAGCGCCGCGGGCGATTCGATGGCCTGCACGCTGTTCGAGAGCTCCGCGGGCGCCTGCGGCAGGAGCGAGAGGGCCTCGATGGCCTTCTGCTTCAGGTAGAAGGACCGTGCCTCGACCTCGGCGTGGGAGCCGCCGGTGTCGGCGAGGTACTCGACCCGCGCCACGAGGTACGGGAATCCCCCCACGGCGTCGAGCACGCGGAAGCGCCGCTCGCCCTGGCAGACCAGGTGGTGGGTGCCGTCGGGCGCGGTGATGTAGCGGACGATGCTCGCGACCGTGCCGATGCGGTGCAGCTCGTCGAAGCCGGGGTCCTCGGTCTGCGCGTCCTTCTGCAGCAGGAAGCCGACCTTGGTGTCCGCCCGCACGGCTTCCTGGGCGCCGGCCACGGTCTTCCCGCGCTTGATCGCGACCGGCAGCACCACGCCCGGGAACAGCACGAGGTTGCGGACCGGCAGGATGATCAGCATGTCGTCGGGCAGGCTCGGGGCGGCCGGTGGCTGGTCGGCGGGCTGGAGAACGCGGGTGTCATTGGTGCTCATGGGTGTCCTTGGGCCCCGGTCATCGCCGGGCCAGCAGCAGCTGCAGGCAGCCGTTCTCGAATTCCTGCGCGACCAGCGCCCAGGCACCGGACGGCAGGGTCAACCGGCGCTCGAACCGGCCGTACGGAATCTCGAGCCGCTGGATGGCGGCATCCCCGCGACGGACCGGCAACCGGCGGTCCCCCCGGATGACCAGCTCACCGGGGGCGCAGACGAGTTCGACGCGGCCGGGTAAGACACCGGGCAGTGCGACTTCGACGAGGATCTCGTCGCCGGTCGCATAGACGTCGATCGGCGGCTCCCAGCGAGGGCGCTCCGTGCCGCCCGCGAGCCGGAAGAACTGGCGCTGCATCCGCTCGGCGCGGTCGAGGAGGTCCACCGCCTCCGACCACATCCAGGGGTTGGGATTGCTTCGCTTCATCGGCGCTCTCTGGTGTTCGATGAGCACGAGTTGGGGGCGGTTCCGCCGCTACTCAATGCCATGCGGGCGCGGAGCGGGCCGCAGGTGCCGCCGACAGCCCCGCGCGCCCCGCGCGCCGGCCTCTCGATAGGAAAGAAATATCTGCCTATCAACGTCGATACGTCTTGAGAAATAGCACGATAATTAATAATAACTGAATTGTTGAAAGCGATGGCGTGGGGCCCGGAGACTGCCCACCGCCGGCAACTCACACTATGCTTGCCGCGTGCCTCACCTATCCGCCGACCGCTTCGACGCTGGTTTCTACCGCCGCTTCTATTTCGACCCGCGCACCCGCGTGGTGACGCGGGCGGAGATGGCGCGGCGCGCGGATCTCATCGCGGCCTTCGTGCGGCACGGGGAACTCAAGGTCCGCAGCATCCTCGACCTTGGCTGCGGCCTGGGGCTGATGCGCGATGTCCTGCTGCGTCATTTCCCGCACGCCCGGTACACGGGCGTCGAAGCCAGCTCTTATCTCTGTGAACGCCATGGCTGGGTGCTCGGGTCGGCCGCGACGTTCCAGGCGAGGCGTCCGTTCGACCTCGTCGTCTGCTATGACGTGCTTCAGTACCTTTCGTCCCGCGAGGCCGCCGCCTCCCTCCGCAACCTCGGCCAGCTCTGCGCCGGGGTGCTGCATTTCGGCGTGCTGACCCGTGAGGACTGGGAACTCCACTGCGACCAGGGTACGACCGACCGCGACGTCCACCTCCGCCCGGGCAACTGGTACCGCCGGCGCCTGGCCCCGGCCTTCATCAATGCCGGTTCGGGCATGTTCGTGCGACGCGGTGCCCCGGTGCACCTGTGGGAACTCGACCAGGTCGAGGTCCTGAGGTCGCGCCGGTCCGGATGAGGTCGCGCCTCGCCACCCAGCCTGTAACGGTACAATGCCGCCTTTCGCATGGCCCGGGCTCAATTGATGCACGTCTCCTACCTGCGGCTCCTACTGCCGGCCATCCTGCTCGCCGCCCTCGCCGGTTGCGGGACGACGACCCGGTCCTGCGGCGGCGACGTCGAATACCTGCAGGCGGTGGACCGGCCTCCGATGGCCGTGCCGGCCGGCATCGCCCTGACGGAGCGGGCGGCGCCGCTCTCGATCCCGCCTGTCGCGCCCGATCCAGCGCGGCTCGATCCCGTGCCGCGCTGCCTGGACGAGCCGCCGCAGTACTTCGCGCGCAAGGGCAAGGTCGCCGATGCTGCGGAGGAAGCGGTGCGCGCCTGGGCCACGGCCTGGGCGGAGCGCAGGCCCGAGGCCGTCGTCGCCCTGTACTCGCCTTCGTTCCAGGCTCCCGACGCAGCGGGCTCGACCGCGTTCATCGAGAGCCGCGCGCAGCAGGTCGCCACCGGGCGCACGCCGTCGGCCGGCCTCGAGGAAGTGAACGTCAGCACGGTGGGGGTCGACCGCAGGGTCGTGACCTTCGTGCAGCGTTTCGGCGACGACGGCATCCGCAAGGAACTGACCCTGGTCCGCGAAGGGCAGGCGTGGCGCATCGTCGCCGAGCGGACGATCGAAGTGCTCTGACCCCCAGTGAGAAACCCCGCTCTCCTCAGCAGCATCAGCCTCGCGCCCGGTACCCTGCGGGCGGTCCTGCTCGACCGCCTGACGCGCTCGCTGGGCAAGCATCCCGAGACCGCGACCCAGCGCGACATCTACGACGCGCTGTCGTTGGCCGTCCGCGAGGAACTCGCCGCGCGCTGGCTCGCCACGCAGCGGCGTGTCTCGCAGGCGAGCGTGAAGCGCATCTGCTACCTCTCGGTCGAGTTCCTGCTCGGCCGGTCGCTCATCAATGGGCTCTCGAGCCTCGATGGCGAGCTGGTGCAGGAAGCCCGGGACGCCCTGCAGGAACTCGGCTTCGATCTCGACAAGGTCGCGCAGGAAGAGATCGACCCAGGGCTCGGCAACGGCGGCCTCGGGCGCCTCGCCGCGTGCTTCCTCGACTCGCTCGCCACGCTGCAATACCCGGCGGTGGGCTACGGCATCCGCTACGACTATGGCATCTTCACGCAGGCCATCGACGAGGACGGCCGACAGCGCGAGACCGCGAGCAGCTGGCTCACCCAGCGCAATCCCTGGGAGATCCCCCGGGACGACGCGAGGTACGTCGTCCGCTTCGGCGGGCGCTGCGTCGCGTCGAGCGACGCCGCCGGCCGCACGCACTACCGCTGGGTCGACACGCACAACATCTGGGCCGTGGGCTTCGACCAGCTCATCCCCGGCAACCGCAGTTTCACCGTGAATCACCTGCGGCTGTGGTCGGGCCGGGCGATCGCGCCTTTCGACGTCGAGGCCTTCAACGCCGGCCGGCACGCCGAGGCTTCGGCCGAGCAGGTCGACGCGAAGAACGTCTCGCGCATCCTCTATCCGGACGACACGACGCCGCAGGGCAAGGAACTGCGCTTCAAGCAGCAGTACTTCTTCGTCAGCGCGAGTCTGCAGGACATGCTGGCGCAGCACCTCGCGGATGGGCGCGCGCTCGAGGACCTGCCGGACGGGATCGCGATCCAGCTGAACGACACCCACCCCGCGCTCGCCATCCCCGAGCTGATTCGCCTGCTGGTGGACGACCACGAGATGGAGTGGGACCGCGCCTGGGACATCACGCGCCGGGTGTTCTCCTACACGAACCACACGCTGCTGCCCGAGGCGCTCGAGGTCTGGCCGGTCGGCCTCTTCGAGCGGCAGTTACCGCGCCACCTGCAGATCATCTACCTGATCAACCGGGCGCTGCTCGACGAGGTCACGACCCGTTACCCGAGCGACCACGAGCGACGCGCGCGCGTGTCGCTGATCGAGGAGAGCCATGGACGCCAGGTGCGCATGGCGCATCTCGCGGTGGTGGCGAGCCATGCGGTCAACGGGGTGGCGAAGCTGCACTCCGACCTCATGAAGCGCACGATCTTCGCGGACTTCGCCGAACTCTACCCCGACCGCTTCACCAACGTCACGAATGGCATCGCGGTTCGGCGCTGGCTGAAGCAGTCGAACCCGGGACTCTCGTCCCTGCTGACCGAGCGGCTCGGCCACGCCTGGGAGAACGATCTCGAGGAGCTCGAACGCCTGCGCTGGGCGGCGGATGACGAGGAATTCCGTCGGCGCTTCGGCGCGGTGAAGGACGAGAACAAGCGGCAGCTCGCCGCGGTGATCCAGCGCCGCGTCGGGATCGAGGTGGACGTGAACTCGCTGTTCGACGTCCAGGTGAAGCGCATCCACGAGTACAAGCGCCAGCTGCTGAACCTGCTGTACGTGATCACGCGCTACAACCGGATCCGCGCCAATCCCGGGCGCGAGTTCGTGCCGCGCACGGTGATGTTCGCCGGCAAGGCGGCGCCCGGCTACACGATGGCCAAGGGCATCATCAAGCTGATCAACAACGTCGCGAGCGTCGTGAATGCCGACCGAAGCATCGACGGCAGGCTGCGCGTCGTCTTCCTCCCGGACTACGACGTGTCCCTGGCGCAGCGGATCATGCCCGCGGCCGATCTCTCCCAGCAGATCTCGACGGCCGGCATGGAGGCCTCGGGCACGGGCAACATGAAGCTGTCGCTGAACGGCGCGCTCACCATCGGCACGCTCGACGGCGCGAACATCGAGATACGCGAGCAGGTGGGCGCCGAGAACATCTTCATCTTCGGGCTCACGGCCGACGAAGTCGCCGCCCACCGCCAGCGCGGCTATGCGCCCTCGGAGGTCGTGGCCGCCGATCCCGAGCTCAAGCAGACCCTGGACATGATCGATTCCGGGTTCTTCACGCCGGGCAACCTCTTCGACGGCAAGCCGATCGTGGACCGGCTGCTGAGCGAGGGAGAGCGCTATTTCGTGCTCGCTGACTTCGCCGCCTACTCCGCCGCGCAGGACGAGGTCGACGCCCTTTACCTGCACCCGGACGAGTGGCGCCGCAAGGCGGTCCTGAACACGCTCAGCATGGGGATCTTCTCCAGCGACCGCAGCATCCGCGAGTACGCCCAGCGCATCTGGCGCATCAAGCCCGTGATATAGGGGAGGAGAATGTCCCCTGCAATGGCCAAGCTGCCCACCCTGACCCCGGCCGACATCGACGCGCTCGTCAACGCGCGCCACCCCGCGCCGCGCTCGCTGCTCGGTTACCACGAATACGACCGCGAAGACGACCAGCCGCTGTGCCTGGTGCGCGTGCTGGAGCCCGACGCCACGAGCGTCGAGGTGGTCTGGGACGACGGCGCGTCTGCGGCACTCAAGCGACTCCATGCGCTCGGGCTCTTCGAGGGCCGCGTGCCGTACCGGCGGCCGCTGCATCCCTATCGCCTGCGCATCCGCTATGCGAGCGGCGCCGAGGTGACGAAGCACGACGCCTACTATTTCGCGCCGCAGCTCTCGGACTTCGACCTCTACCTGTTCGGCGAAGGCAACCACTACAGCATCTACTACAAGCTGGGCGCCCACCCGGCGGTGCTCGACGGTCTGGCGGGCACGTTGTTCGCCGTCTGGGCGCCGAACGCGGAACGCGTCAGCGTGGTCGGCCCGTTCAATCTCTGGGACGGCCGCCGGCACGCGATGCAGACGCGAGGCGCCTCCGGCATCTGGGAACTGTTCATTCCCGACGTGGGTGCGGGCACGGCCTACAAGTACGAGATCCGCACGCGCACGGGCCGTGCGATCCTCAAGGCCGACCCCTACGGCTTCGCGATGCAGCTGAGGCCGGACAACTGCTCGGTGGTGGCCTCGCTCGACGGCCACGAGTGGCAGGACCGCGCCTGGATCGAGGCCCGCGGCCTGGCGAACCATGCGGTCAACCCCGTCAGCATCTACGAACTGCATCCCGGCTCGTGGCGACGGGACTACCTGCGCACGCCGCCGTTCCTCGGCTGGCGTGAGCTCGCGGACGAGTTGATCCCGTACCTGCTCGACCTGGGGTACACCCACGTGGAGCTCATGGGCGTCGCCGAGCATCCCCTCGACGGCTCCTGGGGCTACCAGGTGGTGGGCTATTTCGCGCCGAGCGCGCGCTTCGGCACGCCGCAGGATTTCATGTATTTCGTCGACCGCTGCCACCAGGCGGGCATCGGCGTCATCATCGACTGGGTGCCGGCCCACTTCCCGCGCGACGACCACGGACTGGCGAACTTCGACGGCACCGCGCTCTACGAGCACGCGGACCCGCGCCTCGGCGAGCACGCCGACTGGGGCACCAAGATCTTCAACTACGGCCGCCACGAGGTGCGCAATTTCCTGGTGGCCAACGCGCTCTACTGGCTCGACCACTACCACGTGGACGGGCTCAGGGTGGACGCGGTCGCGTCAATGCTCTACCTGGACTACAGCCGCAATCCCGGCGAATGGGTGCCTAATCGCTACGGCGGCCGCGAGAACCTCGACGCCATCGAGTTCCTGCGCCAGTTGAACATTGCGATCGGCCGGTACCACCCGGGCGTCATGACCTTCGCCGAGGAATCCACCGCCTTCCCCGGCGTCACGCAGCCCGCGCACCTCGGCGGGCTCGGCTTCCACTTCAAGTGGAACATGGGCTGGATGAACGACACGCTGCGCTACGCCGCGCACGACCCGGTCCACCGGCGCTACCACCACGAACTCATCACTTTCTCGTTCATGTACGCCTGGTCGGAGAAGTTCGTGCTGCCGATCTCGCACGACGAGGTCGTGCACGGCAAGGGCTCGCTGCTCGACAAGATGCCCGGCGACGAGTGGCAGAAGCGCGCGAACTACCGCCTGTTCCGCGCCTACATGACGGCGCATCCCGGCAAGAAGCTGCTGTTCATGGGCTCGGAGTTCGGGCAGTGGCGCGAATGGCGCGACGAGCACTCGATCGACTGGCACCTGCTCGACGACGCCCGGCACCGCGGCCTGCTCGACCTCAACCGCGACCTGAACCGCATGTACGCGGACCTGCGTGCGCTGCACGCGGGGGATGCCGATCCCGCGGGCTTCGCGTGGATCGACCTGCACAACGCCGACCAGAGCGTGTTCTCCTTCCTGCGCCGCGACCCGTCGGACCCCGCCGCGCCGCCCGTCATCTGCGTTTTCAACGCCACGCCAGTGCCGCGGGACGACTACTGGGTCGGGGTCCCCGAGCCGGGCCGCTACGCCAAGATCCTCGACACCGACGATGTGCGCTACGGCGGCGCTTCCTACAGCCAGGAGCAGCTCGTGACGGCCGACGCACATCCGAGCCACGGCTTCCCGTTCCGCCTGCGCACCAAACTGCCGCCGCTGGCCGCCGTCTATTTCCGACCGACACGCTGAGGCCCTGCCATGCAGACGCGTCCGTACGGCCGCACCGGCATCAGCGTGCCCGTGCTCGGCTTCGGCGCGATGCAGGTCGGCGACCCGGCGCTGCCCGAGCGTGACGCGGAGCGAGTGCTCAACGCGGCACTCGATCTCGGGCTCACGCTGATCGACACCGCGCGCTCCTACGGCCTCTCCGAGGAGCGCATCGGCCGCCATCTCGCGCGGCGGCGCGACGAGTTCGTGCTCTCGACCAAGGTCGGCTACGGAGTGAACGGCATCCCCGACTGGACCGGCGACTGCGTCATGGCCGGCGTCGATGCGGCACGCCAGCGCCTGTGCACGGACGTGATCGACATCGTGCACCTGCATTCCTGTGGCATCGACACCCTGCGCGCGGGCCGGGTGGCCGAGGCATTGGCGCGCTGCGTAGAGCAAGGCAAGGTGCGCGTTGCAGCCTACTCCGGCGACGACGAGCCGTTGCGTCACGCGCTCGCGAACGGCCGGTTCGGTGGCGTGCAGGCGTCCGTGAACGTCTGCGACCAGCAGGCGCTCGAGTCTTTCGCCCAGGCCCGGGCGCTCGGGGTCGGGACCATCGCCAAGCGCCCGCTGGCCGGCCGGCCCTGGGCCAGTCCTGTCGAGCCCACCGATGCGGTGCACGCGGAGTACCATCGACGTTTCGAGATTCTCCGCCAGTCTCTGCGGGCCGAGCCCGCGGACTGGGACGAATTCGCGCTGCGCTTTGCCGCGCATGCGCCGGGCGTCGACTGCGCGCTCGTCGGCGGAACGGATGCAGGGCATCTCGCGCGCAATGCCGCTGCCGCGGCGTCGGGACCGCCGGGCGCCGCATTGCAGGATCGATTGCTGGAGGCCTTCGGCGCAGCAGGGTCTCACTGGCGAGGACTGGTCTGATGATCAAGAAGAAGGAAGAGACCGTGGCGCCGGGGCCGTATCTCGAGCCGGGCGCGCCGCAGCCCCTCGGCAGCAGCTGGGGTCGGCGCGGCACGAATTTCGCGGTCTTCTCGGCGCACGCCACGCGCGTCGAGTTGTGCCTGTTCGACGCAACCGGGCAGCGCGAAATCGCGCGCCTGGCGCTGACCTCGCGCACGGGCGACATCTGGCACGGGTTCCTGCCGGCGACCTTCGGCGGGCCCGGCCTGCTGTACGGCTACCGGGTGTACGGGCCGTACCAACCGGCCGACGGGCATCGCTTCAATCCCGCGAAGCTGCTGATCGATCCCTGCGCACTCGCGCTGCACGGCGAACTCGACTGGCATCCGTCGCTGAAAGGCGCCGAAGCGGGCAACGACTGGATTGCGGACAACCATGACAGCGCGGCGCACGTGCCGAAATCCCGGGTCGTCGATACAGCGTTCGACTGGGGCGGTGTCCGTGCGCCGAGCGTGCCGTGGCGCGACACGGTGATCTACGAGCTGCACGTCAAGGGATTCACTCAGCGCCATCCCGGGGTGCCGGGGCACCTGCGCGGCAAGTACCTCGGCCTCGCCGAGCCCGTCGTGCTCGACTACCTGAGGAAGCTCGGCGTCACCACGATCGAGCTGATGCCCTGCCAGGCCTTCGCGAGCGAGCAATTCCTCGTCGAGCGCGGTCTCGGCAACTACTGGGGCTACAACCCCCTCGCGTGGTTCGCTCCCGACGCGCGCTACGCAGTCCGCGACCCCGTCTCCGAGTTCAAGACCATGGTGCGGGCGCTGCACGACGCGGGCCTCGAAGTGGTGCTCGACGTGGTGTTCAACCACACGGCTGAAGGCAACGAGAACGGTCCGACGCTCAGCCTGCGCGGCTTCGACAACGCGACGTATTACCGGCTGTTCCCGCACAATCGCGCCCATTACAAGAATTTCACCGGCTGCGGAAACACCGTGAGCTTCGACCACCCGGACGTCCGCGGGGTGGTGCTCGACTGCCTGCGCTACTGGGCGGCCGAAATGCGGGTCGACGGTTTCCGCTTCGACCTGGCGCCCGTGGTCGGCCGTGACGCCAGCGGCTACAACTCCAACGCCCCGTTTTTCGCCGCCCTGCGCGCGGACCCGACACTCGCCTACGTGAAGATGATCGCCGAGCCCTGGGACGTGGGCCCGGGCGGTTACCAGCTCGGGCACTTCCCGTCCGGGTGGTCGGAATGGAACGACCGTTACCGCGACACGGTGCGATCGTTCTGGCGCGGCGAAGGGGGCTTGCTCGGGAGCTTTGCCGAACGCTTTGCCGGCTCGAGCGACCTGTTCCGGCACCACGGCAGGAAGCCCACCGCCGGCGTCAACTTCGTCACGTCACACGACGGGTTCACGCTGCACGACCTCGTCTCGTACAACGAGCGCCACAACGCGGCGAACCTGGAGGGCGGCCAGGACGGCCACGTGCACAACCTGAGCTGGAACTGCGGTGCCGAGGGCCCGACGAACGATCCCGCGGTGCTCGAGACCCGCGCACGTCAGTTGCGTAACTTTCTCGCCACGCTGTTCCTGTCGCAGGGCGTGCCGATGCTGCTCGCGGGCGACGAGATGGCCCACACCCAGCGGGGCAACAACAACGCCTACTGCCAGGACAACGAGATGACCTGGCTCGACTGGGGCCTGGCGGACGCGAATGCGGACGTCATCGAGTTCGTGCGGCAGCTCGGCGACCTGCGGCGGTCGCGGCTCTGGCTGCGCCGGGACACCTTCCTCAAGGGCACCCGGCGCAGTGCCGCGGCCCGGGACATTGCCTGGTGGCATCCAGCCGGGCGCGAGATGACCGACGAGGACTGGAGCGACAGGTCGCTGCTCTGCCTGGCGGTGCAGCTGAGTGGCTCGGCCTATACGCGTACAGCCCCCGAGGGCGACCTGCTGATCGTCTTCAATTCCGGCGCGGCGGCGCTGGAACTGCCGCTGCCGCAGCCTTCGTCCGGTACCGAGTGGCGAGTCGTTTTCGACACGGCGCATCGCGCCGCGTCCGCCGAGCCGCGCGTTTTGCGCTGCAAAGACAGAATGCGGGTCGAGGTGCGCAGCACCGTGCTGCTGGAGTCCTAGACCGGCGCTGTACAGGTTTACCGGTCTTGCGGACCCCTGTCGTTAGTGGCATCGTCGCGTCGAACCCGCGCGTGCGAATACCAAGATAGCGCCGGGTTCACGAAGCCGTGCGAGCCCACAGGGGAGTGATCTCGTTTGGACGTGAGAAGGGAATTCCATATTGGCGGCGCCCACGGCGGCGCCACCGGCTGCGCGGCGACACCGCGCAGAGAAAACCATACTGAATGAATGATCGATCCAGGAGTGTGTCCATGTCGCGCTCTCTCCGTGATTTGTTGAAGTTTTCCGCCCCGATCGTGCTGTCCGCCGCGCTCCTGTCGGGCTGCGGCAGCGGGGGCGGGGGATCGGCCGACCTGGACGACGGCGGCTCGACCAATGAGCCGCCACCGCCGGTGACGGTGACCGAATCGTTCAATTTCTCGTCGACGACCGACTGGTTCGTGGTCGGCACACCGCCAATCCACGCGCGCTTCTCGGCCGGCGAGGCCACGGGCAACGGCGCCTGGATCATTCCCGCCGGCGAGACCGGCGTGGTGGACTTCGGCACACCGGCCGACAAGGTCAGGTTCTCGACCGAGGACGACTTCACCGCCGGCTCGGGCCCGGGGGCGCAGAAGACGCGCGGCCCGCAGCCCCGCGAGGCCGTGGCGTCGCCGTTCGGCGACCAGGACGTGTTCATTCGCGGCCTGGCGTCGGACTGGACAGCCAACCCCGCAAGGAAGCTGGTGGAGGTCTCCAACAACGTCCTCGAGGTCACGCTGCCGCTCACGACCGCCGTCGTCGCCAACGGAGAGTTCGAAGCGGCGGACGAGCCCGGCGAGTTCAAGATTGCCGCTGCGGACTGGTCTGCGTTGAATTGCGGCGCGGGCGAGGCGGGCGCGCGCATCAACGTCGGACAAGCCTACACGATGAATTGCGGCGCCAACCCCGGCAACCTCGACCTGACCATCACCGAGAACGCGGACTACAAGTTCCGCATGGTGATCGCCGGTGCCGGCGACACGGCTCCCCAGCTGACGATCACGAAGGTGGTTCCGGATGGCGGCGGCGGCGGAGAGGAGCCGCCCGAGGACAGCACCATCATCCGCATCCACTCGATCACCGTCGTGGCCAGCGCGGCCGGGCCGGCCGGTGTGGCCAGTGTCAAGGAAGTCAGGGGCATCGGCAGCCTCAGCGTCGACGAGCTGCGCTTGGGCGGCGATGCGCGCATCACCCGGATCGAGATCGAGAACACGGGCACCAACGGCGACATCGGCGTCACCGATTTCAGCTGGACCGCGGATGCGCGGTTCGCGCTCGATACCGAGCAGGTCGATATCTATTACTCGCGTCCGGAGGGCAGTGTCGCGGGCACGACGATCGAGGTGGGAGGCGAGACGTACGCGTGCGAGGCGCCGCCCGAAGGCTCGCCCTATGGCTGCGTGGCGAGGGATGTGGTCGTCACGCCGTACGCCAACGCGCCCATGACCGTGCACAACGTCGACGGCAGCACGGAAACGATCATTTTCAACGGCGGCAGCGGCACGGACGACGTCTACGCGTACTCCGGGAACGGCTACGCCAGTACCGGCTCTCCGGCCGCGGCGCCGGCCATTGCGAATGCGGCTGCGCACTGGGTGACGGCCGACACGCTGCTGTGGGACCCGGCGGCGACCGCCGCCAGCGTCGAGCTGCTGTTCTCGCCGGATGCCTCGATGACGTCCGGTCCGCAGGGCATCCAGGGAACGTACCAGGTCATCGCGCTGACGAGCGGCACGAATCCGCACCCTGTCTTCAACAATCAGCTGCACACCCTCCGGGCGTGGAACCTGCCCGCGGCGGCCGTGGCCAACGCCAGGGCCATCGCCCGCGCGCAGCTGGTTGCCGTCGCCCGTGACGGCAGCGGCAGGATCCTGGGCGGCACGCGCGTCCAGGCGGCCGGCGCGATCGACGACCTGTATGCCGAGGCGGCTTATGGTGCGCAGCTCGGCGTGACCTATTCCGGCGGTGCCCCGTCGCTGGCGGTCTGGGCGCCCACGGCGATCGATCCACCGGGCGTCAGCGTCAACGTCTACGACGATGCCGCGGATGCCACGGCCGAGACCTTCCCGATGGAGCTCGACCCGGACACGGGTGTCTGGAGCGTGGAAGGCACCGCGGACTGGGATCGCAAGTTCTACACGATCTCGCTGCAGGTCTACTCGTATGCGGCGAACGCGATCGTCACCAACGAAGTCACCGATCCGTATTCGGTGAGCCTCGCGACGGACAGCGTGCGCAGCCAGTTCGTCAACCTCGACGACGAGGACCTGAAGCCGGCCGGCTGGGACACGCTCGAGCCGCCGGCGCTTGCGGCGCCCGAGGACGCGGTCATCTACGAGCTGCACGTGCGCGACTTCAGCATCGCGGACAGCTCCGTGCCCGCGGCCGATCGAGGCAAGTTCACGGCGTTCGACGTTGCCGGTACGGACGGGCGGGCGCACCTCCAGCAGCTGGCGCAGGCGGGCCTGACCCACGTGCACATCCTGCCGGCCTTCGACATCGCCACGGTGAAGGAGATCCCGGCGGACCGCGTCGAGCTCGGCGACCCCGTCGAGGACCTCTGCGCGGCGAATCCGTCGGCCGCCAACCTGTGCGTGACGGACGCGGGCAAGACCATCCGCCAGGCGATCGACGACGCGATCGCGGCGGGCTGGCTCGACCGCCCGCAGCAGATCACCAACTGGATGCGCCAGCTGGACGGCTTCAACTGGGGCTACGACCCGTATCACTTCGGGGTGCCCGAGGGCAGCTACTCGACCAACCCGGACGGCGCGACCCGGATCCTCGAGTTCCGCCGCATGGTCAAGGGCCTGAACGACCTCGGCCTGCGCACGGTGATGGACGTGGTCTACAACCACACGAGTGAGTCGGGCCAGAACACCCGCTCGGTGCTCGACAAGATCGTGCCGGGGTATTACTACCGTCGCGACAGGACCAGCGGCAACGTCATGACGGGCTCCTGCTGCCAGGACACGGCCGCCGAGTTCCGCATGATGGAAAAGCTGATGATCGACACCGGCAGGATGTGGGTGGGCGAGTACAAGGTCAGCGGCTTCCGCTTCGACCTCATGGGCCTGCATCCGCTCGACTCGATGACGCGGTTCCAGGACGCCGTGAAGACAGTCGACGCCAGCACCTACATCTACGGTGAGGGCTGGAATTGCTGCGGCACCGAGGATGACGCGCGCTTCACGGCGGCCCGCCAGGCCAACCTCGGCGGCACGGGCATCGGCAGCTTCAGCGACCGCATCCGTGATCCGGTTCGCGGTGGCGGGCCGTTCGACGGCGGCGTGCAGTACGTCGAGAACCAGGGCTTCATCAGCGGCTGGTACTACGACCCGAACTCGGAGAACACCGGCAGCGTGGCCGACCGCCAGGCCCTCATCGCGGACACCGACAACATCCGCGTCTGGCTGGCGGGCGGGCTCGAGGACTATCAGCTGCAGAATTCGGTCGGGTCGACGGTCACCGGCGCGGGGGTCGATTACCGCGGTCAGCCCTCCGGTTACACCGAGGATCCGCAGGAAGCCATCAACTACATCGAGAAGCACGACAACCAGACCCTGTGGGACCTCGGTTCCTACAAGCACCCGACCGGAACGCCGGTCGATCAGCGTGTGCGTGCGCAGAACGTCGGCAATTCGCTGATCCTGCTCGGCCAGGGCATTCCGTTCCTGCACGCGGGCTCGGACATCCTGCGCTCGAAGTCCGGTGACCGGGATTCCTACGATTCCGGCGACTGGTTCAACGAGCTCGACTGGACGCTGTCCGGCACCAAGTGGGCCCAGGGCCTGCCGATCTCGGACAAGAACCAGGCGGAGTGGCCGATCCTGCAGAGCAAGTACCAGGACGTCACCACGCACCCGGGCCCGCAGCACCTGCAGCGCGCGTTCGACAACGTGCGCGAGATGCTGCAGATCCGCAAGAGCTCGCCGCTCTTCCGGCTGCGCGAGGCCGACCAGGTGAACCTGCGCGTGAAGTTCCTCAACACGGGTCCGTCGCAGATTCCGGGCGTCATCGCCATGGAAATCGACGGCTGCACGGAACCGGGCCAGCCGGTGCCGGACAAGGGCGCCTACCTGTCGATCTTCAATGCTTCGGACGAGGCAGTGACGCTGCCGTTGTTCGGCGCCGAAGCCTGGACCCTGCATCCGGTGCTGGCCGGCTCGACGGACCCGATCGTGAGGACGGCGACGCACGATGCCAACGGGTTCCACGTCCCGGCCCGCACGACAGCCGTGTACAGCCGGGTCACACAGCGGTCCTGCGCCCCGTATCCGGTCGACATGTTCGTGCGTGGCAGCTTCAACGACTGGGGTAACAACGCGGCAACGCTGCCGGATTACCGGCTGGAGTTCCTGGGCGGCAAGGCCTACGCCTTGTCGGCGGCGGCGGTCACGCCCCAGGTGGCGGCCCTGCCCCGGTTCAAGATCGCGGACGCGAACTGGGTGGCCGCCACGAACTGCGGAGGAACCGCGGCCGGCCAGACGGTGTGGCTTGGCCAGCCGTTCACGATGCTTTGCGCGGACGGTACGCCGGACCTCAGCCTCGGCGCACCCGTGGCCGGCAACTACACGTTCAGCCTCGATGCCACGAGCACGGTGAACCCGGTGCTCACGGTGACCCGGACCTCGCCGTCCAGTGACCAGACCGTGTTCCTGCGCGGCCTGTTCGAGGACTGGGGGACGTCGCGGCCCATGGTCTGGGACGGCGAGAGCGTCTACTCGGCGACCGTCAGTGCGGCCGCCGCGGGCGGGACCGTGTTCAAGGTTGCCACCGGCGACTGGGCGACGCTCAACTGTGGCGGGGCCGCAGGCGTCACCGCCTCGGTCACGATCGGGGAGCCGTTCGCGCTTTCCTGCGGGGACGGGACGACGAATCTCGGCGTCACCTTCCCGGCGGCCGGCGACTACGTGTTCGCCGTGGATGCCACGGACCAAGCCGCGCTCTCGCTCACCGTCGAGCCGAAGCCGATCGACGTGTTCGTGCGCGGCCTCGGCGGCGACTGGTCCGACGGCGCCCAGAACCGCATGAACTACCTCGGCCTCGGCATCTACAGCCTCGACAAGGTGTTCGCGCCGGGTGACTCGTTCAAGATCGCGAGTTCCGACTGGGCGACGGTGAACTGCGGCTGGAATGGGGCAGGTCAGCAGGTCCCGGTCGGCACGCCATTCGCGATGGCCTGCCCGGGCAGCGACAACCTGACGCTGGCGCCGCCCGCGGCTGGAACCTACCGGTTCAAGTACACCGCGACGGACGGGGCCCTGCTCGTCACCGGACCGTGACGATACGGCGCTGATTGATCCACACTTCACGGCCTGGCACTCGCAAGGGTGCCAGGCCGCTTCTTTTCCGGGGATAGAATGAACGACCGTGAGCCGCGGCAGAAGAAAGCAGCGTCCCCCCGTCGCGACTGAGTCCGTATCGATTCCGGCGCATCGCCCAGTGCGGTCCCCGGCGCGGCGGGCCGCGATGTGGCTGATCGTGCTCGCGTTTCCGCTGGCCGTGCTGGCGGCCACGGAACTCGGCCTCCGCGTCGCGGGATTCGGTCGCGACCTCGAGCCATTGTTCATGCCGGCCCCGGGCCATCCCGGGTATCTGCAGGCCAATCCACGCGTCGTTACGCGGTTTTTTGCCGACCCCGCACACGCCCCCAACGTCAGCATCGAGACCGCCTACCTGCCCGTGCAGAAGACGCCCGGAACTTTCAGGGTCTTCGTCCAGGGCGAATCCAGCGCGGCCGGTTTTCCGTACGGGCTCGGCGCCTCCCTGGCCGGGATCCTCGACCAGCGCCTCGAGCGCGCCTTTCCCAGCCGGGAGATCGAGGTGATCTCGACCGCGATGGCCGCGGTCAACTCGTACACGCTGCTCGACTTCGCCGACGAGATCATCGAGCAGCAGCCCGATGCGGTGGTGATCTACGTCGGCCACAACGAGTACCTCGGCATTCTCGGCGTCGGATCCACGCTGCGGATTTCATCGACGCCGTGGCTGACCCGGGCGTTCCTGCGGGCTCGCGAACTGAGATTGTTCCAACTGATGAACCGCGTGGTTGGCGGCTTCGGCCCGGCCGGTCTCTCCGCGACCGGCAGCGAAGCCGGCCTGATGGCGGGGGTCGCGGGCGAACGTTCAATTACGCTCAAGTCGGACCTGTTCGAACGCGGCATCGAGCAATTCCAGGCGAATCTCGACGACCTGCTCGGCACCTATGCGCGGGCGGGCATCCCGGTGTTCATCGGCACCCTCGCGAGCAACGAGCGCGACCAGATGCCGCTCGCGATCCTGGCGGGCGCCGACGTCGAGGCCGCCTCGAGCGCGAAAACGGCCTACCTCGCGGCGCATGACGCGGAGGCCGCGGGAGATTTCGCCGGCGCACGGAAGGGCTATGCGTGGGCGCGGGACCTCGATCCGCTGCGGTTTCGCGCCCCCTCCGTGTTCAACGAGACGGTGAAGCGGATCTCAAAGCGACACGGTGCCGGTTTCGTCGACGTCCACGAGGCCTTCGTCCGTGCGAGCCCGAATGGCCTGGTCGGTGCGAGCTTGATGCTCGAGCACGTGCATCCGAACCTCGACGGATACTTCCTGCTCGGGGACTGTTTCTTCGACGCCATGATCGGCAAGGGACTGCCAGGCAAGCCCGAGGTGGAGATCCCGGACGCGCAGGCACGCAATGAGATCCCGGTGAGCGACGTCGATCGCTGGCTGGGAGAGTACAAGGTGGCGCGGGTGCGCTCGGGTTGGCCATTCGTCCCCACGAGCGTGCAGTTCGAGCTTCCCCGGCCGGCCTCGGAAGGCGAGCGGCTCGCCCAGGAACTGTACAACCAGCGGACCTCGTGGCACGAGGCGCAGGAGCGCCTGCGGCGACACTACCTCGCGGCGGCTGACGAGCCGGAGTACACGCGCGTCACGGCGGTTCTCGCAGACGCCTTCCCGTTCACCGGCGCGCTGCAGTTCGATGCCGCCGCGGCGCTGATCGCGATCGGTCGGCCGGCGGATGCGCTGCGTTACTCACGTCGCGCGATCGATCTGGAGCCGCGGAACGTGAATCACCTGCTGGTGCGTTCGCATGCGCTGCTTCTGGCCGGGCGCGTGGATGAGGGACGCTCGGTGCTCGAGCAGGTGCTGTTGCTCGAACCGGCGAATCCGACGGCGCACGAAGTGCTGCAGGAGCTGGGCCCACCGTGAGCGCGCCGGTCGAGGCCGGTGCACCGGGCCTGCGGAGCCCGTCAGCCTCCCTGGGCCCGCCGTCGAACCTCGGCCAGCCAGTATTCGGCGCGTGAATCACCCGGGTAATTTTTCAGGATCTCTTCGAGCGTGGCGATCGAATCCGCTGGGCGGCCCAGCATGAACTGCGCCTGCGCGAGCGACAGCTGGTATTCGATTTTGCCGTGATCGAGCGCGACCGCCCGCCGCAGGTAATGCAGCCCGCGGGCCGCGGCGTCCGCGCGCAGCAGCAACACGCCCGCCTTGTAATGAGCGTCGGCCGAGGTCACGAATGCGTCCGCCAGGTTCACCGCCACCCGCGAGGTCTCCTGGTTGTTCCCCGCACGCTGGTACTCGGCGAGCGCCTCGTTCATGGCGTCCGCCCACGTCAGCCGGTTCGCAAACCAGCCCTGCGCAATTTCCTCGATGCGGTTTGCGGCCGCCGGGATGCTGGTGGGCCTGGGCTCCGACACGAACGGCCAGTCGTTCCGGAGCACCGCCACGCCGTATTCGCCGTGCAGTCGATCCACCTCGGTGATGGGCATTTCGCGGCGCGCCATCGCTTCGTCCACGTCCACCCCGGGCGCGCCGACCCACTGGACGAGCGCGGGGTAATACGCGCTCGCGAGGTGGAAATAACCCTCGGTATTCGGGTGCACGTGCTCCAGCATCAGCTCCGAACCGATGATGCCGTCGCGCGAGGCGGCCGACAGTGCCCCCTGGACGTCCACGAGCCGGGCTCCGTGGGCCTGCGCGAGGTCGCGAATCACGGCATTGAACGACTCGGGTGCACGGAAACGCAGTTCGTCCCGGTCCTTTGCAGCGAGGTACTCCTCGCGTGCCCGGGCCAGGTCGCCCTGGGACTCGAGGCGGCGCGCGTTCTCGAAATGCACGAGCGCGGACGACTCGCCCTGTTCCGCAGGCGTGCTGGCGAACGGCGGCTGGTCACGCTCGTTGCTGGCGAGCGTGCCGATGAACACCGGCACGCCAGCGTCGCGGTACTTGCGCAGCAGCCGCTCCAGGTTGCCGCGGAACTGCTCGAGGCCGCGCTCGTACAACGGTGAGTCGAGCGGGATGGACCGCTCGGCGGCAACCCGTGCCATCAGCGTGCCGCTGCGCTTCGAAACCGGGTCGCCGCCCGGCCCGAGCGGCGCCAGCGCACGTTCGAGGGCGCGGTAGAGGTGCAGGCGGCGCAGCCCTGCCACGGCACGCGCCGCCGCTGGAGACTTCGCGCTCACGAGAGACGAGCCGACGCCCCCGATGCCGAGGTACTCGTTGTGCCCGGTGTAGATGACCACGGCGTCCGGCTGCTGCGCGATGATTTCGTCCGCGACGTCGAGCAGCACGTAGCTCGTCACGGCCGACATGGCCGTGTTGATCACCTCGACATTGCGGTCGGGGTAGGCGCGTTGCAGGCGTTGCTGCAGCAGGGCTGCCGGGGAAGCCCAGCGTCCATACGGGAAGCCCGCCGCGCTCGATTCTCCCTGCACGAAGATGCGGAGGGTCCCCTCGGCCTTTGCGGCCGGGAACCATGTCGTGTCGATGCTGACGTCGGGGGCGTCGCCCGGATCCGGAAAGAACCGCTGCACGACGTCCGGGTTCGGCTGCAGGAACCCCGGTGCCTGCGGTACCGCGACGAAGAGTGGCTCGAGCTGGCCGATGCCTGCGGCACGCAGCAGCAGCTCGGCGCCGCCAAAGAGCAGGAGCGGCGTCAGCAGGGTGATCGCGAGCAACAGGTTCCGCTTCGTCACGGTTCTTTGATGTTAGATTGCGCGCGATCCGGCGGGGACCGTGCTTGCGAAAAATCCTCGGAATTTCAGCATACTACCATGACGCTGCCGCGGCTCTCGTCGTCGACGGGCGGGTGGTCGCGGCCGCGCAGGAAGAGCGTTACAGCCGCCGCAAGCACGACGCGCGCTTTCCCGCGCACGCCTCGCGCTTCTGCCTGGAGTGGGGCGGGCTCGCGCTGGGCGACCTCGACGCCGTCGTCTTCTACGACAAGCCCTTCCTCAAGTTCGAGCGTCTGCTCGAGACCTACCTTGCCTGCGCGCCGCATGGCCTGCGCTCCTTCGTCGCTGCCATGCCGGTGTGGATCAAGGAGAAGCTGTTCCTCAAGAGCGAGCTCAGGCGCGAGTTGCGCAAGCTCGCGGCCGCAGGGACTGCGCTGCCGCCGCTGCTCTTCAGTGAGCACCATCGTTCGCATGCCGCATCGGCGTTCTACCCGAGCCCGTTCGAATCCGCGGCGGTGCTGTGCCTCGACGGGGTGGGTGAATGGGCCACGACGTCCGCGTGGCTCGGCGAGGGCAATCGCCTGCGCCCGCTCTGGGAACTGCACTTCCCGCACTCGCTCGGCCTCCTGTACTCCGCCTTTACCCACTACACCGGGTTCAAGGTGAACTCGGGCGAGTACAAGATGATGGGCCTCGCGCCCTATGGCGAGCCGCGCTACGCGGAGGCGATCCGCCGGCACCTCATCGACGTGAAGCCGGACGGCACGTTCCATCTCGACATGCGCTACTTCGACTACGCAACGGGATTGCGCATGACGAACGCCCGCTTCGATGCGCTGTTCGGCGGGCCGCCACGCCGGCCCGACGAGCCGGTCGACCAGCGCACGATGGACGTCGCCGCCTCGATCCAGCAGGTGACGGACGAAATCGTGCTGGCACTCGCGCGCACCCTGCGGCGCGAGACGGGGCAGACGAGGCTTTGCCTCGCAGGCGGAGTCGCGCTCAACTGCGTCTCGAACGGACTCGTGCAGCGGGAGGGCATCTTCGACGACTTGTGGATACAGCCTGCCGCGGGGGACGCGGGCGGTGCGCTCGGCGCGGCCCTGGTCGCGTGGCACGAGAGGGGCGGCGCTCGCACGATCGACTCGACGCGTGACGGCATGTCCGGCGCATACCTCGGCCCCTCCTGGAGCGACGATGATGTACAGCGGTGGCTGACGGAACAGGGCCTGCCGCACGAGCGGCTCGCGCGTCACGACCTCTGCGAGCAGGTGGCGGGCCGGCTGGCCGAGGGCGCAGTGGTCGGGTGGATGCAGGGCCGCATGGAGTTCGGGCCGCGTGCGCTCGGCAACCGCTCCATCCTTGCGGACCCGCGCAGCCCGGCCACGCAGCGGGACCTGAACCTGAAGATCAAGTTCCGGGAGTCCTTCAGGCCGTTTGCGCCCGCGGTGCTGGCGGAGCGGGCCGGGGAATTCTTCGAACTCGAGGGTTCCAGTCCCTACATGCTGCTCGTGGCGCCCCTGAAGGGTCGGGCCTCGGCTCCACGCGGCGGCGATGCCGGCTTGCAGGGCCTGGACCGTCTGCGCGCCGTCAGGTCTTTGCTGCCGGCGATCACACACGTGGACTACAGCGCGCGCATCCAGACCGTTGATAGCGACACAAACCCGGATTTTCACTCCCTGATCGACGCATTTGGACGCAAGACAGGGGTACCGGTGCTGGTGAATACCTCCTTCAACGTGCGTGGCGAGCCCATCGTCTGCAGCCCTGCCGACGCCTATCGTTGCTTCATGGGGACGGCCATGGACTGCCTGGTGATCGGCTCCTGCCTGCTGGACCGGGCCTCCCAGCGCCCGGATCATCCATTGCTCGCGGCCAGCCGCGAGTTCGAGGCGGACTGAATCGTGCGCACGCTCGCCCGCCACGACAGACGAGAACTGCGGGCATTCGGACTCGGTTTCGCCTTCATGGTGGTCATGGTCTTCTGGGGCCTGCTGCCGTGGCTCGGCGATCGTCCCCGACCCGCGTGGCCGTTGATCGCGGGCGCCGTCCTCGTATTGGGAGGGCTGGCCTGGCCGCCCTCCATCCTGCCGTTGCACCGGGCCTGGATGCCGATCGCCCGCGTGATCGGCTTCATCAACACGTGGGTGCTGCTGGGTGCCGTGTTCTTTGGCATCCTGCTGCCCATCGGACTGGCGCTGCGCGTGCTCGGCCGACTGCAATACCGCAGCGGCTTCCAGCGCGACCTCGAGACCTATCGCATCAAGGTCGCGCCCGGGCACGACACGCGCCTCGAGGAGCCTTTCTAGATGGGCGAGTTCCTGCGCGACCTCTGGCAGTTCATGCGGGTGCGGAAGAAGTTCTGGCTGCTGCCCATCATCCTCGTGCTGCTGTTGCTCGGCGGACTCGTCGTCGTGAGCCAGCAGTCCGCCCTCGCCTCGCTCATCTACACGGTTTTCTGAGCCCGCAGGATCACCGGTCCAGGTCGCTCGCGGCGGCGCTGGTGCAGCCGCGGCAAGGGTTTGTGCAGGGTTGATTTTTTGCGATGCACCGTGCAACGCTGGCACGTCGTGGTGCGGCCGCGGCACAACTACAACAAACGGTCGGCGCTGGAGATGCGCGGGAACAGGAACCAGGGAGTGCGTTCTCAGGCCTGGCAGTTCGGGTCGCCCGGACGGTGGATTCCGTGCGCGCTGATTGCGCTGCTGCTGGCGGGTTGCGGCAGCCTTCCGGACGGCGGGACCACGCCGGCGGCCTCGGGTGCGTCCGTCCAGGTCCAGCCGCAGCGTGACTGGTCCGACGCCGTACTCTACTTCGTCGTGCTCGACCGGTTTGCCGACGGCTCGGGCGCCAACAACACCAACGTCGACCGCGCCAATCCGGGCGGCTTCCACGGCGGCGACCTGCGCGGACTCGCGGCGCAGCTCGACGAGATTGCGAGTCTCGGTGCGACGGCGATCTGGATCACGCCGCTCGTCCGGCAGGTGGATTACTGCCCGCCCTCGCAGCCGCCCACCGGCGTTGCAGTCGCGGGCGGGTGGTTCGAGCACTGCGCGTTCCACGGCTACTGGGCGGACGACTTCGGCACCCTCGACCCGCGCTTCGGCACCGAGGGTGACCTGAAGCAGCTCGTCGACGCGGCACACGCCCGCGGCATCAAGGTGCTGCTCGACGTGGTCTACAACCACGCGGGCTACGACGCGAAATACCTCAAGAACCCGGCGACCGCCGCTTGGGTGCGCACCCGGCCCGTGGACTGCGCGGTGGACGAGCTGCGCTGCCAGGTCGGGGGCCTGCCCGACCTGCGCACCGAGATGCCCGAGGTGCAGGACTACCTGCTCGCGGCCCACCTCGGGCTCGCCAGCCGCACCGGTCTCGACGGCTTCCGCCTCGACACGGTCAAGCACGTCGAGCACGAGTTCTGGCGGCGCCATCGCCGCGAGACGCGCGAGCGGGTGAGCCCGGACTTCTTCCTGCTCGGCGAAGTGTGGGGCGGGTCCGCGACCGTGCTCGACGAGTACTTCGCGCACGACGAGATGGACGCCGGCTTCGATTTCACGTTCAAGGGCAGCTGCGAGAGCTTCGTGCAGGGCAAGGGGCGGGCCATCGCCTTCGCCTCCTACCTCGAGAAGCGGCACAAGGTACGAGCCGGCTACCTGCTCGCGCACTATCTGTCCTCGCACGACGAACCGATGTCGCTCTACAACCTGCAGGGCGACGAGGATGCGTTCCGCCTTTGCGTGGCACTGCAGATGACGTCGGTGGGGATTCCCACGATTTACTACGGCGAGGAAGTGGCGCGGGATGGCAGCGTGTGGCCCCTGAACCGCAACGACATGCCCTGGGGCAAGCGTGCCGTGTGGCCGGGCAAGGGCGTGCGGCGCGACGAGGACCTGCGCGCCTACTACCGCAAGCTGATCGAAACGCGCCGACAGAACACGGCGCTGTCCCGCGGGTCGTTCCGGCGACTCGCCGCGGACGGCGACCTGCTCGTCTTCGAGCGGGCGGACGAATCGGCCGGCAACGTGGTCGTGGTGGCCGTCAACCGCGGCAGGACCGAGGCCAGCGCGCGCGTCGAGGCGCCCGCGGCCTGGACCGACGCCGCGATCGGCGAAGCCGTCACCGGGGCGAGCGCATCGGTCGCGGCCGGCCAGCTCGAGGTCGTCGTGCCGCCGCGGCAAGCCCGCATCTACCTGAGGCGCTGAAGTCATGGCTCGAATTGCATTCCAGGGGATCGCGAAGCGCTTCGGCGACGTAAGCGTCATCGAGAACCTCGACCTCGAGATCCACGACCAAGAGCTGATGGTGTTCGTCGGCCCGTCGGGCTGCGGCAAGTCCACCGCGCTGCGCATGATCGCCGGCCTCGAGGAGCCCAGTGCCGGCACGCTCGTCATCGGCGACCGCGTGGTGAACGACGTCCACCCCAAGGATCGCGACGTCGCGATGGTCTTCCAGAGCTATGCGCTCTATCCGCACATGACCGTGCGCGAGAACATCGCCTTCGGCCTGCGGATCCGCAAGATGCCCGAGGCCGAGATCGACAGGCTGGTGGACGAGGCCGCCGGCATCCTGGGGTTGAAGCCGCTGCTCGACCGCAAGCCCAAGGCGCTCTCGGGCGGGCAGCGCCAGCGCGTGGCGCTCGGCCGCGCGATAGTGCGCAAGCCCTCCGTGTTCCTCTTCGACGAGCCGCTCTCGAACCTCGATGCGGAACTGCGCGTGCAGATGCGCGCCGAGATCTCGAAGCTGCAGCACAAGCTCCGGACGACGACGGTTTACGTGACGCACGACCAGGTCGAGGCCATGACGCTCGGCCACCGCATCGCCGTGCTCGCGCCCATGGGCAAGGAGCGCAAGTCGAACCTGAAGCAGGTCGGCACGCCGCTCGAACTCTACGACCGGCCGCAGAACGTGTTCGTCGCGAAGTTCATCGGCACGCCCAACATGAACATGGTGAAGACGAAGGTGAGCGCGGACGGCACCCGGCTGCAGGCGAGCGGCTTCGCCACGCCCGTGCCGGAGAACTGGCGCGCGGGAGTGAAGCCCCACGCGGGCCGCGAACTGCTCATGGGCGTGCGTCCGGAGCACGTCGGCGAAGCTGGCGCGCATGCCTGGGCAAGCACCGCGCCGCTCGGCGGCCCCGTCGAGATCGTCGAGACGATCGGCCACGAGGTCATCGTGCACTTCCGCTGCGGCGAGGACATCGTCATCGCCAAGCTCGGCGCGCACCGCATCCCGGGATTCGGCGAGCAGGTCGACCTCGCCATGAACTGCGACGCCATGCATCTATTCGATCCACAGACCGAACAGCGGTTGCCGGGCTGAGCCGGGCGGCCGCAACCAGCGGAGACAGGCACATGAGTCGGAACATCAGGCGTTGGACGGACGGGCTCCTCGGCGTGGTGCTCGCGGCGGCGGCGTTCGCCGCGGCCCCGGTCGCCGAGGCCGCGACCGAGCTCACCGTGTGGCACGCCTACCGAGGTGACGAGAAGGCCGCCTTCGAGAAGGTGGTGGCGCAATACAACGCGAAGCAGAAGAGCGCCGTGGTCAAGACGCTGGCCGTGCCCTACGACGCCTACGCCGACAAGATCACGGCCTCGGTGCCGCGCGGCAAGGGGCCCGACGTCTTCATCTTCGCGCAGGACCGCCTCGGCGGCTGGGTGGAGGCGGGCCAGACCATCGAGCCCATCGACTTCTTCCTGGACGACAAGGTCACGGCGCAACTCGTGCCCGGGATGATGCCGGCGATGACCTATCGGGACACCGTGTACGGCCTGCCGCTCAACTACAAGAGCATCGCCATGATCTACAACACGGCGCTGGTGAAGGCGCCGCCGAAGACCACGGCCGAGCTCGTCAAGCTCGCGAAGGGCATGACCGACGCTTCCACCGGGCGCTTCGGCCTCGCCTACGAGTACTCGAACTATTTCTTCCACGCCGCGCTCATGAACGCGTACGGCGGGCAGGTGTTCGCGCCGGGCCCCGTGCCGGTGATCGATTCGGCGCAGAACGTCGCCGCCGTGAAGACGATGCTCAAGTGGTACAGGAAGGACGGCATCCTCCCGGCCGACCCGTCCTCGACGCTGATCGCGAGCCTGTTCAACGAGGGCAAGGCCGCCATCGTGTTCTCGGGCCCGTGGTTCCTCGGCGAGGTACAGGACAAGGTTAAGTACGCCATCGCGCCGCTGCCGACGGTCAACGAGGCCGGCGGCAAGCCGATGCGCCCGTGGCTCACGGTCGAGGGCGTGTACGTCTCCGCGGGCTCGGCGAGCAAGGAAGCCGCATACGCGTTCGCGGAATACCTGGTGTCCAGGGATGCGGCCATCGTGCTCGCGCTCGAGGGCGGGCAGCTGCCGACCAACAAGGCGGTCTACGAGGACCCGCGCGTGATGAAGAACCCGACCCTGCAGGGCTTCCGCAAGCAGCTCGACACGGCGGTGCCGATGCCGAACTACGCCGAGATGACGCTCATGTGGTCGCCGGTCACGACCGCCATGAACAAGATCGTGAAGGGCTCGGCGACGCCCGAGGTGGCGCTCAAGGAAGCCCAGGAAACCGTGCAGACGAACATCGGGAAGCTGCGCAAGGGTAAATGAGCGAGCTGCCGCATCTACGCGAAGGCAAGCGGCGCGCACCCGAGCGGGGCGCGTGGTCGGTCCTGCTGCAGCCGGCCGCGATCGGCCTGCTGCTCGCGCTGCTGGCCGGCGCGCTGCTCGGCAACTGGTTCCACCGCCAGGCGGCCACGCGGCTCGTCGCCGGGCAGCAGGCGCGCACGGTAGTCCTGGAAGGCTCCGCGCTCGCCGAACTGGTGGCGGCGAGGATCGCGCAGGCGCCGGACGATCCGGCGAGCCTGCAGTCGGCGGTGGCCGACTGGGTCGCTCGCTCGCCCGGCGAGGATGCCATTCGCGTCGTGCGCCTCGGCGGGGCGCAGCTGCTGGCCTCCACCCACCCGGCCGACCTGCAGGGCGAGCTGCCGCGACGCCTGGGCCGCGAGGAGAAGTGGCTGTTCGACCTCGGGCAGGAATTGCGCGCCGCCGCGGACACGAACCGCGCGGAGGGCGTGTTCCGCAAGCCGCAGATCGAAGTCTCCCGGCCGGCGCCGGGACGCATCCGCGTCACGGTGCCGTACCTGTCGGAAGGCGAGATCGCGGGCTTCGTGCAGCACGACGCACCCGAGGCCGTGGCGGCGGTGGGCGCGCGCGCGCCGGTGCCCCTCGCCCTGCTCGTGCTGCTGCCGGTCGTGGTCTTCGGCGCGATCGTGCTGCTCGCCAGGGGCCGCACGGGACTGCAGTCCCGCACCGCGCGCTGGGTGCTGTTCGCCATCGCCCTCGGCCTCTTCTCGGCCGCCTGGTACTACTACTCGAGCCGCACGCTTGCGGGCCTCGACTCGCTTGCGATGGGCGGCAATGCCGAGGTCGCGCAGTCGTACCAGGAACTGCGAGCCCGCGTCGGCGGCGCGTCGGCGGACGCAGTCACCGACGGCGGCGGGGCGCCGAACCCCTGGGACGTGGATGAGTTCCAGCGTCCGCGCGGCCTGCTGTTCGCGGATGGACGGACAGACGAGGCGGCGGCTGCAAAAGTGCTCGACGCCTTCCGCGCGCCGGTCGCCAGGGCCATGTGGGGCAACTGGGTGCTCGGCGCCGTGATCCTCGCCTTCTTCGCGCTCGGCGCCGCGCGCAAGCTCCGCGAGACGCTGGTCGAGTACAAGTACGCCTACCTGTACGTGACGCCTGCCATGGTGGGCATGCTCGTGCTGGTGTTCTTCCCGTTCATCTACGGCATCACGCTGTCGTTCACCGGGCAGACCATCTTCAACACCAACCAGCCGTTGACCGAGCTTTTCGTCGGGCTGCAGAACTACGTCGACATCATCGGTGACGTCGATGTCGCGAAGCGCGCGGCCGAAGGCTGGGTGATCAACTACCAGAACTTCTACTGGACGCTGTTCATCACGATTTGCTGGACAGTGTCCAACGTGGCCCTGGGCGTCACCCTCGGGATGATTCTAGCGCTGACGCTCAACACGCCCGGGCTCAGGTTCAAGGCGATCTACCGCGTGCTGCTGATCCTGCCGTGGGCGATCCCGAACTACATCACCGCCTTGATCTGGAAGGCCCTGTTCCACCAGCAGTTCGGCGCCATCAACCAGGCGATCCAGATGTTCGGCGGCGAGCCCGTCGCGTGGTTCGACGGGGTCTTCAGCTCGTTCATCACGGGGCTGGCGACCAACGGCTGGCTGAGCTTCCCGTTCATGATGGTGGTGATCCTGGGCGGCCTGCAGTCTATTTCCGCCGACATGTACGAGGCGGCCACGGTCGAGGGCGCCACCCGCCGCCAGCAGTTCTGGCGCATCACGATGCCGCTCCTCAAGCCCACCCTGGTGCCGGCGGTGATCCTGTCGGTGGTGTGGACCTTCAACATGTTCAACGTGATCTACCTGGTCTCGGGCGGCGAGCCGGCCGGCGCCAACGAGATCCTGATCACCAAGGCCTACAAGATCGCCTTCGAGGAGTATCGTTACGCCTATTCGGCGGCGTACTCCACGGTGATCTTCCTGATCCTGCTGGTGTACGGGGTGTTCCAGACCAGGATGACCCGGGCCACGGAGGCGGTCCACACATGAAGGGCAGCTGGGCAGGCAAGGCCGACCGGAGCCACGTGCTGCTCCACGTGTTCCTGGTCCTGTTCACCCTGGTGGCCATCTACCCGGTGCTGTGGGTGATCAGCGTCGCCTTCTCGGGCACCCAGAATCTCGCGTTCGCGGACGTGCCTTCCGACCCTGGCTTCGTCGACCGCCTGCGGGCCGTGATTCCCTGGCCGGAGACCCTCTCGTTGGCGAACTTCGTGGACGTGCTGACGGAGCAGCCATTCCTCACCTGGCTCCTCAACAGCGCCATCGTGGCGACCGCCACGACGGTGGTGGGCGTGTTTCTTGCTTGCACTGCAGCATACGCGTTCTCGCGGTTCCGCTTCCCGGGGCGCCGGGCGGGGATGATGTCCTTCCTGGTCTCCCAGATGTTCCCCGGCACCCTGCTGCTGGTGCCGCTCTACATCATCATCGTGAGCTGGCTGAAGCTCGGGAACTCGTTCATCGGCCTGGTGCTGGTCTACTCGGTCACCGCCATCCCCTTCTGCGTATGGATGCTGAAGGGATACTTCGATACGATCCCGCTCGAGATCGAGGAGTCGGCCATCATGGACGGGGCCTCGCGGCAGACGATCTTCTTCAGGATCATCCTGCCCCTGGCCAAGCCCGCGGTGGCGGTCACCGCGCTGTTCTCGTTCATGACGGGATGGAACGAGTTCATCCTTGCGGCGACGTTCCTCGAAGAGGAATCGAGATACACGGCGCCGGTGGGGCTCAAGTTCTTCGTGGGAGGGTTTACCTCGCAGTGGGGTTATTTCGCGGCCGGATCGATCATCGTGTCGGTGCCGGTCGTCGTGCTGTTCCTGTTCCTGCAGAAATACCTCGTCTCCGGGCTCACGGCCGGCGGCGTCAAGGGATGACCAATAGGGGATCGATGCTCATGAACAACAAGGCTCGCATTTCGCTCTGTGCACTCGCGGTGGGATTAGCGCTGGCCGGCGCGGCACGCGCGGACGGCGTCAAGTTCACGGACCCGGTCGGTGATGACAAGGGGCCCGGCAATTACGTGTACCCGACCGATGCCGTGTACACGCCAGGGTCCTTCGACCTCGTCGAGTTCGAAGTCACCGGCGGCGACAGCCCGGACTTCAAGGTCACGGTCAACGACAAGCTCGCCGACCCGTGGGGCATGGGCGTGGGCTTTGCGACCGTGATGGCCTTCGTGTTCATCGACACGGACGGCGTAGCCGGCAAAGGCCACACCCAGGGACTGCCGGGCCTCAACGTCGACTTCGCGCCGGACAGCGCCTGGGAGAAGGTGGTGATCCTTTCGCCGCAGCCGGCTTCGCGCGTCGCGAAGGAGGCTGAAGCCAAGGCCCCGGACCTCCTGGCGGACATCGTGATCCCGCGGCGTACCACGGGCGCCGGCCGGACCATCACCGGCAAGGTAAAGCTGGCCGATCTCGGCGGCGGCGACCCCTCGAAGTGGGGCTACCAGGTCGTCATTCAGTCCAACGAGGGCTTCCCGGACAAGAATGACCTGCTGACCCGCAACGCGAACGAGTTCGAGGGCCAGCATCGCTTCGGCGGCGGCAACGACAGCGACTGCGATCCGGAGCTCATGGACATCCTCGCGGGCAAGGGCGAGGGCAAGCCGGAGGAAGCGCAGGCGCAGTACGACATGCTCAAGTACGAGTGCGGTGCCGACGGCAGCTCGGTCAAGAAGGCGACGCTCAGCGTCGTCCGCAAGTAAGGGACGGCAGCCCGGTCACGGGGGACAACAACATGAATCTTCGCATTTCGAGTCTTGCGATTGTCGCGGCGGCGCTGTCGCTGGCGCCGTTTGCAAGCGACGCCCAGCAGTCGAGCGAGTACGGCCAGCTCAAGTGGTCCGGCAGCATCTACGCCAAGTTCCTGGACGGCAACCGGCGCAACGAGTTCAGCCTCTCCAGCAACTTCGACACGACCCCCGGCGAGTCGGGCGGCGACCAGGGCCAGGGCTTCGAGGTCGACCTGAAGCTGAGTTCGCAGGTCTCGAAGGAGGTCGAGTTCTACGTCCGCATCCAGAGCCGCCTGCACCGGGCGTTCTGGACGAACTACGCGGGCTTCCAGGTTCCGGGTACGGCCTCTCCCGGGAGGTGCGACGAAGCCGACCCGCGCTGCAACCAGTACATCAAGCTGCGGGGCGCCCGGGTGATCCTGACGCCGGGGTACGACTGGATCGACTCCGCGTCGATCGGCAGCAACGACTGGGGCATGTTCGACGCCTGGACCCAGGGCAAGACCCGGTACATCGACCGGGACAACATCTCGGGCTTCCTGTTCCAGGGATCGGCGCTGGGCAGGGACCTGCGCTGGGACCTCGCCCGCGTATCCATGGTCACCTACCAAGGCTCCCAGTACAGCACGGGCGACCTCTTCGCCAACGACGCGAACTGGGTCGGGCAGCTCAAGTACTCGCCGGGCCCGGACTGGAACGCGACCTTGATCGCCTCGTACGCCAAGGACGAGGAACGGGACCCCGACGACCCCAACCTGCTGAACGGCGTGGGCGTCCAGACGCGCTGGGACAATACGGTCCTGGCGCTCAAAGGACAGTATTCCGGCTTCGATTTCGTGGACATCAAGGGAGCCTATTACTACACCGACTACGGCCTCGATGACGCGGAGTGCGACAGCAACCTCCTCGAGAGCTGCCGCTACACGCCCGCCCTGAAGGAAAGCGCCAGCGACGACGCCTTCGTGCTCAACCTCGACTTCAACCAGTTCTTCCTGGAAGGCCTGTCGCTTGCGGTGCAGTTCTTCGACATCGGCTCGGACTACGTGTCGCTCGCGGCCGCGCGGCGCGAGGCGGACGTGCTGCTGACCGAAGGCCAGGAGGCGACCTGGCAGTGGGCCAAGCCGCAGTACAACTTCGCCACCACGAACTACAACGCCCCCGAATCCACGCAGGCCGGCCTCGGCTACGGCGGATGGAACGGTGAGGTACAGCAGGTCGTCTCGGGCGGCCTCGCCGAAAACAGCATCACGGACTTCGACGAGCCCGTCGCCTACAGCGTGACCGGGTGGAAAGGCGTGACGCTGGTGCCGAAGTACACCCTGGGCGACTGGGAGTTCTCCGGCGAGTACAGCTACATCGACTTCAACACGAACTGGCAGGCCTGCGGCGGCAGCGACAAGGACGTCGGCTGCATCTACCCGCGAGTCGAGGGCACGCACGCCTGGGGCCTCGGCGGCGACACGCGCTCGTCGTATGCGCCGTACCAGGACCGCCTGATGCAGATCTTCGCGCTGAAGGTGAAATACACGCTCGACCTCGGCAAGGGCGTTGACCTGATGGCGCGGTACAAGTACGTCTCCGACGAGGACGATCGCGTCACGAAGTCGGGCCTGCTCGCGGACGCGTACGACGGTTACCCGCTGGCGGCCGGCAACATGAACCCCGACTGGATCCCGAACGTCGGTCTCGGCGGCTGCGTGGAGTGCGACGACCGCCAGGCGGACTACGACACCCTCGGTCTGAGTGCCGGGTACCAGTTGACGCCGGACCTGTACGCTACTCTGATCTACGAGCACAACGAGGTGGAGTTGATCGACGGCACGATCGACGTCGCGCCGGTGGGGCTCTCCTGGGAGTCTAGCAACGCCTTTGGCTTCATCGAGTACCTCACGGGCCAGCACACCAAGGACCGGGTCGGCCTGAACTTCAGCTACTTCCTGTCGGGAGTCGAATTCGGCGGCACCGTGGACTACTTCTGGGGCACGTACGATCCGGAGTTCTACACGGACCTAGACGGCAGGCGCGTGAAGCTGGTGCCGGCCGGTGGCACCGTGGCCACTCCGCTCGGCAACATCCGGACCGACGAACTGAGCCTCGGCCAGTACCGCATGAAAGTCTGGATGAAGTTGAACTTCTGAGGCCGCAAGGCGCAGGGTCCCCCCGGGGCGGCCACGCGTGCGTGGCCGCCCCTGTTTTTCGGCAGTACTGATGTCCACACTCACACAGAAATCGTCCGCCGCCCTGCTTGCAGGCGTGCTCCTGGTCGGGTCCGGCGGTGCAAGGGCGGAGCAGTTGTTCTCGCTCGACGACACGCGCAGCGACGACGACGGCGGTGGGGTGCTCCTCTATCCGAACCGGCCCGACCTGCAGAAAGGCGACCTGGACCTCGTGAGGGTTTCGGCCGAGCAGCGCGCGGACGGGATCTGGTTTGTCGCCGAGATGGGCCAGCCGATCCGCAGCCCGGTAGGCCAGGTTACGGAGGTGGGCCAGGTTCCCGTCGACCGCCTCGCCCGCAACGGGTTCTACACCTTCAATCTCGACGTATACGTGGACCAGGACCGCATTGCCGGCCTGGGCCAGACTGACGCCATCCCGGGCCGCGGCGTGACGATCGATCGCCAGTTTGCATGGGAGAAGTGCATCGTCCTGACCCCGCGCCCGGACATCGCGCGCACGGTGTTGCAGCTGTACTTCGACCGGGTTTTCGAGGCCGACCTTCGCGCGAAGCAGGGCAAGGTCTCGAAGCAGGAACTCGAGGCGCTGCAAGGCCGGTCCGAGGCGCAGGTCGATGAACGGTATTTCTTCCCGAGCAAGGTGCGGGTTTCGGGACGCAAGGTCGAGTTCCAGGTACCGGGCGAATTCCTCGGCGGGGTCCCGAGCCAGTCCTGGGGGTACACGGTCATCGTCACCGGCGCCGACCTCGAGCAGGCGTCGCAGCCTGGCCTGCTGAACCCGGGCAATTCGATGCTGATGGTGATGGGCGTAGGGACCGGGATCCGGTCGAACCTGTGGGGCATACGCTCCGACACGGACCCGGGAACCCCGCCGGTCATCGACCTGCTCGCTCCGGATCCCGAGACGCAGGCGACGGCGCTCGCGGATTACGACACCGTCGCGGGCCGCCTGGCCGCGGTGCCGGGCGTCGCGCCCGACGGCAAGGCTGCCGTGCCGCCGACAGGGGTGCCGCTCACCGTGGAACAGGCGGCGCGGCTCGAAGCCGCGACGCCAGCCGGGACGGCCCCCGCCACCGCACCATCGACGACGGAACGCCGCGCAGCGCCGGCTCGCCTGCGCGCGCTCAATCAGCTGCTTGAGGAGGGCCTGGTCACGCAGGCCGAGTACGACGAGCTGCGCCGCAAGATCCTCTCCGAGCTCTGAACATGCTCGACTCGCTGCTCGACCGCCTTGCACGCCAGCGCGGCATCGGTGATGCGTACTACACGTATCGCGGCGAGCTCAGGGCGTTCAGCCCGACGACGAAGACGGCGATCCTCTCCGCCATGGGCTGCCGCGTGGACGATGTGCCCGCGATCCAGCACGAGATCGCCGAGCTCGACGCTGAGCGCTGGCGCTCGCCGCTGCCGGCGGTCGCGGTGATCCGGCCGGGACGCACGGGTGTCGTCGTCGCAATGCCCGCGGACCAGCTCGAGCGTCCGGTCGCATGGACCCTGCGGCTCGCCAGCGGCCGTGCGATCGAAGGCAGCGTCCGGGCCGGCGACCTGACGGAGCTCGAGCGCGCCGAGGTCGAGGGTCGCTGGCGCACGCGCAGGTTGCTCGTCCTGCCGGACGACGTGCCACAGGGCTATCACTCGCTGCACGCGCACGGTGTCGAGGGCTCCTCAGCGGAGTGCGCGCTCATCGCCGCGCCGATACGCAGCTACGAGCCGGCCGTGCTGTCGCGCGGCAGCCGGCTGTGGGGTGTGGCCGTGCAGCTCTACACGTTGCGCTCGCAGGCAAACTGGGGCATCGGCGACTTCGGGGACCTCGAAACCCTGGTGCGCCGCTGCGCCCCGCATGGAGCGGCCTTCATCGGGCTGAATCCGTTGCACGCGCTGTTCCCCGCCAATCCCGCGCACTTCAGCCCCTACAGCCCCTCGACTCGGCATTTCCTGAACGTGCTCTACATCGATGTGGAGCAGGTGCCGGAATTCGCGGAGTGCCTGGCGGCCGGCCGTGCCGTCGCCGAACCGCAATTCCAGGCGGAGCTCGCACGATTGCGTGCGACGGCGAACGTGGACTACCCCGGCGTCGCGCGCGCCAAGCTGCCGGTGCTGCGCCTCGTCCATCGGCACTTCGCCGCCGAGCATCTCGCGCGCGCCTCCGAGCGCGCGGCGGCGTTCCGCATGTACGTGCAGGAACGCGGCGAGCCGCTCAGGCTGCACGCGCTGCACGACGCGATCGACGAGCATCTCCGGGCCCAGGACGCCGGGCGGTACTGGGGCTGGCCGGCGTGGCCCGCGGAGCTGCGCGATCCGCAGCATCCCGGCGCCCGGGAATTCGAGTCCGCTCATCACGAGCTGGTCGAGTTTCACGCCTGGATGCAGTGGGTGGCTGACGAGCAGCTCGCCCAGGTGCAGCAGCTCGCGCGCGATCTCGGCATGGCACTCGGCCTCTACGGTGACTACGCCGTCGGCGTCAACCCGGCCGGCTCCGAGACCTGGTCCGACCAACAGGTCTATCGCATGGGCGCCGGGGTGGGTGCGCCGCCGGACCCGCTCGCGCTCAAGGGCCAGGACTGGGGCATTCCCCCGCAGGACCCGCACGCGCTCATTGCCGAGCGCTACCGGCCATTTCGCGACCTTGTGGCAGCCAACATGCGGCACTTCGGTGCCCTGCGGCTCGACCACGTCATGGCGCTGTTCCGTCAGTGGTGGGTACCTGTGGGGCTGGGCGCGAACGACGGCGGCTACGTCCACTATCCGCTCGACGACTTGATGTCGGTGCTCGCGCTCGAAAGCGCGCAGCACCGCTGCCTGGTCGTGGGCGAGGACCTCGGCACCGTTCCTGACGAGATGCGCCACGCCATGGCGGAGGGCGCCGTCTATTCCTACAAGGTGCTGTTGTTCGAGAAGCACGCCGACGGCCGCTTCCGCCGACCCGAGGAGTACGTCCGCCGCGCAATCGCGACCGTCACGACGCACGACCTGCCGACGCTGCGCGGTTACTGGGAGGGGCGCGACCTCGCGTTGAGGGATCGCCTGAGCCTCTTTCCGGGCGAGGAGATCCGCCGCTACGTGCTCGACGAGCGCGTGCGCGATCGCGCCCAGCTGTTGGCCGCGCTCGAATCCGTCGGCCTGCGCCCGACGGACTGCGCAGGACCGGAGGCCCCGTACGGCGAGTCGCTCGCCCGCGCGGTCCACCTGTACCTCGCGCGCAGCGCGGCGGCGCTGGTGGTCCTGCAGGTCGAGGACCTGATGGGCATGGCCGACCCGGTGAACGTCCCGGGCACCAGTGACGAGCATGCGAACTGGCAGCGCAAGGTGACCGAGGGCCTCGAGGACCTGTTCGCGCGCGAGTCCGTCGGCAGCCTGTTCCGCGAAGTGCAGCAGGCGCGTTCCTCCTGAGTCCCGGCCGCCGCGACGCCCGTGCGCTTCAGGCTCGCCAAGGGAGAACACTACCCCACGGGCCTCGAGCTGCCCTGGTCCACGCCGCTCGAGCGATGGCCCGAGGAGTCGTGCACGCACGTCGAGAGCGGACTGCACCGCAACCCCGTGCGCTTCGTGGCGCATCACGGAGCGATCTACGCGATCAAGGAACTGCTCGAGCACGTCGCGACGCGCGAGTACGCGATGCTGCGTTCGCTCGAGACATTGAACCTGCCGGTCGTCGAGCCGGTCGGACTGGTGATCGATCGCCCGGTGCCTGCGGGCGGCGAGAAGCGTGGGCTGCTGGTTACGCGCTTCCTGCAGCACTCGATGCCGTTCCGGCACGTGATCTCGCGCGGCGTCTCCGCGACGCAGGCATACCAGCTGCTCGATGCGCTTGCCGACCTGCTCGTGAACCTGCACCTCGCGGGCTTCTTCTGGGGCGACTGCTCGCTGTCGAACGCGCTGTTCCGCCTCGACGCCGGCCGTTACTCCGCCTACCTGGTGGACGCCGAAACGGGCGAGATGCACCCGACGCTGTCGAACGGCCAGCGCCGCCACGATCTGCAGATCGCCGAGGAGAACGTCGCCGGCGAATTCATGGACATCCAGGCGGGGTTCGGCCTGCCGCAAGGACTCGATCCCGTCGAGCTCGCGGCCGGGCTCATCGCGCGTTACGAACACCTGTGGGCCGAACTCACGCGCGAGGAAGTGTTCGCGGCGCAGGAGCAGTTCCGCATCGATTCACGCATCAAGCGTTTGAACGACCTCGGCTTCGACGTCGAGGACCTCGACATCCAGACCATCGAGGGTGGGCACAAGGTCCGGCTGCGCGTGCAGGTCGTCGAACCGGGTCATCACCGCCGGCGGCTCGAGTCGCTCACCGGCCTCGACGTCCAGGAAAACCAGGCGCGGCGCATGTTGAATGACCTCGACCACTTCCGGGCCTGGCACAGCGGGATCGACGGCCGGCAGCTGCCGGAGCAGGTGGCGGCCCGACGCTGGCTCGAGGAGGTCTACCGGCCGGCCCTTGCCGCGATTCCACCGGGGCAGGCGGCGAAGCTGGACCCGGCGGAAATCTTCCACCAGCTGCTCGAGCATCGCTGGTACCTGTCCGAGCGCGTCGGGCGCGACCTGCCGCTCGGGGAGGTCGTCCCGTCCTACGTCGCCGAAGTGCTCGCGAAGCTTCCGCCGCACGCAGTTGCGGGCTGAGGTGGAAAAGGCGACATTCTCAGTCCACCCTGGTGCGGACGAAGCGCATGTCGACTTTCCATTTCCTGCTCCTGGTCGTCGTATCCCTGGCGGCCGCCGCCTCCACCGCCCGCGCGGACGAAGTTCATCCGCCCGCCAGCGAATGGCGCAGCTACTGCCAGGCGTATGTGAAGGCGCTGGAGGGCGACAAGGGCGTCAGTGATCTCGACGTTACCTATTGCCTTGGCATGACCAAGGGATTGCTGAACGGGCTGCGCATCGGGTCCCAGATCGGCGCACTCAGTTTCGGGTCGCAGATCGTGGTCAAGTACAGGCTGGACTCGGACGAGATCTTCAAGCAATTCCAGGCGCAGGATCTGGCACGATTGCTTGGCGTCTGCAGCCCGCCGGCAGTCACTACGCCCGACTACGTGCGCGCGGTACTCGCCCACCTCGCGAAGCACCCCGACGATCTCAAGCGCCCGACCGCCGAGGTCTTCTACGAGGCCCTGCAGGCGACCTACCCCTGCGATTAGCGGCGGGTCATCCGCGCGTCGGGCGCGAGGTTCCAGGTGCCGTCAGGGCCCGCGCAGGCGGTGGTGCGCCCCTCGCTCAAGCCGAAGCCGCCGGTGGCGACCAGGCGGAACTTCCGGCAGCCCTCGTCCGACACGCCCTTGTCGAGCGGCGTCAGCTGGTAGCTGACGCGGGTGTTCGGATTGGACCAGGACACGGTCTGCCCTGCAGTCGCGAGCTCGAGGGAGTGTCCCACGCAGTAGCGGTCGGTCTTGTCCATGCGGCGGCCGATCTCCGATCCGATGGCGGCACCAATCACCGTCCCGACGACCACGGCAACGACGCGGTTGTCGCCCTTGCCCACCTCCGAGCCGATGGCCGCCCCGGCGACGCCACCGAGCACCGCGCCGATTCCGGCACGATCGCAGTGCCCTGAGCGGACACCGTAGTCGTAGTCCCACTGGCGGCCGCTGTAGCCGGCATAGGTGGGGTCGTTCTTCTTGCGCCATCCGTGTGCCGGCGCCCAGGAGGGCGGTGCTGCAAGCGCGATGCACGGCAAGGCGAGCGACGTGGCGACGATCGCCCGGGCCAGCATGCGCCGCCCAGGACGAATCGCGCGGTGACGGAGGGGAATCATTGCTTTCACCTTCGGTCGGCGGACCCGGTCAGGGTCACGGCCATTACGCTAGCGACAGCAGGGCGGTCGCGCGGCGTCGCCGCGGCGGACGGAGACCTGCGTCACAGGCGCTGACCACGCCGCTTCACTTAATACCCGCGTAAGCTCGCGCTGGACGGGCCCGGGAGGACTTCCATGGCGATCACGCTCGGCGCAGACAGGGTGGTGAGCCGGCTCGGATTCGGTGCCATGCGCATCACCGGCGAAGGCATCTGGGGCGACCCGCCGGATCTCGACGCGGCGCGACGCGTGTTGTGCCGGGCCGTCGAGCTCGGCGTGAACTTCATCGATACCGCCGATTCCTACGGTCCCGCCGTCAGCGAGCGACTGATCGCCGAGGCGCTGCATCCATATCCCGCCGGACTGGTGATCGCGACCAAGGGCGGCATCGTCCGGCCGACGCGCGAGAAATGGGAACGCGACGGTCGTCCGCAGCACCTGCGTTGCGCCTGCGAGGCCAGCCTCCGGCGCCTGCGGCTCGATCGCATCGATCTCTACCAGCTGCACGCGATCGATCCCGCCGTGCCGATGGAGGACTCGATCGGCGAACTCGCACGGCTCAAGCAGGAGGGCAAGATCCGCCACGTCGGCGTCTCGAACGTCGACGCCGGCCAGCTGGCCCGGGCACGTGCGATTGTCGACGTCGTCTCGGTGCAGAACCGCTACAACGTGTCGGATCGGTCGTCGGACGCGGTGCTCGAGGTCTGCGAGCGGGACGGGATCGCGTTCATCCCGTGGTCGCCGCTGTCGCAGGGCCCGCGCGACAGGAGCGGCACTGCCCGGACGAGGCTCGAGGCCTGGGCAACCAGGCACGGCCTGTCGTTCGCGCAGGCGGCCATCGCCTGGTTGCTGGCACGTTCGCCGGCGATGCTGCCCATTCCGGGAACTTCGCAGGTGATGCACCTGGAGGAGAACCTGGCCGCCGCCGCGGTACGCCCCACCCCCGAGGAGTTGCGGGAGATCGGCTGATTCCTCCACCGGCCCCGCCGGCCGATTGATTGTCCGGGTTCGGTACGTCTAACGCCTCGACCCAAGGAGGCGCCCATTACGTGCTGACCCGACTCAAGTCGATCCACCTGCCGGCGGCGTCCCGATTCGCCCCGTTGTGGGCCCTCGGGGCCTTCTATCTCGCCCTGGGCCTCGTGGTCCGAATCGTGCTGTGGGCACGTTTCGGCGCCGCGGCTGACGTCCCGGCGGGCGACCTGCCGCTGCTGCTGCTGGCGGGCATGTCCAACGACGCCGTCGAGAGCCTGTATCTCTTTGCGCCGTTTGCGCTCTACCTTCTACTCGTGCCGGACCATTGGTATCGCACGGCCGCCAACCGCGCCCTGCTCGCCGTCGGCACGGCCCTCACCCTCGGGGGGTTCCTGTACATCGGCGTCGCGGAGGTCTTTTTCTTCGAGGAGTTCGACGCGCGCTTCAATCTCGTCGCGTTCGACTATCTCGCCTACCCGACCGAGGTCTTCGTCGACATCTGGGAGGCGTATCCGGTGCTGCAGGTGCTGCTCGCAACGGCGCTGCTGTCCGTCGGGGCGACCTGGATCCTGCGACGCCGCTGGTTCGCGGGCCTCGACGTTTCGACCAGTCTCACCGGGCGCCTTGCGCCATTCGCAATGCACGCGGCGGCGCTGGTACTGGCCATCGCGTGGTACCCAACCGATGCCTTGTCCTGGTCGTCGAACCGGGTCGAGAACGAGATCCTGCAGAACGGCCACAGCAGTTTCTTCCGCGCGGCCGCGACCAACGAGATCGACTACCACGCCTACTATGCGACGGGCGACCGCAAGGCGAATCTCGCCCTGCTCGCCAAGGCGCTGGGATCGGGCGGGGGGCAGTTCACGCGGCTCGCTGAGGGTCGCCTCGACAGGAAATTCCCGGCCCGGGCCGACGGTCTCGGCCGCCTCAACGTGGTCGTGGTCTCGAGCGAATCGTTTGGCGCCGAGTTCAGCAAGCTTTACGGCTCGCACCGCGACCTGACGCCGAACTTCGACGCTTTCGCCCAGCGCGGCGTCTGGTTCGCCAATACGTATGCCTCCGGCACGCGCACGGTGCGGGGACTCGAGGCCCTGACGGCATCGTTCCCGCCGATCCCGACCGTGTCCATCCTGCGCCGCCCCGGCAATGACGGAATCGCCACCTGGGGCCGGGTGATGCGCGACCTCGGCTACCAGACGAGCTTCCTGTACGGCGGGTACGGATATTTCGACGACATGAACGCGTTCTACTCGGGCAACGGCTTCAGCGTGCTCGATCGCAAGGACATCGAGCACGTCCGGTTCGCGAACATCTGGGGGGTCAGCGACGAGGACCTCTTCGACCGCGCAATCCAGCACTTCTCGGAACTGCATGCCAGGCGGGAACCGTTCTTCTCGATCGTCATGACGACGTCGAACCACAAGCCCTATACGTTCCGGCCCGGGCTCGAGGGCATCGGCATCCCGCCCGAGGGCGGTGGCCGCGCCGCCGGGGTGAGGTACGCGGACTACGCGATCGGCCATTTCCTGCGCGAGGCGGCGAAGCAGCCGTGGTTCGACGACACGATCTTCGTGGTGGTGGCCGACCACGGCGCGCGCGTCTACGGCAAGGCCGAGATCCCGCTGCGTTCCTACGAGATTCCCCTGATGGTGTACTCGCCCAGGCACCTCGCGCCCCGGCGGGTGGACACGCTGATGTCACAGATCGACGTCGCGCCCACCGTGCTCGGCATGCTCGGGTTGCCGTACGAGGCGCCGTTCTTCGGGCAGGACGTCCTGCACGCGCCCGAGGCTTCCCGGGTGGCGCTCTTCAGCCATGATCACGACGTGGCGATCTACCGCGACGGCAAGCTTGCCGTGCTCGGTCTCGATGGCAGCGTGCACGACTACAGGTATGATCGTGCACGAGGGACCTTCGAGCGGAGCAAGGCGGATCCTGGGCTCGATGCACTCGGCATCGCGTACTTCCAGACGGCCTCGGAGCTCTTCCGGTCCCACCATTACGAGTGAGAGGAGTCGATCATGAGCAAGGGCATGGACCAGAAGAAGGAAGGGAAGAAGAAGCCGAAGAAGACCAAGGAGGAGAAGCGGGCGGAGAAGAAGGCGAAGAAGGGCGGCTGAACGCCGCAGGGCGTGGGCGACCGCTCAGAGCCCGCGCGTCCTGAGCCACAGTCCGGGCGCGGTCGTGTAGCCGAAGTCGCGTCCGGCGATGCGCCCGTCTGCAGCGAGCACGTAATACGTGGGATAGCCGCGGATGTGGTAGCTCGCGGCCGTGTCGGCGCCGCCTGCGAGCACGGGCAGCGACAAGTCGTGCTGGCGGGCATATTCGAGGAGTTCGTCGCGCGAGGCCCAGTCGAGCCCGATGAGCACGACCTGCACGTCGCCGCTCGCCCAGCGATCGAACCAGCGCAGCTGCGGCGAACTCGCGGCACACACCCCGCACCAGGGCGCGAAGAAATAGAGCACTGCCGGCTTGCCGCGCAATGCGTCGGGTGACCAGCGCTTGCCCTCGAGATCGACCAGGTCGAATGCCGGGGCGACGGTGCGCTCGTCGGCCGGCAGCAGGTCGTGCGAGCGCCAGGCCTGGATGCCACCGACGATCACGACGAACAGCAGGACCTCGACGAGGCGTCGCAACCAGCGCGACTTCACCGCTGCGTCCGGGGCGTCCGCGGCAGGCCGGTGTGCTGCGTCTTGAAGGGGGTCTTGGGCCTGCGCTTGCCCTCGTGCGCGCGCCCGGTGCCGATCGGCTGGTAGCTCGGCACGAGGTGATGCTTGCCGTTGCCGATCAGGTCGGCACGCCCCATGCGTCGCAGCGCCTCGCGCAGCAGCGGCCAGTTGTTCGGGTCGTGATAGCGCAGGAAGGCCTTGTGCAACCGTCGCACGCGGGTGCCCTTCGGAACTTGCACGTCCTCGGAGTTGCGGGTGACCTTGTGCAGCGGATTCTTGCCGGAGTGGTACATCGCGGTCGCAGTCGCCATCGGCGAGGGCAGGAAGGCCTGCACCTGGTCGGCGCGGAAGCCATTGCGCTTCAGCCAGAGTGCGAGCTCGAGCATGTCCTCGTCAGTCGTGCCGGGGTGCGCCGCGATGAAGTACGGGATCAGGTACTGCTCCTTGCCGGCTTCCTTCGAGTACTTGTCGAACAGCGCCTTGAAGCGGTCGTAGGTGCCGATGCCCGGCTTCATCATCTTCGACAGGGGCCCGTCGGAAATCGCCTCGGGCGCGATCTTGAGATAGCCACCGACGTGGTGCTGGGCGAGCTCCTTGACATACTCGGGTGATTCCGCGGCGAGGTCGTAGCGCACACCCGAGGCGATCAGCACCTTCTTGATGCCGGGCAGCGCCCGCGCCCTCTGGTACAGCTTGATCAGTGCCGAGTGGTCGGTATTCAGGTTCGGGCAGATGCCGGGAAATACGCAGGAGGGCTTGCGGCAGGCCGACTCGATCTCGCGCGACTTGCAGGCGAGCCGGTACATGTTCGCCGTCGGGCCGCCGAGGTCCGAGATCACGCCGGTGAATCCCGGCACGGTGTCTCGCACCGCCTCGACCTCGCGGATGATCGAGTCCTCCGAACGGCTCTGGATGATGCGGCCCTCGTGTTCGGTGATCGAGCAGAAGGTGCAGCCGCCGAAGCACCCGCGCTGGATCGCGATCGAGAAGCGGATCATCTCGTATGCGGGAATCTTCGCGTTGCCGTAGGACGGGTGCGGCACCCGCTGGTAGGGGAGCTCGTAGACCGCATCCATTTCCTTCGTCGTGAGCGGGATCGGCGGCGGATTGAGCCAGACGTCCACGTCGCCGTGTCGCTGCACGAGTGCTCGCGCGTTCCCGGGGTTCGACTCCAGGTGCAGGATGCGCGAGGCGTGCGCGTAGAGCACCGGGTCGTCGGCGACCTGCTCGTAGGACGGGATGCGGATCACGCTGCGGGCGCGGTCGGCGTTCCTCGGCGCGCCGCGAACAAAGCGGAGCGGCACGTCGGGCGGACGCGTGGAGGCGTCGCCCCGTCCTTCCAGGTCCGTCCGGGAGGACGCCGTGAACCCATCCATGGGGGCTCCGGGCGCGGCGTCCATGCCGCGCACGGCCTCCCGGACGGACCCGGAACGCCGTGGCGACGCCGCGCTGTTCGCGCCTGACGGCTCCGCTGCGTACGGATCGGGATGCACCGCGACCGGCCCCGGCGTGTCGATGTGCGTTGAGTCGATTTCGGTCCAGCCCTCGGGGGTCCCCTTGCGCGCGAACGCCGTGCCGCGCAGGTCGTCGATCTCCTCGATGCGCTTGCCGGCTGCGAGCCGGTGGGCGATCTCGCAGATCTGTCGCTCGGCATTGCCGAACACGAGGAGGTCGGCCTTGGCGTCCATCAGCACCGAGCGGCGCACCTTCTCCGACCAGTAGTCGAAGTGCGCGATGCGGCGCAGCGACGCCTCGATGCCTCCCACGACGACGGGGACATCCTTCCAGGCCTCGCGCACGCGTTGCGAATAGACGATCACGCAGCGGTCGGGCCTCGCGCCACCCACGCCGTGCGGCGTGTAGGCGTCGTCGCTGCGGATGCGGCGGTCCGAGGTGTAGCGATTCACCATCGAATCCATGTTGCCGCCGGTCACGCCGAAGAACAGGTTCGGCCGGCCGAGCTTCATGAAGTCGCGGGTCGAGTGCCAGTCGGGCTGGGCGATGATTCCGACCCGGAAGCCTTGCGCCTCGAGCACGCGGCCGACGATGGCCATGCCGAAGCTCGGGTGGTCCACGTAGGCGTCGCCGGTGACCAGGACGACGTCGCAGGAATCCCAGCCGAGCTCGTCCATTTCCGCCCGCGACATGGGCAGGAACGGCGCCGGGCCGAAGCGGTGGGCCCAGTACCTGCGGTGGGAGAAGAGGTCGCGGGCGGCTTCCATGGGCGGGGAGTTTAGATGAAGCGGGCAGGCCCGACCGGTGCGTACGTGTGGCGTCTCGTCGACTGCGGAGTCCGAATCACGCGGGCACTCTGGTGAAATAAGGTTGCCGCTATATTTCTATAGAAATATAATCAATCTCATGGTCAGCATGTTGAAGCCCGTCCGGACCGCCACCACGCCCGATGAGGCGGCAGTGCTGTCCAACGCGGTTACGCGAGCTGCGCTGCTCCTCGGCCTCACACAGAAACAGGTCGCGGAAGCCTTGGGCCTGTCCGGGCCGACGGCGTCCCGCCTCTTCGCTGGTCGTTATCGGCTGTCCCGGACTCGGGCGAAAGAGTGGGAATTGGGAGTGCTGTTCGTGAGGTTCTTCCGCTCGCTCGACGCACTCTGGGGCCACGAGGCGTCGGCGCGGTCGTGGCTGAAGAGTTACAACACCGGTCTCGGCGCGACGCCGGTCGAGTTGCTCGGAACCGCCTCGGGACTGGTGCGAGTCGTTGACTACCTGGACAACGCGCGCGGTCGCGTCTGAGTTGCGTCCCGCAGCTTTCGACCTGTGGCGGGCGGTCGAAGCCCAGCACGTGGCATCGACGATGGCGCTCGTCGATTCCGCGACTGAGCAGCAGGTACTCGAACGACTGATCGACGCGTCGAAGCCTCCGGTACCCGTTGGGACCGCGGCTCGCTCCCTGCACTGGCTGCTCTTCACACCATTTCGGTATCGCCCGCCGGCCGGCGGCTCGCGCTTTCGCGGCGAGAACGATCCCGGGGTCTTCTATGGCGCCGACACGGTGCGCACCGCCTGCGCCGAAGTCGGCTACTGGCGCTGGCGACACCTGCGCAACTCGCCTGCCCTCGAATCCATGCCAGCGCGACCGCAGTCTGTGTTTCGCACCGCTGTCTCGGGCAGCACGATCGACCTGCGCGTGCCACCGTTCGTGCGCGATCGTGGCCTGTGGACGCAGCGCTCGGACTACTCGGCTTGCCAGGACCTCGGCCGCACGGCCCGCAGTGCGGGCGCGCAAGCCGTACGTTACGAGTCGGTCAGGGATTCTCGCGGTGGAGGTTGCTGCGCCGTGCTCGATGCGGCCGCATTCGCCGACAAGGCGCCCGCCGAAGTCCACGGCTGGATGTTGACCGTCACGCGATCCCGCGTTACCTGGCAGCGAATGGACCCCATGAATGCCGGAGTACTGGAGTTTGCGGCTTCCGGCTGGAGTTGAAGCTGCGACCCGGGTGGCGGGCTGTCACGCCAACGTGTGGTAGACCTTCTGGACGTCCTCGTCCTGCTCGAGCTTGTCGATGAGTTCCATGACCTCGTTGGCCTGCGCCTCGGGGAGCTCGGTCGGGGCCTGGCAGATGTACTCGTGCTCGGCCGTGATCGGGGTGATGGCGCGATCCTCGAGCGCCTTCTGCAAGGTGCCGAAATCCTCGAAGTTGCAGCGCGCCACGAGTTGTGGCTCGCCCTTCTCGCCGATGCTCTCGCCCATCTCCTCGAGCCCGTGGTCGATCAGGTAGAGCTCGAGGTCGTCCTGGTCGATGCCCTCCGGGTTCAGCCGGAAGACGCCCATGCGCTTGAACTGGAACGCCACGCTGCCGGTGGTGGCGAGGTTGCCGCCATTCTTGTTGAACACGTTGCGCACACCCGCGACGGTACGCGTCGGGTTGTCGGTGGCGCATTCGACCAGGACCGCGACGCCGTGCGGCGCGTAGCCCTCGTACATCACCTCTTCGAAATTCGCGGCATCGCGCCCCGAGGCGCGCTTGATCGCGGCCTCGATCTTGTCTTTGGGCATGTTGACTGCGCGCGCGTTCTGGATGACACGCCGCAGGGTCGGATTCGATGCCGGGTCGGTGCCGCCATTCCTGACGGCGATGGTGATGTCCTTGCCGATCCTGGCGAACTGCTTCGCCATCCGGTTCCAGCGCGCGAACATCGCGTGCTTGCGGACTTCGAATATACGGCCCATGTCAAAAACCTGCCTGGCGGGGCGCGCAATCTACACCGAGCAAGCGCCGCGGGCCACTGCGGCCCGTGGCACGATACAGATGTCGAAGCGAACAAACCGACAAGTTCGCAGGCGCCGCCGCGCGTTATCATGAAATCTGCCTGAACAGGCCAACCGTTTCGAGGAGCGTAGCGATGAGGACCGACTGGCGATCGTTGGCCGTGCTGGCCGTGGTGCCCTTTGCAGCCTGGTCGTGCGCCACGGTCGGGCAGCCGCAGGCGCCTGCACCCGAGCCCCCGCAGGACTGGATCGCCACGAGCAGCGATCTCACGCAGCGACTCGGCGCCGAGCTGAAGGCAGAACTCACGCGTGCGATGTCCGAACAGGGCCCGATTGCGGCGATCGGTGTCTGCAAGGAGAAGGCGCCGGCCATCGCCGCGCGCCTGTCGCAACAGTCGGGTGCCAAGGTCAGCCGCACGGCGCTGCGGGTCCGCAATCCCGCCAATGCCCCCGATGACCTGCAGCGCGCGTTGCTCGAGCAGTTCTCGGGCGAGCTCGCCTCGGGCAGGTTCCAGGGCCCGCTCGAGGCCGCGTTCGAAATCAAGCGCGGCGGACAGGTCGAGCGTCGTTACATGCGAGCGATCCCCATGGACGGTGTCTGCGTTACCTGCCACGGTAGGGTGCTGGCGCCGGACCTCGCTGCCGTCATCGCCGCGCAGTACCCGGACGACCACGCAACCGGCTTCGAGCCCGGCCAGCTGCGCGGCGCGTTCAGCGTGACCTGGCCCGTCGCCTCTCTACCCACCACCCCTTGATCACCGCCTCCATTTGTCCCTCTACCACCACTACGTCTTCCCGTACCTACTCGACCTGGCCATGGCGAGCCCGGCCCTGCGCAAGCCGCGACAGCGTACGCTGGCGCGCGCGCGCGGGCGCATTCTGGAGGTCGGGTTCGGGACGGGACGTAACCTTCGGCATTACCCGCCGTCGGTAACGAAGATCCAGGCCATCGACCCGGACCTCGACCTCGATCGCCTGTCCCTGCCGCGCATCCGGCACGCGGCGATTGCGGTGGACTTCCATCACCTCGACGCCGAGCACCTGCCCTTCGAGGAGGGCTCGTTCGACACGGTCGTGAGCACCATGACGCTGTGCTCGATCCCCGACGTCGTGCACGCGCTGCGCGAGATCCACCGAGTGCTCAAGCCGGGCGGGCAGTTCCTGTTCCTCGAGCACGGGCAGGCCCCCGACGCGGGGGTTGCGCGCTGGCAGGACCGCATCAATCCCCACTGGATGCCGCTGGCCGGTGGATGCCACCTCAATCGTCCGATCCGCAAGCTGGTGGAGGAGGCGGGCCTGGTGCCCGAGGCGGTGAATAACTACTACCTCCGCAAGTCGCCGCGGATCGTGGGCTACATGACGGAAGGAGCGGCGAGGAAATCGGCTGGCCGGAAATCGTAGAACGTCTTGCACTGCGCAATGACTGCCCCCGGGAACTCGCGTAGAAGTCCACGGGCCGCATCGCGACCCGCTGCGCGATGGGCTTCGGATTCGTCGCAGGGGATGACCGACAGGGGGGGTGCGGGACGGTCACGGAAGACCGCCAGACGAGCAGGCCGTGCGCAGCCAACTGCACACGGCCTTTCTGTTTCCGGACCCTCGACCTCGTGGGTCCAACGGTCCGTCCGATGGTTCGAACGCCTCGCCGCGGCCGGTCGCCGCTCCGGCGCGCCTTGTCTTACACTGGGCACCGATGGCCGGCCAAGCGCCTGTACCTGCCGAACGAGCGGGAAAGGCAACGAGGAGACTGCGATGAAACGGGTAGTTACAGCCGCGGCGCTGTGTGCGCTCGGGCTGCTGGCCACCGGTGGCTGCACGATCCAGTACGACGGCGACGACTCCGTCGCCCGTGAGTTCGGCTCGGATCACTTTGCCGCGGGCGGCATGCTCAACCTCACCGATTCCGTCGACGGCGACGCGTTCCTGGCCGGTGGCCAGGTTGCCGTCGCGGGGCAGGTCAATGGCGACCTCGTGGTCGCCGGCGGCGAATTGTCCATTGGCGGCAGCGTTGGCGACGACCTCTATGCCGCAGGCGGCGACGTGAAGCTCGATTCCATCGTGAACGGCAATGCCCGGGTGGCCGGCGGCGACGTGTCGGTCGGGCCGGCAACGGTCGTCGCGGGGGCGCTCACGCTCACCGGCGCGCGCGTCACCTTCGAAGGGAACACCCACGAATACCTGCAGGCCTCGGGAGCGTCCGTACGCATCAACGGCGAGGTGCACGGGGACGCGAACGTCCGCTCCGAGGAACTCGTCATCGGGCCCGAGACACGCATCGGAGGGCGGCTCGTGTACCACGGCCCGAGCGAGCCCACGGTGCCCGACGGCGCCGTCATCGCGGGCGGTCTCGAGTATCACGAGGCCGACGCGACGCGTTTTCTCGACGATTCGGACGGTGACTGGGAGCCCCGCGCCCACGGCGTGGGTACGTTCCTGTGGTTCGTCGGAGTGTTCGTGGCCGGGGCGCTGTTCCTGATGCTGTTCCCCGGTTACTCCACCCGCGCGGCCGAAGCCATTGCTCGCGAGCCGCTCAAGGTGCTCGGCCTCGGGCTCGCGATCCTGGTGTGCGTGCCGTTCGTGACGCTGATCCTGCTGGTCACGATCATCGGCATCCCGCTCGCCCTGCTCGTGATTCCGCTCTACCTCCTGCTCCTGTTCCTTGGTTGGGTCACGACCGCACTGTTCATCGCGCAGCGCGGGCTCGCGGCCGCGCGTGCCGGCAAACCGGCGACGCTCGGGTGGCGGCTGCTGGCCCTGTTCCTCGGGCTCGTCGTGCTTTGGCTGCTGCAGCGGATCCCGCTCGTCGGCGGACTCGTCGTGTTCATCGCCCTCATGGCGGGCGTCGGCGCCCTGGTGTGGCAGGCATGGACGCGCCGGGACCACCAGCCGCAGGCGGTCGGCTGAGCGGCATGCAGTATTGGCCGCACATGCTCGTTGGCCTGGTGGGTGCCGGACTCACCCTCCAGGTGGGCATGAACGCCAGGGTCAGTCTCGCGGTCGGTTCGCCGGTCATGGCGACGATCATCAATTTCTGCGTGGGGCTTGCGCTACTGGTCGTGATCGCGCTCGCCGGCGGTGCAAGGATGGCACCGGGATCAGTCGCGACCGTTCCAGCGTGGGCCTGGTTGGGCGGCTTCCTGGGGGCGGCCTACGTTGCAGTGATGACGATAGCCGGGCCGCGGCTGGGTGCGGCCGCGCTGATGGCAATCGCGCTGGCGGGCCAGATGATCGCGGCCCTGGCCATCGACCATTACGGCATCGTCGGCTTCCCGCAAAACCCCGTGACGGCGACACGATTGCTCGGCACGGTCCTGCTCGTGGTCAGCGTGCTGCTGATCGTGCGACGCTGAACGGGACCCGGCGATGGCGCGCACTCCTTCGACCATGCTCGATCTCGGCACGGAGGCCCCGGCATTCACGCTGCCGGACTTCGACGGCAACCTGCACTCGCTGGGTGATTTCGGCGCCGCGCCGGCGCTGCTCGTCGCGTTCATCTGCAGTCATTGCCCGTTCGTGAGGCACATCCGCGAGGAGTTCGCGCGGATGGTGCGCGAATACCAGCCAAGGGGCCTGGCCGTCGTCGCCATCAATTCCAACGACCTCGACGCCTACCCGCAGGACGGGCCGGACGGCATGCGCGACGAGGCCCGTACGGTGGGCTACTCGTTCCCCTATCTGGTCGACACCACCCAGGCGGTAGCGCAGGCCTACCGCGCCGCCTGCACGCCGGACTTCTTCCTGTTCGACGCCGTCCGTCGGCTCGCCTACCGCGGCAGGTTCGACGCCAGCCGGCCGGCCACCGACGTGCCGGTCACCGGTGTGGACCTGCGCGCGGCGATCGACGAGGTGCTGGCCGGCCGGCCGCCGCGAATCGAGCAGCGCCCGAGCCTGGGCTGCAACATCAAGTGGAGGCCGGGCAACGAGCCCGCCTACTACGCGCGCTGAGGCGCGCCACGGCTCACGGTGCCGTGCGGCGGACCGGAAACTCCCTCGCGATCCGCCGCGCCATGTCCGCCGCCAGGTTCAAGGCGGACTCGGCGGAGGAGACCCGGGATTCGTCCGAAACGAGGCCACGCCAGACGAGCCGGCCGGTGGCTGGATCCTCGACGAACATGATCACGGTCCCTTCGCGGATGCTCATCTCGCGGGGAGGCATGGACGCTGGCGGCAGCGGCACGCTGCCCGGGGTCAGCACCTGGTTCGGCGACGGCGCGCCGATGCGCTGGTCCTTTGCCGTCTCGAAGCGCTGGCTGCCGGCGACCTGACAGCTGACGAGCATGTCGGCGGCCGATGCGTCCGCCACTTCCACATAGCCCTTGGCGGTGAGTTCGGCGACGATTGCCTGGCGCACGTGGGCGTCGGCGTCCCGGGCCACGCCCGCCGACACTCCTGTGGGCGTCGCCACACCGCCGCCCTTCCAGGTGAAACTGCGCTTTCCTGCCAGGTCGACGCCGGCGGCCTCGAATCGATCCACGTCCCAGGTCGTGGCGCACGCGGCCATGATTGCCAGCAATCCCAAGACCGCCCAACGTTGCAGGCCCATTGGCTACTCCCTGGCCAAGGCTCGAGACCTTGTCTGAGGTCCGAGTATACGGCCGCCCCCCGGTGCGGGGGAGGCGTGCCCCTGCCGGAAGCACGGATTGCACCGGGTGCGGCGCAGGCGCAAGTTGGACTTGGACCCCTTGAAGCGGGGAGGTAGTCATGAGCAGGTTACGAATCGTCGTCGCCGACCAGGCGGAAGCGATCTTCTACGACACGCCTTCGCTGCGGTCGGCACCGAAGGAAGTCGCGCGGATCAGCGATCCGGCGGCGCATCTCCATGACCGGGACCTGATGAGCGACCGGCCGGGCCGCAGCTACGAGAGCGTTGGCGGTGCGCGCCACGCAATCGAGCGTGAAAACGACCCGCGGCAGCGGGAGGCTGTGCGCTTTGCGCGGCGCATCGCGCGTCGTCTGGACGAGGCCCGGCGCAAGAACGAGTACGAGCAGTTGATCGTGGTCGCGGGCCCGGCGTTCCTTGGACTGATGCGCGAGGAGATGTCCCGTCCGACGCGCGAGCGCGTCGTCCACGAAATCCACAAGGATCTCGTGCACAGCCCGGCGAAAGCGTTGCGCAAGCACTTGCCAGCGAGCGCCGCGGAGTTGCTGCCGGCCTGACCGTCAGGTCACGGCGCAGCAGCGCTCGACCTCGTCCCCCGCCTGTGCGGACGCCGCGCCAGCGGGGCCGACGACCTGTCCGCGCGCCGTTCCCGCACGATACGTCGTGCAACCCTTGAGGCCGAGTTCGTGCGCGCGGAAGATGCCGTGCAGGGAGTCCTCGATCGCTCCCATCACGAAGCAGTTGAGGAGCGTCACCGTGCGGCCGGTCCCTGCGTCGGCGAGGATTCGCCCACCGGGAAGGAATCGCCAGTCCTCGAGCAGCGCGCCGAAGCGCGCCTCCCACTCGGCCCCGTCCTGCGGCTCGGCCGCGGCCACCGCGCGGGCAACCCGCGCTCGCGTGGCGTCGACGTCCGCATCGCAGGCCGTGCCCGGCCCGTGCCACCGGTAGCGCTGCTCCCAGACCCAGCGCGAAAGCTCGTCGGGAAAAGGCATGGATTCCGACCGTCCGCGGCGTCCCTTGCCGATGCTATGCCGCTCCGATCGGGCCCGCCAGGAGCCATTCTGTGACGGACCTCCCGCCGGTGACGGCCCGCCCGTTGGTGCCGGAGCCGGCTGCGGGCATACTGGCCCGGCCATGAAAACCATTCTGCTGGCCTACGAACGCGACCAGGACGCCGCTGCGATCGAGACTCTGCTGCAGTCGCGCGGGTACCGCGTGGCCCGCGCGCGCAACGGACTCGAGGCGCTCGAGCTGGCGCGGCACGAGACGCCGCACATCGTGGTCAGCGACGTGCTGCTGGCCCGGCTGGACGGGTTCGCGCTTTGCCGCCGCGTCAAGGAGGACCCGCTCCTCGCGCACCTCCCGGTGTTCCTGCTCTCGTTCCGGGTCGAAGGCCCCAAGTACGAGGCGTTCGCGGCCGAGGTCGGCGCGGAGAGATTCTTCCCGCGCGGGTCCACCCTCGAGGACCTCGCCGTGGCCATCGAAGAGTTGAACCCGGGCTCCGGGACGATGCGCATGCCGGCGCTGGTGCCGGAACTCCTCGATCGGCGCGAGCAGGATCGCAAGCGCATGGCCGACCTCGACAAGCACCTGCGCGAGCTCGACGCGGCGAACAAGCAGCTCACCGCGACCGAGCACGCGTTGCGCGAGCAGCTGGAACGCGAGGCGCGCGAGCGAGCGGACCAGAGCATCGCCGAATCGAAAACCATCCGCGAGCTGCAGGCCCGCGTGCGCGAGCTCGAGTCGCGGCACCAGCAGATGTCCCAGGCGGAGTCGCAGGCCCGCGGTGCCGTCGAGGAGTCGCGAGCCGAGCTCGCGCGGGCATCCGTGCTCGAGTCTCGACTCGCCGAACTGCAGGCGAACAACGCGCAGGCCCAGGCCCTGGCCGCGGATGCGGAACGCGCCTTCGTGGTGCAGCCCGTGGCCGCCTGGATCTCGGACATGGAAACGCACGAACTCCGTGCGGCCAGTGACGCGGCTGCCGCGCTGTTCGGCATCGCGCCCCGGCAGCTCATGGGGCGATCCCTAACCGAGGTGTTGCCGGGCTACGCCCCGGGCGACGAGGCGTCGCGTCCGGCGGACGTGGCGTTCGTGCGCCCGGACGGCACGCCGGCCGTCCTCGAGCTGCGCCGCCAGTCTGTTTCCTATTCGGGCCGGGCGTGCTGGCTCACGGTGGCGCGCGACGTGACGGCCGAGCGCGCCGAACGCGTTGCACAGCAGGCATCGGCGCTGCGCGCGCGCGCGCTGGACGAGGCGCCGGTCGGCACCTGCCTCGCGGACCCGCACGGACAGCTGCAGTACGCGAATGCCGCGTTCTGCAACCTGCTCGGGCTGGAGCCCGGGGGGGTCACGGGCTGCTCGCTGCAGCAGTTCGAATACGACGTGGGGGGCGACGCCACGATCCGCAGCCTTTCGATCGCCGGCGGCGGGCAGGTTTCCCAGGAGGCGCGCTGGCGCCGCCCGGATGGCTCGCTGCTCGACGTCGACGTTTCCTGGACCGCCGTCACCGGCATGCCCGACGGCACGCGCCTGGTCGCGGTCCGCGACGTTTCGAGCCGCCGCCGCAGCCTCGAGCGGGCGGACCGTGAGCAGCGCCGCATCGCGGGCGTGCTCGATCTCGCGCAGCGGGCTCACTCCCTCACCGAAACCGAGACCCATGCGCACGCGCTGGAGTTGCTGCAGGACCTCACCGGCAGCGCGGCCGCCTATTTATTCCTGTCGCTGCCGGACGGCGCGCAGCTCGACCTCGCGGCTCGCCGTGACGGCGAGACCAACGCTGAAGTCTCGATTCTCACGCGCTGGCGCGGCGTGCCCCCGGCGGACACCGCGCTCTACGAGTGCCTGAGCTCCCAGCGGGCGGTGGCACGCGACGAGCCCGAGGGCACGGGAGCGCTGCGGCAGGCGGGCCTGCCCGCTTCGCTCGCCCGCCAGCTCGCGACGCCAATCCTGGACGGTGGCCGCCTGGTCGGCGTGCTGTTGCTCGCGAACAAGGCCACTTCCTACGATGAGGACGACCGCCGCCACGCCGTACAGGTCGCCGATGGCCTGTGGAAGGTGCTGCGGCGGCGCCGCTCCGATGCCGAGGTCGTGAGCGCCATGGATCACATGGAGCGCGTGATGTTCGGCGCAATCGAGGCGCTGGCCACGCTGACGGAGACCCAGGATGTCTGCAGGACGGGGCGTGCCAAGCGGGTCGCGGACCTCGCGGCCAGCATCGGCACGGCGCTGGGGCTGCCGGGGCACTCCGTGCGGGGCCTGCGCGTCATCGGCCAGCTCATAGACGTCGGGATGCTGCAGATCCCGCGCGAGGTGCTGTGGCGGCCTGGCCCGCTCGGCCCCGCGGAGTTCGAGCTCGTCAAGACGCATGCCGAGCGCGGCCACGACAGCCTGAAGCGCATCGAATTCCCGTGGCCGGTCGCAGAGGCGGTGCGCCAGCACCACGAGCGCCTCGACGGCTCCGGCTACCCGCGCGGTCTCAAGGGCGAGGAAATCATGCTCGAGGCGCGCATCGTCGCCGTCGCCGACGCGGTCGAGGCGATGCTCTCGCCGCGGCCGCAGCGCACCTCCCTGTCGATCGAAGCGTGCCTCGAGGAGCTTCAATCCCAGGCGGGTCGCCGGTACGATGCGAGGGTCGTGAAGGCCTGCATCAAGCTCCTCCGCGAGCGCGAATCACGAGCAGAAGGCGAACCGGCGGTGGGCCAGCGGATCGCCTGAGGCGATCCGATGCAACTGCAGTTCTACGGCGCGGCCGGTGAAGTCACCGGCTCGTGCCACATCCTGACCATCGGCGGCCGGCAGGTCCTGCTCGACTGCGGACTGATCCAGGGCGGCCCGTCCCCGGACGAACGCAACGCCACGCCCTTTCCCTTCGATGCGGCGCGCATCGACGCCGTGATCCTGAGCCACGCGCACATCGACCACTGCGGCCGGCTGCCGCTGCTGCGCCAGCGCGGCTACCGCGGCCCCATCTTCGCCACCCCGGCCTGCCGGGACCTCGTGCGCATCCTGCTCGCGGACAGCGCGACGCTCGCGCAGCGCGATGCGGAGCGCAAGAACCGCAAGCTCGCGGCCAGGGGCCGCAAGCTGCGGGTCGAGCCGCTCTACACACTCGAGGATGCAATGGAGACCGTGCAGGCGATCCGCACGGTCGCCTACGGGCATGCTTTCGACGTGCTGCCCGGCCTCGAGCTGACGTTCCGCGATGCCGGGCACATCCTGGGTTCCGCGAGCGTCTGGTTGCGGCTGCGCGAGGGAGAGCTCGAGCGCGCGATCGTCTTCAGCGGCGACCTCGGCCAGTACGACTCGCCGATCCTTCGCGACCCGCAAGCCGGCCCGGCGGTCGACCTGGTCGTGATGGAAAGCACCTACGGCGAGCGGCTGCACCGGGATCGCAAGGAAACCCTGGCCGAACTCGGCGGGATACTGCGCGATGCGCGCCGGGACGGCGGGAACGTGCTGATCCCCGCCTTCGCCGTCGGGCGCAGCCAGGACCTGCTCTACGAGTTCGGCACGCATTTCGACGAGTGGGCGCTCGGCGACTGGCAGATCTTCCTCGACAGCCCGATGGCCATCGAGGCGTCGGAGGTGTACTGGAAGCACTCGGGCCTCTTCGACGAGGAAGCGCAGGCCATGCGCATCCGTGCGGGCAGCATGCCGCCGCTGCCGAACCTCACGCTCTGCCGGACGGCCGAGGAGTCCATGCAGATCAACCGCATCCTGCACGGCGCCATCGTCATCGCCGGCAGCGGCATGTGCACGGGCGGCCGCATCGTCCATCACCTCGAGCACAACCTCGGGCGGCCGGAGTGCGACGTGGTGTTCAGCGGCTTCCAGGCGGCGGGCACGCTCGGCCGCGCCATCGTCGACGGCCGGGACTCCGTGCGGATCAACGGCGCGCCGGTGAAGGTGGCCGCGCGCATCCACACGCTGGGCGGATTCTCGGCACACGGCGACCAGCAGGACCTGCTGCGCTGGTACGAGCAGGTGCCGGGCCGTCCTCCGGTGTGGCTCGTGCATGGCGAGCCCGCCTCCTCGGCGACACTGCGCGACGTGCTGCGGCAGCACGGGTCGCGCGCCGAAGTGGCGGCCCCCGGCATGGCCCTCGACCTGGCGGCGGCGTGAAGCGCTTCGTCGCGGGCGCGATCAATGCGCGGCCGCACGAGCTGGGCGGCGCGCTGGCCGCGTTCCTCTGCGCGTTCGCGATGTTTTCCTCCTACTCGATCCTGCGGCCGATCCGCGAGACGATGGGCCTCACGTCGGGCCTGGAGACGCTGCCCGCGCTCTTCTGGGGCACGTTCATCGCGATGCTGCTGGCCCAGCCCGTTTATGGCTGGCTCACCTCGCGCTTCCGGCGCTCGGTGTTCCTGCCCTGGGTGTACCTGTTCTTCATCCTGAACATCGTCGCCTTCCACGCCTGGTTCGGACTCGCGGCCGATCACACCTGGATCGCGCGCGTCTACTTCGTCTGGGTCAGCGTGTTCGTGCTGTTCGTCGTCGCGGTGTTCTGGAGCCTGATGGCGGATGTCTTCAGCCGCGAACAGGCGGGCCGGCTGTTCGGGTTCGTCGCCGCGGGCCTGAGCCTGGGCGGACTGTTCGGCCCCTTCCTCGGCAAGCAGCTCGCGCAGCCGCTCGGCACGATCAACCTGCTGCTGGTGTCCGCCGCCCTCCTCGCCGCCGCGCTCGGGCTGATGCTGCTCGTGCTGCGCTGGCACCGCCGCCACGGCGAGAACACGGCCGCGGGCGCCGATCGCGACGAGCGGCTGGGCGGCCACGTGCTCGCGGCCTTCGGCCAGGTGTTGCGATCGCCCTACCTGGCGCTGGTCGCGGTGTTCGTCCTGTGCCTCACCTGGGCCTCGACCTTCCTTTACCTCGAGCAGCAGGCGATGGTCGCGGAGGTGTTCGCGAACCGCGACGAACGCACCGCGTTCTTCAGCACCATCGACTTCTGGGTGCAGGCGGGGTCGCTCGTCATGCAGCTCTTCGTGTTCGGACGGCTGTACCGATGGTTCGGCTTCCGTGCGTTGATCGTGGCGGTGCCGCTGCTGATGACGCTCGGCTATGCGGCGCTGGCGGCCGTGCCGACGTTCGCGGTGCTGGTCGGTGTGATGATGGTGCGTCGCATCGGCGAATACTCCATCGCGCGGCCCGCGCGGGACACGCTCTACACCGTCGTCTCGCGCGAGGAGAAGTACAAGGCCAAGAGCCTGATTGACACGTTCGTCTATCGCGGCGGCGACGCGACCTCGGCCTCCGTGCACGCGCTGCTCAAGTCGACGTTCGGGCTCGGCGTGAGCGGCATCGCCTGGTGCGGGGCCGTGATCGCGGCCGTGTGGGCGCTGGTGGCCTGGGTGCTCGGCACCCGGCACGTGAAACTCAGCCGTCGAGGTTGAAGCGCAGCGTCACGACCGACCGCTGCGGCACGGGCCGGCCGTGGGCGGTCCTGGGGACGAAGCGCCATCTGGCGAGCGCCTCCGCGGCGGCCTGATCGAAGACTCCACGCGGCTCGGCGCCGACCACCTCGACGTCCCTCACCGCGCCGCTCTCCGTGATTGTGAATTCCAGCTCGACCCAGCCCTCGATGCCGTTGCGCCGCGCCTGGGGCGGGTAGGCCGGTTCGGAAGCGGTGAGCGGCTGGAATTCGTCGATCGGCATTGGCACAGCTCCGGCCGCGACGGCCGACGATGCCGTCTGGGTCGCGGGTTCCGCGGGCAGCGGCGGTGCAGGCACCGCGGCGGTCGGCTTCGCGTAGCCGGCGATCGGGAGGCTCGGCGCGGCGGGCAGGCCCGGGTCGCTGGCCCGGCCGAGGCGCCAGGATGCGCGCATCGGGCGCAGGTCGTCGCTGTTCACGACGCGGGGCGTGAGCGGATCCGGGATGACCGTTGCGCGCTTGGGCGCGGCCACCGGTACGGGAGGGCGTGGCGGCGGGGCCACGATCACCGGTGGCACGAATGTCGCGGCTGGCGTTCGAGCCGCGATCGGCGTGGATGCCGCCGCCGGCATTGCGACGGCAACCGGGGCGGGAATCGCAACTGGCTTGGCGGGCGGCTCGATCGGCTCCGGGGGCGGATCGAGACGCAGGGCGAGCGCTGCCACGGCGTCGCTCTCGGGGGCGACCGCCTGCAGGCGGTCGAGCAGGCGGCGCGCCTCGTCTGTGCGGCCGTTGGCGGCCGCCTGGTCGGCGAGCCCGACGATCCGGCCGATGGTTTCATTGAGCCCCGCTGTTGCCTCCCGATGACCGGGACTGGCGAGCAGCACTGCCGCATACAGGTCGAGCGCGTTACGCCCCACCGGCGACTCGTAACGGCCGCTCGCCAACGCGGCCCGCGCTCGGGACAGGACGGGGTCGGCCAGCCGTGCGGCGGCCGGCTGAGCCGGTACGGCGGGACGCGGGCTCGCGACCACGGGTCGTGGCGCCTCGTTGCCGTCGGGGTGACCGACGACCGCAGCGACGAGCGCGACGAATATTGCCAGGCCGCCGGCGACGAACAGCCACTTGCTTGCGTCGATGCGCGACGGCCTTCGTGCGCCGCTCAACAACTGCGATGCCGCGACGAGGCCCCGGCGCTCGACGTGATGGCGGATCGACGCGCCGAGGAACATGCCGGCACGCTTCGCCGAGAGCGGCTTGTGCATGAACCGGTAGACAAGGCCGTCGCTGATCAGCGTTGCCAGCAGGGGCTCGTCCTCGCGCCGCCCGGCCACGACGACCACCACGTCGGGGAACTGCGCGACGATCTGGTGGATGAGTGCCGTCGAATCGGCCTGGACCGTGGCCATGTCGACGACCAGCACCCCGCAGCGCCCGGTCAGCAGCAGGTCGACGGACTCCTCGGCCGAGCGTGCGCGCCACACCGGATTGCGCTCGCCGACGGCGTTGCGAATCGCCTCGAACAGCACTGCGTCCGCGGACAGCACGACGACGTCGACGAGCACACCGGACGAGGGCGGCGGGTCGTGGGGAGGCGGATGACGGAAGGGGGCCCGGTTCGACACCACGGGATTGCGCACCACAGTCGCCTCGAGGTCCATCGCGAACGTCATAAACCCGAGGCAATTCAAAGTTTAACGGTTCCGTGAGCCGACCTGGACCGAGTCCGGGGCCGGCACTCTCTCGACATAACATGGGGCGGCGAGCATGATCTTCTTCCCCTTCGATGCGGCCGGCAGACAGGTCCGGTGCGGAGCATGAGGACGCCGGTCACGTTCGCCTCGCGCATTGCCGAAGAGCATCGGCAGACGCTCGAGCGCCTGCTGTTCTTCAACGGCTGCCAGGGAAGGGTTGCGCAAGGCATCGTCGACGCCATCGACAAGTACGGTTCGCCGGAGATCCGCTCGGAAGACGGGTGGTTGAGGGTGCGGATCGCCGCGCTGCCGGACGTCCAGTCGCTGTTCGCCATTGACGGCACCAGCGGGGAGCCCATCGGGGTCGCAATCTACGTGCGCGCGGACCTCGAGCACGTCGCCGTGCTGCACATCGGGCTCGCCGAGGCGTATTGCGCGGGCGGAGAGCGCGAGGGTTGGAACCTCCTGCTGCGGCTCATGAAGGAGATCCGCCGCTCGTCAAAGCGACTGAAGGGAGTTCGCCGCCTGAGCGTGCTGTACGGCGCGCAGCGCCCGCGCGCGCAGGTCTGATCAACTCGCGGGCTCGCCGATCAGGTCGCCGATCATGCGGCGCACGGCGCGCATCTGCGGTCCGGCCTTGACTGCATAGGTTTCGCCCTCGTAGCCCCACCAGTCCCAGCAGCCGTTGGGATTCAGCGGCTGGTAGCTTGGCGCCACCTGCGGGAACAGCACGACGGTCTCGTTCGCCGCCGCGGCCTCGAGGTAGCCGGAGCGACGAATGAACTGGTCGCCGACGTACGAGCCGCCCTGCTTGCAGCCGTGGAAGACCACGTGCAGCCGGCACTTGGCCGTGCTGCCGGCGGCGCAGCCTGCCGGCACGTACAGCCAGCCGCGCTCTGCGAGCGCCGCGCTGCCCGCAAGGCTGGCGTAGGGGAGCTGGTCGAATTCCACGAGCTCTCCCACCTGCGGCGGCCGTCCGTCACGCAGGGGTCCGTAGAGGTGCTCGAGCAGGGTGCGTGCGCCGTCCATGCCGCAGTCGCCGACGAACGGCGGTTCGGTCACGCCGCAGGCGGAGAGACCGGCGCCGCGGGAAGGAAATACGTGGCCGGCTTGCGGGTGCTCCTGCCGCGCGAGACCGGTTGGATCGACCAGCGACTTGTAATAGGCCTCGAGTGCGTCGACGACCGTCGTCTGCACCACCGGGTCGGCCGCGCCGTGGAAGATCCACACGCGATCGTCGGCGAGCCCGGCGATCGGGTCGATGGCCCCGTCGATGGCGAGCCGGCTGGTGACCTCGACCAGCCTTGCAGCCGGAATGTCCTCGCCGCCCTTCATGCAGCGCCCGAGCGCAAGGTGCAGCGAATTCTCCGCGCAAAAGTAAGGACCGGCAGCCACGACGCCGGCGCCGCGCACCAGCGCGGAGTGCGCGACGTGGAACTGCACGGCCATGTAGCCGCCGGCCGATATCCCCGAGACCGTCACGGTGCCCGCGTCGACAGGCAGCGCCGCGAGGCGCGTGCCCGGCTCCTTCGCGCTGCTGCACCCCACGCTCCCGGCCATGACCAGCAGGAATGCTGCGGCCCGCGCACGGCCCGTCGGCCTGGTCACCTTGTCTTTCATTGTGCCGTCCACCCGCCGTCCACCGCGATCCACTGCCCCGTCACGTTGCGCGCCGCGTCGCTTGCGAAGAACTCGACGATGCCCCCGAGTTCCTCCATCGTCACGAAGGCGTGCTTCGGCATCGGCTTGAGCATGATCTCGTCGACGACCCGCTGTTCGGGTATGCCGTGCGCGATCGCCTGGTCCGCGATCTGCGCCGCGACGAGCGGCGTGCGCACGTAGCTCGGGCAAACGGTGTTGATGGTGATGTCCATGTCGGCCGTCTCGAGCGCGACGGCCTTGGCGAAACCGATCAACCCGTGCTTGGCCGCCACGTAGGCGCTCTTGTAAGGCGAGGCGACCAGCGAATGGATCGAGCCGATGTTCACGATGCGCCCGAACCCGCGCGTCCTCATGCCCGGCAGTACCGCGCGGGTGATCATCGCCGCGCCGGTGAGCATCACCGCCACCAGCCGCTCCCAGCGTTCGCGCGGGAACACCTCGAGCGGCGCCACGTGCTGCAGGCCGGCATTATTGACCAGCAGGTCCGGTCCGTCGGATTCGAGGACGGCGACGGCGGCCTCGATGCTGGCGGCCGAGGCGACGTCGAGCGCGAGCGAAGTCGTCACCAGGCCGCGCGCGCGCAACTGCGCCGCGGCGCGGGCGGCCGCCGCGCCGTCCACGTCGCTCAGGCACACGACGTGTCCGTGTTCGGCGAGGAAGCTGGCGATGCCGAGCCCGATGCCGCTCGCAGCGCCGGTGACCAGCGTGCGCAGCCGCCGCGCAGGTGCGGTCACTTTCCGCTCCGGGCGCGCGTGACGCGTCGGGCCCGCTTGCCACGCAGGCACAGCGCACGGAACCCCGCCGCGCAATACGGCACGAGCCTTTCGTGGACGCTGTCGAGGTCGCTCGAGTGGCATGCGCCGCCGGACAGCTTGTCGATCCGTCCGGTCTCCGCGAAAGTCAGCGTGAGCGCGCCCGACAGGAAGTGGTAGGCCCAGTACACGTCTCGATCGTGCGCATCCGGCAGCGCCAGCCGCATGGCCGAGATGAATCGCTGCACGACGGGATCGAAGTGGCGCGACATGAGCAGTCCGCCGAACTCCGGCGAATTGTTCACCTCGGCGATGAGTGCGAAATAGCTCTTCCATCCCGGGCTGCCCCGCGACGAGCGGTCGAGCAGCGGATGGGTGAATGCGTCGATGATCGCCTCGAGCGGCGGCTTGCGGCCAGGGCTGGAGGCGAGGACGGCGTCGAGACGCGCGAGCCGCTCGCCGTTAAGGTCCTCGGCGCGACGCGCGATCACGGCCTCGAGCAGCCCCTGCTTGCTGCCGAAATGGTAGTTGGCAAGGGCGACGTCCACGCCGGCCTCGCCGGTGATGTCGCGGATGGAACAGCCGTGGAACCCGCGCGCGGCGAACAGGTGTTCGGCGGCGTCGAGGATGCGCTCGCGCGTCGCATGCGAGCGCGACACCTCGCGATGCACGCGCGGTGCGCGCTTCGGATGACCACCGACCGTCTTCTTGGTCTTCTTTTGCACCGCAGGAAACTTCCGTGCGCCGGCCGATGCCGCTGGCCGTGATTCTGGCCAAGCGCCCGGCTTCGTGCAACGGCTGTTGAAATTCAACGCCCGTTCAACTAGATTTCAGCAGTCGTTGAAACAAAACGCGCCGAAGTGCGCCGTGCAGGGGGATCCATGAACAAGCTTGCCGTTCACTCGGTGCAGGCCGTTGCGGCCGCCATCGCCTCGATGTTCGCCGTGCCCGTCGTGCTGGCGCAGGACGCGGCCGTCGCAAAAGTCGGGGCCTCGGGCCTCGAGGAGGTCACGGTCACCGCACGGCGACGCGAGGAAGCGCTGCAGGACGTGCCGATCGCCGTGACCGCGTTCTCGGCGGACACCCTGGACCTGCTCGGCTCCTCGGACATCGGCGAACTCGCCCAGTCCGTGCCGAGCGTGACGTTCGAGCCGTCGCGGGCGACCAATTCCACGCTCACGGCCTTCATCCGCGGCGTCGGGCAGCAGGATCCGCTGGCCGGCTTCGAGCAGGGCGTCGCACTGTACGTCGACGACGTCTACATTGCGCGCCCTCAGGGCGCGCTCCTCGACATCTACGAGGTGGAGCGTATCGAAGTGCTGCGCGGCCCGCAGGGCACCCTCTATGGGCGCAATGCCGTCGGCGGCGCGATCAAGTACGTCACGCGCCCGCTGGGCGAAGATCTCGACGTCCGTCTCAAGGCATCCTACGGCAGCTATGACCAGGTCGACCTCGTCGGCAGCGCGTCGCTGCCGGTGACCGACTCGTTGCGTGTCGGTGCCGCCGTGGCTTCGCTGACCCGCGACGGGTACGGCGAGAACAGGACCACGGGTGACGGAAACTACGACAAGGACGTGCTGGCCTACCGCATCAGCGCTGAATTCGTGCCGAGCGACAACGCGTCGATTCGACTCTCGTACGATCACACTGACGACGACTCGAGCCCGGTGGCAGGGTGGCGGCCGTTCCCCGGCGCCGTCAGTGGCGAGCCCGTGCTCGGCGACTTGCGCGACACGCTGGCCGGCGCGGCGGATCTGCCTTCCACGGCGGGAACCAACGGCAATAACGAGGTGGTGTCCAAGGGCATCCACCTCACGATGGAGGTGTCGGAGAGCGACACCTGGACGCTGCGCTCGATAACGGCCCGTCGCAAGGACTACACGGAATCCGTCATCGACTTCGACAGCCTCTCGGTGCCGGATTTCGATGCGCCCGTGATCTACGACAACGAGCAGTTCAGTCAGGAATTCCAGGTTCTGTACAACGCCGGCAGGTTGAATGCTGTCGCGGGTCTTTATTACCTCGACGCCAGCGCGGCGAACGACTTCGACGTCGTGCTCGGCCAACTCGCCGGCGGTCTCGGCGTGACTGCGTACACGGGAGGCACTGTCGATACGGAGGCATGGTCGATCTTCGCCGACGCCACCTACGATCTGACCGACAGCTGGGCGATTTCCGTCGGCGGCCGCTACACGGAGGACACGCGCACCGCGGACATCTTCCGTGCCAACTATCTGGGTTTCGGCTCGCCGTTCTTCGGGAACCAGACTGCGCCGTTGCTGGCGACGACCAGCGACTACGAAGCGCAGCGAACCTACGACGACTTCTCGCCGCGTGCGAACGTGAGCTACAGGCTCAACGACGACGTCAACTTCTACGTCGGCTACAGCCAGGGCTTCAAGGCAGGAAGCTTCGACCCGCGCGGCGCGAATTTCGCGACGCCCGAAGTCGAGGACGGCTACGACCCGGAGACGCTGGATTCCTACGAGGCCGGCGTAAAGGCCACGTGGTTCGACGGTCGCGCGCGCACCAACGTCGCAGTCTTCTACAGCGACTACCAGGACATGCAGATTCCCGGTTCGGTTGGCGTCGACAGCGACGGCGACGGCGTCAACGACAGCTTCGTCGGCACGGTCACCAATGCCGCACAATCGACCATCATGGGCATAGAGTTCGAGGGCGAGTTCCAGCTGACAGACGCGCTGTCGTTCCAGGCCACGATGAGCCTGCTCGACGCAGAGATCGACGAATGGATCGTCAATGGGGTCGACGTTTCCGGCCAGCGGGCGATCCAGAATACTCCGGAGACCATGGGTTACCTCGGCGCGACCTACCGGACGGGCCTCGTCGGAGGCACGATCAGCCTGAACGCGAATGCCTCCTACCGCAGCGAGGTGGTGCAGTTCGAGGTCCCGGTGGCCCTGATCGACCAGGACAGCGTCACTCTCGTCAACGCCAGCGCGGTCTGGACGGCCGACAGCGGCCGCTGGTCGCTCGGCCTGCATGGCAAGAACCTGACGGACGAGGACGTCAAGACCGCTGGCTACTGCTTCGGCTTCGCAGGCACCGGCTGCCCGTCGGCCCTCGGCATCGAGAACAACGTCTCGGTGTTCTACGGGCCGCCACTCACGGTCACCGGGACGGTAGAGTTCCGCTTCTAAACCCGCCCCGCCGGCCGGGCCCGCCCTCGGGCGTGGCCCGACCGGCGCGCGGCATCGAGGTCGCGGAACATGAGCGAGTTCGACGCGCCGGCGCCCCTGTTGCCGGAGATCCTGAAGCTGCACGGCCGCTGGCGCGGCGGACGCGATGCGCTGATCTGTGGCGATGCGCGGGAATCGTGGACGGGGCTCTCCCGCAACTTGAATCGCTTCGCCAACGCGATGCTCGGCCACGGCATCGTGCGGGGCGACCGAGTCGTCGTCCTGATGAGCAACGGCTTGCCGATGGTCCACGCCCTGTTCGGGGTGATGAACGCCGGCGCCGTATCCGTGCCGATCAACCTGTCGGTGAGCGACGACGCCGTGCTGCGCATGGTTCAGGACGCCGGTGCGCATGCCGTCGTCGCGACGCCCGACCAGCGCGCACGGATCGACGGCCTGCGCGGACAGCTGGCAGGGGACGTCGGACTGTTCGTTCTCGCAGGCGAGGCGATGCCCGGCTGGATCGCCTGGGACGACTTCCTGGCGGGCCACGAAGCGGCGGATCCCGCCGTCGCGATCGCGGACGACGATCTTCTCAACATCATCTACAGCTCCGGAACGACCGGAGTGCCCAAGGGCATCGCGCACACGCACCGCGGACGACGCGACTGGGCCTATGACCTGGCCGTCGCGCTGCGCTACCACGGAGGGGCCCGGACGCTGGTGACGATTGGCCTGTACTCGAACATCTCCTGGGTGGCGATGCTGTGCACCCTGCTCGCTGGCGGCACCCTGGTCGTGCAGCAGCGCTTCGATGACGCGGGCTTTCTCGAGGCGGTGCAGCAGGAGCGAATCACGCACACCGCGATGGTGCCCGTCCAGTTCCAGCGGGTCATCGAGCGCATGCGTGCGGTGGACTGTGACGTAAGCTCGATGCAGGCGATGATGAGCTGCGGCTCGCCGCTGCATGCCGCGCTCAAGCAGGAGATCTTCCGGCGCTTCCCGTGCGGCGTCATCGAGCTGTACGGACTGACCGAGGGCGTCGTCACGACGCTCGATCCCGAGGACGCCGACGGCCGTTGGTCGTCCGTCGGCAAGCCGCTGTTAGGCACCGACATCCGCCTCGTGGACGCCGACGGCCGCGAGGTCCCGCGCGGGGACTGCGGCGAGATCGTCGCTCGCGGCCGCATCACGATGCCCGGCTACTACAACCGACCGGACGCCTCGCACGAAGCCACGCTGGTCGATGAGCGAGGCCGTCGCTGGCTGCGCACCGGCGACATCGGGCGCCTCGACGAGGACGGCTTCCTCTACATCGTGGACCGCAAGAAGGACATGATCCTGTCGGGGGGGCAGAACGTCTTCCCGGGCGACATCGAGTCGGTGATGCTCGGCCATCCGGACGTCGCCGAAGTCGCCGTCATCGGTGTGGCCAGCGATCGCTGGGGCGAGACGCCCGTGGCCGTCGTGGTGCTCCGCGCGGGCGCGCAGGTCGCGGCCGAGGCGCTCGTGGCGTGGACCAACGAGCGCGTCGGCAGGCAGCAGCGCATCAGCCGCGTCGCGTTGCGCGACTCGCTGCCGCGCAATGCGAATGGCAAGATCCTGAAGCGCGAGCTGCGCGCCGATTTCGGCAGCGCCTGACCGGCGAGGAGAGCATTCATCGTGACCGGCGCGACCTGGCAGGACCGCTACTTCACCTCGGCCGACGGGCTGCGCCTGTACTATCGCGACTACGCGTCCCCTGGATCGACGCGCCTGCCGGTACTCTGCCTGCCGGGGCTGACGCGCAACTCGCGGGACTTCGAGGTCGTTGCGCCGTGGATCGCACGCGGTCGGCGGGTGCTCTGCGCAGACCTGCGTGGCCGCGGTCGGTCGCAGCACGACCCCAACTGGCAGAACTACCATCCGGCCACCTACGTTGCGGACCTCGCGCGACTGCTGGCCGACGCGGGCGTCGCGCGCCTCGTGCTGCTCGGCACGTCGCTCGGCGGCATCCTCTCGATGCTGATCTCGGCGACAACGCCGGGGGCGGTGGCCGGGGTCATCCTCAACGATGTCGGGCCGGAGGTTGCCCCGCAAGGCCTGCAGCGGATCGCCGCGTACGTCGGCCGGCACACGCCGGTGACGAGCTGGGCAGAGGCGGCCGCTCAGGCGCGTGCCACGTACGGGCTCGCGCTCCCCGGTCTTGGTGACGACGACTGGCTCGCGTTCGCGCGCCGCAGCTATTCGGAGGTCGATGGCGTGCCGCGCCTCGACATGGATCCGAAGATCGGCGAGGCCGTCCGCGTGGCCCCCGCGACTGCGGCGCCCGACTTGTGGCCGTTATACTCCGCACTCAGGCCGATCCCGACGCTCGCCATCCGCGGCGAGGTCTCCGACGTGCTGTCGGAGCAGACGTTTGATCGCATGGCCGCCGGGAAGCCGGACCTGGAGCGACTCACGGTACCCAGGCGTGGCCACCCACCGCTGCTCGACGAGCCCGAGTGCATCGCCGCCATCGACGCCTTCCTCGCGAGGGTCCCATGACCGTCGAATGGATCGGTCTCCTCGGTGCGCTCGCACTCCTCATCGTGCTGACGATGCGCGGCGTGGAGCTGCTGATCGCGGCGCCCGCCTGCGCGCTGCTGCTCGCGCTTTCGTTCGGGCTGCCACTGTTCCCGCAGACCGCGGCCGAGGGCGCGGCGAGCTTCACGGCCGGCTACATGAGCGGCTTCACGGGATTCATCGCGTCGTGGTTCCTCGTGTTCCTGCTCGGGTCGGTGTTCGGCAAGGTGATGGAAGACAGCGGCGCGGCGGACGCCGTCGCGCAGTGGGTGGTGCGGCGCTTCGGCGCGCGCCACGCGCTGCTCGCAATCGTGGGCGCCTGCGCGCTGCTCACCTACGGCGGCGTGAGCCTGTTCGTGGTGGCGTTTTCCGTGTTCCCGCTCGCGCTGGCGCTGTTCCGCGAAGCCGGATTGCCGCGACGGTACATTCCGGCGACGATCGCCTTCGGTTCAGTGACTTTCACCATGACCTCGGCGGGCTCGCCCGAGATCCAGAACTGGATCCCGATGGAATACCTCGGCACGACGCCCTACGCCGCGTGGCAGGTGAGCCTCGTCGTCGCGATATTCATGGCCGTACTGGGCTTCGCATGGCTCAAGTGGATGGTGAACCGCGCGCTCGCGTCCGGCGAGCGCTACGACACCCGTGAAAGTGACCCGCAGCCCAAGACCAGCGCCCTGCCGCATCCCGCCAGCGGCCTGATCCCGCTCCTCGCGGTGCTCGGCGTCGCGTTCGCGCTGCACGACACGCTCAAGCAGTCGGCGCTGATCGTCGCGTTGCTCGCCGGAGTGCTGGCGGTGCTCGTGGTCAACCGCAAATACTTCGTAAACCTGTCGCACGCGGTCACCAACGGCGCGCTCGGCGCGCTGATCGCCATTGCGAATACGGCGGCGGTGGTGGGATTTGGCGCCGTCGCCAAGCTTTCGCCGGCCTTCGCCGCGGCGGTGGACGGCCTGACATCGCTGCCCGGCGATCCGCTCATCAGTGCAGCCGTCGCGGTAACGCTGATCGCGGGCCTGACGGGCTCCGCGTCGGGTGGCCAGGCCATCGCCCTGCCGATTCTCGCGCCGCACTACCTGGGACTGGGCGTGGATGCCCAGGCGCTGCACCGGGTGGTCGCCATCGCCTCGGGCGGCCTCGACTCGCTGCCGCACAACGGCTACGTCGTCACGACCATCCGTGGCGTGTGCCGGGAGACCCACCGCTCCGCCTACTGGCCGCTCTTCTGCCTGACCGCCGTCGTACCGCTGCTCGGCGTCGCGCTTGCCCTGGTGCTGTTCTCGATCTGACGGAGCTGCCGGGCCGGGCGTTCGAAAGGTATCCTGCTGGTGCCTTGTCGAATACCGCCCAATCGCTGAACCCGGTGCCCCTGCTGCTGCTCCTGCTCGCGGCGGCGACGGGGCTGGCGCTGCTCGCGCCGCTCGGATGGCCCTTCGAGCTCTTTACGCACTTTCGCGCCCAGTACGCCGCGGCGGCCCTGCTGCTCGTGCCACTCCTGCTCTGGATGGGGCGCCCCGGCTACGCGGCGGTCGCCGCGGCCCTCGCGCTCTTCCACGCGCTGCCGGTGGTACGCAATGCGCTGGCTGACGATTCAGTCGCGCAATGCAACGGTCCGGCGCTCACGGTCGTCACCGCCAACGTCCGTTACCGCAACGCGGACCGTCGGCTGTTCCTGGACTGGCTCGAGTCGCATCCGGCCGACCTCGTCGTGGTGCAGGAGCTCACCGCCGCCTGGGCGGAGGAGCTGACGCGCCTCGCCGCCTACCCGCACAGGGAACTGCTCGTGCGAGAGGACCCCTATGGCATCGGCGTCCTCAGCAAATGGCCGCTGGCTTCGACGGAGCGGGTGGATTTCGCGGGCGATGGCCTGCCTTCGCTCGTCGGCCGGCTCCAGATCGGCGGCGAGGACCTGACGTTCGTGGGCCTGCACACGCACTGGCCGGTCCTGCCGCGGCTCGCGCGGGCCCGCGACGAATCCCTGCGCGGGGCAGCGAAACGGGTCCGCGGCGAGCCGGATGCCAGGATCGTACTCGGTGACCTCAATCTCACGGCGTACTCACCGGCTTTCGCGCGCTTCACCCGCGAGGCGGGGCTGCACGACGCAGTCAATGGCTACCGATGGCAGCCCACCTGGCAGGCCGGCTTCTGGCCGCTGGCGCTCCGCATCGACCACGTACTCGTCTCCGCAGGCGTCTGCGTGGAGCGAGTCGAGGTCGGGACGTCGATCGGATCGGACCACCGGCCGGTGATTGCGCGGCTCAGGCTGCCGGCGACGGGCCGGGCGCCCTGAGCTTTCAGTCCGCGGCGAGCGTTTCGCCCGTGGGAGGCGCGAACTCGTGGCAGCACTCGAGCAGCCAGCCGCGGAAACGCACGACCTTCGGCAGCGAGAAGTTCTCCGGCGGCGCGACGAGGTACCAGGCACTGCGCTGCTGCACGCTCGGCAGCATGGGGCGCGCCAGCCGCCCCGCGGCAAGGTCCGCCGCCACCAGGGACCAGCGGGCGAGAGCGACGCCCTTGCCCTGTTCCACGGCCGCCAGTGTCGCGGCGGAGTCCTCGGTCACGGGCGCTATGTCGGCGCGGGTGGTGTCGCCGCCGACCCGGCGCAGCCAGTCCGGCCAGGGCTCGGCGCGGCTGTGGACCAACGGATAGCGGGCGAAATCGTTCAGCGTCTCGATCGGCCCGAGCTTGGCGAGCAGCGCCGGGCTGCACACCGGGAAGACCCACTCGTCGAGCAGACGCTCGGACTTGTGGCCCGGCCACTGTCCGGACCCGTACACGATTGCGGCGTGGAAGTCGTCCCGGCTGAAGTCGAGCGCGGCGCGCGCCGGCCCGAAGCGGACATCGATCTCCGGATGCTGGCGCGTGAACTCACCGAGCCGCGGCAGCAGCCAGCGCTGCAGGAACTCGTTCGGGACACTCAGGCTCAACAAGCCGCCGACGCGCTCGCGCCGGATGCGGTCCACCGCCCGGCGCAGCTCGTCGAGCCCGCGTCGCACGCCTGGCAGAAGCTCGGCGCCTTCCTGGGTCAGCGCAACGGCACGTGTGTGCCGCCGGAAGAGCGGCACGCCGATGTCGGCCTCCAGCGACTTGACCTGGGCGCTCACCGCCGCCGTCGTGACGCCGAGTTCCCTGGCGGCGGCCGTGAAACTCAAGTGCGTGGCCACGGCCTCGAACACTCGCAAGGCGTTCAGCGGGAGTCGTTCGTTGTCGACGGCCATGCGGTTCTTCCGAGTGAACTATTGGTTAACAATACGGATACGAAGCTCTATCCGCAAGGCATTCCCAGGGAGTCTATCGAGGGAATCTGAAGAAACGAGTCGCCGTTGAAACCGCCCGGCCCGGGCTCGCGAAAGCATGCGTCCAAACGGAGGAATCATGATGCCCACCGGCCGTTCCCTGGTCGTGCTCGCGTTGAGCGCGGTGCTGTCCGCCTGCTCGTCCACCCCTCCGTTTCCGATCGCACCGAGCGTCGACCTCGAGCGCTTCATGGGGGACTGGTACGTCATCGCCAACATCCCGACGCCGATGGAGCAGGGCGCGCACAACGCCATCGAGTCCTACCGCCTGGACGCCGACGGCACGATCGCCACGACGTTCACGTTCCACGAGGACGCCTTCGACGGGCCGCAGAAAATCATGCGGCCACGCGGCTTCGTGAGGGACCCGGCCACGAATGCCGTCTGGGGCATGCAGTTCGTCTGGCCGATCAAGGCCGAGTACCTGATCGCCCACGTGGACGCGGACTACACCGAGACCATCGTCGCCCGCAGCCGGCGCGACTACGTGTGGATCATGTCGCGTACGCCGATCCTGCCCGAGGCCCGGTACGAGCGGCTCGCGAAAATGGTTGCCGACCTCGGCTACGATGCGAGCAGACTACGCAAGGTGCCCCAGCGCTGGTGAGCCCGGGGGCGCACCGATCCGTGGCAGGAGCCGACCAGATAAGGAGCAGCAGCATGACCGTAGCGAAGATCAGCGAGATCACCTCGACCTCCAGGAAGAGCTTCGACGACGCCGTCGAGAACGGCATCAAGCGTGCCAGCAAGACCATCCACGGCATCACCGGCGCCTGGGTCGCCGACCAGGAAGTCGTCGTGAAGGCCGGCAAGGTGAGCGAGTACAAGGTCCGCCTGAAGCTCACCTTCGTGCTCGACGACGGCAAGTGACGCGGGACGCTCCACGATGATCCGTCGTATCACCTCGTCACTGACTGCTGTCCTCGTGGCCACCGTGGCCTTCGCAGGCGAGCCTGCCGTCGCGCCGGTCTCGCAGGAGGCGCTGGTCGAGCGCCAGCAGAAGGCCGACCCGGAACTGCTGGTGCTCGACGTCCGCACGCACGAGGAATTTGCCTCGGGGCACGTTCCCGGCGCGATCAACATCCCGTTCGACCGCCTGGCCGAGCGGCTGGAGGACGTGCCGAAGGACAAGGACGTCGTCGTGTACTGCCAGTCCGGGCGGCGGGCTGGCATCGCGGCGAAGACCCTGGCGGACAACGGCTACACGCGGCTCAGTCACCTCGAGGGTGACATCGCCGCGTGGAAGGCGAACGCCCGGCCGCTCGAGTAGGCGGCCGGCGGCGCGGCCGTCAGCGGGGCGGCTCGTACTCCTGCAGCGAGACCACCAGCATTCCCGGGCCGCCGTGCACACCGAGCGCGCTGCCGAGCGGCAGCACGCGCCCGTAGACGACGTTGGCGCCTCCGAGCTGCTCGAGCAGCCGGTGGCCGTCGGCTTCGCAGTTCGCATGGCCGACGAGCACGCGGTACGTGCGATCGTCGCGCATGCGACGTCGCACGAGTCGCGCGAATTTCTCCTTGAGCGCGCGGCGCCCGAACAACACTCCGCCCGCCGTCACGCGCCCCTTGCGGTCGGCGTGGAGGACCGGCATCAGCTGCAGCGCATCGGCCAGGTTCTTGACCCAGCGCCGCACGCGGCCGCCTCGTACCGCGTACTCGAGCGAGCCCACGAGCCCGAAGGTGCGTGTCCTGGGCAGGATCGCGCGGGTCGCCGCGATAACGCGTTGCGCCGGGTAGCCGGCCTGCGCGCACTCGGCCGCGTACATCGCGATGAGGCCCTGTCCGACCGAGGCGTTCATGCTGTCGATCACCGTCACCTTGCCGTGGGTGGTGGTCCGCCCCGCGGCGGTCTCGGCCGCGCCGCAGGTTCCGCTCGCCTGGCGGGTGATGTTGATCGAGATCACCGATTCGAAGTGCGACCCCAGGAACTCGAACTGCCGGCGGAAGTCCCCGGGGGGCGGTTGCGAGGTCTTCGGGTGCTGCGGGTTGGTCACGAGCTCGGCGAAGAATTCCTCGGGCGTGATGCCGACCTTGTCGAGGTAGCTGCGTTCGCCGAAATGGACGCGCACCGGGACCATGTTGATGCCGAGACGGTCCATTTCATCCTCGGGGATGTCCGCGGCCGAATCCGTGACGATGGTGACCTTGCGGCCGGCGGCATGCGCGGAGCGCTGCTGCTGCTGCATGTCGTCGGACTTCTCCGCCGAGACGCTGCCGAACCGCGCGGCGATGCGGAATACCTCGGCGGGGTCGTTCACGTGAATGTGCACCCGCACCTTCTTCTGCAGGCCCGCCACGACGAGGCTGCTGCCAACCATCGACAACTGCTCCCGCAGGTGGCGCCGGTCCACGCGCTCTCCCATGACCACGCATTCGGTGCAATACCGGTGTGCAAGGTCCTGCTCGCCGCCCGCCGTCTCCTCGCCGCTCGCATCGATCACGGCATGTTCCGGCACCGGCGGGTCCTCGTCGGAACCGCTCTCGATGTAATCGGTCATGCCCGCGATCAGCTCGACGAAGCCCTGCGCGCCCGCATCCACGACGTTGGCCTTGCGCAGTACCTCGAGCTGCAGCGGGGTGCGCTCGAGCGAGGCCTGCGCCTCGCGCACGCCGCGTTTGAGCAGCGCACGGAAGTCCCGCACGCCCTCGCGGCGCACGGCCTGCACCTCGCGCGCGAAATCGGTCAGCACGGTGAGGATGGTGCCTTCGCGCGGCTCGCTCAGGCTGTCGCGCGCGTAGTCGGCCCCGTCGTGGACGGCGTCCGCGAAGTCCTCTGGGGTCAGTCGGCCGAGGTGGCCTAGCTTGTCGCCGACGCCGAGGAAGAACTGCGCCAGGATCGCGCCGGAGTTTCCACGCGCCCCGTCGAGCGCCGCATCGGCCACGCGCGTGAGCGTCTTGCCCGCGTGGCTGTCCGGCCAGCGCTGCAGCGAGCCGAGCACCGCGTGCATGGTGAGTGCGAGGTTCGTCCCGGTGTCGCCGTCGGGTACCGGGAACACGTTGATCTTGTTCAGGTGTTCCTGGCGCGAGAGCAGGCGCGCGATGCCCGCCTTGAGGGCGCGGTTGAGCCGCATCCCGTCGAGGCTATCGGCCATTGCCGCAACGGACGCCACGCCGGTCGTCCAGGGTCACTCGCGCGGCAACACGAAGCGATTGCCGCGCAGGTTGAGCACGACGCCGTCGCGCGTGATCTCCTCGACCTGCGGGCCTTCGGCGAGCGTGTCGCCTTCGCGGTACTTGCGCGAGTTGATGAACACGACGCGTTCCTGCGGTCGATTCGAGTACACGTGCAGCTCGAGGTGGAGCTCCGCCACCCCGCCGCGCGACAACATTTCGTCGGCCGTGGGGAGGCTCATGCCGGCGGGCGCCTGCCTGGATGCCGGATTCCCCGACGGTTCCGCGGGACCTGCTTCCGGGAGCGTCTCGTAGACGACAGTGCCGCCTTGCGTGGGAGCGCGGGTGACGGCCGGCGGACCCTCGGGCGCGGCCGATGCGCCGGCCGCCATCTGCGGATCGATGGTCGCTGTGTAGCCTGACACCTCTTCCTCGAGCGGATTGCGGCTCGCGGGGGTGACCGGCACCCCTTCCGCGGGCCGCAGCATCGGGGGTGGTTCGGCCAGGGTGCGGGTTACGGAGGCCTGGGGCGCGGTCTGCACGGCCGCTCCGGCGGCCGGCGGCGTCACGACGGGCCCGCCAGTCGTCCCCGGTTCTGCACGCGCAGCCGCCGCAGGCTCCGGCTCGTCCCGCGCCTTGTTCAACAGCAGAAGGCCGATCGCCACGAGGTTCACGACGAGCAGGACGACGGCCACGGTGGGCCAGACGTTGGTGCGCGGCTTCGAAGGCGCGACCGCGACCTCGGCAAGGCCGGGGCCGGTCTGCCTCTGGCGCTCGTGCTCGGACTTCCGCAACGCATCGAGGATGAACGACATGCGAGTCAGCCCTCGGCCGCCGCCGCCACGATCGTAGGCGAGCCGGTCGCGCTCAGCACGGTGTCGAGCACGATCTGCGTCTGCACTCCCGCGACGCCGTCGACCGTGAGGCGGTGCTGCCGCTGGAAGTCCTGTACCAGCCGCGACAGATCTTCGTCGTAGACGTCGTTGCCCGCGGGTGCGGGTGGGAGCCCTTGCGCGGCACGCAGGCTCTCGCGCAGCCAGCGCACGTCCTCGCCGCGCGCGCCCGGTGTCAGCACCTTGGCCACGGCCAGCGGCGGCCGCCACAACAGCAGGAAGTCACCGAACCAGTAGCGCGAGGCCGCGGTGATCGATACCTGCCGCGCTTCGCTGCCGAGTTCGAACGTCGCGGACTCGTCGTCGAGCCCGGTGAGCACGACCTGGTGGGTGCGGCCGACGTCGTCGGTCAGCGTGAGGATGGCGGGCCGGTTCAGCGTGCGCAGCTGTGCCCACGAGCCCTTCTGGAACAGGCACTCGAGCCCCTGCGTGGCGGCCTGGTCGCAGCCGCGGCCCCGCGCCGGCTCGTACGTGGCGCCCCACGTCGCGAACAACTTGCCGAGGGCAGCCTCGGTGGTCGTGTCATTGCCGTGGCGCACGAGCAGCGCATCGAGCGGGACTGGGTCCGCTGGCGGAGTCTCGGTCGCGGGAGTCCGGACGTCTCCCGGCACGGCCGGGTTCGGCGGCGAAGTGCCGGCCGATGGCGTTGCCGCAGGAGTCGTGGCCGTGGCGGCGGGCGCATCGACCGCGCGGTCGGCGAGCACGCTCCACAGCCCGACGCCGACCAATGCCAATGCCGCGGCGATCGCGGCCGCCGTGCCCCACTTCAGCCAGGGCGCCGGGATGGGGCGCCCATACACCTCGGAGGCCGCCTGCCGGATCAGGTTCGTGCCGACGCGGTGGTCTTCCTGGGTGAATGCCCCGAGCAGCGCGCGGTCGCAGATCACGTTGATCACGCGCGGGATGCCATGGCTCAGCCGGTGAATCTCGCGCAGCGCCGTCGGCGTGAACGCCTCGGCCGTGGCGCCCGCGACGCGCATGCGGTGCTTGACGTAGCCCGCTGTCTCCTCGGTGGATAGCGGGTCGAGGTGGTAGCGACCCGTGATGCGCTGCGCCAGCTGCCGCAGCTCCGCCTTGTCGAGCAGCTCGCGCAGCTCGGGCTGGCCGATCAGGATGATCTGCAGCAGCTTGGTGGTGGCGGTCTCGAGGTTCGTCAGCAGCCGCACCTGCTCGAGCGTCTGCGTGCTCAGGTTCTGCGCCTCGTCGACGATCAGCACCACGCGCCGTCCGCGCGCGTGGGTGTCCAGCAGCTGGCGCCCGAGCAGGTCCATCAGGGTCTTGGTGCTGCCGCGGCCGGATTCCGGCACGGGGATGTGCAACTCCTCGCAGATGGTGAGCAGGAATTCCGCGGGAGTGATGCGCGGATTCAGGATAAGCGCGACGTCGGCATGTCCCGGCAGCTGCTCGAGCAGGCTGCGAATGACGGTGGTCTTGCCGGTGCCGACCTCGCCGGTGAGCTGGATGAAGCCGCCCGCCTCGTTGATCCCGTACAGCAGGTGCGCGAGCGCCTCCGCGTGCCGCTCGCTGAGGTACAGGTAGCGAGGGTCCGGAGTGATCGCGAACGGCTTTTCCTGGAGTCCGAAAAAGCTCGTGTACATGCGGGGTTAGGTCGGTCTCGGGCGCGTGGATCGGTCGCCAATCATGCCTGCCCGGGCGTGGCAAGGCCAGCATGGGCCGGGCATGCCAGCCGCACGCCGGTCCGCGGATCGAGTTGATCGCACAATCAGACGTCCGGTTCCTGGCCCCCGGCTGGCCTTCGCCGATCGAGTTCGTCCTCGACGCCGACGGGCGGGTCGCGCGCCTCGATGTGCTTGAGCTGGACCGGATTCCGTGCGAGCACCAGCCCTGATGCGCCGCAATCGAGCGTGCTCGCGCGCTTGAGGGCGCCGCTGCCGTAGCGCTCGCGTATCCTGTCGACCGCCGTGTCCAGCCCGCGGTTCCGCGTCGACTCCGGCGCCGCGAACAGGTCCAGTTGCGTCGCCGGTGCGAGCTCGCTCAGCCCGACGCCGAGCAGCCGCAGCGCCGAGCCGGGCTGCGTCGTGAGCCACGCGTCCAGCAACTCGGTCGCGACCGTGGCCACCAAGCGGGTCTCCTGCGTCGGCGGCTCGATGTGTCGCTGTCGCGTGCAGGTCGTGAAGTCGCGGCGCCTGATCTTGACCACGACGCAAGCGGCTGCGAGTTCCTTCGCACGCAGGCGGGCACAGGCCCGGTCCGCGAGGCGGGCGACCTCGGAGCGCAGCCGCGCGGGATCCGCGATGTCTGTGTCGAAGGTCTCCTCGGCGCTGATCTGCTTCTCGTCGAGGTCCGGGATCACGGGGCGGTCGTCGATGCCGGCCGCGCGCTGCAGCACGAGCTCGGCGTATCGGCCAAAGATCGGACGGAGCCGGGCGGGCGCGGCGCGGCTCAGCTCGCCAAGCGTGCGGATGCCGAGGGCCTCGACCTTCGGTGCTGTCTTTGCGCCGAGGCCGAACAGCTTGCGGATCGGCAGCGGATCGAGCAGGGCGCGCACTTCTCCCGCACGCACGACCACCAGCCCATCGGGCTTGCGCAGGTCCGAGGCGATCTTGGCCACGAGCCTGTTGGGCGCGAGGCCCACGGACGCGGTGAGCCCGGTGCGCTCGAGGATGCGCCGCTTGATCTGCCGTGCCATGTCCTCGGCCGGGCCCAGGGCGCCGGTGCTGGCCGTCACGTCGAGGAAGGCCTCGTCGAGCGACAGTCCCTGAACCAGCGGCGTGAACTCGTGAAAGACGGCGAAGATCTGCTGCGAGACGGTGGCATAGTGCGGGATCCGCGGGTGGACGCAGGCCGCGTCCGGACACCGGCGCAGGGCTTCGCGCATCGGCATCGCGGAATGCACGCCGAACTTCCGCACCTCGTAGCTCGCCGCAGCCACGACGCCGCGCGGACCGGTGCCGCCGACGATGACGGGGCGGCCCCGCAGGGACGGGTCGTCCCGCTGCTCGACGGACGCATAGAAAGCGTCCATGTCCACGTGCAGGATCGAGCGGTCGGCCATCCGGCAAGGATACGTCTCCCCACGGCGTCCGCGACCCCGACTTGAGCAGGGCGGTGGATGGCGGGATCATTGGCGGCTCCAGCGCGGTCGCCCGCGCCCGCCCGAAGGAGATCCGCATGAGCCATCACATCGAACTACCCGCACTGCCCTATGCCCAGGACGCGCTCGCCCCGGTCGTGTCTGCGGAAACGCTGTCGTTCCACCACGGCAAGCACCACAAGACCTACGTCGACAACCTGAACAAGCTGGTCGCGGGCACCGATCTCGCAGAGGCCCCCCTCGAGAAGGTCATCGCCGCGGTCGCGGGCAAGGCTGACAGGGTGGGCGTGTTCAACAATGCGGCGCAGACGTGGAACCACACGTTCTTCTGGAACAGCATGAGGCCCAACGGCGGCGGCACGCCGACCGGCGCCGTGGCGAAGGCCATCGACGCGGCCTTCGGCAGCCAGGAGAACTTCAAGAAGGAATTCGCCAACGCGGCCGTCACGCAGTTCGGCAGTGGCTGGGCCTGGCTGGTGGCCGACAAGGGCGCGCTGCGCATCGTGAAGACGGCGAACGCGGACACGCCGCTCACGATGGGCCTGACGCCGGTCCTCACCATCGACGTCTGGGAGCACGCGTATTACCTCGACTACCAGAACCGCCGGGCGGACTTCGTCGCGGCCGTGATCGACAGGCTGCTCAACTGGGACTTCGCGAACGCGAATCTCGCGGTCGCCCGCTGATCGCGCAGTGGCCGGGCGCCGGGGCGCGCCTCGCCTACATCGTGAGCGCGGTGTAGGCGAGGAGCCCGACGGCCGTGAACGCCATCGCGAACACGTAGGCGACGCCCAGCACCGAGTATTTGGCCAGCGTGGCGATGCGTCCCTGGCCGTATACGCGGCGCATGGCGCGGTAGAGGTAGTACGGGACGTAGATCACGAACGTGGCGATCGTGGCGCCCGAGGCGAAGGACAGGACCTTCCCCGCCCCGGCGCCGCTGGCGGCCGTCGTCAGCCGCTCGAGCAGCAGGATCACGAGTCCGCCCAGGAAGAAGAACGCGTGGTAGTGGACCACGAACAGCAGGTGCTCGACGAAGTAGCGGCCTGAGCCCGCGTAGAGCACGTACAGCACGACGCCGATCAACGGCAGGAACAGGAACATCATCTTGGGGATGTTCTCGTAGAGCGCCCGGCCGAAGCTCGGGGTGTCGGCGGCGATGCGCCGGCAGGCCTCGCGCAGTCGCGGGCCGTACTGCTCCCCGAGCGGGCCGATGTCGACCCTGAAGTTCTCCTCGCTGCAGGGATCGTTCAGCACTCTCTGCACCGGTGCGATCTGCTCCGGGGTGAGCTTGCCGAGTTCGGCTTCGAGCTCGGCGCGCGTCCCTGCGCGATCTTTCTCCGGGACACGCCGTACCAGTGCATCGACGATCCGCTGCGTTTCAGGATCCAGCTTTGCAGCGATGTCGGCCTTGGCAGCCGGCGGCGCAGTCGGTTGCGCGCCAGGCGGGGCCGGCTCCGCCTCGCCCTCCGTCAACCGTATGCTCGCGCCGTCCTGCTCGATCCTGAAATCGGCGCCGGGGTCGTTGCCGAGCGAGGCGAGCAGGAAGAACGCGACACTGAGGATCAGGTACATCCTGAACGGGGGCGTGTAGTTCGCCCGCCGTCCGCGCAGGTAGTCCTGCGTGAGCAGGCCGGGTTTGAATGCGAGAGGTCGCAGCGTGCGCCACACGCGCGAGTCCCAGTCGAGCAGGTCGCCGAGCACGTCCCGGGTGAGGCCCCACAGCGACAGCACGCGCACCTTCGCCCGCTGCCCGCAATGGGAGCAGTGCTGCCCGGTGAGCACCTCGCCGCAGTTGAGGCAGTTTTCCGTCGAGACCGCACCGCGCACGAACTCCTCGCGGTGCGCCAGCACGCGCCGCTCGGCGGAGTAGCGGTTGCCGAAACGCTCGACGCCCTGTGCGCGCAGGCGCGGCGCGTGGTCCCTCAGGTAATCGTCGAGCGCGGCCTGGTCGCGCAGGCGGTACTGCACGACCCGGCTCACGCGGCCCCGGGCGGTGCCCTCATCGCTCAGGATCTCGGCGGACAGGAAGCCCGGCAGCGCGAGCATGTCGGCGATGTGGTCGCGCAGCCACGTGTCGAACGGCGCGGCGATCTCCGCGTCCGCCTCGAGGCTGACCTCGTAGACGACGTCGTCCGCTTCAGGGGGTTGCTCGCTCACGCGCGCAAGGGTATCAAAACGCAAGGAGCCGGGGCCCGTCGGCGGACCGCGGCTCCGTGCGCCGCGCGGCGGTCCGTCAGGCGATCTGGCGCAGCGGGCTGGCGGACGACTGCGCCTGCACTCCGGCCATGAGCTCCTCGCTCGTGAAATCGTCGACGTTCACGATGTCCATCACCTTGCGGTCGTAGTCCCTGAGCAGCTGCGCCTCGCTCGCGTTCAGGAGGCCGACCGCGGCCGCCTGCTCGATCTGGCCGGGCAGGTCGAGCGCGGTGATGCGCCCGGTCTTCACGCCCTCGACCCGCAGCCGCTTCTCGAGCGGCTCGGTGGCGACCGAGAGTTCGAGCGCCTCCTGCAGCAGGCCGAGCGGGTTGCCCGGTTCGAGGGTCTTGTAGATGCCGTGTGCAAGCCGCTCCCGTGTTTCCGACGGCACCATCAGGGGCTCGACGATCTTGCGTCCCAGCCGGTCGCTCGCCGCGAAGTAGGTGCGGCCGCGCGGGAAGATCACGACGCGCATCAGCGCGGCCAGCCAGCGGTTGGGGAAGTTCCGCAGGAAGCCGTGCAGCTGCTCCTGGGCTTCGTAGAGCAGCGTCCGGCAGCTCCATTCCACCAGCGGCAGGTCGGCCTCGGGACGGCCCTGGTTCTCGTAGTGCTTCAGGACCATCGAGGCCATGTAGAGCGCGGACAGCACGTCGCCCAGGCGCGCCGAGAGATGCTCCTTCTGCTTGAGGTAGCCGCCGAGCGTCAGCATCGCCATGTCGGTGACGAAGGCGAACTGGGCGCTGAACTTGTTGATGTGCTGGTAGTAACGGTGCGTCGCGCCGTCGGTCGGCGCGGCGGAAAACCGCGCGAGGGTCGCCGCCATCACGAAGGACCGCGCCGCGTTCGACAGCGTGTAGCCCACGTGGCCGAACAGCGCCTCGTCGAACTCGCGCAGGCTGCGCGCCTTGTCCTTGACCTTCGCCGCGTTCATTTCCTTGAGCACGTACGGGTGGCAGCGAATCGCGCCCTGGCCGAGGATCATCAGGCTGCGGGTCAGGATGTTGGCGCCCTCGACCGTGATGGCGACCGGCACCACCTGGTAACCGCGCCCGAGGTAGTTCTTCGGTCCCAGGCAGATGCCCTTGCCGCCCTGCACGTCCATGGCGTCGTTCGACACCTTCCGTGCGAGCTCCGTGCAGTGGTACTTGAGCATCGCCGCCGGCACCGAAGGCTTCTCGCCGCCGTCGATGGCGCCGCTGGTCACCGAGCGCGCGGCGTCGATGATGTAGGTGGCGCCCGCCATGCGCGTGAGGGCCGCCTCGACGCCCTCGAACTTGCCCACGGGCTGCGCGAATTGCTTGCGGATTCGCGCGTAGGCAGCGGATGCATAGATGCCCGCTTTCGCGCCGCCGGCCGCGTTCGAAGGCAGCGAAATGCAGCGGCCCACGGAGAGCTGCTCGACCAGCATGCGCCAGCCCTGGCCCGCCATCTTCGGCCCGCCGATGATGGCATCGAGCGGCACGAACACGTCCCTGCCTGACAGCGGCCCGTTCTGGAACGGGACGTTGAGCGGGAAATGGCGCCGTCCGATCGTGACGCCCGCCGTGTTGCGCGGGATGAGCGCGCAGGTGATGCCGTAGTCGGTCTTCTCGCCGCCGAGCAGCCTGTCCGGGTCGAAAAGCCTGAATGCGAGGCCGATGACCGTCGCCACCGGCGCGAGCGTGATGTAGCGCTTGGAGAAGTTCAGGCGGACGCCGACGACTTCCCTGCCATCGAAGACGCCGCGGCACACGACGCCCGTGTCCGGAATCGACGCCGCGTCGGAACCGGCGCGCGGTCCGGTGAGCGCGAAGCAGGGTACGTCTTCCCCGCGCGCGAGGCGGGGCAGGTAGTGGTCTTTCTGCGGCTCGGTGCCGTAGTGCAGCAGCAGCTCGCCCGGGCCGAGCGAGTTCGGCACGGCGACCGTGGAGGAGACCGTCGCGCTCTTGCTCGCGAGCTTCACGAGCACGCAGGAATGCGCGTAGGCGGAGAACTCGAGGCCGCCGTACTTCTTCGGGATGATCATCGCGAAGAAGCCCTTCCTCTTCAGGTAGTCCCAGACCTGCGGCGGCAGGTCGGCGCGGCGGTGGGTGATGTCCCACTCGTCGATCATGCGGCACAGTTCCTCGCAGGGGCCGTCGATGAACGCCTGTTCCTCGGCGGTGAGCTGCGGCGCCTGCGCCGAGAGCAGCTTCGGCCAGTCGGGCTTGCCCGTGAACAGTTCGCCGTCCCACCAGACCGTGCCGGCCTCGAGCGCCTCGCGCTCGGTGTCCGACATCGTCGGCAACATGCGCCGGTACACCATGAGGAACGGCTTGGTGACGAAGCGCATGCGCAGCGCATCGACGTTCAGCAGGGCGAGGCCGGCGAAGCCAATCCACAGCAGGGCCAGCCACCAGGGTGAGGCACTGCCAAGGAGGCCGTAGGCCAGGAGCGCGGTTCCGGCGACGATGGTCGCGGCGCGCAGCGAAATGCGCTGATAGGCGAGGTACAGCGCGCCGCCGATGCAGAGCGCGAGCCAGAACAAGGTAATCACCGCTGACGTTCCTCGCAGTCGGGGCGGGGCGCAATGCCCTGCGTCAGGGCCGAATATGCCCCGTTATGCTGCGCTGCCGCAATAGAAAATTCCTCAGCCCGGGCAAGGACTTGGTCCGAATCCGGGCCAGCCCGGGCGGCGAACGCCGGACGCGGCCGTTTTTTGCGATGCAGTAAGACAGCTGCATCAATGGGATACGCTCTCCCGCGCCCGCGTTCAGGGCGACAGGAGCCGGTCCACGGCCTTGTCGATCGCGTCCCTGAGCGCCCCGGGCTCGAGGCCGGGCTGGCGCACGGCGCTGACCGTGAGGCCCTTGATGAAGCACTGGAGCAGGAACGCGCGGGTGGCGACGCTTTCCGGCGGCAGCCCGAGACCGCCGTCCTCCCGGTTGCGGGTCATCCACGCCTTGAAGTCCGCGAAAATCAGCTCGTCGGAGGTGCGCAACGCCTCGGCGATCTGGGGATCCCGCGTGGCCTGCGCGCTCATTTCGAGGAACAGCGCGGCGTTCATGACGGCCGGGTCGCGGGCCTGCCAGCGCGAGAAGACGTCGAACAGCTGCGCGGCCAGTTCCGAAGACGTATGCATCCGCGCGATCTGGGCCCGGCCCTCCTCCAACTGGCGCTCGATGATCGCGAGCACGATGGCGTTCTTGTTCTCGAAGTAGCGGTACATCAGGCCCGCGCTCATCTGCGCCGTCTCCGCGATGCTGGCCATGCTGGCCGCGTGGAAGCCGTATTCGATGAAGCACTTCTGGGCGGCGCAGAGGATGCGCTCGCGCTGCGCCTCGGCGCGCGGGCTGTCCTTGGCCGGGCAGGTCTGCCGCGCGCTCACGGGCCGCTCTCCCGCCAGCCTCCGCCCAGCACCTTGTAGAGCGTCACGCGGTTCGCCTGCTCGGCGAGGCGCGTGACGACCAGGGCCTGCTGGGCCAGGTACAGCGTTCGCTGCGACTCGAGCACCACCAGGTAGCCGTCTCGACCGGCGTCGTAGCGGGCGCGGGAGAGGCGATCGGCCTCGAGGGCCGCCTCGACCGTCGCTTCTCGCGCCACGCGTTGATCGGCGAGCGTGGCGGTCAGAGCGAGTGCGTCCGCCACCTCGCGGAAGCCCGCCTGGATCGCCTTCTCGTACTGTGCAAGCGCGATGTCCCGGTCGACCCTGGCCGCGTCCAGGCCCGCCCGCAGGCGACCCCCCTGGAAGATGGGAACATTGACCTGCGGAACGAAGGTCCAGACCCCGGTGCCCGAGTCGAACAGTCCCGACAGCTCGTCGCTGGCGGAGCCGATGGCGCCCGTCAGTCGGATGGACGGGAAGAATGCGGCGCGCGCCGCGCCGATGTTCGCATTCGCCGCGCGCAGCAGGTGTTCCGCGGCAAGCACGTCGGGGCGCCGCAGCAGCACCTCGGAGGGCAGCCCGGCCGGCAATGCCGCGAGCCCGGTGACCGGCGTGTCGAAATCCGCCGGCAGCAACTCGGGCGGTACCGGGGCGCCGACCAGCAGGTCGAGCGCGTTCCCGTCCTGCGCGACCTGTCCGGCGAAACGCGCCACGTCGGCGCGCGCGGCCTCCAGCTGGGTTCGCGACTGGCTCAGGTCGAGTGCGGACACGGCGCCGAGTTCGTAGCGCTTCTCCGTCAGCCCGTGGAACTCCTGCCGCGTCGCGAGCGTGGACTGCACCACGCGTAGCTGCTCCTGGTCCGCGGCCAGCGTCAGGTAGGCGTTCGCGACCTCGGCCACCAGGGAAAGCTGCGCGCTGCGGCGGTTCTCTTCCTGAAAGAAGTAGCGCTGCAGCGCGGCCTCGCTCAGGTTGCGCACACGGCCGAACAGGTCGAGCTCGAACTCGGTGATGCCGAGGCTCGCAGCGTAGGTCTCGGTGACCGGCGCGTTGCCACCGGTGCGCACCATCGACGCGCTCGCGTCGATCGAGGGCACGCGATCGGCGCGCTGGATGCGATACAGGGCGCGCGCCCGCTCGACGTTGAGCACGGCCACGCGCAGGTCGCGGTTGTTCGCCAGGGCACGCGCAATCACTTCCTCGAGCTTCGGGTCCGAGATGAAGTCGCGCCAGCCGACGTCGGCGGTCACCGGGGGCGTGCCGGGATCCGGCGCGGCAGTGGTCGGCCGGGTCGGCCACTCGGCGGGAATGGCCGGAGCCGCCTCGGGCAATTTCGGCTCGAGCACGCCGCAGCCGCCCGCGAACAGGGCCGTCGCCAGCGCGACTGCGCTCGTCGCGCACCTAGTCATGGGCTGCACCTCCCCGCGAGGCGGGCGATGCCGACTGCCTGCGCAGGACGAACAGGCGCTCCACGACGACGAAGAACAGGGGGATGAAGACGATGCCGAGCCCGGTGCCGACGATCATTCCGCCCAGCACGCCGGTGCCGATCGCGCGCTGCGCGCCGGAGCCCGCGCCGCTCGCGATGGCGAGCGGCAGCACGCCGAGGCCGAACGCGAGCGAGGTCATGAGGATCGGACGCAGGCGGTCACGCACCGCCTGCATGGTGGCCTCGATCAGCTCCATGCCGCTGTCGAGGTTGGCCTTCGCGAACTCGATGATCAGGATCGCGTTCTTGCTGGTGAGGCCGACCGTGGTCAGCATCGCCACCTGGAAATAGACGTCGCGCTCCATTCCTCGCAGGAGGTTCGCGAGCGTCGCGCCCAGGATGCCGAGCGGCGCCACCAGCAGCACGGCGGTGGGGATGCTCCAGCTTTCGTACAGCGCCGCGAGGCACAGGAACACCACCAGCAGCGAGAGTGTGTAGAGCAGCGGGGTCTGGGCGCCCGCCTGGCGCTCCTGGTACGACACGGCGGTCCACTCGATGCCGAACCCCGGCGGCAGCTCGGCGACGAGACGCTCGACCTCGGCCATGGCATCGCCGGTGCTCACGCCCGGCGCGCCCTGGCCGTTGATCTCCATCGCCGCGACGCCGTTGTAGCGCTCGAGGCGCGGCGAGGCGTACTCCCAGCCCCAGGTGGCGAAGGCCGAGAACGGCACCATCTGCCCGGAGGCGTTGCGCACGGACCAGAGGTTGAAGTCCTCGGGCTGCATGCGGAAGGGCGCGTCCGCCTGCAGGTAGACCCGCTTGACGCGCCCGCGATCGATGAAGTCGTCGATGTACTGCCCGCCCCAGGCCGTCGAAAGTGTCGCGTTGATGTCGGCGATCGCGAGCCCGAGCGCGGCCGCCTTCTTCTCGTCGACCTCGATGCGGAACTGCGGCCGGTCCTCCTGTCCGTTCGGGCGGACGTTGGCGAGCACCTTGCTCTGTGCCGCGGCCCCGAGGAACTGGTTGCGTGCCCCGGACAGCGCATCGTGTCCCAGCCCGGCGTTGTCCTTGAGGAAGAAGGCGAAGCCCGACGAGATGCCGAGCTCCGGCATCGGCGGTGGCACGAAGGCGAAGGCGAACGCGTCCTTGATCTGCGACAGCGCGCCCATCGCGCGGGCCGCCACGGCGTCCGCGTGCAGCTCGGGCGACTCGCGCTCGCTCCAGTCCTTGAGGTTGACGAAGGCGAGGCCGTTGTTCTGGCCGGTGCCGCTGAAGCTGAAGCCCTGCACGCTGAAGATCGCCTTGAGCGGTCCTTCCTCGTTCTCGAGGAAATGCCGCTCGAGCTTCTCGAGCGACTGCAGGGTGCGTTCCTGGGTCGCGCCGACGGGAGCGATCACCTGGGTCAGCAGGTAGCCCTGGTCCTCCTGCGGCAGGAATGCGCTCGGCAGTCGTGCGTACATCAGCACCATCACGACGACCATCGCGGCGAAGATCGCCATGAAGCGGCCGCTGCGGGCCAGCATTCCCCGCACGACGCCCTGGTAGGTCGTGGCGCCGCGATCGAAGCCGCGGTTGAACCGGCGAAAGAACCGCGTCGGCTCATGGTGCTCGCCCTTCCCGAGCGGCTTCAGCATCGTGGCGCAGAGGGCCGGCGTGAGCACGATGGCGACCAGCACGGACAGCGCCATGGCCGAGACGATCGTGCCCGAGAACTGCCGGTAGATGACGCCGGTGGACCCGGTCATGAACGCCATCGGCACGAACACCGCCGAGAGCACGAGGCCGATGCCGACCAGCGCGCCGGTGATCTGGTCCATGGACTTGCGGGTCGCCTCGAGCGGCGAGAGTCCTTCCTCGCTCATCAGGCGCTCGACGTTCTCGACGACGACGATGGCGTCGTCCACCAGCAGGCCGATCGCGAGCACCATCGCGAACATGGTGAGCATGTTGATCGAGAAGCCGAGCGCGGCCAGGACGCCGAAGGTCCCGAGCAGCACGACCGGCACCGCGATCGTCGGGATCAGCGTCGCGCGGAAGTTCTGCAGGAACAGGTACATCACCAGGAACACGAGCACGATCGCCTCGGCCAGCGTCTTGACGACTTCCCGGATGGACACCCGCACGAACGGCGTGGTGTCGAACGGGACGATCGCGTTCAGGCCGGCGGGAAAGAACTGCCTCAGTTCGTCCAGCGCCTCGTTGACGCCGGCCGCAGTCTGGAGCGCATTCGCGCCGGTGGCGAGCGAGATGGCCATGCCGCTCGCGGGCTTGCCGTTGAAGCGGCTGACGAACTCGTAGGTCTCGGCGCCGATCTCGACGCGGGCGATGTCGCCGAGGGTCAGCAACGATCCGTCCGGGTTGCTGCGCACCACGATGTCGCGGAACTGCTCCGGTGTCTGCAGGCGTTCCTGCGCGCTGATCGAGGCGTTCAGCTGCTGGCCGGGCACGGCAGGCGTGCCACCGAGCTGGCCGACGGTGACCTGCGCGTTCTGTGCCCGGATGGCGGCGATCACCTCGGACACGGCGAGGTCGTAGGTGTCGAGCTTGTGCGGGTCGAGCCAGATGCGCATGGCGTACTTCGCGCCGAAGGACTGCACGGTGCCCACGCCGGGGACGCGGCTGACCGGGTCGACCACGTTGGTGCCGACGTAGTCCGAGATGTCGTCGCGGGTCATGCTGCCGTCTTCGGAGACGAAGGCGACGACCATCAGGAACCCGGTCCGCGACTTCGTGACGTTGACGCCCTGCCGCTGGACCTCCTGCGGCAGCAGCGGCATCGCGAGCTGCAGCTTGTTCTGCACCTGCACCTGCGCGATGTCGGGATTCGTGGCGTTGTCGAAGGTCAGGGTGATGGTGGCCCGGCCCGTGGACTCGCTGGTCGCCGACATGTAGATGAGCCCGTCGAGGCCCTTCATGTTCTGCTCGATGATCTGGGTCACCGAGTCCTCGACCACCCTGGCCGATGCGCCGGGATAGCTCGCGCTGACCGTCACGGACGGTGGGGCGATGTTCGGGTACATGGAGATCGGCAGCTGCGTGATCGCGAGGCCGCCGGCCAGCATGATGATGATCGCGATCACCCACGCGAAGATCGGCCGGTCGATGAAGAAGCGTGCCATGCGTGCTCCGGCCTACGGCCTAGGTGCCGCGACGTCGGGAGCGGGCGCCTGCGCGGCGCCAGCCTCGGTCGCCTGCACGGGCACGCCGGGGCGGACCTTCTGCAGGCCCTCCACGATTACCCTGTCGCCGGCAATGAGCCCGCCCTCCACCAGCCACTTGTCGCCGACCGTCTGGCTGACCTCGACGGCGCGCGCCTCCGCCTTTCCGTCGGTACCCACCACCAGTGCGGTCGTGTGGCCCTTCGGATCGCGTGCAATGCCCTGCTGCGGCACGAGCAACGCCTCCTGCCGCACGCCGCTGCCGATCAGTGCGCGCACGTATCCGCCCGGCAGCAGGACGTTGTCCGGGTTCGGCACGAGGACGCGCAGTGTCACGCTGCCGGTGGCCGGGTCGACGGTCACGTCGGTGAACGTGAGCTTGCCCTCGTGCTCGTAGCGCGTTCCGTCCTCGAGCAGGACGGTCACCGGAAGGTCGCGCGCGCCCTTGAACTTGCCGGCAGCGAGCGACTTTCGCAGCTGGAGCAACTCGGCGCTCGATTGGTTCAGGTCGACGTAGATGGGGTCGAGCTGCTGCACCGTCGCGAGCGGCGCAGCCTGGTTGGCCGTGACGAGCGCGCCCTGCGTCACCGAGGACTTGCCGATGCGGCCGCTGATCGGCGAGGTGATGCGGGCATAGGAGAGAGTCACGCGCGCGCTCCGCACCGCAGCCTCGGCCGCGGCGACGTCGGCTTCGGCCTGCTTGAGCGCCGCCACCGCGTTCTCGTGGTCCTGCTCGCTGACGGCCTTGATCGCCACCAGCCCCTCGGAGCGGCGCGCCATGAGCTGCGCGGAGTGCAGGGTCGCCCGCGCGCGTGCGAGCGCCGCCTCCGCACTCGCGTGGTTCGCACGGTAGGTCGCGTCGTCGATCTGGTAGAGCGGCTGCCCGGCCTCGACCGTGCCGCCCTCGGTGAACAGGCGCTGCTCGATGATGCCGTTGACCTGCGGCCGTACTTCGGCGACGAGGTAGGGACTGGCGCGGCCTGGCAACTCGCGAGTCAGCGTCACCGACTCCGGCGCGAGGGTGACCACGGTGACCGGCACCGCTTCGGGGCCCTGCGGGGCGGATTCCTTCCCACCGCAGGCGGTCAGGATCGCCGCAATGGCCATCAGTCCGGGCAGCACTCGGAGCGTCGTGTTATTGAGCGGTCGCATAGGGCCTCGAAATGCAACGCGCCGACTCGAGGTCGGCGCTCAGGATCTTGGGATCAAATAAGAATGAACGATCATTCTAGATTCGTCAACGAAATTCTTGTGCGACGCAAAAGGAAAACGGCAACCCGTGGGTCGCCGTTTCCTGCTCCCGGCCCCGCCGGTTCGCCTACAGCAGGTCCTTGACCCCGTCGCGCTCCTCCAGCAGCTCCTTATGCGTTGCATCCATGCGGGCGCGGCTGAATTCGTTCACCGCGAGGCCCTGGACGATCTGGTACTCGCCGTTCCTGCAGGTAACGGGGTAGCCATAGATGACGCCCGCCGGGATGCCGTAGCTGCCGTCCGACGGAACGCCCATGCTGACCCAGTCGCCGTCCGGCGTGCCCGTCACCCAGTCGTGGATGTGGTCGATGGCGGACGAGGCCGCCGAGGCAGCGGACGACGCGCCGCGCGCCTTGATGATCGCAGCGCCCCGCTGCTGCACGGTCGGGATGAACTGATCCTTGTACCAGGCCTCATCCACCAGCGAGAGCGCCGGCTTGCCCTTCACCGTCGCGTGGTGGAGGTCCGGATACTGCGTCGAGGAGTGGTTGCCCCAGATGGTCACCTTGCGCAGGTCCGTGACGTGCGTGCCCGTCTTCTCGGCGAGCTGCGAGAGCGCGCGGTTGTGGTCGAGGCGCACCATCGCCGTGAAATTGCGAGGATTCAGGCCCGGCGCGTTCTTCATCGCGATCATGGAGTTCGTGTTTGCGGGGTTGCCGACGACCAGCACGCGCACGTTGCGGTCGGCCACGGCATCGAGCGCCTTGCCCTGCGCAGAGAAGATCTGCGCGTTGGCGAGCAACAGGTCCTTGCGCTCCATGCCCGGGCCGCGCGGGCGCGCTCCCACCAGCAATGCGCAGTTGCAGTCCTTGAACGCGACCTTCGCATCGTCCGTAGCGACGATCCGGTTCAACGTCGGGAATGCGCAGTCGTTCAGCTCCATCACCACGCCACGCAGGGCGCCCAGCGCCGGCGTGATTTCGAGCAGGTGCAGGTTCACGGGCTGGTCGGCGCCGAGCATCTGGCCCGAGGCCACCCGGAAGGCGAGGGCGTAGCCGATCTGGCCTGCTGCGCCGGTGATCGCGACATTGACAGGGGTCTTCATGAACACTCTCCGCTGGTTTGCTCGAAGCACACGGGACCGCGGGCGACCCTCGGCGAGGGGACCCCGTCCGGCAGACCGTCGATTTTAGCAGTGGGAGCGACCCGGGCCGGCTAAGGGTCTGCCGAGGGCGGGACCCGCCCGAACGCAGGGCTTGCAATCGTGCTGGTGATGTAGTTAACTACAACACTATAAAGACAGCCATTGCGACGGGTAGGAGGGCAGGATGCGTACGACAAGCAGGTTCATGGCAGCGGCTCTCGCGGTCGTCGTCTGGCTGTTCGCAGGGTTGTCGGTCGCATCGGGGACGCTGGTGCCGAAGGCCATCACATCATCGTCCCTCGATGCGACCGCGACCTCCTGGATCCCGGGTATCGACTGATCCGGGGGCGGGTCGAGGGTGTTCTGCTACAGTAAAGCAGCGCAGCACCCGCCGTTCGTGGCCGCATGGACTCTCACTGGAACGACAGCCAACCGATCTACCGCCAGCTCCGCGACAAGGTGGTGGCGATGATCCTCGAGGGCTCCCTCGCCGACGGCGACGCGTTGCCGTCGGTGCGCAACGTCGCGGCGGAGTTCTCGCTGAACCCGCTCACCGTCCTCAAGGGCTACCAGCAACTCGTCGACGAGGGCCTGGTGGAGAAGCGCCGGGGTCGTGGCATGTACGTCAATTCCGGCGTGCGCGCGCAGCTGCTGAAAGGCGAGCGCCAGCGCTTCCTCGAGCAGGAATGGCCGCGGGTGTCGGCGACGATCGACCGGCTCGGGCTGAGCGCGGAGGAGTTGCTCGCGAAAAAGGGCGGCCGGGACTAGGGTGCAGCGGGCGATGACGAAGGCGCTGCCTTGGGCGGGACCCCCGGCGGCAGCATCTTGTACATCACGGGCGTCACGATCCCGCCGAGCAGCGTCGACGACACGAGCCCGCCGATGATCACGATCGCAAGCGGCGAGTACAGGCCGGAGCCCTGCACCGCGAGCGGCAACAGGCCGCCGATCGCCGTCGCGGAGGTCAGCAGGATCGGCAGGATGCGGATCTCGCCCGCCCGCGCGACCGCTTCGTCCAGTCCCACGCCCTCTGCCCGCTGCTGGTTCGCGAAGTCCACCAGCAGGATTGAATTCTTGATCTGGATGCCGATCAGCGCGACGAGGCCGATCGTGGCGGTGAACGACAGCGTATAGCCGGTGACGAGCAGCGCGAGCAGGCCTCCCGCGACACCGAGCGGCACCACGCCCGCCACGATCAGCATCGACCGGAAGCTGCCGAATTCCAGCACCAGCACGGCCAGGATGCCGAACACGGCGACCAGCGCTGCGGTCCCGATCCCGCCGAAGGTCTCCTGGCGGGCCTCGACCTCGCCGCCCGCGCGCAGGCTGTAGCCCGCGGGCAACGTCATGTCGCCGAGCCGCGCGAATACCGCCCGGGTGACCTTCCCGGTGTTGTACCCCGCCTCCGGGTAGGCGGTGATGAGGACCTCGCGCTCGCGGTCGCGACGGCGCACGAGATTTGCGGCCGCCGAGAACCCGGGCGCCGCGATCTGTCGCAGCGGCACCGGCCGCCCGGTCGCGGAGGCGACCTCGATCGCGTCGAGCACTTCGAGCGTCGGGCGGCCCTGCATCGGCAGCCGCAGCGAGATGTCGTATTCGTCGCCGTCCGGCTCGCGGAACTTGCCGGCACTCAGTCCCGCCACTGCCGCGCGCACGGTGCGGTCAGCCTCGACTGCCGCGACGCCGAGCAGCGCAGCCTTCTGGGAGTCGATGTTGAGGTCCAGGTCCGTGCGCAAGCGGCGCACTGGATTGTCGACGTCGCGGGTGCCGGGCGTGGCCGCGATCACGGTCTCGGCGAGCGCCGCGAGCTCCCGCAGCTGCTGGAGGTCCGGACCGACAATGGCGACCTCGATCGGCGCGTTGATCGGCGGACCGTTCTGGTACGCCTCGACGAGGATCCGCGCCCCCGCGTACCGTCCGAAGACGGCGCGCAGTTCCTCGTAGAGCTGCGGGCTGCGGCGCGGGTCGTACTCATGGAGCTCGGCGAAGACCTCGCCGACGTTTGCGTTGGTCTCCTCGGGGAAGATGTTGTAGTAGACGCGCGGGTTGCCGCGTCCGAGGTTCGCGAACCAGTGCTTCACCTGCGGGCGCCGCGCGAGCTCTGCCTCGACGAACCGCAGCGCACGATCCGTGTCCGCAAGGCTCGCGCCGTCCGGCGCCTCGATCGTGACGCGGAACTGCGGGATGTCGGCGGCCGGGAACAGGCTGAATCCGATCACCGGCACCAGCGCAACCGAGGCTGCGACGAAGGCGAGCGCCGCAAACATGGTCCGGCGCGGACTGCGGAGCGCCAGGCGCAGGGCAGGCAGGTAAGAGCTGTGGATGGCGGCCAGCAGCGCCTTGAGCGCCCGGTTGCCCTCGCCGCTCGCGCCCTCGGGCTTCAGGACCCGGCTCGCGAGGAACGGAATCACGGTGAACGCGACGAGGAGCGATGCGAGCACGGTGTAGAGCACGGCGGCCGGCAGCGAGCGGATGAAGATGCCCGAGCCCTCGGGCAGGAACAGCAGAGGCAGGAACGCGAAGAGCAGCGTCACGGTGCAGCCGAGCACCGCGAGCGCGATCTGGTCGGTGGCGGCCACCGCTGCCTCGACCCGCGAATAGCCGGCCCGCAGGTAGCGCGCGATGTTCTCCGCCACGACGATCGAGTCGTCCACCAGCAGGCCGAGCGCCAGCACGAAGCCGGCGATGGACAACTGGTTCAGCGAGAAGCCGCTGAAGTAGAGCAGCGACAGGCCGATCGCAAGCGAGAGCGGGATGGAGATCATCACCACCGTCGCCGCGCGCAATCCGAGCGGCAGCAGCGTCAGCAGCACGAGGCCGATGGCGATGGAGAAGTCGATCGCCAGGCGCGTCAGGCGATGGTGCACGTTGCGGGTCTGGTCGAAGCCGCGCTCGAGCGTCGCGCCCCGGGGCAGCTCGCGCTCGAAGTCGTCCAGCCGCGCGTAGATCCCGTCGCGCACCGCGAACACGTCGACCCGGTCCTTCGCGTTCGCGGTGACGAATACCGCGCGCCGGCCCTTGAACCGGCCGGTGTAGCGCTCCTCTTCCGTGTCCCAGGAGACCTCGGCGATGTCGCGCAACTTCACGATGCGCCCGCCGCGACTCGCGACGACCGTCTCTGCGATCTCGTCCAGCGAGTCGTAGCTGCCGGAGGTCTTGAGGTTGTACTTGCGCAGGCCGACGTCCACCGCGCCGCCGGGAATCGCCGCGTTCTCGCCGCGGATCGCCGCCTCGACGATTGCGAGCGTGACGCCGGCGCGTCCCATGCGCTCCAGGTCGATCGCGACGCGCACCTCCGGCGCGGGAAATGCCCAGATCTCGCTGCGACGGACGCCCGGCACGGTCTCGATCGAGTCGCGCAGGTCCTCGGCCAGATCCTGCAGCTCGCGGTAGCTCGCGTCCTCGCTCGTGATCGCGAGCTGCACGATGTTCACGAGCCCGGAGCCGGTCTTGCGCACCTCGAGCGCCGCGAGGTCGGGTGGCAGCCGGGAACGGATGCGATTGACCTCTCGCACGACCTCGTCGTACTTGTCCGTGGGATCGGTGTGCCACTGGAACTCGATGCGGATGACCCCCACGCCGTCGAGCGAGCGGCTCTCCATGTGCTTGATGTCGTCGAGTTCGTTGATGGCGTCCTCGATCGGGTCGACGACGAGGCGCTCGATGTCCACCGGATCCGCGCCCGGGTAGACGGCGACGATGGTCGGCACCGGGGCGTGGAACTCCGGGTCCTCGGAGCGCGGGATGTTCAGGTACGAGTTGACGCCCATCGCGACGAGCAGCGCGAACAGCACCAGCGTGAATTGCCAGCGTGCGACGCTGAACGCCCAGATGCGCACCGTCCGTTCCTCAGCCCGCGTCGCCGACGAGACGGACGGGCGTGCCGTCGGCCAGCCACGCCGCGCCGTCCGTGATGACCTGCTCGCCCGCGTCCAGTCCGGCGATCACGATGACGCGGTCGCCGACGATGGACCCGACGGCGATCTGCTTGCGTCGCGCCACGCTCTCGTGCGCATCGACGACGTAGACGGTCGCGGCCGGGCCGTTCGCCTCGACGATGGCCGTCAGCGGCACGACCGTGCGCGGCGCCGACTGCGCTTCGTCCGCGATCGCGAGCGTCACCTTGCCGACCAGTCCCCGCGCGAAGCGGGCACCGCCGGGCGACACCTCGATCTCGACCTCGAACGTGCCGGTGAGCGGATCGGCGCTCGAGGCGATGCGGCGCACCGTGCCCTTGAACTCGCGTCCCGGAAAGGCGTCGAACGCCACGCGCGCGGTGTCGCCCAACTCGATGCGCACGGCGTCCCGATCGGCCAGCGCCGCCCTGACGACCCAGCCCTCGCCGGTTGCGCCGAGGACGAGCACGGGCTGTCCGCCCTGCACCAGCTCGTCCTCTTCCGACAGCCGCTGCAGGATCACGCCGTCCGCCGGCGCATCGATGCGCGCGAAGCGCGCGTTGAAACTCGCGGCGTCGAGGTTGGAGCGCGCGACGTTGTAGGCCGTGGTCAGGTTCTCGACCTGCTCCTCCGTGGCCACCTCGTCGGCCTGCAGCCTGCGGGCTCGCTCGAGATCGCGGCGCGACTTCTCCACGACCTCCCCGGCCTGGGCCACGGCAGCCTCCACTTCGGCGCGCTTCAGGACGGCGAGCAGCTGCCCGCGTTGCACGCGATCGCCGGCCTCGACCGCGATCCTGTCGACCACGCCGCCGGTCTTGAATGCGAGGCGGATCTCGTCGCGCGGCGCCAGTACGCCGACGGCGCGCACCTCGCTCGTTACCACGACGCTCTCGACCGGAACGGCGCGGACCGGCGCCGCCTCGGCAGCGGGGGTCTCGCCGGGAGGCGTGGCGCGGCCGCAAGCGGCGAGCACGATGCCTGCAGCCACCAGGGCGGCCACACGGAAGCGCTTCATCACGGGATCTCCCTGCTGGCGGCGCGCGGGTCGCCGACTGCATATTCAAGCTCGGCGAGGCGCCCGAGGAACTCGGTCCGCACGCGGTTCAGGTTGAGCAGCGCCTCTGTCTGCGCCCGCCTGGCGTCGATGAACTCCGCCTGGTTGATCTGCCCGAGGTCGCGCTTGCGACTCGCGATGCGGAACGCGCCGGCGGCGGCGACCGTGCGCTTGTCCGCCGTCTCGAGCGAGGCGTCCGCCACCTCGAGGGTCTCGAGCGCCTGCTGCACCTCGAGGCGCACCTGCTGGCGCGCCAGTTCGCGCACGGCGCGCAGCTCGTCGGTGAACGCCCGCGCCTCGCTCAGGGCGGCCCGGTCGGCGCCGCCGCGGAACGCGTTCCAGCGCAGGATCACGGAGGCGAGCGCGTAGCGCTGGTCGTCGCCGAAGCCGTATTCCTCGCCCTGGAATCCGGCCTCGGCCCCCAGGGCGAGCTGCGGCTTGAAGGCGGCGCGGGCGAGATCCTGCCGCGCTTCGCCCGTTGCAACGGCCGCGTCGAGTCCCTTGAGCTCGGCGCGACTCTGCGTGGCGAGTTCCTGCAGCAGGGCGGTGTCGAGCGGCCGGCCCGCCAGGCGGCGGACGAGGCCCGCGCGGAAGCGCTCGATCGTCGCCGCGTCGATCTGCGCCTGTGGCAGCGGCTCGGCGAGCGGAGCGTTCCTCAGCAGGTTCACGTAGCTTTGCGCGATGCGCACGCCGCTCGCCGCCGCGATCCTTTGCTGCTCGATCTCGAGCACGTCGGCCTCCGCGCGGTAGACGAGGTCGCGCGTGATGCGCCCGTTGCGATAGAGGCTCTCGTTGGCGTCGAGGTTCGCCTGCGCGAGGTCGCGCGTCGCCTCGATCACGAGCAACGCCTGCCCGGCCGCGAGCCACCGGTAGTACGCCTGCCGCGTGTCGCGGACCACCCGTGCGCGCAGCGCGATGAGGTTCGCTTCGACCCGATTCACGTCCTGCCGGCTCGCGTCGAGCGACGGACCGAGGCGCGGCTCGTAGACCGGCTGCAGCAGCACGAGCTTGGTTTCCTGCTCGCGGCCGCGCATCAGCTCGATTTCCTGGTTCTGCACGTTCGGAAAGCGCGGCGGCTGGCCGGCGGCCACCAGCAGCTCGTCGAGCGTGTCGTAGACGGGGTTGAGCAGGTCGCCGACCGGAAACTCGATCGTCCGTCCGCCGTCGGCGAGGGTGTAGCGTGCGACGAGGTCGAGCACCGGGAGGTAACGCGCGCGCGCCTGGTCGAGGGCCGCGAGACGCTGCTGTATCGATGCCGCTCCTGCGCTCAGCTCCAGGTTGGCGGCGAGCGCATCGTCGACGACCAGTTGGAGGCCCTCCTCGACAGTGGCGGGCGGGGACGGCATCGGCGCTCGCGGCGGCTCGGCCGCGCCGGCCAGGGCCGATGCGAGGATCATCGCTGCGAGCGCAGACCGGGGGAGGCGCATGGTGCTGGTCCCGTCACGCACGGATCGCGCGCAAAGCGAGGTCGAAGGCGTGGTCGACGAAGGCCTGCACCGGGATGCCCTCGTGCTCGATCTGCGGCCGCTTCGAAGCCGCGATCTGGATGAGCCCGTGCGAGAACGCCCACAACGACAGCGCTGCCACGAAGGGATCGCCGAGGTCGGCGCGGATCGAGTTGTCGGCCACGCCGCGGTTCAGCGCATCGGCGATGACCTCGTGGGCGCGGTGCCCCGCGTGCATGCACGCGGTTTCGTTCGGCTGGATGGAGCCGTCCTCGCTGACGTGGGCCTGGAAGCGGGCGCAAGCGTCGAAGTAATGCGGCAGCTCGCGCGCGAACGCGAGGTAGGCGCGCCCGATCGCCTCGACCTGGTCGATGCCGAGCAGCTTGCCCTGGCGCGCCGTCTCGAACCGTTCGCGCAAGGCGTCGAGCGCGCGCTCGACGAGTGCGAAGTGCAGGTCGGCCTTGTCGCGGAAGTAAACGTAAAGCAGCGCCCGGCTGAGGCGCGCGCGCCGGGCGACCTGGTCCATGGTCACGGCATCCCAGCCCACCTCGGCGTACAGGGCTTCGGCGGCATCGACGATTTCGGCGCGGCGCCGGTCCCGCTCTTCCTGCCGGCGTTCGGTGATGTAGGACATGCGCGCATGCTGCACGCCATGTGACATAGTGTCAATAAGTACACAGCAGTACATTCAGCGTGCTGCCGTCAATCGGAGTCGCCCCGGATCGGCGGCACCAATCGCTCCAATTGGCAGGTTCTGTTGGGGACTCACGGGTCGTCCGCCACAATGTCGGCCAGCGACGACCCATCGAATCAGGACGGAGTACCCATGCACAGCACGCGAATCGACCTGCCAGCCAAGGCCCGCGCCAAGGTGATCGGCATCCTCAATGCGCGCCTCGCGGACGCGATCGACCTGCAGCTGCAGGCCAGGCAGGCCCACTGGAACGTCAAGGGGCCGAGCTTCATCGCCCTGCACGAGTTGTTCGACCAGGTCGCAACCGGCGTGGCGGGCCAGATCGACGAGTTGGCCGAGCGCGTCACGGCGCTGGGCGGGATCGCGGAGGGCACGGTACAGGCGGTGGCCGGCCGCTCGAAGCTCGATGCCTATCCGCTCGAGATCGCTGACGGCCGCGCCCACCTCGACGCGCTCGCTGCCTCGCTGGCTCGTTTCGGCAAGGCCGTGCGCAAGGCGATCGACGAGACAGGCAAGGCGGGCGACGTCGACACCAGCGACCTGTTCACCGGGATCTCGCGCGCCGCCGACAAGAGCCTGTGGCTCCTCGAGGCGCACCTGCAGGCCGATCGCTGATCAGCGCAGTTCCGCTCGTGCGACGATTGCCACGGCAGCCCGGCGTGCCTTTGCGCGTGCGGCGTCGAGGTCGGATCCGAGCGCAAGGGTGACGCCCATGCGGCGCCGTCCGTGCACTTCGGGTTTGCCGAACAGCCGCAACTGAGTGTCCGGCTCCTCGAGGGCGCGCGCGACGCCGTGGAAGCGCACGTCGCTCGAGTCGCCCTCGAGCAGGATCGCGCACGAGGCCGAGGGCCCGTGCTGCCGGATCGCCGGGATGGGCAGTCCCAGGATCGCGCGCGCGTGCAGCGCGAACTCGGAAAGATCCTGGGAGATGAGCGTCACCAGGCCCGTGTCGTGCGGGCGCGGCGAGACTTCGCTGAACCAGACCTCGCCGCCGCGCACGAACAGTTCCACGCCGAAGATCCCTGCGCCGCCGAGGTTGTCGGTGACGGCGCGCGCGATGCGTTGCGACTCCTCGAGCGCGGCTGGGTTCATCGGCTGGGGCTGCCAGGACTCGCGATAGTCGCCGTCGATCTGCAGATGGCCGATCGGCGCGCAGAACGAGGTTCCGCCCGCGTGCCGCACCGTGAGCAGCGTGATTTCGTAGTCAAACTGCACGAATCCCTCGACGATGACACGGCCGGCGCCCGCCCGCCCGCCTGCCTGCGCGTAGTCCCAGGCGTGCTGCACGTCGGCCGGGGTCTTTACGACGCTCTGGCCCTTCCCGGAGGAACTCATCACCGGCTTGACGACGCACGGGAGTCCGACGGCGGCCAGCGCCGCCCGGTACTGCGCCTCCGTGTCTGCGAATCGGTAGGGCGAGGTTGCGAGCCCGAGTTCCTCGGCCGCGAGCCTGCGTATGCCCTCGCGATCCATGGTGAGCCGCGCGGCGCGAGCCGTCGGGATGACGCGCTGCCCTTCCCGCTCCAGCTCGACGAGTGTTTGCGTCGCGATGGCCTCGATCTCCGGAACGACCAGGGCGGGCCGTTCGCGCTCGATGAGCTCGCGCAGCGCCCGGCCGTCCAGCATGTTGAGCACGTACGAGCGGTGCGCGACCTGCATCGCGGGCGCGTTCGCATAGCGGTCCGCCGCGATGACCTCGACCCCGAGGCGCTGCGCTTCGATGACGACTTCCTTGCCGAGCTCGCCCGCGCCGAGCATGAGCAGGCGGGTGGCGGAGGGGGAGAGCGGGGTGCCGAGGGTGGGCATGGCGTTGACGGGGCGGCGACGACTGCGTGTAGTGTAGGTGGAAGCGGGCGAATCATCAGCCGGTCAGCAGCCGGTTCTCCTCCCGCTCCAGGTCCTCCGGCGTCCCCCACAGCACCAGCACGTCGCCGTCGCGCAGTCGTGTTGCCGGGTCCGGTTCGCGACCGACGATCCCGTCGCGACGCAGCGCGGTGATCACCGCCTTGCCGGTCTCCAGGCCGAGCTCGCGGACCGTGCGTCCCGACGCCCAGGCGCCGGGAGGGAGCACGACGGTCCGCAGCTGCCGAAGCGCCTGGTCCTCGCGGGCCGCGCGGGCATCGTGCTTGCGGAAAACGCTGCGCAGGATCGCGTACCTGTCGTGGCGGATCTCCTCGGTGGCCTGCAGCACCTCGGACGCCGGCACCTTCAGGAACAGCAGCACGTGCGACACGAGCGACAGGCTGGTCTCGAAGATCTCGGGCACCACCTCCGTCGCGCCGGCCGCCTGCAGCGCCTCGAGCCGGGAGTCGTCGTTCGTGCGCACCAGGACGGGCACGTCGTTGCGCAGCTGCCGCGTGGCGCGGACGATGTGCAGCGCGCGGCTGGAGTCGTGTACGCAGACCACGACCACGCTGGCATGCTCGACCCCGAGCACGCGCAGGATCTCGGGCTCGGTAGCGTCCCCGTAGACCACGGGATCGCCCGCCTGCCGCGCATCCCGGACCCGGAAGGGATCCAGGTCGAGCGCGATGAATTCGAAGCCGCGCCGCTCGAGCACGCGCGCGAGGTTCTGGCCGACGCGCCCGAACCCGCAGATGACGACATGCTCGCGCTGCGCGAGCTCCCGGGTTGCCGCCGTTTCGAGGACCATTTCCGAGGTCGGGACGGTCGGCCGGCGCAACAGCCAGTCAGCGATCCGGCCGTTGTAGCGGATCAGCAGCGGCCCGAGCAGCATGCTGAGCGCGACCGCGGTCAGCAGTGCCTGCACGAGCCCGCCGTCCACGCTGCTGCCCTTGAGCAGCAGCGTGAGCAGCGCGAAGCCGAACTCGCCCCCCATGCTCACGACGATGCCGGTGCGCAGGGCCTTGCGCGCATTCGGCACGAAGCGTCGCACGATGAACGTCACCAGCGCGGCCTTCACCACCAGCAGCGTGGCGAGGAGCAGCAGCACCAGCGGCAGTTGCGAGAGCAGCAGCCTGAGTTCGAGCAGCATGCCGACCGACACGAAGAAGAGCCCCAGCAGGACGTCGCGGAACGGCTTGATCACCGCCTCGGTCTGGTGGCGGAACTCCGTCTCGGCCAGCAGCATGCCCGCGAGGAACCCGCCGAGCGCCGTCGACAGCCCGAGCTGCTCGGTCGTCCAGGCGCCTCCCAGCGCGACCAGCAGCACCGTGAGCGTGAACGTCTCGGTGTTCCTGAGCCGTGCGATCTGGTGGAACAGCGGCCGCAGGATCCAGCGGCCGAGCAGCAGGACGACGAGCAGCGCGATGACGGCGCGCCCCACCATCCCGAACAGCCACGCCGGGCTCAGCACGTACGCAGTCGAGCCGAGGGCCGTCGCGAGCGCCAGCAGGGGTGCGAACGCGAGGTCCTGGAACAGCAGGATGCCGACCGCCAGCCGCGCATGCGTGCGATTGATCTCGAGCTGATCGCCGAGCTGGCGGACGACGATCGCCGTCGAGGACATCGCGAGCGCGCCGCCGAGCACGACCGCCGCCTCGGGCTCGACGCCGCCGAGCGCCCACGCCATGCCGCCGAACGCGGCGGTGGTGAGCACCACCTGCAGCCCGCCGACGCCGAGCACCTCGGACTTCATCACCAGCATGCGCGGCAGCGAGAACTCGAGGCCGAGCGTGAAGACCAGGAAGACGACGCCGATCTCGGCGAGCAGGCGCACGGTCTCGTCGTTGGCGGTAAGCCCGAGCGCGTGCGGACCGAGCAGCATGCCGACGACGAGATAGCCGAGGATCGCCGGCAACGCGAAACGGCGCACGAGGCTCAGCACCAGGACGGCGCCAGCCAGCAGGATCAGTATCTGGGAGAGGAAGTCACCGGCCATCGGCCTCACCATGCCCTGCCCTCGATGCTAGCATTCCCGCGATGATTGCCGCGCAGGCGAGGTGCGATGGACTTTGCGGCTGAACTCGATGAGTCCGGCCGCCGGCTGCGGCTGTCGGGCGACTGCCGGATGGCGGACGCGCCGGAGCTGACACGGTACCTCGGCCGGCTGACCGCCGTGCCGCCCGGCGCGCTGGTCGTCGACCTCGGCGCCGCGGGCGAGATCGCCATCGGGCCGGCTTGGCTGCTGCGCGAAACGATTGCGGCCCTGCGCAGCGCCGGCACCGAGGTCGACTTCGAAGGCCGGTCGCCGGAACACTTCTCATTTCTCGACGAGATCGCGGCCCGGGACCTCGCAGCCGTTCCGGTTGCCGCCGGGCGACCCGCGATGCGGCGTCTCGTCGATCTCGGCCGTGGCATCGTCGATCGCGCGCGGTCGGGCTACGAGGCGCTCTCCTTCGGCGGCGCAACGCTTGCTGCCGCCGCCTCTGCGTGGCGCGGCGTGAAGGGCCTGCGGCTCGCATCGGTCGTGCGCCATGTCCACGAGACCGGGGTGCAGGCGGTCCCGGTAGTCGCCGTGATCGCCTTCCTGATCAGCGTCATCTCCGGCTACATCGGCGCGCAGCAACTGCAGCCGTACGGGGCCGAGATCTACACCGTGGACCTGATCACGATCGGCGTGCTGCGCGAACTCGGCGTGCTGCTCACCGCGATCATGGTCGCGGGCCGGACCGGCAGCGCGTACGCCGCCGAGCTCGGCGTGATGCAGCTGAACGACGAGGTGGACGCGCTCGAGTCGATGGGCATGAACCCCTACGAGGTGCTGGTCCTGCCGCGCGTGCTCGGCCTCGTCATCGCGCTGCCCCTGCTCACCGTGGTCGCCGACGCCATGGGAATTGCCGGCGGCGCGCTCCTGACCAGTTACCTGCTCGACCTGCCGTGGGCACAGTTCCTGGCTCGGCTCGATGCCTCCGTCGCCGACACGACGTTCTGGGCGGGCATGGTCAAGGCGCCGGTCTTCGGCCTGCTGATCGCGCTCACCGGTACCCTGCGCGGGCTGCAGGTCCGCGACTCGTCGCGCGAGCTGGGTCGACTCACGACCGTCGCCGTCGTGCAGTCGATCTTCCTGGTGATCTTCGCCGACGCGCTGTTCGCCGTCTTCTTCCTCGAGATCGACTTCTGATGGCCGGTGAGCACGTCATCGAGGTCCGCGGCCTGGTCAATCGCTTTGGCACGCAGGTGGTGCACGACGGCGTCGCGTTCGACGTGCGGCGGAGCGAGGTCTTCGGCATCGTCGGCGGGTCCGGCAGTGGCAAGTCGGTGCTGCTCAAGACCATGCTCGGGCTGCACCATCCCAACGCCGGAACAGTCGAGGTGGCGGGCCGCGACATCACCCGGATGAGCAGGCGAGAGCTGCGCGAAGTGAAGCGCAGCTACGGCGTGACCTTCCAGCACGGGGCGCTCTTCAGTTCGCTCACGGTCGCGGACAACCTGACGCTGCCGGTGGTCGAGGCGATGGAGCTCGACGAGCCGACGCTCGCGAGGCTGGTCGAGTTACGGCTGCGGATGGTGGGCCTGCCGCTCGACACGGCCGGGAAGTTCCCGGCGCAACTGTCGGGCGGCATGGTGAAGCGGGTGGCGCTGGCGCGCGCGCTCGCCCTCGATCCGGCGCTGCTGTTCCTCGACGAGCCCACGGCGGGCCTCGACCCGATCGCCGCCACCGCTTTCGACGACCTCGTCCTCTATCTGCGCGGCACGCTGCACCTGACGGTGGTCATGGTTACGCACGATCTGGACACCCTGCTGAGGACATGCGACCGTGTCGCGGTGCTGGTCGATCGCCGCGTCATCGTCGACACCCTCGAAGGCATCGTCGCCAACGAGCATCCCTGGATACGGCAGTATTTCCACGGTGCGCGGGGCCGCGCCATGACGACGAACCTGGAGGCCGGACGTGGAACGTGACGCGAAATACGCCGCCGTGGCGATCTTCGCATTGCTCGCGGTCGCGGCGGCGTTCACGTTCGTCTGGTGGTATTCCGGCAAGGGCGACCGGCGCGTCTACGAGAGCTACGAGATCTATTTCAACGGCTCGGTGAGCGGGCTCGCCGAGGGCAGCCCCGTGCGCTACCTCGGCGTCGACGTCGGTCGAGTCGAGAGGCTGTCGGTGGATCGAGCGAATCCCGGGCGGGTGAAAGTCGTCGTCGAGGTGAACGACACGACGCCGTTGTCGGGCGCGACACGCGCACGGCTCGGACTGCTCGGCCTGACGGGCCTCCTGTACATCGACCTGCAGAAGGATCCGGCGGCCAACTCGGCGCAGCCGCTGGACAAGGGCGACCGCTACCCGGTCATCGTCTCGCGCAAGGGCGACATCGAGGCGTTCCTCGAGCGGCTGCCGGACCTCGTGGGCCATGCGGGCGCAGTCCTGGCGCGGGTCGAACACCTGCTCGGAGATGACAATCTGCAGGCGGTGACGGCTTCGCTCGCGAACCTGCAGCGCGCGTCGCAGGACCTTCCGGCGATCACGACCGACGCTGCCGCGCTCACGGCGGACCTGCGCCGGACGGCGGCCGAGGTGGCCGCACTGTCGCAGCGCATGAACGCACTGCTCGCCAATGCGCAGCCGGACGTCGAGGCGTCCCTCGGTGGCCTGCGGGTCGCGGCGGACAAGCTCGGCCGCACCGCGGCGAGCCTCGACCGAATCGTCGCCGGCAACGAGGAGTCGTTGAACCAGCTCGCAGGCACCGGTACCCAGGAGATGCAGCAACTCGTGATCGACCTGAGGGACGCGAGCGCCGAAGTGCGCTCGCTGGCGCGCGGCCTGCGCAACGAACCCTCGAGCCTGCTGCGCGAAAAGAAGGAGAGCGGCGTGGAGATCGCACCTTGAACCGGCGCCTGGCGATGATTGCGCTCGCCTCGCTCTGCGCGGGCTGCGCCGGCTCGCTGCTGACCTCCAGCAATGCGGCGCCCGAGGTCTACCGGCTCGACGGACCGAGCCTGGCCGCGGGTGGCGATCCGTTGCCACTGGCGCTCGGCGTGGCCCGTCCGCGTGCGGCGTCGTCGCTCGACACGGACCGTGTCGCCGTGGCCGGGCCGGGAGGCAACTTCGATTACTTCGCCGGCGTACGCTGGGCCGACGCCGCGCCCCAGATGCTGCAGCAACTGCTGGTGCAGGCGTTCACCGCGGACGGCCGCTTCGCCACGACGGTGGCGGCGCCGAGCCGCGTCCCGACCGACCTGCTGCTGGACGTCGAACTGCGGCGATTCGAGGCCCTGTACCCGGAGGCCGACGCTGCGCCGCGCGTGCGTGTCGAGCTTCAGGCGACCCTGGTGGACAGCCGCAAGGGCGTCCGCCTGACGAGCTTCGTGGCCGTCGCCGAGGCCGTCGCCGGGCAGAATCGCCAGCCGGCCGTGGTCGCGGCCTTCGGGGTGGCCACCAACCAGGCCGTGCAGACCGTCGTCGAGCGCGTGCGCGCCGGCACCGCGGGCCTTTCGCGCTGAGCTGTCCCGCTCAGCGCTGGAGCATGTCCAGCCGGCGTTCGAGCTCGAACTGGTCGCTCACGAGATGACAGCCTGGCGGCAGCAATTCGTCCTCGAGGTTGAGGCTCGCCGAACCGCCGATCCAGACGTTTGCGGCCGTGCCGAGTCCGTCGACGAGTGCCTGCAGCTGCTGCGGCAGGGTCGGCAGCAGTTCGAGCAGCACCACGCTCACTGCGACTGCCGACGCATCGACGGCACGGGCGAACCGGGCGATCTCCTCCGCCGGTACGTCTGCACCGAGGTAGTGGGTGCGGAAGCCCCTGCTCGCGCAGGTGAGCGCCGACATCAGCAGGCCGAGTTCGTGGCGTTCCCCCGGCAGCGTCGCGAAGACGATGCCGTTGCCGCGCGCGCCGCGGTCATAGGTGTCGAGCACCAGCCCGATGTGGCGCCGCACGGTTGTCGACACCAGGCGTTCCTGGGCGATGGCGAAATCGCCACGATGCCAGCGCTCGCCCACCTCGCGCAGCAACGGCGTCAGCACGTCCGTGATGAGCTGCTGTGGCGGCATTGACGCGATTGCGAGCGTCAGGGCCTGTTCGCACTCCGCTGCGTGGAACTGCTGGGCCGCTTCGAGGATGCGCTCGACCAGTGCGGACGCCGCGGCGTCGGGTCCGCCCGGGGACTGGTTGAGCAGCCCCGCCAGCGCCTCGGCCGAAAGTTGCGCAAGACGGCCGATTGGATGGCCGCGATCCGTGGCTTCCCGCAGGCGCCGCAGCCGGATGACGTCCTCGGGCGTGTAAACGCGCCGTCCCGTGGCGTCCCGCTGCGGTACCACGACGCCGTAGCGGCGCTCCCAGGCACGGAGCGTTTCCACGGTGAGTCCCGTTGCCTGGGAAACGGCCTTGATGGAATACATGGCCGGATGATACCCCGGCTTTCAGCCATGTAAAGGATAATTACAGGGTATATATGTACAAGCGAACTCAGGCAGGAAGGCGCAGCACTGGGTGCTCGCCCGTGGCCTGCCGCAGGATCAGGTCGAAGAACTCGCTCGCGGTGGTCGGCTCGCCGAACAGCCGGCCTTGTCCATACTGGCACCCGGCGTGCAGCAGGAAGTAGCGCTGCTCCTCGGTCTCGATGCCTTCGGCCAGCACCTGCAGCCCGAGGCTGCGGCCCATCTCGATGATCGTGCGGACGATGGTCGCGTCGTCGGGATCGGTGGCGGCGTTGCGGACGAACGACTTGTCGATCTTGAGCGTGCCGATCGGGAACTGCTGCAGGGCGCTCAGGCTGGAGTAGCCCGTGCCGAAGTCGTCGATGGACAGGTGCACGCCCATGGCGCGCAGCTCGTCGAGCAACGGCAGGGTGCGCTCGGCGTCCATCATCAGGGTCGTCTCGGTGATCTCGAGCTCCACGCGGCTCGGCTGCACCCCGTGCTTCTCGAACACCGAGCGGCAGCGCGGGATGAAGCTCGCCTGGCTCAGCTCCTTGAGCGAGAGGTTGATCGCGACGAGGCCCGGATCCGGCACCCGCTGCTGCCAGATCGCATAGTCGCTGCACACCTGGTTCAGGACCCAGGCGCCGATGTCCAGGATCAGGCGCGACTCCTCGGCGAGGGGTATGAATTGCGAGGGGGCGATCTCGCCGTGTCCCGGCAGCCGCCAGCGCAACAGCGCCTCGGCGCCCACGACGTGGCCGCTGCCGAGGTCCACCTTCGGCTGGTAGCGCACCACGAACTCGTCCCGCTCGAGCGCGCGGCGCAGCTTGCTCTTGAGCAGCAGCCGCTCGACGGCGGCGGCATTCATCTCGGGCGCGTAGAAGACGTGGCAATTCCGTCCCGCGCGCTTGGCGTGGTACATCGCCGCGTCCGCGTTGCGAATCAGGTCGATGACGTTGTCGGCATCGTCCGGGCAGGCCGCGATGCCGATGCTGGCAGTGACCTCGATCTCGTGCTCGCCGACGTGCAGCGGCCGCGACACTTCGCCCAGGACCTGCCGTGCCAGGGACGCGGACTGCTCGTGGCGATCGCGGGTGCCGTCGGCGGTCTCGACGAAGATCGCGAACTCGTCGCCGGCGAGTCGTCCGACCACCGACTCCTTCGGCAGGACGCGCGCCAGGCGCTCGGCAACCGTCTCGAGTACCCGGTCGCCCGCCGCGTGGCCGAACGTGTCGTTGATTTCCTTGAAATTATCCACGTCCACGTAGAGCAGCCCGAGGCCGCGCCCCTGGCGCAGGCAGCGGGCGATGGCCTGGTGCAGCAGGTGCTGGAACTGCATGCGGTTCGGCATCTTGGTGAGCGCGTCGAAGCGGGCGAGGTAACGGATGCGCCGCTCGGCACGCTTGCGCTCGGTGATGTCGCGCAGCACGAAGATGGTTCCCTGGAACTGCGGGTCCTCGCTCGAGACCGCGGACGCGCTGACCGAGACGGGAATGGTCTGCCCGCGCGCGGTGCTGACGACGGTCTCGCCCGGCTCGGCGATTACCTGCGCGAGGTTGAAGACGGGGCGGTGCGGCTCGGCAATCAGGGACGTGAACTCCGTACCCTGCAGTTCCGACGCGTCGCGCCCGAGCAGGCGGGCGGCCGCGAGGTTGGCGGTGCGCACGCGGCCGTCGGGCGCGGTCACCAGCACGGCGTCGTGCATGCTGTTCAGCAGCGTGTCGAGGTAGTCGCGCGAGATCGTGGTACCGGCCAGCGTGCAGCGCATCCGTTCGAGCGAGGTCTCGAGCGCCGCGATCTCCGGCACGCCGCTGCTGCTTACCGGGCCGGACTGCAGGCCCTGCCCGATGCGGTCCGCGCTCACCATCAGTGCCGTCATGGCGCGATCGATGCGCGAGATCAGCAGCCCGGTGACCCAGGCAGCGAGCACCGACAGCGCGAGGCCGAGCCCGATGATCGCGGCTATCCGGCCGGAGTAGGCGTGCGCGATGAGTTCGGCGATCTGGCGTTGCAGCGCCGGTATCGCAGCCGATGGCTCCGCCGCCTGCAGCGAACCCGCCTCGGAGACGATCCGGCGCAGCTGCTGCTGCTCGTGGCGTTCGGACATGAAAGTCGTGACGCCGACGGCCGCGGTCAGCAGCAGGCCGACCGTGAAAACGGTCAGCATGTAGCGGAACTTGAGTCGAATTCCACGCATGCCCGGCTCGCTGGACTCCTGCCGCTCGGGTGGGAACCGTTGTTGTTCTCGTTGCCGTCGACCTGCCCGGGATCATAGACCCGGGTCCGCCCTGCGGCGACATGAAAATGTGTCGAAAGAACCGAAATAGTGGCAAGTTTTCCGACACCGTGGGCCGTGCGCGACGCCTCGGCGCCGCGCAGGACTCGGGTATGCTTGCCGCCCGAGGCAAGCACCCAGTGAACGAATTCGAACTGACCGGCCGGGCGCGGTCGCACATCGTGGAGATCGACGTCCCGCGCTGCGCCCTGCACTACGAGGCCGTCGCGTCGTTCCTGGCCATGCGCGATGCCGCCGCCCGCGCCGGCATCGACCTTGCGGCGGCTTCGAGCTTCCGTGACTTCGAGCGCCAGGTGCAGATCTGGAATCGCAAGTGGCGCGGCGAGCGCCCGCTGCTCGACCGCGGCGGCAGCCCGATCGACGCGGCTGCGCTCGACGATTCTCGGCGCATCGACGCCATCCTGTGCTGGTCCGCGGTCCCCGGGGGCAGCCGCCATCACTGGGGCTCGGACATCGACGTCATTGACGCGGCCGCGGTGCCCGCGGGCTACCAGGTGCAACTGGTGCCGGCCGAATATTCCAGCGACGGTGTCTTCGCGCGCCTCGCGCCGTGGCTCGACGCCAACATGGGCCGCTACGGCTTCCACCGGCCCTATGCCACCGAGGGCTGCGGCGCCGGCGTCGAGCCCTGGCACCTGAGTTACGGGCCGGTCGCCGCTCGCGCCATCGAGGAACTCACGCTGCCCGTGCTGAAGCGCGCGATCGCGGGCAGCGAGATGCTCGGCAAGGCGCAGGTGCTCGAGCGACTGCCCGAGGTCTACACCCGCTTCATCCTCGCGGTGGATTCGCCGCGGCCGGCTGCGTATCCCGCAGTTTCGCGATCCGCCTGACGAACCACGCCGGGAAGAGTCGCTTCAGGCGCCACGCCAGCCGGTACTCCCTCGGCCAGACGATGTGCAGCGTCTCCTTCGCGGCCGCCTGCAGCAGTGCGCGGGCGGCCGCGGTCGCGTCGTGGCTCGACCTGTCCATCAGGCTGTGGGCCGCTGCGCTTGCCTCGGGCGGTGCACGCATGGTGTCGAGCAGGTGCGTGCTGAAGAACCCCGGCATCGCCACCGAGACCTGGATGCCCGTGCCCAGCAGCTCGGCCGCCAGTGTCTCGCTGAGCGAAATGACCGCCGACTTCGTCGCGTTGTAGGCCGCCATCTGCGGTCCGGCGGCAAAGCCCGCCGCACTCGCGACGTTCAGTACGAGGCCCGAGCGCTGCTTGCGCATCACGGGGACGGCGGACCGGCAGCCCCAGGCGACGCCGAGCAGGTTGATGTCGACGATCCAGCGCCAATCGTCGACCGGCGTCTCCTCGAGCGGGCCGGCGACCGCGACGCCGGCGTTGTTCATCATGAAATCGAGGCCGCCTGCGTGCGCCACGAAGTCAAGCACCGAGGCGCGGACGAACGCCTCGTCCGCGACGTCGCCCGCGTAGGCATGCGTCTGCGCGCCGGCCGTCCGCAACTCGCGCCCGGCCTCCTGCAGGTTCTCGGCCGAGCGGTCGAGGAGGCCGAGTCGCCACCCGTCCCGGGCGAGTTCGAGCGCCGTCGCGCGTCCGAGACCGCTCGCGGCCCCGGTGATGAAGGCCCGCTTTGCCGGGAGGCGCCGGGACAGTATGGTAGTCGCCGTGGATTTGCTCATCGCCCAATGCTAGCGGCCGTATGCGCAGGGTGCACGTTTCGGAGTCGCCCATCGAGATTGCGCACTTGCGCAACCTGCTCGAGGCGGCGGGCATCGCGTGCTTCGTGCGTAACGAGCGTCTCGGCGGGGCGGTGGGCGAGATACCGTTCCTGGAATGCTGGCCCGAGCTGTGGGTGTGCGAGTCCGGCCAGTCGCTGCGCGCACGCGGGTTGATCGATGAGGCGCTGCGTCCGCGAGCCCCCAGCGAGCCCTGGGACTGCCCGCGCTGCGGCGAGCGCATCGATGGGCAGTTCTCCGAATGCTGGCGCTGCGCGGCGGCCGGCGCAGCAGAGGGATCGACCGAGTGAATACCATCACGATCGCGCGACGCTTCAACGGCCCGCCGGACTCCGGCAACGGCGGCTACGTCTGCGGGGCGTTCGCAGTTGCGGCCGGCGTGGATGCTCGCGTGCGCCTGTTGTCGCCGCCGCCGCTCGAGGTGCCCCTCGCGCTGGAGCAGGATGCCGCGGGCGAGTGGACCTTGTCGGCGGGCCCGACGCCAGTCGCACGGGCGGTGACCGACCACCTCGATCTCGAAGTGCCTGCGCCGCCGCGTTACACGCAGGCGGTGTGGGCGTCGCAGCACTATCCGGGCTTTCACCAGCACGCGTTCCCGGACTGCTTCGTCTGCGGGCCGCAACGCCGCCGCGGCGACGGCATGCGCATCTTCCCGGGAAGGCTGGACACGGGAATGGTGGCGGCGCCGTGGCTGCCGGCCGATTCCCTCGACGGCGGTGACGGCAAGGTCGCCGTCGAGTACCACTGGGCGGCGCTCGACTGCCCTGGATACTTCGCCGTCTCCGGCGGCCGCAGGGTCATGTTGCTCGGCGAGATGCAGGCGCACGTGGACCGTCGTGTCCGCGTCGGCGACCCGTGCACCGTCATCGGCTGGAAGGTCGGCGCGGAGGGCCGCAAGCATTTCGCCGGCACCGCGGTCTTCGACGGCGAGGGGGAACTTTGCGCGCGCGCGCTGGCGACGTGGGTCGAGGTCAAGCGAGCGGACGGCGCCTAGCTCTCCGCGGCCGCGGGCAGCGCCGCCCTATCTCGCCAGAACCAGCACCAGCAGCCCCGTCGCGCAGAGCGCGACCGCGGGCCAGGGCGCCGCTCCGAGCGCCAGCCACACGAACCCGCCGAGCAGCGTCGCCGCAGCGACCATTGTCGCATCGCGCTTGCGTGCGCTCGCGCGGATCTCCTTGCGCAGTTCCTCGAGGCCGCCCTGCTCTACCTTGAGCCGGAACTTGCCTTCCGACGCCTGCTGCACGGCCTGCTGCAGGATCTGCGGCAGCATGCGGAAGGCCTCGCTCACGTCGGGGAGCTGGCGGCGCAGCTGCCTGGCGAGGGTGCGTCCGCTCAAGCGATCCGCGGCCCATTCGCGCAGCAGCGGTTGCGCGGTCTTCCAGAGGTCGAGCTCCGGGTAGAGCTGGCGGCCGAGGCCCTCGATCTGCAGCAGCGTCTTCTGCAGCAGGATCAGCTGCGGCTGCACCTTCATCTGGAAGCGCCGGGCCGTCTCGAAGAGCCGCAGCAGCACCTGCCCGAACGAGATCTCCGCCAGCGGCTTGTTGAAAATCGGTTCGCACACCGTGCGCACCGCCGCCTCGAGCTCGTCCACGCGCGTGTCGGCGGGCACCCAGCCGGAATCCACGTGCAGCTGCGCGATGCGGTGGTAGTCGCGGTCGAAGAACGCCAGGAAGTTCTCCGCGAGGTAATGCTGGTCGCGCGCGTCGAGCGTGCCGACGATGCCGAAGTCCACCGCGCAGTACTTGGGATGCTCGGGGTCGTCGGTCTGGATGAAGATGTTGCCGGGATGCATGTCGGCGTGGAAGAAATTGTGCCGCAGCATCTGCGTGAAGAAGATCGTCACGCCGTTCTCGGCGAGGCGCTGGATGTTGGTCCCGCGCCGGCGCAGCTCCTCGAGATCGCTGACCAGCACGCCGTGGATGCGCTCCATCACCATCGCCTCGGGGCGGCAGTAGTCCCAGTACACCGCGGGAACGTGGAGCAGGTCGGAGCCGGCGAAGTTGCGCCCGAGCTGCGCGGCGTTGGCCGCCTCGCGCATCAGGTCGAGCTCGTCGAGGATGGTCTTCTCGTACTCCTGGACGACCTCCACGGGCCGCAGGCGATGCCCCTCGCGCGAATAGTCGAGGACCAGCCGTGCCAGCACGTGCATGACCTCGATGTCACGCTCGATCTTCTCCCGCACGCCCGGGCGCACCACCTTGACGACCACGTCCTGGCCGGAATGCAGCCGCGCGGCGTGAACCTGGGCGATGGTGGCGGCGGCGAGGGGCGTCTCGTCGAACTCGGCGAAGGTTTGGGAAACGGGGCTCCCGTGCGCCTTCTCGATGATCGCGCGCGCCTCAGCACCGGAAAACGGCGGCACACGGTCCTGCAGCTTGGCGAGTTCGTCGGCGATGTCGGGCGGCAGCAGGTCGCGGCGCGTCGAGAGCGCCTGGCCGAGCTTCATGAAGATGGGCCCGAGCTCCTCGAGCGCGAGCCGGATGCGCTCGCCGAGTGAGCCTCCCTTGCGGCGCTCGAACCACGTTGCCGGCGAAAGATAGAAGACGTAGCGCAGCGGGCGGAACAAGTGCGTGTCGAGGATGAACTCGTCGAGTCCGTGCCGGACGAGCACGCGCTGGATCTGCAGAAGCCGGCCGACGACGCGCGGGCGCATGGTCACTTTCGCTCGAGGCGTGCGATGCGCGCCTCGAGGCGCCCGGCGTCGTCGCGCAGGCGGTCCACGTCCTCCAGGAATTCCTCGACCTCGACCCGCGTCGGCAGGTCGCGGCCTTCCTCCTGCAGGTACTCGACCACGTTGGTGGCGAGCGAGCCGGTCGCCTTGCGTCCCCAGCCGAGGAACCCGCGGGCGAGGTTCGCCAGCCGCCGGGCCGCGACGTCGCCGATCACGCGCGCGAGTTCTTCTTCGAAATCCGGCTGCGCCTGGGACAGCAGGTCACGGAACTTCTGCGCGACCTCTGCGTCGCCCTCGATGCGCACGCCGCCGCCGCGCAGGGCGCCTTCCGCCCTCGGGCCCGCCAGCGCGAGGAGCGCGATCGGCGTGCCGGAGAGGCTCGCATCGGTGGCCCCCTCGTGGCGCGGGGCGAGTGCGATGCGTCCGCTTGCGGCCTTGAAGAAGAACGCGAGCGGAGTGCCCTGCACCGTGAGCGACATGACCCGCCCGTCGAGCTGGCGGCACAGCGCCTGTGCCTTGCGCGAGTCGGCGATGTTGCGGTTCAGGACGGACTCGAGTCGCTCGAGCAGCATGTCAGTAGCGGAAGCCCTTGTGCAGCGCCACGATGCCGCCGCTCAGGTTGTGGTGGCGGCAGTCCTCGAGGCCCGCTTCGCGCATCATGCCGAGCAGGGTCTGCTGGTCGGGGAAGCGGCGGATCGACTCGGCCAGATAGCGGTAGCTGTCGGCGTCGCCGGCCACGCGGCTGCCGAGCCAGGGCAGCACGCTGAAGGAATACACGTCGTAGACCGGCTTCAACCCCGGCAGCACGGGCTTCGAGAACTCGAGCACCAGCAGGCGGCCGCCGGGGCGCAGCACGCGCCGCATGGAGGCCAGGGCCGCGGGCTTGTCGGTGACGTTGCGCAATCCGAAGCCGATGGTCACGCAGTCGAAGCTCTCGTCCTCGAAGGGCAGGCACTCGGCGTTCGCGATCGAGAAGCGCACGTTGCGCATGAGTCCCCGGTCGAGCAGCCGGTTGCGCCCGACCTCGAGCATCGCGGCATTGATGTCGGAGAGCACCACGAGGCCGCGCTCGCCCACCTGCCTGGCCATGCCGGCCGCGAGGTCGCCCGTGCCGCCCGCGACGTCGAGCGCCACCTGGCCGGGCCGCAGACCGGTCTGCGAGAGCGTGAAGCGCTTCCACAGGCGGTGCACCCCGGCCGACATCAGGTCGTTCATCAGGTCGTACTTGTCCGCGACGGACTCGAAGACCTCGCGGACGCGCTGGGCCTTCTCCTCGCGCGGGACCTGCTGGTAGCCGAAATCCACGCTGCCCGGGGCGGGCGTGCTCGGCTTCTGGGGGGCGTTCTCGCTCATGGGACACGCCATTCTACGCGGCTCACGCCGGGTGATGCCTCGGTTTGGACGGGACCGGCGTGGGGTAGGGGAGGCCGAGCTTTGCCAGGCGGTCGAGGTAGTGCTGCCACTTCTCCGCCCGGGCGAGGCCGAGTTCCCGCAGGTACCCCCAGGTGTAGAGGCCCGAGTCATGCCCGTCGTCGAACACGAGCTTCACGGCGTAGTTGCCGACCGGCTCCACCCTGACGATCACGACCTCGTGCTTGCCGACCTGCAGGGTCTCCTGTCCCGGACCGTGGCCGAGCACCTCGGCCGAGGGCGAGTAGACGCGCAGGTACTCGAACGGCAATTCGAACCTGGCGCCGTCGTCGTAGGCGACCTCGAGGACGCGCGACTTCGTGCGGAGCTTGATCTCGGTGGGGCGTGTCCCGGTCATGAGGCTGGCTCGCGGAAATGGCGAGGTCAGAGGATATACCGCGCCAGGTCCTGGTCGCGCGCGAGCTCGCCGAGGTTGCGGTCGACGTAGGCCGCGTCGATCACCACCGTGGTGCCCGAGCGGTCCGAGGCCTCGTAGGAAACGCCCTCGAGCAGGCGTTCCATCACCGTGTGCAGCCGGCGCGCGCCGATGTTCTCGGTGCGCTGGTTCACGTCGAAGGCCACCTCGGCCAGGCGCTTCACGCCGTCGGGCGTGAATTCGACCGTCACGCCCTCGGTGGCGAGCAGCGCGGCGTACTGCGTGCAGAGCGAGGCATCCGGCTCGGTCAGGATGCGCACGAAGTCCCCGGCGCCGAGCGCGTCGAGCTCGACGCGGATCGGCAGCCGTCCCTGCAGCTCCGGGATCAGGTCCGACGGTTTCGACATGTGGAACGCGCCGGACGCTATGAAGAGCACGTGGTCGGTCTTCACCATGCCGTACTTGGTGTTGACCGTGCAGCCCTCCACGAGCGGCAGCAGGTCGCGCTGCACGCCCTCGCGCGACACGTCGGCGCCGGAGGTCTCCTGGCGGCGCGCGATCTTGTCGATCTCGTCGATGAACACGATGCCGTTCTGCTCGGCGTCACCGAGCGCCTGTATCTTGAGCTCGTCCTCGTTGATGAGCCTGGCGGCTTCCTCCTCGGTGAGCAGCTTGAACGCCTCGCGCACCCTGAGCTTGCGCGCATGCGTGCGGTTGCCGCCCAGGCTCGAGAACATGCCCTGCAACTGCTGGGAGAGCTCCTCCATTCCCGGCGGCGCCATGATCTCGACGCCCACCGGGACGGCGCGCAGTTCCACTTCGATCTCGCGGTCGTCGAGCTGGCCCTCGCGCAGCATCTTGCGGAAGCGCTGCCGCGTGTCGCCGTCACGCGGCGGCTCCGGCTCGGCGCCGAAGCCCACGCTGCGCGGCCTCGGCAGCAGGGCGTCGAGCACGCGCTCCTCTGCGGCGTCCATGGCGCGGTGCCGCACCTTCTCCATCTCCCGCTCGCGGGTCATCTTCACCGCCACGTCCACCAGGTCCTTGATGATCGAGTCGACCTCGCGGCCGACGTATCCCACCTCGGTGAACTTGGTCGCTTCGACCTTGACGAACGGCGCGCCGGCGAGCCGCGCCAGGCGGCGCGCGATCTCGGTCTTGCCCACGCCCGTGGGGCCGATCATGAGGATGTTCTTCGGCGTGATCTCCGCGCGCAGCTGCTCGTCGACCTGCATGCGCCGCCAGCGGTTGCGCAGCGCGATGGCGACCGCGCGCTTGGCGGCGGCCTGACCGACGATGTGCTTGTCGAGTTCCTGGACGATCTCGCGGGGGGTCATGGAGGACATGGGAAATCGCTGCTCAGGACGACGAGCCCAGGGTCTCGATCGTCAGGTTGCGGTTCGTGTAGATGCAGATGTCCGCCGCGATCCCGAGCGCCTTCTCGACGATGGTGCGGGCGTCGAGGTCGGTGTTCGCGAGCAGTGCATGGGCCGCAGCCTGTGCGAAGGGACCGCCGGAGCCCACCGCCATCAGGTCGTGCTCGGGCTCGATCACGTCGCCGTTGCCGGAGACGATGAACGAATGGCCGGCATCCGCCACGCACAGCAGCGCCTCGAGGCGGCGCAGGCTGCGGTCGGAGCGCCAGTCCTTGGCGAGCTCGATGGCCGCCCGTGTCAGGTTGCCGTACTGCTGCAGCTTGCCCTCGAAGCGCTCGAACAGCGTGAAGGCGTCCGCCGTGCCTCCGGCGAACCCGGCGATCACCTGGTCCTCGTGCAGGCGCCGGACCTTGCGGGCATTGCCCTTCATCACCGTGTTGCCGAGCGTGACCTGGCCATCGCCGCCCATGGCGACGAGGCCGCCGCGACGTACGCAGAGAATGGTCGTGCCGTGGGGGTCGAAGGTGGTTGTCATGACGGGACGGCTGAAGGCGGTGGGCCGGGGGCTGTGGGCTGTGGGCTGTGGGCTGAAGGCTGTAGGTCGGAAGAGAGCCGCCCCTCCTGCCCACAGCCTATCGCCTACAACCCCCTCCGCTTGGCCCTGGGATGTGCCGCGTCGTATATCCGGGCGAGGTGCTGGAAATCAAGGTGAGTGTAGACCTGAGTCGTGCTGATGTTGGCGTGGCCGAGCAGCTCCTGGACGGCGCGCAGGTCGCCCGAGGACTCGAGCAGGTGGGAGGCGAACGAATGGCGGAACATGTGGGGGTGAACGTGCTCGGGCAGCCCCTGCCGCCGCGCCCAGCGTGCGATGCGCTTCTGCACGATGCGCGGCCCCAGCCGGCTGCCGCCGACACCCACGAAGACGGCGTTCTCGCCGATCCCGGCCACGGTCGCGCGTTCCTTCAACCAGAGCGACAGCGCCACGGCTGCGTGGCGACCGACGGGCACGATGCGCGCCTTGCGGCCCTTGCCCATGACGCGCACCGTGCGGTCGCGCAGGTCGAGGTCCACGAGGTCGAGGCCGAGCAGTTCGGAGAGCCGCAGGCCCGACGAGTAGAGCAGCTCCATGATCGCCTTGTCGCGCAGGCCGAGGCGGCCGTCGGCGCGGAACTCGAGCAGGCGCGCCATGGTGTCCGCGTCGAGCGTGGTGGGCAGGCGCTTGCGGGCCTTGGGGGCCGGCACGTCGGCCGCCGGGTCGTGCTCCATCTCGCCCTCGCGGGCGAGGTAGCGGAACAGGCTGCGGACCGCGGACAGCCGGCGCTGCACGCTGCGGGGCGCGAGGCCGCGGCGGTGCGACTGTGCGGCGAAAGCGCGCACGTGCTGCGTGTCGATGCCGCGCCAGGCATCGATGCCCTGCTCCGCGCAGTACTCGAGCAGTGCGGCGAGGTCGCGGGAATAGGCGGACCCGGTGTGCGGCGACAGGCGCCGCTCGACTTGCAGGCTCTGCAGGAACCGGGTGACCCCGCCCGCGAGCGCCTCGCTCATGCGCCGCGGGCCGCGATCGCCTCGGTGACGATTTCGCCGATGCGGACCAGAAAGTCCGTGCTCATCGTCGGCAGGTAGCGCTCCGTGTCGTGGCTCGCGATCGCGAGCAGGCCGAGCGACGCGCGCTCCCCGAGCGGGATGAGCACCGTCGAGCCCACCTGCCCGCCGTCCTGCCCGAAGAGGTAATCGCGCTGCGTGTCGCGGATCTGCCCGCTGCGCGGCCGGGCGGATTCGAAGAAGCTCTCGAAGATCCTGAGCTCCGGGCTGCCTTTCGGCACGGCGCGTAGCTGCGGGCCCAACTGCGCCGACAGGCCGGGGAGTCCCGGGTTGGTGAGCAGGAGCACCCAGCGCGACGCGCCGAAATCCTCGCGCAACGAGGTCTCGAGCGCCGCGACGGTCGAGGAAAGGTCACGCGCCCTGAGCAGCCGCCGGGTGAGCCGGTGCACGCGGTCGGTGATGGCGTCGCTGGCGCGACCGTTCTCGACCAGTTCGTGCAGCTTCTGTTCCAGGGCCGCGTGCTTCTCGCGCAGGACCAGCACCTGGCGCTCGACCAGCGAGATGGCCGCGCTGCCGCGCTGCTGGTGCGGGAGCTTGAGGCGCGCGAGCGACCCGGGATGGCGCTCGAAGAACTCCGGATGCGCGACGAGGTACTCGCCGATCTGCTCCTCGGTGAGATCGCCCGGCTCGAGGCCGCGAATCGGTTGCTTGTTCATCAATTTCCTCCCGGCGCGACGTCCGGAATGTCCAGGTGGCCCTCGAAGGCCGTCTCGGCCGGACCGGTGAGCCAGATCTGCTCGCCCGGCCCGGGCCACTGCACCACGAGCCGTCCGCCGGGCACGTCCACACGGACCTCCTCGGCGAGCGGACCGTGCCTGCGCCCGATCGCGACCGCCGCGCAGGCGCCCGTCCCGCAGGCCTGGGTCTCGCCCACGCCTCGCTCGAAGACCCTCAGCCGGACGTGGTCCGGCGCGAGGATCTCGAGGAAGCCTACGTTCACCCGCCGCGGAAATCGCGCGTGATTCTCCATTGCAGGTCCCACGCTGTCCACCGGCGCTTCGCGGACCGCCCGCACGCGGATCACCGCGTGCGGATTGCCGATCGAGACCGCGCCGAACTCGACCGGTCCGCCGGGCAGCTCGATGCGATAGCTCGGCGCCTCGGCGTCTGCCTCGAACGGCAGCGAGCGCGGGTCGAAATCGGGCACGCCCATCGCCACCGAGACGAGTCCGTCGGGTCGCAGGCGCGCATCGACCGGGCCGCCCGGGCTGTCCATCGACAGCGGACGGTCGCTGCGTGCGGCGCGGGACGCGACCAGGCGCGCGATGCAGCGCGCGCCGTTGCCGCACTGCTCGACCTCGGAACCGTCGGCATTGAAGATCCGGTAGTAGACGTCGGTACCGGCCCGGCGCGGCGGCGACAGCACCAGCGCCTGGTCGAAGCCGATGCCCGTGCGCCGGTCCGCGAGGCGACGCAGGGTTGCAGGCGAGGGGACGTCGTCGGGGGAAGCGGAGTCGAAGACGATGAAGTCGTTGCCGAGCCCATGCATCTTCGTGAACGACAAGCGCATGCCGCAAGGATAGCCGAATGCGGCCTCAGCCGGGCCGCATCTCGGCGAGGCTCGCGGCGATGCCGGCGTCGAGATCGGGGTAGGCGAGGCGAACCCCGAGTTCATCGAGCATGCGGCGGTTGTCCACGCGGCGCGACTCGACGAGGTACGCGAGCATGCCCGGGCTCACCTGCTCCCGGGCCTCGGCCATCGACACGAGCCGCGGCGGGGGCAGCCCGGCGAGGGCGGCCGTGCGCTGCAGGTATGCGGTGGTGCTCGAGTGATCGCCATCGGCCACGTTGAAGACGCCCGCGACCGGCTGGTCCAGTGCCGCGAGGCATGCACTGACGAGGTCGTCGACGTGGATGCGATTGCCGGGGCCGGCGTCCTCCGGCCGCAGCGCCGGCTCGCCGCGGCGCAGTCGCTCGAGCGGCAGGCGGCCCGGGCCGTAGATGCCCGGCACGCGCAGGACGACGCAGCGCGTGCCGCGGCTCGCGCACCATCGGCTGGCGGCGCTCTCTGCATCGACGCGGCGGCGCGACCGGTCGTTCGCCGGCGCCACGGCGGTGTCCTCGGTCACGCTCGCACCGGCTGCATCGCCGTAGACGCCGGTCGTACTCATGTAGAGCAACGCCTGCGGCGTTGCCTCGCCCAGCGCGGCCAGGAACCTGGCGATTCTCGGATCGGTGCTGCCCGCCTCGGGCGGGGGCGCGAGGTAGGCGACGGCGGTCGAATCCGCTGCGCAATGCAGGAGGGCGGGCGCGGCGATCTCGTCGAGATCCACGCGCATGACCTCGATTCCTTCCGCGCCGAGTTGCGCCGCGCTCGCCGCGGATCGGACGAGCGCGACGGCCTGCCAACCCGGCCGCAGGCGCCGGGCCAGGCGGCGGCCCACGTAACCGCACCCAACGACGAGGCACTTCCGATCCATTGATCGAGCATACGCGAACGCAGGGTGGGTCCCGCCGCCCGGGTGCTTCATGGCATCCTGAGCGAATGCCGCGCGTCACGCTCGTCCCCACAGGCCAGGGCTTTCCGGTGGATCCGGGCGAGACCGTCCTCGCGGCGGCGCTGCGCGCGGGGCTCAACCTGCCGCACAGCTGCAAGGGAGGGCACTGCGCGTCCTGCCGCGCGCGCATCGTGTCCGGGGCGATCGAGTATCCCGGCGAGCTGCCGGCCGGGATCACCCCGGACGAAGCACGGCAGGGTTACGCGCTCCTGTGCCAGGCGCGAGCGGTCGGCGACCTGCAGGTGGAGACGCGCGAAATCCGGCCGGCGCCCGACGTCGAGGTGAAGAGCCTGCCATGCCGCATCGAGCGCATGGACCTGCTCACCGACGACGTGATGTCGGTGCAACTGCGGCTCCCGGCGGTGGAGGAGCTGCATTTCCGTCCCGGGCAGTATCTGGACGTGGTGCTCGCCGACGGGCGGCGGCGCAGCTTCTCGATTGCGAGCGCGCCGAGCGACGGCCGGCTCATCGAACTGCACGTGCGTCGTGCCTCGGGCACCGGGTTCACCGGCCAGCTGTTCTCGGTCATGAGCGCCGGCACGCTGCTGCGCATCGAGGGCCCGCTCGGCCAGTTCTGGCTGCGGGCCGAGTCGCCTCGTCCGCCGCTGATGGTGGGCGGCGGCACCGGCTATGCGCCCCTGCGAGCCATGCTGCGGCAGTTGATCGCCGCCGGGGACCGCCGTCCGGTGACGCTCTACTGGGGCGCCCGCAGCGCCGCGGACCTCTACGAGGACCGCTGGTTGCGCGGTCTGGAGGCTTCCCGCAAGGGCTTCTCGTACCGGCCCGTGCTGTCCGATCCTCCGGGCGAAGGCGTCCGGGCGGAGGTTCATCGCCACGGTCTCGTCCACGACGTCGTGCTGGCCGATCATCCCGGCCTGTCGGGCTTCGATGTCTATGCGAGCGGGCCGCCCGCGATGATCGAAGCCATCCGCACTTCGTTCGCCGCCCACGGCTTGCCGCGTGAGCAGCTCTTCTTCGACTCCTTCGACTACGCGCCGGACACGCTGGCGCGCATGAAACAGCTCACGACGGAGCGCTGAGCCGCGCGGTCAGTAGCGACGGAGCCGTACGCGCGGAAGATTGGGCCGCCGCCCGACCGACGTGGCCACGGCCTGCCGCAGCGACTGGGTCGCACGCTCCTTCTCGCCCATCTGCTCGAGCAGGTCGGCCAGGATCAGGCTGCTCTCCGCGTTCGGGCGGCGTGCGAGGCTCGCCTCCAGGTAACTGCGTGCCTTGCCGAACAGCTCGGCGCGCAGGCAGAGGCGGGCGCAGGAGGCCAGCAGTTCCGGGTCGTCGGGTCGATTGCGCAGCCACGCCTCGGCGCGCTCCAGGGGAACGAGCGGTTCGGGCAGGACCAGGTCGCCGTACAAGCGGATCGCTGCGACGTCGGCGGTTTCGTCGATGAGCTCGCGCAGGGCCTTCTCGGCCGTCGGGTGGTCCTGGCAGGCCATCGCGGCGCGTGCGTAGGCGACGATGGAGTGGGGAAGCTTCCGCACGCCGCGTGGCAGGTCCGACCACGCCTTTTCCAGTCGCGACTGGTCGCGCTTCTCGCCTGCCGCGCGGACTTCCTCGAGCTGCACCTGCGCGAGGATCTCGTTGACCTTTCGATCCGGGAGTTCCTTGGCGCTGCGCAGCCGCGGCCCGAGCGCGAGCAACTGCTCGCCGCGCCCGAGCTTCTGCAGCAGGCGTGCCATGAGCTCGAGCCCGCGCGAATTCAAGTGACCCGACGCGTCGAGCTGCTCGAGCGTCTGCACGGCCGCCTCGTCCTGGCCGCGGCGCATCTGCATCTCCGCGAGCGTCACGAGCGCGGCCGCGCGCTCCTCGGGCGCATGCTCCTGGGCGCGCGACAGCCATTCGTCGCGACGTTCCACGGCATCGAGCAGGTCGGCCGCGCGCGCGGCGACGAGGTAGTTGGAGGCGGGCGAGTCCGCGTCGCGTGCCGAGCGGGAGAGCAGTTCTTCCGCGCTACGCCACTGGCCTGCCGCGAGGTCGAGCAGCCCGCGCTGCGTGTCGTCGCGAGCGCGCCGCTTGCGCCGCTCCACGCGCAGGTGCGCGAGGCGCCGGCGCGCCGTGAACGCCCCGACGATCCAGCGCAGCGCAAGGTAAGTCCCCGCGAGCAACAGCAGCAGCACGGGGACCGTCGTCTCGAAAAGGGCCTGCCCGGCACGGATCGCGACGTAGCCTGGATCCGCGAGCAGCAGGTGCGCCAGCAGTCCGCCGCCCGCCAGCGCCAACGCGACGATCACCGCTCCCTTCATGGCGTGGCCGAGCCGCCCCCCATGACGCGTTGCAGCGTCCGCCCGGCGCCCCCGACTGCGGGTATGGTCGGCTCGATGTCGATGGCGGCCAGCGCGGCGATCTCCGTCTGCGCCGAGGACACCTCGCGGGTCGAGGTGTCGAAGTACTGCGCGAGCCAGGTCTCGGCAGCGCGCAGCGACTGCAGATAGGCGGCGCCGTCGGACTGCATGGCGGCGATGCGCGCTGCGAACAACAGCAGTTCGAGGTGCTGGCGGCGCAGGGATTCCTCCTCCTGCGTCACGAGCCGCGCCGTCGCCGGGTCCACGCGCCTCAGCGACACGAGGTCGCGCATCGCCTGGGAGAGGCGCTGCCGGGCCCGCTCGAGGAATCCCTGCGGCTGAGTGGCGGAGGCCGCGCGGTGGCCTTTCGCGACCGGCATGCCCAGCACCGGCAATGACGGCGCCATGTCCTCGACCGCGGTGATCCTCGTCAGCACGCCGGGGAGGTCCGGCATCGGGACGGCGCGCAAGGCCGCAATCTCCTCGCCGAGTTGCCGACGCACCTCGGCCACCGCCGGGTCGTTCAGCGTCGCGAGCTGGGCCGCGGCTGATTCCATCGCGACGATGGCGGTCGGCAGGTCGCCCTCCAGGTCGAGGCGCCGCTCCGCGAGTTGCAGCAGGTACATCGCCTCGGCGCGCACCCAGGCCCGCTGCGGTGCCTCGGTGCGGGCGCGCAGTTCCTCCACGCTCTGGCCGAGCTGTCCGAGCTGCTCGGGGACTTCCCTCAAGCCACGCAATTCGGCCCGCCAGGAGTCCTGGGTCGCCTGGAGGCGTACGTTCAGCGACTGCATCTGGCTTGCAAGCCGGTCCTTCTCGCCCCGCAGGTCGGCGACTTGCGCCCGCACGCGGTCGATGCGCTCGTCGAACCGGCCGAAACGCCAATGGGCGTAGACGGCCAGCAGCAGGCCGAGCACCACGAGCGCGACGAGCATCGGGCTCACGCCGCCGCCGCCGGCGCGTCGCGTGCTCATTTCGTTTGTGAGGGATTCGATTTCGGCGGGCATCGGGCGTGGCGCGGGAGCGCTCCAGGCACGGCTCTCGATCGTATCACGCAGGGCGGGTCATGCCGCCGTCCGCGTGCGCACGCGCCAGTGCGTCGACCATCGTGGCGTCTTCCGCACTGGGCGCGACGACGAGGTGGCCGCGCCAGCCCCGCTCGCGAGCCGCGGCGGCGACGCGACCGCCGGGCAGCAGCAGGACGCAATCGCGGAGGTGCGGGTGAGCGGCCTGAGGGGCGAGGTCGAGCAACGCGTCGAGGACCTCGACGCTGGTCACGGCGACGATCGGCTGGGCGGCCGCGCAGGCACGCTGCAGGTCCTCCAGCGCCGCCCGGCCCGGCGTGGTCACCCTGCGCCGGTAGACCTCGGCCAGCGTGACCTCGGCGCCGCGTGCGGTGAGCGCCTGTTGCAGCTTGTCGCGTCCACCTGTGCCCTTCAGGACCAGGATGCGCTGCCCGCGGACATCCGCGAGCTCGGGCATCGCCAGCAGGCTCTCGGAGTCGGAGACCGATGCCGGCGTGGCATGGACCTCGATGCCAAGCTCCTGCAGTGCGCGTGCGGTGGCGCGCCCTATCGCGGCAACGCGGGCGCGCCGTGGATGCGGCAGTTGCGCGAAGGCATTATCGACGGCGTTCGCGCTGGTGAGGATCAGCCAGTCGTGGGCATCGGGCGCGCAGCGTTCCCGCGCCGCGTCGTCGAGTGCGACGGGGTCGATCGCGATCGTCGGAAACGCCACCGGGGTCGCGCCGGATTCCCGCAGCAGGCGCATGAACGGGCCGGCCTGCCGGTCGGGCCGGGTCACGACGACCGTCAGGCCGGCGAGCGGCGCCGTCACGGCTGCCCGGTCGCTTCCTGCCGCAGCCGCTCGAGCAGGCCTGCCGCGCCGGCCGCCTGCATGCGCGACGCGAGTTGCCGCCCGAGCGCGGCGGCGTCCACGGGACGGCCGCGTATCGAGTCGCGATAGACCTCGCCGCCGTCCGGCGCGCCGACGAAGCCGCGCAGGATGAGCTCGCCGCCTTCGAGCGACGCGTGCGCCGCGATCGGAGAGTGGCAACTGCCGCCCAGCGCCTGTGCGAACGCTCGCTCCGCGCCCAGGCGCACGAACGATTCCTCGTGGTGGAGCGCCTCGAGCGCCTCGCGGCTCCGCGTGTCGTCGTCGCGGCACTCGATGCCGATCACGCCCTGTCCGACCGCGGGCACCGAGAGGTCGAGGTCGAGCATTTCGGTGATCCGCTCGCCGAGGCCGAGGCGCTCGAGCCCGGCGCAGGCGAGCAGGATGGCGTCGAGCGCTCCTTCCTCGAGGCGGCGCAGGCGGGTGTCGACGTTGCCGCGCAGCAGCTCGAGCCGCAGGTCAGGTCGCGCGTGGCGCAGCTGCGCCTGGCGGCGCGGGCTCGAAGTGCCGAGGCGCGCTCCGTGCGGCAGGTCCGTGAAGCGCCGGAAGCGCAAGGAAATGAATGCATCGCGCGGGTTCGCGCGTGGCAGCGCCGCGGCGATGCAGAAGCCGGGCGGCAACTCGCTCGGCACGTCCTTCATCGAATGCACGGCGATGTCGGCCCGCCCCTCCAGCATCGCGACCTCGAGCTCCTTGACGAACAGCCCCTTGCCGCCGACTTCCGCGAGAGCGCGGTCCTGCACGCGGTCGCCCTGCGTGCTCATCGGCACGAGTTCCACCGGCAGGCGCGGGTGAGCCCTGCGCAGCAGGTCGGCGACGTGCTCGGCTTGCCAGAGGGCGAGCTTGCTGCGACGGGTGGCGATGCGTAACGGATTGGTCAAGTGGCTTTCCTCGATGCTTGCGCTGATGTCCGGGCCTTCGTCGCGGACAGTTGTTCGTCGCTCTCGAAACTGAACAGCGCGACGAGCAGCCCGAGCACGATGGGACCCAGGAAGAGCCCGATGAAACCGAAGGCGGACAGCCCGCCCATCACGCCGATGAAGACCGCGATCGTTGGCACCTGCACACGGCCCGATATCAGCATCGGGCGCAGGAAATTGTCGACCATGCCGACCACGATCACGCCCCAGGCCGCGAGGAACATGGCGTGCCCGAAGTTGCCCTGCGTCGCGAGGAATATCGCGCCCGGGCCCCAGATGATGAGGGTGCCGACGAACGGGACCAGCGCGAAAAGGGCGGCGAGCACGCCGAACACGAGCGGCGAGGGCAGGCCCGCGATCCAGAAGCCGATGCCGACCAGCAAGCCCTGCACCAGCGCCGTGAGCCCGATGCCGATGAACACCGCGCGGGTCACGTCCTGCAGGTGCTGCCAGAGCCGCGCGCGGCGGCGCTCCTCGATCGGCATCAGGCGGACGACCTTGCGTGCCAGGACGGGACCGTCGCGCAGCACGAAGAACAGCACGAACAGCATCAGCATGAAGCTCACGACCGTGCCGACGGCGCCCAGTACGACGGAGCCGCCGGACGTTGCGATCCGCTCGAGCAGGTTTCGGGTGCCCTCGACGAGCCAACCCTGGATCTGCGTGGTGGAAACGCCGGCATTCTGGTCGAGCCAGGCGAGTGCCTCGTTCAGCCAGGGCAGGCGCGACAGGTCGAGGGTGGCGGCGCTGGCCGCCGACGGTACGCGGCCCTCGAGCCGCCCGAGCAGCTGCGCGGCCTGTGCCGTCACTGCGCCCGTCACGATTCCGATAGGCACCAGGAACAGGAAGATGGCGAGCGCGGTGGTCAGTCCGCTCGCGAGCCGCGGCCGGTCGCCCAGCCGGCGCGATAGGCGCAGGTTCCAGGGTGCGAGGAGCCCGCCGAGCAGCGCCGCCCACAGCAGCGGCTGCCAGATCGGCTCGACGATGCGCCAGACGAGGTAGCCGAGCACCGCGAGCAGCAGCAAGGCCCCGACGCGCACGTAGAAGCGCCGTTCCGCGACGGCCGCCGGGTCGGGTAGCGTGACCGTCGATTCGCCCACTTCCTCCCGCGGACTTTCCATCAGTGCCCACCCTTGATCTGCCGCAGGGTCTGCGCGGCGTGTCGCCGGCTCACCGGCAAGGTCTCGTCGCAGTCCTTGAACCGCACGAGGTAATGGCCCTCGGGGCCGCGCTCGACGGCCCGCACGTGCCGCATCGCCACCAGCGAGTTGCGGTGGATGCGCACGAAGTCCGGCGCGAACTCGGCGGCGAGCTCGCGCAACGACTCGTCGATCAGGTCGGTGCCGCCGCGGTGCCGGACGGTGACGTACTTCTGGTCGGCGGAGAAGTAGTAGATGTCCTCGACCGGTATCAGGCGCAGCTGTTCGCCGAGCCGCGCGCAAACCTGCGCGCGGCGGCGCCCGAACGGTGACTGGTCCGCGAGGCGCAGCAGCTGCGGGGTGGCGACGCGGGCCGCGTGGCGCATCGCGCGCGCGAGCTTCTCCAGGCGGACCGGTTTCAGCAGGTATCCCACGGCCTGGGCCTCGAACGCATCGAGCGCGTACTCGTCGTAGGCCGTGGTGAAGATCACGGCCGGCGGCTCGCTGAGCGCATTCAGGTGCCGGGCCGCCTCGATCCCGTCCATGCCCGGCATGCGGATGTCGAGCAGCACGACGTCGGGGTCGAGCTGCGCGCAAAGCTCGAGCGCCTCGCGGCCGTTGGTCGCCTCGCCGACGACGGCCACCTCGTCGAGCTCGGCGAGCAGGTGGCGCAGGCGCTCACGCGCCGGCGGCTCGTCGTCGACGATCAGGGTGCGTATCGCGTCCGTGGCTGGTGGGATGTCAGTCATGGGCAAGCCGGCATTCTCCGACGGCTCGCCGGGCGATGTCACGAGGCGCCCGTCGGCCCGCCCAGGTCGGTGACCAGCGGGAACCGCAGGCGCACCCGGTATTCCTCCCCGCCGTCGTCGACTTCGATCGAAGAACGACCCGGGAAGACCAGTTCCAGCCGCTGCCGCACGTTTTCGAGAGCCATCCGGTTGCCCGCGCGCACGGCCCGGGCCGTCTGCGACACCGGATTGCACACCTCGATGGTCACCTCGTCGCCCTCGAGCCGGCCCTGCACGCGGACCGTCCCGCCCTCGGGCAGCGGCTCGATGCCGTGGCCGATGGCGTTCTCGAGCAGCGGCTGCAGCAGCAGGCTCGGCACGATGGCCCGGGGCGGCAAGTCGGCGACCTGCCAGCGGACCTGCAGCCGGTCGCCGAGCCGCAACTGCTCGATCCGCTGGTAGATCCGCGCCACCTCGAGCTCCTCGCGCAGCGTGATCTGGGCCCGCGCGTCGCTCAGGCTCACGCGGAACAGGTCGGCGAGGTCCTCGATTGCTTCCTCCGCGCGGGCCGGGTTCGAGCGCGTGAGGGCCGCGATGGTGTTCATGCTGTTGAACAGGAAGTGCGGCCGGATGCGCGCCTGCAGCGCCCGGACCCGGGCGCGGGCCTCGAGCTCGACACTGCGACGCCACTCGCTGGCGACGTAGAAGTAGCGCAACGCGAGCGCGCCCACGATCGCCGCGATCGCGAGGTTGGGCAGCAGGAAGGACCAGTGCTGCGGCGGGAACAGCCCGGACGCCACGCCGAGGCGCGCTGCCCAGAGACGGCCGAACCAGTAGACGGCCTCGGACACCAGGGCGACGGTGCCGACCATGAGACCGAGCGCTACGGCCGTGGCGGCCCTCGGCGAGTGACGCGCGAACCACGGCCGCGTCCTGCACAGCACCGCGGCGCAGAGCAGGCCCGTCCAGAGCAGGTAGCCCGAGGTGCGTGCCAGTTCCATCCAGAACGCCCCGGACCCGGGATGACGCGCGAGGGCGAGCACGAAGGCGAGCAGGGCCGCGATGAGCACGACCGCGAGGACGGCGCGCGCTTCGCAGAAGTCCGGCAGGAAGGAGTTGCGCGGGTCCCCCGCCGCGTCCGGGGCGGGCGCTCGCGCGTTCATCGGCCGGGCGGTCCCTTGGCGGGCGCGCCCTCCGCGGCGAACATCGCGTCCTTCAGGCGGAAGATCGTCGAGATGTCTTCGTCGCCGTGACCCTGCTCGATCAGCAGGCGGTAGGCCTCGAGCGTCGCCTCCACCACGGGCAACCGCACGCCGTGCAGCGCGGCCATGTCGTGGCAGATGCGCAGGTCCTTCTCGTGCAGCCGCACGCGGAAGCCGGCCGGGTACTCGTCGCGAACCATGTTGGGCGCGCGGTGCACGAAGTACCAGCTCGATCCGGCGCCCTTGCCCAGCGTCTCGATCAGCTGCGTGAGCGGCAGGCCCTGGGCCTTGGCGAAGGCCATGGCCTCGGCGACGGCCTGGATGATCCCCGCGCACATGATCTGGTTGGTGGCCTTGGCCGCCTGCCCGGCTCCGTTCGGGCCGAATAGCGTAACGGTCCGTCCCATCGCGCCGAGCACGGGCTGTGCCCGCTCGAAGGCGTCCTGCGAGCCGCCGACCATGATCGCGAGCGTGGCCTCGCGCGCGCCCTCGACGCCGCCGCTGACCGGCGCATCGAGGAATTCGACCCCGGCTCCCGCGAGCCGGCGCGAGGCCTCGCGCGCTGTGTCCGCGCTGACCGTGGAGCAGTCGATCACGATGGAGCCCGGGCGCAGGCCCGGCCGCATCGCGTCGACGACCGCCAGCACGTCGCCGTCCGCCGACACGCACAGCACGACGACGTCGCAGGCCGCGGCCAGGGCGGCCGGGTCGCGCGCGGCCGTGATGCCGAGTTCGCCGGCGAGGTCAGCCGCGCGCGCGCCCGTGCGATTCCACACGCCGCGCAGGAGGCCGGCCTTGTGCAGGTTGCGGGCCATGCCGCGCCCCATGGCGCCGAGCCCGACGAAGCCGACGGAGAGAGCCAAGCTCAGTTTCCGCTGCAGAACTCGTCCATGGTCTTCTTCGCGGTCTCGCGTGCCGCATCGATCTCGGCGTCGCTCAGGTAGCGGCGCTCACTCTCGCTCGCGCCCGGTTCGTAGAGGCGGGATGAATTCATGTAGGCCTGGTAGCGGTCACGCGCGTCCTGGCAGCGCTTCGCGCGGTCCGTGGCGGAGAGTTCGCTGGCCTTGCGCGCGTCAGCGGCCTTCACCGCCGCGTCCGACCGGGACTGTTCGCCCTCGGAGTAACGCTTCATCTGGTCCTCCTGGCGCTTCTGCACCTCGACGGTGTCGGTGCTCGACGACTTCACGTCGAGCTTTTCGGCCGGCAGCGTCACGGGCTTGTCCGTATAGACGAGCTGGCCCTTGGCGTCCTTGGTCCGGTAGACCTCGCTGGCATGGGCGCCGGCGGACAGCACGAGGGCGATGATCAGGGTCAGGGTCGGCTTCATCGTTGCAGCCTCCATAGCAGCGGCCGGAGTCTAGCAGGTAGCGCCCGGGGTACCCCGCAGCAGGGTGAACAGGGGGCGGGAAATGCGACGTGCTGCCGCAAGAGCCCAAAAAAAAGCGGACGCCGAGGCGTCCGCAAGCGGGGGAGAAGACGGCCGGACCAGGAACCGGCCGCCTTCCACAGACACCGTCAGTTGTAAGCGCGCTCGCCGTGAGACACGGTATCGAGACCTTCGCGCTCCTGCTCCTCGGAAACCCGGAGCCCGACCACCAGATCGACGAGCTTGAAGGCGATCGCGGCGACCACGCCCGACCACAGGAGGCTCACGACGACGCCCCAGGCTTGTGCCTTGAACTGCGTGGCGATCGAGTAGTCGGCCACCGCGTTCGCGACGTAGTCGTAGACACCCGTGCCGCCGAGCGAGGGGGCGCAGAACACCGCCGTCAGCAGGGCGCCCAGGATGCCGCCAACGCAGTGCACGCCGAATACGTCGAGCGAGTCGTCGTAGCCGAGCTTCGACTTGAGGCCGGCGACGGCCCAGAGGCAGACGAGGCCGGCGACCAGGCCGATCGCGATGGCACCCATGGGGCCCACCCAGCCGCAGGCCGGCGTAATGGCCACGAGGCCCGCGACGGCGCCGGAGGCGGCGCCGAGCATGGTCGGCGTGCCGCGGTGGATCCACTCCGCGAACGTCCAGGCCAGGGCCGCGGCGGCGGTCGCCAGGACGGTGTTGGCGAACACCATGGCCGTGAAGCCGTTGGCCTCGAGGCCCGAGCCCACGTTGAAGCCGAACCAGCCCACCCACAGCAGCGAGGCGCCGATCATGACCATCGCCAGGTTGTGCGGCGGCATGGCCGCCGTGCGATAGCCGATGCGCTTGCCGAGCATGATCGCGCCCACCAGGCCCGCGATGCCCGCGTTGATGTGCACGACCGTGCCGCCCGCGAAATCGAGCGCGCCTTTCTGGAACAGGAAGCCGGCGGCAGCGGTCGCCGCGGCACCTGCCTCGGCGTCCGTGTAGGCGTCCGGGCCGGCCCAGAACCACACCATGTGCGCGATCGGCAGGTAGGCGAACGTGAACCACAGCACCGTGAAGAGCAGCACGGCGCCGAACTTGATGCGCTCGGCAAAGGCGCCGACGATCAGGGCCGGCGTGATGCAGGCGAAGGTGCTCTGGAATATGAAGAAGGCGTATTCCGGGATGTACACGCCCTTGCTGAAGGTCGCCGCGAGCGAGTCCGTCGCGAGGCCCTGCATGAAGAGGCGATCGAAGCCGCCGATGAAGGCGTTACCCGTGGTGAACGCGAGGCTGTAGCCGTAGATCGCCCACAGCAGCGACACCGTGCAGAAGATCATGAACACCTGCATGAGCAGCGAAAGCACGTTCTTCGAGCGGGCCATGCCGCCGTAGAAGAGCGCGAGCCCGGGGATGGTCATCAGGATGACGAGCACGGTGGAGGTCATCATCCATGCCGTGTCGCCCTTGTCGGGCACCGGCGCGTCCTGTGCGAATCCGAGGGCGGGCAAGAGCAGGGCGCCTAGGGCGAAGGCGCTTGCCCAGGGTCGGCGCCGCGTGGCGGTGAGCGTGTTCACTGGAGTTCTCCTGTCTGAGAAAAAGATGACTACTGAAGGGTGGTGTCCGCGTTCAGACGGCCTCGGCGCCACTCTCGCCCGTGCGGATCCGCACGGCCTGGTGAAGCTGGGTCACGAAGATCTTGCCGTCGCCGATTTTTCCGGTGCGCGCGACGTTGGTGATCGCCTCGATCACCTGCTCGACCACGGTGTCGTCCACCGCGATCTCGATCTTGGTCTTGGGCAGGAAGTCGACGCGGTACTCCGCGCCGCGGTAAAGCTCCGTGTGACCGCGCTGGCGGCCGAAGCCCTGTACCTCGGTGACCGTCACGCCCTGCACGCCGATGTCGGCAACGGCCTGCCGGACTTCATCGAGCTTGAAGGGCTTGATGACCGCGGTGATGAGCTTCATTGGGGACGCCTCCGGATCCTGCTTGGGTTCCGGGGACCTCAATGCAGGAAGCGTGCCACTCGCTCATGCGGGCGCGACGGGCGGATTCTCCACCGCGGCGGGTCGAGACTGCACCATCTTGGAGCGCACGCCGGCCTCACTCGCCTCACGGCGGAGCGCCGCGCGCCGGGGGGTCTCTTGCTCTTACACTATCGGCCCTCCCACCCCGCCAGACCACTCCCATGCCGCTCGACCCCCGCCTCATCGACGACCTGGCCCGGCGCCTCGCCGGCTCCGTGCCCGAAAGCGTTGCCGCCTTGCGGCGCGACCTCGAGCAGAACTTCAAGGGAGTGCTGCAGGGCGGACTCGCGAAGTTCGATCTGGTCACCCGCGAGGAATTCGATGTGCAGGCGGCGGTGCTGAAGCGCACACGCGAGAAGCTGGCGGCCCTGGAGAAGCGCATCGCGGAGATCGAGGCCGCGAAGTAGCGGAGTCAGGGCAGCAGTCGCGGCGCCACGTCGACCGCGATCACGATCCCCATCGCCACCAGGAAGACGCCGAAGATCCGGCGGAGCACGGCCTGTGGCAGCCGCCGGCCGAGGCGGTGTCCGGCGAAGCTCCCAACGATCCCGACAGCCGCGACCAGAAGCAGCACCCGCCAGTCGAGCTCAAGGTCCTGCCGTGCGAGCACGAACTGGTACTTGGCAAAACCCGTGAACGAGTTCATCGCGATGACCGCGAGGCTGGTGCCGACCGCACTGGCCATGGATACACCCGCAAGCAGCACCAGCGCCGGTACGATCAGGAACCCGCCGCCAACCCCGACGAGCCCGCTCAACAGCCCGACGCCGGTTCCGCCGGCGACCATCGCGAGGCGCCGCGGCTCATGGCTCGCGGGGTGGAGCGCAGCGCCGGCGAGCATCCGCCCGGCGGCGAGCAGCATGACGCCGGCGAACAGCGCAAGTTGCACAGGGCCCGGCACCCACCGTGCGAGCGTCGCTCCGAGCCATGCCCCGGCCATGCCGGGCAGGCCGAACCAGAGGACCTTGTGCCAGTCGACCTGTCGATGCAGTGCATAAGGGAGGCTGCCGGCGCTCGCGATCAAGCCGACCACCAGCAGCGAGCCGGCGATGGCGAGCTTCTCGGGCTGGCCGACCAGGTAGTGAAGCACGGGCACGGTGAGGATCGAGCCCCCGGAGCCCAGCAGCCCCAGGCTCAGGCCGATCGCGAGGGCGCCGAGCAGTACCGGCAGCAAGGGTCACCCGGCCGCGCGGGACCCGGGCTTCGCCGGGGACGCGGGAGCACAATAGATGTTCTCCAGGAGGGCCAGCACCCGGGTCACCGGGCCGTCCGGCAGGGAATAATGGATGGTCTGCGCTTCGCGGCGTGTTTCGACGAATCCGGCCTCGCGCAGCAGCGCGAGGTGCTGCGAGAGCGCCGACTGGCTGAGCGCCACTCGCTGGTTCAGTTCCCCTACCGAAAGCGGGCGCTCGAGCAGGTTGCAGAGGATGAGCAGGCGCTGCTCGTTGCCGAGCGCCTTGAGCATCTGGGCCGCGTCCGCCGCGTGCTCCTCCATCCGTGCATGGGAACTCGGGCAGTCATCCGCGGCGAGGGGACGGTGATCGGGCGGCGGCATGCTCACGGGCCTCCGGTGGCTGGGTGGCCCATTATATTTCACGGTTGACTAATTTAGCAATCACTAATATTATAACCGCGCACCTGATTGGAGCCGACATGCAGCCGACGGTCACGCCCTTCCTGCACCAGCCGACCGGTACCTGGTCCTACGTCGTCGCGGATTCCGCGACCCGGGATGCCGTGGTCGTCGACCCGGTGCTCGACTACGACTGGCGGTCGGGGCGCACCGGGACGGCCTCGGCCGACCGGATCGCGGAGCACTGCACCGCGGCCGGCCTGCGCGTGCATTGGATCCTCGAGACCCATGCCCATGCGGATCACCTGTCGTCCGCGAAGCACCTGCAGTCGAAGCTCGGCGGCGGCATCGCCATCGGCTCGGGCATCCGGCAGGTGCAGGCGACGTTCAAGCGCGTGTTCGGGCTGGGCGAGGAGTTCCGCGCGGACGGCAGCCAGTTCGACCGCCTGCTGGAAGACGGGGATGCGCTCGATCTGGGTGCCATCCCGGGACGAGTGATCGGCGTGCCCGGGCACACGAGCGACAGCGTCGCCTACCTGGTCGGCGACGCGTTGTTCGTCGGCGACACGATTTTCATGCCCGACGGAGGCTCCGCCCGCTGCGACTTCCCCGGTGGCGATGCGGCCGAGCTCTACCGATCGATCCAGCGGCTGTACGCGCTGCCGCCGGAGACCCGCGTGTTCGTCTGCCACGACTACGCGCCCGGCGGCCGGGAGGTGCGTTGCCAGAGCACGATCGCCGAGCAGCGTGCCTCGAACATCCACGTGCGCGAGGGCACGCCCGAGCAGGAGTTCGTGGCGATGCGCCGCGCCCGCGACGCAACGCTCGACGTCCCGAACCTGATCATCCCGTCCGTGCAGGTGAACATCCGCGCGGGCGAGATGCCGCCGGCGGGCCCCGACGGCGTGAGCTACCTCAAGGTGCCGGTGAACGTCATCGGCCGCCCACTCTGATTTCCAACCGCCCACCGCGAGTCACTTTCCCATGACCCACGAAACCAGCGTCAGCAACGCCACCGCCGAGCAGGTCCACGCCTGGCTCGAGAACGGCGAAATCCTGCTCGTCGACGTCCGCGAAGCCAACGAGTACGCCTTCGAGCGCATCCACGGCGCGCTGCTCTACCCGCTCTCGACGTTCGACCCGAGCGCGCTGCCGACGGAGGGCCGCAAACTCGTCCTGCAGTGCGGGTCGGGCAAGCGCTCGCTGATGGCGGCGCACAAGCTGCAGGCGGCGGGCCACGCCCACCTGACCCACCTCGCCGGTGGCCTCCAGGCCTGGAAGGCGGCGGGGCTGCCCGTCATCCGCATCGACCCGCAGACCGGCCGCGTGGTCGACGACGGCAAGCGCTGAGCAAGGCACGGAGGAATTCCCATGAGCATCGACCGCATCGTGCTGGCCTTTGCAGGCCTGATGATCCTCGTGAGCCTGCTGCTGGGGCTGTACGTCAGCCCAAACTGGTACTGGTTCACCGCGTTCGTCGGCGCCAACCTCGTCCAGTCCGCGTTTACAGGCTTCTGCCCGCTCGTCCTCATCCTGCGCAAGCTCGGCGTGCAGCCGGGCGCCGCGTTCTGAACGGGGCGATCCACCATGAGTCGAGTCATGCCCGGCCGGCGCGCATCCGTTTCACTGGTCCTGCTCGCGAGCCTCGCTCCCTGGGCCGCCGGCACGGCCGCGAATGCCGCGCCCGCGCCCGGCGGGCTCGCAACGCAGCGCATCGAGCTCGAATCCGCTCCCGCCGAGCGCCTGCTGGACGGCACGGTCGAGGCCGTGCACCAGTCCACGGTCTCCGCGCAGACCGCGGGTCGGGTCACGGAAGTCCTCTTCGACGTGAACGACGTGGTGCCCGAGGGCGCGCTGATCGTGCGCATCCGCAGCACCGAGCAGGTGTCGGGCCTGACCCAGGCGCAGGCGGCGCTGAAGGAGGCGAACGCCCGGGAGGCCGAGGCGCAGATGCGCTACCAGCGCATCAACGACATGTACCAGCGCCGCGTCGTTGCGAAGGCGACGCTGGATGAAGCCAGTGCCGCTCGCGACGCGGCGGTGGCGCGCCAGGTTGCGGCGCGGGCAGGCCTCGATGCCGCGCGCGAGGGCGTGGCCTACACGGAGATCCGGGCGCCGTATTCCGGCGTCGTCACGCAGAAGCACGTCCAGGTCGGCGAGACGGTCGCCCCCGGCGCGCCACTCATGACGGGCGCTTCGCTCGACGCGCTGAGGGTCGTCGTGGAAGTGCCGCAGAGCGTCATCGAGCAGGTGCGCGAAGTGCGCAAGGCCGCGGTCTACGTCGACGGCCGGCGCATCGTGTCCACGGGCGTCACGTTGTTCCCCGCGGCCCAGTCGGAATCGAACACCTTTCGTGCCCGCATCGAGCTGCCGAAGGACGTGCCGGGGCTCGCGCCCGGGATGTTCGCCAAGGTGGGCCTGCTCACCGGCGAGGTGAGCCGCCTGCTGGTGCCGCGCTCGGCGATCGTCGAGCGCAGTGAAATGCGTGCGCTGTACGTCGTCGCGCCGGACGGGCGCGTGGCGCTGCGGCAGGTGCGCCTGGGGCACGCACGCGGCGACCGCATCGAGGTCCTCGCGGGCCTGGTGGCAGGCGAGGCCATCGCGCTCGATCCGGTTGCGGCCGGCCTGAAGGCCCGCCGGCCGGTGCAGGGACATGACTGAAAAGCTCGGCTTCAGCGGGCGCGTGGCCCGGCTGTTCCTCGACAGCGAGTTGACGCCGCTGCTCGGATTGACCGCCTTGCTGCTCGGACTGTTCGCGGTGCTCGTGACCCCGCGAGAGGAGGAGCCGCAGATCAACGTCACGATGGCGAACGTGATCGTGCCGTTCCCGGGCGCGAGCGCGCTGCAGGTCGAGAACCTCGTGGCCACGCCGATGGAGAAGGTGCTCGCAGAGATCTCGGGCGTGAAGCACATCTATTCGGTCTCGCGCCCCGGCGTCGCCGTCCTCACGGTCCAGTTCGAGGTGGGCGAGGAGCGCACCGAGGCGATCGTCCGCCTCTACAACGCCATCTACTCCAATCATGACTGGCGGCCGCCGGGCGTGGGCATTCTGCAGCCGCTGGTGAAACCCAAGGGCATCGACGACGTGCCGGTCCTCGGCGTGACGCTGTGGACGAAGGACCCCGAGCGCGGCGCCCACGAGCTGCGCCAGGTCGCCCACGCGATCGAGGCCGAGATCAAGCGCGTCCCGGGCACGCGCAACGTCTACACCATCGGGGGGCCCGACGAGACCGTGCACGTGACCCTCGACCCGCAGCGCCTCGCCGGCTACGGGCTCACGGTCAACGAACTGATCGGCTCGCTGCAGGCGGCCAACGTCGCCCGGCACGCCGGCTCCCTCGTGGCGGACGGCGCCAGCGTGCCGGTGCAGGCGGGTGTGTTCCTCGCGGACGCCGACGAGGTGGCGCAGCTCGTGGTGACCGTCCACCAGGGCCGCCCCGTCTACCTGCAGGACGTCGCCGACGTGCGCTCGGGGCCCGACCAGCCCGAGCAGTACGTGACGTTCGGCGCGGGACCCGCCGCGGCACAGAAGGGCATCCAACTCGGAGAGGCCGCGCCCGCCGTCACCATCGCGGTCTCCAAGAAGCCGGGCGAGAACGCCATCGACGTGACGCGCGCGGTGCTCGAGCGCATCGAATTGCTGCGCGGTACATACATTCCCGACGGTGTGGAGGCGACGGTCACGCGCGACTACGGCGAGACTGCCAACGACAAGGCGCAGAAGCTCATCCAGAAGCTCGCGTTCGCCACCGCTTCCGTGGTGCTGCTCGTGTGGCTCACGGTCGGCTGGCGCGAGGCGGTGGTCGTGGGCGCCGCAGTCGTCATCACCCTCGCGGCGACGCTGTTTGCCTCCTGGGCCTGGGGCTTCACCATCAACCGGGTGTCGCTGTTCGCGCTCATTTTCGCCATCGGCATCCTGGTGGACGACGCGATCGTGGTCGTGGAAAACGTCAACCGCCACATGGGTCTCGGGGGCAGGAGCCTGGGCGAACTCATTCCGCGGGCCGTCGACGAGGTCGGCGGCCCGACCATTCTCGCGACCTTCACCGTGATCGCGGCACTGTTGCCGATGGCGTTCGTCTCCGGGCTGATGGGGCCGTACATGAGCCCCATCCCGATCAACGCCAGCATGGGCATGCTGATCTCGCTCGCGATCGCGCTCGTGTTCACGCCGTGGCTTTCGAAGCGGATGCTGTCGAACGCCGCACATGCCGGGGAGGACGAGGATTCGCGGCTGCATCGCTTCTTCGAAAGGGTGATGTCGCCGTTCCTGCGCAGCGACGAGGCGCGGGGCAACCGCCGCAAGCTGTACCTCGGCACGCTGGTCGCCATCCTGCTGGCGGTGTCGCTCGTAGTCGTGCAGTGGGTCGTGATGAAGATGCTGCCCTTCGACAACAAGTCGGAGTTCCAGGTGGTCGTCGACATGCCCGAGGGCGCGGCGCTCGAGGAGACGGGCCGCGTGCTCGGTGAGCTGGCGGCGAGGATCGCCGAACTGCCGGAGGTGACGGACTACCAGCTCTACGTCGGCACGTCGGCGCCGATCAACTTCAACGGCCTCGTGCGCCAGTACTACCTGCGCTCGGCGCCGGAGCTGGGCGACATCCAGGTCAACCTGGTGGACAAGCATCACCGTGACCGCAAGAGCCACGAAATCGCGGTGGCCGTGCGTCCCGCGCTCGCCGAGATCGGCCGCAGGCACGGCGCGTCGGTAAAGGTGGTGGAGGTGCCGCCGGGCCCGCCCGTGCAGGCGCCGCTGGTCGCGGAGATCTACGGGCCGTTCTACGACGCGCAGCAGAAGCTCACACGCGAGGTGCGCCGGGTATTCGAGTCGAAGCCGGAAATCGTCGACGTAGACGACAGCCTAGAGGCCGGCGGCTCGCGCGTGGTCGTCGGCATCGACCGCCAGAAGGCGGCCATGCTCGGCGTGTCCCAGGCCGAGGCCGTGCAGGTGCTCGCGACCGGGCTCGCCGGCCTCGACGCGACTTACCTCCAGGCCGGACGCGAGACCTACCCCATCCCGGTGCGGCTCGAACTCGACGTGCCCGAAAAGGCCGACCTCTCGAGCGTCCTCGCGCTGCAGGTCCGCTCACGGAGCGGCGCGCGCGTGCCGCTCTCGGAGATTGCCGTGGTCGAGGAGCGCCCCTGGGACCAGTCGATCCATCACAAGGACCTGTTGCCGGTGACCTACGTGACCGGCGACGCCGTGGGCGAGCTCGACAGCCCGCTCTACGGCATGTTCGACGTCGTGGGTGCACTCGACGAGGAGCTGCCCGAGGGCACCGAGATCGAGCAGCGTTTCTTCAGCCCGCCCGAGGACCCGTATCGCTTCACCCTGAAGTGGGACGGCGAGTGGCAGATTACCTACGAGACCTTCCGCGACATGGGCCTCGCCTATTCCGTGGGTCTCATCCTCATCTACCTGCTCGTGGTGGCGCAGTTCCGCTCCTACGCCGTACCGCTGGTGATCATGGCGCCCATCCCGCTAACCATCATCGGGGTCATGCCCGGGCACGCGCTGCTCGGCGCGCAGTTCACCGCGACGTCCATGATCGGAATGATCGCGCTCGCGGGCATCATCGTGCGCAACTCGATCCTGCTCGTGGACTTCGTCAACGTGGAGATGACGCAGGGCCGCGGCCTCGCCGATGCCGTGATCCGCGCGGCAGCCGTGCGTGCGCGCCCGATCGCGCTCACGGCGGTGGCTGCCATGACGGGCGCATTCTTCATCCTCGACGACCCGATCTTCAACGGGCTCGCCGTTTCGCTCATCTTCGGGATCCTGGTCTCCACGGCACTCACGCTCGTGCTGATCCCGATCCTCTACTTCAGTTACCGCAATCGCGCGGGTGTCGCTGCCTGAGTGCAGCAAGGGGGAAGGAGATGGCCAAGGTAGTGGTGATGGGCGCGGGCCTCGGCGGCGTCGCCTGCGCGTACGAAATGAAGAAGAAGCTCGGCAAGGCGCACGAGGTGGTGCTCGTCGGCAGCAGTGCGTTCTTCGAGTTCACGCCCTCCAATCCGTGGATCATGGTGGGCTGGCGCAAGCCGGGGCAGACACGCGTCGACCTCGCGAAGCCGCTCGCGGACAAGGACGTGAAGTGGGTGCCGCAGATGGTGCGCGCCATCGACGCGCCCGGCTCGGCCCTCACGCTGGCGGACGGCTCGACTCTCGGATACGACTACCTCGTGATCACGACGGGCCCCAAGCTCGCGTTCGAGGAGATCCCGGGACTCGGCCCGGAGGGCCACACGCAGTCGGTCTGCACGCAGGGGCACGCGCTCAAGGCGTGGGAACGCTACCAGCAGTTCGTCCAGGACCCGGGCCCGGTCGTGGTCGGCGCCGCGCAGGGCGCAAGCTGCTTCGGCCCTGCGTATGAGACGGCGATGATCCTCGACACCGACCTGCGCCGTCGCAAGATCCGCGACCGCGTGCCGATGACCTACGTCACGGCAGAGCCCTACATCGGACACATGGGGCTCGGCGGCGTGGGCGACAGCAAGGGGCTCATGGAATCGGTGCTGCGCCAGCGCCACATCAACTGGATCACCAACGCGAAGATCACGGGCGTCGACGACGGCGTGATGACCGTGGCCGAGCACGGCGAGGACGGCGCGGTGAAGAAGGAGCACAAGCTGCCCTTCAAGTACTCGATGGTGATCCCGGCCTTCAAGGGCGTGGACCCGGTCGCGGCGGTCCCCGAGCTCTGCAACCCGCGTGGCTTCGTGCTCATCGACGAGCACCAGCGCTCGAAGAAGTACCGCAACGTCTTCTCGGCGGGCGTCTGTGTCGCCATCCCGCCCGTCGAGGCGACCCCGGTGCCCACCGGCGCCCCGAAGACGGGCTACATGATCGAGTCGATGGTGACCGCCATCTGCGAGAACGTCGCGGCCGAGGTGAACGGCAAGCCGGCAACGGCGCGCGGCACGTGGAACGCGATCTGCCTCGCCGACTTCGGCGACACCGGCGCGGCCTTCGTGGCGCTGCCGCAGATCCCGCCGCGCAACGTGACCTGGGCGAAGGAGGGCAAGTGGGTGCATCTGGCGAAGGTGGCGTTCGAGAAATACTTCCTGCGCAAGGTGAAGACGGGCTCGGTCGCGCCGTTGTACGAGAAGTACGTGCTGAGCACGCTCGGCATCGAGTCGCTCAAGTCGTGACGGGAGCGGACGGATGAAGGCGAACGGCATGCGCTCGGGAGTGCTCGCGGCCGGGGTGCTCGCGGCCGCGCTGGCATCGCAGGTCGCGGCGGCGGAAACGCTCGCCGAGGCCTGGGCGCTTGCGCTTGCGAACGACCGCGGGTTCGCCGCCGTCCGCAACCAGGCGGAGGCGGCCGGCTACGAGGCGGCTGCCGCGCGGGCGCAGCGCTGGCCCACGCTCGCCGTCGGTGGCGACTACACCTGGCTCGACGACGCGCCGGCCTTCGACTTCTCCTTCACCGGCCTGCCCATCTTTGCGCCCGAGGTCGTCGGTGGCGACGACTTCGCGAAGGGCTCGGCGACGATCTCGCTGCCGCTCTTCACGAGCGGGCGGATTTCCTCGAGCATTGCGGCGGCCGAGGCCCGCGGACGCGGCGCGGGCGCGCTGGCGCGCGGTGCGGAGCAGGACCTCAAGCTCGCCGTCGCGGAGTCCTACGTGGGCGTCCTGCGCTCGCGCAAGGCGCTCGAGGTGGCCGAGAGCAACGTCACCACCCTCGAGTCTCTCGCCCACGACATCGGTGCCATGTTCGAGCGCGAACTGGTGCCGAAGAACGACCTGCTCGCGGTACAGGTCGCGCTCTCGGACGCGCGGCAGACGCGCCTGAAGGCCGCGAACGCCGCCGAGATCTCGCTGGCGGCATACAACCGTCGCCTGGGCGAGCCGCTCGGGCGGCCGACCGAACTCGTCGAGGCATTGCCGGCGCCCGCCGTGTTGCCCCAGGGCCTCGACGAACTGGTGCGGGACGCGCTTGCACGGCGCACGGAACTCGACGCCCTCGACGAACAGGCACGCTCCTATGGGCAACTCGCCAAGGTCGAGCGGGCCCGCATGCTGCCCCAGCTCAGCCTGACCGGCGGCTACAACTACCTCGAGAACGATTTCCTGGACGACGAGCAATTCGCCTCGGCGGGCATCGGCGTGCAATGGGCGCTGTTCGACGGCGGGCAGTCGCGCAAGCGCGCGGCGGCACTCGAGCGCACGCGCCGCGCGATGCAGGACCAGCGCGCGGACGCGGCCTCGCTGATCGCGTTGCAGGTGCGGCAGGCCTGGCTCGATGCGGAGGAAACGCGGGAGCGGGTGCGCGTCACGGCCGATGCGGTGGACCAGGCGGAGGAGAACCTGCGGATTGCCCGCGAGCGCTACGGCGCGGGGCTGGGTACGCAGACGCAGCTGCTCGAGGCCGAGACCCTGCGCGTGCAGGCCCTCGGCAATCGCGACAACGCCCAGCTCGATGTGGGGCTCGCCAAGCTGCGCCTCGCCCGGGCCGTCGGCGCGCTCTAGCGCGCCTCAGCCGCCCGCGGCGTCGATCTCGGCGATGAACCGGTTGGCCTCGGCGATGGCCCGGTTCAGCTCGGCCACCAGCTGGTTGACCTGCGCGTCCATCCGGGCAACCTCGCCCTTGAGGCCGGCGATCGCGCGGGCATTGAGGTTGTGCTTCATGAAGAGCACCTGGTCGCGCAACGGCTGCAATGCCGGCTCGAGCCTGCTCTCGGCGCGCTTCATCGCCGCGAGCATCTGCCCATAGCGTTCGCGGGTCTGGCGCAACTGCTGCTCGCTCTTCGCGCGCAGGCGCGCGTCGGAGTACTGGCCAAGCTCGTTGCGCCATTCGTCGAACAGGGCGTCCGCCACGCTTTCGACATCGCTTATGCGTGCGCTCACGGACTGCGCGGCATCCTCGCTGTCGTCGAGCTGCGCCGCGAGACGCTCGTACTGCGCCTCGAGATCGCCGCCCTGGTAGTTGACGACCTTGCCGAACTCGGTGAGGGCGTCCGTGATCTCTTCCTTGGCCTCCTGCTGCGAGTCCCGCGCCGACTTCACGCGGCTCGTGAGGATCTCGCGCTTGGCAAAGCCCACTTTCTCGGCCGCGGCGTAATAGGCGCTCTGGCAGCCCCCCAGCAGCCAGGCTGCACCCACGCAGGCCAGGATCGCGTATCTCATCGGAACTCTCCGTCAATCGCTGGATTGGACCAGTCGCGACACCACCTCGTCGAAGGCCTCGTGCAGGGCGGCGACCTGCGCACCCGTCGTGGACGGGCAGGTCAGCATCATGTTGTGGAAGGGCGCGATCAGGCAACCTCGATTCAGCAGCCCCAGGTGGATCGCCTGCTCGAGCGCAGGGGCGTGCGCGGCCTCGGCCTCGGTGCCGTTCGCCAGCGGCCCGCGAGCGCAGACGAACTCGACACGCGCGCCAACGCGGACCACGTGCCAGGGCAGGCCGTGGCGGCCGATCGCGTCCTGCAGTCCCGCCGCCAGGCGCCCGGCCAGCTGCTCCATGTGGTCGCAGGCTTCGGGCGTCATCACCTGCTCGAGCGTGGCGCGCATCGCCGCGATCGCCAGCGCGTTGGCCGAGAGCGTGGTGCCCATGCCGGAGTGGCCCGCGGGCATGCGATGGCGCACGTCCGTGAGACGGCGGGCGACCTCGTCCGTGAAGCCCCAGACGCTCGCCGGTACTCCGCCGGCGATGGGCTTGCCGAGCACGAACAGGTCAGGCTCCAGGCGGTGCGCGCGCGTGTAACCGCCCCGTCCGGTCGAGATGGTGTGCGTCTCGTCGATCAGCAGGAGCGTGCCGGCCTCGCGTGTGAGCCGGCGCAGCTCGTCATGGAAGCCCGGCTTCGGCAGCACCATGCACGAGTTCGTCAGCACCGGTTCGGTGATCACGCAGGCCACGTCCCGATGGGACAGCGCGTCCGCCAGCGCCGGCACATCGTTGAACTCGACGACGCGCGTGAGCCGCGTGAGGTCGACGACCTGGCCGAGCAGCCCGGGACGGTTCACCGCAACGCCGCCGGCGAGCCGCACGAACGTGTCATCCACCGTGCCGTGGTAGCAGCCATTGAAGACCAGGATCTTCGGGCGGCCGGTGACCGCGCGCGCGACGCGCAGCGCGAACCGGTTGGCGTCGGTCGCCGTCGTCGCAATCTGCCACTGCGGCAGGCCGAAGCGCTCGGCGAGGAGCCGGCCGACCGCAATCGCGTCCTCGGTCGGCAGCATGTAGGTCAGGCCCTGGCCGGCCTGCCGCCGGATCGCCTCGACGACCGGCGCCGGCGAGTGGCCGAACATCGATCCCGTGTCGCCGAGGCAGAAGTCCGCGTACTCGTTGCCGTCGATGTCGCCGAGCACCGCGCCGTGCGCCTCCTTCACGAGGAACGGGAAGGGCATCGACCAGTCGAGCATCCAGTGCATCGGCACGCCGCCGTAGAATCCGGCAATCCCCCGGCCGGTCCGCTCGCGGGACCTCGGGTGGCGGCGTTCGTACTCCCCCTGTTCCCGCTCCATCACGGCCGCGATGCGTTCGAGCGGAATACCGCCAAGCGTTGGTTGCGTCACGGCAGCCTTCCGTTGGGCGCGAAATGCACGTCATTCTAGGCTGCCGATAGCCGCCCGGCGCCGTTTCTTGACGCTCCCCGGCCGCCCGTGGATACTGCAATGCGAGATGAACGCCTCCTCGGGACATACCCCCGATCGCCGCTGGTGGTGGCGCCACTCCTAGGAGTGGGGCCGGACGCGCACGTTTCGTACGCAGGATTCTTGGGACCCATCTCCGCGAGCCACCGGGGATGGGTTTTTTGTTTGCGTCCCCGGGTCCTCGCGACAGAGGAACCGTAAGTGACGACCAGTCTGTTCGACATCGCCGCCGACCTCGACACCCCGGTGTCGGCCTACCTCAAGCTGAAGCCGTTCCGGCCCCGCTTCCTGCTGGAAAGCGTCGAGGGCGGGGAGCGCCTCGCGCGGTATTCCTTCATCGGCTTCGGGGATTGCATGGAGTTCCGGCTCGATGCCTCGGGCCTGCGCCTCGGGCCGGAACGCCTGCCGCGGCCGCAGGACCAGACGGAGCTGCTCGCGGCCCTGCGCCGGGCGCTGGCAGCGGCGCCGCGGCCTGAATTCGCGAGCCACGGGTTTCCGCTGCTCGGCGGCCTGGTCGGGGTGGCGAGCTATGATCTGGTGCGCTACTTCGAGCGCCTGCCGTCGCGGGCGAAAGTCGACGACGACTGTCCGGACGCGCACTACGTGGCTCCCCGCTCACTGCTGGTGTTCGATCACCTGACGCGCCGCGCCGCGCTGCTGCATGCCGGATCGGAGCAAGAGCGGCAGGGCCTGCGGCGGGAGATCATTCGGGCCCTGCGCGGCGGGTTGCCGGGGCCCGCGTGGCAGGCGAACTTCAGCACTCCCGTCGCGAGCCTGAGCGAGGAGGAGTTCGTGCAGGGCGTGGCGCGCACGAAGGAGTACATCGCCGCGGGCGACGTCTACCAGCTCGTGCTCTCGGTCCGCTTCTCCGGGCGTTGCGACCTTGACCCGTTCGAGACCTACCGCGCGCTGCGCCTGCTGAACCCGTCGCCTTACATGTACTACTGCGACCTCGGCGACCGGGTGGTGGTGGGTTCGTCCCCTGAGGCGCTGGTGAAGCTGAACGGCACGCATGCGCAGATGCGCCCCATCGCCGGCACCCGTCCGCGCGGTGCCGATGCCGACCAGGACACGGCGCTCGAGGCGGAGTTGCTCGCCGACCCGAAGGAGAACTCCGAGCACGTGATGCTGGTGGACCTCGCGCGCAACGACCTCGGGCGTGTCGCGACGGCGGGGTCGGTGCACGTGCAGCCCTACCGCTCGATCGAGCGGTACAGCCACGTGATGCACATCGTCAGTGGCGTCCACGGCACGCTCGCTCCAGGCAAGGACGCCTTCGACCTGTTCGCCGCCACCTTCCCCGCGGGCACCCTGGTCGGCGCTCCCAAAGTGCGTGCGATGGAGATCATCGACGAGCTCGAGCCGGCGCGGCGCGGGTTCTACGGCGGCACCGTCGGCTACTTCGGGCACGGCGGCGACATGGACCAGGCGATCACCATCCGCACCATGGTCTTCCACGGCGACACCTACAGCTTCCAGGCGGGGGCGGGCATCGTCGCGGACAGCGTCCCGGAGAGCGAGTACCGCGAGGTGCTCGCCAAGAGCGCCGTCCTGCGGCACGCTCTCGAGCTCGCGCGGGAGGGGTTGTGATGACCGCGCCGCGATTGCTGCTGGTCGACAACTACGACAGCTTTACCTACAACCTGGTGCAGGCGTTCCTGGTGCTCGGCGCGGACGTGCTGGTGCACCGCAATGACGCGATCACGGTGGACGACGCGCTGGCGCTCGCGCCGACGCACCTGTGCATTTCGCCGGGGCCGGGCACGCCGCGCGACGCCGGGGTATCGCTGGACATGATTCGCGCCTTCGCGGGCCGGGTGCCGGTGCTCGGCGTGTGCCTCGGGCACCAGTCGATCGTCCAGGCGTTCGGAGGCGAGGTCGTGCGCGCGGGCCGGCTCATGCACGGCAAGGTGTCGCTGGTCGACCACGACGGGCGCGGCGTGTTCGCCGGGCTTCCGCAGCCGCTCGAGGCCGGACGTTACCATTCCTTGATCGCGAAGCCGGAGAGCCTGCCCGGCGTGCTCGAGGTCTCGGCGCGCACGCGCGAGGGCGAGATCATGGGCGTGCGGCACGTGGAGCTGGCGGTCGAGGGAGTGCAGTTCCACCCCGAGAGCATCCTGACTCCGGCAGGGCCGGCGTTGATGGGGAATTTCCTGCGGTTCCACGGCGGACGCCGCGAGCCCGGACGGACCGCGCCGTGATCGAGCACCGCGCGATCCTCGAGCGGCTGCTGGAGCACGGCGACCTGACCGAAACCGAGGCAGGCGGGCTGCTCGTCTCACTCACCGATGCTTCGATCGCGCCCGCGATGGCGGGTGCGCTGCTTGCGGCACTGCGCTCCAAGGGCATCACGGCGGCGGAGGTGCGCGGCTTCGCCGGTGCCATGCGCGGCCTGGCGCGGCGCCCGCGCCTGCCACCGGGCCCGCCGGCCGTCGACATCGTCGGCACGGGCGGCGACGCATCGTTCAGTTTCAACCTTTCGAGCGGCGCGTCGTTGCTGGTCGCGGCCATGGGCGTGCGCGTCGTGAAACACGGCAACCGCTCGGTCTCCAGCCGCTGCGGCAGTGCCGATCTTCTCGAAGCCCTGGGACTTCCGTTGCCCCTGGACGAGCAGGCCGCGGGCGAGTGCCTGGCCGAAACCGGCTTCACCTTTCTCTTCGCGCCGCACTATCACCCGGCGATGAAGGAGGTCGCGCCCGTGCGCCGAGCGCTCGGCGTGCGCACCGTGTTCAACCTGCTCGGTCCGCTCACCAATCCTGCCGAGCCGCCGTTCGGCGTCATCGGCGCCTACAGCACGGCGGCCGCCAGGCTGATGGCGGAGACGCTCGCAGGAATGGCCATCCAGCGGGTGTTCGTGATCCACGGCGCCCCGGCCTGGGACGAGGCGACGCCCGTGGGACCTTTCGAGCTGTACGACGTGCAGCCCGGCCGCATCGAACGCCGGGTGCAGGACGCGGCCGACTTCGGCCTGCCGCGCTGCACGGCCGCCGACCTCGCCGGTGGCGACGCGGCCCACAACGCTGCGGGCCTGCGCGCCGTGTTCGAGGGGCGTGACCGCGGCCCGCATCGCGACGCGATAGCGCTGAACGCGGCGCTCGCGCTCGAGGTTACCGGCGCCGTGGGCTCGACGGCCGAAGGCGTACGTGCGGCGGGCGAAGCCATCGAGCGTGGCGACGCCGCGCGGCTGCTCGAGCGCCTGGCGGCGTTCGGACGCCGGCACGCCTGACATGGGGCTGCTTTCCGACATGCTCGATTCCGGCCTGCGGCGGGTTGCGGAGTCGCGGGAACGCGTGCCGGAAGCCGCGCTGCGTGCGGCAGCGATCGCGACGCCGGCGCCGCCGCGGCTGGTGCTCGACCGCCACGGATTCGACGTGATCGCGGAGTTGAAGCTGCGGTCGCCGTCGCTCGGCGACCTGTCGGCGAGCACGGTGGACCCCGTGCGCAGGCTGGAGGGCTACGCCGAGGGTGGCGCCGCGGTGTGCTCGATCCTCACGGAGCCGACGCGCTTCGACGGCGACCTCGACCACCTGCGCCTCGCCGCCGACACGCTGCAACCCTACGGCGTGCCCGCCATGCGCAAGGACTTCCTCGTGGACCCCTACCAGGTGCTCGAGGCGCGGGCCTATGGGGCGTCCGGCGTGCTGCTCATCGTCCGCATGGTGCCGCGCGAGCGGCTCGTGGCGATGCTCGATTGCGCGGCGGACCAAGGCCTCTTCGTGCTGCTCGAGGCCTTCGACGCCGACGATCTCGAGATCGCCGAGGGCATCGCGCGAGAGCGCCAGGACCGTGACGAGCAGGTCCTGATGGGGCTCAACTGCCGCGACCTCGAGACGCTGGAGATCGACGTCGACCGCTTCCGCCAGCTGCGCGGACGCATGCCGCTCGACTGGCCGTGCGTCGCCGAGAGCGGCGTGCAGACGCCGCAGGATGCGGCCCGCGTCGCGCGGCTCGGTTACAGGCTCGCGCTCGTCGGCACCAGCCTCATGCGCCGCTCCGATCCTTCGCGCGCCGTCGCCGAATTGCTCGACGCCGGCCGCGAGGCGCTGCCCTGAGGTCGCCGTGACCCGCCTGTGGATCAAGATCTGCGGCCTGAGGACACGCGAGGCCATCGCGGCGGCAGCGTCGGCCGGCGCCGACGCCGTGGGTTTCGTCTTCCACGAGCCGTCGCCCCGCAACCTGTCGCTCGAGGCCGCCCGCGAGCTGCAGGCGGCCGTTCCGGCCGGAGTGGACCGGGTCGCGGTTTTCCTGCATCCATCGCAGGCGCTGGTCGACTCGGTCATCGCGGCGATCAGTCCGGACTGGGTGCAGTCGGACGTCGGGGATTTCGAGTATCTACGCTTGCCGTCCGTTCAGCGGGTGCTGCCCGTGCTGCGTGGCGACGCACCGTTGCCCGTGCCGACTCCTCGCCGCTGCCTGTTCGAGAGCGCGCACAGCGGAATGGGCGAGCGCGGCGACTGGGGTGCGGCGGCCCGCCTGGCCCCGTTCACGCAGCTGGTGCTCGCCGGCGGCCTGGACGAGCGCAATGTCGTGGAGGCGGTGCGCAGCGTGAGGCCGTTCGGTGTGGACGTGAGTTCCGGCGTGGAAGGCAGCCGCGGCGTGAAGGACGCTACGCGCATACATGAATTCGTCCGGGCGGCCCGCGCGGCGGTCTCGTCCAGCCAAGTCGAGGAGAGTCGTCGATGAGAACCGAGGCCCTGAAGATCGATCGGGAGGCGCTGCTCGCGCAGGTACTGCGCGGCGAGTTTCCGGACGAGCGTGGCCGCTTTGGACCGTTCGGTGGTCGCTACGTCCCGGAGACCCTGGTGCCCGCGCTCGACCGGCTCGAGGCCGGCGTGCGCAGCATCCTGCCGGATGCGCAGTTTCGCGCCGAGCTCGAGTCCGAACTGCGCACCTGGGTGGGGCGGCCGACGCCGCTCACCTTCGCGCGCGAGCTCTCGCGACGGTGGGGCGCGGAGGTGTGGCTCAAGCGCGAGGACCTCGCGCACACCGGCGCCCACAAGATCAACAACGCCATCGGCCAGGCGTTGCTCGCGAAGCGCCTCGGCGCAAAGCGCATCGTCGCCGAGACCGGCGCGGGGCAGCACGGTGTCGCCTCCGCCGCGGCCTGCGCGAGGCTGGGCATGCCCTGCGTCGTTTACATGGGCTCGGTCGACATGGAGCGCCAGGCGCCGAACGTCGGGCGCATGAAGCTGCTCGGCGCCGAAGTCGTGCCGGTCACGAGCGGCGACCGGACGCTGCGCGCGGCGATCGACGAGGCGCTGCGCGACTGGGTCGCCGACCCGAACGGCACCTACTACCTGCTCGGTTCCGCCGTCGGGCCGCATCCGTACCCGTACCTCGTGCGTGAGTTCCAGTCCGTCATCGGCATCGAGGCGCGGGCGCAGATGCTCGAGCAGGCAGGTGCGCTGCCGGACGTGGCGGTCGCCTGCGTCGGCGGCGGCTCGAACGCCATCGGGTTGTTCCATCCCTTCGTTGGCGACCTCGGCGTGAAGCTGCTCGGGCTGGAGGCCGGGGGTGCCGGCACCGGGCTCGGCCAGAACGCGGCGTCCATCGCGTACGGCACGCCGGGCGTGCTGCAGGGCTGCTACTCGCTGCTGCTGCAGGACGAGCACGGCCAGATCCAGGAGACTCACTCGGTATCCGCGGGACTCGACTATCCTGGCGTCGGCCCGGAGCACGCCCTGCTCGCAAGCATCGGCCGCGTCGCCTACGAGGCGGCGGAGGACGACGAATCACTCGCGGCGCTGGCGGAGTGCTGCCAGGCCGAGGGCATCCTGCCCGCGATCGAGAGCGCACACGCCTTCGCCGGCGCGAAGCGCTACGCCGGGGCGAAACCGGGCAGCCGCATCCTCATCGGCCTGTCCGGCCGCGGGGACAAGGACATGCCGACGCTGCAGCGCACGCTGCTGCAGGGAAAAATGTGATGAACAAGCCGCGTGACTCGATCAGCGCCGCGATCCGTGCCGCGGGCGCGCAGGGACGGCCTGCCGTCGTCGCGTTCATGACCGCCGGCTTTCCGGATCGCGCGAAGTTCGGGGCGAATCTGGCGGCCATCGCCGCAGAGGCCGACGTGGTCGAGATCGGGGTGCCGTTCACCGACCCGATGGCGGACGGCATGACGATACAGCGCGCGAGCTTCGCAGCGCTGCAGGGCGGGTTCACCCTGCCGTGGCTGCTGGGCGAACTGGAGCAGGCGCAGCCGCGCCCGCGCGCGCCGCTGCTGCTCATGAGCTACCTCAATCCGCTGCTGGCGTACGGCCTCGAGCGACTGCCCGAGGCGGCCGCCCGCGCCGGGGTCGCGGGATTCATCATCCCGGACCTGCCGTACGAGGAGAGCGCCGAGATGCGCGTCGCCCTGGACCGTGCAGGTCTCGCGCTCGTGCAGATGGTCACGCCGGTCACGCCGCCGGAGAGGTTGCAGATGCTGTGCGAGGCCAGTCAGGGTTTCGTCTACGCGGTGACCATGACCGGCACCACGGGCAAGAGCGTCGTGGTGCCGGACGACGTGCTCGCCTACATGGACCGCGTGCGGGCCGTGTCGCCGGTGCCGGTGTGCGCGGGTTTCGGCATCCGCGGCCGCGAGCAGGTGGCCCGCATGCAGGGGCACGTCGACGGGGTGGTGGTGGGTTCCGCGCTCGTCGAGGTGCTCGAGCGGGGCGACGATCCGGTGGCGTTCCTGCGCACGCTGCAGGCGGGGTGACGCCCCGTCAGTTGGCGCCGACGGTGGCCTTCAGGTGGTTGATCACCAGCGTGCGGACGTTCTGCAGCGGGTTCTTTTCCCACGTGAAGCAGGGCGGCTCGCGACGCAGCATCGACCAGCGCTTGGTCTGCAGCACCACCTGCAGGTAATCGAGGCTGCGCTCGATCGCCTCCAGGTAGGGGTTGCGCCCGCCGAACAGCGCTTCGAAGTAGCGGTAGGCGCCGCCGAACTCGCCGTCGAGCCTCGTGCGCATGACCTCCGCGACGAACTCCGGCGTCTGCCGCAGCACGTCGAGACCCGACGCATAGGTGACCTTCAGCTCGCCCTCGTTGCCGCGAGCCACGGCGACACCGCCGAGGACGAACTCCGGATAGAGGCGATCGCGGCATTTCTCCAGGTAACAGCGGTCCGCCATCTGGGCCATCATGTCCGCGGTGCCGACGAGGTGGCCGACCTTGCGGTCGCGCGGGTCGTCGAGCCGGATCTGGTCGAACTTCAACTCGTAGCCGGTGAAGTGCACGATCTGCGTGGCCACCGGGACCCATTCCGCCATGCCGATCGTCGGCAGGTAGCGCGCCAGGAACTGCGCACTGCGGCCAACGTGCGTGCGCGTGAACTCAGCGCCGTTGCGATGCTGCGTGTCGTCGGTCTGGCGAATGTACCCGGCGTCGTGGAACAGCGCGACCACGATGCCCATGACCGCGCGGTCCGCGCCGAGCCGCTGCTCCGGGGTATGCGACTTCTCGTAGCCGGCGAGCAGCCGCGCCATGGCGAGCGTGTCGTCGAGGGAGTGCTGGACGTCGTGGTAGACGGTGTCGCAGCCGAGGTAGCCGGGGAACTGGCCGTTGAAGAGACGTTCGAAGTCGGCGAACGCCGCCTGGATGCGGTCGACCTGGCCGGCGGGCCAGGTCTGCGTGAAGATTTCCTCCACGGCGCGGCGAACGGCGGCGACCGAACTCACCTGTACGGTGTTCGTCACGTCGTAGTCGCTGCGCCGGTACCGCATGATCTGGCCGTTCTTCTAGTTGTTGCGCGCGGATTGCACGTGCGGGCTCATTGCGGCCGAGTGTAGCCAAACGCCCCGGGAACACCAGAGTCAATTTTTCCGACACCCGCGAGGTCGTCGCCTATATGTCAAACCTCGCGAGCACCGGTGTGTGGTCGGAAGGCCGCTCCAGCTTGCGGGGAGCCTTGTCGATGCGACATTCCGCGCATTTTTCGGCCAGCGGTGGGCTCGCGAGGATCAGGTCGATTCTGAGACCTGCGTTGCGCCTGAACGCCATCATCCGGTAATCCCACCACGAGAAAGACTTTTCCGGCTGCTCGAAGCGCCGGAAGCAGTCCTCCAGCCCGGTGGCGAGCAGCGCCTTGAGCGCCGCGCGCTCCGGCTCGCTCACGTGCACCGAGCCCTCCCAGGCCTTCGGATCGTGCACGTCGCGGTCCTCGGGGGCGATGTTGTAGTCGCCGAGCACGACGAGCCGGGGATGGCGCGCCAGCTCCGCGGCGACGTACTCGCGCAAGGCTGCGAGCCAGCGCAGCTTGTACTCGAACTTGTCCGAGCCCAGGGCCTGCCCGTTCGGGACGTACACGTCGATCACGCGCACGCCCGCGATCGTCGCGGCGAGCACGCGCTTCTGCTCGTCCTCGAACCCGGCAATCCCGGCGACCACCTCCGCAAGCGGCTGCCGCGCGAGGATCGCGACGCCGTTGTAGGTGCGCTGCCCGCTGAAGGCGACGTGCAGGCCCAGCGCCTCGATCTCGTCGTGCGGGAAGTCGGGGTCGGGCAGCTTGGTCTCCTGCAGCGCGACGACGTCCACGGGATTGGCTGCGAGCCAGTCCTTGAGCTGCGGCAGGCGGACGCGGAGCGAGTTGACGTTCCAGGTGGCGAGGATCATGGGAGCTTCACGCCGCGAGCCCCATCTGCCGCAGCAAGGGTTCGATGTCCGGCCGGCGGCCGCGGAACTCGACGAAGGCCTCCATCGCGTCGCGGCCGCCGCCACGCTCGAGGATCGATCGCAGGAAGCGCCGGGCGGTGGCCTGGTCGAAGACGCCGCGTTCCTCGAAGGCACCGAACGCGTCGGCCGACAGCACCTCGGCCCACTTGTAGCTGTAGTAGCCGGCAGCGTAGCCGCCCGAGAAGATGTGCTGGAAGCTGTGCGGGAAACGATTGAACTCGGGCGGCCGCACCACGGCGACCTCGTCGCGGACCTCGGCCAGCGTTGCGGCCAGGCGCGGCGGCGCCGACGGGTCGTGTTCGGCGTGCAGCCGGAAGTCGAACAGCGCGAACTCGAGTTGCCGGACGGTCTGCATGCCCGCCTGGAAGCTGCGGCTCGCCTGCAGCTTCGCAAGCATGCCGGCCGGCAGCGGCTCGCCCGTGCGCACGTGCGCGGAGATCAGCGGCAGCACCTCTTCGCGCCAGGCGAAGTTCTCCATGAACTGGCTGGGCAGCTCGACGGCGTCCCACGGCACGCCGTTGATGCCCGCGACGCTCGGGTAGTCCACGCGTGTCAGCATGTGGTGCAGCCCGTGCCCGAACTCGTGGAACAGCGTGAGCACGTCGTGATGCGTCAGCAGCGCAGGCTCGTCGCCGACCGGCGGCGTGAAGTTGCAGACGAGGTAGGCGACCGGCAGCGCGCTCGACTCCGCGATGCGGATGCGACCGACGCATTCGTCCATCCACGCCCCGCCGCGCTTCTTCGGCCGCGCATGGAGGTCGAGGAAGAAGCCGCCGCGCGGCGTGCCGTCGCGTTCGAGAATGTCGAAGTACCGCACGTCCGGGTGATACACCTCGACCCCGGGACGCGCCACGATGCGTACGCCGTAGAGCCGGGTGACCGCCGTGAAGAGACCGGCGAGGACGCGCGGCAGGGGAAAATAGGGGCGCAGCGCTTCCTCGGAAACGTCGAGCCGCTCGCGCTTCATGCGTTCCGAGTAGAACGCCACGTCCCAGGCCTGCAGTGAGCGCCCCGCGAACGCCTCGAGCTCCGCGAACTCGCGCAGGGCGGGCGGACGGCTCACGCGCGCGAGCTCGCGCAGGAAATCGAGCACCTCGGCGGTCCCGTGCGCCATCTTGGTCGCGAGCGAGTACTCGGCGAAATTCGCGAAACCGGCAAGACTCGCGGCTTCGTGCCGGAGCGCGAGGATCTCCGCCATCAGCGGCGTGTTGTCCCATCGTCCGGCATGCGGCCCGCGATCCGAGGCACGCGTGACCCAGGCCTCGTAGAACTCGCGCCGCAACGGTGCGCTTTCGCCGTGCGTCATCACTGCCTGGTAGTTCGGCGCGTCGAGCGCGAGCCGCCAGCCGGCCTGGCCCTCGTCCCCGGCGGCCTGCCGCGCGCGCTGCACGGTGGTCGGCGGGAGGCCCGCGAGCTCTGCTTCGTTCGTGACGTGACGGGACCAGGCGTTGGTGGCGTCCAGCACGTTCTCGTCGAACTTCGCCTGCACGGTGGCGAGCCGCTCCATCACTTCGCCGAAGCGACGCTTGCGCTCGGGCGGCAGCGACACGCCCGCGAGGCGGAAGTCGCGCAACGCGTTCTCCAGCAGCTTGCGCTGCGCCGGATCGAGCCTGTCGCCCTCGTGGTCCATGACCCGCTGGTACGCTGCGCAGAGCCGCTCGTTCTGCGCCAGCTCGGTGTGGTACGCGGTGAGCAGTGGCAGGCAGGCGTTGTAGGCGGTGCGCATCGCATCGCTGTTAATCACCCCGTTCAGGTGCCCGACGGGCGACCAGGCCCTCGCCAGCCGATGGTGCATGCGTTCGATGGGGGCGACGAGCGCATCCCAGCCCTCGGCCCCGTCCGCCAGCAGCGCCGCGAGGGTTTGCCGGTTGCCGTCGAGCAGCTGGCGGATGGCGGGCTCGACGTGGGCGGGCTGCAGGGAGGTGAATTGCGGGAGCGGCGCGTCGGCGAGGAGGGGATTGCTCATCGCCCTATTCTAGGCTCAGCCGAAGACGCCCTGCAGCAGCCAGCCGAGGGCATAGGTGGCGACGACGAAGCCCGAGAAGGCGAGCAGTGCGCGCCGCCGGTACCGCCTGGCGAGCGCGCCCTCGGGAAACGCCGCAATCAGGAACAGGCGACCGCCGTCCGGCGGGCCAAGCACGTGGAGCGCAGGTTGGGACGGGCGATCGAGGTGCCGTTGGGTCACGGTCTGCCTGGCTTCCTCGCGCGCGTGCTCCCATTCGGCCAGGCTCACCTGTCCGTCGCCATCCTTGTCGAATCGCTCCGCGAGCCGCGGCTGGTCCTGCTTCCACTCGGCGAGCAGCGCAGTCACCTCGGCCTGCACGTCGCGCTGCCCGGCGGCGGAGTGGGTGCGGAACTGCCCGAGCAGGTACACCTGCTCGTGCTCGTAGATGCGCTCCTCGAAATAGCGGTAACGGTGGCCTTGCGAGCGCAGCAGCCCCGCGCCCGCGGGCTGCGTCGGCCACGGGGTGCTGCCGTACCAGGTGGTCGATTCGCCGGTCAGGATCTCGGCGCCTGCCGGCTGCACGATGCAGGTGCCGGTGCCGTCGTCCAGCAGGAACGGCTGCCCGGACCGACCCGAATTCACGGTGCGCCACGACTGCCGGCGCTTGCCACTCGGCCCCGACTCGACCTTCTGCTGGACGCGGTAGTGCCACCAGACGCAGGGGCGTTGCGTCAGCGGCGCGAGGTTCTGCGTGCCCTCGAGCGTGCGGCAGCGCCCCGCCAGCTCGACATAGCCCTGGGCGGCCGAGCGGACGCGCGAGGTCGGCGTGTCCTCGATCTCACGCGCGATGTGCAGCCAGCGGAAGGCGTACCAGCCGCCGCCCGCGACGGCGACGCCCAGCATCGCCACCATGAACCAGAAGTCCGACGGATCAGCCAAACAGCTTGCCCAGATCCACGTCGCGCTTCTGCTCCTCGGTGAACTCCAGCAGCGCGGACTGCTTGAAGTCGAACATCCGCGCGACGATCAGGTCCGGGAAGGTCTGGATGCGGATGTTGTTGAGGTTGACCGCCTCGTTGTAGAGCTCGCGCCGGTCGGCGATCGCGTTCTCCAGTTCGGAGATGCGGGCGCGCAGGTGGCCGAAGCCCTGGTCTGCCTTGAGGTCCGGGTAGTTCTCGGCGACCGCGAAGAGGCGGCCGAGGCCCTCGCGCAGTTGCTGCTCAGCGGCGCCGACCGCCGCCACGTCACCCTTGCCCTGGGCCGCGAAGACGGCGGAGCGGGCCTGCATCACGCGCTCGAGCGTTTCCTGCTCGTAGGCCATGTACCGCTTGCAGGTCTCGACCAGCTTGGGCAGTTCGTCGTGCCGCTGCGTGAGCAGCACGTCGATGTTGGACCAGGCCTTGCGGACGTTCTCGCGCAGCGCCACGAGGCCGTTGTAGATGCGGACCATGTAGATCGCGGCCACCACGAGCAGGGCCAGGAACAGCAGAAGTACGACGACCATCGGGCAGGCTCCTTCGCGGCGGGTTGGCCACCGGTGCGCAAGATTGCAGCGGGCGGGCACCCAGCGTCTAGACTATGGGTCGCATTTCTTTACGGATCCCGCCATGCCCGTCCGTCCCTACCTCGGAATCAGCCCCACCCTCGGCGAGGGCGTCTACGTGGATCCGGCGGCCCTCGTGATCGGGGATGTCGTGCTCGGCGACCAGGTGTCGATCTGGCCGATGGCCGTGGTGCGCGGCGACGTCAACGCGATCCGCATCGGCCATCGCAGCAACGTGCAGGACGGCAGCGTGTTGCACGTTTCGAGACCCTACCCCGGTAACGACAGCGGCTGGCCGCTGCTGATCGGCGAGGACGTGGTGATCGGCCACAAGGTCGTGGCGCACGGCTGCACGATCGGCAATCGCGTGCTGGTCGGGATCGGCGCCATCGTGCTCGACGGCGTGGTGGTGGAAGACGACGTGATGATCGGCGCGGGCACGGTGGTGCCCCCCGGCAAACGCCTCGAGTCCGGCGGGCTCTACGTCGGCAATCCGGTGCGACGCGCCCGGCCACTCTCCGAGGTGGAACTAGCGCGCGTGGCGATCATGGCGGACTGGTACGTGAACCTGAAGCAGGATTACGAGCGACCGTAGCGGCCCGCTGCCGCAGCGCCCGCAGCACCGGGGTCGTGTCCGGCCCGACGCCCCGCCAGAGCGTGAACGCTTCGGCCGCCTGCTCCACGAGCATTCCCCACCCTTGTGCTGCGTGTCCGGCGCCGAGCCGCTTCGCCCAGGCGACGAAGGCGGTATCCCCGGCGCCGTAGGCCATGTCGTAGCAGGTGGTCATCGAGTCGACGACGTCGATGGGGATGAGCGGCACCGCGCCGCGCAGGCTGGCGGAGGTGGCGTTCACCACCAGGTCGAAGCGCTGGTTCTCCAGCGTGGCGAACTCGCAGCCCATCACGGGACCGAACTCGGTGAACTCGCGTGCGAGGTCGAGCGCGCGCTCCAGCGTGCGGTTAGCGATGACCAGCATCCGCGGCTGCAGCTCGAGCAACGGGCCGAGCGCGCCGCGCGCGGCGCCGCCTGCGCCCAGCAGCAGGATGCGCGGTGATTTCCAGCTCAGCTTCAGGTTGCGCGTGAGGTCGGTGATCAGGCCGGCGCCGTCGGTGTTGTCGCCGACCAGCTGCTCGTCACGGCGAACGATGGTGTTGACCGCGTCTGCCAGCTGCGCGCGCGGGGTCAGTACGTTGACGAGGTCCGCCGCGGCCCGCTTGTGCGGCAGTGTGATGTTGATACCGCGGCCACCCTGGCTGAAGAACTCCAGCACGTCGGTGCGGAACCGCTCCGGCGGACTCTCGTGCAACCGGTACACCATGTCCTGGCCGGTCTGCTTCGCGAACATCCCGTGGATGAATGGCGACCAGCTGTGGTGGACCGGGTAGCCGAAGAGGCCGTAGGCGTCGGTCACGGCCCCCTATCTCCGTTCCGCCAGCCATTCCGACGCGCGCCTGGCGAAATACGTCAGGATTCCGTCCGCACCCGCCCTCTTGATCGACGTCAGGGCCTCGAGCACCACCGCGCGTTCGTCGAGCCAGCCGTTCTGCGCGGCAGCCATCAGCATCGCGTACTCGCCGCTCACCTGGTAGACGAACGTCGGGACGCCGAAGCGGTCCTTCACGCGGCGGACGATGTCGAGGTAGGGCAGCCCCGGCTTGACCATGACCATGTCCGCGCCCTCGTCGAGGTCGAGCTGCACCTCGCGCAGCGCCTCGTCGGAGTTGGCGGGATCCATCTGGTAGTTGTACTTGTTGCCCTTGCCGAGGTTGCCGGCCGAGCCCACGGCGTCGCGGAACGGACCGTAGAAGCTCGAGGCGTACTTCGCGGAATAGGCGAGGATGCGCGTGTGGATGTGGCCGCCGGCCTCGAGCGCGTCGCGGACGGCGCCGATGCGGCCGTCCATCATGTCCGAGGGAGCCACGATGTCCGCGCCCGCTTCGGCGTGCGAGACCGCCTGCTTCACCAGCGCATCGACGGTGACGTCGTTCATGACGTATCCCGTATCGTCGATGATGCCGTCCTGCCCGTGCGTGGTGAACGGGTCGAGCGCGACGTCTGTGACCACGCCGAGCTCGGGCAGGGCTTTCTTGAGCGCCCGCACGGCGCGCTGCGCGAGACCTTGCGGGTTCCAGGCCTCGCGGCCGTCCAGGCTCTTCGCGTCGGGCGCGGTCACCGGGAAGAGCGCGATCGCCGGCACGCCGAGCTTCGCGATCGCCTCGGCCTCGCGCACCAGCTCGTCCACCGTGAGGCGTTCGACACCCGGCATCGAGGGCACCGCCACGCGCTGTTTGCGTCCCTCCATGACGAACACGGGGTAGATGAAGTCGCCCGGCGTCAGCGTCGTCTCGCGCATCATGCGGCGGGAGAAATCGTCACGGCGCATGCGGCGCATCCGCACGCGAGGGTACTGGTGAGGGGTGTGGTGGTGGGTCATCGTGAACTCCAGTCGCGGCCAGGTGCGGTTTGCGCCCGTGCAGCCGCACGGGCTAAGGTGCGGGCGAGCCCGGACCCGGGTGGGGCGAGGCGGCCAGCCCCTCCCGCGGCGTCGAAATAAAGCCGCTGGCAGCTCGGTCTTTATACATGAACGCGCCGTTTGCCGGAAAGAACGGGGAATCCGCATTTGCGCGGCTCTGCGAAGAGCTGCGGCCGGACCTCTACCGGTTCGCGTTCTGGCTGGCGAGGGACCGGCAGGTGGCGGAGGACGTGGTGCAGGAGGCGATGCTCAGGGCGTGGCGGTCGCGGGAGAGCCTCGCGGAGACGGGCGCCGCCAAGCCGTGGCTGCTCACCATCGTGCGCCGCGAGCACGCGCGACTCTACGAACGGAAGCGTCTGGAGACGGTGCAGGTGGACGATCTCGTCGGTAGCGAGTCGCCGGAACTTGCGGTGGGGGAGGCCCGGGAGGTGCTGGACGTGCGGCGTGCGATCTTCGAACTGGAGGACGACTATCGTGAGCCGCTGGTGCTGCAGGTGCTGATGGGTCATTCGACGGAGGAGATCGCCCGCCAGCTCGGCCTGACGCAGGGTGCCGTGCTGACGCGCCTGTTCCGGGCCCGGCAGAAGCTGCGCAAGCGGCTCGGTCTGGGCCTGACCGGGGAGGCGGAGTAACCATGGAGTGCCTGGAGTTCCGCAGGGCGGCCGGGGCTGATCCTTACCGCCTGGGCGCGGAGGCCATGGCCCACCGCGACACGTGCGTCCGCTGCGCGGAGTTCCTGCGCCAGACGCTGGCGCTCGATGAAAAGGTCCTGGCCGCCTTGCAGGTGCCCGTGCCCGGGGCGGGCGCGAGGTCCGGGCGTCAATCGGGCGGGGCGCTGCAGGTGGTGGATCGCCGGCGCTGGCTCGCGCTTGCCGCCAGCATCGTGGGAGGCGTCGCGATAGGCTCGCTGCTCTGGGTGAGTGGGCCGCGTGAATCCCTGGCGAAGTCCGTCGTCGAACACATGGCTCACGAGCCCGAGGCCGTCGCCGCCGGGAACCGGACGGACCCCGCACGCGTCGAACGGGTGCTGGGGCGCGGCGGGATACGGCTGCGGCCCGGGATCGGCGCAGTATCCTATGCGAATACCTGTCCATTCCGTGGTCACAGGGTGCCGCACCTCGTGGTGCAGACGGATGCCGGCCCGGTGACGGTGATGGTGCTGCGGGATGAGAAGGTTGCAGCGCCCGTCCGCTTCGACGAGCAGGGGTATTCGGGAACGATCGTGCCGGCCGGACCCGGCAGCATCGCGGTGGTCGGTGCCGCGAATGCGAACCTCGACCGGGTTGTCGGGCAAGTGCTCGCGGCCCTGGAGTGGACCCGGAAATGAAAAAACCAACCGTACTTCACGCAAGGAGACAACAGATGAACCACAGGAATTTCAGCAAGCCCGTCGCACTCGCATTGGGGGCCGCCATCGCCGGGTCGCTCGCGGCCGCCTCGGTGGCGAATGCCAATCCGTTCTCGCTCACCTCGCTCGGCAGCGCGTACATGGCCGCCGAGGGCACGGGCGGCACGGACAAGGGCATGCAGGAGGGAAAGTGCGGCGAGGGCAAGTGCGGCGCCGACAAGGCCAAGGGCGAGGGGAAATGCGGCGAGGGCAAGTGCGGCGCCGACAAGGCCAAGGGCGAAGGGAAGTGCGGCGAGGGCAAGTGCGGCGCCGACATGAAGGAAGGCGAGAAGAAGGACGGCGAAAAGACGGAAGGCTGACGGGATCGAGCGGGTCGCCCTCACTCCGCGTGGGTGGGGGCACCTGTCCGCCATGACATCCACGCGTCCCCTTGCGCCCGACGCGCGCCCGCGCTGTGCGTGGTCGTACTCGGGCATGAGTGCAGCGTACATCCGCTACCACGACGAGGAGTGGGGCGTGCCAGTGCGCGACGATCGCACGCAGTTCGAGTTCCTGATCCTCGAGGGCGCACAGGCGGGCCTGAGCTGGTCCACCATCCTCAACAAGCGCGCGGGCTACCGCGAGGCGTTCGCCGATTTCGACCTTGAGCGCGTCGCGCGTTTCAACCGGCGCACCGTCGAGCGGTTGATGAAGTTTCCCGGCATCGTGCGCAACCGGCTCAAGATAGAGTCCGCGATCACCAACGCGCGGGCTGCGCTCAGGCTCCGGGACGAGGTCGGCGGCCTCGCGGATCACCTGTGGTCGTTCGTGGGAGGCAAGCCGGTCGTGCACCGCTGGACGGCCATGAGCCACGTGCCGGCGACGAGCGCCGAGTCGGACGCCCTCAGCAAGGATCTCAGGAAGCGTGGGTTCAGGTTCGTGGGCTCGACGATCGTCTACGCCCACATGCAGGCGACCGGAATGGTGAACGACCACACCGTCGACTGCTTTCGTCACGCGGCTTGCGCGAAGCTGCGCTGATCGCCCTCACTCCGGGACCAGCCACTCCACCCCGGTGCCGCCCGCGCCTTCCGGCGACAGCAGCCTGTGCAACTGCGGCAGCAGTTCCCCGAGTCGCGCGTCGAGCTGCCAGGGTGGGTTGACGACCACGAGCCCCGCGCCTCCCATGCCGACCTGCGCGTCGTTCGGCAGGACGCGCAGCGTGGCGTCCAGGACCTTGCGGATCCCGGAACGCTCGAGGTCGCGACGGAAGCGCACCGCGCCAGCGCGGTCGGTGACCGGATACCAGACGCAGAACGTGCCGGTGGGCCAGCGCTCGTTCGCCAGCTCGAGGCCGGCGAGCACGTGGTCGAATTCCAGGTCCGACTCGTAGGGCGGGTCGATCAGCACCAGCCCGCGGTTCTCACGTGGAGGCAGGTGCGCCTTGAGCGCGGCGTAGCCGTCGCTTTCGTTCACCGACACGAGCCGCTGGCGGCCGAGCGCCACCCTGAGCGCGTCCGCTTCTTTGGGTAGCGTCTCCATCAGCACCAGGCGGTCCGTCGGGCGACGCAGCCTGGCCACGATCAGCGGGGAGCCCGGGTACGCCGTGATGGCGCTGTGACCCTTTCCGGCCGACTCGCGCACGAGCTGCACGTAGGCCGCGACGTCCGGGGGCAGCGACTGCGCGGACCGTTCCAGCAGCCGGCCGATGCCGGTCTTGTATTCGCCGCTGCGCTGCGCCTGCGCGTCGCTCAGGTCGTAGACGCCCCGGCCCGCGTGCGTGTCCAGGTAGAAGAAGGGCGCGGACTTCTTTTTCAGGTGTTCCACGAGCATTATCAACACGACGTGCTTCAGCACGTCGCCGAAATTCCCGGCGTGGAACGCGTGGCGGTAGTTCATCGAACGGCTGGCCTGCGGCCGGAGTCTCCCGGATGACATTAGGGTACCGAAACTGGAGCGACATGATATGAAACACTCGACGCGTCGCCGCGGCGTCCTCATCGCCAGCGGAGCGCTGCTTGCGGGATGCGCCGGCGCCGAGCAGCCCGCCGAACCGCCCGTCAAGCCCGCCGCCGGACAAGCTGCAGAAAACGCGGACCCGCACGTGACTTCGGACGGCATGAAATCGGCGATCGAAGCCGCGCTCGCGGACGCCGAAAAGCAGACGGGACTCGGGCGAGCGCAGCTCAAAATGCAGAGCGCCGAGGTCGTGACGTGGCCGGACGGTTCGCTGGGCTGTCCGGGGCGCGGCGGCCTGTACACCCAGGCGCTGGTGCCGGGTTACCGGATCCGCATCAAGGCCGGGGCCAAAGTCCTCGACTACCACGCCAGCACCCGCGGCGGGCTCGTGCTGTGCTCGCCGGGGCGCGCCGTGGATCCCATCCAGGGCGAGGCGATGTAGCGGCGAGCTGCCGCGCGACGAAACGGCGGCCCAATAAAAACGGGGCCGCTTCTTGCGAAGCGGCCCCGCGGACCGAAAGGTCAGGTCAGATCGACTCTACGGACGGTCGATCGCGATGACCGGCGACGTCCACGTCTCCCAGTGAGCCGGGTTCCAGGAGTCGCCGTTGGCCTTCAGGGCCTTCAGCTGGATGACGTACTCGCCGTCGCCAACCGGCCTGGCCATGTCGACCTCGCACTTCCTCGAGTCCTTGCCCTTGTCCTTGCACCATCCGCGATGCTGTCCGCGGCTGTGGATGCGAGTGCCGTCCCAGGCGAAGGCATAGAAGCTCGTCGTCGTGGAATTGCGTGGCAGGTACTCGTCGTCGATGGCCTTGTTGAAGACCGAGTGCACCGGCTGGCCGGTCGCGGCATTGAAGATCGTCGCCTGGAACCTCTCGACCTGGTGGTCGAAGTGCACGAGGAACCATGGCACGTCTTCGCCTTCCATGGTGTAGACCCAGTCGGCGGGGCCGGTGACCGGCCCGTAGAACTCGCCGAGGTAGCTGATGGCCAGCCACGGGAACCCGTTCGGGGTCGGCGTGAGTGCCTGGATGCCCTGGTAGTCGCCGACGAAGCCGGCGAACGGCACCCGGTACACCTGGCCACCGCCCTGCGGCGTCAGCACGATGTACCCGCCGTACTGGCCATTCACCGGGCCGGTTGCGGGAGTGATCGTGGCCAGCACGGTCGCCTTGCGGCCCGCCGGCACCGTGACGCTCGCGGCGCTGAAGTCCACGGTCGCGTCGCTGCCGAAGAAGGACGGCGTGATGACGCCGCCGGTCGACAGTGCGTTCACGAACGAGAGATCGTAGGTGACGGCCGACGAACCGCGATTGCTGACCGTCAGGCGCTGGGTGTACGGGCCACTCTCGCCCTCGCCCGCAGAGATCTTGCCCGGCTCCACCAGCGTGGTCGCGAGGATGGCATCGTCGATGTCGACCATGCCGGCGCCCTGGCGATGCACGTTGTCCATGAAACCAAGCGTGGGGTTTCCGAACCAGGGGTGCGGGTCGGCGCTGTTCTGCAGGATCGTGCGCACGTCGTTGGCCCGCAGGTGGTGCCTGGACTGCAGCAGCAAAGCGGCCGCGCCCGCGACGTGCGGCGACGACATTGACGTGCCGCCGAGGGTGGCGAAGCCGCCGCTCTCGAGCGGATAGGTCGAGTAGATGTTGCCGCCGGGCGCCGCGATGTCGGGCTTGAGCGCGAGGTCCGGCGACAGGCCGTACGAGCTGAAGCTCGAGATGAGCCCGCCCGTCGGGCTCGGGAACGAGGCCTGCTGGTCGGTCCACGTCAGGTTGACCGGCGCCGCCTGTGCGCGCAGGAAGTTGCCGTCGGCGAGCGAGATGCCGACGACCGGGACCGACCCATCGCCGATCGGTGCGCCCAAGGTCCCGTTGAACACGCCCGCGGCGTTGTTCGAGATGAGTACCGCGATGGCGCCCGCATTGATCGAATTGGTCGCCTTCTCCCCGAAGCTGCAGGTGCCGCGCGCGGCCAATGCAATCTTGCCGGCGACGTCGGGCAGCGGCAGGTTCGCGTTGCACGCCGGGCCGACGTTCACGACCTCCCCGCCGCCCGAGGTCGGGGGATTGGGCGAGAACGTCATCGTGACGTAGCCGATCTGCTGCCCATTGACCAGTGCATAGGGCAGGAAGACGTTGGTGTTGTCGAACGACGCCACGCCGATCACGTCCCTGCCGAGGCCCGGGGCGCCCGCGGAATAGAGGCCGTTGGCGCCGCTGTTGCCGATGGAGGCCACGACGACCATGCCCTTGCGGACCAGCCGTGAGGCCGCCTCGGCGGTCGGGTACTGCGGCCACTGGTACGGCGAGCCGATGCTCATGTTGAGCACCTGCATGCCGTCCTTGTAGGCGCGCTCCATGGCGGCGAGCATGATGTCCGACGTCGTCGAGCCGTCGCAGCCGAACACACGGTATGCGCCGAAGGTCACTTCGGGCGCGACGCCCTTGACCGTGCCGTTCGCGCCGACGATGCCCGCCACGTGCGTGCCGTGGCCGTTGCAGTCGTCCGGATTCGGGTCGGGCGTCGTGATGGGATTGTAGGTCGGCGAGGTGTCGTCCGCGTTGAAGTCGTCGCCGACGAAGTCATAGCCGTAACGAACGCGCGCGGTCGGGAAGGAATTGCCGCCCGGCGTGCCGTTGCCGCCGAAATCCGGGTGGTCGATGTCGATGCCCGTGTCCATCACGGCGACCTTGATGCCCTTGCCCGTGAAGCCGAGCTCGGACTGCGCGATGTCCGCGCCGGTCATCTGGATCGCGGTAAACAGCTCAGGCGCCACCGGCGTGCCGGGCGGCGGAGCGTCGATCTTGGCGACGGGCCACACCGCCGTCACGCCTTCGATCGACCGCACGATCTTGTTGATCTCGGCCGGGGACGCTTCGATGGAAATGCCGTTCCACAGGGTCTCGAACTCGCGGCGTTCCCTGAACCGGACGCCTTCGGAGCGCGCCTTGTCGCGAAAGGCCCGCTTCTCCGAGCGGAGGAGCGTGACGTCCGTGCCGTCGCTGGTCGGTGCGCTGCCGAGCTGCACGAACCAGAGGCTTGGCACGCCTTCGGCGGCACTCATCGGAATCTTGTTTGCCACGGGGGGCGCGGCGCTCGCAGGTGCCATGCCTGCGATGCCGGTCGCTGTCGCAACGGACAGCAACACCGATAATGGTCTCCAATTCATGACGATCCCCTCTACGCTGTTGTTTACTTGTTAGGCCCGGAATCCGGACGATTCCCGCTCCCGGTTCCGGCCTGCATTGGCGCAGTGCGCGGACCCGGGCTGTCATCCGGCTCCCTTCGACCTTATTCGCCGGAAGCGTGGAAAGTACTCCGCCTCCCCGGTGGGTGGCAACACCGCGCCGGCGCTATTTACATAATGATTCGCCAAGCCAGTCGCGCGGCTGCAGGAAACGCTCGTAAAGCCTGGCTTCCGGCGTCCCCGGCTCCGGCCGGTAGTCGTACTCCCACCGCACCAGCGGTGGAAGAGACATCAGGATCGACTCGGTGCGCCCGGCCGTTTGCAGCCCGAACAGGGTGCCGCGGTCGTAGACGAGGTTGAATTCGACATAACGTCCCCGGCGGTAGAGCTGGAAGTTCCGTTCCCGCTCGCCGTAGGGCGTGTCCTTCCTGCGCTCCACGATCGGCATGTAGCCGGGCAGGTAGTGATCGCCGACGCTCTGCATGAACGCGAACGACTTCTCGAAGTCCCACTCGTTCAGGTCGTCGAAGAAGAGCCCGCCCACGCCGCGTGTCTCGCCGCGGTGCTTGAGGAAGAAGTACTTGTCACACCAGTCCTTGTACCTGGCGTAGACGTCCGGTCCGAAAGGATCGCAGGCAGCCTTGGCCGTGCGGTGCCAGTGCAGCACATCCTCGTCGAACGGGTAGCAGGGCGTGAGGTCGAAGCCGCCGCCGAACCACCACGCGAGCGGCTCGCCGTCGCGGGCGGCGACGAAGTAGCGCACGTTGGCGTGCGAGGTCGGCACGTACGGGTTACGCGGGTGGATGACGAGTGACACGCCCATCGCCTCGAAGCTCGCTCCGGCGAGTTCGGGCCGTTGCGCCGTCGCCGAAGCGGGCAGCTGGCCGCCCATCACGTGCGAGAAATTGATTCCCGCCTGCTCGAAGACGGCGCCCTCGCGCAGCACGCGGCTCTCGCCGCCGCCGCCTTGCGGCCGCTGCCAGGTGTCGCGACGGAACCTGGCGCCGTCGGCGTACTCCAGCGTGCTCGTGATCGAGTCGTGCAACGAGCGCAGATAGTCGATGACGGCGGCGGTGCAGGGAGCGGCGGTGTTCATGCGATCACTCCGGAACTCTCGGCCCAGTCCTCACCCGACGGGCGGGATATGGAGGGGCAGGGATCAGGACGATTTTTTCTTCGCCACGGACTTCTTTTTCGCGGCGGTCTTCTTCTTCGGCGTCGCCTTTGCGACCGCGGGCTTCTCGCCTGCAGCCTCGGTCCCAGTCGCCGCGGTCTTGGCCGGCGCCGCCTTCCGTCCCCACCGACCCTTGCGCCCCGGCGCCGCGGCGAGGATCGCCTGGCATTCCTCGAGCGACAGCGACGCCGGCTCGCGGTCCTTCGGGATCTTGCCGTTCTTCCTGCCGTCGGTGATGTAGGGACCGTAGCGCCCGTTGAGCACCTGCACGACGGTCCCGGGGAACTCGCGGATGATGCGGTTCGCCTCGACCTGCTGCTTCTCGTGGATCAGCTCCAGCGCCCGCTCGAGCGTGATGGTGTACGGATCGTCTTCCTTCTTGAGCGACACGTACTTCTTGGCGCCGTACTGCGCGTAAGGCCCGAAGCGGCCGACGGCGACCTTGATGTCTTGTCCATCCGGCATCTTGCCGAGGGTACGCGGCAGCTTGAACAGCTCGAGCGCGTCTCCGAGCGTGAGGTCGTCCATGTGCTGGCCGGGACGCAGGCTCGCGAACTTCGGCTTCTCCACGTCGTCGCGCGTGCCGATCTGTGCGAACGCGCCGTACTTGCCGTAGCGTACGCTGACCGGCCGGCCCGACACCGGGTCGATGCCGATGTCCCGCGCCATCGCGACGTCGGAGCGGGTGACGTTGGCCTCCACGTCGTCGATCTGCTTCTTGAATCCGTCCCAGAAGCGCTCGAGCACGGCCACCCAGTCCTCCTCGCCGCGGGAGATGTTGTCGAGCTCGTCTTCCATCGCGGCCGTGAAGCCGAAGTCGACGTAGTGCTCGAAATTCCCGGTCAGGAAGCGGTTGACGATCTTGCCGAGGTCGGTCGGCACGAAGCGGCGGCTGACCAGCTCGCAGTACTTCTTGAAGAGCAGCGTCTGGATGATGCTCGCGTACGTCGAGGGCCGGCCGATGCCGTATTCTTCCAGCGCCTTGACGAGGCTCGCCTCGGAGTAGCGCGGCGGCGGCTCCGTGAAATGCTGCTCGGGCTTGATCGCGAGCAACCGCACCTTGTCGCCGGCCTCGAGCGCAGGGAGGCGGCGGTCGTCCTCGTCGTCGAGCGTCACGTCGTCGAAGCTCTCGCGATAGACCGCGAGGAAGCCGGGCGAGACGAGCGTGGAGCCGTTCGCGCGGAACGTGTTGCCGGCGCCGGCAGCGAGGTCCACGGCGACGGTGTCGAACACCGCGGCCTCCATCTGGCTCGCCACGGCACGCCGCCAGACGAGCGTGTAGAGCTTGTGCTGGTCCGGGTCGAGCTTGCCCGCGAGCTCATCGGGCACGCGCGCCGCGGACGTCGGGCGGATGGCCTCGTGGGCCTCCTGGGCGTTCTTCGACTTGGTGCGGTACAGCCGCGGCGAGGCCGGCACCGAGTCGGCGCCGTAGATTCGCGCAATGCTCTTGCGGATGTCGGCAATCGCCTCGCCCGCCAGGCTCACCGAGTCGGTGCGCATGTAGGTGATGAGGCCCACCGGCCCTTCGCCGAAGTCCACGCCCTCGTACAGCCGCTGGGCAGTGCGCATGGTGCGCTGCGCGCCGAAGCCGAGCTTGCGCGAGGCCTCCTGCTGCAGCGTCGAGGTGGTGAAGGGCGGCGATGGATTGCGCTTGCGCTGCTTCTTCTCGACGCCTACGACGTCCAGCGCTCCGCCCGCCGCCTGCTCCAGTGCGCGGCGGACTTCCTCGGCACGAGGTCCGTTCGTGATGGTGAACTGCTCGACCTTCTCGCCGCCGAACTCGGAGAGCTTCGCCGTGAACCCCTGCGAGGCCTTCTCGGCCTCGGCCTCGACGGTCCAGTACTCCCGCGGCACGAACGCCACGATCTGCGCCTCGCGCTCGCATATCAGCCTGAGCGCGGGACTCTGCACGCGCCCCGCGGACGCGCCCGAGAGTCCGGCCTTCTTCCACAGCAGCGGCGAGAGATTGAAGCCGACGAGGTAGTCGAGCGCGCGGCGCGCGAGGTAGGCCTTGACCAGTTCCTCGGCGATCTCGCGCGGCTGGTCGATGGCCTCCCGCACCGCATTCTGCGTGATCTCGTAGAACACGCTGCGATGGACGTTCTTGCCGTCCAGCGCCCCCGCCTCCTTCAGCAGCTCGTAGAGATGCCAGGAGATCGCTTCCCCCTCGCGATCGGGGTCGGTCGAGAGGTAGAGCGCGTCGGCCTTCTTCACGGCGCGCGCGATGGCGTCCACGTGCTTCTTGTTCTTGTCGATGAGCTCCCAGCGCATGGCGAAACGGCGCGTGGGATCGACGGCGCCTTCCTTGGGCACGAGGTCGCGGACGTGGCCGTAGGACGCCATCACCTCGAAGTCCTTGCCGAGGTACTTCTTGATGGTCTTCGCCTTGGCCGGCGACTCCACGATGACGAGATTCCTGCTCATGTTCCCTTACGAAAATTCACGCGCCCCAAAAACGATCATGCCGCGGCGGTCCGCGGCATCCGTTTCGGGCACCGCCCGGGCGGTGCTCAATGCACCGCCCCGGACCGGTCCTCGAACACCAGGTCCTCCATGCGGGAGAACGCCGTCTCCTGCCCGGGCTGGCTGAACAGCACCATCAGCACCACCCACTTCAGCTTCTCGATGTCGATGTCGTCGCCTTCGAGCGCCATCAGGCGGTCGATGACCAGCTCGCGCTGCGTGGGCGAGAGGATGCCGACCTGCTCGAGGTGCACGAGGAATCCCCGGCAGTCGGTGTCCAGCCGCGCCTGTTCCAGCGCGTCGAAGATGCGGATCGCGCGCGACGTGGGCGTGGGCCCGGCGCGCGCAGGGTCGGCGGCGAGTTCCTCGAGCCAGCACAGCGCGCGCTCGACCTCTCCGGTGGGGAAGCCTGCGCGCTCGAGTTCCTGCTTCAGCGTCTCGCGATCGGGTTCGCTGCCTTCGTCCACGTCGCCGTCGAAATAGTTCTCGAAGAGGTAGATCAGGATGTCGAGAACGCCTTCCTTCATTCCTGTTTCCTTGGCAGCCTGCGGCAGTAGGACCCGCCGTGCTGTTGTGAGACTCGCCCGTCGAGCTCGAGGATGAGGAGCATCGATGCGACCGCGTCGGGCCCGATACCGGTGCGCTCGACCAGGGTGTCTACGCTGGCCGGCGCGAAGCCGAGCGCATCTAACAGGATTTCGTAGTCCTTGTCCAACGCGCGGCCGGAATCCTCTTGTGCGTCAAGTGCTTCCGAGCGAGTCGCTGCCGCGAGCCCGCCGCGCAGCGGGCCGAGCTCGACGAAAATGTCGTCCACGCTCTCCACCAGCTTGGCCCCCTGCCTGATCAGCCGGTGACAGCCCCGCGACAGCGGGCTGTGGATGGAGCCCGGGATCGCGAACACCTCGCGACCCTGCTCACCCGCCAGCCGCGCGGTGATCAACGACCCGCTCTGCAGGGCGGCCTCGACCACCAGCGTGCCGACGGAGAGGCCGCTGATGAGGCGGTTGCGGCGCGGGAAGTGCTGCTTGAGCGGCGCCGTTCCCGTCGGCATTTCCGACACGAGCGCGCCCCGTTCGACGATTTCCCGGGCGAGGCCAGCATGCTCGCGCGGATAGAGGGTGTCGAGACCGCAGCCGAGCACCGCGACCGTGCTGCCTTTCGCCTGCAGCGCACCCCGGTGGGCGGCTCCATCGATGCCGAGCGCGAGGCCGCTCGTGACGGCGAGGCCCGTCCGGGCCAGGTGGGCCGCGAACTGCAGGGCCGTGTCGCGGCCGATGGGCGTTGGATTGCGGCTGCCGACGATCGCGAGCTGGGGGAGCGACAGCGCCTGCGGATCACCCTCGACGAACAGGACGAGAGGCGCGTCCTCGATGGCGGCGAGCGGCGCCGGGTAGCCGGGCGATCCCCAGGTCACGAGCCTGCGGCGCGCGCCGGCCAGCCATTGCTCGTCACCCGCGAGGCCGGCAGGGTCGGGCTGCCGGAGGGCTGCGATCGCCGCGTTGCCCAGGCCGAAGGCCGCCAACGCTGCGCGCGACTCCTGGAGCAGTGCGAGGGGCGCGAGCGCCGGCTCGCCTCCGCGCGCGAGGCGACCCGCGTGCAGTCCGGGGACACGCGCCAGCGTGAGCCAGGGTTTCGGGTCGTCCATGTGCAAGGAGCCTACCGGGAGGTCGTCCCGGCAGGCTCCTGCAAATCAGCTGCGATCGTACAGAACCGCAGCGGCGCAGACCCTCAGCGGATGAAGGTCCTGGCCCCTGCGTCCCGGTGGCCGAAAGTCGGGTGCACCACGAAATCGCCCCGGCGAAACTCCTGCGTGGACTCGACCACGAGGGCGTAGCTCATGCGATCGAGGACCTTGAACACGAGGATGGTCGCGCTGCGCTCGTCCGGGAGGCGAACACGCTCGTAGTTGGCCGTGTATGCCATCCAGTCCTGGCGGCCGTAACGGTCGCGGACCTGCTCGCCGCGGTTGAATACCGCGAGCGCGTTGCCTGGCGCGAGGCCGTCGCGCTCGCCTCGATTGATGGCAACCACCTGGTACGTGCCCGCGACGTACACGCCGTCCACGACCGCGATGACCTGGCCGAGCAAGCCCTCGTTGGTCGGGGCGGACAGCACGAAGTCCTCGCCGAAGTCCACCGTGGCCGGCAGTAGCTTGTCGCCCTGCAGGATCTCGCGGCCCACCTCGAGCACGCGCATGTGCGCGAGTTCCTCCTGGCGCTCGGACTTGAATACGGACTTCTCGCCCGGCACCACGGCGCCGGTCGACTGGATGACCTCGCCGACGCCAGCGAAATGTCCGATGTAGCCGAGGAGGTCACCGTCATCGGGGTCGCGCAGTTCATCCCCCACGTGGATCACGTTGTAGCGCGAGCCGGGGGCGGGCTGCTCCATGCCCTTGCCGTAGATCTCGTTCGCGGTGGATCCGACGATGTGGCGGTCCCTGATGCCGACGACGTACGGCGCCTCTTTGACCTGTTCCTTGTCGAGCAGGCTGGGCCGGCCGACGAAGTCCATGATCAGGTCGTAGGGGATCGCGCGCACGGCGTCGGTCAGCGGGTTCGAGCGAACCTGCGGCGAGAGGCGCACGGCGCCGGCGCTCTCGACCGTCACGCGTGGCTTGCCGTCGACGTACGACAGGTACAGGACGTCGCCCGGGTAGATCAGGTGGGGATTGGCGATGGCCGGGTTGACGTACCAGATCTCCGGCCAGTACCAGGGATCCCGCAGGAAGACGCCAGCGATGTCCCAGAGGGTATCGCCCTTCCTCACGACATAACGGTCCGGTGCCGAGGCGGCCAGCGGCACGGACATCGACCGGCCTGAGGCCTCGGTCTGCGCCGTCGCAGGGGTGGCCGCTCCGAGTGCCAGGCCAAAGCCGGCCACGGCCAGCGCCAGGGCACCTGCCCGGATCCAGCGGCCCGGGCAAAACGAAACATCGGGGGCGATGCGCAGGTTACGATCCATCCCTCTCTCCATCCGGTGTCGAGGTCGCGACCGTCGCCTTATAATCCGCCGCCCCGCAAGGCTGCTGCCGACCACGTCTCAGTCGGGCGACGCCGCTGGACGGCGACGGGTGTCCAATGGCGCTCCTGCGGTGGCTAATTTGAAGCCTGAGTTAACTTTAGCAGCATTTTCAAGAGAATGGCTAAGCTCACGATCCTCGAATATCCAGACCCTCGGCTGCGCACGCGCGCCGAGCCCGTGGCCCAGGTCGACGCCCCGGTCCGCCAGCTCATCGACGACATGCTCGAGACGATGTATGCGGCGCCTGGAGTCGGCCTCGCCGCCACCCAGGTCAACGTGCATCGGCGGGTGCTGGTCGCCGACGTGACCGAGGACCAGCGCCATCCCCTGGCGTTCGTGAATCCCGAGATCATCGAGCGCGAGGGCTCGACGGAGGCCGAGGAAGGCTGCCTGTCGGTGCCCGGCATCTTCGACAAGCTGACGAACCGCTCGGCGCGGATCGTGGTGCGCGCGCTGGGCCGCGACGGCAAACCGTTCGAGATGGAGGCCGACGGCCTGCTCGCCGTCTGCATCCAGCACGAGATGGACCACCTGGAGGGCAAGCTGTTCGTCGACTATCTCTCGGAGCTCAAGCGGACGCGCATCCGCAAGAAGCTCGAGAAAGAGCGTCGCGAGCGCGGCACCGGGCAGGGCGCGCACGCGCGCTCGAAAGCGCCGGTGATCTGACCGCCGCGCGGCAGGTGGCGACGCCGCCCCGCACATCCACGCTCATGACCCGCCGACTGCGCCTCGTTTTCGCAGGGACGCCCGATTTCTCGGTACCGGCGCTCGAGGCCCTGCATTCGGCCGGGCACGCCATCGCCGCCGTGTACACCCAGCCCGACCGTCCCGCCGGCCGCGGCCGCGCGGTCGCGGCCAGTCCGGTCAAGCGGCGAGCCCTCGAACTCGGTTTCACGGTCGAGCAGCCGGCAACACTGAAGACCCCGGACGCCCTCGCCAGGCTCTCGGACCTCGAGCCTGAGCTCATGGTCGTCGTTGCATACGGGCTGATCCTCCCGCAGTGCATCCTCGACGTGCCCGGATTCGGTTGCCTCAATATCCACGCATCGCTGCTCCCGCGCTGGCGGGGTGCCGCTCCCATCCAGCGCGCCATCCTGGCCGGCGATACCTGCACGGGCGTCACGATCATGCAGATGGAGGCCGGCCTGGACACCGGGCCGATGCTGTTGACGCGCTCAGCCGCCATCGGCGCGCGTGAGAACGCCGGCAGCCTGCATGACCGGCTGGCCGCGCTTGGGGCCGAGGCCATCGTCGCGGCCATCGAGGATTGGCGGTCCGGTCGCATCGCACCGGTACCGCAACCCGCGGAAGGCGTCACCTACGCGGCCAAGATTCGCAAGGAAGAGGGCCGCGTCGACTGGACCCGCCCGGCGGCCGAGATTGACCGGCAGGTGCGGGCTTTCAATCCATGGCCGGTTGCTGAAACCCGCTGGACGGACCGGCAGCTCAGGATCTGGGAGGCCGAAGCCCTGCCGGGCGCGCCCGCTGCTGCCCCGGGCCGTGTGGTCGAGGCGCGCAATGGCCGCATAGTCGTCGCGACCGGCGATGGCGCGTTGCGGCTGGGGCAGTTGCAGCTGGCGGGTCGCCGAGTCATGGGCCCCACCGAGTTCCTCAACGCCCATCCCCTGGCCGACGCCCGGCTCGGCTGATGGCGGCCGTACCCACTGCGGCCCAGATCCGCGCTTCGGCCGCCGTGCTGGTTGCCCAGACGGCGGACCGTGGGCGCTCGCTCGACGAGCTGCTGGCCCGTGACACGGACCAGGGGTCTGCCCGCGGACTCAAGCGATCGCTGTGCTACGGCACGCTGCGCTGGCATTTCCGGTTGCTGGAGCTGTTGCGCCGGGTTTGCGAACGCCCGCCGGAGCAACTCGCGCCCGAGCTGCGCGCACTGCTCGAGGTCGGGCTGTTTCAGTTGCTGTCCGGCGAGGTCGCGGCGCACGCGGCCGTGGCCGAGACGGTGAGCGCCGCACGTGAGCTCGGGCATGCCCGGGCCGCCGGGTTCGTGAACGCCGTGCTGCGCCGGTTCCAGCGCGAGCGCGAAGCATTGCTTGCGGACGTCGACCGCAGTCTCGCGGTTCGCACGGCGCACCCGGCCTGGCTGGTCGCGGCCCTGCAGCGCGACCGTCCGGAGGCCGTCGAGGCGATCCTCGAAGCAAACAACGCTCATCCCCCGATGTGGTTGCGGGTCAATCGCATGCGTGGAAGCGTGGAGGAATATGCCGTCGAGCTCGAGTCGGCCGGCTGGACCGCCCGGCGGCACGCGCTCGCGCCCGACGCGTTGCTGGTCGCGCCGGCGGCGGACGTTCGCTCGCTGCCGGGGTTTGCCGAGGGGCGCTTCTCGGTGCAGGATGCGGCCGCGCAGCTCGCGGTCGAAGTCCTTTCGCCCACGGCCGGCGAACGCATCCTCGATGCCTGCGCGGCCCCCGGCGGCAAGACCGGCCACGTGCTCGAGCGACTCGCCGGGCAGGCGCAGGTCACCGCGCTCGACGTGTCGGAGTCGCGCCTGGCGCGCATACGGGAGAACCTCGAGCGCCTCGGGCTCGCGGCGACCGCCGTCGCCGGCGACATCGGTGAACCCGGCGAGTGGTGGGACGGTCGGCCGTTCGACAGGATTCTCCTCGACGTGCCGTGCTCGGCCACCGGGGTCATCCGCCGGCACCCCGACATCAAGCTGCTGCGTCGCGAGACCGACATCCCGGCCCTGGCGCGCCGGCAGGCGGCGATGCTGCGCGAGGCGTGGGCTCTGCTCGCGGGCGGTGGAACGCTCCTGTACACGAGCTGCTCCGTCCTGCGGGCCGAGAACGAGGCCGTGATTGCCGGGTTCCTGGCCGGTTCCGCCGATGCGACGGACTGCACCCTGGAACGCGTCGAGGGCTGGCCCCGGCGGCCGGCCGGCGCCGGCCCGGGGTACCAGGTGCTGCCCGGGGAGGCCGACATGGACGGCTTCTATTATGCTTGTGTGCGCAAGTCCCCCTGACCGTTGGAAATGAGCAACAAGGACAGTGACCACCTCCGCGCCACGCTGCAGTTCCTGCGGCCCGGCCCGCTGTTGCTGCTGTGCTTTCTCGCAACGATGGTCGGGCAGGCCGCCCGGGCAGCCGAGGCGCGGCTCGCGATCCGCAGCGCGTCGCTGGCGCTGGACGAAGGCGTCTACGAGCTCGACGCCGCCATGGATCTCAAGCTGCCCGAGGACGCGCGCAAGGCGATCGACGCGGGACTCACGTTGCGCCTCGACTACGACATCCGTATCTCCCGCGTACGCCAGTACATGCCGGATGACGGCCTCGCCTCGCTGGCGCAGAGCCACGAGGTCAGCTATCACGCCCTGAGCCAGCGTTACCTGCTGCGCAACCTCAACACCGGCGAGCAGGACGACTTCGGCACGCTGGACGGCGCGCTCGAGCGCCTTGCCGAGGTGCGCGGGCTGCCGGTGATCGACGCGGCGCTGGTGGAGGAAGGCCCGACGTACGAAGTCCGCGTGCGCGCGGTGCTCGACATGGGCACGGTGCCGGACGCGCTCGGCTGGCTGCTGTTCTGGGCGGACGACTGGAGCGTCGACAGCGAGTGGTACGTATGGACGCTGCGTCGCTGAGGCGCGCCGCCTCCGCGGCGGTGATGGGCGTCGGCGGCCTGCTGTGGCTCGCGGCGATCCTGTTCATGGCGCAGACCGCGCAGAACTCCGAGCAGTTCAGCCGCCTGCACCCGTGGATCCTCATGATCAACGTGGCCGGCCTCGTCGTGCTGGTCGCGCTGCTCGGCACGAAGCTCGGCGAGCTGGTGCGGGACCTGCGCAACCACGTGATCGGCTCGCGCATCAAGGCGCGCATGGTCTGGATCTTCGGCGTGCTCGCGACGCTGCCGCTCCTGCTCGTGTACTTCTTCGCGGTTCAGTTCCTGAACCGCGGCATCGACAGCTGGTTCAACGTCGAGATCCGCAAGAGCCTCGACGACGCCCTGGTGCTTTCGCGCTCGGCGCTCGAGACGCGCATGCGCGAACACCTCGCGGACACGCAGCTCGTGGCCGAGGAGCTCGCGAGCGTCGGCAGCGGCATGCCCGGCATCCTCGAGTCGCTGCGCCGGCAGGTCGGTGCGATCGAGATCATCGTGGCCACCGAGGGCGGCGCGATCGTCGCCGTGAGCAAGGGCCTGTCCTCGGAAATCGTCCCGGACGAGGTGCCGGGCGAAGTGCTGATGCAGATGCGGCAGCGGCGCCCCTTCGTGAGCCTCGAGCCGCAGGCCGAGGGCGGCTACCTGATACGCACCGCCGCGCCGATCGGCGAGGCAGTGCCCGGCCGGGAGCGACTCGCGGTCCAGGCGATCTACCCCGTCGCCGAGCGGCTGGGGGCGCTCGCGGACACCGTGCAGGCCGCGTACCAGCAGTTCGGCGAGAAGGATTACCTGCGCAAGCCCCTGAAGGCGAGCTTCATCCTCACGCTCACCGTCGTGCTGCTGCTGTCGTTGCTCGCGGCGTGGTACGGCGCGATCTTCACGGCACAGCGGCTGGTGCAGCCCATCCAGGACCTCGTGAAGGGCACGCGCGCCGTCGCGGAGGGCGATCTTGACATGCGCCTGCCGCTCACGTCGCACGACGAGATGGGTTTCCTGGTGCATTCGTTCAACGACATGACGAAGCGCCTGCGGCGCGCTCGCGAGGACCAGCGCCTGGCGCAGCAGGCCGCGGAGACCGAGCGCGCCAACCTGGCGGTCATCCTTGCGCGACTGTCCACCGGCGTGGTCTCGCTCGAGCCCGACCTGCGCGTGCGCACCGCAAACCGTGCGGCCAGCATGATCCTGGGCGAGGACCTCGAGGCCTGCGTCGGGCGCGAGTTCGCCGGGCTCGGCGAACAGGAGGGGCTGCTGCGCCAGTTCATCGAGGCGTCGCGCGGGCGGCTCGCGGCCGGCGACGTGGAATGGCGCGAGCAGTTCACGTTCCAGGCCGGCATGGGCCGGCGGATCATCATGTGCGCCTGCACGCCGCTGCCGGGGGAGGGCGACGCGCCCGGTGGATTCGTGCTGGTATTCGACGACATCACGGTGATGCTGCAGGCGCAGCGCGAGGCGGCGTGGGGCGAGGTTGCCAGGCGCCTCGCGCACGAGATCAAGAACCCCCTGACGCCGATCCGGCTCTCGGCGGAACGCATGCGCCACAAGCTGCTGCCCTCCATGGGCGAGAAGGACGCGCAGGTCCTCGACCGCGGCACCGAGACCATCGTGCAGCAGGTCGAGGCGATGAAGGAGATGGTCGATGCCTTCAGCGAGTACGCGCGGGCGCCGCGTTTCGAGATGACGAGCCTGGACCTGAACCGGCTGATCACCGAGGTGACGGAGCTCTACCGCGCACAGGTCGTGGGGCGCGGCGTGCGACTCAGGCTGTCGCTCGATCCCCACATCGCCTCCATCGTCGCGGACCAGGGACGCCTCCGCCAGCTGCTGCACAACCTGCTCGTGAACGCGGTAGAGGCGCTCGAGGGCCAGCCCGACGGCGAGATCGTGGTCACCACGCGGCCGGCGCAACGGGGCGGGGACGAGGTCGCCGAGATCGAGGTCGAGGACAACGGTCCGGGCTTCCAGCGCGAGCTGATCGGGCAGGTCTTCGACCCGTACGTCACCACCAAGGCGAAGGGCACCGGCCTCGGGCTCGCCATCGTGCGCAAGATCGTCGAGGAACACGGCGGGCACGTCGAGGCGGATAATCGCGCCGCGGGCGGGGCACGCATACGGATCGACCTGCCATTGAACGAATCAACCAGGGGCCAGGCCTCGCAGCGCGAGCCGCGCAGGCCGGAGCCCAGGAGAGAGCGTGCATGAGCTCAGCGCGGATACTGGTCGTCGACGACGAAGCCGACATCCGGGAACTCGTCCAGGAGATCCTGACGGAGGAGGGCTATGTCGTGGACGTGGCGGCGAATGCGGCGGAGGCGCGTGTCGCCTGCGCGAAGCAGTCCCCGGACCTCGTGCTGCTCGACATCTGGATGCCCGACACTGACGGCATCAGCCTGTTGCGGGAGTGGCAACAGTCGCATGCGTTCACGGCGCAGGTCGTGATGATGTCCGGCCACGGCACGGTCGAGACGGCGGTCGAGGCGACGCGGCTCGGCGCGGTGGACTACGTCGAGAAGCCGCTGTCGCTCGCCAAGCTGCTGCGCACCGTCAAGACTTCGCTCGACGAAGGCCAGCGCCGCCGCCACGCCGCGCGCACGCTTGCGCCGCCGCTGCTCGCGCCTGTCGGCCGCAGCCGCCTGATGCGCGAGCTGCGGGAACAGGTCAAGCACCTCGCGCCGCATGAGGCGCCGGTCCTGATCGTGGGCGAGGCCGGCACCGGCCGCGAGGCCTTCGCACGCTACATCCATTCGCTCAGTCCCCGCGCCGGCGGGCCCTTCATCACCATCGTCGCGGGAGCGCTCACCGAGGGCAACCTCGAGACCTCGCTCTACGGGTCCGAGGCGAACGGCGCGGTGCACAAGGGTCTCCTCGAGCAGGCCGAGCGCGGTGTGCTCTTCGTCAGCGAGCTCGGCGACCTCCCGCCCGCGGCGCAGCGCCTGCTGCTGGCCGCCATCGACACCGGAGCGTTCCAGCGCGTGGGCGGGACCACGACCGTGCACTGCGACGCGCGGGTGGTGTCCTCTGCGCAGCCCGGCTTCGAGACGAGCGTGCTGGCGCCGTTCCGCGTGGATCTGCTGTCGCAGCTGAACGTCCTGACGCTGCAGATACCGCCGCTGCGCGAGTACGCCGAGGACGTCCCTGAACTGCTGCGCTATTACGTGGACCGCCTGGTCGACGACGCACGCCTGCCGTTCCGCCGCTTCGGCGTGGCGGCGCAGAACCGCCTGCGCAACTACCCGTGGCCCGGCAACATCCGCGAGCTCAAGAACCTGGTGCACCGGCTGCTCATCCAGGGCGGGCCCGAGGAGATCCGGCTCGAGGAGATCGAGCGGGAGATCGCCGCGAAGACGCCGGCGGACGAACCGCTGGTCAAGCAGGATCTCCTCGCATTGCCGCTGCGCGAGGCGCGCGAGCACTTCGAGCGTGCCTACCTGACGCAGCAGCTGCAGCTCTGCAACGGCAAGGTCGGCCAGCTCGCGAAGCGCGTGGGCATGGAGCGCACGCACCTGTACCGCAAGCTGAGGTCGCTCGGCGTGGACTTCAGGCAGTCCGAGGACTGAACCGAGGAATCCTGTGTCAGGGGCGCGCGGGGAAGTCCCGCAACGCCGCACGGACCGCCTCGGCGACGGCGGCGGCTTCGAGGCCGCCCTGCTTGCTCATCCGGCTCGAGATGCGGCCCTGCCAGACCTCCGCATTGCGCGAGCGATCGATGGCGTGGATGACGAGCGTGCCTTCCTGGTAACTGCGTACGGACGGGCTGCCCACGTTGACCGAGCCGCCGACGTTTCCGCCCCAGCCGCCGACTCCGACGCCGATGCGTACCGGCTGGTTCTCGACCTTCTGCTGGCTCGCGGTTTCGTACGCCAGGAGCAGGTCCGGTGACTCGGCGGATTCGACGTAACCCATGCGACGCAGCTCATCGGCGATGGCGGCGCGGAGGTTGCGGTCGAGGAGCCTCAGGGGCTCGTCGGCACCATCCACACCCGGCGCTGGCGACCAACCGAAAGTGCGGTAGGACGCAAAGTCCGCCGTCGGGTCGCGCATCGACTCGGGCGGCTGGGGAGCGACCGCGCAGCCTGCCAGCAGCAGGGCGCAGAGCAACCAGGGACGGATGGCGCGACCGGTCATCAGGCGCTCACTGCGAGCCGGCGACCATGTACTCCACGGCATTGATCACGGACTGGTCGGACAGGTCGGTGCGGCCGCCCTTCGGGGGCATGAAGCCGCTCTTGCCCTGGAATCCCTGCAGGGCGTGGGTGTGCAGGGTGTCCGCGCCCTGCGCGATGCGCGAGGCCCATGCCGCCGCGTCGGCGAACTTCGGCGCGCCCGCGACGCCCGCGCCATGGCACGCGACGCAGGCCTGGTTGTAGACGTCCTCTCCCGCGAGATCCGCGGCGCCCGCGGCGCCCGCGGCTGGCGCGACCACCGGCGGGTTGAGTGCCGCGTTGTCCTCGCCGGCCAGGGCCACCTTGGCGACCGGCCCGACGCGCTGGGCGACCTCCAGCTGGAATACGGGGTCCTCCAGCTTGTGCTGTGCCGAGGTGTTCCCCGCGATGATGCGGGACAGGATGATGAGCCCGATGGCGATGGCTACCAGCAGGCCCAGTACCATCATGAACGTGTCGAAGAACGTGCGGTCGTGCGATGCGCTCACGAAGACTCCCCGGGAACAGGCGCAAGACGAGGCCGCGAAGTATAGCGTGCCGGCCCGCGGCCCGCGCCACCTGAGAAATGGACGCGGCGGGGCCCCGAGGCTATGATTCCGGCCCCTTTACCGGGCTCCCGGCGCGCGCCCGTAGCTCAGCTGGATAGAGTACTGCCCTCCGAAGGCAGGGGTCACAGGTTCGAATCCTGTCGGGCGCGCCATTTGGATCGCGGACGTGCCTGCTGCCCTCTGTGGATTCCGGCAAAACCTGGCCGCAACGGACAGGGTTATCCGGAATACGAAAGCAATGGGATGGACCCCTCCCCACACCGACGGCATCGAGTGCCAGACTGGAGATGTGAAGCAACCAGTCACGGAATGAGGAGGGGTCGTCATGAAGCTTACTCCCCCCAGTACGTGATTCGAGGTGGGCTGGCTAAGGCCGACAATCTGATTGAGTACTCTGGTCCTGTTGAAAGCTATCCAGGAGTGACCGGTTTTTCCGTCCGGACTGCGCCCGGCATGAGCCCCACACAGCTGGCCCTAACAGCTCCTACATATCCGAATAAAATGATCAGCGTAACGACCGTTGACGCACTAAGAAATGTCGGTGTTCCGGTTGTTCCAACACCCAACCCCACGCGTGGCATTTCCAATCCATTGCACGCAACAGCAGTTGTGTCGCTACCTCTTGACCCGGAGCGTGCAGCGGCTATTAGCGAGGTCTTTAGTCAGATGGCTAATCCAGCGATTTGCCACTGAATCCCGAGGTTCACATGAAATTGCGCATCTACGCAGACTTCAACTCAGGCGGGCTTGAAGGTGAAGGTCCCTGCTGGTTGCTGAGATATGGAATACCGAGAAGGCCGCTCGACGAAGTAGCTGATGAGCTAGGGCTGGTTGATGGTATGGCCGTCACATTGTTCTATGAAGATGATTCCGAGGAGTTCGAGGTTGCTGGGATGCTACAGCGACACGACGCATCAAATATACGATGGCAGGCATTGCCAGACTGGAGCACGATGAAACGCATTAGATGAATCGACCTGCCGGTGCCTCAGCGCAGGACTTCACCTCAAGACATCAGTGGGTGGCGCCACGCTGCGTCCGCCCGACGGCGGGCTTGGGCCACCGAGTGGCAGGCGATCGCCGGCCCCACGCGGCGCGGCTACACCGACCACGAGGCGCTGATTGCGCCTGACCGAGCGCCTGCGGCGAGCCGTCCTGAAGTGACACGATCAACGGGTATCTGGGGGCGCTCTACTTTATTAGGCAGGGGCGCTGTCCGGTTGGTCGCCGCGGACCGGGACGAGTACAACTCGCGGTGGGCGGCGATCGAGTCAATCGCCGGCAAGGCCGACTGCGCGACGGGCGACTTGCGTCGCTGGGTGAAGTAGGCCGAGCGCGCGCCGCCTACGGGTATGACGGCAATGGCAACCTGACGAGCCGCGGCGGTGCGACCGTCGCCTAGTCGAGCTACAACTACCCGACCGCGATCGGCGATGCGAACGGCTTCTCGGCGCGGTTCGCCTATGCGCCCGGATCGCTCACGCTGGCGCCAAATGAGCACGATTCGAGGCAACCTTGATCGCCGCTCATCATTTGAGGCGGTATTGATCTAGCGCCTCGCGCAACACTTCGTGGCGCCACGATTTCTTCAGGTTGAAGACGAAAATGCCGGAATGCGTCTGAAGGGACTTCGTGTTGATTGCCTTCCCCTGTGCGGCAAGCGCCTTGGCCGACTCCAGATAGGCAGTGCGAACCGCCAAAGTCTGCTGGTCAATTTCGTTTGCCTTTGCGGACCTAGCTGCCGAGACCAGTGCAGCCGCTTCGTCCGGAAGCATGAGCCGAATCGCCTTTGGTTCGATATCAAGCTGCCTGGAGAAGTCGTAAAGGGATGGCGGCCTCGGTGCGTGTGTCGCCGCTGTCGTCGCCAAGGCAATGGTAGACCAGTCATGCCTAGAGGTGACGTCCCCGGACGTGGTGTACGAGTGACGGGCTGAGCCGCCGGCGATCGTCGCCGGGGTTTAAGCCGGTCGGGCCGCCGGGAAGGCGGCCATCGTGGGTCCTGGTTTAAGGTTGGGTTACCACACCTGACCCTGAACCGGAGAACACCACGATGACCACCAAGCCCAGCATTGCACTTGCCGACCTTCTGGAAAAGGGGGCGGACACCGATCTGCTGCGCGAGATGATCCAGCCACATCGTCGAGCGGGTGATGCAGTTCGACGTCGAGAACCTCTGCGCCGCCGGCTACGGCGAGCGCAGTCCCGATCGGCAGAACAGCCGCAACGGCTACCGCGAGCGGCTGTGGGAGACCCGCGCCGGCTCGATCGCGGTGAAGATCCCGAAGCTGCGCTCGGGCAGCTACTTCCCGCCGTTCCTCGAGCCGCGCCGGACGGCCGAGAAGGCCCTGGCCGCCGTGATCCAGGAAGCCTACGTGCAGGGCGTCTCGACGCGCTCGGTGGACGAGCTGGTGAAGGCGATGGGCATGAGCGGCATCTCCAAGAGCCAGGTGTCGCGGCTGTGCGCGGAGATCGACGAGCGGGTCAACGCGTTCCTCAGCCGGCCCGCTCGAGGGCGACTGGCCGTACCTGTGGATCGATGCGACCTACGTGAAGGGTCGGGAGGCCGGCCGCATCGTCTCCAAGGCGGTAATAATCGCCGTCGCCGTGAACGCCGAGGGCGTGCGCGAGCTGCTCGGCATGGCGATCGGCCCCTCGGAGGCGGAGCCGTTCTGGACCGACTTCCTGCGCTCCCTGACGCGCCGTGGGCTGCGCGGCGTGAAGCTGGTGATCTCCGATGCGCACGAGGGGCTTGAAGGCCGCCGCCGCCAAGGTGCTCGCCGCCACCTGGCAGCGCTGCAAGGTGCACTTCCTCCGAAACGCGCTCGCGCACGCCGGCAAGGGCCAGCGGCAGATGGTGCTCGCCGCGATCAACACCGCGTTCGCGCAGGAGTCGTTCGAGACGGCGAGCGCGCAGTGGCGCGCTGGTCGCCGATCAGCTGCGCGGCAAGTTCCCGAAGCTCGCCGAGCTGATGGACGGCGCCGAGGCCGACGTGCTCGCGTTCATGACCTTCCCCAAGGCGCACCGCACGCAGATCCACAGCACCAATCCGCTGGAGAGGCTCAACGCCGAGATCAAGCGGCGCACCGACGTCGTCGGCATCTTCCCGAACGAAGCCTCGATCACGCGGCTCGTCGGCGCGCTGCTGCTCGAGCAGAACGACGAGTGGCAACTGCAGCGTCGCTACATGTCCCTTGAGGCGCTGCGGACCCTGAGTGACAATCAACCCGCTCGGCTGTCCGCCGTGGTCAGCTGAGCACGAGTCCAACCAGACCAGGACTCACGACTCGTACACCACTCCGCGGGACGCGACCTTCGACAGGCGCCTCAGCCGGAACGTGGCCAAGATTCAGAGTTCCCTCGTTCGGCTGGCCGCGAACGGCGTTCAGGATATTTATGCGCGAGTGACCCCTAGTGAAGAACTAGGCCCCAGTGAGGCTTACGAAATTAGCTTGGTGATTCTCGTCGACCCTGAACAAGAGGGTCGGCTTGGAACTGTGCGCTCCGAAGCCGAAACCTTGGCGCGCGCGGTGGTTCAGCCCGATGCGATTAGTATGGTAGGGGCTCCGCACGTAGATCTCTCCACTCGATACGGGCACGGATATCTGCGCGGTTGGATGCAGTTCCAGACAGTGTTCCGAGACTCATTGGCATTCCGAACGTCCAATAGGCGCTAGCTCCGTGCAAGGACGGCCCTGCCGCCCCGGCCTCAGTGAATCGCAGTCAGGAAGGTGGCCATTTCTAGCCGTAAGAAAGCGAAACTGGCCAAACTCGGGCGGAAGAATTTACTGCCCTCCCCAGAAAAATGCCGGGAATATGGCCAGAGCCAGTCGGAATTCCGGTCATCTAGTCACGGAATCCACACCCTCAGGCCCGGGCACCGGAAGCCGGTTCCGCGAACCCGACCAATCGTCCCTCATCCTCGTCCCACAGCTTCAGTCGCGCACAGCGCAGGCTGTTGCGGAGCGTGAGCCGCGGCGCCGACTGCAGGCGCGGGTCCGACTCGAAGCACTCACGCAACCGGTAGTTCGGCACCCGGCTCGAGAGGTGGTGGATGTGGTGGTAGCCGATGTTTCCGGTGAACCAGTGCAGCATCCGCGGCAGGTCGTAGAACGAGCTGCCCGCCATCGCCGCCGACTGCGCATCCCACTGGTCCTGGCGCACCCAATAGGCGCGCTCGAACTGGTGCTGCACGTAAAAGAGCCAGACGCCCGCCGCGCCGGCGATGATCATGAGGGGCAGCTGCACCGTGACGACCGCCTGCCAGCCGATCGCCCAGCAGAGCGTCCCGCCCGCGACGAGGAGAGCGAGGTCGTTCCAGAACGCGCTCGCCCATTCCTTCTGGAACGTCCGCGGCAGGTCGAACGGAAAGCGATGCTTGATGACGAACTGGTAGAACGGACCGATGCCGAGCAGCACAGGCGTGCTGCGATAGAGGCGGTAGGCAAGGCGGCCGATCCACGGCCGTGACCGGTACTCGCGCACGGTCAGCGTCTCGATGTCGCCAAGCCCGCGACGGTCGAGGTTCCCGGAGGTCCCGTGGTGGATCGCGTGCGTCGTCCGCCAGTAGGCGAACGGGAAGAACGTGAGCAAGCCGAGCACCGCGCCGACGACACGGTTCATCCGCGGGCTCGCGAAGAACGAGCCGTGGCCGCAGTCGTGCTGGATGATGAACAGCCGCACGTAGAGCCCCGCGAGCGGCGCCACCAGCAGCAGCGACCAGCCGCTGCTCCACTCGAGCGCCAGCACGGCAATCGTCCACAGCGCCGCGAACGGCAGCAGGGTATTGGCCAGCTGACCCAGCGCCTTGCGGGGAATCGGCTGGGCGTAGGGCCTGACGAGTTCGCGAAGCGTCGCGGTGGAATCAGCGTGGGCGGCGCTGTTCATGTCCGGACGCGCCCGCTAGCCGCTGACCGCCGTCACGACGTAGCCACCGGACTTCTCGTCCTTCTCGATCTCGATCAGCTTGCGCGCCTGCGCCTCCTCGAGCAGTTGGCTGAAGCTGCGGAAGCCGTGATAGGTCTCGTTGAAGCCCGGCCGCTGCCGCTTCAGCGCCTGCTTGATCATCGAGCCCCAGATCTTCTCGTCCTCCTCGCGGTCCTCGGCCAGGGCCTCGATGGTCGCAAGCACGAGGTCGAAGGCCTCCTGCTTCTTCTCGTCCTCGGTCCTCGGCGTCTCGACCGGGACGGCGGTCGTGGGTTCAGCCGGTGCCGCCTCGGAAGTGCCCGTGTGGGCGGGCGCCTGGGCGGGTGCCGTCGTCGCGCCCTGCGCCGCCTGCCTGGCCGGCGGGGCCGCCGGCTTCGCGGGCGACTTGCGCCGGCCACGCCGCTGCTCCTCCTTGCGGACGAGGTCGTCGTAGTAGATGAACTCGTCGCAGTTGGCGATCAGCAGGTCGGACGTGGAGCTCTTCACGCCCACGCCGATCACGAGCTTGTTGTTTTCGCGCAGCTTGCTCACCAGCGGGGAGAAGTCCGAGTCGCCGCTCACGACGACGAACGTGTCCACGTGCGCCTTCGTGTAGCAGAGGTCGAGCGCGTCGACGACCATGCGGATGTCCGCCGAGTTCTTGCCGGACATGCGCACGTGCGGGATCTCGATCAGCTCGAACGAGGCCTCGTGCATCGGCGCCTTGAATTCCTTGTAGCGCTCCCAGTCGCAGTAGGCCTTCTTGACGACGATGCTGCCCTTCAGGAGCAGCTTCTCGAGCACCTTGCCGATGTCGAACTTCGAGTACTTGGCGTCGCGGACGCCGAGGGCGACGTTCTCGAAATCGCAGAACACCGCCATGTTGGTTATCGTGGGTTTGGCCATGGAGTCATCCTAACACCGGCGCCACGCCGGGGCCGGCTACAGCCAGCCCTTGCGGCGGAAGTAGAGGTACGGGACGAGGGCCGAGGCCACCATGGCGATCAGCGCCACGGGATAACCCCAGAACTTGTCGAGCTCCGGCATGTGGTGGAAGTTCATGCCGTAGATGCTCGCGACCAGCGTCGGCGGCAGGAACATCACCGCGGCGACGGAGAAGATCTTGATGATGTTGTTCTGCTCGAGGTTGATGAGCCCGAGCACCGCGTCGAGCAGGAACTGCACCTTGCTGTTGAGGAAGCTCGCGTGGTCGGAGAGCGACTGCACGTCGCGCAGCGTCGACTTGAAGCGGCCGCGCTGGTCCTGCGACAGCGTGACGTTGGTCGCCTGCTGCACGTACATGAGCAGCCGCTGGAAGCTGACGAGACTCTCGCGCGCCTTCGAGATCAGGTCGCCGTTCGCGCCGATCTTCTGGATCATCGCGTGCAGGTCGCGATTGCTCGCCGCCGACCCGTCGGTGCGCGGGAAGATCGTGAGCGACACCGCGTCGAGTTCCGCCTGCACCCGCTCGAGCAGGTCGGCGATGCGCTCGGTGAACGCCTCGAGCAGACCCGCGAGCAGCGTCGAGGAGGAGGTGCACGCCGCCGGCGAGCGCTCCACGTAGCTCATGAACCGGCGCACCGGCGTCGGGTCCGCGTAGCGATTGGTGATCAGGCGGTTGTTCGCCAGGATGAAGGTGATCGCGCTCGACTCGGGGTTGGCCGAATCGAGCTTGCTGCCCACGGTGGCCGTCATGTAGACCGCGCCGTTCTCCTCGTAGAGCCGGTTCGAGGTCTCGATCTCCTTCATCTCGTCGCGCGTGGGCACGTCGACCGTGAGCAGCGCCTCGACGGCCTTCTCCTCCTCCTGCGAGGGTTCGAAGAGGTCGGCCCACAGGAATTCGTCCGGGAACTGCGCCGGGGGCGCGTGCTCGACCCAGGTATAGCCGCTGCCGGTGGGGATGAGGAGTCGAAGCATGGTCGGGCGCCCTGCGAACTGGCCGACCTTTTAGCACAGACCGGCGTCCAGAGGCAGGCGGGTTCCGGAAACGAGAAGCCCCGCGCGGGGCGGGGCTTGCGTTGGAGTGGCGAGGCGCCGCAAGCGATCAGCCCGCCGGCGTTTCCCTTGCCGCCAGGAAATTGATGACCTCGAACAGCTTCGCCTCCGACCCGGCCATGCCGGCGTCGGTCACGTACTTGCCGTTCACGACGAAGGTCGGCGTGCTCGCGATGCGATAGCGGCGATTGAGGTCCACGGCGCGGTTGACCCTGGAGTCGACCGCGAAGCCGGCGAACGCTTTCTGGAACTCGGCCTTGGCGACGCCCTTGGAGACGAAGTACGCCTCGATCTTCTCCGGCGTGTCCATGCGGTTGCCGCGCACGTTCATCTCCCGGAAGACGTCGCCGTGCAGTTGCGGCATGCCGAGCAGTTCCACCGTGTAGAACACGCGGGCGTGCGTCTTGAGCATCTCGTTCCAGGTCGCCGGCAGCTTCACGAACTCGACGTTGGCCGGCCTGCCCTTCTGGGCCCAGGACTCGACCTTCGGGTCGATCAGGTAGCAGTGGCCGCACGCATACCAGAAGACCTCGACGACCTCGACCTTGCCGGGCGCCACGTTGGTGGGTTGGGCGGGCTTCAGGAGCTTGTAGTGCGTGCCTTCCGTGAAGTCGGCGGACAGGGCCGGGTGGCCGGCCAGCAGCAGGACGCCGGCCAGCAGGGACCGGGCGAGGTGCGCGATGTGGGTGTTCATGGGGCGTTCAGACCAGCGCAAGCCGGCTGGGTTCAACGCAGGCCCTGGACATAGGATGCGACCGCGTCGATTTCGTCCTCGGACAGCGTTGCCGCCACGCCGCGCATCATCTGGTTCGGGTCGGAACTGCGGGCGCCGGCCTTGTAGGCGCGCAACTGCGCAGCGACGTAGGTGGCGTGCTGTCCCTGGATGGACGGGTAGGCCGCCGGTGCGTTGCCGCGGCCGGACGGACCGTGGCAGCCGGCGCAGGCCATGACCTGCGCCTCCGGCTTGCCGGAACGATAGACGCGCTGGCCGAGCTTGAGCCTTGACGGGTCGGTCTCACCGCCCCGCACTGCCTGCGAGGAGAAGTAGGCAGCGAGGTCGGCCATGTCCTCGTCGGAGAGGATCATCGCCATCGGGGACATCAGTGCGTTCTGCCGGTTGCCGGCCTTGAACGCCTTGAGCTGCGCGAGGATGTAGGGTTCATGCTGGCCGGCAAGGCTCGGCCACTCCGGGTTTACGCTGTTGCCATCCATGCCGTGGCACGCGGAGCAGGTCGCGGCCTTGGCCTGGCCGGCTTCCTGCGAGCCTGCGCCAAGCGCCGAGGCATTCCAGCCGAGGACGGCCACCACGGAAATGGCGGTGACGAGCTTCGCGGTCATGGCTTGGCACTCCGAACAAAAAAGGGGCGGGAAACCCCCAAATTGTACACTAGCGGCCCGCAAGCGCGTCCTCCGGCCCAGCCCATGCCCGTCTATCCAGCCGTCAGATTCCTCACCAGCGCGAACGACCTGCACCAGTTGCCGGCGGACACGGGTGTCGAGGTCGCGGTCGCAGGGCGCTCCAATGCGGGCAAGTCGAGCGCCATCAATGCGATCACCCAGCGCAAGGGGCTCGCGCGGACCAGCAAGGCACCCGGTGCCACCCGTCTGCTGAACTTCTTCGAGCTCGAGCCGGGCCGCCGCCTCGTCGACCTGCCGGGCTACGGGTTCGCCGCCGTGTCCGGGGAGATGCGCCGCCACTGGGGCACGCTGATCTCGGGCTTCTTCCAGCGCCGGCAAACGCTGCGCGGCGTCATCGTGGTCATGGACGTGCGCCACCCGCTCACCGACAACGACAACGACATGCTGGGCCTGGCGCGGTCCCGCGAAGTCCCTGTGCACATACTGCTCACGAAGTCGGACAAGCTCGGCCGGGGCGCGGCGCAAAAGACCCTGGCGCAGGTACGCAAGGAACTGGGGGAGGGCGTGACCGTGCAGCTGTTCTCGGCGCATGCGGGCAGCGGCGTCGCGGAAGCGCGCGGCGTGCTCGAGCGGATGCTCGACCGGAAGCCGGAAAAAGAAACCCCGGTTGGACCAGCGGATCCAACCGGGGAATGCAAACCCGGCGTTGGGGGATGACCGGGTAGTCGCACGCCCAGGGAGGTAGGCGAGCGACGAGCGTCGGTTAGGACGCTCGGAAAATTAGAGCAGCCCCCCCGCACAAAGTTCCCAGGCTGAAGACGCGCCCGAAAAAAACGCGCCGCGGCGGGATGGCCAGCGGCGCGATCAATAGAAAAACAGGTCAATAGCCGCTATAGAATAAGTAAAATAGACCTTATAATTCAGAAGATATTGACTGTTCCTCGAGTCAATGAGCACCTACCGAAGGAACTCAGAACCTCCACGCACCGGTCAGCCAGATGGCGTCCAAGTCCACGTCACTGACGTCGATGACCTCGTACTCGAGCTTCGTGTTGAGGTGATCGAACAGCGTCACGCCAAAGCCGATGCCGTACGCAAGGTCTTCGTCGCTGTCACTGAAGCTGTCGTTCTCACCGAAGAAGTCCGAGCTGACCTTGCCGTCAACGTCATAAAACACATATCCGAGCTTGGCGGAGACCTCGAAGATGCCGATCGGCAGCGTGCCGACGAGGTACGGCGCGAAACCGCTCACCTCGATGTCGGTATCGACGTCAACGACTCCCTCGCCGGTGTCGTATTTCAACGTGTCCGACATCGACCCGAGATCGACGTAGTCCAGTTCCACGGCGATGTATTTGTTGAAACGCCACCCGCCAAAAACCTTGAATACGGTGTCGTCCGAGTCGAACTTGTAGCTCAGCCCGTCCCCGAGGTCGAAGCTGTCAATCTGCATGTTCGCCTGGCCCACGCCAGCGCCCACATAGAGGCCCGACTCCTCGCCGGCGAATGCGGCCGACGACAACAGTCCGAGGGCTGCAAACAACGCAATGGTAAGTCTCATAGAGCATCCTTCCTTGACGATGGACGTGCCTCAGGCACTTTTCGAACCGTGATGTCTGTTTTCCGCAACGGTCCGTTCCAACTGAAAAGGCTACTCCAAACCGCCGCGGTTACGATCCTTAGAAATGCCTATGTGACTGAAAAGCAACAAAAAGGCCGGCGCACCGCAGCGCGCCGGCCCGGTTTCGACCAATCTCAGTTCAGAGGAACGTCCAGGTCACTCCGAGCGAAATCATGTCGACCGTGTCGGCATCGGAAATGTCGAAGATCTCGTACTCCGCCCGGATGGCAAGGCTCCAGACGCGGAACTGGGCGCCGGCGCCGTAAGTGAGGTCGGTACCGTCGTCGCTGACCGACCCGAAACCCGGCGAGCTGACGTCGGCATTCCAGTCGATGGCGCCCACGCGAGCGAACACGTCGACCGGGCCGATGGGGAGAAACCCGAGCAAGGACAAGCTGATGCCATTGGCATCGACTTCCAGCTTGTCCCCGTCGACGGTGTCGTCGCCGGCACCCAGGTCAACATAATTTGCCTCGACCGCCAGCCAGTCGAGAAATCGCCAGCCCGCGATGGCCTTGAATCCCGTTGCGCTGGCGTCGTAATCGCCGCCGTCGAACCCGAGGTCGTCGGCCTGCACGCCGCTCTGACCGACGCTGCCACCGAGGTAGATGCCGTTGTCCGCCGCGAAAGTCGGGAAAGCGGCCAGCCCGGCAAGGGTCGCGGCCACCGCAATCATCTTGTTACGCATTACTTCGTGCCTCACGTGCTGTTAATGGTGCCGGGATCGTACTCGTCGCGGGCCGCGGGTGCTGCAAGCACATCTCCATCTCGACCCGTGGCCCGAAGGTCTCTGTGATTCAGTGCGCCTCGTCCCAGTTCGCGCCGCCGCCGACCTGGACCTTGAGGGGTACACGCAACTCGGCGGCGGCGGCCATGCGTTTTCTCAGTCCCTGCTCGACCCACACCGCCGCACTTGACTGGACCTCCAGCACCAGTTCGTCATGGACCTGCATGACGATTCGCGCCTCGGCGCCATGGGGCCGCAGCCAGTCGTGCACGTCGATCATCGCGCGCTTGATGATGTCGGCGGCCGTGCCCTGCATCGGCGCATTGATCGCGCTGCGCTCGGCGTACTGGCGTAACTGATTGTTTCGTGAACGAATATCGGGCAAGTACAAGCGCCGCCCGACAACCGTTTCCACGTAGCCCTGGTCGCGCGCCATCGCCCGGGTCTCGTCCATGTAGCGCTTCACGCCCGGGTAGCGCTGGAAATACAGGTCGACGTACCGCTGGGCCGCGCCGCGATCGATGCCGAGCTGCCGCGCGAGACCGAAGGCCGACATACCGTAGATCAGGCCGAAATTGATGGCCTTGGCGGCGCGGCGCTGGTCCGCCGTGACCTGGGCAGGCTCCATGCCGAAGACCTCGGCGGCCGTCGCCTGGTGAATGTCTAGATCTTCGGCAAATGCCTGCAAAAGACTCTTATCACCGGACAAATGCGCCATTATTCGCAATTCGATCTGCGAATAGTCGGCCGCCATCAGAACGTGACCCGATGGGGCGACGAACGCCTGGCGAATGCGTCGACCCTCGGGCGTGCGAATGGGGATGTTCTGCAGGTTCGGGTCAGTCGAGGACAGGCGGCCCGTGGCCGCCACCGCCTGGTGATACGAGGTGTGCACTCGGCCCGTGCGCGGGTCGACCTGGCCCGGCAGCTTGTCCGTGTAGGTCGATTTGAGCTTCGCGAGCCCGCGGTAGTCGAGGATGATCCGGGGCAGCTCGTAGTCGCCCGCCAGTTCCTCGAGCACGTCCTCGGCCGTCGAGGGCTGGCCGGTGGCGGTCTTGCGCTGCACGGGCAGGCCGAGCTTGCCGAACAGCACTTCCTGCAGTTGCTTCGGCGAGTCGAGGTTGAACGTCGTGCCCGCGGCCGCGTGCGCGCGCGCCTGCAGCTCGAGCAGGCTCCTGGCGATCTCGTGGCTTTGCCTGCGCAGCATCGTGGTGTCGATGAGGACGCCGAGGTGCTCCATGTCGAGGAGCACGGGGACCAGCGGCTGCTCGATCTCCTCGTACAGCCGGCGCAGCTTCGGCAGTCGCTCGATCTGCGGCCACAGCGCACGGTGCAGGCGCAGCGAGACGTCGGCATCCTCGGCGGAATACTCACCGGCCCGCTCGACCGGCACTTCGCTGAACGGCAGCTGTTTCGCGCCCTTGCCGGCGACGTCCTCGTAGTGGATCGTCTCGACGCCGAGGTAGGTTCGCGCCGTGGAATCGAGGTCGTGGCGCGTGGCCGTGCTGTTGAGCACGTACGACTCGAGCATCGAGTCGTACCTCATGCCGCGCAACTCGATGCCGTGGTTGCGCAGCACGTGGGCGTCGTATTTCAGGTGGTGGCCGACCTTGGCGTGCGACGCGTCCTCGAGCAGCGGCTTGAGCGCGCCGAGCACGTGGTCGCGCCCGAGCTGGTCCGGCGCACCGGGGTAGGTGTGCGCGAGCGGTACGTAGGCGGCGTGACCGGGCTCGACACAGAACGACACGCCGACGATCTCCGCCTGCATGTAGTCGAGCGAAGTCGTCTCCGTGTCGAACGAGACGAGGTCGGCACGCTCCAGCCGTGCGAGCCAGTCGCGGAACTGCACTTCGGCGAGCACCACTTCGTAGTTGCGCGCGAGTGCGGAGGGTGATTCCGTCGCGGGTCCGGGCTGGGCGGCCGGTGGGTGCGCCGGGGACGGCAGCGCTGGCTCGCCACCTGGCAGTTGCTTCAGCAGCGAGCGCAACTCGAGTCTCGTGTAGAGGTCGCGCAGGCGCTCGATGTCGGGCGGCGCCGGCGCGAGCTGGCGCGGCTCGAGGTCGAGACCGAGGTCGCAGTCGATGGTCGCGAGCTTCCGCGACAGCGCGAGGTCGCCGGTGTGGGCGCGCAGGCTCTCGCCCACCTTGCCCTCGATCTCGTCCTGGTGCTCGAGCAGGTTGTCGACCGTGCGGAACTGGTTCAGCCATTTCGCGGCCGTCTTCGGTCCGACCTTGGGCACGCCGGGAATGTTGTCGGAGGCGTCGCCGGTCAGCGCAAGGTAGTCGACGATCTGCTCGGGGTAGACGTCGAACTTGATCTTGACGCCCGCCCGGTCGAGCGTGCTGCCGGTCATGGTGTTCACCAGCGAGATGCGGTCGTCCACCAGCTGCGCCATGTCCTTGTCGCCGGTGGAGATCACGACCTTGAGGCCCTGCTGCGCCGCGCGGCGCGCCAGCGTGCCGATGACGTCGTCCGCCTCGACGCCCTCGACCCGGAGCAGCGGCAGTCCCATGGCCTCGACCGCCTCGATCAGGGGCTGTACCTGCGCGCGCAGGTCGTCGGGCATGGGCGGGCGGTGCGCCTTGTACTCCGCGAACAACTCGTCGCGGAACGTCTTGCCCGGCGCGTCGAACACGACCCCGACCAGCGGCGGGTCGAGTTCCTTCACGAGCTTCGCCAGCATGTTGAGCACGCCGAGCACGGCGCCCGTCGGTTCGCCCCTGGAATTGGCGAGCGGCGGAAGCGCGTGGAAGGCCCGGTACAGGTACGACGAGCCGTCGACCAGCACCAGGGTGCGCGATTCAGTCACGGGGCTCTTCCGGCTCGGCGGCCGACGCAGGCGCGGGCTCGCCCGCCGTCGGCTCCGTCCCGGGCGCGGGGCGGATGATCACTTCGCTCGGTTTCTCCGGGAGGTAGAGCGCGCCCTTCACGCCGCAGCCTGCGAGGCAACTCACTGCGACCACCAGCAGGAGCGCGGCCGGCCTCATGCCTGCGCGCCCGCGGCGAGGGTCGGGGGCCTGCCCCGGACCACCGCCATCGTCAGCCGGGAAATGCAGGTCAGGCGCCCTTTCTCGTCTTCGATGCGGATCTCCCAGACCTGCGAGCGAGCGCCGAGGTAGATCGGTCGCGCCGTCCCGGTGACACGGCCGGAGCGGACCCCGCGCAGGTGGTTCGCGTTGATCTCCTGGCCGACCGCGAAGAACCCCTCCGGATCGAGGCACAGGTTGGCGCCGACGCTGCCCAGCGTTTCCGCCAGCACGACCGAGGCGCCGCCGTGCAGCAGGCCGAACGGCTGCTGGGTGCGTCGGTCGACCGGCATGGTCGCGCGCACGAAGTCCGGCCCGATCTCGGTGAACTGGATGCCGAGGTGCCCGTCCATGGAGTTGCGGGACTGCTGCTGGAGTTCCTCCAGTGTGTACGGGCGATGCCAGATGCTCATGCGTCGGATTCTCCTGCGGGCTGCCATTGTAACCACCCCGCATGGCGCGGGCCGGCCCGACGAGGCAGAATTGCTGCACAGCAAAAGAGAAATCCCGGAGCCGCCATGACCGCCTACCAGGCACCCCTCAAGCAGATGCGTTTCACGATCGAGCACCTCGGCGGGTTCAAGGAGGTGACGGCGCTGCCCGACTTCGATTCGGTCGACGGCGACACCGTGGACGCGGTCCTCGAGGAGGCGGCGAAATTCGCGGGGGGCGTGCTCGCGCCGATCAACTGGCTGGGCGACCAGCAGGGCGTGCAAGTGGTCGACCGCGCGGTGCAGGTGCCCGCCGAGTTCACCGAGGCGTACGCGAAGTTCTGCGAAGGCGGCTGGCCCGGCATCGCGAGCACGCCCGGGTTCGGCGGACAGGGCCTGCCGAAGGCAGTTGCAGTCGCCTGCGACGAGATGTGGGCCGCCGCGAACGTTTCGTTCGCCCTGTGTCCCGAGTTGTCACAGGGCGCGATTCTCGCCATGGACCGCCACGCGACCGACGAGCTGAAGGCGGGCTATCTCGAGAAACTGATCTCGGGCCAATGGTCGGGCACGATGTGCCTGACGGAGCCCCAGGCAGGCTCGGACCTCGCGAGCCTCACGACGCGCGCCGTGCCGAGCGGCGACCGCTATCTCATCACGGGTCGCAAGATCTACATCACCTGGGGCGACCACCCCATGGCCGAGAATATCGTGCACCTCGTGCTTGCGCGCCTGCCGGACGCGCCCCCGGGCGTGAAGGGCATCTCGCTGTTCATCGTGCCGAAGTACAAGGTGAACGCCGACGGCTCCATCGGCGAGCGCAACGACAACTACCCGGTGTCGGTCGAGCACAAGATGGGCATCCACGCGAGCCCGACATGCGTGATGGCGTTCGGCGACGAGGGCGGCGCGCAAGGCTTCATGGTCGGTCGGCCGAACGAAGGCCTTGCCGCGATGTTCACGATGATGAACTACATGCGGCTCGGTGTCGGCGTGCAGGGCGTGGGCCTCGCGGACCGCTCCTACCAGCAGTCGGTGGCCTACGCGCGCGAGCGCGTGCAGGGCCGGGCGCCGGGCGAAAAGGGACGCGTCGCGATCATCCGGCACCCCGACGTGCGGCGCATGCTGCTCACCATGCGGGCGCTGGCGCAAGCGGGCCGCGCCGTGTGCTATTACACCGCAGGCTGTCTCGATCGCTCCGCGCACGGCTCCGACGCGGCCGAGGCCGCGCTCTACCAGGCGCGCGCGGACCTGCTCACGCCGATCGCGAAGGCCTGGGTCACCGAGGCGGCGCTCGAGGCGACCTCGTACGGCATCCAGGTGCACGGCGGCATGGGATATGTCGAGGAGACGGGCATCGCGCAGTACTACCGCGACGCCCGCATCGCGCCCATCTACGAGGGTACGAACGCGATCCAGGCCGTCGACCTCGTGGGCCGCAAGCTGCTCCGCGACGGTGGGGCAACCGTCGCGGCGTTCGTGTCGGAGATGCGTTCTGTCGATGCTCCGCTCGCCAATGCGGGCGACGACGTCGCAGTCGTCCGGCAAGCGCTCGCACGCGGACTCGACGAGCTGGTGCAGTGCTCCACGCACATACTGACGGGAGAGAAGCGCGATGCCGAGCTGCCGGGCGCCGCGGCCTTCAACTACCTGATGTTGATCGGCACGGTCATCGGTGGCTGGCAGCTCGCACGCGGCGCGCTCGTGGCGCTGGATCAGCTCGCGTCGGGCGGCGACAAGGCCTTCCTCGAGGCACAGGTGGTAATGGCGAAGTTCTACGCCGAGCAGGTCCTGCCACGCTGCATCGCCTACGGCGCCGCGATTCGCGCGGGCAGCGGGTCGATCATGGCATTGAGCGCGGAGAACTTCTGATCGCCATGCCGGCCGCCGCAGACTGGGTGCGCCTCGACGACTGCCTGCAGCGCGCGCCGGCCGTCTTGCATCCGTGGCTCGCCGAGCCAGGACTGCTCACGGCGCGGGTGGTGCGGGCCTGTGGCGAGGCGACGAGGTTCAGCCTGCTGCGCCTCGCGCCTGCGCCGCTCGGCCGCGCCGCTGCGCGCCGGATGGGCGTGGGCGACGCCGGCTGCCTCGTGCGCGAGATCGAATTCGCCTGCGGCGAGGCGCGCTGGATCTTCGCGCAGTCGCTCTTCCCGGACTCGAGCGTGCGGAAGCATCCGTGGCTCGCCGAGCTGGGCGATTCCGCGCTCGGGGTGTCACTGCTCGGCCGGCACGACGTCAGCCGGGAGCCGCTCGAGTATCGCGGACTGCCGTGTGACGACGAGCTCGCGCTCGCCGCGGGCGCTGCGCCCGGCGACGCGAATCTGCTGTGGGCGAGGCGCGCGGTCTACCAGCTTTCCGGCGCGCCCATACTCGTCCAGGAAGTCTTCCTGCCGACGCTCGGCCAGTGCGGCCCGGGACCCGGGCCGCAAGGGAGTCCGCCATGACCCTCGAATTTGCTCCGCCCATCGCGGCCACCGTGGAGGTCGCCGGCAGCGTCGCGCGCTTTCCGGTGCACCGCATCTACTGCGTCGGCCGCAATTATGCGGCCCACGCGCTCGAGATGGGGGCGGACCCCGAGCGCGATCCGCCGTTCTTCTTCATGAAGCCCGCCGATGCAGTGGTGCCGAACGGCGCGGCGGTTCGGTACCCGTCGTGCACGGCGAACCTCCACCACGAGATCGAGCTGGTCGTCGCGATCGGGGAGGGCGGGCAGGATATCCCGGTCGCGAGCGCACTCGCGCACGTCTTCGGCTACGCCGTCGGCAACGACCTGACGCGCCGCGACCTGCAGTCCGCGGCCCGCGAGCAGGGCCGGCCCTGGGATGTCGCGAAGGGCTTCGATCACTCCGCGCCCATCAGCGCGATCCGTCGCGTCGCCGACGTCGGGCACCTGGAGCGCGGGGTGATCTGGCTCGAGGTGAACGGCGAGACACGGCAGCATGCAGACCTCTCGGAGATGGTCTGGGACGTGCCCGAGATCATCGCGGAGCTCTCGAAGCTGTTCGAACTGCGGCCGGGCGACCTGGTCTTCACCGGCACGCCGGCCGGCGTCGGCCCGGTGCAGCGCGGGGACAGCCTCGTCGGCGGCATCGACGGCCTCGACACGCTGCGTACCACGATCGTCTGAACCCGCGAGGCCAGGTCCATGCCGCTGCAGCTCTACACGTATTGGCGAAGCTCCGCCGCGTTCCGCGTGCGCATCGCGCTGAACCTCAAGGGCCTCGCCTACGAGTCCGTGCCCAAGCACCTGCTGCGCGACGGCGGCGAGCAGCGCCAGGCGGACTACCTGTCCCTCAATCCGCAGGGACTGGTGCCGGGGCTCGAGCACGACGGTTTCTTTCTCGCGCAGTCACTCGCGATCTGCGAGTACCTCGAGGAGATCAGGCCCGACCCGCCGCTGCTGCCCGGCAGCGCGCAGGACCGCGCCGTGGTGCGTGCCATGGCGCTTGCCGTGGCCTGCGACATCCACCCGTTGAACAACCTCAGGGTGCTGCAATACCTGCGGACCGAATTCGGCCAGGGCGACGACGCGGTCAATCGCTGGGTCCGGCACTGGATCGGCCGCGGCTTCGAGGCGCTGGAAGACCTGGTCATGCGCCATTCAGGCGACGGCCTGCACTGCCATGGCGCGGCCGTGACGCTCGCGGACGTCTTCGTCGTGCCGCAGGTGTTCAATGCACGGCGTTTCGCCATCGACATGGCCGCGTTCCCGCGCCTTGCAGCCGTGACTGCATACCTCGAGGGCCTGCCGGCGTTCGCTGCGGCGCGCCCGGACGCGCAGCCCGACGCCGAATGACGCCGGGCGCGCGGTGTAAGATGGCCGCCTGCATCAATGCGCCAAACGCGAGGCTCGCTCCATGGTCACGGCAGTGGTTCTCATCAAGGCACAGACCGACAAGGTTACGGCGCTCGCGGAGCAGATGGCGGACCTCGAGGGCGTGAGCGAAGTGTTTTCGGTCGCCGGCCAGTACGACCTCGTCGCGCTCGTGCGCGTGCGCCAGAACGAGGACCTCGCGAAGGTGATCAGCGACCGGATGCGCAAGCTCCCCGGCATCACGAGCTCCGAGACCCTGATCGCGTTCAAGGTCTACTCGAAGAAGGACATCGAGGCGGCGTTCTCGCTGGGGCTCGACTGATCCCCAGGGCGAGCGGCGGCTTGCATGGGTCAAATGGACGTTTCCGCTGAAACGTCCGAGACCCGTCATCTCGACGAGCGGGCGTCCGCAATCGACCCCTCGGAGACGGTCGCGGATTCGCAGAGCAGACATTCGGATGGTCCCGCAGGGTCGGGCGCATAGTATTGCGTGCCGAGGTGAGTCACTTGGAGGGGGGGCGTGTCCGTAATCGCGGAGCTGCAGCGTCGGAACGTCGTGCGCGTCGCCGTGCTGTACGGCCTCGCGGCATGGCTGATCCTGCAGGTGGCGGATGTCCTGGTGCCCGCGCTCGGGCTGCCGGGTTGGGTGATGCGCCTCGTCGTCCTGCTGCTGATCCTGGGTTTTCCCCCGGTACTGATCTTCTCCTGGGTCTACGAGCTGACGCCGGAGGGGCTGAAGAAACAGCTCGAAGTCGATCGCGACCAGTCCGCCACGCACGAGACCGGCCGCAAGATCAACTATCTCATCGGCGCACTGGCGGTCCTCGCAATCGTGGTGGTGGCCGTCGAGCGGTTCATGCCGCGCGCAGCGCCCGTCCCTGCCGCTACCGATGGAGCGCCGGGAGCGCCGCCCGCGGAGAAGCCGGGCCAGGCCGCAGTCAAGTCGATCGCGGTGCTGCCTTTCACGAACCTCACGGGCGACCCCGGACAGGAAATTGTCGCCGACGGGCTGGCCGAGGAGGTGGCGAACCAGCTTGCGGCAATCCCGGAACTGCGCGTCACCGGTCGTTCATCGAGCTTCTCGTTCAAGGGCAGGAACGAAGACCTCAGGGTCATCGCGAAACAACTCGACGTCGCCAACCTGCTGGAAGGCAGCCTGAGCCGCGACGGCACGAGGCTGCGCGTCACGGTGCAACTCATCGACGGCAGGGATGGCACGCGCCGCTGGTCATCGCGTCCCTACGAACACGAGCAAAGCGGGATTCTCGACGCGCAGGATGAGATCGCGCAGGACGTCGCGCGGGCGCTCTCCGTCACCCTGGACGTGGGCGCGCTGAACCGGGCGCAGGGCGGCACGATGAACCTGGAAGCGGCCAGGCGCTACTGGGAGTGGCGCGAACTGCAGCTCTCTGACAGCCAGGGGCTCGACCTGGCGCGCCAACAGGTCCGGCTGATGCGCGAGGCCGTGCGACTGGATCCGCAGTTTTTGGTCGCCTGGGATGGCCTTGCAGGCTCACTCAGGACTCTCGCGTATTACGTCGGCGACAAGGAGCCCCATCAGGCCGAGCAGCTGCGGGCGGAGGCGAAGAAAGCCTATGCCCGCGTGGCAGAGCTGGCGCCGGACAGCTGGATCGCGTTGAGGAAGCGCAGCGACGACCTGCTGCGCGCCGAGAAATGGGCCGAAGCAGAAGCGGTTGCCAGGCAGATCCTGGAGTCGGGCCCCCTCACCCTGGAACGGGCCCAACCGCTGGTCTACGTACTCGGCGCCATAGGCTTCTACGATGAGATGATCGAGCTGCAGGCCCAGGTGATAGCGCTTGAGCCGCGGGTGATGGCTGTCTCCCGCGACCAGCAGTGGAATCTCTATATGGCCGGGCGGTTCGAAGAGTCGGAGGCCGAGTACCAGCGCAGCCAGACAATCGATGGCAGCCACTCCGACCCCGCTTTCTTGGCCTTGGCGCGCGGTCTGGCGCGCCAGACCGCGGATCCGCGGGCCCTGCGCGAGTTGTTTCAACGTGCCTGGACCGAGGGCGAAACGCCGCCGCAGTGGTGGCAAGACTTCGGGGCCGCCATCCCGAACCGCCGGGGAATGCTGGCCGTTCTCAGAAAGGCTTTCGAGGCCGGCGAGGATACCGGTGGCGTAATGGCGGATGCGCTGGGAGACCGGGACCTCGCGTTGAACGTGCTGCGCAGCGACATCACTCGTTACCGGGGCAGGACCGGTACCTGGTGGTGGCCGTGGATGCTGGTTCACTCCGGCGCGCGTACCGATCCGCGGTTCAAGAAGCTCATGCGCGAAGCGGGCCTGGCCGACTACTGGCGCCAGAGCGGCAAGTGGGCCGATTTCTGCAGGCCCGTGGGCGAGGACGACTTCGAGTGCCATTGAATGCCGGCGTTGGTGCCCGCGTCGGCGCGGGCTCTGAAATTGGAGATGGTCGACAGCCGCTTTCGACCCTGACCAGACACTAGCGAGCGCGAAAGCAATGGGATGGACCCCTCCCCACACCGACGGCATCGAGTGCCAGACTGGAGATGTGAAGCAACCAGTCACGGAATGAGGAGGGGTCGTCATGAAGCTTACTCGCGTGGGTGTGGATCTGGCCAAGCAGGTCTTCCAGGTGCACGGCGTGGATGAGGCGGAACGTCCAGTCTGGTGTAAGCGCCTGAAGCGCAATCGGTGGGTCGCGGAGCTTGAGCGCGTGGCCGATCCGGGCGCCGAGGTCGGCATGGAGGCCTGCGGCAGCGCGCATCACTGGGCTCGGGTTCTGCAGGGCAAGGGCTACCGGGTGAAGCTGATCGCCCCGCAGTTCGTAAAGCCGTACGTGAAGACGAACAAGACCGACGCGAACGACGCCGAGGCGATCTGCGAGGCGATGAGCCGGCCAAGCATGCGCTTCGTTGGCGTGAAGGCGGTTGAGCAGCAGGATCTACAGGCGGTACATCGCGTGCGGTCGAGCCTGATCCGGGAGCGGACTGCCAAGGCCAACCAGTTGCGCGGCCTCGTCTACGAGTACGGTCTGGTGGCGCCGCAAGAGCTGATCTCGCTGCGCCGTGCGGTGCCTGAGTGGCTCGAGGATGCCGAGAATGGCCTGACCGCTCGCTTCCGATCCCTGCTGGCCGGCCTGTACCGTGACCTTCTGCAATACGACGAGCGGGTCCGCGAACTCGATCAGGAAATCGCAGCGATCGCTCGTGAGCATGAGGCGGTCGGTCGCCTCGAGCAACTGCGCGGCATCGGCCCGCTGACCGCTTCGGCGCTGTATGCGCTGGTCGGCGACGCGAGGCAGTATCGCAACGGTCGAGAGATGGCGGTGTCACTCGGGCTCACACCGCGCCAGCACAGCTCTGGCGGCAAGGAGCGGCGGCTCGGGATCAGCAAGCGCGGCGACAAATACGTCCGAACGCTGCTGATCCACGGAGCGCGCTCGGCGCTACGAGCAGCACCAGGCAAGACCGACCGGCTCAGCCGATGGGCCCTTGCGCTGGCTGAGCGATCGCACCCGAACGTGGCAGCGACCGCTCTCGCCAACAAGATGGCGCGGGTCACCTGGGCGATGCTACGCCACGGAACGAACTATGAACCGGAGCACGTGGCTGCCTGAGCCTGTGCGTCCCGACTGATCGAGGAGAACATCACCGCGGTTGCGAGCACTACGAACGATGGCGAACAGGTCGAACCGGCGTCGGAGTAGCCTGCAAATGTCCACGGGCGAGAAGCCCGAGAAAGCAATGAGGAGCCGACGCGCGAATAGCCCATCGTGGCCCGACCTCGGCTGATCGAGGTCAGACAGAGGCCGGATATACGTGAGCAGTCGTACCTCGTCGCCAGAGAACGGAGTGCTAGCAAAGTGGGGAGGGGTCCATATACGGACGTCGTACGGTCGAGAACGACCCGAGACGGTCATTGGCCACGCCCAGAAGCGGACGCTCAGCACTCTGGTTCAACTGCACCGCACGGTACCGTCCCTGCAACCGGTTGCCGGCCGCCGGTCACGAGCCAGGCCCAATGGCTCCTGGTCATTGCGCGCAGTCACGGTCTCGCACCGACGCCGTCCTGAACGGCACGGAGCACCGCGCCCAGCACGGGTTGGACGCGGTCCTCACCGTTGTTTCCAACAAAGTACATGAACGTCTGCTGCCGCGGCAGCCACATGAAGTAGGAGAGGAATACACCGTCCGATCCGCTATGACCAATGCGATAGGGCTGGCCGGTTTGATCGATCCTGAACGCCAACCCGTAGCCACTCCTCACATCGTTCTCTTGATGACTGGCGTGCGCCGTCATCATCGGATCGCGCACCGCAACGGGAAGCGCCATCAAGAACCTGTAGTAGCGAAGCATGTCGGCAGCTGACGCCTGCAAGCCACCGTTCCCCTTCAGGTTCCACACCTCACCCTGGAGGCGTGCTACGCGATCCGCTTCAACGCCACGTGGTGTGTCACCGAGATACCCCTCTGCGAACTGAATTCTGGAGCGATCGGCGAACATCCAGCCGCTGCGTGTCATGCCGGCAGGATCAAACACGAATTCGCGCAAGTAGTCTTCCCACTCCTTCCCGGAGACCTGTTCCACGATTGCCGCAAGGAGCGAATAGCCCAGGTTCGAGTACGCCCACTTGCCCGGCGCCGATTCCAACGGTAGCGCCGTGCAGACGGCAATCAATTCCTTCCTTGTACGCCGGCTGAAATCGTCGCCGCAGTATTCGGCCAATCCCGCGTGATGCACCAGGATGTCGCTGAGTCGCGCCGACGCCGCGGGTTCCCTCGCTTCAGGCAAGTAGGTTCCTGCGGAAGCTTGCAGGTCGACCCTGCCCTGCGCCGCAAGCTGTACAAGAGCGAGAGCCGTGAAGCTCTTCGTAATGGAGCCGATCGGCGCGATGGTCTGGTCGCTGAACCGCGTACGCGTCCGGCGGTTAGCAAAGCCATAGCCCTTAGACAGCAGCACGCGACCTTCCCGTTCGACTACCACGGCGCCACCAAACCCGTGTCGCGCGGCACTTGCCATTAGTGAATCAACCTGCGCGGCGATCACGTCGTCACTCGCCTGTACGGCGCCCGCCGGAACCTGCGTCGCAGTAGAAGCTAGAATGAAGGCGGCTGTGCCGATTCCGACTATGAGGAGCATCGTAGTCTCCTACGCGGTTCCGGGAAGGCGATGCCACAAGCCACTCGCCACACTCGAAGAAGACGGCAGGTGGCCCAAGAACTATTGGACCGCAATAATTATGCGCCAGGTCGGCACGCGAGGCGCTCGGCAGGACGGAGCTGACGGCGATCGCCGATCGTGGCTATCACAGCAGCGAGCAGCTGAAGGCCTGCGAGGACGCGGGCATCGCGCCGGTGGTACCGAAGCCGATCACCTCCAACAGCGCAGTCGGCGGTCGCCACGAGAAATGGGACTTCACTTACCTGCCGAAGCGCGATGCCTATCGGTGTCCGGCGGGCGAGTATGCGATCCACCGGTTCGCGAGCGAGATGAACGGCCTGATGATCCACAAGTACTGGTCATCGGCCTGTCCGCGCTGCGCACTGCGATCGAAGTGCACCACCAGCGACTGCCGGCGCTTGATGCGTTGGGAGCACGAGGCGGTGCTCGAGCGGATGCAGGCGCGGCTGGAGCACGACCCGACGCTGATGACCATACGCAGACGAACGGTGGAGCATCCGTTCGGGACGATCAAAGCCTGGATGGGCGCCACCCACTTCTCGTGTCGGCGACTACCGAGGGTGAGCACCAAGATTAGCTTGCACGTCCTGGCGTACAACCTGAAGCGAGTGATCAAGATCATGGGAACCGAGCCACTGATCGAGGCGCTGCGCGCCTGATCGCGCCCGGCCTATCATCGGGTCCGACGAAGGAATCGCTATGCGACGTCGTGCAGTGCGTCGGGGTTTCGTTGTGCAACGAGCGGCAGAGTCCGCGCCGCACCGGAGGGTGCTCGTCGCCCCAGCTCCCGTTCTTGAGCGTGCGAACGGAGACCCCGAGCAGTGCCGCGAACCTCGACAGCGACAGCCCGACCATGTCCCGGCTAGAGCGTGCCACCCAACCGCCTGAGCGCGTCGGGCTGGAAATCCGTCAGCCGGCCCTTCGCGTTGAACTGGATAGGCTCCTTGATCTCGTTGTCGAGGCCGCCGGTGATATAGCTGCCGCCGGTGAGGTCGTGGACGATGCCGAAGCGATACCACGGCACGACCGCGTCGTAGCACTGGATGAAGCCGTGCAGCGCGGCGCGCCACAGCCCGCCGCGGGAGTCGTAGGCATCCTCGGCGAGCACGCTCCAGCTGTCCTCGTCGATGTAGAAGGTGCGGCGCGGGTAGATATGCCGCTGGCCGGGCTTCAGCGTCGCCTCGACCACCCACACCCGGTGCAGCTCGTAGCGCACGAGGTCGGCGTTGATCGTGCCCTTGCCGATGATCTCCTTGTACTTGAGCGTCTTGTCCGAGAGCTTGTAGGTGTTGTAGGGCACGTACATCTCGCGCTTGCCCACGAGCTTCCAGTCGTAGCGATCCGGCGCGCCGTTGTAGGCATCGACCTGGTCGGTGACGATCATTCCTTCCGAGCCGTCGTTGACGCCGTCGTAGGCGAGGTCGGGCGCGCGACGCACGCGCCGGGCGCCGGAGTTGTAGATCCAGGCGGAACGCTGCTCCGCGACCTGGTCGACCGGCTCGTGCACGAGGAAAATCGTGCCGCGCAGCGTCGCGGGCTCGGTGAAGTAGCCGAGCGCGTAGAAGAGCCGGTTCGGCTCCGAGTTCTCGACGTTCTGCGAATAGATGCGCTGGGACTTGAAGCCGATCTCGTAGAAGTCGCCGTTCGAACGCACCGGGAAGGAATGACCCGCGCGCACCACGCCGCCGCCGAGATAACGCACGAGGTGGTTCCAGATCACCTCGAGGCCGTTCTCAGGGATCGGGAACGGCGTCGTCGAGCCGCCGAGGTCCTTCAGGCCGAAGCCCTGCAGCTTCACCCTGCCAGCCTGCGCCGCCACGCGGTCGGTGACGTCCTTCGGCAGCGCCGCGGTGCGCCGCGTGGGGTAGACGTTGATCCGGTACTGCGGGTACTTGCGCAGCAACGCCATCTGCCCCGCGGTCAGCTTCGATTCGTACTGCGCGGCATTGGCCGCCGTGATCGTGAAGAGCGGCTTGTCGTTCGGGAACGGATCGACGTAGCCCTGTTGCGGCGTCCATCCGGCTGGCGGCTGCGTGAGGCCGCCTTCCCAGGCGGGAATGGTGCCGTCGGCGTTGCTCGCCCGCTCTGCACCGACCGGCGTGAGGTCCTTGCCGAGCCGGGAATAATCTGCAGCGGCGAAGCTTGCAGGCGCGACGGACAGCAAGGCGAGCAACGTCAATCCAACCGACTTCGCGTCGAGCATCAGGACCTCCGGAGATGCGCGGGATCGAACGGGACGATTTGCGGGCCCGATCCTAGCTCACTCCGGCCAGCCCGAGTTCGCTTATCAGCGCAGCGAACCGCGGATCGCCCCTCAGGCCGTCGAGTATCGGGTCCACCAGCACCAGCGACATCAATCCGGGGTCGCGCACCCGGCGCGCGGTGGCAAGCCAGCGAAAGGCTTCGTCTCGATCGCCGAGCGTCGCGCTGATCTCGGCGTACTGGTAGGACGCTGCTTCACCGAACCGGCGGCGCATGGCCTCCATCTCGGCACGCGCCAGGTCGGGCTTGCCGCTGGCTGCGAAGACAAGCGCCCGGCCGGTCATGCGCTGCCAGTCGACGCTCTCCTGCTCGAACTCGACCAGCGCCTCGTCCGGTTTCGACCCTGCAGGACGAGCGCGAAACCGAGCGCTGCGTGCACCCCGGGCCGGCCCGGCGCAAGGGTGATGGCACGCCGCGCGGCCGCCTCCGCCTGGTCGTACTGCCGTGCATTGAGCAACGCTCCCGACAGGGCCGTGTGCGCCTGCGGGGAGATCGGGTCGAGTTCGACGGCCTTCTGCGCCGCGGCGATTGCGGCCGCGTGCCGCCCGAGACTCGATGCGAAGTTCGCATACCCCCGCTGGACGTCGGAACTCCCCGGGTTGAGCTGCAGCGCCCGCACGGCGGCCGCGGCTGCCCCTTTCACGTCACCGTCCACGTTGAGCAGCAGGAAGCCCGCCGCGCCATGCCCCTCGGCAAGGTCCGGCGCGAGTTCGATCGCGCGCTGCGCTGCCTGCCGGGCCTGCGAGAAACCGGTGTCGAAGGGCAGGTACGCGTTCGAAGCCAGCGTCCCCAGCGCTTCGGCCCGGCCCACGTGGGCCCGTGCATATCGCGGGTCGAGCGCAATCGCCTCGTCGAATGCGGCGAGCGCCGCCCGCAGCGTCGCTTCGGCTTCGCCCAGGTTTCTCTGGTATCGACCGCGGAGGTAGGCCTCGTACGCGCCGGCCACCAGGGTGCCGCCGGTGTCGGGAGCACGCCCCGCGCCCGGCAGCAGCCGCACCTTCAGGCGTCGACCACGTGGCCGGAGATCTCGTCCTGCACGGCGAAGATGTCGTTCAGGTCGCGATCGTACGTCTCGGACCAGAGGTGCGAGCTGTCCGACGCGCGTATCAGCTGCGACGTGATCCGCACCCGGTTGCCCGACTTGCGCACGCTGCCCTCGAGCACGTGGTCGACCTCGAGGTCGCGCGCCACGTCGGCGATCTTCACGTCCTTGCCCTTGTAGGCGAATGACGAGGTGCGCGCGATCACGCGCAGGCCCTGGACGTTGGCGAGGACGTTGAGCAGTTCCTCGGTGAGTCCGTCCGAGAAATACTCGTTCGCCTTGTCCTCGCTCATGTTGACGAAGGGCAGCACGGCGATCGACGCTTCGGTCGCTCGCGCGGGCGTGGCCGCCGGGGCCGGCGGCGGTGCAGCGGCCTGCACGGCAGCGTCCGGCGCGTGGTTCACGTAACCGGTCCGCCAGCACCAGCCCGATCGCGACGACGAGCAGGACCGCGATCAGTACATTCAGCTTCGTGGCCGTCCGATCGGTGATCGGACGACTCGCGATCGACCTCGTGCTCGCGCTTCAGGCCCTCGGGCGTGAGTTCATAGATCCACGCGAAGACGAGCGCCAGCGGGAAGCCGAGGAGCCAGCAGTCCCAGGAGGAGCTTGAGTCCCCAGGGCGGCACCCCCAGCGCGCCGAACAGCAGGTCGCCCACCTGCAACAGGACCCATGCCGCCACGCCGTAGAACATCGCGACCCGGAACACGTTCCGACGCTTGAGTTCCGCGAGCAGTGGCATGATTCGTCCTGGTGACCGCAAACGTCCGCAAGGATGAACCGCCGACGGAGTTTGTCAACGTCGTCCGTACTTGGCGCCGATGCGGCGGTAGGCCTCGCGGAATGGAATTCCTTCCCTTGCGACCAGCTCGTTGGCCTCGGCCGCGGCGTGGATGTCCGCGTCCAGGTGGATCGCCTCGGGCTTGAAGCGCAGCTCGGGGATCGCGGCCGCCATGATGCCGAGCGTCTCCCCGCAGATGTCGATCGAACGGAACAGCGGGGCCTTGATGAGCTGCAGGTCGCGCTGGTAGCCCGACGGCAGCTTGGCCGTGATTCCCAGCACCTCGAACAGGCAGGCCTGCGCGGTGGACGTGCGTCCACGCACCAGCTCGAAGACGTCGGGATTGCGCTTCTGCGGCATGATCGAGGAGCCCGTGGTGAACGCATCCGGCAGCGCGACGAAGCCGAACTCCCTCGTGTAGAACAGCAGCAGGTCGGAGGCGAGCCGTCCGAGGTCCTGCATCAGCACGGCCACCTGGAACAGCACCTCGGCCTCGGCCTTGCCGCGCGAGAGCTGCACCGCGGTCACGGGCTCGTGGTTCTCCGGGAAGTCGAGCCGCTGGCGGGTCGCCTCGCGGCTCACGGGCAGGTTCGGCGTGCCGTAACCGGCCGCGGACCCCAGCGGGTTCTTGAGGATGCGCCGGTGAGCATGCCTGAGCGCGCACACGTCGTCGTCGACCTCCGACGCGAAGCCGCGCGCCCACAGCGCGACCGAGCTCGGCATGGCCTGCTGCATGTGCGTGTAGCCCGGCAGCGCGGTCTCTCCCTGCTCGACGGCCAGGGCCTCGAGTGCATCGACAATGGCGCGTGCGCCGTCCGCGAGCGCCTCGACGGCGTCCCGCAGGTACAGTCGAAGCGCGGTCAGCACCTGGTCGTTGCGCGAGCGCCCGGCGTGCAGGCGCGCGCCCGCCTCGCCGATCTTCCGCGTCAGCAGTGTCTCGAGCGCCGTCTGGCCGTCCTCGAGCTCGAGCGTCACCGACCACTCGCCGCGTGCGTGCGCCTCGCCGATCTCGCGCAGCCCGCCGCGGATGGCCTCGAGCTCGTCCGCCGACAGCAGGCCGCACTCGTGCAGCATCTCGGCGTGCGCGACGGACGCGCGCACGTCGTAGGCCACCAGCCGGTTGTCGAGCGTGTGGTCCTCGCCCGCCGTGTAGCGCAGCACGCGCTCGTCGAGCGGTGCGCCTTTGTCCCAGAGCCGGGTCACGTGCGCGCCCTCCCTAACCGGCGCCCTGTTCGGCAGGGCTCAACGCCTTCGTGTCCGCCACGACCAGCGTGCCGGTGCCTTCGTTGGTGAAGATCTCGGCGAGCAGGGCGTCGGGCGCGGCGTAGGAGATGACGTGCACGCGGCGCACGCCGCCACGAATCGCGGACTCGATGGCGCTCGACTTCGGCAGCATGCCTTCGGAGAGCGCGCCCTCCTCGCGCAGGCGCCGCAGGCCCGCCACGTCGGTGTACGAGATGAGCGAGCGCGAGTCGTCGAGGCGCTCGAGGATGCCGGGCGCGCCCGTGCAGAGAATCAGCTTCTCGGCGACCAGTGCGCCGCCGATCGCCGCGGCGACCGTGTCGGCGTTGATGTTGAGCAGCTGGCCCGAAGCGTCCGCCGAGAGCGGGCTCACGACGGGCAGGAAGCCCGCGTCGAGCAGGCGCGTGATCACGGAGGACTCGATGCCGTCGATGTCGCCGACCATGCCGTAGTCCACCACTTCGCCGCTCGCGAGCGTGACGGGCGGGCGGCGGTGGGCCTTGACCAGGCCACCGTCGACGCCGCTGATGCCCACCGCCGAGATGCCGAACTCCCGGCACAGCGCCAGCAGCCGCGTATTGATGAGGCCGTTCAGCACCATGCTCGTGGCGTCGATGGCCGCGGCGTCGGTGACACGCCGGCCCTGCACCATGCGTGTTTCGACGCCCATCCTCGCCGTGACCTCGTCGAGCTGCGGTCCGCCGCCGTGGACGAGCACGATGCGGATGCCGAGATGGTGCAGGATCGCGACCTGCTCCACGAACGCGCGCATGGTCGCCGGTTCGCGGAACGCGCCGCCGCCGGTCTTGATGATGAAGACCTTGCCCTTGTACATGTGGATGTACGGCGCGGCGCCGCGGAGCGCGCGCACGGTGACGGCCTGTTCGACCTTGTGTCCGATCATCGTCTGATTCACCCCTTCAGAAGTCTGTAGAGTACGGCCATCTGTACGGCCATGCGATTGGCGGCCTCGTGGATCACGCGGCTGCGCGGCCCGTCGAGCACCTCGTCAGCGACGGCGACGTTGCGCCGCACGGGCAGGCAATGCATGAAATGGCAGTCCGCGCGCGCGCCCGAGAACCACCCCTCGTCCACCCTCCAGTCGACGAGCGGCTGGCGCAGCCGCGCCTCGGCCTCCGCGTCGCCATAGCAGGCCGGCGAGCCCCATTCCTTCGCGTACACGACGTGAGCCCCGGCGAGCGCGGCGGCCCGATCGCTCGTTTCGCTCACGGCGCCGCCGGATGCCGTCGCGGCGGCGCGCGCCTTCGACATGATCGCCTCGGGCAATGCGTAGCCGTCCGGCCGCAGCACCACCACCTCCATGCCGCGCTGTGCCGCCATGTGCACGGTGGCGGCGGGGACCGCGAGCGGCAGGGCGCGCGGGTGGTAGACCCAGCTCAGCACGAACTTGCCCTGCCGCGGCACCGCGAGGTCGTCCATCGTCTTCCAGTCGGCGAGTGCCTGACACGGATGATTGACCGCGGACTCCATGTTGATGAACGGCTTGTCGCAGAGGTCCGCCATCAGGCGGAACTGCGTCTCAGCGAGGTCGCTGGCGAGATCCTTGCCTTCGGCGAACGAACGGATGCCGAGCGCGTCGCAGTAGGACGCGAGCACCGGGATCGCCTCGCGCACGTGCTCCGCCGCGCCGCCGTTCATCACCGCCCCGCTGCGGGTCTCGACCTGCCACGTGCCCTGGCCCGGGGTCACGACGAAGGCCGTGCCGCCGAGCCGCATCATCCCCGCCTGGAACGACGACAGCGTCCTGAGCGAGGGATTCATGAACAGCAGGCCCAGGATCCTGCCCGCGAGCGCCTGCGGCTCCGGATGCTCCTGCAGCCGGCGCGCAAGCGCGACCAGGTCCGCGACCTGGTCGTGGGAGAAGTCGGCGAGATCGAGGAAGCGGCGCATTCGTGGTTACGGCGCGAGGGAGGCGAGCGTGTCGCGCAGCTGCGCGACATGGGATTCGGACAAGACGTAGGGCGCGAGGATGCGCACGACGTTGGGGTCGGCGCTGGTGCCCGTGAGGATGTCCCGCTCGAGCAGTTCACGCTGCACGTCCTTCGCCGGGCGTCGCGTGCGCAGCCCCGCGAGCAGGCCCGCGCCCTGCACGCATTCGACCGGGCCGGCCACGCAGGTTTCCCGGATCTGGCGCGACCGCTCGCGAACGTTAGCGAGCAGGCCCTCGGTCTCGATGATGTCCACGACGGTCTCGATCAGCGCGCAGGCCATCGGGCCGCCGCCGAAAGTCGTGCCGAGGATGTCGGTCTGGAGGTGTGCGGCGACGTGATCCGCCATGAGCAGTGCCGAGCAGGGAAAGCCCCCGCCCAGCGCCTTCGCGGTGGTCAGCATGTCGGGGGCCACCCCGTGCATGCTGCTCGCGAACGGGTAGCCCGTGCGGCCCATGCCGCACTGCACCTCGTCGCAGATCAGCATTGCGCAGGTCTCGCTGCAGCGCTTTCGCAGCGCCGAGAGGAAGGCGGCCCCCAGGTCCACGGCACCGGCGACGCCCTGCACCGGCTCGACGATGACGGCCGCGGTGTCCGTCCCGACGGCGCGCGCGACGGCCGCGAGGTCGCCGGCCGGGATGAACTCGACGTCGAACGGCGCCTGCGGGAAGCCGTACCATTTCTTCGCCGCGCCCCAGGTCACGGCACCCGCCGCTGCGGTGCGGCCGTGGAAGCTGCCCTCGATCGCGACGACCTTGCGGCGGCCCGTGATGCGCAGCGCGAGCTTGAGCGCGTTCTCGTTCGCCTCGGCGCCCGTGTTGACGAAGAAGACGGTATCGAGGCCGAGCCCGGCGAAGTGGGCGAGCCTCCTCGCCGCGCGCGAGCGCACCTCGAGCGGGACCGCGTTGCTCTGGAAGAGGAGCGTCTTCGCCTGCGACTCGAGCGCTGCGAGCCAGCGCGGATGCGAGTAGCCGAGCGCCGCCACCGCGTGTCCGCCGTAAAGGTCGAGGATGCGGCGTCCGTCCCGCGTGTGCAGGTGCACGTCCCCGGCGCCGACGATGTCGAGCGGCCACTGGGCATAGACGGGAGCGAGATGGTCGTGGGTCATGTCCAGCCCGGCGCGGGCTGCACGAGCCCCGCCGTCTCCTCGTAGCCGAGCATCCGGTTCATCCACTGCACGGCGCCGCCGGCGGCGCCCTTGGTGAGGTTGTCGATCGCGCACATCACGGCGATCGTCCGGCCCTGCGTGACGCCCGAGACTTGCGCGTAGTTGCTGGCGACGACGTCCTTGACGCGCGGCGAATCGCCGCCGACGCGCACGAAAACGGACTGGTCGTAGTACTCCCGCAGCGCATGGACGAGCTCGTGGCTGGTCAGCGACTGGCGCGCCATGGCCTGCACGGTCACGTGCATGCCGCGTGCGAACGGCCCCGAGTGCGGTACGAAACTGAATTCCGCCTCGATGCCCGACGCGGACATCGCCAGCGCCGTGACCTCGGGCGTATGGCGATGCGCGAGCGCGTTGTAGGCGTAGAGGTCGCTGTGGCGCTGCGGATGGTGGGTGCCCGCGGTGGGCTGCCTGCCGGAGCCCGTGCTGCCGGTGATGCCGGTCACGAACAGGCGCGGCTCGACGAGGCCGAGTGCGAGCAGCGGAACGCTGGCGAGCAGGATGGCGGTGGCAAAGCAGCCGGGGTGCGCCACGTGCGTCGTGTGCAGCGCATTGAGGTGCTCGGGCAAGGCGCAGGTGAACTCCGCGATGCGCTCCGGCGCGCCGTGCGCGTGCTTGTACACGGCCTGGTAGGCGGCGGCCGAGCGATAGCGGAAATCCGCCGAGATGTCGACGACGCGCGGCTCCGTCCCGGCCTGTTCGGCCGCGGCCAGCAGCCGGTCGATGAGTCCCGCCGAGACGCCGTGCGGCGCCGCCGAGAACACCGCCGTCAGCGGGTTCGCCGCGACGTACTCGAGCACCTCGTCGTGGCCCGCGAAGCGCAGGTGCGGCAGCACCGGCTGCAGGTGCCTGAAGAACCGGGCGACCGGCTCGTCGGGCTGGCTGTCGGAGGCGACGGCGGCGAGGTCGAGGTAGGGATGCGTCGCGAGCAGCCGCAGCAGTTCGCCGGCCACGTAGCCGGTTCCGCCGAGCACGATCGCGGGGACGCGCGGCGTCATTCCTGCACCGCCACCGGGAACCGGTCGCCGAGCCCGAGGCTCTCGATGATGTGATCGCCGAGCGCCGCGCCGTTGGCCATCGCGTTGCACGCCCGCACGCCCATCTGTTCCTCGATGATCTTCACGCCCACCGCGTTGTCGGTCGCGGGGCCCGTGACCGCGCTGGGCTCGATATGGAAGCGCTCGCGCAGCAGCTTCACGCCGCCCCAGGCGGCGACCGGGTCGTTGGCGGAGAGCACCACGGCCGTGAGCTCCCGGCTGATGTCCTCGGCGGCGAGGATCGCCTCGACGCCGTAGGCGCCGAGCAGGCCGTCGCCGAGCTCGAACACGACGACGTCCGGCTGACCCTGCGTCATCTCGGTGAGCATGGTGCGCGTGAGGGCCGGGCCCGAAGCGGCGGTGGTCGTCATGATGCCGAGGTCAGTGAAGATCATGCTGCGGCGCGCGCCCGAGTCCTCCATGGCGAGAATGTCGCGCCTGAGGGACACGCCCGTCGCCTTGAACGCGTGCACCGCCAGGCCACGATGACGCATGCGGCTCACGATGGCACAGGCCGCCGCCGTCTTGCCGGCTTCCATGCAGGTGCCGGCGAGCGCGACCACGGGCACGCCGTGCGTGTCGAGCGTGGCGGCCAGGTCGAGCTTGCGGCGACCAGCCCGGGCGGGCACGCCGATGCGCTCGCCGAGGAACGGGAACTGCAGCACGCAGCCGAGAACGCGGCAGTCGAACGGCTTGCCCTTGTCCGGGTTCACGGAGTCGCAGATGCCGAGCACGCCGCCGATGTTGAGCACCTGCAGGATGTCGCCGGCCTGCACCTGGTCCGGGATGTGGCCCGAGTAGCCGAACAGCGCCTGGCGGTGGCCGAGCGCGCCCACGACTACGTCGCCGCGAGCGACCTTGGCCATGCGGCCGCTGGTGAGTTCCAGCGTGTTGTAGGTGGACTTGTTGTTCAGGATCTCCACCACCAGCACGACGCCTTCCTCGCAGGGGATGTCGGTCGTGGCGATGCGCACCTCGTGGCTCAGGCCGCAGGCCTGCGCGATCGAGGCGATCTTGTCGACGACGACGGTCTTCATCTGCATCTTCGCTGCCCCCTCGGCTACTGGCGGCCGGCGCGCGTGTAGAAGATGCCCGGCAGGGCCAGCATCTTCGAAAAGCCATGGGCCTCCGCGGCGGTCCATTCGCCGGCGGACTCGCCGTAGGCACCCTTGGATGCCTTCATGAGCGAGTAGGGCGAGGCGACGCCCTCGACGAACACCACGCCCGGGCGGAACAGCAGGTGGACCTCGCCGGTCACGCGCTGCTGCGTCGAGACGAAGAACGCCTCCATGTCGCGGCAGACGGGATCGAGGTGCTGACCCTCGTGCACGAGGTCGCCGTAGGGGGCGGCGAGCGAATCCTTCACGCGCGCCTGGCGCGCGGAGAGCACCAGCTTCTCGAGCTCGCGGTGCGCATTGAGCAGCACCTCGGCCGCCGGCGCCTCGAAGGCGACGCGGCCCTTGAAGCCGATGATGGTGTCGCCCAGGTGGATGCCGCGGCCGACGCCGAACTTCGCGCCGAGGATCTCGGCCTGCTCGATCACGCTCACCGGGTCGAGTGCCTGGCCGTCGAGCGAACAGGGGATGCCCTTGTCGAAGGCCACGACGTGGCGCTCGGGCGCTGGCGGGTTCGTGAACGCGTCCCGGGTCAGCACCCACGCGAAGTCGGGAATGCACTCGGTCGAGGTGAGGGTTTCCTGGCCGCCGATCGTGGTGCCCCACAGGCCGCGGTTGACCGAATACGCGGCGCCGAAGGGCGGCACCGGCAATCCGCGGGACTCGAGATAGGCGAGCTGGTCGGGACGCTTGAAGGCGCGGTCGCGTACCGGCGCCAGGATCTCGAGCTCCGGTGCGAGCGTGCGCAGGGCGACCTCGAAACGCACCTGGTCGTTGCCGGCCGCCGTCGAGCCGTGCGCCACCATGTCGGTGCCGACCTGGCGCGCGAACTGCGCGACCGTCTGCGCCTGCAGCACGCGTTCCGCGCCGACGCACAGCGGGTAGAGGTTGCCGCGACGCACGTTGCCCATGATCAGGTACTTGATCACCTGCTCGAAGTACGCCGGGCGCGCATCGACGAGGTGGTGCTCGACGGCCCCGAGCGCCTGCGAGCGCTGCTCGAGCACCTTGGCGGCCCCGGCGTCGATGCCGCCCGTGTTCACCGTCAGGGTGACGATCGGCCGGCCGTAGGTCTCGGCGAGCCAGGGCACGCAGAACGAGGTGTCGAGTCCGCCGGAGAAAGCGAGCAGGATGGGCTTGGCGCCCGCGGTGGTCTGGTTCATGGGAGTCTCAGCGTCCGAAAGTGGAACGGAGGTGGTCGTGCAGCCGTCGCTGCGACCGGGCGCCGTCCGTCGCGATGAAGATGGTGTCATCGCCGGCGATCGTGCCGACGACCTCGGGCCAATGGGCCTTGTCGATGGCGAGCGCCACGCTCTGCGCCGCCCCGGTGGTGGTGCGGATCACGGTGAGGCTCGGGCCCGCGGCGCGGTAACTCTTGAGGAAAGCCTGCACGTCCTCGAAATGGCTGGGCGTCAGCGCGTCCTCGACGGCGGGGAGCAGGTAGCGGTCGGCGCCCTTCACGACGCCGAGCTCGCGCAGGTCGCGGCTCACGCTCGACTGGGTGGCCTCGAAGCCCGCGCCGCGCAGCAGGCGGACGAGCTCGGCCTGCCGTCCGACCGCGGTCTGCCGCAGGATGCGCACGATCGCGTCCCGTCGGTGGAGCTGCGCGTGGGGGTCGGTGGCCAAGGATCAGTGTCCGGATGGGTGAATAAAAACCGTGCTAATGTGCATAATTATGCAGATGCTGTCAAGCGCCCGGGGCGCGCCGGAGTCGACGCCACCATGAGCGACCGCCACCTCGAACTCGTCCGCCGCCTGCACGCCCTCGCGCGCACCGGGCTGCATTTCTGCGTCAGCGAATTCGACCGTGACCGCTACGGGGAGATCGAGCGCATCGCCGCCGAGCTCCTCGCGGCAGGCGCCGGCGGCCCCGCACTCGAGGAGCTGCTCGGGCTGTGGCGGCTGGAGCGTGGTTATGTGACCCCGAAGGTGGAGGTGCGCGGCGCGGTCTTCCGCGACGAGCGGGTGCTGCTGGTGCGCGAGCGTGCCGACGGCCTGTGGACGCTCCCCGGCGGCTGGGCGGACGTGAACGAGAGCCCGGCGCAGGCCATCGAGAAGGAGATCGAGCAGGAATCGGGCCTGCGCGCCCGCGCGGTGAAGCTCGCCGCGCTCTACGACCGCAGCCGGCACGGCCACGGTCCGTCGCTGTTCCACGTCTGGAAGGCGTTCTTCCTCTGCGAAGCCGAGGGCGGCGAGCTGCGCGGCAGCTACGAGACCGACGCCGTGGATTACTTCGACCTCGACGCGCTGCCGCCGTTGTCGCTCGGTCGCAGCACGGCGCGGCAGGTGCTGCGCATGGCCGAGCACTGGCACGGCCGCGGGCTGCCCACCGACTTCGATTAGCGCTCGATCCGGTATTCGACGTCCGCGCTCTGCTCGAGGCCGCCCTCGGCCTTGAGCGACCACCGCTTGTTCAGGGTATAGCGCAGCTTGATGGTGTTGATGGCCTCGGCGATGGAGATGCCGTAGCTCACGAACAGCTTGGGCGAGAGGAACTTGCCCAGCACCACCGAGGTATCCTCGTCGTCGGTTCGCTCCACGGAGACTTCGTCGAGCCCGATGCGCGTCCCGAGGCTGCCGAGCAGCAGTCCTCCGCCGCTCAGCGCCAGGCTTTCCGCCGCGCGGTCGACCGAAGCCACCTCGTTCGACTGCAGCGTGTTGAGCGAGCGCCCGGTGAGCAGGTACGACAGCGCCTCGTTGCTGCTCATCGCCGGCTCGGAACTGAGCGTGATGAACGGATTGTCGAGCCGGCCGCGTACGTTGACGGCGACCGTGATGTCCTGGTCCTTGATCTCCCGCTCCGCGACCAGGTCGAGCGAGGGTTCCGTGAGCGGGGTGTCGTCGTAACGCAGGATGCCGCGGGTGATCCGGACGAACTGCCCGAACGCCTTGTACTCGCCCTCGACCACGCGGATCGCGCCCTCGCCTCGCGCGACGTCCTGTGGACGGGTCTTCACGGTGACCTCGCCACCGAGGCGGGCCTTGAGTCCCTTGCTGTCCACCCGGACGTTTTCGCCGAGCGTCACGCGGATCGTGCTGCGGATTCGCTGCAGGGTCGATGAATCGGAGTCCTCCTCCTCGAGCCCGACGACGCGCTCGTCGGCCGAGGTGCCGACCGACGTGCTCAGGTCCTTGGGTGCGATGCGCGCCATCGGGATCAGCACCTGTCCCGTGACGTCGAAGCCCTCGGCGCCCGCCTTCACGGTCACGTCCGGCGAGGCGATGATGCGGTACTCCGGCGTGTCGGCCACCAGCAGGTCGTCGCCCTTGAGCTGCATGCTCCCGGTCATCACGCCCTCCGGCCACCGGAAGCGTCCCTGCAACGTGACGGGGCCCTTGTTCGTTCCGGCACGCCCATCGAACTGGAGTTCGTCGCCGATGAACCGGCCATCCAGCGTCACTGCGGACAGCACGAGGTTGGTTCGATACAGGTCGAAGCGCCCGTCGCGCACGTGAAACTCACCGTCGATCTCGGGGGCGCCGAGGCGGCCGCCGAGGTTGACCCGCGCGTCCACCCGACCCTCGGAGCGGTCGATCTCGGGAATGAAGACCGGCAGTGCCGTGAGCACCGCCGATTCCGCGCGAAGCTCACCACGCAGCGCGTGGTCCGCCACCGGCTGGCCGGGCAGGCGCGTGACGGTCGCCTGGCCCTTGATGCGCGTGTCCTGTGCCAGGTCGAGTTCGGCGGCGACGCGGATCTCCCCGGGCTCGGCGAACATGTCCACCTGGCCGCGACCGAGTTCGACGCGCTCGGTGCGGAACTTGTTGCGCCGGATGTCCAGCGTGGGGTCGTCGAGCCACAGGGAAGTGCCGCCGACCCAGTCCTTGCCGGGCTCCCTGGATGCCCAGCCGCTCGCCTGCAGCTTCCCGTCGAACTCGCGACGCCCGAGCAGCGAGGTGAGCAGGCGCCGCAACGGCCAGTCCTGCACGCTGTAGATCACCCGCCAGGAACGCGGGGCGTTGCGCCACTCGCCCTCCGCACAAAGGCGGGCCTCGCCCGTCTCGAAACACAGCGGCGCGGACCACAGCCGCTCGCGACCGACCTCGAAAGCCACGGGCTGCAGCAACTGGGCGCGGCCGTCCGGAAACGTGATCGAGGCGTTGTTGAGATCCCCGCGCCACGACCGCCGGGGCAGGTCCAGGTCGCCCGCGACCGCCAGCGCTGCCGTGAAACCGGTGATGCGACGCCGTTCATCGGGCGGCACGGTCACCTCTGCATCGAGACGGTGCTCGCCGACGCGGCCACTTCCGCGGACGCGGACCGACTCCACCAGTACACCGGCGGCATCGAGCCCGTCCGCCCTCACGTCGATTCGCGACTCCTGCCTGTCGGTCAGGTCCACGTCCACCGTTGCTTCTGCGGCAGCGACGGCCAGCGTTCCATGGCGCAGGTTGCGAAGCCGTGCCTCCGCCGTCACCCGCGGCCGGTCCGGCGTTCCGCGCGCGACTCCCGACGACACCAGCTCCCCGGCGAAGTCCGGGCTGAGCACCGCGAGCGAGCGGATGTTCGCGTCCCACCGCAGGTCGATCGACTGGCCCCAGCGGCCGCTCACGTCCACGTGCGAGCCGGCATTCGCGATGCGCACCTGTCGCAGCTCGTAGATGCCGCTCCGATGAGTGACCTCGCCCCTGCCGGTCAAGGCGCGCCCGAGCAGCGTGCCCGACAACGATGCGAGGCGCAGCGTCCAAGGCGCGCTGGGGGTGAAACCACGGCCCTCCATCACGGCCACCAGGTTCACGCGGCCGGTGAGATCGTGGCGCAGGACCGAGACGTCGAGACCCGTCCCCTCGATCGCCGCGCGCCACGGCTGGTCCCCGACCCAGGACAGGCGCCCGTTGCCCTTCATCCGGCCGCGCAACACGAAGGCATCGACGCCCTCGACCAGCAGCTGCTCACGATCGAACGATCCCTTGGCCGTGAAGTCGGCTTCCGGCACCCGGGGGCCGTGCGCGAGCGCCTTGACTTCGAATGCATAGGGCAGGGCGCCCGCGAGCCGGAAAACGCCGAGCGGGCTCTCGACGACCGGCTCGCCCGCGAGAGGCCACTGCAGGGCCGTCCAGTCGCCCTCGATCGCCAGCTGCGGAGCGCCGCCCTCGAACCGCACCGAACCCGCCACGGTCAGCGCAAGCTCGGAGTGCGGTCGCCAGACGCGCAGGGATGCGATCTGCAGCTCGTTTCCGGCGAGCCGGGCCGCACCCTGGATGCGCAGCGGTCCGTCGCCAAGGTCCGGTGACGTCAGCGTTCCGTCCACGCCCATCGTCTCGCGACCGGCATTCACCGCCACGGACCCGCTCAACCTCGGCACGCGGCCGGCCGGTATCCAGGGTGAACCGTCGAAGTCGCTCGCGCGCAGGGTGCCCACCACGCGCGCATCGTCGGTGAGCGTGAGCGCCGACCCGGAGAAGGACAGTCGTGCCGGCTCGGTGAGCGTGAGGTCGGTGCCGAGGCGATCGAGGTTCCCACGCGCGGCGGCAGCGAAGTGATAGTCGCGCTGGTCCGGCAGGCGCCAGTGTCCGGCCAGGTTTCCGCGCAGGCCGAGGGGCCGCGTGGCGCGCAGGGTAAGCTCGCCCTCGACGCGGCCGGCCGTGTCCTCCAGCGTCATCGACTCGGCGTCGATGCGCCAGCGGGTCATGCGCAGGTCGCTGCGAACCGCGGCTACCGCAAGCTGCCGGCCGTTCGCAAGCGTCACGGCGACGTCCCGCACCTCGATTCCAGGCGCCGAGACGCGCAGGAAACCCGGCAGGAAATGCGGGGTCGTGGCTGGCTGCTCCTCGCGCTCCTTGAGCACGATTGCGAGTCCCGCGACCTCGAGCCCCGCGAGCCGGATCGTGCCGGCCAGGAGTCCGGTGACGTCGGGATCGACGCGCAGGCCCCGCGCCTCGATACGGACCGCTTCCGTGTCCACCAGGACGCGGTCTGCGGCAAACGGCCCGGCGAGTACGCCGCGCGGCCCTTCGACCTCGATGCGCACTTGCTCGAGGCCCGCCAGTCGTGCGAGGACGAGCTGCAGTCCCCGCTCGCTGTGCAGCAGCCACGCCCCGAGTCCGAGCGTCGCGAGGATCGCGACGAGGAGGGCTGCTGCCAGGACCTGCCAGCGCCGGCGCATCAAAGGACCTGCGTGATGTTGAGGTGGAAGCGCGGGTTCTTGTCCGGTTCGGACAGCGCCTGCGCGACGTCGAGGCCGATCAGCATCATCGGCAGCTTCCAGCGCACGCCGACGCCCACCGAATACTCGAAGGGGGTGCTCCAGTCGGTGAATGCGTTGCCGATGTCGAAGAAGACCGCGCCACGGAAGTTGCGCGGCAGGTCGCGCTCGAGCTCGACGCTGGCCACGGCCTTGTGCTCGCCGCCGACCCTGTCTTCACTGCCGTCCTCGGCCACCTCGACCGGACTCAACTCGTCGAGGCCGAAACCGCGCACGCTGCGGTCGCCGCCCGCGAAGAAGCGCTGCGACGCTGGCAGCTCGGAGAACTCGTCGACCCAGCTGGTGCCGACCTCGCCGCGCAGGCGGACGTGCCACGGCCCCGAGACCGACCAGACCCGCTCCGCCCGGCCGTAGAAACGCAGGTAGGAGGCGCCGGAGCCGAGCGTCTGCGGGCTGCCGGTCAGCTCGAGATAGTACGCGGCCTCGCGCACCCATCCGGTCAGGAAGTTCGGCGGCAGGCTCGCGTAGCTGATGCCCGGGATGAGGAGCAGGTCCGTGCTCTCCGTGCCGTCCGGGAACGACGTGGTTTCCTGGTTGAGCTTGAGGAACAGCACGCGCTGCCACAGGCCGGCCGTCTGGGTCAGCCCGGCGATCGCCTCGTAGCGTGCGCTCTGGAGGTCGCCGAGGTCCTCGTTGATGTAGCCGGCCGAGAACTCGAGCTTCTCCAGCGACGGATCGCCGATGGGGATGACGTAGCGCGCGACGGCCTCCTGCAGCACCTCCGAAATCGTCGCTTCGAGGCGCCATCGGTGCCCGCGGGTGTTCACGCGGCGATTGTCCCAGCTGAACTTGCCGCGGAATCCCGTGTCCGTGCCGTAACCGAGGCTCACGCCGTAACGGTCCCGCTTGATCGGCTCCGCGCGTATCGTCACCGGGACGGTCAGCGTGGCTGGATCGCGGTTCCCCGGGGTGACGTTCACCGTCGAGAAGTAGCTGCTGTCCTCGAGGGCGTATTGCGTGCTGCGCAACTTGTCCTGCGAGAAGGGCTGCCCCTTCGAGAAGCGCACGAAGCCCGCGAGCAACTTCGGCTCGATGGCGTCCTGCTCGATGCGCACCTCGCCGAATTCGTAGCGGCCGCCCGTGTCGAGGTCGATGCGCGCGGTGGCCGTCCGGTTCTCCGGATCCACCTCGAGTTCGTGGCGCGTGAGCTTCGCGTCCAGGTAGCCGGCGTCCAGCGCGGTGCGCAGGAGGTCCGTCTTGAGCTTCTCGTACGCCGGGTGGTCGAGCCGCGAGCCTTGCCGCAGCGCGCTGCCGGGCGCGATCTGCGTCATCACCGGGTTGCTGGCTCCTTCGCCGGCGAGCCGTACGTCGACCCGGCTCATGAGCACCGGGTCGCCGGGCTTGATGCGCAGGCGCACGATCCAGTTCTCGTCGTCGCGGCTGGTTCGGCTGCGCACCGTGGGCGAGTAATAGCCGAAAGGTCGCAAGGCGTCGGCGGCCTCGTCCACCGCGCGGTCCGCGAGGCGCCGCACCTGCGGATCCGTGAGGTCCGGGCGCTGCACGTAACGACTGAGCGTGAGATACGCGCGCACGTTGCTGGCGATCGTATCGTCGACGCCGTCGACCTCGATCTTGATGCGGTCGGCCGCGCCGAAGGCAGTTCCCCACATCGGCAGCAGCAGTGCCGCGAGGCGCAAACCGCGGCGAATCCGGCCGGCCGCTGGCGAGGTCGTGGTCATTCCGGTGGCGAGTTCGTTGCGAACTCGATGCGTGTCGCCCCGGTCTGCGAGCCCTGCGGGTCGAAGCGGCGTTCGTGCACGACCGTGCGGCCGTCGCGCGCGGCCAGCACCACCGTCGAGCAGCGGGTACCGTAACGTTCGTGCTGGACGAAGGCGCAGGACAGCGCCCGCTGCAGGTCGGGAGGCAACCCGGTGCCCGCCAGTGAGTCGTCCGGCGCCGGGTCGCGGTCGGCCAGGATGTCGAACAGCGTGGCCGCGTCGGGCTCGTCGGCCCCCAATGCGTCGGCGAAGCGTTCGCGCGTGCGCAGGACCTTGGGCCAGGGCGAATCGAGCCAGTGGTTGCTCAGGCCGTAGACACCGGGCGCGAGCGCGCGCGAACCGCCGTCCATCCGGTTCGAAAAATAGTGCAGGGCGTCGGGCGCGCCGACGAGCAGGTTGAAGCCTGCATAGCGGTCGGCCGACGCCGACGTCGCCGCGAGGAACGCCGCCGGGCCGGCCTCGCCCGAGAGGTATTCGGGCACCAGTCGACCGCGCGACGGCGCGTCCGGCGCTGGAGCGCGCTCGAGGTCGCGAAAATTGGTGACCACGCCGAATCGCCCCGAGCGCGTCACTCCCAGCCACGCGCCGCCGGCGCGCAGGTCGCGCCCGGCGAGTACGCGCGGCGCGTCGTTCCACCACCCGAGCGCAGTGGCGGGGCGATCATGAAATTCGTCACGGTTGGCGGCCACCACCAGCCGATAGCGCGGGTGCGATTGCCAGGCGACGACGAGCAGGCACATGGGTTCCTAGCCGAACAGCACGCGGCCGGCCTTCTTCGTCGCCCAGTAGAGCAATGCCACGACTCCGGCGAGGCACAGCAGTGGCACGGCCACGGCGAGGATTGCGAGGCCGGTCGCTCCCACCGTTTCGACGGTCGAGACGACCGGATTGGCGAGGCCTCCGGTCATCACGCCCGACTTCGCGCGCAGGAGCGCGGTGCTGCCCTTGGTCAGTCCAGCGATGCCGCCACCCGCGATGATCGCGACGGGCCAGAGCACGGCGGGTGGAATGTCCGCCATGACCGCGGCGCTGGCGATCACGCCCGCGCCGACGGCCGCCGGGCCCGCGAGCACGTCGAGCGCGTGGTCCACGCCCGGGACGAAGTAGGCGAGTGCCTCGAATACCGCCGCGGTGCCGAGCGTCAGCAGGGCCGGCAGGCTGGCGAGCCACTGGAAACCGTCCGTGAGCGGCAGGTAGCCGACGCGAGCGGCGAGTCCCGCCACCAGCAGCGGCACGAAGATGCGGAAGCCCGCGGCAGCCGCAAGTCCGATCCCGAGTGCGATGCTGAGCGCCGATTCGAACGAAATGTCCATGTCGAACTCTGTTTTTCCTCGGCCGCCAGGCCGGTCGGTGGATCGTGCCGCATCGCGGCGCGGCAGACAAATCAGCCGGCGAGCGCAATGGCATCCCAGGCGGTCTTGGCGATCAGGCAGCCGACGACGAGCAGGAATACGCCACGCACGAAACCGCTGCCATGCCGGATCGCGAGGTGGCTGCCGAGCTGGGCACCGGACACGTTGAATGCGGCCATGGCGAGCCCGAGCAGCCAGTAGAGCTCGCCGGTGAGGCCGAACAGCAGGATCGCGGCCACGTTGGCGGCGGCGTTGACCACTTTCGCCGACGCCGAGGCGTGCAGGAAGTCGAGGCCGAAGGCGCGCACGAACAGGAACACGAGGAAGCTTCCCGTGCCCGGGCCGAAGAACCCGTCGTAGAGGCCGATGACGCCGGCGCCGACCGCCGCCAGGGCGCGGCCGCGGCGCCCCTGCCCGCGCGGACTGTGCTCGCGCCCGAAGTCCCGATTCGCGAGCGTGTAGGCCAGCACGAGCGTGAGCAGCAGCGGAACCAGGGCCCGGAACCGCTCCGGCGAGACGAGCGTTGCGATCCACGCGCCGACGAGCGCTGCGGCGAACGCGCTGGCCGCGGCCGGGATGACCAGCGTCCAATCGATGCGTACGTGGCGGATGAAGCGGAACACCGCGCTCGTGGTGCCCGCGAACCCGGCGAGCTTGCCGGTGCCGAGCAGGGTCGGATGCGGGGCGGCGGGATAGGCCGCGAACAGCGCCGGCAGCTGGATCAGGCCACCGCCGCCCGCCATCGCATCGACGACCCCGGCACCGAAGGCCGCCGCCAGCACGAAGGCGATCTCGAAGGACACGGCGGTTCTTCAGCGCCGGCCGCCGCTGCTCCAGAGCTTCACGCCCGGGGCCTGCCGCAGGGGCACGGTCGCGGCCGAGTCGTACCAGTCCTCGATGAGCCGGAACGATACCGATTGCGGCGGCGGCAAACCCGGACAGCCGGTCGCGATCTCGTCCCGGGTGAACCAGCGCACGTCCTCGAGCTCGTCGTCCGCCCGGGCGGCTGCTCCCGGCGCAGCGAGCGCCGTGAACCCCACCATCAACGACGACGGGAACGGCCACGGCTGCGACGAGTGATAGGCCATCTCGGCAACGGTCACGCCCGTCTCCTCGAGCACCTCGCGCGCGACCGCATCCTCCAGGCTCTCGCCGGGCTCGACGAACCCTGCGATGGTGGAGTAGCGACCCGCCGGCCACGAAGCCTGCCGCCCGAGCAGCGCGCGGTCGCCGTCGGTCACCAGCACGATGATCGCCGGGTCGAGCCGCGGGAAATGCTCGGCGCCGCAGTCGGGGTTCGGGCACTTCATCACGTGGCCGGCGCTCTCGCTGCGAGTCGCGGCGCCGCAGCTGCCGCAGTGACGGTGGCGTTGGCGCCAGAGCACCATCGCGCGCGCATAGGCGAGCAGCCCCGCCTCGTCCTGCGGCAGCTGGCCTCCTGCGGTGCGCAGGTCCTCGAACGCGTTTTCGGGCGGGAGGGCCGGCGGATTCGTGCCCGGCACCTCGGCCGCAAAGCACACGCGCCCGTGGAAGCGACCGAGCATCACGAGTTCCGAATCCGCGAGCATGTGCCGCAGCTCGTGGGACAGGTCGATGAATCCCGCCGAGCAGCCTTGCCCGTCACGTCGCAGCAGGCTGCGTGACTTCCAGACGGGCACCAGCAGCGCGCCCGGGTCGCTCAGCGCCGAGGCCAGGAACTCGGCGTCCTTGCGCAGGTGCGCGGCTCGGTCGAGGTACGGGCCGGAAAATACGTTGGGTACGCGCAAGGCGGCATGCAGCTGCTTGGAGGACGCAAGTCTAGCAACCCGGCGACCGCCCTAGTCGGGTGGCCCGTTCTCGCGGCAGGCGGCACAGTTGTCCGGCAGCACTTCGAGCGTGTCGCGGATCCAGACGGCGTGGCAGTCCGGACAGCGCGCCAGCACGAACTCGTCCTCGTAGGAGAGCACCTGCAGCAGGTACCAGGCGTGCTCCAGCGTGATGTGGGCGAGCGGGCAGACGCTGACGAACGTTTCGTAGACATCGCAGAAGCAGGCGACTTCCTCGATCGTCGGCCGGTGCAGGGCCGGTCGCCGACCGAGCAGGCCGCACAGGCTGAGCATCGTGCCGAGTGTCGCGGCCTGCAGTTCGTGGGCCGGGGAACGCTGGAAGTACGACATCTGGCGGGGCGATTTGCCGCGCCGGCGACGGATCCGCCGGTCGGGCAGGCCCTGCATATAGTTGCGGTACAGCTTGCGGATGCGGTCGCCGGACAGGCCCGTGCACTGCCGGATTGTATGGGTGCGGGCCTCGTGGCAGATCAGGCGATAGGCGACCGCGAGACGCAATCGGTCGCGGTCGTAACGGCTGTCGGTGATGCGCATGGTTTCCCCTCCAGATTTTTTGGGTATTCTCGCCATATATGGTCTAGCAGGACCATATAAGACAGTCTATAACCAAATATGGTCTTAACAGACCATATATGGAGCGAAACGACCATGTCTCTTGTACCCGCCCCACCCGTGGACGCCGCCGATCAATTCCTGCAGTACAACGTCCTGAGCCCGGCCATTCGTCGCGACCTTGCCGACCTGAACCGCGAGTTCCTCGAGCTCGGCATCACCCGCGAGCTGGCCGACGACCCGCGCTTCGGCTGGTCGGACGCCGTGCGCCGGACGCTGCTCGAAACCGACGAGGCAACGCGCAATCGCATGGCGGCAAGCCCGTTCACGCTCTTTGAACTGACCCTCCCGCCGGTCGGGTACGGACCGGCCACCCAACCCGGGCGTGTCGAGGACATCGGCAACGAGCCGTTCGGGAAGGAGATCGCCAGCCGCTGCTCTTCATTCCTGCACGTCGCGCTGTTCTTCGTCTGGCGACTTGCAGAACTCACGCCGCTCGCGACACGCGTCGCCCTCGGGCTGCCTCCGGCCGCGCAACTGCGGATCAGCGAGATGTGCCCGTCGCAACTGGCGCGGCTCTCGGCCTGGCCGGGCCTGGTCCGGCCCCGTTGGCCGGGGCACCGGAGGTTCTGGTCGCTGCTGGCGGGCGCGAGCCGCAGCCAATCGGCCACGGCGCTGCAATGGGCGCACTGCATCGGCATCTGCCTGCTGGACACGGCGCCCCACGCCGGCGCCGTCCAACCCGCAGGGGACGGCCGTCAGGGCCGCAAGCCGCGACCCTGACGAGTCGCCCGGCGTGCCTTGCTGCCGCCAGGCGGGCGCATTACGCTTCGCTCCCTTTCGTCCACGTTCCCCCGCCATGAAAGCCCTTTCGCTGCGCCAGCTCGCCAAGACGTACAGGAACGGCGTGCAGGCCCTCAAGGGCATCGACCTCGACGTGGAGCAGGGAGATTTCTTCGCCCTGCTGGGGCCGAATGGCGCCGGCAAGACGACCGCGATCGGCATCGTCTCCTCGCTCGTGAACAAGTCGTCGGGCCACGTCTCAGTGTTCGGGCACGACATCGACACGGACCTCGAGGCGGCGAAGGCCTGCCTCGGCCTGGTCCCGCAGGAAGTCAACTTCAACCAGTTCGAGAAGGTCTCGACCATCCTGGTGAACCAGGCGGGCTTCTACGGCATGCCGCGCGCGATTGCGCGCGAGCGGATGGAAGTCTGGCTGCGCAAGCTGCAACTGTGGGACAAGCGCGATGCGGTCTCGCGGACGCTGTCGGGCGGGATGAAGCGGCGCCTGATGATCGCGCGCGCGCTGATCCACGAGCCCAGGCTCCTCATCCTCGACGAGCCCACCGCCGGAGTGGACATCGAGGTGCGCCGCTCCATGTGGGACTTCCTGCGCCAGATCAACGAGCAGGGCACCACGATCATCCTCACGACGCACTACCTCGAGGAAGCCGAATCGCTCTGCCGCAACATCGCGATCATCGACGAAGGCCGCATCATCGAGCACGACCGCATGGCGACCGTGCTGCGCAAGCTGCACAGCGAAGTGTTCGTGCTGAACCTGCGCCACCCGCTCGCCGAGATGCCCGACCTGCCGGGTTACGCCCTCGCGCTGGCGAGCGACGGCTCGCTCGAGGCCGAGGTGAACAAGGACCAGAACCTGAACGACCTGTTCGCGGCATTGAGCGCCCGCGGCATCGAGGTCGTCAGCATGCGCAACAAGTCCAACCGCCTCGAGGAGCTGTTCATGCGCCTGGTCGAGGGGCGCGACGCGACGACCGGCCAGCCCAGGCCCGTGGTGTCGGCATGAGCGCGCCGCCGCGCCGGGACCATCGCTGGGTCGGTTTCCGCACCATCGTCATCCGGGAATTCAGCCGCATCGTCCGCATCTGGGCGCAGACGCTGGTCCCGCCCGCCATCACGGCGACCCTGTACTTCATCATCTTCGGCAGCCTGATCGGCCGGCGCATCGGCGACATGGGCGGCTTCGACTACATGCAGTACATCGCGCCGGGGCTGATCATGATGTCGGTGATCACCAACAGCTACGGCAACGTCGTGTCGTCGTTCTTCGGCGCGAAGTTCGGGCGGCACATCGAGGAACTGCTGGTGGCGCCGCTGCCGAACTGGCTCATCGTGTCGGGCTACGTCGCGGGCGGCGTACTGCGCGGCCTGCTGGTTGGCCTCGTGGTCACGCTGATCTCGCTCCTCTTCACCCGGCTGCACGTCCAGCACCCCGCCATCGTAGTCGGCGCGGTGCTGCTCACGGCCGTCGTGTTCTCGCTGATGGGTTTCGTGAACGCGGTGTTCGCCAAGAACTTCGACCAGATCACCTTCGTGCCGACCTTCATCCTCACGCCGCTCACCTACCTCGGCGGCGTGTTCTACTCCATCGCGATGCTGCCCGAGTGGGCGCAGCATCTCTCGCGCGCCAACCCCATCCTCTACATGGTCAACGCGTTCCGCTACGGTTTCCTCGGCCACTCCGACGTCCACGTGGGCGTGTCGTTCGCGATCATGGGGCTCGCGACGGTCGCCCTGTTCGGCACCTGCGTGTGGCTGATGGAGCGGGGAACGGGGACGAAGGACTGAGGAACCGTGTGCGGCCGCTTCGCCTTCTATTCGCCTCATGAGGCCGTGACGCGGCTGTTCGGCGTGGCCGGGACCGCGCAGGTCGAGCCGCGCTACAACATCGCGCCGACCCAGTACGTCGCCGTCGCGCGCGCCGGCGTCGAGGATCCGGTGCGGCGCATCGCCATGCTCTACTGGGGGCTGGTGCCGTCCTGGGCCCGGGAGAAGTCGATCGGCGCGCGCATGATCAACGCGCGCGGCGAGACACTGCGCGAGAAGCCTTCGTTCCGCAGCGCATACCGGCGGCGTCGCTGCCTCGTGCTCGCGGACGGCTACTACGAGTGGCAGCGCAGCGCAGGCGCGAAGCAGCCGTACTTCATCTCGTTCGCGGACGGCGAGCCTTTCGGCATGGCCGGCCTGTGGGAGACCTGGCGCGACCCTGGCAGCGCCGAGACGCTCGAGTCCTGCTGCATCGTGACCACGGCGCCGGCGCCCGAGGTGGCGCACGTGCACGACCGCATGCCCGTCATCGTCGGGCGGTCCGATTACGACGAGTGGCTCGACCCCGGCAACGCGGCGGTCGACCGCCTGGACCGGTTGCTCGCGCCGTGTGCGTCGGCCGGTCTGCGGGCGCAGGCCGTCGACCGGCGGGTCAACGACGCCCGCAACCAGGGCTCCGACCTCGTGGCTCCGCTTGGCGGGGCCGCGGCCGGCTCGTAGAGTCCGTCACACATGTCGCAGCACGACGGCAAGGTCTTCTGCATCGGTTTCTACAAGACCGGGACCACGACGCTGTTCGAGGCGCTCAGGATCCTCGGCTACGACACCGTGAACGGCGACAAGCCCGGCAGCTATCCCGGCGCCGACGACGGCGCGACGCTGGTCAGGCAGATCGAGGCAGGCGATTATCGCCTGCCCACGTTCGAGCTGTTCGACGCGTTCACCGACAACCCGTACTTCGCGATCTGGCGGGAGATCTACGCCATGTTCCCCGACGCGAAGTACATCCTGACGGTGCGCGACGAGGAGCCGTGGATCGCGAGCTGCGTCAGGTTCTACCGCAATCGCCGCATCCGCCCGATGCGCGTGTGGCTGTTCGGCAGGCATGCGGACCCGTCGCGTGGCGAGGCAAGCCGGCAGGCATGGCTCGCGGCCTATCGCGCCCACAACGCGGCGATCCGGGAATTCTTCAAGGGCCGCGCGCACCAGTTCCTCGAGCTCGAGCCGACGCGCGAGCCGGGCTGGGAGCGACTCTGCGCCTTCCTCGGCGCGCCGATCCCGGATCGGCCGTGGCCCCACGCGAATCCCACGCGACAGGACGCGCCCTGGCGCCGGGCGTGGCGCGCGTTGCGGCGCGGGCTGGGACTCGAGGCGCGATTGCCGCGGGATTGAGTAGTGCCCTGGGCTGCGCGGGCCGCCTCAGTCCGCCTCCTCGTGCGGCTTGAACGCCGCCACGAGCTCCTGCTGCCTGCGGGCCGGCACCGGGTCGTAGTGGCTCAGGTCCATCGTGTACGTGCCTTCGCCACCGGTGAGGGCCTTGAGCCGCGACAGGTAGTCCTGCAGCTCCGCGAGCGGCACGAGTGCCATGATCTCGGCGCGGCCGCCCGGCAGCGAGTCCTGCCCGCTGATGCGGGCCCGCCGCGTCGAGAGGTCGCTCGTGACGTCGCCGATGGAACCCGCGGGCGTGCTGATCGCGATACGCACGATCGGCTCGAGCACGATCGGGGCCGCCTCGCGGATCGCGCTGATGAAGGCGTGGCGTCCGGCGGCCACGAAGGCGACTTCCTTCGAGTCCACCGGGTGGTGCTTGCCGTCGTAGACGCTCACGCGCACGTCCTGCAGCTCGAAGCCGGCGATCGCTCCTTCGGTCAGCACGCGTCGCACGCCCTTCTCGACGGCCGGGATGAACTGGCCGGGAATCGCGCCCCCGACCACGTCGTCCACGAACTCGAAACCCGCCCCGCGCTCGAGCGGCTCGATGCGCAGGTAGACCTCGCCGAACTGCCCGGCGCCGCCGGTCTGCTTCTTGTGGCGGTGGTGACCCTCGGCCGGCCGGGTGATGGTCTCGCGGTACGGCACGCTCGGCGGGCTCGTCTTCACCGCGACTCCATAGCGCTCGGTCATCCGCTGCAGCATCACTCGCAGGTGCAGGTCGCCGAGCCCGTACAGCACGGTCTCGTTCTGCGCGTTGTGCTGCTCGACGCGGACGCAGGGATCCTCGGCCACCAGCCGGTGCAGCGACTCCGAGAGCTTCTGCTCGTCGCCGCGCTTCTCGGCATGGATCGCCACGCCCAGCATCGGCGGCGGGAAGTTCACCGACTTCAGGTGATGGTGGTCCTCGTCGTGCGAGTCGTGCAGCACGGCGTCGAAGTGCAGTTCGTCGATCTTGGGCGCGGCGCAGATGTCGCCGGGTATGGCCAGCGGGATTTCCACATGGTCCTTGCCCTGCAGCTGGTAGAGGTGCGCGATCTTGATGGGCTTGCGCGCGTCGCCCACGAGCAGCTGCGCGCCTGCCTTCACGGTGCCCTGGTGCACGCGGAAGATGCCGAGCTTGCCCACGAAGGGGTCGATCGTGACCTTGAACACGTGGGCGATGACGTGCCTCGACGGATCCGGGGCCACCGCGACGCGCACGGCCTCCGCGCCCTCGCCCTTGAGGAACGGCGGGGAATTGCCTTCGGCGGGATTCGGCATCAGGCGCGTGAGCACCTGGATGAGTTCGGGAATGCCCGCGCCCGTCTCGGCGGAGCAGAAGCAGATCGGCACGAGGTGGTCCTCGCGCAGCGCCTGCTCGAACGGGTCGTGCAGCTGCTCGGGCGAGATCGCCTCGCCCTGCTCGAGGTACAGCGCCATGAGCTTGTCGTCCACCTCGACCACCTGGTCGATGATCTCGGTGTGCGCGGCGGCGACGGAGGAGAAGTCCGCGGCCTTGCCGCTGGCCTGGTAGAAGCAGTCGACGACCGCCCGGCCGCCTTCCGCAGGCAGGTTCAGCGGCAGGCAGGCCTTGCCGAAGACCTCGCGGATCTCGGCGAGCACCGCCTCGGTGCGCGCCTCGCGGCTGTCGATCTTGTTGACGACGATGAGCCGGCACAGACCGCGTGCCTTTGCGAAGTCCATCATGCGCTGGGTCATCGGCTCGGTGCCGTTCACCGCGCTCACCACGATCACCGCCGTCTCGACGGCCTCGAGCGCCGAGAGGCTGCGACCGAGGAAGTCCGGGTACCCCGGGGTGTCGATCATGTTGACCCGGACACCCTGGGACTCGAAACCGCAGATCGCGGCGTCCAGCGAATGCAGCAGCGCTTTCTCCTGGGGATCGAAGTCGCAGACCGTGGTGCCGCGGGCCAGCGAGCCCTTGGCGCGGATCGCCCCGGATTGCGCGAGCAAGGCCTCGGCCAGCAGGGTCTTGCCCGCGCCCGCTTGGCCCACCAGTGCGATGTTGCGGATATCCGCCGTCGTGTAGGGCATTTGATGCCTCCGTTATCCTTCTACTGTGGGTCGAAAGCATACGCTTGGGGCGCAAAGTGGCTACAGGGGTTGCCGGGATTGGCTTGCAGGCCGGATCAAGGTAGAAAGCCAGTATTCGTGACGGCAATCGGCCGCCTTCCTGGGGGACATACGTAATGACGACGGGCAAGCGTGCCCTGATCGTGGATGATTCGCGCTCGGCCCGGGTGATCCTGAGCCGCATGCTCGAACAGCACGGCATGGCGGTGGATACCGCCGAATCCGCCGAACAGGCACTCGAATACCTGCAGCAGACTCGCCCCGACGTGATCTTCATGGATCACCTCATGCCGGGCATGGACGGCTTCCAGGCCGTCCAGGCGATCAAGAGCGACGCGCAGACCGCGACGATCCCGCTCATGATGTACACCTCGCAGGAAGGCGAGCTCTACGTGAGCCAGGCCCGGGCCCTCGGCGCGGTCGGCGTGCTGCCGAAGACGGTGCGGCCGGTCGACGTGTCACGCGTGCTCTACCAGTTGCACCTGCTGCCGGATCGCCGCCAGCAGCGCTCTGCGTTGTTCGATGCCCGTGCGGCCGCCGCAGCCTCCGCAGCGGCCGCCGGCGTTGGGGCGCAGTTGCCGCTGGCGGCCAATGCGGACCTGGCGGACGCAGTGCCGCTCGGCCGGACCGAAGCGGCGATCGACCTGGCCGCTCCGCACCTGGCGGCCTCCGCGACCGCGCTCTCGGACCTGCAGGCCAGCCTGCGCCAGTCCGTGCAGCAGCTCGTCAAGGACCAGCTGGCCGAACAGCGCCGGTTCACGCTGGCGACGTTCGAAGCCTTTGCGCGCCGGCTCAGCGGCGAGATCAAGGAGGGCACCGCCAGGGCGGCGGCACCCCAGGCAGTGGACGTGCTGCCGCCGCCGCCACCGCTGCAATGGTGGCCCGTCCTGCTCACGGCACTGCTGGCAGTCGTGCCCGCGGCCGTGCTGGGCGCGCTCTTCTGGCAGGCCCAGCAGCAGAACCGCGAGTTCGCGAGCCAATTGGCCGAAATTCGCACGGCGCTCCAGACCACGATCCCGGAGGCCCTGGCGAGCCGCCCGGTGACGGCGGATGTGCCGATTGCCGGGTCACCGGGGATCGAGCCCGGGCCGCCGTCGGGGCCCCTCGCGGTCGAGTACGTGCCCTACGGCGAGACGCCGCTGGCCAACGGGCGTCTGGAGCGACTGCGCGGGATCGCGGCCACGCTCGAGGGCCAACGCTACCAGGGCCACATCGTCGTCGAATCGTTCGTCGGGGACTTCTGCTTGAGCGGGAATGCGGGCGAAGGTTTCGTGGTCGCGGATCCCGGACTGCTGGCGCAGAAGTGCGACCTCGTGGGCAATCCGTTCGAGGACTCGCTCTCCCCGGCGCAGCGCCAGTCGGTGGACTTCGCCAACTTCGTCGCCAGCCTGCGGCAGCGCACGGCCGGAGCGATCGTCGTCGAAACCGTGAATGCGGGACGTCGCAGTCCAGTGGAGTACCCGGAGCAGGGCGAAAGCGGCACGGCGGGCGCCTGGAACGACGTTGCGGCGCAGAACAATCGTGTCGAATTCCGGCTCGCCCCCGGCCGCTGATGCACCGATCGATCGCGTGAGCGGAGCAACGGCCGCGAGCCCGGCGGACTTCCGGCCGCCGGGCTGGCTCGCCAACCCGCACCTGCAGTCGGTCTTCCCGAGCCTGCCGCTGCGGCGACCCGGCGTCGAGCGGCGTTGCCGCCGGCTGCTCGCAGCCTCGCAGGCCCTGGTGCTCGACTGTGGCGAGGGCGTGCGGCTGCTCGCGCACCACGCCACGCAGGAACGCCTCGGGCACGAACCGGCGAGTCGCGTGGCGGTCCTGCTCCACGGCTGGGAGGGGAGCTCCGAGTCGCTGTACGTGCTGTCGCTCGGGCAGTTCCTGCTCGAGCGCGGCTTCGACGTGGTGCGGCTCAACCTGCGCGACCACGGCGATTCCCACCACCTCAACGAAGGCATCTTCCATTCGTGCCGGATCGCCGAGGTGGTGGGCGCGGTGCAGCGACTGCAGGCGCTGAACCCCGGGCGCGGGCTGAACCTGGTGGGATTCTCGCTGGGCGGAAACTTCTTCCTCCGCGTCGCGGCGCACGCGCGCGCTGCCGGCCTCGACCTCGAACGGGTGGTGGCCGTGTGCCCGGTGCTCGATCCGCAGCGGACGCTCGCGCAGCTGGAGCAGGGCTGGGCGCTGTACCGGCGCTATTTCGTGTGGAAATGGCACCGCTCGCTGCGCCGGAAGCAGGCCGCCTGGCCGCAGGCCTACGACCTGAGCGACGTCCTCGCGCGCGACGACCTTACCGGCATGACGGACCTCCTCGCGCGCACGTACGGCGGCTATTCCTCGCTGTCGCAATACCTGCACGGCTACGAGGTCGTCGGGAACGTGCTGGCGGGCATCGTGGCGAGGACGCGCATCATCGCCGCCGCCGACGACCCGATCATTCCCGCGGAGGACCTCGCTCGTCTCGCCCGGCCGACGTCACTCGAGATCACGCGCACGAGCTACGGCGGCCACTGCGGATTCTACGAGGGGCGGCGCGGCAGCACGTGGATCGAGCGCGAGGTGCTCGCCACGCTGGGCGCGCCCTAGCGGGCCCCGCGGCGAGTCATCTCGGATCGCCAGCGAGCATTGCGCGCCGCAAGCGCCGCGTTCGGCATCGGGTCGAACACCTGCTGCACGGGCACGGCGTCCCAGTCGGCGGGTCGGCCGGCCGCGAGGAACGCGATGCCGCGCGCCGTGGCCTCCCGCAGCACGTACCGCTCGACGGGCAGCCTGCTGAGGTCGGCGAGCGCACGGCACAGGTAATCGCAGCTCGCCACGCCGCCGGAGATCCGGATGCGGGTGAGCGGTGCCGAACGACCCATCGCTGCGAGGTTCGCGCACAGCAGGAACACGATGCTCTCGAGCACGGCGAAGAGCTGCTGCAGGTCGTCGCCCGGGCCCACGAACCCGGTCGGAAAGTCCGCGATCCAGAACGGCGCACCGAGTCCGCCGACGCCGTTGATGAAGAGCGGTGGTTCGTCGGCGGGCTGCTCCGGAAGCGCGCGCAGGGCCCTGTCCACGTCGAGGGCGCTGCGGCCGCGCAGCCAGTCGATCGCGCTGGCCGCGCCGTTGACCGTGCCCTCATGGCTGTAGACCGCGCCATCGCCATCCGAGCACAGGACGCTGTGCAGCAGGCCCTCGGGCAGCGGCGCGCCCGCCGGCACGAGGCGCTGGATGAACGCCCCGGTCCCGACGTTGACCAGCGCTGCCTCGTCCGGCGGCGGGCCGAAAGCAAAAGCGGCCGCCGACTGGTCGCCCGTGCACGCGCGCAGGGCAACCCGCAGCGGGCCGACCTGCATCGCGCCGAAGTCGTGGCGTGTCGGCACGCAACGCGGCAGGCAACCCGGGGGAACGTCGAATGCCGCGAGCAGGGGCGGCGACCAGTCGAGCCGGTGCGGGTCGAACAGCAGCGTGCGTGCGGCGTTGGCCGGGTCCACGACGAACGGGTGCTCGGCGAGCAGCCGCGCGGTGAGGAAGCTCGACAGCGGGCCTGCCGCAAGGTCACCGGCATTGGCGGCACGTTGCACCGCGGGTACGTGGTCCAGGCACCAGCGCAACTTGCTTGCGCCATAGTGCGGCGAGAGCACCAGGCCGGTGAGCCGGCGCACTTCCGCGGCCTGTGGTCGCAGCCGGTCGAGCCACGCGGCATTGCGGCGGTCCTGCCAGGACAGCGCCTCCATGAGCGGGCGCCCGGTCGATCTCTCCCAGCAGACGATCGTCGAGCGCTGGGTCGCGAGCCCTGCGGCCGCGACCGACCGGCCGTGCACGGCCGCCGATTCGCACGCGTCTCGCGCGGCGACCTGCAGCGATTGCAGCAGGTCCTCTGCGTCGTGTTCGACCCGATCTTCGCCTTCGCGCCGCGTGGCGACCGGCACCTGCGCGGCGGCCAGCTCGCGGCCGCGGGCATCGAAGACCAGCGCGCGGCTCGCGTGTCCGCCCTGGTCGAGTGCCAGGATGAGCCCGGGATCGGTCGCAGTCACCACTGGCGGCGGCTCTCCTCGTAGGCCGCCAGCAGGCTCCGCACCGCCATCGTCTCGACGAAGTGCGCCCCGCGGCCGCGGCATGCCAGCGCCGTCTCGAGGTCCCGCACTTCGTAGATCGCCCACTCCCAGGGTCCCTGCCACAGCGGCTGCGGGCCGGTGGGCAGGCGCTCGACGTCCCCGAACAGGAACTCGGGAGCGAGGGCGGCGGCCTCGGCGCACGTCGCCTCGTCGTACTCGGTGATCACCCAGCCGATGCGGGCGCCGGTCATGGTGCGCAGCATCCGCAGGCTCGGCAGGTCGAACGAGATCAGCACGCACTGCGACAGCGCGGGCTCGATGACCCGGGCCATCCGCCGCAGGACGGTGTCGTGGCCGAAGCGGCGCAGGCTCGCTCGCTTGACCTCGACGAACGCGGTGACGCCGCCCCAGCCGGCGAGGGCATCGACGGCCTGCGCGAGCGAGGGCGCGCACGTGGAGGCGTGGCGATGTCCGAAACGTTTCGCTTCGCCGACGGGGATGGCGGCCAGTTGCGCCCAGGTCAGGTCATGCACGCACCCCGGCCTGTCCGCCACTCGAGCGAGGTCCGCGTCATGGAGCAGCACCGGCACCTCGTCGGACGTGAGCTGCACGTCGAACTCCACGTGCCGCACCCCCAGCTCGATCGCGGACTCGAGCGCCGGCAGCGTGTTTTCGGGGAATTCCGCTGCATTGCCACGGTGCGCGATGATGGTCGGCAGGTCGGGGTGCGGCGGCATCGTTGGGCCTGAGGTGGAAGCGCGTCCAGCGATATTACTTAACGCCGCACGCGGCCGTGAGCCTCGTCAGGGCGGGACGCCCGCTTGTCAGCGAGTGACGCGAATCGTCACGGCCGGGGCACGGCACCGTTATGTAAGTGATTGATCCAGAGCGCTTCCTGGCCTGGCATGGCAATTGCTACGGGTAGCCCAGGTACATCCGCAACCGGCCCAGGTGCCCGACATGCAGTCCGAAGTCCTCGCCTTGCTCTTTCCGGAACCGAACCAGCCGACCGACGGTTCGACGCCGCTGGTCACCGCCTTGCTGCGGGACGCCCAGGGGCTGATGGAGTTGCGCCGGGTGCGCCCCGACAAGTCCCTCATCGGGAAGGCACGCGTCGCCGGACGCTTCAACTGCGGCAAGCCGATACTCGATCCGTCCACCCGGGAGGTGATCGGCTACGAGATCGAGCCCATCGTGTCCCCGGCCGCCTGATCCCGCCCGCGCTCAGATCGGGTAGACGCGTACCAGCTGGATCGAGAACGCGGCGATCATCAGCACCACCAGCGGGCCGCCCACGCGCACGAAGTCGCGGAACACGTAGCCGCCCGGCTGCATGATCAGCACGTTGGTCTGGTAGCCCATCGGGGTCGCGAACGACAGGTTGCACCCGACGATGGCCGCGAGCACGAAGGGCTCGGGCGGCGCGCCGAGCTGCTGGGCGATCGAGAGTGCGACCGGTGTCCCGATCGCGGCGGCCGCGTTGTTCGAGACGAAGTTGGTCAGGATCCCGAGGAAGACCATGACCGCGGCGAGCACCATCTGCGGCGAGAGTTCCGCCGCCACCGACATGAACGCACTCGCGAGCAGGTCGGCCCCGCCCGTCGCGGTCAGGGCGCGGCCGAGCGCCAGGCTTGCGACGACCACCAGCACTACCTCGGCGCTGATGCCGCGGCCGAGTCCCTCGAACCTGAGGCAGCCGGTCACGATCAGCGCCAGCACGCCGAGCAGCGAGGCGATGGAAATCGGCAGGACGCGGAGCGCCGCGAGCAATACGACCGAGCCCATGATCAACACGGCGACCGGGGCCTTGCGCGTGCGTGGCAGGTCGAGCGTGCCGTCCAGCACCAGCGCGCCCGCGTCGCCCTTGAGCCGTGCCACCCGGTCCGGCGGACCCTGCACCAGCAACACGTCGCCGGTGCGCAGTTCCCGGTCCGGGATCTCGCCGGCGAGCGAGGACTGGTCAGCCGGGCGGTACATCGCAAGGATCACGACGCCGTAGCGTTCGGCGAAGCGTGCGTCGCGCAGCGTGCGGTGGTGCAGCGGCGACTCCTCGCTCACCACGACCTCCACCAGCTGCTGGTCCTCCGCGCGCAGTGGGTGCTGCTCGGGCGGCAGGTTGCCGACGCGGTCCACGTCGTACAGCGTGGCCCGCAGGGTCTGCTCGTATTCCTTGAGGTAGGCCGACGAATCATTCACGACCAGGCGGTCCCCCTCGAGCAGGCGCAGGTCGCCCGCGGCGGCGAGCGTTTCGGCACCGCGCTGCACGCGCTGCACCTGCATCTTGTTGCCCGTCCAGCGGCGGACCTTCGACAAGGTCTTGCCGCGGGCGCGGCTGCGCGGCCCGACGTACAGGAACGCGTCGAATCGTCGCGGCTCGATGTCGGCCAGCACGCTGCGCTGGTCCTTGAGCAGGCGTGGTGCGACCAGCCACAGGTAGAGGAGTGCGAGCGCCGCCGGCCCGGCCACGAGCGGCGTGAATTCGAACATGTCGATGGCCGCGATCCCGTAGTCCTGGGCCAGCGAGACGATCAGCAGGTTGGTGGAGGTACCGATCGTCGTGGCCATGCCGCCGATGATCACGGCGAAGTTCATCGGCATCAGCATGCGCGCCGGAGAGCCGCCCGCGCGCATCGCGAGCCCGATCACGACCGGCATCAGCACCACGACCACGGGCGTGTCGTTGATGAACGCGCTGAGGCCCATTGCGATCGCGAGGATCGCCAGCAGCGCGACGTGCCGGTTGAAGGCCCACAGGCGCGCCAGCACCCTCGCCACGGGTTCGAGCGCGCCGGTGACCATCAGCGCGCGGCCGAGGATCATCAGGCAGCAGATGGCGACGAGCGCCTCGTGGCCGAAGCCCGAGAAGATCTGCCGGGGACCGAGTTCGCCGTCCGGGCCCGTGTACGGATACAGGTAGAGGCCCAGCGACAGCGCCGCGATCACGAACAGGCTCGTGACCGGGATCGGGATGCGCTCCCGCGTGAACAGGAAGAAGGCGATGACGGTCAGGGCGAGAACCGCGATCGCGTGCGCATTGACGGCCAGGTCGGGCATCGCCCACAGGATACAGGCAAAAAAAACCCCGCTTGCGCGGGGTCGTCTTGCTTCACGGGGCACACTGTTTTGTTGTTGTGATTTTCTTTTTCTCGGCGCCCCACGGTTCGGCAATGCGTCAAGGCGGCATTCCGTACTGCTTCGTCCAGACTCTCGTCATCCCCCGGCGTTCCCTCTCCTGGCCAAAGCAAAAGCAACGAACGTGCCAATTTTCAGGAAGCCTTTTCCATCAATGACTTGGGACTAAACACCTCGAGTGGATTCCGTCCTGGAACGACGCCGGGCCTGCTTCCGTAAAGAAAGTCGACGGGCGCGGGACGCTGGCCGTATCCCGTGGCCGAGGGCAGGGCGTTTGCCTGGTCAGAACGCGCTGATCCCGGTCAGCTCCCGTCCGATCGTGAGCTGGTGGATCGTCTCCGTCCCCTCATAGGTGATCACGCTCTCGAGGTTGAGGGCGTGGCGGATCGGCACGTACTCCGCGCTGATGCCGGCGCCGCCGAGGATGTCGCGGGCGTCGCGTGCCACGTCGAGCGCCATGCGGCAGTTGTTCCACTTCGCGAGCGAGACCTGCGAGGGCGACATCGTGCCGGCGTCCTTGAGGCGCCCGAGCTGCAGTGACAGCAGTTGCGCCGTGGTGATCCTGCGGGCCATCTCCGCCAGGCGGATCTGGATCGCCTGCGTCGCCGCGAGCGGCCGGCCGAACAGGATGCGCGACTGCGTGTAGTCGAGCACCTGCGCGAGGCACGCCTGCGCCGCGCCGATCACGCCCCAGGTGATGCCGTAGCGCGCCTGCGTCAGGCACGACAACGGCGCCTTGATGCCGACGACGCTGCCCGGCAGCATGCAACCCTCGGGCACGACCACGTCCTCGAGGAAGATCGCGCCGGTCGAGGACGCGCGCAGCGAGAACTTCTTCTCGATCTCGGGAGCGGCGAGCCCCTTGGTGCCCTTCTCGACGAGGAAGCCGCGGATGCCGTCCTCGGTCTTCGCCCAGATCACGAACAGGTCCGCGAGCGGCGAGTTCGTGATCCACATCTTCGCGCCGTTCAACACCCAGTCCGTGCCGCGCCGCTTTGCATGCGTCTTCATGTTGGCGGGGTCCGAGCCTCCGTGCGGCTCGGTCAGGCCGAAGCAGCCGATCAACTCGCCCGTCGCCATGCGCGGCAGGTACTTCTGCTTCTGCTCCTCGCGGCCGTAGGCGTGGATCGGGAACATGCACAGGCTCGACTGCACGGACACGAAGCTCCTGAGTCCCGAGTCCCCGCGCTCGAGCTCCTGGCAGATGAGCCCGTAGCTCACGCCGTTCATGCCGGCGCAGCCGTAGCCCTCGAGCGAGCTGCCGAACAGTCCGAGCCCGGCGAGCTCGCCGACCAGCTCGCGCGGAAACGTGTGGTCCTCGAAGTGCTTCTGGATCACCGGCAGCACCTTCTCGTCGACCATGCGCGCGACCGAGTCCTGCACCATCCGCTCCTCCTCGGAGAGCAGGCCGCGGACGTCGAAAAGATCGAGCGGATCCAGGGCCCGCGATGACTTCTTCGGCGGCGGCTGATCGACGGGTGCGTTGGACACGGCGGGGCTCCGGATCGGGGTGGGTCGGATACAATCGGGCTATTCTCGGGAAAACCTCCGGTGGCCGCAAAGAAAACCGCCCGGCCGCTCCGGGCGAAGGTCAACCGAGGCGCCCCTCGAGCGTTGATCTGGCCGATGCCACCTGCAAAGGGCGTTGCCCCTGGCCGCGTCGGGGGGGATCATTGACACCGTGGGGGCCGCCCACATTCGCCGGCTCGTCCAGCGCCGGCACGCCAAGGAGTTACCAATGTTCGGATTCAAGACCACCGGGTTCGTCGTCGTCGCGGCTTGCGTTTCGCTCGCTGGTTGCGCGGCGATGGAGGACTTCTCGTCCAACCCCGACAAGCAGAAGACGAGGCAGGGCGCAGGCTACGGCGCCGCGGCCGGCGCGGTCGTCGGGCTGCTGACCGCCGGCAACAACCCGTTCAAGTCGGCCATGATCGGCGCGGCTGCGGGCGCGCTGATCGGTGGCGCCGCGGGCAGCTACATGGACAAGCAGGAAGCGAAGCTGCGCGAGCAGATGGCGGGCAGCGGCGTCGACGTCGTGCGCAAGGGCGACAACATCACGCTCGACATGCCGGGAAACGTGACGTTCGCCTTCGACAGCGCCAATCTTAATGCGCAGTTCTACCCGGTGCTCGACAAGGTCGCGCAGACGCTGGTGGAGTACAACCAGACCGTGATCGAGGTGGCCGGCCACACCGACAGCGTCGGCAGCGATGCCTACAACCAGCAACTGTCGGAGCGACGCGCCAACAGCGTCGCGGCATACCTCTCGACCCACGGCGTGCCCGGCGCTCGCGTCGTGACCGTCGGCGCGGGCGAAGCGCATCCAGTCGCGTCGAACGACACGGAGGCGGGTCGCGCGCAGAACCGGCGCGTCGAGATCACGATCGTGCCGGTGACCGAGGAATCGGTGGAGAAGGCACGCAAGGGCTGAAACGCCCTGCGCGCCGTCGCGATCAGGTCGCGTCCGCGACCACCAGCTTGCGGAGCTTCCTGATCGCGTTGGCCTCGATCTGGCGGATGCGCTCGGCCGATACGCCGAATTCTTCGGCGAGGTCGTGCAGCGTCGCCTTGGGTTCGTTCACCCAGCGCGCGCGCAGGATCGCCTGGCTGCGCGCGTCGAGCTGCGCCATCGCCTCGGCCAGCTTGTCCGTGACGTCATCGTCCCATTCCGCGCGCTCGACGGCGAGCGCGGGATCGGCATCCGGGGCGGGCAGGTAGGCCGACGGCGCATACGATTCCTCGTCGTCCTCGCTCGCGTCCGGCGCCGGGTCGAAGGAAAGGTCACGCGAGGCCAGCCTGCGCTCCATTTCCGTCACGTCCCTGGGGCTGACCCCGAGATCCTCGGCGACGGCCCGGGTCTCCTCCGCCGTGAGCCAGCCCAGGTTGCGCTTGTACTTGCGGAGGTTGAAGAACAGCTTGCGCTGCGCCTTGGTGGTGGCGATCTTCACCAGCCGCCAGTTGCGCAGCACGTACTCGTGGATCTCGGCACGAATCCAGTGCACTGCGAACGAGACGAGCCGCACGCCGACCGACGGGTCGAAGCGTTTCACCGCCTTCATGAGCCCGACGTTGCCTTCCTGCACCAGGTCGCCCATCGGCAGGCCGTAGCCCATGTAGCCGCGCGCGATGTGCACCACGAAACGCAGGTGCGACAAGACCAGCTGCCGCGCCGCATCCACGTCGTCCCCGTCGTGGAAGCGCGTCGCGAGCTCGGCTTCCTCTGCGCGGCTCAGCACCGGGATGCGGCTCACGGCGTCGAAGTACGCGTCGAGACTGCCGATCGGGCCGGTGAGGGCGAGTTCTGCTGGGCTGTGTCGAACGAGCGCGGTGGTGGTCATGTCGGGCGCGGGGCCTCCAATGGGTAACGAGATCCGATATTAGCAGTCACGCAGTTAGAGTGCTAAGCGGCCTGGAAGTTCACCGGGCCGCGGCCCGACTTCGAACAGAAAAATCTTTATAAAACAACCAGATAGTTTACAGTGGATTGCTGGCTATTGCGGCTCGATCCCGCGCAGCTCCCGGGTCGCTGCGATGAACGACCCGAGCCAGCCGAGGACGATGCCGCCCAGGATCATCGTCAGGGCGCCCCCACCGCCGAGTCCCTGCAGCGAAAAGCTGCTGCCGTACAGGCCAGCGATGCGCCGGACCGGCTCGCCGAGGACCAGGATCACCACCGCGACGATGAGCCACGCGACCAGGCCGCCGCCCAGCCCGTACCAGGTGCCGTTGTAGAGAAAGGGCCGGCGGACGAAGGCATCGCTGCCGCCGACGAGCTTCGTGACCTCGATCTCGTCGCGCCGGTTCTCGATGTCGAGCCGGATCGTGTTGCCGACGATCACCAGGATGCCGAGCGCGAAGAGACCCGCGGCGAGGAACACGACGCGGCGCACGACGTCGAGAATGGCGTTGAAGCGGCTCACCCATTCGGTGTCGAGCTGCACGATGTCCACGCCGGGGAGCCTGCGCAGCTCCTCGGTGAGCCCGGCGATCTGCCCCGGCTCGCGGAACCCCTCGGCCGGCCGCACCACGAGCGCGTGCGGCAGGGGATTGTCCTTCAGCGCCTCGAGCGCCTCGCCGAAGCCCGAGTTCCTGCGGAATTCCTCGAGCGCGTCATCCGCCTTCACGATGGTCACTTCCGCGACGTCCCGCCGCTTGCGGATGCGTTCGGCCGCCTCGCGCGCGTCGTCGAGCTTCGCGGATTGCTTCATGTAGACCGACACGTCGAGCGCGTTGCTCCAGCCGCCGCTCGCGGCGCGCACGTTCTGCACCAGCACGTGCAGGCAGGCCGGCAGCGCAAGCGCGATGCCGATCACCAGTACCGTGAGCAGGGTGGCGAAGGGCTGCTGCCAGAGCCGGCCCAGCGAGCCGACCAGGGTCTGCAGGTGACGCTCGAACCATTGCTTCATCAGATCGCCACCATCGACGGCAGGTCGGGCGGCGGCGCGCCGGAGCCTCCGGCCACCCGTCCGCCCTCGAGGATCACGCGGCGCATGCCGAAGCGCTCGATGAGATTGAGGTCGTGGCTTGCAACCAGCACGGTGACGCCGACCTCGTTGAAGCGCCTGAAGATGCTCATGATCTCGAACGACAGGTCCGGGTCGAGATTGCCCGTCGGCTCGTCGGCGATGAGCAGCGAAGGCTTGCCGATGATCGCGCGCGCAATGCCGACGCGCTGCTGCTCGCCGGTGGAGAGCTCGATCGGGCGGTTCTGCTCGCGCCCGAGCAGCCCCACCTGGTCGAGCGCCGCGCGCACACGCTTGCCGATTTCCTTCTCCGGGACGCCCGCGATCACGAGCGGCAGGCCGACGTTGTCGTAGACCGGCCGGTCCATCAGCAGCTTGTGGTCCTGGAAGACGATGCCGATCTGGCGGCGGAAGGGCGGGATCTTCGCGCGCGGCACCGTCGCGGTGTTCTGGCCGTTCACGATCAGCGTCCCGCGCGTCGGGCGCTCGATGAGCGCGATCAGCTTGAGCAGCGTGCTCTTGCCGGCGCCCGAGTGGCCGGTGAGGAACAGCATCTCGCCCCGGCCGACCTGGAGCGTGAGATCGCACAGGGCCTCGCGCCCGTTCGGGTAGCGCTTCCAGACGTGGTCGAAATTGATCATGCGGGCCCGCCGCCCGCGCGGGGCGGTGAGAGCACGGCGTCGACGAAGGTCTCCGCATCGAACACGCCGAAGTCCTCCGCCGACTCGCCCACGCCGACGTAGCGCAGCGGGATCTTCATGCGGTCGGCGATGGCGAGCACGATGCCGCCCTTGGCCGTGCCGTCGAGCTTGGTGATGACGAGCCCGGTCACGCCGACCGCCTGGTGGAACTGCTGCGCCTGCGTGAGCGCGTTCTGGCCCTGGCCCGCGTCGAGCACCAGCAGCACCTCGTGCGGCGCCTCGGGGTCGAGCCGGCCGAGCACGCGCTTCACCTTCTTGAGTTCCTCCATCAGGTTGCTCTGCGTGTGCAGGCGCCCCGCGGTGTCCGCGATCAGCACGTCGGCGCCGCGCGCCTGCGCGGACTGCATCGCGTCGAAGATCACCGCGGCGGGATCGGCGCCCGCGGCCTGCGCGATCACCGGCACGGCGTTGCGTTCGCCCCAGATCTGCAGCTGCTCGATGGCGGCGGCGCGGAACGTGTCGCCGGCGGCGAGCACCACCTTGCGGCCGTCCTCCGTGAGGCTGCGCGCGAGCTTGCCGATCGTCGTCGTCTTGCCGGAACCGTTGACGCCGACGACGAGGATCACGAACGGGTGCTTCGCCTCGTCGACGAGCAGCGGCTGGCTCACGGGCCCGACGATGCCGAGCAGGGACTTGCGCAGCGCGTCGAGCAGTGCCTCGAGGTTGCCGAGCTCCTTGCGCGCGACCCTGCCGCGCAGCCCGTCGAGGATCTTCTCCGTCGTCTCGATGCCGACGTCCGCGCCGATGAGACGTGTCTCGAGTTCGTCGAGCACCGACTCGTCGATCTGGCCGCCCGGCAGCAGGTTCGCGAGGTCGTAGGTGAGCCAGGAGTCCCCGCGGTTCAGCTTCGCGCGCAGGCGCGTGATGAAACCCGGTGGCTTGGCCTCGGGTTCGGGCGCAGCGGTCTCGGCGGTCTTCTTCGACCTGAAATTGAACAGTGCCATGGCTCGGACGGGCGGGGCGGAACGGGGATTGTAGCGGAAGGCGCCCCGGGCAGCCGCGCCGACCATCCGCGCAAACAGAAAGGGCGGGTATCGCTACCCGCCCTTTGCTGCCGTCGGAGCGACGGAAGGATCGATCAGTCCACCTCGACGACCGTGTCGTCGCTGATGACCACCGCCGGCGTGCCGGCGTTGGCCGAGACCGCGAACGTCACGACCTGCGTCTGCATCTCGGTCGTCGCCTCGGGGCTCGGCGGCGAACCCTGCGCCGGGCTGAACAGCGAGCCGTGGCCGCCCGCGATCATCTTGACCCAGACGGCTTCGTCGCCCACGAGGTTCGGCCCGAGCGTCGTGATCTGGCGCATGTCGCCCGCCCGCACCAGGTTCTGCGTGGTGCTGTTCGGCACCACGATGTCCGGCTGGGGTCCCGTCATCTGGTACATCAGCGTCGGCCGATTCACCGAGCACTCGCAGATGTGGTTGATCGGGTCGCCCGGGTCCAGGATGTTCTGCACGTCGCGCATGTAGCTGTTGAAGAACGTCGAGTTCGGCACGAACATCGCGCTCGATCGCGCCAGGCTTGCACGGATGGTCGGCCCGAAGGACGGCGACTCGTTGCCGAGCTGGCTCAGGACGCCGCCCGGCGCCGCGAACGTTGCCGTGCGCAGCCCCGGCGAGAACTTGGAGTGGGCGACGCCCACGATGCCGCCCAGCGACAGGCCGACGTAATGGATCCGGGTCGTGTCCACGTCGCCGTTGCCGTCGCCGTCCAGATCGAGGTCGGCGAGGGACTTCGTGAGCACGCCGAGGTCCGCGGCGGACTGCCGCAATCCGTCCCGTCCGGCGAGCGGGCTCGCCACGAGGTTGTTGAAGAAGTGGTACCCGGAATCATCGATCACGCCGTCCGGTCCCGTGGCGCGGGTCACGTTGTTCACCAGGTCGATGTTGAACGTGCGCTCGTTGGCGGCCTGGTAGAACGGGTTCGCGGGATTCGTAATGCCGTGCAGCGGCAGGTCGAAACCGACCACCACGAAGCAAGCGGGGGGCGCGCCGAAGCTGTCCGCCATGGCCAGCGCCGACGTGCGGTCGCCGCCGAGGCCGTGCTGGACGATCGCGACGGGCCAGCCCGCCTCGGGCTTCGCGCCGCAGCTGTTCGGCACGCTGACGAGCAGTGGGATCGTGACGACACCGCCCTGCGCGACCGGGACCGGGTTGTAGCGCGTGAGCGGGTTGAACGGCAGGTTGGGATCCGGGACCCACGGCGCCGGAGGCGGGCCGCCCGCCACCCAGAAGTTCGTGGTCGACACGATCACGCTGTCGTTCACGTTGGCCGGCCGCCGCGAGTAGTACGGCACCTGCGTGGTGCCGACGTAGAGGTTGCCGGCGCCAAACGGGCTCGTTTGCGCCAGGCACGGCCGCCACGCTGATCGGTTGCGGGCCGACGGTGTCCGACAGGTAATTGAGCGTGTCGTCCATCGACTGGGTCATGTAGCTCCAGCTCACGACGACGTCGTTCGCGAAGGCGGCCCCGAACACGAGTCCGGCGACCTGCAGATGACCCTTCACGACGCGGCAGATGCCGTTCTGCGTCGCGTTCGTGAACACGTCGCAGGTCGGCGCGCCCTTGATGGCCGCGTACAGCTCGTCCGGCTGCGCGGCCTGGCCCGAGGTGTCCTGGACGCCGCTCGTCACGAGGAACAGGTAGCCGACGCCGTTTGCGCCCTGGCTGTACCGGAACGGCTTGGTCGGCGTGATCTTGAGGAGCTTGCCGCCGCTGTCCACGTCGGCGGAGACCTCGACCGTGTAGTCCGTGCCCTGGGCGAGCACGCGGCTCACCGGGGTCACCGGATTCGGGGTGTTCGGCGCGACGAGATTGAGCTCCACGACGCGCACCGACGTTGCATCCAGCGTCGAGGCGTCGATCGGCAGGGTGAACGGCGCCTTGGTCGGCGCGGTCGTCGAGAACCCGTCGAGCAGGTTGACCGCCGAGGAGAGCGGCGTCCCGAGGAGTACCGTGTCCGCCGCCGTGCCGGTCGGCGCGGGGATGTTGATCGTGCCGTCCGTGGTTCCGCTGAACAGGAGATCGGTTGGATACGGCAGGTACGGGACCCCGGAGGGCGACAGGCTGTAAAAGCGCGCCGTGAAAGTATCTGTCTGCGCCGCCGGGAACTCGGGTCCGTCCTGTGACACCTCGCAACCGCTCAACGCCACGCCCGCCATCAGTGCGAGGGCGGTCGCGAACCGCCGGGTCTTGGCCTCTACCATGTGTGCATCCCCTTGATCTGGACCGCGCGTAATATCACGCGTTATTGAATCGTCGCAGCGAAGCCTACGCTGGCTCCGGGATGCCACGCAAGAATCGAGAAATACGTAGCGCGGGCGCCACGTCCGCAGGCCGGAGTTTTGTGCTCCGCATCATTGGCGGCGAATGGCGCGGGCGGAAGGTGAGCTTTCCGCCGGTCGCCGCGATTCGCCCGACGCCGGACCGCGTCCGCGAGACACTGTTCAACTGGCTCCAGCCGGTGGTGCCGGGCAGCCGCTGTCTGGATCTCTTCGCCGGGAGCGGTGCCCTGGGCCTCGAGGCCCTGTCCCGCGGGGCGCGGGAGGCCGTCTTCGTCGAGGCGGATGCGACCGCCGCGCGGCACATATCCACGACCCTGCGCGAATTCGGGTGTGATCGTGGCCAGGTGCTGGGTATGGACGCCCTGCGCTACCTGGCGGGCGAGGCCGAGCCGTTCGACGTGATCTTCCTGGACCCGCCCTACGCCGGGCGCCTGCTTGCGGACACCTGCCGCCGCATCGAGGAGCGGGGCTGGCTGAAGCCGGGCGGCTGCGTCTACCTGGAGGATGCCGCCTCCGCCGGCCCCCCCGCGCTGCCGGCGCACTGGGTCCTGCACCGCAGCAAGCGCGCCGGCGAGGTGGGCTATCATCTGGCGCGCCGCGAATAACCAGCCGGCCGGGAGCGAGGTCTCATGGGCAGTCGTGCGATGTATCCGGGGACCTTCGATCCCTTCACCAATGGTCACAACGACCTCGTCCGCCGGGCGTGCCGGATCTTCGACAAGGTCGTGGTGGCCATCGCCGCGAATCCGGGCAAGGCGCCGCTGTTCACCCTCGACCAGCGAGTGGACCTGGCGCGCCGCGTGCTGGCCGACCTGCCCAACGTCGAGGTCACGGGCTACACGGGCCTCACGGTCGAGTTCGCGCAGGCGCGCGGCCTCAACGTCGTGATGCGCGGCCTGCGCGCGGTGTCCGACTTCGAGTTCGAATTCCAGCTCGCCACGATGAGCCGCCACCTCTCGAGCGAGGTCGAGACGGTGTTCCTCACGCCGACGGAGCAGTTCAACTTCATCTCCTCGACGCTGATCCGCGAGATCGCGAGCCTCGGTGGCAACGTCAGCGAGTTCGTGAACCCGATCGTGGCCGAGGCCTTGAAAGCCCGTTTCGTGCGCTGACCGGCCATCCGCTGCCGCTCCTGCAGGATCATCGACGTGCCGTCCCTCACTCGACGCTGGTTCGTTGCGCTCGTCATCGCATTGCTGGCGCTGCCGGCGCTCGCCGCCCCGGCGCCGGGCCGGGCCGCGATCGCCAGTGCGCATCCCCTCGCGACGCGGGCCGGCATGGAAGTCCTCGCCCGGGGCGGGAACGCCTTCGATGCGGCCGTCGCGGTGAGCGCTGCGCTGGCCGTCGTCGAGCCCAATGGCTCCGGCCCCGGGGGCGGCGGGTTCTACCTGCTGCACCGCGCGAGCGACGGCAAGCAGGTGTTCGTGGACGCGCGCGAGGTGGCGCCGGCCGCGGCCACGCGCGACATGTACCTCGACGCCGCCGGCAACCCGGTCGAGGGCCTGTCCACGCGCAGCGCGAAGGCGGCGGGCATTCCCGGCGAGCCCGCGGGATGGGACCACATCGCGAGGAACTACGGCCGGCTCCCGCTCGCGGCGAGCCTCGAGCCCGCGATCCGGCTGGCCCGAAGGGGCCACGTGGTGAGTGCGGCGCGGCACGCCGAATTCGCGGGGGCCCTGGCCTCGGAGGGCATGACCGGCGCCACGAACCGGGATTTTGCGCGTATCTACCTCGTCGACGGCAAGGCGCCGCCCGAGGGCCACGTGATGCGCCACCCGGAGCTCGCGAAGACGCTCGAGGTCCTGGCCAGGGGTGGGGCCGACGCGTTCTATCGCGGCCCGTTCACGCGCAAGCTGGTGGACGGTGTGCGCAAGCTGGGTGGCCTCTGGACGCTGGACGATCTCGCGGGCTACCGCGTGGTCGAGCGCGAGCCGATCGTGGCCACCTACCGGAGCGTGCGCATCGTAAGTGCGCCGCCCCCGTCGTCGGGCGGCGTCTGGCTCGCGACCGTGCTGAACGTGCTCTCGGGCTACGACCTCGCGAGCGTGGATTCCGCCACCCGCAAGCACCTGGTGCTGGAGGCCATGCGGCGTGGCCATCGCGATCGCGCGCAGTATCTCGGCGATCCCGCCTTCACGGACGTGCCGGTGCGGCTGCTCACCAGTCCCGACTACGCCGCAGGGTTGCGGGCCTCGATCCGTCCGGACAAGGCCACGGCGAGCGACCTGCTGCCGGGCTACGTCGAGTCCGTGGGCCAGGGCCGGCACACGACGCACTTCTCGATCATCGATGCCGAGGGCAACCGCGTCGCGAGCAGCATCACCCTGAACGGCTGGTTCGGCACCGGCCTCGTCGTCCCGGGCACCGGCATCCTGCTCAACAACCAGATGGACGACTTCGCCATGAAGGCGGGCACGCCGAACATGTACGGCCTCGTCGGCGCGGCGGCGAACGCCATTGCGCCCGGCAAGCGCCCGCTGTCGAGCATGTCGCCGACCTTCGTCGAGGGCGAGCGCGGCGTGGCGATCCTGGGCTCGCCGGGTGGCAGCTACATCCCGTCCATGGTGCTGCTCGGGATCCTCGACTGGATGCAGGGCGCGGACGCCAGGACAATGGTCGCGGCGCCCCGGCTGCACCACCAGTATCGACCCGATGCGGCCTTCGCGGAGCCTGAAGCGCTGACCACGGAGGAGCGCTCGGCACTGGTTGCTCGTGGACACGAGATAGAGCCATGGCCGGAGACGATCGGCAACCTGCAGGTCGTCACCTGGGACGCCGCGAGCGGGCGAGTGGACGCTGCGTCGGATCCGCGCCACGCGGGCGGCGCACTCGTCCACTGAAGCGGTCGCTGCCCGATCAGCGGCGATCGCAGTCGATTTGCGCCGTGCATCCGTGGGGCGCGCGCCCGAGCATGGCGGCTGGAGGATCGAGCCCCATGTCCCTGCAGAGCTGGCCGGAGTCGGAGCGCCCGCGCGAGAAGCTGCTGAAGCATGGCGCGGCGGCGCTTTCCGAGGCGGAGTTGCTCGCGATCCTGCTGCAGACCGGCACGCCCGGGCGTTCTGCCCTCGACACGGCGCGGGGCCTGCTCGGCGAGTTCCGGTCCCTGCGCGGCCTGCTGACGGCGGAGCGCCAGGCCCTGTGCCGGGTACGCGGCCTCGGCAACGCGAAGTACGCCCTGCTGCAGGCTTCGCTCGAGCTCTCGCGGCGCCACTACGCCGAGCTGATGCAGATGGGGCCGGCGCTCGCGAACCCCCGTGCCACCCGCGAGTTCCTGCGCGCAAGGCTGCGGGACCGGGACCACGAAGTCTTCTGCTGCCTGTTCCTGGACAATCGCCACCGCGTGATCTGCTTCGACGAGATCTTTCGCGGCACCATCGACGGCGCGAGCGTGCATCCCCGGGACGTCGTGAAGCTGGCCCTCGCCCGCAACGCGGCCGCCGTGATCCTGGCCCACAACCACCCCTCGGGCATCGCCGAGCCCAGCCAGGCGGACGAACTGATCACCGGGCGTCTTCGCGAGGCCCTCGCCCTGGTCGACATCCGGGTGCTGGACCACATCGTGGTGGGGGATGGGGCCTGCGTGTCGTTTGCCGAAAGGGGGTTGCTGTGAACCCGGACTTCGTGACGGAGCCGATGCGGCTGCTGACCGACGACGCCGTCCTCGGCGGCTACGGTTCCGGGCCGAGGAACCCCGCCAGATTGCACGAGGCTTGTCTCAAAGCCCCTGCGCTGGTATAAAACGCGGCTCGTTTCCGCGGGTTCGGCCTGTGCCGGTCCCGCGCCCTGAGGGTCCAGCCATGTCGAAAGTCTGTCAGGTCACCGGTAAGCGGCCGATGAGCGGCAATACCGTCTCGCACGCCAACAACAAGACCCGTCGCCGGTTCCTGCCGAACCTGCACGTCCAGCGTTTCTGGCTCGAGACCGAGAAGCGCTGGGTGACCCTGCGCGTGTCCGGCAAGGGCATGCGCACCATCGACAAGAAGGGCGTCGAAGTCGTCGTGAACGAGCTTCGCGCCCAGGGCGTCAAGGTCTGAACCGGAGCGCTTAAGCCATGCGTGACAAGATCAAGCTGCTTTCCACGGCCGGCACCGGTCACTTCTACACCACGACCAAGAACAAGCGTCTCCACCCGGAGAAGCTCGAGGTCAAGAAGTACGACCCCAAGGCCCGCAAGCACGTGAACTACAAGGAAGCCAAGATCAAGTAAGGCCCGCGCCGCGCTGACTTGCTCCAGGAAGAACCCGCCGCTGGCGGGTTTTTCACTTCTGCACCAGCCGTCGGCCGTCGATCACGAACCGCCCTGCGCATGCCGGAACTTCCCGAAGTCGAGACCACCCGCCGCGGCATCCGCTCGGCCCTGCATGGCCGCACGGTCACGGGCCTCGTGCTGCGCGAGCGACGCCTGCGCTGGACGGTCGATGCGCGCCTCGGGACGACGCTGGCCGGTCGCCGCGTGGTGGGCGTGCGCCGCCGCGCGAAGTACCTGCTGATCGACCTCGAGAACGGCACGCTGATCGCGCACCTCGGCATGTCGGGCAGCCTGCGGGTGCTGCCGGCGGACGCGCCGCTCCTGGCGCACGACCATTACGACCTGCTGCTCGATTCGGGACGCTGCCTGCGCTTCAACGATCCCCGCCGCTTCGGTTGCCTGGTCTGGACAGAAGGCGACCCGGGCGAGCACCCGTTGCTTGCGAACCTCGGTCCGGAGCCGCTCGAGCGCTCGTTCGACGCCGACTACCTCGCGTCGCGGGCACGCGGGCGCCGCGTCGCCATCAAGCAGTTCCTGATGGACCAGGGCGTGGTCGTGGGCGTCGGCAACATCTACGCGAGCGAGGCACTGTTCCGCGCGGGCATCAGCCCGCGACGCGCCGCCGGCCGGGTGAGCCGCGAGCGGCTCGCGCGGCTCGTCGAGGCGATCCGGGCCGTGCTCGGCGAGGCGATCCGCGAGGGGGGCACGACGCTGCGCGACTACGTCAATGCCGACGGCACGCCGGGATATTTCCGCCAGAGGCTCTTCGTCTACGAGCGGGCCGGCGAGCCGTGCCGACGCTGCGGGACCCCGATCCGCCAGATCGTCCAGGGGCAGCGGTCGACGTACCACTGCCCGGCCTGCCAGAGGTAACGGGCGGTTATGACCTGAGACCGCCGCACGAAACTGCGGTGTGTCCCTTTGCGGCGCGGATTGCGCCCGGCCCATAATCGGCGCCATGAGATCGCCAGCCTCGATGCACATCCTGCTCGGCGTCACGGGCGGCATCGCCGCCTACAAGAGCGCCGAGATCGTCCGCCGCCTGCGCGAGCGCGGCGGCGGAGGTGCAGGTCGTCATGACGCGCGGCGCGCGCGAGTTCGTCACGCCGCTCACGTTCCAGGCCCTGTCGGGCCGGCCCGTGCGCGCCGACCTGTGGGATCGAAGCCGCCGAGGCGGCGATGGGTCACATCGAGCTCGCGCGCTGGGCGGACCGCATCCTGGTCGCGCCGGCCACGGCGGACTTCATCGCGCGCCTGGCGCACGGCCTCGCCGACGACCTGCTCACGACCCTGTGCCTGGCAACCGACGCGCCGATCAGTCGTCGCGCCCGCGATGAATCGACTGATGTGGGCCAACGCGGCGACACAGGCCAACGTCGCGTTGCTCGCAGTCGCGCGGCGTTGCGATCCTCGGGCCGGGCGAGGGCGACCAGGCCTGCGGCGAAACCGGGCCGGGCCGCATGCTCGAGCCGGATGGCGCTGGTCGATGCGTTGCTCGGCCGGCGGCCGGCGGCGGCAGCGCTCGCTGGTCGCAAGGTGCTGGTCACCGCCGGACCGACGCGCGAGCGCATCGACCCGGTTCGCTTCATCACCAACCGCAGCTCCGGCAAGATGGGCTATGCGGTGGCCGAGGCCGCGCGCGACGCAGGTGCCGAGGTCGTGATCGTCAGCGGCCCGGTCAACGTGCCGACGCCGCGCGGCGTGCTGCGCGTCGACGTCGAGACCGCCGAGCAGATGATGAATGCGGTGAACGCGCACCTGTCCGGCACCGACATCTTCATCGCATCCGCGGCGGTGTCGGATTACCGCCCGGCGCAGGCGGCGACTGAGAAGATCAAGAAGACGAGCGACTCCATGCTGCTTGCGCTCTCGCGCACGCCCGACATCCTGGCCACCGTTGCCGCCGGCAGCCCGCGGCCGTTCGTGGTCGGCTTTGCCGCCGAGACCCAGAACGTCGAGCGCAACGCGCTCGCAAAGCTCGAGGGCAAGCGGCTCGACATGATCGCGGCCAACCAGGTGGGTGACGGACTCGCGTTCGACTGCGACGACAACGCCCTCGCGGTCTACTGGCCGGGCGGCAAGCGCGAGCTCGCACGCGCAGGCAAGCAGCAGCTCGCCGCGCAGCTGATCGCCGTGATCGCCGAGCACTACGCCGCGCGCGGGACCGGCACGAGTCCGGCCGCCGTCGAGCGTGTCACCGGCAGCGCGGCCACTCGATGAGCGCCGCGAGGGGGGCCCGACCGCTGCAGGTGCGCATCCTCGATCCGCGGGTCGGCCGCGAGATCCCCCTGCCGCACTACGCCACGCAGGGATCCGCCGGGCTGGACCTGCGGGCCTGCCTCGACGCGCCACTCACGCTGGCGCCGGGCCAGGCCGAGCTCATTCCGACGGGCATCGCCATCCACCTCGACGACCCGGGCCTCGCGGCCGTGCTGCTGCCGCGCTCGGGCCTCGGCCACAAGCACGGCATCGTGCTCGGCAACCTCGTCGGCCTGGTCGACTCGGACTACCAGGGACAGGTGATGGTTTCGTGCTGGAACCGCGGCCAGTCCGCGTTCACGATCGCGCCCGGCGAGCGCATCGCGCAGATGGTGGTCGTGCCCGTGGTGCAGGTGGAATTCGAGATCGTGGCGAGCTTCACCGAGAGCGACCGGGGCGCCGGCGGCTTCGGCAGTTCGGGGACTACTTGATCCCCTTCAGCTCCTTGAAGCGCGCGATGTCCGAGTTGAACTTCTGCCGCAGGTGTTCCTGCTCGGCGGTGTTCTTGGCGAGCTCCTGCTGGTAGACCTGCAGGCCGTTCACGGTATTGACGATGTCCTCGGCCACGTGGTCGGGGAGCGCCGGGGCGTTTGCAGCCGTGCTGTACGGCCGATAGCGCTGCACGTCCGCCATGAGGCGCGACTCCCGCTCGCGCAGGTTGCCGATGTACTGGTGGGTGACCCGTGACTGCTGCTCCAGCAGCTCCAGGCGCTGGTCCCTGAGCCGCTCGATGTCCGCCACGGAGAGGTAGGTGGCCAGCAGCGTGCGGTCGCGCTGGGCCGCCGCCTTCTGCGCGTCGCTGATGGCCTTCTGCGCCGCGAGTTGCTCGAGTGAGCGGCGACCCGGGATCACACGCACCACGCGCCCGGTGTCGTCGAGAACCTCGACGTCGAGGTCCATGCACGCGGGCGGGATCGCCTGCCCGAAGTGCGACTGGCCGCGGGCATCCTTGCAGTGGTAGACGGACTCCTTCGGGGACGTCCCCGGCGGCTTCTTCTTCGCGGTGGCGGCCGACGCGGGCGGCGAGGCGACGCCGAGGAGCAGCGCCGGTATCGCGGCCAGGAGTAGCGGTGTGCGCCGGTGGATCGTTCGCATGGGTGGGGATTGTGCGCCGGAGATGCCCCGGACGCGTAATTGTGAGCCTCAGCTTTGTGAACTATGTCCAGGCGGACGGCAGGTCACACTCCGTAACGGTCCCGGTAGGCCCGCACGGCCCCGAGAACCGCCGCTTCCCCGGTGGACTCGAGGTGCTCGAGCAGGTCGCGCAGTCGCAGCACGCTCACGACCGGCAGGCCGAAGGTCTCCTGGACTTCCTGCACGGCCGAGCGCTCGCCCTGGCCGCGCTCCTCCCGGTCGAGCGCGATCAGCACGCCGGCGGGAGTGGCGCCCTGGGCGCGGATGATCCCGACCGCTTCGCGGATGGCCGTGCCGGCCGTGATCACGTCGTCCACGATGAGCACGCGCCCGGCGAGCGGCGCGCCGATGATCGTGCCGCCCTCCCCGTGATCCTTGGCCTCCTTGCGATTGAAGGCGAAGGGCAGGTTCACACCCTCGTGGTCGGCGAGCGCGGCGGCCGTCGTCGTCACGAGCGGTATGCCCTTGTAGGCGGGGCCGAACAGCATGTCGAACGGAATGCCGCAGAGCGCCGCGGCCCGCGCATAGAAGCGCCCGAGGGCGCCGATCGCCCGTCCGGTATTGAAGAGGCCTGCATTGAAGAAATACGGGCTCACGCGCCCCGACTTGAGCGTGAACTCGCCGAAGCGCAGCACGCCGAGGTCGAGGCAGAGGCGAATGAAATCGGGTTGGTGCATGGCCGTACTTTATACTGCGCCGCCATGCGCATCGTCACCCTCAACGCCAATGGCATCCGCTCCGCCGCGCGCAAGGGGTTGTTCGCCTGGCTCGAGGGACAGGATGCCGACGTCGTGTGCCTGCAGGAGACGAAGGCCCAGCGCGACCAGCTCGCGGATCCCGTCTTCCACCCCGCCGGCTACCACGGCTACTTCCTCGATGCGCAGAAGAAGGGCTACAGCGGCGTGGCGATCTACTCGCGGGTCAAGCCGCAGGAAGTCGTCACGGGATTCGGCTCGCGCGAATTCGACGCGGAGGGGCGCTACATCGAAGCGCGTTTCAAGGGATTGAGTGTCGTGTCCGTCTACCTTCCCTCCGGCTCCTCCAGCGAGGAGCGGCAGCGGGCGAAGTTCCGATTCCTCGGCGAGTTCATGCCGCACCTGCGCGCCCTGCGGCGCAAGCGGCGCGACTTCGTGCTGTGCGGCGACTGGAACATCGCGCACAAGGAGATCGACCTGAAGAACTGGCGCTCGAACCGGAAGAACTCGGGCTTCCTGCCCGAGGAGCGGGCCTGGCTCGACGAGCTCTTCGGCGAGGCGCGCTACGTGGACGCGTTCCGCGAGGTCAATCCGCACCCCGACCAGTACACGTGGTGGTCGAATCGCGGCCAGGCCTGGACGAAGAACGTCGGGTGGCGCATCGACTACGAGGTGCTGAGCCCCGGACTGCGCGGCAGCGTCGAGTCGGCCGACATCTACAAGGCGCAGCGGTTCTCGGACCACGCGCCCCTCACGGTCGACTTCGACCTGTGAACGAGGCGGTCGCCCGGCCCTGGTGGCGCGGCTGGCTCGATGCCGCCGCCGCCTACCGCCACCCGCGCGTGGCGGCGATGCTGTTCCTCGGCTTCTCCGCCGGCCTGCCGTTCATGCTCGTGTTCTCGACGCTCTCGGCCTGGTTGCGCGAGATCGGCGTCGAGCGCGCGACCATCGGGATGCTGTCCTGGGTCGGCATCATCTACACGATGAAATTCTTCTGGGCGCCGGTCGTGGATCGGCTGCCGCTGCCGGTCCTCGGGCGCCTGCTGGGACGGCGCCGCAGCTGGATGCTGCTCGCACAGGCCGGCATCGCGCTCGGGCTGTTCAACATCGCGCATCTCGACCCGGTGGGCCACCTGGGGACGCTCGCGGCCCTGGCGCTGCTGGTGGCTTTCTCCTCGGCCACGCAGGACATCGCCATCGACGCCTGGCGCATCGAGGCCGCCCCGCAGCCGATGCAGGGCGTCATGGCCGCGGCCTACCAGCTCGGCTATCGCATCGCGATCATGGTGGCCAGCGCCGGCGCGCTCTGGATCGCGGCGGACCACGGCTGGATGGCCGCCTACACCGCGATGGCCGCGATGGTCGGCGTCGGCATCGTCACGACGCTCGTGATCCCGGAGCCCGAGCCGCGCGTGGCGATGTCGGCGATGATGCAGGAGAAGCGCGTCATCGACTGGCTGGAGCGCAAGGCGCACTGGCCCGATTCCCTGCAGCAGCTCGGCTCGTGGTTCGTCGGCGCCGTGGTCTGCCCGTTCGTGGACTTCTTCACGCGCTACGGCACCCGGCTCGCGGTGCTCATGCTCGCCTTCATCGCGAGCTATCGCCTCACCGACTTCACGATGGGCGTGATGGCGAATCCCTTCTACCTCGACGTCGGCTACACGCTCAAGCAGATCGCCGCGGTCGCGAAGGGCTACGGCGTGATCATGTCCATCCTGGGCACGATCCTCGGTGGCGTGGCCGTGGCGCGTCTCGGGGCCATGCGCTCGCTGGCGCTCGGCAGCGTGCTCGTGATCGGCTCCAACCTGCTCTTCATGACGCTCGCCTGGCAGGACCATCCGAGCCTCGCGGGACTCGCGATGGTGGTGAGCGCCGACAACCTCGCGATGGGCGTCGCCGGGACGGCGCTGATCGCTTATCTTTCGAGCCTCACGAGCGCCTCCTACACCGCGACGCAGTACGCGCTCTTCTCCTCGATGTACGCGCTGCCGGGCAAGCTGCTGATGGGCACGTCCGGGTTCGTCGTCGACGCGATCGGCTACCCGTGGTTCTTCGTGTACACCTCGTCGCTCGGGTTGCCGGCGCTCGCGATGCTGTTCTTCCTGGCGCGGGCGCGCGAGGCGAAGCGGATCGCGGATGGCGGATAGCGGACCGTGGAAGAGATCGACCTGGCGAGGGTGATCTGCCCCCTTCACGAGATCGTCGATCCGGGGGCGAAGGGTTTCACGCTGGGCGGCGGGGACTGGCCGCTCAAGGGATTCGTCGCGAGGCGCGGCGACTGCGTGCGGGCCTACGTCAACTTCTGCCCGCACGCCGGGTTTCCCCTCGACGGGTCGCCGGACGGGTTCCTGGCGCCCGGCGCGCCGCTCATCCTGTGCTCGATGCACGGCGCGCTCTTCGAAATGGAGACTGGATACTGTGTCGCGGGGCCCTGCGCCGGCCGGAAGCTGCGCTCGTTGCCCGTGCGCGTGACGCGGGGCTACGTGGTGCTGGGCGAGGACGTGCCGCTCGAGGAACCCGCGGACCTCGGCCGCTGAGTCAGTACCGCTCGAGTTCGTCCGGCGACTCCGGCAGCTCCATCTCCGAGTAACCCGCGGCCTCGCCGCGATCGACGAATTGCAGCGGGTCGGCCCAGACCTTGCCGGCGCCAGGCTCCGCCTCGTACTCGTTCTCGGTGTCCTCGGGCTCGACGTCGACCGAACCGGTCCAGTCCTCCGGCGCTTCGGTCGCCTCGATGGGTTCCTCGAACCAGCCCTCGAAATCCATCTCCTCGACGGTCCCGTCGAAATACTGGATCTCGATCGTGCGATCGTCCGCGTCGATGGCTACGACTTCGAACGACTCGCTTGCGGGTCGCCGATACCACTGGCCGATGACAGGTGCCGGGTTCGCCATGATTCTCGATCCTCTGCCAGTCGTTGCGCTGCTATCCTCTGGGTGTCTTCACCATCCCTTGTAGTCCTGCGCGGCAGCGAGTTCAAGTAGCGGAATCTGCGAACTGCCAATGCTCGACGAACTGGTCAAATTCTTCGTGGTCCTGCTGGTGGTGGTCGAGCCGCTGTCGCTGCTGCCGGTGCTCGCGGGACTGACCGAGGGCGAGGGCGAAGCCTGGCGCCGCCGCATGGCCTTGAAGGCGACCGGGCTGTCGGCCCTGGTGTGCGTGGTCTTCGCCGCCGTCGGCGCTGCGCTCCTCGACCTGCTCGGCATCAGCGTCGATGCCTTCAAGGTGGGCGGCGGCATCCTGTTGTTCCTGCTGGCGATCGAGATGGTGTTCGCGCGGCCCTCCGGCGTGCGTTCGATCACGCCCGGCGAGGATGCCGAGGCGCACCATCGCGCCGACATCTCCGTCTTCCCGCTCGCGTTTCCGCTGATCGCGGGCCCCGGTGCGCTCGCGACCATCCTGCTCGCATTCGCCGGCGTGCCGACCGGCTCGCTGCAGTTCGTCGCGCAAATCGCGGTCATCGCACTGGTGCTCGCGATCACGCTCGCGCTGATGCTGGCGACCGGGCCGGTGATGCGCGTCGTCGGCAGGACGGGCAGCGCCGTGCTGGGACGCCTGCTCGGCGTATTGCTCGCGGCACTCGCCTCGCAATTCGTGATGGACGGGATCCGGGGCGCTATGGCCGGCTGAACGCGAGATCCCAGACTTCGTGGCCGAGGCGCTGGCCGCGCAACTCGAAGCGCGTCGGCGGGCGGCTGACCGGACGCGGCACGTAGCCGCCCGCAGGCGACTCGTTGCGCAGCCTGTCGCTGGCCCCGACCACGGCCAGCATGTGCCCGGCGTAGTCCTGCCAGTCCGTGGCGAGGCGCAACACGCCGCCGGGCCGCAACCTGCGCGCAATGAGTTCGACGAACGCGGGCTGCACGATGCGGCGCTTGTGATGGCGCTTCTTGGGCCACGGGTCGGGGAAGTACAGCAGCACCTCGTCGAGCGCCTCGTCGGCGATCCCGTGCTCGAGGACCTCGACGGCGTCGCGGCAGACGACGCGGAGATTGTCGAGTCCCGCGGCCTCCGCGCGCAGCAGCAGGTGGCCGACGCCCGGGCGATGCACCTCGATGCCGAGGAAATCACGGTCCGGTTGCGCCATCGCGAGCGCGGCGAGCGACTCGCCGTTGCCGAAGCCGATCTCGAGCGTGACCGGCGCCTCGCGCCCGAACACCGTGCGGAGGTCGAGGGGCCCGCCGTCCTCGATCCCGTAGCGCGGCCACAGCTCCCGCCACGCACGCTCCTGCGCCACCGTCATGCGCCCGGCGCGCACGACGAAGCTGCGAATGCCGCGGTGGCGCGCCGCGGGGCCGGCGGTGTCCGTCGCCGCGTCCTGGTCGCTCAAGCTTCCCGTCCCGCGATGCGGCCGCCGAGCAGGCAACCGCCGAGGAACGTGCCCTCGAGCCCGCGCTTGCCGTTCATCCCGCCGCCGCCGAAGCCGGCGGATTCCCCGGCGGCGTAGAGGCCGGGGATGGGCTGGCCGTCGCCGGCGAGCACCCGGCACGACAGGTCCGTCTGCAGCCCGCCCATGCTCTTGCGGCTGATGATGAACTCGCGGATGGCCACCAGCGGCCCTGCCTTGGGGTCCAGGATCTTCTGGAACTTGCAGGTGCGCAGCCGGTCTCCCAGCCAGCGGCGCGCGAACTCGATGCGGCGCAGCTGCTCGTCGTTGTGGAAGCGCGGCCCCGCGTCGATGCGCGCGTCGTAGCTCGTCGCGGCTTCGCTCACGGCAGCGAGATCCACCGAGCCGTCGCCCGCGAGCGTATTCATCTTCCCGACCAGCTGCGGCAGCGAATCGGCGACGACGAAATCGGGGCAGTTCTCCGTGACCTGCTCGTACAGCCAGCGGTTGCCGCGCAGCATGTCGCGCGCGACGGCGAGGCGCTGCTTGTCACGGAATGCGGGATTGAACTCGCCGCCCGAGATCGCGAGTTCCTTGAGCGCAATGCGACGGTTCAGCAGCTGCCAGGAGTACGCGCGCTCCTGCCGGCAGATCTGTGCCACGAGGTCGTGCGTGTCGAAGCCCGTCACGAGCGGCATCGGCCCGATGCGCTCGCCTCGCCAGTTCAGCCACAGCGCGGACTTCGGCGGCACCAGCGAGAGGCCATGCGCGGGCTTGCGCGGCTGCCAGTGGTGCACGCCCGCGGCGTAGTTCCACTGCCAGTCGAGGTGCGTGACGTTCGCGCCGAGCGCCGCGGCCGCATCGTGCAGCATGCCGTCGGCAAACTTGTGCGAGCCGTTCAGGACGGTCGCCGGTGGGCGACCCCAGTCCGCGTGCCAGTGCTGCTTCACGCGCTCGATGTTGCCGTTGAGGCCGCCCGAGGCGATCACGACGGCCTCGCCCTGCGCCTCGAAGGGCTCGCCCGTGCCCTCCAGCGCGCCGCGGCAACCGGTCACGCGGCCGTTCGTCGTGACGAGCGATTCCACGCGGTGGCCGAACCTGAGGTCGAGAAGCTCGCGGCGGGGGTGGGCGAGCAGGTGGCGGTTCACGACGACGGCGAGCTCGTGGCCCGTACCCCACACGATGTGCCAGCGCGGCACCGAGTTGCCGGGCGTGTGCAGGCCGCGCTCGACCCACAGCGGCATGGGCATGAACTGCACGCCGATGCCACGCAGCCAGTCGAAGATCTCCTCGTTGGCGCGCTGCACGTAGGCTTCGGCCCAGGCGCGCGGCCAGTGGTCCTCCGGCCCGAACCCGGCAAAAGCGTGCCAGTCCCGCAGGCCGAGTTCCGCGCCGTCCTTGATGCCGTAGCGGCGCTGCAGCGGCGTGCCTGCAAACCAGATGCCGCCGAAGCTCTCCTTGGCGAGCGCGCCCATGTTTTCCTCGACGTCGCGGTCGAGCAGCAGCACCCGCCGGCCGCGTTCGAGCAGCTCGATGGCGGCGGTGACGCCGGCGATGCCGGCCCCGATCACTACGACGTCGGCAACGTGGCGTTGCATGGTTCAGGCCTCGCGGGAGTGAACCCGCAGCATACCGCGCGCACGCGCCGGAGGCCTCATGGCCGGCCCCGCCTCAGGCTCCTGGCTGCAGCGTCACCCGCACCTCGAGCTTGCGCTGCCCGCGCAGCACCTCGAGCCGCACCGTGTCGCCGACCGCGAAGTCGTCGAGCCGGCCGAGCAACTGTCCGACGCCGCTAACGGCCTTGCCTTCGACGCCGAGAATCACGTCGCCCGCGACGAAGCTGCCGTCGGCCGCCAACTGCGCGGGTTGCAGGCCGGCCTGCGCCGCCGCCGAGCCCGGCGCAACGCGCAGCACGAACACGCCCTCGGTCTGCAGCATGGCGGTGAGCCGCTGGTTCACGCCATCGTCGATCTCGATGCCGAGCGCGGGGCGGATGTATCGTCCCTGCGCGATCAGTTGCGGCACCACGCGATTGACGGTATCCACGGGAACGGCGAAGCCGATGCCTGCCGAAGCGCCCGAAGGACTGTAGATCGCCGTCGTGATGCCGATCAGGCGCCCCGCGGAGTCGAGCAGCGGCCCTCCCGAGTTGCCGGGATTGATGGCCGCGTCGGTCTGGATCAGGTGCTCGATCGAGACGCCCGTCTCGCTGGGCAGCGAGCGGTCGAGCGCCGAGACGATGCCGGTCGTCAGCGTCCAGTCGAGGCCGAACGGGTTGCCGATCGCGAACACCTTCTGCCCGACATTGAGGTCCTGGCTGGCGCCGATCGGGACCGGCGGCGGGCGCTTGAAGCCGACGCCGATCCTGAGCACGGCGATGTCGTGCGAAGGGCTGGCGCCCACGAGCACCGCATCGTAGTCGCGGCCGTCCGCGAGCCGGACGGTCGCCCCGCTCGCGCCCTGGATCACGTGGTAGTTGGTCACGACGTGACCTGCATCGTCCCAGATGAAGCCGCTGCCGCTGCCCCGTGGAACGGAAAGGACGTTCCGCGTCCAGAAGTCGCGCACGCGCTGTCGCGTAGAGATGAACACCACGGAATCGCGTGAACGCTCGAACAACTCGATCGTCGCCTGCTCGTCGCCCGCGAGGTCGCCTCGCGCAATCACCGCGCGCGCGGTGGCGTTGCGCTGTGCCGCATCGTTGCGGGAGCCGCCGCCATCGAGCGCGGGAAGCCACCGCCAGAGCCCGATCAGGATGGCCGCGGCGGCCATGACCGCGGCGAGGCGCCAAAGGAAACGATCCGTCATGGTCGCGAGCTCGAGTGGACTGCCGGGAGCGCGGGTGGGGTACAAGCTTACCGCGCCTGTATGATCCTGGCGCTGATGTACGGACCGTCCCGCAGTCTTTCGCTCGCCGAGGCCCGGCGCATTGCGCTGGCCGCGCAGGGTTTCGCACGGCCGCGCCCCTCACGGCCGGTCGCCGCAGCTGATCTCGTGCGGACCACGCGTGCGCTCGGCGTGGTGCAGATCGATTCGGTCAACGTGCTGGTGCGGTCGCACTACCTCCCGGCATTCTCGCGGCTGGGCCCGTACACGCAGGATCTCCTGGATCGTGCCGCCTACTCGGGGCGCAAGCGCAGGCTCTTCGAGTACTGGGGCCACGAGGCGTCGCTGATCCCGGTCGAAATGCAGCCGCTTTTCCGCTGGCGGATGCAGAGCGCTCGCCGGGGCGAGGGGATGTGGGGCGGCGTCGCCCGCTTCGGGCGCGAGAAAGCGCAATTCTGCGCGGCCGTGCTCGAGCAGGTCCGCGAGCGCGGGCCGCTCGGCATCTCGGATTTCACCGCTGGCGGCCGGTGCAAGGGCGGCTGGTGGGGTTGGAGCGAAGGCAAGGTGGCGCTTGAGTGGCTGTTCTGGAGCGGTCAGCTCAGCACGCACAGTCGCAGGCAGTTCGAGCGGGTGTACGACGTTACCGAGCGTGTCTTGCCGCAGGCCGTCGTCGAGGCTGCCACGCCCGAACCGGCGGCGGCGCAACGGCAACTGCTCGGTATCGCGAGTCGCGCACTCGGCGTCGCCACCGAACGCGACCTGCGCGACTATTTCCGGTTGCCTGCGGCCGATGCGAAGGCCCGGATTTGCGAGATGGTCGAGGCCGGCGAACTGCAACCGGTCGCGGTCGAAGGCTGGCGCCAGGCGGCCTACCTCGAGCCGGGCGCACGCCTGCCGCGGCGCGTCGAGGCGCGCGCGTTGCTGTCACCCTTCGATTCGCTGGTATGGGAGCGCAGCCGCACCGAGCGCCTGTTCGGCTTTCACTACCGGCTCGAGATCTACACGCCGGCCCACCGGCGCAGGCATGGCTACTACGTGCTGCCGTTCCTGCTCGGCGACCGGCTGGTCGCGCGGGTGGACCTGAAGGCCGACCGGTCGCGTGGAGCCCTGCGCGTGCTGCGAGCCCACTGCGAGGAGCAGCTCGCGCCGGGGGATGTCGCCGGCGCACTGCGCGACGAACTGCGCCTGCTGGCGGACTGGCTCGGGCTCGAGCGCGTTGCGGTGTCGCGGCGCAAGGGCTTCGTGCAGCGGCTGCGCCAGGTCGCGCCGGCCGCCGGCGCCTGAGCGGCGCCCAGGCGCCGTCCGCCTCAGAGGTCGAAGCAGCCGTTCGCCTCGGGCTGGTAGGGCAGTTCGGCGACCAGCAACTTTCGCGACCCGTGGTTCGGGACCACGACGTCGATCACTTCGCCCACGCGCGCACCGACGAGCGCCCGGCCCACCGGCGAGAGCACCGATACGCGCGCACGCTCCGGATCGGCCTCGTTCGGGTACACGAGCGTGAGGGTCGTGCGGTTGCCCGAGGGCCGTTCCTCGAGCACCACGGTCGAGTTCATGGTGACGACCTGCGGGTCGATGGCCGACGCGGGCACGACGGCGGCCGCGTCGAGGATGGCCTCGAGCTCGGCGGTTCCCTGGGGAGCGGCATCCTCGCGCCGCAGCTGCTCGATGAGCGCGCGCTCGAGACGGGCGGCGTCGCGCTCGGTCAGGCGGATCTCGTTGGTTCGGTACATGTTCATTCCTCCTTGAGGCGCTCCCGGGGGGTTGCGCGCAAATTGTTCAGGCTGCGGACCGGAGTCCGCGCAAAGGGTCTGGGTGGGAGCCCGGGTCCGATTCGGACGCCCGGGTGACGGGACGCGCTAAATCGGCAGCCGGGCGGCCAGGAGCCGGGCCGTGATGCCCGGGCAACCTGCGATTGCGTTTGTGCGTGCCATGTTGTCGCTATTTATGGACGAATCGCGGATATAAATCAAGGGTTTGCGGCGAATTGCGGGCGCTGCCCCAGGTATTCGTGCATACTTCGCCGCAAGTTTGCCGCCGCGCAGTCCGGATCTGCGCCCGAGGATTCACAGCGAAGGGCCTCCCTTCCCTTGCGGCCCCTCCTGCAGACTCATCGTGGTCTGCAATTCCGCGCCCCCGATCCTGTCATTGAATCAATGACGCTTCGTCCGGTTCCCGCTCGCGCGGGAGAAGCGCTGGTACTCACATTGTCTTTCGATCAACTCGGCCTGTCGGCCGCGCTTTTGCGCGCAGTCCAGGAACTCGGCTACACGACTCCCACCCCCATCCAGCGGGGAGCGATCCCCGCCGTGCACGATGGGCGCGACCTCCTGGCCGCCGCCCAGACCGGCACCGGCAAGACCGCGGCGTTCGCGTTGCCGCTGTTGCAGCGCCTCGATGAGGAGCTGCCCAACCCGCGCGGCCCGCGTGCCCCGCGCGTGCTGGTGCTGGTTCCCACCCGCGAACTCGCCGCGCAGGTCGGCCAGTCCTTCGAGGATTTCGGCCGCCACCTGCAGCAGCGCATGATCCTGATCTTCGGCGGCGTCAGTCCGCGGCCGCAGATGGACGCGCTGCGTCATGGCGTCGACATCATCGTCGCGACGCCCGGGCGCCTGCTCGACCACATCAACGAGCGGGTCGTGGATCTGTCGAAGATCCGCCACCTGGTGCTCGACGAGGCGGATCGCATGCTCGACATGGGCTTCATTCGCGACATCCGCCGCGTGCTGGCGGTGTTGCCGAAGCAGCGGCAGAACCTGCTGTTCTCGGCGACGTTCTCGGAGGAGATCCGCACGCTCGCAAAGGGGCTGCTGCACGACCCGCTCACGGTCGAGGTCGCCGCGCGCAACGCGCCGGCCGAGCTCATCGAGCACCGCGTGCACCTGGTGGAGCAAGGCGACAAGCGGGCGGTGCTGAGCCACCTGCTGCGCGAGGGCTCCACGCCACAGACGCTGGTCTTCACGCGCACCAAGCACGGCGCCAACCGCCTCGCCGAGCAGCTCGAGCGCGACGGCATCCAGTGCGCCGCGATCCACGGCAACAAGTCGCAGAACGCGCGCACCAAGGCGCTCGCGGACTTCAAGGACTACAAGGTGCAGGTGCTGGTCGCGACCGACATCGCCGCGCGCGGGCTCGACATCAGCGAGCTGCCGCAGGTGGTGAACTACGAGTTGCCGCACGTGCCCGAGGACTACGTGCACCGCATCGGTCGCACCGGTCGTGCGGGCAGCACGGGCCAGGCGCTGTCGCTCGTGTCGAGCGACGAGAAGGATCGCCTGCGCGCCATCGAGCACGTGCTCGGCCGCAAGATCAACGTGCTGCCGCTCGATCGCTCCGGCATCCGCTTCCAGCAGGACGCGCCGCCGCGCGCGGCGCAGCCCGCAGCGCGTTCACCACGCCCGGTGCAGGGCGGATATCGCAGCCAGGGCCGTCCCGCGGGCGGCCTGCATCGCCGCAGCGGCGGCGGCCGCCACAACTGACCACTGGACCCTGCCGATTTTACATATGCCCCGAAAGCAGGCGGTTTGTCGTCGGCCAGCGACAAACCGGCGTGGGTATTCGCTTCCAATGGGGTGAGAATCGACGAGTAGCAGATCGCACTCGATCCAGGAGGGGACCATGACCATCTCCAGCAGCAATTCTCTCCTCCGTCCGGCCATGCTCGGCATCGCCGTGGCGACATTCGCCGCGCTCAGCGCGTGCGGTGGTAGTGGCGATGGCGATGCCGCCAGCGGCAATCCGCAGCCGCCGGCGGCCACGACGGGAACGGTCGGCATCGTGCTCTCCGACGCGCCGTCCGACGCGTTCTGCCAGATCCTTGCGACGGTCGAGAGCATCGACCTGCTCGGCGCCACGCCGACCAACGTTTTCACGGGGAACGAGACCGTGGACGTGCTCGACATGCGCAACCACGCCGACTTCTTCACGGTCGACACTGCCGTGCCGATCGGCAGCTACGACAAGATCCGCCTCACGCTTGCCGACCTGGCGCTCGTCGAGTGCGACGCCGCCGGGGTGCCCGAGCCCGAGGCCGGCTGGGAGCACCCGCACCTCCCGGGCAACGGCAAGCTCGACCTCAATCCACGCGGATCGTTCGCGGTGATCGGCGGCGAGACGATGATCGTCGAGCTCGACCTCGACATGGAGAAGTCGCTGCACGTCCACCAGACGGGCAACGGCCGGTGGCAGTTCCGCCCCGTGGTGTTCGTGACCGTCCGGCCGGACGACGACAGGCTGGTGCGCGTGTTCGGCGCCGCGCGCGACGTGGACGGCACCCATTTCGAGCTCTGTCCGATCGCGCCGGTGTCGTCGATGGGCGATCACGGCGGAATGGGCGGGGACATGAGCGGCGACGACGACAGCGGCGCCTGCCTCGACGTCTTCACCGACGGCAACAGCGGGATCTTCGACGAGGCCGGCGACCCGGCCGGACTCGGCGGCCTTGCGAACGGCGACCTGCTGACGGCGATCGGCTTCCTCAGCCGCCACGACGATGACGACGACGGCGACAGCCACATGGACGACCTGCGCCTGGACGCGGCCGTGCTCGAATTCGGCCCCCATGGGACGTTCGAGCGCATCGCCGGGGCCGTGGTTGCGGCGCCCGGCAACAACGACCTCTTCGTTTTCGACCCGGCCTCGCTCGTCGGCGCGACCGACGCGATCGACGTGCTGCTGCAGTCGGGCACGAGGATCTTCGCGATCGGCAGCAACGAGGAACTCACCTCCGCCGCGCTGCAGCCCGGAACCCGGGGCGAGGTGGACGGCGTGTTCACCGACCCGCTGGTCGCCGGCGAGCCGCTCAAGTCGTCGCTGGTGGTGCTCGACCAGGACACGACGCCCGATCGCAGCCTGCTCGACGGCACGATCGACACGATCCCGGCGGACGACGATGCGGATGCGGCGACTCGGCGCATGACCGTCGATGCACCGGGCTGTCACCGACCAGTGCGTCAAGACCGACGCGGCGACGCGCTTCCTGCTGGTCACGGAAACGCCGACCACCAGCGATACCACGGAGATCGGGTTCGCGGATCTTGCGGTGGGCAACGGCGTGGACGTGTACGGCAGCGACGATGCCGTCAATCCTGAGTGCATCCTGGCCGACACCGTGCAGAAGTACGTGGTCGCGCCCTGACCCGGCGCCGGGTTTTCGCTGGAACGTGAAGGGCCCTTCGGGGCCCTTCGCTTTTTCTACTTCACCAGCGTCACGGGCACCGTGGCGTGGTGGACGACCCTCTGCGCAACCGACCCGAGCAGCAGGATCCCGAGCTGGCCGCGACCGTGCGTGCCCATCACGATCGACTCGCACTCGAGCTGCGCGGCGCGTGCCGCGATCGTTGCGGCCGCTTCCCCTTCGAGGGTCTCGAGCACGAAGGCGCAGCCCGAGTTCTCCAGGTGCTTGGCCGCCGCGTCCAGGATCGCGTTCGACCTCTCGGTCGCGACCTGGTGGATGCGCTCGGGCGTCACGTAGATCTCCCATGCCGCGCTCGAGTCCGCCGGGGCCTGCACGGTCAGGACGTGGAGCTCCGCCGGCGGCTTGAAAAGGGCGATCTTCACGGCGAAGTCGAGCGCCCGCAGGGCGTCTTCCGAACCATCGATCGCGACCAGCCTCGCTGCTCAAATCGAGTTCGACACGCACTTCCGGGTAGCGCCTGAAGAACTCGCTCAGATGCGGCGCGATCCAGTTGACGCCGAATGACGGCGGCGCGGTCACCCGCAGCCAGCCGCGCGGCCCGCCCTGCAGCTGGCTGACCGCGCTCTCGGCTTCCTGCAGGTCGCGCGCGACGCGCTGGCTGTGCTCGAAGTAGACGTTGCCGGCTTCCGTCAGGCCTAGCTTGCGCGTCGTGCGATGCAGGAGTTGAGCGCCTAGCCGCGCCTCGAGGTCCTGCACCTTGCGGCTGACCGTCGTCTTGGGCAGCCGCAGGGCTCGAGCTGCCGCGACGAAGCTGCCCAGCTCGACGACCTTGACGAAAACCAGCGTGTCGTTGAGATCGCGGGTCAATGTTCTTCTCCCGTGCCGGGCGATTGGCCCGTACGTGGGATGATTATTTCCAGAATTGCCGACTAATCAAGAATCATTTCGACCCGTATCGTTCGTCCCCTGGGCAGTACCCATCCCATCGGCAGGCAAAGATGTCTAGCTCTGATCGAAATATCCAGCAGGTTCATGGCGTTGCGACGCCGGACGGGCAGGCCGACGGGCACCGTCCCGCTCGCGGGAGTGAAAATCCCGCGGTTGGGACAATCTATCCCATCGTCGTCGTCCTTGGGGCTACCGGCAAGGTTGGGCGGGGCATCGTGCAGGCCCTGGTCGATGCTCGCCGGCCGCTGGTCGCCGTTGCCGACGACAGTCGCGAGCTGGCGGAACTTGTCGCCGCACACGGGGGCGCCGATCTCACCGTGCTCCCTGCAAAGATCGCGGCCGACGCCGATGCCGAGCGCCTCGTGCAGGATCTGCGTGGACTTGGCCGGGTCGTCGGCGCAGTTGTCGTCCCGTTCGCATGCGAAGGGGGGCGTGGCCGCGTGCTCGACCATCCGACCAGCCTCCTGGGGCGCGCACTCGAGCAGGACGTCCTGCCGCAGCTCGCCCTGGCGCGGCAACTCGTGCCAGTGCTCACCACGCTGGTCTCGCTCGACCCGGTGCACGTGTACTTCGAGGCGGACGAGCAGGCCTATCTCCGTTACGACGAACTCGCGCGTCGCGGCGAGCGCGAGGAGTCCCGCAATCCCGTGCGGGTCGGGCTCGCCAACGAGGACGGTTACCCGCACGCCGGCACCGTGGACTTCGTCGACAACCAGGTCGACCCGGCGACCGGCACCATCCGCGCGCGCGCCGTGCGTGCCGAATCCCGATCGCATGTTCACGCCGGGTCTGTTCGCGCGGGTCCAGCTCGAGGGCACCGGCCGGCTTCGACGCGCTGCTGATCGACGAGAAGGCCGTGCTGACCGACCAGGACCGCAAGTACGTCTACGTGCTCGGGCCCGGGAACACGGCGGTCCGCAAGGACGTCGAGCTCGGCCGCAGCGTCGACGGCCTGCGCGTCGTGACCGGCGGGCTCGCGCCCGAGGACAAGGTGATCGTGCACGGCGTGCAGAAGGTGTTCTTCGCCGGCATGCCCGTGAAGCCGCAAGTCGTGCAGATGGGCGCGGCGCCGTCGGTCGAGCGGGTGGCGGTCGTCACGAAGTAAACGACGGACAGGCCTGGGCCGCCGCAGGGCGGCAGGAGCGCAGCATGGATTTCTCCAAGTTCTTCATCGACCGCCCGATCTTCGCCGCGGTGCTCTCGATCGTGATCTTCGCGGCGGGGCTGATCGCCATGCCGCTGCTGCCGGTCACCGAGTACCCCGACGTCGTGCCGCCGACCGTGCAGGTGCGCGCCGTCTATCCCGGCGCGAACCCGAAGGTGATCGCCGAGACGTCGCCACGCCGATCGAGGAGGCGATCAACGGCGTCGAGAACATGATGTACATGAAGTCGGTCGCGGGCAGCGACGGCGTACTGATCACGACGGTGACCTTCACGTCCCGGCACCGATCCCGACGACGCCCAGGTGCTGGTGCAGAACCGCGTCGAGCCAGGCGCTGCGCGCGCCTGCCCGAGGACGTGCGTCGGCACGGCGTGATGACGCAGAAGCAGTCGCCCGACGCTCACCATGGTCGTGCACCTGCTGTCGCCGGACGGCCGCTACGACGCCGCTGTACCTGCGCAACTACGCCGACCTCCGCGTCAAGGACGAGCTCGCGCGCCTGCCCGGCGTCGGCCAGGCCATCGATCTTCGGCGCGCGGCGACTACGCGATGCGCATCTGGCTCGACCCGGACAAGGTCGCCGCGCGCGGCCTCACCGCCGGCGACGTGGTGCGTGCGATCCGCGAGCAGAACGTGCAGGTCTCCGCCGGCCAGCTCGGCGCGCCGCCCCACGCCGCGCGGCCAGCGACTTCCTGCTCTCGATCAACGCGCAGGGCCGCCTCGCCGACCGAGGAGGAATTCGGCGACATCGTCGTCAAGACCGGCGTCGACGGCGAGATCACGCGCCTCGCGCGACGTCGCGCGGCTCGAGCTCGGCGCGGCGCGACTACACGCTGCGCTCGCTGCTCGACAACAAGCACGCGGTGGCCGTCGCGATCTTCCAGGCGCCCGGCGCCAACGCCATCGACCTGTCGGACGCGGTGCGCGCCGAGATGGCCGAACTCGCGAAGCGCTTCCCGCGAGGGCGTCGACCTACGACGTCGTGCTACGACCCGACCGTGTTCGTCGCGCGACTCGATCGAGGCCGTCGTCGATCACGCTGTTCGAGGCCGTGCTGCTCGTCGTGCTGGTGGTGATCCTGTTCCTGCAGACCTGGCGCGCGTCGATCATCCCGCTGCATCGCGGTGCCGGTGTCGATCATCGGCACGTTCGCCGTGCTGCTCGCTGCTCGGCTTCTCGATCAACACGCTGACCCTGTTCGGCCTGGTGCTCGCGATCGGCATCGTCGTCGACGACGCCATCGTCGTGGTCGAGAACGTCGAGCGCAACATCGCACGACGGGCTGTCGCCGCTCGCCGCCGCGCACCAGGCGATGCGCGAGGTGTCGCGGGCCGATCATCGCCATCGCGCTGGTGCTGTGCGCGGTGTTCGTGCCGATGTCGTTCCTCGCCGGCGTCACCGGCCAGTTCTACCGCCAGTTCGCCGTCACCATCGCGATCTCGACGGTGATCTCGGCGATCAACTCGCTGACGCTTCGCCCGCGCTGGCCGCGCGTGCTGCTCAAGCCGCACGGCGCGCGCGCCGGACGCGCCGACGCGCCTGATCGACCGCGCTGTTCGGCTGGATCTTCCGCCCGTTCAACCGCTGTTTCGACGCAGCTGCCGAGCGCCTACCAGGCCGCGCGTCGCGCGTGCGCTGCACGGCGCGCGGCGCTGCGTGCTCGCGGTGTACGCCGTGCTGATCGCGGCTGACGGTCCTGCATGTTCCGCGCCGTGCCCGGCGGCTTCATCCCGACGCAGGACAAGCTGTACCTGATCGGCGGCGTGAAGCTGCCCGAGGGCGCCTCGCTCGACCGCACCGATGCGGTGGTCCGCACGCATGAGCGAGATCGCGCTCGCGACCGAGGGCGTCGGACATGCCGTCGCGTTCCCGGGCTTCAACGCGCTGCAGTTCACCAACACGCCGAACACCGGCGTCATCTTCTTCGGCCTCGAAGAGCTTCGACGAGCGCTCGCGGCAGCGCCGCGGAGATCGACGCCGAGACTCAACGCGCAAGGTCTCCGCGCATCCAGGAGGGCTTCGCCTTCGCGATCATGCCGCCGCCCATCCTCGGCCTCGGCACCGGCTCGGGGTTACTCGCTCTATCATCCAGGATCGCGCGGGCCTCGGGCTACGGCGAGCTCGCAGGACGCGGTCAGCGGCTTCGCCGGCGCGCTGTCGCGCAGACACCCGGCATGGGCTTCCCGATCACGTCCTACCAGGCCAACGTGCCGCAGCTCGACGCCGAGGTCGATCGCGTCAAGGCCAAGGCCCAGGGCGTGGCGCTCACCGAGCTCTTCGAGACGCTGCAGGTCTACCTCGGCTCGGCCTACGTGAACGACTTCAACCGCTTCGGCCGCACCTACCAGGTCATCGCCCAGGCCGACGCGGCCGTTCCGCGACGACGTCCGACGACATCGCCGAGCCTGCGCACGCGCAACGCGAACGGCGAGATGGTGCCGATCGGCAGCGTGGTGACGGTCGGCGAGACCTACGGCCCCGACCCGGTGATCCGCTACAACGGCTACCCGGCGGCCGACCTGCTCGGCGAGGCCGACCCGCGCGCATTGTCGTCGAGCCAGGCGATCGCCGCGATCGAGCAGCTCGCGCGCCAAGGTGCTGCCGCACGGCATGAGCTTCGAGTGGACCGACCTGAGCTTCCAGCAGGTCACGCAGGGCAACGCCGCGCTCGTCGTGTTCCCGCTCTCCGTGCTGCTGGTGTTCCTGGTGCTCGCCGCGCTCTACGAGAGCTGGACCCTGCCGCTCGCCGTGATCCTGATCGTGCCGATGTGCCTGCTCTCGGCGCTGGTCGGCGTCTGGCTCACCGGCGGCGACAACAACATCTTCGTGCAGATCGGTCTGGTCGTGCTGATGGGGCTCGCGTGCAAGAACGCCATCCTGATCGTCGAGTTCGCCCGCGAGCTCGAGCTCCAGGGCCGCGGCGTCGTCGAGGCGGTATCCTGCGCATGAAACTCTCCGGGGAAACCCGTGTGGTGTGGTGTTGGACGCTAGGCTAGCCGGGCCGGGGGTGGCGGTAAATGCGGGATTCAACGGGTCTGCATCCGTGGATTGCGGCGAATCCGTGACCAGGTCTGCGAGTCTCCGGCGTGAGCGCCGGCTGCCCGACACGAACCATCGCGCAGGGACTCGCGCCTGCGACGGAGGCCACCTCGAACACGGCAGCCAGGGCCTTGGCCGTTTCCAGGCTCGGGGCGGGTCGCCGCGCTCCAGCCGCAACGAGGGTCAGAATTACTTCGCCGTTGACAACAATCGGGCGACAGGCGCCCGACAGTTCCCGACAGGCACCCTGCAGCCTGGTTGGACCGGCCGTTTGCCGGGCCTGTGGAACCTGCATAGAATCACGGCCCGGCGCGGGTGTAGTTCAATGGTAGAACTGTAGCTTCCCAAGCTACTAACGTGGGTTCGATTCCCATCACCCGCTCCATTCCGCCTCCTGCGCCAGGACTGCTCCCAGAGCGCATGCACCGGCACTGCGTGCAGCCCATCGCCGAATCCGGCGCTCGTCTCGCCGTGGTGAGTCGGCCAGTGCGTCCTTCAGGCGAGGAGCGGCGTATCGTGGATAAAGGCCAGGCGGAGCCATCGGCCGATCGCAAGGCTTGATACCGCTTTCCGCGGTCGCGACGTGGGGCGGGGCGGTGAGGGCTGTCATCCCCGTGGCTTGCGCGTGCAGGTTGCGAGTGCTACAAACGTGGTACGCCGCACGCATCGCAGGACCTGACCCATGGCTGACACGACCACGATTCGCTTGCCACCCAAGTTGCGCGCGCGCATCCACGCGCTCGCGAAGCAATCCGGACGCTCGGCCCACAGCTTCATCCTCGAAGCGATAGAGCGGCATGCCGACTACGAGGAACAGATGCGCAGCCTCGTCAAAGAAGCATTGGCGGCCGACGAGGAGATCGAGCGGACCGGCGAGGTGTATCGCGCGGACGACGTGCATGCCTGGGTAGAACGCCTGGCCCGCGGCCAGGACGCCGCACGGCCGAAGCCGTGGCGACGGTAGTCTATTCGGCGCGGGCACTGTCCCACCTCGAGCGCGCCTTCGAGCTCCTGGCACGTGAGAACCCGGACGCGGCAATCGCGGCGTCCTCGGCCATCCGCTCGGCCGTCGAGAACCTGGCCGCGCACCCGCTGCTCGGGCGGCGCGTGCACGGCGACATTCGGGAGCTCGTGATCTCCTTCGGCCAGACGGGCTACATCGCGCTGTACCGATTCGTCGTCCCGCAGGACGAGGTGAGGGTGCTTGCGATCCGGCATCAGCGGGAGATCGGATTCGTGCCATAGGCACGTTGCGCGATCTGTTGCCAGGGTGTGGCCACGCGGCGGGTGGCGGATCGCCGCGCGGTCACACGTCAATCACACGCCGGAACATCGCTCTTTGTAAGTGATTGATCCGGCGAGACGAGCAGCGGTCAGGAGGCGCGCATATCCGTACGGAGGCCTCTGCGAGATCAACTCCGCATGCGATGCCGCACGGATCGCGCGGTCTGCTCTTGCCTCATGATCCAGTCATCGGTGTGCATACTCGGTAAAGACGAAGTCCCTCGCCTGCGCCACCGTGTGGCACGCAACGCCGCACTTGGCATCGTTGCCTTGCGGCGGATGATCGGCTGTCGTGCCGGGGGTGAAGGTATCGGTCGCGGCATCGTACTTGAACATGGCATATCCCCAGCCCCCGACATCTCCAAACCTCTTGCTGTCCTTCACCATGAAGTCTACGTCGTGCTGAACCCCAGGCACTGTTGCTTCCGGGAAGTCCGCGTGTTTCTTCGGCACCCAGTGGATCTTCGCCATCTTGGCCCCGTCCGGGACGGGCTTACCGTTTGCAGGGATGCCAGCCTGATAGGCCTCGATCATCTTGGGGTTGCCAACCGTCACGGCAATCGATTTTGCGTTGTGGCTTGCTGACACGACCTGCCAGCTCTCGTAACCCTCGAACTCTGAGAATGCGAGGCCGCCCGGGACCTTCACCGTGTACTTATCCGGGGATGGATTCGCTACGGACCCTGCAGCGAAGGCAATCGTGGCGACGAGAGTGGCGCAGCCGGCCGCCATCCCGAGATACTTCAGTGTTGCATGCATGACGAACTCCTTGGTGACGATTGATAGAACGCGCGCAGGAGAGCCAGCAATCGGGCATCAGTCGATGCGCAGGCTTTGCTCCATGGCATAGCACTGGTCCCAGACGTAAACATCAAAGCCGGCGAGTCTGTTCGCCCACGTCGGGGTCAGTTCGTCTACGCACCTGGCAGCGACGCGATCGATGTAATCGTCGAACACTGCCCAGGGGTTGCCGCGAGCGGACGCCGGCAGACCCTGCCCCGGTTTCGTTGCGGCAAGCGCCTTGGCGGCAGCCGACTTCACCGCCTGCATGAACTCGCTTTGCAGTTCGACGTCGGCGCGTGTTCCCGTTCGTGCGACGTGACCCGCCACGAGCGTAGTGAACGGAAGCCTGCGTATCTCCTCCACCTGCGCGAAGTAACCCGGGATGTCCTGGGCGAGCGCGAATCGCCGCCAGGGCATCCAACCGGGAAAAACGACGTCCACGACCATCAGGGCCTGCTGCGCGGGTGCATGGATGAAGATGTTGCCTGGCTCGTGCGCAACGCCGTGGTACGACAGTTCGAGGATCTGGCCTCCCGCCTCGAGGGTGTAACGATCTCGAAAGGTCACCGTGGGCAAAGGGCGATTCCGGTCGCCGGCCCGCGCGAGCAGGCGCTTCGTTTCTTCGTGTGCGACGATGACGGGCACATCCCCGAGTGCACTCGCGCCGCCGATGTGATCGATGTGCGCGTGGCTGTAGATGAGGTGCGAAACTGGCTTGTCCGTAACCTCCCGGATGCCTTCGAGAATGTGGTCGGCATACGCGGGTGGTGCATCGACGACGACGATGCCGGTGCTCGTGGACCAGGAACATGGACTGGTAGACGTTATCGGTGATCATGTAGAGGCCGCGGCCGAGATCCTGCAGCCGGTATGCCTTGCCCGGATCGAGCGCGGGGCCCATGGCCTGTACCCGTATCGGCAGGTGTCGTGCGATGGGCATCCCGATGGGAGGAATCGCGGCCGCATCGTCGGACGAGAAGGCATCGGTGCTTGCGCACAGTACGAGCAGGCCCGCGGCAAAGTTCGCAACGATGCTCGCCCGCAGCTGCGTGCGTTGATCCGTCGGCGCGATTCCTTTTTGCATGTCGTTTCTCCGTTCAGCCACGCGAGGACGTGGTGCGCGGGCGATATCTGACCAGGAAAGCCGGCGCGGAACGATTGCACCATGGTGTCGGGTCGCCGTCGGGCGGGATGGGCCGACACCAAGGTACTACTGCACCGGGGCTGGCCACGGGGCATCCTCCGGACATGGCTGGTGCGACGACAGGACTGCCTCAGGCCGCGCGCTCCGTGGCCATCGTCGATGACGACGCATCGGTGCGTCAGTCGTTACCGCAGCTGCTCGACGCACTCGGCATTCAGGCGGTGACGTTCGCTTCTGCGCGCGAGTTTCTCGACTCGGACCAGGCGGCGATGACGAGTTGCCTGATCCTGGACGTTGCCATGCCAGAGATGTCGGGTCCGGAGTTGCAGCGGGAACTGGTGCGTCGCGGCCAGCCGCTGCCCATCATCTTCATCTCGGGCTGGACCGATGAAGCCATGCGCGAGCAGCTACTCGCGCGAGGCGCCGTTGCCTGCCTGCTCAAGCCATTCAGTTTCCAGCAGTTGCGGGCTGCACTGGAGCAGGCGCTGGGCGGACTCTGAGTCGTGCAACGCACTTGCCAGCGCACGCGAATGGGGGTATGAAAAATGGGCGAACGATGTGTTTCCGATTTCGTCCCGAGGTTTCGGACCGTGCCACGGGCAGCACCGCTCATCGCGCCGATCGTGTTTGTCGTCGACGACGACGTCTCGGTCCGCGAATCGCTGCGGGCGCTGATAGAGGCCGGAGGCTGGCGCCCGGAGGTGTTCGCCTCGGCGCGGGAATTCCTGTCGCACCCGCGAGCGGCCGAGCCTGCCTGCCTGATCCTCGACGTGACACTGCCCGACCTCAACGGCCTGGAACTGCAGCAGCGGCTGGCCGACCAGGCCGACCTTCCCATCATCTTCGTCACCGGGTACGGCGACATTCCGATGTCCGTCCGTGCGATGAAAGCCGGCGCGGTCGAGTTCCTGACCAAGCCATTTTCGGCCGATCTGCTGCTGGGCGCGATCCACGATGCGATCGCGCGCAGCCGCGCCTTGCTCGAGCAGCACGCCATCGTGAAGGAAGTGCAGGCACGGTTCGCGTCGTTGAGCCTGCGCGAGCGGCAAGTCATGGCGCTCGTCGTGACCGGGCATCTGAACAAGCAGGTGGCAGGCGAGCTCGGCATCAGTGAAATTACCGTGAAGGCGCATCGCGGGCGGGTGATGCACAAGATGCACGCCAAGTCGCTTCCCGATCTCGTCAACATGGCGGCCCGACTGGGGCAGCCGCTCGCGGGCAGCGGCGTCACACTTGGATTGGCCAATCACGGCCTGTAGCATCCGGCCGACCTGATCGCCCGTTGCCATCCACTAGACGTTGCCGGACTCCGAGGGTCGCAGCGATGCCGGACAGTGGCGCCGTCGTCCCTGAGGAACATCGATTCGTTCTTTCGAGTCTGCCACCCAGCCCGGCGCAGAAGCGGCTAGCCATTGGCATCGTTCTTGGCTTGATGGCGGCGCTGTACCTGGTCCTCGTACCGTTCGGTGGCATGCAGCTTGGCGTCGTCCGGTCGTTCGTCGCCGTGTACACGACCGCGATGTTCGTGACCGATTTCATCACGGCCATCCTGCTGTACGCCCAGTTCTCGGTCCTCCGCTCGCGAGCGATCCTGGTGATCGCCAGCGGCTACCTGTTCACGGCTCTGCTCATCGTTCCCTACGCTCTCGCGTTTCCGGGCGTCTTTTCGCCGGACGCCGTGTGGGGCGACCTGCAGACATCGGCGCGCCTCTACCTGTTGTGGCACTCAGGCTTTCCGCTATTCGTGATCGGGTATGCCCTGTTGAAGGACGAGGTTGCGAGCGAGCGCGTGTCGCAGGGGCGCGTCGGTCAGGCTGTCCTGCGGAGCGTCGTGGCGACGGCCACCGTTGCAGGTGTAGTCGCCTGGCTTTGCGTCATCGGCAGGATCCCGTTGCCGGACATCATGGCCGATCGCGAGAGTTTCGTGCCGGACTGGCCAATCGTCGTCGGCCTGCCAGTGATGGTCACCTGCGCGACGGCAATCGCCGTGCTCTGGCGCCGCCGCCGCTCGATTCTGGACTGGTACTTGCTCGTCGTGTTGTGCGCTTACCTGATCGAGATTCCCCCGCACTGGTATCCGGCGCCGGCGCGCTTCAGCACCGGCTGGTACGCCGTACGCGTCACCGGATTCATCGCCAGCTCGATCGTCCTCATCGTATTGCTCTACGAAATCACGGCCCTCTACGGCGCGTTGCTGCGTGCCGTGCTCGGCGAGCGCCGCGAGCGCGAGGCGCGCATGATGACCGGCGACGCGGTCGCGGGCGCGATCGTCCACGAGATCCGCCAACCGCTGACCGCAATGGTCACCAGCGCGGATGCGGGACTGCGGTTTCTCGATCGACCGGATCCGCATCTCGCCAAAGCCAAGGACGCCTTTGCTCGAATCGTCTCCGATGGGCATCGCGCGGGAGAGGTGGTCGCGAGCATCCGTGCCAACTTCAGAAGCGATGTCGGCGCCAGGTCCGTAGTGGACATCAACGGACTCATCGACGAGGCCCTGACCCTGGCCGGGGCGGAGCTACAGGAATGCCGGATCACCGTGCAGATCGAAAGAGACGCTGTCTTGCCTCCGATCCGTGGTAACCGGGTTCAACTGCAGCAGGTCCTTCAGAACCTGATCACGAATGCGATTGAAGCAATGAAGGCGGTCGACGAGGACAGGCGGTTGAGTATCAGGTCGGAGGCGCACAGCGGCGACTCCGTGCGCGTCGCGGTGATCGACACCGGCCCCGGTATTGGCACTGAGACCGCGTCCAGAATCTTTGCTCCACTGTACTCGACGAAGTCCTATGGCATGGGCATTGGCCTCCCGATATGCCGCGCGATCATCGAAGCCCACGAGGGCAGGCTGTGGTTCGTCCCGAACGCGCCGCGGGGCGCCTGCTTTCTGTTCACTCTGCCGCCGAACGTGCCGCCGGCACCAGCCACGACATGAGTACCCCATCGACCCTTCGCCTCGATCGTCCCGTCGATTCCGAACGGGACCACATTCTCGGGCCACCGGAGGCGAGGCTCACCCTGCTGGAATACGGTAGCTACGACTGCCCACACTGCCGGGCCGCAAACAAGGTGATCGCCAGGACCCGTGATCGCTTCGGCGAGCAGATGCGGTACGCATTCCGCCATCGTCCGATCTCGAACAGCGAGCTGGCCCGGCGCGCCGCGGAACTGGTCGAGCAGGTCGCACCCGAGGATTTCTGGAACGCGCACATGCTGCTGATGTCGCGCTCGCCCGCGCTCCAGGAGTCGGACCTGGATGCGGTCGCGACGCAGTCCGGCATCGCGCGGCCCGGCGACGACTCCCCTGAAGCCATGCAGGTCCGCCGGCACGCGCGTGAACGCGTCGAGGCAGACGAACGCAGCGCGCATGCCAGCGGCGTCAGCTTCACGCCGACGTTCTTCATCAACGGTCGCCGCTACCTGGGCTCATGGGACGAGTCGGCGATCGGCGACGCGCTGCAGGGCACGCTCGGTCATCGAATGCTGTCCACCGCCGTCGCGTTTGCGGGCTGGGCGCCATCGGCCGGCCTGTTGCTCCTGGTCGCCTCGGTAATCGCGGTCGTACTCACCAACTCGCAGTGGGGACCGACGTTCACCGCGTTCTGGCAACTGCCGGCTGGCTTCAGCGTCGGTGATGCGGCCTTCCGGATGTCGCTGCTGCATTGGGTCAGCGACGGCTTGCTGACGGTGTTCTTTCTCGTAGTCGGGCTGGAGATCAAGCGGGAATTCACGGTCGGCCACCTCGCCGAGCGCCGGTCCGCCGCGCTGCCGATTGCCGCGGCGATCGGTGGCATGGCCGTGCCCGCGCTGCTGTACCTGCTCATCGTTCCCGCCGGCGCGTGGGCGCGGGGCTGGGGCATCCCGATGGCCACCGATACCGCGTTCGCGATCGCATTGATCGCGATGCTGGGGCGCAGGGTGCCGGTGGAGTTGCGGATCTTCCTGACCGCGGCCGCCATCGTCGACGACATCGGCGCGATCCTGATCGTCGCGGTGTTCTACTCCCACGGACTGGAATGGAGCTGGTTGCTCGCCGGACTCGGGGTCGTGGGATTGCTGTGGCTGCTCAACCGCAGCCGGGTGTATCGCGTCGCGCCTTACCTGTTGGCCGGCCTCGTGCTGTGGGCCTGCGTCTACGCCGGCGGCGTGCACGCGACGCTGGCCGGCGTCCTGCTGGCGATGTTCATCCCGACGCGACCGCCAGCCGACTACGAGGCGCTGATGGCGCAGGCCGACGCCGTCCTCGCCGCCGAGGCGCGCCGTGGCGGCGAGACGCTGCGCAGTGGTCCGTCCGAGCCGGCGATGCGTGCCCTCGACGCGATCCACGACCGGCTGGAGTCTCCGGCGACCCGCTTGCTGCGCCTCGCCGGGGCGCGCTCGAGCTACGTCGTCCTGCCGACATTCGCGCTGGCCAACGCCGGCGTCCTGCTCGGGGCCGACGTCGTCGGCGGACATGCGCCGCTGATGCTCGCGATCATCGTGGCGCTGGTGGTGGGCAAGCCCGTGGGCATGCTCGCCGTCGGCGCGATGGCGGTGCGCCTGGGATTGGCCACCAAGCCCGATGCCTACTCGTGGGGTCAGCTTGCCGGCGCCGGCGCACTTGCCGGCATCGGGTTCACGATGTCGCTGCTGATCGCCAGCGAGTCGTTCGCGAATCCCGCCGACTTCGCAGCGGCGAAGATTGCTGTTTTCGCCGCGTCCATCCTCGCCGCAATCATCGGGACGGGCATCCTGTGGCGCGAGAGCCGGCAAGCAGCAGCGCGGGCGAGCGGAACTTCCAGCGCCGAATTCCGTCGGCTGTGAAGCCCTCGCCGGACCCGGAGGTACCTGATGCGCGAGTTGTGCTGCCGAAAGTCCCCTGTCCGAATTCGATCTCGCCTCCGCTGGGTCGACCCCGCAGGTCACCTCGGAAGCGGCGCCCGGCGAAACTCCGCATTGAACCCCCGCCCGGCTCCGCTACGATGCGAAGCCATCCCTTTGCCCTTGCACCGGAATCCCGCCATGCCTAACGGCGCCCACGCCCTGATGCGCACCCTCGTGGATGCCGGCGTCACGGTCTGTTTCAGCAATCCCGGCACCTCGGAGATGCATTTCGTCGCCGCGCTCGACGGCACGCCGGAGATGCGCGCCGTGCTCTGCCTGTTCGAGGGCGTGGCTACCGGCGCCGCCGACGGCTACGCGCGCATGGCCGGCAAGCCGGCCGCGACCCTGCTGCACCTCGGCTGCGGCCTCGGCAACGGGCTCGCCAACCTGCACAACGCACGCAAGGGCCGGGTGCCCGTGGTCAACATCGTCGGCGACCACGCCACCTACCACGTCAAGTACGACGCACAACTGCAGTCGGACATCGAGACCGTCGCGCGCAACGTCTCGCCCTGGGTGCGCACCTCGCAGAGCACGGAGGCCCTGTGCCGCGATGCCGTCGAGGCCGTCGCGACGTCGCATGGGCCCGCCGGGGCAGGTGGCCACGCTGATCCTGCCGGCCGACGTGTCCTGGGGCGAAGGTGGCGTGCCCGCGGCTCCGCCCACGATCACGCCGCCGCCGCGCAACACGGACGACGCCATCGCCGCGATCGCGCGCGTGCTGCAGGCCGGTGGCAGGAACGCATTGCTGCTCGGCGGTCGCGCCCTGCGCGAGCCGGCGCTGATGGCGGCCGCGCGCGTCGCTGCCAGCGACCGGCGTCAAGCTGCTCGCCGAGGTGTTTCCGACGCGCATCGAGCGCGGCGCGGGACTGCCGCAGGTCGAGCGCATCGCTTACCTCGCCGAACTGGCCTCGGTGCAGCTGGCGGGGCTCGAGAACCTCATCCTCGTCGATGCGAAGTCGCCGGTGTCGTTCTTTGCGTACCCGGGCAAGAAGAGTGACCTGGTGCCCGACAACTGCACCGTGCACGTGCTGGCGAGCCCGACGCAGGACGCGCTCGGCAGCCTCGAGCAACTCGCCGTGCAGGTCGGTGCCGCCGACACCTCGCCCGTGCTGCAGGCGCCGATGCGCCCGGGCCGCCCGCGCGGGAAGTTCACCGCCGACAAGGTCTGCAAGGCGATCGGCCACCTGCTGCCCGAGAAGGCGATCATCGTCGACGAGGCGCAGACCTCGGGCGTCATGCTGCCGCGCATGACGGCCGGCGCCCCGCGCCACGACGTGCTCACGCTCACGGGCGGCGCCATCGGCCAGGGCCTGCCGTGCGCCGTGGGCGCTGCCGTGGCGTGTCCGGATCGCCCGGTGCTGGCGCTGGTCGGCGACGGCTCGGCGATGTACACCATCCAGGCCCTGTGGACGATGGCGCGGGAGAAGCTCAACGTCGTCGCCGTCATCCTCAACAACCGCTCGTACGCCATCCTCAACGTCGAGCTGCAGCGTGTCGGCGCCGCGTCGGTCGGTGCCAAGGCGAAGAGCCAGCTCGACCTCGCCGATCCTGCGCTCGACTTCGTGCAGATGGGCCTGGGGCTGGGCGTTCCCTCGGTGCGTGCGACGACGACGGCGGACTTCGTCACCGCGCTCGAGCACGCCCTCGGCACACCCGGCCCGCACCTGATCGAGGCGGTGGTGCCGAGCTCGATCTCCGGCCTGAAGCTCAAGCTGCTGCCTCACGTGCTCGGTTCGCTCGCGGGTCTCCCGGCACCGTTGGGTCGCGCGATCAAGCGCAAGCTGGCGCCTTAGGCGTACGGCCGCGCCCACGGATCGTGCCGCCGCAGGGTGTGGCGACGCGCGCGTTTCATCCGCCGGCTGCGCAACACCTTGTCGAACGCGACCGGCACCGAACGGTACAGGTCCGCGTCGACGTCGGAGCCGACGATCGAGGTGTTGGCCGCTCGATCCTACGGGCGACTGGACCCCGGGAAAATGAGAAAATGCGCGCGTCAAACTTCGAGTAAACCTGATGAATGCACGCTCACCGGGTCGCATCAACCTCAAGCACCTGCACTATTTCCACGAGGTGGCGCGCGAGGGCTCGCTGACCGGGGCCGCGCGCCGGCTGCACCTCGCGCCGCAGACGCTGAGCTCACAGGTCCGCGAGTTGGAGCAATCGCTCGGCCGGACGCTGCTGGAGCGGTCCGGGCGGCGCCTCGTGCTGACGCCGGACGGCGAGGTGGCACGCGATTACGCGGAGTCGATCTTCGCGCTCGGCACGGAGTTGCGACGGGTGATGTCCGGCACTGCCGAACCGCGCCGCCTGAAGCTGCGCCTGGGCATCACGGATGGCGTGGCAAAGCTGCTCACCGCGCGCGTGCTGGCACCACTGCTGGAGCGTCACCGCGACCGCATGGAACTCGACTGCGTCGAGGGTACCGTCACCGGGCTGCTCGGACGGCTCGCCGCGCACCAGCTCGATGCAGTTCTCGCGGACCAGCCCGTGCCGCCGCACCTCGCGCGCTCGATGCGCGGGCGGCTGCTGCTGAAGTCCGGCCTGAGCTGCGTCGCGACGCCGCGTGTGCGCAAGGCCCTGCGTGGGGCCTTTCCAGCCTGCATTGCAGGAGCCCCGCTGATCGCAAGGTCCTCCGACTCGCCGCTCGGCACCGCGATGGATGCCTGGCTCGCCGAGCACGACCTCGTGCCGCGCGTCGTGGCGCGCTGCGACGACAGCGCGCTCATCAAGGTCTTCGCGCAGCGCGGCCTCGGCATCACGTTCGTGCCGACCGTGATCGAGTCCGACGTCGCCACGCAGTTCGGACTGCGACTCGTCGGCCGCGTGCCGGAGCTGAGCGAGCCGCTGTACCTGATTCGCCCGGCCGGCCGCCACGTGCATCCGCTGCTCGAGGAGATCGAGCGCGGCGCCGCGGACTCGCCGTAGCGCAGAGGCGGCCACGCGGGTGCGTCGTCAGGCGGCGTCCAGGAGAGCGGGCTGCCCGCGCGTCTTCCACAGCGACACCAGCACGCCGCCGGCAATCAAACCGAGGGTCACGCTGAGCGAGATCACCGGCGGGATCTTGCCGATGATGCCGACCAGGAAGATCTTGGCGCCGATGAACACCAGGACCAGGGCCAGCGCGTACTTCAGGTACCTGAAGCGATGGATCATCGCTGCCAGCGCGAAGTACAGCGCGCGCAGCCCGAGGATGGCGAAGATGTTGCTCGTATAGACGATGAACGGGTCGGTGGTGATGGCGAAGATCGCCGGCACGGAGTCGACCGCGAACACGAGGTCCACGAACTCAACCAGCACCAGCGCCAGCAGCAGTGGCGTGGCAAGGCGCACGACCCTGCCGCTGGCCGGGTCGGGCTCCCGCACCCAGAAGTGGTTGCCGCGGAGCCCGTCGGTCATCCGCACGTGCCGCTTCAGGAACTTGAGCAGCGGGTTGTTCGCGATGTCCGGCACGTGGTCGGCGATGACCCACATCTTGATGCCGGTGAAGATCAGGAAGGCGCCGAACAGGTAGAGGATCCAGCTGAACTGGCTGACCAGCGTGGCGCCGAGGCCGATCATGATGGCACGCAGCACGATCACGCCCAGGATGCCCCAGAACAGCACCCGGTGCTGGTACTGCCGCGGGATCGCGAAGTACGTGAAGATCAACGCGATGACGAACACGTTGTCCATCGAGAGCGACTTCTCGATCATGAAGCCGGTGTAGTAGTCCATGCCGCTCTGCGCGCCCAGGTACCACCAGACCCACGCGCCGAAGACCAGCGCGGCGACGATGTAGCCAGCCGAGAGCAGCAGGCTCTCGCGCACGCCGATCTCGTGGTCATCCCTGTGCAGCACGCCCAGGTCGAAGGCCAGCAGCGCGACGACGATGCCGATGAAGGTCAGCCAGATCCACGCCGGCTTGCCCAGGAAATCGACCGCAAGGAAGGTAATCAGCGTATCCATTTGCTCAGTGCATCCATTTGCCGATCAATCCGCGGCACACCAGGGCCAGGACCACGAGGAGGGCGCTTCCGATACCCCAGACCGTCCAGACCGCCAGCGACAGGCCGCCCATCAGGGCCGGCGCCTGCCCGAGAGCGCCTTCGATGGCGGGAATGAAGCCGGTCAGGATCGCGGTGAATTCCGGAGCGATACCCAGTGGGACCAGGCGCTCGAGCCACGGTGGCACCTGCAGGCTTGCGATCGCGCCCGAACCTGGCGCAAGGGCGCCCGCATTCGAGACCGCCCAGGCTGCCACGGAGTGGAAGGCCCAGGCCGCGAGGGACCACAGCGCGAGCAGGATGAACACCACGGACCAGAGGATTGCGTTGAGCACGGAGGTTTCCAGGTTGTCGGGCAGGGTGCGCATTCTCCGGTCCGTTCAAGTTCGAGAAAAGCAGTCTTATGCAGATGAAGACCACGAGTTTTTCGAAGTGAGGAATCGTTCATGGAACGTGAACGATCTGAAGATTTGAACGCATTTGCCAGCCAGCGCCAGCTCCTGCACGAACACGCCTGAATCGCGGATCGCGCATGACGCGAACCCGCTCGACACTCAGGAACCGGCATCAGCTCGTTCGATATGGCGATCGAGGCCGCGGCTTGCGCCTCTGCATTACCGTATATACAATAAATACTGCGTGATCAGGCTGCGAAAGGCCAATCGACGCGAGGCAATGCGATATGAAGCGTAAGGTCAGGGCGACGCGAGCGACGCATGAGAATCCGGAGTGGACCAAGGCCACTTTCGAGCGCGCCCGGCCTGCCCGCGACATGCTGCCCGAGCTCGTTGGTGACGTCGTCGCAGCAAGACTCCTGAAGCCACGTGGGCGACCGAAGACTGGGAATGCACGGCAGGCCATTTCGTTGCGTCTGCCTCCTGACACGCTCGCGCGCTGGAAGGCGACAGGACCTGGCTGGCAGACGCGCATGGCCGAGGTCTTGAGTCGAGCGGTCGGAAGCCGGTCGACGTAGCGCCTCGCCGTCCGACTGCGGCACGCACATCACCCGAACCTCGCCCCGCGAGTCCACCGGGCGCTGAGCTGGCTGCATCGGGCGGAGCAGTTGGCCAGCGGGGGTGATGAGGACGGACGGTTCATCTTCCTCTGGATCGCCTTCAACGCCGCGTATGCCACAGAGATCGACGAGCGTTATGGCCTCTCCGAGCAGGCCACCTTCCGCGCCTTCCTGCAGAAGCTCGCCGACCTCGACGCCGCACGCGGACGGATCGAGGGCCTGGTCTGGCGCGAGTTCCCCGGGAGCATCCGTCTCCTGCTCGACAACCAGTACGTGTTCCAGGACTTCTGGAACTCCCACAACGGCACCCTACCGAAGGACGAGTGGAAGGCCCGCTTCGCTGCCGCCAACAAGGCGGCTCATGCGGCCCTGGGGCAGCGCGACACGGTGACGGTGCTGAGCGTCGTGCTGTCCCGCATCTACACGCTGCGCAACCAGCTCATGCACGGTGGCGCGACGTGGAACAGTTCGGTCAACCGCGACCAGATCCGCGACTGCACGTCCCTGATGGGCAAGCTGGTGCCGGTCGTGATCGAGATCATGCTCGACCATCCCGAGACCCTTTGGGGTGATGCGTGCTATCCGGTGGTGGAGTGAAGCGATGCGACGGGGATGGCTGGAGTTACGACGGCGTGGTGCTGGACTAAAACGCCGCGGAGCGACACCACGGTGCCGAAAAGGGAATTTCCGGGCGAACTGATCAAATTCGCGAAATGCCTGGACGTCGTGACTCGCTCATTCTCCCTGGCCAGGGAAGGCTTAGTTCATCGGTGGAAAACCCAAGCGTTCGGGTATACTGCTGTGGCGACGGTCCTTCGGAGCGGGAGAAGCGAATCCATGACCACCCGTAGCTGGATCCGAGCCGAGCTCAAAAAGAACTTTGACAAGGGCAACCGCACGGCGCGCGAGGCAGCGCGAACGGAGCCGCGCGCGGCCGAGGCGAGGTACATGCCCGCCAGCCGTCACCTGCGCGTTCGACTGACGAACGACGCGAGCCTGAGCCTGCCCGTCTCCATCATCCCCGAACTGCGTGGCGCGACTCCGACTCAGCTGACCGGAATCGAGATCCTGCCCGGTGGCGACGGCCTGCACTGGGAGGCGCTCGATTTAACGATCAGCGTACCGGGGCTCGTCGCGTCGCTGTTCGGCCGGTCCGTCTGGATGTCAGAGCTCGGTCGCGTCGGCGGTGCCCGATCCAGCTTCGCCAAGGCGGAGGCCGCGCGGCGCAATGGACTGCGAGGCGGTCGGCCGCGACGGACCTAGCGGCATTACGCCACCAGCCTCCGCCACCCCGCCGACATTGGACAGGCCGACCGCTCCGCAAATTTGCTCGTACCGGGCAGATTCCCGACGAGCGCCGAATCGCCCCGATCGTCATGCTCGGCTGCATGTCCGAGGCACCTCTCCTGATGACCGAGTACTTCCGCGCCGTGCGAACCCGCCCGGACCGTGCGATCATCCGCGACGACTGGATCCGGCAGGCGATCGAGCGACCGTTCGCGAGCGGTTCAAGCCGACGGTCGCATTCGCAGGTGGGCATTGATTTCGGAGGCGGGTGGCAGGGCATTGCGTGTCGTCTTGTTGCCGGACCAGCTGACCGTCACAACGCGTTCTTTGACCGGACGTTCAGGCCATGAAGATCACCTACTTCCAGGATACCGACACGCTCTACATTGAATTCCGGTCGTCCGAAGTGGCCGAGACCCGCGAACTCGATGAGAACACGCTGTTGGATATCGATGCGCACGGAAACCTCTGCGGCCTGACTCTGGAGCACGCCCGGGACCGGGCAGACATTCCGCACGTCACGTTCGAGCAGGTCGCAGCCTGATCATTGGCCCGATTCGACCGCGACCGGGCGCGGTAACTGCCCGCGTGACGCCAGCACCCCCCGCCACCCCGCCGACAGGTGCCCGTACTCGCTCCCGCCGAGCCACACCTCGGCTTGCACGCGCTCGGCATGCCCATTGCTCCACTCGGCCACCGCAATAGAGACCGCACGATCGACGAGCAGGCCCGCCGCGGTGCCGATCGCGAGCAGGTCGGCATCGTGATCCGAGACGAACCGAGCCCAGCGCCCGAGATAGACCTCGCCGCCCAGCAGGTCGCTCTTGCGGGAGTTGCAGGCGCCGTGGGCCAGCACGAGGTTGTGCGCGAGGTCGCGTGGGTAGCGCGACCACGGGATGCAGTGATCGACCGCGGCCACCGCAGGCAGGCTGCGCTCGCAGTAGAAGCACCGTACGTTTCCGCGGAAACGCGGCCAACGTCCTTACCCTGCGACGGCGACCGACCTGGTGCGACGGTGCGGCACTGCGCTCACGTTGAACCGGTACCCGAGCGCGGCGGCCACGTTGAAAACGGTCTTGAAACTCGGGTTCCCGTCACTGCTCAGCGCCTTGTAAAGGCTCTCGCGGCCGAGGCCCGTGCTACGAGCCAGCTTTGCCATGCCTCGGGCACGGGCGACGGTGCCGAGCGCCGCGATGACGGCAGACGAGTCGCCCTCGGCGAGTATTTCGTTGAGGTAAGCGACGATCGTCTGCTCGTCGTCTAGATACTCCGCTGCATCAAAGGGCGTCGTCTTGAGTCGCCGCGACCGTCGAGACCCACTCATTCGCCTTTCTCCAGTTTCTCGATCATCGATCGAGCCAAGTTGATGTCCCGCTCCTGGGAGCCCTTGTCACCGCCGGCAAGAGGCAGGATCAGGCGTCCGGACCGGAAGGTGAAATAGATCCGATACCCCGGCCCGGCGTGCTCCCGCAGTTCATACAGCCCTCGGCCAAGGAATCGTTGGTCCCCCGCGTTACCGGCAGCCATCCGCTCGATCCGGCGAACCAGCCGCGCCCCGGGACATCGGATCTCGAACACGGCGGAGCCACTTTCGGAACAGGACGGTCTGGCTTATATCGTACACGAGCCGTATCCCAAAGGATACATTCAGGGCGAGCCCGGGAAGAGTATTTGGTCGGCAGTGGCTCGACCTTTGCACCCGGCATTTGCCGTGTATTCAATCCAAAAGTCCTCATTCCCTTGCGCAAGCAGGTCGCCAGGTCAATCGCGCCGTTCCGTGCCCCAACACCCCCCGCCACCCCGCGCATCGTCCACGATGTCGCAAAACGTGATCTATAAGCTACACTCATGCGGCGCCTGCCCATCGAGCCTTGCATTTGCTTTGCGGAGGTTCGAAGCGAACCCAGGTAGCTGATATCGAGAGGGCGAGGAAGTGGCTGTAAGAAGCAAGAAGGTCGTAAAGCCGGTGACACGCCGTTCGCGTAGCCCGGATGCAGCTTCCTATGATCAGTGGGCGCGCCGGACACTGACGGCCGACCCTGATCTGGCCGCTGAGTACCTTCGAGAAGTCCTCGAGCACCCCGACTCACCCGAGGCACTTCTGCTTGGCCTGCGACGCATTGCGGAGGCGCAAGGGATGTCTCGAGTAGCCGAGGCCGCGGGGCTCAGCCGCGAGAGCTTGTATCGTTCGCTCTCCGCCGCGGGAAACCCGCGCTTGTCCACGCTGGTGGCAGTGCTACGCGTGGCCGGGCTGAAGCTTTCCGTGCGACCGGCGGTGAGGTGAGGCGATTTGAGGCGGAAGACTTAGAGCGACGGAGTCACACGTTTCCGCGGAAACGTCAGGTCGGCCCGGAGCATCACCCAGCACCCTCCACCAGCAGGCTCATCTCCTGAGCCTGCGCTGCGTATAATTGACCGTGCATCCAGAAGGGGCCTGTTGCCCCTGCCAACCTGCCCAGCTCGGCAAGGTGGCGCGCCATTTCGGCGGATGCGGCCCGAAACAGGGCAACGAAGGAGCGACACATGGCCACCGTCCGTCCGCGCGCGCGTGCCCGACGCGCAGCCACCCATAGCGAACCGCGTTTCCGTCTCGCCGACCTCGGCGTCTACGGCTTCGACCGCCACGAGACCGACGATCCTGGCGGCGCTGGTCACCGAGGACCCGCTGCTGCTCGTCGGGCCGCAGCGGCACCGGCAAGACCTTCCTGCTCAACACGCTCTCCGAGGCGCTCGGCCTCGAGCACCGCCACTACAACGCGAGCCTGATCTCGTTCGACGACCTGGTCGGCTTTCCCGTATCCGGACGAGGCGCACGCGACGGTGCGCTTCCTCGAGACGCCGGCCACCGTCTGGGGCGCGGAGTCGGTGCTCATCGACGAGATCAGCCGCTGCAAGCCCGAGCACCAGAACCGGCTGTTCTCGCTGGTGCACGAGCGGCGGCTGCAGGGCCTCCCGCTCAAACGACTGCGCTACCGCTGGGCGGCGATGAACCCGTGCTCGTCCGACCAGGGCGGCACCGAGGACTACTCGGGCTCCGAGCCGCTCGACCCGGCGCTCGCGGACCGCTTCGCGCTGATCGTGCACCGCGGCCGACTGGAGCGATCTCACGAGCCGAGCAGCAGGCGGCGATCGTGGCGCCGTCGGGCGAAGGGCGCGTCACGCCGCCGAACGAGGCGCTGCGATCGGCGATCGACCACTGGCGCGCGGCGGTTCGTCGAGCAGGCGAACGCGTGCCCGGCAGCAGATCACGACCTACGTCACGCACCGTCGTCAGCGCGCTCAACGGCGCGGGCGTGCGCATCTCGCCGCGGCGGGCGCGGCTGCTCGCGCGCAGCCTGCTCGCCGCGACGATCGTCGCCGGATCGTGCCGACGTCGGCCTCGTTCACGCAGCGTGCTCGAGTGCAGCCTGCCGCACTCGACCTGGGGCCAGTCCGATCGAACCCGCCGTGATCGCCGCCGCGCACCGCGCGGCGTGGGACGCCTCGCCGCGAGGACGGCGGGCGCCTGGATCCACGCGTTCCTCGCCGAGCAGCAGCCTGCACCGCAAGCTCGCAGCTGCTGCTCGATCGCTGCACCGACCCGGACGCAGGGCTCGCAGGCGATCGCGCAGCTGCTCGCGAACGAGCCGCCGGAGCGCGCCGCGGCGTTCGCGTTCGCCATCTACCCGGCGGCGCTCGCGCGGGAAGCTGCCGATCGGCGCCGAGGGCGTGAACGACCTCGCGAAGATCGCGGTGCCGCTGCTGGACGTCGAGGGCGAGATCTCCTGGCAGGAGCGGCTCAACGAGCAGGGCACCAGCCACCCGCGATCGCCGCGATCGGCAAGGTGCTGGCGCCGCTGCGCGACGGCCGGCTCGCGAGCGCCCGCCAGTTCCTCACGGCCTGCCTCGTGCGAGGGCATCGCGATCGCCGGCCGCGACCGCGCTCGAGCAGCAGCTCGACGAGTGCGTGAAGCTGCATCCGCGAACGCGAGCTCGCGGGAGACGGCCGTGAGCGCCGCGCGGAACCGTGCACGCCCGATGCGAGCCAGGCGTCGGCACAGCAGTGGCCAACAGCGGCGGCCCGATGTCGCCGCCGCCGCAAGCGAGCGCATGCTCGCGAGCGCTGCTGCGGCGACGACGCGTCGCCGCTCCGACTGCCGCGGGTGATGCGGGTGGGGCTCGCACTTCGGCGACCGCGACCCGCTCGACGCGGTGCTCGAGTCGCTCGGCGCGGGCCGGCCTCGACGACGCGGAGCTGCTGCGCGTCGCGGTACGCCGCCCCGGCCGACGCCGCTGCTGGTGCGAGTCGTGCCGGACGCGCGCTGGGGCGTGCGGTCGGTCGCGCGTCGGACGACGCGATCCTCGAGCAGGCGCTGGTGCTCGGCCTGTGCACGGCCTTGCAGTTACGACCCGTCGCGGCCCGTGCTGTGGACGCGCGCGAGCCTGACGCGCCGCGTCGAGCTCTACGAGCCCGCGGGGTTCTACGCATGAACGCCATGCGAAGTGCGCGCGCCTGCTGCAGGAACTGATCGACGAGAACCCGTTCGCGATCCGCGCGGTGCTGAAGATCCTGTCGGTCGAGTTCACGGCCAGCGGTGCCGACGCTCGCGGTCACCTGCGAGGCGCGGCCGCGGCTGCTGGTCAACCTCGAGCTTCGTGCGCGAGCACTGCCGCACCGACGCCGAGCACGTCAAGGCGCGTGCTCTGCCACGAGTTCCTGCACGTGCTGCTGCGGCACACCGACGCGCAGGGGCCGCTGACGCCGGCGCGGCACCTCGCGCTCGACGCGGTGATCAACGCGATCATCCACCGCGAGCTCGGGCGAGACCTACTCGAGCCTGATGTCGAGCCTACTACGCCGACGCGCACGGCCTGTGACGCCTGCTGCGGCCGATGCAGGCCGACGAGCGGATCGCGTTCGCGGGCAGGGTCGGCGACCGCAGCGACTGGCCGTGCCGCAGTGGTGGCACGCCTGGCACGGGCTCTACGAAGGCAAGCTGCTCGCCGACGACATCGAGCAGCTCGCCACCGACCTCGGAAGCACGGTGCCTGGCACCGAGTTCCTGCTCGGCAACCACGAAGACGACGCAGCCGTTGCCCGAAGCGCTGAACAGCGCCCTCGACCGCGCGTGCCGCGAAATGAACGGCGGCGGCATCTGGCGCAACGCCGGGCCGGGCGCGAATCCCTACCGAGCTCCTCGTGAGCCGCGAAGCAGGCGGCGCTCGCGGACTGGCAGGCGACGGACGCTGGCGCGTGCTGCGCGAGCACCTCGAGCCGGCGCCCGGCTCGCCCGCGCTCCCCGGTGCCCGGTGAGTGCGCGCCTGCCGGTGCTCTCGCCGTCCGATCGTCGTGCGTTCCTGCGCGCCACGTGGTCGCCGTTCCTGCCCGAGGCCGCAGTGGGCGCGCGACGGCGGCCCGGCCCGAGGGACGCGCGCAGGTCTACCTCGACGTCTCCGGCTCGATGAACGCCGAGATGCCGCTGGTCGTCGCGCTGCTCGGCCACCTGTCGTCCTGGATCCGCCGGCCGTTCTGGGCGTTCAGCACCGTGGTGGTGCCGGCCGTGATCGAGCGCGGCGCGCTGAAGGCCGGCACGTCCGGCGGCACGAGCCTCGAGTGCGTGCTCGAGCACGTCGCGAAGACGCGCCCGGCCTGTGCCGTGATCGTCACGGACGGCTACGTCGAGCGCATCGCGCAGCGGCGGGTGGCCGCACTCGCCGGGACGCGGCTGCACGCCATCGTCACGCGCGACGGCAATCCGTCGCTGCTCAAGGCCGCGGGGATCCCTTACTCGCAGCTCGGGAGGTTGCCGAAATGATCCGGGTCAGCGAAGCGGTGTTGCCGGGCCACCCGGACAAGCTGTGCGATTTCGTGGCGGAGAGCATCGTGCAGGCGGCGCTCGCCGTGGACGCGGAGGCGTACGCGCAGATCGAGGCCGCCATCTGGTGCGACCAGCTGTGGCTCTCGGGCGGGTATGCGGCGCGGGGCGCGGCGCTCGACGTCGAGCGGATCGCGGTGGAGGCGCTCGATTCGATCGCGCGAGCCGTGAACCCCGATGCAAAGCGCGACCCGTGGCGGGTGACGAATGCCGTCTGCCGATATGACGTGGACCCGACGATCTGGACGCGCCACGTCAACGACCAGGCGATCGTGATCGGCTGGGCCGGCTACGACGACAAGGTGCAGTACCTGCCGCCCGAGCACTTCCTGGCGCTCGAGTTCCGCACCGCGCTGTGGGAGGCGTGCCAGGGCGGGGAGCTCTCGCGCTGCGGGCCGGACGGCAAGCTGATCGTGCGGCTGCGCGAGGACGACGACGGGTTCGCGCTCGAGCACGTGCTGGTGACGCTCGAGCATCCCGAGGCCATGAGCGTGTTCGAGCTGGCGCAGCGGGTGAGCGCGGTGCTCGGGCAGCACTACGGAAAGCTGCGTGCCCTTGATAAGCGATGGACCGCGAAGTGGGCCGAGGTGGAGCTGATGGTGAACCCGAACGGGCCGCTCTCAGATGCGGGCAGCCGAAAGGACAACGGCCAGACCGGACGCAAGCTCGTGATGGACTACTACGGGCCGAGAGTGCCGATCGGTGGAGGGGCGATCTACGGCAAGGATCCGATGCACGTCGATCGGTTCGGGGCGCGGAAGGCGAGGGAGATGGCGGTGGAGGCTGTTAAGAAAGAAGCCGGGGACTGCTTGGTCAGGGTTGTCTATGCGCCGAATGTGGCGGAGCCGCTCGACGTGCAAGTGGAGGTCAGTGGCAGAGAGCTGGGGATCGATCGGTCGAGGCTTGTGCTCAGCGGGACCGCGAGAATTGACCGAGCTCGGGTGCGGGAGGGAGGGTGGAGCTCGGCTGGCGCGGTAAGTGCCACTAACTAAGGTGGGTCGGGACAGCTGGGCGGGCAAACTAAGAGCGATTGTCGAACTGCGGGATCAGGACGCCAAAAAGGAATGACACCTCTAGTAGACTCGGTCGTATGGCACTGACTGATCGTGGCCTATACGAACTGCTGATTACGGAAGCCATCGAAGCTCAGCTTCGTGAATTGGGCGGAAGCCTCGAAGCCGTGCGGGATGCCCTTCGAGCAGCGGAGGCTGCGGACAGGATTGCGCTTCATATTGGACGTGTGGTTCAACGCGCTATCGAAGCCATCGGCGAGGATCGGCGATCGGTGAGCGGTGCTGAACTCGCACGCAGGATCGTCGACCTCATCTGTGCGTCGACGCCCGGAGGTGCCTTGGATCAGGAACGACCGATCCCCCAAGCCGAAATCCTCCGAAGCATCGTCGGGTACCTTCCTGATGGGCGTCGAGAGTCTATTGAGCACCCGCTGATTCCCCTGCTTGATACCACGCTGCTCACGAACGCGCCGGGCGAACCTCGCGTTGGTAGCCAGGTTCTGGCCGAAATCCATTCCGCAGATCGCGTTGACGTAGTCATGGCGTTCATTCGTCGGACCGGTATTGCGCCGCTCATTCCTGCGCTTCGGGCGCATTGTCAGGCGGGACGGGAACTCAGGATTCTGACTACGACCTACACTGGTTCGACGGAGCAGCGCGCGCTTGATCAATTGCGTGATCTTGGCGGAGAGGTGCGGGTGTCGTATGACACCAGCAGCACGCGGCTGCATGCGAAGGCATGGCTGTTCTATCGCAGTTCCGGATTTTCAACGGCCTACATCGGTTCGTCGAATCTCACGCACTCGGCGCAGGTTGTCGGGCTCGAATGGAACGTCCGAGTTTCGGGGGCTCGGAATGCGGGCGTGATCGACAAGGTGTCCGCCGTCTTTGAGAGCTATTGGAACAACGCGGATTTCAGACCATACGACCGAGAGGAATTCCTGGAGCGAACGAAAGTAGAGCCGTCGGGCGCGTTGCATACGTTCATCCCTGCGACTGAGTTGCGACCGGAACCTTTTCAAGAGCGACTGCTCGAGCAACTGGTGCTCTCGCGCCAGCAGGGGCACCACCGGAACTTGCTGGCGGCGGCCACAGGGACGGGGAAGACCGTCATGGCTGCCCTCGATTACGCGGCACTGCGCGAGAACTTGCCTCGTAGCCGACTCCTGTTTGTGGCCCACCGAGAGGAGATTCTCAACCAGAGTCTTGCGACTTTCCGGCAGGCGCTGTCGGATTGGACGTTCGGCGAGTTGTGGGTCGGGGGGCGACGACCACGCGTGTTCGATCACGTGTTTGCGTCGATTCAGAGTCTTAATGCCGCCGGGCTGGCTCACCTCGAGCCCGATCACTTCGACGTGGTGATCGTTGATGAGTTTCATCACGCAGCCGCCGACTCTTACCGGCGGCTGCTCGAACACGTCCGACCGGTTGAACTGCTCGGTCTGACGGCCACGCCAGAACGCAGCGACGGTCTGCCAATCCTCGAGTGGTTCGACGGACGGATTGCGGCGGAGTTGCGACTGTGGGATGCCATCGACCAGCAGCGTCTGACGCCGTTTTCGTACTTCGGCATCCACGACGGCCTCGATCTGCGCGAGATCCCGTGGCGACGAGGGCGAGGCTATGATGTGGCCGGGCTTTCCAATCTGGTGACTGGAAACGACGCCCTGGCGCACTTGGTATTGAAGGAACTGGAGCGACGGGTCGCCGACGTGACCAAGATCCGGGCGCTGGGGTTTTGCGTCAGCATCGAGCATGCGCGATTCATGGCCAGAGCATTCTCGGCAGCGGGCGTTCCGTCGGTGGCGATCTGGGCGGATACGCCCGACGAGGAGCGGCGCGCGGCCCTTCGCGACCTGGCGGCCCGTCGGGTGAGAATCGTTTTCTCCGTCGACCTCTTCAACGAGGGCATTGACGTGCCAACCGTGGACACCCTGCTCATGCTGCGGCCCACGGACAGCGCCACACTGTTCATTCAGCAACTGGGACGGGGCCTGCGCAAGACCCGGGACAAGTCTGCGTGCACCGTGCTCGACTTCGTGGGTCACCACCGCAAGGAGTTCCGCTTCGACCGACGGTTTCGAGCCCTATTGGGTGGTACGCGTAAAGACCTGACCGAGCAGGTTGCGGCGGGATTTCCGTTCCTACCGGCAGGCTGCCACATGGAGCTGGACCGAATTGCCGCGGATATTGTCTTAAGCAGTATCCGCAGCGCCATTCCATCCGGGTGGACCCAGAAACTCGAGGCGCTCCGTGCGGCGGTCAGCGACGGACAGCCATGCTCCTTAGCTCGGTACTTGGAGACGGCCGGATTGGAGGTGGAAGACCTCTATGCGGGTGGCAAGAGTTGGTCCGATCTGCAAGAAGGGGTCGGAATGGGTGTTCAGCCGCCTGGGCCGCATGAAAGACCACTGCGTCGCGCAGTCGGACGACTGTTGCACGTCGATGACGCGATGAGAATCGACGGCTATCGAAGGCTGGTTCGTCTTGAAGCGGCGCCGGATGCCGTGGAGTTGCCGGAGAAGCAGCGGCGCCTCCTGCGCATGCTTGTGGCATCAATGGTCGACGCGGTCGCTGATCGGGAGACCTCGCTGCAGGATGCAACCGCGCTGCTGTGGGCCCACCCGCAGGTGCTTGCAGAGCTGCGCGAGTTGTTGGACTTGTTGGCCGATAGGATTGAGCATGTCCCGATTCATCTCACTGGTCCGACAGATGTGCCTCTTGTGATCCACGCCCGCTATACGCGCATCGAAATTCTTGCGGCGTTTGGGGTCGGGGTCGGTGCCACGACACCCCTCTGGCAGAGCGGTGTGTACTGGGCCGCTGAGGAACGGGCCGATCTGTTCGCGTTTACGCTCGATAAGACATCGGGGAAGTTCTCGCCGACAACGCGCTATCGTGACTACGCGATCAGTCCTAGGCTGGTGCACTGGGAGAGCCAATCGACAACTCGGGCCGAAAGCGACATTGGACGACGCTATCAGTCGCACGCCGCCATGGGCAGTCGCGTGATGCTGTTTGCCCGGCGACGTACTGACGACCGGGCCTTCTATTTTCTCGGACCCGCCGCATACGTCAGGCACGAATCGGAGCAGCCGATGGCCATCACGTGGCGCCTGGAGCACGCCCTACCGGGGGACCTGTTCGCCGAGTTTGCCGCTGCGGTGGCCTAGAAGCAGGGCGACCTGACACGGGACCCGCGCGGACAAGGTTCGACCGACGGCGAGGGTGGGGTAGATCGGACGCCGCGGGAAAGACAGCTCGACGGCGCGGCGGATCCTGGTGATCGGACTATGAGTATTGGCACGTCGGTCGTGAGTCGCAGTCGGCCGTACTTTGCGCACGGCATTCAGGACACTTGGATCGGAAGAACCGGAGACTGCGGCAGCTGCGATCGAGATCTTGACGCTACAAGACGAGCAAGGTCTGGAACTTCAGCCGTCAGCGATGGACATCTCAGATTGCAGTGTTTCCGCTATGAGTGGCTCGGCTGGATCCACTATGCTTTAGCAGTGGACCAGTGCCGTTTATGGCGATTATGCCGCTGTTTTTCATCAGGAATTGAAGAACGGCCTCTGCGAGAGGACCGAGCCCGAGACGCAGGAATGTTCATAGATGGACCAGGGAACGTCGAAGCCTGAATTGGAGGGCGTTCGAGACTCGGCCCCAGGCACCTATGCCGAGCACGACGGAGTATCGGCCACCGATACTGCGGCTTTTGCCCCGCGATGCATTTCGATCGACTTGGAGGTCGGTCGGGATGACGCTCGAATCCACCGATTTGCGGCGGTGAGAGGAGACACCGGGGAGTCATTCCATTTCCGGGGCGGCGACTTGAATGCTGGCCTCGCGAAGCTCGATCGGCTGGCCGATGGTGTGGCCTTTGTAGTCGGGCACAACCTGATCGATTTCGATGCAAAGTACCTTGCCGCGAGCGATTCGGACCTGCGGCTATTGCATCTGCCGCAGGTAGATACGCTACGGTTGAACCCGCTGGCGTTCCCACGCAACCCGTATCACCACCTGGTCAAGCACTACCAGGACGGCCAACTGAAGCACGGCAGCCGCAATGACCCGGAGCTCGACGCTCGGCTGACGCTCGGCGTCCTTAGGGACCAGCACCAGGCATTTCGGGCCATGAGCGATTCGGCACCCGAACTCGTTCTCGCCTACCACTGGCTGACGACTGTCGACGGAAAGTCCTCCGGATTGGATATCTTCTTTGCGACGGTGCGTCATCGGCCAAGACCGTCATCGGCGAAGGCGGCCGAGGCGATCCGCCATCAGATGAGCGGCAAGGCTTGCCTGGTGCAAAGCCAGGCGGTGTTGGCTAACTCTGCTGAGCAAGCATGGCCACTGGCCTACGTGCTGGCCTGGCTTTCCGTCTCCGGTGGCAACTCTGTCATGCCGCCCTGGGTGCGGCACCAGTTTCCCGAGGCGGGTGTTTTGGTGCGCAAGTTGCGGGACACCCCGTGCAGTGAGCCGACCTGTACGTGGTGTCGTGAGCGTCACGACGCCCGGCGCGAGTTGAAGCGATACTTCAATCTGTCGGATTTTCGGCCCGAGCCCCGGGACGATGCAGGCCGATCGCTGCAACAAACGATCGTCGAGGCCGGCATGCGTGGCGAGCATCTGCTCGGAATCCTGCCGACGGGTACGGGAAAGTCGCTCTGCTATCAGATCCCGGCACTTTCACGATACGAGAAGACCGGCGCGTTGACCGTGGTCATCTCGCCGTTGGTTGCGCTCATGGCCGACCAGGTGGCAGGACTGGAGGCGCGCGGTATCTCCTGCAGCGCGGCAGTAAACGGATTGCTGTCGATGCCCGAGCGCGCGGATATCCTGGATCGAATTCGCCTCGGCGACATCGGCATCTTGATCATCGCCCCCGAGCAGTTGCGCAGCCGCTCGATGCGCCGCGTGCTGGCGCAACGCGAGATCGGAGCGTGGGTGATGGACGAGGCCCATTGCTTGTCAAAGTGGGGCCACGACTTCCGTCCCGACTACCGATACGTCGGGAGATTCATCAAGGAAAAGGCGGGCTCGGGCACCGTCCCGCCGATCATGTGCCTGACGGCGACCGCCAAACCGGACGTCACCCAGGACATCCTGACCTACTTCCGGGACCGGCTCGGCATCGAGCTAAGCCTGTTCGACGGTGGCGCGACCCGCGAGAATCTCGAGTTTGCCGTCGTTCCGACATCACCCGCCGAGAAATTCACGCACATTCACCAGGTGCTTCTGTCCGATCTGCCGGCCGGACAGCATGGCGGGGCAATCGTGTATTGCGCCACCCGGCGCCAGTCGGAAGAGGTCGCTCGCTTCCTGATCGATAAGGGCGTATCGGCGGCGTTTTTTCACGCTGGATTGCCCCCAGAGACCAAGAAGGGCGTCCAGGCGCAGTTCATCCGCGGCGACGTGCGCGTCATTGTGGCGACCAACGCATTTGGCATGGGGATCGACAAGCCGGACGTGAGGCTGGTGATTCACGCCGACATCCCCGGTTCGTTGGAGAACTACCTCCAGGAGGCGGGGCGCGCCGGGCGCGATCGGAAAATGGCGCGCTGCGTGCTGCTCTACACGCCGGAGGACGTCGAGCGACAGTTCGGAATGTCGGCCCGGTCCCGCCTCACCCAGCGTGAGATCCAGTCGATCCTGAAGGCACTGCGAAACCTGGACCGAAAGAAGCGTGCCGACGGCGAGGTGATCGCCACGGCCGGTGAGATTTTGCTCGAGGAGGAGGACGGGGCGTTCCAGCGGGACTCGGCGACGGACGACACGCGCGTTCGCACCGCAGTGGCCTGGTTGGAGGAAGCCGAGCTCCTGCAGCGCAACGAGAACCTGGTGCAGATCTTCCCATCCTCGCTACGGGTCGGCTCGCTGGATGAGGCGAAGGGCAAGATCGACAAGGGCAACGTGGTCGAACCGTTGCGGACCCAGCTTCTCGCCGTGGTCGACGCCCTGATTAACGCCGACGCCGATGAAGGATTGACCACGGACGAGCTCATGTCCGTCTCGGGACTGAACCCGGATGGCGTTCGCAAGGCACTGTATGCATTGGAGCAGCTTGGCATCGCCAGCAACGACACGGCGCTGACGGCGTACCTGCACGTCGGCGTCGAGCGGCCGTCGCACAAGCGACTGTCCGAAGCGGCGGCGCTGGAGGCAGCGTTGATCGCGTTGCTTCGGGAGATGGCACCAGAGCTCGGGAGCGGTGAGGCGTCGATATTGCATCTGCGACACGTCACGCAGAACTTGAAGGACGCTGGACATTCGTCCGCATTGCCGCAGACGGTTCGGCGGCTGCTGAACAGCCTCGCGAAGGATGGCTGGGACGAGGACGGAGGCAGGGGGAGTCTCCGGTTACGGCGCTGGAACGATGCGGAGACCGTGCAAGTATGGCTGCAACGTGAGTGGAGCGCCCTGGACCGCGCGGCGCGACTTCGGCGGGCGGCAGCGGAACGGTTGCTCGAACACCTGTTGAGTTGCCTACCTCAAGGAGCCCGCGGTACCGACCTGCTCGCGGAGACAACGCTCGGCAGGCTGTTGCAGACCATCAACGAAGACCTGGCCCTCAAAGCGGAAGTACGGGATTCGACCAAGCTGCTCGAGCGCGCCCTGCTGTGGCTCCACGAGCAGGAGGTCATCCGCCTGAACAAGGGTTTGGCCGTGTTCCGACCGGCGATGACGATTCGGTTGGGGACTGAGCGTCGTCCGTTCGTAAAAACAGATTTTGCGCCCCTACGGCTTCATTACGACGAGCAGGTCATTCAGATCCACGTAATGGCCGAGTACGTGCAGCGAGGACTGACGCGCATGGCGGATGCGCTTCAGCTATCCATGGACTATTTCACGCTCGACCGTGAAGAGTTCATGAGTCGCTGGCTGGCCGGTCGGGAGAAGGAGCTCGCGCAGCAAACCACACCAACGTCCTGGCGGGCGATCGTGGAGTCGCTCCGCAATCCTCACCAACAACGCATCGTCGCCGACGAACGCGAACAGACCAATGTCCTGGTCCTGGCCGGGCCTGGCTCCGGAAAGACCCGTGTACTGGTGCATCGCATTGCGTATCTCGTCCGTGCACGTCGCGAGAATCCTCACAGCATCCTTGCGCTGGCCTATAACCGGCACGCTGCGGTGGAAATTCGCCGTCGCCTGGTCGATCTTATCGGTGACGACGCCCGAGGAGTGACGGTCCTGACGTGCCACGGGCTGGCCATGCGGCTGGCCGGCGTCAGCTTTGCAGATCGAGCATTTCAGGCCAGCGACAGTGCATTCGAGGAGGTTCTTCAGCAGGCCGTCCGTCTGCTGCGTGGTGATGGATTGCTCCCCGAGGAAGCCGATGAGCAGCGCGATCGACTGCTGGCAGGGTTTCGCTGGATCCTGGTGGACGAGTACCAGGACATCGCCGCCGGTCAGTACGATCTCATCTCCGCACTGGCGGGTCGTACCCGAACCGACGAGGACGGCAGATTGAGTCTGCTGGCCGTCGGCGACGACGATCAGAATATCTATGCGTTCAATGGCGCGTCTGTTGAATTCATCCGGCAGTTTGAGACGGACTACTCGGCCCGTCCGGCGTACTTGACCGAAAACTATCGGTCGTCGGCCAATATCATCGCCGCTTCCAATCTGCTGATTGAGCCAGCGCGCGAGCGCATGAAGAGCGCGCATCCAATTACCATCGACCGGGCGCGAAAAGCACAACCGTCCGGCGGTCCGTGGGAGTCGCTCGATCCGGTCGCCCGCGGTCGCGTTCAGATATTGCACGTCGCTGACGACGCGGTCGGACAGGCCATCGCAGCTGTTGACGAACTGCGCCGCCTCGCCCGTGTGGCGCCGGACTGGGACTGGGCGGAGGCTGCGGTAATCGCACGGGATTGGAGGTATCTCGATCCAGTACGAGCCTATTGCGAACAGTGCGGGATAAGGACCCAGAGAGCCGACGAAGAGCCGCCAAACTTCTGGAGGCTTCGTGAGACACACGATCTGCTGGGCTGGCTCGACACTGCCGGGCGAAAGCTGGTGGATGGGCAGGAATTGCTGCGCTGGCTTGGCGCTCAACCGGAAGGGCCGTGGTGGGCGCTACTTCGAGAGGCAGCAGATCAGTACGTACTGGAAGTGGCGGCGGCCGAAGTGCCGGTACAGCACTTCAAGGAGTGGTTGGCGGAGTGGGGGCGGGAGATTCGCCGGCGTCAGACCGGCCTACTGTTGCTCTCCGCACACCGCGCCAAAGGCCTGGAGTTTCGCCATGTCGCCGTGCTGGACGGTAGTTGGGATCGACGAAACAGCAGTGAGGATCCCGACGCGGCGCGTCGGCTCTACTACGTTGCGATGACTCGTGCGCAGGAGACCCTGACACTGGTCCGGGGGCCAGGGCGAAACGCTCTGATCGACAACCTGTCAAACGAGTCGTGCCTCTTGCGGCGAAACGTCGAGGTCTCAACGGTACCAAGGCCGGGGCTCCTGCGGACCTATCAACGACCGTCACTAAGGAACGTGGACCTGGGGTTCGCAGGGCGGTATGCGCCGGACAATCTTGTTCATCGAGCCATTCAAGCTTTGAGGCCGGGCGATCCTGTGGAACTCGTCCAGAGTGGAGAGAGACTCGAGCTGCATGACCCCAGCGGACGTGTTGTCGGTCGGATGGCCAAGGCGTACACATTGCCGATTGGATCGCACTGCGTTGAAGCGCGGGTTGCGGCCGTCATCGTCCGTCGGCGGGAAGACTCGGACGCGGACTATCGAGAGGCTATGCGGTGCGATCAATGGGAGGTGGTCGTGCCCGAGTTCGTGTTCGAGTCGGAGTAATGTTCGATCGGCGGAAATACGTCGTGCTTGTCCGGTCGTCTTGTGCGATCTGAAATCGCGCCTCCGACGGCCTTCCATGAGGGGGTTCAAGGATGAATGATCGAGTGCTGCTGGTGGATCTCGAGAACGTGCAGACCGTGAACCTCGCGAAGGTGCCGGAAGACGCCGAGGTCATGGTGTTCTACGGATTGACCCAGAAGAAGCTCCCGGAGGAGCTGGTCGTGCAGGCGCAGCCGCTGGGATCCCGGCTGCAGTGGATCAAGATTGCGGGGCAGGGGCCCAATGCGCTCGATTTCCACATTGCGTATTACCTTGGGAAGACACTGACGGAACGTCCGCAGGCGCACTGCGCGGTGCTCTCGAAGGACAAGGGATTCGATCCGCTGATCCGGCACCTGCACGGGCTCGGGCACGTGTGCCGGCGGGTGGCGTCCCTCAAGGATGCATTTCCGGCGCAAGCCGCGCAGGAGGCCAAGGCTGCAGCCGCGACGCCGCCCGACGGTTACGCGAGGCTCGTGACACTACTAAGGAAGGACAAGGCGAGACCGATCAAGCGCAAGGGTCTGGAGGCCAAGGCGAAGTCCTGGTTTCCGAAGCTCGGGTCGGCGGAGCAACTCGAACTTGTACAGCGGCTCTTCGACGAGAAGCTGGTAGCGGAGGCGGGGACGGCGCTGACGTTTAGGCTGTGAGTGGCGGGGTTGGTGCCAACTCGACGGCGCAGGCGTTGCCACTGGCCGGACGAGTCTCGCCACGGCGAAAACCCACGACTCAATCAGCGAGCGTGAATCGCCCGAATCGAGCGGAAAAGCAGGGTGGCCGTCATCTCCCACGATTTAGTTGGATTGTCTAAACGACGCTAGTACAGGCTAACGATCGACCCCTCGCTCCGCCGCCCAACAAAGCGTATTCACCAACGCAATCTCGCCCGGCGTCCGGCACCGCGTATCCAGCAGCCTCGGATTCGCCACCACCACGCTCAAGCACCTGGCCCTCGAGATCGCCACGTTCAGCCGGTTCTTGCTGAACAGGAACTCGAGGTGGCGGGGCAGGTCGGCCTCGCTCGAGGTCGTCATCGAGATCAGCGACACCGCCGCTTCCTGGCCCTGGAACTTGTCCACCGTCCCGACGCGCGCGGCGTCGGGCAGCACGCGCTTCAGCAGGTTCACCTGCAGGTTGTAGGGCGCGACGACCAGGATGTCGTCGGGCGTGATGCGCCGCTTCTTGCCGCTGCGGTCGATCCACGACTGCTTCAGCAGGCTCTGGTAGATCCGCTCGATCTCGTCGGCTTCCTCCGGGCTCTTCTGTCCGCAGCCGGCGTGGTCCATCGGCCAGAACACCACGCCGGTCGGCTGCAACGCGGGATGCGGCGTCGGGCCCAGCACCAGCCGCTGGTGGGCGTTCATTTCCTCCGGGAACAGACGCCCGTCGTACACGGCGTCGGAGATGAACCGGCACACGTCGGGGCACATGCGCCACGTGGTCGGCAGGAAGACGCCGCGCTCGGGCGGCACCGTCGCGTGGCCGTCGAGCAGGTACTCGAGCGACGACTCGCCCGAGCGCCCGGGATGCACGCCCTGGATCGGCTGGCCGAGCTGCATCTGGTCGCCGAGCAGCACGATGTTGCGGGCGCACGCGCCCATGGCGGCGAGGTTGGCGAGCGACACCTGGCCCGCCTCGTCGACGAACAGGTAGTCGAACTGCTGGTCGGCCTCGGGCCGGGCCAGGAGCCAGGCGGTGCCGGCGACCAGTTGCCAGTGATCGTCCAGCGCGGCCTCGTTCTCGTCGACGTCGACGATGACCTGGCCGTGGAGCCGCTGCGAGTCGTCTCCGCGTGAGCACTTCTTCGCGGCGCGAACGTCCCTTTGCCCTTGCTTCAGGAGCACCTCTTCGACGCCCCTGAGCAGGTTGTTGATCGCCTTGTGGCTGTTCGACGAGACGGCGACGCGCTTGCCGTCCGCGAGCAGCGCGGCGATCACGTGCGAGCCGGTGTAGGTCTTGCCCGAGCCGGGCGGCCCCTGGATGAAGAGATAGCTGCCGTCGAGCCGGCGCACCGCGTCGATGGTCTGCTCGAGCGGCGCGTGCTCGTCGCGGACGATGGGCTGGCCCGCCTTGCGGCCCTCGAGGCGCGGCAACTGCTTCTCGAACACCGCTTCGAGCGCACGGTAGCGGTGGTCGCCATCGCTGATGCTCTGGCCGACGCGGAGCAGGGCGGCCTTGAGGACGCCGGCGTCGAGCGGCCCGCCCTGGCCGATGCTCAATGCGTCGGGCAGCTTGCCGCTCTTCTTTGTGGCGCCCAGCCGGACGCGGCGGCGATCTTCGTCCACCTCGAGCACCTTCACGTTCGCTGTCTCGGGATGCTCGAGCCACACGGCGGACTCGCCGGCCTCGAACTTGATCTCCTGCGGCGGGTACTCGTATTCGTCCACCGTGCCCTTCACTTTCGTGAGCCCGGCGATCGCGTCCACGGAGTCGAGCAGATCGTCGAACGGCAGCTCGGTGCGCGCGAACATCTCCCACCACTGCGGCTTCTCGTTGCGGCGGTGGAACTCGAGCAGGTCGGCCATCAGCGCGCGGCCGTGCTGCGCGGGCGTCCAGTCGGTCTGTTCGTCGGGCAGGTCGGCGAGCAGCGGTGCGCGGATCTTCTCGACTTCGTCGAGGTAGGCCTGCAGCTTCGGCGACGGCGCGCCTGCGGCGGTCCCGGTGGCGCCGTCGGCGGAGTCGTCCTTGCGCCAGGGCATGCCGGCCGGACGCAGCTCAGCAGCCACTCGTGCAGCAGCTGCAGCGACACGACGTCGTCCTCGTTGTAGCGCTCGATCTTCTCGAGCAGCGACTCGTCGCCGGTCTCGAGCCAGCGCTCGTAGTAGACGATGCTCGCGCCGGCGGTCTGCACGTCGCCCTCGCGCGCCTCGCGGTAGAACTTCTCGATGTCCTTGATGGAGTACGACGGCGTGGACGCGCGGATGGACTCGCGGACGACCTTGTAGAGGTCGACCAGGCGCCGTTCGCGCAGGAACGTGTCGAGCACTGCCTCGCGCGTGGCGTGGCGGCTCGAGAGCTTCTTGAGCGCGGTGTCCTCGTAGGCGGCGTAGTGGTAGACGTGCAGGCCGGGGTGCTTGCGCCTGCGCTGGTCGAGCCAGTCCATGAACCGCTCGAACGCCTGCTTCTCCTCGGCGCGGTCGTGCGCCCCAGAAGGGCTTGAACTCGAAGGCGCCGGCCTTGCCGTCACGGTAGTAGACGCCGAACAGGTACTCGAGCCCGTCGTCGCCGTGGAGCGGGTCGCCCTCCATGTCGAAGTAGACGTCGCCGTCGTCCGGCAGCGGCAGGCGCGCGAAGCCGCGAGTATGGCCGTCCTCGGGTGCGAGGAGTTCGTGGAGCGGCTGGTCTGCGCCGCGACCGGCGAGTTGCAGGGCGGCCTGCCCGCGCAGCTTGGCGAAGGTCTCCAGGGCCAGCTTCGGGACGGTGTGGTTCGCGGGAAGTTCGGCGAGCGCGGTCAGCGTGTGGACGCCGGCGGCCTGCAGCTTCTGCACCTGGCTCGAGCGGATGTCGGCGACCAGCCAGAGGCTATCGTCCTGCTCGCGGCGGGCTTCGCACAGCTCGCGCCAGTGGCAGATCGGGCAGCGCTCGCACGGATCGGGGTAGGTCGCGTTCGGGTCGGTGGCCGCCAGCGCTTCACGGAACCGGTGCAACAGCCGCCGGAAGTAGCGCGTGTAGTCGGCGCAGCGGTAGCTGACCTCGTCACCCGTGCCGAGCACGACGTGCATCGCCTGCGGCTCGGCGCCCTGCGCGAGGGCGAGCAGCTCGCTGTAGAAGCACAGCTGCAGCACGAACTTCGGCTTCTCGCTGCGGGCGAGCTTGGTGTCGATGACTTCGTAGCTCCAGTCGCCGAGGGCCGACGGGCGCTCGACGCGGCGCAGGAAGTCGGCGTGGCCGACGAGGTCTTCGTGCAGCAGCGTCGCCTGGTAGATGACCGGGGCGCCGGACCTCATCGCGGCCAGCGTCTCGGCCGCCAGCCGGTCGGGGTCGCGATCGGTGTGGTCGATCTTGATCAGGTCGGGATGCGTGGCTTCGAGGCGCGCGAGATAGCGCGCTTCGAACTCGTGGCCCTTGCGCTGGATGAGCTGCGCGTGCTCGTCGTCGGCGCAGCGCTGGGCGCGCAGGTCCGGGTCGTCGAGCGCGCGGCGGTCGAGTTGCGTCAGGTGGCCGCAGTCGTGGAACGCGACCAGGTCGGAGGCGGAGAGGAGGAGGCGGGAGGAGTGGCGGTGCAACCGGTTGGGCCTTCCATTGGCTTGGGAAGATGGATGCTAGCCCCTCCCGGGCTCGCTCGGTGAGCCTGGGCTATCACTTCGGAGGTGGCGTCGACCGAGTCACGGAATGCGGGCCTTACTTGCGGCTACGATGTCCCGGCCATCTGGAGAGAGATTGCCGGGGAGGGCCGTGTGAAAACCAACTTCGTGCTCATCGACTTGGAGAACGTTCGGCCGGAGAACCTGGGCCTCCTCATGGGCGGGCAGTTCAAGGTCAAGGTGTTCGCCGGCAGCCAGCAGAAGAGCGTCTCAATCGAGATGGTACAGGCGCTGCAGCCTTTCGGGGCGGAGGCGGAGTACGTTCGCATCGACGGCCACGGCAAGAATGCGCTCGATTTCCACATCGCGTACTACATCGGGCGCCTGGCCGTGGAGTGTCCCGGAGCGTTCTTCCACATCATCTCCAGGGATGCGGGCTTCGACCCGCTGATTCGTCATCTCAAGTCGAAGAAGATCTTCTGTCTTCGGTGGGCGTCCATCGAAGACATCCCGCTGGTGCGACTGCTGCGCTCGAAGTCGTTGCCGGATCGGGTGACGGCCGTGGTCGACTACCTGAGTCGTCGCAATGGTGGCAGGCCGAGAACTCTGGCCACGCTCGGCAGTGCGATCCGCGCGCTGTTCCAGGGCAGTCTGTCGGACGAGGAACTCGAGAAAGTCATCGACGGCCTGAGGAAGCGCGGCATCGTCACGGAGCACGGCGGCAAGATTGCCTACGCTTTGCCCGAATCCGCCAGTTAGTTGGCCGGGATTCCGCCTGAGCACAGTATTCAGCCATGGGCTTCCGGGACGAACCTGAATTGACGCGTTTGCGGCAGAAATACGCGGCGACGGCCGAGATGCCGTGGTGCAGCGTGGCGATGGTTCCATCCATTGCCACGAATGTCCCGAATCTGAGACAATCACCGTGCTTCGACCTGTCGTGTTTCACCTTCGGGCGAAGGAGGAGATCCGCGCTTTGCCGCGGGATGTGAGGGTCAAGCTCGGTAGCGCGCTTTTGGCATTGCAGCGTGGCTTCAACCTCGGGTTGCCGGTGTCCAGGCCGATGCCTGTGGTGATGCCGGGCGTCGAAGAGCTTCGCTTGCGAGGCGAGTCTGGACAGTACCGAGTGTTTTGCTATCGCAAGGCGAGACCGGGAATCTTGGTGCCCCGGGCGTTTCACAAGAAGACGCCGGAGACGCCGCCGTCCGAGATCGAAATTGCGCGACGACGCCTGACGGAGATGCTGAATGAGTACGAACAAGACCGTCACAGCACGTAACTCGAAGGAGCTTGCCGATGTGCTGGGCCTCACGGACGCGGACCGGGCTGCAATGGAGATCCAGCTCGAGTTGGCCGAACAGATCGGCTCCGAGGTTCGCAAAGCAAGGATGACTCACGCACAGCTTGCGCAGCTTGCGGGGGCGTCGAGGCCCAGAGTTACGTCAATCCTCAATGGAAATCTGGACGGGGTGTCCACGGATCTCTTGTTGCGCATCCTGGCCGCACTCGGTGTCCGAGTGCGGCTCAAGTTCCATCGAGCGGCCTGATCACTTCGGCAGCTGCTTCCGAGCAGTCCGCACCCCTCGTCTCAATCGCAGACGGTCTGCCAGTCGCAATCCCAGATCGGTACTTGGCGGCACTGCCCAGCGCCGCGGCTGCAGTCCCAAGTCCAGGAGCAGTCTGCGTTTCCAGCACCCGCCGCCAGCAAAAGACCTGCTGCGATCAGGCTCGGTGCGTGCATTCGCATGATGTTCTCCTTGGCGGATCGCCGGCAACTGGGTGCGGGGCGGGCTCGTCCCTGAGCCCGCAACCGCTCGAAACGAACTGGTCTGATCAGCTCCGCGGCTGCTTCGGATCCGCCTTGCCCTGATTCGTCTTGCGTCTCAGGAAAGAAGCAGAAGCGGGCGCCTCCACGCTCCAGGACTCGTTCCTCTCCGCCAGCCGCGTGCTCATCTTTCGCGCCGCGAACGCCGACTCCTTCGAGAACATCACCTCGTCCTTCTGTGCGGCGAGCGCCCGAAGCTCCTTGACCGACTCAGCCACCCACGGGTTGTTCGCGGCGGCGCGCTCGGCCTTGCGCAGCGCCGACTCGACGCCGGCCCAATCGCCATGGCGTGCGGCTTTCCGTGCCTTGGTCTGCAGGTAAGCCGCCTCGAGTTCGCCGGCGCGGCGTGCGACCAGCTCGTCCTCGGCGATCGCGTGGAACGCAGAGGCGGGCAACGCGGGCAGGGCGAGCGCGTGCGGCTGGATCGCGCGCGGTTCGCCGTCGAGGGTGGTGTAGCGCACGGAGAAGGAGCAGAGGGAGAGCAGGCCCTCACCTTGACCCTCAACCGCTGAAGCGGGAGACGGAACACGCAGACGCACCACGGCCCAGGCTTCGCCGGCGAAGGCGAGGTTGGGCAGCAGCCACGCGTTCTGGCCGTCGGCGACGTAGTCGTTCAGCATCTTCGCCTTCACGCCGGCGGCCGGAGCGATCTCGAGCCGCAGGCGGCGCGCGCACATCGCGTTCAGCAGCTCGAACTCCTCACGGAACGGATCCATGAGGTCGTCCGCGGTCTGGCCGTAGTACGAGCTGCCGTGGCCGTGCTGCGCCATGCCGATCATCAGCTCCTCGTTGAAGCTGCGGCCGAGGCCGTAGGTGGAGGTCGTGACGCCGGCGCGCGCGAGGTCGGCGCACTGCGCGTAGATCTGGTCGGGGTCGACGAGGCCGCGGTTGGCGCAGCCGTCCGACAGCAGGATGACGCGCGAGGTCACCTTCTCGGTCGTGTGCGGGGCGAGCGTCTCGGCACCCTGCAGCCAGCCGCCGTGCAGGTTGGTGCAGCCCTGGTCGTCGATCCGCCGGATCGCCTGGCGCACGGCTTCCTTGTCGTGCAGCGGCACGGCCGGGATCAACGTCTCCGCGTTGTCGTCGTACGCGACGACGGAGAGCCGATCGGTGGCCTGCAATCCGTCGAGCACGAACTCGGCACAGCGCTTTGCCTCGTCGAGCGGCTGGCCGGACATCGAGCCGGAGCGATCGATGACGAGCGCGAGGTGCAGCGCGTTGCGCAGCGGTCGCTCCGCGGGGGCGTCGGGCGCCTGCACGCGGACGAGCACGTCGAGTTCGTTGTCGTGGCCGGCCAGCAGGGCGGGGCGGCGCGCCGTGATGATCATGGTGGGTGTCGTCATGGTTACTTTCCTTTCTGTATGCGCTCTTCCTGGAGCGCCTGGGTCAGCGCGGCCCCGAGGATCGCGGGGGTCTCGTCGCTCATCTCGTTCAAGCTGCTGGGCGTCCACGTCGCACGTGGCACCACCGCGTGAGCTCGATGCGCACGATGCGGCTGCGCTCGGGCCGGCCTTCCGCGATTGCCGAGCGCCTTGAGGTTCTCTTCGAGCGACACGCGGCGGCGCGAGATGTCGGCGGCGAGGGAGAGGGGCGTCTCGAGCTTCATCGCCTGCTGTACGGCCGCTCGCCTGGAGGCGGAAGCCGGCGGTGCCTCTGGCGTCAGTGCAAATGTTGCCGCGGAAACGTCCCTGCTGCTGCGGACGGTGATGCGGTCGTCGCTGAGGTTCGCGGCGGCGCGGCCCCCGCGATACTTCGCGACCACTTCCTCGGCGCGCGTGCGCGGCCGCTCGGACGGGATGAGCTGTGTGAGGCCGGCGTCGTCCGTGGTGCGGACGATCTCCGCGACCTTGGCGAGCGGCCAGCCGTCCTTGAGGAGGTAACGGGTGGCGAGGAACTCGATGATCTGCCGAAGCCCGAACAGCGCCTCGCGTCCCTCACGCTCGGGTGCCGTGAGCACGCCGACCTGCACGTAGTGGCGGACGAGGCGCTCGTTGGCGGAGCCGGCGTCGTCCGCCAGCGAGGGGACGCCCGCGAGGACCTCGTTGCACTTGTCCGCCAGCTCGGCGGCTGTGCCGCGCCAGTCGGCGAGTTCGTCGGGGAGGGAGAGGAGGATGGGTTGCATTGGGTGTCGGTGATCGTTGTCAGTGTCAGTTGACGTTAGTATACACGATGATATGTGACTGACAACAGTCGATGTAATTGAAGTCTGATGGCGGGGTTTGGCGGGCAGACATCGAGGGAAAGGGTCGCAGACGGATGGCTCATCGGATGAGCCTGGGGTGACTCATGCCAGATATGTCACGGATGACATACAATGCCCTATGCGAACTGACGTTGCCCGAAGACTGAGGATCCGTGGCTGGAAGGTCGGTGATGCGACCGAGTTTCTCGGCCTTTCGAAGCAGGAAGCGGCGCTCGTGGAGCTGCGTCTTTCGTTGAGTCGCTCGGTGCGCGAGCGCCGGCTCAAGCTGGGATTGTCGCAGGTCGAACTCGCGTCCCGTCTCGGCTCCAGCCAATCACGCGTCGCCAAGCTCGAGGGTGCCGACGCCACGGTTTCGATCGACCTCCTGATTCGCAGCCTGCTCGCGCTCGGCGCGAGCCGCCGCGAAATCGGCCGCTCGCTGGCCGAGTGAGGGCGCAGCTGCTGAACGCAGCTGCGCCCACTAGTCCGACTACGCCAGGTCGAACCGATCCAGGTTCATCACCTTCGCCCACGCCGCAACGAAGTCCTGCACGAACTTCTGCCGGTTGTCGTCACAGGCATAGACCTCGGCGAGTGCCCGAAGCTCGGAGTTCGAACCGAACACGAGGTCGACGCGGGTGCCGGTCCACTTCACCTGGCCCGAGGCGCGATCACGCCCTTCGTAGATCCCCGCGGTCGAGGAAGGCCGCCACTCGACACCCATGTCGAGCAGGTTGACGAAGAAGTCGTTCGTCAGCGTGCCGGGTGCGCTCGTGAGCAAACCGTGCCTGGCGTTGCCCACGTTGGCGCCCAGGGCGCGCATGCCGCCGACGAGCACGGTCAACTCGGGCGCGGTGAGCGTCATCAGCTGCGCGCGGTCCAGCAACAACTCTTCGGCGGGAGTCTTCACGCCCGCGCGCAGGTAGTTGCGGAAACCGTCGGCCAGCGGCTCGAGCACGGCGAACGATTCCACGTCGGTCTGCGCCTGCGAGGCATCTGTGCGGCCGGGCGAGAAGGGCACGGTGACCGTGTGGCCGGCCTTCTTCGCGGCGGCTTCGACGGCAGCGCTGCCCGCCAGCACGATGAGGTCCGCCAGCGAAATCCGCTTCTTGCCGGACTGCGCATCGTTGAAGGCCTTCTGGATAGCCGCGAGCTTCTGCAGCACGGTGGCCAGTTCCGCAGGCTGGTTCACTTCCCAGTCCTTCTGCGGCGCGAGGCGAATGCGCGCACCGTTGGCGCCGCCACGCTTGTCCGATCCCCGGAACGTCGAAGCCGACGCCCATGCGGTGGTCACGAGCTGCGGGATCGAGAGACCCGACGCGAGGATCTTGTCCTTCAGCGCCGCAACGTCCTGCTCGTTGACGAGTTCATGGTCGACCGCCGGCACCGGGTCCTGCCAGATCAGCTCTTCAGCGGGAACCTCGGGCCCGAGGTAGCGGGCGCGCGGACCCATGTCGCGGTGGGTCAGCTTGAACCACGCGCGGGCGAACGCGTCGGCGAACGCCTGCGGATCCTTGTGGAAGCGGCGCGAGATCTTTTCGTAGATCGGATCGAGGCGCAGCGACAGGTCGGCCGTCGTCATCATCGGCGCGTGCTTCTTGGACGGGTCGTGCGCGTCGGGAATCATGTGCTCGGGCTTCACGTCCTTCGCCCGCCACTGGTGGGCGCCCGCCGGGCTCTTCACGAGTTCCCACTCGTAGCCGAACAGCATGTCGAAGTAGCCCATGTCCCACCTGGTCGGGTTGGGTTTCCACGCGCCTTCGATGCCGCTCGTGGTGCAGTGCACGCCCTTGCCGGTGCCGAACGCGTTCGTCCAGCCGAGGCCCATCGCCTCGAGCGGGCCACCTTCGGGCGCGACCCCGACGAGCGCCGCATCACCCGCACCGTGCGCCTTGCCGAAGGTGTGACCGCCCGCGATCAGCGCGACGGTCTCCTCGTCGTTCATCGCCATGCGGGCGAAGGTCTCGCGCACGTCGCGGCCCGACGCCACCGGGTCGGGCTTGCCGTCCGGTCCCTCGGGGTTCACGTAGATCAGGCCCATCTGCACCGCGGCGAGCGGGTTCTCGAGCACGCGGTCGCCGGAGTAACGGCTGTTGGCCTTGTCACTGGTGGCCAGCCACTCGGCCTCGGCGCCCCAGTAGACGTCGTCCTCGGGCTCCCAGATGTCCTCGCGTCCGCCGCCGAAGCCGAAGGTCTTGAAGCCCATCGACTCGAGCGCGCAGTTGCCGGCCAGGATCATGAGGTCGGCCCAGGAGATCCTGTTGCCGTACTTCTTCTTGATGGGCCACAGCAGGCGCCGTGCCTTGTCGAGGTTGCCGTTGTCGGGCCAGCTGTTGAGCGGCGCGAAGCGCTGGTTGCCGCTGCCGCCGCCGCCGCGCCCGTCCGACACGCGATAGGTGCCCGCGCTGTGCCAGGCCATGCGGATGAAGAGTCCGCCGTAGTGGCCCCAGTCCGCCGGCCACCAGTCCTGCGAATCGGTCATCAGCGCGTAGAGATCCTTCTTGACCGCGGCGAGGTCGAGCTTCTTGAACTCCTCCGCATAGTCGAACTGCTCGCCCAGCGGATTGGACTTCGCCGAGTGCTGGTGCAGCATCTGCACGTTCAGCCGGTCGGGCCACCAGCCGGCGTTCGACTGGGCGCCCAGGCGGGTTCGCGCACCGTGCATCGGGGTGTACGGGCACTTCGCTTCGGTCGACATGGGTGGTCCCTTCCTTGATCGGTGACTGTGGCGGCTGACTGTAGTTGCATGGCCGCCGGCGGGCCAATACGTACTGTTGATCGCGGGGATAGGCAGGCTCACTCGCGGCGGGCTGCGCGTCGGTGCCCTGTGGCCTGTTACCCTGCAGGCCACCGTCAGCGCACCGGGAAACCTGGACGTGCGCGAGGAGCGACGCACCTGGTTCCCGCGTGCCCACATCGTCCGCCATGCCCGGGTTGTCCGCGATTCGGTGAGTCGGGCATCGCCCCTGCGGCGCGCCAGGCGCTCGAGGCGCTGGCGCGCCAGCATGTCTTGCCGGGTATCGCCGAGATCTCGGGGGCGATGAGTGGGTTCCGGCTTCGCGCGCGGCTCGCCATCCGCGGTCGGCACGGTTCGCCCAAGATCGGCATGTTCCAGCTCGGCACGCATCGAGTGGTGACCATCCCCGAGTGCAGCGTCCAGCATCCATTGGTCAATCGCGTCGTTGCCGTCGTGCGACGTGCACTCGTCGACGCCGATCTCCCGCCCTATGCGGAGGGCCCGCACCTTGGGCTCGCGCGTTACCTGCAGGTGGTGGTGGAGCGCTCCTCACAATCCGCGCAGGTCGTGCTCGTCGCCAACAGTTCGTCGGCCGAGCCGCTGGCTGCGTGCCTGGACCTCGTACGTGAAAGGTTGGGCAGCGAGCTGCACAGCCTGTGGTTCAACGCCCATTGCGAGCGCTCGAATGCGATCCTGGGTCCCGAGTTCCACAAGTGGTGCGGACCGGACAGCGTGGTCGAACGTTTCGGCGGGGACGCGGTGCATTACCCGCCGGGCGCGTTCGGACAGAACAATCTCGACATCGCGCAACGCATCGTCGAGCACATCGACGCGCAGGTTCCGGAGGGCGCGCGTGTCGCGGAGTTCTACGCAGGCGTTGGCGCCATCGGCCTGTCGTTGCTGCCGCGCCTGCGACACCTCCGCATGAACGAGGTGGCGCCGCATTCGCTGCAGGGCATGGCGCTCGGCATCGCCGCGCTCGATCCGGACAGTCGCGCGAAGGTCGAGGTCGTGGCGGGGCCGGCGGGCGCGGCGCTGGAGGCTGCCACGGATGCGGAAATCCTCATCGCGGATCCGCCGCGCAAGGGACTCGACCGCGAGCTTCTCGAGCAACTCGCCGCACAGCCACCGGAGCTGTTCCTGTACGTGAGTTGCGGACTCGAGTCATTGCTGCGCGACACCGAGCGCCTGACTGCCGGCGGGCGGTTGCGACTCGGCGGCCTCGCCGCCTTCAACCTCATGCCGTTCACCGAACACGTGGAGACCGTCGCGCGCTTCGAGCGCGCGTGAGGTGCGGCGAGCCGGCATTCAGCCGAGCGAGGTATCCAGGATCATCATGATCGCGAACCCGGTCATCAGGCCGAGCGTGGCCGGGGTCTGGTGCCCGTTGCGATGGGTCTCCGGGATCACCTCGTGCGACACGACGAAGATCATCGCGCCGGCCGCGAGTCCGAGGCCGATCGGGTAGGCCAGTGCAAGGCCGCTCGAGAGTCCTACGCCGAGCAGCGCGCCGATGGGTTCGAGCAGGCCGCTCGCCGCCGCCACCAGCACGGACAGTCCGCGCGCGAATCCAGCCGCACGCAACGACAGCGCGACGGCGAGGCCTTCCGGGATGTCCTGCAGGGCAATGGCCGTGGTGAGCGGCAGGCCCACGCTCATGTCGCCCTTCGCAAAGCTGACGCCAATGGCCATGCCTTCCGGCAGGTTGTGCAGCGCGATCGCGAACACGAACAGCCAGATCCGCCCGCAGTTCTCGTAGCCGGGGCCACAGGGGCCGGTCTTGTCGTGCTCGTGGGGCGTGAACGCGTCCAGACCGAGCATCAGTATGACGCCAAGCGCCATGCCGACGACGACCACGCCGGCCCCGAGCGGCTGGCTGCCCAGTATTGCCGCGCCGGCGTCGAGTCCCGGCAGCAGGAGCGAGAAGGCGGCCGCGGCCAGCATCATGCCCGCGGCGAGTCCGAGCAGGCTGTCCTCGACGCGCTGGGGCATCGCGCGTATGACCAGCGCCGGCAGGGCACCGAGCGCGGTGGCGGCGAACCCCGCCGCTCCGCCGAGCAGGGCGAACTTCAGCCCGGGCGCCGCGGTCCCGTCCGCGATCCGCGCCAGGCTCTGCACGAGCAGGACCAGCACGACCGCCAAGCCGACGGCCAGCCCGGCCGCGGACCACTTGTGGTCCCGCACGTGAAGGCGGAACTGGTCCGGCCAATCGCTCGAGGTTGCCGTCGATTCCATGGGAGGCGCGAACTCGGTGTAAAGAATTCTCAGTCTAGTTTGAGTCCGGCGTGGAGCGCCACGTGCTGCACCGCAATTGACCGCGGTCAATGTCCCGGGGCCCGCACGCGCCTATATTCGGGCTGCAACCGGGCTCAGGGGATCGGGCATGCTTCGCCGCCGTACTGCAATTCTCGTCGTGGCCGCGCTGTTCGCGGTGGCCATGCTGCTGGCGCTCGCCACGCACAGCACCGGCGTGGTGCGCAACGATCCCGAGCGCAACGTCTGGATTCCCGACGAGCTGACCATGCCGCTCACGCTGCAGGTCGCCTACAACGACGCGGAGGTGTTCTTCCACTATCGCTGGCCGGCGAAGCAACCGCACGTCGTCTCGGAGGTGCTGCGCTACACCGATGGCAAGTGGCAGCGGCGCACGCGCACGCCCATCGGCTCGGACCCGGACGGCATCGCCGAGGACCGCCTGGCCATGATGCTCGACGACGGCGGCGTGCCGGAGTTCCAGCGCTACGGCGGCTTCATCACCGTCGGCGCCAACATGCGCGACTTCACCGGCTCGCCGGCCGAGGCCGCGCACCGGCGCAAGTACCTGCCGGCCACGCGGAAGGACCCTGCCGACTGGTACTCGATCGTCGACCAGGCCACCCTCGACGACCAGCGCCGGGCAGGCTACTTCCTGGACCTCTGGAGCTGGCGCGCGCATCTCTCGAACCCGCTCGGCCACGGCGACGACCAGCTCATCGCCTGGTACCGGCTGTATGACTCGGGGGACCCCGCATTCTTCAGCAACTGGGACAACGACGCCGGCCAGCCGCGCTGGATGTTCGACCCGGCCCGCGCCGGCACGAAGCAACCCTATTACCTCTCGGCAGATGCTGCCGTGCCGTTCGACCCGGCGCGCGAATGGCGCGAGGGTGACGTCATCCCCGGCCAGGTGCTGAGCCAGCCGACCGGTTCGCGCGCCGACATCCGCGTGCTCGGCGAGGGCCGCTGGGCGGACGGGTACTGGGACGTGACGCTGGTGCGTGCGCTGGATACGGGCTATCCGCTCGAAGACAAGATCCTGCGTGACCAGGGTGTCTACAGCATCGCGCTGTCGGTGCATCGCGATGCGCGCGCCAGTCGCTGGCACTACGTCTCGCTGCCGCTGCAGGTGGGTCTCGGGCGCCAGGCCGACGTGGTAGCCGCCCGCATCGCCGGGGCTGCGCCGGACTGGAGCAGCATCGACACGCGCGAGGTGATCCTGTTCTACCCGGGCCAGGTGAGCTGGCAGCGCACGCCGAGCGGGGTCCATGCCGGTTCGAAGTACATCGCGAAGGGCGTGCCGGTGAAGTACCGCCACAAGGAGACGCAGCTCGCCGAGTACGCCGTCGAACTCGAGTTCGATCGGGAAATACGCCGGCACTGGTTGCTGAGCCTCATCGGCGGCGTCCTGCTGGTCGCGAGTTTCGTGTTCTCGATCAGCCTGCTGATCGGCCGGCGGGAGGACTGAACCGATGGGCCCGTATCACGCCATCATGGTGCACTTCCCGGTCGCGCTGTGGACCGTGGCCTCCGGCATCATCCTGTTCCGCGCCCTCTCGGACGGCCCGCTGGCCCGGGCCTTCGACCGCGTGCTGGTGTCGCTGCTGGTGCTCGGCGTGGCCACCGGGCTCGCGTCCTACAGCCTCGGCCTGATGGTCTGGCCGCCCGAGACGTTGCAGACCACGCCGCTCGGCCGCAACCACATGATCGCCGCGAGCTGGTCGCTCGGTTCCTGGGCCGCGTTGCTGTTCCTGCGCTGGCGGGCCGGCGAGCAGGTCTGGAACGGCGTCATCAACCGCCTGATCATGGTGGCCCTGGGCGTCCTCGGCGCGAGCCAGCTCGCGGCCACCGGCACCCTCGGCGGCCACCTGCACGGCGCGCCCGCTTACCTGAGCGAGTTGTTGCGACCCTTTGGCTGGGACGTGTACCACACGTTCTACCTGCCGACCTGGGTGCTCGTGTCGCTGGCCGTGGTGATCGTGGCGATGCCGGCGCTGGCGATCCTCGCCTCGCGCGGCCGCGCGAGGCGGGCACCGCAGCGGGAGGCCGGGCAATGAAGCGCGTCGCCATCGCGTTGGCCGTCGTCACGCTGGCCGTCGGGCTGGTCGAACTCGCCTGGGCGGTGCCACCCGGCTTCACGATCGAGTTCGACGGCAACGGCGAGGGCAAGGTGACCTTCGAGGGCGCCAAGCACACCGGCAAGGGGATGCACTGCTCGAACTGCCACATGGACGTGTTCTACGTGAGCCGCAACTCGCAGATCACCCAGGCCGACCACAAGCGCAAGCACGCCTGCTTCACCTGCCACGACGGCGAGCAGGCGTTCGCGGCGCGCAAGAACTGCGACCGCTGCCACGTGGAGCCCGAGGTGCCGTTGGACGAGGCGGCAGCACAGCCTGCAGCCGAGCCGGCAGCGGAGTAAATTGCGCGAAGCCCGTTCAATCCAGCCCAGGAGAGTCGTGATGAAGATGAGCCCACTGCAGTTGCTGCTCGCCGCCTGCGCGCTCGCGTGCGCGCCGGCCTACGCGGCCGACGTGGCCGCGGGCAAGGCGAAGGCCGAGGAAGTCTGTTCCGATTGCCATGGCGAGGACGGCAAGGGCGACGACGAGAGCCCGGACATCGTCAAGCTCACGGCCAAGGAATTCCAGACGGCGATGGACGAATACCGAAGCGGCGCCCGCACCAAGGACGCGAAGATGGCGCGCGCGGCGAAGAGACTCACCCCGGCCGAGGTCGCCAACCTCGTCGCGTATTACGAAACCCTGAAGTGAAGCGGCGCCGGCGCGTCACAGCGCGCCGAGCACCTTCGCGATGAGGATCTTGGCGATCAACGACGCCGGATAGACCAGCGCGTAGCCCTGCGCAACGCGACTGTCGTACCCGGTGCGGCCGTTGGCGAAGGCGAGCACCGCGGGCTGGGTGTGCGCGCCCGCGAGAACGCCGGACACGCGAGTCCGGCCCATGCCGAAGTACCGCCGCAGGACGATGGCGAGCCCGTACGAGACGGTGACCGTGATCGCCGCGCCGAGCAGCACGATCCTGAGGCCGTCGCCGGAGGCGAGCGCCGTGCCGAGTTGCGTGCCGGCGCGGGTCCCGGCGTGCGCGAGGAAGGCGAGCAGCCCGAAGTCGGCCATCGTCTGGCCCGCGGTGTGCGGCATCGTCGTCAGGAACGGACCGATGCGCGCGACCTTGCCGAAGACGAGTCCGACCAGCAGCGTGCCCGCGGCCGGTCCGAGCGTCAGCGACATGCCCGGCAGGGGAAACACGACGTGGCCGAGCAGCAGGCCGAGCACCATGCCGGTGCCGAGGACGATCGGGTGGAGGTCCGACAGGCCGCGCTCGGAGTCCCCGAGAAAGGCGGTCACTGCCGGGATCTGTTCGCTGGGGGCGATGATGCGCAGGCGGTCGCCGGGTTGCAGCACGAAGGCATCGCGCGCCAGCACGTCCACGTCGCCACGCCGTACCCGGATCACCTTGGCGCCGAAGCGGCGCATCAGGTCGAGGTCGCCGATCGTGCGGCCGGCCAGTTCCTCGTCGGACAACGTGATGCGGCGGTAAGTCGACGGCGCTGCGGCTGTCCTCGAGTGGTTCCGCCGCCGGGCGGCCGAGTTCCAGCGTCACCTTGTCGACCAGGTCGACCGGGCCGACCACGGTGACGATGTCGCCGCGGCGCAACCGCGCATCGTCGCTCGGAGCCTGCACGTCGGCGGCGGACGGCCCGTGCTGCAACCGCGAGAACCGGATGCGCTGCCGGTAGCGTCGCTCCAGCTCGCCGATGCTCGGCTCGGCGGCCTCGTCCACCTCGATGCTGCGGCTGACCAGCGGGGCCGGCACGTCCGTGTCCCTGGCGCGGCGGCGCAGGACCAGGCTGCTCGCGAGCAGTGGGCCGAGCACGCCGAACACGTAGCACACCGCGTACGCAATCGTCGGCCCCGATTCGTCGCCGGACGCTTCGCGGGCGGCCGCGAGTGCCGGCGTGTTGGTGAGGGCCCCGGCGAAGCTTCCGGCGATGGCTCCGCTGCCGAGGCCGAGCAGGCGACCGACCACGACGGCGACGATGGCGCCGGCGATGAGGATCGCGACGGTCGCGAGGATCGGGCCGTAGCCCCTGCGCACCGATGCAAAGAAGGCGGGACCCGACATGACCCCGACCGAGAACGTGAACAGCACGAGGCCTAAAGTGCCGAACGCCTCGGGAACGACGATGTGGTGACCCCGGGACTCGCCGAGCGCACTCAGGGCCATCGCGAGGAACAGCACGGCCGCCGCGCCGAGCTCGACGCCGCCGAAGCGGATGCGTCCGACGATCGCTCCCGTGCCGAGCAGCAGGAACAGCAGCAGGATGTCCTGCCTCGCCAGGAAGGCGAGTGTCACGTCCAGGGGGCTCATGTTGTCGCGCGGAATTCTACGCGAAGGACGGCCCGGTCGGGGTGCCGCCCGCCGCGCCAGGACTCGCGGACCCCCGCGCGCAACAGTGGGGATTTTCAAGCGGACCGGCTTCTGACAGATTGCCGTCATGGACCTGCGCCAACTCGGTCTCGACCCCTGGTTCGCCGACCAGGCTCGCGAGCATTGCGGCCCGGACCTGTCGGTGGCCCGGGTCACCGCTGTCGACAGGGGCCGCTACCTCGTTTGCGACGAACAGGGCGAGGCGCCTGCAGGGCTGACGGGCCGATTCCTGTACGCCGCCAGGTCGCCCGCCGACCTGCCCTGCGTCGGGGACTGGGTTTGCGTGCGTCACCGGGAGGCGGGATCTCGCGCGACCATTCAGGGCGTGTTGCAGCGCAGGTCATTCCTGAGACGCAAAGCGGCCGGACGGGACGTCGAGTTCCAGATGATCGCGACGAACATCGACGTGGCGTTCGTCATCCAGTCCTGTCACTTCGATTTCAACCTGCGCAGGCTCGAGCGCTACCTGATCATGGTCAGGGAAGGACACATCGAGCCCGTGCTGTTGCTGACCAAGATCGATCTCGTCAGCGCGCAGGAGCTGGACCGGCTGGTCGGCAGCCTCCGGCACGCGGCGATCGACGAGCGAATCATCCCCCTCAGCAATGTGACGGGCGACGGCATCGATCGGGTCCGGGAGTTGCTGATGCCCGGCCGGACCTTTTGTCTGCTCGGTTCGTCGGGCGTCGGCAAGACGACTCTCATCAACCGGCTGGCAGGTGAATCCCGGCTCGACACTCGAGACGTCAGCCACACGGGCGAGGGACGCCACACCACCACGCGTCGCCACCTGGTCGTGCTCGACGGCGGCGCGCTGTTGATCGACATGCCCGGCATGCGGGAACTCGGGATGCTCGCGGTCGGCGCAGGCCTGGACGATACGTTCGCCGACCTCGGGGAGTTCGCGCAGCGCTGCCGATTCACCGATTGCAGTCACTCGAGCGAACCCGGTTGCGCGGTTCGGGCGGCCATCGAACGGCACGACTTGAGCGAGGAACGCCTGCAGGACTACCTGAAGCTCAGGAACGAGGCGACGTTCCACGACCTTTCATATGTCGAGCGACGCAGGAAGGACCGGGAGTTCGGCCGATTCGTCCATTCCTACCTGAAGCACAAGGACCGGCAGGGCGGGAAGTAGGCCGTTGCGGTATCTGCGATGGCCACGGGGCTCCTGTCGTGCCTAGAATTGAGCGCCAGCCAGCCAGCCGGCAAACGAGGCCCGTCATGAACAACTTCGAACAGCAGAAAGCGAAATTCCGCACGCGACCGGGCTTCATCGCCGCCCTGGACCAGAGCGGCGGCAGCACGCCGAAGGCCCTGAAGCTCTATGGCATCCCGGAGACCGCCTATTCCGGCGACGCCGCGATGATGGATCTCATCCACGCCATGCGCACGCGCATCGTCACGAGTCCGAGCTTCAACGGCGACCGCATCCTGGCGGCCATCCTGTTCGAGAACACCATGGACCGCTCGATCGAGGGGCGGCCGACGGCGGCGTACCTCTGGGAGGTCAAGAAGGTCGTTCCGATCCTCAAGGTGGACAAGGGTCTCGAGGCGGAGGCGAACGGCGTGCAGCTCATGAAGCCCATGCCGGGCCTCGCCGACCTGCTCGCGCGCGCCAAGGGCAAGGGGATCTTCGGCACCAAGATGCGCTCGGTGATCAAGCAGGCCGACGCGGCCGGAATCAAGGCCGTGGTGGGCCAGCAGTTCGAGGTTGCCCGGCAGATCATCGCCGCCGGCCTCGTGCCGATCATCGAGCCGGAGGTGGACATCAAGTGCCCGGACAAGGCGGGCGCCGAGGACCTGCTCAAGTCCGCGATCATGGCCGAGCTCGACAAGCTGCCGGACGGCCAGCTCGTGATGCTCAAGCTCACGATTCCCGACAAGGACGACCTCTACGCGGACTGCATCAAGCACCCGCGGGTGCTCAAGGTGGTGGCGCTGTCCGGCGGTTACTCCCGGGAAGAGGCGAACAGGCGGCTCGCGCGCCAGCACAACATGGTCGCCAGCTTCTCCCGCGCGCTGACCGAGGGGCTGACGGCCCAGCAGTCGGAGGCGGAGTTCGACGCGGCGCTCGACGAGGCCATCGAGAGCATATTCCAGGCTTCGAAGACCTGAGCCGGACCGCTACGCCTCGAGCCCCTGCATGTCGAGGTACTCGTCGTAGGTGCCGGTGAAGTCCGCGACGCTGCCGTCCGGCTTCAGTTCGATCACGCGCGTGGCGAGGCTGCCGACGAACTCCCGGTCGTGCGAGACGAAAATCAGCGTGCCCGGGTACTTCTCGAGGCCGATCTGCAGCGACTCGATGGTCTCCATGTCCATGTGGTTGGTCGGCTCGTCCATCAGCATGACGTTCGGCTTGGTGAGGATCAGCTTGCCGTACATCATGCGGCCCTTTTCGCCGCCTGAAAGCACCTTCACGGATTTCCTGGTCTCGTCGCCGGAGAACAGCAGCCGGCCGAGCGTCGCGCGCACCAGCTGGTCGTCGTCCGCCTTGCCCGTCCACGTCGACATCCAGCTGAACAGGTCCACGTTCGACTCGAACTCGGCCTGCGGGTCCTGCGGCATGTAGCCGGGCTGCGCGTTCTCCACCCAGGTGATGCGGCCCCGCGTGGGCGACAGGTCGCCCGCGAGGCAGCGCATCAGCGTCGTCTTGCCGATGCCGTTGGGGCCGATGATGGCGACCCGTTGTCCCGCCTCGATGTTGAAGCTCAGGTCCGAGAACACGTCGGCGCTCGCACCGGGGTATCGAAACGCGAGGCCCTCGACGGTCACGGCCGAGCGATAGAGCTTCTTGCCCTGCTCGAAGCGGATGTACGGGTTCTGCCGCGACGACGGGCGGATCTCCTCGATCCTGATCTTCTCGATCTGGCGCCGGCGCGAGGTGGCCTGGCGCGCCTTGGAGGCGTTCGCGGAGAAGCGGCGCACGAATTCCTGCAGGTCCGAGATGCGTTCCTTCGCCTTGGCGTTGGCCGATTCGACGCGCTGGCGCGCCTGGACGGAGGCCAGCATGAAGTCGTCGTAGTTGCCGGGGTAGATCTTGAGCTGCTGGTAGTCGAGGTCCGCGATGTGCGTGCACACCTGGTTCAGGAAGTGCCGGTCGTGGCTGATGATCACCATCGTGGCGTCGTAGTCGTTGAGCGCCCGCTCCAGCCAGCCGATCGAGTGGATGTCGAGGTTGTTCGTCGGCTCGTCGAGCAGCAGCACGTCCGGCCTGGAGAACAACGCCTGCGCGAGCAGCACGCGCAGCTTGAGCCCGGGCGGCACTTCGCGCATCGTCTGGTTGTGCCGCCATTCCTCGATGCCGGCGTCGATCAGGATGCTGCCGGCGCGCGCCTCCGCGGTGTAGCCGCCGTACTCCGCGAACTTGCCCTCGAGTTCCGCGGCCTTCATGTAGTCCCCGTCGGTCGCGTCCGGATCGGCGTAGATGCGATCGCGCTCCTGCATCGCCTGCCACATCTCGGCGTGCCCCTGCATCACCACGTCCAGCACGCGCTGGTCCTCGTACGCGAACTGGTTCTGGTTCAGCTTGCCGAGCCGCAGGCCCACCTGCAGGACGGTTTCCCCGGCGCTCGGTTCGAGCTCGCCGCCGAGGATCTTCATCAGCGTCGACTTGCCGCTGCCGTTGGCGCCGATCAGCCCGTAGCGGTTGCCGTCGGCGAACTTGACCGAGACGTGCTCGAAGAGCGGTTTGGCTTCGAACTGGATGGCGAGGTTGGTCGTGGAGAGCATGATTGTCCGATGGCTGCGCGGGCGCCGACGCCTGCGAAGCGCGGGAATCAGGTGGGTTGCCGGGGGAAGGCGCAATTCTAGCCGAATCGGGGGTCCCAGGCGATCGCTATACTCGCGGGCGGAAGGAGCCCCCGTGCGCCTGATCGCCACCTGCCCCGAAGAAACCAAGCCCGCGCTGGAACTCGAGCTCGAAGCCCTGGGCGCGACGGACCTCGTGCCCGGCTTTCGCGCCGTGGCCTTCGAGGCCGGCGAGGCGCTCTTCTACGAGCTGCACCTCAAGCTGAGGACCGCGAGCCGCGTCCTGCGCGTCATCAAGGAGGTGCCGGCGAAATCACCGGCGATGCTCTATTCGCAGGTGCGCCGCATCCACTGGGACGAGATCTTCGACGCACGGCACGGCTTCATGGTGGAGAGCCTGGGGGCGGACGCGGACAGCGGCGGCATGCCGCCCAAGCAGGTCATCACGCAGGTGCGGGAGGGCATCCGGGAGGTGTTCCAGCGCACCCAGGATCGCTCGCCCCCGGTCGACGTGGTCGAGCCCAGGGTGGTCGTGGTGGCTCACCTGGCGCGCGGCCGCTGCATGCTGAGCCTCGACACCTCGGGCAAGTCGCTGCACAAGCGCGGCTACCGCGAGCAGGGCCATCCCGCGCCGCTGAAGGAGACGCTCGCCGCGTCGATCCTCGTCCTGGCGGGCTACGACGGCAGCCAGGCGTTCCTCGACCCGATGTGCGGCAGCGGCACGCTCGCCATCGAGGCCGCGATGATCGCGGTCAACAAGGCGCCGCAGATCCACCGCAAGAAGGGCGAGTTCCATTTCGAGTGGCTGAAGGACTTCGACCGCGAGCTGTGGCGCGCGACCCAGGAGCGCGTGCGCGCCGCGAAGCGCGAGGCGCCGCTCGCGCCGGTCGTCGCCTCGGACCTGGATGCCGGCTACGTCGCGATGGCGCGCAAGAGCGCCCTCAAGGCGCGCGTCGAGAAGTACATGACGATAAGCGTGTGCCGCTTCCAGGACGTGGAGCCGCCGGCCGAGCGGGGCCTGCTCGTGACCAACCTGCCGTACGGTGATCGAATCGGCAGCCGCGAAAGCGACATCCGGACGCTTTACGAGGAGGTGGGCGACACCCTCAAGCAGAAGTTCGCCGGCTGGCAGGCCGCGATCCTCGCCGCCGCCGCGTCTCCCTACAAGGCGATCGGGCTCAAGCCCGGCCGCACCCTTTCCCTCATGAACGGCAGCATTCCCTGCAAGCTGTTGCTGTTCGAGCTGTATGCCGGGAGCCGCAGTGCCCGGGCGGCCGGCTCGACGACCGCCTCAGTGCCCTGAGTGCGACTTCGCCGTCCACTGCGGATCGTCGAAATACTGGCCGTAGGCGTTCAGCGCACCGTGCACGAGCGCCGCACCGTCGTGCCGCGTGCGGGCCGTGTCCGAGCCGCGCATGAGGGCGATGCCCTGCGTGAGGTCGGCGATGAGGTAATGCAGGTTGGCGTCCGCCTCGGGCGGCAGGTGGCAGTTGGCGACGATCGAGTTCACCTCGGACTCGATGTGGCCCGCCAGGGACTCGTACTGGGCATCGGTCTGCTTGCCTGCGTGGATGGCCGGGTGGTCGGCATCGAACAGGGTGCGGATGGCTGCCATGCCGGATCGCAGCGAGGCGTCCGTCGCCCACTTGCGGTCGCCATCGAGCTTCACGTTGGTGACGGCGGCGACGCCGGCCTCGTGCGCATGCTCATGCGCAGGCTGGGCGGCCGCGGGCGACACTGACGAGACCCAGAGCAGGCCGGCCGCCAGCAGGCCTGCCAGGGGAACGGAACGAATCGATCCCATCATTGCTGCGATCTCCATGTTCGTGTGACCCGCGGCGGCGGGGGTAGTTCCTGTAAACTGCGAAAGCGCCGCGAGACGGCGTTGCCAGGAGTCCCGACCCAATGGTGTCACGTTTCATCCGGATCGGCCTGATCACCGCGGCGGCCCTGGTGCTCGGCGCATGCGCGAGCCTGCAGCGAAGCGACCCACTGCAGGTCACGGTCGCCGGTATCGAGTCGCTGCCGGGCGAGGGATTGGAACTGCGCATGCTGGTCAAGCTGCGCGTGCAGAACCCGAACGACGCGCCGCTGGATTATGACGGGGTCTACCTGAAGCTCGACGTCCTCGACAAGACGTTCGCCTCGGGCGTGACGGACGCGGCCGGCAGCGTGCCCCGCTTCGGCGAGGCCGTGATCGGCGTGCCGGTGACCGTCTCCGTGCTGCGCATGGTGCGCCACGCGCTCGGCATGCTCGACGGCCAGCCGATGGAGAAGGTCACGTTTGCGATGACCGGCAAGCTGAACGGCCCGGTCTTCAGCGTGGCGCGATTCCAGTCGCAGGGTGAAATCGACCTCACCCGGTTGACCACTCCGACGCCGGACGACGCCGAGCTGTAGGCCCGGCGCTACGCGACGCGCTCCAGCCGCGCGGGAACGTGCTTGTGCCACGGCGTCCCGGCGAGGAAATCTCGCTGCGACAGGTCGGTGAGTTCGTTCGGCGCGATTCCCGCGTGCACCACGGTTCCGTCGGCAAGGCGATAGTCGAGGCCCTGGCCGTTCGGTAGCGAGACGTGGCCGGGTTGCATGGTCGCCGTGACCTCGGTCACGACCTCGACGCTGCCCCGATGGGTGCTGAGACGGAGCCGATCCCCGTCGCCGCAGCCGAGCGCCTCGGCGTCCTGGGGGCTGATGCGCAGGGTGCCGAAGGCTCCCTTCGTGTGCCACGCGGCATCGCGGATCGAGGTGTTGCTCGTGTCGCTGCGCCGTTCGCCGGCGGAGAGGACGTAGGGAAACGCGGGGTCGAGGGGCAGCCCGCCTGCTTCGAGCTTCGCCAGCTCGGGCAGCAGTTCCGGCAGGAAGAGGTTGATCCGGTGATCGGGCAGGCGAACCGCCTGCCAGCTGTCCCCGTATTCGCTCACCGCGAAGATCACTCCCGACGGGTTGCCCATGATTGCGTCGAACAGGCGATTGCCCGCCGAGATCGCGTTTCCGCCGAAGCCCGCACGGGCCGCCGCGCCAGGGTGGCTGCGCACGTACAACTGCGAGATGCCCCACAGGGAGGCCGCTGGCGCGAAGCCCTTCGGCAAGGTCGGCCCGAGCGTCCGGTACAGCACGACCGCGGCATGGCGGGCAATCTTCGGGTTGCGTGCCGAGGTCCAGGCGAATGCCAGCGAGTACGCGAGACGGCCGAGGCGGGCCGCGCGCCGCAGCAGCGCATAGTCGCGCTCCTGCAGTTCTCCCAGCGCTTCGACGAGGCGCGCGTGGATCTCGGCCTCCGGCAAGGTGCCGGGCAAGGGCTCGAACAGCGGCTGCCGCAGGTGGAAGCCGTTGCGGGGAAACTCGAGATTGAAGAACGTGGCCTCCGGTTTCTCGAACTGGCTGCAGGCGGGCAGCACGTAGTCCGCCTCGCGCGCCGTCTCGGTCATGGCCACGTCGATCACGACGCTCAGCTCGAGCGCCCGCAACGCGGCGCGCATGCGTTGGCTGTCCGCGAGCGAATGCACGGGATTGGCGCACTCGACCAGCATGGCGCGGTAACGCTGCGGATGGTCGGTGAGGATCTCCTCGGGAATCACGTTGCAGGGAATGAGGCCGATGATGATCTTCGCGCCCACCACGGGGCTGCGACGGTCCGCGGGCTGGGCGCGGCGGCCCGCCGTGGAAAATCCCTCGCCCTTGGCGGCCTTGGCGAGCGACAGGAAGGGCACGAAGGCGTTGTTTGTGCCGGGGCGGCCGTAGTGGCCCGTCAGCAGCCACACGAGGCGCTGCAGGTAGCTGCCCAGCGTCGAGTGCACGTTCATCTGCAGGCCGAGGTCCTCGATCATCGAGACGCTCCGGGCCCGGGCGATCCGCCGCGCAACCTCGCGCAGCTGCTGTTCCGCGACCCCGCAGATCTCCGCGAACCGGGCCACCGGCACCTTCTGCAGTTCGGGGGCGATCGAGTCGTAGCCGGTCGTGTGCTCCGCGATCCACTCGCGGGCGACGAGATTCTCCTGCACGACGATCCCGGCCAGCGCCGCGAGGCACCAGGCGTCGGTGCCGGGCTTGATGGCGAGGTGGTAGTCGGCCATCTCGGCGGTCTCGCTACGGCGCGGGTCGATCACCACCAGGCAGCGGTCCGGGTCCTTCTGGATGTCGCGCAGGACGACGCGCGTGCGCGCGAACCCGTGCGAATGCCAGGGATTCTTGCCGACGAACACCGCCACCTCGCAGTGCTCGAAGTCGCCGTGCGCGCCCGTGGTGAGCATCTTGCCCGCCACCCAGAACTCGCCGGTCTTCTCCTGCGCGAGTGCGTTCGAGCGGTACTTCACGCCCAGCGCCTTCTGCGTGCTGTCACCGTACGTGCCGCCGAGGTGCGCACCCTGGTTGCCGCCGCCGTAGTAGAGGATGCTTTCGCCGCCGTGCCGGTCGCGGATCGCGCGAAACTTCTGCGCGATCTCGGTGATCGCCGTGTCCCAGCCGATGGCCTCGTAGCTGCCGTCGGGCCGCCGGCGCATCGGCGAGGTGAGCCGGTCCGCGCCGTTCTGGTAGAAGTCCATGCGCTGCGATTTCTCGCAGACGTAGCCTTTCGATACCGGGTGCGCCTTGTCGCCGCGTGTCTTCACGATGTGCCGGCCGCCCTGGCCGCCGGTCTGCACCTCGAGGCCGCAGTTGAGCGCGCAGATGATGCACGCGGTCTTCTGCCACTCGCCCTTGTCGCCGTCGGCCATCGCAGGTCTCCTTTGCAGCGGATGCTATCGCATCGGGGCCCGTCCCTCAGGGGAGCACTCGCAGCCGCAACTCGGCCCACGCGCCGCCGGCCGCCAGGGCGGTGATGTGCTGCTCGCCAGGAGTGGCGAATTCCCGGGTCCACGGTCGCGCGCCCTCGGTCTCGGCCGCCAGCCGGCCGTTCACCAGCCACTGCACGCGGGACGCCGTCCCGAGCGTGCGCAGCCGCACGGTCGGCGCCGTCCGGCTGCCCGGTGCGCGCGCCAGGAGGCTGCCCTCCGGCGGTCCCTCGATGCGCAGGTTCTCCATTGCAGCGTAGGCGTCGTCCACGCAGTCGTCGGCGAGCGCGGGTATCGTCGCGGCACGCCGCTGCTCGCTCGTGAGCCAGGGATACGCGAGATTCGGCCAGCGTGCGATCTCGACCTCGCGGCTCGCGTGCGGGCGGCGACAGGAGGCGGACAGTCGCCGACCGGTGTCGGCGTCGACGCGCAGGCGCACGCGACCCGCACCCCAGACGCGCGCCTCCCGCTCCGGGAAGGCCGGGGGCAGGCTGTCCGCAAGCGTCCAGGCTTCGCGCCGCAGGTGGCAGAGGCCGGGCGACTGCGGATCCGGCGGCAGGCCGAGCGGCCAGCAGATCTCGACGGCGCGGACCTCCGGCGGCATCGCGCTGGCGCGCCCCTCGTCCGCCGCGCGCGGCAGGCCGTCGACGACGTCGAGCAGCAGCGGCAGCGCCGTGATGGCGCCGTATTGTCCGGGCAACGGCGTCCCATCGGGCCGCCCGACCCACACGCCGACCGTGTAGCGGGTCGTCGTGCCGAGGGCCCAGGCGTCGCGGAAACCGTAGCTCGTGCCGGTCTTCCAGGCGACTCGCGGGCGGGTCGAAGTGTCGAACATTTCCTCGCGCGGGCCGCTCGGACGCCGCTCCAGGATCTCGCGGATGATCCAGGCCGCACCCGACGAGAGCAGTCGACGATTCTGCAGCGGGTCGGCGGGCGTGTAGCGCACGCGACCGGCGAGCCCGCCGCGCTGCAGGGCCGCATATGCGCCGACGAGGTCCTCGAGCGACGCGCCCGTGCCGCCGAGGATCAGCGAGAGGTTGGGTTCGGCGCCGCGGGGAAAGCGCAATGCGAGCCCCGCGTGCGCGAGCCGCGCGGTGAAGCGCGCAGGGCCCAGGCGATCGAGCACGTCCACGGCGGGAACGTTGAGCGACAGGCGCAGCGCGTCCGCCACCGAGACCGGTCCGTTGAACGTCGGGTCGAAGTTGACGGGCTGGTAGTCGCCGAAGCGCTGCGGCGCGTCGACCAGCAGGCTCTCGGAGTGCACGAGTCCATCGTCGATGGCCAGCCCGTAGAGGAAGGGCTTGAGCGTGGAGCCGGGCGAGCGCGTCGCGCGGACCATGTCCACGTGCCCGAGGCGAGCCGTATCGCTGAAGGCGAGCGAGCCCACGTAGGCACGGGCCTCGAGCGTCGCGTTGTCCACGACCAGCACGGCCGCGGAGGTGCGATCGGGCAGTCGCGCGAAATGAGCGGCGACGCGCTCCTCGAGGTGGGCCTGCAGCGCGCCATCGAGCGTGCTCTGTACGCTCGTGGCCGCGGGATTCGCTGCTCGCAGGCGCTCGGCGAGCAGCGGCGCGAGGCGGGGCGGCGTGAGGTGCCGCGCGACCACGGGCTCGAGGCGCGCGTCGGAGATTTCGGCGGCCGACCAGCGCCCCCGCTCGGCGAGACGCGCGAGGACCTTGTCGCGCGCGTGCCGCGCCGCCTCGGGGTGACGGTCCGGTCGCAGCCGGCTCGGCGCCTGTGGCAGCACCGCGAGCAGCGCGGCCTCGGCGCGAGAGACCGTGCGCGCCGGCTTGCCGAGATACGCCCAGCTCGCTGCCTCGATGCCCTCGATCGTGCCGCCGTAGGGCGCGTGGTTGAGGTAGATCTCGAGGATCTCGCGCTTCGAGAGTCGCCACTCGAGCTGCAATGCGCGCAACACCTGCCGCAGCTTGCCCGCGAGGCTGCGCGGGTGGGGGTCGAGGAGGCGGGCGACCTGCATCGTGAGCGTGGAGCCGCCGGAGATCACGCGCCCATGGCGCAACCACTGGCCCGCCGCGCGCAGCAGTGCGACCGGGTTGACACCCGGGTGGCGCCAGAACCAGCGGTCCTCGTACTCGATCAGCGCGGTCAGGTAGTCCGGCGAGACTTCGTCGGCGCTCACCGGATAACGCCAGACGCCGTCGGCGTCGGGGAAGGCGCGCAGCGGCGTGCCGTCCGCGGCCACGACGACGGTCGCAAACGCCTCGTCGCCCGGCAAGGTCGGCGGGAACGCACGGTCCAGCGCCAGCAGCAGCAGCGCGGCCGCCGCCGCGGCAAGCAGCAGCCGCCTGGCGAGCCTCAGGCGCGTGCGCTGCCGATCGGTCATGGTCAGGGTGGCACCACCGTCACCGCGGCGGGTACGGCCCGGCCGACACCGCGCAGGTTCGGTCGATACATGTCCTCGACCTGCGGCGGCGGCACCGTGTACGTGCCCGGCGTCACTGCGCGCACGAGGTAGAAGAGCCGCGCCTTCGCGCCGCCCTCGAGGTTGATCGCCGCTACGTAGCGATCGTCGCGGAACTCCTCGTGTTGCAGGTCGGCTGCGCCGCCACGCTCACTCAGCGTGACGCCCTCGATCGTGACCCCTTCCCACTGCGTGCGGTCGGCGAGGTTCAGGTTCTCGATCTCGAGCCCGGCGGGCAGCAGGTCGACGACCAGTGTGTCGGGCAGCGATTCGGCCGCCTCGATCGCGAGCGCCACGACCAGCAGCTCGCCTTCGCGCAAGGGGCCGGGCGTCCAGCGCGTGCCATCGGTCCTGTACCAGCGCCGCTCGACGTTGATGTGACGAGTGTCCGCCGTCGGCGCCACGTTCGGCACGCCCGCCACGTCGATGCCCACGAACACCGGGGCCTCCGCCTGCGGTACGAAGCGCACCCCGGCGGCAAGGTCGGCGTAGGCGAAGTCGCGGCTCGCCACGCGGCCCTGCGCGAGCTCGGTGGTCGCACTGCCCACTGCCAACCGCCCGCCGAACGTGCGGCCCGCGTCCAGCGATAGCGCGCGGCCGAGGCGTGCGAGCGCCACCTGCTCCTGCGTGCTGTACCAGACGTAGCGTTCGGACGCGCGCGCCTGCAGCTCGCGCGAGAGCGACAGCAGGCGCGTGTCCTGCCCCTTGTCCGTGCGCTCGTGCTCGCGCAGCAGCGCCAGCATCAGCGCCTCGTCGCGGATCGACGAGCCGTAATCGCCGATCCAGCCCTCGCGCTTGTCGTCCTTCGCGAGGGCCTCGGCGATCGCCTTCTCGCCGCGACCCTTGTCGCCCTGCAGCGCGAGCGCGAGCCCGAGGTGCAGCAGCGGCAGCGGCGTGACGGCTTTCGCGCGCTCGTTGTCATACAGGGCGCGCAGGGTGCCGAGCGGCGCGCGATTCACGCGGGCGAGCACGTAGCCCGCGTGGGCCTGATAGGCGAACCGCAGGTGGTCGGCGTGCGCGTAGCCGTAGAAGGGCAGGCCGCCGGTGAGGAGATTCTCGTTCAGCCGCTCGAGTGTCGTCTGCAGCAGCGACTCCGGGACGTCGAAGCCTTCGTCGCGGGCGCGCAGCAGGAACTCCGCGATGTAAGGCGTGAGCACTGGCACGCTCGAGTCGCCGCCACCCCACATCGAGTAGTGGCCGTTGGCGGCCTGCAGCGAGGCGAGGCGGGCGATGGTGCCCTCCATGCGCCGGCGCCGCTCGTCCGGGTCGAGGCCCGTGAACCCCATGCGCCGGGCGCTGTCGGCGTCGAGCAGCAGCGCCGCATAGCCGCGCGAGACGGTCTGCTCGACGCAGCCGTAGGGATAGTCGAGCAGTTCCTGCAGCGCGCGTGCGAACGGGATGGGCGGGACGGCGCTCAACGTCAGCCGCGCGGAGACGGTGCCCGGCATCAGGCCCGCCGCCGCATCGGTGCCGAGCGTGAGCGTGCCGTCGGGATTCACCGTGCGGGCGCTCGAGCGGACGACGCCGCCCCAGGCCGGACGCACCGCGACCTCGAAGCGCCGATCGATGCGGCGCTTGCCGCCGTCGACCAGCAGGCGCAACACGCCGACGCCCGCGCCTTCGCGGCCGCTGATGTCGAACTGCAGCGATGACCTGGCCTCCGGCGCGAGACTGACGCGACGGCCCGCGCCGTCCACCGCGATCGGGCCCTCGCTGGCCAGCCGCACGGTGAACTCGCCCGCGCTGCCGGTGAAGTTCTGCACGTCGACGGTGACGGTGCTGCGATCGCCGGGGGCGAGTGCGCGCGGGGCGCTCAACTCCGCCAGCACCGGTGCGCGCACGATGGTCTCGGTGGCCGACTGGCCGTAGCGATCGTCGGAAAACACCAGCGTGGACACCCTGAGCGTGCCGTTGAAGTCCGGGACCGCGAGGTTCACGGTGGCGTTGCCGCGTGCGTCGAGCTGCACGGGACCGGCAAACAGGTCCACCGTCTGCACGCGCGCCGTGGGCCGCCGCGCCTGCGGCAGCGTGTCGAGGGCAATGTCGCCGCCGAAGCGCAGGCGCGCCGTGCCGCCCTCGTAGCTCTCGATCACGCGTCCGTAGAGATCGTAGGCGTCCACGCCGAGGCCTCTTGGCGCGAAGAAATGCGCGGCGGCGTCGGGCACCGGGTAGCGCGTGATGTTGAGGATGCCGACATCGACGGCGGAGACGGTCGCCCAGGCCGAGCGGCCAGCCAGCGCCGGGGCCTTGATCGTGACGGGCAGTGGCAGCTCGGGCTCGACCTGCTTCGCGACGGTAATCGTGATCGGCACGCGGCGATCGCCGCGTTCCATCGGCACGTGCGCAACGCCGACGGCGCGCGCGGGCGTCACCTTGCTCGCTGCGGATCCGCCGCGGAACACGAGCACGGTCAGGTAGACGTCGTGACGCTCCCACTCCTTGCCCACGGTCAGCTCGAACGTGGAGCCGGGGCGCGCATCGATGCGCTCGACGTGCAGCAGGCGATCGCTCTCCACCACCAGCAGCCCGGGGCCCGGGTTCGGCGGCGTCACCGTGACCTTCATCTTGTCGCCTGCGTGGTAACCGGTGCGGTCGAGGGCGACCTTGACCTTGTCGGGCCGCGCGTCGAGACCGCGGTTCTGGTCGTTCCAGCTCCAGCCGGCGACGAACGGATAGCGCATCGTGAGCTTCGTCGCGGGGTCCGTGACCTCGAGCCGGTACTCGCCCCACTCGACGGGGAAGTCGAGGCGCAGCGCGCCATCGCCGCGCACCGCGACGGTGCGTTTCGACAGCGTCTCGTAACGCGCCGTGTAGTCGTAACCCCAGCGGCCGTCGTCGTAGCGCCAGTGGTAGTCGCGCAGTTCGCGCACCAGCGCGACCTCGAGCCCCGCGGCCGCGACCAGCTTGCCGCGCGGTTCGCTGCGGATGAGCTCGAAGCCCGCGTTGCCGTTGGCCGGTGCGCCTTCCTTCGGGTCGAAGAGCGGGCGCACGCCGACCAGCGCATTCGCGGGCCACACGGTGCGCTTGAGGCTCCGCACCACGGGACGCCCGCCCGTCTCGTAGAGACTGCCGTTGACGATCGCCGCGACGGGCGTGGCGGCCTTGGCAACCTCCTCGGGCAGCGCGATGTCGATGGCGAGCCGGCCCGCCGGGTCGAGCTTCGCGTCCACGACATCCTGGGCTTCCTTCGGCAGTGACACCGTGGGATCGCCGAAGAAATAGTCCTCGAACGCGGCGACCGGATGCGTGTCGACGCTGAGTGCGAGTCTCGCCGTGAAGCGGCTGTCGGCCGCGGGCGCGCCGTAGAGGTAGGCGCCCTCGACTCCGAGCGACAACGGCGATCCCGGCCGCAGGGTCTCCGGCGCGGTGAGGTCGAGTTTCATGCGCTCGGGCAGGAACTCCTCGATGCGCAGCGTGATCGACTGGACGACCTCGCCTCCGCCCGGTTCCGTGCGGAACTCCACTGGCCAGCGGCCGGTCGGCGCCTCCGGCGGCAACGCCTGCGACCACTCGAGATACCCGCCCGCCGCCGGCTCGAGGCGGGTCTCGGTGTAGATCCGGCCGTCCGGCTGGCGCAGCACCATGTAGAGCGGCTGTGGCTTGATCGGTCGCCCGTCGTAGTCGCGCAGCAGCGCCGCGATGCGCACCGTCTCGCCGGGGCGATACAGGTCGCGCCCGGACCAGGCGTAAACGTCGAACCACGCCTGCGGGCGACCCGCGACCGCGAACTCGGAGAGATCGAGCGCCGGCTGGTTGAAGGGCAGCAGCGACACGTCGCCGCCCTGCCGCGCCACCATCACGTGCCCGGCATCGAGCTCGTACCCGACGAGCGCGAGGCCCTCATCGTCGGTGGACGCCTTCGACACGGTGCGTCCTTCGCGGTCGAGGATCTCGAGCGCCACGCCACCCAGGGCCTTCCCGGTCTGCAGCGACGCGGTGTGCACCAGCACGCGGTCGCCGTAGGCGCGCAGGTGGAGGCCGACGTCGCTCACGAAGAAGATCGCGGTCTGGTAATTGCCTTCGTAGTCGCCGACCCTCCGCATGATCGCGAAGTACAGCCCTGCCGGGCGCAGCTCGGCGATGTTCTGCACCGGGAGGTAGGTGAGCTGGCGCTCGTTCTCGCCGCCGCCGAGCACGAAGCGGTTCGAGTAGACGGAGTCCGCCATCTGCGTGATCGCCTTGCGCTTGCGCCAGCGGTTCTCCGCGAGGTCCCAGCCGCTGCGCCGCCCGCCGCGCTGGTAGTCGACGAAGAAGTTGGCCACCTCGGCGTCGCGCACGCGCAGGAACTCCACGTCCACTTCCGGCACGTTGACCGACACGACCGGCAGGCCGCGCGTCTCGCGCGCCGGCAGCACGCTGCCCTGCGAGGCGAACGCGGCGGAGGGCTCCATCGGGCCGGTGTAGATCTTCTGCTCGAGGTCCTTGCCGAGCGTGGAGCCGTCCGCGGCGGCGAGGCCGGCCCGCACGCGCACGGCGTAGCTCTGGCCGGCCTGCACGTACGGGAACCGCAGAATCTTCGCGCTCTCGTCGAGCACCCAGCTGCCGGAGACAACCTCGCCCTTGGGACCGGTCACCGAGAGCAACTCGTCGAACGACTGGCTGGCCACGAGGGGCTGGGAGAAGTCGAGTTGCAGCGCGAGCTCGCCGTCGGCGAGCCCCCGGCCGGCGGATACGAGCGCGAATCCCTCGACCGGTGCACGGGCGTCGATCGGCGCCTGCGGTTGCAGTGCAGGAACGTGGTCCGATTTCTTCTGGCACCCCGCCAGGGCCAGCAGGCACGCAGCCAGGGCCGCTGCGCCAAAGCGCGCGGCCGTACGGGTCCCGATCATGCTCGACTCCTCGTCCGGACGGACGCAGCTATCGTGGCCATCCCGGGGTCGCGGTTCAAGGGCTTTGGGCGGGGCCGCGGCAGTTACAAATTGTTACAAGAGCCCGTCCGCGGGAAATCCATCGGTTACAGGCGCACACTACCTTGGTCCGAATCGACGACGCACCGGGGGGAGAGCGAGGCGATGCGGCACCAGACCATTCTCGAGACGATCGGCAACACGCCGATCGCGCGGCTGCGCCGGCTCGCGCCCGACCACGTCAACCTCTACGTCAAGCTCGAGTCCTTCAACCCGATGGGTTCGGTCAAGGACCGCCTCGCGCTCGGCGTCATCGAGCACGCCGAACGTACCGGCGAGCTCGAACCGGGACAGACGGTGGTCGAGGCGACCAGCGGCAACACCGGTATCGGGCTCGCGATGGTGTGCGCCGCCAAGGGCTATCCGCTGGTGGTCGTGATGGCCGAGAACTTCAGTGTCGAGCGGCGCAAGCTGATGCGCTTCCTCGGCGCGCGCGTGGTGCTGACGCCGGCTGCGCTGAAGGGCAGCGGCATGCTGGCAAAGGCGCGCGAGCTCGCCGAGGCGCACGGCTGGTTCCTGGCGCGGCAGTTCGAGAACGAGGCCAATGCCAACGTGCACTCGCTCACCACCGCGTACGAAATCCTGGAGGACTTCCGCGGCGAACGCCTCGACGCCTGGGTCACCGGCTATGGCACCGGCGGCACGCTGAAGGGCGTCGGGCGCGTGCTGCGCGAGCAGCGGCCGGAAACCCGCATCGTCGTCTGCGAGCCCGACAACTCGCAGGTGCTCGGCAGCGGCATTCCGCAACCGCGTGCCGGCGACGGGTCCCCGGCCGCCAGTCACCCGACGTTTCGTCCGCACGCCATGCAGGGATGGGCACCCGACTTCATACCCAAGCTGGCCGAGGATGCCGTCCGGCTGGGCCTGATCGACCGGATCATCCCGGTGAACGGGGCCGAAGCGCTCGATCTCGCACGCCGGCTCGCGACCGAGGAGGGCATCCTCGTCGGCATCACGGGAGGCGCGACCCTGGCCGGCGCGCTCGAGGAATGCCGCAGCCTGCCCGAAGGCGCCAACGTGCTGTGCATGCTGCCCGACACCGGCGAGCGCTATCTCAGTACGCCGCTGTTCGCCGACGTCCCGGCCGACATGACGGAGGAGGAGATCGCGATTTCGCGCTCGACGCCGGGCGCGCGCTTCGACGTCCCGGCCTCCACCCCGGTGCCCGAAGCGGCGGCGGCCATCGTGACTCCCACGCAGGACGCGGACGAGTTCGTGGCGCGCGTGCTCGGCGATCGCGACGAGCCCGTGGTGCTGTTCGCGCTCGAGTGGTGCGAGTTCTGCTGGTCGGTGCGGCGCCTGTTCGCCCGCCTCAAGATCCCTTACCGCTCGATCGACCTCGACTCGGTCGAATACCAGCGCGACGACCGTGGCGGCCGGATACGCGCGGCGCTCACGGCGCACACTTCGGTCGCGACCATTCCGCAGGTCTTCATCGGCGGCGAATTCATCGGCGGCTGCACGGAACTCTTCGACGCCTGGCGCAGCGGGCGCGTGCAGCAGCTGCTCGAGCGCAACGCGGTGGTCTACGACCGTGATGCGGCGATCGACCCGTATACTTTCCTCCCCGGGTGGCTGCAACCGCGCTGAGGAGCGGGCCATGAGCGAAGAATGGAAAACGGCGGGCCATGTCGCCACGCGCCGGTTGCTCGAGGATGCGGCGCGCAGGGCGGCCTCGTACCTCGAGTCGCTCGACGAGCGGACCGTGGCTCCGTCGCGCGATGCCGTCACGCGGCTGTCGGTGCTCGACGAAGCGCTGCCGGACGGTGGCGCGGATCCCGCGGCGGTCCTCGCCCTGCTCGATGCGACGGTTTCGCCGGCAACGATGGCGATGGCCGGCCCTCGCTTCTTCGGCTTCGTGATCGGCGGTGCGCTGCCCGCGACGCTCGCGGCCAACTGGCTCGCGGGCGCCTGGGACCAGAACGCGGCGCTCGGCAAGATCACGCCGGGCGTGGCGCGGCTGGAAGAGGTCGCGCTCGGCTGGCTCACGGCAGTGCTCGGCCTGCCTGCATCCACCCAGGGCGCCTTCGTCACGGGCGCGACGATGGCGAACTTCACGGCGTTGGCGGCCGCCCGCCACCGCGTACTGGTCGATGCGGGGTGGAACGTCGAGGCGGATGGCCTGTTCGGCGCACCGCCCATCACGGTGATCGTCGGCGACGAAGCGCACCCGACGTTGTTCAAATCGCTGGGCCTGCTCGGGCTGGGCCGCAACCGCGTGGTGCGAGTGCCGACGGACGCCCAGGGGCGCATGCGAGCCGATCGCCTGCCGTCCATGGCCGGCCCCACGATCGTCTGCCTGCAGGCCGGCAACATCAATTCGGGCGCCTTCGACCCTTTCGCGGCAATCTGCCCCGTGACCCGCGCGGCTGGCGCGTGGGTGCACGTGGACGGCGCGTTCGGCCTGTGGGCCAAGGCCTCGCCGGCACTCGCGCCGCTCGCGAACGGCATGGAACTGGCCGATTCCTGGGCGACGGATGCGCACAAGTGGCTCAACGTGCCCTACGACTGCGGGCTCGCCTTCGTGCGCGAGCCGGGAATGCTGCCGGCGGCGATGGCCATCACCGCCGAGTACCTGCCCACCCACGCAGCGGAACGCAGTCCGTCCGATTTCACGCCGGAGCTTTCCCGCCGGGCGCGCGGCGTGGAGGTCTGGGCGGCGTTGAAGTCGCTGGGTCGCCGCGGGCTGGCGGAACTCTTCGAACGCAACTGCCGGCAGGCACGTCGTTTCGCCGGGCGGCTCGCGGCCGCGGGGTTCGAGGTGCTGAACGAGGTCGTGCTCAACCAGGTCGTCGTGTCCTTCGGCACGGCGGAGCAGACGCGCCGCGCGATCGAGGCGATCCAGGCCGATGGAACGTGCTGGGCGGGCGCCACGAACTGGAGGGGGCGCGCGGCAATGCGCATCAGCGTGAGCTCGTGGGCCACCACCGATGCGGATGTCGAGCGCAGCGCGGATGCGATGATCCGCGCTGCGCGACAGGCAATTACTTGACGCTGATCAGCTCGACGTCGAAGAGCAGCGTCTGGCCGGCGAGCTGGCCGCGGTCGCCGTAGGCGAGCGCAGGCGGGATGGCGAGCTGGACCTTGCCGCCTTCCTTCATCAGCTGCAGCGCCTCGGTCCAGCCGGCGATCACGCCATTGACCGGGAAGGTCGCCGGCTCGCCACGCTTGTAGGAGCTGTCGAACTCCGTGCCGTCCACCAGCGTGCCGCGGTAGTGGACCGTCACCGAATCGCTGGCCGTGGGCGTGCGCCCCTTGCCCTCGGCCAGCACCTTGTACTGCAGGCCGCTCGAGGTCGTCTTCACGCCCTCGCGCTTGGTGTTCTCGGCAAGGTAGGCCGCGCCGTCCGCCGCGGCCTTCTGGGCAGCCGCCGCCTGGTCCTTCACGCGCTGCTCGTTGATGCGCTGCTCGAGCGCCGTGAGCGCCGCCTCCATCTCCGGCTGGGTCAACGCCGGCGCCGCATGCTTGCGGCCGTCCTCGATGCCTTTCAGCAGGGCGTCGGGGCGAGTCTCGGTGCCCGCGAGGTCACGGCCGAGCTGGTAGCCGAGTGCATAGTTCATCTTCGCCGTGTCGTCCATGGCGGGGGCAGGATCGGCGGCGCGCGCGGTGGCGGCGCCGAGCAGCAGGATCGTGAGCGCGGCGAGCTGCGCAATCGCAGGAGATCGGTTCATCGGTTTGGCTCCGGTAGGACGGCATCGGGGGACAAGGCGGCGCATGTTACGTGGCGGCGGCGCGCGCGGCCAGCCACGAAATGTGCAATTCTGCCGACCGCGCCACGGGAGGCGGTCATGAGCGGATCGGACTGGAACGACGAGATCGACGAAATCCATCGCCGCCAGCAACTCGCGGCGGAGATGGGCGGCCGCGAGCGCGTCGAGCGCCAGCGCTCGCGCGGCAAGCTCACGGTGCGGGAGCGCATTGCAGCGCTGCTCGACGAGGGCTCGTTCCGCGAGTGGGGCAGCCTCGCAGGCGAGGGCCGGTACGACGCGAACGGGCAGTTGACCGGGTTCCGCGCCTCGAGCTGCCTGGCCGGACGCGGCCAGATCGACGGCCGTACCGTGGTCGTGAGCGCGGACGATTTCACGATCCGCGGCGGTTCCTCGGAGACCTATCACCACGAAAAGAATGTGCAGGCCGAGCTCATGGCGGCCGAATACGGCCTGCCGCTCGTGCGCCTGCTCGACGGCACGGGCGGCGGCGGGTCGGTTGCGGAAGTCGAGCGCCTCGGCGCCACCTACGTGCCCTACGTGCCGGGGTTCGACCAGGTGGTCGCGAACCTCGGCGCCGTCCCCGTCGTCTCGCTCGGACTCGGGGCGGTCGCGGGACTGGGCGCCGCTCGACTGGTCGCGAGTCATTATTCCGTGATGGTGCGGGGGCTGAGCCAGATGTTCACCGCCGGACCGCCGGTCGTCGCCGCGGCCGGCGAAAAGGTGACGGCCGACCAGCTGGGCGGCGCGGACCTGCATGCCTCGAACGGCAGCGTGGACGACGTGGTGGACAGCGAGGAGGACGCCTTCGCGCGCACGCGGCGGTTCCTGTCGTACCTGCCTTCCAGGGCCGGTGTGCAGCCTGCACGCGCGGCTCGTGACGACCCCGCCGATCGCGCCGAGCACTGGCTCGATTCGGCGATCCCGCGCGACCGGCGCTGGCCGTACGAGGTCCGCCCGATCCTGGAGGCCGTGCTCGATCGCGGCAGCCCGTTCGAGATCGGCCGGGCCTGGGGACGCTCGGTCGTGACCGCGCTGGCCCGGCTGGACGGCGTGGCGGTGGCGGTCATCGCGAGCGACCCGGGGCAGATGGGCGGGACCTGGACCGCAGCGGCCTCGCGCAAGATCGCGAGGCACGTCGAGCTTGCGGAAACCTTCCGGCTGCCGATCGTGCACTTCGTCGACGTGGGCGGGTTCACCATCGGGTCGCAGGCGGAGAAGGCCGGCACGATCCGCGACGGCACGCGCGCGATCGCGACGATCTTCCAGTCCACCGTGCCCTGGTGCGCGGTGATCCTGCGGCGCGCCTTCGGCGTTGCCGGCGCGGGGATGATGGACCACACGCGTTTCCGTTACCGGCTGGCGTGGCCGAGCGGCGACTGGGGATCATTGCCCGCCGAAGGCGGCATCGAAGCCGCCTACAAGGCGCAGATCGAGGCTGCGCCCGACCCCGAGGCGGCCAAGCGCGAGATCCGCGAGCGGCTCGAGCGCCTGCGTTCGCCGTTCCGCTCCGCCGAACGCTTCTACGTCGAGGAGATCATCCCGCCGCGCGAGACCCGGCGCTGGCTTTGCGAGTTCGCCGGCCTCGCGGCCGCGGCGCCGCAGCCGGCGCCCGCGAGGTTCCACTTCCGGCCATGAACCCGGCCTCGCCCAGCGGCGGGTTCGCCCGCCAGCTTCCCAACCTGTTGAGCATGGTCCGGTTGCTGGCGGTGCCCGTGCTGGTCGTCCTGGCTGCCACGGGACGCGAGACTGCCTTCACGTGGGTCCTGATTCCGGCGCTGCTCACCGACATCGCCGACGGGCTCATCGCGCGCCTCTTTCACCTCGAGTCGCGGCTTGGCGCTCTGCTCGACTCGGTGGCCGACTCCTCGCTCCTGTTCGCATCCCTGTACGGCATCTGGGCGCTGCACCCGGAGGTCATCACCGGCCACCCGATCCTGTGCGGGATGGCGGTGGGCTTGTGGGCGCTCGAGAACGCGCTGGCGTTCGGGCGCTATGGGCGGCTGTCGAGCTTCCACACCTACGCATCGAAGGTGACGGCCAACCTGCTCGGGCTCTTCATCGGAGTCCTGTTCCTGTTCGGCTTCCAGCCCTCGTTGCTGTACGTCGCGGCAGGCGCGAGCATCGCGAGCAGCCTCGAGGAACTCGCGCTGCTCGCCGTGCTGCGCGAGTGGAAGGCGGACGTGCGCGGGCTGTGGTGGGTGCTGCGCGAGCCGCGCCGCTAGGGGCAGGCGTCGCCGGCGGGGACCTTGCCGACGAGCAGCAGGAAGTTCGTGAACGGGCCCATGTTGCCCATGGCCTCGCCGTAAGGCCCGGCGAAGGAGAGGCGCCCGAGCATCATGCCCTTCATGGGCCCGTACTCCCCGGCGCCCATTTCACGCCAGTGCTTCGTGGTCGCGTGCATGACATAGTCGGCGCCCTTGTCGAGCGCGGCGCCCTGCACCGGCCCGCCGTAGGTGCAATGCGCCTTCCCGTCCGTGAGCGAGACGCGCAGTTCCACCGTCGGTTTCTCGCTGCAGTCCTCGCGATAGACCTGCATGATCTTGTAGCCGCGGCCCTTGTCGTTCTTGATCCAGTCGCTTTCGACGAGTTCCTTCGTCAGCACCGGGTCCGAGTTCCACGCGGCGCAGGCGGCCGGACCCCAGTCGGCCGACATCAACGCCGGCTCCGAAGCGTGTGCCAGGCCGAGGCCGAGGAACGGGAGGCAGGCGAGGAGTCGGGTACGCATGGTCGTCTCCGTCGGGGTGTGGGACCGCACTGTGCCGACATATTAGCAGTTGCGTATGTGCGGCCAATGGTCAGTCGCACGCGGCCGCTCCCCGGGGCGCAATTGCGTCGCGGGGCTGCGCGCGACCTTCTATCATGTCGGCGCTCCTTTTCCTGGACGGAGGAACGCGTATGGCTGCCAGGCGCAAGACGGCGACGAAGCGGGCGAGCGGGAAAGGCGCGGCTGCCGAGCCCGAGCTGACCGCCGCCGAGCGGCGGGAACTCGACCGCCAGATCAAGGACCTCGACGACCCCGTCCGCTACCTGCTCGCGAGCGGGCTCGTGCCCGGCTTCACCCTGTATTACCTGCTCTCGGACGACACCTACGTCCTGAACGACCCGCACGGCGCCACGCTGTTCAAGCGACGCGAAGCCGCCAGGCGAATCAAGGAGTTGCTGCGGCCGGGCGTGGCCGTCGTGCCGTGCCTGGTGGACCGCCAGGGCCGGCTGGTCCTCAAGTCACTTGCGGGCCGCAAGGCCGGTCGCTCGCCGCTGGTGCTGCGCCCGACCTGGCGCGAATAGCGCAACGGCCATGGCGATCCGGGTCGTGCGGCTCGGCAGCCCGCGCGCCAAGGGCGAGGGACTGAGGATCGGCACGGTTCGCCGGCCCCCTCGCGGGGTGCCGAAGACCGAGTACGCGAGCCGCGACTTCTACGACGTCTGGTTGCCCAGCCTCGCACCGGGCGAGGAGCTCCTGAAGCAGGCCCGCGGGTCGCTGGATGACCCGCGCGCGTGGCGCGCGTTCGTCCGGCGTTATCGCATGGAGATGAAACGGCCCGACGCCCGCGCACTGCTCGACACGCTTGCGGCGCTCTCGCGTCACGCCGACTTCTCCGTGGGCTGCTACTGCGCCGACGAAGCGCGGTGCCACCGCTCGGTGCTGCGTGAACTCCTCGCCGGGCGGGGAGCGCTGATCGTCTAGGCGCGCGGGGGCCGCTGCGGAATACCCGGAGTCAGCGCGCTTGCCGGCAGGCGTAGTCTCGGGCTACGAAGGCTCGCCCGGCAGGGCAAGGAAGAGGCGATGGACGACGCAGGACGACGAGGCGCCGGCGGCAACACGGAAGCGGCGGCCGCATCCCGGCGAAGACGCAACACTCGGGGCAAGGGCGTGCGCAGCGGGGCGAGGCCGGCGTCCGAAGGCGACGTGTCGCCGCAGCTGGGTTCGCAGGGCATCGCCGATTTCACGGTCTCCGAGGCGATGGCGGCGGCGACCGAATCGAAGGCACATGCCGTGCGGGACATCCTGTCGCGCGCGGCGCAGGGCGACCCTGCGGGCCTGATCGACGCCTTCGACGCGATCCTGGCGGGCGCATCGCCCGACGATGTCGTCGCGCTCAGGAACCTCCTGGTGCAGCACGAGGAAGCCTCGCGCAACGTCAAGCGGGAAAAGGCCGACGGCGAACTGTCCGACGACTGGCGCGAGGGCGGCTATCCGTACAAGCACCTGATGTCGCGGCGCAGCTACGAGCGCAAGAAGTACGAGCTGCAGGTGGAATTGCTGAAGCTGCAGGCCTGGGTCAAGGACACCGGGCAGCGCGTGGTGCTCCTGTTCGAAGGCCGCGACGCCGCCGGCAAGGGCGGCACCATCAAGCGCTTCATGGAGCACCTCAATCCCCGCGGCGCGCGCGTGGTCGCGCTCGAGAAACCGAGCGAGCTGGAGCGGGGGCAGTGGTATTTCCAGCGCTACGTCGGCCACCTGCCGACACGCGGCGAGATCGTGATGTTCGATCGCTCCTGGTACAACCGGGCGGGCGTCGAGCGGGTGATGGGCTTCTGCAACGACGACGAGTACCTGGAGTTCATCCGGCAGGCGCCGGAGTTCGAGCGCAACCTCGTGCGCAGCGGGATCCACCTGATCAAGTTCTGGTTTTCGGTGAGCCGCAAGGAGCAGCGCCGCCGTTTCCGCGAGCGCAAGTCGCATCCGCTCAAGCAGTGGAAGTTGAGCCCGGTGGACCTCGCGTCGCTCGACAAGTGGGACGACTACACCAGGGCGAAGGAGTCGATGTTCTTCTACACCGACACCGCCGATGCGCCATGGACCGTGATCAAGTCGGACTGCAAGAAGCGCGCGCGGCTGAACTCGATGCGCTACGTGCTGCACAAGTTGCCGTACGCGAGCAAGAACATCGAGCGGGTCGGCCCGCTCGACCCGCTGCTGGTCGGCCGTGCGAGTGTCGTGTACGAGCGCGGCGAGAAGCGCGAATCGCCGATCCTCTGAAGCGGCGCCCGCTCAGGTCCGGCGGCGGCGCAGCAGGCGCACGGAACTCGTGAGGTCGTCCTCGGCAACGGCGAGGCGGGCTTCCTCCGCGCTGCGCAGCAGCGAGTCGAGGTTGCCGCGGGTGGCGCGAACCAGCCCGATGATCTCCTCCGCGGCCGCCGGTCGTGCGACCAGGTAGCCCTGGACGGAGATCTCGCCGCAGGCCGCCAGGAAATCGAGCTGCCCGGGCCGCTCGACGCCCTCGACGGTCACCTGCAGGCCGAGGTTGCGGCACAGGCTGATCATCGAGTGCGCGATCGCGGCCGAGCGCGGGTTGTGGCCCACGTCGGCGATCACGCTGCGGTCGAGCTTGACGCGGCTGAGCGGCAGCTGCTCGATGGACGTCAGCGACGAATAGCCCGTGCCGAAATCGTCGAGTGCGGTGTCGATGCCGAGCGTACGCAATCCGTGCAGCGTCTCGACCGTCACGGCGCCGGTCTGCAGCATCGTCTCGGTCAGCTCGAGCTCGATCGCGTCCGGCGGCAACCCGTGCCGGGCCAGCAGCCGCTCGATCTCGACCAGGAAGTTTCCCGCCACGAACTGCTGGGCCGACACGTTGATCGCCACCCGGGCGTCGGGCCAGCCGTTGCGCCGCCACTCGCTCACCGCGTCGGCCGCGGTCTCGAGGATCCAGTCGTTGAGGTCCAGCATCAGGCCCGACTGCTCGGCGATCTCGATGAACTCGCCGGCCGGAACGATGTGGCTGTCGCTGCGCCGCCAGCGCAGCAGCGCCTCCACGGCCGTCGTGCGCTGCCGGCCCAGGCAGACCTGCGGCTGGTAGTGCAGCACGAAGTCGCCGCCCTCGATCGCCTTGCGCAGCGCCTGCTCGATCCGGAACCGGTTGGAGGCCCGCACCAGCATCGAGGGCTCGTGGATGCACAGTCGATTGCGCCCGAGTTCCTTGGCGCGATACAGCGCGACGTCGGCGGCGCGCAGCAGCGACGTGGCATCCCGCCCGTGGGCCGGGTACATCGCGACGCCGCAGCTCACGCCGACGGCCACCTCGCGACGGTCAATGACCAGCGGACGCTGGAATCCCTCGACGAGTTGCGCGGCACGGCGTTCGACCTCGCGCGGGTCGCCGGAGTGGCCGAAGACCAGCGTGAACTCGTCGCCGCCGAGCCGGGCGATGAAGCCCGAGTCGCCGACGATCTCGCGGAGGCGCTGCCCGATCTCGGTGAGCACCCGGTCACCGAAGTCGTGCCCCAGCGTGTCGTTCACGGTCTTGAAGTTGTCGAGGTCGAGGAACAGCACCGCGACGTGCCGGCCGTCGCGGGACGCCCCGCGCAGCAGGTCGTTGAGCCGATGGAAGAGCTGGCGCCGGTTGGGCAGGTTGGTGAGCGGATCGTGCTCGGCGAGGTGCCGCAGCTGCAGCGTGCGCTCCTCGACGCGCTGCTCGAGCTCGGCCTGGTAGGTCTTGACCGCGCGCTCCGCTTCGGCCAGCTCGGTCGCCATGTGATTGAACGCGTGCGCCAGCTCGTCGAGCTCGCTCGCGCCGCCACGGCTCACGCGTGCGTCGAGGTGACCGGCAGCCAGGCGGCGCGTACCGGCCGTGAGCCGGCGCACGGGCCCCGTGATCGCCCAGGCCGTCACCAGCAGGGCGAGCACGGCGAAGAGCCCGGCCCGTACGGTCGCCGTGGTGATGGTCCGCTCGGAGTCCTCGACCGCCCGTTGCGCCTGCGCGGCCGCGGTCGCGAACTGCTGCCAGGCCGGTCCCTCGACGTTCTCGCTGATCTCCACCGCCAGCGCGTCACCGCTCGCGGCGAAGGCTGCCTGCCCGGCTTCGATCTGCTCGGCGAGTTGCTCCGCCCGCCGGCGCTGCCTGACTGCGCCGGCGAAGTCTTCCTCGAGCAGCGCCAGCCAGGCCTGGCCCGGCGAGGCGACGAACTCCGCGCGGTGTGCCTCGATGGTCCCGCGCAGCCGCTCCTCGCCGCCACCAACCCTTGCCTCGCGATTCCTGCCACTCGACAACTCGCTGAAGGTCTCCCGCCGGGCCGTCTCCACCGCCCGCGCCAGTTCGGCCATCGATGGCCTCGACAGCACGTTTTCGCCGACGACGATCCCGCCGCCACCGGCGCTCTTCACGCGCCGATCGAGCGCGTCGAAGGCGCGCTCGACCCCCTTGATGGCCCGGCGGCGCTCGTCCCGCATGTCGAGCAGGCGGAAGCCCTCGGCCAGGTGCCCGGTGATCCGCACCAGCAGGGGGGCGATGGGATCCGTGGCACCTGCGGGGTCGACGTCCGCCGCGCGGTTGGCGGTGTTCGCGAGCCGTTCCGCCGCGGCAACGGCGGCTTCCCGGCTGGCGCGCGCGTCCGTCCTCAGGTAGGCAAGCACCGCGCGATCGAACGTCGCGGTGCCGTCGCCGAGGTCGCGCACGCTGCGCGCCAGCGGCTCGAACTGGCGCTGGATGAGTGCGAGGTCCGCGGTCGCGCTGCGTGTGCTGCGCAAAGCGACCACGCTCGCTGCCGCGAAGGCGGCGATGACGAAGGCGAACCCGATCACCAGCCACGCGCCGATCGGCAGGCCGATGGCGCGTGCGCGGCGCACGGGCTGCGGCGGCACGTCTTGCGCGGACACGGGATCCTGGCGTTCCTGTCCGTCCCGGCTGGGACCTGAGGGCCGATGCTGCCGCAGGGCCCCCGGGGAGGTCAGCACCAGGGCCCAGGACCTTGATGGCCGTCACAGGAAAAGGGGGTTTCCCCGGACCACCGAAGCCGGTGGCGCCGTCTCGTGCCGTGCCGGGCGCCCGCCTAGGGCAACCGACGCTTCAGGAGGCGTACCGGGCTGTTGGGGTCGTCGCCGCCGTCGAGGCGGGTGAGTTCCGCGGCCCTTACCAGCGACGTCACGCGCGCTTCCGTGCGGCCGACGAAGTCGAGGACGCTGTCCGCATCCGCCGGTCGTGCGACGAGGTAGCCCTGCACCGACACCTCCCCACAGCCGAGCAGCAGGTCGAGCTGGCTCGGCCGCTCGACGCCCTCGACGGTGACCTGCAGCCCGAGGCTGCGGCAGAGGCCGATGATGGAGCGGGCGATGGCGGCAGCGCGCGGGTTCCAGTCCACCTCGGCGATGACGCTGCGGTCGAGCTTCACGCGGCTCAGGGGCAGCTGTTCCAGGGAGGTGAGCGAGGAATAGCCGATTCCGAAATCGTCCAGCACGGTGGCGACGCCGAGCGCGCGCAGCTTGCGCAGGCTGTCGATGGTGATCGCGCCGGTCTGCAGCATGTTTTCGGTGAGCTCCAGCTCGATCGCGTCCGGGGGCAGGCGGTGCCGCGCCAGGAGGCGTTCGATGTCCTGCACGAAGTCTCCGGTGACGAACTGCTGCGCGGAAACGTTGATCGCGACGCGGGCTTCCGGCCAGCCGGACTCGCGCCAGCCGCGCACCGCGCTCGCCGCCTGCTCGAGCACCCAGTCGTTCAGGTCCAGCATCAAGCCGGACTGCTCCGCGATCGAGATGAACTCGCTGGCCGGAGCGATCTCCGTGCCGTTGCGTCGCCAGCGCAGCAGCGCCTCGACCGACGTGGTCCGCCGTCCGTTGAGGCATACCTGCGGCTGGTAATGCAGGATGAAATCGCCGCCGTCGATCGCCTTGCGCAGCGCCTGCTCCACGCGGAACCGGTTCGACGCCGCGACCAGCAGTTCCGGATCGAACACGCACAGCCGGTTCCGCCCGAGTTCCTTCGCGCGGAACAGCGCGGCGTCGGCGGCGCGCAACAGGCTCGCGGCGTCCCGGCCGTGCTCCGGGAACATGGCCGCGCCGCAGCTCACGCCGATGCTGATCTCGCGCCGGTCCATCAGCAGCGGGCGCTGGAAGCTCTCGACCAGCTGGGCCGTGCGCTTCTCGATCTCGCGGACCGATCCGGAGAACGGGAACACCAGCGTGAACTCGTCGCCGCCCAGCCGTGCGATGAAGCCGAGCTCCCCGGCGATCTGGCGCAGGCGCTCGCCGATTTCCGTCAACACCCGGTCGCCGAACTCGTGCCCGAGGCTGTCGTTGACCGTCTTGAAGTTGTCGAGGTCGAGAAACAGCACGGCCACGTGGGCGCGGGCCGGATCGGCCGTGGCGAGGATGTCGTCGAGGTGCCGGAACAGCTGCCGGCGATTGGGCAGGTTCGTGAGCGGGTCGTGCTCCGCCATGTGCCGCAACTGCAGCGTCCGTTCCTCGACGCGCTGCTCGAGCTGCGCCTGGTAGGTGTTGACGGTCTCCTCGGCCTTCTCGAGCTCGATCGCGAGGTGATTGAACGCCTGCGCCAGCTGGTCCACCTCGGCCGCGCCGCCGCGCCTCACGCGCGTCGCGTGGTCGCCCTCGGCCAGGCGGCGCGTCCCCGCCGTGAGCCTGCGCACCGGCCAGGTGATGACCCAGGTGATGATGGAGAGCACCAGCAGCGTCAGCAGCACGGCCTTGAACGTCGCGTCCGAGATGGTCGTCTGTGCGCGCTCCACCGACAGGCGCGCGTCCTGCGCCGCCGCCTTCAGCTCGTTCCACGCGGGCGCCTCGAGCTCGCTCCTCACGAAGGCAGCGAGGTTGTCGCCGCTGGCAGTGAATTCCGCGCGGCGGGCCTTGATCTGCCGGTCGAGGTCGACGATGCGGTCGCGCAGCCCGACCGACCCGGCGATGTCTTCCTCGAGCAGTTCCAGCCACGCGGCGCCGGGCGACACGACGAGGGTATCGCGGTGCCGCTCGAGCGTCTCGCGCAAGCGCGTCTCAGCCTCGGCAGGCACGCCGGGCCGCGCCGGTGCGCGCTCGCCGATCTGCGCCGAATATTCGTCGCGCAGGACGCCGGCGGCCTCGGCGAGCTCGGCGAGCGAGGGCAGCGTGAGCAGGTTGTCGCCGACGCGCAGACCCCGCGCGCCGGCGGCGACGATGCGGGACTCGACGTCGGCCAGCGTGGCCTCGAGTTCGTCCGCCGCGACATTGCGCTCGTCCTGCAGGTTCACCACTGCGAAACCGTCCGCCTCGTGCTCCGCCAGGCGCAGGAAGGCCTCCTTGTAGGCGGGGTGCTCCGCGCCTGCCTTCGCCCACTCCTCGTCGTTGGCGACGGCGGAGAGCTGGACGCCGGCATCCATGACGGCCTGGCGATTCTCGCCCGAATAGCTGCGCAGGTAGCCGAGGACGGCCCGGTCGAATGCCGCTGCGCTGTCGCCGATCTCGCGCGCCTTGCGGGTGAGCGGCTCGAGGTCCTGCTGCACCCGGGTGACGTCCGTCGTGGCGCTGCGGGTGCTGCGCAATGCGAGCAGGCTGGCCGTTACGAATGCGCCGATGACCAGCGCGAAGCCCAGCACGAGCCACGCGGCGATCGGCAGTCCGATGCCGATCCGCATGCCGGGCTTGCTGCTGGCGCCGCGCCTGTTGGCCAAGACACTGCTCCTCGCCACCCACGGTGGCTGCTCGTGCCGGTGCGTGGATCGCCCGGGCGTACGAATGAAGGGCTTCCGGTTTCCCCCGACCGAAGCAGGCGGGAATCCTAACGCCGGGCGGGCCCGTAACGCATCATCGCCTGCTTGCTGCGGCGCAGCAACAGCCCGGCGGCGCCCGGTTCACGGCAGGTCGGTCTTCCCCATCAGGTAGCGATCGCACTCGCGAGCCGCCCCGCGGCCCTCGTTGATCGCCCAGACGACCAGGCTCTGGCCGCGCCGGCAGTCGCCGGCGGCGAACACGCCCTTGAGGTTGGTGGCATAGCGGCCGTGTTCGGCCCGGGCGTTGCTGCGCGGGTCGCATTCGACACCGAGGTCCTTGAGGAGCGCCTGCTCGGGGCCGAGGAAGCCCATGGCGAGCAGCGCAAGCTGGGCGGGCCGCACCTGCGCCGTGCCCGGTACCTCCACCGGCACGAACTGGCCCTGCGCATTGCGCTCCCACTTCACCTCGACGGTCACCAGCGACTCGAGGCCGCCCTGCGCGTTGCCGACGAACTTCTTCACGGTCGTCAGGTACACGCGCGGGTCGGAACCGAACCTGGCCGCCGCCTCTTCCTGGCCGTAGTCGAGCTTGTAGACCTTCGGCCACTCCGGCCAGGGATTGTCGGCCGCGCGTTCGGCGGGCGGGCGCGCCATGATCTCGATCTGCAGCAGGCTGCGGCAGCCCTGGCGCAGGGCGGTGCCGACGCAGTCCGTGCCGGTGTCGCCGCCGCCGATCACCACGACGTCCTTTTCGCGCGCGTGGATCGGGCTCGCGTCGGGGCCCCCGTCGAGCAGCGACTTCGTGCTCGCGGTCAGGTACTCCATCGCGAAATGCACGCCCTGCAGGCCGCGGCCGTCCACCAGCAGGTCGCGGGGCTGCGTGGCGCCCGTGCAGAGCACCGTGGCGTCGAAGTCACGCAGCAGCAGCTGCGCCTCGACGTTGTCGCCGACGCTTGCGTTGCAGATGAACTTGATGCCCGCCTGCTCCATGATCTCGATGCGCCGCAACACCACCTCGCGCTTGTCGAGCTTCATGTTCGGGATGCCGTACATGAGCAGGCCGCCCGGCCGGTCCTCGCGCTCGAGCACCGTCACCAGGTGTCCGGCACGGTTCAATTGCTCGGCGGCCGCGAGTCCCGCGGGGCCGGAGCCGATGACCGCCACCTTCCTGCCGGTGCGCGCCTTCGGCAGCTGCGGCAGCACCCAGCCCTCGTCCCAGCCGCGGTCGATGATCTCGGACTCGATGTTCTTGATCGTGACCGGTGGCTCGTTGATGCCGAGCACGCACGAACCCTCGCAGGGCGCCGGGCACACGCGTCCCGTGAACTCCGGGAAGTTGTTGGTCATGTGCAGGCGGTCGAGCGCGTCGCGCCACAACCCCCGGTAGACGAGGTCGTTCCACTCGGGGATCAGGTTGCTGACCGGGCAGCCCGAGGCCATGCCGCTGATCAGCTTTCCCGTGTGGCAGAACGGCACGCCGCAGTCCATGCAGCGCGCGCCCTGCTGGCGCAGCCGCTTCTCCTCCAGGTGCGGATGGAACTCCTTCCAGTCCTTGAGGCGCGCGAGCGGGGCGCGGTCGACCGGCAGCTCCCGCAGGTACTCGATGAATCCCGTTGGCTTTCCCATGAACGTCTACCTGGACCGATGCCTTGTCAGTTGCCGCCCACTCGCGACAGGTCGCGCGCGTTTTCCTCGAAGGCGACCATGATCGCTTCCTCGCCGACCAGTCCCTGCTCCTCGGCGCGGGCGATGGCCTCGAGCATGCGCTTGTAGTCGCGCGGGATGACCTTCACGAAGCGCGGCACGGTCTCCTCCCACGCGTCCAGTACCCGCCGGGCGCGGTCGCTCGAAGTGCGCTCGAGGTGGCGCTCGACCAGCCGTCGCACCTCCGCGATTTCCGCGGGCGACTCGAGCTTCTCGAGGCTCACCATCTGCGCGTTCACCTGGGCCCCGAACTCGCCGCGCTGGTCGAGTACGTAGGCGATGCCGCCCGACATGCCCGCCGCGAAGTTGCGCCCCGTGGGCCCGAGCACGACCACGCGGCCGCCGGTCATGTACTCGCAGCCGTGGTCGCCCACGGCCTCGACGACCGCGCTGGCGCCGCTGTTGCGCACGCAGAAGCGCTCGCCCGCCGCGCCGCGGATGAACGCCTCGCCGCTCGTCGCCCCGTAGAGCGCCACGTTGCCGACGATGATGTTGTCCTCGGCCGCGAAGGTCGCCTCGCGCGGCGGGAACACGGCAATCCTGCCGCCCGAGAGTCCCTTGCCGACGTAGTCGTTGGCGTCGCCCTCGAGCGACAGGCTCATGCCGGCCGGGATGAACGCGCCGAAGCTCTGGCCCGCCGAGCCGCGGAAATGCAGGCGGATGGTGTCCTCCGGCAGGCCCTTCGCGCCGTGCCGGCGCGTGATCTCGCTGCCGGTGATCGTGCCGACCACGCGGTTGACGTTGCGGATCGGCAGCTCCGCGACCACTTCCTCGCGGCGCTCGATCGCGGGCCGGCAGAGGTCGAGCAGGACCGTCACGTCGAGCGAGCGCTCGATGCCGTGGTCCTGTGGGTCCTGGCAGTAGCGACCCCAGTCCGGATCCACCTCGGGCGCGTAGAGCAGGTTCGAGAAATCGAGGCCCTTCGCCTTCCAGTGATCGACCGCCTCGCGCGCCTCGAGCTTGTCGACGCGGCCGACCATTTCCTCGAGGGTGCGGAAGCCGAGCTCGGCCATGATCTCGCGCAGTTCCTCGGCGATGAAGCGCATGAAGTTCACGACGTGCTCGGGCTTGCCCTTGAACTTCTCGCGCAGTCGCGGATCCTGCGTGGCGACGCCGGCCGGGCAGGTGTTCAGGTGGCAGACGCGCATCATGATGCAGCCCGTCGCCACCAGCGGTGCCGTCGCGAAGCCGAACTCCTCGGCGCCGAGCAGCGCCGCGATCGCCACGTCGCGCCCGGTCTTCAACTGGCCGTCGGTCTCGACCGCGATGCGGCTGCGCAGGTTGTTGAGCACCAGCGTCTGGTGCGTCTCGGCGAGGCCCAGCTCCCAGGGCAGGCCCGCGTGCGTGATCGAGGTCTGCGGCGAGGCACCCGTGCCGCCGTCGTAGCCGCTCACCAGCACGACGTCGGCGTGCGCCTTGGCGACGCCGGCCGCGATCGTGCCCACGCCCACTTCCGCGACCAGCTTGACGCTCACCCGCGCCTCGCGGTTGGCGTTCTTCAGGTCGTGGATCAGCTCAGCGAGGTCCTCGATCGAGTAGATGTCGTGGTGCGGCGGCGGCGAGATCAGGCCCACGCCCGCCGTCGTGTGGCGTGTCCTGGCCACCCACGGATAGACCTTGGTGCCGGGCAGCTGACCACCCTCACCGGGCTTGGCGCCCTGTGCCATCTTGATCTGCAGCTCCTTCGCGCTCACCAGGTACTCGCTCGTCACGCCGAAGCGCCCCGAGGCCACCTGCTTGATCGCGGAGTTCCTCGAGTCGCCGTTCGGCAGCGGCACGAAGCGCTCGGGGTCCTCGCCGCCCTCGCCGGTGTTGCTCTTGCCGCCGATGCGGTTCATCGCGATCGCGAGGGTCTCGTGGGCCTCCTTGCTGATCGAGCCGTAGGACATCGCGCCGGTCTTGAAGCGCTTCAGGATGTCCTCGGCGGGCTCGACGTCCTCGAGCGGGATCGCATCCCCGGTCTTGAACTGGAGCAGCCCGCGCAGCGTGCAGAGGTTCGTCGCCTGGTCGTTCACCAGCTTCGAGTAGGCCTTGAACGCCGGGTAGCTGCCGGTGCGCACCGCCTTCTGCAGTCGGTGGATCGACTCCGGGTTGAAGAGGTGCGTCTCACCTTCGGAGCGCCACTGGTACTGGCCGCCCGCAGGCAGCGCATGGCGCTCGAGCGGGCGCTCGGGGAACGCCGCCTGGTGGCGCATCAGTACTTCCTGCGCGATCACGTCCGTGCCGATGCCGCCGACGCGCGACGGGGTCCAGCTGAAGTACTCGTCGATCACGTCCTGGCGCAGGCCGAGCGCCTCGAACACCTGCGCGCCGCGGTAGCTCTGCAGCGAGGAGATGCCCATCTTGGAGGCAACCTTGATGACGCCCTTGGACGCGGCCTTCACGAAGTTCCTGCAAGCCGCCTTGTAGTCGACGCCCGTGAGCAGGCCCGAGTCGATCATGCGGTCGATCGTCTCGAAGGCCACGTAGGGATTGATGGCGCTCACGCCGTAGCCGATCAGCAGCGAGAAGTGGTGCACCTCGCGCGCTTCGCCGGTCTCGAGCACCAGGCTCACGCGCGTGCGCAGGCCCTCGCGGATCAGGTAATGGTGCAGCCCCGCCACCGCCATCAGCGACGGGATGGGCGCGAACTCCTTGTTCACGCCGCGGTCGCTCAGCACGATGACGTTGACTTCTTCCTCCTCGATGAGGCGCCGGGCCATGAGCCGCAGCTCCTCCATCGACTTGACGAGGCCCTTCTCGCCGCGCGTCACGCGGAACAGGATCGGCAGCACGCCGACGCGGAGCCCCGGGAGGTCCATGCGGCGGATCTTGGCGAATTCCTCGTTGGTGAGGATCGGCCACTTGATCTCGAGGCGACGGCAGTCGGAGGGCTGCGGGTTCAGCAGGTTGCCCTCGGAGCCGAGGCGCGTCTCCGCCGAGGTGATCAGCTCCTCGCGGATGCAGTCGATCGGCGGGTTCGTCACCTGCGCGAACAGCTGCTTGAAGTAGTCGTAGAGCAGCCGCGGCTTGTTCGACAGCACGGCGAGCGCCGCGTCGTTGCCCATCGAGCCCACGGCCTCGACGCCGTCGCGCGCCATCGGCGCGAGCACGATGCGCTCGTCCTCGTAGGTGTAGCCGAACGCGACCTGGCGCTGCAGCAGCGTGTCCGGATCGGGCGCCGGGACCTCGGGGGCCACCGGCAGGTCGTCGATGTGGATCTGGTACTCGTCGAGCCACTCGCGGTACGGGCGCTGCGCCGAGATTGTCCGCTTGATTTCCTCGTCGTCGATGATGCGGCCCTGCTCGGTGTCCACCAGGAACATGCGTCCCGGCTGCAGGCGGCCCTTCTGCACGACGTCCTCGGGCGGCACGTCGAGCACGCCGGCCTCGGAGGCCATGATCACCAGGTCGTCCCTCGTGACGTAGTAGCGCGACGGCCTGAGGCCGTTGCGGTCCAGCACGGCGCCGATCTGCCGGCCGTCCGTGAAGGCGATGGAGGCCGGGCCGTCCCAGGGCTCCATCAGGCTCGAGTGGTACTGGTAGAAGGCGCGCTTGGCGTCGTCCATGCCCTCGTGGCCCGACCAGGGCTCGGGGATCATCATCATCATCGCGTGCGGCAGCGAGCGGCCCGAGAGGTAGAGCAGCTCGAGCGTGTTGTCGAGCATGCCGGAGTCGCTGCCGTTCGGGTTGATGATCGGGCTCACCTTGGCGATGTCCTCGCCGAACAGTTCCGCCTCGAAGCGGGCCTCGCGTGCGTGCATCCAGTTCGAGTTGCCGCGCACCGTGTTGATCTCGCCGTTGTGGGCGATGTAGCGGTACGGGTGGGCGCGGTCCCAGCTCGGGAAGGTGTTGGTGCTGAAGCGCGAGTGCACCAGCGCCAGCGCCGTTTCGACAGCCGGGTTGTGCAGGTCCGTGAAGTACTGGTCGAGCTGGGTCGTGAGCAGCATGCCCTTGTAGACGAACGTGCGGCAGGAGAGGCTCACCACGTACCAGGACTCGGCGCCCGGCAGCGTCGAGGTGCGGATCTCGTTGTAGGCGCGCTTGCGGATCACGTAGAGCTTGCGCTCGAAGGCGAGTTCGTCGGCGATCGAGGCGTCGCGGCGGATGAACACCTGCCGCATGAAGGGTTCGCAGGACCGCGCGGTCTCGCCGAGCATGCCGTTCGAGGTGGGCACCGTGCGCCAGCCGATGACGTGCTGACCCTCGGACTGCACCACCTGCTCGAACTTCTGCTCCACCTGCCGCCGCACAGTGGGGTTGCGGGGCAGGAAGACGATGCCGCTGCCGTACTCGCCGGGGGCGGGCAGCGGGATGCGGGCCTTGCGGCAGGTCTCCTCGTTGAAGGCGTGGGGCATCTGCAGCAGCACGCCCGCGCCGTCGCCCGTGTTGACCTCGCAGCCACAGGCACCCCGGTGGTCGAGGTTCTTCAGGACCTGGATGGCCTGCTCGAGGATGCGGTGGGACTTGCGCCCCTTGATGTCGACCACGAAGCCGACGCCGCAGGCGTCGTGCTCGAACTGCGGGTCGTAGAGACCCTGCTTGCCGGGGCGCGTGGTGGCGCTGCGCTCAGTGGTGCTCATCGGTTCGGGCCTGCCTGCCGGTCTGGAATCGTCGCTCAGGGGCACGGTGAAGCCGCGGCTGTACGAGCCGGAGCCCCCCGCATGGGTGTCAGAATCGTGGAATCCATGCCTCTATGACATGAGGGCTTCCCGGCGTCAATGCAGTGCAACAAAACGCGACGATTCAGGCACTTGCCGGGGGGACCCCCGGCGCGGCGGAGGCGATGGCCGGATTGGACATAAGTCACTGATTTTGATTGTATTTGAGTGATCATTCCGGGCGGTGGCTGGGGGCTCTGCTAGACTCCCGCCGGAACTTGACACCCCCGCGCCCGGTCTGTGGACCGGTGCGACCCCCGCCCCGCCCGCGACCGAGACCCCCGCAAATGCCGATCGAGTACGCCAGATCCCGGAGCCAGACTGCCGGCCGCAAGCGCCGCCGCGGCTTCATGGTGCTGGCTGTCCTGGCCCTGGCCTTGCCGTTCGGTGCGGCGCAGGCCCGGGTGCAGGAGGGCATGGTGTCCTGGTACGGAGCCCGGTTCCACGACCGGCCGACTGCCAGCGGCGAACTGTTCGACGCGGGCGCGATGACCATGGCTCACCCGACCCTGCCGTTCGGCACCCGGGTCAGGGTCACGAACCTCCGCAATGGCCGCAGCGTGGTCGTGCGCGTCAACGACCGCGGTCCGTTCGTCGGCAGCCGCATCGCGGACCTCTCGCAGGCTGCGGCGTCCGCCCTCGGCATGATGAGTCGGGGTCTCGCCCGGGCACGGATCGAAATCCTCGGCAACCAATAAGCTGTCGTTGCGGTCCGATCGATCGAATGCCAGCGCGTGCGAGCTGAAGCGCATGTCCCAAGGTTCCCTTGCAGGCGCCGGCGACTCGGTTGCGCAGCGCGTGGTCGCCGGCGCGCTGCGAGGCGCGCTCGCGCTGTTGCTGAGGCCCGTGTTCCAGGCGGGCCGGCCGGTCGAGCAGCAGCGCCGCCGGCTCGCGGCGGTGGCGCGCACCACGCTTGTTCCTCGCGGCGTGCGGTTTACGCAGGGACAGGTCGGCGGAGTGTCCGGCGAATGGGCGATTGCGAAATCGGGTGAGGCGGCGAGCCGCGCGGTGCTCTACCTGCACGGGGGTGCGTACTGCGTCGGATCGCCCGGCACGCATCGCGCAATCACGGCCCAGCTTGCGTTGCGCTGCCGCATGCGGGTGTTCGCGGCCGACTATCGGCTCGCTCCGGAGCATCCGTTTCCCGCGGCCGTGGACGACGCGGTGGCGGCGTATGCGGCCCTGCTCGGCGACGGCGGCGAACCGGCCGGCGTGGCCCTCGCGGGCGATTCCGCCGGCGGCGGGCTGTGCGTCGCTGCCGCCCTGAGGCTTCGCGACCTGGGGCTGCCGCAGCCGTCGGCTCTGGTGTTGTTCTCCCCCTGGGTCGATCTCGCAGATGAACGACGAGGCGAGGTGCCGCCCGGCGAGGCGTTGCTCACGCCGTCGTGGCTGGCGGAGTGTGCGGGCTTCTATCTTGCGGGTCGCAACGCGCGCGAACCGCAGGCGTCCCCGCTCTTCGCCGAACTCGGAGGACTCCCCCGCACGCTGATCCAGGTGGGCACCGACGAGCTGTTGCTGCCGGATGCGGAGCGATTGCACGTCCTGCTCGAGGCGTCCGGCGTGCCGTCGACGCTGCGTATCTATCCACAGCGCTGGCACGTTTTCCAGATGCATGCCGGCCTCTTGCGCGATGCCGATCGCGCGCTCGACGCAGCGGCCGCCTTCGTCGCCGATTGACCGCGGCTCAGGCGCCTTCGCGTATCCCCGGCTGTCCCTGGGCGGCGATGGCGGACAGACTCGTGCCCACCTGCGGCGACGGGTGCTCGGCGCGCTGCGCGTGACTCGTGATGAACCCGGCGATCGAGCGCACTGCGAGGCGCGCTTCCGGCAGCCACGGGAAGACCTGGAACACGTGTGGCAGTTCGACGAACACCTCGATCGAGGCATCCACTCCGGCCTGTCGTGCGCGGTCGTGCGCGCGGACCGAATCGTCGAGCAGCATCTCGGTCGATCCCGCGTGGAAGAGCAGCGGCGGCAGGCCGTCCCAGGTCCCGAACAATGGCGACAGGCGCGGGTTGCCGACGTCCTGTCCGGGGCAGTACTTGTCGGGCAGCAACTCGAACGCGGCGGGCGAGAACATCGGGTCGACGTCGCCGTTGTACTTCGTCGACGGGCCGGATCCGGTGAGGTCCGTCGAGGGCGAGAGCATGACGGCGCCGTTGGGCAAATGCAGCATCCCGTCCCGCGCGCGCATGAGCGTCACGAGCGTAAGGCTGCCGCCCGCCGAATCCCCGGCCAGGAACAGCGGCCGGTCGGCATGGCCCTGCTCCAGCAACCAGGTGTAGACGGCGTAGCAGTCGTCGATGCCGGCCGGAAACGGATGCTCCGGGGCCAGCCGGTAATCCGGCATGAGCACGCGCATTCCGGTCTGGGCCGACAGCGAGGTCACGAGGCGCCGGTAGGCGCCCGGCAGGTGCATGACCCAGGCTCCGCCGTGCAGGTAAAGGATGGTGCCGCGGGCCGCGAGCGCCGGTTCGCCGAACCAGGTGGCGGGCACGCCGCTTGCGACGATCTCTTCCGTCGCGACCGGCGGGGCGCCGCGCGCGATGCGGGCGTCGGCTCGCGCGGCACGCGCGCGCACTTCCGGAATGTCGAGCCCGGGTCGCCAGGCGCGCCTGACGGCCAGGCGCAGGACGGCGTTGGTCAAGCGAGCCTGGAAGCTGGGCATGGCCGGCTCCACTGATGCTGCATTGCATCATTGTGCGCCGCGGGCGCTGCCCGCGCTAGGCTGTGCGTCCATGCAGGCATCGGGACTTTCACTGGCCGACGCTTCGGTCGATCTTGCGCTTCCCGACGGTGAGGCCAGGTTGTGGCCGTCGGCCTGGGAGGCCGCCGAGGCCGCGGTGCTTTTCGAGGAGCTGCGGCACTCGATCGAGTGGCAGCAGGAAAAGATAATGATTTTCGGTGCGCCGCGTACCGTGCCGCGCCTCGTCGCCTGGCATGGCGATCCTGGGGCTTGCTACGCCTACTCGGGAACCCTGCACGAGCCGCTGCCCTGGACGGAGGCCCTCGAGCGCGTCCGCCACCGCGTGCTCAATCTGTCAGGCATGGCGTTCAACGCCGTCCTTCTCAACCTGTACCGCGACGGTCGCGACGGAATGGGATGGCACTCGGACGACGAGCCCGAGTTGGGCCCCGCGCCCGTGATCGCCTCGGTGTCGCTCGGCGCAACGCGCCGGTTCTGCCTGCGTCACCGGCGCCGCAAGGACTTGAAGCTCGACCTCGCGCTGGAGCATGGCAGCCTGCTGCTGATGGCCGGGCAGACCCAGCGCCACTGGGTGCATGCGGTGCCCAAGACCGCTCGTCCGGTCGGGGAACGCATCAACCTCACGTTCCGGCAGGTGCGGTCTGCGAGGGTTTAGGTAGAAGATCGGATTGCCGTTCGGCGGGAGCCGGCACAGCGTCACGGGCACCTTGCACCACGGGGGAACTAAGATGAACAAGCAGCTGATATTCCTGGTGCCCGTCGCGGCTGCATCGCTGCTCGCCCTGTCCGGGTGCGCGCGCAAGCCGGCGGAGGCGAGCTACAAGGCCGACGTCGCACCGATCCTCGCGAAGCACTGCACGTCCTGCCACGCGCCCGGCGCGGCCGGCTACGTGGCCAGCGGCTTCGACCTCGAGGGTTACGACTCGCTCATGAAGGGCACGCGCTACGGCCCGGTCGTGCTGCCCGGCGACCCGCTCACCAGCGTGCTGGTGATGCTGATCGAAGGCCGCGTCGATCCGTCGATCAAGATGCCGCACGGCGGCCAGAACCCGATGACGGACGACGAGATCAAGACGATCCGCCGCTGGGTCGAGCAGGGTGCGAAGAACAACTGACCGCGGGCGGCTGGAACGTACTCAGGTGAGCGGACGACCGACGGCCGAGTTGCGCCCGAGCGGCCGGCAACGCCGCCTGGAAATCCTCGAGGCGACCTTGCGTATCCTGCGGCGCGATGGCCTGCGCGCCGTCAGTCACCGCACGGTGGCGACCGAAGCTGGCGTGCCGCTGGCATCCACCACCTACTATTTCCGCGACCTCGAGGACCTCATGACCGAGTCGTTCCTGCATTGGTCGCGCGCGGCACAGGAGCAGACGCGCGAGTTCCAGGCCGCGGCGCTCGCGGTCGTCCAGCGCGCACAGGGCAACGGCACCGCGCCCGAGACGCTCGTCGGACAACTGGCGGACGTGGCGGCGGCGTACGTGGTCGATCAGGTGACGCGGCACCGTCCGGACCGCGTGCTCGAATTCGCGTTCCTGCACGAGGCCGCACGCCTGCCCAGGCTGCGCCCCGTCGTGCGGCAGCGGCAGTCGGAAGACCTGCGGTTCCTCGAGGAGTTTCACGCGGCTCTCGGTGCGCCGCAGCCCGGCATCGACGCGCAGATTTCCTACAGCCTCCTGCTCGGACTCGAGAAGGGGGCACTGCTCGCCGACGAGGGCGAGGCCGCAATCGAGACGGTCCGGCGCGTGATCGCCAGTTACCTCCGTCGAGTCCTGTCGTCGACGGCCCGGGTGGGGTGACCCGGCGTCGGACGCGGTTTACTGGATCGAGTCGGGATGGTACAAACGTACCACTTCCAGGAATGACGGCGTGGCAGGGCAAACCTGCCGGCTGGCGGGGGATCGTCGATGAAACCGGGCCCATGGCTGCGGCGGCTGCTCGCCGCGTGCGCGCCCCTCGCGTGCGGCGCGGGCATGGCGGCAACCGGTCCGCAACTCTATGCGACCTGCGCCGCCTGCCACGGCAGGTTCGCTGAGGGCAACCCGGCGCTGAATGCGCCTGCGCTCGCCGGACAGCAGGCGGCGTACCTGCAGCGCCAGCTGCGCAACTTCCGCGCAGGCCAGCGCGGCGCGCATGAGCGCGACCTTCCGGGGAAGCAGATGCGCGCCGCAGTCGCGGTGCTGGGCGACGAGGCGGCCGTCGCTGCCGTCGCCGGGCATCTTGCCGGGCTGCCGAAGACGACCGTCAAGCCGTCCCCCGGCGCAGACCTGCGCAACGGCAACAACCTCTACCACGGCAAGTGCGGCGCGTGTCATGGCGGCAAGGCGGAGGGCAATGCGGCGCTCTCCGCCCCCAGGCTGGCCGGACTCGATGCGGCTTACCTGAAGCGGCAGCATCGAAATTTTCGCGAGGGCGTCCGCGGCGCGCATGCCGAGGATCGTTACGGTCGCCAGATGAGCCTGATGGCGAACGTGCTGGCGACCGAGCAGGACCTCGACGACGTGGTCGCGTTCATCCACGCGCAGGGCGCCGCCAAGTGATCGCTCCGCGGTGCGCATGAGCCTGCGACGGAACGTGCTCGCCGTGCTGGCGTCACTCGCTACTGGCGCGAGCGCCACCGTGCCTGCGACGGCGCGGTTCGAGTTGAGCGCGCGTTGCCCGCCCAGCTTCGAGAAGACCGCCGCCGGCGCCTGCGAGCTGCGCGACCGCTACCAGTTCTACGACTCGCTGCAGGGCCGCGGCGTCGGCGGCACACGCACGGCTCTCCCGCCGCATCGCGACGGATTCACGCCCGGGCAGATCGACCTCGGCCGGTATCTCTTCTTCGATCCCGTGCTGTCAGGCGACGGGACGCTGTCCTGCGCAAGTTGCCATCGACCGGATCGCGGACTCTCCGACGGGCAGCCGCGCTCGATTCGGTATCCACGGCGCGGATGCGCGGCGCGCGACGCCGACGCTCTGGAACGTGGCCTTCCTGCAGCGCTTCTTCTGGGATGCGCGCGCGAACTCGCTGGAGGCACAGGCGCAGGGGCCGCTCTACTCTCCGATCGAGATGGGCAACACGCCGGAACGCCTGCTCGCCAGCCTGAACGGCAACGCGACCTACCGTCGCCTGTTCCGCGAGGCCTTCCCCGGGCACCCCGCGCTGCCCATCGCGCTCGAACAGGTCTACGTGGCGCTCGCGGCGTTCCAGACCTCGCTGGTCTCGCTCAACAGCCGCTATGACCGCTATGTCCACGGGCACGACGCCGCGCTCAACGAGCGCGAGATCGAGGGACTGAACGTATTCCGCTCGTTCGTCGCGCGCTGCGCCGAATGCCACACACCGCCGCTCTTTACCAACCAGCAGATCGCGGTGATCGGCGTGCCCGAGCCCCCGGGGCGGCCGTTCGACGTGGGTGCCGAGGCGACCTTCCACGAGGCGAAGCTGCGCGGCGGCTTCAAGGTTCCCACCCTGCGCAACATCGCGCGGACCGCGCCCTACATGCACTCGGGGACGTTCGCGACGCTGCGCGAGGCGGTCGGGTTCTACAACAAGGGACGCGGCCATGCCGTGCCCGCGGACCAGACGCTCTACCTGCACTGGCACATCACCGAGCCACGCCTGTCCGACGAGGAACTCGACCGGCTGGTCGACTTCCTGCAGGCGCTCACCGACGAAACGTTCCTGCCCGAGATACCCGCGCGCGTGCCCTCGGGCGCCGCGCCGGGAGGAGATCCCAGATGAAGAAAGCATGGTTGCTCGCGCTCGTCGCGGCGGTCGCGGCCTTCGGCGCCGGCGCGTATTTCGGGCGTACCACGAAGTCCGCCATGCTCGTCACCTCGGGCAGCGCCGGGGCGAGCTACGGCGGCGGCTTCCGCGCGGAAGGCGAGACGGCCACGCGCGTGGCGGCTGCGACAGCCGCGGGCGCAATCATGTCCGTGGCGGGCCCCGCGACGGACAAGGTCGTGGTGGTCAAGGACGGCGAGTCCATCCAGGCCGCCGTCACGGCCGCGTTGCCGGGCACGACGATCCGCGTCATGCCGGGCACCTACCGCGAGACCGTGTACGTCGACAAGGACGGCATCCGCCTCGTCGGCGTGATCGAGGCGGGGCGGCGCGCGCTGCTCGACGGCGAGAAGAGGCTGAACGACGCCATCCTCTACTCCGGCAACGGCTTCGTGGTCGAGAACCTCGAGATCCGCAACTACAAGGGCAACGGCATCATGGGGCAGGCCGGCAACAACTTCGAGATCCGCAACAACGTGATCGCGGACGCGGGCGTCTACGGCATCTTCCCGCAGCTCGGGCAGAACGGCGTCGTGGAGCACAACGTGGTCTCGGGCATCGCCGATGCGGCGATCTACATCGGCATGAGCGACAACATCCACGTCGCGCACAACGAGGTCTTCGACAGCGTGGCCGGCATCGAGATCGAGAACAGCCGCCACGCCATCGTCGAGAACAACTACGTGCACGACAACACGGGGGGCCTGCTCGCGTTCGTGACACCCGGGCTGCCGATCAAGACCACCTCCGACGTGATCTTCCGCAACAACTTCGTGGTGCGGAACAACCACCCGAACTTCGGCGCGCCGGGTTCCACGGTGGCCGGCATCCCCGCCGGCACGGGCATCCTGCTCATGGCGGCGGATGACGTCGTGGTCGAGGGCAACATCGTCTCGGACCACAAGACGGCGGGCCTCATCATCACCGACCACGCGCACGCGGCCAACATCACCGCGGATCCCGAATCGGAGCCGAACTCGGACCGCGTGAGCATCCTGGACAACGTGATGCTCAAGAACGGCCACGACACCCTGCCCGAGCTCAAGGCGCTGCTGCTGGCGGAGGGCAAGCGCGGCAACGTGGACATCGTGCGCGTGGGTCCGAGTCCGGGCAGCTGCATCATCAACCGCCACCAGTACCTGACGGCGGGCATCGACGACTTCGCGGAGTGCGCCTTCACCAACACGGCCGGCACCGCCACCTACCTGCTGCCGCCGGTGCCGCCGCGCGTGATCGAGCCCGGCGAGCGCGGCAAGATCGCTTACCTCGGCATCTGCAGCGGCTGCCACATCTACAATGGCCGCATGATCGGGCCGCCGGTGCAGGTCATCCAGGCGCTCTACATGGACAATCCGCAGGGCATCGCCGACTACATCGCCAGGCCAGTCAAGAAGCGCGACGACTATCCGGAAATGCCGCCCCAGGACTACCTCGACCCGCAGACGCGTCTGGCCGTGGCCGAGTACATGCTGCAAGTCAGCAACTGAGGCACGTGTCGACTTCGACGCGGGCGGTTGCCACAATCCGTCATCGACGGGGGAGAATCATGATTCACCAGAAGAAGATGCTCGGGCGGGCCGTTGCCGCCGCGCTGGCAGGAGGCTGCGTGGCGGCCGCCATTTCGCCGCAGGCGCTCGCGCAGGATGGGGCGAACGGCGGCCTCGAGGAAGTCGTCGTGACGGCCCAGCGCCGCGAGCAGGCGGTGCAGGACGTGCCGATCACGCTGCAGGTCGTGAGTACCGATCTCATCGACGACATCGCCGCCGAGGACATGGGCGACCTGAACGGATTCGTCCCCGGCCTGGTGATCTCGAGCGACAGTCCCACGCAGCCGAGGTACGCGATCCGCGGCATACAGACCGGCGACTTCGGCGTCGGCACGGACCCCGCGGTGGGCATCTACGTGGACGGCATCTACGCGGCACGCTCCGGCGCGTCGCTGCTGGCCTTCAACGACATCGAGCGCATCGAGGTGCTGAAGGGTCCGCAGGGGACGCTGTTCGGCCGCAACAGCGCGGCCGGCGCGGTGTCGATCATCACCCGGCAGCCGGCGGAAGACTTCGACGCATTCGTACGCCTGCGCGTCGGCGAGTACGACAAGCAACGCGTCGAGGGCATGGTGAACGTGCCGCTCGCGGACGGCCTCGCGCTGCGGCTGAACGGCCTCTACAACAAGAGCGACGGATGGGTGGAAGACGCGGCCACGGGCAAGGACCTCTGGCCCGAGGACAACTGGGCGGGGCGCGCCGCGCTGCGCTGGGAGATCGGCGCCGAGACCTCGGCGACCCTGGCCTGGGACCACGACGAGATCGACCAGCTGGCCCGCCCGGCGATCGGCCTCGTGCCGGTGGCGGCGGGCGACACCGGCGTGCCTTACCCGGCGCAGCCCGCAACGTTCCTCGACCCGAGCAAGGCCAGGGTGTTCAACGACGTCGAGGGCAACGAGGAATCGCGCAAGCTCGACGGCGTGAACCTCATCATCGACCACCGGTTCGCCTGGGCCGACCTGCGCTCGACCACGGCGTGGCGCCATTTCGAGACGATGAACCGTGAGGACGAGGACGGCACCAACCTGCCCGCCACGTACTTCGACACGGCCAACGTCGAGGACAACGACAGCTGGTACCAGGAGTTCAAGCTGTCGACCCAGACCGACCGGTTCGACTGGGTCGCCGGAGTGAGCTACTACTCCGAAAGTGCGAAGCAGGCGAGCGACACGCACGCGCTCACCGACAGCATCGACACGCTCGGCGTCAACCTCGGCATCTACGAAGACGCGGGCCTCATCACCCCGGACGGTACCCTGTACGGCTTCACGAGCGCCGTGCTGCTGGCGAACGAGATACCGCTCACGATGCTGGGGCTTCCGTGGCGCGAGGTGATGTACAACGAAGGCGATTTCCAGGCGGCCGCGCTGTTCGGCGACGTGATCTGGCACGTGAACGACAAGACGAACCTCACCGTGGGCCTGCGCTATACCCACGACTCCAAGGAATTCAGCTGGCGCAATGGGCCGCACCAGACCCCGGAACTCGATGCCACCGTCGCCGCGCTGGTCGCGGCGGGATTCTTCGACGCCTTCCCGATTCCGCCCGAGGCGTATCGCCTGTCTGACTTCATCTTCAGGGTCGACACGCCGGACGGGGGCGCCGGCAAGGTCAAGCGCGACGACTCCTGGGACGACCTGAGCCCGCGCGTGGTGATCGACTACTCGGTGTCGCCCGACATGATGGTGTTCGGTTCGCTCACCAAGGGCTACAAGGCGGGTGGCTACAACAGCGTCGAGGTCGGCTCGCGGTTCGACAACGAGGACGTGTGGAACCTCGAGGCGGGCGTGAAGAGCATGTACTCGCACGTCGGCCTGATCATGAATGCCTCGGCCTTCTACTACGTGTACCAGGACAAGCAGGCCATTGCGTTGATGACCGGCGTCGACGGCTCCGGCGTGCCGCAGTACCTCGTGGACACGGGTGACGAGGAGGCGTGGGGCATCGACGCGGAGGCGCGCTGGCAGCCCTATGACGCGGTGACGTTGTTCGCCAATCTCGCGTTCATCGATGCGACCTACAAGGACAAGGAGACCAACGGCGCCGACCTGTCCGGCGAACCGACCGGCGAGCCGTATCTGTCCGCCGCGCTCGGGGCGAGCTACGTGTGGACGCTCGGATCGGCGGGCGACCTCGACCTGTCCGGCCGCTATGCGTACCGGGGCGAATCCCGCTGCAACAAGCAGTCGCAGCAGCAGGGCGACTGCCAGGTGAGCCCCAACTTCGACGTGGGCGAGGACCAGCACCGCCTGGACGTGCGCCTCGCATGGTCCAGCGCCGACGACCGCTGGGGCATGGCGGCATTCGTCACCAACGTGTTCGACGACCAGTACGTGACCGGCGTGAACAATCTCACGGCGGAGACCTTCGGCACGCCGTTCGCGTCGATCTCCGAGCCCAGGCAATGGGGCGTGGAGTTCAACGCTTCGTTCTAGCTTCGCGGTCCTGGTTCGCCCGCGTCATGAGGTAGGCCTGGATGTCGCGCACGTCCTGCTCGGTGAGCAGGTCGCCCATTCGCGGCATGCCGGCCCCGTGCGTCACGCCGTCGTAGACGATTTCCTTGAAGATCGCGTGCTTGTCCGCCGTGAGCATGCGCAGGTCGGGAAGCACGCCGCCGGAAATCGCGAGCGCGCCGTGGCAGACCATGCAGGTGGACATGTACTTGCGGCTGCCGTTGTCGATCTGTCCGGCCGTCGCCGCGAGCCTCGGCTGCTCGGGAATGCTCGCGTTCTTCTCCGCGATCTTCGGCATGGAGGCTTTGCCGCCGAGCTTGAACGCCAGCACCTGTCCTTCGTTGACGTATTTCGCCGAGGCCATCGTGCGCGGGTCGCCGCCGGTGACGGCGCCGGCGCCGCCGTAACCCGCCATCACCGCGACGTACTGCTCGCCGTCCACGGCATAGGTCACGGGCGGCGCGATGATGCCGATCAGCGTCGGCACCGCCCACAGGATCTTGCCGGAGTCCGCCGCATAGGCGACGAAGCGACCGTCGCCGGTACCCTGGAACAACAGGTTGCCGGCGGTGGTGAGCAGCCCGCCGTTCCAGAATGCAGGATGTTCGATCTCCCACACGGTCTTCTTCTGCACGGGGTCCCAGGCCTTGAGATAGCCGCGGTCCGGCGGCAGGACGCCGCCGAACTGCTCGAGCAATGCGCCGATCGTGCCGAGGTACACGTTCCAGTCGATGCCCGGGTTCCAGAACATGTCGCGACGCGTGTACTTGCCGGTCTGCTTGAACTCCTCGGAAAGCGGATAGATGCCCATCGGCTGCATCGCGGGTATGTAGACCAGGCCCGTCCTCGGGTTGAATGCCATCGGGTGCCAGTTGTGACCGCCGAACGGAGCGGGGACGATGATCCGCGTCTCGCGGCTGTAGTTCGCCTCGGGAGTCTCCACCGGACGGCCCGTCTTCAGGTCGACGTGGCTCGCCCACGTCGCCGGAATGTACTTGTCCGCGGAGAGCAGTTCGCCCGTCACGCGATCGAGCACGTAGAAGAAGCCGTTCTTCGGCGCCTGCATCAGCACCTTGCGCTTCACGCCGCCGATCACGAGGTCCGCGAGGATGATGTGCTGCGTCGCCGTGTAGTCCCAGTTGTCGCCGGGCGTCACCTGGTAATGCCACTTCAGGCGACCGGTGTCGGGATCGAGCGCGAGGATGGAGGAGAGGAACAGGTTGTCGCCGCCGCCGGGTGAACGGATGTCGCGTGCCCAGGGCGAGCCGTTGCCCGTGCCCACATACAAGGTGTCGAGTTCGGGGTCGTAGGCCATCGAGTCCCACACGGTGCCGCCGCCGCCGCCGGCCCACCACTCGCCGTTCCAGGTCTTCGCGGCCTGCTCGAGCTCCGGATGCTCGAAGCCGTCCCTGGGATTCCCGGGCACGGTGTAGAAGCGCCACACGAGCTGTCCGGTCCGGGGGTCATACGCGGAAAAATACCCGCGCACGCCGTATTCGCCGCCGCCATTGCCGATCAGCACCTTGCCCTTCACGACACGCGGCGCGCCGGTGATCGTGTAGGGCTTGCTGCGGTCGATGGTGTTCACTTCCCAGCGCTTCGCGCCAGTCCTCGCGTCGAGCGAGACCAGGCGTCCGTCGAGCGTGGCGACGTACACGGCGCCCTTCCACACCGCCACGCCGCGGTTCACGGCGTCGCAGCAGGCATGGCGGCCCCAGGCTCGCGGCACCTGCGGATCGAATCTCCACAGCTCGCGCCCGGTCTTCGCATCGAGTGCCCACACGACGCTCCACACGCCCGTCGTGTACATGACGCCGTCGACGACGATCGGGCTCGCCTGCAGCCCGCGCGTGGTGCCGGTGGCGTACGACCAGGCGAGACCGAGCTGCCCCACGTTGGCGTCGTTGACCTTCGCGAGCGGGCTGTAGCGCTGCTCGTCGTAGGTGCGGCCGTGCGCGAGCCAGTTCTGCGGCTCACGGTCCGCGGCGATGATGCGGGCGCCGTCCACGTCGGCCGGGCCGCGGCTCGCGGCCGCCAACGCGGGCATCGCAATGCAGATCGTCATCACGCAGAAGGCAGTACGGAGGCTGGCAGGCATGGGAATCCGGACAGGTTGGTCTGAAGAGGATGCCGAGTGTCGGCGGGCCGCGGCACGCTGGCAAGAGCCCGCACGAAGGCACATCATCACCGGCCTCATCACGGGGAGTCATGCCTTGGGGTTCCGCGACTACGGCGACTACGATGCATTGGGCCTCGCGGACCTCGTCCGCAAAGGCGAGGTGACTCCCGGGGAACTCCTCGACGAAGCGCTCGCGCGCACGGCCGCGGTCAACCCTCATATCAATGCCGTGATCCACCTCATGGAGGGCCGCGCGCGCGAGGCGATCGCGTCGGGCCTGCCCGCAGGGCCGTTCCGCGGCGTGCCGTTCCTCATCAAGGACCTGATGACGGCCTACGCCGGCGAGCCGATGCGCATGGGTTCGCGGCTGTTCAAGGACTTCGTGCCGACCGAGGACGAGGAACTCACCCGCCGCTACAAGTCCGCGGGCCTCGTGATCTTCGGCAAGACCAACACCCCCGAGCTCGGTGTGTCGAACGTCACTGAGCCGGAACTCTTCGGCCCGACGCGCAATCCGTGGAACCTCGAGCGCACCTCGAGCGGCTCGAGCGGCGGCTCGGCCGCGGCGGTCGCGGCGCGCATCGTGCCGGCCGCGAACGCCAATGACGGCGGCGGCTCGATCCGCACGCCGGCATCGAATTGCGGCCTGGTGGGCCTCAAGCCGAGCCGGGGCCGAAATCCGACCGGTCCGCAGGCTCCCGACGTCTGGTGGGGCTTTATCGGCGAGCACGCCGTCACCCGCACCGTGCGCGACAGTGCCGCATTGCTCGACGCGACGGCGGGCGATTACCCGCAGCAGTTGATGAAGCTCCCGGCGCCCGTGCGTCCGTTCCTGCAGGAGACCACGATCGGGCCGGGCCGACTGCGCATTGCGTTCAGCCACGACCCGGGCCTGGGCAGGACCCTGCATCCCGAGAACGGCCAGGCGCTGGAGGCGACGAGCGCGGCACTGGACCGCCTGGGACACGAGGTCGTCGAGGTCCGGTTGCCGCTGCCGCCGGAGACCTTCATCGAGAGCTACGCATCGCTCATCGCGGCCGACGTCGCGGCGACGCTGCGACTCGCGAAGACGGTCGTCGGCCGCGAGGCCTCGAGCGACGACGTCGAGCTTGCGACCTGGGTCCTGGCGAAGATGGGCGAGGCGCAGTCCGCGGCGGACGTGGCTACGGCGCTGTGGACCATGCAAGCGTTTTCGCGGCAATGGCTCGCGTGGTCCTCGGGCTTCGACGTGCTGCTCACGCCCACGGTCGGTGTGCCGCCGCTGCCGATCGGGGCCTACCAGCTCTCGACGCTGCAGCGCCAGGGGCTGAAGCTGCTCACGGCCCTGCCGGCAGGCGCGCTGCTGAGCCAGCGTCCAAAAGTGGTGGAGGCTTTCGCGCCCGTGTTCGATGCGGCGCCCTACACGATGATCGCCAACGTGACGGGCCAGCCCTCGATGTCGCTGCCGCTGCACTGGACGGCGGACGGCCTGCCGATGGGCATGCTGTTCACCGCGCGCATCGGCGAGGAGGCGAGTCTCTTCAGGCTCGCGGCCCAGCTCGAACGCGAACTGCCGTGGCGCAACCGGCGGGCGCCGCACGCGGCGCCGTGACCCGGGAGATCCCGCGCTGACGGTCGGGCTGCGCTAAGCTGCCACGCACCTCGGGGGAGAGACGGCCATGAACCAGCGTCCTGCAATGCAACGCGCGGGTGACTTCGATCCAGAGGTGCTGCTGATCTTCGATCAGTACGTGCACGGCGACATCGACCGGCGCACGTTCCTCGAGAGGGTGGGCAGGTTCGCGGTCGGCACGGTGACGGCCGCCGGGTTGCTGGGCGCACTGAGCCCGCGCTTCGCGGACGCACAGCAGATTCCGCCGAGCGACCCGCGGCTCGAGGCGGGCTATATCGAATACGACTCGCCCAAGGGCTACGGGCGCGCGCGCGGATACCTGGTGCGGCCGGCCAAGGCGACAGGTCCCCTGCCAATGGTGCTGGTGGTGCACGAGAACCGCGGGCTGAACCCGCACATCGAGGACGTCGCACGGCGCGTGGCGCTCGAGAATTTCGTGGCGCTGGCGCCAGATGCGCTGTTCCCGCTCGGAGGCTACCCGGGCGACGAGGATCAGGCGCGCGCGTCGTTCGCCAAGCTCGAGCAGCCCAAGTCGTTCGAGGACTTCGTCGCGGCGACGCAGGTCCTGTGCGCCCAACCTGGCACCAGTGGTCGTCTCGGCGTCGTCGGCTTCTGCTACGGCGGTGCAATCGCCAACCGGCTTGCAGTGGCGCTGCCGGATCTTGCGGCGGCCGTGCCTTTCTACGGCAGTGCGCCGTCGCTGGACGCGGTGGACGCGATCGAGGCGGAACTTCTGCTGCACTTCGCCGCGAACGACGAGCGGGTCAACGCCAGCTGGCCGCCCTACGAGGCGGCGCTGAAGGCCGCAGAGGTGAAGTACACAGCGCACGTGTACCCGGACACGCAGCACGGATTTCACAACGATACGACCCCGCGCTACGACCCGGAGGCGGCCCAGCTCGCCTGGCAGCGGACGGTGGAGTTCTTCAACCGCGTGCTTCGCGCGTAACGGGACCGCGGACGCTGGGGGGGCGATGGCGACCGCTGACGCCACTCGGCACGACCTCTCGTACTGGCAGGGCGCACGCTACCGCCCGGGCCAGTCGCGCGGCCACTACGAGAGCTGGTTCCTGCGCGCCAACCATCCCATGCGCCGTTTCGCGTTCTGGATCCGCTACACGATATTCGCACCGCAGGGTCGGCCGCAGGACGCCATCGGTGAACTCTGGGCGATCCATTTCGACGGTGAGCGCCGGCTGATCCGCTCCGCCAAGTCCGAGATCCCGATCCGCGACTGTTCCTTCGCGCCGCGCGGGCTCGACGTGCGGATCGCCGACGCGACGCTTAAGGCCGGCGACCTTCGCGGCAGCGCGAGCGGCGCTCATAGCATTCGGTGGACGTTCACGTACGGGGACGGCGGGTCGCCCATGATCTTCCTGCCCGAGCGGTCGTACGAGGCGCGATTGCCGGCGGCGAAGGCGCTCTGCACGCGTCCGCAGATCGTGTTCGACGGAGTGCTGGAGGTGGACGGAGAAGGCATCGACATCGACGACTGGACCGGCAGCGAGAACCACAACTGGGGCCACCGGCACACCGACACCTATGCCTGGGGACAGGTCGTCGGCTTCGACGATGCACCGGAGGCGTTCCTCGAGTGCGCGACGGCGAGACTCAGGCTGGGGCCGTTCTGGACGCCGCCGATGACGATCGTCTGCCTGCGGTTCGGCGGACACGACTACCGGCTGAACTCCGCTCTGCAGCCGCTCCGGGCGAAAGGTGCATGGAAGGATTGCAACTGGCACTTCGACAGTGCACAGGCAGGCGTTCGCATCCACGGTCGAATTCATGCGGCGCCCGAGGACTTCGTGTCGCTAACCTATTACAACCCGCCGGGCGGTTCGCACACCTGCCTCAACAGCAAGCTGGCCGCGTGCGAAGTGACGCTCGAACGGCCGGGCGAGCCCCCAGTGACGCTCACGACCCGTCACCGCGCGGCGTTCGAAATCCTGACGTAGCGGGATCTGGAGTTCTGCCGATCAGCGTGCCGGGGCTGTCACGCTGATTATCGGAGTCCGATGCGCTGCACCAGCTCCTGGTACCGGGAGTCGCCGCGCAATGGCGCGTAGCCCGGATCGAGATGCAGGTAGATCAGCCCGGCCGAGCGCGCCTGGTAGGCCCGCTCCAGCGCCTCGAAGGCGCGGTCGAGTTCGCCCACCGCGGCGTGCCCCATCGACAGGTACTCCGCCCGTACATACTGCTGCCGCGAGTCGCCCTCCAGTCGCGCGAGGATCTCTTCCGCCTCCTCACGGCGACCCAAAGCGGCCAGCGCGCGGACGATCATCGCATCGTACGAACGTACCGCCGTGTCGAGGCTCTGGCCACGCTGGAACCACTCGAGGGCCTGTTCCGCGTCACCCTTGGCGAGGTAGGCAGACCCCACGAACACGAATCCGCGGCCATACTTTTCATCAATCTCGAACGTCTCCGCACCCTGCGCGATCGCCGCGTCATAGTCCCCGGCATACAGGAGCAGGCGCGTGGCCCATCCGAAGTACTCGACCCGTAGCGGGTCGAGTTCCAGCGCGCGGCGGACCGCGGCGATCCCGTCCCGCAGGCGTCCCACCAGCGGCAGAGCCGTTCCCAGCACCCAGTGCGCTTCGGCGTTGTTCGGGCTGAGCGTGACGGCGCGCTCCACGTGGCACACGCCTTCCGGGAACTTCCACTCATGCCAGCACAGCACCTTGCCGATCGAAATCATCGCATCGGCGAGTTCGGGATCACGTTGCAGGGCCCGCTCGGCGGCCGATTTGGCACGGGGATACGCGTCGTCGGGTGGAACCCAGTCATCCGCGAGATCGCACCACACGTCCGCGATGCCGGCGTAGGCGCGCGCAAAGCCCGGATCCTGCAGCAGCGCGTTCTGGAACAGGTCGTAGGCCTTGCGCAGGCCGATCTCGCTGAACTTGTTGAAATGAAATCGGCCCTTGAGATAGGTGGTATAGGCGTCGAGGTTCCTGGTCGGCGCCACGACGGCCGCCGTGGCGCCCGTCAGCTGCAGCTTCAACGCGTCGACGATTGACCGCGAAATCTCGTCCTGGACCGCGAATATGTCCTCGAGCTGGCGGTCGTACGTCTCGGACCACAGCTGGTAGCCGTTATCGACGTTGACCAGCTGCGCAGCAATCCGGATGCGATTGCCAACCTTGCGCACACTGCCTTCGAGCAGGGTCGTCACACCGAGCTTTTCGCCGATCTGTCGGACATTGACGTCCTTTCTTCCCTTGAATGCGAAGCACGACGAGCGAGAGGCCACATGGACGCCCGGCACTTTCGACAAGGCGTTGATGATCTCCTCGGTCATGCCGTCGCTGAAATACTCGTTCTCAGGGTCGGCGCTCATGTTCGCCAGTGGCAGGACCGCAATGGCCTTCGGGCTCGACGCGGCCCTGGGTTGATCTGGCGGTGCGCGTGTCGCGTCATCATTGTTCTGGCGCGGTATCGCCTGGGCCACGCGTTCCGCAAACGCCGCGAGCGTGGCGTCGCCGGACAGCCGCGACCATTGTCGTTCACGAAACCGGTCCGGTACTCGAGCCTGTGCGTCACTCGTGTCGTCAATCACCACAGGCATGAGGAACGCCTGGTCGTCGGCCATCAGGTGCGACCGGTCGACCGCGAGTTTCCATTCCAGCCGGAAGTAGCCTTCACTGCGCGACTCGGTGTTCCTCGAGATGACCGGCACGAACAGCGCGCAATCCTTGATCCGCTTGCGGATCGAGACATCCCACGCATCGCCGCCCCTCAGTTCGTTCTGGTCGAACCACGCCTCGAGCCCCGCCGCGCGCAGTGCATCGGCGATGCGCCGTGCGATCTCCGCGTCCTGCGAGGCATAGCTGAGGAATACCGCTTTGGTGTCTTCGTTCATTGGTAACGGGCCAGTACTCGTCGAGTATTCGGGGTCCGGCCGAAGGGGTCAACCGGAGCGGGCGAGGGCTTTCTCGGTCCCGCGATTCCGGCATCACGGCCGGTTGCGCCCCATCTTCTCGTGGCTCGACACCCATTCGCCCGACAGCACGGCGCTGCCCAGCGAGACGTCGCCTGCCAGCACGACGGCCGCCACGATCTCGGCGAGCTTGTCGGCCTTGCCCTGGCCATAGCAGTCGAGCAGCTCCAGGCACTCGCGCTGCGTGGGCAGTCCCGTGCCGCCGCCGTACGAGGCGACGATCAGCGACGTGAGCGTCACCGACCAGTAGTAGTCGCCATTGTCGAGCAGTTGCGCGTAGGTGATGCCCGCGTGCGACTCGGCGACGTTCGCGACGTCCTGTCCGGTGGCGATGAACATCGCCGTGATGCCGTTCGCGGAGTGCGGGCCGTTGTAGGCGGAGCCCACCATCAGCGACCCGGCATTCGAGACTTGGCGGGCACGGAACAGCGTGCGCGTGTCCACGCGCATGAGTCGCTGCAGCACCTCGTCCTTGATGACGGCCTCGGCCACCACGCGCCGGCCACGCGTGCGCAGCGTGTTGATTGCCGAGTGCTTCTTGTCGGTGTCGATGCTGCCCGAGAGCATGTACTTCGGGTGCTCCGGATGTGCATCGCGGATCCACTCGCAGGCGGCGTGCGTGGCCTTGCCCGTCATGTTCTGGCCGGCCGCGTCGCCGGTGGTGTAGTTGAAGCGCAGGTAGAGCAGGTTCGCGAGCGGGTACTGCTCGATCTCGAAGAGCTTGCCGCTGCGGGTGGTGGTCTCGGCCGCCTGCTTCACCGCGTCGAAGTGCTGCACGAGCCATTCGCCGAAGTCGCGCGCCTCGCGGGCATTGCCGAACATGAAGACGGGCGCACGCTGCATCGAGCGTTTCACTACCGTCGTCGTGACGCCACCGCTCTCGGTGAGTACGCGCATGCCGCGGCTGTAGCTCGCGACGAGCGTGCCCTCGGTGGTCGCGAGCGGGACATAGAAGTCGCCGGTGGCGTGCTCGCCGTTGATGCGCAGCGGCCCGGCGAGCCCGATCGGGACCTGCGCAACGCCCAGGAAGTTCTCGATGTTGCCCGGCAGCAGACCCGGTTCGAAGGATTGGCTCAGCACGTGCTTCAGCTCGACGCCGGTCCTCTCGCGCAGGAATTCCGCGCGACGCGACGCCATCTCTTTCGTGTAGTCGTTGTGTGAGTCGCGGGGGATGGGCGCTCGGTCGGACATGTCGGTTATCCTCATCGCTCTCGGCGCGGTTTCGGTGCATCGTAGCCGCATGCGCGTTTGGATACCCGGTTTCGTCGAGGTCGGCGGGCGAAGACTGCGACACGTCATCCGCCACGGTGGAGAGGAGCAGGTCGTGCTGGTGCACGGTTTCGGCGGCAGCCTCGAGACTTGGGGCTGCAACCTTGCTGTCCTGGCAGACGGCGGCTGGACGGTCGCCGCCCTCGATCTGCCGGGTCACGGGGCGTCGAGCACCGACGTCGGCAGCGGCTCACTCGAAGAACTGGCGGCGACGGTGCAGGGCTACATGGACGCGGTCGGGATCGGGCGTGCCCACCTCGTCGGCCACTCGATGGGGGCCGCGGTGTGTCTCGCCCTGCTGGACCGTGCACCGGAACGGGTGGGGTCGCTGACGCTCATCGGTCCAGCGGGCATCGGCCGGAAGATCAACGCCGACTACATCCGCGGTTTCATCGGCGCGGACAGCCGGGAGACGCTCGAACCGCTGATGCGCCTGCTGTTCGCCGCGCCGGACTTCGCGGTGGCGGAACTCGTCGCTGAGGCGCTCCGGTTCAAGGGGCGCGAGGGCGCGACGGCGGCGCTGGCCCGGATCGCGGGCAGCCGTTACGCGGGGACCCGCGCCGGCGGCGCGTTGCGCGAGCTGGCGGGAACGGTGCCCACGATGGTCATCTGGGGCGCAGCGGATGTCGTCATTCCGCCGCCCGCACCAGGCGAATTCGAGGCGCCGGGCGTCGAGCTGCACCTGCTGGCCGGGCGGGGCCACATGGTTCACGTGGAAGCCGCAGACGAGGTCAATCGGCTGCTAACAGGCTTCCTGCGCCGCTGAATGGCGGGCGCGGCTTCTACGAGTGCCGGGCCGGGGGAGGCCGGGCTATCCTCAACCGTAAGTCGTGAACCGGGGATGCGCATGCTGTTCGGATTGCGCCTGCTGGCCTATCGCCTGATCAAGCCGTTCAAGAAGCCGATACCGCGGCTGGTCCCGATCCCACGGCCGACCGTCCTGGTGGGGCCGGATTCGGCGCTGCGCCTCTGTCGCATGATCGGCCAGTTCGGCTTCCGGCGCGTGATGATCGTCACCGACGCCGTGCTCGTGAAGCTCGGCCTCGTCGAGCCGCTGCGGCGGGCGCTCGCGGACCAGGGCATCGACGTCGCGGTGCATGACGGCATCACGCCCGACCCGACCTACCCGGTGCTGGAGGCTGGGCTCGCGGCCGTGAAGGCGCATCGCAGTGACGCGATCCTCGCGGTGGGCGGTGGCTCGGCGATCGACGCGGCGAAGCTGATCGGCGCGATGGCCACGAGCCACAAGTCGCCGGCGCAACTCCTCGGCATGCTGAAGCTGAAGGCGCCGATGCTGCCGCTGTTCGCGATCCCGACCACGGCGGGCACCGGTTCCGAGGTGACGGTCGCGGCGGTCGCCACCGATCCGGTCGCGCACGTGAAGGCGGCGGCGATCGATCCGCGGCTGGTGCCGATGGCGGCGGCGCTCGACCCACAGATCATGCAGGGCATGCCGAAGCCCATCACCGCGGCGACGGGCATGGATGCGCTCACCCATGCCGTCGAGGCATACACGAACCGCTGGCCGCTGGTTGAGACAGCGCCGCATTCCCTGGCCGCGGTGCGGATGATCTTCGAGAACCTGCCGCGTGCGTTCGCGAATGGAGATGACCTCGCCGCGCGCGAGGGCATGGCCGTCGCGTCGTTCTACGCGGGACTCGCCTTCACCAAGGCCTATGTCGGCTACGTGCATGCGTTCTCGCACACCCTCGGCGGCCGGTACGGAGTGCCGCACGGCTTGTGCAACGCCATCGTGCTGCCCTACGTGCTCGATTACCTGAAGGACGCACCGTATGCCGAGGCGCGACTCGCCGAGCTCGCCGTGGCGATCGGTGCGGGTTCCGCGTCGGAATCGAAGGCAGTGCTCGCCCAGCGTTTCATCGACCGTGTGCGCGAACTGAATCGCACGGTCGGGATCCCCGAGAAGATCTCGACCCTCAAGGCGGAGGACGTGCCCGCCATTGCCCGCGCGGCGATGATCGAGGCGCATCGCGACTACCCGGTGCCGAAGAACATGAGCCACGCCGAGGCGGAGACGCTGCTGCAGCGTTGCCGGCCGTAACGACACCTCTCAGTCGATCTCAGACTCGACTTCCCGAAGAATCTCGATGTATGCCTTGGCCGCGGGACCAAGGGTGCGATTGGCCAGCCGGATGATGCCGTAGTTGGTCTTGAGCCAGGGCAGCTGTAGTGGCAGGGGCACCAGCCGTCCTGACGCGACTTCATCCGCGATCTGGCTCAAAACCGCGGCGCCGATGGCGTCGGTGTCCATCACGATCCGCCGTGCCAGGCCGACGGTCTCGACCCGGATCTGTGGCGCTCCAACGCCGTCCGGAAGCCTCGCCGCCCGCCCCGGGTACTTCCCGCTCGTGAGTCGCGCCAGGCGAGTCGGGAGGGATGAGGCAATGAAGGGGTAGCGGCGCACGTCGTCCAGCTGCAGCCCGACGCGGCCCGCCAGGGGGTGGCCCGGCCGGCAGAAGAAGATCCCCTGATGCGTCGGCAGCGCCTCGACCAACAGCCGTTCGTCATCGAGCGCGAGGGCGATCTCGGCGACCGCCAGGTCGAGATCACCGGACAGCACCCGTTCGACCAGGGCCGGCCAGTCGCCCACCGAGATGTCCGCGTGCAGCCCCGGGTGGCGTCGAACCAGCCGGCCCACCGCCGTCCCCACGGAGATATCCGCCGGATAGGGACCGGCGCCGATTCGCAGCAGTCCGACCTCGAGGCCGAGCATTTGCTGCAGGTCCTGCTCGATGTCGTGGGCCTGGCTGAGCAGTGGCCGCGCTCGCGCGATCAGGCGCTCACCGACCTGGGTCGGCTCCACTCGCGCCCGGTCGCGGTCGAACAGCCGGGCGCCGATGGATTTCTCGAGGACCTGGATGCTTCGCGACAGGGCCGGCTGCGTCAGCCCGATGGCCTCGGCTGCCCGCGCAAAGTTGCGGAAGCGGTCCAGTGCCAGGACGTGCCGGAGCTGGCGGAGATCGATGTTCATGAGCAGAAGTTATCAAAGAACAGCAAGCAATGCATTGGACTTCATGTCGATCGATCACTAACGTCCGTTACCCGGCCATGGGTCGGGACAGGAAATTCAAACAGGGGTGGAGCTCATGAAGGTGTTCAAGAGAATGCTGGCGGTCACGCTGGCGCTCGCGGGGTTCGCTGCGCTGGCTGCACCTGCACAGGCGCAGGCGAAGAAGCCGAACATCCTCGTCATCTGGGGCGACGACATCGGCGGCTTCAATATCAGCGCGTACAACCGCGGCATGATGGGTTACAGGACGCCGAACATCGACAGCATCGCCGCCGAGGGCGCGATGTTCACCGACTGGTACGGTCAGCAGAGCTGCACCGCCGGTCGCGCGGCGTTCGTCACCGGCCAGTCGCCGATCCGCACGGGCCTTACCAAGGTCGGCCTGCCGGGCGCGCCCGAGGGCATGAAGGCCGAAGACCCGACGATCGCCACGCTGCTGAAGGCGCAGGGCTACGTCACCGGCCAGTTCGGCAAGAACCACCTCGGCGATCGCGACGAGATGCTGCCGACCGCGCACGGCTTCGACGAGTTCTTCGGCAACCTCTATCACCTGAACGCCGAGGAAGAGCCGGAAAACCCGGACTACTTCAAGAATCCGGCCCTCAAGAAGCAGTTCGGCCCGCGTGGCGTGATCCACAGCTTCGCCGACGGCCGCATCACCGACACCGGCCCGCTGACCAGGAAGCGCATGGAGACCATCGACGAGGAAGTCACCGCCAGGGCGCTCGAGTTCATGGAGCGCGCCGCGAAGTCGGACAAGCCGTTCTTCCTGTGGTGGAACTCCACCCGCATGCACATCTTCACCCACCTCAAGGCGGAGTCGGACGGCAAGACCGGCCTCGGCATCTATGCCGACGGCATGGTCGAGCACGACGGCCACGTGGGACAGGTGCTCGCCAAGCTCAAGGAGCTGGGCCTCGACGAGAACACCATCGTCATGTACTCGACCGACAACGGCGCGGAGACCTTTACGTGGCCCGATGGCGGCACGACCATGTTCCGCGGCGAGAAGAACACGCAGTGGGAGGGCGGTTATCGCGTGCCCACGTTCATCAAGTGGCCGGGCGTGGTCAAGCCGGGCACCGTGATCAACGACATCGGCGCGCACGAGGACATGCTGACCACGCTGCTGGCCGCAGCCGGCGACAAGACGGTGAAGGAAGACCTGCTCAAGGGTCGCAAGGTCGGCAAGAGCACCTACAAGGTGCACCTCGACGGCTACGACCTCGGCCCGGCGCTGCGGGGCGAGGAGCAGTGGCCGCGCCGGGAGTTCATCTACTGGACCGACGACGGCAGCGTCGCCGCCCTGCGCTACGACAACTGGAAAATCACCTTCCTCGAGCAGAAGGCCGAAGGCCTGCACGTCTGGCAGGAGCCGTTCACCGAGCTGCGGGCGCCCAAGCTGGCGAACCTGCGCATGGATCCCTTCGAGCGCGCCGAAGAGGAAAACGCCATGGGCTATCAGCGCTGGTACATGGACCGCATGTTCCTGATCGCACCGGCGGGCGCCTACGTCGGCCAGTGGCTGCAGAGCTTCCGAGAGTTCCCGCCGCGGCAGAAGCCCGGCAGCTTCAACCTCGACCGCGTGATGGAAGCGGTCTCCAAACCGCAAGGCGGCAGCGGCAGGTGACAGCACGGCCATGCATGCTCCTGGTCGCGGCCGCCGTCGCCCTGGCCTCCGGCACGGCGACGGCCGGGAGCTCCGACGCGCTCCCGTCCTGGAACGACGGCGAGTCCAAGCAGGTCATTACGGCTTTCGTGGCGAAGGTGACGAATCCAGTCTCGCCAGACTTCGTGCCGCCGGGCGAGCGGATCGCTGTTTTCGACAACGACGGCACGCTGTGGTCCGAGCAGCCCATGTACTTCCAGTTGCTGTTCGCGCTCGACCGTGTCAAGGCGCTCGCACCGCAGCACCCGGAATGGCAGACCCAGGAGCCCTTTGCGTCACTGCTCGAGGGCGATGTTGAGGGGGCACTCGCCGGCGGCGAGCCGGCCATCGCGCAGATCGTCATGGCCACGCATGCGGGCATGACGACCGATGAGTTCGCGCAGATCGTGGAGCGCTGGCTTGCCATGGCGAGGCATCCGGTGACGGGGCGTCCATACACGGAAATGGTTTACCAGCCGATGCTCGAACTGCTCGCCTGGCTGCGGGCGAACGGCTTCAAGACCTTCATCGTTTCCGGCGGCGGCATCGAGTTCGTGAGGCCGTGGACGGAGCGCGTCTATGGCATCCCGCCCGAGCAGGTCGTCGGCAGCAGCATCAGGTCGAAGTACGACATGCGGGATGGCAAGCCGGTACTGCTGCGCCAACCCGAGTTGATTTTCGTGGACGACAAGGCAGGCAAGCCCGTCGGTATCCACCAGCACATCGGACGTCGCCCGATCCTCGCCTTCGGCAACTCGGACGGCGACTTCGAGATGCTGGAATGGACGACGGCAGCAAGCGGCCCCCGGCTCGGCCTGATCCTCCACCACGACGATGACGCGCGAGAGGTCGCCTACGACCGGCAATCACATGTCGGCCGGCTCGACCGCGGGCTCGACGAGGCCGGGCGACGTGGCTGGGCCATCGTCAGCATGAAAGACGACTGGCGGGCGGTATACCCACCCCCCGCAACCTGCCGCCCGGGGATGGCGTTTCAGCCGCGGCGCTTCTTCACGCCTCGTTCACCAGGTGGTCGCGGAACTTCTGCCGCAGGTCCTTCTTGCTGATCTTGCCGGTCGCGGTCATCGGCAGACTCTCGACCACGATGACATCGTCGGGCAACTGCCATTTCGCGAAATGCTCGGCGATGTGGGCGAGCACGGAGTCCCGCGCCGGAATGCAGCCCTGGCGCGGCACGACCAGCAGCAGCGGCCGCTCGTCCCACTTCGGGTGGCGCACGCCGATGGCGGCCGCCATCAGCACGTCCGGGTGGCCGCAGGCGCAGTTCTCGAGATCCACCGAGCTGATCCACTCGCCGCCGGACTTGATCACGTCCTTGGCGCGGTCGGTGATCTGCAGGAAGCCGTTGGGATGGATGGCGGCAACGTCGCCGGTGGCGAACCAGCCGTCGGCGTCGAGCACGGTCGCATCGTCCATGCGGAAATAGCCCTTGCACACCCAGGGTCCGCGCACCTTGAGCTCCCCCGTCGCCTTGCCGTCCCACGGCAGGTCGTGGCCGTCCTCGTCCACGATCTTCATCGAGATGCCGAAGATGCCGTGGCCCTGCCGGATGCGGAGCCCATACTGTTCCTCGGCCGGCAACGACAGCATCTCGGGACGCAATGAACTCACCGTACCGAGCGGGCTCGTCTCGGTCATGCCCCAGCCCTGCACCGCCTTCACGCCGAGCGCGTCGAAGTCGCGCGCCATCTGCAGCGGCATCGCCGATCCGCCGACGATGGTGCGCGTCATGGTCGGGACGGCGGTCCCGGTCTGCCGCAGGTGATTGATCAGCAGTGTCCACACGGTGGGCACGCCCGCGGACATCGTGACGCGCTCCTCGTTGATGAGCTGCGTCAGCACCGCGGCGTCGCCCATCTTCGGTCCCGGCAGCACCAGCTTCGCGCCGACCGTCGGCGCGTTGTAGGGCAGGCCCCAGGCGTTCGCGTGGAACATCGGCACGACCGCGAGCACCGTGTCGGTGCCCGTCATGCCCATCGTGTCGCCCATGCAGCAGGCATAGGTGTGCAGCACGGTCGAGCGATGGCTGTACAGCACGCCCTTGGGGTTGCCCGTGGTGCCGGAGGTGTAGCAGAGCGCACTCGCCGTGCGCTCGTCGAGGTCGGGCCAGGCGTACTGCTCGGGCTGGCCGGCGATGAACGACTCGTAATCCGCGAGCTTCCCCGCCACGGCGGCGGGCATCGAGGCGGCCCGCGTCATCACGACGATCTTCTCGACCGTGGGGATCTTGCCTTCGAGCGGCCCGAGCGCGGGCAGCAGGGTCGGGTCGATGAAGAGCAGCTTGTCCTCGGCGTGGTTGATGATGTACTCGAGCTGCTCGGGGAACAGCCGGGGGTTCACGGTGTGCAGCACCGCGCCCATGCACGAGACGGCGAAGTACAGCTCGACGTGCCGGTAGTCGTTCCACGCCAGGGTCGCGACGCGGTCGCCCGGCCGCACGCCCGCCGCCTCGAGCGCGTTTGCGAGCTGCCGCGCGCGGCGGAACACGTCCCCATAAGTGCAGCGGTGCCGCGGATCGTCGAAGGTGACCGAGACGACCTCGGTGGACGGGAAGTTCCTGTCGGCGAACTGCATGATCCCGGTGATCAGCAGCGGCGTGTCCATCATCAATCCGTGCATGTCGTCTCCCCCTTGGAATTCCCGCCAACCGTCAAAGCAGCGACACGGTACGGTCGCCGGATGCCACGCTGATGCTCGCATATTCGCAGCGGCCGTGGCCACGCTGGAACAGGCTGTTCGCGATCAGCCAGACGCGCACCACCTCGCGCGCCGGGCCACCGATGATGCGGGCGTAGTCGGCGTGCAGGTCGCGTTCCTCTGCCAGCCACTCACCCAGCTGTCCGCGACCGGAGCGAACCACGACGTGCGTCTCCTTGTCCTTCCAGGTTGGCAGCGGGCAACGGTACACGGTGCCCGCCGGCAGCGTGGCGCTCCAGTAATAGGTGATGTCCTGCCCGTCGTCGAATTCGACCGCGATGCTGAGGTAGTCGTGTGAGGGCAGCGTGTCTTCGGCCAGGTCGATCGGTAGTTCGTCGACGCGCCAGGTCCAGGCGAGGCGCGTACCCGGGACGAGCGGCAGCCGCGCCTCCCGGCGCAGGATGCCCACGTCGCCGTGCGTGTGGCAGCAGATCGTCGCGCGACCGTCGGGCGCCGTCGATGGGCGGTAGATTTCCCCCGGACCCAGGTACCAGAGGTAATCCCAGTGCTCCGGCGTCGGCACCGGCTGGTCGTGGCGCTCCGCCTCTGCGAGTACCAGCCCGGGCACGCGCGTGTCATTGGCAAAACGGCGGAAGGCGGCCGCAGTCTCCATGCCCGGGCGCCACTTGATCACGCACACCGAGAGCCCTCCACTCACTTTCCCGTAGTCGCTCTCCGGCGTGCCGAGGCGTCCACTCGGATCGGCCCACTCCCCCGGGAAATAGCTGGCGAGCCAGAGCCGGCCCGTGGCGCGGGCACGAAACGTGTGCGTGCTGCGGGTGCCGCGCATCACCGGACCCATTTCGCCGACACGCCACCACAGCTGGAACGATGGCGCGACCCAGAGGTCGAGCAGGCGCGACAGGTACACCCGCCCGTCGGCGAGCAGGGTGATCGCGTCTCCCGCGGCGACATCCAGGCCCGTGTCGAACCAGGGTGGTTGCCGCGCCGGCAGGAAATGAAAGCGATGCTCCGCGAGCAGGCCCGCGGGCAGGTCGGCGATCCAGGGCGCGAGCGTATTGCGGAATGAGCGGTCGTCCGCGGGCAGCGAGACCGCGCCGGACACGCGTCGCCAGAGTCCGCGGCCAGCGAGCCGCGTCAAGATGCCGAGGCGGCGGAAGGTGTCGCGGGCGTCGGTCACTGCTTCACGCCCGCGGACCGCTGCCGGGGCCGGGGCTTCGCCAGGTCGCCCTCGAGCGCGGCGACGGCAGCGGTCGTGTAGTCCGCCAGCCGCTGGAGGTCGGGAATGGCCTCGCGCAGCGCGATGAACGTCACGTGCAGGTCGTCGACGTAGGTGGTGATCGTGATGTTGAGCACCTGATGGTGCGCGACGACCGATACCGGCAGCGCGAGCTCCACGGGCGCGCCGTTGAAATACACCCGTTGCTGGAACCCGGCGGGATTCGAGATCACCGCGTTCGCCAGCATCGGCAGCTCGCCGAGCCCCAGCGACTCGATCGTGCTCGCGAGCGCGTGCTGCACGATCGAGTACAGCACGAGGCTGCCGCCCGAGAGCGCCCTCACCTCGTCCTTCACGGTCTGCGTCTCGCGCAGGATGCGCCGCAAGCGGTCCGCCGGCCGCGCGTGGGGGGCACCCATCGGCACCTGCAGGATGGTGATGCGATTGCCGGTGCCGCCATGGTCGTGCAACGCGACCGGCATGTCCGCGACCAGCGGCTTGTCCGGCACCAGCCCGCGCTCCTCGAGGTATCGGTTCATCGCGACGTCGAGCACCGTGAGCAGCACGTCGTTCACCTTGGCGCCGCTGCGGCGGGCGATCCGGCGCACCCTCGGGAGCGGCAGCACGCAGTGGGCCATGACGCGATGCGGGCTCGGCACCGCCTTCATCACCTGTGGCGTGACGAAGGGTACGGCAAGGCCGCTGCCGAGCCCCAGTCCGCGCAGCCCCTGGCGCCAGACCAGTCGCGCCGTGTCCGTCGCGGTGCGCCGTGCGTCGCCGACCAGCCCGAGCAGTCCGCTGCTTTCGTCGCGTCGCGCGGGCACCTCCGACGTACGTACGCCAAGCATGCCTTCCCAGATCGCCCGCGGCTTGCGCGTCGGACGCGTGGAAACCATGCTCATGAGTATTCGGATGAAGCCGATGCCGTCGATCAGGCCGTGGTGCGTCTTGAAGTAAAGCGCGACGCGGCCGCGGGGCAGGCCGGTGAACACGTGCATTTCCCAGATGGGGGCATCGTGAGCCAGCCGCCGGACGTGGATGTCGCAGATGCGCTTGAACAGCCCCTTGAGGTCGCTGCCCTTCGGCAGCGTGTGGCGACGCACCTGCGTCGCCGGGTTCATGCGAGGGTCTTCCTCCACGGCCAGCAGGCCCTTGATGGATCCCGGCTTCAGGCGGTAATTGAAGGGCGGGCCGACCGGCCGCTGCAACATGGCTTCGACCAGGCGGTCGGCGAACCGGCCCCGCGAACCGCGCGGCGGCGCGAGCACCATCAGTGCCCCGATGCTCATCGGGCGCTGCGCGGTCTCCAGCAGGAAGAATGCCTGGTCGGTGGGGGAAAGCTTCGGCATGCGCCGATGCTACCGGGTGCGTCGTGCGGCGGCATCACGCGTATGGCTAGCTGCGCTGCAGCAAGACCTCACGCCATCGACTTCAGGACCCGGAACTCCTGCTCGAGCTTCTTCTCGATCTCGCCTGCGGCGAAGGAGGCGATGACCCCGCCCAGCAGCGGGATGCTGCTCGTCACGTCGAAGTTCCACTCGATGCCGCAGCCGCCCCGTTCGGTGCGCAAGGCCTTGGTGCCGACGATCTTCACCGGGACACCCTTGATCTCGACCGTGAGATCGGCCGCGTAGCCCGCATCGTCCGCCGCCCAATCCTCGACGTGGCTCACCTCGCTGGTGCCCGGCACGAACCTGCGGATGGCGGCCGGCGGATTCGCCGGCTCCTTGCGGGAGACCCTGAGCTTGACGTTGGGCGCGCGGCCCTCGCGCTTGACCTTGACGTCCGTGCCGCCGAGCTCGGCATAGACCGCCTCCTGGCTCTTCTGCTCCGTGCAGAGCTTGAAGATGCTGCCGACGTCGGTCTTGAGGGAATGCTTGACGTGTACCTTCATGGTCGGGTCTTCCTGTCCGGCAGCGCCCCGTCGGGCAAGAGCGGGGATTCTAGTTCCGCGCGCAGGCGTCGCGCCATGATCGAGTCGTAGACTCCGGGTGCCAGGCGGCTCAACCACCAGGCCAACCGCGCCGTGCGGCCGATGCGCAGCAGACGGCGACCTTGGCCTGCGCCCCGCAGGATCCGCTCCGCCACCCCGGCGGCGTCCTGCTGCGGGCCCACCACCACCTGGCTGTGTCGCACCGGCCCGCCGTCGCCCCCGAGCGCGTTGCGGTCGATGCGGGTCGCGATGAACGATGGGCAGACCATCATCACGCCCACGCCCTGCGGCCGGACCTCGCTGCGCAGGCTCTCGAAGAAACCATGCATGGCGTGCTTGCTGGCGGCGTAGCCGGTACGGGCGATGAGCGGCGAGAATCCCGCCACGCTCGAGATGGCCACCACCAGTCCGCGACTGCGGAGCAGGTGGGGCAGGGCGGCTTTCGCGCAGTACACGGCCCCGAAGAAATTCACGTCCATCACTCGACGGATGACGGCGAGTTCCGTGTCCGCGAAGCCGCTGCGGTGGCTGATGCCGGCATTCGCCACCAGCACGTCGAGCGCGCCGAAGCGCTCGATGGCTGCCGCGACGGCAGCTGCGCAGGCCACGGGATCCGTCACGTCGCCCGGAACGGCCAGGCAGGCGCGACCGCCCGCCTCGAGCTCGCCCCGTAGCGTCGCGACACCCTCCGCATCGCGGTCGAATGCGACGATGTGTGCGCCGGCTCTCGCGAAACGCAAGGCGATCGCGCGACCGAGTCCGCCGCCCGCTCCCGTCACCATGACCGTCGCGCCGTCGAAGGATCGCCTGGGCATGGTCAGGACGCCCCGAGGCCGCGCGCCTTGCGGAACAGTTCGAAGACTTCGCTCGAGGTGAGCCGGGGAACGTAGCCGAACTGTTCCTTCAGCCTGCGGTTGTCGAGCACCGGGCGATAGCGCAGGAAGTCGACCTGCTCGGGTCCGTACCGCGACAGGCGCAGCGGATGCAGCACGGCCAGCACCGCCTGCAGGAGCGGGGCTGGGATCGTCACGCAGCGCTTGCCGAGGCGCGCGGCGATCTCCTGGATGGAGAGCGCCCCGTCTCCCGCGACGTTATAGATGCCGGGCGGGCCCGCGAAGATCGCGTGTTCGATGGCGCCCACGACGTCCCGGTCCCAGATGAAGACGAACGGGCTCGCCGAGCCACGGATGGCGAGGAGGCGCGGCTTCTCGAACAGCGCCGTGATCTGGTTGCGGGTGGTCTCGCCGAGGATGGTGCCGACCCGGAACACGACCTGCTCGAGTTCCGGGTGCGCGCTGCGGTATTCCGCCAGCATCTTCTCGACCAGGTGCTTGTGGTGCGAGTAGGCGAACGCCTCGTTGCCGCGCACCGGGTGGTCCTCGGTGAGCCAGGCCGGGCTGTCGGCGTGATAGCCGTAGGCGGCGCCGCTCGAGGTGACGATGACGCGTTTCACGCCCGCGGCGATGCAGCCGTCGAGGACGTTGCGTGTCCCGAGCACGTCCACCGAGTACTCGAACTCGCGGTTGGACCGCGGCCCCGGCGTGACGATGGCCGCGAGGTGCACGACCGTGTCCACGCGGTGCCGGCGCATCAGCTCTCCGATGCCCGTGTCCCGCACGTCGGCTGTCTCGTAGACGACCTCGGGCAGGCGCTGCGGTTCCGTAACCTCCCGCACGTCGGTCGCGACGAGGCAATCGAGGCGCCGCGTCGGTTCGGCCGGCCGGGCCAGCGACTCGACGAGGCGACTGCCGAGATAGCCAGCGGCGCCGGTCACGAGCACGCGGCGTGGCATCAGGCGACCCTCGCCGTCCGCGGCGTCGGTGGGTGTCGCCGCCACCATGTGGCGAGCGCGAGTCCCGACAGGATGTGCCAGATGCCCCACCAGGCCGCCGTGATGGCCATGCCGCCCAACCCGCCGAAGAAATTGAACACCAGTACCAGGCCGAGCCCCGAGTTCTGGATGCCGACTTCGATGGACACGGCGCGGCGGTCCGCCTCCGGCAGTCGCGCGAGCCGCGCCGCGGTGTAGCCCCCCGTCAGGCCGAGCGCGTTCAACAGGAAGACCCCGATCACGACCCGATGCACGTAGGTCGTGAAGTAGTCCCAGTTCGTCGCCAGCGCGCCAACGACGAACGCCGCGAACACGACCAGCGAGAGGATGCGGAACGCCTTGCGGGAGCGCGCGGCGAAGGCCGGGAACTGCCGGGCGACGGTCATGCCGAGGAGCGCCGGCACCACGAGCAGGATCGCGACGGCCCCCAGCATTTCGACGGGGTCGATCGCGATGCGGGTGAGGATCTCGCGCGTTGCGGGATTCATCCCTCCCCAGAAGGCCGTGTTGAAAGGCGTGAAGAACATCGCCCCCACGGTCGAGAAGGCGGTGACGGTGACGGAGAGCGCAGTGTTGCCGCGCGCGAAGTTGGTGAGGAAGTTCGAGATGTTGCCGCCCGGGCAGGACGCGACCAGGATCATCCCGAGGGCGATGCTCGGCTGCGGCTTGAGCACCATGGTGAGCGCCCACGCAATCGCCGGCAGCAGCACGAACTGCGCCAGGAGCCCGATCAGCACCGCCTTGGGCGCCGAGCCGATGCCCTTGAAGTCCTCGAGCTTCATGTCCAGCGCGACGCCGAACATCACGAGCGCGAGGATGACGTTGAGCGCGACGAGCGATTCGGGGCTGAAGTTCAGCCGGACCGCGTCGATCTCCGTCATTTGCCCTTGGGCTCCTGGTGCATGTCCTTGAAGTGCATCAGGCCGGGCGCCCACATGTGCTTCACGGGGTCGACGTCCACGTGGACCACCGCGGGGCCGCCGCTCGCGAGCGCGCGCTCGAGCGCCGCTTTCAGCTCGCGCGGGTCCGCCACCCGCTCCCCGTGCGCTCCCATCGAGCGGCCGAGCTCGTCGAAGCGGATCTCGCCGAGGTCGGCCTTGATGGTCTCGTCGGGCCCGAGTGACTTCTTGATCAACGTCTTGATGGGCTTGAGCGCGAACTGCTGGTTCATCTTCACCATGCCCCATTGCTTGTCGCAGGCCACGACGAAGACGACGCGCAGGGCGTTGCGCACGGCGGTCTCGACTTCCTGCGGATGGAAGCCCATCGCGCCGTCGCCGATGATGCAGCAGACGGGCAGGTCGGGCCGAGCGACGGCCGCGCCCGTCGCCTGCGCCACGCCGGCACCGAGCATGCCGAACTTGAAGGTCGACAGGATCGTGTTGGGCACGCGCATCTCGTGGAACATCATGGCCCACACGGCCGTGTTGCCGCCGTCGGCGACCAGCACCGAGCCCTCGGGGAACACCTGCTGACACACGTGCGCGATGTGCGCCGGGTTCATCGGCACGGCGAGGTCGGCGAGCTTCTCGTCGAGCTTGGCGCGCGCGGCGCGCAGGGTCTGGCGGTACTTCGCGACCTTGCGCTGGCGCGCATCGAGGTTCATGCGCGCCTTGCGCGCCTCGAGCGCCGTGGCCAGCGCGGCGAGGAAGAGCTTTGCATCGGCGAGCACGGCGAGCGCCGCGGGCTTGTTCGCGCCCAGCACGTGGCCGTCCACGTCCACCTGGATCATCTTCTGCTCGGACGGGTGTCGCCAGTAAGGCGCCTTGCCCCACCAGTCCGTCTCGCCGAGCCGCGAGCCCACGACCAGCACGAGGTCCGCGTCGTTGCGCACTTCGTGGTTCAGCTTGATGTCCGGCATGGGGATGGCGAGCTCGGAGGTCTCCGGCAGCACGCCGCGGGCGGCCCAGCTCGTCGTGACCGGCGCGTGCAGCGCCTCGGCCACGCGGCGCAGCTCGTCGTAAGCGCCCGCATGGATGACGCCGCTGCCGGCATGGATCATCGGCAGCTCCGCCGCCGCCAGCATGTCCGCGGCCTGCTCGACCTGCGCGGGCGACGGGACGATCGGGTCCACGCGACGGTACTGGTGCGGCTGCCAGGTCGGCACCTCGGCCTTCACCTTGCCGTTCATGATCGTCTCGGGGACGTCGAGGTGCACGACGCCGGGCCTGCCCTCGTAGCAGTAGCGCAGCGCGGTACGGCCGAGCTCGGCGACGCGGTCGAAGGACACGACCGCGTGGCTCCATTTCGCCAGGTGAGAGATGGCCCCGACCTGGTCGAACGACTGGTAGGCGCCACCGCGGTCGGGATACACGATCTGCGGACGACGGCAGCTCGTGATCGCGAGCACGCGATTGCCTTCGGCGTTCTCGACGGCGAGGCCGGGCAGGAGGTTTGCGACGCCGGGGCCGTTGCTCGCCATGCACACGCCGAGCTTGCCGGTCAGGCGCGCATAGGCGCCGGCCATGTGTGCCGCGCAGGTCTCGTGCCGCGGCGTGACGATCTCGATGCCGAGCTTGTGGAGACTCGAGTAGAACCCGAAATAGGTGCCGTCAATGATGCCGAACACCTTCTCCACACCTTCCGCCTGGAGCATGCGCGCCAGGACTTCGCCGCCGCTGGTTTCGGTCATGTGCAACCCCGGAACAGCCCGTCTGGGCGGGCACGTTGTTGGTCGCGAAACTATACCCCCACCGCTGCCGGGGGAGGCGGGTGCGGGGCGTTGCCGGTAGACTGCGCCGGTTTTCCACTATGGACACCCGCATGCGAATGATTCGGACGCCCATCGTCGTCGCGGGTCCCGAGTGAGCGGCACGATCGCGCAATGGCTGCCCCTGCTGGCGGCACTCCTTGCGGCGGGCGCGGCCGGCGGACTCATCGCGGGACTGCTCGGGGTGGGCGGCGGCATCATCATCGTGCCGGTGCTCGACCTCGCGCTCGGGTTCGCCGGCGTCGACCCGGCCGTCACGCTGCACATCGCCGTCGCTACTTCCATGGCGACCATCGTCACGACGTCGATCGCCTCGTCGCGCTCTCACGCCAGGCGCGGCTCGGTCGACTACGCGGTGGTCAAGCGCTGGTCGTTGCCGATCGTCGTGGGCGCCCTCCTGGGCGCTGCCGCCGCGGCGCACGTGGATGCCCGCGTGCTGGCGATTGTCTTCGGCACGGTGGCGCTGCTCGCCGCGCTCAAGATGCTGCTGCCTCTCGACCACCTCGTGTTGCGCGACTCGGTGCCGCGCGGGATCGCGGGCGCCAGCCTGCCGGCCGCGATCGGCGCCGTCTCTGCAATGATGGGGATCGGCGGCGGCACGCTCTCGGTGCCGACGTTGACCCTCTGCGGCATGCCGGTGCACAGGGCCGTGGGTTCAGCCGCGTTTGTCGGCCTCTGGATCAGCGTCCCGGCCACCGTGGGTTACCTGCTGGCCGATGCCCCGGCGGGAACGCTGCCCCCGCTGACCGTCGGGTACGTGAGCCTGGTCGGATTCGCGGTCGTAGCGTCGGTGACCTGGATCACTGCCCCGCTGGGCGCGCGACTCGCGCACTCACTGGATCGGCGCAGGCTCTCCGCGGCGTTCGGGTTCTTCCTCGGCATCGTCGCGGTGCGGATGCTTTATCGCGCGCTGGGCTGACCCGCAGCCGTCGGCCGGTGGACGCGGCCTGGCGCCGGCCGCGGCCTCGAGCTGCGTAACGAAGCGCGTGTGCCAGGCGTGGATGTCGTTCCGGCGCAGCACCTCGATCATCCGCCGGTGGCGCTCGCACCGCTCCGCCAGCGGCATCGCCAATGCCCTCTCGATTGCCGCGGCGACGCCGCACGTGTCGCGCGGATTGACGAGAATCGCGTCCTGGAGCTCACGCGCTGCACCGGCCAGCGTCGACAGGACCAGTACCCCGGGATCGTACGGGTCCTGCGCCGCGACGAATTCCTTCGCTACCAGGTTCATGCCGTCGCGCATCGGCGTGACCAGGCCGACCTGCGCCGTGCGCAGGAAGCCCATCAGCACCTCGTGCGGGAAATTACGATTGAGGTAGCGGATCGGTGTCCAGTCGGTGTCGGCGAACCGCCCGTTGATGCGCCCGGCGGCCTGCTCGAGCGCACGGCGCAGTTCCGCATACGCCTTGACCTCGCCACGGCTGACAGGCGCAATCTGCAGGAAGGTCACGCGATTCAGGTGCTCCGGGTGCCGCTCGAGGAACCGCTCGAAGCACTGGAACCGGTCGACGAGCCCCTTGCTGTAGTCGAGCCGGTCGACGCCGATGATGCAGCGCCGCTCGAGCAGGCCCGAGTGCATGCGCTGCACGGCCTCGTGCCGGTGCGAGTCGCGGGCCTCGCGCGCGATTTCCTCGACGTCCACGCCGATCGGGAATACGCCGGTCGCCGTGCGCCGGTCGTTCACGCGGATGCTGTCGTCGGGATGGATGGCCTGCGCGCCGTGGAGTGCGACGACAGCTGAACGGAACGATTCGAGATCGGCCTCGGTCTGGAAACCGACGAGGTCGTAGGCGAGCAAGCCGGCGACGATGTCGGCGTACACGGGCAGCGCGCGCAACGCCTCGACATGCGGGAAGGGAATGTGCAGGAAGAAGCCCATCGGCTGCCGCGCGCCCGCCTCGCGCAGCATCTGCGCGAGCGGAATGAGGTGATAGTCGTGCACCCAGACGAGGTCGTCGTCGCACAGCAGCGGCACCAGGCGATCCGCGAAGTGGCGGTTGACGCGGCGATAGGCGGCGTAGTGAAGGTCCGAGTACTGGGAGGTGCCGACGAAGTAGTGGAACAGCGGCCACAGGCTGCCGTTGCAGAAGCCGGCATAGTAGGGCGCGTGATCCTCGCGCGGCAGGTCGATGGTCGCGAGCGCGAGATTGCCGCGGGTCGCAATTGCGGGTGAGCCAGGCGCGCCGTCCACTAGATCGCCGCTCCAGCCGAACCACATTCCGCCACGGACCTTCATCGCCGCCAGCACGCCGACCGCGAGTCCGCCGGCGGCCGCCGCGCGCCGCGGCGCCGTGACCCTGTGCGACACGGCGATGAGCCGCGTCACAGCGCATCCTCCCAGGAGCGGCTCAACCGGATGGCGGAATTGATGATGCCGACGAGGCTGTAGGTCTGCGGGAAGTTGCCCCACAGCTCGCCCGACGCCGGTGCGATGTCCTCGGAGAACAGGCCGAGCTTCGTGCGCCGTGACAGCAGCCGGTCGAAATGCGCCCGCGCCTGGTCGTGGCGTCCCGCGGCCGCAAGGGCATTCACGTACCAGAACGCGCAGGTCGTGAACGCGGTCGCGGGGCGGCCGAAGTCGTCGTGGTGCCGGTAGCGGTAAAACCAGTCGGTGTCCTGGAGCTCGCGCTCGATGGCGGCCAGGGTGGCCGTGAAGCGCGGGTCGCGCGCGTCGACGATGCCGAGCTCGGGCATCAGCAGCGCGGTCGCGTCGAGGTCGCTGCCGCCGAAGGCCGAGGTGAAAGCATTACGCTCGGTGCTCCAGGCGCGCGCGAGCACCTGCGTACGGAGCGTATCGGCCTCGCGCTGCCAGTGCGTGGCCCGATCGTGCTGGCCGAGCTTGCGCCCGATCCTCGCGAGCCGGTCGCATCCCGCCCAGCACATCGCGGCCGGGAACGTGTGGACCTGCGCGATGCCGCGAAACTCCCAGGGACCCGCGTCTGGCTGGTCGTAGACCTCGATGGCGCGGGCGCCGAAGCGCTCCAGCCGGCCATACAGGACCTCGTCGCCCGGAGTCGCCAGGCGCTCATCGAAAAACGAGTGTGCGGAGGCGAGCACGACCGCGCCGTACACGTCGTGCTGCTTCTGCAGGTAGGCGTGGTTGCCGACGCGTACGGGGCCCATGCCGCGGTAACCGGAGAGTGCCGCAACGATGCGCTCAGGCACCTCGGGCTCGGCCGACACGGAGAAGAGCGGCTGCAGGTCCTCGTCGCGGCAACCGGCGGCGACCCGGTCGATGAAGTGCAGGTAGCCCTCCATCGTCCGGGTCGCGCCGAGCCGGTTCAACGCCTGGATCACGAAATAGCTGTCGCGCAGCCAGCAGTATCGGTAGTCCCAGTTGCGGCCGCTGCCGGGGCTTTCCGGCAGCGAAGTCGTGAGCGCGGCCAGTACGGCGCCGGTGTCCTCGTAGGTGCAGAGCTTGAGCGAGATCGCGGCGCGGATGACGGCATGCTGCCATTCGAACGGGACCGCGAGGCTGCGCACCCACTCCTCCCAGTAGTCCCGCGTCTCGTCGAGGAACTGCGTGGCGAGCGCGAGCGGCGACTCCTCGACGGTCTGGTCGGACCCGACCAGGAAGGCGAGCGGACGGTCGATGACCGACCAGGGCCTGTCCATGACGGCGCTGAGCGACGCGTTGGTGGTCACGCGGAAGGACAAGCTGTCACCGCGAAAGCGCAGGTGATGCGACCCTCGTTCCACCTGCGGCTCACTCGCGCCGTAAGCGAAAGTGGGCCGCAGGCGGATGTTCGCCACCGGCCGGCCTGCGTGCGGCTCGACGGTGCGCACGAACATCATGGGCCGGAACATGCGGCCGCGCGCGCGGAACCGCGGGCAGTAGTCCACCACGCGCAGCGCGTTGCCGTTCGCATCGTGCAGGATCGTCTCGAGGATGGCTGTGTTGCGCAGGTAGCGCTGGGACGTGCCCGCGAGACCCTGCAGGTCGACGGCGAACACGCCGCGCGCGTCCCCGCCGATGTCGTCACCGAGCAGGGCATTGAAGACGGGATCGCCGTCGAGGCGCGGGAGGCAGGCCCAGACCATGGTCGCCCGCGCGTCCACGAGCGCGGCGACCTCGCAGTTGCCGATCACCCCGAGCTCGAGGTCGGGCAGGACGCGCGCCATCAGGCCGTCGCCCTTCCTTCCGTGAGGTCGGCGAGGAGCACGCGCACGTCGCGCGGCGAGGCGACTCGCGACATGGCGTTGACATGGTCGCCGACCGCCACCGAGAGGCCGCCGAGTCGCTCCACGGCCGCGAAGCCGTCCAGGTCGGTCAAGTCGTCCCCGACGAACATCGGGCGCCGTCCCGCGAAGGGAGGCTCCGCCATGTAGGCGCGGATCGCGTCGGCCTTGGTCGGCGCCACCGGCTTGAGCTCGAGCACCCGCCGGCCTTCCTGCACATGGAATGCGTCGCCGAGTCTTCGCGCGATGCTGCCCACCTCGCGTCGCAACTGCTGCTCGAATGCCGGGGCGAGTCGGTAGTGCAACGCCAGCGCGAGGCCCTTGTCCTCCAGCAAGGCTCCAGGCGTTGCGGCCGCGGCCGCGGCCATCGCGAGCCGCGCGTCGGCCAGCGCCGAGTCGTCGAATCTCGCACGGTGGACGAAGCCAGAGGCGTCGCGGCGCTCGAGCCCGTGTTGTCCTGCCGCGGTCCAGCGCACCGGCGCGAACATGACGTCGAGTTGCGCGAGCGAACGCCCGCTGACGAGTGCCACCGCGCCCTGGAGGGCTTCGGCGGTCGCGCCGAGGAGTCGGTGCAGGGGCTGGTCGACGCGCACGCCGTCGGGCGTGGCTGCGATGTCGAGCAATGTGCCGTCAACGTCCAGGAACAGGCACCAGCGATGCGATGTGGGCATGTTCGTCACGGATGATGGTGAGTACGGGCGGCCGATCGACCTGCCGGTCGCGGGCTTCACGTGGCATGGCAACGACGGCCGCCCGCCTCCAATCGAGTAGTCTATGGACTCGAAGCGCGGGGCCGTAGCTAGAATTCGTAACACCGCTCATGAGAGGAATTCACGAGTGCCCAGATCGCTGCCGCCACTGACTGCGTTGCGTGCCTTCGAGGCCGCCGCGCGACTCCTGAGCTTCACGAAGGCGGCGCGCGAACTGCACGTCACTCCAGCGGCGGTCAGTCACCAGATCCGCGGCCTCGAGGAATACCTCGGCGTGACGCTGTTCCACCGCACCACGCGGCGGCTCGTTCTCACGGAGCAGGGCGCGCTCGCGGCCGAGCACGTAAGCGAGGGATTCGGCCGTATCGTCCGTGGCGTGGAACTGCTGCGCACGAGCACCGACGGCGGCAGCCTCACCATCGGCACCACGCCGTCGTTCGCGACCCGCTGGCTGGTGCCGCGGCTCGGGCGTTTCACGCGGCGCTTCCCCGAAATTCAGCTGCGGCTGCGCGCCGGGACGGCCCCGGTAGACTTCGACAGCGACGAGGTCGACGTCGCCATTCGCTTCGGCACGGGCGGATCCGACGGCTTGCAGTCCGTTCCCCTGTTCGGGGAGTGTCTCGCGCCGCTCGCGAGTCCGACGCTGGCGCGGCAGCATCCGCTGCGCCGCGCCGCGGATCTCGCACGCGTGCCGTTGCTGCACGACGACTCCATGCGGCGCGCAGGACGCAGGACCGGCTGGTCCGACTGGTTTCGCGCAGCCGGCGTGTCGAACGTGGACTCCGGCACCGGTGCTCACTTCGACGACGGCCACCTGGTCCTGCAGGCCGCGGCTCTCGGGCGCGGCGTCGCGCTCGGCCGGCTTGCGTATGCAATGGACGACCTTGCCGCGCACCGCCTGCGCGTGCCGTTCGGCCCATTGCTGCGCATGGACCTGCGCTATCATCTGCTCGTGCCGCAGACCCGCGTTGCCGAGGCCGCGATCGCGGCATTTCGTGGCTGGCTCGCGACCGAGGGGGAGACATTCCGCCGCGCATTCGACGAGCGGCTCGCGGGCCTCGAAGGAACGCAACGCTCGTCCATGGCGGGCACATCAAGCAGGGGGAAACCACAATGAAGATCGGACGGCCGTTCGCGGCCCTGGCGTTGCTGGTCCTGGCGCTCGTCGCAGTGCCGTCATCCGCGGATGCGGACGAGCGCCAGCGGGCGACCGCAGCAGTCGACGCGGCACTGTCCAGTCCCGACCGGCCTGCCGCGGACCTGGAGCAGGACGCGCGCCGCAAGCCGCGGGAAATCCTCGGGTTCCTCGGCGTGGAACCCGGCATGCGCGTGCTCGATGCGATGTCGGCCGGGGGCTACTACACGGAGTTGCTGGCGCGGGTCGTCGGCGTGAAAGGACAGGTCATCGCCTACAACAATCCGCCCTACGCGAAGTTCGCCGCGAAGGGTATCGCCGAGCGCTATGCAGGCGACCGCCTTCCGAACGTACGGCAGGTGACGGCGCCGGTCGTCGAACTCGAACTTCAGCCTGCGAGCCTGGACGCCGCGCTCTTCGTGATGTCCTATCACGATCTCTACTGGAAGCCGAAGGACGGCTCCTGGTCCGGTACGGATCCCGCGGCGATGCTCGCCAGGTTACGCGCGGCGCTGAAACCGGGCGGCGTGGTCGTCGTGCAGGATCACGTCGCGACCGCCGGCGGCGACGCGGCGGACGTCGTCGACAAGCTGCACCGCATAGACCCGGCCCTCGTGAAGCGGGACTTCGCGCGCGCGGGCTTCGACTTCGACGGCGACAACACTGTGCTCGCGCATCCGGACGACGATCACTCGAAGCTGGTCTTCGATCCGGCCGTGCGCGGCAAGACCGACCAGTTCGTGTACAGGTTCAGGAAGCCGCTCGAGTGAGCGCTTGCGCATGCCACCGCAGGTGGTCCGCAACGAACGTCTGGATGAAGTAGTACCCGTGGTCGTAACCCGGGTGCATGCGCAGCTCGAAGGCCTGGCCGGAGCGGCGGCAGGCGTCGGCGTACAGGTCGGGGTTCAACTGCTCGGCCAGAAACCTGTCCGCGCTGCCCTGGTCGATGAGGATCGGCGAGTGGAAGGGGCGCCCGGCAACGAGCACGCTCGCATCGTAGTCGAGCCACGAGCATTCGTCGGCGCCCAGGTAGCCGGCGAAAGCCTTGCGGCCCCACGGGCACTGCATCGGAGCGGCGATCGGCGCGAAGGCGGACACTGAGCGGTAGCGGTCGGGGTTCCGGAGCGCGCAGACGAGCGCGCCGTGGCCGCCCATCGAGTGGCCGAAGATGCCGCGCCGATCCGGGTCCGCGGCGAAATGGGCCTCGACCAATGCAGGCAGCTCGCGCGCTACGTAGCTGTACATCCGGTAGTGCGCCGACCACGGCGCCTGCGTCGCGTCCACGTAGAAGCCGGCGCCAAGGCCGAAGTCCCAGCTCGCATCGTCACCGGGCAGTCGCGGCTGCCGGGGGCTCGTATCCGGCGCCACGAGCATGAGGCCGAGCTCTGCCGCGACGCGCTGCGCCCCAGCCTTGATCATGAACGTCTCTTCGGTACAGGTGAGGCCCGCGAGGTAATAGAGCACCGGCACGCGGCCGACGCGCGCCTGCGGCGGTTCGAACACGGAGAAGCGCATTTCGGTCGCGCACTCGCGCGAGTCGTGCACGAGGAAGCGCTGCGTGCCGCCGAAGCAGGCGTGTTCGGACGCGACTCGCATCAGAAGGTCACGACGCTGCGGATGGACTGGCCCGCGTGCATCAGGTCGAAGGCGCGGTTGACGTCGTCGATCGGCATCACGTGGGTGATCAGGTCGTCGATGTTGATCCTGCCGTCCATGTACCAGTCGACGATCTTCGGCACGTCGGTGCGCCCGCGCGCGCCGCCGAACGCGCTGCCCTTCCAGACGCGGCCGGTGACGAGCTGGAACGGGCGCGTGCGGATCTCCTGGCCCGCGCCGGCCACGCCGATGATCACCGAGACGCCCCAGCCGCGATGGCAGCACTCGAGCGCCTGGCGCATCAGGTCGACGTTGCCGACGCACTCGAAGCTGTAGTCCGCGCCGCCGTCCGTGAGCGCGACGAGGTAGGGAACGAGGTCGCCCTCGACTTCCCGCGGGTTGACGAAATGCGTCATGCCGAACTTCTCGGCGAGCGGCTTGCGGCCGGGGTTAAGGTCCACGCCGATGATCTTGTTCGCGCCCACCAGGCGCGCGCCCTGGACTACGTTCAGGCCGATGCCGCCCAGGCCGAACACGACGACGTTCGCCCCGGGCTCGACCCTGGCAGTATTGATGACGGCGCCGATGCCGGTCGTGACGCCGCAGCCGATGTAGCAGACCTTTTCGAAGGGAGCGTCCTCGCGGATCTTCGCCACCGCGATCTCGGGCAACACGGTGAAATTGGAGAACGTCGAGCAGCCCATGTAGTGGTATATCTTTTCACCGCCGATCGAGAAGCGGCTGGTGCCGTCCGGCATCACGCCCTGGCCCTGGGTGGCGCGGATCGCCGTGCAGAGGTTGGTTTTGCGCGACAGGCACGACTTGCACTGCCGGCACTCGGGCGTGTAGAGCGGGATGACGTGGTCGCCCTTCTTCACGGAGGTGACGCCGGGGCCGGTCTCTACGATGACGCCCGCACCCTCGTGGCCGAAGATCACCGGGAACAGGCCCTCGGGGTCCGCACCTGAGCGCGTGAACTCGTCGGTGTGGCAGACGCCCGAGGCCTTGATCTCGACGAGGACTTCGCCCACCTGCGGGCCGTCCAGGTCCACGGTCTCGATCACCAGGGGCTGGCCCGCCTGGTAGGCGACGGCGGCGCGGGTCTTCATGGCGGCTCCTCGGTCGGGTGCGGAACGCCAAGCCTAGCGCACCCTTGCAACCTTTCGCAGGGCCGCCGCATCCAACTGCACAGGACGACCAGCACGAATGGGAGAAGACCGATGTTCCGCTACGTGGCAACCCTGCTCTTTGCGTTCTCGGCCGTGGCGCTGGGGGACGGCATCGGCAAGGTCAACGGCAGCATCCGCGTCGACGATGGGCAGCGCACCGGCGACGTCTCGACGGTCAACGGCTCCATCACCGTCGGGCGCGACGCCCGGGTCGGCGATGTCGACACGGTCAACGGCTCGGTCCGGCTTGGGCCCGGCTCCACGGCGCAGGCGGCGGATACCGTCAATGGCGACGTCGTCCTCGACGAGCGGGCGCAGGTGAGCGGCCCGGTCGAAACGGTGAACGGCGAGATGACCTTGCGGAGCGGCGCGCGCGTCGGCGGATCGCTCGCGAACGTGAACGGCGAGATCGAGTTGCTGGGCGCCCAGGTCGGCGGAGGCATCGAGACCGTGAATGGCGACGTGCTCGTCGGCACCGGCTCCCGCGTCGACGGCGGAATCCACGTCGAGAAGAACGCAAGCTGGTTCCGTCGGAAGGGCGCGCGCAACCCGAAGGTGACGATCGAATCCGGCGCCGTGGTCTCGGGCTCGCTCCACTTCGAGCGCGAGGTTGACCTCTACGTCGGGTCGGGCGCGACCATCGGCCGGCTGGAGGGTGTTCCGCCCGAGAGGTTCCCGCTGCCCTGAGGGCGGGGTCCGTGCAGGACCCGCTACTTGCGGTAGAGGAGGCTGGCCGCCTCGAGCGCCTCCGCGACGGCGGCCCGCAGTGACGGCGGCGACAGCACCTCGACGTCCGCGCCGTACTTCAGCACGTCCATCACGAGTTCGGGTTCGCGTGAGTACGGCAGCTTCAGCAGGTAGGTGCCGTCGAGCTGCAGTTGCCCGTCCTGCTGCGGGTGCCAGATCTCGCGCGATACCCATCGCGCACGCGTGGCGTTGAAGAGCAGCACCGCTTCCTGCGTGTCGCCGCCGGCAAAGATGCCGTAACCACTCGAGAAATGCCGGTCGAGCGTGTCTTCGGCGACTTCCTTCGCCGGCTTGTCTACGACCGAGGTGCTCTCGATGGCGTCCACGCCGAAGGTGCGCAGCGCCTGGCGCTTGTGGCACCACGCATCGAGGTACCAGTTGTCGCGGTAATGGACGAGGCGCTGGGGCGAGACCTCTCGATCGAGCATGTCCCCATCGTTGCGGCGGAAGTGCCGCAGCTGCAGCCGGCGGCGCGAGAGCAGCGCGGTGCCGAGCACGCGGAAATGCGCGGGCTCCACCTGGCGGGCCCCCATCGGCAGCACACGGATGCGGCGCGAGATTTCCTCGGCGGAGTGCTCCCCGGATTCGAGAAGGTCCTTCAGCCGCTTGCGCAGCGGGCCGAGCGATTCCGACAGCAGGCCCGGCTGCAGGTCGGCCAGCAGGCGGTCCATGGTGAGCAGCGCCTGCAGTTCCTGCGCGTTGAACCACAGGCCCGGCAGTTGCCACAGTTCGCGATCGGCCACCGCGTCGTCGAAGCGATAGGCCTCGTGCTCGCGGTCGTACACGATCGGCGCGTGCAGCCGGTCCTTCATGTAGTCGAGGTCCCGCTTGAAGGTCGCACGGGAAATCTCGAGCTCGTCCATGAACTCCTGCGTCCGGACGTAGCGCCGGTTCTTGAGCATGGACTGCATGCGGTAGAAGCGTTCGAGCCGGTCCATGTGAGCTACTGCCGCAGCCCGGCGCCGCTGGTGAGATAGACGGCGAACGTGCCGAGCCAGTGCCCGCCCTCGTAGTGCTCGCCGGTCACCGCGGGCAGGGCGGCGTCCCGGTGCACGCGCGCGGCGGCCAGCAGGGATGCTCGGCGCTGGTCGTTCCCAGGCAGGCCACTCGCGATGCCTTCCAGCATCCAGGCACGGCTCAGGTTCAATCCGTCGATGTGGGCGAGCTTCGGGTCGCTGCGATCCGTCACCTCGCCCGGGACGAGCCAGTGCGCGCCGCCGTTCGACGGGATGCCCGGCAGGAACCCGGACAGCCACTTCGCGAATACCGCGGTCGGCAGCACGCGCCGCATGAAGTCGGCTTCGGCGATGCAGGGCGACAGGAAATCCTCGCCCGACGGTTCGTAGCGCAACGGGCAGTCCCGGTCGGCGAGGTAATACGCGCGGGCACGCGAGTCGAGCAGGCCGGCCATGGCGGAGTCGCCCGCGACCTCGGCCCAGTCGGAGATCAGCCCGAACGCGAACGCCGTCTGGCTGTGCTCGCCGACCCGGATCGGATAGCGGAGCTTGGGCAGCCACGCGGCGATGCGCCGGCTCGCCTCGGCCTCGAGCGGAGCCAGCGCGGCTGACCACTGGCGCGCCTGCGGGTCGTCCCACCCCTTGAGTTCCGCGGCAAGCTGCAGCAGCCAGGCGAGGCCGTACGGCCGCTCGAACGAGGCCCGTCCCGAGCCGCGAAGGTAGGCGGCCTCCGCCTCGAGGTTCGCGACGGTCAGGCTGCGCGACAGCGCCGCACGCGCCTGGGCCGCAAAGGGCGCGCCCGGAAAATCCTTCGCCAGTCGCGCAAGCAGCCAATGGCCGTGCACCGAGGAGTGCCAGTCGTAGCAGCCGTAGAAGGCCGGTGTCAGCGCACGCGGCGGCTCCACGTCGGCATCGGAGGCCATGGTATGGGCGATCTTGTTGGGATACTCCTTGTGCACGCAATCGAGCGCGAGCGCGGCAAATCGCGCGGCCGCCGACTCGTCCAGGGCCATTGCCGGAGCGGCGAAGACCTGCGTGGGCAGCCATGCGAACAGAAATGTGGCGAACAGGCGGTTCATGAGGCTGGCTCCAGGTCCCGTCAGCGGGCGTCCGATTCGAACAGGCTCTCGAGCTGTTGCGCGGACGCCCGGGCGCTCGCGATGAGCTTGGTCTCGTGGTCCTTGACCGCGGCCTGCGCGCGGCAGCAGGCCGCCACCCGCCGCGAGCGCGAAGAGCACGAACGCGAATTCTCGGCCGCCCGCGAGCGCGGCGGTCGTGATACCGACCTCGGCCGCGCCGCCAGCAGGACGGCGACCTGACCTGTGAGACTCATGGGCTCAAACGCGGACTCAGTCTGCCAGAGCGTAGACGTAAGTCGTGCGTGGCGCGAGGTCGAGCGAACCCGGATTGCCGACCGCAGTCCCATGCAGCAGTTCGGCCGAAAAACGCAGGTGCGTACCGGGCAGGCGATACCCGGTGAGGGCGTCGGCAGACAGGTTCGTGATCACGACCAGCTGTCGGCCACCGTGGGACCGTTCCCAGGCGATGACCTCGTCGCGTCCGGTCTCAATGCTCCGGAAGCTGCCACGCGACAGGGCGGACTCGGCCTGCCGCAGGCGGACCAGGCGCCGGTAATGGCTCAGCAGCGAGCCGGGATCGGCCTGCTGTGCGGCGACGTTGCGCCGCTCGTGTCCGGGCTGCAGGGGTTCCCAGGGGCGGGGCGCGGCGGTGAAGCCGCCGTTGACGCCTCCCGTCCAGGGCATGGGGTTGCGGATCATCTCGTCGGGCTTGGCGCCCACCTGGCCGATTTCCTCGCCGTAGTAGAGGAAGGGCACGCCCGGTGCCGTGAGCAGCAGGCTCGCCGCGAGCTTCAGCTTCGACGGGTCCTCGCGCAGCTCGCTCGCGACGCGGTTCTGGTCGTGGTTGGTGATCATCGTCGCGAAGCGGTTCGGCGGGTAACTCGTCGCCACCTCGTCTAGCACGTAGGCGAGCTTGTCCTTGCGACCGCCCTGCGCAGCCTCCAGGATCGCCGCGGCGAGGTCGAACTCGAACGCAAGGTCGAGCGCGTCGCGACGGATGTACTCGCTCACGGCCTCGGTGTGCGTCCACACCTCGCCGACAGTCAGCACGTCGGGCTTCGCGCGCTTGAGGTGCCGCTGGAAATCCTCGAGCCACGCAAAGGTCTCCGGCGTGTCGCTCATGGTCTCCCCGTCCTCGATCAGGTGGCGGATCGCGTCGAGCCGGAAGCCGTCCACGCCCATGTCGCCGAGCCAATGCTCCGCGACGCGCTTCGCCTCGGCGGTCACCGACGGGTTGCGGTAATTCAGGTCGGGCATGCCCGACCAGAAGATGCCGTAGTAGTGCTGGCCGTTCTTCACCTGCCAGACCTGCTGGTCCCAGGGGCCGCGCACGTCCGGCACCTGGTCGGGCTCGACGAACAGATACCAGTCGCGAAACCCGGAGTCGCCCCCGAGCGCGCGCAGGAAGTACGGGTGCTGCGCGGAGGAGTGATTCAGCACCAGGTCCACGATCACGCGGATGCCGCGGCGGTGGCACTCGTCCATGAAGCGGCGGAAGTCCTCCCGTGTGCCGAATTGCGGGTTTACGCCGTAGTAGTCGGTGACGTCGTAGCCGTGGTAGCTGGGCGAGGGATTGATCGGCATGAGCCAGATACCGGTGATGCCGAGATCGGTGAGCGTCGCTGGATCGCCGTCGTTCAGGTAATCGAGACGCTCGATCAGGCCCTGGAAGTCGCCGATGCCGTCGTTCGCGAGCGGGCCGCTCGTCGAGTCGGCGAACGAGCGCACGAAGATCTCGTAGAAGACGCGCTCCTGCCACCACGGCGCGACGGCCTGTGCGGGTGGAGGATCGGGCGCCGCCACTGGCGCGGTGGCGACGGGCGAGGGCGCCCGGCACCCGCTCGCCAGCACCAGACCGATGAGCGCAAGTGCGCGGGCAGTGGTCTTCATCGTTCGGCTCCCTGGTGTCAGCGCAGCCTGCGACCGTCGGCGTCGAGCACGCGAACGTCGCCGATCCGAAGGTCCCGGATCGGCTGCTCGATCTTCGCCAGGTCGCCGATCACGACCCAGGTCAGGCGGTGCGGGTCCAGCGACGCGGTGGCGGCTGCGCGCACGCCCGCCTCGGTCTGTGCCTCGATCGCGGCCTTGAGCGTCCTGACGTAGTCGTCCGGCCGCTTGAACGTCAGGATCTCCGCGATCGCACCGCTCACGGACGCATTGGTCTCGTAGCGTCCGGGCAGCGCGCGGACGTCCCGGTTGCGGACCTTGCTGATCTCCTCTGAGGTCGCCGGACGCGGCCCCACGAAGTCGGCAATCTCGCGCTGGATCTCGCGCATCGACTCGAGCGTCTTGTCCGTCTGCACCGGCGCCGACAGCAGCCAGGGGCGTCCGCCCAGCGCGTCCGGCAGGCTCGAACGCGCCCCGTAGGACCAGTGCTTGTCCTCGCGCAGGTTCATGTTGATGCGCGAGGTGAAGGTGCCGCCCAGCACGTCGTTCATCGTGCCGATCTCGAGGCGGTTCGGGGCGGTGCTCGGGGGCATGACCTGGCCGACCAGGATGTTGCTCTGGATCGCTCCCGGCTTGTCGATCAGGAACAGGCGCGGCGCCGTGGCACGCGCGGCGTCCGGGATCGTCTTGGCCGGACGCGCCGACGCCGGGGCCCGCCAGTTGCCGAAATGTTCCTCGAGCAGCGGCAGGAGCGTGGCCGCCTGCACGTCGCCGGTGACGACCAGGGTCGCGTTGTCCGGCCGGATCCAGTCGCGGTGGAACGCGAGGAGGTCGTCCCGGGTGAGCGAGGCGATCGACGCCTCGGTACCGCTGCCGGTGAACGGAATTGCGTACGGATGGCCCTCGCCGTAGAGCAGTGGCGGCAGGATCCGGCTCGCGAGCGCGTCGGGGCTGGTCTTCTCGCGCGCGATCCCGGCGATCCACTCCCTGCGCACGCGCTCGATCTCGCCGGGCGGGAACTGCGGGTTGCGCAGCACGTCGGCAAGCAGTGCCAGGCTGCCGTCGAGCTTGTCGGTGAGCGCCGCAACGGCCGCGAACGAGGTGTCGAGCGACGAGCCGGCTGCCAGGTCGGCGCCGAGCGCCTCGGCGCGATCTGCGATTGCGAGCGCATCGAGCTTCTTCGTGCCCTCGTCGAGCATGCTCATCGCGAAGCTCGAGGTGCCGAGCTTGCGGCCGCTGTCCGCCACGTAGCCGGCGTCGAACAGCAGCGAAACGCGTGCAACCGGCACGCCCGGCCGCGCGGCGACGATGACCGGCAGGCCGTTCGGCAGCTTGAATCGCTGCAGTTCGGGGAACGCGACGTCCGGGAAGGCGGCGGTCGCTGGCACGCCGAGGCTGCGGTCCACGGCGCTTGCCGGCGCGTTGGAATGGTTCGCGTACGGGCGCACTTCGAGAGTGTGGTCACCCCTGGACAGCCAGCGTGCCGCGGACGCACGTACCTGCTCGGCCGTCGCTCCCTCGATCGTCTCGAGCGAGCGCTGGTAACAGCCGGGGTCGCTCTCGTAGACCTCGCAGGAGGCGAGCACGTCTGCCTTGCCGCCGAAACCGCCGATGCGCTCGAGTCCCTTGATGAAGCCCGAGCGCACCGTCATGCGGGCGCGCTCGAGTTCTTCCGCGGTGGGGCCCTGCTCGATGAAGCGGCGCAGCTCCTGCTCGAGCGCGGCCTCGACCTGCGACGATTCGATGCCTTGCTTGACGTCCGCCACGACCATGAACATGCCGGCGATCTCCAGCGGGCTCAGCCCCGCGTTGACGGTGTCGGCGAGCCGGTCGCGATAGACCAGGCGTTCGTAGAGGCGCGAGGTCTTGCCGCCGCCCAGGATGTGACCGGCGATGGAGAGCAGGTCCGCGTCCGTCGTGCCGTCCGGCGCGGTGTTCCAGGCGCGATACAGGCGGGACTGCGCCACCTGGTCGTGCATCACCTCGCGCGTGCTCTCGGTGCGCGCGGCCACCCACGTTTCCGGCCGGGTGATGGCGGGGCCGGCGGGGATGTGACCGAAGTACTTCTGCGCCTTCTCGCGTGCGATCGGCACGTCGATGTCGCCGGCGAGCACCAGCACAGCATTGGCGGCACCGTAGTAGTTGCGGAACCACTCCTTCACGTCGTCCAGCGCTGCCGCGTCGAGGTCCTCCATCGATCCGATCGGCAACCAGCGATAGGGGTGACCCACCGGGAAACTGGCCCGGAACAGGGCCTCCCAAACCCGTCCGTAGGGACGATTCTCGCCCTGGCGCTTCTCGTTCTGGACCACGCCCCGCTGCTCGTCGAGCCGGGCCTGGTCGATCACGCCGAGCAGGTGACCCATGCGGTCGGATTCCATCCAGAGCGCCATGTCGAGCGCCGACGTGGGGACGTTCTGGAAGTAATTGGTCCGGTCGAAGTTGGTCGTGCCGTTCTGACTGGTGGCGCCGACCTGCTCGAACGGCCTGAAGAACTCGTCGTTGAAGTTCTCCGTGCCCTGGAACATCAGATGCTCGAAGAGGTGGGCGAAGCCGGTCTTGCCCGGTTTCTCGTTCTTGGAGCCGACGTGGTACCAGACGTTGACGGCCACGATCGGCGCCTTGCGATCGCTGTGGACGATCACCGTGAGCCCGTTTTCCAGCTGGAATTTGTCATATGAAATAAGCGGTTGCGTGGATTCCGCGGCGACGGCAACGGACGTTCCCAGGCCGAGTGCAAGCGCGAGAATCCAGCGCATCGGGGCAATCGTCATTTCCAGGACCTCCTAGCGGGGCGCCGCGAGTCCGGCAGGCGACCATTGTTGCTTTCGCGCATCAGGTGATGGCGGATGCATCCGGACCAGCCGAAGGCCCGAATCTACCGGTGTTGCTGAGGCTCACCGCGGAAATTCCGGATGTTGGATCACAGAAAACTGGCAAACTATACGCAAGTCGAGCTGTTGCCAGCCGCCGCCAGGCGGTCCCGCGCAGCCAACTGGATACGAATTCATGGCATAAAAGCCACAAGGAGGACTTTCGATATGCGTTCCCGTTATCTGATCCCGCTGGCCGTGGCCGCCGCTCTTGCGACCCCGCTGGCCGCCAACGCCGAACAGGGCGATTGGCTGTTCCGCGTCGGATTTTCACAGGTCAACCCGAAGGCTGACAACCTCGACCTCGGCGAGGGCGCGACGCTCGTCGTCGACAGCGACATATCGCCGACGTTCAACGTTACCTACATGCTCACGGACCACATCGGCACGGAGTTGCTCGCCGCGTGGCCGTTTACGCACGGCATCGACCTCAGGGACGACGGCAAGACCCGGGTGGGCTACGTCGACCACCTGCCGCCGACACTGAGCCTGCAGTGGCATTTCAACCCGAACGGCAAGATCCGGCCGTACATCGGCGCGGGCATCAACTACACGTTGTTCTCGGGTGAAGAGCTGGTCGGACCTCTCGACGGCAACAAATTGGAGCTGGACGACTCGTTTGGTCCGGCCGCGCAGATCGGCGTGGATCTGGCGACGTCCAAGAACTGGTTCCTCAACTTCGACGTGCGCTGGATCGACATCGACGCCGATGCGGAGTTGAATGGCGCAGATGCCGGCACGGTCGAGATCGACCCGATGGTGTACGGCTTCCACGTCGGCTACAGGTTCGGCAAGCCGGAGCCAGTGCCGGTACCGGTCGCCAAGGCCGAGCCCGCTCCGACGCCGCCGCCGCCGCCGCCCCCGCCGCCCGCCGACAGTGACGGCGACGGTGTGATCGATGGCAAGGACAAGTGCCCGGGCACGCCGGCCGGCGTCAAGGTCGACAGCGTGGGTTGCCCGCTCGAGCAGACGCTCAAGCTGTTGTTCGACTTCGACAGCGCCGAGCTGCGCCCCGAGTCGATCACCGAGCTCGAGCGCGTCGTGACGTTCATGGGCGACGTCCCGTTCGCGAAGTCGATGATCGAGGGTCACACGGACAGCAAGGGCAGCGATGCCTACAACCTCTCGCTGTCCGATCGTCGCGCGAAGGCGGTATTCGACTACCTGACCTCGCGTGGCGTCGACCCGGCCCGCCTGTCCTCGATCGGCAAGGGTGAGTCGGCTCCGATCGCCGACAACGCCACCGACGAAGGCCGGCAGGAGAACCGTCGCGTCATGCTGATCCGCACGGATTCGGGCATGTAATCGACGTTCAAGCCAGCGCTTGACGCGAGGCCCCGGGGCGCAAGTCCCGGGGCCTCGTGCTTTTTGGGGAACCTGAATCCACCGGCGCGGTCCCTGCTAATCTGGGAAACCGGGCCCCGTGGCTCGTCCGCCCTCCACCAACGGAACTTGAGGAGACAGATCCCATGCGGACCATTCGAACCCTCGCGCTCGCCGCACTCGCAATCACCCCGCTCGCCGCGGTCGCGGAGCAACATGGCGACAAGGCCAGGGTGGGGGCCGACCCGGTGCTCGCCGAAGTGGTGGCGGGCGAGTGGCGCTCCGCGGATGCGAAGTCGCGTGATGCCGCGCGTCATCCCGTCGAGTCGCTCGCGTTCTGGGGACTGAAGCCCGGCATGACGGTGCTCGAGATCCAGCCGGGCGGCGGCTGGTGGACGGAGATCCTCGCTCCCTACGCGAAGCGCACGGGCGGGAAGTTCTACGCGACCGCGGCCGACATCGCGAACCCGGAGCTTTCCGAAGGCGCCCGCAAGGCCCGTGAGAACTTCGCGGCACGCTTCGCCGCCAAGCCGGAGGTCTACGGTGAGGTTCAACTCGTGAACTGGGGCGCAAGGTCTGCTCCGCTACCGACCAATACGTTCGACTTCATCCTTACGGCGCGCTCCGTCCACGGCTGGATGGGCACGCCGGGAATGGTCGAGAAGACCTTCAAGGAGTTCCACGGCGCCCTGAAGCCGGGCGGCATCCTCGCCGTCGAGCAACACCGCGCGAATCCCGGCCCGCAGGATCCGGCAGCGAAGAGCGGCTACGTCACCGAGGCGTACGTCATCGAGCAGGCCGAGAAGGCGGGCTTCAAGCTCGCCGCGAAGTCGGACATCAACGCCAACGCGAAGGACACCAAGGACCACCCGTTCGGCGTGTGGACGCTTCCGCCTGCGCTGCGCTCGACGCCCTACGGCTCGGACAAGACCGATCCGGCCTTCGATCACTCGAAGTACCTGGCGATCGGTGAGTCGGACCGGATGACGCTGCGGTTCGTCAAGGCTTAGGGATGGCTGCGTTGCCGCATCCAGTGGCGGTGCTTATTTCCGCTGGAACCGGCACGCGACGACAATAGCGCGCACACTCGACCGTTCAAGACAGGCATGTAACTCGACGACAGCCGCGGGGGCACCGTTCATGAAGACCATCATCGACACGGCAACGGACGCCGGCAGGTTCACGACGCTTCTACACGCGCTCACGGCGGCCTCGATGACCGACACACTGCGCACGGCAGGCCCTTACACCTTGTTCGCCCCGTCGGATGAAGCGTTCAAGCGTCTCGCGCCGGGCGCGCTCGCGGCGCTCCTGCAGGACACAACCAGGCTCCATACAGTCCTCGCGTGCCACGTGGTCCCGGGCGTCGTGGCTGCGAAGGACCTGGCGCAGGGCGACATCAAGTCAGTCGCGGGCACGTCGCTGGTGGTAACCCGGCATGGCGGTGAAGTCTTCTTGAACGGGGTCGCGATTGTCCGGCCGGACATCGCCGCGTCGAACGGCGTCATCCACGTGGTGGAAGCGGTCATCGTGCCGTTGGGTACGAAGCTGTCGGCGGCGGCGTAGGGCTGGCGCATTCCCTGTGGGCAGGGGTCAAGGCTTCGCGTGCCAGTCCTTCACGCCGGGGTGGTCTCGCACTGCGTCGTGCACTGCAACGAGCCTGGGGTAGTCGGCAAAGATCGTGGCGGGAATGTAATCGACCTTGCCGCCGATGAACCAGCGCACCGCCATGTACAGCTTGAGATCCACGACCTGGAGCCGGTCGCCGCCGAAGAATGGAGCGCCGAGGATGTTCCTCTCGGCCGCCGTCGCCCACGCGGGCAGGTAGCCCGCCACGAGCGCCTCGCGCGCGGCCTTCTTCTCGGGTTCCTCCATGCGCAGCGTCGGTGAGACGACGGCGCGCAGAGTCTCCACGTGCTGCATCATTCCTTCGTGGCGCGCTGCCTCGAAGTCGTCGGCAGGGTGCAGGCCGTGGCGGCGACCTATCAGCACCAGGATGGCGTTGGAGTGGGCGAGCGCTGGCTTTGCTGGCAGCTCGAGGACGGGCAGGCCGCCGTAAGGCGTCGACTCCTTCATCGCGTACCATGCAGCCGCGCTGACGCGCACATCTTCGAAGTCGATGCCCGCCAGGTGCAGGGCGAGGCGGCACTCCTCCCCGCGACTGACCGGAGCGTCGAAATAGATCAGCCTGGGCTTGGTCATCATGGAAAAAGGGTACCACGCCCCGTGTCGACCAAAGGGAGGAGCAATGTCGATTCACGATGAATTGCAGGCGCTCATGGACACGATGGCCAGGGCCTATCGGGCCGGCGATGCGGCCGGCTGCGCGTCCCTGTTTGCCCAGGACGGGGCGCTGTACTCACCGTATGCGCCACCGGCGCTGGGCCGCGAGGCAATCGACGTGCTCCATCGAGATTGGACCCATGGTGGCGGGAACAAGCAGCTCCAGGTCATCAATGCAGGCGCCTCGGGGGACCTGGCCTGGTGCCATACCGCTTACTCTGAAGGGGACGTCTCCGGCAATGGCACGTCGCTGAGTATTCTTGAGCGCCAGGCAAACGGGCAGTGGCTGATCCGCATCTGCATGTTGAACAGTGACGCTTCCACCACGAATGTCTGACTCCGTCGATCACCGTACCGTTCCATGAACACCGCCATCGCCCGATCCGTTACACGTGCCGATATCGTCGCCTGGGGCCTCAGCGCACTCGCGCTCGGCTTTGCCATCACGCTGCATCTCTTGCCGGCATTGCTGGCCGGCCTGCTCGTCTTCGAGCTGGTCAACGTGCTGACACCGTGGCTGCGCCTGCGCGCTCTCGGCCGCGACGGACCGCGGCTGCTCGCGGTGACGCTGATCGCCACCGTCGTCGTCGCCGCGCTCGTCGCCGCCGGCCTCGGCGTCACTGCGCTCCTGCGCAACAGCGGCGAAAGCCTGCCGATCCTCATGCAGAAGATGGCGCAGATCATCGAGGACGCGCGCGCACAGTTGCCAGCCGAACTGCTCGCCCGTGTTCCGGAGGACGCCGATACGTTGCAGCGGACTCTGGTGGAATGGCTGCGTTCGCACTCGGACTCCCTGCAGCTCGCCGGTCGTGATCTCGGACGCACGCTGGTGCATGTGCTGATGGGAATGGTCATCGGCGCACTGTTGTCGCTCCAGAAGGCCACGCGGCACGCGGATCGGCGCCCGCTCTCCGAACGTATCTCGGGACAAGCCGAGCGACTGGCGTCCGCGTTCCGACGCGTGGTCTTCGCGCAGTTCTGGATCTCGTCGATCAACACGTTCTTCACGTGGCTCTACCTCGGCGTCGCGCTGCCCCTGTTCGGCGTCGACCTGCCGCTGGTCAAGTCCCTGGTCACAATCACCTTCGTCGTCGGCCTGCTGCCGATCGTTGGCAACCTGATCTCGAACACGGCGATCCTCATCGTCAGCCTCAGCCAGGGCCTGCCGGTGGCCGTCGCCTCGTTCGTCTACCTCGTCGTCATCCACAAGCTCGAGTACTTCCTCAACGCGCGCATCATCGGCTCGCACATCAACGCGCGTGCCTGGGAGCTGCTGATCGCGATGCTGGTCATGGAGGCGGCCTTCGGCATTCCGGGTTTGATCGCTGCGCCGATCTTCTATGCCTATTTCAAGCAAGAGCTGCACGACAAGGGACTGGTCTGAGCCGACGGCGCGTGCAGTGACTCGGCGACACCGAGCCTGCAGCGAGCGTCCGCCCTGGGGATGATCTCCTGATCCCGAAAGCGGACCCTGCACGGGAAAGAACGACCCATCGGCGACGCCCGTGATCCGCGGAAGCGGACGTTGCCCGTTGAGTCGGAACGGCCGGACGCCGGTCCGGTCACCGCGCGCTTAGGTGCATCTTGCGCCAGGCGACGGGCGTGGTGCCGCTCCAACGACGAAAGGCCCTGGTGAAAACGCTCGTTCGCGCATAGCCCAGCGACTCTGCTATCTGGCCGACGTCGAGCGACGTGTGCGCCAGCATCTCTCGGGCGGCGTCATGGCGCGCCTCGTCGAGCAGCTCCCGAAGCCCCGTGCCGAAGCTCCTCGAGACGGCGCGCCAGGGTCCGCGGGTGCATCGAGAATAGCCCGGCGACGCTTTCGGCCGAGACGGTCCCTGTCGACAGCGAGGACCGCAGCACGGTCCGGATCTGGTCCGGGAAATTGTCGCCGTGCGTTTGCTCGAGTCGCGCAATCTCCCGGGACAGCAAGCGTTGCAGTTCCGGGTCGACGGCCGGGAGCTCGTGGCTCAGCCATCGCGAGTTGAATGCCACGGCGTGCATGTCCGCATCGAAGCGCAACGGTGCGTCGAAGAAACGCCGGAACGGGCGAAGGTCGGCCGGCATCCGGCGAGCGAACTGGATCTCCGTCGGCCGCCACCTGGCTCCACATAGAACCCGCAAGACGTTGAAGACTTCAGCGAGCGCACCGTCGTTGATTTGCTCGGTCGCCTCGACTCGGTCGTGAACGACGTGACCCATTCGCGTCGAGGGACCGTCCACGTCCAGGACCAAGGGCCGCACCACGAACCCGCAGATGGAAGTGGCGCTCCAGACTTCGTAGCGCCGTTCCGACGTCCCTCGAGCATCTCACGAGCAGACCGACCAGACCCAGGGAATGCAGGCCGCCCGGCTGACCAACGAGGAGTCCCAGATGCTCGCAACCCGTGTGCGCGACCCCTCGGGCAAACAGACGACCCATGGCCTCGTACGAGATCAGATTGTCAGGACTCTCGAACTGCTCGCGCGTCATCCGGGCTTCCGCGAGCACGGCGGCGACGTCAGCGCCGAGGCGCTCGAGGACTTCAGGAGCCGCCAACAGCGGGCCGATCGCGAGCGTCGAGTCACGGGATCTGCGAAGTGCGCGTCCGGAACCCATTCAATCGATGACCCGTGGCGAAAGGACTGCGGAAAGCCGCAGCAAAGCATGTCAGAAAATGTGCTCTCGAGTGTCGGAAACTGTGTAACTCGCGTGGGGGCCATCTGGTGAACTACCGTCTGCTATTGGCCCGAGCATGGGCCTCAAACTCACCGGAGCAGGACATGAGCGATCATTCGAAACGCGGCTTCACTCGACGCGAGGCATTGCTCGCTGCCGGAACGATGGCCGCTGGGGCCGCGCTGGCGTCGGTCGTGCCGGGCGCGCACGCGCAGGCCGCTCCCGCGGCACCGTCAGGCGGTCGGAAAGGCGGCACAGTGCCCCTGAACTGGAAGGAGGTTTACTTCACCAACTGTCCGATGGTGTCGGCGAACAACATCGACCAGGAACTCGGCTGGTGCAAGACCGACTTCAAGGCGATCGGCATCGACTACTCGTACATGCGCAGCCGCCGCGAGACCGACTGGTATCCGCACTACATCCATAACCAGGACAACCTGATCCGCTTCGGCGGGCTGTACCCCCCGATCCACGTGCAGGCCGATATCCGCAGGACCCGGCTGCTCGGTTGCACCTGGGTCTACGAGGGCGGCTGCATGGCCGTGCGCACGGACGACCCGATCTACCGGATGAAGGACCTGAAGGGCAAGCGGATCGCGCTTTCCAAGAGCCTGAACACCATCAAGAACGACTGGTGGCGCATCCAGGAGCACATGGGCATCGCCAACATGCTCATGTTGAACGACATGACCATGAAGGATGTCGCAGATCGTCGAATTCCCGTACGCCAGACGACTGGTACGACAAGCCACAGATGCTGGAGCCCTTGATCAATCCAACGGACCTCTGGGCGACGCGTGATCACAAGCGTGACCTCGCTTTCCGGCCGATGGAGGCTGCGCTGCTCAGCGGCAAGGTCGATGCGATCTACACGCAGAGCAAGGTCTTCCAGCACCTGCAGGAGGACACCGGCAAGATCAGGATGATCGAGGACCTGACCCGCTACCCGGACTATCAAACTGCAGGTTGCGAACACACCCGCCGTGATCACCTGCACCGACGTGATGGCCAACGAGCACCCCGAACTGGTGGTCACGTACATGAAGGCCATGATCAAGGTGGGCCGCTGGGCCAACCAGTTCCCCGAAGCTGCAGCGCACCTGCTCGACCGGCAGACGTTCTACCGCGATCCCGAGGACACCTATCAGGGCATCAAGGATGTCGACTTGGTGCCGAACCTGTCGCCCCAGAACCTCGAGTGCGTCGAGACCGGCAAGGAGTTCATGCTCAAGCACGGCTACATCAAGAACGACTTTGACGTGCGCGCCTGGGCAGCCCCGGAGTTCATGGAGCAGGCGGCCAAGGACCTGATCGAGGAGCAGTGGAAGAAGAAATCCGCGGAGAAGCTGCCTGAGGTGACCGAACTGCAGGCGGAATCGAGGCGGATCGGCTAGTCCGCGCCGTCCGAGACTCAGCGTGCGGCCGTCAGATGGGCGGCCGCACGTTCGGCTCACCCGCGCATACGACAACGCAGCAAGAGAGGACATCTGATCATGGCGTCGATTTTTCGGTTCCTGGCGATCGCGGTCGGGATGGCGTGCCTGGTCGAATCGCCGTTCGCGAGTGCCGCGGAAACGACGCCGTTGCCGGCCGAGAAGCAGACGACCATCGGCCTCTATCTCACGGCGCAACAGGCCTTCGAAAAATGGCAATCAGCCCCTGACAAGGTGACGGTCCTGGACGTCCGCACGCCGGAGGAATACCTCTTCATCGGCCATGCGGAGATGGCGTGGAATGTGCCACTCGCCGCCCAGACCTTCGAGTGGGATGCGGCCAAGAAGCAGTTCCCGATGCGGCCGTTGCCCGACTTCGTCGATCGGGTTCGCAGTATCGCGAAACCTGAGGACACCTTGCTGGTCATGTGTCGTTCAGGGGGTCGCAGTGCAATGGCCGTCAATGCGCTCGCTCAGGCCGGCTTCAAGAACGTCTACAACATCACCGACGGCTTCGAGGGCGACTCGGTGAAGGACCCGGGGAGCGTCTTCAACGGCCAGCGGATGGTCAACGGCTGGAGGAATTCCGGGTTGCCGTGGACATACAAGGCCGATCCGGTCCGCATGGTGCTCCCAACGGAACGGTAGGTCGTGTCGATGCCAGACGGCGGCGACCGCCACGGCTTCGTCAGCCTCTAGCGGACCAGACCGGACCTGCGCAGGCCGTGAGTCAGCGCGGTCTGGAGCGCGACGGACGGGAATCAGGGTTTCAGAATGGGAGTAATAAAATGCTTGGTATTCGATCGCTCACAATCGCCGCTGTCCTTCATTGCTCTGGGCATGCCGGTTCTAGCGTGGGGACAGGCGACGCCACAAGCCCAGCCGCAGACGGCGCCCAGGCAGACTGAGGCGTCTACGCGCATGGCGAAACTCGGTTACCGGGCGCCGACCAGCGCTGTGGAGCCTGATCACCTGGTGCTCGTTGACTATCTGTCCGATGGCAAGGTCGCCGTGGTCACCCTGAACCGACCTCAGGCCGACAACGCGATCACGACCGAGCTGGCGGCGGAGATGATCGAAGCGCTGGAGTCGATCGCTGCTCGAGTCTCGATTCGAGTGGTGATTCTCACGGGAGCCGGAGATCGGGCATTCTCGGTCGGTGGTGACCTGTTCCAGCGCAAGGAGATGACGAAGGAACAGTGGCTGCGCCAACGGCAGGTTTTTGATCGGCTCATCTACACGGTACGTCAGTTCCGCCGGCCGATCATCGCTGCCGTCGATGGAATGGCATACGGTGGTGGCTGCGAGATCGCCATCAGCACGGACTTCATCATCGCATCCGACGATTCTGCCTTCAGCCAGCCGGAAGCGATCGTTGGGCTGTCTGCCGGTGGCGGCGCGCCGGTTTTTCTGCCGCGCCTGCTTCCACCGGGAAAGGCGATGCAGATGCTGATGACCGGGGAGCCGCTCAGCGCCAAGGAGGCGTACCGATTGGGCATGGTCAACGAAATCTACCCGCGCTCGGAGCTCATGCCCGCGGTGCTGCGTATCGCGAACACCATCGCCAGCAACTCGCCGACGGCAGTCCAGGCAGTCAAGCGTGCGGTCGTTCTCGGGTCAGGCGAGACCATCGAGCAGGCCAGCGCGATCATGATGGACCAGCACTGGCGCTCGGTAGTTCATCCGGACCGCGTCGAGGGCAGCCGGGCCTTTCACGAGGGCCGCGAGCCAAAATTCCCGGATCCTGACTTTTGAGCATGACCACCGTCGGGTCGGTTGCAGGCACTGCCCGAGCTAAGCCGCAAACACATAGCAGAAGTGAAGGCATGAGTAGTCGCTCGCCGAAAACCGCCGACACGGACACTGCCATGAACACCAGGATTGAAGATTCGGCGCGCCTCTCACGCCGCGGTTTCGTGGCCATTGGAGCGGTCATGGCAGGCGGCGTGGCGGAGCTGGCCATCGGCCCCGTCGCCATGTGGACACCACGATGATCTACACGCATGTCTTGAACCGTGGCACAGGTATCCTCAGTTCGCTGGACGATGCGCTGGCTGTACCGCTGCACGCGGGGGAGCGCTAAGCAACTTGCCATCGAACGTCCGCTACCGCGGCGAGTGAGTCGCGGGCGCGACGGGCTGCTCCTGGCCGAACTCCGTCATCCGCAAACGTCCGCGCTGCAGTCCTGAGCCGTCACCCTGGCTGCGTCTTCCTCGTTCTCTGGCTTGGCACTCCGAGGCTCCCCTGTGGTCCTGGTAACGCACGCCAGGTGCGGCCCTCGGGCGATGGGCGTTCAGCCACCCGCCACCCGCAGAGCCTGCGCTACAGTGCAGGATCTTTTCGCGCCGAGTTCCGAGGTGATTCATGACCCACTCGACCGGACCCGAGCAGCTGCTGGCCAGACTCGATGACATCGGCGCGGCGCTGCGCCAGAGCGGACACGTGCAGGCCCTGGTCGCCCTCGGTTCGGCGGGGCTCGAGCGTCATCGCCTGGATCAATACTCCGATCTCGACTTCTTCGTGATCGTCGATCCGGGCCACAAGGCCCGCTACATCGACAGCCTCGACTGGCTGGAGGCCGCGCACCCGCTGGCGTGGCATTTCCGGAACACGGTGGACGGCCACAAGGCGCTCTCGAACGACGGGGTCTTCTGCGAGTTCGCCGTCTTCGAACCGCAGGAGCTCGAGGCGATTCCATTCGCACCCGGCCGCGTGGTGTGGCGGCGGCCCGACGTGGCGGAATCCATCGCCGTCCCCCGTCGACCGGTGCCGGAGGCCCGCCTGCCGGAGGAAGGGTGGATCGTGGGCGAAGCGCTGAGCTGCCTGTACGTCGGCCTGCAGCGCTGGCATCGCGGCGAACGGCTGTCGGCCACTCGAATGGTTCAGGTCCACGCGCTCGACCGGCTGATCGAACTGGACGCCCTGCGAGTCTCCAACGCCCCCTCGACCACCGGCGTCGATCCATTCAATCGCGAGCGTCGGTTGGAACAGCGCCGGCCGGGCCTGGCGACCGAGTTGCCCCGGCTCGTGCCGGGATACTCGTTCACGCCGGACGCAGCGCTCGCGATTCTCGCCGCCCTGGAACGGCGCGGTGCCTCGGTGGACCCGTCGATGACGAAGCGAATCCGCGATCTCGCGCAGTGAGCGACCACCCGGACCCCGTCAGCGAGCCCAGTGGCCGCTGTGGCTAGGTCTCTTCCGGCACCGTGCGAATCGCCCCGCAAGGGCACTCCGCCACGCACAGCCCGCACCCCTTGCAGTAGTCGTAGTTGAACTGGTAGCGCAGCCCGGGCCCGAGCTTGATCACGGCGTTGTCGGGGCACACGCCGTAGCAGTTGTCGCACTCGAAGCAGTTGCCGCAGGAGAGGCATCGCCGCGCCTCGAACTGCGCGGTGATCTCGTCGAAGCTGCCGACGACCTCCTCGAAGGTGGACTGGCGGCGGATCGTGTCCAGCACGGGTTGCCTGGACTTCGGCGCGTCGGAGTAATACCAGGTGTTGAGCTTGTCGTAGCTCGCGAGCTCGTGGCTCGCCGGGTGCACCCAGTGATCGCCGCGCAACCAGGCGTCGATGTTGCGGGCGGCGAGCTTGCCGTGGCCGATGCCCACCGTGACCGTGCGCTCGCCCCGCACCATGTCGCCGCCGGCGAAGATGCCCGGATGCCCGGTCATCATCCCGGCGTCGACCTTCACGACGCCGTCGTGGATCTCGAGGTCCGGCACACCGTCGAGCAGTGAGAGGTCCACATCCTGCCCGAGAGCCAGCACCACCGAGTCGGCCTCGAGCGTCTCGAACTCGCCGGTGGGCTGCGCGTTGCCCTTTTCGTCGAGCGCCATCTTCTCGACCGTGATGGACGACTCGCCGGCCTGCTTGATGGTCGACAGCCACTTCACCAGCACGCCTTCCTGCAGCGCCTCTTCGAGCTCGGACTCGTGCGCGGGCATCTTCTCGCGCGTGCGCCGGTAGACGATGATCGATTCGGTCGCACCGAGACGCTTCGCGGTGCGCGCGACGTCGAGCGCCGTGTTGCCGCCGCCGTAGACCACGACGCGTCGTCCGAGCAGCGGCTTGTCCTCGCCCTCCATGCTGCGCAGCACGGCGACCGCATCGAGCATCTTTGCCGCGCTTCCCGCCGGGATGTAGGCGCGCTTGGCGATATGCGCGCCGACCGCGAGGAATACGGCGTCGAATCCACCGGCCTGCTTCGCCGCGAGGACGTCAGTCACCTTGCTGCCGAGCTCGAGCGTGACGCCGAGGTCGACGATGCGCTGGATCTCGGCGTCCAGCACCTCGCGCGGCAGCCGGTACTTCGGGATGCCGAAGCGCATCATGCCGCCCGCGACCGGGCCCGCCTCGCGGATCGTCACCGCATGGCCGCTGCGCGCAAGGTGGTAGGCGGCCGAGAGCCCCGACGGACCGGCGCCGACGACCAGCACCCGCTTCCCGGTCGCTTGCGCGGGCCCATCGAATTTCCAGCGGCGCCGCAACGCTTCGTCGCCGAGGAAACGCTCGATGGCGTTGATGCCCACGCATTCGTCGAGATGCCCGCGGTTGCAGGCGGACTCGCAGGGGTGGTAACAGACGCGTCCCATCACCGCGGGCAGCGGGTTGTCCCGCGTCAGCACGCGCCAGGCTTCCTCGTAGTGGCCCGCCTCGGCGTGGAAGAGCCAGCCCTGGATATTCTCGCCCGCGGGGCAGGCGTGGTTGCAGGGCGGCAGGCGGTCCACGTACTCGGGCCGTACGGTGCGCCACGAGCCGGTGTGGTTCGCGAGGCTCGAGCCCGGGTCGAGGGTGATGGCGAAGGGTTTGCGCTTCATGCCCGTCGCTCCACGTTGTCGAGCAGCCGGTAGCGCAGGATGTTGCGGTCCGCGAGCTGCTGGATGCGATCGATGACGTCGCGCCGCGGCGGATCCTTGAAGAGGTGCGCGAACCGATGCTGCGGCCGCAGGTATTCCTCGACCGGAACCTTGTGCTTGACCTTCGAGACGTGCGTGACCGTGCCGTGCTCCGCCTCGATCACCGGGAAGAGGCCGGTTTCCTTCGCGAGTCGCGCCATTCGAATCGTCTCGGCGGAGCCGTGGCCCCAGCCGAGCGGGCAGGGCACCAGGATGTGGATGTAGCGGGCGCCGCGGAACTCCATCGCGCGGCGGACCTTCGTCTCGAGATCGTGCAGTTCCGCGACGGTGGCGGTGGCGACGTAGGGAATCTCGTGCGCGATGGCGATCGCCGGGACGTTTTTGCCCTGCCCGAAGGGGGCTCCCGGCGAGTTGCCGAGCGGCATCGTCGTGTTGGTTCGCGCCGCGGGCGGGGTTGCCGAGGAGCGCTGCACGCCGGTGTTCATGTAGCCGCCGTTGTCGTAGCAGATGTAGAGCACGTCGTCGTTGCGCTCGAACATCCCGGACAGGCAGCCGAAACCGATGTCGGTCGTGCCGCCGTCGCCGCCCTGGGCGACGACGCGCACGTCGTGCCGTCCCTTGACCCGCATGGCGGCCGCGATGCCGGTGCCGACGGCGGCTGCGTTGCCGAACAACGAGTGGATCCAGGGAATCTGCCACGAGGTCTCGGGGTAAGGCGTCGAGAATACCTCCAGACAACCGGTGGCGTTCGCCGCGACGAGCTGCTTGTGCGTCGCCTCCATCGCGGCGTCGATCGCGTAGCGGGCGCCGAGCGCTTCGCCGCAGCCCTGGCAGGCGCGATGCCCGGAGTTGAGCGAGTTGGTGCGGCGCATGTTCGCCTGCACGGAGCGTTGCTCGTCCGGCAGCAGGCGGTTGCCGACGGTGAAGGTGCCCGTCTGGTAGAAGCGGATCGGCTGGTAGGTCATGTGGCGCTCCTCAACCGATCTTCGCGGCGACGACGCCGAGGTCGCGCAGGATGTTCTCGGCGATGGGGCCGGAGCGGCGCTGCTCGCGCTCGCGCGCGAGCACGCGCTCCACGACCGCATGGTCGAGGTCGAGGAAGGTCACGGGCTCGAGGCGCCCCTCGACCGCCTCGTCGAACACCTTGCGCAACGACTTGCACGTGATGGAGCGTCCGCCGAGCCCTGCGATCACCGTGTGCACGAGGTCCGGTGAACCCTTGTAGGAGGCGGCGACGTTGTTCGACACGATGCCGCCCATGCCCACCGCCAGGCTCTTCTCGAGCACGACGACGCGCTTCGCGCCCGCCAGCGCCGCGCGGACGGCCACCATGGGCCACGGCCGGAAGCACGTGATGCCGAGCACGCCGATCTTCACTCCCCGGTCACGCATCTCGTCCACGGTGTCCTTGATCGTGCCGAGCACCGAGCCGAGTGCGACGACCACCGTCTCCGCGTCCTCGAGGCGGTAACCGTGCGTGAGGCCGCCGCTGTCGCGACCGAAGATGCGCCGGAACTCGCCGGCCCAGGCGGGGATCAGCTCGAGCGCCTGGCGCTGCTTCACGTGCGCGAGATAGCGGACCTCCATGAAGGCCTCAGGGCCCACCATCGCTCCGATCGACACCGGGTCGGCGGGATCGAGCACCTGGCGCGGCTCGTAGGGCGGCAGGTAGGCGTCCACCTGCTCCTGGGTCGGCAGGTCCACGCGCTCGTAGGCGTGGGTCAGGATGTAGCCATCCATGCACACCATGACCGGCAGTGACAGTTCCTCGGCGAGGCGGAAGGCCTGGATGTGCAGGTCGAGCGCCTCCTGGTTGTCCTCGGCGAAGAGCTGCAGCCAGCCGCAGTCGCGCTGGCTCAACGCGTCCGTGTGGTCGTTCCAGATGTTGATGGGCGCGCCGATCGCCCGGTTGGCCACGGTCATGACGATCGGAAGCCCGAGTCCCGCGGCGTTGTAGACCGCCTCGGCCATGAACAGCAGGCCCTGGCTCGCCGTGGCGGTGTAGGCGCGCGCGCCGGCGGCGGAAGCGCCGATCGCCACCGACATCGCCGCGAACTCCGACTCCACGTTGATGAATTCGCAGGGCGAGAGCTGGCCGGCCGTCACCATGCGGCCGAGCGCCTCGACGATGTGCGTCTGCGGCGAGATCGGGTAGGCGCAGATGACTTCCGGGCGGCAGAGCGCAACGGCCTCCGCGACGGCCGCCGAGCCTTCAGTCTGCTTGAGCACTGGCGTCCTCCCGCATTTCCTTCATGACGTAAGCGTGAGCCTCGGTCGCCGCGGCGACGTTGGCCTCGGCGATCTTCGTCGCGAACTTTTCGCGGATTGCGGCGTTCACCGAATCGAGCGAGATGCGCCCGGACACCGCCGCGAACCCGCCGAGCAGCGCTGCGTTCGGCAACGGGCGGCCGACGTGCTTGAGCGCGAGTTCCGTGGCGGGCACGATGCGGATGTGCGCGGGATTGAAGCGTGCGAGGAATTCGCCCAGCCCGAGTTCCTCGAGGCTGCGCGTGGTGTTGACGAGGACGTAGCCGTCCGGCATCAGGCCGCCGAACACGTCCACCTGGTGCAGCAGCGTGGGGTCCTGGATGATCAGCGCGTCGGGGGCCAGGATGGGCTCCCGCAGGCGGATCGGCCGGTCGTCGATGCGGCAGAAGGCGACGACCGGGGCGCCGGTGCGCTCCGAGCCGAAGCTCGGGAACGCCTGCGCGTGCCGGCCCTCCCGGAATGCCGCAACGGACAGCAATTCCGCGGCGGTGACGACCCCCTGGCCGCCGCGTCCGTGGATGCGAACCTGGAACATGATCCTCCCACCCCTGTGGCCAAGGTGGACCATGCCCGTCCGCGCCGGAAAATACATCCGTGAGGACACGGATGCGGGGGGCCGGGGGAGGTTTCCCTATTTCGACCGGAAAAAGGGAAACGTCCCCTTTTCGCCCTTTCCGGGCCCGCCGGATTGCGGCAAAGTGCCCGGCCTCGTCCCTGTATTTCGGGAATCCACGATGCCCATCCGACCGATTTTCGTCGCGGCGGCCGCTGTCCTGCTCGCCGCCTGCGCCGCCCAGCCCCAGCCACAGGCGCAGACGCCGGCCGTGCCGGCCGCCGGCGATCGTGGCGGATGCGTCCGCCAGCGAGTCGCGGCGGCTCAACGCGATCTTCGACGAGTATTTCGAAGAGTTGCTGAAGCTGAACCCGCTGCTCGCCACGTCCATCGGCGACCCGCGCTACAACGACCGCTTCGAGGTCACCATCGCCCCGGAGTGGCGCGCCCGCTCGGAGCAGCTCGCGCGGGACTACCTCGCGCGCCTCGGCCAGGTCGAGCACAGCCGGCTCCCCGGACCGGACCAGCTCTCCTACGAGATCTTCAAGTCGGCCCGTGAGCGTGACATCGAAGGGTTCCGTTTCCCCGGGCACCTCGTCCCCCTCAACCAGTTCTACTCGGTGCCGAACAGCTTCGCGCAGCTCGGCTCTGGCAATGGCCAGCAGCCCTTCAAGACGGTGAAGGACTACGAGGATTTCCTGAAACGCGTCGACGGCTTCTCTGCCTGGACCGACCAGGCGATCGCCAACATGCGCGAGGGCATGGCCAAGGGTTACACCCTGCCGCGCGTGCTCGCCGAACGCACGCTGCCGCAGCTGCAGGCGCACGTCGTCGCGCGGCCCGAGGATTCGCTCTACTGGGGGCCGGTCGGCAATCTGCCAGCGGACTTCACCGCCGCTGATCGGGAGCGGCTCACCGCCGCGTACCGTGCCGCGATCGAGTCGAGGATCGTGCCGGCCTACCGGCGCCTGCACGACTTCATGCGCGACGAGTACCTGCCCAGGTGCCGCGCCAGCGTGGGGCTCGATGCGCTGCCGGACGGCAAGGCCTGGTACGAGTACAACGTCCGCAGCATCACGACCACGGATTACACGCCCGCGCAGATCCACGAGATCGGGCTGCGCGAAGTCGAGCGCATCCACGGCGAGATGCAGGGCGTAATGCGGAAAGTCGGCTTCAACGGCAGTCTCGACGAGTTCTTCGTGTTCCTGAACAACGACCCGCAGTTCGTCCATCCGAGCCGCGCGGCGCTGGTGCAGGGCTACGAGGAGATCAAGAACCGCGTGAACCCGCAGTTGCCGCGGCTGTTCGAGATCCTGCCCAGGGCCGACTACGAGGTGCGCGCCGTCGAGCCGTTCCGCGAGAAGAGCGCGGCCGGCGGCAGCTACCAGGCGGCGAGCGAGGACGGCAGTCGTCCCGGCATCTTCTACGCCAACGCCTACGACCTGAAGGCGCGCCCGAAGTGGGCCATGGAAGCGCTGTCGCTGCACGAGGGCAATCCCGGCCACCACTTCCAGATCACGATCCAGCGCGAGCAGAAGGGACTGCCGAGGTTCCGTCGCTTTGGCGGCTACACGGCCTACAGCGAGGGCTGGGGGCTCTACGCCGAATCGCTCGGGCCCGACCTCGGCCTGTACGCCGATCCGTACCAGTACTTCGGCCGCCTCGAGGGCGAGCTGTTCCGCGCGATCCGTCTCGTCGTGGACACCGGCCTGCACTCGAAGGGCTGGACGCGGGAACAGGTGCTCGAGTACATCGACGCCAACAGCGCGACCAGCGACGCCCGGCGCGTCGCGGAGACCGAGCGCTACATCGCCATCCCCGGCCAGGCGCTCGCCTACAAGATCGGCCAGTTGAAGATCAGCGAGCTGCGCAGGCGCGCCGAGCGCGAGCTGGGCGCGCGCTTCGACGTGCGCAAGTTCCACACCGCCATACTGGCCGACGGCGCGCTGCCGCTCGACGTCCTCGAGGCGAAGACCGACCGCTGGATCGCGTCGCAGCGAGGAGGCTGACCATGCGCACCCCCATTCGCTTGCTGGCAACGCTTGCTCTCGCTGCGGTGGCGGCCGGCGCGCACTCAGCGTCCGCCACGCTTCCGGGCGCCGGCGAGATCGTCTCGAGGAAGCTGGCAAACGGCCTCGAGGTCGTCGTCTGGCCGGACCACGACATCCCGAACGTCGCGATGTACACCTGGTACCGCGTCGGCAGCCGCAACGAGCGCCCGGGCATCACCGGCATCTCGCACTACTTCGAGCACATGATGTTCAACGGGACGACGACGCGCGCGCCCGGCGAGTTCGACCGCGTGATGGAGGCCAGCGGCGGGCGCAACAATGCCTACACCAGCAGCGACGTCACCGTGTACCAGAACTGGTTTCCGACGTCGGCCTCCGAGCTCATCTTCGATCTCGAGGCGGATCGCATGCGCAACCTCGATTTCGCGCCGCAAGTGGTGGAGAGCGAGCGCGGAGTGGTGTATTCCGAGCGTCGATCGAGCGTCGACGACGACAACTTCGGCACGCTCCTCGAGCAGATGCAGGCGACCGCGTTCGTCGCGCATCCGTACCAGATCCCGACCATCGGCTGGCCGTCCGACATCGAGGGCTGGAAGGCCGCGGACCTGAAGGCTTACTACGAGCAGTACTACGCGCCCAACAACGCCGTGATGTTCGTCGTGGGCGACGTGCAGCCGGAGGCGGTATTCGACCTGGCGGAGAAGTACCTCGGGAAGCTCGAGCCGCAACCTGCCCCGGAGCCCGTGACCACGAAGGAGCCGCCGCAGCTCGGCGAACGCCGCATCCGCATCGTGCGCGATGCCCAGACGCCGCTGCTCGCGATGGCCTGGCACGCAAGCTCCGCGGCGGACCGGCAGACGCGGGTCATGGAAGTGCTGCTGTCGATCCTCGGCAACGGCGACTCCTCGCGCCTGCACCGGAGGCTGGTCGAAGAAGAGCAGGCGGCCGTGCAGGTCGGCACTTCGCTCGACCAGGGCTTCGACCCCGGGCTCGCCTGGGTTTACGCCATCGTCCCGCCCGGCGGCGACGTGGCCCGGACCGAGCGCCTGGTGGACGAGGAAATTGCGCGCATGGTGAAGGAGGGCCCGACCGCGGCCGAGCTCGCCAAGGCGCGCAACCAGTCGCTGGCCGATTTCTGGCGGGGCCTCGCGACGATCAGCGGCAAGGCCCAGGCGCTCGGTACCTACCAGGTCCTCCACGGCGACTATCGCAAGCTTTTCGACGCGCCGACGGCGTACCAGACCATCACGGCCGAGGAAGTGCGCAAAGCGGCAGCCGAGGTGATGCGGCCGGAGAATCGCACGGTCGGCGTGCTCGAGGGCCCGCCGGCGCCGCCGGGGATGGCCCGGACGGGAGACGGCCGATGAACCCCTCACGGCGGACGATCTTCGGGATCGCGGCAACTCTCGCCATGGCCTCGGGCGCGCTGGAGGCGGCGCCGGGCAGCGTGAAGCTGCCGGAGTTCCACAGGGCGCGGCTCGCGAACGGTGCCGAGGTCGTGCTGATGGAGAAGCGCGACACGCCCCTCGTCTCGATGACCGTCGTGGTGCGCGGCGGCGCGCTCGCTGACACCTCCGGGAAGGAAGGCACGGCCTCCCTGCTCGCCGACCTGATCCAGAAGGGCGCGGGGAAGCGCAATGCCGCGCAGTTCGCCGAAGCCATCGAGAGCGCGGGCGGCGAGCTTGGAGCGGGCGCCGGGACGGAGAGCCTGAGCGTGAGCGCCAGCTTCCTCGCCAAGGACGCGGACCTGATGCTGGAACTCGTGGGCGACGCGCTGCTACGGCCGCGACTCGAGCCCGCCGAGTTCGACAAGGCTCGCACGCTCGCCATCCAGTCGATCGCGGCCGCCAAGGACTCCGACCCGCGCGACCTGATCGGCGAGTACGGCGATGCGTGGCTGTTCCGCGGCCACGCGTACGGACGCCCGGTGGGCGGGGACGAGCGGTCGCTGGCGACGGTGACGCTCGACGACCTGAAGCGTTATTTCTCGGAGCAGGTGCGCGGCGACCGGGCGATCCTCGTCGTGGTCGGCGACTTCGCGGCGACCGAAATGAAGCGCAAGCTCGAGGCCGCGTTCGGCAGTTGGGGCAAGGCTGCGTCCGCCGCGCCGGTCGCGGCGCTCGCGCCACGCGTCGAGGGCCGCCGAGTGCTGCTCGTGGACAAGCCGGGCGCCGCGCAGACCTACTTCTGGCTGGGCAATATCGGGGCATCCCGTACCGATCCCGCACGCACCGCACAGTTGGTGGCCAATACGGTCTTCGGGGGCCGGTTCACGTCCATGTTGAACACCGAACTGCGCATCAAGAGCGGTCTCACGTACGGCGCAAGCTCGGCGTTCGACCGCCTGTCGCAGCCCGGGGCGTTCCGGATCTCGTCGTTCACGGAGACCGCGAAGACCGTCGAGGCAATCGACCTCGCGCTTGCCACGCTGGACCGGCTGCACAAGGACGGCCTCGACGCCGCGGCACTCGCGTCGGCGGGCAACTACATGCTCGGGCAGTTCCCGCCGACGATCGAGACCAACGGGCAGCTCGCCGGAAGGCTGGCGGACATGGTGTTCCACGGCCTCGGGCGGGACGACGTCGACGAGTTCGCGGCGCGCGTGTCGGGGGTCGACGCCGCCGCGGTGAGCGCTGCCATCGAAAAGGCGTTCCCGCGATCCCAGGACCTGGCGATGGTGCTCATCGGCGATGCGGCCGTCATCCGCGAGAAGGTCGGGAAATATGGGCCGGTGACCGAGATGAGGATCACCGACCCGGTCTTCGCGCCGCGATGAGCGCCGCATGGGCAGGCTGACGGCCATCCTCGCAGGCGCCACCGGCCTGGTCGGTGGCGAATGCCTGAAGCGCCTCGCGGCCGCCACGCGGTACGAGCACGTCATCGTCGTGACGCGCCGTGACCTGGGCGCGGCCGCCCGGCATCCGAAAATTCGGCAGGTCGTCGTGGACTTCGACCGGCTCGACAGCCTGCGCAGGAGCCTGCGCGGCGACCACGTCTTCTGCGCGCTCGGCACGACGATCCGCAAGGCCGGCTCGAAGGCGAAGTTCCGCGAGGTGGATCTCGAGTATCCGCTGCGCCTCGCGCGGATTACGCGCGATGACGGCGCTCGGTATTTCGCGATAGTGAGCGCCCTGGGCGCGAGCAGTGCCTCGCCGTTCTTCTACTCGCGTGTGAAGGGCGAGGTGGAGGATTCCCTGCGCGCAATGGACTGGCCGGGCCTTGCGATCTTCCGCCCCTCGGTCATTGCGGGCGAGCGAGCCGAGTCACGGCCGCTCGAGCGGCTGGGCGAGCACGCGCTGAGGTTCGCGCCTGCGGCGTGGCGGCCGGTGGCGGCGGGCGACATCGCCGCGGCAATGGTGAAGACCGCGATCCAGTCTCCGCCGGGGGTCACCGTGATCGAGTCGCGCGACATTTCCGCCGTTGCGGGACGTTGAGCGCGCCCGCGGCTAGCGGCCGGTGCCTGCGCCGCCCAGTTCGTCGAGCGCGACTTCGTAGACGTACTTGAAGCGGGCGTTGCCGGGATCGAGCTCGGTGGCCCGCCGCAATTCGCGCAGGGCTTCGTCCTTGCGCTGCTGGCGCACGAGCGAGAGCCCGAGCGCGTGGTGCAGCGTCGCATCCGCAGGTGACTGGGCCAGGCCTTCACGCAGCGTGGACTCTGCGTTGGCCTCGCGGCCGTTCGCGCGCATCAGGTCGGCGAGGTTGGCCCAGGCCGGAACGAAACGCGTGTCGAGTCGAAGCGCCTCGCGGTACTCAGCCTCGGCCGCTGCGTAGTCGCCGCGCTCCGCGAGGAAACCGCCCAGGTTCGTGCGATGCTCGGGGCGGTCGGCATTGTGGCGTTCCGCCGCCACGTATTCGTCCGCCGACTCGCGAAATGCCTCGAGCGCCGCCGGGTCGAAGGCATCGTCGGCCAGCATCGCGAGGGAGCGTGCGGCGCGCATTCGCACCGTGCGGACCGGGTCGCCGAGCAACGGCAGGAGTGCGCGGCGCTGCAACGGCGGCAACGCATCGAATGCCTCGATCGCAGCGGCCCGTACCAGTGGGCTCGGGTCGTCGAGCGCGGCTTCTGCTGCTATCAGTGCATTCTCGCCCGGAGTCCGGGCCAGGCGTCTCAGCGCGGAGGCGCGCGCGATGGCAGATTCGTCCTGGTTCGCGGCCACCTGGGTCAGCGCGATCGTCGCCGCGGGATCGTCGCGGTCCGCGTCGGCGAAGGCCTCCGCGAAACCCTGGAATCCGGGCCTGGGTTGCGGATAGTGCTCGCGGACCGCGTCGGCGGCCCACTTCGCCGGTCGATCGGTGTGGCACTGGTTGCACGCATTGGGCACGCCGAGCGTCGAGCCCAGGTCCGGTCGCGGGATGCGGAAGCTGTGGTCGTGCCGCGGGTCCACGACCATGTAGGTCTCGGTGCGCATGTGGCACGACACGCAGGCCGCGCCGGGCGTGCCGGGCGCGTGGAAATGGTGGCTCGCGGAGTCGTATTTCGAGGAGGCGTGGCACTGGGCGCAGACGCCGTTGCCGTCGGCCCGAAGTTCGCCGCTGTGCGGGTCGTGGCAATCGCCGCAGGTCACACCCTTCGCGTACATGCGGCTCGAGAGAAACGAGCCCCAGTTGTAGACCTCGTCGCGCTGTTGCCCGTCCGGATGGTAGAGGACTTCATCCAGCAGCGCGGGCTGGTAATGGTCGAGCAGGGGCTCGCCTGCCCGGTAGCCGTTCGAGAACTGGCCGCGGCGTGAATGGCACTGCGCACAGACCTCGATCTCGCGATCGTTCTCGCGCGGCTTGCTGCGCGTCGCATTACCCGTGGCGGGATCGATCGTCCATGCCTTGCCCCGTCGCTCGTCGAGTGCTGCGGTGAGGCCGCGCGCAGCGAACGGCTCGCCGCTGGCGGAAGAGGCCTCCGCGAGCGCGACGTGCGCGGAACCGGGCCCGTGGCAGGCCTCGCAACCGACGCTGATCTCCGACCACGTGGTGGCGTATGCGTCGCTCGCGGCGTCGTAGTTCTTCTGCAGGTTGGTCGAGTGGCAGTCGGCGCACATGTAATTCCAGTTCTGCTGCCGCTTCGTCCAGTGCAGTTCGTCGTCGTGGCCGATGGGCTCGTTCGGATACAGGTGGAACCAGCGCTGCCCGCCGTCGGATTTCGCGCGCGCGTCCCAGGCGATGGAAAGCGCCTGCACGTGACCGCCCGGCAGCTCGACCAGGTATTGCTGCAGGGGGTAGACGCCGAACGTGTGCCTGATCTCGAATTCGTCCAACTCGCCATCGGGGCCGTCGGTTCGAACCATGAACCTGCCGTCGCGGCGGAAGAATTCGCTCGTGACACCATAGTGACGCAGGCGCTTGCCCGAGAAGTCGCCGAGCACGGACTGCTCGTCCGCGACCTGCATCGCGACGGCGTGCTGCGAGCCCTGCCACCTCGCATACTCGGCGGCGTGGCAGGCAGCACAGGCCTGCGACCCCGTGAACTCGGCCTGGACGGATGAGGCCGGGGTTTGCGGTGCCAGGGCGGCCGTGCCGGCGTCCGGCGGATCGTCGCCGCCCAGGAAGCGAACTGCGACGAGGGACAGCACGAGGAGGGCGGCGGCGCCCAGGCCAAGCGCCCATTCTTGGCTGAGTTTGTGGCGCATGACTGCTCAGCCGATCGGCACCGCCAGGCGGGACACGGCGTACAACTGCAGCCTTTCGCGCCGCGTGAGTTACAGCTTCTGCTTCGGCTTGAGGTCCATCGGCACGGGTGAGATCGCCTTGAGTTCCTCGAGGCCCTTTACCGTAATGCCTGCCCATTGCTTGAAGAGCGCCCGAAAATCACTGACGTTCGTCGCGCTCGTCGTGAACTGGGGACCGGCCGAATCGCGAGTTTCGCGGCGATCGAACACGCGTCCGAGCAGCGCCCCGGTCATGGAATCCCGGACCTCGATGACCAGGGTCGCCTCGCCCGCGTTCGTCGTGTACGTCCGCGATCGTCCCGCCGACATCGGGTCCGGGGCGTTCAGGTATAGATTCACGACCCCCGTCAGCACCCGCATGACGTCCGGGCCCGGCGTGCTCACGACCTCGTAGCCCGCCTTGGCGAATGCTTCCCGGAAGATGTCGTCGAAGTTCGTACGTGCCGCCTCCAGGATCTTGGCCGCTTCCTCATCCGTGACCCTGCGGGACAGGTCGCGCGTCCGGTCGTTCATCGACTTCATCCAGTCCTTGCTGAAGGCGACCTGGGTGGGGTCGACCATCAGCTTGGTGTACGGACGGAAATCTGCCCCGGGGAGCAGGTAGGCGGCATCCATCCGCTTGGGCTTGACCTCGACGAGGCCGTCCCAGGACTCGGGCGCCTCGTCGGCAAGGCCCGCGCCGAACACCAGCACCAATGCAAGTGCAGCAAGCTGTTTCAGGCTGGTCATCGCGAGTTCTCCTTGAACTTCCGACCCATCATGGGACGTATCGCCGACACACCGACAGGTCCGTCGAGGCGGGCCGCAGGCAGTGGGAGAAGCTTACGGCAGCGGGGCGCAGACAGGCAAAAGGCGGTGGCGCGCTTCCCCGTCGCCGCTCCACATGCGCACAAGTCCCTATTGAAGCGTCGTCAATTTCAGCTCGCTGAGCTGCGAGCAGGGGATGTTCCTGAGCACCACGGCCGGCATCGGCTACGAAGTGCCCTGGCGGCAGGTGGAGTCGATGCTGCTGCTGGCCGCCGAGCGTGCGCCGGGCGCGAGGCGCGACCAGTGGCGGACGCCGCGTCGCCTCCCTCGCGTTCCCCATGAGCGGCGTCGCCGCCCACGGCAGCGCGTGCCATGCCGGAACGACTCAGGCCGCCAGCACGGCCAGGCGCTGGATGAGCCAGTACGAGGCGACGGCGCCGATCGCGTAAGGCGGGATGCGCCAGGCCCATGCCGGCGTCGCAACGGGAATCCTGCGAGCCAGCGCGATGACCGCGAGCACGCCGGCAATGAAGACCAGCTGCCCAACTTCGACGCCGACGTTGAAGAACAGCAGCGCGAGCGGGATGTCGGTCTGGGGCAGGCCGATCTCGTGCAGCGCCCCGGCAAAGCCGAACCCGTGCAGGAGCCCGAACACGAACGCCACGATCCAGGGACGTCGCGCCGTGAGGCCTGGTTGCCCCCTGCGTCCGTGTACGATCTCCGCCGCGACGAACACGATACTGAGCGCGATGCACGCCTCGACGGGCGCGCCCGGCACGTCGAGAAGGCCGAGCGACGCGCCTGCCAGCGTGAGGCTGTGCGCCACCGTGAACGCCGTGACCGTCACGACGAGACGGTGCGTGCCCTGCACGAGGATCAGGAGTGCCAGGACGAACAGCAGGTGGTCGACGCCGAGCAGGATGTGCTCGACGCCGAGCTTCACGTAGGTCACCGCGACCTCTCTTGCGGAGGGTGCGGATTCCACGACGAAGGAGGGCGCGGCGGGCGTGATCCGGTTCACCTGCGTCGTGCCGTCGAGGCGCTCGAGGCGAGCCAGCACGTCGGTCCGGGTGGCCGCAAGGCCGGCGATGTGGATCGTCGCCCCGTCGAGCCCACCGGCGCGTCTTACGGTCCAGCGCTCGACGTAGCTCCCGCCGATGAACTCGCCGCGCGGCTCGGTGAGGTTGGTGCAGTCCGGCGGCAATTCGACGTAGAGGCCGAACCGGAGGTCGTCGCCCCGTGCGGGGACCTTCCAGAGGACCTCGTACGTGTCGGCGTCCGTCTGGCGCAGGTCGAGATAGGCCGGGCGTACCTCGTGGGCAAGTACCGTACCCCCGACCAGGCAAAGCAGAACCAGCAGCAGCGTGCGCACCGTCATCGTCCCTCGATCGTCACGGTGTAGCGTTGCAGCAGGGACTGGTAGAAGGCCTCATTGGCCGCGATGCGCTGCTCATTCATCCAGTCGCGTCGCACTGCATCGCGGACCTCGTCCAGTTGCGGGGCGCGGCCTTCCGTGCGGTTGCCTACGAAGACTGCGTGCACTCCGTACGCGGACTCGACTGGGCCCTGCCACGCACCGACCGGCAGTTTCGCGACCTGCGAGGCGAACTCGTCGCCGAACTGGCCAGCGACCTCGCGCACGGCGGCATCGTCGACCACGCGCTGGAGCATCGTCGGGTCGCCCAATGCCGTGGGATCCAGGGCCGGTCCACCCGCGCGCAACTCGGCGAGCAGGAGCTCCATGTCCTTCGCCAGTGCCTCGTCGTGTTGCTCGGGGTTCAGGTAGACCTGGATGAACGTTACGCGATCATCGGTGCGGTACCGATCCGGGTGCGCGCCGAGATAGTCGCGCAACTGGTCGTTCGTGGGCTCGGCCGCCACGCCTCGGGCCTCCGCGACGAACTCGAGCTTCTGCTGCAGCCGCCGACGAATGACGGTGTCGTCACGGTCCAGCCCGAGCGCCATGCCCTCGCGGTAATACACCTCTTCGCGAACGTATTCGCGAATCAGTTCGTCGACCTCCTGCTGCGTGGGCGGGCGCAGCCAGGTGCGCGAGAATGCCGCGACCTGGCCGTCGATCATGCCTTGCGTGACCACGATCGCCGACCGTGGCTGCTCGTTCGGACCGAGCACCTCGAATGCGCCAAAGATGGCGAGGCCGAGCAGCAGGAAATGGAGCAGGGGCTCCCTGGGCCAGCGTCTCATCGCAGCCTGGGGCCTGGGCGCCGGTCAGCGGCCCGGCGTGTACCAGATCGGCGAGGTGTAGGCGCGCTCCTGCAGACTCATCGTCGTCCCCGGCAGGGGCTGGATCCCATAGAACCTGGCGTCGTAGGCGGTCCAGCGCGGCGTCGGGATCTCGATCACGCGGGCATAGTAGAAAGCGCGCTGCTTCGGATCGAAGGCGGGATCCTTCCAGACCGCGATCAGCTCGGGGTCGCCGATGGTGTTGGTCCAGCTGGCGTTCGCCACGTCCACCGTGCTGCCGACCGGCGGCACCTTGCCGTCGACCCCTGGCTTGCGCGTGTCGGCATCGCCCCAGGCGACGTCATGAACCTTCTCGTGCAACTCGCCCTTGGTGTCGAGCCAGCCCTTGACGATCTGGATGCGATCGAGGTTCGCACCGAGGGGATCCTTCAGCGCGGCGACCAGGAAGGTCGGCGACTTGCCGGAGGGCGCGGCACTCAGGTCGCCTCCCATGGGCACGCCCTTGCCGTAGCCGATGGCGGCGGGCAGGCGGTTGCCTGCGTCCTGCGGCTCGAAGTCCCAGCCGCCGAAGAACCGCACGATGACGCGCGTGCCGGTGGTCGCGTACGTCTCACGGCGCTCCATCGCGTCGAACAGCGCTTCGCGGGTGTTTTCCGTGGCCCACACGGCCGCGTAGCCGGAGGCCGAAACCTCCCAGTCCATGACCTTGACGCCGGTCCTCGGGTCGGCGAAGAACGTCTTGGTCATGCGCTCTGCGCTCGGCTCCTGCGGGGCCGTCTTGCCGAAGAAGTTGTCCTCCTCCATCGCGGCGAGACCCGTGTGGGCGTCGCTGCTGCCGACCAGGCCGAACTTGTAGGGGTTCACGCCGAGCTTCTGCTCGAGCGCCAGTCCGTTCTTGAGGCCAGACCGCGCGTACTCGAACTCGAGCATGTCCTTCGTCTTTGGCACGCTGCCGTCGAGGTTGCCCTTGTCCCACTTCTCGAAGTTCGCGAACTCGTCGTTGGGCGACAGGAACGGATGGGCCTCGCCGTCGCCCTTGGTCTGCGTAGCCTCGTAGAGGCGTTCCCACCTGGCGCGCGATTCCGCGTAGGAACGGTCCACCGGCTTGCCGAAGGCTTCCACCGTCGGAAACATGCGGCCGTTCGACAGGTTGCCGTTGTGGGCGATGGCGAGCACGTTGCCGCCGGTCTTCTCTTCGAACCCGGCCATCCACTTCCACAGGTCCACCGGGTTGTCGCTGCCCAGGGGCTGCATCGTCGTATACGGCACGACGGTGCCGGCCTTGGTCGCGTCGTCGCGGAAGATGACATTGCGATGGAGGTTGTTGCCGCCGGTGTTCGACGTCCATTCGTAGCCGATGAAGGCGGTGAAGCGGCCCGGCTCGTTCGCATCCTCGGCCGCCTTGACGGTCTCGTCCCAGGCGCTCTGGTAAGCGCGCGTGCCCGGGACCGGGAATATTGCCTTCGAAATCGTGCCCATCCCGAAGTTGCGGATGATGTCCAGGGCAGCGTCGGCGCCCTGGCCCGACAGGATCATTTCATGCCACTTCCGGCCCTGCGGGTCGCCCATGATGTCCGCGCCGCCGGCCATGACCATCGGGAAGAAGCCCATTCCGTCCGAGTGGTCGGCCACCACCAGGAAGTCGAGCGGCCGCGACAGCTTCGCGGGCTGGCCGCTCGAGGATTTCAACTCGTTTCCCTTGGCGAACACGTAGGCGTCGCGGGGCGTCAGGCGCGCGCCGAACGCTCCCGCGTCCATCGAGAACGCCGTGTGCAGGTGGGTGTCGCCGAAATAAGGGCGAGTCGGGAAGCTGCGGCCCGCGTACGACGAATAGAGCTTCTGCGCGGGGAAGACCTTCTCTGCCTTGGCCTTGTCCAGCTGGCCAGCATCACCTTCGGCCCCTGCCGCGGGCGCCACGAGCATCGCGGCGGCGAATGTTGCGTTGACGGCAAGGCCCAGTATTCCGGCTGTACGCTGGCCGTGTCCGATGTGCATCATGCCCCTGACTCCCCTGCGACCCGGGTTTGAGCATTGAATTCTTCGCGCCGCGCCATGCGCCGTCCAGCCTTCAGCGCGTATTCTTCCGACTATTCGCGACTGAGGATGGACTATTCGTTCAAGCGCGATGCCTGGGGCCCGGACAGCGCCGTCCGAAACTCACGGGGGGTCCGTCCGGACCAGCGACGAAAGGCACGCGTGAAGACCGTGGGGTCCGCGAAGCCGACGGCGCGGGAAACCCGCGCGACCGGGAGCCGCGTATCGCACAGCAGCTGCTGCGACATCTCGAAGCGAGTCTCGTCGAGCAGACTTCGAAACGTCATGCCAACCGTCTGCAGGCGGCGATTGAGGCTGCGGTGATGCATGCCCAGGCGCCGGGCAACGGCTTCCCGCGAGCACTCGCCCGAGACCAGCAGCGCGCGAATGGCCCGACGCACGTCCCCGTCGAGCAGGGGACGCAGATGATCGATCGACTGCCGGGCGCGATCCTCGAGGAGCGTGCGGATGAGGGGGTCCGCGCCTGCAATGGGCCGGGCGAGCCAGGTTGCGCTGAAGACGATCGCCTGCCGTGCAGCATTGAATTTCAGCGGCGCTCCGAACAGTCTCCGATACGGGCCGATGTCGGACGGCCGGACCCTTGGCAGCAGGACAGCGTGCGGTCGCCAGTCCGGGCCACACAATTCCTTCAGTGCGTTGAAGGCCGTCGCCGCCGCGATGTCGTAGATCTGGTCCAGGTTCGCGATCCCCGGCGTGTGTATGTCATAGCCAAAGCTCGCAGCGTCTCCGTGGATGGAGATGGACGGCGTCCCGCCCGTGTCGTGCAGCACGAAATGCTTCATCACGTCGCGCAAGGCGTCGCCGACCGTTGCGGCGTTGCGCGCCAGCTGGCCTGCGAGCCCGAGTTCATTCAATCCGGCGTCCTGTCCGACCAGCAGGCCGAAGTGCGGGCAATTCGTCACCCGTCGACAGGTCGTGAGGAGGCCGTCGGCATCCGCGAAAGTCAGGGTGCGGTCCGGGGCCGCGAGGGCTCCTGCGGCCAGGCCGGCCCGTTGCAGCACCGCATCCGGGTTCGCGCCGAACCGGCGCAGCAAATCCGGCACATTGTGGAATACGCTGGCATGTACACGAGCCGCCAGGAGTGCCTGCGTCCGCTGCAGGGAATCTGATCTCGTTGCTCCGGCACCTGGCGAGCGCATGGCACGGATGGTCTATTCGCTGTCACGAAAAGGCAAGTTTACGTGACGATCACGGGGCGACCACTGGCCCCTCCCATCGGATAATTCACGCGCCTCGGCGTCGCGGGAGCGGCGCAGACGCTCGTGCCGCGAAGGCAAGAGATACCCGGTCCATTACTGAATCCCCGGAGAGCCCGACATGTCAGCCAGCCTCAGGAAGGCCATCACCAGCCTCGCGCTGATCGCGGTCGCGAGCCCGGCCAATGCGGGCGAGTGGAAGCACGAAATGGCGCCCTACCTCTGGGGCTCGGGCATGAATGGCGCCACCGCGCTGGGACCCGTGACCGCCGACGTGGACATGAGTTTCGGAGACATCCTCGAGAATCTCGAGATGGGCTTCATGGGCGTCTACCGGGCCTCCCGCGACCGGCTCTCGGTCACGGTGGATGGCATGTACATGGGTCTGGGCAGCAGTGGGCGTGGACCCGCGGGCTACCTCAAGGCCGACGTGGACATGGACCAGACCGCGCTCGAGGTCGACGTGGGCTATGAGGTGCTGGAGCGCCTGACCGTCTTCGGCGGGCTGCGCTACACCGACCTGTCGGTCGCCGTCGACACCACGGGACCCCTCGGCGAGCAGTCGAGTGACACGAGCGAGAGCTGGGTCGACCCCGTCATCGGGGCGTCCTATGCGATTCCCTTTGCCGAGGATTGGTCCCTGGTGCTGCGCGGCGACATCGGCGGCTTCGGCGTCGGCTCGGATTTCGCCTGGCAGGGCATCGCGACACTGCGCTGGCAGGTCGCCGAGCGCGTGGGCGTGGTCGCTGCGTATCGGTACGTCGACATGGACTACGAGACCGGCAAGGGCAGCGACTACTTCAAGTACGACATGGCCATTTCAGGCCCGGCGCTCGGTGCCGTGTTCACCTTCTGAGGGTGGCGCAGGGACAGCCTCCCGCCTGCCGGTCGGTCACAGTCCGGCGACGAGCCGCTTGAGTTCGCGACTGTCCGCGTCGAAGACGCGGATGCCATCGGCGAGTTTCTCGGTCGCCATCGCGTCCTCGTTGTGCAGCCAGCGGAACTCCTCCTCGTCGAGGTCCACGCGCTCGATGGCGCTTGCGAGCGCAGCCTCGACGCTGAGCCTGCGCGGCACCGTTCCGTCCGTGGTCTCGAGTTTCCGCAGCAGGTCCGGGCTGATCGTGAGCAGGTCGCAACCGGCAAGGTCGAGGATCTGTGTCGCCTTGCGGAAGCTCGCGCCCATCACCTGGGTTTCGTAGCCGAACTTCTTGTAGTACTCGTAGATGCGGGAGACCGATGCGACCCCCGGATCCTGGTTGCGCGGAATGTCCTCCACGCCGCGCGCCTTCTTGTGCCAGTCGTAGATTCGCCCGACGAAGGGCGAGATCAGGGTCACGCCCGCGTCCGCGCAGGCGACCGCCTGAGCGAAGCTGAAGAGCAGCGTCAGGTTGCAGTGGATGCCGTCGCGCTCGAGGCGCTCGGCTGCGCGGATGCCCTCCCAGGTACTCGCTATCTTGATCAGCACCCGGCCGCGCCACACGCCGGCCGCCTCGTAGAGCTCGATCAGCCGCCGCGCCTTCCGCTCCGTCGCCTCCGTGTCGAAGCTCAGGCGCGCATCGACCTCCGTGGAGACACGGCCGGGCACGAGCTCGAGAATGCGCCGACCGAAGGCCACGAACAGCTGATCCACGATTTCGTCGAGTCGCGCCTCCGCGGCAACGCCCGACGCGGCCGCGACCGCCTCATCGAGGATCGGCCGGTAGCGCGGGTCCTGCGCCGCCTTGAGGATCAGGCTCGGATTCGTGGTCGCGTCCTGCGGGCGGAATCGCCCGATCGCGTCGATGTCGCCGGTGTCGGCGACGATCACCGAGTGCTGCTTGAGGGATTCGAGGTGGTTCGTCACAGCGGCCACTTCCAGTCGCGTTCCGCGGCGCGGTCGATGCCGTGCTCGTGCGCGTAGTGCCGGCACTCGATCTGCAGGTTGCGCAGCGCCTCCTTGACGTGCGCGCCCGCCACCTGCAGCCGCGGCACGCGATCGATGGCGTCGATCGCGAGGCTGAAGCGGTCCACCTCGTTGTTGATCGCGAGCTCGAGCGGAGTGTTGATGTTGCCTTTCTCCTTGTAACCGCGCACGTGCAGGTTGCGATGGTTCGTGCGACGGTAGGCGAGGCGGTGGATCAGCCACGGGTAGCCGTGGAAGTTGAAGATGATCGGCTTGTCCGCGGTGAACAGCGTGTCGAAATCCCGGTCGGAGAGCCCGTGCGGGTGCTCCTTGGGCGGCGTGAGCTTGTAGAGGTCGACGACGTTCACGAAGCGTATCCGCAGGTCCGGGAAGTGCTGGCGCAGCAGCACGGTGGCCGCGAGCGCCTCCTGGGTCGCGATGTCGCCGCAGCCGGCCATGACGACGTCCGGCTCGGCGCCCTGGTCGGTGCTTGCCCAGTCCCACAGTCCGATGCCCTTGGTGCAGTGCTTGATGGCCGCGTCCATGTCCAGGAACTGCAGGTGCTTCTGCTTGTCGCACACGATGACGTTGATGTCGTTGGTGCTCTTGAGGCAATGCTCCGCGACCGACATCAGGCAGTTCGAGTCGGGCGGCAGGTAGATACGAGTGACCCTCGGGCTCTTGTTCACCACGACGTCGAGGAATCCGGGGTCCTGGTGCGTGAAGCCGTTGTGATCCTGCCGCCAGACCGTCGAGGTGATGAGCATGTTGAGCGAGGAGACCGGCGAGCGCCATGGCAGGTCCTCGCAGATGTCGAGCCACTTCGCGTGCTGGTTGAACATCGAGTCGATCACGTGCACGAAGGCCTCGTACGTCGAGAAGAACCCGTGGCGCCCGGTGAGCAGGTACCCTTCGAGCCATCCCTCGAGCGTGTGCTCGGACAGCATCTCCATGACGCGGCCGTCGGGCGAGAGCTCGCCCCCGTCCGCGTCCACCGGCAGGTAATCGGCGAGCCAGGTCTTCTTGCTCGCCTGGTAGACGGCGTCGAGCTTGTTCGACGTCGTCTCGTCCGGGCCGAAGACCCGGAAGTTGTCGGGGTTGAGCTTCAGTATGTCGCGCAGGAACTCGCCGAGCTTGCGAGTGTTCTCCACCTCCGACACGCCCGGCTTCTTGACCGGCACGGCGTAGTCGCGGAAGTCCGGCAGGCGCAGCGCGCGACGCAGCTGGCCCCCGTTCGCGTGCGGGTTCGCGCTCATCCGCCGGCGACCCTTCGGTGCCAGCGCCTTGAGTTCGCCGACGAGTCGCCCGTTCGCGTCGAAGAGCTCCTGTGGCCGGTAGCTCTTCATCCACTTGTCGAGGAGCTTCAGGTTCTCCGGATTGTTGCGCACGTCAGCGAGCGGCACCTGGTGGGCGCGCCAGTAACCCTCGACCGTCCTGCCGCCGACTTTCTTCGGCCCCGTCCAGCCCTTCGGGCTGCGCAGCACGATCATCGGCCAACGTGCGCGCTGCGCCCGGCCGCTCTTGCGCGCGGTGGCCTGGATCGCGCGGATGTCCTGCACGCATCGCTCCATCGTCGCCGCCATGAGCTCATGCATCTCGGCCGGGTCGTCGCCCTCGACGAAGTGCGGCGTCCAGCCGTAGCCGCGGAACAGCGCGTCGAGTTCCTCGTGCGAGATGCGCGCGAGTATCGTGGGATTGTTGATCTTGTAGCCGTTCAGGTGAAGGATCGGCAGCACGGCCCCGTCGCGCACCGGGTTGAGGAACTTGTTCGAGTGCCAGGCGGTGGCGAGCGGCCCGGTCTCCGATTCGCCGTCCCCAACAACCACCGCGACCAGCAGGTCGGGATTGTCGAAGGCCGCGCCGAAGGCGTGCGAGACGCTGTAGCCGAGTTCGCCGCCCTCGTGGATCGAGCCCGGCGTTTCCGGGGTGCAATGGCTGCCGATGCCACCCGGGAACGAGAACTCCTTGAAGAACTCCCGCATGCCGGCCACATCCTCGCCCTTGTTCGGGTAGATCTCGGCGTAGGTGCTCTCGAGGTACACGGGCGCGAGCACGCCCGGCGCGCCGTGACCCGGCCCGGCCAGGAAGATGGCGTTCAGGTCGTACTTGTTGATCAGCCGGTTCAGGTGCGCGTAGGCGAAGCTGAGTCCCGGGCTCGCGCCCCAGTGGCCGAGCAGGCGGTTCTTGATGTGCTCGGGCTTCAGGGGTTCGCGCAGGAGCGGATTGTCCTGCAGGTAGATCATGCCGGCGGCGAGGTAATTGCACGCGCGCCAGTAAGCGTCGATGCGGCGCAACTCGTCCGCAGTGAGGGCCTTCGAACGTAGACTGGGGGCCTTGCGGGTCCGGGCCATGCTGCACCTCCATGCGTCGCGCTCGTCGAGGGCCACGAGAATCCGACAAACCGCGGCCGTGCGCCAGTGTGGCTTTACGGCTGTGTCAGAATCCGGCCAGTGGCAGTGGAGACGACCAACATGGACATCCTGCGACACGACGGCGAGTGGCGCTGCGGCGCACCTCACCGATGGGCCGGGCTTGCGGGATACCTTTTCCTGGCACTCGCCGCAATCGCACGTCCGGCCGCGGCGGCCCCGAAGACCGACGTGGTCGAGCTGGTGAACGGCGACCGCATTACTTGCGAGATCAAGGGCTTGGAACACAACCAGCTGCGGGTCAGCACCAGCTACATGAGCACGGTCTACATCGAGTGGGACGAGGTCACTCGCGTACAGAGCAATCAGTACCTGTTGCTCGAGCGAACCGACGGGGTGCGTTACTACGGGCAACTTGTCCAGGGCGACGCGGACCGGCTGCTCTTCGTGAAGAAGGGCGAAGGCGCGCCCTCGGAGCGAGTCGACCCGCGCACCGTCGTGCGCGCAACGCCCATCGAGGGCGGGGACTTCGTCGAACGGCTCGACGGCTATGTGAGCGCCGGCCTCGACTTCGCGAAGGCCAGCGAACGGCGCAGCATCGATTTCGCCGGCGGCCTCTCGTCGCGGACGCGCATCCGGGAATGGGCGCTGGACGGATCCTTCAATCTCACCGATGACAGTGCCGGCGAGACGAGCGAGCGCTATGACCTGCAGGGGAACTGGCGGCAGTTCCGCCGGCAGCGCGACTTCTACCTGGGCTTTGGCCAGCTGTCGCGCAACACGGAGCTCGACCTCAACCTGCGAACACTGGCCGGTGCCGGCTACGGCCGCTACTTCGTGCAGACCAACCTCGCCGAATGGCTGGGTGGCGTGGGCCTTGCCTATTCCCACGAGAACTACACCGGCGGCGAGAGGTTTGACAGTGTTGAGGCCGTGCTCGCAACGTCGTTCTCGATCTTCCGCTATGACTTCCCGGAGACCGACATCGGCGGCTCGCTGGCCCTGATACCGAGCCTGACGAAGTCCGGACGCTACCGCGCCGAGGCCGACCTGCGTGCAAAGTACGAGTTCGTCGACGACCTTTACTTCGAACTCAAGGTCTACGGCAGCTACGACAGCAAGCCGCCGAGCGAGGACACCGAGACGAGCGACTACGGGGTGGTGACGTCGCTCGGCTATTCGTTCTGAGCCGCATGGCGGCGCACCAGTTCCGCGCCGAGCTGCATCATGTGCACCTGGTCGGGCCCGTCCGCGAGGCGGATCTGGCGCGCGTAGTTGTAGGCCTCGGCCATGAAGTGGTCGCCGGTGAGCCCGGCGGCGCCATGGACCTGCATGGAGCGGTCCAGCACGTTGAGCGCCATGGTCGGTGCGACGATCTTGATGGCCGCGATCAGGTCCCGTGCGACCTTGTTGCCGTACCGGTCCATCCTGTCCGCCGCCATGAGCGTCAGCACGCGCGCCTGCTCGATCTCGCAGAACGAGCGCGCGATGTCCTCGCGCACCGATTGGTGCTGGCTCAGGCGGCGGCCGAACGTGCTGCGCTGCTCGGCGCGCCGGCACATCCGTTCCAGCGCCCGTTGCGCGCAGCCGATCAGGCGCATGCAGTGATGGACCCGCCCGGGCCCGAGGCGTCCCTGCGCGATCTCGAAGCCGCACCCCTCGCCGAGCAGCATGTTGGCCGCGGGCACGCGCACGTTCTCGAAGACGATCTCGGCCTCGCCGAACGGGTACTCGGGGTAACCGAGGGTCGTCACGGAGCGTACGATCCGCACGCCCGGCGTGTCCTTCGGCACCAGGATCATGGACTGCCGCCGGTGACGGTCTGGATTGTCCGGGTCGGTCTTGCCCATCACGATCAGGATCGCGCAGCTTTCGCGCATCCCGCCGGTCGTGAACCACTTGCGTCCGTTGACCACGTAGTGGTCGCCATCCCGGCGCATCGAGCACTCGATGTTGGTGGCGTCCGAGGAGGCCACGTCCGGCTCGGTCATGGCAAACCCGGAGCGGATGCGTCCCTCGAGCAGCGGCTCGAGCCACTGCCGATTCTGCTCCTCGCTGCCATACTTGATCAGGGTCTCCATGTTGCCGGTGTCCGGAGCGTTGCAGTTGAAGACCTCCGGCGCCCAGATGACGCGACCCATGATCTCGGCGAGCGGGGCATATTCGAGGTTCGAGAGCTCGCCGCCGTGGTCCTTCGGGTAGAACAGGTTCCACAGGCCGGCGGCCCGCGCCTTCTCCTTCAGGCCTTCCATGCGCACGGGCGTCCGCCAGGGATTCGCCGCCGCTGCCAGCTCCTCGCCGTACTGCCGCTCGACCGGGTAGACGTGCTCGGCCATGAAGGCCTCGAGGCGCCCCACCAGCTGCTTTACCTTGTCGCTGTGCTCGAAATGCATTTGGAAGACTCCCCGGGGTCGGCACCCGGCCAACAAGTACAATCGCAAGTCCGGCGGACACCCTACCGCAGCAGACCTGCGCCGGTCACTGAGTATGCGTACGCAATTGCGAGGAGAGACAGATGGAGATTCGTGGCAAGGTTGCGGTCGTCACCGGCGGCGCGTCGGGCATTGGCGAAGGCATCGCGCGGGCGCTCGCCGCGAAGGGCGCTCGTGTCGCAATCTTCGACATGAATGAGGTTCGTGGCCAGGCGCTGGCCAGGGAGCTGGGAGAAGTCGCGCTCTTCGCGCAGGTCGACGTCACGGACGAGATGTCCGTGACGGCGGGCATCGCACGCATCATGGGCGCCTTCGGCGCCATCCATGTCTGCGTGAACTGTGCCGGCATCGCCACGGCCCAGCGGACCGTCGGCAAGGACGGGCCGTTCCCGCTGGCCGAATGGAAGAAGACGATCGACGTGAACCTCACCGGCACCTTCAACGTCCTGCGCCTGTGCGCCGAGCAGATGGCGAAGAACGATCCGCTCAACGAGGACGGCGGGCGCGGCGTCGTGATCAACACGGCGTCGGTGGCAGCCTTCGACGGGCAGATCGGCCAGGCGGCCTACAGCGCCAGCAAGGGCGGCGTGGTCGGAATGACCTTGCCGGTCGCCCGTGACCTGTCGGGCATCGGCGTGCGCGTGAACACCATCGCCCCCGGCCTGATCGAGACACCGATGTTCGCGGCGATGCCGGCGAACGTCATCGACGCGCTCGGCAAGTCGGTCCTTTGCCCCAAGCGGCTCGGCACGCCGGCCGAGATCGCGCACCTCGCGATCTGCCTCATCGAGAACGACTACATCAACGGCGAGACCATCCGCATCGACGGCGGCATCCGGATGCAGCCGCGCTGACCGGGGCACGCCACATGGGACCACTCAGCGGACTGCGGGTCATCGAACTCGAAGCAATCGGCCCGGCACCGTTCTGCGGCATGCTGCTCGCCGACCTCGGTGCCGAGGTCGTCTCGATCGCGCGCCGGTCGTCCGCCGAGGATCGCCCGGCCGACATCAGCGAGCGCGGCAAGCGCAGCATCGCGCTCAACCTCAAGGACCCCGAGGGAGTCGAGGCCGCGCTCAGGCTCTGCGAAGGCGTGGACGTCCTGATCGAGGGATTCAGGCCGGGCGTGGCCGAGCGGCTCGGCCTCGGTCCCGAGGCCTGCCTGGCGCGCAATCCAAGGCTGGTCTACGGCCGCATGACGGGCTGGGGCCAGACCGGGCCGCTAGCCGGGGCGGCCGGGCACGACATCAATTACATCGCGCTGTCGGGGGCGCTGCACGCCATTGGCCGTTCGGGCGAGCGACCCGTGCCGCCGCTCAACCTCGTCGGCGACTTCGGCGGCGGCGGGATGTTCCTCGCCTTCGGCGTGATGTCCGCGGTGTACGAGGCGCAGCGGTCCGGCCGGGGACAGGTCGTGGACGTCTCGATGGTCGAGGGCTCCGCGGCACTGATGCACATGCAGTTTGCGATGCTGGCGCGGCGCCTGTGGCGCGACGAGCGCGGCTCGAACCTGCTCGACGGCGCCGCGCATTTCTACGACACCTACGAGACCGCCGACGGCAAGTACGTCTCGATCGGCTCCATCGAGCCGCAGTTCTACAAGCTCCTGGTGGAACTCGCGGGGCTCGACCCGCAGGAGTTCGCTCCGCAGCTGGATCCGTCGCGCTGGCCCGCGCTCAAGCGGCGCCTCGCCGAAGTCATCAAGGGCAAGAGCCGGGACGAGTGGTGCGCGATCATGGAAGGGACCGACCTGTGCTTCGCGCCGGTGCTGTCCATGAGCGAGGCGCCGCTGCACGCGCACAACCAAGCGCGTAACGTCTTCATCGAGGTGGCCGGTGTCACGCAGCCGGCGCCGGCGCCGCGGTTCAGCCGCTCGAGCCCCGGCGCGCCGCAGGCACCGCGGCCCGTGGGCAGCGACACCGAGGCCGTGCTGCAGGCGGCCGGCTATAGCGAATCCGATGTGCAGCGGCTGCGGGAGCGCGGGGTCCTGACCTGAGCGAACTTCCACCGCCTCGCCTACGAAGAAGAACGGACGCTCGATGCGCTTTCGAGTGAAGAATGGGAAGCACTGCGGCTCGAGAGCCGCTACGGTGGTGGGACCTGAATACGGGCCCGCCGCATGGCGCGGCTGGGCGGCAAGATCATGCGCGAGCTCGGCGCGCTCGCGTACGTCGAGGCGGTGGCCGACGACGTGAAGCCGGGCAAGTGGACCTCGTTCCCGCAGAGCGTGAAGCTGAAGCCCGGCGAGACCGTCGTGTTCTCCTACGTCGTCTACAAGTCGCGCAGCGACCGTGACCGCATCAACAAGCAGTTCATGAGCGACCCGCGGCTCAAGAAGTACATGGACCCGAAGGTCATGCCGTTCGACGGCAAGCGCATGTTCTGGGGCGGCTTCAAGAGCTTCGTCGCGTTCTGACGGCGCCTCAGGGCTGGCGGCCCAGCACGGCGAAGGTGAGCTCCAGCAGGCAATCCGTGAAGTCTGGCGACTCGAGGTACTCGGGGTGCAACTTCACGGCCTCGAGGACGACGGAGTTCAACGCGGAGGTCACGACGAAGGCCTCCATCTCCGGGTTTCGCGACGGCACCTCGTCACGGTGCGCGACGAGCAGTTCGTGGACCAGGCGGGTCGCGGCCTGCGGGTCGCCGGCGAGCCGGTTGAACCATTTCGTCAGGCTGAAGGCCTGGTAGAAGCGCTGGTGGAAGTCCTGGTCGAGGGCGAGCATGCGCCGGTGGAAGGCCAGCGTTCCCCCGATCAGCGCGGTCAATGCGTCCCGTAGGGTCACCTGGTGGTGGGTCGCGGACAGGTGCTCGATGGCCGTCCGCACTTCCTGCTCGATCAAGTCCTCGTAGACGGTGGCGACGATCGCGTCCACGTTCGGGAAGTACTGATAGATCGAGCCCATCGAGACGCCCGAGACCTCGGCGATCTCGGAAGCCGTCAGCGCGCGCGGGCCCTTCTGCCGGAGGATCTTGAGGCAAGCCTCCTTGACGGAGGCCACCAGCAGTCGTGAGCGCGATTGTTGCGGCAGCTTGCGCGGCCGCGGAGGCAGGGACGTGCCCTGGTCGGGGTCGGCGGGGGACTCATTCATCAGGGTCGGCATTCTACTCCGACGGCCCGGCCGGCAAGGCAGGCGGTCGCGTGCCGTGGCATATTGAGCCATGGCCCGCATCGCCGTCGGTGGCTTCCAGCACGAGACCAACACGTTCTCGCCAGTCAAGGCGACGTACGCGGACTTCGAGGCGCCCGACGCATGGCCGGGCCTCGTCCGCGGGCCGGCGATGCTCGAATCCGTGCACGGCATCAACCTGCCGGCCGCGGGCTTCGTGGCCGAGGCCCGCTCGCTGCACCACGAACTCGTGCCGCTCGCCTGGTGCTCGGCGCAGCCGTCCGGCCACGTGACTCACGACGCATTCGAGCGCATAGCAACCCTGATGGTCGACGACCTGCGCGCAGCGGGCACGGTCGACGCCGTCTATCTCGACCTGCACGGGGCGATGGTGGCGGAGCATCTCGACGATGCCGACGGCGAGGTGCTGCGGCGCGTACGGGAGACCGTGGGCCCGGCGGTGCCGGTGGTCGCGAGCCTCGACTTCCACGCCAACGTTTCGCGGCAGATGGCTCGGCAGGCAACGACGCTCGTGTCCTACAGGACCTACCCGCACGTCGACATGGCGGACTGCGGCGCACGGGCCGCGCGCGTGATGCACGACCTCCTGGGCGGAAAGCAGGTCGTGAGCTATCTCGAGCAGGCGGACTTCCTGGTCCCGCTTACGTCGGGTTCCACGCTGGCCGAGCCGCTGCAGTCGCTGATGGCGGAGGCGGAGGCGGCCGAGCGCGGCACCGTCCTGGCGCTCGGCCTCGCGCCCGGATTCCCGGCGGCCGACGTGGCCGACTGCGGGCCCTCCGTGTACGCCTGCGGCAGCGACGCCTTCGTCGTCGCGACTACGGCACGCCAGCTCGCCGGCGAACTGCGGCAGCGCGAAGGTGAATTCGCACTCGAGTTGTACACCGTCGAGCAGGCCATCGTGGAGCTTGCGCGCACGCCTGCACCGCGCGGCCGGCCGCTCATCCTGGCGGACACGCAGGACAACCCCGGTGCCGGCGGCAACGCGGACACGATGAGCCTGGTCAAGGCACTGGTCGCAAGCCGCACTCAGGGTGTGCTCGCGGGCGTGATCTGCGACCCGGAAGCGGCCGTGAGGGCGCACGCGGCGGGTGAGGGTGCGAGCGTGGACCTGCGGCTCGGCGCGCGCACCGGCACCGCGGGAGAGACGCCGCTCGAGGCGCGCTTCAGGGTGGTGGCCCTCGGCGACGGACGCTTCACCGGCACCGGGCCGTTCTATCGCGGCGGACGGTTCGAGCTCGGCCCCATGGCGTTGCTCGAGCACGGTGGTGTGCGCATCGCGGTGGCGAGCCGCAAGCAGCAGGCGGCGGACCAGGCGATGTTCCGTCACCTGCGCGCCGAGCCTGCCGAATTCGCGGTGCTGGCGCTCAAGAGCTCGGTGCACTTCCGGGCGGACTTCGGGTCGCTCGCGAGCCGCATCCTGGTGGTCGAGGCTCCGGGGCCGAACATCGCTGACCCGGCGCAGCTGCCGTTCACGAAGCTCAGGCCCGGCATGCGCACGAGCCCGCGACCACGTTGACCGCGCAGGGAACGACCGACATGCAGCAGACAGGGCGATCACGTCCAGACCCGGACCTGCTGCTCCTGCACGCGCCGAGCGTCTACGACTTCCGCGAGCGCGCCATCCTGTACGGCCCGGTCAGCGACATGGTCCCTTCGTCGACCGTGTTCGAGATGTACCCGCTCGGATTCCTGACCATCGGCAGCTACCTGCACGAGCGTGGCATGAGCGTGAGGATCGTGAACCTCGCGCTGCGCATGATGAACAGCCGCCGATTCGACGTACCGGCGTTCATCGCGCGCCAGCGGCCACGGGCCGTGGGCATCGACCTGCACTGGCTGCCCCACGCCCACGGTGCGCTCGAAGTGGCGCGAATCGTGAAGGAGAAGCACCCGGACGTGCCGGTGATCATGGGCGGTTTGTCGGCGACGTACTTTCATCGCGAACTGATCGACTACCCGCAGGTCGACTTCGTCCTGCGCGGCGACAGCACCGAGCCGCCGCTGCACCAGCTGCTGGTCGCGTTGCGGGACGGGACTCCCCTCGACCGGATCCCGAATCTCGCCTGGAAGGACGCGGGAAAAGTCCGGATCAACCCGCACACATTCGTGCCGACGACGCTCGACTACGTCGACATCCGACCCGACCTCGTCGTCGAAATGATGGCGCGCTACCGCGACATGGAGAGCGCGCTGCCGTTCAACGGCTGGTGGCGGAACCCGATCGCGGCGGTGTTCACCGTGAAGGGCTGCGCCTACGAGTGCGTCACCTGCGGCAGCTCGCACACGACCTGCACGCACCTGACCAAGCGCCAGCGGCCGGTGTTCCGCAGCCCCGCGAGTCTCGTCGCGAACGTCGAGGCCTTCGCTCGCCTGACGAAGGGTCCGATCGCGCTCATCGGCGACCTGCGCCAGGCGGGGTCCGACCACGCGAGCGAGGTCCTCGACCGCCTGCGCAATTCGGGATTGCAGAACGAGATCATCTTCGAGCTCTTCACGGTGCCGCCGGCGGAGTTCCTGCGGGAGATCGACGGTTGCGTTCCCCATTGGAGCATCGAGTTCAGTCCGGAGAGCCACGATCAGCTCGTTCGCAATGCGCAGGAAGGTGAGGCGGACTACACCACCGGGCAGATGGAGGAAATGCTGCGCGAGGCGCTGCGACTCAGGTGCGAGCGCCTGGACGTCTTCTTCATGATCGGACTCCCGGGGCAGACGCTCGAGTCGGTCAGCCGGATGGTCGACTACTGCGAGCACCTGTTCCAGCTCGGGGACAAGCGCCTCTCCTGTTTCATTTCGCCGATGGGGCCGTTCATCGATCCCGGCAGCCGTGGCTTCGAGGAGCCCGGGCGCTTCGGGTATCGCCTGTTCGCCCGCACGCTCGAGGAACACCGGCAGTTGCTGGTGCAGCCGACGTGGGAACACATCCTGAACTACGAAACGGAATGGATGACGCGCCGCGAGCTGGTCGACGCGACCTACGAGGCGGCCCGGCGGCTGAATGAGTTCAAGATGAGGTACGGGCGCATCTCGCGGCGGCGGGGCCGCCGGGTGGCGGCGGGCATCGCGGCGGCGAGCGCGTTGCGCGCGAGGCTCGAGTCCGCGCTGGCGCAGGGCGGCGACCCTGCGGCCGACGCAGCGCTGAAAGGGGAGATCTCGCGCTTCAGCATGTCCACGGTGTGCGACAAGCGCGAACTGTTCTGGCGGGGAGGGCTGTCCAAGTTCAGGCTCGGCGAGGTCCTGCGCATCATGGGGCGGCGCATCCTGGGGCGCACAACCGGCTAGGCAGACATGCTGCGTCGCAGCATGGCTGCCTGCTGGCAGTCGTCACGGACCGTTCTATACTCGCCCGACCGCGCGGGTACACACTCCGCACGACAACGAATAGAAGCATCCGCGGGAGCCAATGCATGGAACCACGTCAGGTGAAGACGGCGGCCGACGCTCGTGCGCTCATCGAGAGTCGCAACGTCCAGAACGTCAAGGTCGGCGTCTTCGACATCGACGGAGTCATGCGCGGGAAGTACATCTCGCGTGACAAGTTCCTCTCGTCGCTGGACGGCGGCTTCGGTTTCTGCGACGTCGTGCTGGGCTGGGACTGCCAGGACCAGCTCTACGACAACGTGAAGTTGACCGGCTGGCACACGGGGTACCCGGACGCTCCGGTTCGCATCCTGCCCGAGACCTGCCGCACGCTGCCGTTCGAGGACGACGGGCTGTTCTTCCTCGGTGAGTTCTCACCGCCGGGCGAAACGGTCTGCCCGCGCAACCTGTTGCGTCGCGTGATCGAGCGCGGCCGGGCGATGGGCTACGAGGCCTATGCAGGCTTCGAGTATGAGTTCTTCGTGTTCAGGGAAACGCCGGAGTCGGTGCGCGAGAAGAACTACCGCGGCCTGACGCCGATGGCGCCCGGCTGGTTCGGCTATTCCGTGATCCGCAACAGCGCGGGCAGCGATTTCTACCGGCAGTTGCTCGACCATTGCCGGGTGATGGACATGGCCATCGAGGGCCTGCACGAGGAGACGGGTCCCGGCGTCATGGAAGCGGCGATCGCCTTCGACAGGGCGCTCGCGTCGGCGGACAAGGCCGCGCTCTTCAAGACGTTCGCCAAGGTCATCGCGCAGAAGAACGGCCTCATGGCGACGTTCATGGCCAAGTGGGCGAAGGACCTGCCGGGACAGAGCGGGCACATCCACCTGTCGCTCAAGTCGAAGTCCGGCGAGTCGGTGTTCCACGAGGCCGGCAAGCCGAATTCGATGAGTGACGCGATGCGCTGGTTCGTCGGTGGGCAACAGAAGCTGATGCCCGAGCTGCTGGCCATGGTCGCGCCGACGATCAACTCCTACCGGCGGCTGATCCCGGGCTACTGGGCGCCGACCGACTCGACCTGGGGCGTGGAGAACCGTACGACGGCCCTGCGCGTGATCCCGGGCAGCCCGAAGTCACAGCGCGTCGAGTATCGCGTTGCCGCCGCGGACGCGAACCCCTACGTGATCCTCTCCGCCGCACTCGCCTCGGGCCTGTGGGGCGTCGAGAACAGGGTCGAGCCCGAGCCCGTGGTGACCGGCAACGCCTACGACCGCAAGTACCCCGCGCGTCTCGCGCTGCCGCGCACCCTCTGGGATTCCGCCCAGCGCCTCAAGGCCTCGAAGATGGCCCGCGACTGGTTCGGCGACGCCTTCGTCGAGCACTTCGCCGCCACCCGCGAATGGGAAGAGCGGGAGTTTCGTAAGCACATCTCGGACTGGGAGCTGTCCAGGTACTTCGAGATAATCTGACTTTTCAACGGTCCTCGCAGGCGCCCATGACCATCCAACGCACCCTCTCCCCCGTCGACGGCCGCGTCTACGTCGAGCGCGCGCTTGCCACGCCAGTGCAGGTCGACGCTGCGCTCGAGAGCGCCAGGCTCGCCCAGCGCGTGTGGCGCGCAGTGCCGATGGCCGAACGTTCCGCGATCCTCGGTCGCTTCTGCGACGCGTTCGAGTCGCATCGGGACGCGATCGCAGAGGAACTCACCTGGCAGATGGGCCGGCCCATTCGCTACTCGCCGAGCGAGGTGCGCGGCACGCTCGATCGGGCGCGGCACATGATCGCCATCGCGCCCGAGGCGCTGGCGGACATCGACGTGGGGCACAAGGCGGGTTTCCACCGTTTCCTGCGCCGCGAGCCACTGGGCGTCGTGTTCACCGTGGCGGCCTGGAACTACCCCTACCTGATCGCGGTGAACAGCGTCGTTCCCGCGCTCATGGCGGGCAACGTCGTGGTGCTCAAGCACTCGGCCCAGACTCCGCTGTGCGCGGAGCGCTTCGAGGAATGCCTGCGCGAGGCGGGCCTGCCCGAGGGAGCGTTCCAGGCGCTGCACTTGAGCCACGCGGACACCGAGCGCGTGATCCGCGATCCGCGCGTGGATTTCGTCGCGTTCACGGGCTCGGTCGCGGGCGGCCACGCGGTGCAGCGCGCAGCGGCCGATCGCTTCATCGGCACGGGACTCGAACTCGGCGGCTGCGACCCGGCCTACGTTCGCCACGACGCGAACCTCGCCCATGCCATCGAGAACCTCGTGGACGGCGCGTATTTCAATTCCGGGCAGTCGTGCTGCGGCATCCAGCGTGTGTACGTGCACGAGCGCCTCTACGACGCGTTCGTCGAGGGTTGGGTGGACCTCACGCGCAAGTACGTGCTCGGCAGCCCGGTCGACGCGGATACCACGCTCGGTCCGGTGGTGCGCACGACCGCGGCGGACGAGATCCGCAGGCAAATAGCGGCGTCGGTCGCGGCAGGCGCCCGCGCCGTCATCGACGAGAAGGAATTCGGTGCGAGCAAGGCGGGTACGCCGTACCTCGCGCCGCAGGTGCTGCTCGGCGTCGACCACGGGATGCCGGTGATGCGCGAGGAGATCTTCGGGCCCGTGGCCGGGATCATGAAGGTCGCCTCGGACGAGGAGGCGGTGCGGCTGATGAACGACAGCGCGTTCGGCCTGACCGCCGCGATCTGGACGGCGGACGAGGAGGCAGCGCTCGCCATCGGCGACCGCGTGCAGACCGGCACGTGGTTCATGAACCGCTGCGATTACCTCGACCCCGCGCTCGCGTGGGTGGGCGTGAAGGACTCCGGCCGGGGCTGCACGTTGTCCGCCATCGGGTACGAGCACCTGACGCGGCCGAAGTCTTTCCACCTCAGGCTACAGACCTGACGTTCAGGCGGCGGGGCATGGCGTTCGATCCGTACGAGTTCCGGCTCGCGAAGAAAATATGCTCGCCGGAACTCGTACGGATCGAACGCCGGACACCCGGCGCCTGAGCGAGTCTTTGCCAGGGCGCAAAGACTCGCACGGCGCACGTAACGTCCACCGACGTCGGACGAGCTTCGGACGTGGGTGGTCGCTTCATGCGGCGTGCGAGTCTTCGCGCCCTGGCGAAGACTCGCTCAGCCGCGGGCTGTCAGACGGGGATTCCGGGTTCGTTCCGGCGAGCATATTTTCTTCGCGAGCCGGGGCGAACCCGGAATCCCCGGCCTGCCACCGCCCGCCGGCGCCGCGTTCTTCGGTAACACAGCGCGACAGCACGAGCGTCGCAGTGAGGACGACATGACGACGACACTGAAGGGCAACTGGAACTACCCCACGCTGGTCCGCTTCGGCGCCGGCCGCATCATCGAGCTGCCCGACCACTGCCGGGCGCTCGGCATGCAGCGGCCGCTGCTCGTGACGGACGCGGGCCTCGCCGCGCTGCCGATGATTGCGAGTTCGCAGAAGCTGTGCCGTGATGCCGGGCTCGAGTGCGAGGTGTTCTCGGACGTGCAGGCGAATCCCGTCGAAGCCAACGTCACGGCGGGCGTGTCCGCGTTCCGCCGCGGCGCGCACGACGGCGTCATCGCCTTCGGCGGCGGCAGCGCGCTCGACACGGCGAAAGCCATTGCGCTGATGGTGGGCCAGACCCGCCCGATCTGGGACTTCGAGGACCGCGAGGACTGGTACACGCGCGTGAACGTCGCCGGCATGGCGCCCGTGGTCGCAGTGCCGACGACCGCTGGCACGGGCTCGGAGGTCGGCCGCGCCTCGGTCATCACCGACCTGCGCGACCACACCAAGAAGATCATCTTCCACGCGAAGATGATGCCGGGCATCGTACTCGAGGACCCGGAACTGACCGTGGGGCTGCCGGCGAAAATCACGGCGGCTGTTGGCATGGACGCGCTGTCGCACAACCTCGAGGCCTATTGCGCGCCCGGTTATCACCCGATGGCGGAGGGCATCGCGGTGGAGGGCATGCGCCTCATCAAGGAGTTCCTGCCGCGCGCGGTCAGGAATGGCGCCGACATCGAGGCGCGCGCGCACATGCTGGTCGCCTCCTCGATGGGAGCCACGGCGTTCCAGAAGGGCCTCGGCGCGATGCACAGCCTGAGCCACCCGTGCTCCGCCAACCTCAACACCCACCACGGCCTCACGAACGCCGTCGTCATGCCCTACGTGCTCGAGTGGAATCGCGCGGCGCTCGAAGACAAGTTCCTGCGGCTCGCCGCCTGGCTCGGCCTCGCCGAGCGCTCCTTCGAGGGCGTGATGCGCTGGGTGCTCGACCTGCGCCGCGAGATCGGCATCCCGCACACGTTGGCCGAAATCGGCGTGCAGGAAGAGCACGCGAAGCCGTTCGCGCCCCAGGCATTCGCCGATCCCTCGACGGGTGGCAATCCGCTGCCGATGACCACGGCGGACTTCGAGCGGCTCTACCTCACCTGCATCAAGGGTGAGCTCAAGGCGGCCTGACCTCAGCCGCCCAGCAGCTGCCGCCTCGACACGACCGGCGCGGGCGGCGGCTCCTCCGCCTGGAAGAGCGCCTCGGTCACCGCGTTCGCTGCGACCTGCGCCGCCTCGTGGTCGGTGAACTCCAGCATGGTCGAGAACAGCGAGCAGCTGCCGACGAGCCCCACGTCATGCAGGTCGGTCACCATGAAGTCGTAGGCGCCCGACGGGAGCGGCAGGCGCACGGTGCCGCCGCCGACCCAGACTTTCTGGTCCTCGGGTGAGGGCAGCACCATCAGGTTCATGAACCACGGCGTGACCATCACGCCGATCTGCCGGCCGTCGTGCTCGCGGAAGCCGATCGCCTCGACGGCGAGCGTCGGGTTGTAGATCGGCAGGCCCTTCACCTTGAGCGCCGCGCGCCGGTAGGCGTTGGCAAGGTTCTGCACAGTGTCCGAGTCGGAGAGCGTGGCCGCGCCGATCACCATGAACTTGTGTTTCTCGGTGGAGCAGTTCGGGCAATTCCAGGTGTCGGGCAGCAGGCGGAACGGCGTGCCGGGCGCGATCTGGTTGGCCTCGTCACCGAGCGCGGGATCGTACACCCACCAGCACACGCCGCACTCGAGGCGCGTGTCGTCGACGATGCGCGAACCGTCGCCGAGGTAGCTGCCCTCGAACAGCTTGCTCATTGCGTGAACGCCTGGAGGATCTCGGCGAGCCGCTCGGCGGAGTCCTCGAAGTCCTCCTTGGCCGCGAGCACCGACACCGGCACGCCGCCGATCTCGAGCGTGTCGAGAATGACGTTGCCCATGCCGTTGACGTACTGCACGGCCCAGACGTGCCTGAGGCCGGTCGCGAACACACGCGAGCTGCCGTAGCCGCCCGAGCGGATCACCAGCGGAATCTGCCCGAGCACCTGGGTCAGGACGTCGGCATCCACCTCGGTGATCGGCAGCAGCGTGAAGTTGATGATGTGGTTCTCGGCCCCCGGCCGGTACTGCGACGAGCGCTCCTGCAACTCGGCCAGCAGGAACGGCGCGTTCATCGCGCCCTGCGGCATCTGCTTCGGCACCTCGATGCCGTCGCGCGGCAGTTCCTTCGCAGCCTGCAGGATCGGCCAGGGCACCGCGCCGACCTCCAGCCACTCCTGCGTGGTGCCGTCAGCCGCGCTCGACTCGAGGCGCCACACCCCGGCGAGGACCGATTCGACCACCCGCCAGAACGCGTTGCCGACGCCGACCTTGGCCCACACGTCGCCCTCGCCGAGCATGTCGGCGATCGCGGCCTTGCCGGACTCGTCGAGCCCCTCGAGGCTGTAGCGCGTCGGCGGCGCGTCGGGCGTCTCGATCCGGCGGCGCAGGTCGGCCACCACTGCCTCCATCACCTCGCGCGCGGCGGGTGTGAGCTGGTCGGCCGCGAGCGCCTGCCGCGCCGGCCTCACGAGCCCGGTGGGCATGCCGATCAGGCGCACCTGGTCATCGCCCACCGCCGCGGCCGGGACCTCACCAGACACCTTTGGATGCCAGACGAGCACGTGTTCGGTCATGCGTTTCCTCCAATACCGGAGTCGGCGGATGCGTCGGCCGGGGCCAGCAACCGGTCGGCGGCCTGCGCGAACACCGGCCAGTCGCGCATGCGCGCCACCAGTTCGGCCGGCTGGCCGTCGCGCATGTAGACGACGGCAGGCGTCACGACGACGCCGAACCGTGCCAGCAGCGCGGGCTCGTCACGGCGATCGACGAGGCCGACCCGCAGGCGGCCCTGGTACCCGGTGGCCAGCTCGCGCACCACGACGGCCACGTCGAGTCCCTCGGGACGGGTGGTGACGTCGCCGGTGAAGAACAGCAGGGCGCGCGGATTTCGCGACAGGAAATCGTCGATGTCCGCCTTGCGCAGCACGTCGCAGGACGGATGCGTGGCCAGCGTCTCGAGCACGTCGTTCATTGCGGGTCCCCTTCGTCCTGCTCGCGTGCTCGCTCGCTCGCGGCCCGGATCGCGAGGAAGCGCTCGTCGCCCACCCGGCAGGCGACCTCAGCCGCCGGTCGCCCGGACTCGTAGACTTCCTGCTGGACGGCGCCGATGACAACGTCCCGTACGGGACCGCCCGCGCGAGCACGGACATCCACACCCCAGCGGCGCAGCTCCTCGATGCCCAGCTGCAGTGCAGCGGGCATCTTCGCCCGCACCTGCTCGGTGAGGCTGCCGCCATAGTCCGCGAGCTGCACCGGCTTGATGCCCACGACCGTGAAGTGGCCGGGCTTGTGGCCGAGCAGATCCAGGCTCGCGAGGATGTCGTTCATGCCCACCTGGTGCAGGCTCATCTTGTCGCCACCCATCAGCGCTGGAATCTCGTCGTCCCGCGCGACGATGAGCGTCCCGGGCTCGCCGCGGTGGGCCACCGCATCGAACAGCAGCACGTGCGTGGCGTCGACGAGCTCCGGCACGAGGGCGAGGCCGAGCGTGCCGCCGTCCATCACCTCGACGTCAGGCGGCAGTTCCCAGCCGGAGGCGAGCGCCTCGACGCAGCGCACGCCGAAGCCTTCGTCGGCCCACAGCAGGTTGCCGACGCCGAGCACGACGATGCGCCGCCCTGGCGCCTGTTCTGGTGCGTTCATGATCCTCCGAAAATAGCACGGGACAGTGGGAGTCCGGGGCGGTCGGCCCCTCGTCCCGCTGTCCCGTCGGCTCTTCCCTCAGGTCAGGCGCAGGCGCCCGTCAGCGGAAGAACCTCCAGCCGCTCACCATCGCACTGACGGCGGTCTGGCGGTGCGTCATGTCCTCGCGGATGGCCATGTACATGTGCACCATCGAGAAGATGATGACGACCCACATCGCCACGTGATGCCACGTGTGCACGGTCATCGAATCGCCGAGCACGGAGAACACCCAGCCGAACAAGCTGTACCACAAGGTCTGCGTCCCGGCGCCCTCGGCATACAGGGCGAAGCCCGTGAGCAGGAGCACGATCAGCGGCAGCATGAACATCGTGAACATCGCGAACTGCGCGAGCGGGTTGTGGCCGATGTACTCCTTGGGCTTGCCGATGAACAGGTACCAGGCCACCTCGGCGAAGACCTCCTTCCACCACCCGATGCTCCAGAACGGGATGTAGAAGATCTGCCGCGCGTGATGGCCGCCGACCACGAAGGCATACAGGCGCAGCAGGAACGCCACGCCCAGGATCATGCCCGCCGCGAAGTGCGCGAAGCGGATCCAGCCGAACAGGTACGCGTCGTAGGCCTCGCCGCCAACGCTCGGGAGTGGTGACCCGATGAAGAACCCCGTGACGCACAGCACGATGATGCACAGCATGGTGACCCAGTGCCAGATGCGGATGCCCGCCGTGTACACGTACACGGGGCCGGGCTGCACCCCGGCAGGCGGCATGATCGCCTCGCCGAAGTGCCCTGCCCGTACGCGCGCCTCGGGCGGCGTCGAAGAGAGATATTTCTCGCTCATGGCATCCCTCCTCAGCGCACCTTGACGCTCGTGAGCTCGTTGCCCTCCATGTCGAGCACGTGCGTCGCGCACGCCAGGCACGGGTCGAAGCTGTGGATCGTCCGCAGGATCTCGAGCGGCAGGTTCGGGTCGTGCATCGGCGTGTCGAGCAACGCGGCCTCGTAGGCGCCGATCTTGCCGGCCGGGTCACGCGGGCTCGCGTTCCAGGTCGTGGGAACCACGCACTGGTAGTTCTTGATCTTCTTGTCCTCGATGTCGATCCAGTGCGCCAGCGCGCCGCGCGGGGCCTCGACGAAGCCGACGCCCTGGGCTGACTTCTTCCACGTGCTGGGCTCGAAGTTGTCCATGTTGGCCGTGGCCGTGTCGCCCGCCTTGATGTTGGCGATCAGCTTCTGGAACTCTTCCTTCAGCTTGTGGGCCGCCCACTGGCACTCGAGTCCGCGGGCCGCCGTGCGGCCGAGCGTCGAGAACAGCGCCGTGACCGGCACGCCGAGGTGGCCGAGCACCGCGTCCACCGGGCCCTTGATGTCTTCCTGGCCCTTCACGTAGCCGATGACGAAGCGGGCCAGCGGGCCCACCTCCATCGCGTGGCCCTTCCAGCGCGGCGCCTTGACCCAGGAGTACTTGGCGGACTCATCGAACGCCTCGACCCTGGTGCGAGTGCCCTTCGCACCGCCGATGTCGAAATTCGGCACCGTCTCGCCCTTGATCGGGTGCAGGCCGGCCGCCTCGTCGGCGTACTTGTACCAGGAGTGCGACACGAATTCCTGGATCTCGTCATCCTTCATGAGATCGACGGGCAGCACTTCGTTCAGGTTGCCGTCGACGATCGCGCCGCTCGGGAACATCAGGTTGCCCGGGCTGTAGTCGTTGGCCGACTTCGGCAGGTCGCCGTAGGACATCAGGTACTTCGAGGACAGGCCGCCGCCGATGCTCGCCCAGTCCTTGTAGAACGAGGCGATGGCGAGCAGGTCGGGGATGTAGACCTGGTCGATGAACTCGATGGTGCGGTCGATGATCGAGCCGACCATGTTCAGCCGTTCCATGTTCACCGCGCCGACCGCGCCCGTGTCGTTCACGTTGATGGGCGAGGGGACGCCGCCGACCAGCCAGTTCGGATGCGGGTTGCGGCCGCCGAAGATCGTCTGGATCTTGACGATCTCCTTCTGGAAGTCGAGCGCCTCGAGGTAGTGCGCCACCGCCATGAGGTTGGCCTCGGGCGGCAGCTTGTACGCCGGGTGGCCCCAGTAGCCGTTGCGGAAGGGGCCGAGCTGTCCCGACTCGACGAACTTCTTCAGGCGGTTCTGCAGGTCGCGGAAATACCCGGGCGAGGACATCGGCCACGGGGAGATCGACTGTGCGAGCTGCGAGGTCGCCGCCGGGTCCGCCGACAGCGCGCTCACCACGTCCACCCAGTCGAGGGCGTGCAGGTGGTAGAAGTGCACCAGGTGGTCCTGCGAGTACAGGGTCAGGTGCATGATGTTGCGGATCGTGTTGGCGTTCTCGGGGATCTGGATTCCGAGGGCGTTTTCCACGCTGCGCACCGAGGCGAGCGCGTGGACGCCCGTGCACACGCCGCAGATGCGTTGCACGAAGGCCCATGCGTCGCGCGGGTCGCGGCCGCGCAGGATGACCTCGAGGCCGCGCCACATCGTGCCCGTGGACACTGCGTTGCGGATGACGTTGTTTTCGTCGACGTTCACCTCGATGCGGAGGTGTCCCTCGATGCGCGTGATCGGGTCGACGACGACGCGCTTGCCCGAGTTGTCGAGCTGAAAGCCGTTGGGGGTTGCAATGCTCATTTTTCAGTTCTCCACTCGGTCAACCGGCGCGCTTTTCGGTTTCGGCCGGTGAATTCGGCTTCACCTTGGCTTGTCGCAGGGCCGTGAGGCCCGCGTGGGCGGCAATGCCGACGCCCACGATCGCTGCCGCGGCGCCGCCGATCTTGTCGGCCGTCGTCTCGGCACCGAACTGCGGGAAGGTCTCCAGCCGCTCGTAGAAGGGTCCGTTGTCCCAGAAGTCCGGCTCGGAGCAACCGAGGCAGCCGTGTCCCGAGCCGATCGGGAACGACACGCCTTCGTTCCAGCGCGTGGTCGAGCAGGCGTTGTAGGTCGTGGGTCCGCGGCACCCCACCTTGTACAGGCAGTAGCCGGCGCGCGAGCCGTAGTCGTCGAACTTCTCGGCGAACTGGCCGGCGTCGAAGTGGCCGCGGCGATAGCACTTGTCGTGCACGCGCTGGCTGTAGAACATCAGCGGGCGGCCCTGGCGATCGAGCGCGGGCAGCTCGCCGAAGGTGACGTAGTAGGTGATGACGCCCGTCATGACCTCGGCGATCGGCGGGCAGCCGGGCACCTTGATGATCGGCTTGTCCGTGATGACCTTGTGGATGGGCGTGGCCTGGGTCGGGTTCGGCTTCGCGGCCTGGACACAGCCCCAGGAGGCGCAGGAGCCCCAGGCGATGACCGCGGCTGCATCGGCGGCGGTTTCCTTCAGCTTCTCGACGAACGGACGCCCGCCCGGGATGCAGAACACGCCGTCGTCGCCGAGCGGCGGGTTGCCTTCGACCGCCAGGATGTACTGGCCCTTGTAGTCACGCTTGATGTCCTCGATGCACTGCTCGGCCTGGTGGCCGGCGGCCGCCATGATCGTGTCGTCGTAGTCGAGCGAGACCATCGACAGGATCACGTCCTTGGCGAGCGGATGCGCCGAGCGGATGAAGCTCTCGGTGCAGCACGTGCACTCGAGGCCGTGCAGCCACAGCACCGGCACGCGCGGCTTGGTTTCCATCGCGTGGGCAATCTTGCCCGCGAACGAGGGCGCGAGCCCGAGTGATGCGGCGCTCAGCGAACAGAATTTCATGAAGTTGCGCCGGGAAATGCCCTGGCGGCGGATCAGGTCATAGAAAGTCTCTTGACGACCCATGTCGCGCTCCCGTTTGGTTGTGTCTGTGTGCCGGCCTCCCGCCCGTGACGGACCGGCCCGCAAAATCGCAGGCCCGATCGTCCACTCCGACCGCCCGAAGCATCAATCGTAGAATTACTTAGCCGGCGACCCGGCGGGGCCCGGTCGAGGCCTCACGGCCCCGGGGTGCAGGCGTGGCATTGCGCCCGCGGCAGCACGACCGTGGCCGCGAGCCCGTCCGGTTCGCCCCCGACGACGATGACTTGCTGCACCGCAATACTCGCGGCGTCGAGTCGTAGTACCGCATCTCCCATGGTGGCCGCTACGTAGACACTTCTCCCATCCGGAGCCACGAGCAGGCCGACTGGCAGGACGCTGCCCGGCGCAATCCGCGCAAAGGGCCTTTGTTGCGCGCCCGGGGCCAAGGGTACGTCGATCCTGACCCGTCCGCGCTCCTTGCGCGTCGCGGTCTCGAAGGCCACGAGTTCGCTGGACCCGGCGCAGGTGACGAACGCCGTCCGGCCATCGGGGCTCATGACGATGCGGATCGGGATTCCGGCCAGCGGTACCCGCGCGTTCACCTGGAGGCTGTCCGCGCTCACCACGGCGATGTTCCCGTCCTCGCGCGCACCGACCCAGATCTCCCGCCCGTCCGGGGTCACGGCGATCGCCTCCGGGCCGCGCCCGGTCGCGATGTCGCCGAGCTTGCGGCCAGCGAGCAGGTCGAGCGCCGTCACGGTGCCGGAAGTGATGTTCGCCACGTAGGCCCGGCTCCCGTCGGGGCTCACCGCGACCATGTGCGAGGTGTCCTGGCCGGTCGGGATGGCCTGGACGATGCGGCCACTGTCGGGTTCGACCACCAGCAGGTGGCGGGTGCCCTCCGTGGTCACGGCAATTCGGTCGGGCGCAAACCAGGCGACGCCGTGGGGACGCGTGTGCGGCGCCAGATCGATGCGGCGGATCTCGCGCGGCTGCACGAGGTCCACGACGCTCAAGCTGGCGCCGGGCTGCTCGCGCGTGCCGTAGTTCGAGACCACCGCACGCCTTCCGTCGGGCGCGACGCTGATCTCGTGCGGGGTGTGTCCGAGCGGGACCGTGGCGAGACGCAGGCCGGAGCCCGGATCCACGAAATCGAGTGCGCTGTCGGTCTTGCGCACGACGAGAAGCGTTTCCGCGGATACGGCGTGACCGGCCAGGAACGCGACCGCGATAGCGAGCACTGCCAGGGTGCTTTTCACGGCGTGATCCTCGTCATTCCAGGGGGCCGAGATCGTCGGTCAGCGTCGGCGGCAGGCCGGGACGCGGCTCGATGCCGTCCTCACGCAGGATCCGCTCCAGCTGTCGCGCGTGCCGCGCGACGTGCCGAACCGTGCGCGCGAGAGTCGTGTCCAGTGGCTCGCGACCGTCGAACGTGTCGATCGCGTCCGGCAGCCTCGTGCGATTCGCGCCCCACCAGACGGCAACCGCCTGCGAGACGCTGCGGGTGAGGCGTGCCACGTCCGCTGCCGCCTGCAGGTGGCCGGGTGGCCGGCGTTCGAAGTGTTCGCGGGTGAGTCGCCCGCCCAGCGCCGCATCCAGGAACGCCACGACCACCTGCGACACGTGGTACGCGAGGTCGAGGCGCGTGCGCTCCCGGTCCGGCAGCCGCTGGCGCAGGGTTGCCGCCGGAATCTGCTCCGCCAGGTGTGCGCAGGTGTCGAGCAGTGCCAGCAGGCGCGAAACGAGCACCGGGACGGGGAAGGGCGCTTGCTGGCGGTCGTCGGTGTGTTTCGGCATCGCTCGATCACTCCACTGCGTTGCCGGGACCGCGGCTCAGCTGGAGGTGGGCCAGGCTCGCTCGATTATGGCACCGCAATCCACCCCGCGCGGCAGGGCGCCGAAGTTGTGATGAGCGGCGGGCGCGAGGCGCGAGCGGCAGTAGGCCTCGCTCACCGCATTCGGCGCGTGCTGCAGGAGTAGCGCAGCCTGCAGCGCCAGCGCCATGCGGTCGACCACGTCCCGGGCGCGGTACTCGGCCTCGGCCGGGTCGCGCAGGTCCTTCGCGAGCGCCGCCACGTGCGCATCGAGCGCAGCCTCGGCACCGCGTGCCTTGCCGAGTTCGGCGAAGCAGGCGTCCACCGAGCCGGGGCTCTTCTGCATGGCGCGCAGCACGTCGAGGCACTGCACGTTGCCGCTGCCTTCCCATATCGCGTTCACGGGCGACTCACGGAAGAGCCGCGGCATCATGCAGTCTTCCATCACGCCGCTGCCGCCGATGCACTCCATGGCCTCGTAGGCGTGGGCCGGGGTGCGCTTGCAGATCCAGTACTTGCCCACGGGCACGGCGAGCCGCACGAGCTGGTCCTCGTGCGCGTCGGTGCCACGGTTGTCCATCGCACGGGCCATGCGCAGGGTGAGCGTGAGGGAAGCTTCCTGCTCGAGCGCGAGGTCGGCGAGCACGTTTCTCATCAGCGGCTGGTCGATCAGCCGCGCGCCGAAGACCGAGCGCAGGCTGCAGTGATGCACGGCCTGCGATACGGCCATGCGCTGGCCCGCGCTCGAACCGATCATGCAGTCGAAGCGGGTCATCGCGACCATCTCGATGATGGTGCGAACGCCGCGGCCTTCCTCGCCGACCATCCAGGCGAGCGCGCCGCGCAGCTCGGTCTCGCTCGAGGCGTTCGAGGCGTTGCCCATCTTCTTCTTGAGCCTGAGCACCTGCAGCGGGTTCTTGCTGCCGTCCGGGCGCCAGCGTGGCAGCAGGAAGCACGAGAGTCCGCCCGGCGCCTGCGCGAGCACCAGGAACGCATCGCACATCGGCGCGGAGACGAAGTACTTGTGCCCGACCAGCTCGTAGGCCTCGCCGGGGCCGCCGGCGCCGATCGGAAACGCCCGCGTGGTGTTGCTGCGCACGTCCGAGCCGCCCTGTTTCTCGGTCATCGCCATGCCCACGGTGATGCCGGTCTTCTGGTCCGCGGGCACGTTGCGCGGGTCGTAGGTGCGCGCCGTGATCTTCGGTTCCCACAGAGCGGCGAGGCCAGGCTGCAGGCGCAGCGCGGGCACGACCGCGAACGTCATGGTGACCGGGCAGCCGTGGCCGGCCTCGACCTGCGAGTGCAGGTAGAACTTCGCGGCGCGGGCGACGTGGGCGCCCGGCTTCGGGTCGGACCACGGCGAGCAGTGCAGGCCGTTCTCGATCGCCGTGCTCATGAGCGCGTGATACGCGGGGTGGAACTTCACGAGGTCCACGCGGTTGCCGAAGCGATCGTGCGTCTCGAGCTCCGGCTGGAACCTGTTGGCCTGGTTGCCGAGATCGAGGTATTCCGCCTGGCCAATGCGTTCGCCGAACACGGCGAGATCCGCGCTTGCCCACCCGCCGCCCTCGCGCGCCACGCCCTCGCGCAGCGCCGTGTCGGCCGCATGGAGGTTGTAGTCCAGCAGCTCGCGGGAGACGTTGACGACTTCATGGGTATCGGCCAGGAACCCGGACGGGCGGGAGGTGGCGGCGGGCATGTCCATGGTCATGGCCTCGTGGGTGAGGTGAGCGGTTCGGGTTCGAAGGGAGGCGCGGGCGCGGCGACGCTCGTGGTCGGCGCGATCCGCAGGCGGCGCCACAGGGCGTGGCCGGTTCGATCGTGATCCCGCACCGCCACCGCGAGCGCCCGGCGCTCATCCACGTCCACGAGTGGCGAGGGCAGCAGGGGATCGAAAACCAGGCGCCGGATGGCCTCGTTGCCGAGAACGTAGGCTTCGCGCGCGGCGGTCTCGGGGTCGAGCGATTCGGCGCGGTGGCGCCAGTGCTCGAGTGCGAGGCGCGTATCCCGGTATCCCTGGGTGAGCGCCGTGCCGTCCCACAGGTTGCAGGCACGTGCCTGGCGCCCGGCGTCGAAGTCCGTGGCGATGAACACCGCGGCGGCCTCGTCGAGACCGAGCTTGTGCAGCCGCTCGCGCACCTCTTTCACGCCGCCCACGAGGTTGTCGGGGCGCACGTAGAGACCTCGGTCGAGTTCGCGCAGGCCCACCATCGCGAGGGCGCGGTCGCGAGCCCGCAGGGTCACGCGATTGCTGCGCCCGAGCGCTCCGACGTGCGCCGTGATCCAGCCGCCGCCCCACTCCCGCACGCGCTCCTCGGCAGAGCGCCAGGTCACGACGTCACTCGCCAATGCGGCTGCGCGTGGCCCGAGCCTGTACACACCGCGACTCGCGGGCTCGACCAGTGCCTCGGCTGCGAGCCGCACCAGGGCCACCCGCACGCTGTTCTCACGGATGCCGAAGAGTGCGCAACCCGTGATCAATTCACGCGCCGACTGCCCCCGTCCCTCGGACGCGAGCAGCAGGTTGAGGATCAGGCTGCGCGGAGTGAACTGCATGTATATTACATGTATAACCTATGGAAGTTATTCTATGTAATATTACGAGCATCAGCAATATCAGATCAGTCGTGAAATGAAAGTGCGTGCCATCTGGAGGACGCTGGCTCTCTGCGTTTCCGCGGCAACGCCACGACCACGCTCGCGCAGGCTGTTTATCTAGATGAGTGAAGTCGCCAGCGCGGCCCGCTGGCGACCCGCCTCGTCGAAATTGGCTGGATCCAGCCAGCGGCGGAAGGCGACCTCGAGCCGTGGCCACTCCGAGTCGATGATCGAATACCAGGCCGTGTCGCGGTTGCGCCCCTTGTAGACCACCGCCTGGCGAAAGACCCCCTCGAACTTGAATCCGAGCCGCTCCGCCGCGCGGCGCGAGGCAGCGTTCAGCGCGTCGCACTTCCACTCGTAGCGCCGGTAACCGAGTTCGAACGCCTGCTTCATCATCAGGTACATCGTCTCGGTGGCGGCCGCGGTCCGTTGCAGCAGCGGTGAGAACTGCAGGTGTCCCACCTCGATCGAACCGTTCGCCGGGTCGATGCGCAGGTACGAGGCCACGCCGACGGCGAGCCCGGTCGCCGCATCCACGATGGCGAAGAACAGCGGGTCGTCGGACGGCTGTTTCGCCTCGAGCCACGAGCGGTATTCGCCGAGCGAACTGAATGGCCCGGAAAACAGGTACGTCCACATGCGCCCCTCGCGGTCGAGCGAATTCGCGGCCCACAGCCCGGCGGCGTGCCGCCCAGGATCGATCGGCTCGACCCGGCAGTAGCGTCCGACCAGCGCCGCGCGCGGCGGCCGCGGTGGTGGCGTCCAGCCCGGCAATTCGGGCCCCACGGCGAGGCCCAGCACGTTCACGCGAGTCGTCATCGCCCGTCCCTCAAGTCGTCGCGAACTGCAGCGCGGCGAGCCTCGCATACAGCTCGTTGCCGCGCACCAGTTCGGCGTGGGTGCCTTGCGCGACGATGCGGCCGTGGTCCATGACCACGATGCGGTCCGCCTCGAGCACGGTGGCGAGCCGGTGCGCGATGACGATGGTGGTGCGCTCGCGCATCAGCCGCTCGAGCGCCTCCTGCACCAGCCGCTCGCTCTCGGCGTCGAGCGCACTCGTGGCCTCGTCGAGCAGCAGGATCGGCGGATCGCGCAGGATCGCGCGCGCAATGGCGATGCGCTGTCGTTGTCCGCCCGACAGGCGCGCGCCTCGCTCGCCGAGAAACGTCTCGTAGCCCTCCGGCAGGACGCGGATGAACTCGTCCGCCGCGGCGGCGCGCGCGGCCGCCTCGACTTCGGCGTCACTCGCCTCCGGCCGCCCATAGCGGATGTTCTCTCGAGCGCTGGCCGCGAACAGCACGGTGTCCTGCGGCACGAGCCCGATGCGCCGCCGCACCTGCTCGGGGTCCGCACGCGTGATGTCCACACCGTCGATCAGGATGCGTCCCGACGCGGGGTCGTAGAAGCGCAGCAACAGCTGGAAGCTCGTGCTCTTGCCCGCCCCCGATGGGCCCACGAAGGCGACGGTCTCGCCGGGGCGAATCGCGAGGTCGAACGAGTCGAGCGCTTTCGTGTCGGGCCGGGACGGATACATGAAGGTGACGCGCTCGAAGCGGATCTCGCCGCGCCCAGGTGTCGGCAGCGCCACGGGCGCCGCTGGGGCGACGATGACCGGCTGCGCGTTCTGCAACTCGACCAGTCGCTCCATCGCGCCTGCGGCGCGCTGCACCTCTCCCCACATTTCGCTCAGCGATGCCGCCGCGACGGCCACGTACACGGCGTACAGCAGGAACTGGCTCAACTGCCCGCCGGTCATCTCGCCGCGGATGACGGCGTGGGCGCCGACCCACAGCACGAAGGTGATCGCGCCGAAGATGAGCATGGTCGCAAGCGCGGTGAGGGTGGAGCGCACCCGCGTGCGCCGAACGGCCGCCTGGAACGAGTCCTCCACCGCGGCGCCGAAGCGACGGCTGTTCGCTTCCTCGAGCGTGAATGCCTGCACGGTCTGGATCGCGTTCAGGGTCTCGTCGGCGAGACCGCTGGTGTCCGCGATGCGGTCCTGCGAGGTGCGCGAGAGCTTCCGCACACGCCGGCCGAGCACGATGATCGGCACGATCATGACCGGTATCAGGACCAGGATCAGCCCGGTGAGCTTGAGGCTCGTGACCGCGAGCATGACGAGGCTGCCGACGATGGAGATGGCGGAGCGGAGCGTGATGGACAGGTTCACGCCTGCGATGGACTGCACCAGCGTGGTGTCGGCGGTCAGGCGCGAGAGCACCTCACCGATGCGCGTCACTTCGAAGAAGGCCGGGTCCATGCGGATCACGCGCCGGTACACGGCCTCGCGCAGGTCGGCGACCACGCGCTCGCCGAGCCAGGTGACCAGATAGAAGCGCAGCGCGGCGAAGACCCCGAACATGCCGGCCGCGGCCATGAACGCCAGGAAGTAGCGGTTGATCGTCTCGGGGCTGCGCGCGGCCATGCCCCCGTCGATCAGGTTGCGCAGCGCGATCGGCAGCGCGAGCATCGCTGCCGCCGCCACCAGCAGCGCGAGGAGAGCGAGCAGGAGGGTCCCGCGGTAGGGCCGCAGGAACGGCAGCAGCGCCCGCAGGGGCTTCAGCGAGCGGCTCTTGGGTCGGTCCGGTGCGGTGGGATCGGGCATGGGTCTCTCGGGGCTCGGGTCCGAACTCTAGCGCACCCGGGCTGGAGTAATGCGGCCCGCCCTGCGACCATGACGGGGATCGGGTCCAGGAAGCCGGCATGGCGAGCATCACCACGAATGGGATCACGCTGGAGTACGAATCGCTGGGCGAGGAGGGCGCCCCGGTCGTGCTGCTGATCATGGGGCTAGGCATGCAGCTCGTGAGCTGGCCGGAGCCTTTCTGCCGGATGCTGGTGGCACGCGGGTTTCGTGTCGTGCGGTTCGACAACCGCGACTGCGGGCTGTCGCAGAAGATGGATCACCTCGGCAAGCCGCACCTGGTTCGGACCATCATGCGGGCCCGGCTCGGACTTGCGCCGCGCGCACCCTACACCCTCGACGACATGGCGCGCGACAGTGTCGGCCTGCTCGACGCGCTCGGCATCCGGCAGGCGCACGTGGTGGGGGCCTCGATGGGCGGCATGATCGCGCAGCTCGTCGCCGCGTGGCACCAGGACCGGGTGCTCACGCTCACCTCGATCATGTCCTCGACCGGCGCGCGCTACCTGCCGCAGGCGAGTCGAAGGGTGCAGCGGCAATTGATGAGGCGCCCGCCAAACCCAGCCGACGTGGAGTCGGTGACGCGACACCTCGCCAGGACGTTCACCATCATCGGCAGTCCGGGCTATCCGACGCTCCCGGACGAGCTCTACGAGCGCATCCGGCAGTCCGTGGTGAGGGGCTACCACGCGGCGGGAGTCCTGCGACAGCTGGTCGCCATCATCGCGAGCGGCGACCGCACCCCGCAGCTGCGGCGCATCGCCTGCCCGACCCTCGTCATCCACGGCCGGGCAGACCCGCTGGTACCGTTTGCCTGCGGGGTGGACACCGCGATCAAGATCCCGAACAGCCGGCTGGTGGCGATCGACGGGTTCGGGCACGACTTCCCGCCTCAGCTGTTCGAGCACCTGGCCGGCCTGATTGCCGGTCACGCCCGAGGAACGAGAACATGAACGCATTGCTGCGCGAACTTCGCGAGAACCGGATGCTGTGGCTGCTGGTCGCCGTGCCGGCCGTCTTCATCGTGGAGCGCATGGCGGAAGACGCTCACATCGCGCTCTTCCTGCTGTCGGTGTTCGCGATCGTCCCGCTGGCGGCGTTGTTGAGCCGGGCCACGGAAAGCGTCGCGGCGAAGACCGGAGACGCCGTGGGCGGCCTCCTGAACGCGACGCTTGGAAACCTGACCGAGCTCGTCATCGCCCTCACGGCGCTGCGCGCCGGCATGTTCGACCTCGTGAAGGCCTCGATCGCGGGCGCGATCATGACCAACTCTCTGTTCATGCTTGGCGTGGCCCTGCTGCTCGGCGGGCTTCGATACCACACCCAGGAGTACAACCGGGTCACGGCGCGCCTGCAGTCGGGAATGCTGTTCCTCGCGGCCATCGCTCTGCTGATACCGTCGGTGATCGGCGCAGTCGAGCGCCCGGGCAGCGAGGACTTCATGTTGCAGCTCAGCATCGGCCTGTCCATCCTGCTGCTGGCGGCCTACGCGCTCGGCATGCTGTTCTCGTTGCGCACCCACAAGGAATTGTTCGTGAGCGCGGCCCATGGGGAGCCGGCGGAAGAGGAGCACCTCTGGCCGGTCCGTGTCGCCGTCGTGCTGCTGGTCGTGGTGACCGTGTGCGTGGCCCTGGTGAGCGAGGTCTTCGTCGAGTCGGTCCAGTACGCCGCGGCCGCCTTCGGGATGACGCCCGCCTTCGTCGGCTTCATCATCGTGTCGATCGTGGGCGCCGCCGCCGAAATGATGGCCGCGTTCACCGCGGCGCGGAAGAACCGGCTCGACCTGAGCGTCGGCATCGCGCTCGGCAGCTCCTCGCAGATCGCGCTGTTCGTCGCGCCGGTGCTCGTGCTGCTCAGCCTGCTGATCGCGCCGACGCCGATGGACCTGCAGTTCTGGCCGGGCGCCGTGGTCGCCGTGCTGATCAGCACGCTCGCCGTGATCTTCGTCACCAACGGCGGGCGCTCGACGTGGTACGTGGGCGTGCTGCTGCTCGTGGTCTACGCGACCTTCGCGCTGACGTTGTACCTGATGCCGCCCGCTTCGGTTTCATGACGCGGCCGCCGGCTCGCGGCCTGCGCAATCCCGATAAGTAGATGACCGGATGCTCGCGCGGGGGCGGCGGCGTGCAGTCTGTCCCCGAACTGCAATCGCCAGGCCACGCGAGGAGGTTGTCATGAGCAACCATGAAAGGAACGACGGCCCGATTTCCCGCCGAAACGTATTGACCGCGTCGGCCGCACTCATCGCGGGGGGGGCCATTGGCAGGGGGGTGACGGCCCTCGCCGCCGAACCTGCTGCGCCGGAGGGTGCGCCGCCGTTGCCCTGGAAATGGGTCAAGCTCGATCCGCTCGAGGCCGGGCGACGGGCTTATCGGTTCTACAAGGAGAAGGGCGGTTGCGGATCGGCCAGCTACCTCTCGCTGCTGAGCCTGCTGAAGGAGAAGGTCGGCCACCCGTGGACGACGATGCCGGACATGCTCATGGTCCACGCGGCAGCGGGATTCGGTGGTCACGGCACCCTGTGCGGGGCGCTCGCCGGTGCATCCGTGATCATCAACATGGTTACGTATGGCGAGAAACGTGATGAATACCTGCAGAACAACGCGATCGTGGACCGCCTGTTCTGGTGGTACGCGGAGCAGGACTTTCCGACCGAGCGGTTCGACGACCTCTCGCCGCTGCCGAAGCAGATCAAGGTGAAGGCCATGTCTCCGCTCTGCCATACGTCGGTGTCGAAGTGGTCGCTGGCCGCCGGCGTCAAGGACCTGCACGACCAGGCGAAGATCGAGCGCTGCGCCAAGGTGGCCGGAGAGGTCGTCTACATCGTGACGACCGCACTCAACGAGTTCTTCGAGGGCAAGTGGGTCGCGCCCGTCTGGAACCCCTCACCGGAGATCCAGCACTGCATCAAGTGCCACGGGCCGGACACCCCGGCGCAGAAGGCACGCAAGTGGAACCAGCAGGGGCACATGGAGTGCCTGATGTGCCACGACGACCACACGCTGTGAGGGCCGGCGGGTAAGCGGGCCCAACGCTTCCAGCGCCGCGTTAGTCGCGGCGCTGCGCGGCGAACATGCCGACGAACACGGCGACGACCACGGCGACGTAGAACTGGCCGACGATGGCCTCGATTGCGGCGAGCATGCGCGCGGTATCGCTGAGCGGGAGGATGTCGCCATAGCCGACCGTCGCCAGGGTGATGAGGCTGAAGTACAACAGGTCGACCTGTAGCAGCTGCGGCGACCGTTCTGCGGCAGTCACCGGCAGGTTGAAACTCTGCGGGTCCCAGACGATCACCAGCGTGTAGAGCTGCGCGAAAGACAACGCGATGAGCACGTAGACGGCGACGGTGGCGACGATGCCGTCGGCCGTGAGACGGCGGCTGCGAAAGACGAACCTCAGGATTCCCACCGCGAGCAAGGCGAGCAGCGGCAGGAAGGACGCCGCATCGAGGCTGCGCGCGAGTTGCTGCCAGCCTGGGGGCAGGGGAGCGAGCGCGAACGCCGAGCACGCCAGCGAGAACAGCCACAGGCCGATCATGATGCTGCGGGCGCGGATCCACTCGGGATTGGCCCAGAGCGTCACCAGCACGGAGTTCAGCAGGAACGCCTGCAGTAGCACGTTCACGAGCCAGCGATCCCGCACGAGTGGTGCCAGCAGCATCCATGCCGCCATGAACACCGTCAGCTGGAGGAAGCGCCACTCGCGCTGGCGCGGTTCGCGCTCACGCATCAACGAAAGACGCCCCGTTCCAGGATCGTTCCATGCCCGATCGGCCGCCCGATCGCGAGCCAGAGGCTCCACGAGTCTGCGCTCGTCGAGCCTATTCCCACGGTGAGCGGACCGGCCTGGGTGCGGCCGGCAACGTAGATCGATGCGCCGTAGACGTCCCCGTCGTCGACCTCGTCGTCGATGAGATCGACGAAGCGATTGTCGATGCGGTCATACGCACGGCCTGCCTGCAGGCGGACGCCCGCGTACAGCGCCTGGCCGCGGATCGACATGATGTCGGTCAGCTTCCAGAGGTAGCTGCCGCTCGCCGTCCAGTACGAGCCGGCGCGCAGCTCGCCGAGCTCGTAGCCGGGGAAGCTGCTCGGGCCACCGAGCATGAACACGCGGTCGGCGGGAAGGTCGTCGCCCATGTCGGAGCCGCCGGCCAGCGTCAGCCACACCACGTCCTTGCGTACCGGGACCGCCATGCCGACGCCCATTTCCGCACGCTCCCAGTCGCGGTCCCCACCCATCGAGTCGTCCGCGTAGGTGTATTCGAAGGCCGCTGCCATGCCGCTGGTGGGGTTGAATGGCGTGTCGCGGCTGTCGTAGGTCGCGCCGAAGGTGAGTCCCGCGTCGTCGCCGCTGCCTTCCGGCAACAGCCGGGAACCGGTATGCAGGTCGATCGTGCGATGCGTGTAGAGGTAGCCCAGCCGCGCCTGCGCGCGGCTGCCCATGTTCACACCCGTGTCGAGCCCGCCGCCGACATCGTTGAAGTGATAGGTCGCAAGCCGCTCGCCATCGAAGAACACGTCCTCCCTCGTCTGCGTCAGGTGCAGGCGCGGCTCGATGAAGTATCGCTGCCGGGCATCGAGCGGCTGGTAGAAGCTGGTCTTGAGCAGGTTGTCGTAGCCCAGCTGCACTTCGTTGCGCCACTCGGCGCCGAGGGCGTTGACCCACGTCCGCGTGTGCTTGGCGTAGATCAGGAACGCCAGGTCGCCGCCTGCCGAGGCGTACATGCCGAGGTCGAACTTGAGGTAGTCCGGGCCCCAGCGCTTCTCGCGAGGCAGCCACTCGAGCGTCGGTTGGCCCGGATCGCCGGTCAGGCGGTATTCGACGGATTCGAAGTCCTGCAGGGCCGACATCCGCTGTGCCTCCTGGCTGATCGCAGCCGTGTCGACCTTGTCGCCCGGGTGGATCTGCGCGCGCTCCTCGAGGAACTCCGGATTCACCCGCTCCAGCCCCGTGTAGGTCACGTCGGCCAGTCGCGTATCGATGCCCTGCGGCGTGGTGACCTTCCGGCGCCACGCCTGGTACTGGTCGGCTGGAACTGACAGGGCCGCCAGCCGTCCCGCGGCGGCGCGGGCGGCCGCTTCGCCGAGCGGTATGGTATCGGGCACGCGCTCGAAGTCGGACGTCGTGATGTCGCCCATGTGCACGTCGATGAGCACGTCACGGTCGGTGAGGGTGGCCAGCTGCAGCGCCTCGTTGGCCTGGATCATCACGCCGTTGCTGCGGCTCAGGAGCTGCGTGGCGCTCTGCAGATTCTCTCGCTTGACGTCGGGCTCGACGAGGTTCACCACGATCACCACGTCCGCGCACAGGTCGCGGGCGATATCCACGGGGATGTTTCGTACCATGCCGCCGTCCGCGAGGATGTACTCGTCCGTGATCACCGGGGCGAACGCGCCCGGGATGGCCATGCTGGCGCGCATCGCCGTGGCCAGGTCGCCGCTGCCGAGCACGACCATCTTGCCGGTGATCATGTCGGTCGCGACGGCCCGGTAGGGTATGGGCAGCCGGTCGAAGCTCGGCTGCATGCGCGCCCTGGCGACGTAGGTGCGGAGCAGGTCCTCGATGCTGGACGTGTTGACGACGCCGCCGGGTATCACGACGCGCTTGTCCTTGAGGCCCAGCTCGAAGTTGTTGCTGTAGGTGACGCCCGCGCGTTTCTGCTCGATCGGCTGCAGGCCGCGCTGGCCGACCCCGCCCACCACCGCCTTCCAGTCGATGCCGACCAGGAATTCCTCCAGTTCCGCCGAGGGAATGCCCGAGGCGTAGCCCGCGCCGATCAGCGCGCCCATGCTGGTGCCGGCGATGCAGTCCACCGGGACGTGCAGTTCCTCCATCACCTTCAGGACGCCGACATGCGCGCCGCCCTTGGCGCCGCCTCCTGCGAGGACGAGTCCGACACGTGGCCGGCTCGCCGGCGCAGCGCCGGACTGCGTTGCCTGCCCGGAGTCCGCGGCGAACGCGGCGCACCATCCAAGGAGGCAGCCAGCCACCGTCCATACGAGACGTGGCGCGAGGAACTTGCGTTGCATTTCAGACTCCCGGGGCGCTGGGACCAGCGCTGGAATAGGCTAGCGCGTTTCGCAGCGTGGCGAGGAGGGGTAAGCACATACCGAGAGGCTCAAGTCCACCGTGCCGTCCTGCCCGCGCCGTGAGGCGGGTATCGATTCCGGCGGGACGCCGTGCTCGACCCAGTCCTCCAGTGCCGGCAAGGGATCGAAGCCGGCATCGTTCGGGCCGGGGCCCGCCTGGAGCCCGCAGTGATCGAAGCCGGGGATCATGAAGAGCCTCATGAAGTCCGAGGTGTTCCCCGCGCCGCCCGTCGATCGCTGCACGTCCTCGAGGTACCGGACCGTGCGAAACGGCGTCACGATCGGGTCCGCCCATCCGTGATACACGATCAGCTTGCCGCCGCGAGCGGCGAACGCGCGCAGGTCTGGATCGATGGCGTCGTAGACCCTGGACATGGCCGACAGGCGCGGCGGATCTGTCACGAAATCAAAACTTCGAACGTCATACGTCTCGCCGGGGTCGTCCTGGAATGCCATGTAACGCAGGAAGTCGCGGGCGAGCAGCGGGACGAGGGCGGGATTGCCGTTGGCGGGATTGCCGGTGAGCCAGAGCGGCCAGTACGGCTCCGAACCCCGCGGAATGGCGCCTGGATACAACGGCACGCCCGATGCGCTCCTCGGTCCTGCATACCATTTCTCCAGCACGGTCACTTCGTCGGGCGTCAGGCAGGAATCGGGCCTCTTCCGGTCGCAGGCCAGGCTCGACGGCGTCCAATGGCAGGCGCGGGGATCGTCGATGAGTCCGTCCTTTCGACCGTCGATCGCGTCGCAGGCAGCGGTGACGGCAGCCGCGATGCCGGCGACCTTGCGGCGGTCGAGGATCTCGTTTCCGTCCGGGCGTGTATTGGCCTGCACGACCCAGGCGAAAGAGGTGGCCACGAGGCCCGTGTAGTCGAGTGCCGGGGCGCCGGCGATGATGCCGTCGAAATCGGCCGGGAAGCGCTGCGCCTCCATCAGCGCCATGCGTCCGCCCGTCGAGCATCCGGCGAAGTATGACTTCTGCTGCGGCCTGCCGTAGAAGCTCGCGAGCAGCGACTTCGAGACCCGAGCCGTCTCGGTGACCGCACGCCAGCCCCAGTCGTTCTCCGCGACACGGTTGTTCCAGGCCCAGCGCCCGTCGAAGCGGCTCGAGCCCCAGTGTCCCCCATCCATGGTGGCTGCCGCATAGCCCCGGCGCAGGCCGTGGTTCAGGGCGTTCGTGAACCCCGGAAGATCGCTGTCGAGCCTGCCGCAGAAGGCGCCGCAGCCCGTCATGTAGAACTTGCCGTTCCACTCGTTCGCCGGCAGCCGCAACTCGAAATTGGTGGCGGGACGGACGATGCCGAGCACGCGGCAGTACTCCGGCAGGCCGTCCTTCGCGGGCACGACCACGCTCGAGAGCAGGTTGGCGTCCTCGATGCGCAGCGTGGAGAGGTCACTGCAGCCGAGGCCGGCGCCGGGAACAGGGATTGGATGAGCGGCCGACAGGAGTACGATGAGACCCAGGGCTGGGTGAAGGCGGCCGCACATCGACCAAGCATAGTGACCGGCTGCGGCCCGTACAACGGCGGGGATCTTGCGAAGACGGCCGAGGCAGGAACTATACTGATGCCGGCAGTCGTGAGCGGCGACTAGCATTTCTCTCGTAGAGCAAGAACATTCTCCTGAGGGGTCATACACATGCGCCAGGCATCCAGTATCCAGGGTCTGCGTCCTTCATGCGGCGCCGCAGCGTGCGCCGTTGCGGCGGGGCTGGCGCTGGGCCCGGTGGCCGCATTCGCCGACGAAGCGCCGAACCTGCTGGACGACTCGTTCTACGCAGCGCTCGGGACCTTCATCCTGAACAGCGACACCGAGGTGCGATTTGACGGCGAGAGCGGGCGGGGCGACGTGGTCGACTGGGAACGCACCTTCGGCGACGAAGACATGACACGCTTCCGCTTCGATGGCTACTGGAGGTTTGGCGACAGCCAGCGGCATAAGGTGCGCGCGCTCTGGTTCAACGCTTCGCGCGACGACTCGAAGTCCTTCGAGCGGGACATCGAGTGGAACGACGTCATCTACCCGGCGAATTTGCGCGTGGACTCCGAGTTGAGATTCGACATCTACGAACTCGCCTACGAGTACGCATTCCTGCGCAGGGACACCTACGAGGTCACCGGCACCTTTGGCGTGCATTACACGGAATTGTCGATGTCCCTCGCCGCGGAAGGGGCGATCGTCGGCGGAGAACCGGTCTCCGGGAAGGTCAAGAAGGAAGGGAGCTTCGGTGCGCCGCTGCCGGTCATCGGCGTGCGTGGCCTCTGGGACATTTCCCACGACTTCTGGATCGATGCCTCCGCGCAATACTTCTCGGCGAACATCGACGAATACGACGGCAGCATCCAGGACTACCGGGTGGCGGTCGTCTGGCAGCCGATCAAGTGGGCTGGCGTGGGCATTGGCTACAACCAGTTCAAGGTCGACCTGGACGTCGAAAAGGACAGCTTCAACGGCAACGTGACCTGGACCTACGCGGGTCCGATGATTTTCTACAGCGCGTCGTTCTAGGTCCACGTCCGGCGGCCGCAAGGGTCCGGGCCGCCCCGCTGGCCGTGTAAGTCCACATGCGCGGGAAATTGGCCTGGAACCCGCTGTATCGCGCCGCGAGCTACCTGCGGTCGGCGCTCTGGGTCGTGCCGCTGGTGGCGGCGCTGCTCGAATTCCTGCTGTTCAACGTGCTCAACCTGATCGACCGCTGGGTGACCTGGAACCTGACCGGGCTCAGCGTGGCCGGCGCCGAGGCACTGTTCCAGACGATCTTCACGCTCACGCTCTCGTTCATCGTCTTTACGTTCGGGTCGCTGCTGGTGGCGCTCCAGATCGCGAGCGCCCAGCTCACGCCGCGCATCATCGCCACCACCCTGCTGCAGGACCGGGTCATCAAGTACACGGTCGGCCTGAACGTCTTCACGCTGCTGTTCGCCATCAGCGGGGTGAACCGGACCGACGAGACGGTGCACCAGCTGGTGACCCTGTGTGCAATTCTCCTCGGCCTCGCGTGCCTGGCGTCGTTCCTCTACCTCATCGACCACGCGGCGCGGCTGCTGCGCCCGGTGCGCATCGTGGCGCTGGTCTGCGACGACGGGATCGACGTCATCCGCAGCGTCTATCCCGAGGCAGTGCAGGAGGAGTCTGCGGCGACCGAAGCAGAGCAACGCGGGTCCCTTGGCATGCCATCGCGCGTCGTGACGCACCAGGGACGGTCGCAGGTCGTCCTCGCGGTGGATGTCGAGGCCCTGGTTGCCGAGGCGGAGCGGGTGGGCGGCGTCGTCGAGTTCGTGCCGCAGGTGGGTGACTTCGTGGCAGCCGACGAGCCGCTGTTCCGGCTCTACGGCGCCGCGGCGGGAATCGACGACAAGGTGCTGCGGCACGCCGTCGCCTTCGGAACCGAGCGCACCATGGAGCAGGATCCGTTGTTCTCGTTCCGTATCCTGGTCGATATCGCGCTCAAGGCACTGTCGCCCGCCATCAATGATCCGACGACGGCAATCCTCGCCATGGACCAGATCCACCGTCTGCTCCGGTTCGTCGGCAAGCGCCGGCTGCACGGCGACGGTCGTACGCGATCATGCGGGACAGGTGCGCGTGATCTTCCGCACCCCGAACTGGGACGATTTCGTGATCATCTCCTGCAGCGAGATCCGCGCCTGCGGTGCGAACAACGTGCAGGTCGCGAGTCGCTCGCGCGCGATGCTGGAGAACCTCATCCGGACGCTGTCCGGAGCAGCGGCATCCGGCGCTGCGCCAGCAGCTCGACCTGCTCGACCGCACGCTGCCGGAGTTCTACAAGCTCGAGGAAGATCTCGCGCTGGCGCGTATCCCCGATCCCCAGGGACTCGGGGGGGGCTTCGGCCGGGCACCGGTACCGAGTGTCGAGGAGCGCGATACATGATCGACAAGCCGCGACTTCCCTTCGCCGCAAGGCACCTCGATCCCGGCAGCCGCATGCTCGAGATCCTGTTCGGCCTGATCATGACGCTGACGTTCACGCTGGGCGCCGGCATGATGCTGCAGGAGGAGGGGCGCGAGGGAGCGCGACAGATGCTCATTGCGACCGCCGGCTGCAACCTGGCCTGGGGAGTCATCGACGGCGTGTTCTACGTGCTCGGCCAGTTGTTCGAGCGCGGGCGGCTGCGCCGCGTTGCGCTCGGCATGAAACACGCACCATCCGATGTGGAGGCGCAGGAACTCGTCGCCGGAGAGCTCGACGAGGCCCTGACGCCGGTAACGGACCCGTCGGAGCGGCAGGGCCTATACCGGTCCATCGTGCGGCGCGTGCGATCCGCCGAGATCCCGGCGCACGCCAGGGTGACCCGCGAAGACCTCCTGGGCGGCCTCGCAAGCGGCTGGCTGGTCTTTGCCTGCAGCCTTCCCGCAGCCCTGCCGTTCCTGTTCATCGACGATCCGCAACTGGCGCTGCGAGTCTCGAACGGCTTGCTCCTGGCGCTGATGTTCTTCGTCGGCTACCGCGCGGCTCGCCTCACGATGGCCAAGCCCTGGTTCGCAGGCACGGTATTCCTGCTTGCCGGACTCGCCCTGGTCGTCGCCGCGATCGCGCTCGGCGGCTAGTCAGCGGAGCCGACTCCGATACTCGCTCGGGGTCTCGCCTGACCAGCGCTTGAACGCCGTGGCGAAGTTCGCCGGACTGGAGTAGTGCAACGATTCGGCGATCTGCTGGATCTCCATGTCCGTGTCGCGCAGCAACTGGCATGCGACGTCGCCCTCGACGGACTCGATCAGCTTGCCGTAGCGAACCCCGTGTCGCGCCAGATGGCGGTCGAGCGTCCGGCGGCTCATCCCGAGCAGGGCCGCCACCTGCTCCATCGAGCATTCCCCGATGAGCAGCTGCTTGCGCAGGATGCGGCGCACGGTCGACGGGAAGTCGGCCAGGATCGCGGCGCGCCGCGCCCGGACTTCGGCTTCGACCTGGCGCCGGACTTGCGGGTCCACCGGCGGCAGCGGCCTGTCGAGCCAACGACTGGCGAAATGGATCGCCGAGTCGTCGCTGTCGAAACGCAGCGGCGCGCGAAAGAACTTCTGGGCCGGCCTGGGGTTGGTCGGACTGCGGCTTGCGAACGTCACGACCGTGGGCAACCATCCTGTCCCGCACAGGTCCTGCAGGATGTTGAACGCGGCGGCCATTGCGCCCAGATGGAACGGCCGGGTGTCCGTCATGCCCTGCACGGAGATCGCGTACACAAGGCGCGTGAAGGGGCCGGACGTGATTACGCTGGTGGTCGACGCGCTGCTGTGCAGATTGAAGTGATCGACGAAGCGCTGCAGCCCCTCCCCCGCGGTGTCGCCGCAGAGCGCTGCCTGCCCGGCGAGTCCAAAGTCGGTCAGCCGGCAGTGCTGCATGAACAGCAGGGCGACATGGTCGCAGTTCGACATCTGTTCGCAGGTCAGCAGCAGGCGCGCGAAATCAGTGTAGGCAATTTGATTCTCCCGGTGGCTGAAGATGTCGGCGCGTACGCCCGCGGCCTCGAGTAACTCTTCGAGCCCGACGCCGAACTCCCGCATCACCTGGGGTAGGTGCCACGCAATGTTGATGCGCGCGCTTCCTTTTGGCGGAACCGACTCCCTCTGCAATAAGGAACCATGCGTATGCCGCTCGCCTAAGCTGCTCATCAGTGCTGTCACAAGTTCAAAAGCTGCCCACCAGCACGAAGCATACATTGGCGCCGAAGACCAAGCGCCGTGCCCTGTGGAACAGGGGGACGCCGGCGGTGTCCGGGTGAGCGATTCAATCCGAGGGACTCAGTATGGAAGAGTGCAAGATGTTGAAATCCAAGGGCTGCATCGCTGTCGGCGTGCCAGCGGTCGTGTCGGCCGTGTTGCTTGCCAGCACACCCGCAGTGGCTGAGGAGTCCGGCCGCTCCTTCGAGATCTATGGCTTCGCCCAGGCGGACTACATCCAGGACATCGGCGGGCGACTCGACCCGGACTGGGACGACGCGTTCCGGCCCTCCAAGATCTGCATCGACGGGGCGTGCGGCGAGGACGGCCAGGCCAGCATCAGCGTCAAGCAGAGCCGCTTCGGCGTGAAGGGGTTGCTGCCGACCGGCGCGAGCGGCACGCCCATCAACTTCAAGTTCGAGTTCGACCTGTTCGGCACCGGCGTCGATGCCGGCCAGACCACCTTCCGCCTGCGCCACGCGTACGGCGAGTGGGGTCCGATCCTCGCCGGGCAGACCAACAGCCTGTTCATGGACGGCGACGTGTTCCCGAACACGATCGACTACTGGGGTCCGACGGGCATGGTGTTCTACCGCAACGTGCAGATCCGCTGGACTCCATACCGGACGGACAGCAGTCACTTCGCCATCGCCATCGAGCGACCGGGCAACGACATCGACGCAGGCAACATCCGCCTGATCGACGGGCTCGAGGACGTGCAGGTGCAGAATGACGAGGAGCTGCCCGATCTAACGGCACAGTACCGCTTCGGCGGCGACTGGGGCCACCTGCAGGTCGGCGGCATCCTGCGCAAGGTCGGCTTCGAGATCCGTGACGACGGGACGGGCGAGTGGATCGAGGGCAGCGAGACCGGCTGGGGCATCAACGTCGGCTCGACGATCAATACCTTCGGCAAGGACAAGGTCCTGCTGCAGGTTGTGTATGGCGAGGGTATCGCCAGCTACATGAACGACGGCGGCATGGACCTCGCACCGGCAGCGCAGTTCGACGGTGAGGCGGTCGCCGACCTCGAAGCCGAGGCGATCCCGCTGACCGGCGTGCTCGCCTACTACGACCACTACTGGAGCGACAGGTGGTCGAGCTCGATCGGCTACAGCTACACGGAAGTGGACAACACGAACTTCCAGGACGCCAGCTCGTACAACAAGGGTGAGTATGCCTCCGGAAACCTGCTGTATTACCCGACGGACAACCTGATGCTGGGTGGCGAGTTGCTGTGGGGCAAGCGCACTAACAACGATGGCGCGTCGGACGACGACGTCCGCTTCCAGTTCACCGTCAAGTACAACTTCGGCATCAAGCTCTGATGCTGCACGAATCGAAGGACACGATCATGTCGACCATCAACAAGGTCTCACTGACCAGCGCGCTGGCAGCCACCCTCGCAATGGCTGTCGCGGTGCCCGCGTACGCGCGCGGTCCGGCACCGGACCCGGCTGTGAAGGACTTCCAGCGCGTGGTGAACGCTGCCTACGCGAGATACAAGGGCCTGAAGGACGGCAAGAACGCCGACTACATCCCGATCCTGACCGAGACGCCGAGCGACCTGTTCGGCGTGGTCATCGTCGCGCGCGATGGCAAGGTCTACAGCGCGGGCGACGTCGACTACGTCTTCTCGATCCAATCGGTGTCCAAGCCGTTTACCGCTGCGCTGGTGATGAGCGAGCAGAGTCCGGACGTGCTGCGCGAGAAGATCGGTGTCGAGCCCACCGGACTGCCGTTCAACTCGAAACTGGCGCTGGAGATCTACAAGGAGCACTCCGTGAACCCGCTCGTGAACGCGGGGGCGATCGCAGCCGTGAGTCTCGTCCAGGCGACGTCGGAGCAGGAGCGCTGGAACAAGGTGCAGCAGAACCTTGGCGACTTCGCGGGACGCCCGCTCACCGTGCTCGAAAAGGTGTACGAGTCGGAGTACACAACGGCCTGGGGCAATCGCGGTATCGCGAACCTGCTTTACAACTGGGGTCGCCTCTATAGCGATCCCGAAGAAGCACTTCGGGTCTACACGCGCGAGTGCTCCGTCGGCGTCAGTGCCAAGGATCTCGGCATGATGGGCGCGACGCTGGCCAACGGTGGCGTCAACCCGCTGACCATGAAGCAGGTGATGCCGGCCAAGCACGTGCCGGAGCTCCTGGCAGTGATGGCCACGGCCGGCTTCTACGACGAATCGGGCGACTGGATGTATACGGCGGGCCTGCCGGCCAAGACCGGCGTGGGCGGCGGCATCGTCGCCGTCGTGCCCGGCCGTTTTGCGATCGCAGCCTTCTCGCCACGGCTGAACGAGGCCGGCAACAGCGTCCGTTCGCTGAACGCCATTCGCGACATCGCCGGCGAACTCGGCGTCGGGGTGTTCGGGCCGAACCCGAACTGAGAAGGGCGTCGGTTGGTGGGCGATGGCCGGGAGCTTCGGATCGCGGCCATCTTGCAGTTCCGATGGATCGGGGTGGATCGATGTCAGTCCTTCGAGCTTTCGTGGTGACAGCGCTTGCGCTGTCGGCGACGCTGGCCAGCGCCCAGGGTGCCACGCCCACGGTCGAGCAGCGCCTGCAGCAACTCGAGGCCGAGCAGGCCGCGATGAAGCAGCAGCTGACCGAGCGCGACAAGTTGATCCAGGACCTGCGGAGGGAGCTGGAGGTCCAGCAGGGTCCGGCCGATGCTTCGGCTCAGGCCGTCCACGCGCCGGCGCCGACCCCAGCCCCGGCCGATGTGACGCCTGGTGGCGCGGAGCGTGTGGCCGGCAGCGCCGCCGAAACGGGCGAAACTCCGGACAAGCAGGCGTTCACGCCGGAGATCGAGACCTGGGGCGTCTACGATCCAGGCACCGGGTTCGTGGTCGCCCGGAGCGACTACGGCGAGCTCGACATCAGCGCGTACGGCATGGTTCGCTACATGAGCCAGCACGACGACGACCAGGTCTTCACCGACCACCTCGGCAACGAGCGCCCGGTCGACCCGCGCAGCGACCTGTTCTCGCACCGGATCATGGTGTTCCTGAAGGGCTGGATGGGCAGCCCGAAGCTCATCTACAACATCACGCTCTGGACGGTGAACACGACCGACCAGGACGCCCTGTTCGCCAACCTCGGCTACCAGTTCAGCCGGAAGTTCAGCCTGTACGCCGGTCTCACGGGCAACCCGGGGTCGCGGTCCCTCAACGGCTCGCATCCCTACTGGCTCGCCCACGACCGCGTCATGGCGGACGAGTTCTTCCGGCCCTATTTCGGTTCCGGCATCTACGCCACGGGCGAGGCGTTGCCCGGCCTCTGGTACAGCGCCACCGTTTCGAACAACAACAGCTCGCTCGGCGTGAAGGCGAGCCAGCTCGACCGCAAGTACACCTACGGCGGCACGGTCTGGTGGATGCCGACCACGCACGAGTTCGGCCCGCGCGGCGCTTATGGCGACTGGGAATGGCACGAGGAACTCGCCACCCGGTTCGGCATTTCGTACACGGACAGCCCCGAGCAGAGCTTCCGCAACTCGAGCGACAGCCCGGAGAACACCACGCTGCGGCTCGCCGACAGCGTCAACCTGTTCGAGACCGGCGCGCTGGCGCCCGGCGTCACGATCGACAACGCCGACTACCGCGTGCTCGCGATCGACGCGGCAATGAAATACAAGGGCATCTTTCTCCAGGCCGAGTATTACCAGCGCTGGCTCGACAATTTCCTGGCCGATGGTTTCCTGCCGGTTGGCGAGATCAAGGACAACGGGTTCTATGTCCAGGGGTCCTTCTATCCGGTCAAGCAGAAGCTCGAGGTCTACGGCTTGACCTCACAGATCTACGGCGACGAGGACGCGGGGTTCGGCGACAGCTCGGAATACGGCGTCGGGATGAACTGGTATCCGTGGCCGACGCGCAACCACCGCCTGAACCTGCAGCTGCTGGACGTGAACAGGTCACCGGTCAGCAGCACGTTCGGCTACTACACGGGCGGCCAGGACGGGTGGACGCTGGCGTCGTCGTTCTCGATCTTCTTCTGAGCCAGGGAGTGGAATCCAGACACCTGGGCGGCCTTCAATTGGACACTTGAACCATGTGCGACAGACACACCGTTTCGTGCCTCGCCGCGGCGCTCGCACTCGCGTCGCTGGCACCTGCCAGCGCCCTGGCGGATGCCACGGCTCGCGCAGGGTACGTATACAACGATTCGCACTTCCACCTGACCAACTACGTCCACGAGGGCACCGACCTCAAGGATTACGTGAAGATGATGGACGGTGTGGTCAAGCGGTCCACCGTCTTCGGGCTGCCGTTGCAGCAGATGTGGCAGTACGGGAACACCGGCGACTTCGCGCCGACCTACTACCTGCAGACGGACGCGCCGCTCTACTACTACTCGTTCACCGATGCCTTCATCGCAATGGCGTACAAGTCGCTGCCGCCGGAGCAGCAGGCGCGCCTCGACCCGATGATCATCGGCTTCAACCCCGCCGACATGTACGCTGCGGACCACATCCGTCGCGTGCTGGAGACGTTCCCGGGCGTCTTCTCGGGCATCGGCGAGTTCTCGATCCACAAGGAGTTCGTTTCCTCGAAGATCGCGGGCGGCCCGGCCACGCTCAGTGACCCGGCGCTGCACCGCATCCTGGACTTTGCCGGCGAGGTCGGACTGGTCGTGCTCCTGCACAACGACATCGACATGCCGTTCCCGAAGCCCGGCCAGGAGCCTTACCTGGTGCTCCAGATGAAGGAACTGCTGGTGCAGCACCCGGACACGACGGTGATCTGGGCGCACCTCGGCGTCGGCCGCATCGTGCGGCCGGTCGAGGGGCAGCTCGGTATCTTCGAGCGCGCGCTCGCCAACCCCGAACTGAAGCACCTCTATCTCGACATTTCCTGGGACGAGACCGCGAAGTACGTCACCAGCAGCCCGGAGGCGGTGAAGACTGTGGCGGCACTCATCAACGCGCACCCGGACCGCTTCCTGTTCGGGTCGGACGTCGTCGCGCCCGGCGGCATCGATGCGCCGATGGCGGTCTACAAAGCCTACGAGCCGCTCTGGAAGGAACTCACGCCGGAGGCGCGCCAGGCGGTGCTCTTTGGAAACTATGAGCGGCTGTTCGACGCGGCGCGTGCGAGGGTTCGCGCATGGGAGAAGGCGAACGTCGGCAAACCGAAGCCGGTGCCCCAGCCGACCCCGGTATCCGGGTACAAGCCGCCGGTCGAATGACCTCGACTTCGTTCCGTCAGGTCGCGCGCGGGACGAGTTGTCTGCGGAGTCGTATAGGGGGTTCGCCCCCTCGTTCGTCACCCGGTCCGGCGCGGCAGAAGCGGCACGGCTACCGGGAGTCCAGGTACCCGTACAAGCACGCGGACGAGGCCTATTGAGCGGAGCGTCCCTTATGGGCACAGTGCGGCATGAGGATCAGCATGCGACGGCATCCCTGCATTGCCGCCTGGCTAGTCGTGGCCGCGTCCGCAGCGGCTGCAGCACCTGCCTGTGCGCAGGAAATGGAGCCGCGCTCCTACGTGCCTGCGCCCACGGGCCTGAACTTCGCTACGGCAACGGTGAGCCAGTCGTCGGGAGGAATCGCCCTGGATCCGTCGCTCCCGCTGGACGACGTCGAAGCCACGATCAACACGGCGGCGCTCGGTTACCTGCGCACCTTCGGCCTGTTCGGGCGGACCGCGAGCCTGGGGCTTGCCGTCCCCTATGCCTGGGGCGACGTCAGCGGCGAAGTATTCGAGGAGCAGCAATCGGTACGGCGTTCCGGTCTGGCCGACATGCGCCTGCGGCTGGCGGTGAACCTCGTCGGTGGACCGGCCCTCGGGCCCAGGGAATACGCCGCGCAGCCCCGATCCACGGGTGTCGGCGCCAGCGTGACGCTGGTGGCCCCGACGGGCGAGTACGATTCGAGCAAGCTCGTGAACCTCGGGTCGAATCGCTGGGCCATGAAGACGGAGATCGGCCTGTACCAGCCGCTCGGCGCATGGTCGTTCGAGCTGGCGGGCGGGGCCTGGTTCTTCGCCGACAACGACGATTTCTTCGGTGGCCAGCGCAAGGAGCAGGACCCGGTGACCTCCGCCCAGGCCCATGCCAGCTACACGTTCCGCCGCAACCTGTGGGTCGCCGCCGACCTGACGTACTACACCGGCGGGCGGACGACGGTGGACGGCGTGAAGTCGAGGGACCTCCAGGAATCGACGCGAGTCGGCATGACGACGTCCATTCCCATCCACGAGCGGTATTCGGTCAAGCTGGCGTGGTCCAAGGGCGTGACGACCCGCATCGGCGCGGATTTCACGACCTACGGCATCACGCTGCAGCGGGCGTGGTAGTGGGGGACCCTCCATGAGCGCGCAGCACACCGACCTGGCCCGGATCACCCTGTCGGTGCTGTTCATCGGCGGACTGATAGCGGGATCCCTGTGGATCCTGAGTCCGTTCCTCGCGGCGTTCATCTGGGCAGTCACGATCGTCGTGGCCACCTGGCCGATCATGCGTCGCGTCGAGCGCGCGTTCGGAGGGCGCCGGGGGCCCGCGGTCACCGTGATGTCGCTCGGTCTGCTGGCGATCCTGATCGTGCCGCTCGGCGTCGCGCTCCAGGCGATCCTCGGGCATGCCGACGACCTCGTTGCTCTGCTCGAGCGCCTGCCGACGGCGCAGTTTCCCGCCGCGCCCGAGTGGCTCGGCAAGGTGCCGCTGGCGGGCGAGCGTGTCGAGGCGACCTGGAACCAGTTGGCCAGCGAAGGCATGGCCGACCTGATCGCGCAGGTCCAGCCGCACGCTCGCGCCGCGGCCGCGTGGCTCGCCCACCAGGCGGGCAGCTTTGCGCTCGTGCTCGTGCAGTTCCTCCTGATCGTGATCCTTTCGGCGGTCCTGTACGCCGGCGGCGAATCCTGGGCCACCTGGATCCGGAGCTTCGGCCGCAGGCTGGCCAGTGAGCAAGGCGACCGGATGGTCGTACTCGCCGGCCAGGCCATCCGCGGAGTGGCGCTCGGCGTCGTCGTCACGGCATTGTTGCAGTCGGCGCTCGGCGGCATCGGGCTCGCGATCGCGGGCGTGCCCTTTGCCGGCGTGCTGACGGCGATCATGTTCGCCTTTTGCATAGCCCAGATCGGTCCGATCCTGGTGTTGCTGGGCGCGACGGCCTGGGCGTATTTCAGCCTGGGCGCAGGCTGGGGAACATTCCTGCTAGTGTGGTCGCTCGTCGTCGGGACCATGGACAACTTCGTGCGGCCGGTGCTGATCCGCCGCGGCGCCGACCTCCCGCTGATGCTTATTTTCGCCGGCGTGATCGGCGGGCTCGTGGCTTTCGGTGTCGTCGGGATCTTCGTGGGACCGGTGGTGCTCGCGGTCGCATACACGCTGGTGGACGACTGGGTCGGGGGAGCCGCTGCAACGTCGGGTGACTCTGGAACGAAAACCTGAGAAGAGGATGAACACGATGTCCCGAATCTTGAGACAGGGCGTGCTGGCCCACGGCCGAGCGATCGCTGCAGCAGCGGCCGCGATGATCGTGGCCATGCCGGCGCACGCGTCGTTCCTGCAAGGCGAGACGCTCGCGAAGGCAGCGAACGTGATGGCCATAGTGGTGATCATCGTGGTTCCGATCGTGCTCATCACGGTGTTCTGGCTGGTGCACGTGCTGCCCGAGAAGATCGCGCACAAGCGCCATCACCCACAGACCGAGGCCATCCAGGTGCTCTGCCTGCTGTCCCTGGTATTCGGTGGGTTGCTGTGGCCACTGGCGTGGCTTTGGGCCTACACGAAGCCCGTGCTTCACAAGATGGCCTACGGCACGGACAAGCACGAGGACTACTACGCCGAGCTCGCTGCGAGGGAGGGCGCGGAAGCGCGCGACCTGCGCGATGACGTCGCGCGGCTGCGGGCCGATCTCGACACGCTCGTGTCGCAGGGCGGGGTGCCCGAGGAACTGTCGGCGATCCGCGACCAGCTCGCGGCCCTCGAGCCGCGGCTGGCGTCCAGGGCGGAGGAGGCGCGCTGATGGAAATTCTCCTGCTTGGAATCTACAGCTTCTTCGTCTGGCTGATCTTCATCAAGTTCAAGTGGCTGCCTTGGAACACGACCAGCAAGGTCACGGTCGTCATCATCCCGATCGTCGCGCTGACCGCACTCATCCTGGTGCTGAACGTCGTCGCCCCGTCGTCGGCCGACGTGCGCGTTTACAAGTACACGATCCCCATCGTCTCGCAGGTTCGCGGGCGCGTGATCGAGGTGCCGGTCGAGGAGGGCAACCGGCTCGTCAAGAAGGGAGACGTGCTGTTCCGAGTGGACCCCACTCCGTACCAGCTCACCGTCAACAGCCTCAAGGCTCAGCTGGTCGGCGCCGAGGGCGGCACTGAGCAGCTGCGGGAGCAATTGAAGTCGGCGGTTGGAAGCACGGCGGCACTGCGCACGCGCATCGACCTGGCTCGCAAGCGTGTGCAGCAGAACCAGGAACTGGCCGCCACCGGCGCCGGCAACAAGTTCGACCTGGAGCAGGCGGAGGCGAACCTGCGCGACCTCGAGGCACAGTTCGGCACGTCCATTGCCAACGAGGCACAGGTCCGCGCCCAGCTGGCCGCGATCGTCGACGGGGACATCGCATCCGTTGCGAAGATCAAGGCGGATCTGGCGAATGCCGAGTGGGAGCTCGAGCAGACCACCGTCGTTTCGCCCTGCGACTGTTTTGTCATTAACCTCGCGCTGAGGCCCGGCGCGTTCGTCGCCGGCATGCCGTTCAATCCGGTGATGACGCTCGTCGAGGCCGAGGGCCAGGTCGTTGCGCTCTACTACCAGAACGAGCTGCACCAGGTCGCGCCGGGCAACTACGCCGAGTTCACGCTGAAGACCAATCCGGGCCGCGTCATCCGGGCGAAAGTCGATTCCGTGATCTGGGCCCAGGGCATGGGGCAGATGCCTGCGACCGGCACGTTGCCGATGACCGGCGTGCTTGCGGCGCCCCCGAACCGCTTCGCGGTGAAGTTCGACATCGACGAGAAGGACCGCGAGCTGCTGGTGGCGGCCGGCGCGGCGGGCCACGCGGCGATCTACACCGAGCACGCGAAGGCCATTCACATCGTGCGCATGGTCATCCTGCGCGTCGGCGCCTACACGGACTACCTCATCCTGAAGCTGCACTGATGCCATGAGCACACGCAACACGACGCTTGCGCTGGCGGTGCTTCTGGCACTGCCCGGCTGTGCGCTGAAGGCGCCGCCCAAGCCGGAAGACATCCGCCCGCAGGCCATGCCGGGCATCGCGGTTCCCGCCGACTGGACCGGCGGGGAAGCATCCGCCGGTGCGGCCGCGGGGGCGTGGCTCGCGATCTTCGACGATGCGCGCCTCGACGCGCTGGTCGCCGAGGCGATGTCGCACAACCCCGACCTGCTGGTCGCGGCGGCGCGCGTGCAGGTGGCCTCCGAGTACGCGAACCTCGCGGATTCCACGCTCTACCCGCAGGTGAACCTGCTCGCCCGCGGGGGCGGACCGACGGGCGGTGACGCCTCCGGTATCCAGGGCGCCGGCCTCTATGCAACCTGGGAACTCGACCTCTGGGGGCGCGTGCGGTCCGCGCGTGCGGCCAGCAAGGCCAGCTATGAGTCGGTCATCGCAGACACCGAGTACGCCCGGCAATCCGTCGCCGCGCTGGTGGCCAAGTCCTATTTCCTGGCCGTCGAGGCCGGCCTGCAGCAGCAGCTGGCCGAGGAGATGGTTGCCGCCTCCGGGCAACTGGTCGCGCTGGCCGAGCAGCGGCAACGCGTCGGGTCGGGCGATGCCTACGACTCAGCCCTGGAGCGGGCGAATGCCGAGACTTTCCGCGACTCGGTCGAGCAGTTCAGGCTCGCGCGCCAGCAATCGTTGCGGGCACTCGAAGCGCTGCTCGGGCGGTATCCGGCAGCGGACGTCGAGGTGGCGACCGAGTTCGCGAGGCCGCCGAGCCCGGTGCCCGCCGGTCTGCCGTCGGAGCTGCTCGAGCGGCGGCCCGACGTCGTCGCGGCCGACCGGCGGGTAGCCGCTGCCTTCTACGGCGTCGAGGAGGCCAAGGCGGCGCGCCTGCCGAGCATATCGCTGACGGCCAACGTCAGCGACATCTCGAGTGACCTGTTCGTGCTGCAGGACCGGGACAACCCGGTGTGGAGCGCGGGCGCGAGCCTGTTGCAGCCGGTCTTCTACGGCGGCGCGCTGCAGACGCAGGTGCGCATCCGCACGGCCGAGCAGCGCCAGGCGATCGCAGAATACGGTCGAGTCGGCGCCCGGGCCTTCGGCGAGGTCGAGGATGCGCTTTCGGCCGACATCGCCGCACGCAACCGGGAAGTCGTGCTGAACCGGGCGCTGGCGGCAAACCAGCAGGCCCTCGAACTCGCCGGGGTGCGCCACCGTGTCGGGTCCGGGGACCTGCGCGGCGTAAGCCGGCAGCAGCTGGCGGTGCACGGCTCGCGCTCGGCGCTGGTGCGCGTGCGGACCGAGCAACTCGTACAGCGGGTGAATTTGTACCTGGCCCTGGGTGGAGGTTTCGACACGGCTCCGGCCCCAGCGCCGGTCGCCCAATCAGAGCGGTGAGCCATGGCCTGGCTGCAAGGAATCCTGCAGGCGCGCGATGGGCCTGCCGTTGGGCGTCGGCGGCATGCCCTGCGCGGCTAGCCGACGGCCAATGAAGCACGCCGATGGATACGCCCTGCCTCGCTGGGTCCCTTCCCGTACAAGCGATCGTTGTGCACGAGAGCAACCTTTGCGATGCGCCAATTGCGAAGGACCCGGACCCGGTGCTGGTGAAGCACTACAAACGCCACAGCGCGATCACGCTGGAGCCGCTAGAGCCGGAGTTCATCGACCGCATCGTCGCCGACAGCCGAGACGGGAATGAATGGAATACGGCCGGCGACGGGCCGGCCTGCAATGAACGGAGTAACAGTCATGAAACACAGGTCGCCGATCCTCAGCATCCGGACCCTCGTGGCGATGGGCGGCTTCGCCATCGCTGCGCAGGCCGCGGACCTGCCGAACATCCGCGTACTGGCGACCGGCGGCACCATCGCGGGCGCCCAGGCGAGCGCGACGGACTACGGCTACAAGTCGGGCGCCTATGACGTGAACTCGCTGCTCAAGGCGGTACCGAACCTCGACAAGCTCGCCGTCATCACGGGCGAGCAGGTCGCGAACATCGGCAGCCAGGACATGAACGACGAGATCTGGCTCAAGCTCGCGAAGCGCGTCAACGCCGTGCTGACCGAGCCTGGCACCGGCGGCATCCTGATCACGCACGGCACGGACACGCTCGAGGAGACGAGCTACTTCCTGTCGCTGGTCACCAAGAGCGACAAGCCGGTGGTGATGGTGGGCTCGATGCGACCGGCGACGGCCATCAGTGCTGACGGTCCCGGAAACATCTACAACGGCGTCGCCGTCGTGGCCGATCCGCGCGCGATGGGGAAGGGCACGCTCGTCGTGCTCAACGACACGATCCACTACGCGCGCAACGTGACGAAGACGGACACCACCAGCGTGCAGACGTTCCAGAGCCTGAACCGGGGTCCGGCAGGCGTGGTGCACACCGGCAAGATCGAGTGGTTCGAGTCGATGGACCGCAAGCTCGGGCCGGCGAGCGAGTTCTCGGTGGATGCCCTCGACAAGCTGCCCCGCGTGGACGTGATCTATGCACACGCCAGCATGAGTGCCGACCTGATCGACGCCGCCATCAAGAACGGCGCGAAAGGCATCGTGGTGGCGGGCGTGGGCGACGGCAACATGACGACACCGGCGCTGGACGCGCTCACCAAGGCCGCGAAGAGCGGCATCGCCGTGGTACGCAGCACGCGCCTCGCCGAGGGCATCGTGCTCCGCAACAACGAGGTCAACGACGACGAGAAGGGCTTCGTCGCCTCGGGCGAACTGAACCCGGCCAAGTCGCGCGTGCTGCTGCAGCTCGCGCTGACGAAGGCGACGGACCCGGTACGGATCCAGAAGATGTTCCACGAGTATTGACCGGAATCCGGTCCGGCCGGGCGTTCGTGCATACTGAATGCACGTGTCTGCCAGATGACGCCGTAGGATGCATCATGCCAGCGAACACTGATCGACCTGCATCGCCCGTTGCGGCGGCCGGCCAGGACCCGCTTGCGGATTCGCAGGACTTCTCGCTCGTCCTGGGTGGGCCACTCTACCAGCTGCTGCGCCGGGCCCATCTCTCGGACGACGCGCTGATGCTGCAGCGCCGCCGCGTCGCCGTGATCTCGCTGGTCGTATGGCTGCCGCTGCTGCTGCTGTCGGCCGCAGGGGGGCGGCTGTGGGGCGGGAACACGGCCGTCCCGTTCCTGCTGGACGTGGACATCCACGTCAAGTTCCTGGTGGCGATCCCGCTGCTGGTCGCGGCGGAGCTTGTCGTGCACCAGCGCATGCGCGCCCTGGCAAGGACCTTCGAGGAGCGGCTGCTGATTCCGGAGGGGGCGAAGGCCAGGCTCGACGCGGCCGTTGCGTCTGCCTATCGGCTGCGCAACTCGGTGGTCGCAGAGGTGCTGCTGGTGGCATTCGTGTACATCGTCGGTGTCACGATCATCTGGCGCCAATACATGGCGCTCGATGCAGCTACATGGTACGCGACACCGACCGCGGACGGGTCCCGCCTCACGTTCGCGGGGGCCTGGTACGGCTACGTGAGTCTGCCGGTCTTCCAGTTCCTGCTGTGCCGCTGGTACTTCCGGTTGTTCATCTGGACGCGGCTGCTCTGGCAGGTCTCCCGGATCAAGCTGAACCTGGTCCCCACCCACCCGGATCGTCTCGGCGGCTTGGGATTCCTGGCCAACACGGCGCACGCGTACATCCCGTTGCTGATGGCGCACGGCGCGCTGCTGGCCGGGTATCTCGCCAACCAGATCTTTCACGTCGGGGCCAGCCTGACGGACTTCAGGCTCGAGATCCTCCTGCTCGCGCTCTTCATGCTGTTCCTCGTCGGGGGGCCCCTCCTGGTATTCGCGCCCCAGCTTGCCCAGGCGCGGCGAACCGGCCTGCGCGAATACGGCACCCTGGCGCAGCGCTACGTGCGCGAATTCGAGGCGAAGTGGGTCCGTGGGGGCGCGCCGGCCGACGAACCGATGCTGGGCAGCGGCGACATCCAGTCGCTCGCCGACCTGGGTAACAGCCTCGAGGTCGTACGCAGCATGCGCATCGTGCCGCTCACGAAGGAAGCCATCTTCCAGCTCGTGGTCGCGACGGTCGTACCGATCACACCGCTCGTCCTGACGCTGATGCCGCTCGAGGACCTGCTCAAGAAGCTGTTCGGGGTTCTTTTCTAGGACGGTTTTCCAGTCGCCGTGCGGTCCTGGAACTCGTCGACGACGTCAGCCACTGACACTCTGCGATCGAAGGGGCCGACGCGCTCCTCCAGGCCTTCGGCGCGAAGGATGTCGCGAACCGGGCAGCGAAAGCGACCATCGCAACGATGAAGTCGAAGCGGCTGACCCGCCAGGCATGGCGCAGTTCGCCGACAGCAGGACGATGGAGATCACCACTACGGAGAGCGCGGCGATGTCGGCCCAGCGCGCCGGAGGATAGGTCGCGCGCCACCCCTTGGCCCGGACGTCGCCCACGGGATTACTCCCCGGTCTCACTCCTTCGGGCGTCACGTCATCGACATGGAGGCTCGCTTCCCGGTTATTTCTTGCCCAGCGGCTTGTAGGAGAACTTCTGCCCTGAGACAGACGCTTCGTACATCAGGCCGCCCTTCGAGATGACGAAGATCGCGGTGCCCTTGTCGTACTTGCCGGCAGTTGCCGCATCCTTCTTGCCGCCGCTGGCGGTCGCGGTCGAGCCCGTCGTGGTGGCGGTCCCCGACGCGGCCGCAGTGATCACCACCGCGCCGACATTCGCGCCGAACTCGAAGTTTCCGGACGTGAATTCGTCGAAGGCGCGCTTGTCCTGGAAGAAGATGATCTCGCTGAATCCCTCCACGCCGGCCTGCCAACCGATGCTCAACTGGGTCATCTTCGTATCGCCGACGTACTTGCCCTGCTCGTAGACGCGGCCCTCGCCGTGCGCGCCACCGATGCCGAGGCCCGCCTTGCCGATCGTCGGAAACACGGCATAGCCATGGCTCTTGCCGAAGAACGAAGAACTCTGCCCCGCGTTCTTGAACAAGCTGACCGTGTCGTCGTACTTGTCAGCCAGCGCCGGCCCGGTCGCCAGCAGCAGGGCGGTAGTCACTGTGACCAGACCTTTCATCATTCTCATGACTGGACTCCTGTCGAAAATTCCATAAGGATTCGGCCGGCCCCGAACGAGCGAGAGCCAACCTTGCAAGCTTGATTATGCAGCGATGGTTGTCCGGGCTGGCTCTGCACAACTACGGATGGAGCATGCAACCGGCTTTGACTTTGTGACATCCTGGCGGAGGTTCGTAAAGGTCGAAACGCCTGCAGGCGTGGCTGCGCGTGCGGCGTAAGATAGGCCACCCGAGACGGGACCAAGGAGACAGTCGATGACAGGATCCAAAGCCTCGATGGCGGCCGCCTGCCTGGCGGGCGCAGTGTGCTTGGCGACCGTGGCGCTGGCCGAGGCACCGGTGACGGTGCCGGCGCCGAAGGGCGAGGCCGTGATTGCGTCCGTCGACGTCACCGCCACGGTGACGAAGGTCGACCAGTCGACGCGGGAGGTCACGCTGAAGGCGGAGGACGGCCAGGAGTACAGCTTCATAGCCAGCGACGAGGTGAAGAATCTCGCCCAGGTGCAGCCGGGGGACGTGGTGACCGCCACGTACGCGGAAGCGCTCGCCTACGAGGTGAAGAAGGGCGGCACGGCGGTTGAGCCCGCCACGGTCGTCGCGGGCGGATCCGCCGAACCCGGCATGAAACCGGAGGGCGCAATTGCGCGGCAGACCACGGTGACGGTGCTGATCACAGCGATCGACCCGAAGGTCCCCACGGTCACCTTCAAGGGGCCGGCGGGCAACACGCGGACGATCAAGGTGAGGCACCCGGAGAAGCTCGAGGGTGTGAAGGTCGGCGACACGGTCGAAATCACCTACACCGAGGCGTTTGCGATCAAGGTCGAGGAAGCGCCGAAGAAGTAGCTGCGGCTTTAAAGGGAGTCCTTAGTCATGCATCGGGGAACCTCTCGAATCCGACCGTCGAGCCTGCTCTGGCAGGGCCTCGTCGCATGTTCCTGCGCAGTCCTGCTCCTGCCCCGGGACTTCGTCGTCCTTGCGCAAGGCACGACACCGGCGCCGGCCGCTGCGGCCGAGCCGGCCGCGGCCAGGCTCCCGCCGGAACAGCTCGATTCGCTGGTCGCACCGATCGCCCTCTACCCGGACTCGCTGCTCGCCCAGACGCTCGTCGCGGCCACCTACCCGCTCGAGATCATCCAGCTGCAGCAGTGGCTCGCCAGGAACCCGGGCTTGAAGGACAAGGCACTCGTGGATGCGGTCGCCAAGCAGCCCTGGGATCCGAGCATCCAGTCGATGGCGGCGGTCCCCGACGTGGTCAAGCGGCTTGCGGACGACATTCAGTGGACAACGGACCTCGGCAACGCCTTCCTCGCGCAGCAGGGAGACGTCATGGGCGCCGTACAGCGGATGCGGAAGAAGGCGATGGACAAGGGCGCCCTGGCGCCGAACGAGCAGCAGACGGTCGAGACGCAGGTCGTCGAGGAGAAGACGGTCATCGTCGTGGAGTCGACGAACCCTGAGGTCGTCTACGTGCCGACCTACAGCCCGACGGTCGTTTACGGTCCGCCCTACTATCCGTACCCGCCGATCTATTACCCGCCCTATCCGCCGGGCGCCGCGTTCGTAACCTTCAGCTTCGGCGTCATGGTCGGCGCGGCCTGGGGTGGTTACTGCTGCAACATGGGGTGGGGCGGCAACGACATCGACATCGACATCAACAACAATTTCAACAAGATCGAGCACAACCGCACGGGCGGCGGCGGCCAGGGCAATTGGCAGCACAACCCGCAGCATCGCGGGGCGGCCCCGTATTCGGACAGGGCGACAGCGAGCAAGTACGGCGGGTCGGCGCGCGGCGATTCGTCCGCCAGCCGCCAGGCGGGTGCACGCCAGCAGCCGAGCGCTGGCGGCAGTGGCGGAGCGAGCCCCGGCGTGAGCGACCGGTCCGCGGGTGGTTCGCGCGGAGGCAGCGCAGGCGCGAGTACCGCGCAGCGCGGGGGAGGCGGAGGCTCGGACCGCGTTGGCAGCTACGACATCCCAAAGAGCAGCCCGTCCAAGGCCAGCGGCTTCGGTGGCGGTTCCAGCGGATTCAACGGCGCCAGCGCCCGGTCCAGCAGCACGCGCGGGGCTTCCAGCATGGGTGGGCGTTCTGGCGGCGGACGCCGGAGGTGAGCGCAATGACATTCAGCTCAATGGCTCGGACCGGCTTCAGGTTCCGTGAGCGTGCCACGCGTCTCGGGCTCGTCATGGCAGGCGTCTGCATGGCGGTGTCCATGCCGGCCGCGTTCGCCGGGCAGGCTGTCAAGCAGAAGACGTTCGAGTCACCGGAGAAGGCCGCCGAGGCCCTCGTTTCCGCTGCAGAGCGGTTCGACGTGACGGCATTGAAGGAAATTCTCGGGCCGGACGGCGTGGACCTCGTGGTCACCGACGATCCGGTCCTCGACAAGAACCAGAGCGCGGCCTTTGCCGCCGAAGCGCGTGTGAAGACCGAGGTCCTCCGGGATCCGAAGCAAGCGGGCGTCGCGAACGTGATCGTGGGCAGCGAAGACTGGCCCATGCCGATTCCCGTGGTCGAGGACGGCGGCCGGTGGCGGTTCGACACCACGGCGGGACGCGAGGAGGTCCTCAATCGCCGCATTGGAGCGAACGAACTCAACGCGATTGCGGTGTGCCGCGGGTACGTCGAGGCCCAGCACGAATATGCCGCGGAGAAGCGCGATGGCGCCCTGGTGAACCAGTACGCTCAACGCGTCATCAGCACCCCTGGCCGGCAGGACGGCCTGGCGTGGCGGACGCCGGACGGAAGCTGGCAGGGGCCCGTCGGCGAAGGGGTCGCCCGCGTAATCGCCGAGGGATACACCGAGCGATACGAGCCCTTGCGCGGCTACTACTTCAGGATCCTGAAGCGACAGGGCCCGTCCGCCCCGATGGGCGAGATGGACTTCGTCGTGAAGGGCGTGATGATCGGTGGCTTCGCCCTCGTCGCGGCGCCGGCGGACTATGCGGTGACCGGCGTCAAGACCTTCATCGTTGGACACACCGGTGTCGTCTACGAAAAAGACCTCGGGCCGGGCACGCTCGAGCAGTTCCGCACCATGGACCGCTACGATCCGGACTCGACCTGGAAGCCGGTGTTGGAGCCGTAAGCGGTTACTCCGGCGCCGGCCCCGGGAACCGATCCCGCAGCACGCGCTTCAGTACCTTGCCGGAGGGATTCAGCGGGAGATCGTCCACGTAGGCGTAGGACTTCGGCTGCTTGTAGCGCGCGAGGCGCTCCTTGACGAACACCTTCAACTCCTCGGTGAGTTCCGCCTCGTCGCCGGTCCAGCTCTCCGCCATGACGACCACTGCACACGTGCTCTCGCCCCACCTGGCGGACGGCTGGCCGATCACGGCCGCCTGCTTCACGCCGGGGTGCGCGAGCAGGACGTTTTCAACCTCGGCCGGGTAGACGTTCTCACCGCCCGAGATGACCATGTCCTTCGAGCGGTCCTTGATGTAGACGAAGCCTTCCTCGTCGACCTCGGCGATGTCGCCCGTGTGGAACCAGCCGTCTCGAATGGCTTCGCGCGTGGCGTCCGGCAGGTTCCAGTAGCCGCTGATCAGGTGCGGTCCGCGCGTAATGACCTCGCCCGGCACGCCCGGCGGCACGTCGTTGCCGACCTTGTCCACGACCCGCACTTCGATGCCGAAGTAGGGCAGGCCGGTCGAGCCCACCTTGTTGCGTGCATGCTCGGATGTCAGCAGGCAGATGCCGCCGTGGGTCTCCGTCGCGCCGTAGACCTGCTGGATGTCGATGCCCATCGTCCCATAGGCCTCGATCAGTGTTACCGGCACGGGGGCCGCGCCGCATACCACCCAGCGCAGCGCGGACGTATCGGTCGTCTGTCGCTTCGGGTGGCCGTACATGACGTTGAGCATGGCGGGCACGGCGAAGAAGCCACTGATGCGCTCCCGCCCGATCACGTCCCACATCAGGCCCGGGTCGAACGCCCGCATGAGCACGCTGGTCATGCCACGGCACACGGCGACCATGGTCATGCCCAGGCCGGCAATGTGGAAAAGCGGCGCCACGATGATCTGCCGGTCGCCGAGGTGAAGGTCCGACGTCGCCATCATGCAGTTGAGCCACGCGATGTTCGCCCGGTGAGACATCAGGGCGCCCTTGGGACGGCCCGTGGTGCCGCTCGTGTACATCATGAACAGCGGGTCCTCGAGCGTGGCGCCGATCGGTGGCTCGTGCGTGGAGGCGGCCCGGATCCCGTCCAGCGTCCGCGGGTCGTCGACGTTGATGAAGCGTGTCGCCGGGAACTGCCCGCACAGCGGCTCGACGAGTTGCTGCTGGTCGTCGCCGTAGAGGACGGCGGAAGCGCCGCTGTCCAGCAACTGGTAGGACAGCTCCGGGACCGTGAGGCGCCAGTTGAGCTCGACGAACACGAAGCCTGCCTTCGCGCTGGCGAAGTAAGCCTCCGCGTGCAGTGGGACGTTCGACATCAGGGCGGCCACCCGGTCGCCCGGCGCGAGGCCCTGCGACAGCAGGAAATGCGCCAACTGGCTGGCACGGGCGTTGGCCTGCCGGTAGGTGATGCGCTCTCCCGTGACGAGGTCGACCCACGCCTCCATGTTCGCGCTGATCTTGGCGCGCTCGGTGAGGAACTGTCCGGCATTCAGCAGCATCCGCGGTGACCTCTCAGGTGGCAGCGAGCGAGGGCCGCTTTCCCGCCCAGGGGAAGGCTGCCTCGAGTTCGTAGGCCAGTTCGAGCAGCGTGCGCTCGTCGCCCGCCTTCGCGGCGAAATGGCTGCCGATCGGCAGCCCGGCCTTCGACCAGTGCAATGGCACCGACATGGCGGGCTGGCCCGAGGCGTTCTGCACCGGCGTGTAGCCGACGAGCCCCGTCAATCGCTCGAAGTAGGTCTCGAAGGGCAGGTCGGGCCCGAGGTGGCCGATGAGCGGCGGCAACTGAGCGAGCGTCGGCGTCAGCAGCACGTCGTACTGCGTGAAGAACGCTTCGCAGGTTGCGACCGACGCGCGCAGGACGGCGATTGCGGCGTCGAAGCCAGCGCGGCGCTCGATGAACAGCCGGCGCAGGCTCAGCGTCCAGGGTTCGAGGTCGGACTCGGTGACCGGCCGGCCCAGCGCCTTCTCGAGTCCGTCCGCCACCCGGGCGGCACCCGAGGCCCAGTAGAGCGCGAACGCGTCCATCAACTCGCGCTTCGCGATCGCGAGCGGCGCCACCTCCACCCTGTGGCCGAGCGACTCGCACTTGCGGGCGGTGTCCTCGACGGCTGCGCGGACCTCGGCGTCCAGCGGCGTGTCCATCAGCGTTTCGAGGTCGAGCGCGATTCGCAGCCGCCGCTTCGATCCGCCGGCGACCAGCCCGGCCGGCGTGAAGACCGCACCGTCGCCGGTGCGCTCGGTGACCGCAAGCCATTGCGCGCTGTCGCGGACAGTGATCGAGCACGCATGGCTGATCGAGATCTCGACCGGGCCTGTCGGCCGACCCAGCGGCACCGAGCGGCCCCGGGACGGCTTGAGGCCGAAGGTGCCGCAGCAGGAGGCCGGTACCCGGATCGAGCCGCCGCCGTCAGTCGCATGGGCGATCGGCACCACACGCGCGGCGACGAGCGCCGCCGCCCCGCCCGAGGAGCCGCCGGGGCTGTGCCCGGTGTTCCATGGGTTGCGGGTGGGGCCTCCGAAGATCGGCTCGGTCGTGCTGGTGAGGCCGAACTCCGGGGTCGCGCTCTTGCCGAGGAACACCAGGCCGGACTTCTCCAGGGCCTCCACGTATGGGCCCTGGCCGGTCGCCGGGGCCCTGCCGAAGGACCGCGAGCCTGAATGGGTCGGCAGGCCGCGTACGTCGTCCAGGTCCTTGATGAACGTGGGAACGCCGGCGAACGGTCCGTGCGGCGTCCCGGTGGTCGCAGTCGACCGGGCCCGGTCATAGGCCTCGGTGACAATAGCGTTGATCTGCGGCTCGACGGCCTCGGCGCGCCTGATCGCTTCCTCGACCGCCTCCCGTACGGTCACGTCGCCTTTGCGGATCGCCTCGGCCGTGCCGACCGCATCGAGCTTTCCCAGCGAGCCGGTTTGCGCGTCCCGCAGGGCGCTGGCGGCGCAGCCCGCCAGCGCGACCGTCGCCGGGATTGCCAACGCGGCGCGCAGCACGCCGCGACGTGAAATCCTGTCGTTCATGTCTCCCCCGATCCGGCCAAAGTATCTGCCTCTGGACAGGAACACCAGTTTCCAGTTGTGATGACCGACCCGGCCCCTGCCCGACGAGTGTAGCCACCGTGAACGACTACCGATCCGCCTGGATGGACGACGAGCTCGAGATGTTCCGCGACGCGGCCCGGCGCTTCGTCGAGAACGAGATCGTCCCGCACGACGCGCGCTGGCGCGAGCAGCACCACGTCGACCGCGAGATCTGGAACAAGGCGGGCGAGGTCGGGCTGCTGTGCACCGACATCCCGGCCGAATACGGCGGCGTGGGCGGGGACGTCCGGCACGAGGCGGTGGTCGCCGAGGAGATGAACCGGCGCGGCATCACGAGCCTGGGCCACATGGTCCACAGCATCCTCGCGCACTACGTGCTCAACTACGGCAGCGAGGCGCAGAAGAAGAACTGGCTGCCGCGCATGGCGTCGGGGGAGCTCGTGGGCGCCATCGCGATGACGGAGCCCGGCGCGGGCTCCGACCTGCAGGCGGTCAAGACCCGCGCCGAGCTCCAGGGCGACCACTACGTCCTGAACGGCTCGAAGACCTTCATCTCGAACGGACTGCACGCCGGCCTCGTCGGCGTCGTGGCCAAGACCGACACCACCAAGGGCGCCAAGGGCATCTCGATCATCATGGTCGAGCCCAGGGACCTGCCCGGCTACCGGGCCGGCCGCGTGCTGGACAAGATCGGCCAGAACGGCTGGGACACGGCGGAATTCTTCCTCGATGACTGCAGGGTGCCGGCCGACTGCCTGCTCGGCCCCGCGGAGGGCCAGGGCTTCGTGCAGCTGATGCGCGACCTGCCGTACGAGCGGACGCTGATGGCCGTGGGCGGCGTGGCCGCGATGGAGTACGCGCTGTCGCTCACCGTGGACTACACGCGCAGCCGCAAGGCTTTTGGCCAGCCGTTGCTGGAGATGCAGAACACGCGCTTCAAGCTCGCCGAGGTCAAGACCCTGGTGAACGTCGCGCGGGTATACGTCGACGACTGCCTGCAGAAGTTGAAGGACGGCAAGCTCGACACCGTCACGGCCTCGATGGCCAAGCTCTGGGTCACCGACACGCAGTGCCGCGTGATGGACGAGTGCCTGCAGCTCTTCGGCGGCTACGGCTACATGAAGGAATACCCGATCTCGCAGCTCTACACCGACGCGCGGGTGCAGCGCATCTACGGCGGCGCGAACGAGATCATGAAGGAGATCGTGGCGCGCTCGCTCTGAAGCGAGGGGTCAGCCCCGGTGCTCGGCGCCCAGCAGACGCGCAGGCAGGAACAACACGGCGCCCAGGAACGCAAAGGTCGCGCGCACGCAGAGCCCGAGCAGCCTGAACGGCAGCGACAGCAGCCAGACGAGGGGCGCGAGCACCAATGCCAGCAGGGCCACGGGCCAGCTCAGGACGAGCAGTACGCACCAGGCCACGAACAGGATGAGTGCCTTCACGTTGTTTCCTCCGGGGAATCCGCCGGCACGGGAATGATACCTCCGGCCACCGCCTACGCGACGGGCATCACGACGAATTCACCTTCCAGGGCGCCGACCCGTTCACCCAGGCACTCGAGCGTGGCGACGACGGGCACGCGGGCCGGCCTGCCCTTGCCGAGGGCGGCAACCGCCCTCGCCCAGGCTGCGTCGTCCGGCGGGGTCGCCGTGGCCGTGAAACCGGCCGTGATCGGCCGATCGTAGGACATCCTGTTGCGGCGGATCACCAGCCGGCCGGCCCGTCCTTCGGCGCGCATCCGCACGTACAGGGCCGACCACGCGGCGAGGATGGCGACGGCCGAGGCGCTGCCGCCGAACACCGTGTCGCGGTGATTGATGTTGGGCTCGAGCGGTGCGTACAGCTCGACGCCGTCCGTGGTTGCGGCTCGCACTTCGATCGCCATCGCTCGTGCGAGCGGGATCCGGTCGTGCAGGTAGCGCTGGAGGTCGCCGGAGTTCATGCTAGTTGGCAAGCGTAGAATCAGGTGACCGGGACCGCAATTCAGGGGGCGCCATGACGGACATGATACTCAGCGCGGTGCAGCACCACCCGTTCGTGCAGGGGCTTACGCCCGAGCACTGCCAGACGCTCGCGAGCCTCGCCCGGCGCGCCAGCTTCGGCAAGGACGCGATCATATTCCCCGAGGGTGACCAGAAGCACGAGTTCTTCCTGCTGCTCGAGGGGCGGGTTGCCCTCGAGATCATGGCGCAGGGCAAGCCGCTGCGCGTGCACACGCTCGAGGGCGGCGACGAGCTCGGCTGGTCGTCGGTGCTTTCGGAGCGCGGCAAGTTCTTCCAGGCCCGCGCGCTCGAGCCGGTGGAGGCGCTGGCGTTCGACGGCCTCGTGCTGCTCGAGAGGTGCCGCTCGGACAACGCGTTCGGCTACAAGATCATGCACCGGCTGCTCGGCGTCGTGTCCGAGCGCCTGCAGGCGGCGCGCCTGCAGGTGCTGGACATGTACTCGCCGATCGCCCGGCGCGCCGGCGCCTGAGTCAGCGGTCGCGCGACGGGATCCGGTACAGCCAGGCGGCCAGCGCGACCCCGCATGCGGCGAGCGTGAGCTGCAGCCACGCCGGTTGCACGAAGAACACGATCGAGCCCCCGAGGCCCGTGGCCATGGTCGCGATCGCCAGGAGCTTGGTGCGGTAGGGAATGCTGCGATAGCGGTGCCATTCGTCGATGATCGGCCCGAACAGGCGGTGGCCGACCAGCCATTCGTGGAACGGCCGGTAGCTGCGCGCGAAGCAGGTCGCTGCGAGCAACACGAGCGGCGTCGTCGGCAGCACCGGCAGGAAGATGCCGGCGATGCCCGTACCGAGGGCGACGACGCCCGCGACGAAGAACATCGCGCGCACGACCGGGGAACCGTGCACACGGTCGGGATGCGTTTCGCGCGGCACTACAGCCGGTCGAGCAGCCAGCCCGGGAATACCGCCATCGCCACGGCAGGAGCGAGGCACAGCACGGCGGCGACCACTGCGTAACGCCGCGGCCGCCCCCGCGCGGCGGCGGGCTCCTCTGCGCTCATGAACATGTACTGGATGACGCGCAGGTAGAAGTAGATGCCGAGGTAGCTCGCGACGAGGCCGAGCACGGCGTAAATCGTGTGGCCCGCCTCCAGCACGTTGCGGAACACCAGGAACTTGGCGATGAACCCGGGCAGCGGCGGCAGGCCGGCGAGCGACAGCATCGCGATCGCGATCATCAGCGCCGCGAACGGCCGGCGCTGGTAGAGTCCCTTGAGCGCGTCCAGGCGGTCGTGCGCCGCATCGTCGGGACCGCGCGGCAGCACCATGAACGCGAGCAGGTTCATCAGTCCATAGGCGGTCACGTAGAAGAGGATCGCCTCGTGACGGCCCGGCCCGGCGCCCAGGAAGGCGTAGAACAGGTAGCCGGCGTGCGCGATCGACGAGTAGGCGATCATGCGCCGGAAACTCGTCTGGCGGATCGCCGCGAGGTTGCCCCACACCATCGAGACGAGCGGCAGGATGGCGAGCAGGTCCGTCATCGGGCGCAGCACCGGCACGGTGCCGAAGAGCCTGAGCGCGGCGAGCAGCACGCCCGCCTTGATGATCGTCGCCATGTAGGCCGTGACCGGCACGCTCGCGCCCTCGTATGCATCGGGCGCCCAGGCATGGAAGGGCACGACGGCGGCCTTCAGGAACAGGGCGACGGTCACGAGCACCACGCCGGCGATCGCGTAGGCGTCCGGCGAGGCGAGTGCGTCGGCAAAGCCCTGCACGGCGAGCGACCCGCTCCAGCCGTAGAGCAGGGAGACGCCCATCAGCAATACCGCGGTCGCCGTGCCGCCCATCACCAGGTACTTGAGCGCGGCCTCGGTGCTCTCGGGGCGCTGGAAGGCGATCAGCACCAGCACGTACACCGGCAGCGACATCAGCTCGATGCCGAGGAACAGCGTCGCGAAGCTGTCGGAGGAGACGACGAGGCACGCGCCGTAGATCGAGGCGAGCAGCAGCGTGTAGTAGCGGGTCTCCTCGAATTCGTCGCGCGAGGCGAGCAGTACGGGCACGGCGAGCGCCAGCAACACGATCTTCGAGGCCGCCGCCGCGGGATCGGCCGAATAATGGCCCGGAAACGGTGCGCTCACGTAGCCGGTCGCGGACAGCCAGCAGGCGGCGATGATCGCGGCCGCGACCGCCGCCACGGCGATCAGGAATCCACCCCGCTCGCGGCCGGTCACGATCTCCCGGCCGAGCAGCACGAGCATGCCGGCGAGCAGCAGGTGCTCCGGCAGCATCGCGGTCAGCACGTCCTGCCAGTTCATGGCTCGCTCCCGAATTCGTGGCTGGCGAGGACGAGCTGCTGGAATTCACGTGCCGCCAGCTCGGTCTTGGCGAGCGGCCCGGCGGGGAACAGCCCCAGCCAGAAAATGGCGGCGACGAAGGCGACGAGGATGGTCGTCTCGCGCGCGCCCAGGTCCGCGAGCGGCTGGTGAGGCGCCTTCTCCTTGCCGAACAGGAAGCGCTGCGCGAACCACAGCATGTAGAGCGCGCCGAGGATCACGCCGCTCACGGCGATCGCCGCGAGCGCGAGCGGCAGCGAGTAACCCGCCTCGTACTGCGGCCACGCGGCGTTGAAGGCCCCCATGAGCGCCATGAACTCGCCGGTGAAGCCGCTGGTGGTCGGCAGTCCGATCGACGCGAGGGTCAGGATCGCGAAGAACACCGAGTACACGGGCAGCAGCTTCGCCAGGCCGCCGTAGGCCGCCAGGTCCCGGGTGTGGCAGCGCTCGTAGATCATGCCGACCATGGTGAAGAGCCCGCCGGCGACCAGGCCGTGGCTCACCATCTGCATGATCGCGCCCTGGATGCCGAGGATGTCGAGGCTCGCCAGGCCGAGCATCACGTAGCCGAGGTGGCTGATCGAGGAGTAGGCGATGATCTTCTTGATGTCGGTCTGCACCAGCGCGAGGCAGGCGCCGTAGACGATGCTCACCACCGCCAGGGTCATGATGGCGGGCGTCAAGGCCCGCGCCGCGTCCGGAAACAGCGGGAAGCCGAGCTTCATGAATCCGTACGTTCCCATCTTGAGCAGCACGCCCGCGAGGATGACCGAGCCCGCCGTCGGCGCCTCGACGTGCGCGTCGGGCAGCCACGTGTGCAGCGGTACCATGGGCACCTTGATTGCGAACGAGAGACCGAAGGCCGCGAACAGCCAGGCCTGCGCCGCGGGCGGCAGCTGGTTGCGGTACAGCTCGGTGAAGGCGAAGGAGGTGATGCCCGTCGTCGCGTGCAGCGAGTAGACGAGGTAGATCACGGCGGCGAGCATCAGGATGCTGCCGAACGCCGTGTACAGCACGAACTTGAGCGTGGCGTAGATGCGGCGCTCGCCGCCCCAGATGCCGATGATCAGGAACATCGGGATCAGCATCGCTTCCCAGAACACGTAGAACAGGAAGAGGTCCTGCGCGAGGAACGCCCCCAGCATCGCGAACTGGATGAAGAACACCATCGCGTAGAAGAGCTTCACGTCCTTGCGGATGGCCGTGAAGGCGCCCGCAACGACCAGCGGACCGAGGAACGCGGTGAGCGCCACGAGCAGGACGTTGAAGCCGTCGAGGCCGATGCTGTAGCCGATGCCCCACTCGCGGATCCAGGGCACGTCGGTGGCAAACTGCAGGCCGGGCTCGGCGGCGTCGAAGCGCGCGTAGAGCCATGCGGCGAGGGCGAGTTGCGCCAGCGTCACGCCGAGCGAGATGGCGCGCACCACGGAATCCCGGCCGCTCGGGGCGAGCCAGATGGCGAGCATGCCCGCCACCGGCAGCCAGAGGACGAGGTTCAGCAGGGTGGGGTCAGCCATTGCGCCACATCCAGGCCAGGCAGGCGACGGCCCCTGCGACCGCGAACAACACGTAGAGCTGCAGGCTGCCGGTCTCGACGCGGCTCAGTCGCCCCGCCGTGCGCTGGGCGAGAGCCGCCATGCCGTTCAGGGAGCCGTCGATCAGGAACCGGTCGCCTGCGCCGAGGAACACGTTCCTCGACAGCCACAGCAACGGGCGATAGACCAGGCTCTCGAGGAGCTCGTCGATGTAGTACTTGCCGGACAGCAGCCGGTGCAGGCGCGGGAATCGCGCTGCGATCGCCTCGGCCCGGGCCAGGCCGCCGCGATACACGATGAACGCGCCCGCGAGGCCGAGGAGTGCCAGCACCACGGACAGCACGATCAGGGCCGTCTCGTAGTGCTCGAGCGCGTGATCGGCCGTCGGCATGGGCAGCAGCGGCTCGAGGAAGTGCGGCACGTGCACGAATCCGCCGACCGCCGAGAGCACCGCCAGGACGACCAGCACGCCCGTCATCGAGAACGGCGACTCGTGCACGTGGTGTTCCGCCTCGTGGCTCATTCGCGAAGGCGTCAGGAACGTGAGCCAGAGCAGGCGGAACATGTAGAAGGCAGTCATGAGCGCGGTGAAGGACATCACCGCCCACAGGACGGTGGAGCCTCCGGTCTCGCTTGCGAAGGCGAACCAGAGGATCTCGTCCTTGGAGAAGAAGCCGGCCAGCGGCGGCAGCCCGGCGATCGCGGCCGTCGCCACGGCGAAGGTGACGAACGTGACCGGGATGCGCCTGGCGAGGCCGCCCATCCTGCGGACGTCCTGCTCGCCCGACATCGCGTGGATCACGCTGCCGGCGCCGAGGAACAGGCAGGCCTTGAAGAACGCGTGGGTGTAGAGGTGGAACACCGCCACGCCGTAGGCGCCCACGCCCAGCGCCACGAACATGAAGCCGAGCTGGGACAACGTCGAGTAGGCCAGCACCTTCTTGATGTCGGTCTGCACGATCGCCACCGTCGCGGCGAAGAAGGCCGTGGCGGCGCCGATGACGGTGATGAACTGCGATGCCTCGGGGGCGTGCAGGTAGACGCCGTTCAGCCGCGCGACGAGGTATACGCCCGCCGTGACCATCGTCGCGGCGTGGATCAGGGCCGAGACCGGCGTCGGGCCCGCCATGGCGTCGGGCAGCCACACGTGCAGGGGGATCTGCGCGCTCTTGCCCATGGCGCCGATGAACAGCAGGATGCCGACGAGGCTCGCGGACACGGCCGGCAGGGTGTCGCCGGTGAAGGCCGCATTGATGCGGTCCATCTCCAGCGTGCCGAGCGTCTGGTAGACGAGGAACATGCCGAGCAGGAAGCCCGCGTCGCCGACCCGGTTGGTGATGAATGCCTTCTTGCCCGCGCTGGCCTTCTCCGGGTCCTCGAACCAGAAGCCGATCAGCAGGTAGGAGGCGAGGCCCACGCCTTCCCAGCCGACGAAGCACACCAGCAGCGAGCGGCCGAGCACCAGCATCAGCATGAAGAACAGGAACAGGTTCAGGTACGCGAAGTAGCGGGCGTAGCTCGCGTCGTCCTTCATGTAGCCGGTGGAGTAGACGTGGATCAGCGAGCCCACGCCGGTGACGATCAGGGTCATCACGGCGCTCAAGCGGTCGAAGTAGAAGCTGATGTCGAAGTCGAAGCCGCCCACGCTCGCCCAGGTGTAGACGGTCTCGACGAGGGCGGCCCCGTCCCCCGACTGCAGCAGCATGAAGCAGCGCACGGCCGCGACGAACGCCAGGACCGGCAGGCCGCAGCCGACGATGGAGACGAACCGGTTGCCGAGGCGCCGGCCCGCGAGGCCGTTGATCACGAAGCCGGCCAGGGGCAACAGGACGATGACGGTGAGCAGGTTCATCGCTAGCCCTTGAGCTCCGAGTAGGCCTCGACGTCGAGGGTCCTGCGCTGCCGCGACAGCAGCAGCACGATCGGGATGGCGATGGCGATCTCGGCCGCCGCCACCACGAAGATCAGGAACACCAGCACGGCGCCCGCGGCGTCCGCGTGCTGCTGCGCGAAGGCGACGAGGCTGAGGATCACGCCGTTCAGCATCAGCTCCATGCACATGAGCATCACCAGCGCGTTGCGCCGGACGATCACGCCCACGAGCCCGGTCACGAACAGCGCGGTGCTGGTGAGGAGCAGGAACTGGACCCTATCCATCGTTCCTCCGCCCGCCCTTGATGACGGCGACGGCCGCCACGACCGCGGCGAGCAGCAGCACCGAGGTCAGCTCGAAGTGCAGCCAGTAGTTGCTGAGGAATTCAGCCGAAAACGGCTGGATGAGGAACGCGGTGCCCGGCTGGATGCCCGCCACGTCCTGCGCCGCAGGCCCCGGCGTGCGGGTGACGGCATACGCGAGCGCCAGCGCCAGCAGCACCCCGAGCGCCAGGCCCGGCACCAGCAGGTGACTGTACTTGCGGATGAACGACGGGTCGCGCACGTCGAGCAGCATGATCACGTAGACCATGAACACCATGACGGCGCCGACGTAGATCAGCACCTGGAACACGGCGATCACGTGCACGCCGAGTACGGCGTAGATGCCGGCCAGCGAGATCATCGAGCCGATCAGTGCAATGGCCACCCGCATCGGGTGCCGGGCGACGAGCATCAGCACGCCGCCGAGCAGCGCACCGGCCGCGAAGAAGTAGAGCAACAGGTTCTCGAGGCTCATGGCGCGCCCCCGGTCGTCCCGCCGCCCGGCAGCGGGTAGGGCTTGGCGACGTCCTGCTGCGGTTTCCAGGTCAGGAGTTCTTCCCGGCCTATCCACATGCGGTCGCGGTCGAAGCCCGGGAATCCCGGCGTTTCCTTGACCATGCGGATCGCGTCCTCGGGGCATGCCTCGACGCACAGCCCGCAGAACACGCAGCGGGAATAGTCGATCTCGAAGCGCGACGGGTACTTCGGGTGCGCGGGATCGTCCGGGTCGAAGGCCGCGTCGATCTCGATCACCTGCGCCGGGCAGACCGTCGCGCACATGTTGCAGGCGACGCACTGCGGGCGGCCGTCCGGACGCTGCGTGAGGACGTGCTTGCCGCGGTTGCCGGCGGCGTAGTCGGCGCGGATCTCCTCGGGGTAGTAGGCCGTCAGGGCGCCCTTGCGCCCCGTCACCCATTTCCACATGTTGCGCAGGAATACGCCGCCCGTGATCGCCAGCCCGCGCCCGACCTCGAAGACGTAGGCGCGCTCCCACCAGCCCATCTCGGGCTCGTTCCAGTACTTGCGGCGGACGTAGGGCTTGCGGGTGCTCACTGTCGCGTCCTCAGGTGAGCGCCCAGACCGCGGCCACGGTCACGACGAGGTTGGCGATGGCAAGCGGCAGCAGGAACTTCCACGCGAAGCGCAGCAGCTGGTCCCAGCGGAAGCGCGGGAAGGTCCAGCGCACCAGGATCTGGAAGCTGCAGAGCAGGAACACCTTGGCGAGGAACGTGATCATCTGCGTGGCGACGACCGCGCCGTGGCTCATATTGACCACGTGGCCACCCGGAAAGACGAAACCCGCGTCCGTCATCCACGGCAGGTTGTAGCCGCCGAGGAACAGGGTGGTGAACAGCGCCGCGATGATCGCGATCTCGATGAACTCGCCGAGCATGAACATGCCCTGCTTCATCGCGCTGTACTCGGTGAAGTAGCCCGAGATCAGTTCCGACTCGGCCTCGGGCAGGTCGAACGGGATGCGCTTGTTCTCGGCGATGCCCGCAGTGAGGAACAGGATCGCCGCGAGCGGCTGGTAGAAGATACCCCACGCCGGCAGGAAGCCGAGCACGGTGCCGGACTGCTGCCGGACCATCGCGTCGAGGTCGACCGTGCCGTAGATCAGGAGCAGGCCCAGCACGGTGAGTCCCATGACCAGCTCGTAGGATATGAGTTGCGCGCCCGCGCGCAGCGCGCCGAGCAGCGAGAACTTGTTCGCCGACGACCAGCCCGCGAGCATCGCGCCGATGATGGAGATGCCGCTGAACGCGAAGACGATCAGCAGGCCCGCGTCGAGCGGCGCGATCTGCATCGGGTAGGACTGCCCACCGACCACCAGCGTGCCACCGAAGGGGATCACGGCGAACACCAGCATCACCGGCACGAAGGTCACCCAGGGCCCGAGGGTGTAGGCGAGCTGGTCGTAGGCGACGGGCTTGAAGTCTTCCTTGAGCAGCAGCTTCAGTCCGTCGGCCATGCCGTGGAACAGGCCCAGCCAGATCAGCTTCACCTGGGTGAAGGGGATGCGCAGGTAGGCGCGGTTGGCCCCGATGCGGTCCGACATGATCGCGGCCTGCTTGCGCTCGACCCAGGTCAGCACGGCGCCGAAGGTGAGCAGCACGCCGAGCGCATAGGCGATGTAGACCAGCGTGACGACCAGGCCCTGCATCACGGGTGGCCTCGTGCAGGCGCGGCGAGCGCCGCGAACAGGGCTTCGGCGTCCACGACCGTGTCCTTCTTCGGGAAGCACGGCTCGAACGCGCTCACCGTCCCCTGGAAGTTCGTGTAGTGGCCGCTGCGCTCCGTCTGGATGCTGATCGGCAGGAACACGTCGGCGTGGCCGTTCTCGGGCGCGAGGTAGGAATTTAGGTAGATCACCCTGGCGCCGCGCGGCAGCGTGGCGAAGTCGCAGCCCTCTCCCCAGACCAGCACGAGGTCGGTCCCGGCATGGAAGGACGGCTCGCCCGAGTCGTGGAACAGCTCGCGCGCCTTCGCCGAGTTGGGGTTCTTGTCCGCCCGGATGAGAAGGTCGTCCTCGATGCGCTCGCCTTCCTCGGGCTGCCAGTCGCGCTTCACGAAGCAGTGGAACACCTCGCCGAGCTTCGCCTTGAAGGACTCGAGTTCCTCGTTCGAGCCCCAGGTCGAGACCAGCGCCGCCGGGTGGCGCGCCGCGCCGATCAGCCGCCTGGCGTTGTCGATGGCGATCGCCAGCTCCACCGGCTGGCCCTTGAGCATCGCCTGCTCGGCGCGGGCCCGCTCGAAGATGCGGGCGAGGTCGCGCCCCTTGTTGCAGATCCACGGGCCGTTCACGGCCGGGTTCTCGAGCGGGGTGATGCGCGCAATGCTGGTGTTCTGCCGCTGGTCGAGCGACCTGAGGAACCACTCGGGCTTGCGGTGCCAGACCTGGATGGTGCAGCCGCGCTCGCAGCCCGGGCACACGGAGGGCGTGGGTTTCAGGTACCAGACGCGCGCCTTGTGCAGGAACTGCCGCGAGAGCAGCGCGCCGACCGGGCAGATGTCGATGATGTTGTCGGAGTACGGGTCCTCGCTGAGCGGGCGGTCCTCGACGGGGCGGATGTTGGCGACGTCGCCGCGGCGCTCGACGCCGAGCGCCATGGACCTGGAGACCTCGTGCGTGAAGCGCGTGCAGCGCAGGCAGAGGATGCAGCGCTCGTTGTCGAGCAGGATGCGGTTCGACAGGTTGTAGAACTTCGTCGAGCGCACCTTCTCGTCGAGCGAGAGCGAAGCCGCGCCGTTGTAGGTGTAGTGGTAGTCCTGCAGCGTGCACTCGCCCGCCTTGTCGCAGATGCCGCAGTCCACCGGGTGGTTGAGCGTGATGAACTGCAGGATCGCCTTGCGGTGCGCCTTCACGTCGTCGGACTCGGTGAAGACCTTCATGCCCGCGCTCACCGGCATGTTGCAGGCGATGTCGAGGCCCCGGCCTTCCACCTCCACCAGACACATGCGGCAGTTGCCGACCACCGAGAGCTGCGGATGCCAGCAGAAGTACGGGATGTACACGCCGTGCTCGCGCGCGACCTGCATCACGGTCTGGTCCGCGCCCGCCTCGATGGCCTGACCGTTTATGAAGATCTCAGGCATTCCAGGTTTCCGCCGAAACGCGAGCGCTTGTGCTCGATGAAGTACTCGAACTCGTCGCGGAACTTGTCGAGGATGCCGCTGCAGGCGTAGCCCGCCGCGTCCCCGAGCCCGCAGATCGTCGTGCCGTCGTTGAACTTCGAGATGTAGTAGAGCCGCTCGATGTCCTCCGGCCGGCCGTCGCCCGCCACGATGCGGTCGATGATCCGGTGCATCCAGCCAGTGCCGTGCCGGCAGGGCGTGCACTGGCCGCAGGACTCGTGGTGGTAGAAGCGCAGGATGACCTGCAGCAGGCTCACCATGCAGGTGCCCTCGGCGATCACGATCATGCCGCCCGAGCCGAGCGTGGAGCCCACGTCCCACAGCGCCTCGTGCGACAGCACGAGGTCCTTGATGTCGGTGCCCGTCAGTACCTTGGATGACACGCCGCCCGGCACCACGCACTTGATGGCGCGCCCGCCGGGAATTCCGTCGCAGTCCTCCTCGAGGAACTTCATCCACGGGTAGCCGAGCTCGACCTCGTAGACGCCCGGGCGGTTGACGTGGCCGGAGACCGAAAAGAGCCGCGTGCCCGGGCTCTTCGGCGTGCCGACTTCCTTGTAGGCCGCGGCGCCGTGCGCGATGATCCAGGCAATGTTCGACAGCGACTCGACGTTGTTGACCACCGTCGGGCGCTGGTAGAGCCCCCGCACCGTCAACCGCGGCGGGCGGTTGCGCGGGTAGCCCTTCTTGCCTTCGAGGGACGCGATGAGGCCTGATGCCTCGCCGGCGACGTACGCGCCGGCGCCGCGATAGACCACGATGTCGCAGGAGAAATCCGTGCCGAGGATGTGCTCGCCGAAATAGCCGGCGGCGTAGGCTTCCTCGACCGCCCCCGCGAGCCTGCGGTAGGGCAGGTCGAACTCGCCGCGGATGTAGACGAAGCAGTGGCGGACTCCCAGTGCGTAGCTCGCGATCAGCATCGACTCGAGCAGCACGTGCGGGTTGTTCTCGAGGATCCAGCGATCCTTGAACGTGCCCGGCTCGCCCTCGTCGGCGTTCGCGATCAGGTAGTGCGGCTGCCCGTCGTCCGGCACGATCACCTGCCACTTGCGGCCCATGGAGAACGCCGCGCCGCCGCGGCCCTGCAGTCCCGAGGCGAGGACTTCCTTGGTGACGTCCGCGGGCTTCATCTGCCGCAGCGCCTTCTCGAGCGCGCCGTAGCCGCCGCGCGCACGGTATTCCGCGAGCTCGTGCGAGGTCGCGGTCACCGGGAACGACATGATGAGCTGGCGGCCGGGCATGGCTACTTCAACGCCTCCAGCAGCTCGTCGACCTTCGCGAAGGTCAGGTTCTCGTGGTAGCCGTCGTTCACCATCATCATCGGCGCCGTGCCGCAGGAGCCCAGGCACTCGACGACGGACAGCGTGTAGCGGCCGTCGGGCGTGGTCTGGCCCGGGCGGATGCCGAGGCGCTTCTCCACGTGCGCGAGGATGCTCTCGGCGCCGTTCATCGAGCAGCTCACGTTGTGGCAGAACTGCAGGTGCCAGCGGCCGATGGGCTTGCGGCGGAACATCGTGTAGAACGACAGCACTTCCTCGATCTGGATGCGCGGCACGCCGAGGTAGGCCGCGAGCTCCTCGATGTCGGAGTCGGCGACGTAGCCGCGGTCCTCCTGGATGCGCCGCACGCAGGGCAGTACCAGCGACGACTCGAAGCCCGCCGGGAAGCGCTCGCGCAGTTTCTCGAACTCGGGGACCAGGTGCTTCACCGATCGCACTCCCCGCCGATCATGTTCATCGAGCCGAAGGTGGGCACGATGTCCGCGAGCTGGTAGCCGTCGAGCATGCGATGGACCCCGCCCATGTGCACGAAGCTCGGGCTGCGCACGTGGACCTTCCACGGCACGCCGCCGCCGACGCTGACGATGTAGAAGCCGAGCTCGCCGTTCGCGCCTTCGTGGGCCGAGTACACCTCGCCGGGCGGCACCTGCGGCCCCTCCATGATCAGCTTGAAGTGGTTGATGAGCGACTCGATCTCCGTGTACACGAGGTGCTTCTCGGGCAGCATGCAGCGCCGGTCGTCCACGTTGATCGGGCCCGGCTGCAGCCTGTCGACGAGCTGCCGGATCATGTGCGCGGACTCGTCGATCTCGCGCATGCGCACGTAATAACGGTCGTAGTTGTCGCCCTTGATGCCCACCGGGACCTCGAAGTCGAGCTCGGGGTAGGCGAGGTAGGGCGTGTCCTTGCGCAGGTCGCGCGGCGCGCCGGTGGAGCGCAGGATCGGGCCGGTGAAGCCCCAGTTCACGGCCTCCGCCGTGCCGAGCACGCCGACGTCGCGCATGCGGTCGATGAAGATCCGGTTGCGGTCCACCAGGCCGTGCACGCGGCCGGTGAAGGTGTCCATCTCGACCAGGATTTCCTCGAGGCGCTTCAGCCAGCCCTCGGGCAGGTCGCGCGCGAGACCGCCGATGCGGCCGAAGCTGTAGGTCACCCGGGCGCCCGTGAGGTCGGCGATGTGCTCGTAGATGTAGTCGCGGATCGTGACGAGGTACAGGAAGGCCGTCATCGCGCCGAGTTCCATGAGCGCGGCGGCGATGCAGGTCAGGTGGTCGGCGATGCGCGAGTACTCCGAGAGCAGCGTGCGCAGGTGGCGGCAGCGCGGAGTGATCTCGATCCCCATCAGCTTCTCGACCGCCTCGCAGTACGCGAAGTCGTTGATCAGCGCCGAGCAGTAGTTGAGCCGGTCCACGTAGGGAATGAGGTTGTGCCAGGTGTGCGACTCGCACTCCTTTTCGAATCCCCGGTGCAGGTAGCCGCAGTGCACGTCGGTTCGGATGACACGCTCGCCCGAGAGCTCGGCCACGATCTGGATGGTGCCGTGCGTCGCGGGGTGCGAGGGCCCGATGTTGACGATCACCGAGCCTTCGGTCGCGCCCTTGTCGAAGGCGGGCCGGATCGGGTTCGGCAGCGTGGCGCTCGGGCGGGTCATGTCACTTCCGGTAGGGCACCAGCGGCTGTTCGCGCTGCTTCGGGTAGTCCTTGCGCAGCGGGTGGCCGACGAAGCCCTCGTAGAGCAGGATCGGCCGCAGGTCCTCGTTGCCGCGGAAGGCGATGCCGTACATCTCGTGGCACTCGCGCTCCATGTAGCGCGCCGAGCCGTAGAGCGGCACCAGCGTGTCCACCGTGGGATCCGACTCCGGCACGCGGGTCTTGACGCGCACCCGCACCCGGTGCTGCGTCGAGTAGAAGTGGTGGACGACGTCGAAGCGCGGCGTGCGCTCCGGCCAGTCGACGGCCGTGACGTCGAGCAGCATGTCGAAGCCGAAGGAGTCCTTCAGCCGGCGGGCGACCTCGCCGAGACTCGCGGGCTCGAGGGTGAATGCCAGGATGCCGTGCGCCACCGCCGCCTCCTGGACCAGGGCGGCGAGGCCTGCGCGAACCGTCTCGAAGACTCCTTCGCTCACCGTCAGAAGTCCTTGTTGATGATCGGGTGCCGCTCCCGCGCGATGCGGTCCTGCAGCTTCATGATGCCGTCGATGACCATCTCGGGCCGCGGCGGACAGCCGGGGATGTAGAGGTCCACCGGGATGATCCTGTCGATCCCCTGCAGGGCGGCGTAGTTGTTGTAGAAGCCGCCGCTCGAGGCGCACACGCCAAAGGCGATGACCCACTTCGGTTCGCACATCTGCTCGTAGACCTTGAGCAGGATCGGCGCCTGCTTGTGGGTCACCGTGCCCACGACCATCAGCAGGTCGGACTGGCGCGGCGTGAAGCGCGGCAGCGCGGCCCCGAAACGATCGGTGTCGTAGAGCGTGGAGCTCACCGACATGAACTCCATGGCGCAGCAGGCCGTGACGAACGGGTAGGGGAACAGCGAGAACTTGCGTGCCCAGCCGACGAACTCGTCCTTCTTGGTCGTCAGGTACTCGAAGGCGGCGCTGGGCTGGTGCGGGGCCGGGGTCGTGTTCACCGCGTCACCTCCTCCAGGAGCCCCGTCCGCCAGACGTACAGCATGATCACGACCAGCAGCACGGTGAACACCGCGAAGGCGGCCACGAGCGCGGCGGTGAGCGGCTGCGCAGCCAGCGCCCAGATGAAGAGGAATACGGTCTCCAGGTCGAAGAGGATGAAGACCACGGCGAGGGCGTAGTACTTCACCGGCACGGCCTTGACGTTCGACTGCTCCACCGGGGTCGCCCCGCACTCGAAGGGCTCGAGCTTGAGCGCCGTGGGCTCGGGCTTCGGCCCGACGACCTTGTTGAGCCACAGCGTGACCGCCACGAACCCCAGGATCGCGAGCAGGTAGAGCAGGAATGAGAGGTAGGCGTTCATAGCCGCATCGAGTCGCACTGGGAGCGGACTATATTCATGCAACGGCGGCTGTGATCCCGAGGAAAACCCCTACGCGCCCGTCCCGGGGACGGTCGTGCGCAGGTCGGCCGCGGCCCCGGCCAGCTCCTGCAGCGCCCGCAGTACGTCGCTGCGGCTGATCTGGCCCACGAGGCGCGCGTCCTCGGTGACCGGGTAGCGGCGGAACTCGCGCTCGGCGAAGAGCTGGGCCACCTCGAAGATCGGCATGTCGGCGTCGATGGTGGTCACCGGCGCGTGCATGTACTCCTGCACGCGGCCCCCCCATTCGCCGTAGTAGCCGGCCGTGAGCGCGATGCGCATGCAGTCCTTCTCCGACAGCATGCCGACCAGGTTGCCGAACCGGTCCAGTACCGGGGCGCCGGAAATCTGCTTCTCGACGAAGATCGCGATGGCGTGGAGGACGTCCATCTCCGGCGACAGCGTGACGAGGTTCCTCGCCATGTAGTCGCGGGCCTTGGCGGCGCGCTTGACGGTCATGGTGCGCTGTTCCCGTTCGCGGCCGCGAGGCGTTCGAGCTCGCGCCGGCGGCGCGGGCAGGGCGCCTCGCAGCTGCAGTCCTTGCGTATCCCGAGCTTGTTCAGGCCCCCGCAGCTGCCGCTGAGCGGGGCGCGGCCGAGCAGGACGCCGAGCGCGAGTCCCGCGAAGGCGAGGCCGAACAGGAGCAGCGTGGCGAGGAAGGTGCCCAAGGCCTAGATTCCGAAGTCGTCCATGAGGATGTTGCCGCGCTCGACGCCGAGGTCCTCGAGCATGCCGATGACCGCGTTCGTCATGAGCGGCGGGCCGCACAGATAATACTCGCAGTTCTCCGGGGCGGGGTGGCCCTTCAGGTACTCGTCGTACAGCACCGTGTGGATGAAGCCGGTGTAGCCGGTCCATTCGTCCTCGGGCTGCGGGTCGGAGAGGGCCACGTGCCAGCGGAAATTGGGGTGGGCCGCCTGCAGCCGGTCGAAATCCTCCTGGTAGAAGATCTCCCGCTTGCTGCGCGCGCCGTACCAGAAGGTGATCCGGCGCCGGCTCCCGAGCCGCACCAGCTGGTCGAAGATGTGCGAGCGCATCGGCGCCATGCCCGCGCCGCCGCCGACGAAGACCATCTCGGCGTCCGTCTCGCGGGCGAAGAACTCGCCGAAGGGACCGGAGACGGTGACCGTGTCGCCGGCTCTGAGCCCGAAGATGTAGGAGGACATCACGCCCGGCGGCACCGCTTCTTCCGCGCTCGGCGGCGGGGTCGCGATGCGCACGTTCAGCATGATGATGTCGTTCTCGAGCGGGAAGCTCGCCATCGAATAGGCGCGCGAGACCGGCTCCGTGACCCGCGAGGTGTAGCGCCAGAGCTTGTAGCGGTCCCAGTCCTGGCGGTACTGCGGCGCGATGTCGAAATCCTTGAACGACAGCTCGTGCGGCGGGCACTCGATGACGACGTAGCCGCCGGCGCGGAAGTCGAGCGACTCGCCCTGCGGCAGCTCGAGCACCAGCTCCTTGATGAAGGTGGCGACACTCTCGTTCGAACGCACCTTGCAGAGCCACTTGCGTACGCCGAAGACCTCGCGCGCGACCTCGACCTTCATCGCCTGCTTGACCGCGACCTGGCAGGCGAGGCGCGTTCCGGCCAGGGCCTCGCGCTTGGTGACGTGCGACGGCCTCGGTCGGCAGCAGCGAGCCGCCGCCCTCGAGCACCTTCACCTTGCACTGGCCGCAGGTGCCGCCGCCGCCGCAGGCCGACGACACGTAGAGCTCGGCGTCCGCGAGCGCCCCGAGCAGCTTGCCGCCGACCGGCGCGTCCACGGTGCGCTGTCTCGTTGACGACGATGGCGACGGTGCCCTGCGCCACGAGCTTCGAGCGCGCGAGCAGGATCAGCACCACCAGCGCCAGCACGATGCCGGTGAAGAGCGCGACGCCGAGCACGATCTCGATCACAGCTGGATGCCCGAGAAGGCCATGAACACCATGGCCATGAGCCCGGCCGCGATGAACGTGACGCCGAGGCCCTGCAGGCCGGCGGGCACGTCGCTGTACTTGAGTTTCTCGCGGATGCCCGCGAGCAGCACGATCGCGAGCGCCCAGCCGGCGCCGCTCGAGAGGCCGTAGACGACGCTTTCGGGGAACGTGTAGGAGCGCTCGACCATGAACAGCGTGCCGCCCAGGATCGCGCAGTTGACGGTGATGAGCGGCAGGAAGATGCCGAGCGCGTTGTACAGCGCGGGCACGTAGCGGTCGAGGAACATCTCGAGGATCTGCACGATCGCCGCGATGACGCCGATGTAGGTGATGAGCCCGAGGAAGCTCAGGTCCACCTCGGGCATTCCGGCCCAGGCCAGCGCGCCGGCCTTGAGCAGGTTCTGGTAGACGAGGTTGTTGGCCGGCACGGTGATCGTCTGCACCACGACCACGGCGATGCCGAGGCCGAACGAGGTCTCGACCTTCTTCGAGATCGCGAGGAAGGTGCACATGCCGAGGAAAAACGCGAGCGCGAGGTTCTCGACGAACATCGCCTTGAGCGCGAGGTTGACGTAGTGCTCCATCACTGCGTCTCCGTCCGGTGCACGACCTGGATCCGGTAGTCGGCCTGTTCCTGCTGGTCGCGCTTCCAGGTGCGCACGGCCCAGATGATCAGCGCCACGAGGAAGAAGGCGCTCGGCGCGAGCGGCAGCAGCGAGTTCGGGCGGTACCAGCCGCCGTCGCCCACCAGCGGCAGGATCGTGTAGCCCCACAGCGTCCCGAAGCCGAACAACTCGCGGAACGCCCCGAGCGCGACCAGGATCAGGCTGTAGCCGAGCCCCTGGCCGAGGCCGTCGAGGAAGCTCGGCCAGACCGGGTTCTTCATCGCGTAGGCCTCGGCGCGGCCGAGCACGATGCAGTTGGTGATGATGAGCCCCACGAACACCGACAGCTGCTTGCTGATGTCGGGCGCGTAGGCCCTGAGCAACTGGTCCACCACGATCACCAGCGAGGCGATGATCGTCATCTGCACGATGATGCGGATGTTGTTCGGGATGTGGCGGCGGATGGCGCTGATCGCGGCGTTCGAGCAGGCGACGACGGCCGTGAGCGCGAGCGACATGGTCACCGCCGGCGCGAGCTTCGAGGTGATGGCGAGCGCCGAGCAGATGCCGAGGATCTGCACGATGATCGGGTTGTTGACGATCAGCGGTTCGATGAGCGCCTTGCGTGTCGCGGCCTTCATGCCTCAGGCCCCTCCGCTGCGCAGGCGCGCGAGGAAGGGCCCGTAGCCCGCCTCGCCCAGCCAGTAGTGGATCATGTTCTCGACGCCGTTGCCGGTGAGCGTCGCGCCCGAGATCGCGTCGACGTGGTAATCGACCGCCTCCGCCGCGGGCGCGCCCTTGGCGATGTCGAACAGCACCTGACCCGCCTCGTCGACGAGGCGCTTGCCGACCCACGAGTCGCGCCAGCGCACGTTGTCGATCTCGGCGCCGAGTCCCGGGGTCTCGGCGTGCGAATAGAAAGTGATGCCCTTCACGCGTTCGCCCCGCGCGTCGAGCGCGACGTAGGCGTACATCGTGGACCACAGCCCGTAGCCGTGGGTGGGCAGGATCACGGTCTCGAGGCCGGCATCGCCGCGCACCAGGAACACCGGCATGGTCCGCGGACTGCGATTGATGCGCGCGACGTCGCTGTCGTCCGGCACCGCGTCGCTGCGCTCTGGGTCGCGGGCGGCCTTCGGGATGTCGAAGCGAATTGCGTCGCCGCCCTCGACGTACTGGCCGCTCGCGAGCTCGACGAGGTGGGCCTCGACCCGCTCGAACTGCGCTTCGACGCTGGCGCCGGGCTGGTAGATGCCGGCGACCTCGAGGATGTTGCGCTGGCGCTGCAGCAGCGCATTGCGGTCCTGGATCGGCCGCAGCAGCACGACCGTGGCCGAGACGAGCACGGCGCACACCACGCAGACCAGGGCGGCGACGGCGAGCACCCGGCCCGGAGTGTCCCGGTCATGCGCCATGGCGACGGGCCCTCCGGCGCACGTTGAGCTTGACGACGCAGTAGTCGATGGTCGGGGCGGCGACGTTGCCGAGCAGGATCGCGAGCATCATGCCCTCGGAATAGGCGGGATTCAGCACGCGCACGATGCTCACCGTGAAGCCGATCAGGACACCGTAGGCCCACTGTCCCGCGCGGGTCATGCTCGCGCTCACCGGGTCGGTCGCCATGAAGACGAGGCCGAATGCGTACCCGCCAAGTACCGCGTGCCAGTACCACGGCATGTCGAGATAGGAGTGACCGCCGGCCTTGCCGGCGAGGTTGAAGATCGTGACCGTGGCGACCATGCCGAGCAGCACCGAGAGCATGATCCGCCACGAGGCGATGCGCGTGTAGACCAGGAACGCGGCGCCGATGAGGCAGGCGAGCACCGAGGTCTCGCCGATCGAGCCCTGCATGTTGCCGATGAAGGCGTCCGTCCAGGTCAGTCCCGAGGCCGTCACCGCCTGCAGCCCGCCCTGGGCCGCGTGCGCGAGCGCCGTGGCGCCCGTGAAACCGTCCACCGGCACCCAGACCGCGTCGCCGGACATCTGCGCCGGGTAGGCGAAGAACAGGAACGCGCGGGCGGTGAGGGCGGGATTCAGGAAGTTCTTGCCGGTCCCACCGAAGACTTCCTTGCCAATCACCACGCCGAAGCTGATGCCGAGCGCCACCTGCCACAGCGGGATCGTCGCCGGCAGCGTGAGTGCGTAGAGCATCGACGTGACGAGGAAGCCCTCGTTGATCTCGTGGTTGCGCACGGCCGCGAACACCGTCTCCCACAGTCCGCCCGCCATCATCGTGACGAGGTAGATCGGCAGGAAATAGAGTGCGCCGTGCCAGAAGCAGTCCCAGAAATTCGCTGGGTCGAATCCGAAGCCGAGCGTCGCTAGCATCTCGCCGCGCCAGCCCGCCGCCATCTCCTGGCCGAGCTGTGCCAGCGCCAGGTTGGCCTGGTGGCCGACGTTGTACATGCCGAACATCGCGCAGGGCAGCACCGCCAGCACCACGGTGATCATGACGCGCTTCACGTCGATCGCGTCGCGGATGTGCGGCGAGCTGCGCGTGACCTCCGCCGGCATGTAGAGGAAGGTATCGATGGCCTCGTAGAGAGCCGCGAAGCGCTGGAGGCGGCCGCCCTTCACGAACAGCGGCTGGATCTCGTCGAGTATCCGGCGTAGCGGCCGCATCAACCCTCCTTCTCGATGCGGCTGAGCGCCTCGCGCAGCAGAGGACCATAGTCGTACTTGCTCGGGCAGACGAACGAGCACAGCGCGAGGTCTTCCTCCTCGAGCTCGAGGCACCCGAGCTGCTGCGCCGCGTCCGTGTCGCCGACCGCGATCGCCCTGAGCAACTGCGTGGGCAGGATGTCGAGCGGCATCACGTGCTCGAAGGTGCCGATCGGGATCATCGCGCGCGGGCTGCCGAGCTGGTTGGTCGTGAGCGGGAACAGCCGTTTCGGCAGGAAGCCCGACAGGAAGGTGCGCGTGATCGAGAACTTGTCGCGGCCGGGCGCGGTCCAGCCGAGGAACTCACGTTCGCGGCCCTCGCGCAACACCGTCACCTGGTTGTGGTAGCGGCCGAGGAAGGCCGCCCAGTCCGAGGTCGAACGGCCGGCGAGCACCGAGCCGGACAGCACGCGGCATTCGCCCGGCGCGGTCTCGCCGCGCACCAGGTCGTCGATGTTGGCGCCGATCCGGGTGCGCAACAGCCGCGGTCGCAGCACCGAGGGGCCGCCCAGCGAGATGACGCGCTCCGTCGCGATGCGGCCGGTCGTGAACAGGCGGCCGATCGCGATGGCGTCCTGGTAGCCCACGTACCAGGCCGACCGCCGGGCGGAGACCGGCGCGATCGAGTGGATGTGCGTGCCGGGCAGGCCCGCCGGGTGCGGGCCGGAGAACTCCGCGAGCCGCACCCGTGGGTGGTCGGGAAGCCTGGTCCCGGCCCCGGGGGCCGTGCAGACGTAGGTCTCGCCGTCGAGGAGCTCGGCCAGCACCTCGACGCCGAAGGCGAAATCGGCCCCGTATTCGCCGATCATGACGAGCGGGTCGGGCGCCAGCGGGTTCGTGTCCATGGCCGTGACGAACAGCGCGTGGGGCGTCGCGTCCGGCAGGGCCACGCGGCCGTAGGGCCGCGAGCGGATGGCGGCCCACAGGCCGCTCTCGAGCAGCCGGTCCCGCGCCTGCTCCCGGCCCGGCCGACCGCGGCTCGCGGGCTCGAAACTGATTTCCTCGTCCCCCTCCAGCGTCACGACGATGGAGCGCAGCGCTCGCTTCGCGCCGCGGTGGATCGTGGTGACCACGCCGGCACCCGGCGCGACGATCTGCACGCGAGGGTGTGCGCGGTCCTGCAGCAGAGCCTGGCCGAGTGCGACACGGCTGCCTTCCTCGACCAGCAGGTTCAGCTTCATGCCGGGGAAGTCCCCGGACAGCACGGCGACGGAACCTACTTGCGCTGCAGCATGGATTTCGGGCCGCGGCGGCCCATCGAGCGGGATGTCCAGGCCGTCCCGGAAGCGGAACTGCAGCTTTTGCATCGTGGGCGCGACTATAGGGAGTGCATTCTCGTCAGGCGAGACATGCTACGGAAATCACCTATGGATGTCTGCCCGCTCGATCGCTCGAAATGCGGACCAATGAGCGTCCAACCAGTCTCGACGCGGCTCGCAGGCCCACCCGACGCCGCGAGCCACTGGCCCGCGCGGCTCGACCTGGCGCAGAGCCTGAGCGGGCTCGCGCTCGGGCTCTTCATGTGGGTCCACATGTTCTTCGTCGCGAGCATCCTGCTCGGCCGCGACGCGATGTGGACCGTCGCGCGATTTTTCGAGGGCTATTTCTTCTTCGGCCGGCCGCTGCCCTGGCTGGTCTCGATGCTGGTCGCAACCATCTTCGCCTTGTTCATCGTCCATGCGGCGCTCGCGCTGCGCAAGTTCCCGGCCAGCTACCGCCAGTACCGCGCCTACCGCGAGCACATGCGGGGCATGAAGCACGAGGACACGACGCTCTGGTACTGGCAGGTGGTGACGGGGTTCGCGCTGTTCTTCATGGCCTCGGTGCACCTTTACATCATGATGACGCGGCCGGACCGCATCGGGCCCTTCGAGTCGGCCGACCGCATGTGGAGCGACCTGATGTGGCCGCTCTACCTCGTCATGCTGTTCGCGGTCGAGTTCCACGGCGGCATCGGGCTCTACCGCCTCGCCCTCAAATGGGGTTGGTTCGCGGGCTCCGACCCGGATGCGACGCGGCGCAGGCTGCGTGCCTTCAAGTGGACGATCACGGCGTTCTTCCTGGCGCTCGGCCTCGCGACGCTGGCGGCCTACGTGAAGATCGGCATCGAGCACGCACCCGATTACGGCCAGCCCTACGTACCGTCCTGGGTCACCGAGGCCGCGCAGTGAAGGTCATCTATACCGACGTCCTCGTGATCGGCGGCGGCCTCGCGGGCCTGCGGGTCGCCATCGGCGCGCGCCGCCGTGGCCACGATGCGATCGTGCTGTCGCTGGTCCCGGCCAAGCGCTCGCACTCGGCCGCCGCACAGGGCGGCATGCAGGCGAGCCTCGGCAACGTCACGAAAGGCCAGGGCGACAACGAGGACGTGCACTTCGAGGACACGGTCAAGGGCAGTGACTGGGGCGCCGACCAGCAGGTCGTCCGGATGTTCGTGAATACGGCGCCCAAGGCGGTGCGCGAGCTCGCGGCGTGGGGCGTGCCCTGGAGCCGCGTCCGCCAGGGCGACCGCGAGGTCATCATCAACGGCCAGAAGGTCACCATCACCGAGCGCGCCGAGGCGCACGGGCTCCTGGCACAGCGCGATTTCGGCGGCACCAAGAAATGGCGCACCTGCTACGTCTCGGACGGCACGGGACACGCGATGCTGTTCGCCGTGGGCGACCAGGCGATAGCGCAGGGCGTCCCCGTGCACGAACGCAAGGAAGCCGTGGCGCTGATCCACGACGGCTCGCGCTGCTATGGCGCGGTCGTTCGCGACCTCGTCACGGGCGAGCTGACCGCCTACGTGGCGAAAGCCACGGCGATCGCGACCGGCGGGGCGGGGCGCGTCTACCGTGTCACGACCAATGCCGTGATCTGCGAGGGCATCGGCGCTGCCATCGCGCTCGAGACCGGCGTGGCCGCACTCGGCAACATGGAGGCCGTGCAGTTCCACCCCACGGCCATCTTCCCGGCCGGCATCCTGGTCACCGAGGGCTGCCGCGGCGACGGCGGCCTGCTGCGCGACGCGAGCGGCCACCGGTTCATGCCGGACTACGAGCCCGAAAAGAAGGAACTCGCCTCGCGCGACGTCGTCTCGCGGCGCATGGAGGAGCACATCCGCAAGGGCAATGCGGCGAAATCCCGCTTCGGCCAGCACCTGTGGCTCGACATCACGCTGCTCGGCCGCAACCACATCGAGAAGAACCTGCGCGAGGTCAAGGAGATCTGCCGGTATTTCCTCGGCATCGACCCGGCGGACAAGTGGATCGCAGTGCGGCCCGCGCAGCACTACACCATGGGCGGCATCCGCACGAAGTACACCGGCGAGAGCCCCTCGCTGCGCGGTCTCTTCGCCGCGGGCGAGGCGGCCTGCTGGGACATGCACGGCTTCAACCGGCTCGGCGGCAACTCGGTGGCGGAAACCGTGGTCGCGGGCATGATCGTGGGCGAGTTCATCGCGGATTTCTGCGAGAGTCCCGAGGGCGAGGTCGACATCCCGACGGCACTGGTCCGCGAGGCGGTCGAGGCCGAGCGTGCCCGGCTCGACGGGCTGCTGAATGGCGGCGGTACGGAGCGGGCTGACGCGATCAAGATCGAAATGCAGCAGACGATGACCGACAAGGTCGGCATCTTCCGCACCGGCGCCGATCTCCAGGAAGCCGTGCACCGACTGCAGGCACTCGTGCTGCGCAGCCGGAACATCGGCCTGCGTCACCGTGCGGACGGCCCGAACCCCGAACTCGTCACGGCCTACCGCACCCAGAGGATGCTCAAGGTGGCCCTCTGCATAGCGACGGGCGCGCTCGCGCGCACCGAAAGCCGCGGCGCGCATTTTCGCGAGGACTTCCCCGCTCGTGACGACGCAGCCTGGCTCAGGCGGACACTTGCCACGTGGACGGACCCCGCGGACACGCTGCCCTGCCTGCACTACGAGCCGCTCGAGGTGATGGGCATGGAGCTGCCGCCGGGCTGGCGCGGCTACGGCGCGAAGAACTACGTGGACCATCCGGATACGCCGCGGCGCGCCGAGGAGGTGGCCGCCCTGCGCGAGCGCATGAAGGAGCAGGACCGGCACGACGTGCAGGCGGCCATCATGCCCTACGAGCACCTGCTGCCCGAGCGCTTCCGCGGCCGCAACGAGCGCATCGACGAGAAGCTGCCATGACGGAACGGGCCCCGACCGACGCGACCGGCTCGCCACCGCGCAGGCTGCGCTTCCACGTCCTGCGCCACGACCCGCGCGACCCGCAGAGCATCCCGAACTTCGAGGTCTTCGAGCTCGAGGAGGCGGCGGGCATGACGCTCTTCATCGCGCTCAACGAGATCCGCGAGCAGCTCGACCCGTCGCTGGCCTTCGACTTCGTGTGCCGCGCCGGCATCTGCGGCGCCTGCGGAATGCTCATCAATGGCCGGCCGGGGCTCGCTTGCCGAACGCTCACCCAGGACCTGCCCGCGGACATCACGCTCGCGCCGCTCCCCGTGTTCGAGCTCATCGCCGACCTGTCCGTGAACACCGGCAAGTGGATGCAGGGCATGAGCGAGCGGCTCGAAACCTGGGTGCATTCGCTCGGGGAGGACCCGGACCTTCGCCGCATCGAGGCGAAGATGGACCCGGACCTCGCGGACAGGATCTACGAGCTCGACCGCTGCATCGAGTGCGGGTGTTGCGTGGCCGCCTGCGGCACGGCGCGCATGCGCGATGACTTCGTCGGCGCAGTGGGCCTCAACAAGATCGCGCGCTTCGCGCTCGACCCACGCGATACGCGCACCGACGAGGACTTCTACGAGCTCGTGGGCAACGACGACGGCGTCTTCGGCTGCATGACCCTGCTCGGCTGCCACGACGTCTGCCCGAAGAACCTTCCGCTGCAGACCCAGATCGCTTTCTTGCGGCGCAAGATGGCGCGCACCGGCCTCGGCTGAGCCAGTCTTAAGAATCTCTTAGGGTTTCGCTAGCAAGCATTTAGCGTCCCGCCAGCGCGGGCCGGGCGAGACTGTGCTCCACCGATTTTCGAGCAGGAGCAATCACCATGACCTTCCGATCCCGCTGGACCGCGCTTGCGGTCCTCGCGTCGACCCTGATCCCCGCGACCGGCGCCATGGCAGGCGACGAGGCCTTCGACGCCGCGACCGTCGCGCGAGGTCGCTACCTCGTGACCATCGGCGGCTGCAACGACTGCCACACCCACGGCTACATCCAGCAGAGCGGGGCCGTCCCGGAAAAGGACTGGCTCACCGGGACCTCGATCGGTTACCAGGGACCGTGGGGTACGACCTATCCGTCGAACCTCAGGCGGGTCGCAGCTTCGATGGGCGAGGCGCAGTGGTTGGAGCACGCCCGCAAGGAGCGCCTCCCGCCGATGCCCTGGTTCAACCTGCGTGAAATGAAGGACGAGGACCTGAAGGCCGTCTATGCCTACATCCGCAGCCTCGGCTCGCCTGGCGTGCCGGCGCCGGCCTACGTGGCCCCGGGCGGCAAGGTGAACACGCCGTACCTGGTGTTCGTACCGGTCGAGGACAACAGGCAGGCGGCAGGTCGCCGCTGAGCCGCGCTCAGTTCTGGCGGCCGACCTCGGACAGGGCCAGCGGGTGGTTCACGTTGAAGCGGAACCGCCCGCGGCCCGTCTTCTCGATGCGCAGGCCCGGGCAGCGTTCCTCGAGCCGTCGCTGCAACAGGATGAGCCGCGCCTCGAGGTTCTCGCTCAGGTCCGGCAGGCGGATCTCGGGATCCAGCCTGAGCTCGCGGTTGGTGTACTCGGTGCGCCCCTCGTCCACGTAGCTGCGCACCAGCTTCCAGAGGATTGCGCCGGCCACGCCCTTGATCAGGTAGTCCTCGCCCACGAAGATGCTGTCGTTCTCGGCGTAGCGGCGGATCCGCACCGGCGCACCTCGCGGCATCGCCGCGGAGCGCTGCGGGGCCGGGGCCTCGGCCACGCACTCCGCGCCTTCCTCGAGCATGGCCGCGACGGTGCCCACGTGACTCGCCAGCACCACGAGCGCGTCCTCCTCGTCGTAGCCGAAGCGACTGGTCTCGACGCTTTCCGCGAACAGCACGCCGAGCAGCCGCCCGTCCGCGAGGATCGGTACGGCGACCTGACTCTGCGAGCCGGGCAGTCCGGGGAACGGGATGGCCTGCTCGATGCCCGCCGTGAGGCCGCGGCTCGTCGCGTCCTCGCGCATCGCGCGACCGTAGCCGAATTCGGACGTCGCGTGGGATATGCGGATCGGCGTGCGGGCGAGTGCGGCCGTCCCAATGACGCCTTCGCCAGGGTGGATCTCCGCGCCGATTCCTGATTCGGGATAGCCCCGGCTTGCCACGGTGTAGAGGCGGTCGCCCGCCGGGTCGTTCATCAGCACCATCGAGTGCTCGATGCCGAACACCCCGCGCAGCGAGTCGAGCAGCGCATCGAGCAGGCCCGCGAGATGCGCCGCACCTGAGAGGCGCGTCATGGCGCAGCGCAGCTCGGCCAGCGAGTTCGTCGTCGTGGCCACCGTGGCGAGCGTGGTGCGATGGATCTCGCCCACCGACTCGACGCGATAGACGTCCGAGCCCCGCAGCCGGAACACGCCGGTCATCCCCGCGTGAGAGGCGATACCGGCGAGCTTGGCCTTCATGCATTCGAACAGCGGCCCCGAGTCCTCCGTGCGAAGGTAGGTCACGCCGAGCTTGTACTGCGCACCCGTGTCGGGATGGATCACGATGACGGTCGCTCGTGGGTTCTCGAGCACGTTCTGGCGCGTCTTGCTGAAGAACTGGTACGACAGCGCGACGTGCGAGGGATCGACGTAGTGCACCTCGGAGATGTAGGAGACGTTCGGCGTGCCGTCACGCGCGCAGGTCGCGATCACCGCGGGCACGGCGCCCTCGAGGCAGGCGCGGATCGAATGCAGCGTGAGCGGCATGGTCAGCTCGGGAGCCGCTGTCCCGCGGCCGGCCCGGGCGTCTGCTGGAAGGCCGCCGTGGGCGTGAAGGAGATCGCGGTGAGCCCCGGCCCGGCGGCGCCGTGCACGGCGTGCGAGAACCCGGGCGCATAGCCGATCGACTGCATGTCGTCGGCCCAGGCCTGGAGGTGCCTTTCGGCCGCCGCCCGGTCCACGCTCGTGGGCCGGACCGCCCTGGCGTCCGAGCCCTTCAGCTGGATCGTGCGGTGGGTGCTCGGCTGGCTGAACACGACCGCGATCATGCCGTTCGCGGCGATGTCCTCCAGTACCGAACCGCAGCGCGCGGTCTCGACCAGCACTGTCACGCGTCGCCGGTCACGCGAGACCCGGCAACCGCAGCCGCGCACGACGCCGGGCACGAGTTGCGCATTCCGGGTGCTCACGACGACGGAGACGCCGCCCTGTACGAACGTCGCGTGGTCCGCGTCGAGTTGCAGCCCCGGTCCGGTTGGTCGCTCCATGGCGCGAATGATAGCGGTCCCGGGGGGTAGTCGGCGCGCGCCCCTTGGTCTAGTGTCGGCCGGCCGGACCCACGGCAGGAGGCACACATGAACATGGTCAACCGGACGTGGCAGCGGCTGGCGGTGACGGCGCTGGTCGTCGTGTCGCCACTGGTGAGCGGAACCACGCGCGCCGACTCCGTGCCCGTGCCGGATGCGCGGGTGGCCCCGCTGATCGCGCAACTCGGGCTCGAGGAATCCGCCGTGCCGGTGCGCGAGCGTACCGGCTGGATGCGGCCGCGCAAGGTGCTCGTCTGGAATCTCCAGCCTGAACTGCTGCCGGCGCTGCGGGCGGCAGTACCGGGCGTCGAGATCGTTCCGGCGCAAGACATGGCGGAGGCCGTCGCTCTCGCGGGAGACGTCGACGCGGTCCTGGGCCCCTGTTCGGCGGAGCTGCTTGCCGCCGGGCCGCGGATCCGCTGGATCCAGGCGTACTCCGCGGGCGTCGAGCGTTGCGTGGCAATTCCGGCGCTGCGCGAACGGGACATCCTGCTCACCAACATGCAGCGGGTCGCGGGTCCCGTGATGGCGGAGCACGTCATCGCGATGATGATGTCCTTTGCGCGCGGACTGCACTTCTATATCCCGGAGCGCATGGCGGGACGCTGGACGCAGGAGACGCCCGCGACCGTGAGGATGCTGACGATCGAGGGCAAGACACTGCTCGTCGTCGGCCTCGGCGGCATCGGCACGGAAGTCGCGCGGCGCGCGCATGCGCTCGGCATGCGCGTCATCGCCACCCGTGCCAGCGGTCGCGAGGGGCCCGCGTACGTGAGCTACGTCGGCCTGTCCGACGAGCTGCACAAGCTCGCGGGTGAGGCAGACTTCGTCGTGAACACCACGCCACTCACGCCAGCCACCACCGGACTGTTCGACGCGAAGTTCTTCGCCGCGATGAAGCCTGGCGCGTATTTCTTCAACGTCGGTCGCGGCAAGAGTGTCGTGCAGGCGGATCTCGTCGCCGCCCTGCAGGGCGGCCGCCTCGCCGGCGCCGGGCTCGACGTCACCGATCCCGAGCCGCTGCCCGCCGACAGCCCGCTGTGGAAGATGCAGAACGTCATCCTCACGCCGCACGTCTCGACCCGCTCCGACCTCGGCAGCGAGGCGCGGTCCGTGATCGTGATCGAGAACCTGCGGCGGTACGTGGCGGGGGAGAAGATGTTGTCGGTGGTGGACACGGGAAAGGGGTATTAGCGGGATCTGGAGCGCGCGGCACGAGGTGGCGTTTCCGCGGAGACGCTTGGGTTCAGCATTGACGACCGATTGCGTCGGTAATGTAGTCCGATCAAGAAGTTACCGGGGAGACTTTCCGCATATGACGCACAAGTGCGCATTGATCCCGGGAACTATTGCCGCAGATCAGCGGCTATATCGTGCGGCCTAATAGTCGTCAGCTTACAGTGTCGAGGTCATCGTTCATTCCTCCGACGATCACAATCGGAGAGCACGTTCTTCGGCCGTTCCGGCCTGACGATGCCGCTGCCTGGTGTTCCTACCTGATGGATCCATGTGTAACTGAACACACCAGCTGGCCCCCGATTACGTCTGATTTGATCGCTGGCGTGGTCGAGAAAATAATCGCCGACTACGCTGAGCAGAAGTCACTACGCTGGGCTATTGCTCGCAGTGATGACGGCACGCTCATAGGCTCTTGTGGATACACGCGTTGGTCCCGTGAGCTGGGCACTGCAGAGCTTGCCTATGACCTTGCACCCGCCTACTGGGGCCGTGGCCTGATGACTGCCGCGGTCCGAGCTGCGGTAGCATGGGCCCGCGGCTCCAGCTCCATTGGTCGTGTCGAGGCAATCGTGATGACAACGAACGGGCCTTCGATTGCAGTTCTGGAACGCACTGGCTTTGCAAGAATGGGGGTGCTTTCAGGTCATCGCGTGGCTCGCGGTATCCCGCGGGATTTCTATCTTTATGCTGCTGCAAGCTAACGACTCGTTGCATCGGCTGTGAACGATAAGGTGCACGTTCCACTGGGTCGGCGAGCAGCCGCTGACCTCGGGCGTTAGGCACGAGAGGAATTCTCATGCCTACCAACCGATCGCCAAGAACGCCCGTCGTACTCTTGCCAGGCGAGGGCCGTTCGTACGACATGGGCCGCATCCGTGCCGTGTTCAAGGCCGACGGTCCCGAGACCCAGGCTGGCTACTCGATCTCGGAATGGTGGCTGGAGCCGAATACTGCAGGTCCGGGTCCTCATTCGCACGACGAGGATGATGTCTTCTACATCCTCGAGGGCACCATGTCGGTGCTGGTTGGGGACAAATGGGTGGACGCTCCGAAGGGTTCGTTCGTGCTCGTGCCCGGTGGCACCACGCATGACTTCGAGAACCGCAGTTCCGCGCGTGCGGGCCTGCTGAACTTTTCCTACCCGGGCGACTTCGAGCAGCACATGCCGGGCATCGTCGAATGGTTCCTGGCCCATCCCCCGGGTCACGCTGGGGCCTGATACCGGCGACCCACTGTCGATCTGGCCGGGCCTCGTTCGACTATCCGTCAGGGACTGAAGCCGAGGAGGACACTCAAATGACGCCAAAGAACACGATCTGTCTCTGGTACGACGACGATGCGCTCGAGGCCGCGCGCTTCTACGCCGCCACCTTTCCGGACAGCAAGGTGACGCGCTGTCCACAAGGCGCCCAGCGACTATCCGGGCGGCAAGGAGGGCGACGTCCTGACGGTGGAGTTCACCGTGCTGGGAATACCCTGTCTCGGTCTCAACGGCGGGCCGACGTTCACCCACAACGAGGCCTTCTCCTTCCAGGTCGCGACGGACGACCAGGAAGAGACGGATCGCTACTGGAACGCGATCGTCGGCAATGGCGGCACCGAAAGCGCGTGCGGCTGGTGCAAGGACCGCTGGGGCATCTCCTGGCAGGTCACCCCGCGCGTGCTGACCGACGCACTCGCGGCGGGTGGAGCCGAGGCCAAGCGGGCCTTCGAGGCGATGATGCCGATGGGGAAGATCGACGTCGCCACCATCGAGGCGGCGCGACGGGGATGATGTGGATTTTCTCGCATAACTTGTTGACTTTTAATTGATTCTGTGTAGACTACTGTATAAATAATCAGGCTACTCTAAAACCCCCGTAAACGACGATTTCGACCCTCCGGAGCGCCTCATGGACGACGCACCTTCGGCCCCCGAATCCCTCTCCGCCCTCTCCGCCCTCTCCACGCCCGAGCTCACGGCGCGCATCACCGAGCTGGCGGGCCACCTCAATGCCGCCAACCGCCGTTGGTTGGCGCTGATCGCCGAGTTCGACCGTCGCAAGGGCTGGTCGGACGGCTTCACCCATTCCTGCGCCCACTGGCTCAACTGGCAATGCGGGATCGATCTCGGTGCGGCCCGCGAGAAGCTGCGCGTGGCGCATGCGCTCGATGGGCTGCCGTTGATCGGTGCGGCCATGGCGCGCGGCGAGCTGAGCTACGCCAAGGTCCGGGCGCTTACGCGCGTCGCTTGTCCGGACACCGAGGAAGTGTTGCTGATGGTGGCGCAGCACGGCACGGCACATCACGTCGAGAAGCTGGTGCGACAGTTCCGGCGAGTGCAGGAGGTCGAGGAGCTTTCACGTGAAGAGCGCCAGCAGGCGGGTCGGCGGCTGAGTTACTTCTACGACGACGATGGCTCGCTGGTGATCAAGACGCGGCTGCCTGCCGAGACCGGCGCGCTGGTCCTGAAGGCGCTCGATGCGGCGATTGATGACATCCCGCTGCCGGACGTCGCGCAGGACGTTTCCGCGGAAACGTCCGGATCAACGTTTCGGGATGACCGACCGACATTGTCCTCGCGCCGCGCCGACGCGCTCGGTGTGCTGGCCGAGAGCTTCCTGAAGCACGGCGCCGAGGCGTTGAACGGCGGCGAGCGCCATCACATCGTCGTGCACGTCGATGCGGAGGCGCTCCAGGCCCGCCGCGCGGGCCGATGCGAGCACGAGGACGGCCCCGCCCTGCCCATCGAGTCGGCGCGGCGCCTGTCCTGTGATGCGAGCGTAGTGAGAATCGTCGAGGACGCGCAGGGCGAGCCGCTCGACGTCGGCCGCAAGACGCGCAGCATCCCCCCGGCACTACGGCGGGCGCTCAGTTCACGTGACCAGGGCTGCGTGTTCCCCGGTTGCACGCACCAGCGCTACGTCGATGGCCACCACATCCACCACTGGGCCGAGGGCGGCGAGACGAAGCTGTCGAATCTCGTGTCGCTGTGCCGTGCGCATCACCGGGCGGTCCACGAGGGCGGCGTGTTGATCGAGCGGCTGGACGATGGCGCGTGGCGTTTCATCCGGCGCAGCGGCGAGGTGCTCGAGGCCTGCGTGCCGGGGCGTACGCGGCCGTTTGCGCAGTGGACAGAACTCGTCGCCGCGCATGAGGCACAGGGGCTCAAGATCGACGCGCGGACGGCGGCGACCCGCTGGCGTGGCGAGCAGTTGGACTACGGGATCGCGATCGACCTGCTCATGGCGGGGGCGCGAAAGGCGGGGACGTTGCCGCGGAAACGTCCGGAGGCTCAACGCCCGAAGATTTCCTGAGCGCCTCGAGGTCCCGACGAAGATCCGCGACGGCGTCCTCGAGCGCCGCGATTCGCACCTCGCAGTCGGCCGGGGAGGGCCCGGACGAAGTGCCGGTGCGGCCCGTCGGCGGCGGTGGCTCATCGGTGATCGGCGGCGCCTCGCCGCTGAACAGGTGCATGTAGCGCGATTCCCTCCGCCCGGGCTCCCGCGAAAGGCGCGCGACGAACGGGCCGTCGGGGCGGGTGGCGAGTTCCTCGAGCTCGGTCTCGACCTCGCTCACGTCGTGCAGCGGGGCGAGGCGGGCGGCGTGCGTGCGCAGTTCGCCCGGCGTCTGCGGTCCGCGCAACAACAGTTCGCACACGATGGCGGTGCCCTGCGGCGAGAACTTGAGCGAGCCGAACTGGGTGTTGCAGAACAGGTGCTGGTACTTCGGCACGCGGCTGCCGAAACCCGACTTCTCGAGCACCAGCTGCCGGCGCATGAGTCCGTCCACCACGGCCTGCACGTCGCGCTCCTCGAGCGCCATCACCGGATGACGGTTGCTCTTCTGGTTGCAGGCGTTGGTGAGCGCATTGAGCGACAGCGGGTACTGGTCCGGGGTCGCGATCTGCTTTTCGATCAGGCAGCCGATGACCCGTGCTTCCTGGGCGGTCAGTTCGATGGACATCGCGGGCTCCGTAGGCTGTGTCTCGCTCGATTCCCCGGGGCATAATCGTGGTCCCGGACTACGGATCTTACCCGGTGCAGCAGCGCAGCGGTTCGACGGCGAAGGGAGTGGTCACCATCACGCTGATGGCGTTGAACGTCGTCGCGTGGTGCAGCGTGCTGTTCGTCGTGGCCCTGCTCAAGCTGCTGGTGCCGGTCCCGGCCTGGCGCCGGTGGACCAGCCGCGCGATGACCGCAATCGCGGAGGGCTGGATCGGCACCAACAACGCGATCTTCCGCCTGATGGGCGCGATGCCGCTCGACACCCGCGGGCTCGAGGGACTCTCGGACCGCGACTGGTACCTCGTCGTCTCGAACCACCTCTCCTGGGTCGACATCCTGGTGCTGCAGGCGGTCTTCAACCGGCGCATCCCGTTCCTCAAGTTCTTCCTGAAGCAGCAGCTGATCTGGGTGCCGTTCCTCGGCATCGCGTGGTGGGCGCTCGATTTCCCGTTCATGCGCCGCCACACCTCGGCCTACCTCGAGAAGCACCCCGAGCACCGCGGCAAGGACCTCGCGGTGACGCGCCTGGCCTGCGAGAAATTCCGGCTGATCCCCACCTCGGTGATGAATTTCGTCGAGGGCACGCGCTACACGCCGCAGAAGCACGCGACGATGAAGTCGCCGTACCGGCACCTGCTGCAGCCGCGGGCAGGCGGGGTGTCGTTCGTGCTCTCCGCGATGGGCGGCATGCTGCAATCCATGCTCGACGTCACGATCGCCTACACCACCGGCACGCCGACCCTGTGGGACCTGTGCTGCGGTCGCGTTGGCACCGTGATCGTGGACGTCCGCCGCCGGCCGATCGACGAGTGGATGTCCTCCGGCGACTACATGAACGACCCGGCGTTCCGCGAGCGCTTCCAGGGCTGGCTGGGCGGCATCTGGGCCGACAAGGACGCGCTGCTCGGGCAGCTCCTCGGGAGCGAGTGACGGTGTCCTGGGACCTGCCGTCGCCATTCATCCACGAGCGCGTGGCCCATCACGCCGAGATCGACGGCTATGGCCACGTGAACAACGTGGTCTACATCGCGTGGATGGACGATTGCGCCTGGGCGCACTCGACCGAGCGCGGCATCCCGCCGGAGCTCTGCCGCCGGTTGAACCGCGGCATGGCGGTGTGGCGCACGCAGGTGAACTACCTGGGCTCGGCGTACGAGGGCGACGAGATCCAGGTGGCGACCTGGCCGGTGCTGAACGACCAGCGGCTGCGCATCGTCCGGCGCTTCCAGGTCCGGCGCAAGGCGGACGGGCAGACGCTGGTGCGGGCCCTCATCCACTACGTCTGCATCGACCTCGCGACGGGCAAGGCGAAACGGATGCCCCCGGAGTTTACGAAGTACACGGTGGCGCCCGAGGTGGCGGCCGCCGTGGCGGCGGAGACCGAGCCCTACCAGCCCGGCGTCGAGCCGGGCTGAGCCGATACGACGAGACACAGGAGGAGACCATGCACGACAAGTGGACCGGTGCGGAACTCGATTCCCTGCTCGGCAAGCCGAGCCTCACCCGGCGCGAAGTGCTGGTCACCTCGCTGGCCGTCGGATTCGCGGCGGCGGCCCTGCCGGTGCGCGCGGACACGGTCGTCACGACCGATACGGAAGGACTCACGGCCGGGGAGGTGAAAGTCCCCGTGGCCGACGGCGAGATCCCGGCCTACCGCGCCATGCCCTCGAGCGGCGGGCCGTTCGCGACCGTGCTGGTGGTGCAGGAAATCTTCGGCGTGCACGAGCACATCAGGGACGTGTGCCGGCGCTTCGCCAAGGCCGGCTACCTCGCCATCGCCCCTGAGCTCTACGCGCGGCAGGGCGACGTCTCGAAGTACACGGATTACCGGGAGATTTTCGCGCAGGTCGTGTCGAAGGTGCCGGACGCGCAGGTCATGTCGGATCTCGACGCGTCGGTCGCCTGGGCCGGGCAGTCCGGTTCGGGCGACGTGGAGCGCGTCGGTGTCACCGGGTTCTGCTGGGGTGGGCGCATCACGTGGCTGTATGCCGCGCACAATCCGGGCCTCAGGGCCGGCGTCGCCTGGTACGGGCGGCTGGTCGGCGAGGCGACGGCGCTGCAGCCGACGTATCCCGTGGAAATCGCGGCGCAGCTCAAGGCGCCAGTGCTGGGCCTCTACGGCGGCCAGGACCAGGGGATCCCGCTCACGGACGTCGAGAAGATGAGCGCGGCGGTCCAGGCGGCGAAGGGCGAATCGAAGATCGTCGTGTTCCCGGAGGCTGGGCACGGCTTCCACGCGGACTACCGGCCGAGCTACCGCGCGCAGGATGCGCAGGACGCCTGGCAGCAGTGCCTGGCGTGGTTCCGCGAGCACGGCCTGGGCTAGAAACGCCAGAGCACGCCCACGGATGGCACCAGCGGCAGCCAGTGGCGGTAGTCGCGGTCGACCTCGACGCTGCCGTCGCCCGCGAGCGCGTAGGTGTAATCGGTGCAGCACGGATTGCGACGGTCGAAGGCATTCGTGACTTCGCCGAAGACGGTCAGTGCACCGCGCGGCAGTGTGAACTCGCGGCTCAAGCGCGCGTCCACGGACGCATAGTCCGTGTAACGGGCGGAGTTGCGAGCGCCGATCTCGAGCCCGTGCACCGGTGTCGTGGGCCATCCGGTGTGCCATGAGCCTGCGAGCGTGGCCTGCCATCCATGGTCGGCCCAGGTCAGGCCGCCGCCCACTGCGTGACTCTGGTCCCAGCTGCGCGCGATGTGCACGCCGTCCACCCGGTCCCGCGCCCGTGACCAGGCGTAGTTCAGCCAGCCGTTCCAGGGATCCGCGCTCTTGCGCGTCAGGAGAACCTCCAGCCCCTCGGCGCGAGCCGAATCCGGCTCGATGCGCACGCGGTCCCAGCGCAATTCGGGAACGAGCGACAGCGGATCGAACAGGCTTTCGTAGCGCGGCTTCATCCGGGTGTATTGCTTGCGATAGCCTTCCATGCGCAGGGTGAACGCGGCGGGGAGGTCCTGCTCGACGCTCACGATCGCGTGGTCGGCCTCCTGCGCCGGGAAGAACGTATCGATGCCGTCCTCGACCTGCAACTCGTTGATGCCCTGGAACTGCTGGTAACGGCCCCAGCTCGCCCGCAGGCGTGTCGCCGCCCCGAGCTGGTACGTGAGGTTGATCCGCGGGCCCAGCTGGTTGTCGGCGTCGGCGCCGTAGCTCTGCTCGTCCCAGCGCAGGCCGAATTCCGCGGCGAGGCGTTCGGTGAGCAGCGCGCGACTGGTGGCATAGGCGGCGACGTGCTCGCCGGCGGGCGCCGGGTCCAATGCACGTTCGACGACGAGAGCTCCACTGTCCGGGAAGGGGAAGCCCGGCTCGAAGCGCACGGCACTGGCGTAGTCGTAGTCTGCCGCGAGGCTGCGGAACTCGAGGCCGAAGCGGTGCAGCCAGCGTCGCGATTCGTATTGTCCGTCGAGCTTGAGGCCGAGCACGTCGTAGTGGCGTTCGTCGTCCACGACGCCGACCCGGCGTCCGGGCTCGTCGACCAGGCCCGCGCGCTGCGCAGCCACGTCCGTGTACGAGAGGATCGCGCTCCCACCGAGCCGCGGCGAGAATTCATGCTCGAGCGTCGCCCAGACGTACGAATTGCGGTACTCGGCGTCGGCGAACTCGGTATCCGTCGAGTTGCGCACTTCGGCGCGGTCGCTGGACAGCAGCGCATGCACGCTGCCGCGCGTGCTGGCGGAGAATTCGTAGTCGACGCGGCCGAAGCCGTCCACGTAGCTCGGTTCGCCGAGGTCGGACTCCACGAGGTCCGCCACCTCGTCGAGGTTGCTGCGGCGGATGGCGGCGAGCCACTGGCCCTTGCCGCCGGCGAAGCGCTGCGCTGCGAGCGCGTGGGCATGGAACAGGTTCAAGCCGAGCTCGTAGTAGTGGTCCGCCTCGGGCCTGAGCGATTTCGCGTCGATCACCGCGCCCATGCGGTCGCCGAATTCAGCCGTGAATCCGCCGGCGTGCACGTCGAGCCCCGCGAGCACGCGCGGGTCGAGGACGCTCGCCGGGCTGAGCAGCAGGCGCAGGTGGAAAGGCTCATAGAGTGGCAGGCCGTCGAAGACGACCAGGGTCTCGTTCTCCTCGCCGCCACGAATGTTCGCGAGCCCCGACAGCCCGTTGCTCGCGGCGCCGGGCAAGCGGTGCACCGCCTTGAGCGAGTCGTCGGCGAGGCGCGGCAAGCCCTCGATCTCGTCCTGGGTCAGGAACGTGTGCACGTCGGGCACGGTGGCGGACAGGGAATATCGGCTGGCCGCGACGACGATCTGTTCGAGCGGCGCGCTGGTGGGCGTCGGGGTCGTGGCGGCAAGGGTCGCCGGCAGGGCCTCGGCGCGCACGATGGCAAACGTGTTCTCGCCGATGAGGTTCGCCCGCAGGCCGTGTTCTGCGAGCACGGCTTCCAGTACCGCGATGGGGGTCGTGCCTGCGGGCTCGCGCGTCACGCGCAGCGAGTCGCGCACCGTCTCGCTGCTGTAGATCAGGCGCAGGCCCGAGCTGCCGAGCTCGTGGAGGATCTCCTCGAGGCTCCGGCCGGCATAGGGCGGGCCGGCCGCCAATGCCCAGGCGGACCAGAGCACCGCGGCGACGGCAAAGGCGGCGCGGAGGCTCCCCGGGCGGGGCAGGGCAGGGGTGTGGCGATCGGGCGGCACGGGCCGCCGGATACTAGCCGAGCGACGGCCCGCGGCCTATCGGGACTGCACGCGGTTCTAAAGTGCCGCCGCGTCGATGCGTATGCGCTCGCCCTGGATGGATGACCGCAGGGAGGTCGTCGAAAGCACGGCCACGACGGCCTCGTCGGGGGTCAAGCCCTCGACGGAGCCGTTCAGGACCACCTCGCGCGCCCGTTGTGCCGCGTCCGGCGACGCGTAGGCGACGGTGCGCCCGGTTTCGCGCGCAACCCAGGCGAGGAACGCATCGACGCTGCGGCCCTCGATGTTGAAGGGTGGCGTGACGGCAGCGACCCAGCCCCAGGCGTCCGCCGTCGTGGCAAGCGGCGAGCGCGTGACGCGGCCGTCCTCGAGGACCAGTTGCTCGCCTGCAGCGCCCTGCAGCCTGCCGCCGGGGCCGCCGATCTCGACGCGCCCTTCGCGAATGCCGACGCGCAGCGCCCCGCCCAGCAGGCGTGCCTCGTACTGGGTGCCGAGATGCCGCACGCTGCCGGCGGGCGTCTCCAGCGCGAAGTCCGGCGAGTCCGCGCCCGGTTGCGCCCCGGAGTCCACGTAGAGGGCGCCGGCGGCGAGCCTGGCGTGACCGGGATCCTCGAATGCGATGACGGTGTCGGAATCGAGTCGCAACTCGACGCCGCCCTGCAGCCGTACGGCCGCACGACCCTCGGGACCGGTACGCAGTCGTGCTCCGGCCGCGACGGAATCGGTGGCCGCGAGCGCGGTCCAGTCCCCGTCGCCGCTGTCCTGCTGGACGTCGCCGACGACGCGCGCCACCGACGCCACGACCTCGCCGCTGGGTTGAACCCATGGGCGCGCAATCCAGACCGCGACCGCCGCCACCGCGATGCCTGCGGCCGCGGCCCAGACCGTGGTTCGCTGCCGATTCCGGCGCGTAGCGACCGTCGAGCGCCATTCGGCCTCGACGGCGGCCCTCACCTCGGCCATCGCGTCGGCCGAGGGCCGAACGCGCGCGCCAGTTGCCGCAAGCACGGCCGCGAGGTCGCGGTCCCCCAGGGTGTCCGAGCGCAATTCTTCGTTCATGTCTTCCCCTCAGGCCTCCAGGCTCGCGAGCACGTCCGCGGCCGATGCGCCGAATACGGCTTCGAGTCCTTCCCGAAACGCCACCCGCGCTCGCGCCAGCAGCGATTGCGCGGCCGTCTGGCCGATCCCCAGCAGGTCGCCGATTTCCTCGACCGACCGCCCCTCGACATACTTCCACTCCAGCGCCTCGCCGTAGCGACCCGGCAGGCGATCGAGCACCGCGTGCACGAGCTGCTTCAGCTCGGCGCTGTCGGCGCGCCGCAGCGGGTCGTCGCCCGCCGGCGCCTCGATCGACTCGAGCGCCGCGCGCACCTCCGCGCTGTCCTCGATGAGCACGACCTTCTCCGACCGTCGCCTCTGCGAGCGCACGTGGTCGGCGATCTCGCGCCGGCAGATCTGGCAGAGCCAGGTGAAGAGCGCGGCCTCGCCGCGGAAATCGCCCAGCTTGCGCATCGCCTTGATGAGCGTGGCCTGCACCACGTCCTTGGCCGTGTCCTGATTGCGGTCCAGGCGCGGCAAAGCAAAACGGTAGACGCGCGGAAAGTACGTCTCGAAGAACACGACGAACGCGCGTTCCTCGCCCGCGAGCATCCGCTGCACCAGATCCCGGTCGTCGGTCACGTTTTCGTCCATTGCCTTGCGCAGTTAGACGGGGCGCCCCGCCGAAATCAATCGGGGCCGCCGCCGAGCGCCGGTCGAGTGATCGCAACTATTTGATTGTGGGATGTTTTCCCGCGTTGAAGCACGCCGCGCGATTGATTTCGGCCGCGGCCGCCGTCTAACCGACGAACGCGGGGTGATTGCCCCGGGGAGCCAGTCGGCCCAAAGGAGTCCCGCTTGAGTGAATCGACCGCCGCGCACAACGATCTTTTTCACGGCCAGGGGCGCCCGCTGCGCTTCGCCATCGCCGACTCGGACGCGCCGGAGCGCGGCGAGCTCGAGGCCTTCGTCGCCGAGGCATTCAGGCGTGGACACGACGCGACCGTCGCCAGCTTCATGCCGACGCTGCTCTCGTTGCGCGACGGCTCCGGCCAGTTGCGCGGCGTCGTCGGCCTGCGCGGCGCGGCTCCCCGGCCGCTCTACCTCGAGCAATACCTCGAGCAGCCGGTCGAATCGGCCATCGCCGAGGCCACGGGCAAGTCGATCCGGCGCGACCAGGTGGTCGAAGTCGGCAACCTCGCCGGGGCCAACTGCCGCGCGGCCGTGCGCATGGTCGCGATGCTGCCGGCTTACCTGCTGTCGCTCGAGTATCGGTGGATCGTCTTCACCGCGACCAGCACCGTGCGCGGGATCCTGCTCGGATTGGGGGCGCCCCTGGTGGAGCTCGGACGCGCCGACGGCAGGCGCGTCGCGGGTGGTCCGGACCGCTGGGGCCGCTACTACGAGACCGATCCACGCGTGTTTGCCGGCTACCTGCCGCTGAGCCGTCGCATTCCGGGCTTCCGGGCGGCGAAGCTTGAACGCTAGCGCGGTGGCGCTCGCCGCGCCGGTGGCGCCCGGCCGGGCCGCCCTGGACGACGGCGACCAGTCGGTCACTCCCGACGAACTCGCCGCGCTGGTGGAGGCGGAAGGCGAGTGGTTCGCGGCCAGCGGCGAGCGATTCGCGCTGCTCGCCGACAACGGGCTCTGCTGGGCCGTCGCCGACCTCGCGCTGCACGCGCGCGAGCTGCCGTGCGTGCCATTGCCCGGCTATTTCACGGCCGGGCAGATGCTGCACGCGCTGGACGACGCAGGCATCGATTGCGTGCTCACCGACGCGCCGCAGCGCTGCCGCGCGTTGCTCGCAGGCTGGCGGACCACGGGCGTGTCCGGTCGAACCGGCCTTGCCATGTTCCGCCGCCCGCTCGATGCGGCGGCACGGCGTCCGCTGCCGCCGGGCACCGCCAAGGTGACCTACACGTCCGGCAGCACGGGCACGCCGAAGGGCGTCTGCCTGGGCACGGCGCAGATCGAGACAGTCGCGCGCTCCCTGGCGGGCGCAACCGCGCCGCTCGGCATCGAGCGCCACCTGTGCCTGCTGCCGCTGGCCACGCTACTCGAGAACATCGCCGGCATCCACGCGCCGCTGCTCGCCGGTGCGACCTGCCTGCTCCCGCCCGCGCGGGTCACGGGCATGAGCTACGCCGGGCCGGACGTCCCGCGCCTGCTGCGCTGCATCGCCACCTCGCATCCGGAGAGCATCGTCCTCGTGCCAGAACTCCTGCGCCTGCTCGTGACCGCCGCCGAGCGCGGCTGGCGCGTTCCCGCCACCTTGAAATTCGTCGCGGTGGGCGGCGCGGCAGTCTCCATCGACCTCCTCGAGCGGGCCGACTCGGTCGGCCTGCCCGTCTTCGAAGGCTACGGCTTGAGCGAATGCGCGTCGGTCGTCTGCCTGAACACGCCCGGGGCGCGCCGCAGGGGCAGCGTCGGTCGGCCCCTGCCGCACGCAAGCGTGCGGATCGCCGAGGACGGCCAGATCATGGTGTCGGGCGTGACCACGCATGGATACCTGGGGGATGCGCTGCGCCACCCCGGCGAGGAGTGGCCGACGGGTGACCTGGGCGAGATCGACGCGGACGGCTATGTCTACGTGCGCGGCCGGCTGCGCAATGTCTTCATCTCCAGCCTCGGGCGCAACGTCGCGCCGGAGTGGGTCGAGCTCGAGGTCGCGCAGCAGCCCGGCGTCCGGCAGGTGATGGTGCACGGCGAGGCCCGCCCATACGCGGTCGCGATCGTGAGCGTCACCGACGGGTGCGACGACGAGGGCATCGATCGCGGCATTGCGGCCGCGAACGCCCGATTGCCGGATTACGCGAGGGTGCGCCGCTGGGTGCGCGCACCCGAGCCATTCTCATTCGAGAACGGCCTGCTGACCGCCAACGGCAGGCTGCGGCGTGGCGCCATCCTGCAGCGGCACGGCGCGCTGCTCGACGCGCTCTACGGCAACACGGTCGATTCCTGGACGAGGTGAATGATGAAGTTCCACGAGCAACTGGCGCGCGCGACGGCGGCTGACCGTCAGTGCCTGCTGACCGCGCCGGTAATCGGGCGCTGCCTGGCCGGCGACGTGACCCGCGAGCTCTACGTCGAGTTCCTGACGCAGGCTTACCACCACGTCCGCCACACCGTGCCGTTGCTGATGGCAGTCGGTGCGCGACTGCCCGAGCAGCATCGCTGGCTGCAGGACGCCGTGCTGCATTACCTGGAGGAGGAAGCCGGGCACGACGAGTGGGTCCTGAACGACATCGCGCACGCCGGCGGCGATCGCGCGGCGGCCGCTGCATCGCAGCCCGCCATTGCCACCGAGGCGATGATCGCGTACGCATACGACACCGTCATGCGCCGCAATCCGCTCGGTTTCTTCGGCATGGTGCACGTGCTCGAAGGCACCAGCGTCGCGCTCGCACTGCAGGCGGCGGATCGCATGCAGGAGACGCTCGGGCTTCCGGCGCGCGCGTTTACCTACCTGCGCAGCCACGGCGAGCTCGACAAGCAGCACGTCAACGACCTCGCGGACATCCTCGAGCGGCTCAGCGATCCGGCGGACCGCGAGGCCGTGGTCCGCTGCGCACGCGGCATCTACTGGCTGTACGGCCAGATGTTCCGCGGCCTCGGCGATCCCGCCGCCTCACACGAGGCGACGGCGCCGCACAGGAGAATCGCATGAAGTCCCAATCCATTCGCGCCCTGGTGACGGGCGGCGCCGGCGGCATCGGCGGCGCAATCGCCGACGAGCTGCTCGCGCGTGGCGCCTCGGTGCTGCTCGTCGACCGCGACGAGGCGGCGCTCGAGCGGGCGGCGCAGCGCCTGTCACGCTACGGCGAGCGCGCCGGCACGCTGACTGCCGACCTGACCCGCAGCGCCGATCGCGCGCGGCTCTGCGCCGCGGCGGCCGCCTGGCAGGGCGGCGTCAACGTGCTGGTCAACAACGCGGGGGTCAATCACTTCCACATGTTCGCCGACCAGCCGCCGGAGCAGCTCGACCTGGCGATTGCCATCAACCTGCAGGCGCCGATGCACCTCTGCCGCACGCTGCTGCCGCACCTGCAGCGCCAGCCCGAGGCCTGCATCCTCAACACCGGCTCGGTGTTCGGGGCCATCGGCTACCCGGGCTACGCGGTCTACTCGGCCACCAAGTTCGCGGTACGCGGCTTCACCGAGGCGCTGCGCCGCGAGCTCGCCGGCACGAATGTCAGCGTTCGCTACATCGCGCCGCGTGCGACCCGCACGGGCATCAACACCTCGGCCGTCGAGCGCATGAACGACGAGCTCGGCGTGACGATGGATCCGCCAGCGCTGGTCGCGAAGGCCGTCTGCGACATGCTGGCCGGCGGCCGCGTCGAGGCGGTGATCGGCTGGCCCGAGAAATTCTTCGCGCGCGTGAATGGCGTCCTGCCGCGCCTGGTCGACGGCGCCCTGCGCAAGCAACTCCCCGTCATCCGGCGCTATGCCGGCGAGCCGGCCATCCCGGCGACCAAGCCTTGAAGAGGAATCGATCCATGAAGTTCCAGCGAATCCTGCTCGTCCCCGCCGCCCTGCTTGCCATCGCGACCGCCGACGCTGCGACCGCGGACCCGGCCTTCGACGCGCAACTGCTGTCCATCCAGCAGGAATGGGCCAAGGTCAACTACGACACGCCGGCCGGCGACGCACGCTCGCAGGCCTTCGAGGCGCTCGAGAAGCGCGCCGAGTCCTTTACCAGGCAGCATCCCGGGCGCGCCGAGGCGCTGATCTGGGAAGGCATCATCGAGAGCAGTTACGCGGGCGCGAAGGGCGGGCTCGGTGCACTCGGCCTCGCGAAGGAAGCGCGCGGCAACCTCGAGGCCGCGCTCAAGATCGACCCGCGCGCCCTCGAAGGCTCGGCCTACACGAGCCTCGGTACTCTCTACGCCAGGGTCCCCGGCTTTCCGGTCGGCTTCGGCGACGACGACAAGGCGCGTGACCTGCTGCGCAAGGCGCTGGAGCAGAATCCGAACGGCATCGACCCGAACTATTTCTACGGGGAGTTCCTGTACGAGGAAGGCGAGTACGCCGAGGCGCTCAAGTACCTCGACAAGGCGGCGAAGGCGCCGGCGCGGCCCGGCCGCGAGCGGGCAGACCAGGGTCGCCGCGCCGAGATCGCGGCCCTCACGGCGAAGGTGAAGGCGAAGTCGAGCTGAACCCGGCCGCGGACGGCGGCCCGCTCCACCCGAGTCGCTGCAGCACGGCGTCGAAGTCCGTGCCCGGAGTCGTCCCGATCGTGAGCGGTTCGCCGGTCGCCGGGTGCTTGAACTCGAGGCGTACGCAGGCGAGCAGCAGGCGCTGCATGCCGAAGAGTTCGGCGAACAGCCGGTTGTGCCGGCCCTTGCCGTAGGTCGAGTCGCCGATGATCGGGTGCGAGACGTGCGCGAGGTGGCGGCGCAGCTGGTGCCGCCGTCCCGTCTGCGGTTGCAGTTCAACGAGCGCGTAGCGGCTCGTGGGGTAGCGGTCCACGCGGTGCGGCAGCTCGGCCGTGGCCAGCGTTCGAAAGCGCGTACGCGCGGGCCTGGGCCCGGCCGGGCCCGCTGCGATGAGGGCATCCTCCACCGCTTCGAGTGGATGGTCGATCTCGCCCGACTCCGCAGGCCAGCCGCGGACCACGGCGAGGTAGCTCTTGCGGATTCGCTGCTGCGCGAACTCCGCGGCCATCGTCCGCGCCGTCCCGCGGTCCAGCGCGAAGACCAGCACGCCCGAGGTTCCCTTGTCGAGACGATGCACCGGGTAGACCCGCCGGCCCAGCTGGTTGCGCAGCAGCTGCACGGCGAACCGGCGTTCGTGGCGATCGATGGGCGAGCGGTGCACGAGCAGGCCCGACGGCTTGTCGACCACCGCGAGGAACTCGTCCTGGAACAGGATCGGCAACCGCTCACGTACCTCGGCGACAGCCGTGCTCACCACAGGCTCGCGTCCTGGGTCAGCAGCTTGCTGTTGGTCGGGAATGAACTGAACATGCGGGCATGACTGGTTCGCAACGGCTCGCGGCCTGGATCAACGGTGGCGAAATGCGTCGCCTGTCGGGGCGGCGCGTCTTCGTTCGGGTCGCTGCGGCGCCGCAGAAGCCGCCGCTGTTGCTCATCCACGGCTACCCCACAGCCAGCTACGACTGGCATCGTGTCTGGGACACCCTGGCCGCAAGGTATTCACTCTACACGCTCGACCTGCTGGGTTTCGGCCTGTCCGAGAAGCCGCGCCACGAATCGTATGCGATCGCCACCCAGGCGGACCTCTGCCAGTCGCTGCTGGGCGACGCGGGCATCGACGGCGCCCACGTGCTCGCCCACGACTACGGCGACACCGTTGCCCAGGAGCTGCTGGCCCGTGAGATCGAAGGCCGCGTGCGCCTGTCCAGCGTCGTGTTCCTGAACGGCGGCCTGTTCCCGGAGACCCATCGCCCGCGCCCGATCCAGACCCTGCTCGCGACGCCGGTGCTGGGCCCGCTGCTGGCGCGTGCCATGAGCTCGTCGAAATTCGAGGCGACGATGCTCTCGATCTCCGGCCGCGAGCCGCCGTCGCGGGAGGAGCTTGCGGACCTCTGGTCATTGATCGACCGCGATGACGGCAAGCGGTCGCTGGCGCGCCTCATCAACTACATGGAGCAGCGGCGCCGTAACCGTCCGCGCTGGGTGGGCGCACTGGTCGAGTCACGTGTGCCGCGACGGCTGATCTGCGGCGCGGCCGACCCCATTTCCGGCGCCCATCTGGCGCAGCGGTACAGCGAGCTCGTGCCGGACCCGGACGTGGTCGTGCTCGAAGGGGTGGGGCACTACCCGCAACTCGAAGACGCTGGCCGGGTGGTGGACGAATACCAGCGCTTCCGGTCGCGGGTCGGCTAGTCGAAGTCGCTGTCGCGCCGTCCGGCAGGACCCTTCCGACGCCGGTCGGTGTTGCTGGTCCATGGGGTGGGCCGCGTGCCGCGCTCGTCTGCTCGACGCGGGCCGCTGCGCCGGTCGTCGAAATGGCGATAGGTGCAACGGCAGTCGCCCGGCATGTCGCAGGTGGCCAGGGGCAGGCGGGGGGGTGCGTCGGCCGACAGCAGCCGCTGATCCTTCAACGCCTTGGCCGCGGCGCAGGCGCGAACGCCGCCGATGACCGCCACGCAGTGATACTTGAGCCTCGGTTGTACGCCAGCCATGGCAGGGCCCTCCATCCCGATCCCTACGCTACGCCGATCCCCAGGGAGGCGCCAGATCCGGCCGTGGCGGCAGGGGTGCGGCTCAGGCGAAGACGAACACCTTGACCAGGATGTCGCCGATGCCGACCAGGGCGGCGCCCGCGATCAGGCCCGCGCAGATGGGTTCCTGCGAGTCCACCCACAGGAGGTAGCCCCTGGACTGCGGCTGTCCCCCGTAGCGGCGGCTCGCGAGCCAGAACATCGCCGCCCCGAGGAACATCATCAGCGACGAGTCCGGCGGGACCACCACGCCGAGCCCGATCGCGAGCGGTGAGAGCGGGAAACGGTTCCTGGTTCGGATGCGCAGGATCTCCATGACCAGTGCCGCGAACCCCGCGATGACCATCGACCACACGATCGAGGTCGTGAGGAGCCGGCGCCCGGTGTCCTCGCCGAAGATGGCGGTCACGAGGTCGGACACGCCCTTCCATTGCAGCGCCCCCGGGAAGGCGAACTTCTCGGTCACCATGGTATCGGCGACGGTCCTGCCGGCACCCGCGTCGAAGTCCACGAGCCCGAACAGCAGGTAGAAGAGCGGGGTGGCGGCGAGCGCGCCGGCGACGATGCCGATCACGTGCCCGACCGCCTGCTGTCGCGGCTTGGCGCCCAGCATGTAGCCCGGCTTGATGTCCATCAGCAGGTTGGAGGCGTTGCTCGCGACCTCCGCGGACATCACGGCAGTCATGAGGTTGGGGGCCGGCGTGCGCGGGTCCAGCGCGCCGAAAGTGAACTGCGGGATCTTCGAGAGCGAGCTCGACGGGGTGATGCCGGTAAGCGCGGTGCTGCTCGCCGCGATCAGCGCGAGCAGCAGGATGAGCGGGATCGAGAGTGCGCCGAGCACCCAGTCCACCCCGAACCACGCGTGTGCCATCCAGATGCCCACCGCGCCCACGATCGGCACTCCGACCCAGGACACCGGCAGGGGCAGCTCGACGTCCTTCAACACGTCCTCGCCGGCGCCTGCGCGACCCTTGCCGGCGAGCGTCCGGTAGGCCTCGACGAACACCTCGGGGCGCGCGAACAGCGCCACCATGGCCGCGACGACCATCATCACGATGCCCCACCACAGGGACCAGCTGTTCAGGATGTGGGCGCGCCCGAACAGCGCCGTGCCTTCCGCGATGGACCCGGCGCGCGGCTGCAGCTCGCCGAGCGAGATCATCACCGGCGCGACGACGACGAAGTTGAGCACGGCGCCGAGCAGCAGGCTCGCCGCAGTGCGGATGCCCATCAGGCCGCCCGCCCCGATCATCGCGAAGTCGAGCGTCGGTGACAGCGCGAGCTGGCGGATGTCTACGCCCACGAGCTTCGGCAGCGGCGCGAGGCCCTTGTCCACCAGCGAGTAGTACCAGCCGTCGAGGTTGTGCGGCAGGTGCCACGAGGACTGCAACCCCAGCCACTTCTCCTGGATGAGCTTCATGTAGCTCTCGCCGGAGACGAAGCTGACGCTGCCGGCGATCGCGGCGGCCACCATGAGCGCACGCGCCTTGAGCATGCCGGCTTTCGCGGCGGCGGATTCGTAGAGCGCGTCGAGCACCACGCCACAGGCCCGGCCCTCGGGGAAGGGGTGCTGCTCGTCGTTCACGAAGCGGCGCTTCATCGGGAACGCCACCAGCACGCCCATGATGGACATCACGATCGTGAAGCACAGGATCTGCCACCACGGCAGGACGCTGTTGGTCGCCCACATGTAGGCGGCGAGGCCGGACGTGAGCGGCATCGTCATGTAGCCCGCGGCGGTCGCGATGGACTGCACGCAGTTGTTCTCGAGGATGGTCATGTCCCGCGCGCCGAGCCGCGCGAACGCCCGGTAGATCGCGAAGGCCAGGATGACGGACGTCAGGCCCACGCCGAGCGTCCAGCCGGTCTTGGCCGCGACGTACAGGTTGGTGACGCTGAGCAGCCCGCCCAGCAGGAAGCCCGTGATCGCGGAGCGCAGCGTGAGCTGCGGCATGTCGCCGCGGAACACGTTCTCGAACCACCAGCGGTCCTTCTGCTCCCGGGTCCAGGTGCGGATCTGCTCTTCGGTCAGGTGGAGAATAGGCATTGCAGGAAGAGGCTGTGGGCCGTGGGCTGAAGGCTGTAGGATAAGAACTTCTAACCCACAGCCTACAGCCCTCAGCCATCAGCCCCTAGAGTCCCCGCCCATGACCATGCACACCGTTTGCCGCACCGACGACATCAAGAAGGGCCACATGAAGGGTTTTACGGCCGGCGGCGAGAAGGTCGTCGTCTATCACCTCGAGGACGGCTTCTTCGCCACCCAGGCGAATTGCACGCACGTCTTCGCGCCGCTCGCGCGCGGCAAGATCCTCGACGGATGCAAGGTGCAGTGCCCGTTCCACCACGCGCGGTTCGACATCCGCACCGGCGAGGTGATCGACTGGGCGAATTTCCCGCCGGGCATCCAGTTGCTGAACGTCGTGCGCGGCGAGAAGGCGCTCAAGAGGTACAAGGTGAGCGTCAAGGACGGCGAGGTGCGCGTGCACGTCGGCTGATTCGCCGCGGCTGCCCGCCCCGGGCACCGGACGCGGTGACCTGCAACAGGCGGCGGAACGACGGACACTCCAGGTGGCTCGGCGCGGGGCAGGCGGCGGCGTGCCGCAAGCCGTCGCGCATCGCACTCAACTTCCGGATCGTCCGATCCAGTTCGTCTGCCTTGGTTGCGAGCGTCGCCCGGTCGATCGTCGGCCGCCCGTCCGCCGCGAGCATGCCGGCAATTTCATCGAGCGAAAAACCGGCGGCCTGCCCCAGTGCGATCAGCCGCAATCGCTCCAGTACCCGAGGATCGAACAGGCGCCGCAGGCCGCGCCTGCCGACCGAGGCGATCAAGCCCTTCTCCTCGTAGAAACGCAGCGTCGAGGCGGGAACGCCGGATTGCTGCCCCACCTCGGCGATGTCCAGGTCCCGCATCCTCTTGACCTCAAGTCGACTTCAAGTGGCACATTGCCGGCTACGCAACTGAAAGGCAAGCACTGGGAGACGGCCATGGACTATTTCGTATGTGCGCTCGTGACTGGCGCGGGCGCCACGGTCCTCGTGGACCTCTGGGCGGTCGTACGCAAGCGCGTACTCCGCATTCCGCTGCCGGACTACGGACTGGTTGGACGCTGGCTCGCTCATCTGGTTCGCGGTCGCTTCCACCACCAATCGATCGCAGCGTCGCCAGCCGTGCAAGGCGAGCTCCTGATCGGTTGGGTCGCCCATTACCTCATCGGCATCGCGTTTGCGATCATTCTGCTCGGCATCTGGGGCCTTGCGTGGGTCCGCCATCCGACGATCGGACCCGCACTGGCCGTCGGCATCGGCACCGTGGCGGCGCCCTTCCTCGTGATGCAGCCAGGCATGGGTGCCGGCGTGGCCGCCAGCCGCACGCCGCGTCCCGCGGCTGCCCGCCTCCAGAGCCTGGTGACGCACGTGATCTTTGGATTCGGGCTCTACGCCGCGGGCTGGGCTGCCCGCCTCTATCTACGTGTCGTGAACCCGGCGTTTCCGCAAGAGCGCCCGATCGCAATCAACAATCGCTTCAGGAGGATGACATGCGTATTCCCGCTCGCTTTGCACCGATCGTCTTCGGTGCCCTGCTGTCCGCAATCATGGTCGCCATCGTCTCGGCCTTCGTCCTGGCCACCGCCAGGGGAATCGATCCCGGGTTCCCGACGCAATGGCTCAAGAGCTGCGCAGCGACATGGCCGGTCGCCTTCCCGACGGTGACCATCGTCGCTCCTTGGGTGCGCCGGCTCGTTGCCCGCCTGACCACGTAGCTAGTTCATTGCGGAAAACCAGGCCCCGACGATCGCCAGCAGCGCGACCAGGCCGGTCACGACCTGCGCCGCTGGGCCGCGAGGACACCGTCGCGCGGCATGAGCAACTCCCGCGAGCGCTCCCATCGCGAAACCCGTGAGATGCGCGAGCACGTCGGTGCGTTCACCGCCGGCGCCAGTGAAGCCGAGCAGGATTACTCCCGCGACCAGCGGAGCCCAGCGATACGCCCAGCGCCCGCCCTCTGTTGCGCGTCGTCGCCATGCGTAGGCGGCGAGCAGGCCCAGCGTCGCGAACACGGCGGTGGAGGCGCCGACCGACGAGTGCGTCGCGGGCTGGATGCATGCGTTGAGCAGGTTCGCGGCCGCCGCCGCGGCGAGCACCGTCGCCCAGGCGACGCCGGGACCCAGCAGTTGACCCGCGAGCAGGCCGAACACGGTGCCGAAGCCGAGGTTGGCGAGCAGGTGCCCGACGTCGAGGTGCAGCGTCAGCGCCGTGATTGCGCGCCACGCCTCTCCGCTGCGGATCAGACCGGCGCGCTGGGCGCCGGCGTCCAGCCAGTCGAATCCCAGTGCATCGCGCCCGGCAAGGTATCCGACGAGCAGCACGATCGCCGCGTAGCCGGCGGATCCAAGCCACGCGCCGCGATGCAGCGGGTCCGGAGGCGCGGGCGGGCGGCGTGGAGGATTCTCCCGCTCGTAGCGCCGCAGGTGCGCGAGCGCGGCGGCCTGGTCGGATGCCTGCACCCACAGCAGCCAGGATGCGCCGTCCCACGCGATCTCCGATCCGATGCCCACCGCGTGCAGCATGAAAGCGCGTTCGTCGCAGGCAGGCCGCGCGTGGGAGCGGTGGATGACGACCAGGTCCATGCGCCTGGGATCAGGGCAGCGGCCGCAGCTTCGCCATGATGGGCTCGAGCTGCGGCGAGATTCGTTCGACGCAGGCACGGCCGACCGCGATCGCCTCGCGCGCGCGATGGAAGTCCATCAACTGGAACTCGCCGAGGTCCGGCCGCAGCACGAGATCGGCGGGGTCGATGGCGAGACGGCTGCGGGTGATGCGGTCCTGCATGATGTTCACTGCGCTGGCCATCGCCTCGAAGAGGCCCGGCTCGCCACGCTTGCTGCGGAAGGACTCCACGAGTCCGTCCACGAGGCCCGACCACTTCTTCAGCACCGCGGTGCCCTCGGCGCTGGCCTTTGGGGCCAGACTGCCGTTGCGTTGGGCGCGCATCGCGGCACGGGTGACCGCACGGCTCAGGTCCACCGCGATCACCACGTCGGCGCCGAGCGCACGGCAGAGCGAAACCGGCAGCGGATTCACCACGCCGCCGTCGATCAGCCACCGGTCGTGGTACCAGGTCGGCGCGAAGAGCCCGGGCAGGCCGCTCGAGGCGCGGACCGCGTTGATCACCGAGCCCTCGCGGATCCAGATTTCCTCGCCCGTGTACAGGTCCGTGGCGACCGCGCCGAAGGCGATGGGGAGTTTCTCGATCTGGCGATCCCCCATGTGCTCGGCGACCGCGGCCATCAGGCGGTTGCCCGTCATCACGCCTCCGCCCCGGAACGTGGTGTCGACGAGCCGCCAGACGTGGCGCTGGGTCAGCGTGCAGACCCAGTCCTCGATGGGCTCGAGCGCACCGGCCGCGTAGGCGCCGCCGACCAGCGCGCCGATTGAGGCGCCGGTGATCACGTCCGGTTTGAGTCCGCGCTCGAGCAGCGCGTGGATCACGCCGATGTGCGACCAGCCACGCGCCGAGCCGCTGCCGAGGGCAAGGCCGAGGCGCGGCGTGGTCACGGGCGCAGCGCACGGAAGAGGAACGGCAGGCTCACGTCCATGCGGTAGTCGACGTCTGAATGGTCGTCTGCGAATTCCTCGTAGCGGTGCACGATGCCTGCGGATGCGAGCGCGCGCGACAGCTGCCGAGTGCCGTAATGAATGTGGTACTGGTCGCGCCAGCCGCAGTCGATGTAGATGCCCCTGAGCCTGCGCAGGTTGCGCGCATGGCGCTTCACGAGCAGCACCGGGTCGTGCTCGAGCCAGCGCTGCCAGCGCTGTTCGAGCAGTTCGCCCGTGTCGAGGTGGAAGGGCAGGCGGAATCCCAGCGGGGCTTTCGGATCGGGGTCGTAGGTGGCCGCCATGCAGACGTTCATGAGCGCGTGCACCTCGGCGCCCGAGAGCTTCGGCTTCTTCCACAGGGCCTCGAGGAAACGCCGCACGCGGCCGTCGTCCAGTCCTGCGCGCAACCTGCGCTCGGCGGCGGAGTCGCGCGGCGGCCGGACGGCGCCCGCCTTGCGCACCGGGCGCCGGTGCCTGGCAAGCTCGTTCAGCGTGTTCGGCCAGTCCGCGCGATAGACGAAATCGAAGTACGCATCGCCCGAATGGTCGGCGATGGCGCCCCAGTGGCTCGCGTGCTTCATGCCGTGGATGATTGCGCCGTAGCCACCCGAGGACTTGCCGAAGCAGCCGCGATGCTCGCGCGAGGCGAGCGTGCGGAACTCGCGGTCGACGAACGGGATGACTTCCTCGAGCAGGTAGTCGGCGTAGTGGCCGATCGCGGAGGAGTTCACGTACTGGTTGCCGCCGAGCGCGGTAAAGCAGTCCGGGAGCACGAGGATGCAGGGACCCATTTCGCCGTCGCGCACGAGGCGCGCGACGCGCTCGCCGAGATTCTCGCTGAAGGGCTTCCAGTTGAGGTGGGAGAGGCCCGAGCCCGTGTACCCCACGAGATCGTAGAGGACCGGAAACCGTCTGCCCGGCCCGGAGCCGTGCTGGTCGTATTCCCTCGGCAGCCAGACTGCGAGCTTGCGGACGTGCGGGTCGCCCAGCGGGTTGTCCGCCAGGATGCTCGAGCGATGCTCGAGGACGACGACGGTGCCGGCGTCGCGCAGGGGTCGTTTGCGAGCCATGCGGGACCTACTTGCGGTCGCGGATGTCGATGAAGGTCAGGAACTCGCTGCGGGTGCGCGCGTCCGTGCGGAACGTGCCGAGCATCTTGCTGGTGATCATCGACACGCCGCGCTTGTGGACGCCGCGCGTGGTCATGCACTCGTGGGCCGCCTCGATCACCACGCCGACGCCGCGGGGCTGCAGGACTTCCTCGATGCAGCGGGCGATCTCCGCCGTCATCTTCTCCTGCACCTGGAAACGGCGTGCGAAGACGTCCACCACCCGCGCGAGCTTGCTGATGCCCACGACCTTGTTCGTCGGCAGGTAGCCGACGTGAGCGCGCCCGATGATGGGCGCCATGTGGTGCTCGCAGTGCGACTCGAATTCGATGTCGCGCAGCACGACCATCTCGTCGTAGCCCCCGGTCTCCTCGAACGTCCGCTTCAGGTAGTCGCGCGGATCGACGCCGTAGCCGGAGAACCAGTCCCGGTAGGCCTCGACCACCCGCCGCGGTGTCTCGAGCAGTCCCTCGCGCTGCGGGTCTTCTCCCGCCCAGCGCAACAGTGTCCGCACGGCCTCCTCGGCCGCCGCCTTGCTCACCCGCTTGTTCCTGGCCGCCATGTTCATCTCCCCCGCCATCAGGCGCGACGTCCGCGCCGCCAGTACACCAGCATCATGTACCCCGCCGCCATGCCGCCGAGGTGTGCGAAATGCGCCACGCCCTGTCCCGAACCGGTGACCCCGAGGTACAGCTCCAGCAGTCCGTAGAGCGTCACGAACAGCCACGCCTGCATCGGGATGGGCGGGAACAGCAGCATGATCCGCCGCCGCGGGAATGCCATGCCGAATGCCAGCAGCAGGCCGAACACCCCGCCCGAGGCGCCGACCGTCGGCATGGGGGGACGGGTCGACCCGCCGAGGACCACGACCTGCGCGATGGCGGCGCCGACCACGCAGACCAGGTAATAGGCCAGGTAACGCCGCGTGCCGAGCAGGCGCTCGATGTCGCCACCGAACATGTAGAGCGCCAGCATGTTGAACAGCAGGTGCGTGAGGTTACCGTGCAGGAAGCCGTAGGTGAGCAGCTGCCAGAGCGCGAACCCGGGCGCATCGGGATACTGCGGCGAGTCTGGCGGCCAGAGAGCGAACAGGGCGATCATCTGCGGCCCCGCCAGCTGCTGCAGGACGAAGATCGCGACGTTGGCCAGCAGGAGCGCGCGGGTGATGGGCGGAAGTCGGTGCATCGAAGCGCCATCGTAGCCCAAAACCGCTGCTCGAATGGCAGACTAGCCGGATGGCAAGGACAGTTCGTCGAATGGCCGCGGCCGGGTTCATGTGGCTGGTCTGCGGGCTCGCGCCCGGCGCGTCCTCGGCTCGGACGCTCGGCGCGCTCGAGGTCCAGCCATGCACGCTGTCGGCCGCCGGCATGCCGGTCACCGTCGCCGCGCAGTGCGCAACCCTCGAGGTCCCCGAGGACCGCGCCAGGCCCGACGGACGTCGCCTCCAGCTTGCCGTCGCGCTGGTGCCCAGTACAGCGAAGAAGCCGCAGCCCGACCCTGTCTTCATGCTGGCGGGAGGGCCGGGACAGTCGGCGCTCGAATCCTATCCCGCCGTCGCGACGGCCTTCCGCGGCATCCTGCGCGATCGACACGTGTTGCTGGTCGACCAGCGCGGCACGGGCGGCTCGAATCCGTTGAACTGCCGCGATGAGGAGGGCGACGGTGCGCCCCCGGAAGGTGTAGCGACCGACGCCGACGCTGCCCAGGGATTCGCAAGGCGTTGCCTCGCCGAACTCGACGCCGACCCTCGCTTCTACACGACCAGCGACGCGGTACTCGACCTCGAGGACGTGCGCATCGCCATTGGCGCGAGCGAGATCAACCTCGTCGGGATCTCCTACGGCACCCGAGTCGCGCAGGAATACCTGCGACGCTATCCAAAGCGGACCCGTACGGTCGTGCTCGACGGCGTCGTGCCGCCGCAGCTCGCGCTCGGCTCCGAGCACGCGCGCAACCTCGACGCGGCCATCGACCTGCAGTTCGCACGCTGCCAGGCAGATGCCCAGTGCGCGAGGCGCTTCGGGTCGCCGAGGGAAACGCTGGACGGGCTGCTCGCGGACCTGCGCTCACATCCGAAGCCCGTCACCTATCGCGATCCGCTCACGTGGGAGCCGCACACGGAGACGCTGACGGCGGACACCGTCGCCGGAGTCGCACGCCTCTACGCCTACGTGCCGGGCCTGGCGGCCATGCTGCCCGTGTCGCTGGCGGAGGCGGCCGCCGGCCGGCCCGAGGTGCTCATGGCGCAGGCGAGGATGATCGAGAGCCTCGTCGGTGAGCAGATCATGCACGGCATGCAACTCTCCGTGAGCTGCAGCGAGGATGCGGATCTCCTGGAGGTCGATCCCGCCGATGCGGAGACACTGATGGGCACGGCATTCGTGGAATCGCTGCGGGCGCAGTGCACGGTCTGGCCGCGCGGAAGGCGGCCCGCGGATTTCCACGAGCCGGTCGCAAGCGAGCGGCCGGCACTGCTGCTCTCGGGGGAGTTTGATCCCGTGACCCCGCCGGCCTATGGCGAGCGCGTGCTCGCGACGTTTCCGAACGGCCGGCACCTCGTGGCGCGCGGCCACGGTCACAACGTCATGGTGGCGGGCTGCATGCCGCGCCTGATGGCGCGCTTCATCGACACCGCGGACGCGAAGGGTCTCGACGCCGGCTGCCTCGACCAGCTGACCTACACGCCGCCCTTCACCGGCGCCTACGGCTGGGAACCGTGAGCGGGGCCGCCGGATGATCGAAGTCGAACACCTGCGCAAGTCCTTCGGCCGGGGACTGAAGGCAGTGGTGGCCGTGGACGGCGTCAGTTTCCGGGCGGAGGACGTCGCGATCACGGGCCTGCTCGGGCCGAACGGCGCCGGCAAGACCACCACCATGCGCATGCTGTACACGCTGATGCGGCCGGATCGCGGCCGCGTGCTGGTGGACGGCGTGGATCCCGCGCAGGACCCGGGCGCCGTGCGCCGGAGCATCGGCGTGCTGCCCGATGCGCGCGGCATCTATAAGCGGCTCACCGCGCGGGAGAACATCGCCTACTTCGGCCGACTGCAGGGGCTCGACGACGCGACGATTGCCGCACGCACGGAACAGCTCGTCGCGGCGCTGGGCATGGCCGATTTCGCGGACCGGCGCGCCGAGGGATACTCGCAGGGCCAGCGCACCAAGACCGCGATTGCGCGCGCGCTGGTGCACGATCCGCGCAACGTGATTCTCGACGAGCCGACCAACGGCCTCGACGTGATGACCACGCGCTCGATGCGCACGTTCCTGCGCGGCCTGCGCGCGGAGGGACGCTGCGTGCTGTTCTCCAGCCACATCATGCAGGAGGTCGCGGCCCTGTGCGACCGCATCGTCGTCATCGCACAGGGACGCGTCGTGGCGGACGGCACGCCCGACGCGCTGCGTGCGCAGACCGGCCTCGCGAACCTGGAGGACGCCTTCGTGAAGGTCATCGGCACGGAGGAGGGCCTGCTCGCGTGAACGCGATCTGGACCGTACTCGCAAAGGAACTGGTGGACGCGTTCCGCGACCGCCGCATGGTGATCGTCGCGTTCCTCGTGATGCCGCTCGCGGTGCCGCTGCTGCTCGCGGGCATGAGCTCGCTCGGCATGAAGCGCCAGGCCGAGCAGCTCGAGCGCACGCTCGAGCTGCCGGTGATCGGCATCGAGCGCGCGCCCAATCTGCTGGTGTGGCTCGGCTCGAACGACGTGCTGGTCGTGCCGGCGCCCGGGGACCCCGACGAGGCGGTGCGGCGCCAGCAGCACGAGGTCATCCTGCGCATCGACGAGGCGTACGCCGCGGACTGGAAGGCCGGTCGCCCCGCGCGCATCGAGCTGATATACGACAGCTCCCGGCCGTTGCAGTCAGGTGCGTCGATCGCGCGCGTGCGCGGGCTGCTGGAGGCCTATGGCTCGCAGGTCGGCACGCTGCGCCTGATCGCGCGCGGCATCCACCCGGGAGTTGCGCATCCGTTGCAGGTGGCGAATCGCGACGTCGCCACAACCGAGTCGCGTTTCGACCTCGCGCAGCAGATGCTGCCCTACCTGTTGCTGCTGCTCGCATTCATCGGCGGCATGCAACTCGCCATCGACGCGACGGCAGGTGAGCGCGAACGCCAGTCGCTCGAGCCGCTGCTCACGACTCCCGCGTCGCGCGAGGCGATCATCAGCGGCAAGATCCTCGCTACGGCGGTGTTCACGCTGCTGTCGCTGGTCGTCACGCTGCTGATGTACCGGCTCGCGTTCTCGTTGATCCCGAGCGAACGTATCGACATGTCGCTCGACGTTTCGTTCGACGCGATGGGATGGCTGCTGATCATCGTGCTGCCGATCGTGCTGCTCGGCGCCACGCTGCTCACCGCGCTCGCGGCGTTCGCAAAGAGTCACCGCGAGGCGCAGGGCTACCTGCCGCTGCTGATCTTCCTGCCGATGATTCCCACGCTGATGCTCATGGTCGCCCCCGTCAAGACGCGGCTGTGGATGATGGCGGTGCCGTTCCTCGGACAGAACCAGCTGATCCTGCGGATCCTGCGGGGCGAGGCGATCTCGGCGGCGGAGTGGCTGGTCAACCTGGGTGCTGCGCTGCTGCTGGTGGCGGGCGTGTGGATCGTTGCTGCGCGGCTGTATCACCGGGAGCAGCTGGCGGCGTCGGGTTAGCAGCGGGAACCGCCAGCACGACCTTCCCGACTGTCTCGCCGCTCTGCAGCAGCCGCAACGCCTCGGGCGCCCGCTCAAACGGGAAACGAGCCCCGACATGCGGCGGCCGCGTCACGAGCCGTTCGAGCGCCGCGTAGCCCTCGGGCAGTCGCTCGGCGCGCTCCCACAACCAGATCAGGTTGAAGGCCATCAGGCTGTGGTTTGCCGAAATCATGGCCAGGGGGTCGAGGCGGGGGCGCCGCAGGTAGCGCCAGGCGAGCGAGAGATAGTTCGGCCGCAACGACCGCGACATGAAGTCGGCGGCACCGTACAGCACGTAGCGACCCTCGGGCTGCAGGCGTTCGAACGCAGGGCGGAACGTGCGGCCGAGCACGGCGTCGAGCACGCAGTCGAGGCCGTCGGCGCCGAGGGCGGCGATCGCCGTGTCGAGCTGAGCGCCGAAACGCGCCGGGTCGCGCACGATGACCGCCTCAGGGGCAAGTCCACGCTGCTCGATCAGGAAATCACGCTTGTCGGCACGCCCGACGACCGCGAGCGGCCGTGCGCCGAGCGATTCGATGATGTCGAGCGCCAGTAGTCCGACTCCGCCGGCCGCGGACTGCACCAGTACCGTTGCGCCGCGTGAGACGGCCCCGAGCGGCACGAGGCCGTACCACGCGGTCAGTCCCTGCACCGCCCAGGCAGCCGCCTGCTCAGACGTCCAGCCGGTGGGAACGGGGTGCAAATATCGCAGTCCGACGTTCAAGGCGGTCGCGTAAGCGCCGAAGCGGGACAGGGCGATGACGCGATCGCCGACGCGCAGCGCCGACATGCCGGCGGCGTCGCCCGCGATGGCTTCGATCACGCCGGCGCACTCGAGCCCGGGCACGAACGCGCCGGCAGGCGTGGCGGAGTAGAGGCCCTGGCAGGCGAAGATGTCCGCAAAATTGAGGCCGACGGCTTCGACGCGGACGCGGGCCTCACCCGGGGCCGGCGGAACCAGGGGTTGCTCGAGCAGCCTGAGGCGCGCGAGCGAGCCCGCACCGGGCGTCTGCCAGACCTTGCGCATTTCGTCCATCGTCGAAGCGTACACTCGCCATGCTGCCCAGGGACCAGGCGAAGGCGAATCGTCAAGGACCAGTCATGCGCATCGGAATCATCGGCGCGGGCCTGAGCGGGCTGTCGACGGCGTTCTACCTGAAACGCGCGCGGCCGGAGGTCGACCTGGTGGTCTTCGAGGCGGACTCCAGGGCTGGCGGCACGCTGCGCACGGAGGACGTGCAGGGGTTCCGCTTCGAGGCGGGCGGAAACGGCTTCCTCGCCAACAAGCCTGACTGCCTTCAACTCGTGAAGGACAGCGACGGCGAGTCGCTGCTGCTGCCGAGCTCCGACCTCGCCCGCACGCGCTACATCTACACGGGCGGGCTGCACCGCATGCCCGAATCACCCAGGCTCTTCGCGACCTCGAAGCTGATGACCCTGCCGCAGAAGCTGCGCGTGCTCGGCGAGTTCCTCGTACCGGCGAAGCAGGGCGACGAGGACGAGAGCCTGCGCCAGTTCGGCGACCGGCGGCTCGGACCCGCGTTCACCAGTGTGTTCCTCGACGCCATGTCGGCAGGAATTTTCGGTTCTACGCCGGACAAGCTCTCCGTCATGGCTGCGTTCCCGCTCGTCGTCGCGCTCGAGCGCGAGCACGGCGGACTGTTCAGGGGAATGATCGCGAAGCGCAGGAAGGGCGCGGGACCGGGCGGCGTGCTGACCAGCACCAGGGCAGGCATCAGCACGCTGATCCGGCACCTCGAGTCCGTGACGCCCGCCGAACGGCGTTACGGCGAGCCCGTGCAGTCGGTCGAGCGCTCGGGCGGCGGCTTCAGGCTGACGACGTCGATGGGCGCGGCGGAGGTCGACCAGGTCGTGATCTGCTCGAGCGCCTTCAGCGCCGCGCGGATGGTGGAGGGTCTCGACGCTGGGCTCGGCAGGCGCCTCGCCGGCATCGGGTACTCGCCCATTGCGGTGGTCGGGTTCGGTTATCGCTCGCTCGAGCATCCGCTCGACGGGTTCGGGCTCCTCACCACGTCGGCGTCACGCCAGCCTATCCTCGGCGTGTTGTGGGACAGCAGTATATTCCCGGACCGCGCGCCCGCAGGCTGCAAGAGCCTGCGCGTGATGATCGGCGGCCAGCGCAATCCCGACCTCGTCGACCAGGACGAGGCGGGCCTGATCCAGTCGGCGCGCGTCGGCATCAGGAACACGATGGGCGTCGACCAGGACCCCGACGTCACGTACGTGAAACGCTGGGATCGCGGCATCCCGAGCTACGTACCCGGCCATATCGCGAACGTCGACGCGATCTTCGCGCGCGTTGCGGAGATTCCGGGGCTCCACCTCAACAGCAACGCGTACCGCGGCGTCGCGATGAACGACTGCGCGCGCAACAGCCGGGAACTCGCCGCGCGTATCGCAGCGTCGTAAGGTTGGCCTGGCAGCCCGTCGTCGATTTCGGCCCTGCCCGTTCGACCAGGGCATGGTCGTCAAGCTCAGGAGTCACGGTTGCCCATGAAGCTCTACGCACACCCGTTCTCTTCGTACTGCCAGAAGGTGCTGATCGCGCTGTACGAGAACGACACGCCGTTCGAACTCCAGCTGCTGGGGCCGGGCGCGGAGCGACTGGCGGCCGAGCACGCGCGCGCTGTGGCCGTTCAAGCGCATGCCGGTGCTCGTCGACGCCGGCCGCACGGTCGTGGAATCGAGCATCATCATCGAGCATCTCGGTCTTCATCACCCCGGGCCCGTACGGCTGATCCCCGAGGATCCGGGGCGCTGCGCTCGACGTGCGGATGATGGACCGCTTCTTCGACAACTACGTCATGACGCCGATGCAGAAGATCGTGTTCGACAGTCTCCGCGCGGCGGAGAACCGCGACCGGCAGGGTGTCGTCGAAGCGCGGCAGCACACTCGACACCGCCTACCGCTGGCTCGACGGCGTGATGGCGGAGCGCGAATGGGCGGCAGGCGGCGCCTTCAGCCTCGCCGACTGCGCCGCCGCGCCCGCGCTGTTCTACGCCGACTGGGTGCACCCGATCGACGAGTCACTCGCCTCCCTCCACGGCTATCGACGACGGCTGCTCGCGCGGCCGTCCTTCGCGCGTGCGGTCGACGAGGCGCGGCCCTACCGCCCGCTCTTTCCGCTCGGCGCCCCCGATCGAGACTGACCACAGGTCAAGCGACCAATCAGCGCGTCAGGAACGCCGCCACCGCCGCAATCAGCATCAGGACGCCGGCTGCCCGTCCAGCGGGCACCCCGAAGCGGGTGGTCTTCTCGACGAAGATGAACGCCGCGAGTGCAACCATCGCTGCGACGTTCATGAGTCCCACGAGCGCGAGCACGGCCATGAGCGCCCAGCAGCAGGCGAGGCACCAGGCGCCGTGCCATGCGCCGGCCCGCAGGTCGCGCAGCAGCGCCGGACCGGAGGTCGCGATGCCGAGTACGGTGAGCGGTGAGCGGCACTTGGCGAGGCAGGCCTCGCGCAGCGGCGAAAGCTGGTAGAGGCCGGCCAGGGCGAAGACGGCGGCGGCGACGGCGCGTGCAGAGTAGAGGCCATTGTCGAGTCCGCTCTCGATGGGGCGCATCAACGCGAACGCCAGCGCTCCGGCAGCCGACCACACCAGCAGGTATCCGCCCGCGAACAGCCCGAGGCGCAGGGTGCGCACGGGCAGGGTCGGCGCGCGCGCGATCGACCGCGACCAGAGGATCGCCACCGGCGCGATCGCGGGCAGCATCATCGCCGCCATCATCGGCACCCACATCTCGAGGAAGGGCACGAGCGGCATGCCCATGGTGCCCGGCGCGTCGCCCATCATGGCCGCATCCGTGAGCGTCCTTCGCCACGCCAGTGCGGCCACGATGAGCAACGCAATCCAGCCCGGCAGCGCCTCGCGCGCCGCGGCGCGCATCAGTTGTAGGCCACGTCCGCGATGAAGGCGCTGCAGTTGCGGTAGTCGAACTCGAGGCCGCCGCCGCGCACGTGGCCGTCATCGACGTTGACCACGACGCCGTCCTTGAAGATGAAGCCGTCGGGCAGCACCAGGCGCGCGTTGGCCTCGCTGCCGTCCATGTCCGAGATGACGGGTCCGACCTTCACCTCGGCGAGTCCGCCGAGCGCGATCCTGGCGCGCCGCCCGTCGACCGCGAACGTCATCGGCCCCGCCATGACCTTCGGCCGCTGATCGAAGGTGCCGCGGAATATCTCGAACGGACCGCCGGGCCCGGCCTCGCCGGTCAGGATGCTCTCGAGCGCGGAGTGCTGCTCGGGGCTCGCGCGGTCGTCGATGTAGACGACGCCGCGTCCGTGCCCGTGGTGGATCGGGCCCGGCCACGCGAAGACGAGCGCGGCGTTGAGTCCGTCGAGCCGCACGCCGTCGCTCTCGCCCTCGCGGATGTGAAAGCTGTCGATCCCGTGGCACTGGCCGTGCGTCGGGATCATGGTGAAGTTGCAGGGACAGCCGTGCGCGCAGTTGCACGTCTCGACGTAATCCGCGCGCCACCACCACTTGCTCATGGCCGCTCCCCCCTGGGGTGAAGAAGCTGTGTCGCAGGATCGTCCGGACGCCCGCAGCCTAGTCCCCCGCTCCGGGGGGTGCAATCGTGCGGCGCAAAATCACCACGCCACGCCGTAATCCTCGCCGTGGTTGCTCGAGCCACCCCAGAATGAGCCGTTCTCACGATCGATCATGATGGCGTTGATGGGCCCGGAGGTCCGCGGCTCGAACTCCAACTTGTAGCCGCGCAGCGCGAGTTCCCTGCGCACCCACTGCGGGACGGACTCGTTCAGCACGATTCGCCCGGCTTCGGACTCGTGCTTGTCGAAGGAGCTCTTCATCTGGTAGCTGTTGAAGTTCGCCGCCTCCGACGCTTCCTGCGGCGTCATGCCGAACTCGATGACGTTCAGGAAGAACTGCAGCAGGTTCTGGTCCTGCGAATCCCCGCCCTGCACGGCGAAGGCGAGCCAGGGCTTGCCGTCGCGCAGCGCGATGCTCGGCGTGAGCGTCACCCGCGGCCGCTTGCCGGGCTCGAGCACGTTGTACGGATTGATGGCGGGGTCGAGCACGAAGGACTGCATTCGCTGGCTCAGCCCGATCCCGGTGCGGCCGGCGATGGTGGCCGGGATCCAGCCGCCGCTCGGCGTGACCGAGACCAGCCAGCCCTGCGCGTCCGCCGCGATGACGCTCGTCGTGCCGCTCTGGAATCCCTCCTTGAACCTGGCCAGGGCGCCGGCCGTGAGTTCGCGCGGCGGGTCGGCGAGCGCGGCCCGGCGCTGCTTCTCGAGCAGGTCCGCATAGGGGTTCCTGCCGCCCTGGAACGGATACGGATCGCCGGGCCCGGCGACCGCATCATTGCGGTCCATGCGGATCGTGGCTGCGCGGGCCTTCGCATACTCCTTCGACAGCAAGCCGCGGCGAGGCTCGTCGGGCGGGAAGTAGGGGTCGCCGTAGTAGAAGTCGCGGTCGGCGAAAGCGAGGTTCATCGCCTGGTACAGCGTGTGGATGTAGTTGGCGCTGTTGTAGCCCATGCCCTTCAGGTCGAAGCCCTCGAGCAGGTTGAGCGACTGCAGCAGCGCCGGTCCCTGCGTCCAGGTATCGAGCTTGTAGACGTCGATGCCGCGATAATTCGTGTGCAGCGGTTCTTCGACGCGCGGACGCCATGTCGCGAGGTCCTCGACCGTGATGAGGCCGCCCTGTTCGCGGACGCCGCGCACGAAGTCATGCGCGATGTCGCCGCGGTAGAAGCGCTCGTGCGCCGCCGCGATGGCGTCCTTGCGCGACATGCCGGCGGCGTGCGCGAGCTTTTCCGCCTCGACGAGCTTGCGCAGCGTCGCGGCGAGGTCGGGCTGGCGGAAGATCTCGCCCGCACGCGGCGCCTCGCGCGCCCCGCCGAGGTGCGGCAGCATGACCTGCTTCGAGTACGGCCACTCCTTGAGCCTGTCCTTCCATCGCTCGATGTTGTCGGCGGTCTCCGCGTCGATGGGATAACCATCCGCGAGCTCGATCGCCGGCGCAAGCACTTCGGCCAGCGACAGCGTGCCGTACTCGGAGAGCATCAGCATCAATCCGCCCGGCGTGCCCGGGGTCACGGCCGCGAGCGGGCCATGGGCCGGCGGATATTCGAGCCCCTGCTTGCGATAGAACTCGACGGTCGCGCCCGAGGGCGCCACGCCGAGGCCGTTGATGGCGATGACCTTCTTCGAGCGCGGATCGTAGACCAGCGCCTGCGTCTCCCCGCCCCAGGAGAGCACGTCCCACATCGTGGAGGTGGCGGCGATCATCGCGCAGGCCGCATCCACCGCGTTGCCGCCGCGCTGGAACATCATGGCGCCTGCGGTGGCGGCGAGCGGCTTGCCGGTGATCGCCATCCACTGGCGGCCGTGCAGCGGCGGCTTCTGGGTCCTGGCGATCGAGCGCGGCACGGCCGGCGTGACGGCCTGCCCGAGCGCGGGCGTGCTGTGAGTCATGGTCGTGAGACTCGCGAGGAGTAGTGCGGCGGCGGCCGTAAATCTCGGCTTCATGCGGACCATCCGGTTGACGGTTTTCGCCGCAGTATACGGCGCGAACCATCGGGGCACGGCGTGGGCGCCACATTCACGCTATTCTTCGTCGCCTTCGGCCTACGGAAGCCACGCCATGACAAAACGTCGATCGCTCGCCGCTGCCCTGCTGCTGTATGCCGCGGCACCCGCGGGTGCCGTGGTCTCGGATCAGCAGGTCGACGCGGCTGCGCAGGCCGTCGCAGCGCAGGTCGTGACCTGGCGGCGCGATTTCCACCAGAACCCTGAGCTTGGCAACCGCGAGTTCCGCACGTCGAAGAAAGTCGCCGAGCACCTGAAGTCGCTCGGCCTCGAGGTGCGCACCGGGGTCGCACACACGGGCGTCGTCGGAGTGCTGCGCGGCGGCCAGCCGGGCCCGGTCATCGCGCTCCGGGCCGACATGGACGCATTGCCGGTGACCGAACAGGTGGACCTGCCGTTCAAGTCCACCACCACGACGGACTATCGCGGCGAGAAGGTCGGCGTGATGCACGCCTGCGGCCACGACGGGCACACCGCGATGCTGATGGGCGCGGCGCAGGCGCTCGTCGGCCTGCGCGCCGGGCTGCCGGGGACGGTCCTGTTCGTCTTCCAGCCGGCGGAGGAGGGCGCACCCGACGGCGAAGACGGCGGCGCGCCGCTCATGCTCGAGGAGGGCGTGTTCGACGGAGTGAGGCCGGAGGCCGTGTTCGGCCTGCACCTGTGGGCGCCGCAGAACGCGGGCGAGATCGGCTACCGCAGCGGGCCGTTGATGGCGGCCTCGGATCGCTACCGCATCGTGGTCAAGGGACGGCAGACCCACGGCTCCTCGCCCTGGCGCGGCGTGGACCCGATCGTGGTCGCCTCGCAGGTCGTGCTCGGCATGCAGACGATCGTCAGCCGCCAGACCGATATCACGCAGTGGCCGGCCGTGCTCTCGGTGGGCGCCATCAAGGGCGGCATCCGCAACAACATCATCCCGGACTCCGTCGAGCTGGTCGGCACCTTCCGCACCTTCGATGACGGCGTGCGCCAGGAGATCATCGACCGGCTCACACGCACCGCGAAGGACATTGCGGCCTCCGCCGGCGCGACCGCCGAGGTCGAGATCGCGACCGACAACAATCCGGTGCTGGTGAACGATCCTAAGCTCACGAAGCGCATGCTGCCGACGCTCGAGCGCGTCGCAGGCGCGGGCAAGGTGCGCGAGATTCCGTTCGTCACCGCCTCGGAGGACTTCGCCGTGTTCGCGGCGCGCGTCCCCAGCCTGTACTTCTTCGTGGGCTCCACTCCGCAGGGACAGGATGCGACCAAGGCCCCGAGCAACCATTCGCCCAGTTTCTACGTCGACGAGTCGAGCCTGCAGATTGGCGTTAAGGCCATGGTCGGGCTCACCGTGGATTACCTGCAGGGCGCGGGGCGCTAGACCGGCCGTCCGCCGCGACCCGCCCCGCGAACGAATCGCGCGGCGCCCGCGGCCGACTCGCCGCTCTTCAGCACTTCGAGGCCTCGCCCATGCTCGGCGGCGAGCGCAGCGGCCTCGCTGAGCCCGGACTGACCGAGGACCGAGGCGCGATCCGCGCGCAGGCAGCCCTGCGGAAATGCCGCGATCTCCTCCGCCAGCGCTTCGGCCGCCGCGCGGGCATGGCCCTTCGGCACGATCCGGTTCGCGAGCCCGATGGACAGGGCCTCGGCCGCACCCACCGGGCGGCCGGTCAGGACCATGTCCAGTGCGCGACTCGCGCCGACGAGCCGAGGCAGGCGCAGCGTGCCGCCGTCGATGAGCGGCACGCCCCAGCGACGGCAGAACACGCCGAACACGGCGTCTTCCTCCGCGACGCGCAGGTCGCACCACAGGGCGAGCTCGAGGCCGCCGGCCACGGCGTGGCCCGCGACGGCCGCGATCACGGGCTTGCTGAGCCGCAGGCGCGTCGGGCCCATCGGTCCGAACGCGTCGAGGGGGTCCCCGCTCGGTGCGCGGAGTCGCCCGGGATCCCAGCCTCGAGCCACGGCCTGCAGGTCTGCACCGGCGCAGAAGGTGCCGCCGGCGCCCCAGAGGACGGTGACGTGGATCGCGTCGTCCCGCTCGATCTCGACGAAAGCCTCCGCGAGAGCCGCCGCGGTCGGAGGGTCCACCGCATTGCGCGTCTCCGGGCGGTCCAGGACGACGGTCGCGACGGGTCCGCTGCGCTCGATGCGCACGTTCTGGGTCATTTGGGCCTCCGGGCAAACCTTTTGGCGTGCCCGGGCATCTTAAGCTGCGAGAGTGGTCTTGCGGGCCCTTGGGGGCCGGCGGGCTGTGTAGGATGACCGGCCGGGCCCGAAAGTCCGGGGACAACTCCGAGGTGGGCGTTGGCTGAGACGGGGGCCGAGACGGAGATCGAGCTTGCGCGGCGCGCGGCCGACGAACGCAAGCTCGTGGCGGAAGCGGCCCGCGGCTCGAAGACGGCGTTCGAGCAGCTCTACCGGCTGCACGTCGGCAAGGTATACGGACTGTGCTTGCGCATGACTGCTAACGTCGCAACCGCCGAAGACTGCACCCAGGAGGCCTTCGTGCAGGCGTGGAAAAGTCTGCCTGCATTCGAGCAGCGCAGCCGCTACGGCACCTGGCTGTACCGGATCGCGGTGAATGTGGCGCTGGCGCAAGGCCGCAAGCGCGGGGAGAGCCTGGGCAAGCACGCTTCGGCCGACGAGCTGGCGGCCGACACGCTCGCGGATCCGGCGGTGGCGGACCTGGGCGTTCTGCGCGACCTGGAGGCCGGGATTGCGAGCCTGCCCGCCGGCGCTCGCCGGGTGCTGGTGCTGGCGGGACTCTACGGGTACTCGCACGAGGAGACGGCTTCGATGCTCGGCATTGCGGTCGGCACCTGCAAGGCGCAGCTGCACCGGGCCCGGCAGCTCCTGGCCGCGCGACTGTACGACGAGGAGGTGGCGTCATGACCCACGAAGAGCGCGATGCGACGAGGCGACTCGACGAGGCGCTCGGGCGTTTGCCGCGCGGCGTCGATCCGGCGCAGGATCTGTGGCCTGCGATCGAGGCACGGCTGCAGGCCCGGGACAACCGGCTTGGCCGGCGCTGGGCATGGCAGCTCGCGGCGGGAGTGCTGCTGGTGGTGGGCTCGTCCCTGCTCACCGCAAACCTGGTGCGACGCGACGAGGCCCGGGTGGCGCGCTCGACGGCCGCTCCGGCCGCGGCGACCGACCTCCGGCCCGCGGCGTTCGGCGCCGCCTACGCGCCCGATCCCGGCTACGTGGCCGCCCGCCAGCAGCTGGCGGACATGCTCGCGAGCCGCGTGGACCGGCTGCCAGCCTCGGCACGGCAGAAGCTCGAGGCCAACCTCGCGGAGATCCGCCGCGCGACGGCGGAGATCAACGCGGCGCTCGCGCTGCAGCCGGGCGATCCGCTGCTCGAGGAACTGCTGCTGAACGCCTACCAGGACGAGCTCGCGGTGCTCGCGAGCGTCAACGACTTGACCGGCACGAATGGGGCCACGGCCTCGACGGATGCGAAGGGGATGAAGCTATGAGGATCGAACGGGGATTGCGCGCAGGCTGGGCATTCATGGCACTCGCGCCGCTGGCGGCGCTCGCCGGATCGCCCATCAACCAGCGCAAGCCGGCGGATGCCGCCGGCCAGGTCGAGGTCTCGAACACGTCGGGGTCCGTCACGGTCAGCGCCTGGGATCGCAACGAGGTCGAAGTGACCGGCGAGCTGGGCGAGGGCAGCGAGCGCCTCGAGTTCACCACCACGGGCAAGCTCACCCGGGTCAAGGTGATCCTGCCGAACAAGTCGTACGGGATCGACGACAGCGATCTTACCGTCAAGGTCCCTGCGCGCAGCGCCCTGTACGTCAATACGGTGAGTGCCGACGTGAACGTGACCGGCGTGCAGGGCGCGCAGCGCCTGCAGTCGGTGAGCGGCGATGTCCGCACGCAAGCGGTCGCCGAGGACGTGGAGTGCAAGACCGTGAGCGGTGACGTGACGGTGGCCGGCACCGGCAAGCCGGTGCTGCTCAACATCACCACGGTGAGCGGTGATGCCACGGTTACCAGGGTGGCGGGTGAGATCAACGCGAACACGGTCAGCGGCAACTTCAACCTCGGGCTCGGCGACACCAGCCGCTCTCGCGTGCGCTCGACGAGCGGGGACCTCAGCATGTCCACCCGCCCGGCGGCTGACGCGCGCTTCGACATCGAGAGCATCAGCGGCGACGTGCGCCTCGACCTGGCGGGCCCGGCCGACGCCGAGTACGAGGTCACGAGCTTCAACGGCGAGATTCGCAACTGCATGGGTCCGAAGCCGCTGCGCACCAGCGAGTACGCCCCGGGCCGGGAGCTGCGCTTCCGCGAGGGGGCGGGCCGCACCCGCGTCCGGATCAAGACGCTGAACGGCGACATCAACGTGTGTCGGAAATAGGGCGGCGGGTCTCGCGCCGATGGTCGATTCGTGGAGAATAGGGGCCCTGGCAGCGGGGCGGGGATGCGATGTCGTTTTTCGCGGAACTGAAGCGCCGGCGGGTGGGCAAGGTGGCCATCGCCTACGGCGCGATTGCGTGGGTCGTGACGGAGGCGAGCTCCGTCGTGCTGCCGGCGCTGCGGTTGCCCGAATGGACGATCACGTTCATCGTCGTCTTCCTGATGATCGGTTTTCCGATCGCCATGCTGCTCGCGTGGATCTTCGACGTCGGGCCGCAGGGCATCGAGCGCACCGAGCCGCTCGCCGGCACGCCACCGTCCATGCACCGGAGGCTGCGCTTCGCCTACCTCGCCCTGGTGCTCGCCTGCATGGCGGGGCTCGGCTATCTCCTGTACGAGCGCGGCCTCGGCCGGGCCGTCGCGGGTGAGCCGCACGGCTCGATCGCGGTCCTGCCCTTCACCAACCTGAGCGGCGACCCCGCCCGCGACTATTTCAGCGACGGCATGTCGGAGGAGCTGCTGAACCTCCTGGCGCGCGTGCCGGGCCTCAAGGTCGCCTCGCGCACCTCCTCGTTCGCCTACAAGGACCGCAACCTCGACATCCGCGAAGTGGGCCGCGAACTCGGCGTCGAGACCGTGCTCGAGGGCAGCGTGCGCCAGGCGGGCGACCAGGTGCGCATCACCGCGCAGCTGATCGACACCGAGACCGGGTTCCACATCTGGTCGGAGACCTACGACCGCAAGCTCGCCGACATCTTCCAGGTGCAGGACGAGATCGCGGGGGCGATCGTCGAGAAGCTCCGCATCGAGCTCGGCCCGAAGGACCAGCAGCTTGCGATGCGCGACAAGGCGCCGACGCAGGACGTGGAGGCCTACGAGCACTACCTGAAGGGCCGCGCCACCTGGAAGCGCCGTGGCGAGGAGAACATCCGCCAGGCCATCGAGCTGTACCAGTCGGCCCTCGGGCACGATCCCGCCTTCGCAAGGGCGCGGGCCGCGCTCGCCTCCGCCTACGTCGTGCTGCCGGGCTACACGGAGCAGGACGACGCCGACGAGTTCCTGGGGCTCGCGGAGGCGGCGGCGCGCCAGGCCCTGTCGCTCGATCCGAACATCGGCGAGGCGCACGCAGTGCTCGCGCAGATCAACGCCGAGCGCGGCGACCTGCTCGACGCCGAGGCGGGTTTCTACTTCGCCATCTCGCTCGAGCCGAACGAAGCCACGCCACACCACTGGTATTCGATCCAGCTCTGGAGGGTGGGGCGCCTCGAGGCGGCGCTGTCACAGGCGAAGCGCGCGCAGGAGCTCGATCCGACCTCGCCGATCATCGCGGCGAATCTCGCCAATACCTACCTGCAGATGGGTGACGACGAGCAGGCGCTTCGGTACTCGAAGATGGCGACCGACCTCGGCATCGGCAAGAAGCATTCCGGCGTGGAAACCTCGGTCGCGGTGCGTCGCAAACAGTGGGACGAGGCACGGCGGCAGATCGCGCTGCAGGACGGAATCCCGAAGGAGATCCGGCCGAAAGCGGTGGAATTCATCGACGCGCTCGCCGATCCGTCGCTGCGTCCCCGGATCGTGGCGGAATTGCGCGCAGTGGATCCGAAAGCGGTGCCCCAGCTGTCGCTGGTCGGTCCGTACTTGCAACTCGGGCAGATCGACCTCGTCTACTCGATCCTGTTCGAGTCGCTCGACCAGGATCCCACCGCATGGGTCGGCGAATGGGACCTCGGTATCGCGTGGTCTGAGGAGGGAGCCGCGTTCCGCAACGATCCCCGCTTCGTGCAGCTGGCCGAGCGCATCGGCATGGTCGATTACTGGAAGCAGTACGGATATCCGGACCGCTGTCGTGCCGGCACGGACACGCCGCTCGCCTGCTCGTGAGCGCGCGGACGCGCCAGGGGCTGCGACGTTCGCGTCGCGCCTGCTCGACTGGTTCGCAATCGACGGCCGCAGGGACCTGCCGTGGCAACGCGACCCGACGCCCTATCGCGTCTGGGTCTCGGAGATAATGCTGCAGCAGACGCAGGTCGCGACAGCCATCCCGTACTTCGAGGCGTTCATGCGCCGCTTCCCCGATGTGCGCTCGCTGGCGGCGGCGCCGCTCGACGAGGTGCTGCACCTGTGGTCCGGGCTCGGCTACTACGCCCGCGCGCGCAATCTCCAGCGCGCGGCGCAGGACATCGTCACGCGCCACGGGGGCGAATTCCCCCAGGGACTCGAGGCGGCCATGGCATTGCCCGGCGTGGGCCGCTCGACGGCCGGGGCAATCCTCGCCCTCTCGCGCGGCGACCGGTACCCGATCCTCGACGGCAACGTGAAGCGGGTGCTGACCCGTTTCTTCGGCATCGCGGGTTACCCGGGCGAGCCGGCCGTCGAGAAGCAGCTGTGGGCGCTGTCGGAGGCGTGCACTCCGTCGCGGCAGGTGGCCGAATACACACAGGCTGTCATGGACCTCGGTGCGACGGTCTGTACGCGCTCGCGACCCGCCTGCCTGCTGTGTCCGGTGAATGCGGATTGCATCGCGCGCACTGCGAACCTGCAGGACCGCCTGCCCACGCCGCGCCCGAAGGTCCGTCGGCCCCAGCGCGAGGCCTGGGTGATCGTGGCCATGCGGGGTGCCAGCAAGGTGCTGGTGGAGCGCCGTCCACCGAGCGGCATCTGGGGCGGGATGTGGGGACTGCCGGAATTTCCGACGCGAGCGCATGCGGAGCAGTGGTGTCGCGAGCACCTGTCCGGCGCCGGCGTGCCGGAGCGTGGCGTTGCGCTGCGCCATGCGTTCAGCCATTTCGACTTCGACCTGCGGCCGCTGGTGGTGCATTGCCTCGGCAAGGCCCCGGGCCTGCGCGACGACGACCGCTTCCGCTGGTACGATCCGCGCACTCCGGCGCGCGTCGGCCTGCCGAAGCCGATCGCTACGCTGATCGCGCGGGCGACCTCCTCGTCCGCGGACGCAGCCGGGCGATCCTGACCATTCGTGCTCACGATGGAGGGCACATCCGTGTACCAGCTTTACTACGCGCCGGGCGCGGCCAGCCTCGCCGTGCATTGGCTGCTGATCGAGCTGGGGGTGCCCTTCGAGACACGCCTCCTCGATCTCGAGCACGACGAGCACAGGCAGCCCGCTTACCTCGCGCTCAACCCGAACGGGCTGGTGCCGACGTTGATCGTGGATGGCGAGCCCGTGTACGAGGCCGCGGCCCTGCTGCTGCTGCTCGCGGAGCGCCATCCGGAGGCGGGTTTCGCACCGCCGGCGGGTTCTTCGCGGCGCGCGGCCTACCTGCAGTGGATGCTGCACCTCTCGAACACGCTGCAGGCGGCATACGCGGGCTGGTTCCACGCCGAGCGTGTCGCGGGTGAGTCGAACGCCGGGCTCGTGAAGGCATCGGCGCGGGCACGGATCGAGTCGACCTGGGGCCGGCTCACGGATCACCTGGCGACGCGGGGACCGTACCTGTGCGGCGCCGACGTCGCGGCGGCGGATTTCCTCGCCACGATGTTGATGCGCTGGTCGCGCAACATGCCGCGCCCGGCGACGGAGTGGCCGGTGCTGCGCGAGTACGCGCTGCGCATGAAGGCACGGCCCGCGTTCAAGCGGCTGTACGAAAGTGAAGGACTCACGGAATGGGCGTGAACGAATCCGGGACGACGCAATTCGCCGCCGGGTGCATCGCCGCCGGCGCGCTGCTGATGCTCGCCGGCGTGACGCTGGGCGCTTTCGGCGCGCACGGCCTCGAAGGCCTGGTCACGCCCCGGCAACTCGAAAGCTTCCGGACGGGTGTTCTCTACCAGCAGATGCACGCGGTCGGGCTGGTGCTGGTCGGGGTCGTCGCCGGCCGCGGCGCCGGCTCGAGTGCGCTGCGCTGGTGCGCGTGGCTGATGGGCGCGGGGGTCTTGTTCTTCTCGGGTTCCATCTACCTCATGACGGCCGGCGCGCCGCGCTGGCTCGGCATGGTCGCGCCGATCGGCGGGCTGTCGTTCACGGCCGCCTGGGCGCTGCTCGCGGCGCATGCCCTCAGGCGTCGGGGCTGACGTAGCCGTCGGGCGTTGCCGACCCGCCGCCGAACAGGAACTTCTCCATTTCCTCGACCAGGAACTTGCGTGCCTTCGGCTCGATGGGCGACAGGCGATACTCGTTCATCAGCATGGTCTGGTGCTTGAGCCACAGCTGCCAGGCCTCCTTCGAGACGTTCTCGAAGATCCGCTTGCCGAGTTCGCCCGGGTAGGGGATGCGATCGAGCCCCTCGGCCTCGCGCTTCAGGTACGAACAGAAGACGTTGCGTGGCATCGCCTGCTCCTCAGGCCAGTGGTCCGTGGGACAGGACGATGCCGTCCTCGTCGACGTAGAGGTGATCGCCCGGGCGGAAGGTGACTCCGGCGAATCGCACGGGTACGTCGCGCTCGCCTTCGTTGCGCTTCTCGCTGCGCAGCGGCATGGTGCCGAGCGCCCGGATGCCGAGGTTCATCTGTCCGAGCGCCGCGGAATCGCGGATGCAGCCGTGGATGACGACGCCGGCCCAGCCGTTCCTGACGGCTGCATCGCCGAGCTTGTCCCCGAGCAGCGCGCGGCGTCGCGAGCCGCCGCCGTCGACGACCAGCACGCGCCCTTCGCCGGGGCTTTCGACGGCCTCCTTCACGCGCGAGTTGTCCTCGAAGCAGCGCACCGTGCTCACCGGACCCGAGAACACGTGGCGTCCGCCATAGGGGCGGAACAACGGCTCGCACACCTGCACCGCTTCGCCGTGCTCGTCGCAGAGGTCGGCCGTGCCCTTGGGGGTCGTCATGGAAGGGTCCCGTGAGGAATGAGCGGGCAATTATACGGCGCGGCGGCCGAGCGACGCGCCGGACGGCTGGCAGGGGACAGGGGATGCACGATCCCCCGTCCCCGGCCGGTCACTGGACCTGGATCTGCCGCGCCTGCGGCTGCACGACCTTGTGCTTCGGTATGTGGATCATGATGACCCCATCCTTGCCCTCGGCGCGGATGGCCTGTTCGTCGGCGTCCTCGGGCAGGGCGAAACGGCGCGCGAACGAGCCGTATTGCCGCTCGACGCGGTGCAACTTCTCGTTCTCCTCGCGCTTCTCCTGCCTGCGCTCGCCGGACAGCGTGAGCACGCCGTCGTGCACCGTCAGGCTGATGTCTTCCTTGCGCACTTCGGGCAGCTCGGCCTTGATCAGGTACTCGCCCTCGGTCTCGCTGACATCCGCGAGGGGTGCCCAGTCGAGGGGGGGCTGACCTTCGACGGCCGGCCGCGGCAGGCGCCGGAAGGCATCGGCCAGGAAACGGTCGAACACGTCGTCCACGTCACGGAACGGTTCCCACTTGATGACACGCATGGCGGCAATTCCTCCTGTGCGGGATCGCCCCGGCGACCCCTTCATGTCGCCGTAGATGTGATCGCCCGGCCGGCTTTCAAGGGGTCGCCGGGCCGCTCAAGCCTGGAACCAGCTGATGAACGCGGCCTCGGCCGGCACCCGGGCCTCGGGGTGCGCGGGCACGATGCGGGGCGTGTAGTCCGCGGCCGGCCGGCCGGGCGGCACGGTGGTGACCCACAGGAATCCGCCGGCCGCGCCGCTCAGGGGATGGTCGCGCGTCATGGCGTGGACCTCGGCGGCTCCGCCCGCCGGCGCTTCGGCGTACAGCTGCACGCTGACCGCGTCGGGAGGGATCTCGCCCAGGTAGGCCTGGACGCGGAACTGGTGGCCGTCCTGCGTCGCCTGCACGTCGAGGTTGCCCCAGTGCAGGCCTTGCCAGTGGTGCAGCAGGTCGCGGTACCACCGCGTCAGATCGCGGGCCACGTGCAGGTCCCGCCCCAGTCGCCGCCAATGGGCCTGCGCCGCGGGCAGGTAGAGCTGCTGCAGGTATTCGGCCAGCATGCGATTGCTGCTGAAGCGCGGCGTGAGTTGCGCGAGGCTGGCGCGGATGCGGGCCACCCAAGCGCGCGGGATGCCCTCGGCATCGCGCTCGTAGAATTCCGGCACGACCTGTCGCTCGAGCAGTTCGAAAAGCTGCGAGGTCTCGGTCGCGTCCCACTGCGGCTCGGCATGTTCCTGTCCGTCGCCGAGCGCCCAGCCGACCCCCGGCGCGTAGGCTTCCGCCCACCAGCCGTCGAGTTCCGACAGGTTCAGGCCGCCGTTCACCAGCACTTTCATGCCGCTGGTGCCGCTCGCTTCCCAGGGCCGCCGCGGCGTGTTCACCCACACGTCGACACCCTGCACCAGCTGCTCGGCGAGGGCCATGTCGTAGTCCTCGAGGTACACGGCCCGTTCGCGAATGCCTGGACGGCTCACGAACTCGGCCCAGCGCCGCACGAACGACTTGCCCTGTTCGTCGTTGGGGTGGGCCTTGCCAGCGATGATGAGCTGCACCGGACGCGCCGGGTCCGTGAGCAGCCTCATGAGGCGGTCGGGCTGCGACAGCAGCATCGCGGGACGCTTGTACTCGGTGAAGCGGCGCGCGAAGCCGAGCGTGAGCACGTTGGGGTCGAGCGCGTCTCGTGCGAGCGCGCGCTGCTCATCGCTCTCGCCGCGCTGGCCAAGCTGTCGCTGCAGGCGGCGCCGCGCGTAGTCCACGAGGTCGCGGCGCTCCATCGCCTTGAAGTCCCAGATCTGCGCGTCGGAGAGACGCGCGACGGCCTCCGAGAGCTGCTGCGGGCTGCCGAGCCAGCGTTCCTTGCCGCAGGCCTCGGTCCACAGGTGGTCGGCCCAGGGGGAGTCCCAGCTCGGCACGTGCACGGCGTTGGTGACGTGCGACACCGGCACTTCCTGCTCGGGCCAGCGCGCGTAGAGCGGCGCAAAGATGCGCCGGCTCACACGGCCGTGCAGCTCGCTCACGCCGTTGATGTGCGCGCAGGTGCGTGCGGCGAGGTAGGCCATGTTGAACGGCTCCGACTCGTCGCGAGGGTTGATGCGCCCCAGGCCCAGCAACTGCGCGGGGTGCAGGCCGAGGCTGCGGGCATACTCCAGGCCGTACTTGTAGAGCAACGGCACCGGGAAGTTGTCGAAGGCGGCAGGCACCGGCGTGTGGGTCGTGAACACGTTGCCGGCGCGGGTCGCCCACAGGGCCGTGAAGAAGTCGGTGCCGTGCTGCTCCATGAACGCGCGCGCCCGCTCGACGGTCGCGAGCGCTGCATGGCCCTCGTTGAGGTGCAGCACGTCCACCTCGATGCCGAGCGCGCGGAGCGCACGCCAGCCGCCGATGCCGAGCACGGTTTCCTGCATCAGGCGGGTTTCGCGGTCCCCGCCGTAGAGTTGCGCCGTGATGCCGCGGTCGAAAGGCGAATTGAGCGGGTCGTCACTGTCGAGCAGGTAGAGGGCGACCCGGCCCACCGTGGCTCGCCAGATGCGCACGCGCAGTTGCCGTCCGGGCAGGTCGATGGTGACTCGCAGCGGCGTGCCGTCGTCGTCCGCGACCAGGCGTACCGGCATGGACTCGACCGAGTTGACGGCGTAGATCTCGAGTTGCCGGCCGCTTGCGTCCAGCATCTGGCGGAAATAGCCCTCGCGGTAGAAGAGGCCGACCGCGGTCAGTGGCACGCCGAGGTCGCTCGCCGTCTTGAGGTGGTCGCCCGAGAGCACCCCGAGGCCCCCGGAATAGAGCGGCAACGCGTCGGTGATGCCGTACTCCATGCTGAAGTAGGCGATGCCGAGCGGGCGCTCGAGGGTGTTGCCCTGCTGGAACCAGCTTGGCCGGGCCAGGTATTCCGCCTGCGCGCGCTCGAGGCTGCGGACCTGCGCGACGAATTCCGCCTTGCGCGCGAGCTGCTCGAACCGGCTGCGCGGCGTGTTCTGGATGACCAGCAGCGGATTGTGGGTCTGGTGCCAGACCTCCGGCGAGAGCGCCTCCCAGACGCGGTCGCTCGCGTGGTTCCACACCCAGCGCAGGTCCAGCGCGAGTCCGACGATCGGCGCGAGCGCCGGCGGCAATGCGTGGGCGAGATCCTTCAGTCCGTCCGGTGCCATCGTGTCCCCCCCTCAAGCAGAACGGCGCGACCGGGAAGCCCGATCGCGCCGTCCAGACACGTCAGCCGTGCGAGCGCTTACGACGGGCGCTTCACGTACACCTTGCACCAGCCCTTGGCGGACACGGGGCGACCGGCGAAGATGTTGCACGGAATCTCCGCGCCCTTCTCCTTGCCCGCGGGCACCTGCAGGCAGTTCTCGCAAGCCTGGCCCGCCTTGTAGTTCGGGTTCGCCTTGGCGTCCACCTTGGTGGCGTCCTCGATGTAGCCCAGGCTCTTGGCCTGCGGCTCGTTCGGATCGACCTTGCCGGACGCGGCCTCGGCGCGACCGAGCAGCGCGGTCACCGGCACGGCTGCGACACCCATCAACGCGCCCTTGAGCACGTCACGGCGCTGGAATTTTTTCTCGGTCATTTACCATCACTCCTGGAGGCATGCGTCGGGGGCGGTGTGGCGCCGCGGGCCCGACAGTCGTACTGGACCACTGCCACGAATTCTACGCGTTGGCGTCCGTTAAGACATCGGGACGAGGCGCGGGTTCCAGCCCCCCTGCGTCGTACGGCATCCAATGAGAATCTATCTCATTTGAATCGATTCGCGGCGCAGCCTGCGTGGCTCTTAGAATTGAACAATGCATGACCCGCGCCGCAGCCGGATCAAGAAGGTGCTCGGCATTGTCGCGAGCATGCTGATCGCCGCGCTCGCGGCGTTCGTCCTCTACCGCACCTTCCAGCGCATCAGCGTCGCCGACGTGGTCGCGAACATGCGTGCAGTGCCGACGGGGACCCTGCTGCTTGCCGCGGCGTGTGCGAGCGGCGCATTCCTGGCACTGGCCACCTATGAAGTCGCCGTGGTGCGCTACGTGAAGCACTGCATCGGTCGCGCGAAGCCCATGCTCACGGCCCTGATCGCCTTTCCGCTCGGCCACGCCGTCGGGCAGGCGATGCTGAGCGGCGGCGCGCTCCGCTACCGCATGTACACGCCCGCGGGCTTCACGGCGATGGAGGTCGGCGCGACGGTCCTGCTCTCGAACCTGCCGTACGCGCTCGGTTTCGGCCTGTTGTTCGACCTCGCGCTCGTGTTCGGCGCCGAACAGCTCGCGCCGTTGTTCCGGATCTCCAGCCCTTGGCTGTTTGCGCTCGGCTGCCTCGGCCTCGTGAAGGACGCGGGCTATCTGGTGGTCGTGCGGCTGCGCAAGGCGCCGATCCGGCTCGGCGGCTGGGCCGTGAACCTGCCCACCCCGAAACTGACGATGCTGCAGCTCGCGATCGGCGTGATCGACGTGCTGCTCGTCTCGTCCGTTCTCTACATGCTGCTGCCGGATTCGGCGCGCCTCGCCTACCTGCCGTTCCTCGCCGTGTACCTGGCGAGCGTACTGGTGGGGGTGCTGAGCCACGTGCCGGCCGGCCTCGGCGTGCTGGAGTCGATGCTGCTGCTGCTCCTGCCGCACGTGCCGCCGGCCGAGTTGCTGGCGTCGATACTGCTGTACCGGGTGATCTACGAGGTGATCCCGCTGGTCGTCTCCGTGAGCCTCTGGGGCGGCTACGAATTGCTGGCCAACGACGGCGCTCGCATCCGCCTGCTGCGTCACTGACGGGACATCGGGGCCGTCAGCCCGACCATCGACAGCAAGCTGTGGCCCAGCGCGCGGCCACTCTCGAACGCGGCCTCGACGCGCGGCGCGATGCACCAGTCGCCGCAGGCGCCGGCGGCGATTTCCTCGTCGACGAGGCAGGGCAGGCCCAGCGGCTGCTCGACGAAGGCGTGGCGCCAGCGGTGCGCGTCCAGGAACACCGGCGGCGGCAAGGAACGGTCCAGCGCCCGGCCGAATTCGTGCACCAGGCGGCGGGCCACATCGCCCGCATCCGCCTCGAGGTGCTCGCGGGACCAGGGCGTCGAAGCGTGCACGACCCAGCATTGCGGGCCCGGCGGACGCTGGGCCTTGCTCGAGTCGCAAGCGGCCCACGCGAGCGGGCCGCTCGTCCAGCGCCGCGCCTCGGCCCCGGTGTCGATTGGCTGCTCGAAGGCCACCAGGGCCGTCCAGGTCGGCGCCATGCGCACGTCGGCCAGGTGCCGGAATGCGCGCCCGTGCGGGCCGAGGAGCGTGAGCGCCTGGGGTGCCGGCACGGCGATCGCGACAGCATCGAAAAACTGGTTCGGCCGTCCGGAGTCGGTCCGGAGTTCCCAGCCGTGCACGCCCTGCAGGAGCTCGTGTACGCCGACACCCGTTTGCAGCTCGATGCCGCGGGCGAGGGGCCGGACGATGGCGCTCATCCCGGGCGCGCCGACGTGCCAGTGGTCGATGGGGGCGTCCCAGGCGCGGTCGTCCTCCATCATGCGCGGGGCCCATTCCCGCGCGACTGCGGCACGCGCGGCGATCTCGAGGTACTTCACGAACGGACGGCTGCGGGCCGTCACGAACTGCGCGCCGTGATCGAATGCGAAGTCACCCTGGCGCCGCGTCCCGAGCCGGCCGCCGAGGCCGCGCGAGCGCTCGAAAACCGTAACCCGGGCATCGGCGCGCGCGATCTCGCGGGCGCAGGCCAGGCCGGCGATGCCGGCTCCGACGACTGCAATTCGTACGTCCGTCATCCGGCCATCTTACAGGGACGGCCCCATGGCGCCTCACACGCCGAGGAATCTGTGAAGACGTGCGTCGTGGGTCTGGAAGTGACTGGAGAACCACTGCGCCAGCCGCGCGCCGAGACGTTCCTCGTCGAGGGTCGCGCCGCCCGCCTGCTCGTCCATCATGTCGCGCAGGTCGTCGAGCAGGCGCTCGTGGTCGGACTTGTGCCCGGCGAGTTCGTCGTAGCGGCGGGCCCGCATGACTTTCTCCTCCAGCGCGAAGTGCGAGGAGATATTCGCGTAGATCTCGCCCAGGAACGCCTCGACCCGGTCGGCCGAGTGGTTTTCGTCGAGCGCTGCATGCAGCGAGTTGATCAACCCGATCAACTCCTGGTGCTCGTGATCGACCTCCTCGACCCCGATGCGGAATTCCTCCCGCCATTCGAGCAGCGTCATGGCGCACCTCGTCCCGGCGTCACGGCCGCCGGCAGCTCGAACGTGAACCCGCCTTCGGCCGCGCGGAAATCCACCACGAAGTTCTCCCCGGGCGCGAGCTCCACGGTGCGGCTGCCGGTGTAGTCGAACCCGTCCTTCGCGCCGCCGTCGCGCAGCCGCGCATCGAGGTGGTGTCGGCCTGCGGGTACCTCGAAGCGCGCGTAGACGGACGACGGGCCGTCGTCCCACAGGCCGGCCGGCTGGTGCGTGCCGCGGTAGAGCAGCTTGCCGTCGAGGTCAAGCTCGACGTAGACCGGCCAGCGACCCCGCTCGCAACTCGTCGCCTTGCGCTCGCTGAAGGGTGTGTTGGTGAGTTCCTCGTGCGTGTAACGCCGACAGGGCTTCAGCGGCTGGCCGGCATGGCTGAAGCTAAGTTTCAGCAGCGCCTGGTCCCGCTGCAGGTAGGTGTACGCCGGCCAGGTCGCGAAGATCCCGATGACCGCCACGAGGGCCGCATAGGCGGCGGCCTGTCCGGAATAGCGGAACGGCGGGGAGAGCGTGCGCAGCTTCGCCCGCCAGGCCGCCGGGGTCGCCGCAGGCGCGGCCATCGCGGATTCGTCGCGCAGTTGCGCACGGAACTGCGCGAGCGACTCGCGCAGGTTGCGATGGCGCGTCGGGTTGTTCCAGGAGACGGCGACTCGCGAGCGGGGCACGCGGTCGCGCAGGTTCGGGTCGCGCTGGTTGGCGATGCGCTGCTCGACCCACTCGTCGCCAAGGCGTTCGTAGCAGTCCTGGCCCGCGCAACCCGAGATCAGCACGCCCTCGGCGTGGCGGCGCGACAGCACGAAGTCGAGGAAGGAGGGCGGAACCATTGCCGCGCACGGCAGCGTGACCACCGCGGTCGACTCGTCGGCGAGCGCAACGCAGTTCGCATCGTGGGTGCAGCCGAACACGAGCACCTTTGGACCGCCAGCGAGCCCTGCGGTGGCCGCCACGACCTCGTCGCGCAATTCCGCGACGCTGCGGTCCGGCAGCTCGATGCCCGCGGACAGGGTTCCTGCGCGGCGGAACGGCGTGGCGGTCGGGCAGGCGCCGACACAGATCCCGCAGCTCATGCACATGCCGGGGTCCACCAGCGCTTCCTGCTCGAACTTGAGCCCGTCCGTGCGGCTCACCATGGTGATGGCGCCGAACGGGCAGTCGGCGAAACAGCGCGCACAGCCGTTGCAGTTGTCGAGGTCCACCCTTGCCGGTGGCGCCTTCTTCAGCGGTGGCAGCCAGGGCAGCAGGGCGAGCAGTACGCTGCCACCCACGAGCGCGAGCCACAGCGTGCCGCCGTCGAGGCGGTCGAGCAGCGTGAAGACCGCGAGGTAGAACCAGTCGAAGCCGAGCTCGAACGGCGCGGCGTCGAGGTTCGCGGGGGCCTGGCTCAACGCGGGACGTACGAGCGACAGCACGACCAGCGCGGCGAGCGTGCCGATCCCGAGCGCCCGGTGCGGATTGACGCGCGCATGGGCGTGCCGCTGGATGTGCACCCACATGGCGAGCAGCATCAGCAGCGGCACGGCGATGTGGATGTACGCCATGAGCGTGAAGAAGCGACCGCTCAGCCGGCGGCTGTCGATGAAGTTGCGCGCGATCGGCTCGGCGAAGATGCCGATCGAGTCGAGCCATTCCGTGGTCGCGATGGCCACGTACTGCGCGAGCTGGTCCCAGACCAGCCAGTACCCGGTGATGCCGCAGGCATAGAGGAACCACAGCAGCGGGATGCCGGTGAACCAGGCGAACCAGCGGTTGCCGCGCATGCGGTCCATGGCGAACTCGCGCGCCGCGTGCAGCAGCACCACGATGACGAGCGCGTCGGAGGCGTAGCGGTGCAGGCTGCGCATGATTCCGCCGAGCCACCACTGGTCGCGGCTCAGGCGTTCGAGCGAGTCCCAGGCCTGGGTCACGCCCGTGTCGAAGAACACGTAGACGTAGATGCCGGAGGCCGTGACGATCCAGAACAGGAACCAGCCGAGCGTGCCGAGCTGCGTGATGGGGTTCAGGCGCGGTCCGAACAGCGCCTCGAACAGCGCCTCGAGGCGCAGGAACGGCGCCCGGACGGCTCGTTTCAGCAGGTTCAATGGACCAGACTCCCCCGGGCGGCGCGCAAGACCGTGGACTCAGCGAACGTTACGCAACGCCGCGAGGATACCAGCGGCGGCGATGCCGAGCGCGAGTCCGCCTGCCACGATGTTGACGATGAGCGAATAGTCGAAGCGGTAGCGCCCGCTCGCCGGGTCGTAGATCGTGCAGAAGAGCTTGACGGTGTTCACGAGCCCCTCGACCGTGCCGCGATCGAGGTTCACGCCCCACACGAGCTTCTTCAGTGGCTCGACCAGCAGCGGTGGCGCGAAGTCCTCGCCGTAGACCTGCAGCACGATGCGGCCGCCGGAGTCGATGATGGTGGTCTGGGTGATGTGGTCGAAGCCCTTGGGCGAGGCGAAGTAGGTGAAGCCGGCGTCGCGGGTGAGGCCCGTCATCGTCGGCGCGTCGGCGCTCGCGAAGTACCAGCCGGGGAGCCCCACGCCGCGCTCGCGCGCATAGGAACGCATGCGGTCGGGCGTGTCGTTCGGGGTGTCGAAGCCGATCGTGACCACCGAGAAGCTGTCGTTGCCGAGCGCATCACGGGCGACCTTGACGGTTTCGCGCAGGTGCAGCGTCAGCGTCGAGCAGACGTGGTAGCAGCTGGTGTAGACGAAACTCAGCACCACCGGGCGCCCGCGCAGCTGCTCGAAGCTGAGCCTGCGCCCGTCCGCAGCGACGAGCTCGTGGCCCGCGAGAACCCGGCCGATCGCCGCCTGGCTGGTGCGCAGGGCCTCGGCATCGTCGACGCGACCCGCAGCCTGAACCCCCACGGCTGCGAGCAGGAGCGCCGCGCCGGCCGCGAACCTACGACCCGGTCTGGCCAAGCCGCGCATCGTTCAGATCTGGACCAGGCTGCCCTTCACGGCGCCTTCGATGATGGCGCCTGCCAGCAGCAGGCCAAGCTGCAGCAGCGACGCGAGGAAGCTGCGGATCGCGTTGCTCGGGGTCGGGCTCCGCGCAAGCAGGTACGCGCGGTAGATGAAATAGGCGCCACCGCCCGCGGCACACAGTCCGTACAGCCAGCCCGCACCCCATGCGAGCGGCAGCAGCGACAGCAGCGCGAGCGGCACCGTGTGGCCGAGGATCGCCTTCGCGGCGACTCGATCGCCGAACACCACCGGCAGCATCGGCACGCCGGCATCCGCATAGTCCTGCCGGTAGTACATCGACAGGCTCCAGAAGTGCGGGGGCGTCCAGAGGAACAGCACGACCGCGAACGTCCACGCCGCGGGCCCCGGCATGGGATCGATCGCCGCGGCGCCGGCCAGCACGGCAAAGCTGCCCGCGAGGCCGCCGATCACGATGTTGATCCAGGTACGGCGCTTCAACCACATCGTGTAGACCACGCCGTAGGTGAACGCGCCGAGGAACACGTAGGCCGCGGCGAGCCAGTTGGTCGCGAGCCCCGCGGTGGTGACGGCGGCCACGAGCAGCACGGCCACGAGCAGATACCAGCGTGCGCCGCCGCCGAGCCTGCCCGTCACGAAGGGGCGCGACCGGGTGCGCGACATCTTGGCGTCGAGGTCGCGCTCGGCGAGGTGATTGAGCGCGCCGGCGGCGCCTGCGGCCACGAATATCGCGGCCGCGAGCGCGAGCAGCTGCCACCAGTCGAGCCCGCGCCCGTTGGCCATCGCCACGCCGGCGATGCCGGCGAGCATGATCTCGAAGCCGATGCGCGGCTTGAAGATCTCGAACGTGCTGCGCCAGGTGCTGCTCACGGTGCTACTTCAGCGGCCAGAGTTCCGCGAGGTATTTCCAGTTGACGTAGTAGTACAGCACGAAGGAGACGAAGAACACCCCCACCAGCGTCACCGTGCCGGGGATCTTGAGCGTGCCTGCGCTGCCGTACCCGGCGACCGCGGCCGCCGCCTGCGTGCCCGTCGCGGGCCCGAGCTGCACCTTCTCCGTGTCGCCGATGCGGCGTCCGAAGAACACCGAGCCCACGGTCACGATGATGTACATCGCGCCGCCGAGCGCCGCCATGCAGGCGAAGATGCCGTTCAGCGCCAGCATCAGGAACGCGGCGTTCGAGAACTCGAAGCTCGTGAGCGCGTCGGCGAAGGTGATGTCCCAGTGCCGCCTCGGCACGCCGAGCGTGCCCGCTCCCATCATGAACAGCGAGATCCCGGCGATGCCGAGGCCAAACACGTAGGGCTGCAGCCTGGCCATCCGCGGGAACATGACGTGGCGGCGGAAGATGAGCGGTATCACGAGGTAGGTGATCGCCATGAACGCGAGCGTGGTGCCCGCGACCACCGTGGCGTGGAAGTGGCCCGGCACGTACAGCGTGTTGTGCATGATCAGGTTGATCTGCTCGGTGCCCATGACGACGCCCGAGATGCCGCCCAGAAAGCCGAACATCACCAGCGACAGAAACATGCCCGCGAACGCCGGGTTGCCCCACGGCGCCTTGCGCAGCCACTCGAACATGCCCTTGTTGAAGCCCTTGGCGCGCTGCGCGGCCTCGATCGAGCCCGGCACCGTGAGGCCGTGGATCATGCTGCCGAGCACCGCGAGGTACATCGCATAGCTGGTGTTGAAAATCTTCCAGCTCGAGCTCACGCCGGGCTCCACCAGCAGGTGGTGCGCGCTCGCGAGTTGCAGGAACAGGATGTAGAGCAGGAAGGCCGTGCGGCTGACTTTTTCGGAAATCGGCTTCGCGCCGAGCACCATCGCGCCGATCGCGTACCACACGGAGACGTGGGCCGAGACGTTGATCTGCTGCGAGGAGTGCCCCATGCCCCACCAGACGAGCTTGTACATCAGCGGGTCGATGCCGCTGATGATGCCGAGCGACCAGAGCCAGGTGGGAATCAGGATGATGGCGCCGGAGGCGAGCGTGAACACGGCGATGATCGCCGCGGTGACGGCGCCGAAGGTCACGAGCGGCACCGAGCCCTGGTAGGTCTTCTCGTCCTTGGCGATGACCAGCGTGCCGAAGAACACCGCGCAGCCGATCAGGGCGCCGACCGCGAACAGCACCAGGCCGAGGTAGAACCACGAGGAGGCCATCAGCGGCGGGTAGGACGTGAACATCACCGAGGAGTTGCCCTGCAGCACCGTGACGTTGGTCATCAGCGCGCCCGCCAGCATCAGCCCGAACTGCGCCCACGCCCAGCGCGGGGCGGCGAGGCGGCAGTTGAGGAGCACCGCGGAGGCGAAGTACAGGATCGCCATCTCGAAGAAGATGATCCAGCAGAGCAGCACGTCGAAGCCGTGCGCGGTGAGCGCCAGGTAGAACCAGTCGGCGGGGAGGATGTGCACGGCGGGCCAGCGCGTGAGCGCGACCGAGAGGCCGAACAGTCCGCCGATCAGCAGGAACACGACCGCCGCGACGGCGTTGGCCTTGATCAGGGCCTCCGCCGCGCCGTCGACCTTGAGCCCGGTGGTCGGGCAGATGCGGAATCCGCTCTTGGTGCTCATGTGTCGCCCCTCAGGTCCGCTCGACCACGTAGATGCGGCCGGTCATCGTGTGATGCCCGAGGCCGCAGTACTCGTTGCAGACGATGCCGAACTCACCGCTCGAGGTCGGCGTGATCGTCATCACGCTCTCGTAGCCAGGATGCACCTGGATGTTGATGTTGAGCGGCTGCAGCGAGAACCCGTGCTGCAGGTCGATGGACGAGAGGTGCAGCCGGTAGGTCTGGCCTTTCTCGAGCTCGAGCATGGGCCACCACATGTAGACGCGGCCCATCAGGTAGACGTCGCTGCCGGGCGGCGGCTTGACGACCGGGAAGGCGCCTTCCTGCCGCACGGTGTGTGCCGCGATCATCGCGTCGACCTTCTCGGCGAACTGGAAGGGCTGTACCCGATAGGCCTCGTTCGACATGTTCTGCTGGCCGAAACCGTGCCACCAGATCATCGTGAAGAACATCACCAGTCCCCACAGGAAGGCGACGATGATCCAGATGATCTCGACCTTGTGGACCGGTTCCTTCCACCAGATCCGTTCACTCGGGGGCGTAATGGCCATGACAGTTTCCTCAGGGTGCGAGGGGGATCTGGATGATTTCCATGATTCCCCAGATGAGGTAGAGCACCGTCGGCATCGTCACGCCGAGGAACAGCAGCAGGAAATGGTTGTCCATCAACCGCTGGAAGAACGGAATGCGCTCGCGCTCGGGCTCGCCGCCCGGACGCTCCTGGTCGGATTCGGCCATCTGTGACCCCCTGGTCGTGGTGCGATTTCTTGTACCGCGAGCGGCGCCCCGCGGCTCCGCCAGCACCAGTCCTGCTCGAGGTTAATACGGTTCGGACGGCCGGGCCACCTTGATCTAGATCAAGTGCACTGCAAAAAGGCCTGGCTCAGGCGCCGGGCAAGAAGCGCTGCACGACCGCGAAGCTGATCACGGCGAGCACGAGCAGGATCGCGAAGAAGATCAGGCTGCGATTGTCGAAGCGGCGGCCGGCGCGCCGCTCGAGCGCGTCCAGGGCACGGTCCGCGACCAGGTACAGCGCGATGGCGAGCAGGGTGAACAGGACGATCTGCATGCGTGGCCTCGCGGAACGGGCGGACGGAGGAAGGCTGTGGGCTGAGGGCTGTGGGCAGAAGGCTGAGGGCTGAGGGCTGTGGGTCCGAGCCGCGGGTGCGGCACTCCGCCTCAGAACCTACAGCCCACAGCCTCTTACCTTCAGCCTTCAGTTCTCAGCCTCCCAATACTTTGCCATCCGTTCACGCTGCGTTGCGTCCGGCAACGGAGCGCTGCCGCCGCCGAGATTGTCCTGCATGTGGCGGGCCTTGGACGTCGCGGGGATCGCGCAGGTCACGGCCGGGTTCGACAGCACGTACCGCAGGAAGAACTGCCCCCAGGACGCACAGCCCACCTCGCCGGCCCAGGACGGCAGCGGTTTTCCCCTGGCGTGCTCGAACATCGCGCCGTCGGCGAACGGCCGGTTCACCATCACCGCGATGCCGTGCTCCCGGCAATACGGCAGCAGCCGCGCCTCCGCCTCGCGCTCGGCAAGCGAGTAATTGACCTGCACCCAGTCGAAGCGCTCCTCACGCAGCACCTGCTCGAGATCGGCGTGGGCGTCCGCGCGGTAGTGAGTGATGCCGGCCTGGCGCAGCTTGCCGGTGGCCTGCAGCTCCCGGAGCGTCGGCACGTGGCTGCGCCAGTCGAGGAGGTTGTGAATCTGCAGCAGGTCGAGGCGTTCCGTGCGCAACCGGCGCATCGACTCGGCGATCTGCTGAACGCCCGCTTCGCGCCCGCGCGTCCAAACCTTGGTGGCGAGCCAGAGCGCCGGGCGCAGACCCAGTTCCGTGATCAGGTCGCCGAGCACGGACTCGGCGCGACCGTACATCGGCGAGGTGTCGACGACGCGGCCGCCGCCCGCGGCAAATGCCCGCAGCACTTCGCGCAGCGGAGCGCGGTCCGCCGCGTCCTCGCCCACGTCGAAGGTGTTGGACGAGCCCATGCCCAGCACGGGCAGGGACTCGCCCGACGAGGGGACCTTGCGGGTAGCCATCACGGCCTGCTCCGCGGCCGACGCGAGCACGCTCGCACCCGAGGCTGCGACGACGGCGGCTCCACCCAGCAGCAGGCAGGCTTCACGGCGCTTCATCCGACACGGTCCTTGAGGCCAAAGAGCATCATGATCCACGCGCTGACGGGATGCGCAACCAGCATGATGCCGAAGACCAGCGCCACGACGCCGGGAGGCGGCTGCCAGACCGGCAGCGCGAAGACGAGCATGCCGACGAGGCTGTCGACCTGGTCGACCACCCAGAACAGGCGCCCGGCGAATCCCTGCCCGCTCTCGCCGGGTCCGATGCCGAGCTGGCGCTTCAGGAAGCTGTTGGGCAGTTCGCCGACGATGTACCCGGTCCCGAGCAGCAGGCCCCACAGGGCCGGGTGCGTCTCGGCGAACGGGACCAGCGTCGGCAGTCGCCAGCAGCACTCGTGCAGCTCCGCCACCGCCCAGGCAGCCACGGCCATGGTCGTGATGGTGACGACCGCGCCGCGCCAGGTCTTGTTGTCGCCGAACAGGCGTTTGCCGCGGAACGTGGCACCGCCGTCGATCGGCAGCCGGCGCAGCGTGGGCAGCAGGTCGAGCCTCAGGACCGCGAGGTGCACGAGGCCCGCCGCGATGACCGGCAGCGCGAGCCACAGCAGTTGCTGGACGAGCGTCAAGGGGCCACCCGCCTCAGGTCAGCGGCAGCACGGTCGTCTCCTTGATGACCGTGACCGTGACCGACGAGTTGATGGACTGGACGTACGGCAGCTTCGAGAGGTGGTCGAGGTAGAAAGCCTCGTAGGCCTTGATGTCCTTCGTGACGATGCGCAGCATGAAATCCCACTCGCCCATGGTCGTGTAGCAGTCGAGCACCTCGGGCCGCTCGCGGATCGCCTCCGCGAAGGCGCTGATCGCGTCGCGTCCCTGCGTCGAGAGCTTGACGTGGGCGAAGATCGTGACGTCGAGCCCGAGCGCAGCTCGATCGAGCACCGCCACTCGGCCGCGGATGACGCCGGTCTGCTCGAGGTGCTGCAGGCGCCGCCAGCAGGTGGTCGTGGACAGGCCGGTGCGGGCGGCCACCTCCGCGACCGGCAGGGCGCCCTCGCGCTGCACAAGGTCGAGGATGCGATAGTCCACGCCATCCAGCGATGGACGGTCGTTCTCTTTCACGATCGGCGCTTGCATGAAATCCTCATTCCTTGTTTTTGCAGCGCAGCGCAATACAGCTGACTTTATTTCCCCGCGCTGAGTAATCTACCGCGCCGACCCAGACCAATACCAGACGCCCGAGGGTGCCATGCCCCGACGATCACGCCTGCACATCCCACGACCGCACTCCCGGCCGGGTGAGGAGCCGGATTTCAGTTATCTCGAGACCTCGCCCGCCGGCGCCGTCGCGCGGCCAGACGTCAATGCGCGCGTACGGGACATCGGCAACCTCGCCGTCGACCTGGTGCGGGTGCTCGACGACCAGCACCGGGCCGTGGGGCCCTGGCATCCGCACCTCGACCCGGCTGACCTGCAGATCGGCCTGCGCCACATGATGCTTACGCGAGCCTACGACGACCGCATGCAGCGCGCCCAGCGCGCTGGCAAGATCTCGTTCTACATGCGCTCGCTGGGCGAGGAGGCCGTGTCCGTCGCGCAGTGCATGGCGCTCAGGCCGGGCGACATGCTGTTCCCGTCCTATCGCAACCAGGGCCTCTACATGGTGCGCGGCAAGCCGCTGGTGGACCTCATGTGCCAGCTGCTGTCGAACACGCGCGACATGTGCAAGGGCCGGCAGCTGCCGGTGATGTACCACTGGGTGGCGGGCCGCATCTTCTCGATCTCAGGCAACCTCACCACGCAGTTCCCGCAGGCGGTCGGCTGGGCGATGGCCTCGGCGATCAAAGGCGAGGACGACATCGCGGTGAGCTGGATCGGCGAGGGCTCGAGCGCCGAGGCCGATTTCCACCACGCGATGCTGTTCGCCTCCGTCTACCAGGCGCCGGTCATCCTCAACGTCGTCAACAACCAGTGGGCGATCTCGACGTTCCAGGGCTTCGCCGGCGGGGAGCAGCGGACGTTCGCCGCGCGCGGCCCGGGCTACGGCATGGCGGGCGTGCGCGTGGACGGCAACGACTTCCTCGCGGTCTATGCGGTGTCGCAGTGGGCCGCCGAGCGGGCGCGCACCGGCGCGGGGCCCACGCTGATCGAGCACGTGACCTATCGTGGCGGCGCGCACTCGACCAGCGACGACCCGTCGCGTTACCGACCCAAGGACGACTACGAGAAGTGGCCGCTCGGCGACCCGGTGGAGCGCCTGAAGGGGCACCTGATCGAGCTCGGGGAATGGTCCGGGGAGCGCCACGCCGCGCTCGCCAAGGAACTCGAGACCCTGGTCACCGAGAGCTGGAAGGAGGCGGTGCAGTACGGGGCATTGAACGAGGGCCCGCGGCTCAATCGCGACCTGATGTTCGAGGACGTCTTCAAGGAAATGCCCGCGCACCTGCGCCGGCAGCGCGAGCAGTTGCGCGCCGAGCAGGGAGGCTGAGCCATGCCGCAGATGAACATGATTCAGGCGCTCAACTCCGCCATGGACATCATGCTGGGGCGCGACCCGAACGTGGTGATCCTGGGCGAGGACGTGGGCTTCTTCGGCGGCGTGTTCCGCGTCACCGACGGCTTGCAGCGCAAGTACGGCGAGCACCGCGTGCTCGACACGCCGATCGCCGAGGGCGCGATCATCGGTGCAGCGATCGGCATGGGTGTGAATGGCCTGAGGCCGGTGGCCGAGGTGCAGTTCGCGGACTACATCTACCCGGGCTGCGACCAGATCTTCAGCGAGCTCGCTCGACTGCGCTACCGCAGCGCCGGCGAGTTCTGGGCGCCGGTGACCATCCGCACGCCCTGCGGCGGCGGCATCCGCGGCGGCCAGACGCATTCGCAGAGCCCCGAGGCGATCTTCACCCACGTCTGCGGCATCAAGGTCGTGATGCCCTCCAGTCCCTACGACGCCAAGGGGCTGCTGATCTCCGCCATCGAGGACGACGACCCGGTGGTGTTCTTCGAGCCGAAGCGCATCTACAACGGCCCCTTCGACGGCGACCCGAACAAACCCGCCGTGCCGTGGAGCACGCACCCGAAGGGCGAGGTGCCGGAGGGGTACTACACGGTGCCGATCGGCAAGGCCGAGGTCGTGCGCAAGGGCGCGCAGGTGACGATCGTGACCTACGGCACCATGGTCTACGTGTGCGAGGCCGCCGCGCGCAGCCTCGGGCTCGACGCCGAGATCATCGACGTTCGCTCGATGGTGCCGCTCGACGTGGACACGATCTGCACCTCGGTGAAAAGGACCGGACGCTGCCTGGTCGCCCATGAGGCGACGCGCTTCTCGGGTTTCGGCGCTGAGCTCTCGGCGACCATCCAGGAGGAGTGCTTCTGGAACCTGGAGGCGCCGATCCAGCGGGTCGCCGGCTGGGACACACCGTATCCGCATGCGTTCGAGTGGGAGTATTTTCCGGGTCCCGCGCGCGTGGCCGCGGGCCTCAAGTCTGTGATGGAGAACCCATGACCCGCTACGTGTTCAAGATGCCGGACCTCGGCGAAGGCACGGTCGAGGCCGAGATCGTCGCCTGGCACGTCAAGGTCGGCGAGCTGGTGAACGAGGACCAGGTCATGGCCGAGGTCATGACGGAGAAGGCCGCCGTGGAAGTCCCGGCGCCGGTCACGGGCCGCGTCGTGTCGCTGACCGGCGGTCCGGGGGACATGATCCGGGTCGGCGCCGAACTCGTGGTGTTCGACACGGAATCGGGCGAGGCCGAGCCCAGCCCGGTCCAGGCGGCTGCGCCGGCGCCGCAGGCGACCGCCGAGCCCTCGCCACGGCCCGTCTTGCAGCCAGCGCCCGCCAGGGCGGACGAGGGAGCCAGGCGCGTGATGGCGTCGCCGGCGTCGCGCCGGCGCGCGCGCGAGGCGGGCATCGACCTCGCCGAGGTCGCGGGCTCCGGTCCGAGCGGTCGCATCACCCGCCAGGATGTCGACGCTGCACTGTCGGGCGTCGCGCCGACCGCGGCGGCGGCCAACGGTTCGGCCAGGCGCAATGGCGGCCCGGCACTTGCGCGGCGCACCGGCACCGAAGAGGTCAAGGTCATCGGCGTGCGGCGCGTGATTGCGAACCGCCTGACCGACGCGAAGCGCAACATCCCGCACTTCGCCTACGTCGAGGAAATCGACGTCACGGAACTCGAGTCGCTGCGGCAGCACCTGAACGGCAGGCTGCCCCCGGGCACGGCGCCGCTCACCTACCTGCCGTTCCTGATCGCGGCCCTCGCCAGCGTGCTCGAGGACTATCCGCAGTGCAACGCGTGGTTCGACACGGAGCGCAACGTCGTCGTGCGCCACCGCGCCCTGCACGCGGGCATTGCGACGCAGACGCCGGACGGGCTCAAGGTTCCGGTGATCCGCCACGCCGAGGCGCTCACGCTCTGGCAGCTGTCGGACGAGATCAAGCGCGTCTCGGAGGCGGCCCGCAGCGGCAAGGCGACGAAGGAAGAGCTCTCCGGCTCGACCATCACGGTGACGAGCCTGGGCAAGCTGGGCGGCATCGTCTCGACGCCGATCATCAACGCGCCCGAGATGGCCATCATCGGGGTGAACAAGGCCGTGGAGAGGCCGATGGTGGTGAACGGCGCGATCGTCGTGCGCCGCATCATGAACCTGTCCTCGTCCTTCGATCACCGCTTCGTGGACGGTTACGACGCGGCGGCCATGATCCAGTCGCTCAAGGACCGGCTGGAGCACCCGGCGACGATCTTCATGGCAGGTTAGACTGATGCACACCCTCGAATCCGACCTCGCGCTCCAGGACGCCTCCCGCATGACCACGACTCCCCAGGCACGCCCGGCCTTCGGCACGGTGCTGGCCGACCAGATGGCCGTCGCCACCTATCGCAACGGCCAATGGGGCCCGCACGAGATTCGTGCGACCGGGCCTGTCGAGATCCATCCCGCCGCGCATGTGCTGCATTACGCCAGCGAGTGCTTCGAGGGCTTCAAGGCCTACCGCTGGGCCGACGACAGCATCCACGTGTTCCGCATGGACAAGCACATCGAGCGCATGCGCCAGAGCGCGCGGTTGCTGGTCATGCCCGTGCCCGACGCGACGCAGCTCGCAACGATGGTGCTCACCGTGATCGACCGCGTGCGCACGCAGGTGCCGGAGCCGCCCGGCGCGCTCTACATGCGGCCGCTGCTGTACGGGACCATGCCGAACATCGGCGCGGCCTCGGCACCCTCGAACGAGGCGAACCTGATCGTGCTCGCGAGCCCGGTGTGGGATTACTTCGCGGGCGGCGCGAAGCCGCTGCGCATCTACGTCGAGGACCAGCGTCACCGCACCGCCGAGCACCTCGGCATGGTGAAGACCGGCGGCAACTACGCCGCGGCCATGGGCCCGACGCTGGCTGCTCGCGACAGGTACAAGGTGGACCAGGTGCTGTTCTGCCCGGGCGGCTCGGTGCAGGAGACCGGCGCGGCGAACTTCCTGCTGATCCGCGAGGGCCACATCCTCACGCGCAGCCTCGACGAGACATTCCTACACGGCGTCACCCGCGACTCGCTGTTGACGATGGCGCGCGGCATGGGCTTCAAGGTCGAGGAACGCGTGTTCGACGTCGGCGAGATGCTCGAATGGGTCAAGACCGGCGAGGCGGCGCTCTCGGGCACGGCTGCGGTACTGGCCGGCGTCGGCACGCTGGTGCACGCCGACAAGGAGCACCGTGTCGGCAACGGCGAGGTGGGTCCCGTCACGCAGCGCCTGCGCGCGGCGCTCGTCGCGATCCAGACCGGCGAGGCTCCCGACACCTACGGATGGACGACGCGCGTGTGAGGTTTCCCGGGTCGCCGCGTCAGCGCCGCAGTCCCGGCAGCGGCAGCACGCCGCGAGCGGCCGACCAAGCCAGTGCCGCGGCCGCAACGGAAACGCCGATCACCCCCAGCACGACCCACTGCTGCGGGCCCGTGATCGCGTCCAGCAGTGAGCCGGCCGGTCCGAGCAGGCCTCGCGCCGCGATCAGCAGGCCAAGGGTGGCCGCGACCGATCCGATGGCATCGAGCAGCACGTGACGCCGCACACCGCGGCTGAGCATGTCGATCAGCCGCTCGTACTCGCGATCCGCGGCCGTGCGCAACTCGCTGCGCCGGGCCGGCTGTACGATCGCTGCCAGGCGCTCGTGCAGCCTGGCCTCGAATTCAGCTGAAAGCCGGGGCTGCGGCATGGCTGCACCAAGTCCGGCATCGAAGGCGGCGAACTCCGCCTGCCAGGCCCGGCAGCGGGGGCAGGCTGCGACGTGCAGCCGGATCAGGCACGCCCGCTCGGGCCCGAGCGAGCCGTCCAGCAGTTCGACCAGGTCGTGCTCGTATTCGGCGCAGGGACCGGTCGGGATCGTGTCGTTCATGCGGCTTTCACCTCGTCGGGCCGGGCGAGCTCCATCAGGCGCTTGCGGGCCCGGTGCAGAAGGTTCTTGACGGTGCCGAGCGGCATGTCGAGCTGCTCGGCGACCGCCTCGTACGAGCGGTCCTCGAGATAGAAGAGGCGAATGGCCTCCTGCTGGTTGCGCGGCAGGGTTTCCACCAGCCGTAGGAGGTTGTCCCGCTCGGGGTCCGCGGCGGGCCCGGTCGCGATGTTCGTCGCCGCGTGCTGGGCCTCGGTCGAATCAGGGTCGTCGAAGGAGACGGTCGGCCGGCGCCGTCGCAACTCCATCAGGCAGGTGTTGCGGGTGATCGCATAGATCCAGGTGCCGAGCGCCGCCCGCCCGTCGAAACCCGGCAATGCCTTCCAGACCCGCACGAACGTCTCCTGCGCGGCATCCTCGGCCGCGGCCCGCTCCTTGAGGATGGAATACGCCAGGCGGAACACGCGGTCCTTGTAGGCCGGGACGACGAGATCGAAGGCCCGGGCATGGCGGCCCGCGGCGAGATGGTGTTCGATCCCGTCATCCATGGGCCTTTATATGCGCGGGACGGGCGCTGGGTTGCAAGGGCGGCGATGCAACCCGGGGGCGGTCCGGCGCATATAACGATCACACACACCGGAGAGCTGCCATGGACGAAGACGTTGTCGCCGTATTCATTCCCATTACCGCGATCTTCATGTCGCTGCTGATCCCGATCGTTTTCGCGATCGTGGACTACAAGCGGCGCAAGGACATCGTGGAAGCCAACCACAAGGAGCGGCTGGCCGCGATCGAGCGCGGCATGGAGATCCCATCGCTGCCCGAGTCTTTCTACCAGTCCATGAAGCCGGCTCGGCGCTCGAGCTACCTGCTGCCCGGCCTGATCTGGCTGTTCGTCGGCATGGGGCTCTTCGTCGCGCTGGGCGCGGTGGCCGGCGACGAGGTCAAGTATTTCGGCATGATCCCCGGCGGCGTGGGCCTCGCGTTCCTGATCTACTACTTCGTCGAGGGCCGCAAGCTGCCGCCCACGACCCCGGACACGCGGCCGCCAGCCTGAACCGGTGTTGACTCCGGGTGAGGTCCACGTGCGAACCTCGTGGTCTCGCACTGGCCCCGGAGTTCTCGCCCATGCCCAGGTTTGCAGTTCCGTTCGCACTTGCGCTGCTCATCGCCGCCCCACTTCCTGGCGCCCGCGCCGACGAAGCGGGCAGTGTCCGTACGGAGCGCGGCCCCATCCGTCTCGTCACGGTCGCCGATGGACTGGAGCGGCCCTGGGGCATGGCATTCCTGCCCGACGGGCGGATGCTGGTCACCGAGAAGCCGGGCCGCCTGCGTATGGTGACCACGGACGGAAAGGTCGGCCCACCACTGGCCGGCGTCCCGGCCGTGGATACCGGCGGGCAGGGTGGCCTGCTCGACGTGGCGTTGGACCCGGAGTTCCACGCCAATCGCCTCGTCTATCTCTCCTACGCCGAGCCACGCGACGGTGGCAACGGCACCGCCGTCGCCCGCGGACGCCTCACGGAATCCGGCCTCGCCGACATGCGGGTGATTTTTCGCCAGCAGCCGACCGTGAAGAGCGGTCATCACTTCGGGTCGCGCCTCGTCTTCGCCCGCGACGGGCGGCTTTTCGTGACGCTGGGTGAGCGCAATTCCGAACGGGCGCGCGCGCAGGATCTCGACTCCCACATCGGCAAAGTCGTGCGCATCGAGCGCGACGGCAAGGTGCCCGCCGACAATCCCTTCGTCGGGCGCCCAGGCGCGCTGCCCGAGATCTGGTCGTACGGTCATCGCAACGTGCAGGGCGCCGTCTTGCATCCCGTCACCGGCGAACTGTGGACCAACGAGCACGGGCCCCGGGGCGGCGACGAGTTGAACCGTACGCTGGCCGGACGCAACTACGGCTGGCCCAAGGTCACTTACGGCGTGGAGTACTCGGGCGCGCAGATCAGCGATTCGCCCACCGCCCCTGGCATCGAGGCGCCCGTGCATCACTGGGTCCCATCCATCGCCACCAGCGGCCTCCTGTTCTACACCGGTGACCGGATCCCCAACTGGCGGGGCAACGCGTTCGTGGGTGGACTGAAGAGCGAGCAGTTGTCCCGTCTCGAACTCGACGGCAACACGGTCCTGCACGAGGAGGTGCTGCTGCGCGGGGTCGTGGGCGATCGTGTCCGCGACGTCGAGCAGGGCCCGGATGGCCTGATCTATCTGCTCACGGACGAGGGCGACGGGCGGTTGCTGCGCATCGAACCTGCGAACTGAGTAGAATTCGAGCGTTGGGCCTGTAGCACAGCGGTTAGTGCAGGGGACTCATCTAGAAGGTGCCTCCGCGGCGTAATCCGCGGAGTGGACGGGATGAATTCAGGGAAACCTTCCGGCCAGGCCGATGGCAACCCTGAGCCAAGCCGGCGGTACACCGCCGGACGGTGCAGAGACTACCTGAGGGCTTCAGCGCCCTTGATGACAGGCATCGAGCGTCCCGCACCCGACCGGCCACGGGGCCGAGGGTGAAGAGATAGTCCACGCCCGGGGGAAATCCCGGGGCAACGTGAATCCCTTGGTCGTAGGTTCGAATCCTACCGGGCCCACCAGTTTTCCACGGTTCCAACCGGCGCCGGAGTGACACTCGATGACCATCGGTACCCCCCAGATGTGGGGATTCTTCCTAGCGTTCGTCGTCGCGGCATTGCTGGTCGACATCTTCGCGATGCGCAGCCAGGGCGCGCACCGCGTGGGCATGCGCGAGGCGGCGATCTGGTCACTCGTGTGGGTGCTCGTTTCGTTCATCTTCGTCGGCTGGCTCTGGTGGTACCTGCGGGGAACCGCGGGGCCGGAGATCGCCAACACGAAGGCGCTCGAGTTCGTGACGGGTTACCTGGTCGAAAAGGCCCTGGCCGTCGACAACATCTTCGTCTTCCTGATGGTGTTCACGTACTTCGCCGTGCCGGCCGAGTACCAGAAGAGAGTGCTGGTGATCGGCATCCTGGGCGCGATCGTGCTGCGTGCGATCCTGATCCTGGTCGGCGCCTGGCTGCTGCAGCAATTCCACTGGCTGCTGTACGTGTTCGGCGTGTTCCTCGTGCTGACCGGCGTCAAGATGTGGTGGGCGGCCGGCCAGGAGCCGGACCTCGGCGGCAATCCCGTGCTGAAGTGGATCAATCGAACGATGCGTATCGCACCGACTTACGACGGCGAGAAGTTCTTCACGGTGCGCAACGGCACCCGCATGGCGACGCCGTTGCTGGTCGTGATCCTCATGATCGGCATCGTCGACGTCATCTTCGCCGTCGACTCGATCCCGGCGATTTTCGCGATCACGCTCGACCCGTTCATCGTGCTGACCTCGAACGTGTTCGCGATTCTCGGCCTGCGCGCGATGTATTTCCTGCTCGCCAGCATGCACGAGAAATTCCACTTGTTGTCGTACGGCCTCGCGCTGGTCCTCGGCTTCATCGGCACGAAGATGCTGCTGATCGACGTCTACAAGATCCCGGTTGCGTGGTCGCTCGGTGCAACGGCCGCCATCCTCGTGACCACGATGGTCCTGTCACTCATGATCCCGCCGACCGCCAAACCGGCGCGGCCTGGCACCAGCAGCCTGGCGGGCGCCCCTGCAGCGAAACTGGTCAGGGCAGGAAAGCCGCTGGGGGACAGCGAGAGCCGTTCAGACGGCGGACCGTAGGTTCGGCCTGATGCCGCTTCCCGCGGGCTACTTCAAGTAGACGTGGTTCGGCAGCCAGAGCGCGATCTCGGGATAGATGATCACGAGCGCCAGCCCCACGAGCATGATCAGCACGAACGGGATGATCGACTTGTAGATGTCGATCAGCGTGACTTCGGCCGGCGCCATCGCGCGCATCAGGAACAGGTTGTAGCCGAACGGCGGCGTCATGTAGGCGATCTGGCAAGTGATCGTGTAGAGGATGCCGTACCAGATCGGGTTGAACCCGAGCGAGATGATCAGCGGCACGTAAAGGGGCGCGACGATGATCAGCATCGCGGTGTCGTCGAGGAACGTGCCCATCAGGAGGTAGGTGAGCTGCATCAGCACCAGCACCTGCCAGGGCTCGAGGCCCCACTTCTCGAGGAACAGGATCTCGATCGCCTTCACCGCGCCCAGGCCGTCGAAGACCGCGCCGAACGCGAGGGCCGCCAGGATGATCCACATGAACATGGCGCTCACGGCCAGGCTCTTGCGGAGCGTATCCTCCATCACGGCGCGCGTGATGCGGCCCTTGTACCAGGCGACCAGGGTCGCCGCGAACGCGCCGACGGCGGACGACTCCACCATGCTGGTGACGCCCATGACGAACAGGCCCGTCATGGAAAAGATGATCAGCAGCGGGAGGACGCCGGCCCTGAGCAGACGGATCTTCTCACCCCACGAAATCTGCTGGCGTTCTTCGAGGGGCAGCGGCGGGCCGAGGTGGGGCTGCAACTGGCAGCGGATCACGATGTAGATGATGAACATCGCCGCGAGCATCAGCCCCGGCCCGACGCCCGCGAGCCAGAGCTGGCCGACGGGCTGGCGGGCGATCATGCCGTAGAGCACCAGCACTACGCTCGGCGGGATCATGATGCCAAGCGTGCTGCCGGCCTGGATCACGCCGGTCACCATGATCTTGTCGTACCCGCGCTTCAGCAGCTCCGGCATCGCAATGGCGGCCCCGATAGCCATGCCCGCGACGCTGAGCCCATTCATCGCGGAGATCGCCACCATGAGGAAAATTGTGCCGACGGCCAGGCCGCCTCGCATCGGGCCCGTCCAGACGTGGAACATGCGGTACAGGTCGCTCGCGATCCCGGACTCCGACAGCATGTAGCCCATGTAGACGAACATGGGCAGCGTCAGCATCGGGTACCAGTTGAGCAGCGTGATGGTCGAGGCGAACGGCATCTCGACCGCGCCCTCGCCCCACAGCGCCAGTGCGAAGACGGTGGCGATGAACCCGATCGCGCCGAACACCCGCTGCCCGGTGAGCAGCAGGAGCATGAACGTCGAGAACATCAGGACCGCGATCGCCTCGTAACTCATGCGATCTCCCGACCGGTGAACTTGGCGACGTCCTTGAACAGTATCGAGATCGCCTGCAGCAGCATGAGTGCGATGCCCACGGTCATGATGATCTTGATCGGCGCCATCGGCGGCGCCCACGCTGAATAGTTGGTCTGGTTGTACTTGAGCGAGTACGCCGCACTCGCGAATCCACCGCGCACCATGTAGGCCAGGTAGAAGACCAGGAAGAACGCCGTGATCGAGTCCATGAACGCCCGGGTCCTCGGTGTCCAGCGCTCATAGAGGACGTCCATGCGCACGTGCGCGTCGAGTTGCATCGAATAGCCGCCGCCGAGGATGTAATAGGCGGCCATCAGGAACTGCGCCATTTCGATGATCCACACGAACGGCACGTTGAAGACGTAGCGGGTGAGGGACGAGAACAGCAGCACGCCCATGATCACGAGCGTCAGGTACATGACGAAGTAGCCGAGCACGCGATTCACCGCGTCGACGTACCTGACGTACAGCTTGATGATTCTGGGCATGGCCCGGGCGCTCCCTATCTGCGGCCTGGAATGTCAGCCGCAACGCTGCAACGAGGCGACCTTCCCCGGACCGGCCCTCGTCGGCCGGGGAAGGGCCCCGCTATCGGCTACTCGACACGGACCCCGATCAGCCGTAGCGATACGGAGGGCCGGCCTTCGCCATGACGTCGTTGTAGTCCTTGAAGATCTGCACGACCTTGGCGCAGCGCGGGCTGGTCGCCGCGATCTCGTCCCAGAACTTGTGCGCCTCTGCCTCGACCGTCGCCCACTCGGCGGCGGGAATCGTCGTCAGCTTCATCTTCGGGCCCTTGACGCGCAGGTCCGCCTCGCCGGCCCAGTACCAGTGCTGGCGGTAGTAGTGCGAGTTGTCGATGCAGAGCTTGTAGAGTTCCTTCAGGTGGTCGGGGACCTTTTCCCAGGACTTGTCATTGACCCAGTAGGAGCCGATCCACGCGCCCGAGATGTTGTTGGTGAGGAAGTACGGCGTCACGTCCGCCCAGCCCACCGTGTAGTCCTCGGTGATGCCGGACCAGCAGATGCCGTCCAGCTCGCCGGTCTGGATCGCCACCTGGACATCGCCCCAGGGCAGCGTGACCGGGACGACGCCGAAGCGCGTGAGGAACTGGCCGGCGGTCGGGAAGGTGAAGATGCGCAGGCCCTTCAGGTCCGCGAGCCTGTTGATCGGCTTGACGGTGTTGAAGTGGCAGGGGTCCCAGGCGCCGGAACTCAACCACGTGACGCCCTCGACCTCGTCGTAGGCCTCCTTCCAGATCTCGTTCAGGCCGTACTTGTGGAACAGCGCCGGCACGTCGAGGCTGTAGCGCGTGGCGAACGGGAAGTAGCCGCCGAACACGCGGATGTCGGTCGGCGCCGCGATGGAGTCGTCGTCGCTCTGCACCGCGTCGATGGTGCCGGCCTGCATGGCCCGGAACAGCTCGCCCGTCGGGACCAGCTGGTCCGCGAAATACAGCTCGATCACCATCTCGCCGTTAGCGGCCTTGTTGAACGCCTCGATCGACGGCTTGATGACGTGCTCGGCCAGAGCTGCGCCCGCGTAGGTCTGCAGCCGCCACTTGATCGCCGTCTTCTTCTCGGTCTGCACGGCCGGTGCGCCGGCCTCGCCCGCGGCCTTGTCCTCCTTCTTGCCGCAGGCGGCAAGCAGAGCCGTGGTCGTCGCGGTGGCGGCCAGCGCCGCTTTCGTCAGGAAGGATCTTCGCTGCATCTCGCTACTCCTCTTGTGTCCGGCCCCGGGACTTGCGCAATCCCCGGCAGGGACGTTCGTTATTGCGGTTACGATTCCAGAACAGCCGCGACTCCGGACGACCGGAACGCGGCCTTGGACGCTGCGGCGATGCACGGGACCCGGGGAGCGCGTTCCTGCTTCTGCTCGAAGCGAGGCAGGCTCTCCTGATCACGACTGCCGAGTTCCCCCGTGCGATTCTTAGCCCCATCAATCCACAAAAGTCAAATTGCCGGTCGCGGGGGATCGGCAGGCCTGCCGGCGATGGACAGGTTTGCAATGCGACCGGGGTGATGAACAATTCGACCATGGATGAGGTGACGCGCCACCGTGAACAAGCTACCTGACCTCTTCGACAGCAACCGGCGCTGGGCCGCGGACGTGGAATCCCGCCGGCCGGGCTTCTTCACCGAGCTCTCGGCGCAGCAGGCGCCGCGCTACCTGTGGATCGGCTGTTCCGACAGCCGCGTGCCCGCGAACGAGATCGTCGGCCTCGCGCCGGGCGAGCTGTTCGTCCACCGCAACGTCGCCAATCTCGTCCTGCACAACGACTTCAGCTGTCTCTCCGTGCTGCAGTACGCCATCGAGGTGCTGCGCGTGGAGCACGTGATGGTCGTCGGGCACTACGGGTGCGGCGGCGTCCAGGCGGCGTGGGAAGAGAGGCGGCTGGGGTTGGTGGACAACTGGCTGCAGCCGATCCGCGACGTGGCGCACCTGTACCGCGAGCCGCTCCGGCAGTTGCCGGGCGAGGCGCAGCGCCTCGATCGCCTGTGTGAACTGAATGTGCTGGTGCAGGCGCGGCGCGCGTGCCGCACGACCATCGTCCAGCAGGCCTGGGACCGCGGCCAGGCCCTGACCGTGCACGCGTGGGTGTACCGCCTCGACGACGGGCTGCTGCGCGACCTGCGGTTCTGCGCCTCGAACCTTGCGGAAGCCGAGGCGCAATACGCCGGCGTCGCCGGGCTCGGGACGATCGGCGCCTAGGCACCTATCCGGCGAAACGCGCGATGACTTCCCAGGGTGCGCAGGCCGGCTCCGGCCACTCGTGCGTTGCGGGCAGTGCCGGTGTGCCAGCCGCCGGGTCGACGGACAGGCGAACGGCCGCCAGCCTGAATTCAGGCCGCGGCGCAAAGACCACCGCCGACCACTGTCGATCGGTGGGCAGGTCGCCCCGCCATCCCGTCGCCTCCCGGTGAAACCGGCAGCGACGCAAGGCGGTGAGCAGGTCGAGCTCCAGCGCTTTCGCACTGGCTTCCTTCAAGGTCCACAGTTCGTAGAAGTGTGGCAGGCGCTCGGCGGGGGGCAGCGAGGCAAGCGAGCGGGACTCGCCTGCATCGAACGAAAGTTCGGCGATGCCGGCTGCGTCGCGTGCGCGCACGAACTCCAGATCCACGCCGATCTGCTCGTCGCTGCCGGCCATCGCGAGCGCCACGTGTCCGTGGGAGTGGGATAGGCTTACGGCCTGGTGTGGCGCCGGGGCGCAGTGGCGCAGCAGAGCGCGCACGGCCGCCTGTTCGCGCTGCCGGCGCGTGCGAGGCCGTGACGGTGCCGGGTCACGGTCGAGCAAGGCCGCTGCCGGCGTTGCAAACCAGAGCTGACATGGATTCACGGCGTTGGTGGCAGCGGCTTGGAGACCCTGGGATCCGGGCATGGACGGACAATTGTGACCACTCGAGTGGCCGGAATCCAAAGTGATCGGCGGCGGGATGCCTACTACGGTCGTCTCCTCGGCACCGGAGCCTCGTTCTTCCTGTTCGGACTGGGCGCGATCCTCCTCGGTGGACTGGTGTTCCCGGCGCTGCGGTTGTTGCCCGGGGAACCCGCGCAGCAGCGTGCGCGAGCGCGACGGCTCATCGGCTCGGCGATGCGGCTCTTCATCGAGTTCATGCGAACGATGGGCGTGCTCTCCTACGAGTTCGTGGGAGTTGAGCGGCTGGGGCGGCCGCGCCAGCTCATCGTGGCAAACCACCCGTCCCTGATCGACGTGGTGTTCCTGATCGCGTTTACCCCGGGGGCCGGCTGCGTGGTCAAGCACGGCCTCTGGCGCAACCCGCTCACTCGCGGCGCCGTCAGTTCCGCCGGCTATTGCAGCAACCTGTCGACGGAGGGCATGGTCGCGGCGGCGGTCGAGGCGCTCGAGGGCGGGCAGTGCCTGATCATGTTTCCCGAGGGGACCCGCACCCGCCCCGGCGAGCCCCTGTCCCTGCATCGCGGCGCCGCGAACGTCGCCCTGAAGGCCGCCACGACGGTCACTCCGGTCTTCATCCGGGTATCGCCGACGACACTGACGAAGGCTGAGCCGTGGTACCGGATCCCGGACCGGCGGCCGCACTTCTCGTTGCGCGTGGGCGAGGACCTCGACCTGGACTGCGTCCGCGCCGTCGGCCAGATTCCCGCGGCGTCGCGCGTGCTGAACGACCGGATGCGCAGCGTCTTCGAAAAGGAACTCGCGAGCGAAGGCGCATGAAATATACTTCCGGGTCGTGGTTGGGGGTGTTCGGAGTCGCATGATGGACAAGGATGAAATCCTTGGGCGCATTCGCGCAGCATTGACCGAGTTGTTCGAGATCGACGCCGCCCGGGTCACGCCGGACGCGAACCTCTACCGCGACCTCGAGATCGACAGCATCGACGCCGTGGACCTCATGGACCGGCTGCGGCGCGAAACCGGGCTGAAGATCGCCGCCGAGGATTTCCGTGCCGTTCGTACGGTCAACGACCTCGTCGAGGCGGTGCATCGGGTCATCCTCGCGTCGTGACCGGGCGCTCGGCCGTCGCTGCGTTGAGTGACCATCCCACGGTCGCGGCCGCAGCCGAAGTCCCCTCGATCGACGGTTCGCTCGTCCTGGTCGTCGTTCCATCGGCGCAGGGGCTCCAGGCGTACCGGCGCTCGGGGCGTCTCGGTCTCGCCGTCGCCTGGGCCGAACACCTCGCCCTCGAGAATCCTCCCCTGGTGCTGCCGTCGGAATGGCACCTGCTGGAGACTGCCGATCCTGCGGCAGTGGCGCAGCGGGCGATGGAGCGGTTGCCGCGCTCACCGCAGGTCGAGTCGACCTCGGCCGATCACGAGGGCCGGGTGCACTACGACTTGCGCGTGCCGCTCGAGCTGGCCGCCTGCCGGGGCCACTTCCCGTCCGTCCCGATCGTGCCGGGCGTGGAGCAGGTCGCTTGGGCCATCGCCTATGCTGGGCGGCACTTCCCGGTGGGGCGGTTCCGGAGCCTGGCCGGCGTGAAGTTCCGGCGCATCGTCCAGCCGGCCGACCGGCTGCACCTCACGCTCACCTGGTCCGCGCCCGACTCGACCCTGTGTTTTTCATACGCCCGCGACGCCCGCGAATGCACGCTCGGGCGCGTCGCCTTCGACGCCCGGAATGTTTGATCCCTGCGCCGTCATCCCGGTCTTCGATCACGAACGGGCCGTCGCCGCGGTGGTGGACGGCCTGAGGAAGGTGGGCCTCGCTTGCATACTGGTGGACGACGGCTCGGGCCCTGCATGCTCGCGCGAACTCGACCGGATCGCGAGTCTGGATCCCGGGGTCTCGCTGATCCGCCTGCCGACGAACTCCGGGAAGGGCGCCGCGGTCGCCGCGGGGCTGCGTGCCGCGCAGGCCGCCGGGTGCACACACGCGCTGCAGGTCGATGCCGACGGGCAGCACGATCTGTCGGACGCAGCGAGATTCCTCGAAGAGGCCCGCCGACAGCCGCAGAGCCTGGTGTGCGGCCGGCCGGTCTTCGACGACCGCGTGCCGGCATCCCGGCACTACGGGCGCTACCTGACGCACGTGATGGTGTGGCTCAACACCCTTTCGTTCGACATCCCGGACAGCATGTGCGGCTACCGCGTCTATCCCCTGGAGCCGATGATCCGCTTGCTGGACTCGGTCCACATCGGCTCGTTCATGGCATTCGACATCGAGGTGCTGGTGCGCCTGCACTGGGCCGGCCAGCCGATGCGCTGGCTGGATACCCGCGTGAGCTATCCGGCGGACGGCGTGTCGCATTTCCGCTTGTGGCGCGACAACCTGCGCATCACGGGCATGCACACGCGCCTGTTCTTCGGCATGCTTGGGCGCCTGCCCATGATTCTCTGGCGAAAGTTGACATGAAGAGCGGAGAGGTCCCGGCCCAGCACGGCTGGGCAGCCCACGACGAACGGGGCTCCCTGGCCCCGATGCGGTTGATGCTCCTCGGCATCAAGGCGCTGCCTCGCGTGCTGCTCGTGCCCGTCGCGCGCCTCGTCGCGCTGTACTTCCTGGTCTCCGGTCACCGGGCACGCGAGGCGTCTCTCGATTACCTGCGCCGAGTCGAGCGCGTGTGGCCCGCGTCCGGCGTGCGTACCGACCTGCGCGGGGCATACCGGCATTTCGCCGCGTTTGCCGACTCCATCCTGGATAAATTCGACGCGTGGACGGGCCGGCTCGGGCGCGAGGACGTCGTCTTCGGCAATCCGGCGCAATACGAGGCGTTGATGAACAGTGGCCGCGGCGCGCTCATCCTCGCCTCGCACCTCGGCAACATCGAGGTGTGCCGGGCGCTCGGTAGCCGGGGACGCCGGGTGAAGATCAACGCGCTGGTGCACACGCGCCACGCGGAGAAGATCAACCGGCTGCTCGCCGAGGCGGGCGCGGGCGGCTTCCAGCTCTGGCAGGTGACCGAGCTGGACGCCGCAACTGCGCTCGCGTTGCGCGAATGCGTCGAGCGGGGAGAGTGGGTGGTGATCGCCGCGGATCGGGTGCCGGTGCACGGCGGGCGTACCGTAACGACGGACCTGCTCGGGTCTCCAGCGCCGCTGCCGATCGGGCCCTACGTGCTCGCCTCGCTGCTCGCGTGCCCCGTGTACCTGATGTTCTGCCTGCGGCGCGGGTCGCGGAATCACATCTACGTCGAGCGCTTCGCCGACAGGATTGCCTGGCACCGGCAGGACCGGGATCGAGTCATCGCTGAACAGGCGAGCCGGTTCGCCCGGCGCCTCGAGCATTACCTCGCGCTCGCGCCGCTGCAGTGGTTCAATTTCTACCCGTTCTGGTCGCCAGCGGTGCAGCCAGGCGCGGATGGCAGTGCCCGCGATGCGTAAGGCCGGTGTGCTGCCGACCGAGATCGAGCTCACCGTGCCGTTCCACGACGTGGACCTGGTGCAGGTCGTGTGGCACGGCCACTACGTCAAGTACTTCGAGAACGCACGCTGGGCGCTGATGGAGAGGATCGGCTTCGGGCTGGAGGCGATGCTGGCCTCGGGTTTCGGCTGGCCGGTGGTCGAGTTGCAGGCCAGGTACCTGAAGCACAGCAGCTTCGGCGACAGGCTGCGGGTGCGCGCGTCGCTCGTCGAATGGGAGAACAGGTTGACCGTCAATTACCTGGTCACGAACGTGGGCACGGGTGATCGCGTCGCGCGCGCGATGACCGTGCAGGTCGCGGTGGCCATGTCCACCGGCGAGCTGCAGTTCGTGTCGCCCGAGCCGTTGCTCGAGCGCGTGCGTACGGCATTGGGAGAGGGTTGATGCAGGTTGAACGTCGCGAAGTCGTGGTGATCGGCGCCGGACCCTCGGGGTCGATCGCATCGGCCCTGCTGCGCCGCCGCGGGCACGACGTGCTGGTGCTCGAGCGGCAGCGCTTCCCGCGCTTCTCCATCGGCGAGAGCCTGCTCGCTCACTGCCTCGACTTCGCCGCCGAGGCCGGCATGATGGAAGCCGTGGAGGCGGCGGGCTTCCAGTACAAGAACGGTGCGGCCTTCGCCCGTGGCGATTCGTATGCGGACTTCGACTTCGGCGACAAGTCGTCCGTCGGGCGCGACTCCACCTTCCAGGTACCGCGTGCCCAGTTCGACAAGCTGCTGGCCGACGAAGCCGAGCGCCAGGGCGTCGAGATCCGCTACGAGCGCGAGATCACGGCGGTGGATTTCGGCGGTGCGCGGCCGCGTCTGACGAGCCGCGATCCCGACGGCGCAGTGCGCGAAATCGAGAGCCGCTTCGTGCTCGACGCGAGCGGATTCGGACGGACGCTGCCGCGCCTGCTCGAGCTGGAGACGCCCTCGTCGTTCCCGGTCCGCAGCGCCTGTTTCACGCACGTCGCCGACGGTATCCCGGCGGGCGGCTTCGACCGCAACAAGATCCGCGTCACCGTGCACCCCGTGCACCAGGACGTCTGGTACTGGCTGATCCCGTTCGCGGGCGGCCGTTCCTCGCTCGGCGTCGTGGCGACGTCCGAGTTCCTAGCGCGCTACCCCGATTCCCCCGAGGAGCGCCTCACGCGCCTCGTGGCGGAAGATCCCGGGCTGGCCGGTTTGCTTGCGCAGGCGACGTGGGACACACCCGTCCGCACGCTCGGCGGATATTCGGCGAACGTGACGTCGATGCACGGTCCGGGGTTCGCCCTGCTCGGCAACGCGGCGGAATTCCTCGACCCGGTTTTTTCGTCCGGCGTCACGATCGCGATGCGCTCGGCGAGCATGGCGGCGGCGGCGCTGGGGCGCGAGCTGGCGGGAGATGCGGTCGACTGGGAGCTTGATTTCGCGCGGCCCCTGAAGCGCGGCGTCGATACCTTTCGCGCGTACGTCACGGCCTGGTACGACGGGCGGTTCCAGCGGATCATCTTCGCGGAGCACAAGTCCGCCACGGTGCGCCGCATGATCTGCTCGATCCTCGCCGGCTATGCGTGGGACGAATCGAACCCGTTTGTCGTCGAGCCGGAGCGCCGCCTGGAGGCATTGTCCCGGCTCGTGGACGGATGAAATGACGAGGGTGCCGGCCGAGCCGCCAATGCCCGATATCGCGACCCTGTTGCCGCACGCCGGTGACGCCCGCTTGCTGGACGCGCTGCTTTCGCGCAAGCCGGGACAGCTCGAGGCCGAGTTCACGGTGCATGCAGGCACGGCGTTCAGCGAGTCGGACGGCAGCCTGATGCCCTGGGTCGGAATGGAGATCATGGCGCAGGCCGTCTCCGCCTACGCGACGGTGGTTGGCGACCGCCCCGGCGAGGCGCCGCGCATCGGCCTGCTGCTGGGCGCGCGCAGCTACCGCTGCAACGTCGATCGCTTCGCGGCCGGCACCCGGCTGGTCGCACGGGTCGTCGAGTCGACCCGCGACGGGCAGGGCATGGCCGTGTTCGATTGCTGGCTGTCCGACGGTGGAACCGTGGTGGCGGAAGGCATGCTGACGGTCTTCGAGCCCGACGACGTGCGGGACTTGCTGCAGGAGCCAGCGCCGTGAGCGATGCGGTGCTGGTCACGGGTTCGAGCCGCGGCATTGGCCGCGCGATCGCGCTGCGCGCCGCCGCGGACGGCCACGACGTGGTCGTCCACTGCCGTGCGAGGATCGACGAGGCCCGCGAGGTGGCGGGGCAGGTGCGGGCGCTGGGACGCGATAGCCGCGTGCTGCAGTTCGACGTCGCCGATCGCGCGACTGCCGCGGCGGTCATCACCGCCGACATCGAGCAGCACGGCGCCTACTACGCAGTCGTGTGCAATGCGGGCCTGACCCACGACGCGGCGTTTCCCGCCATGGAGCCCGAGGCGTGGGACTCGGTCGTGCACGGCAACCTGGACGCGTTCTATAACGTGCTGCATCCGGTCGTCATGGCGATGGTCAGGCGTCGCGCACCCGGCCGCATCGTGACCGTGTCGTCGGTGTCGGGAATCATGGGCAACCGCGGCCAGACGAATTACAGTGCCGCGAAAGCCGGGATCATCGGCGCGACCAAGGCGCTGGCGGTCGAACTCGCCACGCGGCGCATCACCGTGAACTGCGTCGCACCCGGACTCATCGACACCGGAATGGTGGACGGGAGCGTGCCGGTCGAGGAAATTCTCAAGGCAGTGCCGGCCGGCCGCATGGGCACGCCGGCCGAGGTGGCGGCGGTCGTTTCTTTCCTGTTGTCGCCGGACGCGTCCTACGTCACCCGGCAGGTCATCGCTGTAAATGGCGGGCTATGCTGATGCGAAGAGTGGTGGTCACGGGCATGGGTGGCGTCAGCGCGCTTGGCGCGGGGTGGCCGGAGGTCGAGGCTGGCCTGCGTGCCGGACGCAATTGCGTGCGCTACATGCCGGAATGGGAAATCTATCGCGACCTCAATACCCGCATCGCCGCGCCGATCGACGATTTCGCGCCCCCTGCCGCCTGGACCCGCAAGCAGCTGCGCAGCATGGGACGGGTGTCGCAGATGGCGGTGAGGGCCGCCGAGCTCGCGCTCGAGCAGGCGGGGTTGCGGGACGACCTCGAAATTCGCAGCGGGTCGATGGGCGTGGCCTGCGGCTCCTCGACCGGCAGCACGGCGGACATCAAGGACTTCGCCACGATGCTGATCACGGGCGATTCGCCGTCCCTGAACGCGAATTCCTACGTGCGGATGATGCCGCACACGACGGCCGCCAACGTCGGCATCTTCCTCGGCCTCAAGGGACGCATCATCCCGACCTCGAGCGCCTGTACCTCGGGCAGCCAGGGCATCGGCTACGCGTACGAGGCGATCAAGTACGGCCGCCAGGCCATGATGCTGGGAGGCGGGGCCGAGGAGCTGTGCCCGAGCGAGGCGATGGCGTTCGACATGCTCTACGCGACGAGCCGCCGCAACGACGCGCCGGCCACCGCACCGCAGCCCTACGACCGGGATCGGGACGGCCTCGTGATCGGCGAGGGTGCGGGCATGCTGGTGCTGGAGGAGCTGGAGCATGCGCGTGCGCGCGGGGCGCGGATATTCGCCGAAATCGTCGGCTTCGGCACGAATTCGGACGGCACGCACGTGACCCGGCCGGAGCAGGAGACGATGCGCGTCGTCATGGAGCTCGCGCTCGCCGACGCGGGTCTGCCGGCGTCCGAGATCGGCTACGTCAACGGCCACGGCACCGCGACGGAGCACGGCGACATCGCCGAGTCGCGCGCGACCTCCGCCCTGTTCGGCGCCCGGATGCCGATCAGCTCGCAGAAGAGCTACCTGGGGCACACGCTCGGCGCGTGTGGCGCACTGGAAGCGTGGTTCAGCATCGAGATGATGCGCCGCGGCTGGTTCGCGCCCACCGTCAACCTGAACGACGTCGACCCGCGGTGCGGCGAGCTCGACTACCTGACGGGCAGCGGTCGCGAACTCGACGTCGAGTACTTGATGAGCAATAACTTCGCCTTCGGCGGCGTCAACACGTCGCTCGTCTTCCGCCGCTGGGCGTGAGGGCCGTCGGGCGCCTCGCAGCTACTTGAGCTTCACGACCTCGCCGCGGAAAGTCACGCCCGACATCAGGGCGCCGCTGCCGCACTCGTACTCGGTCTCGCTCGAGACGTCGTTCTTCTTGTAATAGCTCGTGATGTTGATCACCGCGTCGCCGCCTTCGGCGACCGCGCGCTCCTGGAACGAGATCATGGCGGACAGGAACGCCCAGTCGCAGGCTTCCTTGTCCTTCTTGTTCGCCCCGTTGGTCTTCTTGTTGCTCGTGAACTCGCCGAAGGTCTTCGCGACGGCCGGGTGCGCGCTCTTGCCGAAGAAGAACTTGATGCCCTTGTCGAGCTTTGCCCGCGCGTCGGGCGTGCCCATGGCATCGGCAATCGGCCACATGTTCCTGGTGTCGCGCGCGATCGTGTCCTGCGTGCCGAGGAGGCAGATGGCCGATACCAGCGTGATCACGATGCCCTGTCGCTTCATGTCAACCCCCAAAAAAATTGTTCATGGCCGGCGGGACGGCCGGAATTGCAGGCGAGAACATACAACATGGCGGGCTCATCGGACAGACCGCAGGGCCCGTCCAGCTAACGTTCCACCCGGCAGACGAACAGCGTGTGGGTGCTGCCGAGCGCGAGGTCGCGCTCGACGACGAGGCCGGCCTCGCGGAAGCATTGCAGCAGGTCCTCCGAGTGATACATGCGGCTCGTGCCGTTCGCCATGGCGGCGAAGTAGAGCGAGCTCGCGTGCAGGCAGTAGCGGCCGACTTCGTTGCGCTGGCGGTCCCAACACGTCTCGTTGACGTAGAGTCGGCCGCCCTCGGCGAGCGCCGCCGCCCCGCGGCGCAGCAGCGACACGATGTCCGTTTCCGGGAAGCAGTCGAGCAGCTGGCTCATCCACACGGCGTCGTGGCCCGCCGGAAACGGCGTCAGGTGGTCGAGCAGGTCCATGGCGACAAAGCCGATCCGTTCCCGCACGGACGCCTCACGCGCGGACTCCGTCGCCATGTCCAGCTGGCCGGCGTGGTCGATGATGGTCACCACCACGTCCGGGTCGCGAGCCGCGCACGAGACGGCGAAGCGCCCGGTGTTTCCGCCGACGTCGAGCACGCGCGCCGGGCGCCGCTCGAACATGACGTCCAGTGCCGGGGCGAAGACCGGGTCCGAATAGAAGTGGTCGAAGGCGAGCCAGCTTTCCCGCACCTGCGCTGGCAGCTGCGCAAGGGCCTCGTAAATGGTCTTCCAGCGGCCGAATACGGCGAGACCGGCGGGCCGCCGCTCGCGCAGCGAGGCCTCGAGCTCGAAGGCGCCCCGGAAGCACACGTCGTTCACGAAATCCATGTTGACGCGCGTCATCTCGTCATGCAGCAGCAGCCGCCCGGCGCGACCGATGCGGAATCGCCACCCGTCCGCCTTGACGAGATTGAGCGACAGGCACGCCTCGAGGAGCACGCGGGCCGCGTAGAGCGAGATGTCCGCCTTCGCGGCGACTTCGCCCGGCAGCAGTCCCGGCATGCCGGCTTCGTCCAGTGCGGCGAGGACCCCCATGTCGCGGGCCACGCGCGCCGCCTGGAACATCAGCGGTGCAAAGGCGATGCGCTGCGCATCGAGGTGATGGGCAAGGGCCCCTCGCTGCCTGATAGTCTCCAAGTGCGTCTTCCCGGGCTCGTGACAAGGCGCCCTAGATACCATGACTTCGACGTGCTTGCCGATTTCGGCACAATACGCCGGCGACAACGCACCGCCACCGCGAAACCGCGCAATGACCACCACCTGCCGACGCATCCCGTTGTTTGCCGGCGCCGAACCGGGCAGGCCGGTGGCGTTTCGCAAGGGGCGCGTCGTGACACTCGCCGAGCTCATGGACGGTGTTCGTCGGTATGCCGCGAGCCTGCCGGTTGGGCATGGTTTCCTGGTGAATCTCTGCGAGGACCGCTACCTGTTCCTGGTGGCCTATTGCGCGGCGGTCGCGCGCGGATGGACGAACCTGCTGCCATCCGCGAGGGCGACGGAGGTCGTTGCGGAGGTCGTCGCGGCGTATCCCGGTGCACTGCGCTGCGCCGACGCGGAGGTCCGTGATGCGTTGTCGGGCGGGCATTCGCCCGCGCCGTGCCCCGCGGATGTCGCCAGCGACCACGTCGCCACGATCAGCTTCACCTCGGGCAGCACCGGGAACCCGCAGGCCCATCCGAAGCAGTGGCAGGGCCTTGCACAGAGCACCGCCTGCAATGCGGACGCGATACGCGCGAGGTTGGCCGGACGCTTCGGCGATGCCCGGCCATGGATCGTCGCAACCGTTCCGCCGCAGCACGTCTTCGGGATGGAGATGTCGATCCTGCTGCCCGTGCTGGGCGACATGGCGGTGCACGGCGGCCGCCCGATGTTCGCGCAGGACCTCGCCGAGGCGCTCGCCGAGGTGCCGTCGCCACGGATCCTGGTGACGACGCCGGTGCACCTGCGTGCACTGGCAGCATCCGGCATGCGCTTCCCGGAGACCGCGCTGATCGTGTCGGCTACGGCGCCGCTCGATGCGGCGAGTGCCGCGCGTGCCGAGCAAGCATTCGACTCGACAGTGCTCGAGATCTTCGGCTCGACCGAGACCTGCGCCCTGGCGCAACGGCGCACGTCGAACGACGAGCCGTGGACTCTGCACGAGGGCGTCCGGCTCGTGCCCGGCGAGCAGGACACCGCCGTCGAGGCGCCGTGGCTGCCACAGACCGTTCGCCTGCAGGACGTGGTGGAGCCGGTGTCGGACCGGCTGTTCTTCCTGCGCGGGCGCAATTCGGATCTCGTGGAAGTCGCCGGCAAGCGGGCGTCCCTCGCTGGTCTTGCGCGCCGCCTGCTCGCGGTGCCGGGCGTGACCGATGCCGTGGTCGTCCAGCTGGACCCTGTCTCGTCCGGAGTGCGCCGGATCGCGGCACTGGCGGTCGCGCCGGGCCTCGAGCCCGCCGAGGTGCTTGCCGCGCTGGCGACGCAAATGGATCCGGTGTTCCTGCCGCGACCGCTGGTGCTGGTTCAGTCGCTGCCGAGAAACGAGCTCGGCAAGCTGCCGAGGCAGGACGTCCTCGACGCGATCACCCGGCCATCGCGCCACGGGGACCGCGCCTGAACGCGGATCGCCGGCGCCCTGCGGCGTCGCTGCCGGCGAATTTTCCTGTGCTAGACTTTCGCGCCGAAAAATTACCGTCCCGGGATCCATCGAACAAGTCATGCCAGCCGCGCAAACGCCCGCCGAGAAGGAGCTTGCCGAACTCCTCGTCGAGTGCCTGAACCTCGACGACACCAGGGCCGACGACATCGACCCTGAAGCGCCGTTGTTCGGCGCCGGCCTCGGGCTCGATTCGATCGACGCCCTCGAGCTCGCGCTCGCGATCTCGAAGCGCTACGGCCTGCAGCTGCGGTCGGATGACGAAGGCAACCGGCGGATCTTCGCGTCGCTGCGCTCCCTCTCCGGCCACGTGCAGCTGCACCGCGCCGCCTGAGAGTCACGAGCGGCGGGTCCCGGCGCGTGCCATCGCGCATCACCCCGCTGCGTATCAGCGCGTACACCGTCGTCAGCGCGGCGGGCACCGGACGTGCCGCCACGGTCGCCGCCCTGCGCGCGCGACGCAGCGGCCTGCGGCCGAACGATTTCGGCTCATCGCCGCTCGCCACCTGGATCGGCCGCGTGCCGGACCTCGAGTCGCGCCCTCTCCCGCCGCCGCTCGCCGGCTGGGAGGCACGCAACAACCGGCTCGCCTGGCTCGGCCTGCAGACCGACGACTTCCACGCGGCGGCTAGCGCGGCCCGCGAGCGATACGGCCCGAGCCGCGTCGCCGTGGTGATGGGGACGTCGACGTCGAGCATCGGCGCGACCGAGGAGGCCTACCGGCGACTGGGCGCTGACGGCCGCATCGCCGAGGACCTGCGCCGGCCGATCGTGCACAACCCGCATTCGCTGGGCGACTTCGTACAGAACGCCCTCGGGCTCTCCGGCATCGCGGTGACGGTCGCCACGGCATGCTCTTCCAGCGCGAAGGTATTCGCGCAGGCCGAGCGGCTGCTGCGGCTGGGGCTCGCGGATGCGGCGGTCGTTGGCGGCGTGGACTCTCTCTGCGGCAGCGTGCTGTTCGGATTCAACTCGCTGCAGCTCGTGTCGCCGCAACCCTGTCGACCGTTCGACGTCGGCCGGTGCGGCATCAGCATCGGGGAGGCTGCCGGCTACGCGCTGCTCGAGCGAGAGGCACCGACGGGGCCGTGGCTGCTCGGCCACGGCGAGTCGAGCGATGCGCACCACATGTCGACGCCGCATCCCGAGGGATTGGGGGCGCAGCTCGCCATCCGCGACGCGCTGCTGCGCGCCGGGCTCGTCGCGTCGCAGGTGGACTACGTCAACCTGCACGGAACCGCGAGCCAGAAGAACGACGAGGTGGAGGCGGGGGTCGTCGCCTCGCTGTTCCCGGACACCGTGCTGGCGAGTTCCACCAAGGGGTGGACGGGACACACGCTCGGGGCGGCGGGAATCACCGAAGCCGCGATCACCCTGCTCGCGCTGGAGTTCGGACTGGCGCCCGGGACCTTGAACAGCGAGCGCCTGGACCCCTGCTGCGGGCCGCAGGTGCGCCTCGAGAACGTCGAGCGCCCGCTGCACACTGCGCTCAGCTTTTCCTTCGGCTTCGGCGGGAGCAACTGCGTACTCGCTTTCGGCTCGAGGCCAGGGCCGTGAACGCCGCCGCACGGAAGGAAGCGTGGGTGGAGGGCATCGGGTTCTGGGCGCCGCGCCTGCCGGGATGGCCGATCGCGCGTGAGGTCTTCCGCCGCGCCGCGACTGCACCGGTGGACGCCGCGCCGAGGCCGGCTCCGGCCCTGCTGGCGCCCACCGAGCGTCGGCGCGCCCCGGATTCCGTCGCCGTGGCCCTGGAGGTCGCGATGCAGGCGTGCCAGGCGGCCGCTCGTGATCCGCGCACGCTGCCGAGCGTGTTTGCGTCGACCCACGGCGACCTCGCCATCACCGACTACACCTGCGCGACACTGGCCGCCGCGCCGGCGCAGATGTCGCCGACGAAGTTCCATAACTCGGTACACAACGCCGCCGCCGGTTACTGGAGCATCGGCACGGGGTCCACGGCGCCGTACACGGCGCTCGCCGCCGATTCACGCACGTTCGCACAGGGACTGTTCGAGACGCTGGTGCAGGTGGAGAGCGAACGCGAGCCCGCGCTCTTCGTCGCCTACGACATCGAAGCGCGAGGACCGTTGGCACTGGTGTCGCCCAGCACCGGGTTGCTCGGCCTGAGCCTCGTCCTGTCGCCGGTCGCGACGGGGAGAAGTCGGCTGCGCCTTGGGTGGGATATCGGCGGGGCGTGCGAAATCACGCCGCGGCGATGCGACGAGGAGGCCGCTCCGGCCGGCAACGCGATGGCGCCGGGACTGCCGCTGTTCGAGGCCCTGGCCAAGGCCGAGGAGTCGGCGTCGATCGTCGTGCTCTCCCTGGGGCGCGACCTGACGCTGCAGCTGCGTATCGCGCCGTAATCGCGACTGCCTGCCTCAGGCCTCCGGCACGGCGATCACGGCGGCGCGGCCCTCGGCCAGCGGTGTGCCCGCGTGCGTCACGCGGAATCCGTATTGCCAGCTGACGTCGGTGGCGTGCAGGCGCTCGGCGTGGACCAGGAGTTCGCCCGGCAGGTCGTCGAGATAATCGACGTGGAATGCGACCTCGCGCAGCGAGACGAGCAGCCCGGGTGCCGCGTGACGGCCCCCGACGCGCGCCAGCAGCCCGCCATGCACGGCCATCGCCTGGGCGCCGTACTCGCACAGGTGCACGGCCCGCAGGCGTCCGTCCAGCCGCAGCGGGTTGGACGGCGAACGATGCGAACGGCTCGAGGCAAGCAGTTGCCTTGCGTCCCAGGAGATCACGGCATCGAGCAGGCAGATTGCGCCCTGGTGCGGAATCAGCCCGAGGATCTCCTCACGCGCCAGCATCGTGTGCCTTCGACTTGCGGCGGGTCAGAAGGAGCGCGAGAAGGAAGTTGCCTGCCACGCCCAGGGTGACGGTGAGCCCGATGCCCCGCAGCACCGGCAGGGACGACGCCGCCAGCATTGCGAACACCAGGAACGTGGAAATGGAGCACACGATCACCGCGTGCAGCGTGCGCCGCTGCTCCAGCGGATCGTGCGCGGCGCGTTCGAAGAACAGCGCGTAGTCCAGGCCCAGCCCGGCTGCCAGCACGAGCGCGATGAGGTGGAAGAGACTGAGCGAAGTGCCAGTCCCGTGCAGGATGGCGAGCGTCAGCAGTGTCGTCACGAGCACCGGCTGCAATACACGCGCCGCTCGCGTTGCGCTGCGCAGGGCGATGACGACGACCGCCGCCAGCAGCACCACGGCGACGCCGAGGCTCGCCAGGATGTGCTCCCGCTGGCGGGCTACGAGTTGCTCCGAGGCGACTTTGAGGTCGAGCAGCACCGTGCCGCTGGCGCCTGCGGCGAGTTGCACCAACGCCGCGGGATCGCGAACGTCCCGCAGCGTGACGATGCCCGTCCAGGCGCCCTCGCGTTCGCTCAGCAGTGATTCCAGTCGCACGCCGAGCGGCGTCTGCAGGAGCGCCTGCGGGGTCAGGGCGGGCAGCTGGCGAGCCCGCTCGACGTCGGCGAGGAACGGCTCGAAGACACCGGGCTTGAAGGGCGTACCGGCCGCGGCCGCGGCCAACTCAGCCCGCAGCGCATCGGGCATGGGCAGGGCGGCGCGGCGTCGTTCCTGGGTCGAGACCGTCGGCAGGAGCTGGGCCGGATGCGCGTACCCGGACACCGTGCCCTGGGCAACCAGCGTGTCGATACGTGGCGCGAGCCGTTCGCAGCGCTGCAGGACCTCCTCCGCGCTGTCGCCCTGCACGACCAGCAGGTAGCGCATGTCTGGCGCGCCGAGTTCCGCGCGCAGCGTGGCATCCCTTTGCAGCGCCTCGCGCGGCACCGGGGTGAGTGCGCCCAGGTTGTTTTCCCACAATGGCCAGGGTGCGAACGCGACCACTGCCACGCTCGCCGCGATCACGGTGGGGGCCAGCCACACAGGTCGCGGCAGTCCGGCGACGGCATTCCACAGGCGCCCGAGCGCAGCCGAGTCCCCGCAGTCGCGCGCGTCGGCGATCATCAGTGGGGGCAGCAGGAAGCGGGTCGTCAGGCCGGCGACCGCGAGCCCCACCATCGCGAAGACCGCGAGCTGCGAGAGTCCGTCGACGCCCGAGAAGAGGAACGCGAGGTACGCGATGCAGGTGCTGGCGACGCCGGTGGCGAGCGTCGGCCAGATCGAGCGCGCGTTCGCAACAGGCGCGATGCCGCGGTGCTGGTGGCTCAACAGGTGGATGGGGTAGTCCTGCGCCACACCGATCAGCGTGAAGCCGAAGGCGAGCGTGATGCCGTGCACCTCGCCGAACCATGCACTCACGGTCGCGAGGCCGGCGATGCCGCCGCTCGCGAGCGGCAGGATGCCGAGGACGACGCTCCAGGCGCTGCGGTAGGCGAGCACCAGCAGCAGGATGACGGCGACCGAATCGACGATGCCGATCAGCGTGGCCTCGTGCTGCGTCCGCTCCTTCATCATCACGGAGAACGCCCCGGCGCCAGAGACGGTGATGCGCGCGTCGTCCTCGCCGCGCGCGGCGGCGAAGGACTGCTCGAGATCGCTGATCGCCGCCTCCTGCGTGCCGGGATCGAAACCAGCCGCGGTCGTCTCCGCCAGCAACAGTGCCGCGTCGCCCCGGCGCGAAAACCACACGTCGTAGAGCACGGACGGCTCGGCAGTCGGCTGCCAGGCCTGCGCAAGTCGCAAGGTCTCGAGCGTCGGGTCGCTGGGTATCCAGGACTCGAGCGCGCCCGCGGCGGGCGAGGTGAGGTCCATCAGGCGCTTGCGAAGCTCCTCCGCGAGCGTCTCCGCGCCCAGGGGCGTTTGGTCGAATCCGGGTGAGAGCAGGTATCGATAGGGCAGGAACCCGTCGGGCAGGCTGTCGAGGCCGCCGGCGCCGTTCGCGACGAACCGGAACCGAGGGTTCGGCCCCAGGGCGGCGACCATCGACTGCGAGATCTCGGCCAGGCGGGCGGGCTCGGCTCCTTCGAGGCTGACCAAGAGCAGCCGCGACGCCGGTCCCTGGCCGACCTCCTCCAGCAGCAGGCGCTGCTCCGGCGTTGCGGGCGACGGCAGGAACAGTCGCAGGTCGGCACCGACCACCAGCTGGTTTCGCACCACGCCGCCGAGCGCGACGATGGCCGCGAGCCAGGCGAGCAACAGCGCGATCCTCGACGGCTGGCTCATCGGCCAGGTTCTTCGCCGGCGCACAGTGCCTCGAGCCAGGCACGCTGCAGCGGTTCCGGCAGGCTGGCCGGAACCGCGTCGCCGAGCAACATGATGCTCGCGTCGCCGTCCGGCTCGGCGAGGGTCAGGCAACGGGGCGCGTCGCCCGAGCCGTCCACCTGGACCTGGCTCAGCCGCTCGCGCATCCGCGGATCCAGCGGCGTCAGCGAGAGCCGCCAGTTCGCCTCGCTGCCCTGGGCACTCAGCGTGAATGTCCGCTCGAGCATCGCCCGGTCGCCGGCCAGCAGGGCGCTGAAGCTCGACAGCATGCCGCGCAGCTCCGGCGCGCGCTTGAGCGAGAAACGCACCGGGTGTTCGCCTTCGCGTTGCACGGCGACATCCTCGCCGCGGATCGTGGTCAGTTCGTGAAACGGTTGCTCGACGCGACGCTCGAGCGTACCCGCACCCGGGTAGCCGAGCTGCCCGCTCACGGTCAGTGGCGTGACGAGGAGGCTGGAATAGCGTGCCTCGACGAAACGGATGGACGCCGGGGCCGGGCGCGCCAGTTTCGCGGCGAGTGCGAACGGGTCGAGCGCGGCGGCCTGGGCCGGGGTCAGTGCCAGCCAGGCGAGAGCCGGAGCCACCCACCGGCTGCGACCCGTGCCCAATGAGCGTCCTGCGAACGTCACGTCGTCGGCCCGACGGCGAGTTTGAAACTGCCTCGCGCGATCGTGCCTGCTTCGGCGGCGACAGTGAAGCGCAGTACCGATGCGCGCACCTCGATGTCGACAGTCGCTTCCTCCTCCGGGAGCAACGGCCGGGAGAACTTGGCGTGCTCGAGGCCGAGGACGCGGATGGGCTGCCTCATCCGGCCCTGCGCCGCCGCGATCACGTGGTCGAGGATGACGACGCCGGGCACGACGGGGCGACCCGGGAAATGGCCTGGCAGGGCAGGGTGCGTGCGCGGTACGCGTATCCGGGTCACGCCGGCGGGTTCCGTCGTGCGTTGCGGCTCAGCCGCGTGAGCCGCAAGCTGCGGCGCCACCGCGAGCGAGCGGCGCAGGAACTCCGGGAAGCTTCGATAGGGCTGGTTCGGGAACCTGTGGACACGGTAGGTGTACTCGACGATCGCGAAGACGCCGACGATCACGTATCCCAGTGCGTTCGTGCACAGCGCCCAGGCGGCGTTCGACACCGGCAGCGGCGAACGCAGGCCGAGCAGTTCGAACAGGCCGCCGGGCGACATGAGCGTCCCCAGCACCGCATTGGCCAGCGCAAGGCCCGTGAGCAGCAACGTCCAGCCCCAGGTCAGGCGCCGCGCGTACGTGAAGACTCGAGGGTCCACCTGATCGTCCGGGGGATGCAGCAGTCGCACGAACCGCTCGATCAATGGCGTGCGGCCCGCAGCCAACGTGCGGCCGAACGCCCACGCGACCATCGCCGGGATCGCGACCGGAGTGGCGAGCAACAGGAGCTGTTGCGCGTTCGTGCCCGCGGCGGCGGCGAGGCCGGCGGTGATGACGATCGCGCAGGTCCAGGCGACGGCGCTGCCGCGCGCGAGCCCCGGTAACAGCACTGCCAGCAGCAGCAGTGCAAGACCCGCCAGCTTGAGGACGCTGCTGCCAGCGTACACGCCGGCGATGACGAGGACCGGATATCCGCCGGCCAGGATGGCCGCGAGCGCCCGCAGGTTCATCGAATTGCCAGGATCTGCGCTGCGGCACCGCCGAACTCGACCGTGTTGCCGACACGCTGGCCGAGCAGCGACCGTGCGAGCGGCGAGACGTAGGAGATGCGGCCCTGCGCGGGCGCCGCCTCGTCCTCGCCGACGATCGTGAACGTCACGGTGTCTCGCGCGTCCGGCTGGAGCACGACGCTCGAGCCGAAACGCACCACGTCCTGGTCCACGGGAGGGGGCACGACCTCGGCGCTCCCGCGACGCTGCGTCCAGTACCGAAGGTCACGCGAGTGGCGCGCGATGGCGGCGCGGTCATTGGCGGCCCGCGCCTCCGTGAGTGCGTCTCGCAGGCGGCGCAACTCGCCCTCGATCCGGCCCAGCCCAACAGGCGTGACGAAGTTGCGGTGCGGGCTGACGACGAGTTCCGGGAGGTCGTCGTCGACCTCCGAGCCGTCCTGCTCCTTGACGAATGCGCGGCTCAAGCTGCTGGACGCCGGCCGCGCCCCCGTCAGTAGTTGTCCGACAGGTACTGGTACGTGATGCCGGCGATGTAGTCGCGCAGGTTCTGGTCGCTCTTGCCGATCGACCAGCCGCCCGTCATCGCGTCGGCGCTGCGGGCGATGCGCGGCTTGGCGATCACCTGCCCGGTGTCGAGGTCGGTCATCACGAGGTCCAGGTCGACGTTGGAGTCGCCGGCCATCGCGCCGGCCCAGAATCGCGCTCCACCGCTGACGACCTTGAGGGACGCGAGCCTCGGCTCGATGACGAGCTTGCCCGTACGGCCCGCGCCGCCGGCCGCCTGCCATTGCTCGAGCAGCGGCAGGACTTTCGCCCGCATCGCCGCATCCAGCTTGCCGGCCTCGGCGACCTTGCCCTCCTCGGCCTTCACGGCTTCGCTCAGGACCATCGGCTTGAGCTCGTAGCTCGCATAGCTCGAGAGCTTCCTGGCCGGTGCGGCCAGCCTGGCCGACTCGGTTCGTGCGACCGATTCCAGCGACTCGGGAGTGGCCGCACAACCTGCCAGGACGACAAACGCTGCAATGATAATTGCTCTCATGAATGGCTCCACCGTGCCCGTCCGGCCCGCCGCCGATCGCATGGGTCGCGGACACAGCCCATCATGCAGAGCCGCCACGGGCTATTCAACTGTGGGAACCCGTGAGCAGGGGCCGGCGGCTCAGTCTTCGAGGAAGGACCTCAGCTGCTCGCTGCGGCTCGGGTGGCGCAGCTTGCGCAGCGCCTTCGCCTCGATCTGGCGGATGCGCTCGCGGGTGACGTCGAACTGCTTGCCGACCTCCTCGAGGGTGTGGTCGGTCGTCATGTCGATGCCAAAGCGCATGCGCAGCACCTTGGCTTCGCGCGGCGTGAGGCCGGCGAGCACCGAGTGCGTGGTCTCGCGCAGGGACTCGGTCGTCGCGGCGTCGATCGGGGATTCCACCGAAGTGTCCTCGATGAAGTCGCCGAGGTGCGAATCCTCGTCGTCGCCGATGGGAGTCTCCATCGAGATGGGCTCCTTGGCGATCTTGAGCACCTTGCGCACCTTGTCCTCGGGCATCTCCATGCGCACCGCGAGCTCGTCCGGCGTCGGCTCGCGGCCCATCTCCTGCAGCATCTGCCGCGAAATGCGGTTCAGCTTGTTGATGGTCTCGATCATGTGCACCGGAATGCGGATGGTGCGCGCCTGGTCGGCGATCGAGCGCGTGATGGCCTGGCGGATCCACCACGTGGCGTAGGTCGAGAACTTGTAGCCGCGACGGTACTCGAACTTGTCCACGGCCTTCATCAGGCCGATGTTGCCTTCCTGGATGAGGTCCAGGAACTGCAGGCCGCGGTTCGTGTACTTCTTGGCGATCGAGATCACGAGGCGCAGGTTGGCCTCGACCATCTCCTTCTTCGCGCGGCGCGCCTGCGCCTCGCCCACGGCGATCTCGCGGTTGATCTCCTTGATCTCGCCGATCGTCAGGTGGGTGCGCTTCTCGATGTCGGAGAGCTTCAGCTGCTGCTTCTCGATGTCCTCGCGCAGCCGGGCGAGCGCCGCGGAGTGCTTGCGCTTGGCGCGCACGTGCTTGTCGAGCCAGTGCAGGTTCGTCTCGTTGCGCGGGAAGGTCTCGATGAAGTCCGAGCGCGGCATGCCCGCGTCGCGCACGCAGACCTGCATCACGGCCTTCTCGATGCCGCGGATCACGTTCAGGTGCTCGCGCAGCTGGCTGATCAGCTGGTCGAACATGCGCGGCGAGAGCTTGAGCTCCATGAACTCGTCGGCGAGCTTCTTGCGCAGCTTGGCCGTCTTGGGGTCGCGGGTGCCCTTCTCGTCGAGCGACTTGACGACCTGCGCGTAGACCTTGGTCAGTGACGCGAAGCGGCGCGCGGCCTCCTCGGGATCCGGGCCGGTCTCGATCGCTTCCTCGTCCTCGGCCGTGTCCTCCTCGTCCTCGCTCTCCTCGGCCGCTTCCGCCTTGGCGGCGGCAGCGAGCTTCGGATTGATCGGCTCGGCGATGACGTCCGGCGCGTTCGGGTCGACGAAGCCGGTGATGATGTCGATCAGGCGGCCCTGGCCGGTCTTCACCGGCTCGTAGGTCGCGAGGATCAGGTCGTAGGTCGGCGGGTAGGTCGAGAGCGCGCGCCGCACGGCATCGAGGCCTTCCTCGATACGCTTCGCGATCGAGATCTCGCCCTCGCGGGTGAGCAGTTCCACCGTGCCCATCTCGCGCATGTACATGCGCACCGGGTCGGTGGTGCGGCCGAATTCGGCGTCCACGGTGGTCGCGAGCGCCGCGGCCGCTTCCTCGGCCGCCTCTTCGTCGGCCACGACCGGCTCGCGCAACAGCAGGGCCTCGGCATCCGGCGCCTTCTCGTACACCGGGATGCCCATGTCGTTGATCATCTGCACGATGTCTTCGATCTGCTCCGGATCGACGATCTCGGAGGGCAGGTGGTCGTTGACCTCGGCATAGGTGAGGAAGCCCTGCTCCTTGCCGCGGGCGATCAGGAGCTTGAGCTGCGACTGGCGGTCTTCCGGCGTGCTGGCCGGCAGCGCGATGTCGAATTTCTCGTTGCCGCCCTTCGCGGCCTTGCCGCCCTTCTTCGCCTTGGCGAGCGCGGCAGGCGCCGCCTTGGCTTCCGCGACGGGGGTCTTGCCGGCCACCGGCTTGGCGGTCGGGTGGGCGGCCTTGACGAGCGCGAGTTTGACTGGCGCGCCCTTGACGGGCGCAACCTTGGCGGGCGCAACCTTGACGGGCAGGACCTTGGCTGGGGTGTGCTTGGCGGCCGGCTTCGACGCCGCCTTCATGGCTGCCGGGGCCGGCTTGTGGGCGTGCTTGGCCGACTTGGCGGGGCGGGTCCTGGCGGCCGGCCTTGCCGCGTGGCCGTGCGCTGGCCGTGCGGCCTTGGCCTTGGTCCTGACATGCGCGGCGCCATGCTTGGCGGCCGTCTTGGACTTCGCTGCCGGCGCCTTGCGGGCGGGGGCTTTCTTGGCGTGCTTGCTAGCCGTCTTGCTCAAGATGGGCGCCTCTGGAAAGGGCTTAAAAAAGAGCGGAACTATACCACGCGGGAGGCTGTTCCCACCGGCTATTTCGCAGGCTGAACCCTGCTGGATTGCCCGATCGTGCGGATGAGCGTTTGGAGCTCTGTCTTCTCCCCGGCGGTCAGTTCCCCCTGCTGCGCCTTCTCCTGCAGGGCCTGCAGTTTCGCCATGGCCTCCTCGGCGATCAGGCGGTCCATGGCGGAGCGGACCTCGGAGGCCGCTGCTGCCGCGTCCGTCACCAGGCACTCGCCAACGGCCAGCCTGGACAGCGGCGCGTGCTCCGGGCGGTCCCGCCAGCGCTCGAGCAGGACGCCGGTGCTGGCCGGGGGGTCTTCACGCAGCTGGGCCAGCAGCTCGACCAGCAGGGCGATGCCCGGGCGGTCCACCTCGGCCAGCGCGTCCAGGTTGCCGACCCCGACGGCGGCCGACGGGTGGTGGACCAGCAGGCTGATCGCCTGTCGCACGAGATTTCCGCGGCCGGCTGCCGGGCCAGGCGGCATGCGGTGTGCCCGCGACCGGGTCGCGGGCTCCGCGCGTCCCCCGGGCTCGGGCGAGTCGCTGCCACCGAGCAACTCGCCAAGCCGCGCTGGAGGCATCCGCACGACCTCGGCCAGTTGCTGGATGAGCAACTCGCGGTAGACATCCGACGGGATGCGGCGGATGAGAGGCCGCGCCAGCTCGACCAGCCGGGCGCGTCCATCGACGCTGGCTGCGTCGTCGGTCCGGGCCAGGAGTTCGCGGATCAGGTAGTCGGAGAGGGGCAGGGCGCTCGTGAGGCGGGCCTCGAACGCTTCCGCGCCTTCCTCCTGCACCAACGTGTCCGGGTCGTGGCCCTCCGGCAGGAACAGGAACCGCACCTGCCGGCCCTGCTTGACCTCGCCCACGGCGTTCTCGAGCGCGCGCCACGCCGCGGCGCGGCCGGCCCGGTCGCCGTCGAAGCAGAACACGACCTCGCCAACCAGCCGGAAGATCCGGCCGAGGTGCTCGGGGGTCGTCGCGGTCCCGAGCGTCGCGACCGCGTAGGTCAGGCCGGCCTGGTGCAGGCTTGCCACGTCCATGTAGCCCTCGACGACCAGCAGCCGCTGCAGGCTCCGCGTGGCCTGACGGCCCTCGAACAGGCCGTAGAGCTCGCGGCCCTTGTGGAAGAGTTCGGTCTCGGGCGAATTCAGGTACTTGGGCTCGCCGGCGTCGAGCACGCGACCACCGAAGCCGATCGTGCGGCCGCGGGTGTCGCGGATCGGAAACATGATGCGGTCGCGGAAGCGGTCGTAGAAGCCGGGTCCCTGGGCGCGGCTCGCCTCAGGCTGGCGCTCGATGATGAGGCCCGCGCGCAGCAGCACCTGGCGCTCGTCGTCGGTGGTGCCGTAGCGGTCGAGCAGCCCGTCCCAGCGCGCGGGCGCGTAGCCGATGCCGAAACGCTGGACGATGTCCGCGTCGAGCCCACGCTTCGAAAGGTACTCGCGCGCCTTCGCCTCGCCGCTCAGCGACTGGCGGAAGAACAGGGCGGCCCGCTCCAGCGCGATGTACAGCTCGTCGTGCGGTTGCGCGGGCGCCGCCGACCCGCCTTCGCGCGGCACGTCGAGGCCCGCGCGCGCGGCAAGTTCCTCGACGGCCTCGACGAAGCCGAGGTGGTCGTATTCCATGACGAAGCCGAGCGCCGTGCCGTGCGCCCCGCAGCCGAAGCAGTGGTAGAACTGCTTGTCGGGGCTGACCGTGAACGAAGGCGTCTTCTCGTCGTGGAACGGGCAGCAGGCCTTGTATTCGCGCCCGGCGCGCTTCAATTGCACGCGGCTGCCGATCACCTCGAGGATGTCGATGCGCGCGACGAGCTCGTCGATGAAGTGCTGGGGGATGCGGCCGGCCACGGGGTGCGATCAGCGGGTGGGGATGGCGGATAGTGGGGGCGTCGCGGCAGCGCGGCAAGTTGTTCGGCGATGGCGAAGATCGGGTGTCAGGCGGTGGTGGCGGGGCGGGCTTTGCGGGTCCGTCCGCCCTCGCGAAGAAACATATGCTCGGCCGGACGGACCCGCAAAGCCCGCTCGACACACGGCGCCTGAGCGAGTTTTCGCCAGGGCCCGAAAACTCGCACGGCGCATACAGCGTCACCGCGCGCAACCCCGGCCGCGTACCCACAATGCCCGCATGAGGTCGTTCGTAGGGCCTGTCCGGCTGCATGCGCCGTGCGACGGGCCGGGCGGTCACCGTCAGTGGTTTTCGCGAGACATCGGGACGCCCGGCCAGGCGCTCAGGCGCGGCCTCACCGGGCGGCTTTCGGGTCCTGTTCCGGCGAGCATGCCTTCTTCGCGAGCCGGGGCAGGACCCGAATGCCGCCCGGCGCGGGAGCCGATCAGCCGCCGAGCGCCGCCTTGATGCGGGCGCTGACCGCGCCCATGTCGGCCCGGCCTGCGGCCTTCGCCTTTACGGCGCCCATGACCTTGCCCATGTCCTTCACGGACACGGCACCGGTGGCGGCGATGGCTTCCTTGATGAGGGCGTCGACCTCGGCCCCGGAGAGCTGGGCCGGGAGGTAGGCCTGCAGCAGCGCGATCTCGGCCTTTTCCTTGTCGGCAAGGTCGGCGCGGCCGCCTTGCTCGAACTGGACGATCGATTCCCTGCGCTGCTTGACCATCTTCTCGAGCACGGCGAACACCTGCGCGTCGTCGAGCGTGATGCGCTCGTCGACTTCGCGCTGCTTGATCGCGGCCTGCACCATGCGGATGGTCGAGAGGCGCTCCTTCTCGGCGGCCCGCATGGCGGCCTTCATGTCCTCGGTGATGCGCTCCTTGAGCGTCACGGGACGCGGGGCTCAGTAGTTGCGGACGCGCGGAGCCGCGAAGTCGCGCATGCCGCGCTTCTGGTGACGCTTCACCGCGGCGGCCTTCTTGCGTTTCCGCTCCTGGGTCGGCTTCTCGTAGAATTCGCGGCGCCGCAGCTCCGTGAGCACGCCCGCTTTTTCGCAGGCGCGCTTGAAGCGGCGCAGGGCGGCATCGAAATACTCGTTCTCACGAATGCGAACGCTGGGCATCGAAACCTCGTCGATCGGTACGGTCTAGGCGCCCGGCACGACCACGAGGTCGCAATGCCGGGAAAAAGGACCGCGAATTTTAGAGACCGCGGTCGGGAAATGCAAAGCATGCGGGTGCTTGGACTGGAAACCTCCTGCGACGAGACCGCCGCGGCCGTCTACGACGGCGCGCGCGGCCTGCTTGCCCACGAGGTCTACAGCCAGGTCGACCTGCATGCGGCATACGGCGGCGTCGTGCCCGAGCTCGCCTCCCGTGACCACCTGCGTAAGCTGTTGCCTTTGTTGAAGAAAGTGCTCGCCGAGAGCGGCGGCGCGGCGGGCATCCAGGGGGTCGCCTACACCAGTGGGCCCGGCCTCGTCGGGGCGCTGCTGGTGGGCTCGGCCGTGGCCCGCAGCCTCGCCTACGCCTGGAAGGTGCCCTGCATCGGGGTTCACCACATGGAGGGCCACCTGCTGGCCCCGCTCCTCGAGCCGGAGCCGCCGGCGTTCCCGTTCGTGGCGCTCCTGGTGTCCGGCGGGCACACGCTGCTCGCGCACGTCCACGGCGTGGGCGATTACCAGATCCTGGGCCAGTCCCTCGACGACGCGGCGGGCGAGGCCTTCGACAAGACGGCGAAGCTGCTCGGCCTCGGCTATCCGGGCGGCCCCCAGCTCGCGGCGCTGGCGGAGCAGGGGCGGCCGGACGTGTTTCGCTTTCCCCGCCCACTCACGGAGCGCCCGGGCCTCGACTTCAGCTTCAGTGGGCTCAAGACGGCGGTCGTCGTGGCCCTGCGCGGCCTCGCGCTCGACACGCAGATGCGAGCCGATGCCGCCCGGGCATTCCAGGACGCCGTCGTGGACACCCTGGTGATCAAGTGCGAGCGCGCGCTCGAGGCAACCGGCGTCGAGACCCTCGTCGTGGCCGGCGGGGTCGGCGCCAATCGTCACCTGCGCGCCCGCATGCTCGCCATGGGCGAGCGTCACGGCGTGCGGGTCGTCCATCCCCGCACGGAGTTCTGCACGGACAACGCGGCCATGATCGCGCTGCTCGGGCACCTGCGGCTCGCGGCCGGGCAGCGCGACGACCTCGCAATCCGCGCGCGTGCCCGCTGGCCCCTCACCGACCTCGCCCCGCCTGAGGCTACGATGCGTTAGCACTGGCAACGCGGTCGCTTCCTCTCCACTATCGCCCATCCCCGTCCCGGCCCCTCCCCGATGGATCAAATCTTTCTCACCGGCCTGACCTCGGACTGCATCATCGGCATCTGGGACTGGGAACGGCGCGTCAAGCAGAAGGTCGTCGTCGACATCGAGATGGCGACCGACATCCGCAAGGCCGCCGCCAGCGACTCCATCGAGGACACCCTCGACTACAAGCGGGTCGCCAAGCGTCTGCTGCAGTTCATCGGCGAGTCCGAGTTCCAGCTGGTCGAGACGCTCACCGAGCGCATCGCCCGGGTCGTCGTCACCGAATTCGACGTGGCGTGGGTGCGCGTGAGGCTCAACAAGCAAGGCGCGATCCGCGGATCGCGCGACGTCGGCATCCTGATCGAGCGGCGGCGCGAGGACTTCGCGGACGACAAGGCCGTACGGTGACGGCCGTCCTCGTTGCCGCCGGCAGCAACGTCGAGCCGGTCGCTAATCTGCGCCGCGCGCTCGACGTGCTCGCGACCCACTACCCGGGCCTCAGCTGCTCGCGCGCGTATCGCAACCCCGCGGTCGGCTTCGAGGGCGAGGATTTCGTGAACCTGGTGGTCGGCTTCGAGACCGGCGACGGAGTCCGGGCGGTGCTCGCGCACCTGTACGAGGCGGAGGCCGCCAGCGGGCGCGAGCGCAACGCGCCGAAGTGGGCGCCACGCGCGATGGACCTCGACATCCTGCTCTACGGTGACCGGGTCTGCGACGAGCCCGGCCTGGTCCTGCCGCGGCCGGATCTCGTGCGCCGGCCCTACATGCTCGGCCCCGCCGCCGACCTCGCGCCGGATCTAGTGCATCCAACCCTCGGCGTCTCGCTCGGCGAGTTGTGGCGCCGCTTCGATCAGACCGGGCACCCGATGCAGGCGATCGACATTGGCTGGCGGGCGGCGGCGCCGCGCCGCCCATGACGACGAGCCGCGTGAATTCGGGCGCCGGCGCGCGCGGCCGCGCCTCACAGGCTGCGGCCACCGTCCACCGTGATGATCTGCCCGGTGACGTAGGGTGCCTCGGTCGCGAGAAAGAGCGCCGCGCGCGCCACGTCGTCGGGCGACCCGCTGCGCTTCAACGCCGTCTTGTCGACGATCTCGGCCTTGAGCGCGTCGTCGAGATCGCGCTCCGGCCACAGCACGGGACCGGGAGCGATGCCGTTCACTCGCACCTCGGGGCCGAGCTCGCGAGCGAGGGACTTCGTGAGCATCACGAGCCCCGCCTTCGCGGCCGAGTACACCGGGTGGGCCTTGAGCGGACGCCGCGCGTGGATGTCGACCATGTTGATCACCAGTCCCTGCGTGCGGCGCAACGCGTCCGCGGCCGCCTGCGACAGGAACAGCGGCGCGCGCAGGTTGGTGCCCAGGAGGTCGTCGAATTGCGCGGGCGTGATCGTGCCGACGGCCGTCGGGTAGAAGGTCGACGCGTTGTTCACCAGCACGTCCAGCCGGCCGAAGCCGGCGAGAGCCGCGGCGACGAGCCCGGGCAGCTGCGCGAGGTTGTTCAGGTCCGCGCGCACAGCCAGCGCGGAACCCGGCCGCGCGAGCTCCAGTTCGGCGACCAGCTGGTCGGCGGCCGGGCGCGACTGGTTGTAGTGGACGAGGATGTTCGCGCCGGCCGCGTGCAGCTTGCGACCGATCGCGGCGCCGAGACGCTTGGCGCCGCCGGTGACGAGCACGCAGCGCCCTTCGAGTGGCTGGTGTGTACGCATGGTTCGACGATACCGCAGACGTTTCGCGGTGTCTCGACCCGGGGATTGGCGCCTTGAGCGTCGCACTCGAATTGCCGTCGCTCACGCCTGACGAAGCGCAGCACAGCGCGCGCCTGGCCGAGCGCGTGGGCGCCGAGATCGAGCGCGCCGGCGGCTGGATCAGCTTCGCGCGCTACATGGAGATGGCGTTGTACGAGCCCGGTCTCGGCTACTACAGCGCGGGCGCCCGCAAGCTCGGCGCGTCCGGCGACTTCGTGACCGCCCCGGAAGTCGCGCCGGTCTTCAGCCGCTGCCTGGCTGGCCAGTGCGCCGAGATCCTGGCGACGCTCGGCGGCGGCGACGTGCTCGAACTCGGCGCGGGCTCAGGAGTCATGGCCGCGGGCGTGCTGCACGAACTCGAGTTGCTCGGGCGGCTGCCGGCCCGCTACCTCGTCCTGGACGTGAGCGCCGACCTTCGCGACCGCCAGCGCGCCACACTCGAGCAGTCGGTCCCGCACCTGCTCGAGCGAGTCGAGTGGCTCGATCGCCTGCCGGAAGCGTTCGAGGGCGTGGTGCTCGCAAACGAGGTGCTCGACGCCATGCCCGTCGAACGCTTCGTGTCGCGCGGCGGCGAATTCAACACGCTTGGCGTCACCGATTACTTCGGCCGCTTCGACTGGTCGGAGGTGCCGGGGTCCCCGGAGCTGCGCGAACACGTGCGCGTGATCGCACGCGAAGTGGGCGAGGCCTGGCCGGCAGGCTACACGTCGGAGGTGAACGCCGGACTCGCCCGCTGGCTCGCTTCGGTCGCGGCGGCGCTCTCGCGCGGCGTGATGCTGTTCGTGGACTACGGCCTGCCACGCCGCGAGTACTACTCGCCCGAGCGCAGCACGGGCACGCTGCTGTGCCACTTCCGGCACCGTTTCCACGACGACCCGTTCGACCGCATCGGGCTGCAGGACATCACGGCCTGGGTGGATTTCACCGCCGTGGCCGAGGCCGCCGTCGCCGCCGGCCTCGAGGTCGCCGGTTACACCACCCAGGCGCATTTCCTGATCGGCAACGGTATCGGCGAGTTCGTCGCCAACGTCGAGGGACTCGACGTGGTCCAGCGCGTGAACCTGTCACGGCAGGCGATGGTGCTCACACTTCCGGGCGAAATGGGCGAGCGCTTCAAGGTGATCGCACTCGCGAAAGGCTACGATTCAGCCCTGCGCGGCTTCGCCGTGCGCGACCTCCGACACACCCTGTAGGCATCCATGAATTTCGTCCAAGCCATCGCCCTCGCCATCGTCCAGGGACTTTCCGAGTTCCTGCCGATCTCGAGCTCCGGTCACCTGATCCTGATCCCGCACTTCTTCGGCTGGTCGGACCAGGGCCTCGCCTTCGACGTCGCCGTGCACGTGGGCACGCTGCTCGCGCTGCTGATCTACTTCCGCCGTCAACTCGGCACGATGGCCGTCTCCTGGCTGGACTCGGTGTTCCGCCGCAGGCACACGCGCGACAGCCGACTCGCCTGGCAGATCCTGGTCGCGACGATTCCGGTGGGGCTCACGGGCCTGGCGTTCGCCGACTTCATCGAGGCAAACCTGCGCAACCCATTGTTCGTGGCGGGCACGCTCACGTTCTTCGGCCTCCTGATGTACGCGGCAGACCGGCTCGGGCGCGGCTCGTCCGACGAGTTCGGCCTCAGCTGGCCGCAGGCGCTCGTGATCGGCTGCGCGCAGGCGCTCGCGCTGATGCCCGGCACCTCGCGTTCCGGCATAACGATGACGGCCGGGCGCGCGTTGGGGCTCTCGCGATCCGGGGCGGCGCGCTTCTCGTTCCTGCTCGCCGTGCCGGGCATCGGCGCCGCGGGCGCCTATGAAGGGCTGAAGCTCGTCACGTCGCCGGCCCCCGTCGAGTGGGGTCCCATGGCGGTGGGTCTGGTGTTCGCGGCGCTGTCGGGGCTCGCCTGCATCCACTTCCTGATCCGCTTCATCGAGCGCATCGGCCTGCTGCCGTTTACCGTCTACCGCGTGCTGGTCGCGGCGCTGATCGTCTGGCACTTCGCCTGAGGCGGGCGACGGTCATTCTCCGAGCACGGTGCGGATCGCCCCGATGCGGGCCGCGCGCATGCGCTCGGCGATGATCGGGCCCGGTTCGCGCGCAAGGACCTCGGGGTCCAGCTTCACGGCAGCCGCCTCGGCGCGCGCCCGGCGCAGCAAGTCCGCCTGCGGATAGGGCGCTGCGCGCAGCACCGGGCCGCGGCCGCGCGCGTCCGCCTCGCACGCGAGCAGGAATCGCTCGAACCGGTCTGCGCGGCGGAAGGCGTCGGTCATCTCGAGCAACTCCAGGATCGTGCCGGGACGCTGCTCGGCGACCCGGTGCGCACGCGCATGGTGCCGTGCGACCTGGATCGCGAGGTCGCGATGCTCGTTCGGTACCCGCAGGCGCTCGCACAGCTTCTCGATCAGGCGAGCGCCGGCCTCCTCGTGCCCGATGTGGCGCGGCCATTCCTGGCGCGGCGTGAGGCCCTTGCCGACGTCGTGCACCAGCGCGGCGAAGCGCACGGTGGTATCGGCCGAAAGCCCGGCCGCGACCTCGAGCACCTGCATCGTGTGCAGGCCGGTGTCGATCTCGGGGTGCCACTTCCCGGGCTGCGGCACGCCGTGGAGCGCCTCGAGTTCGGGGAAGACGGCGGCGAGCGCGCCGCAGGCCCGCAGCACCTCGAAATAGGCCCCCGGACGCTCCTCGCCGAGCGCGCGCTCCGTCTCGACCCACACGCGCTCCGGGACCAGCGCATCGAGCTCGCCGCCCGCGACAATCTGGCGCATCAGCTCCATCGTCTCGGGCGCGACCGTGAAGCCGAGCGGTGCGAAGCGCGCTGCGAAGCGCGCCACGCGCAGCACGCGCAGCGGGTCCTCGACGAAGGCAGGGGAGACGTGGCGCAGCAGGCGCGCCTCGAGGTCGCGCCGGCCGCCGTACGGGTCGACGACGGCGCCCGACGTACCCTGCGCCATCGCGTTGATGGTGAGGTCGCGCCGCGCGAGGTCTTCCTCGAGCGTGACGTCCGGGGAGAATCGCGTCGCAAATCCGCAATATCCCGGGCCGGTCTTCCGCTCCGTGCGCGCGAGCGCGTACTGTTCGCCGGTCTGCGGATGCAGGAAGACCGGGAAGTCCTTGCCCACCGGCCGGTAGCCGAGCGCAACGAGCTGCTCCGGCGTCGCGCCGACGACGACGTAGTCGCGCTCGATGAATGGGCGACCGAGCAGGCCGTCCCTCACCGCGCCGCCGACCAGATAGGTGTCCATGCACTGCATCGTAGCGAAATTGCCGCGCCTGTTGATGTTGCTCGCGCTGTCAGGCGCGCTGTCCGGCTGCTACGTCATGCAGGCCGCGACCGGGCAGGCGGAAGTCATGGCGCGCAGCCGGCCGATCCCGGAAGTGGTCGCCCGGCCGGATACGCCTGCTGCGACCCGCGAAAAGCTGCGGCTTGCGGAACAGGCGCGGGCGTTCGCGACCGGCGAACTCGCGCTGCCGGACGGCAGGAGCTTCCGCAAGTATGCGGACCTCGGCCGGCCCTTCGCCGTGTGGAACGTGGTGGCCACGCCGGAGTTCTCGGTGGAGCCGCGGCGCTGGTGCTTCCCGGTGGCCGGTTGCGTGGCGTATCTAGGGTATTTCCGTGAATCGCGTGCCCGAGCGATGGCGCGCCGGCTCGCCGCCCGTGGCGACGACGTGGCGATCGGCGGGGTGGCGACCTACTCGACGCTGGGACACCTGCCCGACCCGGTCTTCAACACCATGCTCGGCTGGCGCGACACGCGGATGGTCGGCACGATCTTCCACGAACTCGCGCACGAGCGCCTCTACGTCGCCGGCGACAGCGAGTTCAACGAGGCCTTCGCGAGCGTCGTGGAAGAGGAAGGCGTGCGTCGCTGGCTCGCCGCCCGTGGCGCGACGCAGGAGTTCATCGCCTACCAGGCGTCACGCCAGCGCGAGGTCGAGTTCGCGGGACTGCTGCGCGCGGCGCGGCAGCGCCTGTCCGGGCTTTACGCGTCCGCGGCGGACGCGACATCGACGAACAGCGGGAAACAGCGCGAGTTCGGGCGTCTCAAGTTCGAGTACCAGCGGCTCAGGGCGGCGTGGGGCGGCGGCTTCGGTTACGACGGGTGGTTCGATCGCGTGCTCAACAATGCTCATCTCGCGGCCGTCGCGACGTACCACGATTGCGTTCCGGGCCTGCGGCGCGAGCTCGTTGCCGCGGGTTCGCTGCCAGCGTTTTATGCGCGCGCCGAGGCGTTGGCGCGGCTCAAGACGACGGAGCGTCGTGCGGCGGTTTGCGCTGGCAACTGACGAAAGGACGCGTTCTGGCGGTCGGTGCGGTGCGGCGCTTCCGGGTTCTTCCCCGGCTCGCGAAGAAGACATGCTCGCTGGGGAAGAACCCGGAACCACCGCATCACGCCCGGCGCCTGAGCGAGTTTTCGCCAGAGCGCGAAAACTCGCACGGCGCACGTTGCGTCAATGCACGCGATTCGGCGGACCCTCAGCCCGCATGCGCCGTGCGACTTTGCGGCGCCCTGGCCGCAAAGTCGCCCCGACGCCCGTCAGGTCATACCGTCTGGCCGACCTCGGCCGCGCGCGCAGCAAACACGCCTGCGCACGCAGCCGGAAGGATCAGCGAATCGGGATCACGAGCACGGCGTTGCCGCGCCGGATCTGCAGTACGAATGCAGCCGCGCCCTCGGTCGCCCGCTGGAACTCCGCGAGATTGGCGACACGCGTGCGCCCCACGCCGACGATGATGTCGTTGGCGCGCAGGCCGCGCTGCGCCGCCGGGCTGCCTTCCGCCACGGCGCGGATCACCACGCCGCCGCCCTGGGCGTCGGCGAGGTCCGCGCCCTCGAGGCCGCGGTGCAGGTTGGCGGCGCGCGCCTCGGCCGCGGCATCCCGCTCGCCGACCACGGCGGTCACGCGGCGCGGCTTGCCGTCGCGCAGCAGCGCGACGTCGACGCGCTCGCCGATGCTGAGCAGGCCGATCGAGTTACGCAGGCCCGCGGCGTCCTTGACCGCCTTGCCGTTCACCGAGGTGATGACGTCGCCCGCCTTGATGCCGGCCTTCTCGGCCGCCGAGCCCTCGACCACCTGCGACACCAGCGCTCCCTGCACGTTGCCGAGGTCCATGCTCTCGGCGATGTCGGGCGTGAGCGTCTGGATGTTGACGCCGAGCACGCCGCGGCGCACCTCGCCGTGCTTCACGAGCTGGTTCATCACCGTCTTCATCATGTTGGACGGGATGGCGAAGCCGATGCCGATGTTGCCGCCGGTGCGCGAGAGGATCGCGGAGTTGATGCCGACCAGCTCGCCGTTCAGGTTCACGAGCGCGCCGCCCGAGTTGCCCGGGTTGATGGACGCGTCGGTCTGGATGAAGTCCTCGTAGCCCTCCGGGTTGATGCCGGAGCGGCCGAGCGCGCTCACGATGCCGGAGGTGACCGTGTGGCCGAGGCCGAAGGGATTGCCGATCGCGACCACGAAGTCGCCGACCTCGGTGCGGTCGGAGTCGGCGATCGGGATCTGCGCGAGGTTCGCCGCCTGCACCTTGAGCACCGCGACGTCCGAGCCCTCGTCCTTGCCCACCACCTTCGCGATGTGCGAGCGGTTGTCGAGCAGTGTCACCGTGATCTCCGTGGCGTTCTCGATGACGTGGGCGTTGGTGATGATGTAGCCCTGCTTGGCGTCCACGATCACGCCCGAGCCCGCGCTCTGGAATTCGCGCTGGCGCGGGGTGTTCGGCACGTCGAAGAAGCGGCGGAAGAAGGGGTCGTTGAACAGCGGGTTCTGCTCCTGCACGGTGCCGCGCGTGGCGATGTTCACCACCGCGGGGCTGACGCGCTTGACCATCGGCGCGAGCGAGGGAACGGGCACGTCGCCGACCTTCGCGGGGAGTTGGGCGAGGGCGAGCGAGGACCAGGCGCCGAAGACCAGCGCGGCAAGGCTCAGGGGCAGCTTCATGCGGTATTCCTGCAGTAATTGTGTGGGTGCGCGGCGGGGCAGCGAGTCTAGCAGGGCCACTCGGGTGCCTTGCGCCAGCGCGGAACCGCAAGCTCAGACCGTGCGCGACACGCGGGAGTTCCAATGGCGCTTCCGGCCCGCATGAAGTGGCCCTGTGAACCGTCGGTGCACAAGCTGTGGATTACCGGTGACTGGCGGGTGGACACAAGATGTTGTGTCTCTGCAGCAAATGCGCTCTTGACTCGGAGTGGTTTTGGGGCATTGCCAAGGCTCGACAGGTTGCATCCATAACCTGTTGTATATAAAGACATATCTTTTGATGCGTTGCCGCAAATAAAGCGGTTGACGGGGGGGTGGTCGATGCATAACCTTTCCGCCCTGATCCTACATATTGTGTCCGGCACGACACGTCCCCGGGGGGTATACGGGACGGTCCGAGCCAGGCCTTTGATGCGGTCAGTCGGGCCCGCCTTTCTCTCGGCAGAGGGGTTCGAGGCGGTCCACGAGGGGGGGGGTCTTTCCATTTCCGTCGAATGAGCTGAAAAAGCCGGAGTCGTGTCGCTGCAATGAGCACCGCTGTGAAGATCGAGACCCGGGACGCCCGGAGCATCCCATACCAGGAAGCGTCCCTCGACATCTGGGACAAGAAGTACCGCCTGACCGCGAAGGACGGCACGCCCATCGATCACGTGATGGACGACACCTACAAGCGCGTCGCGCGCGCGCTGGCCGACGTCGAGAAGGAAGACGTCCGTGAGCACTGGTACGAACAGTTCCTGTGGGCCCTGCGCCGCGGGGCGATCCCGGCCGGCCGGGTGACCTCGAATGCCGGCGCGCAGGAGCACAAGCCGGCCACCTCGACCATCAACTGCACGGTCTCGGGCACCATCCGCGACTCGATGGACGACATCCTCGGCAAGGTCCACGAGGCGGGCCTCACGCTGAAGGCGGGCTGCGGCATCGGCTACGAGTTCTCCACGCTGCGCCCGCGCGGCGCATACGTCTCGGGCGCCGGCGCATACACCTCGGGCCCGCTGTCGTTCATGGATATCTACGACAAGATGTGCTTCACCGTGTCGTCGGCCGGCGGCCGCCGTGGCGCGCAGATGGGCACCTTCGACGTCGGCCACCCGGACGCCATGGAGTTCATCCGCGCGAAGCGCGAGGCGGGGCGGCTCAGGCAGTTCAACCTGTCGCTGCTCGTCACCGACGAGTTCATGCGCGCCGTGCGCGAGGACGCGGAGTGGAAGCTCGCCTTCCCGGTGCGCGAGGCCGAGATCGCCGGCGAGGACGTCAGCGACCCCGCGAAGTTCGTCTGGCGCGAGTGGCCCGACGCGTCCAACTACGTGCGCAACGACGAAGGCCTCGTGCTCTGCAAGGTCTACAAGACCGTGCCTGCCAAGCGCATGTGGGACGTGATCATGTCCTCCACCTACGACTTCGCCGAGCCCGGCTTCGTGCTCATCGACCGCGTCAACGAGATGAACAACAACTGGTGGTGCGAGAACATCCGCGCCACCAATCCCTGCGGCGAGCAGCCGCTGCCGCCCTACGGCTCGTGCCTGCTCGGCTCGGTGAACCTCACGAGCTTCGTGCGCGACCCGTTCGCCGAGAACGCGCGTTTCGACTGGGACGAGTTCCGGCAGGTGGTGCGCGTCTTCACCCGCATGCTCGACAACGTGGTCGAGGTGAATGGACTGCCGCTCGAGAAGCAGCGCGAGGAGATCCACAGCAAGCGCCGCCACGGCATGGGCTTCCTGGGGCTCGGCTCCACCATCACCCTGCTGCGCATGAAGTACGGCTCGCGCGATGCCGTGTCCTTCACCGAGCGCGTGTCGCGCGAACTCGCGCTCGCCGGCTGGGAGGCGGGTCTCGACCTCGCCCGCGAGAAGGGTCCCGCGCCGATCATGCTCGAGGAGTTCGAGGTGACGCCGGAGATGCTGCGCAAGCGCCCCGAGATGCGCCGCGACGGCATCCGCGCCGGGCAGAAGCTGCCGGGCCGCGTCCTGCACGCGCGCTACAGCCGCTACATGCAGCGCGTCGCCGAGGTGGCGCCCGAGCTCGTCGAGCAGCTGGCCGCGACCGGCGCGCGCTTCACGCACCACAGCTCCATCGCGCCCACCGGCACGATCTCGCTTTCGCTGGCGAACAACGCCTCGAACGGCATCGAGCCCTCGTTCGCGCACCACTACTTCCGCAACGTGATCCGCGAAGGCCGCAAGACCAAGGAGCGCATCGACGTATTCTCCTTCGAGCTGCTGGCCTACCGCGAGCTGGTCAACCAGGCCGCCATGCCGGGCGGCACCGGCCCCGGCGAGAAGCTGCCCGACTACTTCACGACCGCCGAGGACGTCACGCCGCGCGAGCACGTGGACATCCAGGCGGCGGCGCAGAAGTGGATCGACTCCTCGATCTCGAAGACGGCCAACGTCCCCACGGACTACCGCTACGACGACTTCAAGGACATCTACCTCTACGCGCACGAGCAGGGGCTGAAGGGCTGCACCACGTTCCGGTTCAACCCGGAGGCGTTCCAGGGCGTGCTGGTCAAGGAAGAGGACCTCAAGAACACCACCTACGTGTTCACGCTCGAGGACGGCAGCGAGGTTTCGCTGAAGGGTGACGAGCAGATCGAGTACGACGGCGAGATGCACACCGCTGCGAACCTGTTCGACGCGTTGAAAGAAGGCTACTACGGTAAATTCTGATGAACGCCCAGAAGATCGAAAAGAAGATCGTGAAGTACCGGGTCGTCATGCCCGGCGACGAGGCGAAGGCGAAGGCCGAGGCGAAGCGCGAGGCGTCGGCCGCCGACGCCCGCGAGGACGCCAAGGTCATCCGGATGCACGAGAAGCTCGAGCGCCCGGAGGTCCTGATCGGCTCGACCTACAAGATCAAGACGCCGGTGTCCGACCACGCGATGTACGTGACCATCAACGACATCATGCTGAACGAGGGCACCCGGCACGAGCAGCGCCGGCCCTTCGAGATCTTCATCAACTCGAAGAACCTCGATCACTTCCAGTGGATCGTCGCGCTCACGCGCATCATATCGGCGGTGTTCCGCAAGGGGGGCGACGTGACCTTCCTGGTCGAGGAGCTGAAGGCCGTGTTCGACCCGCGCGGCGGCTACTGGCAGGCGGGCGGCAAGTTCATGCCCTCGCTGATCGCCGAGCTCGGCCACGTCATCGAGAAGCACCTGCAGATGATCGGCCTGCTGCGCAATCCGGAGCTCGACGAGCACCGCAAGAAGCTCATCGAGGAGAAACGCACGGAGTACGAGGCGCGCCAGAAGCAGCAGGACGCCTTCGCCAAGAGCCACTATCCGCAGGGCGCGCAGCTGTGCCTCAAGTGCAGCACGGCGGCCGTGGTGATGATGGACGGCTGCATGACCTGCCTCAACTGCGGCGACTCGAAGTGCGGATGAACGCCCGCACGAGGTTTCCCCACGCGCTTTGGCTGGAATTCCCGCCGGCCGCCTGATCGATTCAGGGCGCCTCGACCGGGCGCAGCGCGTACTTCCGAGGCGGCCGATTGGCCGCCTCGTTTTTTGCGGCGAACCGTTGCCCGGCTGCGACGGGCGCAGCCGGAAGCCGCCCGCACCCCCCACCGGGGGCAGATAATTCGACGACGCCCGCGGCAACGGACTCGGGGAGCCTGCCGTGCAGGCAAGGGGGAGCCATGCGACTCGCGGAACGTAGCCTTAAGAATCCGGCGGCAGTCGCCGCCGCCGCCGCGATCGTGCTGCTGTTCGGCGTGCTGGCGCTGCTGCGCCTGCCCATCCAGCTGCTGCCGGACACGCGCCGGCCCGAGCTTTTCGTCAACGCGTCCTGGCGCGAGGCGGCGCCCGCGGAACTCGAGGAGGCGCTGATCGAACCCATCGAGGAGGCCATGCGCGGCCTGCCGGGCCTCGTCGAGATGCGCTCGGAGTCGAATCGTGGGCGCGGCGGGGTCGGCCTCACGTTCGAGATCGGCACCGACATGACCCGGGTCATGCTCGACGTCGTGTCGCGACTCAACACCCTGCCGCCGCTGCCCCCGGACGCCGATGAGCCGCAGGTGTTCGGCGGCGACAACTTCCAGGCGGAGAACGCGGCCTCGCTGCTGGTGCGACCCATCCCCGGCCACTCCGTCCCCGACATCGCCGTCGAGTACCAGCAGCTGATGGAGGAGGTGGTCGAGCCGCGTCTCGCGCGCGTGCCTGGCGTCTCGCGCGTCTCCCTCGAGGGCGGGCGGCCCCGCCAGGTCGAAGTGAGCTTCGACCCGCACCGGCTCGCGGCGCTGGGAATCACCCCGCAGAGGCTCGCCCAGACCGTGATCGCGGCGCGCGACGTGTCGGCGGGTTTCGCCAACGTGGGGCGGCGACAGTTCACCGTGCGCGTCACGGGCCGCGAACCGGTCGCCGACCTGGGCGAGCTGGTCGTCGGGTGGAGCGAGGACCGACCCCTCTACCTGCGCGACGTGGCCGAGGTGCGCACCAAGCACATCGACGCCGTCTGGTTCTCCTACCGCAGCGGCGTGCCGGCCTACTACATCACCGTGCAGCGGGCGTCCGAGTCGAACACCGTCGAGGTGATCGACGGCGTGAAGGAAGCGGTCGCGGAACTGAATGCCGGGCCGCTGGCGAAGGAGAAGCTCCTCGTCGAGATGTCCTGGGACGCGAGCGTCTACGTGCGCCGCGCCATCGGCTTCGTGGAGGAGAGCCTCGCCATCGGCATCCTGCTGGCCGTCGGCGGGCTGTGGTACTTCCTGCGCGGCCCGCGCGCGCTGATGGTCATCGGGGCGTCCATTCCCATCTCGCTGTTCTTCGCCGTCATCACGCTGCACGTGCTCGGACGCACGTTGAACGTGGTGTCGCTGGCCGGCCTCGCGTTCTCGACGGGCATCGTCATCGACGCCGCCCTGATCGTGCAGGGCAACATCCTGCGCTTCGTGCAGGAGGGGCGCGACACCTGGCAGGCGACCATCGAGGGCGCCGGGGAAGTGCTGCCCGCACTGCTCGCCTCGATGCTCACCAGCGTGGCGATCTTCCTGCCGATCCTGTTCATGGAAGGCCTCGAGGGCCAGCTCTTCAAGGACCTCGCCATCACCATGTCGGTGTCGCACGCGGCGTCGCTGCTGGTGGCCACCACGCTGATCCCGGCGGCGAACCGCTGGGCGCTGGCCCGCGGGATCCCGTCGGACCAGCACCAGCACTGGTGGAACCGCATGGCGGAGTTCGCCATGCGGCTGACGGACCGACCCACCGCCCGGCTCGGCTGGATCGCCGCGATCACCGGCTCGAGTGTCGCGCTGGTGCTGCTGCTCGCGCCGAAGATCGACTACCTGCCGGTGGCGCAGACCGACCTCATCTGGAACAACGTGCGCCTGCCGCCCGGCGGCAACATCGAGACGGCGCGCGACGAGTGGGCGCCGGTCGTCATCGAGCGGCTGCGGCCGTACCTCGAGGGCACCAAGCAGCCGGCGGTCAAGTACTACAACCTTTCCGCCTGGGGCGGCTTCGGGGGCGTGGCGGTGGTCTACCCGGCCGATCCGCGCGACATCCAGGAGATGGTCCGCGTGCTGCGCGAGGAAATCATGGTCGGCTTCCCGGACACGCCGGTGTTCGTGCAGCGGGGCTCGCTGCTGAACGTGGACGGCGACAACGCCCGGGAACTGCGCCTGGATTTCCAGGGCGCGGACCTCGGCGCGCTGATGGACGCCGCGCGCGTCGCCGTCGACGAGATTCCGAAGGCCATCCCGGAGACCTATCCGCAGGCGTTCCCGGGCCTGGAGCTCAACCAGCCGGAACTGCAGCTGGTGCCCGACGAGTGGCGCATCGCGCGGTCCGGGTTCACGCGCACGGAGGTGGCGGCCGCGGTCCGCGCCTTCACCGGCGGACTCTGGGCGGGTGAGTACTTCGACGGCAACGAGCGGCTCGACATCATCGTGAAGGCGGACGAGTGGCGGTCTCCCGAGGAACTCGCGGAACTGCCGATCATGACGCCCTCTGCCGGCGTGCAGACGGTGGGCGAACTCACGTCCCTGCGCCAGACGGTGGGCCCGGCGCAGCTCGTGCGCATCAATGGGCACCGCACCGTCAGCGTCCAGTTCGAACCGCCGGAGGACATGACCCTCGACGAGGCGATCGGCAAGCTCGAGGCCGACGTGGAGCCCAAGGTGCGCGCCGCGATGGGGTCCAAGATCCAGCTCAGCTACGCGGGCTCCGCGAACGACCTGCACCAGGCCCTGCGCTCCATGGGGCAGAACTTCGTGCTGGCGCTGGTCATCCTGTTCGCGCTCATGGCGGCGCTGTTCCGCTCGCTGCGCGACAGCCTGCTGGTGATGGTGGTGATGCCAGTGTCCGTCGCCGGGGGCATACTCTCGCTCCGGCTGGTGGGATTGTTCGGTTTCCAGGCGCTCGACCTGCTGACGATGATCGGATTCATCATCCTGCTCGGCCTCGTGGTCAACGCGGCGATCCTGCTCGTGGACCAGACTCGCGCGCGTGAGCGCAACGGCGTGCCGCGGCGGCAGGCGGTGCGTGAAGCGCTCGAGACGCGCGCCCGGCCGATCGTGCTGTCGACCCTGACCGCCGTCCTCGGCATGGCGCCGCTCATCTTCATGCCGGGCCTCGGCGCCGAGATCTACCGGGGCCTCGCCGCCGTGGTGGCCGGTGGCATGGTGGTCGGCACTGCATTTACCTGGGTGCTCATGCCGAGCCTGCTCAGGCTGGGAGAGGAAAGAGTGGCGGCGACCGGGCCAATCCAGGCCCCGGACGTCGTGGGGGAAACGCCATGATCGAACACCGCGCCGGCGTACGACGGCCGACCGCTGTCCTGCTCGCGCTGGCGCTGGCGGCTTGCCTGCCTGCGGCGCTTGCCCAGGAACGTCCGCCGGCATCCGTGCAGGTGGCGCATGCGAAGGTGCGCCAACTCGCGCCCACGGTGCACGCCGCAGGGATCGTACGGTCGCGTGCGGCCGCGGACCTCGCGGCGTCCGTCGCCGGCCGCCTGCAGTGGGTCGCCGAGCCGGGCACCGTGGTGGCCGCAGGTGCGGTCGTCGCGCGGCTCGACACACGCGAGTTGTCGCTCGCGCGGGCGGAGCAGGCGGCGCGCGTGAATCGCGCGGCCGTGAACCTGAAGGCGCTGGATCGCGAGCTCGATCGCCTGCGTGCCTCAGGCAACGCGGTGTCGCGCTTCAACGTCGACCAGGCGCAGTCGAACTGCGACCTGGCCGCCGCCGATCTCGAGGTGGCGCGCTCACTGCTTGCGCAGACCGACGACCAGCTGGCGCGTTCGAGGCTCACGGCTCCGTTCGCGGGCGTGGTCTCCGACCGCGTGCGCCGGGCAGGCGAGGAAGTCGCGCGGGGCGAGGTCGTGGCGCGCCTGGTGAATCCCGACGAACTCGAGATCCGCCTCTACGTTCCGCTGCGCCACGTACGCTCCATCCAGCCCGGGCACGTCGTCAACGTCACGTCGGACAGCCGTCGTTTTACCGCCGCCGTGAGCAGCATCGTGCCCGCGGGCGACCCGCGCACGCAGTCCTTCGAGGTGCTGGTGAAGGCGCCGCCGGTCGAAGGCCTGCTCGCGCCCGGCAACACGGTGCAGGTCGAGCTGCCCCTCGGCAAGCCGCAGCGCAAGCTCGCCGTCCCGCGGGATGCGCTGATCATCCGGGCGGAGGGGCTCTACGTCTATCGCGTCAATGACACGAAGACCGCGGAGCGCATCAACGTGACGGCCGGCGTGGCCGACGGTGACTGGATCGGAGTCGACGGCAAGCTCGCGGACGGTGACCAGGTCATCGTGAGGGGCGGCGAGCTGCTGCGCGGCAACGACAAGGTGCAGATCGTCGGGATCTTCGAGGACGAGGACCCTCCGGTGCGGTCGGCGGAGGCGCCGAGACCCTGACGCCGGGCGCAGGCGCGCGAGCACGCCGCAAAGGGCGCCCATGCCCGGCCAGTTCATGCAATCGATACGGTCATTGCGCGCGCTCGATCGAGCGGACCTTGCCGTCGACGATGGTCACCAGGATGGGAAACGACCGGCTGCCGCGATCGTAGGTCCAGTACTCCGTGATGGTGGTTCCGACCGTTCGCATCGAACCGTCGTGATTCTTCACCCGGATGTCTTCCTCGAGATGACGCTTCGCGGCGGGCTCGCCACACTTGCTCAGCAGCTCGTCGACGGTTACGGATTCATCCACGACCCAGCGGCCGCAGCGGATCGTTTCGCCGGCGTGCGCCATTCCGGCCACGAGTGCGACGGCGGCAATCAGTCTGCGCGGCATGATTTCGCACCTCGAATCCCCGTGAGCAATGTTATTCCCGCCGGATCGCCGAGAGAAGCGCCGTCATGCAGACGCTGTTCGGGTCGTCGACGTAGTCCGCAAAGGGCGGGCAGCGCGTGAAGCCGAAACTCTCGTACAGTCTCCGCGCAGGCTCGAAATGCTGCATGGATCCCGTCTCGAGGCTCAGCCGCTCATAGGACCGGCGCCGCGCCTCCTCGACGATGTGGGTGAGCATCGCCCTGGCGACGCCCCTGCCGCGGTGGGCGGCGGCGGTGCGCATCGACTTGATCTCGCCGTGCGTGGGACCCAGCTCCTTGAGAGCGCCGCAGCCGAGCAGCTCGCTGCCGGACCATACGGTCCAGAACGCGATGCGGGGACCGCGCAGCGCATCGATGGGCATTGCGTGGACGCTCCCGGGTGGCGAGACCCGGCGCATTTCCGCAAGGTGTTCGTCGAGCAGGGCGTGGATCCCGGGCCCCGCGAGGTCGTCGAGTCTGATCTCCATCGGCAACACCGCGCATCGAGGCGAGAGGCGAAGTCTTGCACGCAGACGTCGGGCAGGCCACTGACGGCAATCATGAGCCGCCGGTCGCAGGCGTCAGAACTCGACGACTGCGCCCAGCATCGGCCCGGACTGCTCGATTTCGTACGCGAAGCCGTCGTCCCGATAATCGACGCTGAGGATGCGGTAGCCGGCAGCGACGGAGAACGTGTCGCTGAACCGGTATCCGATGACGCCCGTGACGTCCCACATGGAATCCGAGCCCGCGCCAAAGCCCCCGACGAGCGCCCATCCCGTCACGTAAGACTTCGGGCCGAGTCCTGCCATTCCCTTGACGCCGACGACGGGATCGACCCAGGTGGCGTCGTCCCTTGCCGACACGCCTTCCAGCGGGCCACTGCCGAACCGCAGCAGGTTGTCCACGGACCACAGGCGTGCGCCAACGATTGCGTCGAGACTCGCCGTCTCGCCTTGCACGAGCGCGTACCCGGCAACGCCGGTCCACATCGAACTCTCGGTGGTCACCTCCGCGCTGGAGGTGATCGGGCCGATCGCAATGCCCTGTTCCTCGGAGAGCCTGACCCAATAGACATCGCCCGCGAGGCAGAAGCGGCCGTGGCGCGCCTCCCCAAGCCCCATGTAACCTGCTTCGAGCTGATCCAGCACCCCCCCCATGCTTGCGCTTGCATCGGCGGCGGGCGTACCGAATGCCGCCACCGTCCCGTCGATTCCTGCAATCCAGCCGTAGATCGCAGCTGTGAATTTCCATTGCCCGGTCGCAGTGGCCGCCTCGGCGGCGACCGCCGGACCGCAATGGCCGGCGATGACTGAAGACACGGCACAGGCAAGCGGCAGGATTCTGGTCATGGCGGGCCTCTTCCAAGGCAGTGTGCGCCGGGCCGCGGGAGATTTCGTCCGTGGTTTCTGCAACTCAGCCGCCAGCCAGGTGGCGCGGTATCTGCACCGGCGTCGGTGCTGCGTGGCAGCCCCGTGAACCGGCGCACGACTTTTCTCGTTCCGTGGCTATAATCTCGGCCCCAATGGACCACCGCACGCACACCGCGCCGCTGTTGGCGTTGCTCCTCGTCCTGTTGCCGGCGGGCGGCGCGCCAGCGCAGGGCTTCGGCTCGATCTCGAGCATGGGCGGGAGCCAGGGGGCGGCCGCGCCTTCGAACGTTGCCGCCGGGGCCGTCGCTTCGATGCCGGCCGCACCGGCGGCCGGCGGCTCGAGCTTCGATACGGCCGACCGCATCGTCGTCCGCAAGGGTGAGCGCAAGCTCTACCTGCTGCGCTCGCAGCAGATCATCGCCGAGTACCCGGTCAAGCTCGGGCTCAACCCGTACGGGCCCAAGGAGCGCGAGGGCGACTTCCGCACGCCCGAGGGCACTTACCAGCTGGTGCGGCGCAATCCGCGCAGCGATTTCTTCCTGGCGCTCGAGGTTTCCTACCCGAACGAGGCGGACCGCGCCCGGGCCCGCGCGCGCGGCGTGCCGCCGGGCGGCCTCATCATGATCCACGGCCAGCCGAACGTACTGCGCAAGTCCCCCGAGTACTACACGCGCAACGACTGGACCAACGGCTGCATCGCGGTCAGCAACTCCGACATGGTCGACATCTGGCTGCGCACCGGGGTCGGGACGCCGATCGAGATCCGTCCGTGATGCGACGCACCGAGGTCTCGGTGCCCGCGGCCGAAGACCAGGACCACGTGGACGCGCGGGTCACGCCGACCGGCAGTCTCGAGAACCTCTCGCAGCAGGAAGTGGACCGCCTGCTCGACTCCTCGCGCGGCGGCCTTTACGGCCTCTATCGCCGTTGCTCGCTCGCCGTGCTCAACAGCGGCGGCGAAACGGACGATGCACGCGCGATCTTCGAGCGCCATGCGGACTTCGACATCGCCATCGTGCGCCAGGCCTGGGGCATCAAGCTCGAGCTGAAGAACGCGCCCTCGGCCGCGTTCGTGGACGGGCGGATGATCCGCGGCATCCAGGAACACCTCTTCGCGGTGCTGCGCGACATCCTCTACATCCACGGCGAAGTCTACGAGCACGGCAGCATCGAGCTCGACGAGCCGCAGGGCATCACCAACGCGGTCTATCGCATCATGCGCAACGCGGGTCTGCTCAGGCCGCGCGTCCGCCCGGACATGGTCGTCTGCTGGGGCGGCCACTCGATCAGCCGCGAGGAGTACGACTACACCAAGCGCGTCGGCTACGAATTGGGCTTGCGGGGTCTCAACGTCTGCACGGGTTGCGGGCCGGGCGCGATGAAGGGCCCGATGAAGGGTGCCACCATCGGCCACTCCAAGCAGCGCATCCGCGACGGGCGCTACGTCGGCCTCACCGAGCCCGGCATCGTCGCCGCCGAGCCGCCGAACGCGATCGTGAACCAGCTGGCGATCCTGCCGGACATCGAGAAGCGTCTCGAGGCATTCGTGCGCACCGGCCACGGCATCGTGGTCTTCCCGGGCGGGGCGGGCACGGCGGAGGAAATCCTCTACCTGATGGGCATCCTGCTCGATCCGGCCAACGAGGAGCAGCCGTTCCCGGTGGTCTTTACCGGCCCCACGGGCAGCGAGGAGTACTTCCGCCGCATTGACGAGTTCCTGGTCACGACGCTCGGGCCGGTGGTGCAGCAGTGCTACCGAATCATCGTGGACGACCAGGCCGAGGTCGCGCGCGAGATGCTGCACGGCATGGACGCGGTGCGCGAGTTCCGCCGGCGCAAGAGCGACGCCTACAACTACAACTGGCTGCTGCAGATCCCGCACGACCTGCAGAGGCCGTTCGAGCCGACCCACGCGGCCATGGCCGCGCTCGAGTTGAGGCGCGACACCCCGCCGCACCGGCGTGCGGCGGAACTGCGTCGTGCGTTCTCCGGCATCGTCGCCGGCAACGTGAAGGAGCAGGGGATCCGCCTCATCGAGGAGCACGGCCCCTTCGAGATCCACGGCGACCGCGACCTGCTCGAGCCGCTCGACGCGCTGCTCACGTCGTTCGTGCGCCAGCGCCGCATGAAGATCGCGGGCGACTACCAGCCCTGCTATCGAATCGTCACCTGACCTCGCCCATCTGTGACTCAGTACCGGACGCTGCCGCGCCCGTGTCGTAGCTTTGCGGCAGGCGAACGGTGGCATACATGCGCGATCAGAAGAACTTGCCCGGACGACAGGTCGACGGCGAGCCCGAGGGGCCGCCAGAGGCGGCGGATCGTCGGACCAAGTTCGGTGCCGCCGCCGAGGGCTGGGAGGCCTATAACACCTGGCTCGAACGCGTTCGCCAGCAGTCTGGCCGGACCTCGCGACAGGCCGTCATTGCCAAATCCCTGTACAGCGTGTCCAGCTACAAGAACTGGGCGGACAAGGCCAAAGGTGCCTTCGACAAGGGGAAATGATCGGCTGCCGACCGTGGGCTACCATATATATGTGTCCCGGACGGCGGATTTGACTTAACGTCACGCCGTCGACTCCCGCAGATGGAACGCATTCTCAAGTGGCTCGACGATCTCGACGATCTGCTGGTCGTGGTGCACGTGCAGACCAAGCCCGTGGTCGTCACGGCGATGCTGCTCGTCGCATTCCTCGCCGTGCTCGGCGCGGTCCTCGTCTTCGGCCCGCCCGTGCTGCACGCCGCACCCTGAAGGTACTCCCATGACCGATCGTGACCGCCCGGAGGCGGCGCCCTTGCGCGCCCGTCTCACGGAGGATCAGTACCGCATCACGCAGGAGAAGGGTACCGAACGCGCCTTCACCGGTCGCTACCTCCACAACGAGGAGCGGGGCACCTACGCGTGCGTGTGCTGCGGCGCGGAGCTCTTCGCGTCCGACACCAAATTCGACTCCGGCTCGGGCTGGCCGTCGTTCTGGTTGCCGCTGGCCGGCGATCGCGTGAAGGTGAACGTGGATACGAGCCACGGCATGGTTCGCAAGGAAGTCACCTGCGCCGCCTGCGGCGCGCACCTCGGGCACGTGTTCGAGGACGGCCCGCGGCCCACGGGCCTGCGCTATTGCATCAACTCTGCCTCGCTCGATTTCCGGGCGTCCGAAGGAGAGACGAAATGAACCGGACGAAGCTGCTCGCCTGCGCCCTGCTGCTTGCGATCGCCACCGGCCTCGCGGCGTGCTCGCGCTCGGGACCGGCGCAACCGGCGATCGAGTCGTCCGTGACGGCGCTCGAAACCACCGACCTTGTTGCGGGCCGTGGCGCGGAGGCCGTCGCGGGTTCCCGCGTGACCGTGCACTACACGGGCTGGCTGCACGATCCGTCCGCGCCGGAGGCGAAGGGCACGAAGTTCGACAGCTCGTTCGACGCGGGGCAGCCGTTCAGTTTCAAGCTCGGACAGCGGCAGGTGATCGCGGGCTGGGACCAGGGCGTGCAGGGCATGAAGGTCGGCGGGCAGCGCCGGCTCGTGATTCCGCCGGTGCTGGCTTACGGCGATCGCGGAGCGGGCGGCGTCATTCCTCCGGGTGCTGCCTTGGTCTTCGACGTCGAGCTGCTTGCGGTCGAGGGGTCTCGCTGACGTCTCTCGTCGGCGGCAGGCAGCTCAGCGAACGGAGGGATTGAGCGAGTAGACGCCGGTCAGCCGGGCCTCGGCGAGCACGTGACCGTCGATCGCCGCCCGCACCTGCTGGCCCGTGAACGCTCCCTCGACCGGACACCGTGCGAGATCCGTCGCGAAGAGGATGAAGTGGTAGTGGTGCAGCAGCTCGTCGTTCCACGGCGGGCAGGGCCCGTCGTAGCCGAAATACTGGCCGCCCATGTCCGCGTCGCTGCCGAACCAGAGCGTGTAGTCGTTCATGCCCTGCCGCGAACCCGCCGGGCCCTGCGGCTCGCGCTTGCCGCGCGCCGTGATGCCGTCGGAACAGGCACCCGCCTTGATCTCCTGCAGGACAGGCGCGATGTCCACCATGACCCAGTGGAAAAAGTCCGCGCGGGGCAGCGTCGCCGGCACCGTGCGTCCTTCCTGGTTCACATCGTCGGGGCGGGTCGGCACGTCGCTGTCGGCGCAAACGAGGACCAGCGAGCGGGCCGTGGAGGGCACGCCGGTCCAGCGCAGGTGAGGATTGCGGTTGCCGCTCAGGCGCACGTGCTGCACCGCGTCGGGCGCGCCGAAGGCGAATTCTTCGGGTATGTGTCGATTGTGACCGAAGCTCGATGACATCAGTTGCACGGGAGACCTCCGCTCGGTAGCCCCGCGGACGATTCTGGCACACTGCCGCCCTCGAATTGGAGGTCAGCGTGCAGCAGCACTTCCCACCGCCCGTGCCGCAATCCGCGATGATCGAGGGCCCGTCCGGGCCGCTCGAGGCTCGTGTCGAGAATCCGGCGCCCGGCGTCCAGCCCACCGTGGTCGGCGTCGTCTGCCATCCCCATCCGCTGCATGGCGGCACCATGCAGAACAAGGTCGTGCACACGCTGGGCCGGGCCATGCAGGAACTCGGTGCGCCGACGCTGCGTTTCAATTTCCGCGGTGTCGGCCAGAGCGCGGGCCGCTACGACGCGGGGATCGGCGAACTCGACGATGCATTCGCGGCGTGTGCGTGGGCGAGGGAACACTGGCGATGCGATGCCATCTGGCTGGCGGGATTCTCCTTCGGCGCGGCGATCGCGTTGCAGGCCGCCGCCCGGGTCGCGCCCGCGAAGCTCGTGACCGTCGCTCCGCCCGTCGGCCGCCTGATCGTCACACCCGTCGTGCGGCCCGCGTGTCCGTGGCTCGTCGTCCAGGGCGACCAGGACGAGCTCGTCGATTTCGCCGCAGTGCAGTCATGGGTGGCGGGCTTCAGCGAGCCGCCAAAGCTCGCCGTGCTCGCGGGCGCCGAGCATTTCTTTCACGGCAGGCTCGTCGAGCTGCGCGAGCAGGTATCGGAATTTCTAGGGAATCCGGCCGCCGCGGAGGTTTGAGGCGGGCCTGCGAGGAAGGCGGGCAGCGGCGGAAGGCGCAATCGCCGGGGCGGCACAGGGCCGCCCCGGCAGTAAACCGCGTCGGCTCAGTTCACCATGCTCTTCAGGTTCTTGAGCGGCATCACGCGAACCTTCTTGCTGGCCGGCTTGGCCTTGAAGGTCATCGTCTCGCCCGTGAACGGGTTCACGCCCTGGCGCGCCTTGGTGGCGGGCTTCTTCACGACCTTCATCTTCGCGAGGCCGGGCAGCGTGAACAGTCCGTGGCCCTTCAGGCTCTTCTTGATCACCGTGTTGAGCGAGTCGAAAACAGCACTGACCTGCTTCTTCGGCAGCCCGGTGTCCTTCGAAATCGTGGCAAGGATGTCGGACTTGGTCGGTGCGGAACTCTTCTTGGCCATTTAAGTCTCCTGTGGATGAATCGCGGGCCGCTGGCCCCGTTTGATCGTTCGCGCGCGGAAAATAGCACAACACCGCACGGTGTTGAAACGCTCCGGAGGCTTTTTCTTCAGGGCCGCAGCGATCACCCGGCGAAGAACTCCCGCTTGAACTGCACCGAATACTTGCTTGGCTGGTCGACGGGAGCCGCGTCGATGTCGAACACCAGGATCTCGGCGCCGCTGATGCCGACCTCGCCGATGAAGTAGACGGAGGTGCCCTCGGTGATGCGGCGCATCTGCAGGTTCTTGAGCTGGCCGTTCAGGTTGTAGGCCGACGCGGTGACCGTGCCGTCGACCGGCGTGGTCTTGCCGTCCGGGTTCTTGCGCAGCAGCGAGACGTTCAGCATGACCCGGTTGGCGCTGCGCTCGATGCCGTAGGCGCGGGCGACGCCGGCCGACAATTCGTCGGTGCGCACGGCGTTGTAGTGCACCTCGAAGTCGCCGAAGTCCTGGTGGGTGGGCTCGGTGGGTGCGGCCGTCTGCGCCTGCCCGGGTGCCGGTCCGCCCTCGCCGCATCCCGCGAGCGCCAGGGCCACGCAGGCGAGCAGCCACGGGAAGTAATGCGCGACGCGATTCGACATCGTCCTGTCCCCCTGCAGCAGCGCCTCTGGCCGTGAACTATAGTCCAAGCGGGCGCCGTGTGCCGCCGAGTTTGCGCCTCACTCGCAGCCGAGAAAAGCCTTCATTTGCAGTGCGAGAGGGCCGGCCCTGCGGATGCGCACGCGCTTGTCGCGGCCCGACAGGCCGTGCTCGATGGTGACCGCGGCACGCGGCACGCCGAAGGTCTCGGCGAGGAACTCCACCAGCGCGGCGTTGGCACGCCCATCGACGGGCGGGGCCTGCAGGCGTATGCGCAATCGCTGGCCGAAAGTGCCGGCGATCTCGCTGCGCGACGCGCGCGGCTGGACGCGCACGTCGATCACGAGGTCTGCTCCGTCCCGCCGCGCTGCCGCCATGCCGGGGGCGCTGCTCAGCGCAGCAGGATCTGCAGCGCCTGCAGGCCGATCAGGACAAACAGCGCCGAGAAGTCCAGGCCGCCGAGCGGCGGGATCACGCGACGGACCGGCTGCAGCAGCGGGTTGCACAGATTGCCGAGCAATCGCGTCGCCGGGCTGTGGGTGCCGGGCGCCACCCAGCTCAGCAGCGCGTAGACCAGCACGGCGATCGTGTAGAACTGCAGGACGGTGCTTGCGAGGTCCCGCAAAGCCTGCACCACGACCGGCCCTGGGTCGAAGCCGCCGCCCGCGACCAGGCGCAGCAGGGCGGTGCCGGCGAACTGCACCAGCAGCAGGGCGACCACGGAGGCCACGTCGAACCGGCCCACCGGCTTCATGACCTTGCGCAGGGGCATCACCACCGGGCTCGTGAAGCGCAGGACCGCCACGCCGAGGGGGGTGCGAAAGTCCCCCCGCACCAGCGGCATCAGCACCCTGAGCAGGAACGCGATGACGACCAGCGTGAGCAGGGCGTGGATGATGAAGAAGATCGCTGCCATCGTGTCAGGTCCCGCCGAATTGGTTCGCGAGCTCGGATGAACGGCGGGACGCCGCCGCCACGGCGCGGGCGAAAATAGCACGCACGCCGGCGCCTTCCAGCACCTCGAGCGCGGCCGCGGTCGTGCCGCCCCTGGAGGTGACCTGCTCGCGCAGGACCGCCGGGGATGCGCTGCTCTCCGCGGCCATGCGCCCCGCGCCCCGCGCGGTCTCGACGGCCAGGCGGCGCGCGACCCCGGCGGGCAGACCGAGCTCGATGCCCGCGGACTCGAGCGCCTCGACCAGCAGGAAGAAGTACGCGGGGCCGCTGCCGGAGACGGCAGTGACCACGTCCATCTGCGATTCGTCGGTGAGCCATACCGTTGCCCCGGCCGCCGACATCACCTGTTCGACGGCCTCCCGCCCGCGCCCATCGACGGCCACGCCGGCAAACAGCGCCGTGACCCCCGCCCCGATCAGCGCTGGCCGGTTCGGCATCGCCCGCACCACCGGGACGGCGTCGCCGAGCCAGCGTGCGAGGTCGGCGAGACGGATGCCCGCGGCGACCGAAATCACAGTGCGCGGCCGCGTGGCGAGCTCGGCCGCGATGCCACGCGCCACCCCGGCCATCTCCTGTGGCTTCACGGCCAGCACGACGACGTCCGCCTCGCGTACGGCGGCGGAATTGTCCTGCGAGCCGTGCACGCCGAACTCGCGCTCCAGCCTCGCGAGCTGGGAGGTCACCGGATCCGCCACCTGGATCGCGTCGCCCGGCATGTCGCGTGCCCGGAGGCCGCCGACCAGGCTCGTCGTCATGTTGCCGCCGCCGATGAAGGCGATGCGCATCGCTCGATCCTCCGCTTCAGTCCCGTGGTCCGAACACTGCCGTGCCGATGCGCACGATCGTCGCGCCCTCGGCCACCGCCGCCTCGAGGTCGGCGCTCATGCCCATCGAGAGCGTGTCGAGCGCGTGGCCGCGACCGTTCAACTCGCCGAGCAGCGCCCGGAGCCGCGCCAGCGGCCTGCGCTGGCGGGCTTCGTCCGTCTCGGGCGGCGGGATGCACATGAGCCCGCGCAACCGCAGCCTCGGCAGCCCGGCGACGATCTCGGCGAGGCGTGGCAAGTCGGCCGGCTCGACGCCGCCCTTGCCCCCTTCCCCGGCCAGCTTCACCTCGATCAGCACCTCGAGCGGCCCGGCGTAGTGCGGCCGCTGCGCGGAAAGCCGCGCGGCGATGCGCTCCCGGTCGACGGTATGCACCCACTGGAAACGCCCGGCCACCTCGCGGGTCTTGTTGGACTGCAGCTGGCCGATGAAATGCCAGGCGAGGGGCAGGTCGCGCAGGGCCTCGATCTTGTCCAGGGCCTCCTGGACATAGTTTTCGCCGAACTCGCGCTGCCCGGCGGCTGCGACGGCGCGCACGCTTTCCGCCGGTTGCTGCTTGCTGACCGCGAGCAGGCGCACCGTGGCGGGATCGCGGCCGGCGCCCCGGGCGGCGGCCTCGATCCGGGCGAGCACCGAGGCGAGCCTGTCGGGCAAGAACTGCGGAGCGGTTAACATATTGGGGTCCGAGGCCCTGTTCTATACTGCGGCGGCCCGCGCGATCCGTCCTGCGTTCGGATACGGCGTGCGGGCCCGAGGTACACCGATGGCCGTCGATATCGCCCAGCTGCTGGCCTTTGCCGTCAAGAACAAGGCTTCCGACCTGCACCTGTCGTCGGGCGTGCCGCCGATGATCCGCGTCGACGGCGACATGAAGCGGATCAACATGCCACCGCTGACGCACAAGGAAGTGCACAGCATGGTGTACGACATCATGAATGACAAGCAAAGGAAGGCTTACGAGGAGTTCTACGAGACCGACTTTTCGTTCGAGATCCCGAAGCTTGCGCGCTTCCGCGTCAACGCGTTCAACCAGAACCGCGGCGCCGCGGCCGTCTTCCGCAACATCCCCTCGGTGGTGCTGTCGCTCGACGACCTGAACGCGCCGAAGATCTTCAAGGACATCGCGATGCAGCCGCGCGGCCTGGTGCTCGTCACCGGCCCGACCGGCTCCGGCAAGTCGACCACGCTCGCCGGCATGATCAACTACGTCAACGACAACCGCCCCGACCACATCATCACGATCGAGGACCCGATCGAGTTCGTGCACGAGTCGAAGCGCTGCCTGATCAACCAGCGCGAGGTGCACCGCGACACCCTGGGCTTCAGCGAGGCGCTGCGCTCGGCCCTGCGCGAGGACCCCGACGTGATCCTGGTCGGCGAGATGCGCGACCTCGAGACGATCCGCCTGGCGCTCACTGGCGCCGAGACGGGCCACCTGGTGTTCGGCACCCTGCACACGAGCTCGGCGGCCAAGACCATCGACCGCATCGTCGACGTGTTCCCGGCGGCCGAGAAGGAAATGGTACGCGCGATGCTCTCGGAGTCGCTGCGCGCCGTGATATCGCAGACACTGCTCAAGCGCACCGGCGGCGGCCGCGTCGCGGCGCACGAGATCATGATCGGCACCCCCGCGATCCGTAACCTCATCCGCGAGGGCAAGATCGCGCAGATGTACTCGGCCATCCAGACCGGCCAGGCGGCCGGCATGCAGACGCTCGACCAGTGCCTGAAGGAGCTGCTGCAGAAGGGACTGATCACCAAGGAAGAGGCGCGCTTCCGCGCACAGAACAAGGAGGACTTCTAGCCGCCGGAGCGGGCGCGAGCCGCCGGCGGAGGGAGAGCCATGGAAAGAGAACAGGGCATCAAGCTCATGCAGGACCTCCTGCGCCGCATGGTCGAGCGCAAGGGGTCGGACCTCTTCATCACCGCGGGTTTCCCGCCCGCGATCAAGGTCGACGGCGAGATCAAGCCGCAGACCAACCAGCCGCTCGCGCCCGAGCAGGCCCAGCTGCTGGTGCGCGCGATCATGAACGACCGGCAGACCAAGGAATTCGACGCGACGAAGGAGTGCAACTTCGCCATCGCGCCGCCCGGCATCGGCCGCTTCCGTGTCAGCGCGTTCGTGCAGATGGGCCTCACGGGCGCGGTGCTGCGCACCATCAACGTGAAGGTGCCCACCATCGACGAACTCGACCTGCCGCCGATCCTCAAGGAGATCGTGCTGTCGAAGCGCGGCCTGTGCATCCTGGTCGGTGCCACGGGCTCCGGCAAGTCCACGTCGCTCGCCGCGATGCTCGACTACCGCAACGACAAGACCCGCGGCCACATCATCACGATCGAAGACCCGATCGAGTACGTGCACACGCACAGGAACTGCGTGGTGACCCAGCGCGAGGTCGGCGTCGACACCGAGAGCTGGCACATGGCGCTCAAGAACACGCTGCGCCAGGCGCCTGACGTGATCCTGATCGGCGAAATCCGCGATCGTGACACCATGGAATACGGCATCCAGTTCGCCGAGACCGGCCACCTGGTGCTCGCCACGCTGCACGCCAACAGCGCCAACCAGGCGCTCGACCGCATCATCAACTTCTTCCCCGAGGACCGGCGCGAGCAGCTCCTCATGGACCTCTCGCTCAACATCCGCGCCATGGTCTCGCAGCGCCTGATCCCGCGCGAGGGGACCAAGGGCCGCATCGCCGCGATGGAGGTCATGCTCAACACGCCGTTGATCGCCGACCTGATCTTCCGCGGCGAGGTGAGCGCCATCAAGGAGATCATGGCCAAGTCGACCCGGCTCGGCATGAAGACCTTCGACCAGGCGCTGTACGAGCTGTTCGAGGCCGGCGTGATCTCCTACGAGGAGGCACTGCGCAACGCCGACTCGAAGAACGAGATCCGGCTGCGCATCAAGCTCGAGAGCAAGCGCGCCGACAAGGCCCACCTCGAAGAGACGGGCAAGCTGCAGATCCTCGAGGAAGAGGAATAGGGGCATCGCAATGACGGCCACCGACACCGACAGCACCCGCCCGCCCGCCGAACGGATCCTGAACGACACCGGCACGAGCGGGACGAACTTCGTCCTCAATACGCGCCCGCTGTTCAAGCTGATGGTGGAGAAGAAGGCCTCGGACCTCTTCTTCACCTCGAACTCCCCGATCAAGATCAAGATCGAGGGGCAGATCATGCCGGTGAGCCGTCAGGTGCTCACGGCGGACCAGGTGCGCCAGGCCTCCTACGGCCTCATGAACCAGGAGCAGGTCGACTACTTCCAGCAGGAGCTCGAGATCGACTTTGCGGTCTCCGAGCCCGGGCTCGGCCGCTTCCGCGTCGCGGTGTTCCACCAGCGCGGCAACCCCGCGATGGTGCTGCGCTTCATCACCGCCGACCTGCCGAAAATCGAGGACCTCGGGCTGCCGGAGATCATGAAGGACCTGGTCATGATCAAGCGCGGCCTCGTGCTCATGGTGGGCGCGACCGGCTCGGGCAAGTCCACCTCGCTCGCGGCGATGATCAATCACCGCAACGAGAACTCCTCCGACCACATCCTGACGGTCGAGGACCCGATCGAATTCCTGCACTCGAACAAGAAGTCGATCGTGAACCAGCGCGAGGTGGGGCTCGACACCAAGTCGTTCCACCGCGCACTGCGGAGCGCCATGCGCGCCGCCCCCGACGTGATCCTGATCGGCGAGATCCGCGACCGCGAGTCGATGGAGTATGCGATCACCTTCGCCGGCACCGGGCACCTGTGCCTCGCGACGCTGCACGCGAACAACGCGGCCGAGGCGCTCGACCGCATCATCAACATGTTCCCGCGCGACCAGCACTCGCAGATCTTCCTCGACCTGTCGCAGTACCTGAAGGCGATCCTGTCGCAGCGCCTGGTGATGGGCAAGAACGGCAAGCGCTGCGCGGCGATCGAGGTGCTGCTCAACACCCCGCACGTGCAGGAGCTCGTCAAGAAGGGGGACGTGGTCGGCGTGAAGGAAGCGCTGATCCGCAGCGCCGAGAAGGGCATGCAGAGCTTCGACGTGGCGCTCTACCAGCTCTATCTGGACGGCAAGGTCACGCTCGAGGAGGCGATCAACAACGCCGACTCGCGCTCGAACCTCGAGGCCAAGATCAACTTCGGCTGACGAAGCGTCGGCGCAGCAGTCCTGCCCCCGACCTGCGCCCAGACTGCGCCGAACCGCCATCGTGCGCGACGGCGCCAGCTTCACGATCAGTTCGGACAGGCCGTTCAACGACACGTCGTGTCCGTCGAATGGCCGGCCCTTCCGGGTGAGCCGCTGATCGGTCGCCTTGCGGCCTGCATGGCGGCAACGACGACCTGCGCCCGCTGCGCCATTGCGCCGGCGAGGTTCGCGTAGACTACGTTGAGCTACTGCATAGAGCCCTCCAGCGCGTCGCAGGTACAAGGTCAGGTGGGCGTAGGTGCGTTCCCGTGAAGAACTTCGTCGTGTTGCGAGCCAGCTGGCCGTTGGCCCCGGGAACGACCACGCGTGTCATGGCGGCCGTGAACGACCGACCATGCTGCAGGCCAGCGTCGTGCTGTTCCCCGTCGGCGAAGGGCCGTTGTTGCGCATACTCGAACAGAAGGAGACTCTGAGCATGGGCACCGAGACGACGCGACGTGGGCTGCTGCAGGCGGTGGGTACGATGTTGGTCGCAGCTCAGTGCCCACGCATCGCCAATGGTGCCGCGCCGGCCGCCGGACGCGCGTCGGCGGCAGGCGTGCGTTTGCAGCCGTTGCCGACCCGCGCATTCAAGACCAGGGACCCGGGCGGCGAGCGGACGGAGAGCTGGACGACCTGGGTGATCGTTGAAACGAGCACCCCGCGTGAGCTGAAAATTCAGTCGGCAACAACTCAGCTGCTCTCCAACGGCAAGGTCGTTCGGTCCACGCACGATGAAGGAGCCGGCGCGCATGTACTGAGCATCGTTCCGCCGTTTTCGCCCAGATTGCCGGACGGCCGGGAGTCACCAACGCCAATTGTCTGGCCACTCGCCATCCGCATCCGCAACACGGTAGCCATGGCTGCCGGGATAGACGGCATGCGCATCGACCTCGCCCTGTCGGAGGCGACGAAGGTCGTGCACGCCGGGTTGTCATTGCCCGTCGAGTACTACGAGCAGAAGTCCGCTCTCATTTTTCCGTTCCGCGGCAAGGGGATCGTCACCAACGCGGGGGTCACCAATGGTGGTCATCGCAATCGGAGTGGCCAGTTTGCCTTGGACTGCGTCGGACTTGATGACGGCTACGGGGTTTATGCTCCCGGGGGTGGCAGGAAGCGCGAGGACTATGCAGGGTGGGGTCGCACCGTGGCGGCTCCCGCTGCCGGTACGGTCGTTCGCGCGCGTTCAGATCGGCCGGATCAGCCCGATCCCGAGACGAGCGATCCAAAGTATTTCGCGCCGGAGTATCCAGACGGGGGCGATCCAGGCAACCACGTCGTGATTGATCACGGCAACGGTGAGTTCAGCATGCTGGCGCACTTTCAGGCCGAATCGGTTGTCGCAAGTGTCGGTGATCGCGTCCAGCAGGGGCAGACTCTCGGCAAGCTGGGCAGCTCCGGAGACACGGTAACTCCGCACGTTCACTACCAGCTGCAGTCCGGGGCGGATCACGCCTGGGCGGACGGTCTGCCTTGCCAGTTTTCGAATGTTGAAAACACGCCGCTTGTGCGTGGAACGTTCTTTGACGCAGGAGTCTGACCCTCGAGCGCCATCGACAAGCGAACTTGAACCCAACCGCCGACCCCCTCTGCCGGCTCACTCGAGTCGACGGGACCGAGGCCTGGCTCGTGGTCCACGGCTCGGTCGCGGCCTCATCGACGGACTCAAGGACGCACTCGCACGGCTGCGCAGGCTCGACGGCCGCTGCGTGCTCGGATTCCAGTCGATCGTCAACGTGACCTGTGCGCGATTGGCACCGGCGGATTGTCGATCTGGTCGTAATAGCGAAAGCTCTGGAATGGCGCACCGTTCGAGTGCATCGACATTGACGCTCTGCTTGTCGACGAACGCATCCACTCGTTTCCGGGAAGAACGACCAGCGAGCAGGAATCTGCCCTCAAGTCTGCGAGGCCGCGCCGGGCGGGGTCTTGTGCAATCTGTGACGCATTGAACCAAATCCAGGTTGATCTTCCGATCCAGTTGCTTGTAGTGCCACCCGTGGAGCGGGATGCTGTGCACGCGGCCTGGCGAGGGCAGTGCATCGCGACAGGGGCCTCCGGGCGAGGGTGCGTGCCCGCCGATTGCATGGACCTCAGGGGCCGGTTGCGAGGGACCCGGAACGCCAGACTTGCCCGCCTTCACGGCGATTGACTGCCCAGCGAACGCGAGGGTGCACGGTCAGGGAACGGACAACGCGGCGGGTGCTGGCGTGGCGAGTGGAGGTGAACGCCGATGCTCAAGATGGACCAAGCCACGTTGCACAAGGCACTGGAGCAGCTGCAAGAAGCCGCCTACGACCATGCCGACTGGCACGGGAATCTGCTACGCGCGATCGTATGCGGGGTGCCCTGTGATCCGAACGATCTCGCGACGGCTGCGCACCTGCATTGTCGCTTCGGCCGGTGGTATTACGAGCGGGCGCCCGCCGAGATTCGCGACCAACCGGCGTATGCAGCGATCGGGACGGAGCACGAGCGCCTGCACCGGATCGCTGCGCGGCTGCTGTGTGCGGCGGCGGCCGGTGAGCCGATCGTACGTGCCGATTTCGAGGACCTGGTTTCGGGTGGTGCGCGGCTGCGCCTCGAGCTCGATTCCCTGAAACATGAAGTCCAGGGAGCGTTGCAGCATCGCGATGCGCTGACCGGTGCATACGGCCGCGCCGAGATGCTGCCGCAACTGCGTGAGTGGAGCCAGTCGGCGAAGCAGGGTGCCAGGCCATGCTGCGTCGTGCTGATGAATCTCGATCACCTCAAGCTGATCAACGATTCGTTCGGTCACCCGGTGGGCGATCGGGTCCTGACCGGTACGGTGCGATTCCTCAGCAGGCACCTGCGGCCCTGTGACAAGGTGTTTCGCTACGGCGGCGATGAGTTCCTGATTGCGTTGCCCGGGGCGGATCTTGCGATTGCCGGGAAAGTGATCAACCGCGTCCGCGAGGGCCTCGCCCGGAGACTGCTGGTCGTCGCGCCCGGCGGTAACGCGCTTCATGTGACGGCTTCGTTCGGGCTCGCACTGCTGGATCCGGAGGTGGGCGTGGTGGACTCCATCGACCGCGCCGACCAGGCGCTGCTGCTCGCGAAGACGGCAGGGCGTAACCGGGCGATCAGCTGGGATCCGTCGATCACGACCGGCAAGCATCTCAAGCGGCTGACGATCGAAGAACGCGAGGGATAGATCGAGCCCGATGTATCCGGGCGCGTTGCGCGACCGGGCGCGCCGTTCAATGCCAGGGACCTTGCTTCGCGACTTCCGCCTTGATGGCATCGACGTCGAGTTCGTCGATGTAGCGGAGCAGGTTCTGCCAGAACGGGTGGAAGCCGAATCCGCCGCGGACCATCTCGTCCATCGCCTGGCCCTTCGTCCATCCGTCAACGACGATCCGATAGATCGCCACCATCGTCCCGGTGCGGTCCGAGCCATGCTGGCAGTGCACCAGCACGGGCTGCAGGGCGGGAGTGGTGACGATGCGCAGGAATTCGATCACGTCCTGATCTTCCGGATGCCAGGTCTTGAACGAGACCTGCGCGAGCCGCAGGCCTGACGATGCCGGCATGCGTGGATCGTCGTCGTGGAACGCGCGGAGCGAGACAATGGTCTTGATCGGAGGATCTCCGTTCGCGAGGCTCGCATGGTCCCCCAACAGCACGAAGCCCTCCCTGGAGGGCTGCGCCGAGCGATACAGAGTGGCGTTCACGCGGTAAAGATTCGGCAGCCCGGGATTTGCAGCTACCGGGGTGGCCCACGTCTCCGGCCTCGGACCGACTGCGGCAGGGACGACCGTCGCGCAACCCGCGACGAATATCAACACGCCTGTCAGCGTACCGACGATGGTTGTAAAGGCGGGCTCTCGAGCGGCTAGCACCATGCACCTACTCGTAGTCGCCGTCCCGTCGACCACGCCCCTTGCGCTGCTCGGGGCCCTTGTGCACGAAAGGCAGCGTGGCGATCTTACGCTCGCGACGCGGTCCCTGGCGGCGATCGTCGAAGTGCCGATAGGTGCAATGGCAGCCCGACGGGCGATCGCAAGGCGCGAGCGGCAGCCGTGGGGCCTCGACCGACAACGGGCGCAGATCTCGGAGTGACCGCGCGGCGTCACATGGGCCGGGGTTGGTCATGACCTCCACGCAGCGGTATCTCAGCCCGAGGGGATTTGCGCAGATTGAGGTGGGGCGGCACGGCGGCGGAAGTGTCACCTGGCCTTGTCGCCGGCCGAGGAACCCTGCTTCACGCTGCCGTCGGGCAGCGGCACCTCGATCGGCGCCACGACGACCGTGGCGATGCCGTCTCGTTGCTCCAGACCGATCTCACGCGCAGTCGCCGGGGACAGGTCAATGATCCGGCCCTTCACGTAGGGCCCGCGATCCTGGATCGTGACCTCGGCACTCTGGCCGGTCTCGACATTGGTCACCTTCGCCGTCGTTCCGAGTGGCAGCGTCCTGCTCGCGGCATTGCCGGTGTTCGGGTCCATGCGCGTGCCATCCGCCATCTTCCGGCCGGTGAACTTCTTCGCATAAAAGGAAGCAATGCCGGTGCGCTTGCAGCCGGACAGGTCCGGTCCCATCGCCGTTCCCGGCGGCGACTGCGTGTCCGGCTGGGCGGGGTCCGCGGCGGCGCATTCCTCGGCTGAACGTGTGCAGGCGGCCGCCCCGACGACACCGCACAACACGATGACCGGCATGAAGCGGGGGCATGAAATGCACAACACGGCGACCATTCTCCTGGCTCGAGAGTAGGCGCCGGAACGACGGCTGTCGGTGCGGCAGGCCGCATTGGCGGCGATGCGAGAGGCGGAGTTGCCTGGTCGCGGATTGACGCTGCAGCAACAGGACCTAGTGCAGTGTCTGCACCACCGCTTCCACATACGCGTCGTGGAACGCATGCGGCTCCGGTGCGTCCGCGTGCGCCCACGCGCTGTTGGTCACGATGATCAGCTTTTCCGCCGGATTGACGTAGATCGACTGACCGAAGATGCCGACGGCCTCGTAGGCGCCGTCCGGGTGGATCCACCACTGGAAGCCGTAGCCGTAGTTGCCGAAGTCGCTCTGGACCTGCGTCCGGGTCGCCTGCGCGAGGAAATCGGTCGGCAACACCTGTTCGCCGCCTGCGACACCGCCGTTCAAGATGAACAGGCCGAAGCGCCCGTAGTCGCGCAACGTCATCGAGATGCAGCAGCCGCCGAGCTCCTCGCCGGCGCGATCGAGCATCCAGATGCCGTCCTGCTCCATGCCGAATTTCGACCAGATCTTCTGCGACAGGTAGTCTGCAGGGCGCTTCCCCGTGGCGCGCTCCAGCAGCACGCCGATCAGGTCGCTCTCACCGGTCTTGTAGACGAACTTCGTGCCCGGTGTGGCCTCGCGTGGCAGTCTCGCCATGTAGGCGACGATCGGATTCTCTCCGTCCGGTCCGGGATTTCCCAGCGCGAACAGCGCCACGTCTGATTTCGGGTCGCTGTAGTCCTCGTTCCACTTCACGCCACTCGTCATCGTCAGCAGGTTACGAATGGTCACGCCTTCGTAGGCGCTGCCCTTCAAGCCCGGAAGGTAGTCGGTCACCATCGCCTCGAGGCTCTTGACATGACCGTCCTTGATCGCGGCGCCGATCAGCGTCGAGGTGACCGACTTGCCGACCGAGAACGACGTCCAGCGATCCTGTGGCGTCCGCCCCAGGCCGTAGCGCTCCAGCAGGATCCTGCCGTCCTGGATGATGAGCAGGCCGGAGAGCCGGTTCTCCTTCATGTAGGTATCGGTCGTCCACTTCCGGCCCCTGAACTCGTAGCGCACGTCGAACGCGCCGCTCGCGGCCGGAAGCGGATAGGGGTTCGCGCCCGCCTCGATTACCCGGGTCGGAAAGATTTTCTCGATGGTGCGGTAGCCGGTCTCCTGCTGGGCCGGCGTCCAGAACAGGATGCTGCTGATGCCCTGGTCAGGTGGAGGGGGGGCATCGTCCGCCCGGGCGGTCGTGACCGCCAGCAAGGCCAGCGCTGCGAATACGAGTCTTTGCATCGACAGTCCCCTGTGCATGTCTGCTGATCGTGACAGGCGGCAGAATTCCGAAATGGGCAGCGGCCGAGGAAACACCATGCCCGCGCGCCATGACGAGCATCGTAGCAGGGTGGCGTGACTGCGATCGAGGTTGCCGTACTCGCAGTGTGTGGCCCGGTCACGCCAACCTGTACACTGTCCGTCACCCATGTGGATCGAGCCCCTGTTACTTGCGCTGCTGGGCTTCGCGCTCGTCCTTCTGAACGGCTTCTTCGTTGCGGCCGAGTTTGCCATCGTCAAACTGCGCCGGACGCAGGCGGACGAGCTGGGAAAGACCCACGGACTGCGTGGCCGGGTGCTGCGCACGGTTCGCACCCACCTCGATGCCTACCTGTCCGCCTGCCAGCTCGGCATCACGCTCGCGTCGCTCGGCCTCGGCTGGATCGGGGAACCGGCGTTTGCCCGGCTGCTCGAGCCGTTGCTGCGTCACTTCGGCGTCACCGACCCCCAGGTGCTGCACAGCATCGCGTTCGCGGTGGCGTTTGCCTTCATCTCGTTCCTGCACATCGTGCTCGGCGAGCTCGCACCCAAGTCGGTCGCGATCCGTCGCGCCGAGACGGTGTCGCTCAACACGGCATTGCCGCTGTACGTGTTCTACTGGCTGACGTATCCATTCATCTGGGTGTTGAACGGCGCCGCCAACGTGATCGTGCGACGCCTCGGCGTGGAGCTGGCGTCCGAGGGCGACGCGGTGCACTCGGTCGACGAGCTGCGCAGCGTGTTGCGGGCCAGTCATCGACATGGCGAACTCGGGTCGGTCGAGACGCAGATTCTCGTCCACGGTCTGGAGCTCGGGGAGCTGACCATTGGCGACCTGATGCGTCCCCTGTCCGAACTCGTCTGGTTGTCGGCGGGCAGCTCGGTCGGCGAAGTTCTCGCCGAGGTGCGCGCGTCGCGTTACACGCGCTACCCGGTCCGTGATGCGGAATCCGGCCGTTTTACGGGCTTGCTGCACATCAAGGACCTCATTGCCGCCGACGAACGACTCCGCGATATCCGGGACCTGCAGCCCTACCTGCGCCGGATACCGTACTTCGACGAGAATGCGCCGCTGTTGAAGGTGCTCAAGGCCTTCCGGACCGGCGACCCTCACTTCGGCATCGTCACCGACGAGCTGGGCACCGAGATCGGCTTCGTGACATTCGAGCACGTCATCGAGGCGCTGTTCGGGCCGATCGAGGACGAGTTCGCGAAGAAGACGCCGTCGTGGCAGCACGCGGGCGACGGCTCGGTGACCGGGGCCGGCAGCCTCTCGTTGTTGAGTCTCGAGGACGCCATCGGCAAGCCGACACCGATCGTCGACGTGAACAGCGTCGGCGGTCTCGTTCAGGAGCGTTTGGGTCGCCTGCCGAGGCAGGGCGAGCGGGTGCGGTTCCCGGACTTCGAGGTCGAGATCGTCGAGATGGCCGGGCCACGAATCGAGCTTGTCCGGGTGAGCCCGCTGCGCTGAGAGGTTGAGCCCGGGCAGTCGGTCGGGTGTATTCGCGCCCGTTTCACCTTGGGTTCCAGGCGGGTTCAGAATCCGGGCACGGTATGATCCGACCCCGGAGCGATCCGAATGAAATCCGCACGCGTCCACGCCGTCACGCAGAGCCCCGACGACATCCGCATCGACGAGATCCAGGTGCCCGAGCCGTCCCGCGGAGAGGTCCGTGTGCGCATGCTGATGTGCCCGGTGCACCCGCCCGATTTCCATCACGTCCGCGGCATCTACCATCAGGCGCTGGAACGCCTCATCTGGAACCAGGGTCGGACTGCAGCCGATCCGCGTGTGTGCTCCGATCCTGGCCGCAGCATTGAATGCCCAACTCCTCCGTACGCGCTCGGCGCGGAAGGTGTCGGCATCGTCGATGCGTGCGGTGGCGGATTCCTGGCGAAACGTCTCGTCGGTAAACGCGTTGCCGTGGCGGGGGGAGGTCCGCCGCATGGTGTCTGGCAGGAGTTCGCGATTGACTGCCGAGGGCGTATTCCAGACCGAGGTGAGTGAGACCTATCCGCTGGAGCGAGCGTCCGCGGCCGTGGCGGCCTCCCTCAAACCCGGTCGGACCGGCAAGGTCATGTTGCGTATCGGTTCACGATAAACGAACCCGGCGGCGCGAGCCAATCGGGTTCATCGTTTGTGCGACGTGAATGCCTTCATCGTCAGGTCCCGGACCAGCTGCGTTGCCTTGGGGTTGGGTAGCCCATAGCGCGCAAAAAGGGCCAGGTGACGGCGCATCTCCCGCGCGGCTCCAGACGGGCAGTCGGCGTCCTTGCAACATTGCTTCAGGCGCCCGTTCAGGTCCGTGGCGACCGCGGAGAGGGGCCGCTTGCGGTCGTCTTCACCGTGCTCCTTCGGCTGGGAAAGGCCCCAGTCGGCGGCCGTTGCCGCGACGTGGTCAAGCCGATGGGTCGGGTACGTCATGCGTTCCGTTGACTCGTGGAGTCTGGCGACCGTGATGCACACCGGTATACACGATGTCCGGGCCCATCGGTGCGCGGCATGTTCCGGGGGCGAGACCCGATCAGGGACTCGTATCACCTCGAGTGTCCGGGCGGAATGGAGTACGTGCCGACAACGTGAGCCACAGGCTCGCTGTGTCCGTCCGAGTACAGCGACACCTCTCCAACAGCGAGCGCCTTGCCGACTTTCATGAGCCTGCACACACCGATCACGCGCCGGCCCGCTTCCGGCTTCCTGAGAAAGTTGATCGAGAGGTTGGTGGTCACTGCCAGCGGGACGATGCCGATCTCGCCGAGCAGCGCCGCGTACAGTGCAGCGTCCGCCACGCCCATGAGCGCCGGACCGGAGACGGTTCCGCCCGGGCGCAGGTCGTTGAGACCGACTTCGAGTGACACGGTGGCGCCGCGGCCGCCGACCGCTTCGATTACGACGCTTGTCTGCGGAAATTCTTCCGCCATGAACGCGGCGACTTGAAGCGGCTCCGCGGGTGTAATCTTGTTGCAGGCTGGGCCTGCAGGGGGGGTCACGCCCTGCCGGTCCCGGCGCGTCCTGGGCGCAACTCAAGGAGACCCGCATGATCACGAATGCGAGTGCTGGCACCAATGTGCACGAGATCGCCGACGGCATCTATCGAATCAATACGCCGGTGGTCCTTCCCGACGGATCCGGCGCCTTCAACTTCAACCAGTACCTGATCGCGGACGATGAGCCGCTCGTGTTTCACACGGGGCCGCGACGCATGTTCCCTTTGGTCAGCGAAGCCGTCGGCACGATCCTGCCGCTCGAAAACCTGCGTTACATTGCTTTTTCGCACTTCGAGGCGGACGAATGCGGCGCGCTCAACGACTTCCTCACGGCTGCGCCGCAGGCCGTACCGGTCTGCAGTCGGGTCGCGGCCATGGTGTCCGTGAACGACGTTGCCGACAGGCCCGCGCGGGCGCTGGCCGACGGGGAGGTCCTCAGGCTCGGCAAGCATGCAGTTCGCTGGTACGACACGCCTCACCTCCCGCACGCCTGGGAATGCGGCCTGATGTTCGACACACGTGCCCGTGCCCTGTTCTGCGGCGACCTTTTCACCCAGGGCGGGCCGGGTGAGGAGCCCGTCACCGAGGCCGACATACTCGGGCCAAGCGAGGCATTCCGCGCCCAGATGGATTACTACGCGCACGCTCCGGACACGACCGCGATGCTCGAGCGGCTGGCCGGCGACAATCCGGCAGTGCTCGCCTGCATGCACGGCAGTGCGTGGCGAGGCGATTGTGCTGCACTACTCCGAGACCTTGCGAAGTCCCTGAGCGACAGTAAACGCATGCCATAGCGAGGAACCCCGGGTAGTTGGCGAGGGTGGCCGCTCCTGTCCGAAGGCGGTCGGCGCCGGTGCGCAGTCGGCACAGCGATGAGCTGCAACCCGCCACGCGCGTGAGTTCGCTCAGCGCCGTGCGAAGTCCGCCGTTCGGTGGACGCAGCTCAGGCGCGGTGTGTGCGGCGTTCCTTGCGGGTTCGTCCGGGCGAGCATGTCTTCTTCGCGAGCCAGGGCCAGCCCGCAAGGAACGCCCGTCACCGTCGCCTGACCTGCGTTCCCCCCACGCCCACGCCCACGCCTCACCAGCGGTACCGCAGCGGGTTCACGCCGCCGGCGGATAGACCGCGTTGGCGTCGAACACCGGTCCGTCCACACAGACACGCTTCATGGCGAGTTCGCCGTTCGGCTGGACGACCGGTACCGCGCACCCGGCACAGCCGCCGACCGCGCAGGCCATGAACTCTTCCAGCGACACCTGGCAGGGCACGCCGAAACGGCGCGCCACCTTCGCCGCGGACTGCAGCATCGGCGTCGGCCCGCATGCGAACATCTCCACCTGCGCGAGCGAGACCGCGTCGAGCGACCCGAGCCACTTGGACGCGAGGTCGGTGACGTAGCCGTCGAAGCAGCCCGGGAAGCCCGCGCACGTGGCGAGCCGGCTCGGCACACCCCAGTCGTCGAGCAGCGGCATGCAGGCGATGGCCTCGGCCGGCATGCCTCGAACCATGATCGTCGAGGGCCGCGCGCGGAACGGGAACGGAATCTCCGAGCCCATCAGCACGAGCGGCTGCCAGTCCGCGTCACGCCGTGACTTCAGCGTCTCCGCGAGGAACACCATCGGCGGGATGCCCACGCCGCCGCCCACGAGCAGGGTCTTCGGTCGGGGTGGCGAGGGCGTGAAGCCGTGGCCGATCGGGCCCATCACGCTGATGGTCGCGCCCAGCGGTTGCTGCGACAGCGCCTCGAGCCCCGGGCCCACGATCTTGTAGAGGATCTCGATCCATCCGGCCGCGGCGTCGGCCCGCATGATCGAGAGAGGCCGCCGCATCGGCATGAGCGGGTCGCAGGTGAGGTGAGCGAAGCTGCCCGGGCTCGCGGCGGCCGCGCACTTCGGCGCGCGCAGGCGGATCACGAACTGTCGGCCCGGGAATTCCTGCCGCGCGAGGAGTTCGGCGTCCTCGACGAAGATCGTGCCACGGTGCCCGCGATCGCTCATCCGGCCCTCCGTCCCGCCTCGACGTTGTGCATCTGCACGTTGCGCACGATCGTCGCGAGCACGGCCATGCGCACCGCGACGCCGTTCGTCACCTGCTGGCGGATCACCGACTGCGGGCCGTCGGCGACCTCGCTCGTGATCTCGACGCCGCGGTTCATCGGGCCCGGGTGCATCACGATGGCGTCTGGCTTCGCGTGGCGCAGGTTCTCCGTGCTGATGCCCCACTCGCGGTAGAAGGCCTCCGGATCGAGCAGGTCGGACTCCGCCATGCGCTCGCGTTGTATGCGCAGCGCCATCACGACGTCCGCGCCGCGGATGCCTTCCGCGAGGCTGGTGTGGCGGCTCGCGCGCCCGAACTCGCCCGGCTCCGGCATCAGGCTCGCCGGGCTCACGAGGCGCAACTCGCCCACGCCCAGCGTGAGCAGCGCGCGGCCCGTGGAGCGTGCGACGCGCGAGTGGCGGACGTCGCCCACGATCGCGACGCTCAGGCCGTCGAGCTCGCCCTTGCGCTGGCGGATGGTGAGCACGTCGAGCAGGCCCTGCGTCGGGTGCGAGACGTGCGCCTCGCCAGCGTTCAGCACGCTCACGTGCGGGGCGACGTGCTCGGCGACATAAGCCGGCAGGCCGGGCTCGGCGTCGCGCATGACGAGCACGTCCGCCTGCATCGCCTGGAGCGTATAGACGGTGTCGAGCACCGTCTCTCCCTTCACGCGCGAGGAGGAGTGCAGGTCGAGGTTCACCACGTCGGCGCCGAGGCGGGTCGCGGCCAGCTCGAACGACACGCGTGTGCGCGTGCTCGGCTCGAAGAACAGGTTGGCCACCGTGCGGCCGGCGAGGCTCTGGTCGCGTGCGGGGAGGTCGCCAGGGAGGCGCACGTAGAACTGCGCGAGGTCCAGGAGCTGCGTGAGTTCGTCGGCGGTGAGGCCTTCGAGCGTGAGAAGGTGGCGCAACCGGCCCGCCGGGTCGCGCTGCAGCTGTTGGCCCGTGTCGATGGTCACTGGTCGCTCCAGGGTGGTGTGGCGGACTCGCGCAGCCAGGTCTCGAGGATCAGCCGCGCGGCGTTGGCGTCGATGTCCTCGCGTCGCACCCGGCGGGTTCGCGCGCCCGAGCGCCTTGCCTCCCGCAGGTCCGCCGTCGCGGCCGCGGAGGTGAGGCGCTCGTCCACGAATTCGACGGGCAGGCCGTAGCGTCGCTCGAGTTCGTCGCCGAACGCACGGCACGCGGCGGTGAGGACCGTCTCAGAACCGTCCATATTATAGGGGAGGCCGACCAGCAGTCGCGCCGGCGTCCACTCCCGGACACTGCGTTCGACGGCCAGCCAGTCAGGGGCCTGGGCGACCGCGATCACGCCCGCGGGACTCGCCGTGCCAGTGGTCGTCTGGCCGACTGCGAGCCCGATGCGCCGCGACCCGTAGTCGAAGGCCAGGATCACTTCCCCGCGCGCGGTCACGTTCGAGCTCAGGCGTGCCCCGCGTCGCTGCTCAGGGTCATCAGGTTGACGCCGAGCAGCTGCGCGGCGGCCTGCCAGCGGTCCTCGATCGGCACCTCGAACAGCAGCCGCTCGTCGACGGGCACCGTGAGCCAGGCGTTGTGCGCCAGTTCCTCCTCGAGTTGCCCGGCGTCCCAGCCCGCGTAGCCGAGCGCGACGAGCGCCTTCTCCGGGCCCTTGCCCGCCGCAAGCGCGTCGAGGATGTCGCGCGAGGTCGTGAGATGGACGCGTTCCGACACGGGCAGGGTCGAATCCCACTGCTGGCTGGGGCTGTGCAGGACGAAGCCCCGGTCGGTCTGCACCGGGCCGCCGTGCAGCACGGGCTGCCGCGCGATGTCCGTGTGCGCCGCATCGAGGCCGAGCTGGGCGAAGACCTCGGCCAGCGTCATCGAGAGGGGCCTGTTGATGACGATGCCAAGCGCGCCGCGCGGGCTGTGCTCGCAGACCATGGTCACCGTCTGCGCGAAGTTCGGGTCGTCCATGGCCGGCATCGCGATCAAGAACTGGTTGGTGAGGAAGCTGGCGCCCATGGCCGCAAGTATCCGGCCGCCGAGCGCACTGCCACAAGCGCCGGCGTCAGGGAGGCGCGGACCAGACCGATCCGTCACCCAGTCGCCCCTCGAGAAACTGCCATTCGTAGGCGAATCGCAGCACCGGGTATCGACCGCGCATCGCCGGTGGGAACGGGTCGAAGGGCGAGGCGAGGCGCACGATGGCGACCGCCGCGTTGTCGAGTTCCCGGTGCCCGCTCGTGCGGCGCACGACCACCTGCTCGAGGCTGCCGTCCGCGCGGATGGCGACCTCCAGCACGGGGTTCCCGGACAGCGAGCTGTGCCGCGCCTCGTTCGGGAAATTCAGGGTGCCGGCCCGCTCGATGCGCCGCTTCCAGCCGTCGAGGTAGGCGGCGATCTGGGATTCGCGGGTGTCCGCGCGCAGGCGGTCGTCCACGGCCGGTGCCCCCCGCAGTCGCAGGGTCTCATCGGAGGCCGTCGCATTGACGCCGACCTGCGCGACCGGCCGCGTGGCAAGCGGCACGGCGGAGGTGAGGTCGCGCTCGGACTGGGCGCCCGGCAGCACCTGCCGGGCCCGCAAGGACCGGCTGGCGATCAGCTGCGACCCGCCGACGGCTTCGCGGGTCTCCTCGCGGGCGAGCGCCTCGCCCTGGGCCTCGCCGGGATTCTCGAGCAGGCTCACCGATGCTTCCGGCAGCGAGGTCCGCACCCGCTCGCGCGTCGTGCCCGCGCCCTGCTGGCTGCGCTGTGCGATGTAGCTCGCTGCGAAGTTTTCGTCTTCCTGCGGCCCGTCCGGCACGAGCAGCACCTCGAGCGTGGGCAGCGGTTGGTTGTCGGCGGCCGGCGCTGCAAACCGCACGCCGAGGATCACGAGGCCGTGTACCAGCGCGGCTACGAAGATCGCCGTCGCCAGGCGGTCCTCGGGTCGCTCCCTGTCGACTCGTGTCCGCATCGCTCAGCGGGCCCGTCGCCGGGCGATGGCGTCCATCAGGGTGCCCGCGATGTCGAGCCCGAACTGCTTGTCGAGCTCGCGCGCGCCGGTGGGGCTCGTGACGTTGATCTCGGTGACGAACCCGCCGATCACGTCGAGCCCGACGAACAGCATGCCCCGCTCGCGCAGCGCCGGGCCGATGCGTCCGGCGAGCCAGCGGTCGCGCTCGTCGAGCGGCCGCCCGACGCCTTTCGCGCCGGCCGCGAGGTTGCCTCGGTTGTCGGTCGCGGTTGGGATGCGGGCGAGGGCGTAGGGGACCGGCTCGCCGTCGACCAGGATCACGCGCGCGTCGCCCGTCGTCACGATGTCCGGGATGTAGCGCTGGGCGATGGCGTAGCGGGTCCCGTACTCGGTCAGGGTCTCGAAGACGACGTTGGCGTTCTTGTCGCCGAGCTCGAGCACGAAGATCGAGCGCCCGCCCATGCCGTAGAGCGGCTTGCAGACGATGCGCTGGTGCTCGCGCAGGAAAGCGTGCATGTCGCTCATGTCGCGGGTGATGAGCGTGGGCGCGCAGCACTCCGGAAACCAGGCCGTGTAGACCTTCTCGTTCATGTCGCGCAGGCCCTGCGGCCGGTTCACGACCAGCGCGCCGGCGAGTTCGGCCCGCTCGAGGATGTAGGTCGCGTAGATGTATTCCGTGTCGAAGGGCGGATCCTTGCGCATCAGGATCACGTCGAAGCCGCCGAGCGGCGCGGTCGCCGCCTCGCCGAGGGTGAACCAGTCCGCGGGATCGTCGCGCACCGCGACCGGCCGCACGCGGCCGAGTGCCACCCCGTCGCGCAGCCAGAGGTCGTCCAGGCCCAGGCAATGGAGCTCCCAGTCGCGGCGCTGCGCGGCGAGCATCATGGCGAGCGTCGTGTCCTTGACGGGCTTGATGGCCTCGATCGGGTCCATCACCACGGCGATGCGCAGGGGCTTCTCGGTCATCGGCGACTCCATACCGTCCGCGGCCCCGGGGGACCGCCTGTGACACCCGTCATGGTATCGAAAGCGGCCGATGGCAGGGCCATGTCCAATATGTTAAAAACTCCCCGCGAGCCGAGCCTCGCGCTTTAGCGTCCCGGTCGCGACGCTTATTCCCAACCCGGGGGTTCGAGGGCATGGAAAATACGGCAGCCAGCACCAGCCGACCGCGGCTGGCGGGGCTCAAGGTGCTGGTCATCGACGACAGCAAGACGATCCGTCGTACGGCGGAGACCCTGCTCGCGCGCGAAGGCTGCGAAGTCTACACCGCGGTGGACGGGTTCGACGCCCTGTCCAAGGTGGCGGACCACCAGCCCGATATCGTCTTCGTGGACATCATGATGCCGCGTCTGGACGGCTACCAGACCTGTTCGCTGATCAAGCACAACAAGGTCTTCCGCAGCATCCCGGTGATCATGCTGTCCTCCAAGGACGGACTGTTTGATCGTGCCCGGGGCCGCATCGTGGGCTCCGAGCACTACCTGACGAAGCCCTTCACGCGCGAGGAACTCCTGAGCGCGATCGAGACCCACGTACATCGCTGACGCCGAGCGATCCGGAGGACCTGACCCGTGGCACTGGTATTGATCGTCGATGACTCCCCGACGGACGTGCACATCATGCAGAAGGCGCTGGAGCAGGGCGGCTTCCGCACGGCTTCCGCGGCGGACGGCGGCGAGGGCATCCGCAAGGCCCGCGAACTGCATCCCGACCTCATCCTGATGGACATCGTCATGCCGGGGCTGAACGGCTTCCAGGCCACGCGCCAGCTCGCCGCCGACCCGCAGACTCGCTCCATTCCCGTGATCATGGTCACCTCGAAGTCGCAGGAATCCGACCGCGTGTGGGGCCTGCGGCAGGGTGCCGTGGACTACCTCGTAAAGCCGGTCGCCATGGACCAGCTGGTGCAGAAGGCGCAGGCGGCGCTCGCGGGCTGATGGAAGCCGCGAGCGCACTGCGGTCGCTGCGCGACCGTCCGTATGAGTTGCTGCGCGAGCTCGACCGCCGGGCGCGGTCGATGGCCCAGGGCCAGCCCGAGACCACCGCCACCGGCGCCGAGTGGGTCGGCATCGCCTTCCGCCTCGGCGGCGAGGCGTTCCTGCTCGCCCGCGAGGAAACACGCGAGGTGATGGGCTACCCGGCGGCGGTCACGCGCGTGCCCGGCGCCAAGAGCTGGATCCGCGGCCTGTCGAACGTGCGTGGCCAGCTGCTGCCGGTCGTCGACCTGCGCGCCTTCCTTGGCTCGGGCAGCGCGAGCCCCACGCGGGCGACGCGCCTGCTCGTGGCGAACCACCGCGAAATTCCCGCGGGCCTGGTGGTGGACGAGGTGATGGGTTTCCGCAGGTTCTACGAGAGCGAGTTCTCGGCGGACCTGCCGCCGACGCTGCTGCGCTGCGAGCGCTACCTGGCCGGCGCCTTCAAGCGCGGCGCCGAGGTGTGGCCGGTCTTCAGCGTGCGCAGCCTGCTCGAGAGCCAGCAATTCCTGCAGGCCGCAGCCTCCTGAGGCGGGCGTCCTGCCAAACACGAATCCGGTGCAACGATGACGAACAGACTCGACGCCGCCCGACTGCAGCCCGTCCTGATCCGCATCGCGCTCGTCGCGGCGGTGCTCGCGGTGGTCGCGGTGCTCTACGCCGCCCGCACCGCGAACCAGCAGTCGCAGTCCGGCGCGGTACTCGCGGAGCTCTCGGCCCTCTCGCAGAACATGCCGCTGCAGGCCGGCGCGGCCGTGCGCGGCTCGGCGCCCGCGTTCGACTCGCTCGCGGACTCGCGCGCCCGCCTCGAAGCGCGGTTGAAGGCGCCCGGCGCCGAGCAATACGGCGACGAGACCGGCTGGGCGGCGCTGCTCGAGCAGTCGCAGGCGGTGCTCGACGGTCGCGAGGCCGCGCTCGCGGCGCAGCGCGCGGCGGCGGGCGTGCGCGAATTGACGCCCCAGGTGCTCGCGGCCGCGGCAAACGTGGTCAAGGCGATGGGCACGACACGCCCCGATTCCCTCGGCCGTCACCTCGAGCGGTTCGAGGTGCGGGCGCAGGCGGTGGAGCAGGATCTCGCCGCGCTGGCGGACGGTACCGTCCCGGTCGAGACGGCCACGCAGCGCGTCGCCGAGAGCCTCGACTACATGGACCAGGTGGTGGCCGGCCTGAACGGCGACCCGAACATGCTCGGCGTCACTGCGGTGCCCACGGACGCCGCGTCCGCGGCGGGGCTGCTCGCGGTCGTCTTCGGCAGCGTGCAGGAGCAGGCGCTCACCGCGACGGCGCTCGGCGACCAGCTCGAGCAGATGCAGGCGGCGCGCAACGCGCTGGCGGAGAGCGGCGCGGCGATATACGGGGGCCTCGAGAAGTCGGGCGGCGCAGCCCGCAGTGGCTGGCTCTCGAGCCCCTGGCTGCCGCTGCCGTTCGTGCTGGTCGCGCTCGTGGCGCTGGCCCTGGCGGCGTTCCTGCAACGCTCGCTCGCCACGCTGCGCAAGGCGGCCGACCAGCAGGCACGGCAGAACGAGCGCAACCAGCAGGCCATCCTGCGGCTGCTCGACGAGTTGTCGAGCCTCGCCGACGGCGACCTCACCGTGCAGGCGACCGTCACCGAGGACATCACCGGTGCGATCGCCGACTCGATCAACTACGCCATCGAGGCGCTGCGCGAGCTGGTGGCCACGATCAACGACTCCGCGATCAAGCTCGACGCCGCCACGCGCCAGACGCAGGCGCTCTCGACGCACCTGGCCAAGGCGTCCTCGGCGCAGTCGAAGCAGATAGGCGCGGCCTCCGAGTCGATCGCGGTGATGGCGGCCTCCACGGAGGAGGTCTCGGGCAATGCCGAGCGCTCGGCGGACGTCGCCCGCCACTCGGTCGACATCGCGCACAAAGGCGGCGACGCCGTGCGCCGCACCATCGACGGCATGAACGCCATCCGCGAGAACATCCAGGAGACCTCCAAGCGCATCAAGCGCCTCGGCGAGAGCTCGCAGGAGATCGGCAACATCGTCGAGCTGATCAACGACATCGCCGAGCAGACCAACATCCTGGCGCTGAACGCCTCCATCCAGGCCTCGATGGCGGGCGAGGCCGGCCGCGGCTTCGCCGTCGTGGCCGACGAGGTGCAGCGGCTCGCGGAACGCTCCGCAAACGCCACCAAGCAGATCGAGGTGCTGGTGCGCACCATCCAGGCGGACACCAACGAGGCCGTCGTCTCCATGGAGCGCACCACGACCGACGTGGTGGGCGGCGCGCTGCTGGCCGAGAACGCCGGCGCCGCGCTCGAGGAGATCGAGCAGGTCTCGAACCAGATCGCGAGCCTGGTGCAGAACATTTCCGCGAGCTCGCGCGGGCAGGCGGCGTCCTCGCAGAACATCTCGCGCAACATGCAGGTGCTGCGCGAGATCAGCTCGCAGACCGCGGAGAGCACCACGGCCACCTCGACCTCGATCGGCAAGCTGGCCGAACTCGCCGCGCAGCTGCGCCGGTCGGTCTCGGGCTTCCGCCTCCCGGAGGGCGTCGGCGCGAGCCTGAGCGGTGAGTACCCGGTGCTGCGCTCCGACGACACGCCGGCCGCGGGCGCCGAGCCCGTGCGCCGCGTGAGCGGGCTCGGCGGCTGAGGCTCGGGACCATCGCCGCCGTGAGCACGGGAAGCATGCAACTCGCCGTTCCAGAGGAGGCGCACGCCTCGCTGCAGCTGGTCGCCCGCGAGATCTACCTCGAGATGAACGAGGCCCGCGTGGCGCTCGAGTCGTTCGCCGAGCGTCCGGAGGATCGCGGCGCACTGCACCGGTTCGCGGCCCACCTGCACCTGGCGCGCGGAGCGCTGCGGCTCGCCGAAGTCTACGGCGGCGCGCTGCTGGCCGAGGAAATGGAGCTGGTCGCGCGCTACGTGGACGCGCATTCGGGCGCCGGCCCTGTGGACCCGGACGGGCTCGAGTCGCTGATGCGCGCCATGGAGCAGCTGCCGTCCTACGTCGAGCGCGTGGCGTCCGGCGGCCGCGACGTGCCGCTTGCGCTGCTGCCGCTGCTGAACGACCTGCGCGCCGTCCGCGGCGGTGCCTTGCTGTCCGAGGGCACGCTGCTGCTCCTCAACCTGCGATCCGACGAGCCCGCGCGGCCCGCGGGGGCGGTGGACGCCGCCGTTGCCGAGCAGGCCCTGGCCGACCTCGCGCGACGCCTGCGGCCGCGTTTCCAGCTTGCGCTGCTCGGGTGGATCCGCGGCGAGAACGTCGGGCAGAGCCTCGCGTCCCTCGCCGACATCGCGAGCCAGTTCGAGGCGGGCGCGTCCACCCAGCCGCTGTTCCAGCTCTGGTGGGTCGTTGGCTCCGTGCTCGAGGCACTGCAGCAGGGGGGCATCGACGGCAACGTGTCGATCAAGCGACTGCTGGGCCACGTCGACCGCGAGCTGCGCCGCCTGCACGAGCAGGGCGAGCGTCGCTACGCGGAATCGCCGCCGGTCGAACTGCTGAACAACCTGCTGTTCTACGTCGCGCGCTCACGCACCGCGGGCCCGCGGGTCGCCGGCGTGCGCAAGTCGTTCCGGCTCGACGAGGTGCTGGCGGTCGACGAGCAGGTCGACGAGGCGCGCGAAACCCTGTCCGCGCCGAGCGTGCGACTGATGAAGACGGTCGCCGCGGCCATCCGCGAGGACCTCACGCGCGTCAAGGACGTCCTCGACATCTTCGTGCGCCGCGGCGCGACCCAGGTCGAGGAGCTGCTGCCGCAGCTCGAGATGCTCGGCAAGATCAGCGACACGCTCGGCGTGCTCGGCCTCGGCGCGCTGCGCGACCGGGTGCAGGGCGAGATCGAGTCGCTGCGGGGCATCACCGACCGTCGCATCGCCCCCGACGAGACGGCGCTCATGGGCATCGCCGCCGCGCTGATCGAAGTCGAGGACAGCCTCGATTCGCAGCTGGTCAAGCTGATCCTGCACGAGCCCGGCGCCCCCGCCGGCCTCGAGGCGCCGGACGAGGAGTTCCGGCACGTGCAGGAAGCGGTGCTGCGCGAATGCATCGTCAACATGGCGCGCATCAAGGAAGCGGTCACGCAGGCGCTCGGCGCACCGGCGGAAGCGCAGGGGCTCGACCAGGTGCCGCAGCTGGTGCGCGGCATCACCGCGGGCCTGCTGATGCTCGGCAAGCAGCGCGCGGTGGAGGTCATGGAGGGCATCGGGCGCGCGCTGGGCTCCATCGTCCGCCCGGACTCGGCGTCGCTCGCGGTGCCGCGGCTCGACCGGCTGGCCGACGCGATCGTCGCCGTCGAGTACTACATGGAGATGCTCCAGGCGGGACGGCCTGACCACTGGAACATGCTGGAGAACGCCGAGGCCTGCCTGGCGGACCTCGACCAGGTTGCGCCCAAGGTCATCGCCCTGCGGCCGCCGCGCGCGGCCGAGCCGGAGCCGGAGCGTGCCCCTGCGCACGCGCCCATGGCGGCCCAGATTTCGACTGCGATCCCCACTCCGGCGCCCGGGGCCGCGTCGGTCGCGGCGCAACTGCTCGCGCCGACCGCGGTCGACCCGGAATTCCTGCAGCTCTTCGTCGAGGAGGCGCGCGAGAACATCGTCCAGCTCGAGCGGCTGTTCCCGCAGTGGGAGCAGGACCCGCTCGATGCGCAGGCGCTGCGCGACGTCCGACGCATCTTCCACACGCTCAAGGGCAGCGGCCGCATGGTCGGCGCGCGGCGCGTGAGCGAGTTCTCGTGGAGCGTCGAGAGCCTGTTGAACCGCATCATCAGCCAGACGCTGGCACGTTCCTCCGAGGTCGTCGAGATCGCCCGGGCCGCGGTGGCGGCCATGCCGAGGCTCGTCGACGAGCTCGAGCATGGCAGCGAGCAGCCGGTGGACGTCGCGGACATCATGACGCGCGCGGACGCCCTCTCGGGACGCGAGTCGACGGTCCTCCCGGCACCGGCCGCCCCGCAGGCCCCGGCGGCGGCCAGGCCGCCAGCGCCAGCCCCTGCCACCGTGCCCGCCGTTGCGGAGCCCGCGCCGGCCGAGGCACAGGCAATGGATCCCGTGCTGCGGGACATTTTCCGCAAGGAGACCGCCGGCCACGTGGCGGTCGTGCGGCACTTCATCGAGCGGTGCGGCCAGTCGGTCGCCCCCTATCCCGTCACCGAGGCCCTCTACCGCGCCTGCCACACGCTGAGCGGCATCGCGAAGACCGCGGGCGTGCGCCAGGGCATCAAGGTGGCGGAGCCGATGGAGCATTACGTCCGCAAGCTGCACGACAACGGCCACGGCCTGCCCGACGAGGGGCTGGCGCTGTTGCGCGACACGGTGCACAGCCTCGAGAACGTCGTGGAGCACGTGAGCGAGGACACCGGCTTCTTCCCGGAGCAGGGCCGCCTGATCGCCGGTTGGCACACACTCGAGCGCTCGCTCGACGCGGAGCTGGCGCGCCTGACCGAGGCCGCCGAGCGCACGGTCGCCGACCTCTGGCAGCCCGAAGAAGCGGTCACGCCGCCCGAGTTCGTGGAACCTGCGACGCCGGAGGTCGCAGAACACGTCGAACCGCCCCCGGTGCCCGCGCCCGCCGAGCCGGCGCCCTTGGGAGCGGCTCTGCCCGAGCAGGTATTCGTGCCACCGCCGCCGCAGCCGGAGGCGCTCGAGCCCGAGTTCGATGCGGACATCGCGGCGATCTTCAGCGAGGAGGCGAGCGAGCTGCTCGAGCAGGCCGACGCGGCGCTCGGGAACTGGACGCGCGACCGCGCCGACCGCAGCCAGGTCACCGAGCTCAAGCGACTGCTGCACACGCTCAAGGGCGGCGCCCGCATGGCGGGCATCCGCGCGATGGGCGACCTGAGCCACGAAATGGAGTCGCTGCTCGGCTCCCTCGAGTCAGGGAGCCTCGTCGCGGACGAGGACGCCATCACGGTGATGCAGTCGTCGCTCGACGAGCTGCATCGCATGCGCGACACGGCCAATGCGGGCCAGCCGATCACGCCGGCGCGCGAGATCATCGCGCGTGCACGCGCCCTGGCGGCCCCGCCCAGCGCACAAGTTGCAGCGGTCGCGCCGGCACCCGACGTCCTCGCGCCACCGGAGCCGGTCGTCGAGGAGATCGCGGCGGAGGAACCGGTCGTCGAGGAAATCGTCTTCGAGGACATCGTCGCCGAGGAGTCCGCCGTCGAGCAACCGGCCGCCGGGGAGTTCGTCGTCGAAGGGCCCGTGGCCGAGGAGGTCTGGGCCGAGGAGTTGCCGGCGGAGGACATCCCCGCACCCGCTCTGCACGAACCGCCGCAGGCCGTGGAAATCGCCGCCTGGGCCCGCGAGCCGGAGGAGGCCGCCGCGCCGCCGGTGCTGCCCGGCCGCGAGCCCGTACTCGCCGCGGAGCGCCACGAACTCGCGCGGGTGAACGCCGAGCTGCTCGATGAGCTGCTGAACAACGCGGGCGAGGTGAGCATCTTCCGCGCGCGCGTCGAGCAGCAGATGACCTCGATCGAGTTCAACCTCACCGAGCTCGGGCGCACGGTGACGCGCCTGCGCGAGCAGCTGCGCAAGCTCGAGATCGAGACCGAGGCGCAGATCCTCCACAAGCACCAGGAGGACGCGCAGGGCCGCGCGGACTTCGACCCGCTCGAGCTCGACCGCTACTCCACCATCCAGCAGCTGTCGCGCGCGCTGGCCGAGTCGGTGAGCGACGTTGCGAGCATCGAAGGCCTGCTCGGCAACCTCAATCGCGACGCCCAGAACCTGCTGCAGCAGCAGGGCCGCACCGTCGCCGAGCTGCAGAACGGGCTGATGCGCACGCGCATGGTGCCGTTCCAGCGGCACGCGCAGCGCCTGACGCGCCTGGTTCGCCAGGCGGCGCAGGAGACCGGCAAGAAAGTCGAACTCGCGATCGAGGGCGCCTCCGGCGAGCTCGACCGCCAGGTGCTCGAGCGCATGTTGCCGCCCTTCGAGCACATGCTGCGCAACGCCGTCGTGCACGGCATCGAGATGCCGGAGCAGCGCGTCGCGCACGGCAAGCCCGAGGCCGGCACGATCACGGTGCACCTGCAGCGCGAGGGCTCCGAGGTCGTCCTCCTCGTCGAGGACGACGGCGCGGGTCTCAACATCCTCGCCATCCGCGCCAAGGCGCGCCAGATGGGGCTGCTGAGGCCGGAACAGGACCTCACCGACGAGGAAGCGCTGCAGCTGATCCTCGAGCCCGGCTTCAGCACGGCCGACCGTCTCACGCAACAGGCCGGGCGTGGCGTGGGCATGGACGTGGTCGCAACCGAGGTGAAGAAGCTCGGCGGCGGGCTCTTCATCGAGTCGACGCCCGGCGTCGGCGCGAAGTTCACCATCCGGTTGCCCTTCACGCTCGCCATCACCCAGGCGCTGATCGTGCGCGTGCACGACGAGTTCTACGCGCTGCCGGTGGCCACCGTGGAGGGCGTCGCCCGCCTCGCGCGCTCGGAAGTGCAGGCTCACCTCACGGAAGAACAGCCGACCTTCGAGTACGGCGGCCAGGTCTACCGCTTCCAGCACCTGGGCGCGTTCCTCGGCAGCGGGCCGTCGACGCTGCCCGAGTCCGAGTCCGCGATCCCCGTGATCCTGGTGCGCGCCGGCGAGCACTCGACGGCCATGGTCACGGACGAGCTCGTCGGCAGTCGCGAGATCGTCGTCAAGTCGGTGGGGCCGCAGGTCGCGTCGATCCGCGGCATCTCCGGCGCCACGATCCTGGGCGACGGGCGCATCGTCATCATCCTCGACATGGGCGCGCTGGTGCGCTCGGAATGGCGCTCCCGCGCGACCGACGCCTCGATGCGCCCGACGCGCGACGAGCGCATCTTCGCGCTGGTGGTCGACGACTCGATCACGGTCCGGCGCGTCACGCAACGGTTGCTCGAGCGCAACGGCATGCGCGTGATGACCGCGAGGGACGGCGTGGACGCGATGGCACTGCTGCAGGAGCACGTGCCGGACGTCATCCTGCTCGACATCGAGATGCCGCGCATGGATGGCTACGAAGTCGCCTCGCACGTCCGCAACGACCCGCGGCTCGCCGACGTGCCGATCATCATGATCACCTCGCGCGTGGGCGACAAGCATCGCGCGCGGGCCATCGAGCTCGGCATCGACGACTACCTCGGCAAGCCGTACCAGGAGAGCCAGCTGCTCGACGCGATCGAGCCGCTGGTGCTGGCGCGACGCCGGCAGGCCCCGTGAGGAGCCGCATGACATGAGCTCGATCGCAGAGGAAATCTACTGCCTGCTGGTGCCGGTCGCCGACGAGCGGCTGCTGCTGCCGCGCGCCTGCATCACCGAGGTCATCAATTACCAGGTGCCGACGCCGATGGAGGGCGCCCCCGCCTGGTACCTCGGCACGATCGCCTGGGGCGGGCGGCGCGTGCCGCTCGTGTCGATCGAGGCGGGGTGCGGGCACCACCCGCCGCGCACCAGCGGTCGAACGCGCATCGTCGTGATGCAGGGCATCTCGGGCGCGATCGAGGGCGGTCACTTCGCGATCCTCACCCAGGGCTTCCCGCAGCTGGTGCGCGTCAACGCCGAGGTGGTGCACGCCGACGACTCGCGCAGCTTCGGCGAGCGCAGCCCGATCATCTGCCAGGTGCGGATGGTCAACGAGTATCCGCTGGTGCCCGACTTCGAGCGCATCGAGCAGATGGTGGCGGAAGAAACGCGGGCCTGAGGGCACGCCTCCTTGTTCCTACTGCAGGTCGCCCCACAGTGCCTGCAGCACCGCGAGCGCCACGATCCCTGCCGTTTCAGTCCGCAGCACGCGCGGGCCGAGGCGCACGGGAGTGAAGCCCGCCCGCACCGCATCGTCGAGTTCGGCGGCATCGAGTCCGCCCTCGGGGCCGATCAGCAGTTCGACGCGCGGTGCGACGCTCGTGAGTCCGGCCAGCGAGGTCGGGCCGTCCGGGCTCAGCACGAAGCGTTGTCCGCTGCGCGCCGCTTCCCCGAGGAAGCGGCGCAGCTCGAGCGGGGGGCGCAACTCGGGGAGCGTGCTGCGCCCGCACTGTTCGCAGGCGCCTGCGACGATCGCCTGCCAGTGGCGCAGCTTCTTCACGGCCTGCGACTCGTCGAGGCGCACGATGCTGCGAGCCGACAGTACCGGCGCGATGGCCCGCACGCCGAGCTCGGTGGCCTTCTGCAGCGTCCAGTCCATGCGCTCGCTGCGCGAGACGGCCTGCACCAGCGTGATGGCGAGCGGCGATTCGCCGAGTCCCGCCGCGCGTTCGCCCACGCGCACGCGCACCTGCTCGCCGTCGATCGACACGATCTCGCAGCGGAAGTCATCGCCTGAGCCGTCGAAGACGGTGAGCGGCGCGCCCGGGCGCAGGCGCAGCACGCGAGCGACGTGGTAGGCGGCCGAGGCGGGGAGGTCCGCCTCGGCGCCGGGCGCGAGGGGCTGCCCGGAATAGACGCGGTTCAGTCGCATGTCGCAGCCTCGATGCCGTCGCGCGCCGTCGCGACCAGCCGGTCGATTTCGCCGGGCTCGATCACGTACGGCGGCATGAAGTAGACCACGTTGCCGATCGGGCGCAACAGCGCTTCGTGCCGCAGCCCGTGCTGGTAGACGCGCAGGCCGCGGCGTTCCCGCCAGTCGTAGGGCCGGTCGCGGACGCCGTCGCGGCTCATCTCCACGGCGACGATCATGCCGCGCTGGCGAACCTCGCTCACGTGGCGCAGTGCTGCAAGTTCCTCGCAAGCCCGGCCGAGGTGCGCAGCGAGCGCGCGATTGCGCTCCAGGACGTCGTCCTCCACGAAGATGTCGAGCGTCGCGAGCGCTGCGGTGCAGGCGAGGGGGTTGCCCGTGTAGCTGTGCGAGTGCAGGAAGGCGCGCAGGTTCGCGTATTCGTCGTAGAAAGCCTCGTACACGCGCTCTCCGGTGAGCACCACCGAGAGCGGCAGGTAGCCGCCGGTGAGTCCCTTCGACAGGCACAGGAAGTCGGGCGAGATGCCGGCCTGCTCGCAGGCGAACAGCGTGCCGGTGCGGCCGAAGCCGACAGCGATCTCGTCCGCGATCAGGTGGACGCCATGGCGGTCGCAGGCCTCGCGCAGCAGCGCGAGGTAGACGGGGTCGTACATGCGCATGCCACCCGCGCACTGCACCAGTGGCTCGACGATGACCGCGCAGACTTCCTCCGCGTGGCGTGCCAGGGTGTCCTCCACGTGGGCGAACATGCGCCGGCTGTGCGACTCCCAGCTATCGCCGGGCTCGCGCGCGTAGCAGTCCGGGGAGGGCACCGCGATCACGTCCATCAGGAGCGGCTGGTAGATCTCGCGATAGAGCTCGACGTGCCCGACGGCGAGTGCGCCCAGGGTTTCTCCGTGGTAGCTGTTCGTCAGCGTGACGAAGCGCCGCTTGCGGGTGCGGCCCTGGTTGCGCCAGTAGTGGAAGCTCATCTTGAGCGCGACCTCGATCGCGCTCGAGCCGTTGTCGGCGAAGAAGCAACGCGTGAGGCCGGGCGGGGCAAGCGCGGTGAGCCGCTCCGCCAGCACGACGGCGGGCTCGTGCGTGAACCCACCGAGCATCACGTGCTCGAGCCTGCCGAGTTGCGTCGCCACCGCGGCGCCGATGCGCGGGTTGGCGTGGCCGAAGAGGTTCACCCACCAGGAGCTGATCGCGTCGAGGTAGCGCCGTCCGTCGCGGTCGTAGAGCCAGACCCCCTCGCCGCGCTCGATGGGGATCATCGGCAGCCACTCGTGGTCCTTCATCTGGGTGCAGGGGTGCCAGACGACGCGCAGGTCGCGGGCGGCGAGGTCTCGGGAATCGGGCATCGGGGGTCCAGTCGGTGGCGTGGCGGGAATTCTAGACGGCTTCCACTGTTCCCTGTGCGCCGCACGTGGCGGGCGCGGCGGGGCACGTGCATCATTGCCCGATGCTCCGGCCCCAGACACGCCTCGCGGCACCCGTCGACCTTGCGATCGATGCCGCCGCCGGCTGGCTGCGCAACGCCCGCCGCGTGGATTCGCCGAACTGCGACGACCGACCGCCGGGCGTACTGCCCACCCTCGTCGTCGTGCACGGGATCAGCCTGCCGCCCGGCGAATTCGGCGGGCCCTGGATAGACGCGCTGTTCACCAACCAGCTGGCGGCCGATGCCCATCCCTACTTCGCGGGGGTCGCCGCGTTGCGCGTGTCGGCCCATGCGCTGGTGCGCCGCGACGGCGAGGTGGTGCAGTACGTGCCGTTCCACCGCCGCGCGTGGCACGCCGGCCAGTCGCAGTGGCAGGGCCGCGAGGGTTGCAACGACTTTTCCATCGGCATCGAACTCGAAGGCACGGACGCGAGCGCCTACGAGCCGGCGCAGTACGCCGTGCTCGCGCGCCTGATCGCACGTCTTTGCCGCGCCTATTCGACCCTTTCCCCGGAGCGGGTCGTCGGGCACAGCGACGTCGCCCCCGGCCGCAAGTCCGACCCGGGCATCGCCTTCGACTGGCCCCTGTTGCGCACGCGGCTGCAGCTCGAGCTCGAGGCCGCCCCCGCATGAACCTCGTCGCGCTGCTGCTCGCGCTGCTCATCGAACGCGGACTTACGCAGCTCTTTCACCTGCGCGAGCCGCGCTGGCTCGACCGTTATTTCGACTGGGTCGCCCGTCGCCTGGGCGGCCAGCACGGCCTGGTGCCGCAGTTAGCAGCGGTGGTCGCGACCCTGCTGCCCGTGCTGCCGGTGGCGGTCGGCTCGTGGCTGCTCGGCTCGCACCTGCTCGGGCTCCCGCAACTCGGCTTCGCCGTGCTCGTGCTGCTGGCGTCGTTCGGGCCGCGCGACCTGCGTGACGAAGTGGATGACTACGTCGCGGCGCTCGAGCGTGGTGATGCGGAAGCCGCGGAACGTTGCGCCAAGGTACTGCTCGAATCCGACGCGGTGGGACGCGGCGCCCGCCTGCGCGACGCCGTCGAGGACGCCATGTTCGTGCAGGCCAACAACCGCATCTTCGGCGTGATCTTCTGGTTCGTGTTGCTCGGCCCCGCCGGTGCCTGGCTGTTCCGGGTGAGTGACATGATGCGGCGGCGCGCGGCGTTCGAGGCGAGCCGGCGCGAGATACCGCCGGATGGCGACAGCTTCAGCGGCGCACTGGCGTTGCTGCACGGCCTGCTCGCGTGGGTCCCGGCACGGATCACCGCCGGCAGCTATGCGCTCGCCGGCAGCTTCGAGGATGCCGTCGGCAACTGGCGCGTGGCGGTGGACGAGGTGAGCGGCCGGCTGCTCGACCGCACGGAAGACCTGCTCGCGCGGGTCGGCAAGGGTTCGCTGCAACCCAGTCTCGTCGACGTGCCGGCACTGGACCTCGACGCGGCGACGGCCCGCGGCGCTTGGCGGATCGTGGTGCGCGCGGTGTGGATCTGGCTCGCGCTCATCGCCGTGCTGGTGCTGGCGGGCAACGCGACGTGATGCCCCTGGTCTTGCTCCTGGCCGCGCTGCTTGTGGCGGGGCCGGCGGAGGCCGACGCCCGGCTGCGCATCGTGAGCCTGGCCCCGAATCTCACGGAACTCGCCTACGCGGCCGGCGCGGGCGAGGCGCTGGTCGGCACCGTCGAGTACAGCGACTATCCGGCAGCCGCTCAGGCCCTGCCGCGCGTGGGCGACGGATGGCGCGTCGACACCGAGCAGCTGCTCGCGCTCAGGCCCGACCTCGTGCTGGCCTGGCCGTCGGGGACCCCCGAGGACACGATCACGCGGCTCGAGGGGCTCAAGCTGCGGGTGGTGCCCATCCCGACCTACCGTCTCGCCGACGTGCCGGCCGCGTTGCGCAAGATCGGGCGCATGGCCGGCACGAGCGCAGTGGCCGAGCCCGCGGCCCTGAAGTTCGAGAGCCAGGTCGAGCGGCTCCGGGAGCGCTATTCGCGCGAACGCACGCTCAGCGTGTTCATCCAGATCGACGACGAGCCGCTGTACACCGTCAATCGACGTCACGTGATCAGCGAGGTGGTCGAGCTGTGCGGAGGGCGTAACGTGTTCGCGGACCTGCCGCAGATCGCGCCGACGGTGGCTGTCGAAGCAGTGCTCGCGCGTGAGCCGCAGGTGATCCTGAGCACGGACGACACGATCGCGGACCCGATGTCCTACTGGCGGCGCTGGCCGAGCCTCGCGGCCGTTCGCGCGGGGACGATCTACTCCCTGTCCGCCGACACGTTGGCTCGCTCGACACCGCGGCTGGTCGAGGGGCTGAGGGCTACGTGCGAAGCACTGCGCGACGCGCGGGGGCGCATCTACGGTCCCGCGCTCTCGAGGAATTGAGGCCGCCTAGCGCTGGTGGCGCCAGAGCACCTCGCTGCCATGCTCATGGCGTGCAAGAACGCGCGCGATGACGAACAGCAGGTCCGAGAGTCGATTGAGGTATTGCGGGACCTCGGGCGCGACGCCCTCGACGCGCGCGAGCGCCCACACCCGCCGCTCGGCGCGTCGTGCGATCGTGCGTGCGAGGTGGCAGGCGGCCGCGGCCGGTCCGCCCCCCGGCAGGATGAAGTCCTTGAGCGGCGGCAGGGGTTCATTGAAGCGATCCAGCGTCTGTTCCAGCCACTGGACGTCTCCCGCCATGATTGCGCGGTGATCCGGGATGCAGAGCTCGCCGCCGAGGTCGAACAGCCTGTGCTGGATCTCGACCAGGCACGCGGCCACGTCGTGCGGCAGGCCCGGCACCGCGAGCACCAGGCCCACGGCGCTGTTCGCCTCGTCCACCGTGCCGTAGGCCTCGACTCGCGGGTGCTCCTTCGGCACCCGCACGCCGTCACCGAGACCGGTGCTGCCGTCGTCGCCCGTGCGGGTGTAGATCTTGCTCAGTCGGTGACCCATGTGTGCTCCGTTCGCTCGTTGCGCGCCGCGGCCGAGTATGCCTCGCGCGCGCCGCCGTCGGGCGAGTAGCGCAGCGAGAGGTACACACCCCGCTCCGGGGTGTTGAAGGTGCTCGCGAGCTCGTACTGCTCGTCGAACAGGTTCTCGATGCGGCCCGTGAGCGAGAGTGCGCGCGTCACCTGCCAGCGAACCGTGAGGTTCGTGAGCACGTAGCTTGCGAGCGTGACCGGCTGCGGGAAGCCGAAGTCCTCGCGGTCACCGACAGCCAGCACGTCCACTCCGAGTTCGACGGGTCCGAGCGTGCGCGAGACCGAGGCGGCGAGGCTCTCGCTGGAGCGCCGCAGCAGCAGGTCGCCGGTCGTGCGGTCGCGCGGGTCCTGGTACGTGGCCTCGATGCGGGCGTGCCAGGGCGCGAAACCGTACGCGTAGGTCGCCTCGATGCCCTCGATGCGGGCCCGCTGCACGTTGCGGTTAGCGCCCTCGAACGGGTCGTAGGAGGTCGTTACGAATTCGATGAGGTCCTCGATGTCGTTGCGGAAGGCCGCGAGCGACAGAGTGTGCCGGTCGCCGAGACGGAGCCGCGTGCCGAGCTCGAGGTTGCGTGAGCGCTCGGGCGCGAGCGCCGGATTGCCGCCGTAGCCGTAGCGGTCGGTGGCGTCCGGCGCGCGGAAGCCCGTGCCCGCCAGCCCGTACAGCAGTGTGCCGTCGGCCAGCGTGCGGCCGTACTCTGCGTTCCACGTCACTTCCTCGCCGGCGGTCTCGTGGTCGGTGTAGCCGAGCGCGAGCAGGGCGCGGTGCGGGCCCACCGCGATACGGTCCTGCGCATACAGGCTGAGCGTGTCGGTATCGGCGTCCATCACGTCGCCGTAGGACTCGCTGCTGGCGTTCTCGCGCGCGACCATCGCGCCTGCGCTGAGCGACTGCACCTTGGAGTAGGCCCGGTCGAACTGTGCATCGACCGTGTCGCGTCTTGTCTCCAGGTAATCCGGCGACTGGTTCTGCCGGATGCGGTCGTCGAGATGGCTCGCGGTGAAGCGCGCCTGCACGGTCTTGCCGAGCGGCAGGGCCACCTCGACCGCCGTGGTCGCGTTCTCGAAGTCCTGGTCCACAGGGGTCAGGAAGAAGTCCGAGTACTCGCTGGTGCCCTCGGCGCGCCAGTGCCGCAGCGCGATACTCGCGGGGCCGAGGTCGGTGCGCACCTGCAGGTTGGCGCTCAGGTTCTCGAAGCCGCGGTCGGTGTCGTCCGTGGTGCGGGTGGGGAAGCCGTCGCTGTCGAGCCAGGCGACGCCGAAGTCGATCTCGGCGCGACCCGCGCCGAGGCCGCCGTTCAGGCTGGCCTGCCGCGTGTCGTAGTCGCCGTAGCCCACCTCGGCCGACCAGCCGTCGCGCGCACCGCGGCGCGTGATGACGTTGATGACGCCGCCGATCGCGTCGGTACCATAGAGCGCCGAGCGCGGCCCCTTCACGACCTCGATGCGCTCGACCATCGCCGGCGGGATGTTCTGCAGCGCCGCAAGTCCGATGGTGCCGGGATTCACGCGCACCCCGTCCACCAGCACCAGCGTGTGGTTGCTCTCGGCGCCGCGGATGAAGACGGCCGTGGTCTGGCCGGGGCCGCCGCTGCGGGTCACGTCGAGGCCCGCGTGGAACCGCAGTACCTCGCTCACGTCCGTGGCACCGCTGCGCTCGATGGCCGCGCGGTCAATGACCAGCATGGGCGCCAGCACTTCCTCGATGCGGGTCGGCACGCGAGTGGCGGTCACGACGACCAGCTCCAGGACCGGCTCGACCGGGTCGGCCGCCTGCGCGGCACCGACGGCAAGGAGGGCAAGGTAACCGGAGGCGGAAAGGACAGGAACCGACGTCATACGACACCCCGTGCACGCCCGCAGGGCAAGTGTGTTTCCAGCACCGGGAGGGGAGTGGGTCGGAATGGGCGCCGAACAGGCACGGATCCCGGCCGCTCGCCCTCCGCGAGGCTGGTCTCGAACGTCAGGCCGGTCTCCGGGCTCTCGAGTGGACCCCTGGGGGGTCCCGCCTGCATCCCCTTCCCGCGCCGCGGCGCAGTGGGTGCCGGAACTTCCGGCCGATGCGGGCTCGACTCGACTACCGTTGCGGGGGCAGCGCCGGAATCTGACCGGCTTCCCGTTCTCCCGTGCGCGCGCACGAGGTCACCTGACGGTGCGGGCAAATTAGGGAAGCACCGCCACGGTGTCAAGCGCGCGCCACGCCATTGCCAGTCGCCGCCACGTGCCCGGGCGGTGCAAACTATCCCCAGCCCTCCATCCACACGCCGCAGTCCAGTTCAGATGCGTCACTCGCCCTTCCTCGCCGCCGCCCTCGACGCCGCGCATGCCGCCGCCGAGGTCGTGCGCCGCTACTACCAGTCGAACCTCGCCATCACGATCAAGGCGGACAAGTCGCCCGTCACCGAGGCGGACGTCGAGACCGAGAAGACCATCCGCTCGATCATCGAGGCGAAGTTCCCCTTGCACGGCTTCCACGGGGAGGAAACGGGCTCGAGCGCCATGCACGCCGAGTACGTGTGGCTCGTCGACCCGATCGACGGCACCAAGTCGTTCGTACGCGAATACCCGATGTTCTCGACGCAGATCGCGCTCATGCACCGTGGGCGACTGGTCGTCGGGGTGTCGTACGCGCCGGCCTACGGCGAGCTGGCCTACGGCGAGATCGGCGTGGGCGCCTGGCTGAACGACAAGCCGATCCACGTCAGCCAGATCGACACCATCGAGGCCGCGGCGCTCTCGACGGGCAACCTCAAGACGCTCGCCACCGGGCCGCAGTGGCCGGCGTTCGGGCGCCTCGTCGGGCGCCTGAACCGCATCCGCGGCTACGGCGACTTCCTGCATTACCACCTGCTCGCGGCGGGCAAGATCGAGGCCGTGGTCGAGTCCGACGTGAACATCCTCGACATCGCCGCCTGCGCGGTGATCATCGAAGCGGCGGGCGGGCGGTTCACCGATCTTGCGGGCCAGCCGCTCACACTCGCCAGCACCTCGGTGCTTGCGACCAACGGTCGCCTGCACGAGGCCGTGCTGGGGGCCATCACCAGCTGATCTGCGACGCGAAGGGGGAGCGAACATGACCGCGAAGAAAGTCATAACGGTCTTCGGTGCCACGGGTGCGCAGGGCGGAGGGCTCGCGCGATCGATCCTCGCGGAGCCGGACGGCCCGTTCGGCGTCCGTGCCGTTACCCGCAACGTCAAATCCGATGCGGCGCGCGCGCTGGCCGCGGCCGGGGCGCAGGTGGTCGCCGCGGATGTCGACGACCCGTCGAGCGTCGCGCGCGCCCTCGAGGGCGCCTACGGCGCCTATTTCGTCACTTTCTACTGGGCCCACTTCTCGCCCGAGAAGGAGCTGGCCGAGGTGAGGATCATGGCCGAGGCCGCCAGCAGGGCGCGCATCGAGCACGCCGTCTGGTCCACGCTCGAGGATACGCGCCGCTTCATCCCGCTGTCCGACGGCCGCATGCCCACGCTCATGGGCAAGTACAAGGTTCCGCACTTCGACGCCAAGGGCGAGGCCGACCATTTCTTCCGCGACGCGGGCGTGCCGACCACGTTCCTGCTCACGTCCTTCTACTGGGACAACCTGATCCACTTCGGCATGCACCCCCAGCGTGGCGAGGACGGCGTGCTCGGCTTCGTGCTGCCGATGGGAGACCGCAAGTTGCCTGGCATCGCCGCCGAGGACATCGGCCGCTGCACCCTCGGTGTCTTCAAGCGCCGAGACCTGATCGGGAAGTTGGTCGGGATCGCCGGCGAGCACCTGAGCGGCGCCGAGATGGCCGCGGCGCTGAGCCTCGCGCTTGGCGAAACGGTCCGGCACGTCGCTGTAACACCCGAGACCTACCGCGGCTTCGGATTCCCCGGGGCCGACGATCTCGGCAACATGTTCCAGTTCAATCACGACTTCAGCGACGAGTTCCGGGGCGCGCGCAGCGTCGAGTTCTCGCGATCGCTGAACCCGCAGCTGCAGAACTTCGCGGCCTGGCTCGCGCGCAACGCGGCACGCATTCCGCGTGCCTGACGAGGGGGGACGCATTGAGCCGGATCTACCTCGCAATCGCGATCGTGGCCGAGGTGATCGCTACCTCGGCCCTCAAGGCGGCAGACGGGTTCACGCAGCTGGGCCCGTCGGGCGTCGTGGTCCAGAACGTCTTCTCACGGGTGGCAGTGCGTTGAGCCATGCCGCACATCGAGCACATCGCGCTTTGGACCCACGATCTTGCTCGCCTGCGGGACTACTACGTCAAGTACTTCGGTGCGCGCGCCGGCGAGGGCTACCGGAACGAGGCGAAGGATTTCGATTCCTGCTTCCTCGAGTTCGACGGCGGCGCGCGCCTCGAGATCATGCGCAGCGGCCGGCTTGCCCTCGCAGACGCGGCGGCCGGCGCCCAACGCCGCGGGCTCACGCATCTCGCGATCTCGGTGGGCAGCGAGGCGGCGGTGGACGCGCTCACGAAGCGGCTCGCAGCCGACGGGCATGCCGTGCTCGACGGTCCGCGGCGGACGGGGGACGGGTACTACGAGAGCGTGGTTCTCGATCCGGACGGCAATCGGGTCGAGGTGGCCGCCTGAAGGCCGTCGATCCGGTGACGGCCCGGACGGAGGACGCTGCCGCCGACGACACTCGTATTCCCGTTCCCTGCGTCGCCCTGTATGTTCTCGCTTCATGAGCAGCTTCAGTCGCAACATCCGGCCCCACGTCGACGCGGAGCTTCGAGCCGCGTCTGAAGCAGCCGCGTCGGGTCTTGTGCGCGAGTCGTTCGCTCGTCTGGAACGCGCGCACGTGCTCGGGCAGGCGTCGACGGTGCAGCACGTGCGGGTTCACTGGCACATGCTGCTCTGGGGCGTCCGCCAGCACAGCGCTCGCGAGTTTCTCGGGCAGGTCTTCCGCATGGTCGGCGCTGCGACGCTGACGGCCGTCGGGCTGGTGCCGCACGGAAACACCGGCGGCTCCGACGTCAGCCCGTTCAAGCCCATGCCCGTGCCGCCGGAGCTCGCAGCACGCATTCGACAGGCCCGTGGTCGCCGTGGATGAACTGGCCGCCATGTCCGGCATTGGGGGAAGGATGCGCCCGTATCAGCTGACAATCGAAGAGCGGCCGAACTATCTGCACGCGACAGTGACCGGAGAGCGCACCGCCGGGAATGCCTTCAGATTCCTCAAGGAGGTGTATGCGGCATGCGTGCAGGCCGGCAAGTCGAGCGCGCTGCTCGAGATGCGCTTCTCCGGCCCGAGCCTCGGTACATACGACGTCTACAGCGTCATCTCCGAGAGGAGTCCGGACGGCGCAAAGCTGCGCAGGATCGCCTATCTGGAGCCCGACGGGCCCGATCTGCTGCAGGCACGGTTCGCGGAAACCGTGGCGGTCAATCGTGCGGTGAATGTCCGCCTGTTCACGGATCTCGCCGAGGCGGTGCGCTGGCTCGAGGGCGAACCGGGCACCTGAGCAAGTACGAATCGACGGGAAGTCATTTTGAGTGGCCCCTCGTTGCGAGTACGCTGGCGGTCCCGCCGGTGAACTGAGCGGGAAGCACGTGCAGGGTTGGGCATTCCGGCCGCGCGCCACTGGCTCGAGGACGGATGCATCGATGCGACGGTGTCGGGCCTGGTTCCGAACTTCGTCCCCGGTCAGCGCGCGGCACTTGCCGAGATGGCGCGCGTAACCCGCGCGCGGTGGAGCGATCGGGGCATACCTCTGGGGCTACGCGGGCAAGATGGAAAAGATGCGCGTCTTCTGGGATGCGGCCGTTGAGTTCGACGCGGACGCGGCTGGACTGAACGAGGCAATGCGCTTTCCGCTGTGTCCGCCAGAGGCGCTCGGCGACCCGTTCACGGGCGCTGGATCGTCCGGAGTCGAGGTCACGGCCATCGATGTCGCAACGCACTCTGCGACTCTCGACGACTACTGGCGACCGTTCCTGGGTGGCCCCGTGGCCCTCGATGAGTCCGCACGGGCGCGACTGCGTGGTCGCATCCGGGTGCGCCGGCCTTTGCAGGCGGACGGTTCGATCCTGCTCGTCGCCCGCGCCCGGGCCGCCCGGACCACGCTCGCCGACCGAGCGATGCCCGATCCAGCGATGCGGTCGCCATCCCGATGACACACCACCTTCGCATCGCCCGCCCGGTGAGCAACCTGGAGCGAACTGCCGAGATGTACTGCCGGGGGCTCGGCCTGCGCGTCGTGGGGGGCTTCCTGGATCACGCAGGATTCGATGGGGTCATGCTCGCGATGGCAGGCGCCGACTACCACTTCGAGTTCACCCACTGCCGAACCCATCCCCTCGCGCCGGCACCCACGGTCGAAGACCTGGCCGTCTTCTACCTGCCGTCGCTGGCGGAATGGCAGAGCGCCTGCGTTAACATGCTTGCCGCGGGCTTCAGGCCAGTCGCGTCGTTCAACCCGTACTGGGACGAGCGGGGCCGAACCTTCGAGGATCACGACGGCTATCGCGTCGTCCTGCAACACAGCGAATGGGTCAATGTTGCATCACCGGAGGCGTCGTGTTCGATGGCCCGTACACGCGCAAGTGAGTCACCAGGAGAGACAAGCGATGAGCAATGAAGGAACGTACGAGGGCGGCTGCTTCTGTGGTGCAGTCCAGTTCACGGTCACCGGGGAGCCGGCCGCGATGGGGTATTGCCATTGCGAGTCGTGCCGGAGCTGGTCGGCCGGACCCGTCAACGCCTTCACGTTGTGGAAGCCCGAGGCCGTGCGTGTGACCAAGGGTGCGGACAACATCGGCACCTACAACAAGACGCCGAACAGCGCGCGCAAGTGGTGCAGGACCTGCGGCGGGCACCTCTTCACCGAGCATCCAGGATTGGGGCTGACGGACGTGTACGCGGCACTGATTCCGGACCTGTCCTTCAAGCCCGGCGTGCACGTGAACTACCAGGAAGCGGTGCTGCGCATCCACGACGGGGTGCTGAAACTGAAGGACTTCCCGGCGGAGTTCGGCGGTTCGGGCGCCACGGTGCCCGAGTAGCGCAGATGGTGTGCATCGCGCAGGCCCGGGCCATCCTGCTGTCGATGCTCGACGCCGAGGAGCGCGCGCATCACGGCCATCCGGACTTTCGCATTCGCGGCAAGGACTTCGCCACCGGGTGGTCGCAGCAGGGATGGCGGCGCGTGAACCTGCGCAAGGTCACGGTCGCGCAGTACCGCAAGCTCGTCGACGGCGCGTGGCGCAACGTGGCGCCGAGGACGCCGGCCCGCAAACTCGACGTCCGTCCCCTCACGCCCGATCGCTGGCCCGACGTCGAGGCGATCTTCAACGCGCGGGGTTGCTCGGTGGCGCGGCGCTGCTGGTACATGTATTACCGGCAGAGCGGCGCTCGAGTGTCGACACCCGGCGGGTCGACGGATGCGCGGGCGAATCGCGCGAGCCTCAGGAAGCTGGTCGATGCGGGCCGGCCGCCGGGCCTGATCGGCTACCGCGGCAAGACCCCGGTTGGCTGGATCTCGCCGGGGCCGCGCGAGGACTACGCTCGACTGAAACGCTCGCCGGTGATGAAGGCCGTGGATGACCGGCCAGTGTGGTCGGTGATCTGCTTCGTCGTACCCTCCGAGTATCGCGGCCAGGGCGTGGCGCAGGCGCCTGAGCGGCCGATCGTGCGCCTGCGGAGCAAGTGATGAATACACCGCGAATCGTCCCCGTCGAACCGCCGTATCCGCCCGACTTGCAGGAGGATTTCGACAAGTTGATGCGCGGCGCGCCGCCGCTGCTCCTGTTTCGCACGGTGGCCCGCAACCCACGTGTGCTGCAGCGCATGATGGCGGGTGGCCTGCTCGACCGCGGCAGCATCTCGCTGCGCAGCCGCGAGCTGATGATCCTGCGCACCTGTGCGCGTTGCGGAGCGGAATACGAGTGGGGCGTGCACGTCGCCGTCTACGGTGACAAGGCGCAATGGACGTCCGAGCAGCGGCGTTCTTCGGTGCACGGCGGAACCGCCGACGCCTGCTGGAGCGCCGAAGACCGACTGGTGATCCGTCTCGCGGATCAGCTGCACGACACGAACCGTGTGGACGATGCGCTGTGGGCGGACGCCGCCGCGCATTTCGCTGAAGGCCAGCTCGTTGAGCTGGTCATGCTGGCCGGGCTCTATCATGCGGTGTCCTACATGATCAACGCGACGGGCGTGCAGCTCGAAGCGTTTGCGCCGAGGTTCCCCGGAAAATGACTGAATCGATGGCTGGAGCCGGGCGCGCGCCCGGCAGGCGCCCCCGTGTGGTCGGCATCCTGGGCGGCTCGAGCGACCAGGCGACGGCCGATTACTACCGTCGCCTGAACGCGGCCGTGCAGGCACGACTCGGCGGCTGGAACACCGCCGAGGTCATCATCAACTCGATGAACTTCGCAACGGCCGAGCGCTGGGTCCGCAACGGGCAATGGGAAGAGGCGGCGGCGGATCTCACCACGCGGGCACGAGGGCTCGAGGCCGCAGGCGCGGGACTCCTCGTTTGCGTCTCGAACACCTTGCACCGGTGCGCCGATGCCTTCACGATCGGCCTCGGCATCCCGTTCCTGCACATCGTCGATCCGACAGCCGCGGCGATCCGGGCCGCCGGGTTCACGCGCGTGGGGCTGCTAGGGACCAGGCCCGTGATGGCGACGGATTACCTGAAGCGCCGCTATCTCGAGCGCTTCGGCGTCGATATCCTCGTGCCCGACGAGGCCGGGCAGGACGAGGTGGACCGGATCATCTTCGACGAACTGTGTCGCGGGCGTTTCCTGCCGGACTCGAAGGCTCGCTACCTCGCGATCGTGGATCACCTGCGCGGGCAGGGCGCGGAGGGGGTCATCCTCGGCTGCACGGAAATTCCGCTCCTGATCGGACAGGACGACCGGCTGGACTTTCCCATGTTCGATACCGCGGCGTTGCACGTGGACGCCATCGTGGGCTGGGCGCTGCTTTAACGGGTGGTCCGACCCGTTGGCTCACGCGGGAACGAACGTCCGTCCGCCTTCCCAGCTGAGCTCGCGCACCGCTATCCCATAGAGCGAGGCGATCGTCTCCTCGTTCAATGTTTCCGTCGCCGTGCCGTGCAGCCAGCGGCCATCCCCGAACAGCAACAACGCCTCGTCGGCGAACCGCGCGGCGACGCCCGCATCGTGCAGGCTCATGACCACGGTGCGGCCCGCGTCGGCGAGCGTGCGGAACAGCCTCAGCACCTGCAGCTCGTGCTGCGGGTCGAGTTGCTGGACGGGCTCGTCGAGCAGGTAGGTCTGGGGCTCCTGCGCCAGCACCGCGGCCACCGCGAGACGTCGGCGCTCGCCGCCCGACAGCGTCGCGATGTCGCGGTCCTCCATTCCCTCGAGCCCCATCTGCTCGAGACCACGGCGCGCGATCGCGAGGTCCTCGTCGCCTTCCCATTGCCAGAAATCGATGTGCGGGTGGCGCCCCACGAGCACGGTCTCGAGCACCGTGCCGGGAAACGGATCCTCGCTCGCCTGCGGCAGCAGTCCGACGTGCAACGCAAATTCGCGGCGGGGCCATTCGGCGAGCGGCCGCTCGTGCAGGCGCGCGTCGCCGGCCGCCGGAGGGCGCAGCCCGGCGAGCGCGTGCAGCAGCGAGCTCTTGCCCGCGCCGTTGCGGCCCAGCACGGCGATCACCGTGCCGGGACGGAATTCAGCGGTGAGATTCCGGACGAGCTCGCGGCCGGGAACGCTCACGGTCAGGTTGCGGCACTCCAGGCGCCTCGACTCAAGCGAGGCGCTCATCGCAGCCACCCGATCTCGCGCGCGGTTGCAGGCCCTACGACTGCATCGTCGAGCGCCCGCGGGATCTCGGCGTCGCGTGAGCTCACGGCCACACGGCCCGCCATGATCTCGGCAAATTCCTGCGGATAGAGCGGTTCCTGCGCGGGGTCGCCGAGACCATCGGGCGCGCGTGGCAGACCGGTGGCGGGGTCGTACTTGTCGGTCGCCCCGAGCGTGTGCAGCAGCTCGTGCGTCAGCACCACCTGGTTGCTGCCGGCGGCGTCGCGCGCCGCATAGAGATGCGTCACTGCCATCAGGCCCTTGCTGAGGCCAAAGGAGTCGGGTACGGCGCTGGAGCCGTCCGCCGTGTGGTACAGCGCGAACACCTGCACGTCCGGCGTCGGCAGCGGATCGTCCGCGCCCACGCGCCACGCCCAGTACCGCATCTCGAGGCTCCACAGCGCCACGCTGAACGGGCCCGGATCGGACGGGGCCGCAGGCGGCTGACCGCGGACGGCATGCGAGACTCGCACGCGGACCGGCTCGTCCAGCGCAACGCCATGGCGGGTCGCCTCCTCGGCGAAAAACTCCTCGGCGGCGTCGAAGTCGGCGTCGGCGAGAGCCGCTACATATTGCCGCGTTGCCGGGTCCGCATCCGCCGCAAGCGGGTACACGGTGACGCGCAGGGTTGCGTCCCAGTCCGTGCTGCGCGACTTGTCGAGCCATGCGCCGAGCGCGACGAATGCGAGCACCGCGAGCAGGACCGCGAGCCGCAGCGTGCCGAAGAACGTGCGCCCGGCCACTTGACTAGGGGTAGATGCGCGTGGCGGCCCAGGGGCCCGCCTTGAAGCCCGTATCGCCCTCGGGCTCGAGGGCACGGGTCCAGCGTGCGCGGTCGTGCACGCGGAACGGGCCCTCGATCCACAGCTCGAGCGTCTCGGGCCAGAGTCGGTAGCCGCCCCAGTGCGGCGGACGCGGAACGCGGGTGCCGAACCGCGCGGCCTCGACGGCCACGCGCTTCATCAGTGTCGTGCGCGAATCGAGCGGCTGGCTTTGCAGGCTGGCCCATGCGCCGATGCGGCTGTCGAGCGCGCGGCTGGCGAAGTACTCGTCGCTCTCGGCGGCCGGCGAACGCACGATGGGACCCTCGAGCCGCACCTGCCGCCCGAACGCATCCCAGTGCAGCACGGCGGCGGCGCGCGGGTTCGCGGCGAGCTCGCCGCCCTTGCGACTGTCGTAGTTCGTGAAGAACACGATGTAGCCAGGGTCCAGGACAAGCTTCTTGCAGAGGACGACGCGGGCCGAGGGCCGCCCGTCCGGCGTCGCCGAGGCGATCACCATGGAATCCGGGTTTGGCTGCGCCTTTTCCTTGCGCGCGCCCAGGAACCACTTCTCGAACAGCGGCATGGGATCGGCGGGCAGCGTGCCCGGCAGGGAGCCTTTGCTCAGCATGCTGCAATTATGCCCGAGCGCGGTCGCCGCCATGCGTGCGGCAGCTGCGCTTGCGGGGCGCGGGCCGGCCCGGTAAAAGAAGGCGGTTCCCGCCCGCATCGCAGTACATGAAATCACTCGAAGACCTGCGCGCCCGGCTCGACGTCCTCGACCGGGAGCTGCTCCAGCTCGTGGCCGAACGCCAGGCGATCAGCACCCAGATCGCCGCGGTCAAGCGTTCCACGGGGCAGTCGACGCGTGACTTCCGACGAGAGCGCGAGGTGCTGCTGAAGGCACGCAGGGATGCGGAGGCGCTCGGCGTGGCCCCGTCGCTCGCGGAATCGATCCTGCAGTCGTTGATTCGCGGCTCGCTCACGACCCAGGAACAGGCCAGGGTCGCCGCGCAGGGCAAGGGATCCGGCCGCCGGGCGCTCGTGATCGGCGGCCGCGGCAAGATGGGCCGCTGGATGGCCGACTTCCTCGCCTCCCAGGGATTCCGCATCACCATCACCGACCCGGCGGGCGAGGTGCCGGGCTACGAGTGGCTGGCGGACTGGCGCGACTCCGACCTCATGCACGACCTGGTCGTGGTCGCCACGCCACTCAAGGTGGCCAATGAGGTGCTGCGCGAGCTCGCCGTGCGCAAGCCGCCGGGCGTCGTCTTCGACGTTGGCTCGCTCAAGACGCCGCTGCGCCATGGGCTCGAGGCGCTCAAGGCGGCGGGCGTGAGCGTCACCTCGATCCATCCGATGTTCGGTCCGGACACGGAGCTGTTGTCGGGGCGCCACGTCATCTTCATCGATCTCGGGAATGCGACGGCGCTGGAGGAGGCCAAGAGCCTCTTCGACTCGACCATGGCCGACCGCGTGGTGATGGGCCTCGACGAGCACGACCGGCTGATTGCCTTCGTGCTGGGGTTGTCCCACGCGCTCAACATCGCGTTCTTCACCGCACTGGCCGAGAGCGGCGAGGCCGCTCCGAAGCTCGCGCGCATGTCGAGCACCACCTTCGACTCGCAGCTCGACGTCGCGACCCGCGTCGCGGCGGAGAATCCCGACCTCTACTACGAGATCCAGAGCCTGAATGCCTACGGCGAGGAGTCGCTGAATGCGCTGCGCGCCGCAGTCGAGCGCATCTGCCGGTCCGTGCACGAGCATGACCCGCAGAGCTTCGTGGACATGATGCGGCGCGGGCACGAGTACCTGCAGGTGCGCCAGGCCGCGCGCGAGCCGACCACCTGATGGACGGCACGCTCACCGACCGGGTGCTGGCCTGGGAGCGGATGCTGCTGACCGCACAGACGCTGGGCGAGTGGCTTGCCATCGCGGCGGATCCGCCAGACGCGCCGCGGGACGATCGCGGCGTCACGCTCATGGTCGCGGATGCGACGTACGAGCTGCGGCACCTCGCGGCCGGCAACCACGCTGCGGCCGATGTCGCGCTGCCGGTGACCTTCGTCGACAGCCTCGTCAGTGTCGCCCCGCAGCTCGGCGCACCGTACGAGTCCTGGCAAGGCGAGTTCCACGTCGCGGACCATGCGCTGCTCATGCCGGGAGCGCAGGGACTGAAGCACCTGCTGATGCTGCCACTGCGCCGTGGCGAGCACCTGATCGGCGTCTGGAGCCTCGCGACGCGCGAGGACCCGCCGGCACTCGCCGGCGCGGGCGAGAGGCTCCTGGCGCACGCGGCCACGGTCCTCGCCGCCAGCCTGGAGGCATTGTTCGATCGCGCCCGGCTGCTGCGCGGCGGGCACATCGATACGCTCACCGGCTGGAATTCGGGGCGCTACCTGTACACGCGCCTGCGCGAGGAGATCGCGCGCAGCCAGCGCCGGGGCGCCAGCACCGCGTGCCTGGTCGTCGACATCGATCGCCTGCACGCGGTCAACGACGACCTCGGCCAACCCGCGGGCGATCGCGTGCTGCGCGAGATTGCGCACCGGATCGAGTCCCAAGTGCGACTGAGCGACACCGCGGCCCGCCTCGGCAGCGACCAGTTCGTCGTGCTGATGCCCGAGACCGGTCCCGCGCAGGGCACGCCGCTCGCGGCGCGAATCCTGGCCGCGGTGCGCGCGGCACCGGTAGACCTCGGCGGCGGTCTGGTGCGCCCCGTGAGCGTATCCATCGGCATCTCGGTCGTGCGGCCGGAGGCCTCGGCTGACAAGAAAACACTTGCAGATCAGCTGCTTGCGGATGCCGTGGCCGCCCTGCATCGGGTCAAGCAGCGCGGCGGCGACGGCTACCTGCTGGCCAGGCCCTGAGCGGACCTGCTAGCCAGCGGGCGCCTGTAATGAGTACAATGAGAATCATTCTCATTAGATACTGGTGACCGTCGCTATGAGCATCCCGTCCTTTCGCTGGCTGATCGTGGCAGCGTCGATCGCCTTCGCCAGCGTCGGTGCCTCCGTCGCGGTCAGTGCCGAGACCCTGGTCGTGTACTCGGCGCGCAACGAACAGTTGATCAAGCCGATTTTTGACCAGTACACCAAGGAAACCGGCGTCGAGATCCGCTTTACGACGGGCGAGGCGGGGATGCTGATCGAGCGCCTCGCGGCGGAGGGCAGGAACAGCCCGGCGGATCTCCTGTTGACGGTGGACGCGGGTGAACTGTGGAACGCCGCCGAACGCGGCCTTTTGCAGCCGGTCCACTCGCCCGTGCTCGAGCGGAACATCCCCGCGCGCCTGCGCGACCCCGGCCACCGCTGGTACGGCCTGGCGGCGCGCGCGCGAACCATCGCCTACTCGACGCAGCGCGTGAAGCCCGCCGACCTCAGTACCTACGAGGCGCTCGCCGGGCCGGCCTGGAACGGCCGCCTTTGCCTGCGCACCTCTAAGAAGGTCTACAACCAGTCGCTGGTCGCGACGATGATCGCCACGCACGGCGAGCCCGCGACCGAACAGGTCGTGCGCGGCTGGGTCGCCAACCTCGCGACGGACGTGTTCGCGAACGACACCCAGGTGCTCGAGGCGATCGCCGCCGGCCAGTGCGACGTCGGCATCGTCAACAGCTACTACTTTGGCCGCATCGTGAAGGAGCGCCCCGACTTACCGGTGAAGCTCTTCTGGGCCAACCAGGGCGCGGGCGGGGTGCACGTCAACGTGGCGGGCGCGGGCGTGACGGCGCATTCACGCAAGGCGGCAGCGGCCATCCGCTTCCTCGAGTGGCTCTCGGGCGGCGCGGCACAGGAGCACTTCGCAGGCGTGAACATGGAGTTCCCGGCCAACCCCGCCTCGCCCGTGGATCCGCTGGTGAAATCCTGGGGAGGCTTCGAGCCGAGCCCCATCAACGTGGCGGAAGCCGGGCGGCTGCAGCCTGCGGCGGTGAAGCTCATGGATCGGGCCGGCTACCGCTGACAGATGCGCGACGCTCGCCGGGCCGCCTGGGCGGCGCCAGTCATAGCGCTGCTCGCGGCGCCTGCGCTGCTGCCGTTGCTTGCGGCGGGACTCGCCTGGACGTCCCCGGCGGGCGATGTGTGGACCCACCAGCTGCAGTACGTCCTGCCGCGGGTCGGATTGAACACGGTGGCGCTGCTGGCGCTGGTGGGCGGGGCAACGGCTGCGCTCGGCACCGCGCTGGCGTGGCTGGTGGCCGCGTACGAGTTCCCGGGTCGGCGCATGTTCTCGTGGGCCCTGTTGCTGCCGCTCGCGGTGCCGGGCTACGTGCTCGCCGTCGTGTTCGCTGGCGCGCTCGACTTCGCCGGCCCGCTGCAGACCTGGCTGCGTGATGTCCTTGGCCCCGGCCTGCGCCTGCCGCCCATCCGCTCGCTCGGCGGCGCGGCGCTCGTGCTCTCGCTGACCCTGTATCCCTACGTCTACCTGCTCGCCCGCGTCGCCTTCGAATCCGGCGGCGCGCGCATGCTCGAGGCGGCGCAGTCGCTCGGCCTGGACCGTCGTACCGCCATGCGCAAGACCCTGCTGCCGCTGGCGCGCCCGGCGATTGCGGCGGGCACGGCGCTCGCCTGCATGGAGGTGCTGGCCGACTTCGGCGTGGTCGCTGCGCTGAACGTCGATACGTTCACGACGGCGATCTACCGCGCATGGTTCGGCATGTTCTCCGTGGAGGCGGCGCTGCAGATGGCGGCGCTGCTCGCGCTGCTCGCGCTCGTGGGCGTCGCGGTGGAGCGGCGGTTGCGCGGCGGACGGGGTTTCTCCTCCAGTCGGAACGTGGAACTCGAGCTGCCGCGTGAGCGACTGCGGGGCGCACGTGCTGCGCTCGCGGTGTCGGCCCCGGGGCTCGTGCTGGGCGCGGCGTTCATCCTGCCGATGGCGCAACTGCTGCAATGGGCCGCGCAGCACGCGGCGTCCGACCTGGACGCGCGCTACTGGGGCTTCGCCATGCGCAGCGCTCTGCTCGCCGCGTCCGGAGTGCTCGTGATCCTGCTGGCGGCGCTGGCGCTCGGCTATGCATCGCGGCCGACGAGTGCCCGCTGGGTCGCCGCACTCGGCCGCATCGCCACGGTGGGCTATGCCATTCCCGGTACGGTGCTCGCGGTCGGGCTCTTCGCGCCGGTCGCAGCGCTCAATGGCTGGCTGCAGGGCCTGCTCGACGGCACGTTCGGCGCGTCTGCACCGCAACTCTTCCTGCAGGGGACGCTCGTCACGATGCTGCTCGCCTATCTCGCGCGCTTCCTCGCCGTCGGCGCGGGTCCCGTCGAGAGCGGACTGGCGCGCATCCACCGCAGCCTCGACGAAGTCGCGCTGACTCTGGGCGTGCGCGGGTTCGGCCAGTTGCGGCGCGTGCACCTGCCGCTGCTGCGCGGGAGCCTGCTCGCGGCCGCCGCGCTCGTGTTCGTCGACCTGATGAAGGAGCTGCCGATCACGCTCATGACCCGGCCGTTCGGCTTCGAGACACTGGCCGTGCGCGTGTACGAGATGGCGGCCGAGGGTGAGTGGGAGCGCGCGGCGCTGCCGTCCGTGCTGCTCGTGGCGGTTGGCCTCCTGCCGGTGAGCCTGCTCGCCCGGAGGGTGGCGCATGTGGCTTGAACTGTGCGACGCGGCGCGCTCGTTCGGCGAGCGGCGGGCCCTCGACGGCGTGAGCTTCGGCCTCGGAGAGGGCGAGATCGGTTGCCTGCTGGGCCCGAGCGGGTGCGGCAAGACCACCGCTCTGCGATGCATCGCGGGTTTCGAGACACTGGACGCGGGTACCGTCCTCTCGCGCGGCCGGGTGCTCTCCGGCCCCGGCGTGCAAGTGCCGCCCCACGAGCGCGGCATCGGCCTCGTGTTCCAGGACCTCGCGCTGTTCCCTCACCTCACGGTGCGCGGCAACGTGGAGTTCGGCCTGCGGGCGATGCCCGCAGGCCAGCGGCGTGAGCGTGCGAACGAGATGCTCGCCCTGGTGGGGCTCGGCGACTACGGCGCCGCCTGGCCGGCGCAACTCTCCGGCGGCCAGCAGCAGCGCGTCGCGCTGGCACGTGCCCTGGCGCCTCGTCCGACGACGGTGCTGCTCGACGAGCCGTTCTCGAGCCTCGATGCCGCGCTGCGCGAGCGGCTGGTGCGCGAGTTGCGCACGCTGCTGCGTGTGCTCGGGGCGACGGCGCTGGTCGTCACGCACGACCAGCAGGACGCGTTCGCACTCGCCGACCGCGTCGGCCTGATGCGCGACGGCCGCCTCGAACAGTGGGGCACTCCCTACGACCTCTACCACCGGCCGCGCACGCGCTTCGCCGCGGAGTTCGTCGGTGACGCATCGTTCATCCCGGGAACGCGCCTGGCGGACGGCGCCGTCGACACCGAGCTCGGAATCCTGCGCGGCGGGTCGCCGGCCGACGTGGGCGCGAAGAACGTTGACGTCCTGCTGCGTCCCGACGACGTGGTCCACGACGATCATGCCGAGCTCAGGGCGCGGATCGTCGACCGTGTCTTCCGCGGCGCGGATTTTCTCTACGCGCTCGAATTGCCGAGCGGACGCCGGGTCCTCTCGCTGGTGCCGAGCCACCACGACCACGCCGTCGGCGAGCCGATCGGGATCCGCGTCGCCACCGAACACGTCGTGACGTTTCCCGCCGCGGGCGGAGTCACGAGCGCTGGCGCGACATCAGCAGCAGGAACAGTGGGATCCCGACCAGCGCGGTGAGTGCGCCGACGGGCAGTTGACGCGGCGCGAGCAGCACGCGGGAGGCGAGGTCCGCCGCCATCAGCAGGATGCCGCCGAGCAGGGCGGAGGCTGGCAGCACCACGCGGTTGTCGGTGCCGAGCGCCAGTCGCGCCAGGTGCGGCGTCACGAGTCCCACGAAGCCGATGCTGCCCGCCGCGCTCACGGCGAGGCCCGTCAGCACCGAGCTCAGCACGAACAGCAGGACCTGGAAGCGACGCACGTCGAGTCCCACGCTCGCCGCCTGCGTCACGCCGCGCGCGAGCACGTTCAGGTGTCGCCCGAGCGCGACACTGGCGGCCGCGGCCACGGCCAGCACGGCCATGAGCCAGGGCCACCGCTCCGTCCGTGAGAGATCGCCGAGCAGCCAGAACACCATGCCCCGCAGGCGGGTGTCGTCGCTCAAGGCCAGCAGGAGACTCACGATCGAGCCCGCGCCGGCGGCGACGACGATGCCGGTGAGCAGCAGTCGCGTGGGGGTCCATCCGCCAGGCCCTTGCGCAAGGGCGAACACGAGCAGGCAGGCGGCGAATGCCCCGAGCGCCGCGGCGCCGTCCACGCCGGCCGCCGACAGGCCGATCATGATCGCAAGCAGCGCGGCGACCGAGGCGCCGCCCGAAACGCCGAGCACGTAGGGGTCGGCCAGCGGGTTGCGCAGCAGCACCTGCAGCATGGCGCCGGCCAGCGCGAGCAGCCCGCCGACCGCGAATGCGGCCAGCGCGCGCGGCAGGCGCAGCTCGAGCACCACGTCGCGCGCGAGCGACGGCCCTCCCTGCCGCAGGGCATCGACCACCTCCCCGGACGACAGGGGCAGGCTCCCCGATGCGAGCGACAGGGCAAGGAGGCCTGCGGCGGCAAGGGCGATGAGGGCGAAGGCTGGGATTATCGGCAGGTGGCGGTGCATTGGGCGCTCGGGGCTGGTCCAAGGGTAAGGGCTGGGTTCGGCGCGCCACAAGCGCCTTGCGGGAAGCCGCCTTGGACCGCGCCCCCGCGATGTGAAAAAATCAGACGGTTCCGGAGCTTACGAGGCAATGAGCGACTTCATCGACACCGAGGGTTTCCGCGCCAACGTCGGGATCGTGCTGATCCGCGACGGCGGCGAGGTATTCCTCGGCGGACGCAGCGACGGTCGCGGCTGGCAGTTCCCGCAGGGTGGCGTGCTGCGGGAAGAGTCCCCCGAGGACGCCGTGTTCCGCGAGTTGCGCGAGGAGGTCGGCCTCGAGCGCGACGACGTGGAGGTGCTGGCGAGCACACGTGACTGGTTGCGCTATCGCCTGCCGAGCCAGTACGTTCGGCGCCGTTCCAGTCCCTTGTGCATCGGCCAGAAGCAGCGCTGGTTCCTGCTGCGCATGCTGGGCGACGACGAGCGCCTGCGCTTCGACGTCACCGCGCAGCCCGAATTCGACAGCTGGCGCTGGGTCGATTACTGGTGGCCGGTGCGCGAGGTGATCTATTTCAAGCGCACGGTCTACGTCCGGGCGCTCACCGAGCTGGCGATGCAGGCCTTCCCGGCCGGCCCGCCGCCGTTGCCGGACTGGTGGTCGGAGCAGGTCCTGCGGCCGTCCGAGCCGCCCCGCGGGCCCAGGAGCCGGCGGCGCCCCACGGCCTCCAAGCCGGAAAAGGCCGTCGAGGAGTGAGCAAGGTCGACTGGCCGAATGGGTGGCCGTGGCCGCCGGGGTGGCGCTCCTCGCGCTCGGCGGCTGGTTCGCCTACCAGCGTGGACAGGTGTCGGCGGGCCTGAACGTGGCCGAAGTGGCCCGCGAGCGGCGAGAACTCACGGCGAAGGTCGTGCGGCTGGAGGCCGAGAACTCCCGGCTGAACGCCAAGGTCGCGGAGCTCGAGATGGCCCGGACGCTCGATCGGGAGGCCTACGGCCAGGTCGAGCGCACGCTTGGCGACCTGCAGTCGAAGCTGTCCCGGCAAGGGGACGACCTGGCCTTCTACCGCTCGATCGTGTCTCCCGCGGACGGCGTCCAGGGGCTGCGCATCCAGCGCTTCGATGTCGAGTCGGGCGCGGAGCCGCGGCAATTCGTCCTCAAGCTCACGCTCATCCAGTCGATGAGGCACGACAGCCTTGCGGCCGGCCTCGCGGACGTGGTCGTCCATGGCATGCAGGGAGACCGGCCGGCACGCTACGCCGTCGGCGACCTGCTCGGGCGCCCGCGGACCCAATTGCCGTTCTCGTTCCGCTACTTCCAGACGATCGAGCAGGCGGTGACGCTGCCGGAGGGGTTCCAGGCGTTCGAGGCCGAGGTGCAGGTCCGCTCCTCGAAGCTGCGCTTCCCGATGCAGCAGTCCTTCCCGTGGAAGCCCTCCGGGCAGTCCGCCCTGTGAGCCGGGCGGGGTGGTGCTAAAATCCACGCCCGCGGATACGCACGATGGAGCAGGAACCCATGGCCACAGCGCTCGAGCCGACCGACAACACCGAGGGCCCGGCGCTCGTCTTCACGGACTCGGCCGCCAGCAAGGTGAGCGAGCTGATCCGCGAGGAGGGCAACCCGAACCTCAAGCTGCGCGTGTTCGTGTCGGGAGGCGGCTGCTCCGGCTTCCAGTACGGCTTCACGTTCGACGAGAACGAGGAAGAAGGCGACACCTGCGTCGAGAACGGCCGGCGTCAAGCTGCTGATCGACCCGATGAGCTTCCAGTACCTCGCGGGCGCCGAGATCGACTACAAGGAAGACCTCGAGGGCGCGCAGTTCGTGATCCGCAATCCGAACGCCACCACGACCTGCGGCTGCGGTTCCTCGTTCTCGGCCTGAGGCCGGGTTGGCCCGCACCGACCCCGAGGTGCCCGACGTCCTGGCGGCTGTGGACCTCGGGTCCAACAGCTTCCACATGGTCGTGGCCCGCTACTCGCACGGCCAGCTCGTCATCGTCGACCGCCTGCGCGAGACCGTGCGCCTGGGCTCGGGACTCGACGAGCAGGGACCGCCTGAGCCGCGAGGCCACCGGCCGTGCCCTCGAGTGCCTGCGAGCGCTTCGGCCAGCGACTGCACGACATGAAGGCGAAGCGGGTGCGCGTGGTCGGCACCAACACCCTGCGCAAGGCGAAGCGCAAGGGCGCCTTCCTCGACCGCGCGCGCGAGGCGCTCGGCCACCCGATCGAGATCATCTCCGGCGTCGAGGAGGCGCGCCTGATCTACCAGGGCGTCGCGCGCACCACGCCGAGCGAGGGCGGGCACCGCCTGGTCGTCGACATCGGCGGCGGCAGCACCGAGCTCATCATCGGCGAGGGGTTCGCCCCCAAGCGCCTCGACAGCCTGTACATGGGCTGCGTGAGCATGAGTCAGGAGCTATTTCGCCGACGGCGTCATCACCGAGAAGCGCATGAAGCGCGCCCGCACGGCGGCGCAACTCGAGCTCGAACCCGCGGCCTGCGCGTTTCCGCCGCCCGGACTGGGACACGGCGTTCGGCGCGTCCGGCACGATGCGCGCCGTGAGCGACGTGCTGCTCGCCCGCGGTGCGCCGAACGGCAACATCATCTCGCGACGGCGTGGAGTGGCTGGTCGAGGAGTGCCTGAAGGCCGGCGAGGCATCCAAGCTGAAGCTGCCCGGCCTTCGCAGCCGACCGACTGGAGATCCTGCCCGGCGGCCTCGCCATCCTGGTCGAGGTGGTCGAGATGCTGGGCATCGAGACGCATGCGCGTCGCCGACGGCGCGCTGCGCGAGGGGCTGCTGTACGACCTGCTCGGCCGCCTCACCGACGAGGACGCCCGCGTGCGCAGCGTGCGCGCCATGGAAGCCCGCTACCACGTCGACACGGCCCAGGCCGATCGCGTCGAGGCCACGGCACTAGGCCTTCCTGCGCCAGGTGCGCGAGGCGTGGAAGCTCGACGAGCCGCTCGCGGAACTGGTCCTCGCGCTGGGCCGCGCGGCTGCACGAGATCGGGCTCGACATCGCCCACTGCGCACTACCACCGGCACGGGGCCTACCTGCTGCGAGCATGCGGACATGCCCGGCTTCCCGCGCGAGGAGCAGCAGCTGCTGGCCGCGGTCGTCGGCGGGCATCGCCGCAAGCTCAACCTCGAGCAGCTCGAGGACCTCGTGCCGCCGTGGCACCTCAAGGCCGAGTTCCTGATCGTGCTGCTGCGGCTCGCGGTGCTGCTGCATCGCGGGCGCGGGCCCCGTGCGCTGCCGCCAGATCGAACTCAAGGCGCGAGGGCGGTCGCTAGACACTCGGGTTCCCGCGCGGCTGGCTCGCCGAGCACCCGCTCACCGCGGCGGACCTCGAGCAGGAAGCCGAATACCTGCGACGCGGCGGGTTTCCGCCTGCGCGCGACGCTGACGCGGCTGGGCTCAGTCGGCGAGGGTGGCCAGCAGCGCGACCTGTGCCGACACCGGCGGCGCGTCGCCCGGCGCCTGCCGGCGCGTAGGTTCCGTCGCGCCGCAGCACCCAGGCCTGGCTGTTGTCGGCGAGGTAGAGCTCGAGGTCCGCGAGGACCTGCGCGGTGGTGCCGCCGCTGCACCGGGAAGCACACCTCGATGCGGCGGAAGAAGTTGCGCTCCATCCAGTCGGCGCTGGAGCAGAACGTCTCGGCCTCGCCGCCGTTCTCGAAGTAGAACACGCGCGAGTGCTCGAGGAACCGGCCGACGATCGAGCGCACCGTGATGTTGTCCGAGACTCCAGGGACGCCCGGGCGCAGCGCGCAGATGCCGCGCACGATCAGGTCGACCTTCACGCCGGCCTGCGAGGCCTCGTAGAGGGCTCGCACGATCTGCGGCTCCACCAGCGAGTTCATCTTGGCGATGATGCGCGCCGGGCGCCCGGCGCGCGCGTGCGCGATCTCGCGGCGCGTGCGCTCGAGCATCGCCTCGTGCAGCGTGAACGGCGACTGCAGGATCTTCTGCAGCTGTGCGACGCGCGTCGGGCTCGTCAGCTGCAGGAAGAGCTCGTGCAGGTCCTCGCCGATCGCCTCGTCGCAGGTGAACAGGCCGTAGTCGGTGTACAGGCGCGTCGTCTGCGGGTGGTAGTTGCCCGTGCCGAGGTGGCAGTAGCGGCGCAGCCGCTCGGCCTCGCGGCGCACGACCATGATGAGCTTGGCGTGGGTCTTGTAGCCCACCACGCCGTACATCACGTTCGCGCCGGCCTCCTGCAGGCGGTTGGCGAGCGCGATGTTGGCGGCCTCGTCGAAGCGCGCCATGCAGCTCGATCACCACCGTGACCTCCTTGCCGGCGCGCGCCGCGTCCACCAGCGCGTCCACGACCGGCGAGTCCGGGCCGGTGCGGTACAGCGTCTGCTTGATCGCGAGCACGCCGCGGATCGGTCGCTGACTGCCGCAGGAAGTCGATCACCGGGCGCGAAGCTGTGGAACGGGTGGTGCAGCAGCACGTCCTTCTCGCGGATCGCCTCGAACAGGTCCGGCCGTCCGACGAGACGCCGCGGACACCGCCGGCACGAACGGCTGGTACTTGAGGTCGCGGCGGTCGACGAGGTCCGGGATGGTCGCGAGCCGGTTCAGGTTCACCGGGCCGTCCACCGCGTAGTGGTCGTCCGGGCCGAGTTCGAAGTGCTCGAGCAGGAAGTCGCGCAGGTGCGCGGGGCAGTCGAGCGTCGTCTCGAGCCGCACCGCGTCGCCGTAGCGCCGCGAGGCGAGTTCGCCCTCGACCGCCCGCAGCAGGTCCTCGGTCTCCTCGTCGTCCACCCACAGCTCGGCGTTGCGCGTGACGCGGAACTGGTGGCAGCCCGTCGACTTTCATGCCGGGGAACAGCCGCCCCACGTTGCTCAGGATCACCTGCGAGAGGTAGACCAGGGTCACGTCGCGCCGGGTCCGGCGGCGGGCACGCGCAGGATGCGCGGCAGCGAGCGCGGCACCTGCACGATGGCGAGCGAGGCGTCGCGGCCGAACGCATCGGTGCCCGAGAGCTCGACGATGAAGTTCTGGCTCTTGTTCTGGATGCGCGGGAACGGCCGCGCGGGGTCGAGGCCGAGCGGCGTCAGCACCGGCTCGATCTCCCTGTCGAAATAGGCGGCGAGCCACCCGACCTGCTCCGCAGTCCACTCGGCGGCGCGCAGCAGGTGGATGCCCTCGCGGCGCAGCGCCGGCAGCAGTTCACGCGTTGAGCAGCGTCGTACTGCGCGGCGACCAGTCGCAGTGACTCGGCGCGGATGGCCGCGAGCTGGTCGTCGACGTCCATGCCGTCGGGACCGCTGCCGCGCGAGCCGAGTTCGCTTGCGCTGCTTCAGGCCCGCGACGCGGATCTCGAAGAACTCGTCGAGGTTGTTGCAGGAGATGGCGAGGAAGCGGACGCGCTCGAGCAGCGGCACGGCGGCGTCCTGCGCCTGCGCGAGCACGCGCCGGTTGAACTCCAGGAACGAGAGCTCCCGGTTGATGTAGAGCTGTGGCGAGTCGAGCGCCATGGCGCTCAGGGGCAGGCGCCGTGGACATGCTGCAAGCATGCTACGGATGGGTGACGGTCCGGTGACGCGACCGTGACCCGGCCGGTGCCGCGCGGCGCCGGCAGGCTGGCCGGTCAGCGGCTGGCGAGCGCCTGCTGCGCGCTGCCGCTCGTGAGCTGGAGCCGGGCGAGCGCCACCTCGGCCTTGCCGCGGAACTCCGCCACGTAGGACGCGGGGATCTCGGTGTTCGGCAGCGGAATCGAGGCTGGGTTCTTGTGGACGCCCTTGACGCGGTACTCGTAGTGCAGGTGCGGGCCGGTGGAGGCGCCGGTGGAGCCCACGTAGCCGATCAGCTCGCCCTGGTTGACGGAGCGGCCGCCGCGCGACGACTTGCGCGAAGCGCGACATGTGCCCGTAGAGCGTCGTGATGCCCGGCCGTGGTCGATGATCACGACATTGCCGTAGCCGCCCTTGCGCCCGGCGAACTCGACGCGGCCGTCGCCCGCGGCACAGATCGGGGTCCCGGTCGGGGCCGCGTAATCGATGCCCTTGTGGGCGCGCACGCGGCCGGTGATCGGGTGCCTGCGGTTCGGGTTGAAACGCGAGCTGATGCGCGTGAAGTCGAGCGGCGCGCGCAGGAAGGCCTTGCGCATGCCCTTGCCCTCGGGCGTGTAGTAGCCGCGCACCCTGCCGTCGGCCGACTCGAACCACACCGCGCGATGCAGCTTGCCGCGATTGACGAACTCGGCGGCGAGCACGCGGCCGTCGCTCACGTACTGGCCGTCCTGGTAGCGCTGCTCGTAGTACACGCCGAACTCGTCGCCGGCACGGATCTCGTGCGCGAAGTCGATGTCCCAGCCGAAAATCTCGTTGGCGAGCACCATGACCGTCTGCGCCCGAAATGCCGGCGTCGACGCCGGCCTCGAACAGCGACGAATCGATGCGCGCCCGCCGCCCCGCGACCTCGACCTCGAGCGGGTTCTCGATGTAGTTGACGCTGTAGGCGCCGCCCGCACGCGAGACCGACAGCGTGAGCGTGTCGCTGATCTGGCGATTGAGCGACTGCAGCGCGCCGTTGACGTGCGTGAGCGTGATGATGTCGCCGGGGCGCAGCAGGTCGAGCGCCTTGCGCACGTCGGGCAGCGTGCGCAGCTCGGCGAGGGTGCCCGAGATCGATGCCGGTGCTGCGGAAGATGCGGTCGAGCGTGTCGTTGCGCTGGACGGTGACCTCGACGCTGTCCGGGCCCTCGATCACGGGGATCGGCGCGGTTGGGGCCGCGGCCGCCACCAGGTCGGTCAGGTCGATCGAACGGGGCACGTCGTCCGGGGAGGGCTTGGTGACGACCAGCGCTGCGGCGGCGACCAGCGGAAATGCCGTCGCGGCCAGCAGCCAGGGGCGTCCGGCCAGGGCGGTCCGGTTCGCGGAGCGGCGGCTGCCGCGAGATTCGAAGATGGGCAAAGGCGGACCCCCGCGAAAAGCTGCGGCTAAGGTAGTTGCGCCGGCGCCACGCGTCAACTGTCAAAATGGTCCTTTTTCCTAGTGGACACAGGCGCTTGCGATAAAGATCTAGAGACTGTGAGGCATTTCTCGTGCCGGCAGGCGATTGCCTGCACAGGGGTGTAGCCCCTACAGTCCCGCGGCCCCGCAGCCACCGAGAAGCCGCAAGCCAATGTCGAGCGCCCAGGAACAACTCGCCGAACTGCGCCGCGGCGTCGCCGAAATCCTCCTCGAGGCCGATCTGCTGAAGAAGCTCGCGAAGGGGCGGCCGCTGCGCATCAAGGCCGGCTTCGACCCGACCGCGCCGGACCTGCACCTCGGCCACACCGTGCTCATCAACAAGATGGCGATGTTCCAGCGGCTGGGGCACGAGGTCATCTTCCTGATCGGCGACTTCACCGGCATGATCGGCGACCCGACCGGCCGCAACGCC